>CAVQWR010000008.1:0-131064 GCA_963717695.1 uncultured beta proteobacterium | reverse complement strand
ATGAGGCGCCATTCCTTTGCACGCTGCGCGCGCACGCCCTCGACCAGCGTGCAGAAGATGTCGGCGTGGTCGCGGCGCACATGTCGCTTGTCGGTGACGCGCGTGAGGCCGCCGGTTCCGGGCAGCACGCCGAGCAGCGGCACTTCCGGAAGGCTGACCGCCGACGAGCGGTCGTCGATCAGCAGGATCTCGTCGCAGGCGAGCGCCAGCTCGTAGCCGCCGCCCGCCGTCGTGCCGTTGCACGCGGCGATGAACTTCAAGCCCGAGTGCCGGCTCGAGTCCTCGATGCCGTTGCGCGTCTCGTTGGTGAACTTGCAGAAGTTGACTTTCCACGCGTGCGATGACAGCCCCAGCATGAAGATGTTGGCGCCGGAGCAGAAGATGCGTTCGCGACCGCTGGTGACGACGACGCACCGGACCTCGGGATGCTCGAAGCGGATCCGCTGCAGCGCGTCGGAGAGCTCGATGTCGACGCCGAGGTCGTACGAGTTCAGCTTCAGCTTGTACCCGGGCTTGAGGCCGCGGTCCTCGTTGACGTTGAGCGCGAGCGTTGCCACCGGCCCGTCGAACGCGAGCGTCCAGTGCGCGTAGCGGTCGGGGTGCGTGTCGTACAGGACCGGCTCGGGTGCCGCTGCGACAGCTGGGGAAAGCATTGCGGCCGCTTCGGCCATGGCAGTCTCCTCGTATCCTGGGATTGGCGTCAGGCGGAAAGCGCCTGGCGCAGCTTGGCGAGGCTTTGCTGCGGCGCCTCGCCGGAGGTGTCGATCGTCGCGTCCGCCTTGCGATAGAGCGGCGCGCGCGCTTCGAGTATTCGGGTGAGATCTTCCATCGCCTCGGCGTTGCCCTGCATCGGCCGGAAGTCGCCCTGCGCGACGACGCGCGCCATGTGCTCGTCGGGCGATGCCTTGATCCACACGGTGCAGCAGTTGAGCAGCAGCAGGTTGTAGGTCTCGGGCTCCGAGACCACGCCGCCGCCCACGGACATCACCATCTCGCGATGCGTCTCGATCATCCGCTCGAGGCAGCGCCGCTCGATGCGGCGGTAGCCGGCCTGCCCGTACAGCAGGAACACCTCGGACAGGCTGATCCCCGCCTCGCGCTCGATTTCGCGATCGAGTTCGATGAACGGGCAGCGCAGTTCCGCCGCGAGCGCCTCGCCCAGCGTCGTCTTGCCTGCGCCGCGCAGCCCGACCAGCGCCACGCGCTTCCTGCGCAGCGCCTCGTCGTGTCCGAAGTCGCGCATCAGCCGGAACACCACGTCTTCCAGCCGGTGCGCGGGTAGACGTTCCAGGAAGCGCCGGATGAGCCGATGCTCGACCGAGCTTTCGCGCTGGTCGATGAGCTCGGTGAGCGGCATGCCGAGCGCGCGCGCGACGCTGCGCAGCAGCAGGACCGAGGCGTTGCCCTCGCCGGCTTCGAGCTGCGCGAGGTAGCGCTCGGACACGCCGGACTGCTGCGACAGGACCTTGCGGGCGAGGCCGCGCCGCTCGCGCGCCTCGCGCACCTGGCGGCCCATTTCGGCGAGGAATTCCGCGTCGGCGCGGCTTTCCCCCGGCGTCTCGGCGGCGTTTGTTCCCGGCACTACCGCGGCGGACATGGCGTTCGCGCTCCGAAGGGCATCTCAAGGTAGGAAATATATTGCATGCTCTGCAAGCATGTCAAGCACTTTAGATCGCGGGCCGCGAATCACCGGAGACGCCGTCAACCGCAGTGCAGCACGGCTTGGCATAGCAGGAGCGCTCGGCGCAGGCGGCTTCCCGTGACTATGCTTTATTGTGCTTGACCTGATTTCAGGCATGACATAAAGTGCATGAGGCCCGACGCGTCGTCGCGCCGGTACCATTGAGCTCCTGCCCTTCGGACACCAGCCGACATCGACATGACCCCTGACGAATTCGCATCCCTGATGACGACGATCACGCGGCACGTCGCCGGGCGGATTCCCGACGCCGCGCTCGAGGCGGACCTCAATGCGACGTTCACGCCTGACGGCGAGGTTGTCCGCGCCGTGCGTGCCGCGTGCGACGCGGGCATTCGTGCCGGCTGGATGTGCGCCCGCGAGCATGCCGGAATCAGGTACGGACGCGTGGTGAAGCCGGGGCCCGCGACGGACGGATTCTCGATCGACGTCGTCGACATGAACGACGTTGCGGGCGGGCATCATCGCCATCCGCACGGCGAGATCGACCTGGTGATGCCGATCGACGCGACGGCTCGATTCGACGGGCGCGGCGCGGGGTGGGTGGTGTACGGCCCGGACAGCGCGCACGTGCCGACGGTCGCAGGCGGTCGTGCGCTGGTGCTCTACCTGCTGCCGCAGGGCGCGATCGAATTCACGAAGACGTAGCCGCGCTTTCCGCGCGGGACCGGCACACCGCGCCGCCATTTGCGGACGCGGGCTGAGGGAGGAAACGCCATGCCGTCGCTGAGCAGTGCCGATCATCGTGTGCAGCCGCCGCACGTCGACGTGCCGCGCGACTACAACGCCGCGCACGACCTCATCGAGCGCAATCTCGTTGCAGGCCGGGCGGGCAAGACCGCGTACATCGACGACCGCGGCAGCTATAGCTACGGCGAGCTCGCTGAGCGCGTCAACCGCTGCGCCGATGCATTCACCGCGCTCGGTGTCGCGCGCGAGGAGCGGGTGCTGCTCTGCCTCCTCGACACCATCGACTTCCCGGCGGCGTTCCTGGGCGCGATCAAGGCAGGAATCGTCCCTGTCGCAGGAAATACGCTGCTCACGACCAAGGACTACGAGTACATGCTGCGCGACAGCCGCGCGGTCGCGCTCGTCGTCTCCGCGGCGCTCTTCCCTGCCTTCGCGCCGCTCATCGGCACGCTGCCCGCTCTGCGCCACGTCGTCGTCGCCGACGCGACTGACGAACATGTCGCGGCCGGCCATCATTCGCTCGCACGGCTGATGGAGAGTGCCGCAACGCGCTTTGCCGCGGCGGAAACGACCTGCGACGACATGTGCTTCTGGCTCTACTCGTCCGGATCGACCGGCGCACCCAAGGGCACCGTCCACGTCCATTCGAGCCTGATCGAAACCGCCGAGCTCTATGCGAAACCGATCCTTGGCCTGCGCGAGGACGACGTCGTGTTCTCCGCGGCGAAGCTTTTCTTCGCCTACGGTCTCGGCAACGGGCTCACGTTTCCGCTGGCGGCGGGCGCCACCGCCGTGCTGATGGCGGAACGCCCGACGCCCGCGGCGGTCTTCGCGCGGCTGCGCAAGCATCAACCGACCATTTTCTACGGCGTGCCGACGCTGTTCGCCGCGCTGCTCGCGAGCCCGGAATTGCCGGCCCGCGGCGAGCTGAAGATGCGGCGCTGCACGTCTGCCGGCGAAGCGCTGCCTGCGGACATCGGACGGCGCTGGACCGAGCGTTTCGGCGTCGAGATCCTCGACGGCTTGGGCTCGACCGAAATGCTGCACATCTTCCTGTCCAATCGTCCCGGAGAGGTGCGCTACGGAACGAGCGGCAAGCCGGTGCCGGGCTATGAGCTTCGCATCCTCGGCGACAACGGCGCGCCGGTCGCGCCCGGCGAAGTGGGCGAGCTGCAGATCTCGGGCCCGACGGCGGCGATGTGCTACTGGAACAACCGCGACAAGAGCCGCAATACGTTCCAGGGACCGTGGACCCGCAGCGGCGACAAGTATTCGATCGACGCCGACGGCAACTATGTCTATTCCGGCCGCAGCGACGACATGCTGAAGGTCTCCGGCATCTACGTGTCGCCGATCGAGGTGGAGGCGGCGCTGATCACGCATCCGGCGGTGCTGGAGGCGGCCGTGATCGGCAAGGAGGACGACGAGCACCTGACGAAGCCGGTCGCCTATGTCGTGCTGAAGGCCGGGCGGGAGCGCTCGGAGGCGCTGGCGGAAGAGCTGCGCCAGCACGTGAAGACGCAGCTCGCACCCTACAAATATCCGCGCTGGATCGAGTTCATCGACGAGCTTCCGAAGACGGCAACGGGTAAAATCCAGCGGTTCAAGCTCCGCGCGCGGGCGGCATGACGATCCCTTGCCGGGGCGAGGCATCTGCAGTTCCAGAACGACAAATGCCATGAGGAGGAAGCAATGACGCAATTCCGGAAATCCCCGCGCTTCGGCGCGTTTGCCACGGCGGCCGCGACGCTAGTCGCCGCAGGCCTCTTTGCCGTCGCCGGCCACGCGCAGGCGCCGCAGAAGGTCAAGGTCGGCCTGATGCTGCCGTACACCGGCACCTACGCGGCGCTTGGCAACGCGATCACGAACGGCTTCAAGCTCGCGATCGAGGAAAATGGCGGCAAGATCGCCGGCCGCGACATCGAATACTTCGTCGTCGACGACGAGTCAGACCCCGCCAAGGCGCCGGACAACGCCAACAAGCTCATCAAGCGCGACAACGTCGACGTGATGGTCGGCACAGTGCATTCGGGCGTCGCGCTCGCGATGTCGAAGGTCGCGCGCGACAACAACACGCTGCTGATCATTCCCAATGCCGGCGCGGACGACATCACCGGCCCGCTCTGCGCGGCGAACGTGTTCCGCGTATCGTTCTCGAACTCGCAGCCCGGCATCGCGATGGGCAAGGTGATGGCCGAGCAGAAGAAGAAGACCGCCGTCACGATCACCTGGAAATACGCGGCGGGCGAGGAGTCGATCGGCGGCTTCAAGGAAGGCTTCGAGGCGGGCGGCGGCAAGGTCGTCAAGGAGCTGTACCTGCCGTTCCCGCAGGTCGAGTTTCAGCCGCTCCTGACCGAGATCGCCAGCCTCAAGCCCGACGTCGTCTACGCGTTCTTCGCGGGCGGCGGCGCCGTCAAGTTCGTCAAGGACTACGCGGCGGCCGGCCTCAACAAGACGATCCCGCTGGTCGGCCCCGGGTTCCTCACCGACGGCACGCTGGAAGCGCAGGGCGAGGCGGCGCAGGGCATGCTGACGACGCTGCACTACGGCGACGGCCTCAACAATCCCAAGAACATCGCGTTCCGCGCGGCGTACATGAAGGCGTACAAGACCGAGCCCGACGTCTACGCGATGCAGGGTTACGACGCCGCGCAGCTCCTCATCGTCGGGATGAACGCAGTGAAGGGCGACATGTCGAAGCGCGCCGACCTCGTGAAAGCGATGGAAGGCGCGAAGATCGACAGCCCGCGCGGCTCGCTCGCGCTCTCGAAGTCGCACAACCCGGTGCACGATATCTACCTGCGCAAGGTCGAGGGCAAGGAGAACAAGGTCATCGGCGTCGCGGTCAAGAACCTCACCGACCCGCCGCGCGGCTGCAAGCTGTAACGGCAACGCACCCGTAGTAGACTCTCGCGCGGGCAGGCATTCGCCTGCCCGCGCGCTCCATTTTCGGGACCTCGCCGGCGGCGTGCGATGGACTTCTACTCGTTCCTGATCCAGCTCCTGAACGGCGTCCAGTACGGGCTGCTGCTGTTCCTGGTCGCGAGCGGCCTGACGCTGATCTTCGGCATCATGGGCATCATCAATCTCGCCCACGGCAGCTTCTACATGATCGGCGCCTACATGGCGTTCTCGCTGTCGACGCTGTCGGGCAGCCTGTTCGTCGCGATCGTGCTGGGCGTCGTGCTGTCGGTGGCGCTCGGCGTATTCCTCGAATGGGCGCTGTTCAGCCACCTCTACAAGCGCGACCACCTGCAGCAGGTGCTCCTCACCTACGGGCTCATCCTCGTGTTCGAGGAGCTGCGCAGCCTCATCGTCGGCAACGATGTCCACGGCGTCGCCGTGCCGGCGATCTTCAACTGGTCGATCCCGCTCACCGAAACGCTCTCATATCCCGTCTACCGGCTGTTCATGTCGGCGGTGTGCATCGTGCTCGCCGTGCTGCTCTGGCTGCTGATCGCGAAGACGAGGCTCGGCATGATGATCCGCGCCGGTGCGTCGAATCGGGAGATGGTGGCCTCGCTCGGCCTCAACATCAACCTCGTCTACCGGCTGGTGTTCGCGCTCGGCGTGGCACTCGCCGCGTTCGCCGGGATGATCGCGGCACCGGTGTCGTCGGTATATCCGGGCATGGGGACGAGCGTCCTCATCATCTGCTTCGTCGTCGTCGTCATCGGCGGCATCGGCTCGGTATGGGGTGCGCTGGTCGCGGCGCTGCTGATCGGACTCGCCGACACTTTCGGCAAGGTGCTGATCCCGGAAGCGGCCGGTGTGACCGTCTACCTGTTGATGGCGGCGATCCTGCTGTGGCGTCCGGAAGGGCTCTTTCGCCGTGGCATCTAGCGACCGCCGGCGCAACGTCGCGACGCGCCGCCATCCGATCGGGATCCCGCGTTGAAGCGCCGGCGCATCGCGCTCGTGACTGCGCTGGCATTGCTCGCGCTGTTCCCGCTGGCCGGCTCGACGTTCTATACCGAGCTCGTGACCAAGGTGATGATCCTCGCGATCTTCGCGTTGTCGCTCGATCTCCTGGTCGGCTACACGGGACTCGTGTCGTTCGGCCACGCGGCGTACTACGGCGTCGGCGCGTACGTGCTGGGGCTGATGGCGCCGAAGTACGAGGCGGCGAACCTGTGGCTGACGCTGCCGGCGGCGATCGCCGTCGCGGGCGTTGCCGCGCTGGTGGTCGGTGCATTCGTCGTGCGCGTCAAGGGCATCTACTTCATCATGGTGACGCTCGCCTTCGCGCAGATGTTCTACTTCGTGTTCCACGACACGACGTTCGGCCGCGGCTCCGACGGGATCAGCATGAACTTCAAGCCGACGGCGGCGATCGGCGCCTTCGTGCCGTTCGACCTCGCCAATGCGGCGCACGTCTACTATTTCGTGTTCGTGCTGCTGGCGCTCGTCTACGTGTTCCTGCGACTGCTGCTGCGCTCGACGTTCGGCCGCGCGCTGCAGGGCATCCGCAGCAACGAGCACCGGATGCGCTCGCTCGGGTTTCCGGTGTATCTCTACAAGCTCGCGAGCTTCGGCATCGCCGGCGCGCTGGCGGGCCTTGCGGGCTACCTATCCGCATTGCAGTTCGGGTTCGTCAATCCTGAACTCCTCTCGTGGCACCAGTCGGGCAACGTCCTCCTGATGCTGATCCTCGGCGGACAGGGCAGCCTGATCGGCGCGGTCGTCGGAGCATTCGCGTTCGTGGCGATGGAGGAAGTCTATTCGGCGGTCTCGACCCACTGGCAGCTGCTGCTCGGCGCGACCATCATCGCGCTCGTGATCTTCCTGCCGGGCGGGCTCGCGAGCGTCGCGCAGCGCTTCCGGCGCAAGCTCATCGGAGGGCCGCCGAATGAGTGAGCGGACAGGACCGCTCGCCGAAGCGGAGTGCATGGATGAGTGACGCGCTCGTCACGACGCGGGGCCTCACGCGGCGCTTCGGCGGCCTCACCGCGGTCAACGACGTGGCGATCGCGCTGCACCGTCGGCGCCTGCACGCCGTGCTCGGGCCGAACGGCGCGGGGAAGACGACGCTCATCAACCTGCTGTCCGGAGATCTCCCGCCGTCGTCCGGCAGCATCTTCTACAAGGGCGGCGACATCTCGCGGCTCACGCCCGATCGCCGCTCGCGCCTCGGCATCGGCCGCAGCTACCAGAAGACCAACATCTTCCCGGCGTTCAGCGCATTCGAGAACTGCCGGCTCGCTGCGCAGTCGCGTACGCCGCGCGCGTTTGCGATCGTCTCGGACGCGCTTGCGCAGGCGCCGGTCTGCGAGGCGGCGCGCCGCGCGCTCGATGCGGCCGGCCTCTCGGCGCGCGCCGACGTGACCGCGTCGTCGCTGTCGCACGGCGAGCAGCGACAGCTCGAGATCGCAATGGTGCTCGCGACCGCACCGGACGTCCTGCTGCTCGACGAGCCGCTGGCCGGCATGGGCGCCGAGGAGGCGCAGCGGATGATCGAACTGCTGAAGGCGCTCAAGGCCGAGCACGCGATCCTGCTGGTCGAGCACGACATGGACGCCGTGTTCGCCGTCGCGGATACGATCACCGTGATGGTCAACGGCCAGGTGCTGGAGAGCGGACCGCCGGCGCAGATCCGGTCGAGCCCGGCGGTGCGCAGCGCGTATCTCGGCGACGAGTTGCCGGCATGAGCGCCGTCGGGCCGCCCCGAACACCCGTGCGAGCAGGGCGAAGCCAAGGAGCGAGGACGCCCATGCGAGCGGGGCGAAGCCCAGGCCCGAAGGGCGCGTCCGCGAGCACGCGGCGGCGGCCGACATGCGTTGTTGACTTCGCCTCGACGCGACATCGAGGCAGCACGTCTGCGAGCGCGGGTGGCGGCCGACTTCCAACCCCAATGCAAAATGCAGGACGGCGCGGAGGCCGCGCGAATTGCAGCGCAGCGGCCGAATTGCCGAATGAGGCCGCAAGCGTGGGGGCACACGCATGAGCGAAGCGATCCTCGAGGCGCGCGAGCTGCACGCCTATTACGGCACGAGCCACATCCTGCACGGCATCGATTTCCGGATCGCGCGGGGCGAGACGGTCGGGCTCATGGGGCGCAACGGGATGGGCAAGAGCACCCTGATACGCAGCATGCTCGGCATCGTGCGCCCGCGACACGGCGAAGTGTTCGTCCGCGGCACGCCGATGACCGGCGCCGCGCCCTTTCTGATCGCGCGCGCCGGCATCGCGTACGTGCCGGAGGGCCGGGGAATATTCCCGAACCTGACCGTACGCGAGAACCTCGTGATGGCGGCGCGCAGCGGCGCCGACGGCCACCGCGACTGGACGTTCGACCGCGTGATGCGGACGTTCCCGCGGCTTGCCGAGCGGCTCGCCAACGGCGGGTGGCAACTCTCCGGCGGCGAGCAGCAGATGCTGACGATTGGCCGGGCGCTGATGACGAACCCGGATCTGCTGATCCTCGACGAGGCGACCGAAGGGCTCGCGCCGCAGATCGCGAAGGAGATCTGGCGCATCGTCGACGAGATCCGCACCCACGGGATTGCGACGCTGATCGTCGACAAGAACTACAAGGCGATCACGGCGATCGCGAACCGCAACGTGATCCTCGTCAAGGGTCGCGTCGTGTTCGAAGGGTCCGGCTCCGATCTGCTCGCGCAGCCCGAGCTCCTGCACCGCCATCTCGGGGTCTAGGGTTTTCGAGATGCCGTTCACTGAGGCCGCGGGGCACCGGATCGAGTACGAGCGCATCGACGTCGGGCAGACCGCGCGTCCGACGCTCGTGTTGCTGCACGAGGGGCTCGGCTCGGTTGCGATGTGGCGCGACTTTCCGGGCCGGCTCGCGCATGCGACCGGATGCAACGCGCTCGTCTACTCGCGCTACGGCTACGGCGACTCGGATCCACTCGTGGGAGATCGGCCGGTGCGCTACATGCACGACGAGGCGCTTCTCGCGCTGCCGGAACTGCTCGACCGGCTCGCGATCGAGCGGCCGCTCCTCGTCGGGCACAGCGACGGCGGCTCGATCGCGCTGATCCATGCGGGATCCGGCGCGCGTGCGGTCACGGGCGTGGTCACGCTCGCGGCGCACGTGCTGGTCGAGGACATTTCGGTGGCAAGCATCGCTGCCGCGAAGGTCGCGTACGAGACCACCGAGCTCCGGACACGTCTTGCGCGCTATCACGCCGACGTCGATTCGGCCTTCCGGGGCTGGAACCGCATCTGGCTGCATCCGGATTTTCGCACGTGGAACATCGAGGAGTACCTGCCGCGGATCGACTGCCCGGTGCTCGCGATCCAGGGCGAGGACGACGAGTACGGAACGATGGAGCAGATGCGGCGGATCGGCGCGCAGGTGAACGACGCCGAGCTCCTCGCGCTCGAGGACTGCCGCCATTCGCCGCACAAGGATCAGCCCGGCGCGGTGATCGACGCCATCACGCGCTTCGTCGACCGGATCTCCGGCTGATTGAGTGGCGGCGTCGCGTCCGCGTCGCGCGCATGTGATGCCGGCTGATTGCGGCGCGCTCTCCATTTGGAGTAGATTCCGCGGCTCGGCTCTCGCACCTCGGGAGCTCCTTGCGGCAGGAGGCCCGATGCGAAGCGCGATGGCGAGACTGTTCGAGAGGCGCGCGGCGCGGCTCTCCCACCTCGGGCGCGTGTGCGCGGCATGCATGCTTTTCATCGTCTGTGTCGACGCGCACGCGCAGGGCGGTCCCAATTACCAAGGCCTGTGGTGGAACGCCGCCGAATCGGGCTGGGGGATCAACTTCGCGCATCAGGGCGACCAGATCTTCGCCACCTGGTACACCTACGACACCAGCGGCAAGGCATGGTGGCTGACGATGCTGGCGGCGCGCACGACATCGACCGGCAATGCCTATGCGGGCACGATCAATGCGAGCAGCGGGCCGCCGTTCAGCAACTTCACCGGCACGGTGGCGTCGAGCGCGGTCGGCAGCGGCACGCTGACCTTCACCGACGCCAACACCGGCAGCTTCGCCTACACGGTGAACGGCGTGACGCAGACGAAGGCGATCACCCGCTACGATCTCGCCACCGGTCCGCAGGTGAGCTGCACCTACAGTGCGACGACGCCCAACTTCGCCGCGGCGACCAACTACCAGGATCTGTGGTGGACGGCAGCTGAGCCGGGCTGGGGGCTCAACCTCGCACAGCAGGGCAACAGCATCTTCGCGACGTGGTACACGTACAACGCGGACCATACGCCGCTGTGGCTGTCCGCACTGGTGCAGCGGCAGGGGACGAGCAACGTCTATACCGGTCCGATGTCCCAGAGCTCGGGCGCACGCTTCGACGCATTCAACCCGGCGCAGGCGAGCGCGACCCAGGTCGGCACGGCGACGCTCGCGTTCGCCGACGGCAACAACGCGACGTTCGGGTATTCGGTGATGGTCGCCCCCTTTCCCGGCCCGGTCACGCAGTCGAAGGCAATCACGCGGTATCGTTTCGCGGCCAACGGCGGAACACTGTGCCAGTCGTTGCCCGATCCCCAGTACCGCGCGTCGGCGGCAACGCCATTCACGAACGGATGCGATCTCTCGCCGCCGACAGGCGCGCTGTTCGCGAATGCGGAAGTCGAGCCCTACATCGCCGTGAACCCGACGAATCCCGCAAACGTGATCGGAGTCTGGCAGCAGGATCGCTGGTCGGATGGCGGCGCGCGCGGTCTCGTGACCGGCACGTCGAGCGACGGCGGGCGTACGTGGTCTCGCTCGATGGCACCGTTCACCCGCTGCTCCGGCGGCACGCCTGCCAACGGTGGCGATTATCCGCGCGGATCCGATCCGTGGGTGGCGATAGGACCCGACGGCGTCGCCTACCAGATTGCGATCGCGTTCAGCGGGCAGACCTTCGGTGCGGGCTCGGTCAATGCGGTGCTGGCGAGCCGCTCGACCGATGGCGGGCGCACCTGGAGCGTGCCGGCCACGCTGATCAGCGACGGACCGACCGCGTTCAACGACAAGGATTCGATCGCCGCCGATCCGACGATGGCAGGCTACGCCTACGCGGTATGGGACCGGCTAGAGCCCACTAGCCACGGGCCGACGTACTTCAGCCGCACCGTCGACGGCGGCATCACGTGGGAAGCGCCGCGCGTCATCTACGATCCGGGTGGCACGAACCAGACCATCAACAACCAGACCGTCGTGCTTTCCGACGGAACGCTGGTCACGTTCTTCACGCAGTTCCTGGGGGCGTCGACGAAGCTGATGGTGATCCGCTCGACCGACAAGGGCATCACGTGGTCCGCGCCGTTCACCGTGGCCGACGTCCAGTCGGTCGGAACGGACGATCCCGACAGCGCAAGGCCGGTGCGCGACGGGAGCAACCTCGGTGCAATCGCCGCCGGCCCCGGCGGCGCGCTGGTGGCGGTGTGGCAGGACGCGCGCTTTTCCGGCGGCGTGCGCGACGGCGTAGCGCTCTCGCGCTCGAACGATGGCGGGCTCACGTGGTCGGCGCCGGTGCAGGTCAATCGAGACGCGTCGGTCGCCGCATTCACGCCTGCCGTGACGGTTCGCAGCGACGGCACCATCGGTGTCTCCTATTACGATTTCCGCAGCAACACGCCCGACCCCGCCACGCTCCCGACCGATTACTGGATCGCGCGCTCGAGCGATGGCGTCACGTGGACGGAAAGCCGCGTCGCAGGCCCATTCGATCTCGCGAATGCCCCGTTCGCCGAAGGGCTCTTCCTTGGCGACTATCAGGGCCTCGCGAGCGTAGGTGCCGAGTTCGTGCCGTTCTACGCCGCGGTGAACGATGGAGACACGGCCAACCGGACGGACATGTTTGCCTCGCTCGTGACGTCCGCGGGCGCTGCAGCGCGCGCAGCGCAGGCGCGCGGGCTCACGGAATCGACCACGGCCTATCGGGCGCTCACGGCATCACCGTTGACGGTCACGCCCGAGCTTGTGCGTCGACTCGCCGACAGCGTCGTGCGGACGAAGGCGTGGCGCCGCGTGGGCGAATTGCCGCCGGAATCTCCGCTGCCGCGCGAGCGCTGACGGGCGCTCCAGGGCGGGGGCCATTGACCTTCCGGCCGTCGCCACGGGTAGAATCGATTCGCCTGCGACCCACCATCGGCCAATGGACTCACCCAAGAACGATCGGCGACTGGCAGCCATTCTCGCGGCCGACATGGTCGGCTACAGCCGGCTGATGGAGGCGGACGAGCGCGGCACGCTCGCGCGTCTCAGGACGCACCGCCTCGAGCTCGTGGATCCCGTCATCGCCAAGAACCACGGCAACATCATCAAGACCACGGGTGACGGGATGCTGGTGGAGTTCCAGTCGGTCGCGGATGCCGTCGAGTGCGCCGCCGAGATCCAGCGGCGGATGACGCGACGCAATGCCGACGTGTCGCCGGCGCGCTGGCTCCAGTTCCGGATCGGCATCAACCTCGGCGACGTGATCGACGAGGACGGCGACATCTTCGGCGACGGCGTCAACGTGGCGGCGAGGCTGCAGGCGCTCGCCGAGCCGAACGGAATCTGCGTCTCCGCCGCGGTGCGCGACCAGGTCGGCGACCGCCTCGACGTCGCGTTCGAGGACCTGGGCGAGCAGACGGTGAAGAACATCGCCCGGCCGATCCGCGTGTTCCGCGTCCTCCTCGACCGCCGCGCACGTCCACAGGCGGCCGCCGCGGCGGCGAGCGCCGACACGACGCTGAAGCCATCGCTCGTCGTGCTGCCGTTCGTCAACATGAGCGGCGACGCCGAGCAGGAATTCTTCGTCGACGGGCTGACCGAGGACATCATCACCGAGCTGTCCCGGTTCCGCGACCTCCTCGTCATCTCCCGCAATTCCGCGTTCGTGCACAAGGGGAAGGTCGTCAAGGTCAAGGAAATCGCACGCGAGTTCGGCGTCCATTACGTCGTCGAGGGGAGCGTGCGCAAGGCGGGCGACCGGGTGCGCGTCACCGTGCAGCTGATCGACGGCGAGACCGACCGCCACATCTGGGCCGAGCGCTACGACCGCAAGCTCGAGGACATCTTCGCCATACAGGACGAAGTGACTTCGGCGATCGCCGGCACGCTGCCCGGCCGGATCGAGGCCGCCGGCCAGGACCGCGCGAAGCGCAAGCCGCCGCAGAGCATGGCGGCCTACGAGTACGTGCTGACCGGCAAGATCCTGCACCACCGCTCGACGCGAGAGGACAACGCGGAGGCGCAGCGGATGCTCGATCGCGCCATCGCGCTCGAGCCCAAATACGCCCACGCCCATGCGTGGCGCGCGTGCGTGCTGGCGCAGACCTGGGTGTACGACTGGTGCGGGGACCGCAAGACGACGTGGAAGGAGGTCGTCGACACCGCACACGCCGCGCTTGCGCTGGACGACAACGACAGCGACGTGCATCGCGTGCTCGCCGCGGTGAATCTCGCGCTCGACGAGCACGAGAAGGCGAAGTACCACCAGGAGCGGGCACTCGGCCTCAACCCGAACAACGACCTCATCCTGGTCCAGCAGGGCGAGCTTTTGACGTGGCTCGGCCGCCCCGAGGACGGCATCGAGTGGATCCGCAAGGCGATGCGCGTCAACCCCTACCATCCCGAGCGCTTCTGGAACCACCTCGGCCGCGCCCACTGCTCGGCGCGGCAGTATCCGGAGGCGGTCGCGGCGCTGAGCCGGGTGACGCGCCCCGACTACACGCACCACGCGCTCCTCGCCGCGTCGCTGGCGCAGATCGGCGACCGGACCGCCGCAGCGGCGCACGCGCAGGAAGTGCTGCGCGAAATGCCGGATTATTCGACGCGGCGCTTCATGGCGACGCTGCACTACCAGCAGGAAAGCGACCGGAATCACCTGCGCGACGCCCTGCTGAAGGCGGGCCTGCCGGAGTGAAATCCCGTGCTGCAATGCGACCGCGCGCGCGATCGGTCGCGCCGCGCGCGCACCTTTTTCCGTCGAGGGCATCATGAACGCCAATGAGTTGCGCTCCATCCAGGCCCCGCTCAAGGAGCGCTATCGAGAGGTGCCCGCGGCGGCATTCGTCACGCTGCACGCCGAGGGGCATCTCGGCGACGGCGTCAGCTGCAGTGTCGAGACGGGGACGGCGCTCATCGCCGCCGGATTGCATCCCGCCACCGGCGGCACCGGTCAGAACGCCTGCTCGGGCGACATGCTGCTGCAGGCGCTCGTGGCGTGCGCGGGCGTGACGCTCAACGCGGTCGCCACGGCGCTCGGCATCACGCTGCGCGACGCGACGGTCCGGGCCGAAGGCGATCTCGATTTTCGCGGCACCCTTGGGGTGGCGAGGGACGTCGCGGTCGGCTTTCAGGGCATCCGCCTGCAGTTCGTGCTCGACACCGATGCGTCCGAGGACCAGCTCGCCACGCTGCTGCGCCTCACCGAGCGGTACTGCGTCGTGTACCAGACACTCGCGCATCCGCCCGCACTGTCCGTCACCCGAACCGTCGCGGCCGCGTGACGGTCGGCACGCGATCCGGTCGTCCTAGCGGATCGTCATGCCGCCGTCGGCGGCAAGGACCTGTCCGGTGACGTAGCTCGCACCCGCCGACGCAAGGAACACGAACGCCGGCGCGATCTCGTCGGGCTCGGCCCAGCGTCCCATCGGGATGCGGTCGAGATACTTGTCCCTGAATCTCTCGTCGGTCCGGATCGTCTCCGTCATCGGGGTCGCCGCGCCCGGTGCAATCGCGTTGACGGTGATCGCGTATCGGGCAAGCTCCTTCGCCGCCGACATCGTGAGGCCGAGAATGCCGGCCTTCGCCGCGCTGTAGTTGATCTGGCCGATCGTTCCGAGCACGCCCGCGGTGGACGTCACATTGATGACGCGCCCGTAGCGCCGCTCCATCATTCCGCCGACGACCGCCTGCAGGCAGTTGAAGCTTCCGGTGAGATGCACGGCGAGCACCTCGTTCCATTGCGCTTCCGTCATCTTGTGCAGCATTGCGGCGCGGACGATGCCGGCGTTGTTGACCAGGATGTCGACGCGACCGAAGCGTTCGTGCATCGCGACGACCATGGCGTCCACATCGGCGCGGGTCGCGACGTTGCACGCGAGGCCGATGGCGTCCGCGCCGGCAGTGCGAAGAGTCGCCGCGACGGCCTCGGCGCGCGGGAGCGACAGGTCGACGACGCCAACCTGCGCGCCTTCCCGGGCAAAGGCCCGGGCGACGGCAGCGCCGATGCCCTGCGCGGCGCCGGTGACGATGGCAACCTTGCCGTCGAGCTGCATCTGCGCCTTCGCTTCAATCCATGTTGCGGGGCGGATCGGGGTCGTTTGCCCAGTCGGAGTCGGGCTGCGGCACCTTCTTCATCCATTTGAGGACGAGCTCGACGTGCTCGCGCTCCTCGGCCGCGAGCTCCCGCGCCGCACGGCGCACCGATTCGACCTTCGCGGCTCGGGCGAGCTCGACGAAGAACTGCTCGGCGCGGCGCTCGGCCGCGAGCGCCAGCGTCAGCGCGTGCCAGGGCTGCATCAGGTAGTGGACCGCGTCGCCGGGCGCGGTCTCGGGGCCTTCGGTGCCGGGCCAGTCGCCGCTGCGCGGCGTGACGGGCGGAAATTCGGTCCAGCCCATCTCGACCATGATCGCATCCGCATGCTTGGTCTCGTAGCCCGCCATCGTGCGGAACATCGTCGCGACGTCGCGGTTGTTGTGCATTTCCATCGCGTCGGCGAATTCGTTGTAGCGCTGCGCCGCCTCGACCTCCATCAGCCACGCCTGCGCCATGAACTCGGTGAGCGTTTGCGGCACGTGCACGACGGGAGCAGCTCCCGCCACGGGCTTGGCCCGCTTCAAAGCCACGGGCTTCGCCGCAGCCTTCTTCTTGATGGGAGTGGCGGTGCGCGACGAGGCGCGTTTCCTGGCGACAGCCTTCTTGGCGGTCCTGACGGTACGGGTGGTAGCCGCATTCATGGGGCGAACTCCGTTTCGAGATCGGCCGGCGTGCATTGCGCTCGTCCGGTCGGGATGGGGTAAGGGGTGCGGCTGCCCGCGAACAGCACGCCGATATTGAAGCCATCGTCGGTCATGATCCGGTGCGCGGCGCGCGCCGGATCGTCGGTGGCGGCGACGGGCGCGGGATGAACGAGCTCCTTCCATGCGCGCTGTTCCGGCCGGAAGGTGACGCAAGGCGAAAGTACCTCCACGAACGAAAAGCCCGGGTGCCGGATCGCCTCGGCGATGATCGCCGCGGTGCCGTTGGGATCGCCGGTGAATGCGCGTGCGACAAAATTCGCGCCGGAGGCGAGTGCGATCACCAGCGGATTGAACGGCCGCACGCCGGTGCCGCCCGGCGAGAGCTTCGAATCCCAGTCGGGTTCGGTCGTCGGCGACGGCTGGCCCTTGGTCATGCCATACACGTGGTTGTCCATCACGATGTAGGTGAGGTCGACGTTGCGCCGGCAGGCGTGGAGGAAGTGATTGCCGCCGATTGAGTAGCCGTCGCCGTCGCCGCCGGTGACGACGACGGTGAGCTCCGGCCGGGCGACCTTGAGGCCGGTCGCGGCGGGCAGCGCGCGCCCGTGCACGCCGTGAAAGCCGTAGCAGGTCGTGTAGGCGGGAATCCGCGACGAGCAGCCGATGCCGGACACGACGGCGACCATCTCGGGCGGCACTGCCAGCATCGCCAGCGCCTTGGTGAGCGCGGAGAGCACCGAGAAATCGCCGCAGCCCGGACACCAGATCGGCTTGTACGCGGACTTGTACATCGCGGCGGTCCGAAGCGTCGTGACGGTGGCGTCGCTCATCGCGGGCTCCTCATCGATATCGCGCTCATCGTCCGCACCATTCGAGAATCGCCGTCGCGAGCTCGCCGGGGCGCAGCGGCAGCGGGCCCGGGCGATGATAGCTCGCCGGCTTGCCGGGGAGGTCGTACATCGCGCGGAGATAACGGAAGAGCTGCGCACCGTGGTTCTGCTCGACGACGAGCACGCGCGTCACGCCCGTGAGCGCGGCCGCGAGTTGTCCGGGCCGTGCGGGAGCGAGAAGGCGGATCGCGATCAGCCGCAGGCGGGCCCCCGCTTCGCCGGCGCGGGCGACGCCTTCGCGCACCGCGGCGGTCGAGGAGCCGAACGTGATCACCGCGAGTCGCCGTCGCCTTCGACGTCCGCCCACATCGGCCCGTAGTCGAAAGCTTCGAGCTTGCGCGCCCGCTTGTCGAGCTGGACGCCGTGGTCGCGCGCGTTGCTGCTCGGCGTGCCGCCCTCGGTGTGCTCGAGGCCGTCCGCGGTATAGACGACGCCCGGCGTGCCGGGCATGGCCATCGGCGAGATGCCGGACGCGGTGTTGGCGTAGCGGCTGTAATCGGGCGTGTTCGCCGCCGCGGTGATGCGCTTGCCGGTGAAGGCGATGTCGGCCGGGCGCTCGATGATCGCGCGCGACTGGCCGAAGAACTGGTCCGACAGCACGATCGCCGGCGCCTGCAGTGCCTCGGCCAGATGCACCGCCCACTGCGTCGTCGCGACGCAGTCGGCGATCGAGTTGGCGCGAGCACGAGCCGCGGCGCGTCGCCGTGCAGGCCGCTGACCGCGAACGAGAGGTCGCTCTGCTCGCTCTTGGCGGGAATGCCGGTCGACGGACCGCCGCGCATCACGTCGATGACCACGATCGGCACCTCGGCGGCGACCGCCAGCCCGATGCCTTCGGTC
This sequence comes from uncultured beta proteobacterium, assembly GCA_963717695.1. Taxonomy (GTDB): domain Bacteria; phylum Pseudomonadota; class Gammaproteobacteria; order Burkholderiales; family Casimicrobiaceae; genus CAIWHR01. Next base: position 113,077 of record CAVQWR010000008.1, on the reverse strand, counting down.
ATCAGCGCAAGGCCCGGTCCGGCGGTCGCGGTCAGGGATGGCACGCCGCCGTAGGAGGCGCCGATGATCATGTTGACCGAGGCCAGCTCGTCCTCGGCCTGCACCAGCGTGCCGCCGACTTTGGCCAGCGCCGGCGCCATCCATTCGAGCAGTTCGGTCGCCGGCGTGATCGGGTAGGCGGCGAAGAAGCGCACGCCGCCGCGCACCGCGCCGTAGTCCGGCGGCCTCGTTGCCGGTGATGAGCCAGCGCCTGCCGCGCCCCGGGATTCCGGCGGGGATGCGCGCACGCCGACGATGCCGCTGCCGCGGCGATTCCCTTGGCGAGCGCCTCGAGATTGGCATCAGCATTTCGGCGTCGCGCTTCCACGACTTCGCGCACCGCCGCTTCCATCGCCTCGACCGGCAGGCCGGCCAGCCCACCGGCGAGGCCGAGCGCGATCATGTTGGTCCAGCTGCCCGGGAGCGCCTTGGCCATCTGCTTGAACGGCAGCGCGACTGCCGGCGCCGCTCCGCACGAACACCTCCGGCGCCTCGCCCTGTTCGGGGTCGCCGATCATGACGCTGCCGTCGGAGCGGAATCTCGTCGGCGAAGCGGTGGATGTTCTGCCAGTCGATGGCGAGCAGCACGTCGAAGCGTCGTCCAGGCATTCGACCGGGCCGGCCGAAGCGCAGCAGCGCCGCCGCCTCGCCGCCGCGGATCTGCGGCCCGCTGGAGCGCACCATCAGGCCGTACCAGCCGGCCTGCGCCGCCGCCTCGAGCAGCAGGTTGCCCGCGGTCATCACGCCGCTGCCGCCGCTGCCCGTGATCGCGATCGAAATACATTGCGCGGTACCCGCGTGGCGCCGGCGCGAGGGCGGGGCCGCCGTGCGTGCCGGCTTGTCTGTGCGTGGCATCCACGTATGCTCCTATCGTTCCTTCGGATGCGACAGTTAACCGGCAAGGCGCCGGCTCCGATTGATCGAGATCAATGCACACGCGGGCACCTCCGCGCATGATGACTTTCACCTCAAAGCGGTATTCCAGTACCGTAATACCGAAATTAACGCAAGCACGGTCTTTCGGAGCCCGACCGGCCCGGCACGAGAATCGATGGAGGAGCACAAGCATGAGCATCGAAGCCCACCGCTGGCTGATGACGCGCACCAAGTCGCCGATGGAATGCGCGCGCTTCGACGCTTCGCCGCAGGCCCCGGCGAAGTGGTGGTCGCGATCGCCGGCTGCGGCGTCTGCCACACCGACCTCGGCTACTTCTACGACGGCGTGCGCACCAACCATGCGCTGCCGCTGACGCTCGGCCACGAGATCAGCGGCCGCGTCGTCGCCGCCGGCGCGGGCGCCGAGAGCTGGCTCGGCAAGGCGGTGATCGTGCCGGCCGTGCTCCCCTGCGGCGAATGCGATCTGTGCAAGCGCGGCCGCGCGCCCATCTGCCGCGGCGCAGAAGATGCCCGGCAACGACATCCAGGGCGGCTTCGCCATCGCACATCGCCGTGCCCGGGCGCGGCCTGTGCGCGGTCGACGAAGCCCGGCTGCGACGGCCGGCCTGGACGCTCGCCGACGTGTCGGTCGTCGCCGATGCGGTGACCACGCCCTTACCAGGCGGTGCGCCGCGCCGGCGTCACGCCCGGCAGCCTCGCCATCGTCGTCGGCGCCGGCGGCGTCGGCGGCTACTGCGTGCAGGTCGCCCGCGCCTTCGGCGCCAAGGTCGTCGCCATCGACGTCGATGCGGCCAAGCTCGCCGCGATCGCGGCAGCACGGCGCCGCGCTGACGCTCAATGCACGCGAGCTCGACGCCAAGGCGCTCAAGGCCGCGATCTGCGCGTTCGCCAAGGGCAACGGCCTGCGCGCGACCGAGTGGTTCATCTTCGAATGCTCCGGCACGCGCCGCCGGCCAGCTGACCGCGTACGGCCTGCTGGTGCACGGCGCCACGCTGTGCGTCGTCGGCTTCACCATGGACAAGGTCGAGATCCGCCTGTCCAACCTGATGGCCTTCGACGCGCGCGCCATCGGCAACTGGGGCTGCACGCCCGAGCACTATCCGGCGGCGCTGGATCTGGTGCTCGAGGGCAAGGTGCAGATCAAGCCGTTCGTCGAAGCCCAGCCGCTCGCCACATCAACGAGGTATTCGAGGCCGTGCACCACCACGACATCAAGCGCCGCGCGGTCCTGACGCCCCGCGCCCTGAAGGAGATTGCCCATGAACGCTCCCGAAGCGCTGCCCGCACCGCGCGAATTCAAGAACCACGATCTCGTCGACGACTTCGCGCGGCCCGGCGTGCGCTACGAGAAGCGCCCGGCCAAGCTGCCCGACGGCAAGGTCGCCGCCGGCCTCTACAACGCCTGGATCACGCTCGACAACCCGGCGCAGTTCAACTCGTACACCACCGACATGGTCAAGGGCGTGATCCTCGCGTTTCGCGCCGCGTCGAACGCGCGCGACGTCAACTGCGTGGTGTTCACCGGCGCCGGCGACAAGGCGTTCTGCACCGGCGGCAACACCAAGGAATACGCCGAGTACTACGCCGGCCATCCGCAGGAATACCGGCAGTACATGCGGCTGTTCAACGACATGGTGTCGGCGATCCTCGCCTGCGACAAGCCGGTGATCTGCCGCGTCAACGGCATGCGCATCGGCGGCGGCCAGGAGATCGGCATGGCCTGCGACTTCTCCGTGGCGCAGGACCTGGCGCGCTTCGGCCAGGCCGGCCCCAAGCACGGCTCGGCGCCGATCGGCGGCGCCACCGACTTCCTGCCGCTCATCGTCGGCGCCGAGCGCGCGATGGCGGCGTGCGTGCTGTGCGAGCCGTTCTCGGCGCACAAGGCCTATCACATGGGCGTGCTCACCGACGTGGTGCCCGGCGCTGAAGGTGGACGGCAAGTTCATCGCCAATCCGCTGGTGGAAACCAAGCAGATGACCGACGAATTCGGCCGCTTGGTGTTCGGCGAGCCCAAGACCGGCGAGGCGCCGAAGGAAGGCAAGGCGCTGATGGCGAGCGGCAAGGTCGACCTGTCGCTGCTCGACGCGAAGGTCGAGGAGCTGTGCGCCAAGATGCTGCTCACCTTCCCCGACTGCACCACCAAGACCATCGAGGAGCTGCGCAAGCCCAAGCTCGTCGCCTGGAACGCGCAACAAGGAAAACTCGCGCGCCTGGCTCGCGCTCAACATGATGACCGAGGCGCGCGCCGGCTTCGTCGCCTTCAACGAAGGCACCAAGGAAGACCGCGAGGTCGACTTCATCGGCTGCGCCAGCGGCTCGCGCGCGGCGAAGGCTGGGGCGAGGCGCTGCACGACGCGATCCAGCCGAAGAACAAGCACAAGGGCTGACGAGATGGCCGGCGACTCCCCGCTGAAGGTCTGGATCGAGCGCGACGGCGCGCTGCTGCGGCTGCGCCTGGCGCGGCCCAAGGCGAACATCGTCGACGCGGCCATGATCGCGGCGCTGCACGGCGCGTTCGACGCGCACCGCGGCAAGTCCGGGCTGCGCGGCGTGCTGCTCGACGCCGAGGGGCCGCATTTCAGCTTCGGCGCCAGCGTCGAGGAGCATCTGCCGGACCGCTGCGCGGCGATGCTCGCCTCGCTGCACGCGCTGCTCCTCGCCATGCTCGAGTGGCCGGCGCCGATCCTGGTCGCCGTTCGCGGCCAGTGCCTCGGCGGCGGGCTGGAGCTGGCCATGGCCGGCAGCCTGATCTTCGCCGCCCCCGACGCCAAGTCGGGCAGCCCGAAATCAAGCTCGGCGTGTTCGCGCCGGCGGCGTCGGTGCTGCTGCCGCCGCGTCGGCCAGGCGGCGGCCGAAGACCTGCTGTTCTCCGGCCGCTCGATCGGCGCCGACGAAGCGCATGCGATGGGCCTCGTGCAGGTCGTGTTCGACGACCCCGAGGCGGCGGCACTCGCCTATTTCGACCAGCACCTCGCCGGCAAGAGCGCGACTTCGCTCGCCTGCGCGCTGGCGGCGGCCCGCGGCGCAGCTGCTCCGCGACGTGCGGCGCCGCCTCGCCGAGGTCGAGCGGCTCTATCTCGACCGCCTGATGCAAACCCGCGACGCGAACGAAGGCCTCGCCGCCTTCATCGCCAAGCGCCCGCCAAAATGGGAGCACCGATGATGGAACAGCCCGACCGTCAACAGATCGTCGAGCGCTGCCAGGCGCTGTTCGAGGACCTGAATTTCACCGCGGTCAAGGAGTGGAAGGCCGCCGTGCCCGGGCGCAAGGCGATCGGCTACATGCCGATCTACGTGCCGCGCGAGATCATCCACGCGGCCGGCATGCTGCCGGTCGGCATCATGGGCGGCGGCGACCAGCTCGAGGTGATCCAGGGCGACGCCTACTACCAGAGCTACATCTGCCGCATTCCGCGCTCGACGCTGGAGCTCGGCCTCACCGGGCGGCTGGACTGCCTCGACGGCATGCTGTTCCCGTCGATCTGCGACGTGATCCGCAACCTCTCGGGCATGTGGCAGATCCTGTTCAAGGACAAGTACGTCACGCTACTTCGACGTGCCGCAGAACTATCAGGACCGATCGGCGGCACGTTCTACATCCACGAGATGCAGGTGCTGCGCGAGGACATCGGCAAGCTCGCGGCAACGCCGATCACGGACGACGCGCTGCGCGCCTCGATCAGGGTGTACAACGAGAACCGGCGCGCGATCCAGGAGCTGTACAAATACCGCGCCGCAAAGCCGTGGCAGGCGCCGACGTCCGAGGTCTACCTGCGTGCTGCGCGCGGGCATGGTGCTGCCGGTCGAGGAGCACACCAAGCTGGTGCGCGAGTACATCGCCGCGACCGACGCGGTGGCGCGCCCGAAGCGCGACAACGCGCGCATCGTGCTGACCGGCGCGTTCTGCGAGCAGCCGCCGCTCGGCCTGATCAAGTCGATCGAGATGGCCGGCTGCTACATCGTCGACGACGACTTCATGCTGGTCATGCGCTGGCTGCTCGACGACGTGCCCTGCCGACGCGATCCGCTGGACGAGCTGTCGAAGGCGTTCCTGCACCGCTCGGCGACGACGTCCGCCAAGTACGACGACTTCGAAGAAGGACAAGGGCAAGTACCTGCTGCAGCAGGTGAAGACCGCGGCGCCGAAGGCGTGATCTTCGCCGCGCCCTCGTTCTGCGATCCGGCGCTGCTCGAGCGGCCGATGCTGCAGGAGGTGCTGGCCAAGCACAAGATTCCCTACACGGCGTTCAAGTACGCCGAAAACACCGGCCAGATGGCGCCGATCCGCGAGCAGGCGGGAACGTTTGCCGATTCCATCAAGTTGTGGAGCGCGGCGTGAGCCGTTACGAAAACCGTTGGCTTCGCCGCACCGTCGTCCCCGCGCAGGCGGGGACCCCGCGTCTCGCGAAAATGCCTACGACCACTGGATTCCCGCGTTCGCGGGAATGACGGAGAAAGAATATGACCACGACCGCCGCCATGCCCGCCAGCGTGAAGAAGCCGCCGGACGTCCAGAAGGAGGACGCGATGCTGCTGCAGAAGGAAATGATCAACCGGAACTACCTCGAGCTCGCCACGGCGCGCGCCAACAACCGCAAGGTGTCGGCGACCTTCGTGCCGGGCAACCTGAACGAGCTGCTGATGTGCTTCGACTTCGCGCGCAGCCTGCCCGAGACCAACGCGCTGCAGAACGGCATGCGCAAGAAGTCCGGCAAGATGATCATGGACGCCGAGCGCGACGGCCATTCCGAGGACGTCTGCACGTACGTCAAGGCCGACCTCGGGATGATGATGGGCGGCGAGATCGGCCCGACCGGCGACCCGCTGCCGCGCCCTGACGTGCTGCTGCTGTCCTACACCGGCTGCTTCACGTTCATGAAGTGGTTCGAGCTGATCCGCCACAAGTACGGCTGCGAGACGGTGATGCTGCACGTCCCCTACCAGGGCGAGGGGAAGATCGCGCAGAACATGCGCGACTACGTGGTGAAGCAGATCAAGGAAACGGTGATTCCGACGCTGGAGCGCATCTCCGGCGTCAAGTTCGACATCGACCGGTTGCGCCAGTACATGAGGGAGTCGGCAGAAGGCCGAGGAGGACCTGGTCCGCGTGCTGCAGTCGGCGAAAAATCGCCCGTCGCCGATCGACGGCTATTTCGGCGCGGTCTATTACATCGGGCCGATCTTCACCGCGTTCCGCGGCACGCCGGAGGCGACCGAGTACTACCGCGTGCTGCGCGAGGAAATCGAGCAGCGCGTGCGCGAAGGGCGGGGGCCGATCACGCCGGAAGGCGAGATGAGCAGGAGAACTATCGCCTCGTCGTCGAGGGGCCGCCCAACTGGACCAGCTTCCGCGACTTCTGGAAGATGTTCTACGACGAAGGTGCGGTTGTGGTCTCCTCGACGTACGCGAAGGTCGGCGGCCTCTACGACTTCGGCTTCCGCCACGACGCGGACCAGCCGCTCGAATCGCTCGCCGAATACTGCCTCGGCTGCTACACCAACCTCAACCTGCCGTCTCGCGTCGACATGATCTGCAAGTACATCGATGAATACCAGGCCGACGGCCTCCTCATCAACTCGATCAAGAGCTGCAACAGTTTCTCGGCCGGCCAGCTCCTGATCCTGCGCGAGGTCGAGCGGCGCACCGGCAAGCCGGCGGCGTTCATCGAGACCGACCTCGTCGATCCGCGCTACTTTTCCGCGGCCAACGTGAAGAACCGGCTGGAAAGCTATTTCCAGATGGTCAAGGCCAAGCGCGTCGCGACCGCCGCGCACTGATATGAACCCCCCCATGCTCGCTGCGCTCGCCACCCCCCTGAGGGGGGCCCAGTGCCCTTCGGGCGGCCGAGCGGCACCGAGGGAATTGACATGCGCTGCTTCATCGGCATCGACCTCGGATCGACGACCACCAAGGCCGTGGTCATCGACGAGCACCAGAACGTGCTGGGGCGCGGCATCACGAATTCGCGCTCGAACTACGACACTGCAGCATCGATCGCGAAGCAGGAGGCGCTTCTCAACGGGCGCTTCTACCTGTTCCGGCAGGCACTTTCGAGCACAGGGGCATTGAACGGCGCGCTCGACGGCTTTCTCGGGCAACTGGAGCGCGACTTTCGCTCCGAGCAGTATCTTGAGCAGTTGGCCGACCTCGAGAGCACGTGCCAACGCAATCTCGGCACCGCGAAATTCGGCGACGCGACCAAGGCCGTCGGCGAGGCGCTGACCGAGGTGTTCCGCCAGCTTTCCGCTGAGGCACCCACGCTGTTCGCACCCGGCGCCAAGCGCAAGTCCGACTTCTTCCGCGACATTGCCGGCGCCCAGTACCTCGCCGCCGGCGAAGCCGTGGCGAAGGCATCCGGCATCCGCTACGACTTCCTGCTCAACGTGTTCGACCGTTCGATCATCGAGGTCGAGAACCGCGTCTACGGCGATTCGATCAGACGGCACCTGCTGGCGGCGCTCGAGCGAACGTTCATCGCGCTGCCCGACACGGCGAGCCGCCGGCCGCAGGTCGAGGCGCCGATCAAGGGCATCCTCGATCTTGAAATGGAGGAGACCTACGTCGTCGGCACCGGATACGGTCGCGCGCGGCTGCCCTTTTCCAAGGAGCACGTGCGTTCCGAGATTCTCTGCCACGGGCTCGGGGCGCACATGATGTATCCGGGCACCGCCACCGTGCTCGACATTGGCGGACAGGACACCAAGGCGATCCAGGTCGACCCGAACGGCATCGTCGAGAGCTTCCAGATGAACGATCGCTGCGCGGCGGGCTGCGGGCGCTATCTCGGCTACATTGCCGACGAGATGAACATGGGCCTGCACGAGCTGGGGCCGATGGCGATGAAGTCGACCAAGACCATTCGCATCAATTCGACCTGCACGGTGTTCGCCGGAGCCGAATTGCGCGACCGCCTTTCGCTCGGCGACAAGCGCGAGGACATCATGGCGGGGCTGCATCGGGCGATCATCCTGCGCGCGATGTCGATCCTCGCCCGTTCCGGCGGCATCCGCAACGAATTCACCTTTACCGGCGGCGTCGCCAAGAACGAGGCCGCGGTCAAGGCGCTCAAGGACCTCGTCCGGGAAAACTACGGCGAGCTTGCGCTCAACATCAATCCCGATTCGATCTTCACCGGCGCGCTCGGCGGCGCGACGTTCGCGTGGCGCGCGGTGATGGAAGAGGGAAAGACTGCCGAAGCACGGACATGAGCCGAGGAGCAGGGGCCCCGGGTCGCGCAGCGACACGGGGATGTGACTGGGGCGAGCTGGACGATGGCGCCGACGACTCAGCCTATCACTATCGACGCGCGCGAAGAGGCGCCAGCGGCGTGAGGACGACACCATGACGATCACCATTGGCATCGACATCGGCTCCGGCGCGGTCAAGTCGGCGCTGTTCCGTACCGACGGCGGCAGGCAGGAGTGGCTCGCGAAGCGCTGCGAGCGCATCCGTCGCCGCGACCCGATGACGCTCGCGCAGGAAGGCCACGACGGCGTGCTCGAGGACGCCGGCATCAAGGCGGACGAGGTCGACTACATCGCGACGACGGGCGAAGGCGAGAACGTCAAGTTCGCGACGGGACACTTCTACTCGATGACCACGCACGCGCGCGGCGGCGTGTTCCTGCATCCCGGGGCGAACGCGGTAGTCGACATCGGCGCGCTCAACGGCCGGGCGATCTACGTCGACGAGCGCGGCAAGGTGCTGTCGTACAAGATGACGAGCCAGTGCGCATCGGGGTCCGGCCAATTCCTGGAGAACATCGCGCGCTATCTCGGTGTGGCCATCGAGGAAATCGGCCCGCTGTCGCAGAGCTCGAAGAATCCGGAGAAATGCAGCTCGATCTGCGCGGTGCTGGCCGAGACGGACGTGATCAACATGGTCTCGCGCGGCATCGCGACGCCCGACGTGCTGAAGGGCATCCACCTGTCGATGGCGTCGCGGATCGTGAAGCTCCTCAAGGTGACGGGCATCAAGGAAGGCACGGCTCTTCTCACCGGCGGGCTTGCGCTGGACACTGGCCTGCTCGCGGCGATCCAGGAGGAGATGGTCAACGAGAAGGTCAGCGTGACGGCCGTCAGCCATCCCGATTCAATCTACGCCGGCGCCATCGGCGCGGCCCTGTGGGGCGCGTTCCGGCATGGCAAACTGCGCGAGCTGCAGGAACGCGCTGCCGCCTGAACCGCTAGGAGACACCATGGCACTCTTGATCGACGACAACTGCACTTCCTGCGATGCCTGCAAGCCCGCCTGCCCGAACGAGGCGATCAGCGTCGGCGATCCCGTCTACGTGATCGACCCGATGAAATGCACCGAGTGCGTGGGCGCCCACGACGAGCCGCAATGCAAGCTCGTCTGCCCCGCAGACTGCATCGTGCCCAATCCGGATTTCCAGGAATCGCCCGAGGAGCTGATGGCGAAATACGAGTCGCTGCACGGCTGATCGGGCCGGAATTTCGCGGGCTGTCGCGCTTCTTGCGGAGGCGACAGCCCGTTTTTCACGGTTCGAGCGGTTGCCGATTGACGCGCGCTGCCGCAATTGGCATCGTTGAGACCGGCCGATGACTCAGGCAGACGTTCCCGTTTCTCGGGAACAAGACGGCCGGGGCATCCGCCCGGAGCGCACAAGGACCGTCATCAATCCATGGTCGAACACGACGACGGATTGCCGCTCGAAGGCGGCTGCGACTGCCGCACCGTCCGGTACAGGCTGGAGAGCCGGCCACTGTTCGTTCACTGCTGCCACTGCCGGTGGTGCCAGCGCGAGTCCGGTGCGTCGTTCGCGCTCAACGCGATGATCGAGGCGGATCGCGTCACGCTGCTCGGCGGCGCGCCGGAGCTGGTCGATACGCCCTCCGCCAGCGGCAAGGGCCAGAAGATCGCGCGCTGCCCCAGGTGCCGGATCGCCGTCTGGAGCCATTACGCGGGCGCCGGGCCCACCGTCTGCTTCGTGCGCGTCGGCACGCTCGACGATCCGGATCGCCTGCCGCCGGATATCCATATCTTCACGGCGTCGAAGCAGCCATGGGTGGTGCTTCCTCCCGATACGCCGGCGGTCGCGGAATACTACGATCGCAGGCGGTACTGGCCGCCGGAAAGCCTCGCGCGCCGCGATGCGCTCCTCGCCAGGATCGCCGCCGGCGCGCGCTGAGCCGGTCTGCCCGGCTAGGCCAAACCGGCATTCTGCAAGGCGGATGTACGATCTTCATGGTCGTCTGGCACGCGCCTCACAGTGTGCTGTATCCGATCTTCATGAGCCGATGACTGTTTCTCGGCGCGGCCGCCCGACGCTGGTTCGCGTCCGGACGCGCTGGCTGCTGTATCTGCTTCTTCTTGTCTTGGCTGGACTCTACGTACGTATTGCCAGCTATCCGACCTAAGATTGCCAGCACGGCTGGCCACCTCTGACAGCAACATTGATCGGCGGCAACCAGGTCAGCTGACCACCTTCGGACAGGCACGACCACCAATGCGTCACGCGTAAGGCGTTCGGGCTAAGTCCGCTTCAGATGGATTGCAGCCGTTGGTCCCGGATGCGGGAAGGCGAACTGCCGACCCGATGCCGCCTGTCGATGCTCACGAAAGCTGACTGCTAAGCCAAGTGAAGCTGACAATTGCGCCACCGCCACCCTAGTTCCGCGTATTGACGCCCAATTTGCCTCTGCGCACAGCCGTCACCGCTCTGGCTTCGGACGCCGCGGGACCCTCTCTACCTCCAGCGCCAATACGATACGGGTTCCGACGCGCTGGGCTTTAAGTATCCTCTTCCCTTTCGACCGCGGTGAATTGACGGCACGGCCATGCGCGGGAGGGACAGTTTGAAAAAGCGGACAACGTGGGCGATCTGTGCTTGCGTCACCGTCCCCGCTCCTGAGATAGGAGGTTCATTGTTCAACGCGCGGAGCGCTCACAATGCGAACAACGCAACTAAAGTTTGACTTTGTGGTGCACACAACGAACAGTGACGAGGCACCTTACAATCGTCAAATGATTGACCAATGCCTGTGGACGAAATACGTTCATTTACCGTCACTTACAGAAGTGGCACGGCACCTGCTCCTATGATCACAGGCTGTTTGTGCAACCGTTATTGTGATGCCTCTGGAGTCTTCATGAAAATGTGTACTGCAATGAAACTTGTCACAGCGATATGCGCCTTGGCGTTCGCAGGTATCGCGGCGGCGACGCCAAATGTTTACCACGTCGTGGTCTGGAACGGCGTCCCTAACGGGGTCACCTCGAGCACCTTGGCCGATCAAGCGAATACGCCAACCGGCGCTGCGTTTGCTTCGTTCGATTTCACCAGCTCCTTGGCCGGCGGCGGTATCGATTGGCTGGCGCCGGGGCCCCAGAACACTACGCCTGCCGGCAATCTTTTCGGCACATTTCTGATCAATGGATCAATCTCGAATTATTTCTCGAGCGGCGGCGTCTTGCTAGCCAATTTTCTGCTCACAAGCATGAGCATCGCCGGTGACGCCTATGCGTCCTTTTTTCAAATTACCGGACAGTATGTCGGAGCCGGGACCGGCGGTTATCTTACAAACATCACCCATGACGATGGAGCAAGCCTGTACATCGATGGCTTGACGGCATTCTCTTCACCAAGCGAAACGTCGGCAATTACCAATAGCATAACGATGACGGACGCAGTCGGACTTCATAGTTTTGAGCTCGATTATGTTGAGGGCAATGGGTCGCCTTCGCAGTTGAGGATCGACTTTCCAAACGGAGCGCCCGACATCACCGTTCCTGAACCCGCGACGTTGGCGTTGCTTGGTATCGGCCTCGCAGGAATTGGATTTGGCCGGCGGCGGAAGGCCCGCTGATTCCGCGCCGCTAAGTTGCTGGAATGCCCCGCCCACCAGTGGCGGGGTTTTTGTTTCTGCCGCTGGTCAAGTTATCTAGAATGGCGTCGGCTGATAATCCGGCGGCGTCGTGGGGTCGCCGGTCGCCTCGTCAATGGCCGCTTACCGGAAAATTCCACGGCGACACCGACCGGCGGCTTGTGGCCGGAAGCTCCGGTTCATGCACTGCGACGAAATGACGGCTCCCGCGCCTTGCTGACGTTTCTACGTATTCCAGCTAGCGTCACCGGCCGGATTCCATTCATCTTCTTTCTATTTGGTGGCCTCGGCGGGGGGGCCTCCTGCTGCTACCGCCGCGAATGCGACGCATGGGATGGCGTCCGTGGCACCAGTTGCTGCTTTTCGGCCTCGGCAACGATCTCACGCCTTCCCACTTCTACGCCGGCGTGTGCGTCGTCTCCGGACGCAATCCATGGCAAGCCGCAGCGGCCGGCGTCATCTTTGTCGCGGTGTTCCTGTATCTGGTCAGCGCCGTGCGCCAGGAGCCGCTCGGCCGCGGAACCGGGGCCGCGTCATCGTCCGTTCTCCGCTGAGCGGCGTGCACGAATCGTCGACGACAACGACGGGACGCGGCCGACGCCGATCGGCATGCCTTGGGTCGGGCGGATGGTCGGTCGCGCTCAGTCGAGCGGCAGCGAGAACGCGAGACGCTGCGCGGGCGCGAATCCGGTGTCGTAGAGGAAACCGAGCAGCGCGAGATCGCGCGGGGCGACGATCGTCTCGACGCGCTCGACGCGCAGCGCGCCGAGGTTGGCGAAGAGCTGCGACAGCAGGGCGTGCCCGATGCCGCGGTGCGCATGGCCGGGATCGACGCCGATGGTGTCGATGACGGCCGTCGGCTCGGTGCGCCCGAAGTCGCCGAGGTCGACGCGGGCCATCAGGTAGCCCGCCACCATGCCGCCGTCGCATGCGGTAAGCGACACGCGGATCGCCGAGTCGACCATGGTCTCGTTGAGCTTGTGCCGCACGTAGGGTTCCCGGTGCCGGCCGGTGATGCCGCGATCGATGCGCACGATGTCGGCGAGATCCTCGGGGCGCATCGCCCGGACGTCGGCGCTGTCGCGGGCGAGACGCTCGAAGTCGTTGGCCTCGACGCCGTCGTAGGCGATCTCCTGTGCGGGCCCCGCGCCCGCCGGCAGCGAAACGGCGTCGTCGCGCGCCGCCGCGTAGGCACCCCCGTTCACGGCGCAGTCGACCACGTGGTTCGGCGCGAGCGTGAAGCCCTGCCGGTCGAGCCAAGCGAGCATCCCGTGGTCGTTCCAGGCGGCCACGGTGCTGATGTGCTTCATGCCATGCCGGCGACCCCATGTGGCGAGTGCGCCGATGAGGCGTGCGCCGACACCGTGCCCAACGAGATCGCCGCGCGCACCGACGACTTCGAGACGCAATGCGCTCTCGCTCTCGCCGAACTCGCCTTCGAGAACGCGGGCAAGGATGTAGCCCGCGAGACCGCTGGCGTCGGTCGCCGCGAACTGCGCATGCAGCGCGGGCTCGTTGAGCGCGGCGGCAAGGCGCCGCTCGAAGTAGGCGCGGCGCGGCCGGCCTTCGATCGCCGCGTCGATGGCGACGACGGCGTCGAGATCCGCTCGCGCGAGCGCGCGAACGGCAATGCCGTCATGGACGGCGGCGGGAGCGGATTGCGGTGGCACGGGGTCCTGTCCTTTCATGGGGAAGGATGCGCCGGCATCACGCCTCCTTCGGGCGCAGGTCGCGCACACGCACGGCCTTGCCCTGCGAGCGTGGGATGGCGCCGGGCGCCTTGACGGCGACGACGGTGGTGATGCCGATCATCGACTTGATGTGGTGCGTCACTTCCTGCGCGATCCGCTCGTGCGCCGCGCTGTCGACGCCGGGATTCACCTCGACCTCGACGGTCACGTGATCGAGGCTGCCGTGGCGCTCGACGACGATCTGGTAGTGCGGCGCGATGTCGGTGCGGCCGATCAGCACCGCCTCGAGCTGCGACGGATACACGTTGACGCCGCGGATGATCAGCATGTCGTCGTTGCGCCCGGTGATGCGCAGGATGCGAAGATGCGTGCGGCCGCAGTCGCACGGCGCCGTCGTGATCCGCGTGATGTCGCGCGTCCGGTAGCGCAGCATCGGCAGCGCTTCCTTGGTGAGCGTGGTGATGACGAGCTCGCCGGCCGAGCCTTCGGGCACGCGTGCTGCCGGTTTCCGGATCGATGACCTCGAACAGGAAGTGATCCTCCCACCCGTGCAGACCGGTGCGACACTGGCATTCGCAGGCAACACCCGGGCCCATGATCTCGGAGAGGCCGTAGATGTCGATCGCGGCGATGCCGAGGCGCGCCTCCACCTCGCGCCGCATCGCTTCGCTCCACGGCTCGGCGCCGAAGAGGCCGATCGCGAGGGCGCTCTTGCGCAAGTCGACGCCGAGGTGCTCCGCGACCTCGGCGATCGCGAGCGCGTACGAGGGCGTCGCGCAGAGGACGCGCGCGCCGAAGTCGCTGATGAGCGCGACCTGCCGCTCGGTCGAGCCGCCCGACATCGGCACGACGACCGCGCCGAGGTGCTCGGCGCCGTAGTGGGCGCCGAGGCCGCCCGTGAAGAGTCCATAGCCGTAGGCGTTGTGAACGATGTCGCCGGGACGGATGCCGGCGCACGCCATCGATCGCGCCATCAGCGCCGCCCAGTTCTCGATGTCGGTGCGCGTGTAGCCGACGACGGTCGGCTTGCCCGTCGTTCCCGACGAGGCGTGCAGCCGCGCGAGGGAGCTCGCAGGTCGCGCGAAGAGGCCGAACGGGTAGTGGTCGCGCAGATCCGATTTCTGCGTGAACGGGAGCCGGACGACCTCGTCGAGCGATGCGATCGCATCCGGATCGATCCCCGCGTCGTCGAGCCGGCGGCGATGCAGCGCGCACGTTGTCGTAGGCGTTGCGGACGGTCTCCTGCAGCCGCGCGAGCTGCAGCGCGGCGAGGCGCTCGCGCGGCAGCGTCTCCTGCGAGCGGTGGAAGTGAAAGTGATCGCCCGGTGCGAGCCCGCGGCCGATCTCTGCCATGGTCGAAGCGCCCATATCGAAGTCCTCGTCGGTCCGGCGTCGGGATCGAGTGCGAACGCCGCGGTCAGCGCGGCACGCCGCGCACCGGAAAGTGGGGCAGCGCAAACCCCTGGTTGTAGCCGGCGCGGGTGACCAGCACGAACTTGAGCCACGCGCCGGCACCGGCGGCGCCGAGTCCCGCGAGCGCGCACAACGCCGTCATCGCGGCGGCCGACAGCGAGGTGGTAGCGAGCACGGCGATGCAGCCGAGCGGCACCGCCGTGCCCAGCGTCAGCACCACGAAGCCCGCACCATCCAGCGCGATGCGCGCGCCTTTCGCGGTCCGTGCAAGCCGGCGCCGGTAGGCGAGCCACACGGCCATGCGCACGACGACGAGGGCCGCGAACAGCGTGAGCAGCGAAGGCGTGGCCGTCCTGTGCAGCGGGATCGACGCGACGAACAGCCCGCCGCCCTCGACGAGTCCGGTCACGAGGATGAGTGGAATCACCAGAGGTTCGCGCCACGCGGGAATGCCCTTCGCGCCCTGCAGCAGCCGCGACTGGCAGTAGACGAACCCCAGCGCGAGCACCGCGGCGACCCGCGCCATGCCCGCGACGCCGAATGCCGCCGCGAGTCCCGAGGCGAACAGCAGTCCCGCGACCCACGCTTCGCGCGCCATCCACGACGTGCGCGGGTTGCGTATGACGTTCGGCGCGCGCAGCGGTCTTCCGAGCTCCAGCGACACCGAGAAGAGTCCGAGGCCGACGAGCGCAAGACCGGCGAGAGTGAGCCACGCCTGCGCCGTGCTTCCGGCTCTTGCGAAGGCCGCGAACACCACCAGCCCGGCACCCGCGCCGCCGCAGATGAAGTTCCCTGCCGCGCGCGCATCCCAGCTCGTCTGGTGCCACGGATCGGGGCCGTATGGGCCGTAGCCCTTGTCCGGGTAGGTCATCGGCTCGTCCGTCCGCTCGTCAATCGGCACCCGGCGCGGCGCCGGCGTCCCACAGGTAGTAGAAGCCGGGGCCGGTGCCGAGTTCCTCGTGCATCCGGAAATGGCGGTTTTCGGCGATGAGCCGCGACACGTTGCTCTGCGGGTCGTCGAGATCGCCGAATTGCAGCGTCTGCGTGATGCACGCGTTCACGCAGGCGGGCGTCGCCTCGGGATCGACGCCTGGCTTCTGTCCCTTGGCGAGGCCCGCGTCGATGCGATCGACGCAGAACGTGCACTTGGTCGCGACGGCAAGGCGCGAATCGTCGCGGCGCTTGGTCTCGTTCGCCATCGCCTTGCCGTACGCGAACACGGGCCGCGTCGTCTTGTAGCGCGCCTGGTACGGGCAGGCGACCGCGCAATACGCGCAGCCGATGCAAAGATCGTAGTCGATGGTGACGATGCCGTCGGCGCGCTTCCGGGTCGCGGTCGTCGGACAGACGTCCATGCACGGCGGGTCGTCGCAGTGCATGCAGCCGACCGGCACGAACGCTCGCTGCACGTCCGGATATTCGCCCAACCTCGACGTCGAGCACGCGCCGCCACTGCACGCCGGGCGGCGTCGCATTGGCATGGCGGCATGCCGCCGTGCACGTCTGGCAGCCGACGCAGCGGCGCAGGTCCGCGACCATGGCCCACCGGGTCATTTTTGAATCCCGGCGCGGGCGATGCTGACGCGCACGATGTCGGCGCTGGATCCGGTCGCATCGGTCAGGTCCATCGACATCTCGGTGAGCGAGTTCATGCTGGGCATGCCGAAGCCCTTGGTGAACGGCGTGACCCAATGGTCGAACTGGCCGATCAAGAGCAGCGTGTCCGGCCGGATGCCCTGCCGCAGCACGGCGCGGCCCTTCACCCGGTGCGCCGGCGTCGCAATCTCGACCTGCTCGCCGTCGCGGATGCCGAGCTGCCCGGCCATCCCGGTGTTGATGATGACGCCGCGATGTCCCTTGACGTTGTCGGCGACTTCCTTGATGAGCTGCATCCCGACGTTGGCGCCCCACGCGTACTGCATGCTGCGCGCGGTCAGGAGCCAGAACGGATAATCCTGCGCCTTGCCGCCGGCCTTCTCGAGCGATGCGATCCAGGGCAGCCCGAAGTCCTTGCACTTCGGCAGCGCCTGGTATTCGGGCAGCTGGTTGTCCCACCAGTGCATGTCGTGCTCGTGGAGGCGCCGGCCGAGCTCGGTGCCGATGCGCAGGAGCCGCTCCTGATAGGGGAGCTCGAAGCGCAATCCCTTTTCGACGAGCGTCGGATACAGATACCACTTGGTGCGCGGGAACGGCTTGGTCGCGAGGCCGTGCAGGCGCCACCACTCGAGCCCGTTCGATTCGCGCCCGTCGGTCAGCTCCGCGCTGGCGGCGCGACATACGGCGTCCCATATTTCCTCGGGCGAATGCGCGGCGTCGGTGGCGAGCGCCACGTCCCACTGCGCGCCCTTGAGCGGCACGCCGGCGGCGCCCTTGTTGATCGACGCGTTGTATTTCTCGAGGAGGCCGGTACGGTGCGCGAGCTCGGTCGCGATCGCGGTGAAGTCGCGCGCGTCGCCCTGCGTGGCCACTGCCGGCTGGCGCAGCGCGAAGCCCGGTGCAGTCCCAGAACTGCTCGACGAATTTCGATCCGCCGATGCGGATGAGCTGAAGGCTCTCGAGATCGGTCGCTTCGGGCAGCAGGATGTCGGCGTGGTGGTTGGTCTCGTCGAGGGTGTACGCGAACGCGACCATGAACGGGAAGCGCGCCATCCGGTCGCCCACCGCGTCGGTGTCCCAGAACGAAATCGCGGGATTCGTCCGGTACACGAACCAGACGTCGGGCAGCGTGACGCGCGGCAGGCCCTTCGGCGTCTCGTCGAGGAACATCCACGAGAAGTGCGTCGGCCCGAGGGCCTGGCTCCACGGGCCGTTGGCCGCGAGCGGCACCATCGTGCGGTACGCATTGCGGATGTTCGGGTTCGGCGACCAGCGCGCCTTGTCCGTGGGGTTGAGCGGGTATTCCATGAAGCCGTCGGGCCCCGTCACCACGCTGTCGACGCGCGCCGGCACCTGCCGGTTGAGCCGCACCGTCGTGCCGAGCGTTCCGCCGGGAACTTCGAGTCCGCCGACCAGCGCCGCGAGCATCGTCCGCGCCCAGACGCACTCGAAGCCACCCCAGCCGTTGTTGACGGTCTTGCCGAGGCTCACCGCGACCGGACGATAGGGCAGCGACTTGCCTTCGATCTCGATCGTCTCGCCGACGTGCGCATGGTGGAGGAATTCGCCCGCGATGCGGCGCATGGTTGCGGCGGAGACGTCGCAGACCGGCGCGGCCCACTCGGGCGAGTAGGGCGCCATGTGCGCGACGAGCTTGCTGAACGCCGTCTCGCCCGCGAGCATGCCGTCCGCCAGCACCTCGTCGTCGGGACCGATCTCGATGGCGTCCGCGTCGTACCGGCCTTCGAGCGCCTCGTCGATGCCGGGCGTGTCGAACGGCACGGCGGCGCCGCGCGTCACGTCCCAGACCAGTGGCTTGCGCGTCGCGCGGTCGCGCAGATAGAAGCCATGCGGTCCGACGAGATAGGGCGACGACGTGCGCTTCGTCAGGAACGCGACATCGAGTCGCTCGCGCGGAAACGCATGCAGCAGCATGTGCACCAGCGCAAACAGAAACGCGGCGTCGGTCTTCGGCTTGATCGGCACCCATTCGGCGGAACAGGCGCCCGTCACCGACAGGTGGGGCTCGACCTGCACGCGCTTCATGCCGCGAATGCGCGCGTTGGCATGGCGCCACACGCCGACCACGCCGCCCGACGCCTCGACATTGGCGCCGCACGAGATGAGATACTCGGTGAGCGGCGTGTCAGGCGAAACGGTGAACGCGCGATGCCAGAACTCGCCGTAGAGATGTTCCGAGTGGTAGCACTTGACGCCCTGGCCCGAGCCGAAGCCCATGTCGACCGGCCCCCACGCGGCGAGAAACGCGGGGAACGTCCCCATGTACGACTGCGGCGTGCCGGCGCCGCCGAGGCTCACGGCGAGGCGCGGATAGCCGGATTCGTCGGTGAGGCCCGCGGCACGGACGCCGTTGAGCTTCGCGGCGATGGTGTCGAACGCCTCGTCCCAGCTGATCGGCACGAAGCGCGGATCCTCGCCGCGCCCCTTCTTCGGATTCGTCCGCTTCATAGGCGTGCGGATCCGGTTCGGGTTGTACGTCTTCTGCACGAGACCGTAGGCCTTCACGCAGACCTTGCCGCCGCCCGGATGCACATCGGCGGCGGCGAAATTCGGCTCGACTTCGGTCGCGACGCCGTCGACGACCTTGACGGTGAGGAGATCCGGTCCGGCGACGCACTGGTAGCAATACGTCGCGACGTGCTCGATGCAGGGTGGCTTGGCCACGGGGCGGCTTCCGGTCGGCTAGGCGAGGCCCGCCTTGGCTTTCTTGGCGGCGAGGCGCTCCGCGGTCTTCGCGACATCGACGACGAAGCGATGGTGCCGCCCGCGGCAGATGAGATCGAGCGCGTCGCGGGCGCTCACCTCGAAGGCGATCGCGCGCCCGGCAACTTCGTACACCTTGACCGTGATGTCGACGGGCATCCCGAGGAGCGTGGCCGCGAGATGGTCGATCTCGACGCGCGTACCCACCGAATCCTCGCCGGGATCGAGGTGCGCGAGCAGCAGGGCCCGGCATGCGACCTCGATGTCGCGGACGAGCATCGGCGTCGCGTAGACGCGCGCGGCCTCGCCCATGAAGTCGATGGTGCGGTCGCGATCGACCATGATCTGCGTCGTCGACGTGACGCCCGCAACGAGTGAAGCCTTCATGCAATCCTCCTCGTGTTGGCCGCTGGGGGAACGGCGAACGTGGTGCCGGGGACGGGTTCTTGCGCCCGCTTGCTGCCGCGTTTCACGGCCGAAGGGTTGAGCCTCCCCCCAATAGCCGCTAATCTGGCATTGGAATGCGATAATTAGCTTGATCTGCATCAGTCTTTGGAGGGCGGCGTGGCGACAGCGGGGCGTGGAGTGCGGGTTGCGAAGGCGGCGCGGATCCGGCCGGGCGGCGCCGCCCCAGTGGAGGTCACGGTTCGTCCGGTCCGGCGCGAGGACCTCGACCGCGTCATCGCCCTCGACGCCGCCGTGACCGGCATCGCGAAGCGCAACTACTGGCGCTCGGTCTACGACCGCTACGGCAAGGTGGGGGGTGCTGCCCGCCAGTTCCTCGTCGCCGACCGCGCCGGGCAGGTGGCCGGCTTCGTGATCGGCGAGGTGCGGGACTGGGAATTCGGCTCGCCGCCCTGCGGCTGGGTATTCGCCATCGACGTTGATCCCGCCGCGCGCCAGTCCGGCATCGGCACCCGCCTGCTCGACGCGATCTGCGCGAACTTCCGCCGTGCCGGCGTGCGCAAGGTGCGCACGATGCTCGCACGCGACAACACGCTGATACTGTCCTTCTTCCGCAGCCAGGGGATGATGGCCGGCCCGTTCATTCCGCTGGAAATGGAGCTTGCATGAAACCCGCCGTCGGACTGCTTCGGCGCGTCGCGAGCAGGTCCGGCTGCCTCATTTGCCAACATCGGGCCCGCAGCGAGGTGCGAGACAACATCGATCGATTGTCTCAATCGATGTTGCGGCGGAGGCTGACGTGAGCAACGCGAACGTCAAGCCCGCCCGGAGAGGGCGGGCGGCCGTAGTCACAGTCCCGTCCCGGCGAGCACCAAGCGAGGACCCAACAAAGCAGCCGGACCGCACAGCAGCAACGAAGTCATGAAGCTGCAGAAGAACACGTCGCTGGCGCTCTACAGCGTACTCGAGATCGCGGCCGATCCGACGCGTCACATCTCGGGCGCCGAAATCGCCGCGAAGTACGGCGTGTCGTCGCATCATCTCGCCAAGGTCCTCTCCGAGCTCGCGCGCGCCGGCGTCGTCGAATCGGTGCGCGGCGTCGGCGGCGGATACCGCTTCACGGGCAACGCGCGCCGTCTGACGCTGATGGACATCATCCAGACATTTGAGGATCCCGGCGGCCCCGACCCCGATCGTGGCGACGCGGGCGAGGCGACGCCGGTAGGGCGGGCATTGGGCGCCGTGCTTTCCGAGATCGACGAGATCGCGCGGGCGACGTTTCGCTCGATCACGCTCGCCACGATGCAGCGCCTGATCGAGCGGCAGCGCCGCGAGGTCGAAAGTGCCGCGTCGCGCCCGCCGATTCGTGCCGATGCGGCTGTGCCGGCTCCGCGCGGCACCCGGCGCGGGCGGCCCCCGCGCTAGACTCGGTACTCTGCGCGTTCGCAGTCCGCGCAGGCGTGCGACCCAGAGCCGCGAAGCGCCATGGACCTCCTTGCCGTCGCGTTACCGCGCGCGTGGAACCTCGCCGGATGGATGTGCCTGCTGGCGACGCTGGCGTGGGCGACGCGCGCGGCGCCCTGGCCGCGCTTCGCGGAAACCGCTCAGGTGCACGTCTGGTTCGGCGGCATTTTCTGCCTTGTCGCCCTCTGGAGCCTGCAGGCGACGGTCGGGGCGGGCTTCACATTCCATCTGTTGGGCGTCGCCGCGTTCGCGCTGATGGTCGGGGCGCCCCTCGCGCTGCTTGGCGGGATGCTCGCCGTCGCCGCGCTCGTCGCGGTGCATGGCGGCCATTGGGGCAACGCCGGGATCACGTTCATGACGATGGTCGTGCTCCCGGTCGTCGTGGTCACCGGCGTGCTGCGCCTGAGCCAAAGATTCCTGCCGCCGAACTTCTTCGTCTATGTGTTCATCGGCACGTTCTTCGGCGCGTGGCTCGCCTATGGCGCGGCAGCGCTCGTCGCGCTGACGATCCTCGCCGCGATCGCGGAGCCTGGAACGCAGATCTTCGGTGAGTACGCCCCGTACTTCATCTACCTGGGGTTTGGCGATGCCACGCTGACAGGCATGGTGCTGACGCTTGCGGTCGTCTACCGCCCGCACTGGGTCAGCACGTTCGACGACCGCCGCTACCTCGACGGTCGCTGAGTGTCTTGCAACGCGGCGGGGGCGGCGGAATCCGCCGGCTGCGCCGTGACGCGTGGTCAGGCCGCAGCGCGGGTCGGCGCGACGGCGTGCTTCTTCAGCCGGAAGGCGAGGATCACGAGCAGCACGCCGAACGCGATCGCGAAGGATCCGATCACCCAGAGCACGGCGAGCGCGCCCGCGCCGGGGCTGATGATCATCAGCGCACCGAACACGACGGACAGCGCGCCCGACAGGATCAGCATCCACTCGTTGGCGATTTCCTTGCGGAGCCGAATGGCGGCGACGATCTGGAAAACGCCGGACACGATCGCCCACACGGCGATCATGATGAGAAGGGCGATGGCCGTGACGCCCGGCATCAGGAACGTGAGCACACCCGCGGCGATGCCGACGAGGCCCACGAGCACGATCTGCCACATCGGCTTTCCGCCATCCTTGGCCTTCCACCCCGCGACGAGCGCGGTGACGCCGTCGACCAGCGCCCAGGCACCCCACAGGAGCACGAGCGAGACCAGTGTGACTCCCGGCCATGCGATGGCGAGGATGCCGAACACGATCGCGGCGATGCCGCGCAGCAGCACGAGCCACCACGCGCGGCCCAGCGTTTGGAGCAGAGTGACGTCCATTGATTTTCTCCCTTGAATCGAATGCGCGGCGCGTGCGGTGCCGGCACCGCAGAGCGTATCACTCCGGGTTTCGCCTGTCTTCCCGGCGAAGCTCGCGCTGCACCTGCCGCCACTCGAGCTCCATCGCGACCAGCCGCGCGACCAGGATGGCAAGGAACAGCTGCCCGGTCAGCGCTTCCAGCGTCACGAACGCGCGCGCGAACGGGTGCAGCGGCGTGATGTCGCCGTAGCCGAGCGAGGTCAGCGTCACGAAGCTGAAATAGTTGACGCGTGGTAGAAAGACGGCGGTCGGCGCCGGCGCGCCGCCGACGGCGAAGGCGTCCGCGACCACCATTGCGAGGATGCGGTACAGCTGCGAGAACATGACGCCGATCAGCAGGAACGCGCCGACCGCGCCCATGATGCGATGCATGTTGATCCGACCGTCGCGCAGTGCGCGGGTGATGAACATCGCGCCGAGCAGGAGCGCGGCGATCAGCGTGAACAGCGCGCTCAGGAGGTCGAGACCGAGGCCGCCGACGCCGTAGTCGGCGACGCGCAGCACCGCGGTCGCGCTCAGGAAGACGAGGAAGAGCTTCATGACCGGCCGAGGATCGTAGAGGAACCACGCGCCCAGTCCGAGGAAGGCGGCGAAGACGAGGTCGAGGGCGAGCCCGCCGACGTCGTTCAGCTCGCGCAGCGGCGAGAGCACGAACACGAACGCCACGAGCACGATGACGGCGGCGGTCAGGCTGCCGTCGCCGCGCAGGAACCGGTAGACCCGCAACAGGGGATGGCGCTTCGACATGTGTGGTGCCGACGACGACGTGGCGATCGCCACGCGAGGTTCGGTCAGCCGGCCTCCGGCTCGCCTTGCCAGAGCAATTCGTAGCCGAGCTCCTTGCTGTCGCTGCACATTTCCGCCAGCGCCCCGAATTTCTCGCGGAACACGGCGTCCGCGTGCGAGTGCTCGTGCTGCTCGAACGACTGCCAGTAGGTGACGATCGCGAGATGATCCCCCGCGCCGCGCGACGCGGACAGCGAGCCCTCGTCGGAAACGAAGCCGGTGAAGCGGAAGACCTGCCCCGCGATGAATCCGCCCTTCTCGTTGCCGTAGGTCGCCTTCACGGTGTTGCACATCTCGCCCAGTGCGACCTCGACGTCGTCCATGTCGACACCGGGCTTCAGCGTCACCGTGTTGAACAGCATCTTCGTGCCGAACGGAATCGTGATGGATCCGAACATGGGACGCTCCCCGAATTTCGCAACGGCGCGAGTTTGCCATATGTGCATTCCCGGTGCACGCGGCCTATACTCCGGCGCACGCGCGGCGGGCACGCCGCGCGACGGGACCGGAACGCGCCGCGGCAGCGCGGCCGGCCGGATTGCCACCGACATCGGGGGAGAAAGATCATGGTCTGCAACATGGGAAATGTCGACCGCGCGCTGCGCGCCGTCGTGGGCCTCGCATTGCTGAGTCTCCTGTTCTATCTCGACGGCAACGCCCGCTGGTGGGGCCTCCTCGGCATTCCGCTGCTGGCGACCGCGGCGGTGGGCTATTGCCCGCCGTACAAGTGGATGGGCATCGACACGTCGGGCAAGTCCAAGCAAACGCCCGCGTCCTGAATCGCCGCGCCGGCACCGCGGCCGTGCAGAAGCGGCCGCGGCGCACCTCAGATCCACGGCTTTCGTCGTTCCTCGCGCGTCACCTTGAGCCCCAGTCCCCGACAATACATCGAGCGCGCGATCGACGGGATCGCCGGCACCGAATTCGACCGGGCGCTCGCGCACGCGCGCCGCGCGCCGCGCGACGGATTCCTGTTCTTCTGGAATCGCGGCCTCGGCGACGTGGTGCTGGCACTCGAGCCGCTCTTCGCCATCGTGCGCGAGAAGGTGCCGGGCGCGCGCATCACCGTCGTCACGCGGAGCGAGCTCGAGGAGGCCTTTCGCATGACGGATGCCGACGAGGTGCGGGTGATGCCCGCTCTCGTTCGGGATCAGCGCGCGAGTCCCGCGGAGCTCACCGAGGCGTTCGGATGGCGCATCGACCGGTTCTGCGCGGTGTTCGCCGACACCGATCCGACGCGCTGGCTGCGCGGTCGGCGGCATCTCTATCCGGTGCGGCTGCGTTGGCGGCCCGAATGGGACGCTCGCGCCGACGTCTTTATCGCGCCGGATCGCGCGACGCTGTTCGTGGGCGCGCACATCCAGTCGGAGACGCAGGCGATCTACCGCTACGTCAAGGATTGGCCCCTTGAGTCCTGGCGCGCGCTGTTCGACCGTGTCGGCGTGCACGACGGCGTCCGCTGGCTCCTGTTCGGCAACGCGGCGTCGCCTGCGATCGATCACCCCGCCGTGACGGACCTGCGCGGCCGTACCGGCTTCGTCGACATGCTGTCGATCATCCGCAACCGCTGCCGCGTGCTGGTCGGGCCCGACAGCGGCGTGCTCAACACGGCGTACTACCTCGACGCATCCTTCCCGCTCGACGTGATTTCGCTCTGGTCGGATCCGCGTCACGGAATCCTCGCGCAGCGGCGCGCCTCGCCCAATCCCGCGCTGGTTCACCGTCCGCTGCTCGGGCGTGACGAGGACGTGCGCAACATTCCCGTCGATGACGTGCTGCGCGAATTGCGCGCCGCCCTCGCGGCGGCGCGCGCCGCGTAGCGCGGCCCCATCGCCTTTGCGTACGGCGAATCGGTCGCGCCGGATGGAACCCCGGCAGTGCCCTCGCGCCTCGCCAGTTCTTCGCCGCGACTCACGTCTCACCCGAAAGACCATAAGGTCGGCGCGACCGTGATCGCGCGATTTCCGGCGGGCACGCACGCGTCGGCCAGCGCATAGGAACTGTAAGTTCGATTGCGTCGGGGCAGTATAATTTGAATGATTGTGATGTGTTCACGGCGGGCTCCGCGGATCCTTGCCTCCGTGCGACCGCATCGTGACACCCTGGAGAAGTGGATCATGGCGTCCGGAGATTGGCGTGATGCCGTTGCGCATGGGCACGCCGCGCGACGGGAGGGCCGCCTCGACGCGGCGCTCGCGCACTACCGCTCCGCCGTCGTGCAGGCGCCGGACGCTTCCGAAGCAAACAGCCTTTACGGACTGATGCTGCTGGAGCTCGATCGCATCGACGAGGCCGCGACATCGCTCAAGCGCGCGGTCGAGATTGATCCTGCCAATCCTGCGACCAGGATCAATCTCGCAGAGCTCGAGGTGAAGCGAGGGAATTTGCAGGAAGCAATCTCCATCGTCGAATCGCTCGCTGCGGAGCACCCTCGGCTTTGGTGGGTCTGGGACCGGCTGGGCGAACTGAACGTCCGGGCAGGCCGGCCTGCCGGCGCGGTTGAGCATTTTCGCAGGGCGAACGATTTGCGCCCCGACGACCCGCATCTGCTGCTTCGGTGGGCGCGGGCCGTGCTCGAATCGGCAGGTCCCGCGGCGGCGGGGCCGATTCTCGCCGCCGCGGCGAGGCTCGCGCCGACCGACGAGAGGATCCTTGGGATGCAGGCGGAAATCCACGAATCCGCCGAGGACTGGGCATCGCTGAGGCGGATTGCACACGCCTGGATGACCGCCCATCCGCAGAGTCCCGCGCCGTGGCGGCATGCGGCCACGGCGCTTTGGCAAACCGGGCACCGCAGGCAGGCGCTGCGGCTCCACCGGGCATTTCTCGAACGCGGCGGCGCCAGCGCGACCGACCTCGCCGAGTACGGACGACTTTGCGCGGTGGCGCTCGACTACGCTGAGGCTGCGCGCGCTCTCGACGCGGCCGAGCGGCGGGACCCTGGATGCGCGCTCATGCTCACGGCGAAGGCGATGCTGTCGATGTTTCAGGGACGCTTCGACGAAGCGCTCGCCTATGCGCGGCGCGCGGTTGTCGCCGATCCGCGCGATGTTGCGGCGTACAAGGTGCTGGTGCGGGTGAACGGTGCTGCGATCACCGGCGAAGAGCGCGCGCAGATCGCGTTTCTTGCCGAAGACGCGGATCTTCGCCTGCAGGATCGCATCACCGCCGCATTTGCGCTCGCCGACTGCTTCGATGCGCAGGGAGACGACGACGCGGCGTTTGCCGCGTATGCGCGGGCGCATGAACTTTGCCTCGAGCGCGCCCGCAACGAGGGCTTCGCGTACAACCACGCGCGTGTCCGGGCGCAGACGGACCGGCTCATCGCGCATTTCGCCGACGCGCCGCCGGTCATGCGAATGCAGGGTCATCCCGTGCCCATTTTCATCGTCGGAATGCCAAGATCGGGAACGACGATGGTCGAGAGTATCCTCGGCGCGCACTCGCGCGTGAAGGCGTGCGGGGAGCGCGACGAGATGGGATTGATCCTGCAGGAGTTCGAGGCGGAAGTGGCGCGCGGTTCCACCACGCAACTCTCGGCCGCCGCGCTCCGTCGTTGGCGCGAGGCGTATTGGCGCGAGATCCCGGATGCGGGCGACGCTCTGGCGGTGACCGACAAGAATCCGTGGAACTTCGAGGCGCTTGGCCTGATCCTGCATCTGTTCCCGGAGGCGCGCATCATCCACGTACGGCGCGATCCGGTCGAGACGTGTCTTTCAATCTTCCGCAACGAGTTCGCGCGGCACGTCTCGTTCGTCAACCGGCTGACGGATATCGGCAACTATTACGGCGAATATGCGCGGTTGATGGCGCACTGGGACAGGATCCTCGGGAATCGATTTCTGACGGTCCAGTACGAAGACCTCGTTGCGGACGTGCACGCGCATGCTGCGCGCATCCTCGAGTTCAGCGGGCTGGACTGGGAGATTGCCTGCGCCAACTTCTGGACCAGCCCCCACGTGGTGAACACGATCAGCTCGGTCCAGGTTCGCCAGCCGCCGACGCGATTTTCCGGGCGCCGGAATCGCTATGCCCCGCACGTGGGACCGCTGATCGCGGCATTGCGCGATGCCGGCGTCGATCTTGAATCCGGAGCGCTCGCCCGCTGATGCGCTTACAGCGGGCGCGGGCTTGTCGATGCGACCGAGGAGTGCGGGTGGGCCCGGCTGGATTCGAACCAGCGACCAAGGGATTATGAGTCCCCTGCTCTAACCGTCTGAGCTACGGGCCCGTCATAGGGAAACATGCGATGCGCGCTCGCCGGATGGTCTGCCTGTAGACGCCTTGTAGACGGCTCGGCAGAAGTCCCTTGGACGACGCGCAGGGGCATGATAACGCCCCGAGGGTGGTCAACTGGCAAGTGACCCCGGACGCGATCATTGGCGCGAGTACCAGTTGAGCCGTTTTACGGCGCGGGAGCGGGCTTGGAAACCCCCGCGACTACTTCAGTGTGTTTCATGACGCGTATTGCGAGCTCGAAAAGATCGCTCGCGGCAATACGGTGTTGCTCGGAAAGTGCGAAGATTTCTTCGGCATCGTCTTCGTTCTTAAAGCCGGGATCGGGGTAGCGACCAGCCCACTTAGTGAAATGCGTGAGTGCGCGCAGTATCACCCGGTCTTTGACGCTGAGATTGGGAATGAAGCTGGACAAGTCTTCGAGTCGATGATGGCGAAATTTATTCTCGTCATATGCCTCCACGCCCATCGTGATGATCAACATGGATTTCAGGGACACTTCGAGGCTGTAGCCAACCAGCATCAGGCCAGTAGCGCAGTATTGGCTGTCACATATACCTCGACTCAAGATCGGTAGCGTCTCCCAACTCGGCTGTTCCTTCAATACTACATGTGCGGCTTCGGCCAATGCACGGGCTTGGGTCACCCATAAAACCGGATTCTTTAGGTCGGCACTCGTCGGGGGGATTTCTGGATTGACCGGATGCCCTGCAAGTGATTCAACGGCGGCCCACCTGTACCATGCCAGCCGGCTGTAGCCGAATGGATCGCCAGCGAATTGTTTTCGATCTGGATCGATTATTTTCCTCGCGGTCACGATCTCCCCTTGTTCATTCGGTCTTGCCATTTCATTGGCGTTTTCGCGCGAATCGCAGAGCGCTCTTCTTCGGTCGGAGTCGTGTGCCGCTCGACAACTTCTCCCGGCAGCGGCAGGCCCAGCATGCCGAGCACTTCCATGATCGCGGTCTCTGGCAGTCCAAGGCGACCGGCGATCTGCCCGACCGTCAGATCCTGACGGCAGAGTCGGCAACATCGTTTGCGAGTTGGATCGTCACGGGCATCGCAGGATATTACTAGCGATGCCGCACCACCCAGCGTGTCACTTATCGCCGCCAATTCGCAGTGTTGCCCATCTCGTTACCGGTGCGCAGAGCCACCTCACATATGGCATGGTTATTGCAGCGCAAGTCTATCCAGTGGAATCCTCGATCCGGCACATTGGCGTCAATGCACTCGTTGTCGTCGGGAGTAGTCATGAGACGAAGAATGGTGGCCCTAACAGTCGCAGTCGCGCTCAGCCTATCCGCAGCCCAAGCGCAGGCGCAGGCCCAACCATGGATGGCCCCGTTCCAGCAGGCCACGACTGACTACAACGTTGGGACCAATGCTCTATACGAGGGATCATATGGGACCGCAGAGCGGAAATTGAAACAGGCCGTCACCGGAGGCTACCTCGACTCTGAGAAATTGGGCCCGGGGTGGTTCAAGTTGGGGACGGTTTATGAGCTGACCGGGCGTATCGAGGAGGCGAAAGCTGCCTACACGATGGCCGATCGTTACCGGTTCAACGAAGCGCGGTACCAAGGCGTAATGGCCGAAGTTCGAGCCGCCATAGCACAACAACGAGCTAAAACAGCCGTCGAAGCACAACGACAAGCTAAGGCTTTTGCGGAGGCCCAAGCGCCGACGCACGCCCAAGCGCAGGCCCAGGCGCAGGCCCAGGCGCAGGCGCAGGCCCAGGCCCAGGCGCAGGCCCAGGCGCAGGCCCAGGCCCAGGCGCAGGCCCAGGCCCAGGCGCAGGCCCAGGCCCAGGCCCAGGCCCAGGCCAGCAGTAATGACAGCAGCTTTTTATTGGAACTGCTGGGTGCTGTCCTCATGGGTGCCGCGCAAGGCTACGCCGAAGGTTCCGCCGGGACCCCATCGCGCACCACGGTCATCAACAACTACGCAGCGCCGAAACCAGCATATGTTGCGCCGCCGATGAAGGCTTTCGTCCCGGTGCAATCGTCACCCACGGTCAACTGCACGAGCATGATGGTAGCTGGCACCGTTCAAACGACGTGCAGGTAGAAGAGCGCTAGAGTCGTGGATCACGACGGACTAGTGCTGCCTAGGCTGCTGAGTGTCCGTTAGTGCCGCGATACGCCGTCGCAGCGCGACTAAAGTTAACGGCTCGACGCCTGCCTCTCGACAAGCTAGCACGTAATCGCGGTGCAGGAGCACGAATTCGAAATCGGCCGGCGCCATGCAACGATTGTGCGGCTCCCGTTGATGCGCGCGCACTCCACCAAACGAAACGGATGACGCTAGCCACGCCGCGCGCGCCGCTCGCGTGAAACTTAAATCACGACGCTCCGTTCTTGATTACCGGATCCAGGACGGCGCAAACCCTCGTCCCGTGTTTCGTCTGAAGGTGGATGTCGTACTGGTAGGGGGTCTCGACCTCTGGTGAATTTTCATCCGTAAGCT
Organism: uncultured beta proteobacterium; assembly: GCA_963717695.1. GTDB lineage: Bacteria > Pseudomonadota > Gammaproteobacteria > Burkholderiales > Casimicrobiaceae > CAIWHR01. The sequence goes on along the minus strand of CAVQWR010000008.1, from coordinate 83,157 downwards.
CGTACCTGGGTCCATTGCTTTTTGGATTCTTGAATTCCTTTTCCGGGGGCGCCGCGGGCGTAGGTGGAGCCGGCTTCGCAAAAAACGTGATTCCGCCGGCCGTTACGCTGTCGGGCACTGCCGGCACCCATTCGAAATCCGGATAGTTCTGGAGTTCCCATACGATCCGCGGTTTTGGATTCGGATTCTGATGTTTATTTTTGACCTGGAAGTCCGGGTCGTCTACGGTAATGTCGCTCGGCTTCGAGCAATCCCCACTGACTGTGACTTTGATCGTGCACACTGCCCCGACGCATGGCGTGCGGGTTACGGGGTGAAATTGCGGGAATTGCTTGTCACAACCCATCAGGGCTAATGTGAAGATGACGGATAGCACCAGTGTCCGCGCTCTTATCATGATTCCCCCCCATTGCTCGCAATTGGCTACGTGGCGCGGCTACTCTGCGCCCGGGGGGTCGATCGCGTCAATGTGATTAGTCGGTCCTCAGCCAGTTGGGGCTATGCCGACGAGCGGGTAAGCGGTGCCGCAGCCATTATTGCAGCGCCAGGCTCGTCGGTATGTGCGTCGGCGGCGCGGTCTGCACCGTCAAGGCAACGAGATCGGCAGCGTGCCAATACACGCTTCGGATCGAGCCGTCAGACATCAGCACGCGAATGACAAGCCTCTGTTGTGCCTCGCGGAAGACGACTTCGTCGATGCCCACGAATTCCGCGCCGTCGATCATGTGTCGGCCTTCATCTTGTTGAGCTTGCCCTCAAGATTCTGCAGGTGACGGCGATGCGCGTCGATGCTTGTCTCCGCGCAATCAACCCGCGCGGCGAGTTCCTGCATACGTTGATCGATCAACCGCAGCGATGAAACCGCGGGCGCCGCGGTGCGCTTGTCAACGTAGGCCTTGACCGCGCGAAAGACTTTGTCGGCCAATGATTCTATGTCGTTGCTCATGGCGTAATGGGCTGCGCTATCGCTTCGGAGATCAGATCGGTTTGCGGGTCGCGGACAATCTCGAATCGCCACGAGTAAGGCGTCGGCGGGGCCTGCGGCTCGATCGCAACCGGCGCGGCCTGTCGAGCGCCGAGCTCGTGCACGCGATTCTCGAGCAACGCCGCGCGATCCTCGAGCGGCGCGAGCCGGCGCTCGACGAAGCCTTCGACCGCGCGGAACACTCCATCCGCCGCTTGCGTCGTTGTGTCGGCCATGGCGCGGGATCAGTAATTCACGTCAACGTTGTCGATCGTGCAGATCGCATATTGCGACACCGGCAAAATTCCGATGTACCGTTCCGCCCTGAGACATACGAGATTGCTCTGAAAAAGGCTGACGTTCGACGTGTTCGGCGTTGCCGGATTGTCCGCGAGTTCAATGGACGCAGACTTCGCAATCGACAATGGCATCGGACCATTCCCCCCGGCAACGATTACCTGCGTCGGGTCACACAGGCTCAGAATTCCTTCAAGCGGAGACCCGCCCGCATCGGCGCCGGCACTGACATAGACCGGCAGGCCGGCCAGCGTCGGGCGCGGCAGGCTCAAACTCGGATACGCAAATTCATTGGCGGTCGTGCGCAACATCGCCATGAAGGAAAGGATGCCCTGCGACGTGATCCAAATCGCATTGCGCAGTCCGCCACCGTGGCCATCGCCGCTAGATCCGCCGACGACACGCAGACAATGCCGGATATCGCTGTCGAATCCTGCAATGGTGGCGGCCGTCGATGAAAACCCGGTTCCTGCAGCAGCCATGCCGTCGCCGTAATTCGGATTTAGCGCCCTTTGGTCAGTCTGCGCCGCAAGGGCACCGGCGAGCTCGGTGGCAAACATCTGCTGCGCCACCGGGTTGCCCATGCGCACAAGGTCGTCCGTGACCACGATGTCAGCGACGATCTTGCGCATCGTCGGCTTCACCAGCGTCGCGGAAAACTTCCCTACCGGCTTCGCGCCGCCCTCTGCAACCCGATAGGCGTTGATGTCGCCAGTAACGGCAGGAAGCTGCACATTCTCCGGCGCGCGCCGCCAAGGAATCGGCGGATTGTCGAGCACCGTTGCGCCGCGGACCAAAGCAGCGAATTCGCTGAGCGTGACCGCTTGCGCCAGTGCGCCGCCGCCATCCGTGCTAAGCATCGCGGCAACAGCAGACTTTAACGCCATTGACGCCTCGCCGCGCCAATGCGCGCTGGCATAGGCTTCCGCTCCATCACGTCGCTGCCGGCGAAATGCAGCGCCTCGAATGCGCGTCCGGTTTCGACGCCCTTCGGCAGCAAGCTAACGGAGCGGGTGTAGTCGCTGACTCTTTCGGTGGTCATGGTGTTTGCCTGTTGTGATTCGGACGGCCCACGTTAGGCCGGGAAGCACGCGCGGCGCTATCGTCATGGGGATGACGCAATTCATCCCCTGTGTCGTTCGCCAATTCAACGGCACAAAGGTACCGGCACCGCGCGCACAAATGCCGCGTGCGGCTGCATGACCGCCCCATATGCGTGCTGCGGCAAAGGGCCACACGTGAAAACCCCGCCCGGGAGGGCGGGGTCGGCAAGCGCGTGCCGCGATCAGGCCAGCTTGCGCCGGCGTGTTGCCGCAAGTACTGCGAGACCGAGCCCGAGCAGCGCGAGCGTGCCCGGTTCGGGGACGACTCTGAACGAATTGTCGCCGTGCGAGAACAGGGCCGTCTGCGTCAGATTGTAGAAATCGGACACCAGCAGCGAGAGGCGAGGGGCGAAGGACGTTTCGCCGCTGCCGGGGTCGCGCGAGCCGTTGGTGCTCGTGAGCGTCAGGAAGGGCGCCGCGGAACCGGCGTCGAACAGGGCCTTTGTCGCCAGTGCGCCGGCACCGGCCACGATGGTGTCGAAATTCGCGCCGTTGATGAGCTCCGGATTGAGCGATGTCAGGCGGTATTGGATGCCGCCTCCTCCCGCCCATCCCGCAGTGCCGAAGTCGAAGCCGATGTTGTACAGATCGATGCCGCCAAGGTCGAGCTCGGCGACATTGAAGCCGACGTTGAGGGGGAATAGCCCGGTGGACGAAACGTAGGTCAGCAGCAAGTCCCCATCGGTGTTGTCCACACAGGACCCGGCGCTCGCCCACGCGGCGACGGTTGCGTAGTTGCTGCATGCCAATGGTGCCGCAGAACCGCCCGCGCTGAATGCAAGCCCGAGTGCGGCGACGATGACTGCAAGTTGTCTGGTTTTCATTTGCGCACCTCTCGATAACGACTGCATGTCGGATGGCGTCGGCTCTTCAGCGGTCGCGCCTCCCAAGTCGGTTTGCGCCGGCGAGTGCCAGGAAAAGCACCAGCAGCGCGAGCACCCATGGCGAATCGACGGGCACTCCCTGCGCCGGGACCTGCACTGCCGCCGCCGTGTTGTCTGAGTGGAAGAACACCGCCGTCCCGGGTTGGTTGAAGTTCTCGGACACGAGCAGCGACGCCCGCGGCGCGAAGGGCGTCTCGCCGCTCGCCGGATCGCGCGAGCCGTTGGTGCTCGTGAGCGTCAGGAATGGCGTCGCGCCGCCGATATCGAACAATGCCTTGGTCGCGACCGCGCCCGTTCCCTGCACCAGCGTGTCGAGGCTCGCGCTCGCGATGCGTTCCTGGTTGAGCGACGTGAGGCGGTACTGGATGCCGCCGCCGCCCGCCCAGCCGGAGCCGGAGAAGTCGAAGCTGATGACGTAGAGATCGGTGCCGGCGAGCTCGACTTCCGCAACGCTGAAGCCGGCGGTCGCGGGGAAAAGGCCAGACGACGAGACATAGGTCAGCAGCAGGTCGCCATCCAGATTGTCCACGCAGGAACCCGCGGCGGCCCACGCGGCGACGGTCGCGTAATTGCTGCACGCCAGCGGTGGCGCTGCCTGGGCTGCCGCACTGAATGCGACCCCGGCCGCCGCAAGGATGAGTGCAAGGACTCTCGGTCTCATTCGTTCACCCTGTCGAACGTTTCCATTTTTTGACTCCGGACCCGCAGGCCACATCGTTAATGTCGAACCGTATCGGCGAGCGAACCTTGCGGGAGATCAAGACACTACGCGGACGCGGCGATCGGACGCAGGGCGCGGCGGCGCTCGCGCGAGCGTCGTCCCCCCGATGCTCGCGCCGGTTCGGGACGACGCAATGGGTGTCGATGCGGCGCCGTGTCGCAAGTCCGGCCAACATGTCCGCCCGCACCACGCTGAAACGGCGCACCACGACGGCGCGGTGATGCCGCTTATCGCGCGGCGGCACCGCCCGGTACAATGCGGGGCGGCGGAATTCGCGACGCGAGTCCCGGCGCGGCGTCTGCGACGCGGGAGCGCCCAGGAATTGCGAGGCGGGTCGCGCCGAGCCGCAAGCCCTTGCTGCCGCCGTTCCGGCGCCGTCGCCTCTCCGACCACCAGGACCCTTCGGCCCATGCCCACGCTCCACCATTACTTGCGACCGTTGTTGATGCCCGCGTCGGTCGCGGTGCTCGGCGCGTCGCACAAGCTGGGCTCCCTAGGCCGGGTCATCGTCGAAAACCTGCTCGAAGCGGAATTCAAGGGCGACATCTACTTCGTCAATCCGAAGCATCGCAGGGTGCTCGGGCGCAAGAGCTACGCTTCGATCTACGCGATCGGCAAGCCGGTCGAGCTCGCGCTGATCGCCGTGCCCTGCGCCGCAGTGACGTCGGTGCTGGCCGATGCCTCGCGCGCGGGTGTCAAGGCGGCCATCCTCTTCTCGGCGCCTCCAGGGGACGAGGACGCCGCTCGCAAGTGGCAGCGCGAGATCATGGCCACCGCACGCAAGCTGCGCATCCGCATCCTTGGCCCCCATGCCTTTGGCGTGATCCGCACCGACGTCGGTTTCAACGCGACGCTGGGCGCGATCGGCGCGCATCCGGGGCGCCTCGCGCTGATCGCGCAGTCGGGTGCCGTCTGCACGGCCATGCTCAATTTCGCGGGGCCGCTCGGCCTCGGGTTCTCCACCGTCGTCGCGCTGGGCGGCGCATACGACGTCGACTTCGGCGAGCTCCTCGACGCGCTGCTTCAGGACCCGGGCACCGACGCGATCCTGCTCTACGTTGAGCAGGTGCGCGACGCGCGCCGCTTTCTCTCCGCGCTGCGGGCCGCGGCGCGCACGAAGCCCGTCCTCGTGCTGCGCGCGGGCCGGTCGACGGAAACGGCAGTCCACGACAGCGATCCGGACGCGCCATCGCCCGACGTCGTGTTCGACGCCGCAATGAAACGGGCGGGCACCGTGCGCGTGGCGACATATGCGCAGCTCTTCGCCGCGGCGCGGATCCTGTCGACCGGCCGCATTCCGCGCGGAGATCATCTCGCGATCGTGACCAACGGGCACGGGCCGGGAACGCTCGCCGCCGACTGCGCGTTCGACCGCGGGGTGGCGCTCGCGCGCTTTTCGCGCAAGACCGAGGAAGCGCTGGTGGCGATCCTGCCCGAGCACATCCCGCTCGCGAATCCTGTCAATGTACGTGGCGATGCGCCGGCCGAGCGGCTCGCCTCCGCCGTGGGCGTCGTGCTGAACGACCCGGCGGTCGACGCCGTGCTCGCGATCCACGTGCAGCGGCCGCTGGTCGGCGCCACCGACTCGGCGCGCGCCGTCGCCGCGGTCGCGCGCACGTCGGGCAAGCCGGTGCTGGGCGCTTGGCTCGGCACGCTCGACAACCGCGATGTGCGGAGTGCGCTCGAAGCGGGCGGCGTGCCGAACCTCATCACGCCGGAGACCGCAGTCGAGGCGTTTTCGTTTCTCGCCGCCTATCGCCGCAACCAGGAATGGCTGCTCGAAGTGGCGCCGCCCCAGCCCGAGCCGCAGCCACTGAACCTCCGGTTGCTGCACGAAATCCGCGATCGTGCCGTCGCGGCGAGCCGCACCGTGCTGGACGACATCGAGACGCATCAGCTCCTCGCCGCCTTCGGATTGCCGATTGCGCCTGCGGCGCTCGCCGCCACGCTCGAGGAAGCGCAGGCCGACGCGCGGCGAATGGGCTACCCCGTGTCGATCAAGCTCGAGACGCCGGCGCTATTCCCGCACGCGCCGCCGCCGCTGCGCACGCAGCTCCGCGATGGCAGGATGCTGGCGAAGGCGTGGGCGGAGCTCGAGAAGGTCGTCCGACCGCAGCGGCGCCCGGGCGCGATCGTCCCGGTCGTCGTGCGCAAGGAGCAGAAGACCGCCGACATCGCCGTCAGCCGCGACGTCGCGATCGGTGTCCACACCGATGCCGTGTTCGGGCCGGTTATCACCTTCGGCAACGGGGGCAGCGCGGCACTGGTCGACCGCGACCGTTCGGTGCTGCTGCCGCCGCTCAACCGGCGGCTCGCGCTCGACGTCATCGAGCGCACGCGCATTGCCGCGGCACTTCGCGCGGGCCACACGGTGACGCCGTCGCTCGAGGCCCTCGCGCACGTGCTGCTGCAGGTGTCGAGCCTCGTCTGTGCGCTCCCGTGGATCCGCTCGCTCCGGCTTGATCCGGTTCGCGTCGGCGAGCGCGGCGCCGTGATCGGAAGCGCGCACGTCGTCATCGATCCCAAGCGCGAAGTGCGCGTGCAGGCATATCGTCACATGGCGATCCACCCGTACCCGGTGGAGTGGATCGAGGACGTGAGCCTCGCCGACGGCACGCCGATGCACGTCCGCCCGATCCGGCCGGAGGACGCCGCGCTCGAGCGGCAGTTCGTGGAAGGGCTGTCCGAGCAGACGCGCTATTTCCGCTTCTTCTACCGGCTGCAGGAGCTGACGCCGGCGATGCTCGCGCGCTTCACGCAGGTCGACTACGACCGTGAGCTCGCGCTGATCGCGCTCATCGACACCGACATCGCTCCTGCGATCGTCGGCGTCGCGCGTTACATCGAGAACCCGGACGGCGAAAGCGCCGAGTTCGCCGTGGTCGTCGCCGACGCGTGGCAGACGCGCGGCGTCGGGCGCGTGCTGATGCGGCGGCTGATCGCGGCGGCGAAGCGGCGCGGCCTCGTTCGCCTCGAAGGCGCAGTGCTGCGCAACAATCCCAAGATGATCCGTTTCACCGAAGGCTTGGGCTTCGTCACCCACGACGATCCGCACGAGCCCGAGCAGGTCAGCATGGTGCTGGAGCTCGCCTGAACATTGCGGCGTCGTCGCGACGATGGCGCCGGTATCCGGCAGCTGGAATAATCGCGCTCGGCGCCTGTTGGCTGGCGCGCGGCCGGTGGCAGCGGCTCGCACGCGGCCCGATTTGAATCGCGCGCTCGCCGGCGGAGCAGGCGACAAGCCTGCCCGGATCAAGAACGAATGGAATCCATGGAGGATTGGCATGAACGTAATCATTCGTACCACGCTCGCGGCGGCAGTTCTCGTGTGCGCCGCCGGCACGGCGTTCGCGCAGTCGCCGTCGATGTCGTTCTTCGTCGCGAGCGCGGGCTCGGGCAAAGGGGCCGACTACGGCGGCCTTGCCGGCGCCGACACGCATTGCCAGACGCTGGCTGCGGCGGCGGGAGCGGGTGCGAAGAAGTGGCACGCGTACCTCAGCACGCAGGCGGCCGGGTCCACGCCCGCGATCAACGCCAGGGATCGCATCGGCAAGGGCCCGTGGCAGAACGCGAAGGGCGTCGTGATCGCGAAGGACGTCGCGGATCTGCACGGCAGCAACAACCTCACCAAGCAGACTGCGCTCACCGAAAAGGGAGGCGTCGTGAACGGCCGCGGCGACACGCCGAACGAGCACGACATCCTGACGGGCTCGCAGCCCGACGGCACGGCTTTCGTTGGCGCGGAGGACAAGACCTGCGGCAACTGGACCAAGAGCGGGGACGGCTCGGCGATCGTCGGTCACTCCGATCGCACGGGCCTCGACACCAGCCCACCCGCGCTGTCCTGGAACTCGTCGCACGCGACCGCGGGATGCAGCATCGAGCTGCTCAAGAAGACGGGCAGCGCCGGATACCTCTACTGCTTCGCCGAGTAACCGGAGCTTCCCGAGAAAATGCAAACGCCCCGGCGGGCCGGGGCGTTCTTTCGTGGACGCGGTCGTCGGCGAACAGATCATGGCGCCGGCAGCGCCTGTGTCAGTTTCGAGTTGACGATCAGCTTGTCCGCGAGCGTAAGCGTGCCGCTGACGTTGACGTCGCGCATGAAATTCGACGCGGTGACTCCCTGCGTCAGCACCGAGTTCACGAGCAGCAGATCGGCCAGCGACACGGCCCGACTGCCGTTGACGTCGCCGGCCAGAAATCCGACGCGGACCGCACCGACGCCTCCGGCGCCGATGCCCGTCGAGCCGACATTGCTAACTGCGACCGTCACGTACTGCCCATTGGCGACTCCCGTGATCGGAACGGTCATTTCATTTCCGCTGAAGCTCGGGGTGCCGGCGACACCCACGCCTGCGGTGACCGCTGCCGTGCCGCTCGTCACCGGCGCATCAAACTGGAATACGACGCTGTGGGCGCCGCCGGGGCTGCTCTGCCGGGGCTCCGTCGTCGGAATGGTCGGCGTCGCGGCGAGCACAAGGTCGAACGTGCCGGCACTCCCGTGGATTTTCCGCGATACCGCGTGAACCAGGCTGGGCGAGTTGTTGATCAGCACGTAGGAGAAGCAGGTGGATCCGCAGCCGGGATGGGTATTGAGGTCGATGACGCGCGAGCCCTCCTGCGTTGAATTGTCGAGCAGCGCCTGGCCGGTGGTATCGTAGAACGACCACGACGCCGGGCATCCGGCGGCGCAACCCACCATGATGGCGTTGTATTTCCCGGTCGCCGGGTCCCGGTCCAAATCGTACAGGCGGGCCTGGTTTGCGCTGAGGAACGTGCTGATATCGATGGGGGTTGCATTGACGTACCACCACCAGCTCCTGGCATCGGCACCGGTGTTCGCAATCAGCACCGCCGCATAACGGGTGACGCCTCCAATCACGTATGAGTTGACCTGCACGAGGCGGGCGTTGTTGTTCTGCGCAATCGCATTGAGATCAGCGACCGTGGCGTTGTAGTACCACCACCAGGCCTTGGCATCCGCGCCGGTGTTGGGGATCATGACGACAGCGAAGCGGAGCTGCCCTCCACCGATGTCATAGGCCTTCAACGAGATCAGGCGCGCGTTGTTGTTCGTCACCAGCAGGTTGAGCGTGGTTGCGTCGACGTCGTAGTACCACCAGAAGCTTCTTGCGTAGGCGCCGGTGTTGCTGACGTAGGTGGCGGCGAAGCGATGCGGAGTTGCCAGAGCCTCCAGCTGGATATCGACCAGGCGGGCGTTGTTGGCGCTGAGGAACGCATTGACGTCGGCATCGGTCTGGCCCGAAATCGCCCACCAGGCGACGGGCGTCGAGTTGTCCCGGTCGTCCGAGCTCCCGGCCGCGCGGCTCCTGCCGGCGAAAAAGGCGAGCAGCACCAGAACGAGGAGCATCAATCCGGCCGTTCGACCACGAAATACATTTCGCTTGCAGAGCATCCCGCCCTCCCGGAACGAAAGTACCCGCGATGATTCCCTCGGCGTCGCATACAGTCAATGCCCCTGCCGCGGCACTGCGCCGTCCGCCGGCGCGCAGGCATGGCATCGTTCCCTGGCCCGCAGCGTCGCCGCGTCAAGCGTGGCGGCGAGGAGCGGTCCGGCGACGGCGGATACGCAGCGAATTCAGCGCCTGTGGAGATCCATCGCGGCGTTTTCCCTTCGCGGGAGAAAGGGGCCGGCCCGCCCGGAAACGCAAGACGCCCCGGGGAAGCCGGGGCGTCTTGTGCTCCTGAAGGTCAGGGCAAGGTCGAACCGACCGGATCATTCTCCCTCGAGGAACGATCGCAGCTTCTCCGACCGCGACGGGTGGCGCAGCTTGCGCAGCGCCTTCGCCTCGATCTGGCGGATGCGCTCGCGCGTGACGTCGAACTGCTTGCCGACTTCCTCCAGCGTGTGGTCGGTGTTCATCTCGATGCCGAAGCGCATGCGCAGCACCTTCGCCTCGCGCGGCGTCAGCGTGTCGAGGATGTCCTTGCAGACGTCGCGCAGGCTCGCGTTGACGGCGGCATCCGACGGCGACACCGTCGAGAGATCCTCGATGAAGTCGCCGAGATGCGAGTCGTCGTCGTCGCCGATCGGCGTCTCCATCGAGATCGGCTCCTTGCTGATCTTGAGGATCTTGCGGATCTTCTCCTCCGGCATCTCCATCTTCTCCGCCAGCAGCGCCGGATCGGGCTCCTGGCCCGTCTCCTGCAGGATCTGCCGCGAGATGCGGTTCATCTTGTTGATCGTCTCGATCATGTGCACCGGGATGCGGATGGTGCGCGCCTGGTCGGCGATCGAGCGCGTGATCGCCTGCCGGATCCACCACGTCGCGTACGTCGAGAACTTGTAGCCGCGGCGGTATTCGAACTTGTCCACGGCCTTCATCAGGCCGATGTTGCCTTCCTGGATCAGGTCGAGGAACTGCAGGCCGCGGTTGGTGTACTTCTTCGCGATCGAGATCACGAGGCGCAGGTTCGCCTCGGTCATCTCGCGCTTGGCCTTGCGCGCGCGCGCCTCGCCCGTCGACATCTGCTTGTTGATCTCCTTCAGGTCCTTCAAGGGGATCATCACGCGGCCCTGCAGGTTGAGCAGCTTCTGCTGCTGCTCGACGATCGCCTGGCGATACTTGCCGAGCTGCTCGCTGAAGTTGTGGTGCGCGGCGACTTCGCGGTCGATCCAGCGCAGGCTCGTCTCGTGCTCCGGGAATTTCCGGATGAAGTCCGGGCGCGGCATGCCGCCCTTGTTGACGACGAGGTCCTGGATCTTGCGCTCGATCTGGCGAATGTTGTCGACCTCGTGGCGCACGGAGTCGCACAGCTTCTCGACCTGGCGCGCCGAGAAGCGGATCTGCATCAGCTCGGCCTGCATCTTCTTCTGCAGCTCGAGGTACTTCGGCGACTTGTGGCCTTCCTTCTGCAGCACCGCGAGCATGCGCGTGAAGTGGCGGCGGATGACGGCGAAGCGCGCCATCGCGGCGACCTTGAGTCGCTCGAGGTTCTCGGCCGCGATCGCGCCGGCGTCGCCCTCGTCCTCTTCCTCCTCCGTTTCGTCGGCGGTGTCTTCCAACGTCGCGAGCTGCTCGTTGAAGTCCATCAGCCCGTCGACGAGGTCATCGATCTTGAGCTCGTCCTTCTCGATCTTGGTGGCGAGCTCGAGGATCTGCGCGACCGTCATCGGGCACGCGGAGATCGCCATGATCATGTGCTTCAGGCCTTCCTCGATGCGCTTCGCGATCTCGATCTCGCCTTCGCGCGTGAGGAGCTCGACCGAGCCCATTTCGCGCATGTACATGCGGACGGGGTCGGTCGTGCGGCCGAATTCGGAGTCGAGCGTCGAGACGGCCGCTTCGGCGGCTTCCTCGACGTCCTCGGCGGGTGCGGTCGGCGCCGCATCGGACATCAGCAGGGTCTCGGCGTCGGGGGCCTCGTCGTAGACCTGGATCCCCATGTCGCCGATCATGCTGATGATGCCCTCGATCTGTTCCGCATCGAGGACGTCGTCGGGCAGGTGGTCGTTGATTTCCGCGAACGTCAGGAAGCCGCGCTCCTTGCCGAGCACGATCAGATTCTTGAGGCGGCGCTTGCGCGCCTCGACGTCGGCCGGCGTGAGGACGCGCGGCGCGATCTCGGCGTGCTTGCCGTTGCGGCCCTTCTTGTTGGCGGCGTCCTCGGCGCGCTTGCCGGCGATCCGCGCGGCAATCTCGCTCGGCGTCGGCTTGTTGCCGGGAGCTGCGGCGACCGCGGCCTTCGCGCCCTTGGCGGCGACGGCGGCCGGAATGCCCTTGGCGCCCTTCGGCAGCACGACGGGCGGGACGACTGCCTTGCCGGCGGGCTTCGCGGTGACGACGGCCTTGCCGGCGACCTTGGGCGGGACCTTCGCGACGACCTTGGGGACAGGCTTCGCGGCAACTTTGGCGTGCGGCTTTGCTTTCGGAGCCGGCTTTGTGACCTTGGCCTTCGCGACGGGCTTCTTCGCCACGACTTTCTTTTTCGCAGCCGGCCGCGCGGACGCAGGTTTTTTCGCCTTCGGCTTGGGCGCGGGGCGCGCAGCCTTCTTCTTCGCGGGTGCCTTCGGATGGGTGCGCGACGCGGTCTTCTTCGCGACGGGTTTCCGGGATTTGGCGGCGGACTTGCGGGCGGGCTTCTTGGCCATGGTCATCGTGGGAGTCCAAGGTGCGATCGCATCCAATATGGGTGCGATCGGGAAAACCTCAAATCATAACATGCGGATAGGCAATTCTGTGCAGCTGCACTCGATCCATTCGGCACGCGTGCGGCGCCGGCGTCGTGGCACGAATACCGGCTCGTCACGACCGGCTCCGATCTGGCGCCGGGTGGGACGCCGGGGCCGACGCCCGGCGCACGATTTCGAGCTGCCGAAGGCGCTCGGCATCCTCGGGCTTGGCGTCGGCGGTCGGCACCTCCGCCGCGACGGGGCGCCCGGCCAGCTGCGCCTGCGACCAGTACCGTGCGACGCCGGCGACGAGGTGCTGGGCCGCCTGTTCCGCGGTGATGCCGTGATCCTCGGCGGTTGCCAATGCTTTCGACAGCACACGCTCGTGGAGCGTGCCCACGAAATGCTGAAATACCCCGGGCGTGGTCAGTGGGTGCTCACAATCGGTGCAGAAATCGACGAGCGCCGCCAGCGCGGCACCTTCGGGCGTTCCATCGGCCGGTCGGGGCACGACGACCGTGTGGGCGAGGTCGGGCTGCAACAGCAGCGCCTGGATCATCTCGCGGACGAGCGACGGCTTCTCGCGCTGGCCGGAGCGACCGGGTCCCGTTCGCGCGCGGGGGCGCCCTTCCGCCGCCGGCGCCGCGTGGACGGGCTGCCGCTCATGGCCCTGGGGGCGCAGCAGATCCTTGAGCTCGACTTCGGGAAGCCCGGTAAGGTCCGCCAGGCGTCGGCGCAGCAGAGCTGCCATCACGGGCGCGGTGATCTGGGCTAGCAGCGGCCGGGCGGCGGTGACCAGTGCGGCGCGTCCCTCGGCATTCACGGGCGGGTGCCGCGCGGAAAGCTCGGCGAGCAGGTACTCGGACAGCGGGGTCGCGCGCTCGATCAGCGCCTCGAATGCAGCCTTGCCACGAGCGCGGACGTAATCGTCCGGGTCCTCGCCGTCCGGCAGGAAGAGGAAGCCGGCGTTCTTGCCGTCGACCAGCGCCGGCAGGGCGTTCTCGAGCGCCCGCCACGCCGCCTTGCGTCCGGCCGTATCGCCGTCGAAGCAGAAGATCACCCGGTCGGACTGCCGCAGCAGCTTCTGGACGTGGATCGGCGTGGTTGCGGTGCCGAGCGTGGCCACCGCGTAATCGACGCCGTGCTGCGCCAGCGCGACGACGTCCATGTAGCCTTCGACCACGATCACCTTGCCGGCGTCGCGAATCGCGTTGCGTGCAAGATAGAGGCCGTAGAGCTCACGTCCCTTGGAGAAGAGGGGTGTTTCCGGGGAGTTAAGGTATTTTGGCTCACCGTCGCCCAGCACGCGGCCGCCAAAACCGATGACCTGGCCGCGGCTGTCGTGGATCGGGAACATGATCCGGTCGCGGAATCGGTCGTAGCGCTTGCCGGCATCCCCGGCCAGGACGAGACCGGCCGTCTCCAGCTCCGGATCGTCGTAGCGCTCGAAGGCTGCGGCGAGCGGCTGCCAGCCGTCGGGCGCGTAGCCGATGCCGAAATGCGCGGCGATCGCGCCGGTCAGTCCGCGGCCTTTGAGGTACTCGATGGCGCGCGGGGCGTCCTTCAGCGCCGCCCGATAGAACTTGGCGGCCGCGAGCAGCAGGCCGGCGAGATCCTGTGCCTGTTCCCGACGCTCCGCTTCGCCCGGGCGCGCCTCGACCCGCGGCACCTCGACCCCGGCGTCCCGCGCGAGCTCCTCCACCGCCTCCGGAAACGTCTTGCCGCTGAACTCCATCAGGAAGCCGATGGCGGTGCCGTGGGCGCCGCAGCCGAAGCAGTGATAGAACTGCTTTGGCTGACTGACGGTGAACGAGGGCGTCTTTTCGCTGTGGAAAGGGCAGCAGGCGACGTAGTTGGCGCCGGCCTTCTTGAGGGGAACGAGCCGGTCGACGACGTCGACAATGTCGACGCGGGACAGCAGCGTTTGTATGAAATCGTTCGGAATCATCGACTTGACGCTGCAAGCACTGCGGCGTGCCGCCGAAGTGCGGCATCGCGGGCGACCCCGCCAAGGGGCCGCCCGGATGCTTCACACGGCAGGGAATGCAAGGATTATAGGCAACCTGCGCCGCTCGGAAAGGAGGCAAATCCCGGGCCAGCGAAGGGGAGGGCGACGGCCATCCGTCGGCGCTCCGAAACTCAGCCGGCGAGCCTCGCCTTCACCCTTGCCGAGACGGCCGCCATGTCGGCGCGACCGGCGAGCTTAGGCTTCAGGATGGCCATCACCTTGCCCATCGCGGCCATTCCGCCGGTTCCGGTGGCGGCCAGTGCGGACGCGATTTCCGCGTCGATCTCCGCCTCCGACAGTGCCGCCGGCATGTAGCCCGCCAGCACCGCCGTCTCGGCACGCTCGATGTCGGCGAGGTCCATCCGGTGCCCGGCCTCGAACTGCGTGATCGAGTCCTTGCGCTGCTTGATCATCTTCTCGATGACCGCCACCACGTCGGCATCGGTGAGCTCGATCCGCTCGTCGACCTCGCGCTGCTTCACCGCCGCGAGCAGCATCCGGATCGTCGCGAGGCGCGCCGTGTCGTGGGCCCGCATCGCAGTCTTCATGTCCTCGGTGATCTTCGCCTTCAGCGTCATGCCGGATCCTTTCGCACGAAAAACAAAAAGGGGCGAATCGCTTCGCCCCTTCGCCTGCCTGCAATGCGGGCCGCGCCCTAGTAGAGCTTCGGCGGCAGCTGCTGGCTGCGCAGGCGCTTGTAGTGACGCTTCACCGCCGCCGCGAGCTTGCGCTTGCGCTCGGACGTGGGCTTCTCGTAGAACTCGCGCGCGCGAAGCTCGGTCAGGAGACCGGTCTTCTCGATGGTGCGCTTGAAGCGGCGCAACGCCACTTCAAAAGGCTCATTCTCACGAACTCGAACGCTGGGCATGTAAACGTATCCTTTGGCGGTGCCAATCTTTTCGACAGCCTTGAATTTTAACAGGCTCTGCCGCCTGCCGCAACCATGACCGGTGGATGAGGAACCGGCGGCGCAGGTCGGGTTTTCGGGTCATGGCGCGCCGTATCGATCCTGTATCGTATCGACCGGGGGTTTTCCTCGAGACCGCGCCTGCCCGGCATCCTTCACCCCCACACCTCCCATGCGCGTCCTCGGCATCGAAACCTCCTGCGACGAGACCGGCCTCGCGGTCTACGACACGGAGCGCGGGCTCCTGGCCGACGCGCTGCACTCGCAGGTCGCGATGCACGAGGCCTACGGCGGCGTCGTGCCCGAGCTTGCATCGCGCGATCATGTCCGGCGGGTCGTCCCGCTGGCGCAGCGGGTGCTGCGCGACGCGGGCACGGTTCCCGGCGAGCTCGACGGCATCGCCTACACGCAGGGACCCGGTCTCGCCGGCGCGCTGCTCGTCGGCGCGAGTGTCGCAAGCGCACTGGGCTACGCGCTCGGATGTCCGGTCATCGGCGTCCACCACATGGAGGGCCACCTGCTGTCGCCGCTGCTGTCCGACCCGAAGCCCGAATTCCCGTTCGTTGCCCTGCTGGTGTCGGGGGGGCACACGCAGCTGATCGAGGTCGCCGGCGTCGGGCGCTACCGCCTGTTGGGCGATACGCTGGACGACGCCGCGGGCGAGGCCTTCGACAAGACGGCGCAACTCCTGGGCCTTCCGTACCCGGGCGGTCCGTCGATCGCGCGTCTCGCGCGCGACGGCCGCGACGGCGCCGTGGCGCTGCCGAGGCCGATGAGGGATAGCGGCGATCTCGCGATGAGCTTCAGCGGCTTGAAGACGGCGGTCCTGACGCAGGTGCGCCGCGCCGAGGCCGCGGGAGTGCTCGATTCGGCCCGGAAAGCCGACATTGCCCGCGAATTCCAGCACGCCGTCGTCGACGTCCTGGTCGCGAAGGCGCTGGCGGCGCTCGACGCGACCGGACACGACCGGCTGGTCGTCGCCGGCGGAGTCGGCGCGAACGCCGAGCTTCGTGCGGCGCTTTCTGCCGCGGCGGCGCGGCGCGGGGCCCGCCTCTTCTTCCCGGACCTTGCGTTCTGCACCGACAACGGTGCGATGATCGCGCTGGTCGGGGCGCTGCGGCTGCGCGACGCGGCGACCGGCGCGATCGAGTTCTCGGTCCGGCCGCGCTGGGAGCTGGCGTCGCTCACCACCCCTGGCGCCCCGGCTGCGCCGGCGGTCGCGCGCCCCTAGCCATCGTACTCCGGTGCCGGGGCAGGCGCGCCGGCGCCGATCGTCCCCGACCGTCCGTCTCCTGAGTCGGGGCGCGTTGATCGAACCCGGTGACATCCCACCGCAAAGAGGTTAGGATGCTGCAGTGCAGCATTCGGTCAGGAGCGGAAATGGAAATCACCGGTAAGGTTGCGGTCGTCACGGGCGCAGCGAGCGGCATCGGACGTGCAGTCGCCGCGGAACTCGCGCGTCGCAACGTGCGCGCGCTGGCGCTCGTCGACATGGGCGACAACATCGACAGCGTCGCCGCCGAAGTCAATGCCGACGCCGGCAGGAAGGTTGCCTTCGCGTATCGCGGCGACACGACCGATGCGGCGTTCCGTGCATCCGTCTTCGATTCGATCAGCAGCGAGTTCGACACCGTCACGATGTGTGTGCCGGCCGCGGGGATCACCCGCGACGATCTCGCCGTCCGGATCGACAAGGAGACGGGCAAGGCGCGCATCTATCCGATCGAGCGCTTCCGCCAGGTGATCGACGTGAATCTCATCGCGCCGGTGTACTGGGCGCTCGAAATGATCGGGCGCATCGCCGAGAACCGCGCGGCGCGCGGCCTGAAGCGCTGGCACCCGTCCGAAGGCATGCAGGGCGCGATCGTCTTCATCGGCTCCGTGTCCTCGCAGGGAAACCGCGGCCAGATCTCGTATGCAAGCACCAAGGCCGGCCTCGAAGGCGCGGCCGCCACGATCATGAAGGAAGCGGTCTTCTACGGCGTTCGTTGCGGACTGATCCATCCGGGCTTCACCGACACGCCGATGGTGCGCGCGATGGGCGACGACTACATCAGCAAGCACATCCTGCCGTTCACGCAACTCTCCCGTCTCATCCGCCCCGAGGAGATCGCCGATGCGATCTGCTTCATGCTCGTCAATTCCGCGGTCAGCGGCGAGCTCTGGGCCGACGCCGGCTGGCACGCGCCCGCGTAGCGGTTCCGGGATCTCGAGCGTCGCGTGACCCGCGGTGACGGAGTCACGCGAGCGATGCATTCGCCGATGGGCAACCGCGCCGACATTGCAGCCGCGCTCGCCGCCATGGCCGACGACGATCTCGAGTCGTTGCGCATCGCGATCGAAGACGAGTCGGTCTTCGTCCCTGAGCTCCGCAAATGGCTCGCGAATGCGGTCGACGCCGAAGGGGCCCGCCGGCGCGGAGCCCCGCGCGACCTGCCCGATCCGCGCCGCGTGATCGCGGCGGAGGACGCCGAACGGAGCCTCGTGGCCCTCGCGCTCCTGCATTCCGCGTTGTGCCCCTTCGAGCGCATCGCCCACTTCCTCGACGTTACCGCCGACGTGCTGTGCACGCGCGGCTGATCAGTCGCAGCGCTTCCCCGGAGGCGACCGCCCGGAAAGCCGCATTGCGCGACATGTATTCCAGGCAGCGTGCCGCCCCGCCCCGTACTCGGGGCCTGGCCACGTCTCGCGGCGAATCACGTGCTTTCCGGCGGCGGAGGGTCTATCGTCGGCGATTCGGGAACCCGGACTTGTCTTTGGCGATCGAAACTGGCTTCGAGGCGAACGACGCGGATCGAACGATGCCGAGGGTGTGCCCCCGCTGTGGTCAACCGCTCATCCGCGTGCATCGGCGGCTGATTGACCGCGTGCTTTCGGGGGTCAGGCCGGTCTGGCGCTATCGCTGTACTGCGTGGGGATGCGAATGGTGCGGAAATCTCCCACCACTCCCGGAACATGCGTTGACGGGAACACCGGCGCCGGGCCGATCCTCAACCCAGTCGCAACCGGCATGGCAAAGGGACCGGATTGCGAAGTAATCAGTGCCCGATCCGGCTCTCGCGGCCTGCGAGGAGCTTCGCGATGTTCGCCCGGTGCCGCCAGAAAAGAAGCGCGGCGATCGGGATCCAGATCCAAGCGGGGGGCGTGTTGCCGAACAGATAGAACGCGCCGAACGGGGCGAGCGCCGCCGCGGTCAGCGCGGCGAGCGAGCTGATCCTGAATCCCAGCGCCATCACCGCCCAGATCGCCGCCATTGCGAGCGCAAGCGGCCACGACAGCGCGAGCATGATGCCGAACGCGGTGGCGACACCCTTGCCGCCGGCGAAACCGTGGAACACCGGAAAGAGGTGGCCGAGGAACGCTGCCAGCGCCACGGCCGGCACGGTCCATGCGGCGACGTCGAATGCGGGCCCGAGCTGCTGTGCGAGAAACACGGCGAGCCAACCCTTGGCGCCGTCGCCGGCGAGCGTCAGCGCGGCCGCGAGCTTGTTGCCGGTGCGCAGGACGTTGGTCGCGCCCGGATTGCCGGAGCCGTAGGTGTGCGGATCCGGCAGTCCGAGAAGCCTGCTGCTCACGACCGCGAACGACACCGATCCGATGAGATAGGCGGCGCCGACGAAGAGGAGCGATGCGAGCATGGCGGCACGAGGGGCGGGACGGCGTCCGTTAGAATGGGCGCATGGATTCTAGCAAAGCCGACACGAATGCGATCTTCGTGCACGATCTTCGCGTCGAAGCGAAGATCGGCGTCTGGGAATGGGAGAAGCGGATGCCGCAGAACATCCGCCTCGACCTCGAGTTCGGCATGCCGTCCGACAAGGCATTCCGGTCCGGCGAGCTCTCCGACGCGCTCGACTACTCGCAGGTCGTCGCGCGGATCAAGGCCTTCGCTGCCGACAACCCGCATCCGCTGCTCGAGCGCTTCGCGCAGGCGATCGCCGACATCGTGCTCGCCGAGTTCGCCGCGCCCTGGGTGAAGGTTCGCGTCGCCAAGCTCGCGCCGATCGCGGGCGTGAGGGAGCTCGGTGTGGCGATCGAGCGTCACCGCGCGAGCTGAGCGGTCCGCGATTCGGAGGCGGCGCGCCTGCTATGCCGCGATCTCGGCGGGCACGGGCTTCAGCACGCGGATCAGATCGCCGGGTGCCATGCCGACGAGGTAGCCGCGCCGACCGCCGTTGATGTAGAGGTAGGGCAGGTCGGCGATCGTACGCTGCATGTACACCGGCATCGCGCGGCGCGTGCCGAACGGACTGGTGCCGCCGACCTGGTATCCGGAATGCCGGTCGGCGACGATGGGGGTGCACGGCGCCACGGTCTTGACGCCGAGATGGCGCGCCAGGCTCTTGGTCGACACCTCGCGATCGCCGTGCATCAGCACGACGAGCGGGCGCTTCGCATCGTCCTCCATGATCAGCGTCTTGATCACCGCGTGCTCGGGGACGCGGAGCTCGCGTGCCGACACCTCGGTGCCGCCGCGTTCCTCCCACGCATAAGGATGATGCGTGAACGCGACGCCGTGCTCGCGCAGCACGCGGACGGCCGCGGTGGCGGGATGCTTGTCCTTCGCCATTGGTGTGGTTCAGCCGCGCGGATGATGCTGCGCGTGCAGCTGCTTCAGCCGCTCGCGCGCGACGTGGGTGTAGATCGTCGTCGTCGTGATGTCGGCATGCCCGAGCAGCAGCTGGACGACGCGCAGGTCGGCGCCGTGATTGAGGAGGTGCGTCGCGAACGCGTGGCGCAGCACGTGCGGCGAGAGCCGCGCCGCCGGAATTCCGGCCTTCTTCCCGTAGCGCTTGATCAGCAGCCAGAATCCCTGGCGCGTCATCGGCGTGCGTCGCGCGGTCAGGAAGAGCGCGTCGCTCTTGCCGCCGTCGGCGAGCCCCGTCCGCGCCTCGGCGAGGTAGCGCTTGATCCACGCGATCGCCTCCTCGCCGAGCGGCACGAGGCGCTCCTTGCGACCCTTGCCGAGCACGCGGACCACGCCCATGTCGAGCGATACCTGCGCGATCTTGAGCCCGGTGAGCTCGGACACGCGAAGCCCCGTCGCGTAGAGCGTTTCGAGCATCGCGCGGTCGCGCAGCCCCAGCACCGTTTCCGTGACCGGTGCCGCGAGCAGCGCGTCGACCTCCTTTTCGGAAACGTTCTTTGGGAGCCGCCTCGGCAGCTTCGGCGAGCGCACGCGCAAGGTCGGGTCCGCGGCGAGCGTCCCCTGCTGCACCTGCAGCGCATAGAAGCGACGCAGCGAGGAGAGCCGGCGCGCAATCGACGTTGCCTTCGCGCGGCCGGCATATTGCGCAGCGAGGAATCCCTCGACGTCGCCGCGCTGCGCGGCGAGCAGAGTGCGCCCCGCGCCCTCCAGCCATTTCGCCCAGCCGCCGAGGTCGCGCCGGTAGCTCGCGAGCGAGGTCGGCGCGAGGCCGTCCTGCAGCCAGACCTGGTCGCAGAACGCGTCGATCAGCTTGGTCGCGTCGGACATTCGGTCAGACCGGGGATCCTGATGGGGCGGAAAGCGAGCCATCGGTCGTCAGGCGCGGCGCGAGCGATTTTTCGAGAGCGCCGCCTATAGGGAACACAGGCAAGCAAGAAGATTCGCACGCAACAAAGCATCACGGTCGATGGCGACGGTTAACGCCCCGTCAGGCGCCGAAGCGGTAGCCTTCGTGCATCAGCAGCCAGCGCTTCACGGAAAGCGGGTCGCCTGCGGTGACGCCCATGAACCCGCCGAGCGAGCCGTGCGTGCCGACGACGCGGTGGCAGGGCGTCACGACGGCGATGGGGTTGGCGCCGCACGCACCGCCCACTGCGCGCGGCGCGGTGTGCAGCAGGCGCGCGAGCTCGCCATAGGTGCGCGATTCGCCGACCGGAATGGCGGCGAGCGCATCCCACACCTTGCGCCGGAACGGCGTTCCGCCCGGGGCGATCGGCACGCGAAAGCGATGGTGCGGGTCGGCGAGGTAGCGCTCGATCTCGCGCACCGCCCGTTCCGCAGTCTTGTCGCGAGGTGCGTGCGCACGCTCCGTGAGTGGAAGAAACTCGATTGCGGTGACGAGGTTCCCCGCCGTGCGAATGCCGAGCACGGCGAAAGGCGTTCGCATCCTGGCGGCATACGCGTTGGTCGTGTTCATGCATTTGCTCCGTTGCAGCGTCGCGGCGCCGGTCGTGACGTCCGCAGTACCTGCTCGACAGATTCCCGACTCACATCAGCCGGTACGCGGAGATCATTTTGCGCGCGTCGGCGCCATTGCGGCGCAGCCAGTCGGCAAGCATGGCGTTGCCGGCCTTGCGCAGGTCGGCGGTCAGCTCATCCGACGGTACGACGATCGTCATTCCCTTGGCGCGAAGCTGCTCGACGTACCATGCATTGCGCTCCTCAGACATCTTCCAGCCGCGCACCTCGGCGTCCGCGGCGGCCTTGACGAGCGCCGCCTGTGCCGCCTTGTCGAGGCCGTCGAACGCCTTGCGGCTGACGATGACGGCATTTTTCGGCAGCCACGCGCGCGCGTCGAGGAAATACCTGAGCTCCTCGTACATCCTCGAATCGTAGCCTGTCGCGGCGGACGACAGGTACGCGTCGAGCACGCCGCTCGCAAGGGCCCGCGGGACGTCGGCCGGCGGCAACGTCACCGCGTGCGCGCCGACGAGATCGGCGAACTGCGTGGTCGCCGCGCTGGTGGCGCGCCACTTCAATCCGCGCAGATCGACGCCGGCGGTGAGCTTGCGGTTCGTGTAGATGCCCTGCGGCGGCCACGGGACCGTGAACAGGAGCTTCAGGCCCTGCCTGGCGAGGCGCTCGTCGAGGGCCTTGCGCGATGCCTTGTAGAGCTTCATCGCGTCGGCGTACGACGTGGCGAGGAATGGAATGCCGTCGAGGCCGAACAGAGGATCCTCGCTCTCGAAATTGACGAGCAGGATCTCGCCGGCCTCGACGCGGCCGTTCTGCACGGCGCGCTTGATCTCCGGCGCCTTGTAGAGCGTGGCGTTGGGGTGCACGGCGATCTTGAGGCGGCCGCCGGTCGCGTGATCGACGTCGGCGGCGAACCGTTGGAGGTTCTCCGTGTGGTAGTTGCTGGCAGGATAGGCGCAGGCGAGGTCCCAGCGCGCATCCGCGGCCGCCGCGAGCGCGTCCCAGGATGCAATCGCGACCAGCACCGCGAGAAGGTAGGCGACGCGGTTCATCGGAAGTGTTCGGACCTGCCGTGACGGATGCGGCGCCCGGCGACGCGCCTCGCGGCAAGGCACCGCATTTGATCATACTTCGCCGGGTGCGGGGAACGCCGAAGCCCGCTGTCGTAATCGACCATGGCGGTGGGCAGAGCGGCGGGCGCGCGCGCCGGGCCGCCTATAATGGGCGCCCGCGCGACCCGCTTCCGCACCTTCCGGCGCGGGCGCAGATCCCTCGATGAACGAACCCGACACTCCCGCGCGCTGGCAATTCTGGATCGACCGCGGCGGCACGTTCACCGACATCGTCGCGCGCCGGCCCGACGGGACGCTCGTCACGCGCAAGCTGCTGTCCGAGAATCCCGGTCGCTATCGGGACGCCGCCGTGGCCGGCATCCGCGACCTGCTTCGCCTCGCGCCCGGTGCGCCGCTTCCGGCCGACGCGATCGAGGCGGTCAAGATGGGAACGACCGTCGCCACCAATGCGCTGCTCGAGCGCAAGGGCGAGCCCACGCTGCTCGTCGTCACCCGCGGCTTTGCCGACGCGCTTCGCATCGGCTATCAGCATCGACCGAAGCTTTTTGTGCGGCGGATCGAATTGCCGACGATGCTCTACGCGGCTGTCCTCGAGGTTGACGAGCGGATCGACGCGCGCGGCGAGGTCATCCGCGCGCTCGACGTCGATGCGGCGCGGCGCGACCTCGAGGACGCGCGCGCCACCGGCATCGAGGCCGTTGCGATCGTGTTGATGCACGGGTACCGGTTCACCGAGCACGAGCGCGCGCTCGCGGCGATCGCGCGCGACGTCGGCTTCACCCAGGTGTCGGTGAGCCACGAGGTCTCGCCGCTGATGAAGTTCGTCTCGCGCGGCGACACGACCGTCGTCGATGCGTATCTGTCGCCGATCCTGCGGCGCTACGTGCGTCAGGTCGAGCGGGAACTGCACGGAGGGCGAAGCGAGACCAACGACGCAGACGCGCGATCTCCGCCGCGCCTCCAGTTCATGCAGTCCTCGGGCGGGTTGACCGATGCGCATCGTTTCCAGGGGAAGGACGCGATCCTGTCGGGGCCGGCGGGCGGGATCGTCGGTGCGGTCGCGGTCGCCCGCCTCGCCGGGTGTGACCGCATCATCGGCTTCGACATGGGCGGCACGTCGACCGACGTCACGCATTACGCGGGCGAGTTCGAGCGCGCGTTCGTCACCGAGGTGGCGGGCGTGCGGTTGCGCGCGCCGATGATGCGCATCCACACGGTCGCCGCCGGCGGCGGGTCGATCTGCCGCTTCGACGGCACGCGCATGCGCGTGGGCCCCGAATCGGCGGGCGCGATGCCCGGTCCCGCGTCGTATCGACGAGGCGGGCCGCTGACGGTGACCGACTGCAACGTGATGGTCGGCAAGCTCGATCCGGAACTCTTCCCGCGCGTCTTCGGCGCTGGAGGCGACGAGCCGCTCGACGCGGCGATCGTCCGGGAAAAGTTCGCGGCGCTCGCGGCGTCGCTGCAGGAGGCGAGCGGCCACGCGCGCACGCCGGAGGAGATCGCCGACGGCTTTCTCGCGATTGCGGTCGCGAACATGGCCAACGCGATCAAGCACATTTCGGTCGAGCGCGGCTACGACGTCACCGAGTACGCGCTGTGCTGCTTCGGCGGCGCCGGCGGGCAGCACGCGTGCCTCGTCGCCGATGCGCTGGGGATGACGCGCGTGCTGCTGCATCCGCTCGCGGGCGTGCTGTCGGCGTACGGCATGGGTGTGGCCGACGTCCGCGCGTTGCGGCAGCAGGCGATCGAGGTGCGTCTCACCTCGGATGCGCTCGCGCGCATCGATGTCGCTTTCGCATCGCTCGAGACGGCCGCGCGTGCCGAAGTGTCCGCGCAGGGCATCGCCGGATCGCGACTGGTGGCGACCCGCACGCTGCACCTCAAGTACGAAGGCACCGACACGACGCTCGAGGTGCCCGTGGCGCCGCTCGCGGACATCGAGGGCGAGTTCGCGCGCCGCTACCGCCGGCAGTACGGCTTCCTGATGCCGGACAAGCCGCTGGTGATCGAGGCGGTCGCGGTCGAGGTTGCGGGGCGCGCGCACGACGCGGCCGAGACCCCGATGTCCTTCACCCCGCGGGCGGGCGTGCTCGAGCGGATCCGAACGAGCCGGATCTACACGGGCGGCGCATTCCACGAGGCCGCGATCTACGATCGCGCCGACCTGCGCCCGGGTGACGCGATTGTCGGGCCCGGCGGTGATCCGCGAGGACAACGCGACGATCGTCGTCGAGCCCGGATGGCGCGCCGACTTCACGGCGCGCGGTGACGTGATGCTGGTCCGCGCGACGCCGGCCGTGCGCGCGCATGCGATCGGCACCGACGCCGATCCGGTGCTGCTCGAGGTCTTCAACAACCTTTTCATGGCGATCGCCGAGCAGATGGGCGTGACGCTCGCCAACACGTCCTATTCGGTCAACATCAAGGAGCGGCTGGATTTTTCCTGCGCGCTGTTCGACGCCGCGGGCAACCTCATTGCCAACGCGCCGCACATGCCGGTGCACCTCGGCTCGATGGGGGAGAGCGTGCGGACGGTCATCGACGCGCGCAGGAAGAAGATGCGCCCGGGCGACGTGTTCGTGCTGAACGCGCCCTACAACGGCGGCACGCACCTGCCGGATGTCACCGTCATCGCGCCCGTGTTCCTCGACGCGTCGCTGGACGACCGGCCACGGGCTCCATCCGCACCGGCACGGCGCATTCGGGCGGCATCCCGAGTTCTACGTGGCGGCGCGCGGCCACCATGCCGACATCGGCGGCATCACGCCGGGCTCGATGCCGCCCGGTTCGACGCACGTCGACGAGGAGGGCGTGCTGCTCGACAACGTGCAGCTCGTCGCCGAGGGCCGCTTTCTCGAGGCCGAGATGCGCGCGCTGCTCGGCGGCGGCCGCCATCCGTCGCGCAACATCGAGCAGAATCTTGCCGACCTGCGGGCGCAGGTCGCGGCGTGCGCGAAAGGCGCCGACGAGCTCCGCCGGATGGCGGCGCATTTCGGCCTGGCGACCGTGCGGGCCTACATGCAGCACGTGCAGGACAATGCCGAGGAATCCGTGCGGCGCGTGCTCGACGTGCTGACCGACGGGCGATTCGAAGTCGAGATGGACAGCGGCGCGCGCATCGTGGTCGCGATCTCGATCGACCGGGCGAACCGGAGCGCCACCATCGACTTCACCGGGACCAGTCCGCAGCAGGCGACCAACTTCAACGCGCCGTCCGCCGTGTGCAAGGCCGCGGTGCTCTACGTCTTCCGGACGCTGGTCGACGACGAGATCCCGATGAACGCCGGCTGCATGAAGCCGCTGTCGATCGTCATCCCGGAAGGGTCGATGCTGGCGCCGCGCTGGCCCGCGGCGGTGGTCGCCGGCAATGTGGAGACGTCGCAGGCGATCACCGATGCGCTCTACGGCGCGCTCGGCGCGATGGCGGCCTCCCAGGGAACGATGAACAACTTCACGTTCGGTGATGACGAGCTACCAGTATTACGAGACGATCGCCGGCGGCTCCGGCGCAGGTCCCGGCTTCGACGGCACCAGCGTCGTGCAGACCCACATGACCAACTCGCGCCTCACCGATCCGGAAGTGCTCGAGTGGCGGTTTCCGGTCAGGCTCGACGCATTCTCGGTCCGGCGCGGCAGCGGCGGCGCGGGCAGGCACCGGGGGGGCGACGGCGGCGAGCGGCGCGTGCGCTTTCTCGCGCCGATGACGGCGGCGATGCTCGCCAATCGCCGCCGGGTGGCGCCGTTCGGCATGGCGGGCGGTGCGCCCGGGGCCGCGGGCCGCAACTGGATCGAGCGCGCCGACGGCTCGCGCGAGGAGTTCGGCGCCACGTTCTCGGCGGCCGTGAACCCGGGCGACGTGCTGGTCGTCCAAACGCCTGGCGGGGGCGGGTTCGGCGAAGCTCCCCACCCCGGCAAGACACGCGCATAATCGCGCCCATTCCAAAAGGACACCTCATGGCAAGCATCTACGATTTCAGCGTCAAGGACATCCACGGCAAGACGGTCGGCATGGACACGTTCAAGGGCAAGCCGCTCCTGATCGTCAACACCGCGAGCAAGTGCGGCTTCACCCCCCAGTACAAGGGGCTGGAGGCCGTGTACAAGAAATTCCACGGCAAGGGGCTCGAGGTGCTGGGCTTTCCCTGCAACCAGTTCGGCGCGCAGGAGCCCGGCAGCGAGGAGGACATCGAGTCGTTCTGCGAAGTCAATTTCGGCGTGACGTTCCCGCTCTTCGCGAAGGTCGACGTCAACGGCGACAACGCGGCGCCGCTCTACAAGTTCCTGAAGAAGGCGAAGCCCGGCCTCCTCAACACCGAGGCGATCAAGTGGAACTTCACCAAGTTCCTGGTCGACCGCGACGGCAAGGTCGTCGCGCGCTACGCGCCCAACGACGAGCCGGAGAGCATCGCCGGCGACATCGAGAAGCTGCTGTAGTGGGCTGGCGTCGCCGCATCGCGCTGGCGCTCGCCGTCGGCGCGCTGGCACTCGGATCGCGGAGCGCGCTCGCGCAGGCGGATCCCGCGAAGGTGCTGCACGTCGTGTTCCCGGTCGCGGAGACCGGCTTCGATCCGCAGGCGTGGATCGACGCCTATTCCGACTACATCAACACCGCGATATTCGACGCGCTCTACGAGTACGACTATCTGGCGCGGCCCGTACCGCATCGATCCGAACACCGCGGCGGCGCTCCCCGAGATCTCGGCGGACGGCCTCACGTGGACGATCCGCGTCAAGCCCGGCATCTATTTCGCCGACGATCCGGCGTTCAAGGGGAAGAAGCGCGAGCTCGTCGCCGCCGACTACGTCTACTCGTGGAAGCGCATTCTCGATCCCAAGGTGCGCTCGGCGAACCTGCAGGTGTTCGACCAGGTGTTCGTGGGCGGCGACG
The DNA here is from genome assembly GCA_963717695.1 of uncultured beta proteobacterium. Classification (GTDB taxonomy): domain Bacteria; phylum Pseudomonadota; class Gammaproteobacteria; order Burkholderiales; family Casimicrobiaceae; genus CAIWHR01. The sequence continues at coordinate 56,051 of CAVQWR010000008.1, read as the reverse complement.
CGGCGGTTGCGAAAGCGAAGGAGACCGGGAAATTCGACTACGACGCGCCGATGGAGGGGCTGCAGGCCGTGGACCGCTACACGCTGCGGCTCAAGCTCACGCACCCGGCGTACAGCCTGCTCTCCGACCTGACGACGACGCCGACCGCGGCGGTCGCGCGCGAGGTGATCGAAGCGTACGGCGACGCGAGCTCGTGGACGATGGCGAATCCGGTCGGCACCGGCCCCTATCGGCTGAAGGACTGGCGGCGCGGGCAGAAGGTCGTGCTGGAGGCGAATCCCGGTTTTCGCACCGTGATGTTTCCGGAAAGCTCCGACCCGGCCGACCGCGAGATCGTCGCGGCGATGAAAGGCAAGCGGCTGCCGGTCATCAAGCGCGTCGAGATCAGCATCGTCGAGGAGAGCAATCCGCGGCTTCTCAGCTTCGAGAAGGGCGACTTCGACTACATCACGGTGCCGGGCGATCTCGTCGCCAACGTGACCGATCTGCGCGACGGTTTGCAGCCGCGCTTCGCGAAGGCGGGCGTCAAGCTTGCGCGCGGCGTGCAGCCCGCGATCAACTACACGTACTTCAACATGGAAGACGCGGTCGTCGGCGGCTACACGCAGGATCGCATCGCGCTGCGCCGCGCCTTCGGCATGTCGTACAACTGCAGCGAGGAGATCCGCATCCTGTGGCAGGGACAGGGCGAATGCGCCACGCAGCCGATCCCGCCCGGCGTCACCGGCTACGACCCCAGATTCGAGGGCCACGTCCGCTACGACCCTGCCGGCGCCAAGGCGCTGCTCGACAAGTTCGGCTACGTCGACCGCAACGGCGACGGCTGGCGCGACCTGCCCGACGGCAAGCCGCTGGTGATCACGATGGGAACGACGACCGACGCGCGCGGCCGGCAGTACGAGGAGATGTGGCAGCGCAGCCTCGCGTCGATCGGCGTCAAGGTCGAGTTCGTGAAGCAGAAATGGCCGGAACTCCTCAAGATGGCGCTCGCCGGCCAATTGCAGATGTGGTATCTCGGCAACATCAGCACGACGACCGACGGCTACGGTTTCCTCGGCCTCCTGTATGGCGGGCACGCGGGACTCTCGAACCTGTCGCGCTTCAAGCAGCCCGATTACGACCGCCTCTACGACCGCTCGCGCAGCATGCCGGACGGTCCCGAGCGGACGAAGGTGTTCCGCGAGATGTCGGCGATCGTCTCCGCCTACGCCCCGTGGTATTTCGATGTCTACCGTTATGAGAACGTGATTCGCTACCCATGGCTCATCGGCTACAAGCACAGCGTCTTCCAGCAGCACCCGTGGCAGTACTACGACATCGACACCAAGATGCCGCGCCGGCCGGTCGCGCAATGAGGGCGCCCCGGCTCGTCGGCATCGCGGCGCTCGCGCTTCTCGGCGCGTTTGCGCCGGCGGCGCCCGCGGCCGACATGGACAAGGTGCTGCACGTCGCGTTCGTCGCACCGGAGAACGGGTTCGACCCGCAGGCGTCCTCGCGACCTGTACTCCAACTACGTCAATCGCGTGATGTTCGACCCGCTCTACCGGTACGACCATCTCGCGCGGCCGTACAAGATCGTCCCGAACACGGCGGCGGCGCTGCCGGAAATCTCGGCCGACGGATTGACGTGGACGATCAGGATCAAGCCCGGCATCTACTTTTCCGACGACCCGGCATTCAAGGGGAAGAAGCGCGAGCTCGTCGCCGAGGACTACGTCTATTCGTTCAAGCGCCTCATCGATCCGAAGCTGCGCTCCAACAACGCGCAGATCCTCGACGACCGGCTGGTCGGCGCGAAGGCGGCGATCGAGGCGGCGAAGAAGACCGGCGCCTTCGACTACGACGCCCCGCTCGAGGGCGCGCAGGCAATCGACAAATACACGCTGCGCCTCAAGCTCACCTATCCCGCGTACGACCTCCTGACCGACCTCAACTCGTCGGCGACCGCGGCGGTCGCGCGCGAGGTGGTCAAGGCCTACGGCGACCCGAGCGGCTGGGTGATGGAGAACCCGGTCGGCACCGGACCGTACCGGCTGAAGGAATGGCGGCGCGGCCAGAAGATCGTGCTGGAGGCCTCGCCGACCTTTCGCGACGAAGTCTATCCCACGAGCACGCAGCCCGCCGACCAGGCGCTCGTCGCGAAGATGCGCGGCAAGAAGCTGCCGATCATCGGCCGCGTCGAGATCTCGATCATCGAGGAGTCGAACCCGCGCCTGCTCGCGTTCGAGAAGGGCGAGCTCGACTACATCACCGTGCCGACCGACCTCGTGCCGAAGGTGATGGACGGCGACAAGCTGAAGCCCGAGTACTCGAAGCAGGGAATCGTCCTCGGCCGCGGCGTGCAGCCCAGCGTCGTCTATACGTATTTCAACATGGAGGACCCGATCGTCGGCGGCTACACGAACGACAAGATCGCGCTGCGGCGCGCGATCAGCATGGCGTACAACAACGAGGACGAGATCAAGGTCATCCGCCTCGGCCAGGCGACGCCGGCGACGCAGCCGATCCCGCCCAACGTCATCGGCCACGATCCGGACTTCAAGGGCAGCGCGCGCTACGACGTCGCCGGCGCGAAGGCGCTGCTCGACAAGTTCGGCTACGTCGACAAGGACGGCGACGGCTGGCGCGACATGCCCGACGGCAAGCCGCTGAAGCTCGTGCTGGCGTCCGATCCTTCCGCGATCTATCGCCAGTTCGACGAGCTGTGGAAGAAGAGCATGGACGCCGTCGGCATCCGGATCGACTTCACCAAGCAGAAATTCCCCGACACGCTGAAGCAGGGGCTCGCCGGCCAGCTGCAGATGTGGGGCCTCGCCAACACCGCCACCAACGCCAATGGCAGCCAGTTCCTCGACTTGCTCTACGGTCCGCACAAGGGGGCATGTCGAACCTCGGCCGCTTTGACCTGCCCGAATTCAACGCGCTCTACGACCGCGCGAAGAAGATGCCGAACGGTCCCGAGCGCGAGAAGCTTTACCGCGAGATGTCGACGCCTCGTCGTCGCCTACGCGCCGTGGGTGCTGCACTCGTACCGGATCGAGAACATCATCGTGCATCCGTGGGTGCTGGGCTACAAGTACGACACGTACGACCCGCACGCGTGGCAGTACCTCGACCTCGACGTCGCGCAGCGCAAGCGCGCGACCCGCTGACAATGCGCGGCGCCATGTCGCTGCCGCGACGCGGGCACGGGACCGTCGCCGCGTGGCTGTGCGCGCTCGCGCTCGCGGTCTCCGGCGTCTGCGGCGCCGCCGACATGACGAAGACGCTGCGCACGGCGTTCATCGTCGCGGAGACGGGCTTCGATCCGCAGGCGACGAGCGACCTCTACTCGGATCACATCCAGCACGCGATCTTCGACACGCTCTACGGCTGGGATTATTTGGCGCGCCCCTATCAGCGTGTGCCGAACGCGGCCGCGGCAATGCCGGTGATCACGGATGGCGGCAGGACCTGGACGATCAAGGTCAGGCCCGGCATCTACTTCACCGACGATCCGGCGTTCAAGGGGAAGAAGCGCGAGCTCACCGCCGCCGACTACGTCTACTCGTGGAAACGGCTCATCGACCCGAAGATGCGCGCACCGTTCGCGTGGTACATCCAGGGCAAGATCGTCGGCGCCGACGCGGTGATCGAGGCCGCCGCCAAGTCGGGAAAGTTCGATTACGACGCGCCGATCGAGGGGCTCCGCGCGATCGACCGCTACACGATCCGCATGCAGCTGAAGGAGCCCGACTACATCATGCTGGGCTATCTCACTACCTCGCCGATGGCCGCGGTGGCGCGCGAGGTCGTCGAGGCCTATGGCGACGCGAGCGGCTGGATCCAGGCCAACCCGGTCGGCACCGGCCCCTACGTGCTGAAGTCGTGGCGCCGCGGCCAGCAGATCGTGCTCGAGGCGAATCCCGGTTTTCGCGACGAGACGTTTCCCGCCAACCCGCATCCCGAGCCGGGCGACCCGTTCGCGGCGCAGCGCGGCAGGAAGCTTCCGATCGTCGGCCGCATCGAGGTCAGCATCATCGAGGAGTCGAATCCGCGGCTCCTCGCCTTCAACAGCGCCGCGCTCGACTACGTCAACGTGCCGTCCGAGCTTGCCGACAACGTGCTCGTCAACGACACGCTGCGCCCGGAGTACATTGCGCGGAACGTCCGGCTCGCCCGCGTCACGCAGCCCGCGCTGCAGTATGCCTATTTCAACGTCGAGGATCCTGTCGTCGGCGGCATGACGAAGGAAAAGATTGCGCTGCGCCGCGCGATCGCGCTGGGATTCGACCGCGCCGCGCTGATCCGCGTCGTGTACCAGGGGCAGGCGCTTCCGGCGACGCAGCCGATTCCGCCGAACCTGCCGGGCCACGACCCCTCGCTCGACGTCAGCGTCAAATACGACCCCGAGGCGGCGAAGGCGCTGCTCGACAAATTCGGCTACGTCGACCGCGACGGCGACGGCTATCGCGAGATGCCGGACGGGAAGCCGCTGACGCTGACGATGGCCTCGACGCCGTCCGCGCGCGACCGCGAGGTCGACGAGCTGTGGCTGCGCAGCATGAAGGCGATCGGCCTGCGGATCGGCTTCATGAAGCAGAAATTCCCCGATCTCATCAAGATGGGAAAGGTCGGACAGCTTCCCATGTGGCGCGTCGGCTGGATCACCCAGTACGGCGAGGGCGACGCGTTCATGCAGCTTCTCTACGGGCCCAACATCGGGCAGACCAACTATGCGCGCTTCTCGCTGCCCGAATACGACGAGCTCTATCGCGCGTCGCGGCGCCTCCCGGACGGCCCGGAGCGCAATGCGCTCTACCGCAGGATGGCGGAGATCGTGGCGGCGTACAACCCGTGGTGGATCGGCTTCTACACGATCGAAAATACCCTCGTGCAGCCATGGGTGTCGGGTTACCGCAAGCATGCGTACTGGGAGCATCCCTGGAAGTACATGGACGTCGACCCCGTCAGGCAGAAAGCCGGGAAATGATGCATTGCAGCGTTGCGCGATTGCGACACCACGCAATGGCGCCGCCGGTCGCACCGCTCTTTGCGTTGCCGAACCTCCGCACGCCGCGTAAAATCCATTCGAAAGCGACATCCATCAACGTTTGTCAGCCTTTTCGCGAGCACCCATGAAGAACGCGCACCTCACTTACTCGACGCCGTCCGCATTCGCGGGCGCGGCGGGCGTGCGCGCAGGCGGCACCCGGCGGAATCGCCGACTGCCGCGCATGGCGCATCGCGACGCCTCGCTCCCGATCGGCCGCGGCATTCCGCGGTAGACGTCCGGCCGGAGACCCCGCCCGGGCAGCAGGCGGGAGGCACACCTCCGGTATCCTCGCAGTTCCCGCCTGTCGTGCTTCGCTTCGCCGCCTTTTTGCGGCGCATTCCGGCTTTGCCGGTGAACAGGCAACACCATGTCACGCATACGAGCATTACTGCGCCGCAACTTCCGTGGGCTCTGGCGCAATCCGGAGTTCATGAAGCTGTGGACGTCGCTGACGATCACGTCGTTCGGCGCCCAGATCACCAACCTCGCGCTGCCGCTGACGGCGGCGGTGCTGCTGCACGCGACGCCGATGCAGATGGGCGTGCTGGTCGCGCTGGAGACGCTGCCTTTCGCGCTCGTCAGCCTGCACGCCGGTGTGCTGATCGACCGCGTGCGCCGCTTGCCGATCGTGATCGCCTGCAACGTCGGGCGCGGCGTCGCGCTGCTCGCCATTCCCGTGGCGGCATATTTCAACGTGCTGTCGATCGATATCCTCTTCGTCGTCGGCTTCTTCTGCGGCGTGCAGAACGTCGTCGGCGGCGCGGCCTACCAGGTGCTGCTTGCGCAGATGGCGGGACGCCGGCGGCTGGTCGAGGCGAACGCCAAGATCACACTCGGCGAGACGTCGGCCGCGCTGATCGGCCCGGGGCTCTCCGGAGTTTTGATCCAGCTCCTCACGGCGCCGTTCGCGATCGCGCTCGACGCCTGCACGTTCATCGTCTCGGCGCTGATGCTCCGGCGCGTGAAGGCGCACCGCGACGTCGTCCATCCGGGCACGACGGACTCGGTGACGCAGGAGATCAAGGAGGGGCTGAAGCTCGTCTGGAACAACCGGACGCTGCTGGCGCTCGCCTGGCTCGCGGGCCTCTGGCAGATCCTGCATCACATGCAGATCGCGGTTCTGATCCTGTTCGCGACGCGCGAACTCATGCTGTCGCCGGGCGCCATCGGCCTCACCTACATGTTCGGCGGCCTGGGCTGCGTGTTCGCGGCGGGGCTGGCCGAGCGTCTTTCCGAGCGCTTCGGTGTCGGGCCGGTGATCGTGCACGGCCTCACGCTGACGGCGCTCGGCTGGCAGGCGTTCGGCCTCGTGTCGGGTCCGGTCTGGGTGGCGACGATCGCGCTTGGCCTCGCGATGCTGATGTTCGACTTCGGCGCCGTGCTCTTCGGCATCAACTATCTTTCGCTGCGCCAGGCGATCACGCCGGACCGGCTGCTCGGACGCATGACCGCGACGATGCGCTTTCTCACGGTAGCAGCGGCGCCGCTCGGCTCGCTCGCGGGCGGGGCGCTGGCAACGATCATCGGCCTTCGTGCGACGCTCCTTACGGTCGGTGCGCTCGGGCTCGTGCTGGTGGCGGCGGCGATCGCGTGGTCGCCGGTGCGGCGCCATCACAAGCTGCCGGCGGTCGTCGGCGAATGACCGGACGCAGCCGGCGCGGGCACGGCATGCGCGGCGCGCGATGCGGCGCGCCGATCGCGGCGCTGTGTGCGGCCGTGCTGCTGGGCGCCTGCGACAAGGCGGCCACGGTCGCCGCGCGTGCGGGACTGGTGTCGTTCGAAAGCGTCTGCGCCCGGCAACTGCCTCCAACGAAAGTCAGCATCACGACGGCTCCGGTCAGCTACGACATCGACACGGCAAAATCATATCGGGAGCTTACGGCGCTCAGCCCGGAGGCGGGCGCGCTCGATCGCGCGCTCGGGCTCACGCTGACGCAGATCGGCTACGAGAGCTTCACTGAACTGCAGGGGATCGAACAGTCGCGGGGCGGCCCCGTCTGCGTGCGTCCGGCAATCCGGATCACGCTCGCGATGAAGCCGATGACCGTCTACGTCGCAAGTGAATACCATGGCGACGCGTGCCGCGAGGCCGTGATCCTGGAGCACGAGCGCAAGCACGTGGCGCTCTACTCCGAATTCATCGGACTGCTCGCACGCGAGTTGCGGGCCGCGGTGACCGCCGATTTCGGCGACACGATTTTCTATGGAAATGATCGCGCCGAGGCGGAGCGCACGATCCGCGACCGCCTCGGCGTCTACCTCGAGCCGATGCTCCACGACGGCATGCAGCGCATCAAGGAACGTCAGCGCTCGGTGGACTCGCCCGAGGAATACGCGCGCGTCGCCGCGGCCTGCGGCGGCATGAACATCGACTGACAAGCGGCGCGGCGCGGCGCCGGCATTCCTCGCGTGCCAAGTATTGCAAATTGTGTCAGCGCGCACGCGCCGTTGCTCGTGACGTGAGGGCAGCGCCCGCGATACAATCCGGGATGATTTTCCCCTGCAGGATCCCATTCGCCGTGCCGGCCGCCTCGCGTCCACGCGGCTGCGCAACACGCCGGTTCCCGATCACGTCCCACCAGAGCGTTCGTCGCCCATGAAAATCGCATCACGGCAGCACCGTTTCGTCTCCGTCGTCGGCTCGATCCTGCTCCTTGCGCTCGGCGCGGGCAGCGCCGAAGCCGCCATCTCCGCAACCGAGCGCGCGACGCTGCTCAACCTCTACACGAGCACCCACGGCGCGACGTGGAGCGTCAGCACGAACTGGAACGGCGCCGCCGGCAGCGAATGCTCGTGGTACGGCGTCACGTGCAATGGCTCGGGATCGTCGGTGACGGCCATCAATCTCCCCGGCAACAATCTGAGCGGCACGCTGCCCGCGGATCTGGCCAATCTCACCAACCTCACCTATTTCTTCGTCAACAGCAACCAGCTCACCGGCACGCTTCCCTCGCTCGCCGGCCTCACGAGTCTTTCCAGCTTCTACGCCAACAACAACCAGCTGACCGGCGTCCATTCCCGTCGCTGGCCGGCCTTACGAGCCTCGTACCACCTTCTATCTCAACAGCAACCAGCTGACGGGCCCGATCCCGGCGCTCACCGGACTCACCAAGCTCGGCGCGCTCAGCCTCAGCAACAACAGCTGACGGGCTCGACTCCCGGCCTTCGACGGCCTTCACGGCGCTGACGTACTTCTCGGTCGTGCACAACCAGCTCGATGGCACGATGTCCTCGATCTCCGGTGCGACCAGCCTCATCTATTTCTACGCGAGCCACAACAAGCTGACGGGCACCTCCCCGCGCTGACGGGTCTTGCCAACCTCATCTACTTCTACGTGAACGACAACAAGCTGAGCGGGCTCGCCTCCGGCGCTCGCCGGACTCACGAACCTCAACGTATTCGACGCGAGCATGAACCAGCTGACCGGAAGCCTCCCGACCTCAGCACCAACACGAACCTCACGTATTTCTCGGTCAGCACCAACCAGCTGACCGGCGCGATCCCCGCGCTCGCCGGCGCGACGAAGCTTTCCGACTTCTACGCGAACAACAACCAGCTGAGCGGTACGATTCCTTCGCTGGCCGGCCTCACCGCGTTGCGCTACTTCTCGGTCGCCAACAATCAGCTGACCGGAGCGCCCCCCGCTCTGACGGGACTCACGGGGCTCACGTATTTCTCGGTGCGCCGCAATCAGCTCACCGGGACGCTGCCGGATTTCACCGGGCTCACGGGACTTGTCTATTTCTACGCCAACGACAATCAGCTGACGGGCACGATTCCCCAGCTCGGCGCACTTACCAATATCGGCGCGTTCGACGTCAGCACCAATCAGCTGACCGGCACGATCCCCGCGCTGACCGGACTCGCGAAACTGAGCTACTTCTACGTCAACAACAACAGCCTGACGGGGCCGGTGCCGGCGGTGCCGTCGCCGAACTCGCTGGTGGCGGGCGGTTCCAGCCTGTGCCCCAACAACCTCGATCAGACGGCGAGCTCGGCCTGGGATGCGGCGACCGGCCAGACCCCGTGGTACGCCAGGTGCGGCGCGCAGGCGCCGAACTATCAGGGCCTGTGGTGGAACGCCGCCGAATCGGGCTGGGGGATCAACTTCGCGCATCAGGGCGACCAGATCTTCGCCACCTGGTACACCTACGACACCAGCGGCAAGGCATGGTGGCTGACGATGCTGGCGGCGCGCACGACGCCGACCGGCAATGCCTATGCCGGCACGATCAATGCGAGCAGCGGGCCGCCGTTCAGCAACTTCACCGGCACGGTGGCGTCGAGCGCGGTCGGCAGCGGCACGCTGACCTTCACCGACGCCAACACCGGCAGCTTCGCCTACACGGTGAACGGCGTGACGCAGACGAAGGCGATCACCCGCTTCGACCTCGCCACCGGCCCGCAGGTGAGCTGCACCTACAGTGCGACGACGCCCAACTTCGCCGCGGCGACCAACTACCAGGATCTGTGGTGGACGGCAGCTGAGCCGGGCTGGGGGCTCAACCTCGCACAGCAGGGCAACAGCATCTTCGCGACGTGGTACACGTACAACGCGGACCATACGCCGCTGTGGCTGTCCGCACTGGTGCAGCGGCAGGGGACGAGCAACGTCTATACCGGTCCGATGTCCCAGAGCTCGGGCGCGCGCTTCGACGCATTCAACCCGGCGCAGGCGAGCGCGACCCAGGTCGGCACGGCGACGCTCGCGTTCGCCGACGGCGACAGCGCGACGTTCGCCTATTCGGTAACGGTTCCGCCGTCGACGGCGCCGGTCAGCCAGACGAAGTCGATCACGCGATTTCTCTTTGCCCCGAACGGCGGAACGCTCTGTCAATGATGACTTGCCGCCCGTAACGGAACGCGCCGATGCAGACTGCCTCGGATTTCGGGAAGCTCATCCTCAGGGTAACGCTGGGCGGCCTCATGTTGCTGCATGGGATCGGCAAGATCTCGTCCGGCGCCGCGTCCATCTTCGGGCTGATGGAGAACACCGGCCTGCCGCCGGTCCTGGGCTACCTCGTCTATGTGGGCGAAGTGCTGGCGCCGCTGCTGCTGATTGTCGGCCTGTGGACGCGTCCGGCTGCACTGATCGTTGCGATCAACATGGTCGTCGCGGTGGCGCTGGTCCACTCGGGTCAGCTCTTCACGCTCGGGAAGAGCGGAGGATGGGCGCTCGAACTGCAGGGGATGTATTTCTTCGCGGCGATCGCCGTCGCGTTGCTCGGTGCAGGGCGCCTCAGCGTCGGCGGCGGCAACGGCCGATTCAACTGAGCGCGTCTCGCCGACGTGGCGATCTCCCTACGCCATTTGCAGTGACCTCCCGACGGCGCCGCCCTGCGGCCGACGTATCGTTGCAACAGCGACGGTGAGGCGGTGACGCCGATCCGCCGCAGCTGCGATTGCCGCGGCATCGCGGCGCGACGGACGGAGGTTCAGATGAACTCGATGCATTTGCTGAAGGCCGCGGTCGTCGCGGCGGTCGTCGCCGGGAGCGCAGGCTGCTCGTCCTGGCAAAGAATGGATACGACGGAAGGGGCCGTCGCGGGCGGCGCGGGCGGTGCGGTCGCTGGCGCAGTGGTGGCGGGCCCGGTGGGCGCGGTGGTGGGCGGCGTCGGCGGCGCGTATGCGGGGCACGAGATGGCGAAGGGCGGCCCCGACGATAAAGTGGCGTCGTCCGCATCGCCGTCGGCTCCCCGCTACGACCCGACGCTGGTGCGAAACGTCCAGCAGGCGCTGAACGACAAGGGCTACAACGCGGGTCCGGTGGACGGCCAGTGGGGCCCCACGACGCAGGATGCGCTCACGCGCTTCCAGCAGGCGGCGGGCGTTGCCCAGACGGGCGCGCCGGACCGCTCGACGCTGTCGGCGCTCGGCGTCGCGCAATAGGGGCGCGACGGCGCCTGCGCGGCTGCACCCGTGGCGCGCTCAGGCGCCCGCGCGCTGGAATGGATAGACGGCGGGCAGCCGCAGCAGCGTGGTGAGCTCATCGAGCGCGCGCTGCGATTCATCGTGAAGCGAAGGATCCGCGAGGTCGGCCGGTGCGAGCCGGTCGCGGTAGTTGCGGCGGATCCACGCGTCGAGATCGCCCGCGAGCGCATCGTCGAGCAGCACGCGGGCCCGGATCGCCGCGCGTTCGGCATCGGTGAGCGCCACGCGCAGCCGCAGGCACGCCGGGCCGCCGCCATTCTCCATGCTCTGCTTGAGATCGAAGACCAGCACTTCGCGGATCGGCCCGTCGCCGGCGATCAGCGCGTCGAGGTAGGCACGCACGCGCGCATTCTCGCGGCACTCCGCCGGCGCGACGAGCAGCAGGCGCCCATCCGGGCGTGAGAGCAACTGGCTGTTGAAGAGATAGCTCGTCACGGCATCGGCGAGCGCGACTTCCGATTCCTCGACGACGATCGCCTCGAAGCCGTCGCCGACCTTGGCCGCGAGCTCGGCAAGCACGCGCGGCTGATCGACGTAGGCGCGCTCGTGACAGAAAAGCACGCCGGCATGCCCGACGGCGATCACGTCGTTGTGGAATACGCCGGCGTCGATCGCGTCCGGATGCTGCTGCGCGAAAACGGTCCGCGCCGGATCGAGCCCATGCCGCCGCGCGATCGCAGCGGACGCTTCCAGCGTCTGCCGCGCCGGAAAGCGCCGCGGTGCGGCCGCGGCCGCGGCTTCGCCGAGTGCGACGCGTCCGTATACGAAGAATTCGACGCCGCGTCCGGCGGTGTCGAAGAAGCGCGTGTGATTGGCGGCGCCTTCGTCGCCGAACTGTGGCGCCGCCGGCAGCGGATCGTGCACCACGAAATGCCCCGCGTCGGCAAAAATCGCGCGGAGAATCCGGGTGGTCACCGGCGCCTCGAGCGACCGGTGGAAGTGGCTGACGAGATTCGCCGGCGTGAAATGAACGCGCTGGTCCGGGGTGTCGGCCGACGGGCTCACCGTCGCCGCGTTGGCGACCCACATCGCGGCGGCGGACGAGCACGCGGCCAGCACGCGCGGCGCGTCGCGCCCGGCGGCGGTGATGACCTCGGCATCCGTGCCCGTGAAGCCCAGCGCGCGCAGCGTGGCGACTGCGGGCCGCTCGTGCGGGGGCAGCACGGCCTGCGCATACCCGCGCGCCGCGAGTGCCCGCATCTTCGCCAGTCCCTGCAGCGCCGCCGCGCGCGGATTGGCGACGCGCTGCGCGTGCTTCTCCGACGCGAGGTTGCCCTCGGCGAGACCCGAATAGTTGTGCGTCGGGCCGGGAATGCCGTCGAAGTTGATTTCCATCTAGCGGTCGCGCGGCGCGAGCGGGACGGCGCGCACGCGATCCCCTTCGGCAAGCGCCAGCACTTTCGCCGCGTAGGGAAGGAGCGGAAAGCGGTCGATGCGCGGCGGCGCTGCAGCGATGATCGCGCGGAAGTCCTCGAAGCGCCGGTTGGTGACGAGCCACGGAATGTCATCGGGCGGATTGTCGGGTACCGGATCGCGCTCGCCGGGCGCGACGTTCAGCACCTGGCTCTGGCGGACGGCGTGCACGTTGTCGCGAAAGCACTCGACGGTGGGGCCCGCGTCGAAGATGTCGACGTAGCCCTCGTAGCGAAAGCCTTCCTGCTCCAGCATCGTGCGCGCGGCGCGCGTGTCGTCGTGGACTTCCCCGATGGCCGCGCGCGCCGATTCCGGGAGGAGGCTCACGTAGACAGGGTGTCGTGGCATCAGCTCGGCGATGAACGACTTCTGGCCGATGCCGGTCAGGTAATCGGCGGTCGTGTATTCCATCGCGAAGAAATGCCGGCCCAGCCCCTCCCAGAACGGGCTCCGTCCGTCGGCGTCCACCCTGCCGCGCAGCTCCGCGATCACCTTGGGCGCGAAGCGCTCGGCGAATTCGGCGATGAAGAGGAGTCGACTCTTGGCGAGCAGCGGACCGTTGCGCCCGCGCCGGTAGCCCTGATCGAGGAACAGCGAGCAGAGCTCCGTGTGGCCCGTATGGTCGTTCGACAGGAACAGCGTGGGTGCGGCGGTGTAGACCTTGAGCGCCTGCGACGCGTGCACCAGCGTGCCGACGTGATAGTTGTACCAGGGCTCCTTCAGGCCGACGGCCGCCTCGATGGCGGCGATGCCGACCACGCGCGCCGTGGCGGCATCGACCAGCACGAACACGTAGCACGCGTCGGCGCGCGACGCCGTGCCGGCGAACGACGCGACCGACCGGTCGATTCTGGACGCGAGACGCTCGCGGTTCGCGGGCAGCGTGGTGAGTCCGTGCCCGGTGCGCTCGGACAGCCCGAGCACGGCGGGCAGATCGTCGGGCTCGACCGGGCGGACGTAGAACATGGGTTGCGTGGCAGCGGCGCGGCGCCGGTCAGCGCGGGATCGGCGGCTGCACGTTCCGAAGCCGGCTCAGGGAAGCGCGCGGGTCAGCGCCGTCTCGAGGCGCGCGAGGCCCTCGAGGATCTCGTCGAGGCTGATGACGAGCGACGGCGCGAGGCGCACGACGTCCGGACCGGCGACGAGCAGGAGGAGACCGGCCTCGCCGGCCGCCTTGACGACGTCCATCGCCTTGCCCTTCCACGCCGTGTCGAGCGCGCAGCCCAGCCACACGCCTTCGCCGCGCAGATCCGAGAACACGCGCCGGCGCGCGTTGATGGCCTTGAGGCCCTCCATGAAGAGCATGTGCCGCGCCTTGACCCCGTCCAGCACTTCCGTCGTGTTGATGACGTCGAACACCGCGCCCGCGACGGCGCAGGCGAGCGGATTGCCGCCGTACGTGCTGCCGTGGACGCCGACCGAAAAGACGCTCGCGATCTCGGCGGTGGTCAGCATCGCGCCGACCGGGAATCCGCCGCCGAGGCCCTTGGCGCTCGTCATGATGTCGGGAACGATGCCCTTCTGCATGTACGAGAACAGCGTGCCGGTGCGGCCCATGCCGCTCTGGACTTCATCGAGGATCAGGAGCGCGTGGTGCTCGGTGCAGAGCCTGCGCGCGGCCTGCAGGAATTCGGGCGTGCCCGGGATCATGCCGCCTTCGCCCTGCAGCGGCTCGAGGATCACCGCGCAGATGTCGTCGCCGCCTTCGTCGCGGAACGCGGCTTCGAGCGCCGCGACGTCGTTGTACGGAACGTGCGTGATGCCCGGCGGGTTGGGGCCGAAGCCGCTCGAGTACTTCGCCTGGCCGCCGGCCGTCACCGTGAACAGCGTGCGGCCGTGGAACGCATTGATCGTTGAGATCACGCGCGACTTCTCGGGACCGTGCCGGTCGTGCGCGTACCGCCGCGCGAGCTTCAGCGCCGCCTCGTTCGCTTCCGCGCCGGAGTTGCAGAAGAACGCGCGCTCCGCGAACGTGGCGTCGGTCAGCCGCTTCGCGAGCCGCAGCGCGGGCTCGTTGGTGAACCAGTTCGAGACGTGCCAGAGCTTCTTCGCCTGCTCGTCCAGCGCGCGCAGCATCGCCGGATGGCAGTGGCCGAGCGCGGTGACGGCGACGCCGGATGCGAAGTCGATGTACATCCGGCCGTCCTGGTCCCAGACGCGCGAGCCTTCGCCGCGCACCGGGATGAACGATGCCGGCGCATAGCACCCGACCATCACCTCGTCGAACGTCGCTCGGGTGACCGGCATGGCCGCGGCGCTGCTCGCGGGTGCGACGTCGCGCCGCGACGTCGCCGCGACGACAGCCTCGGCGGACGTGGTGAGAGGCGTTGCCATCGTGCGGGCCGCGCTGCCGCTCAGGCCGGGATCGCGGTCGCGGCGACGACCTGGATCTCGATCCTGTATTCGGGCGCGGCGAGCACGGCCTGCACCGTCGCGCGCGCGGGGGTCTTCCCGGGCACGACCCACTTTTCCCAGACCGCGTTCATCGCGGCGAAATCGGCGATGTCGGGCAGGTAGATCGTCGCGGACAGGATCTTCGTCTTGTCGGTGCCCGCCTCGAACAGCAGGTCGTCGATCTGCGCCAGCACCTGCTGCGTCTGGCCGGTGATGTCCGCGCTCGGTTCGTCGGCGACCTGCCCGGCGAGGTACACGGTGCCCGACGCGCGGTTGATCACCGCATCGGAAAGACGCTTGCCGACATTGCGGCGTTCGATGGTCACGATGCTATCCTCTTGGCGAACGATTCAGGAAGTGCAGGGGAGATGCGCATGCACCATTCTAGACGAAACCGGACCGGTCCTTGCGCCGCGCGCCGCGCTGGCCCGACGGGTGCCCGTCCGGGACGTCCGCGATGAACGCGCGGGTGGCGCTGACGCTTTCCGCCGCATTCCTGTTCGCCGCCGTCGGGATCGGCGCGATGGGCTCCCACGCACTGCGCGCCGTCATCGCCCCCGAATTGCAGCCCGCCTTCGCGAACGCAGTCCAGTACCATTTCTACCACGCGCTCGGACTCCTCGGCGTCGGCATCCTGCTGCTGCACAGGCCCGCGAGCCGGCTCCTCGCCGTGGCGGGCTGGCTTCTGGTCGCGGGCATCGTGCTCTTCAGCGGAACGCTGTACTTCATCACGCTGACCGGCAATCACGCGCCGGCGCTGCTGACGCCAGTGGGCGGCACCGCGTTCCTCGCGGCGTGGGCGGTGCTCGCGGTCGCCGCGTGGCGCTGGTAGCCGCGCATTCCGAACTTCAATCTTTCAGGACGTTGTGACGGCTTGGCATGCAGCCCGCGCATGCCATTAAGCTTGGCTTGCAGCCCACGCATGCCATGAATCGTCGTCCCCGCGAAGGCGGGGACCCAGTGGCGTCGCGCATTGTCGACAGAGTGCGAACGTCTATAGGTTCCCGCCTTCGCGGGAACGACGGATCAGCGTTACTCATGCACCGCAGAATCGGTGCTTGACACCTAAACTGTGCGTCCCGCTCGATTCGCGGCCTCCGCGCGCGGGTCGGATTGCGTGGCGTCGTGTCGTCTGCCGTGTTTCCAATCAATCGATCTTCGCCCCGGACTCCTTCACGACCTTCGCCCACTTCGCGGTCTCGGCCGCGATGTGCTTCACGAAATCCTCGGGCGATCCGCCGGCGGCATCCGCACCCTGCTTCGCGAGCTTCTCCTTCGCTTCGGGCGTCGCGAGCCATCTCCCGATCTCGGCATTGAGCTTCGCGACGATCGCGGGCGGCGTCCCTGCAGGCGCGAGCACGCCGAACCACGACGACGCCTCGAAGCCGGGCAGCCCGGCCTCCGCCACCGTCGGCACGTCCGGAAGGGCAGGCGCCCGGGCGGCGGACGTGACGGCGAGCGCGCGCAGCTTGCCCGCCTTGATCTGCGGCAGCGAGGGCGGCAGGTTGTCGAACATGAGCTGCACCTGCCCCGCGATCAGGTCCTGCAGCGCGGGTGCGCTCCCCTTGTACGGGACGTGCGTCATCTGCACGCCGGCCATCACCTTGAAGAGCTCGCCGGAAAGATGGATCGACGTCCCGTTGCCCGACGACGCGAAGTTGAGCTTGCCGGGATTCGCCTTCGCGTAGGCGATGAGCTCGGCGACGGAGTTGACCGGCAGCGCCGGGTTGACCTCCAGCACGTTCGGGACCGAGGCGACAAGAATCACCGGCGCGAAGTCCTTCACGTGATCGTAGGGCATCTTCGCGTACAGGCTCGCATTGATCGCGTGCGTGCCGACCGTTCCCATTTCCAGCGTGTAGCCGTCCGGCGCGGCCTTCGCGACGAGCTCCGATCCGATGTTGCCGCCCGCGCCCGGACGGTTGTCGACGATGACGGCCTGCCCCCAGGCGTCGGTGAGCTTCTGCGCCACGTCGCGGGCGAGGATGTCCGTGGCGCCGCCCGGCGGAAACGGGACGACGATGCGGATCGGCTTCGTCGGGTACGCCGGTGCCTGCCCAGGCGCGCTTCCGGCTGCCGCCATGCCGGTGATGAGCGCCACGAGGGCTGCCACACGCAATGCGATTCGAGTCATGGTTCCTCCGGTGATGTGGCGACAGGGCCGCAATGCCTGGCGCTGCGCGTCCGGTCTTGTCGTGGCGACCGTCGCGGCGCAACCCTTCTGCCAGTGCGGTGCAATTCTTCCGGCGTTTGCCCCGGAATGCAACGCGGTCAGGAAATTGCCCTGCGCGGCGATGCGGCGTCGACACCGATTGCCGGGCGCTGCCGCGACGGCGCATAATTGCGCGCTTTGGGCGTTGCGCGCCCACCTTCCGGATCGACCCCCTGATGAACCGAAGTATCGCTGCCGTTGCTGCGCTGGTCGTCGTTGCTGTCGCCGCGGGTGGCGGCTACTGGCTTGGCCAGCGTCGCACGGATGCGAGCGCCGCCGCCCCGGCAGCGGCGGGCGCCGCCAAGGCGCCCGCGGGCGCCGGCGCGATGCCGGGCGTGACCGTCGAGGTCGCGAAGGTCGTCGCGGCGCAGATGCCGCAGGTCATCACCGCCGTCGGCAGCCTGCGCTCCGACGAGTCGGTGACGCTGCGCCCCGAAGTTGCGGGGCGTGTCAGCGCGATCGAATTCAAGGAAGGCCTGCCGATCGCCCGGGGCACCACGATGGTGCGGCTCGACCCGGCGATCAACCAGGCCGAGGTCGAGCAGGCGAAGGCGAACCTGTGGCTCGCCAAGACGAAGTTCGAGCGCGCGATCGACTTGCAGAAGCAGGGCTTCATCTCGAGCCAGGCGAAGGACGAGGCGGAAAACAACCTGCGGCTCGCCGAGGCGGCGATTGCGCTCGCGGAAGCGCGCCTCGCGAAGACCGTGATCAAGGCGCCGTTTGCGGGTGTCGTCGGCCTGCGTTCGGTGTCGCTCGGCGACTACGTGAAGGAGGGACAGGATCTCGTCAACCTGGAATCGATCGATCCGCTTGAAGGTCGACTTTCGCGTGCCAGAGGTCTACCTGAAGCAGGTCGGAGTCGGCCAGTCGCTGGAGATCGGCCTCGATGCGCTGCCCGGCAAGACCTACGAGGGCAAGGTGTTCGCGATCAATCCGCTGGTCGACGCCGGCGGCCGCGCGATCGTGATCCGCGCGCAGGTGCGCAATGCCGACACCGCGCTTCGTCCCGGCATGTTCGCGCGCGTGCGCCTCATCACCAGGAACGAGCGCGACACGCTGGTCGTCCCCGAGCAGGCGCTGGTGCCGCAGGGCGAGGACCAGTACGTGTTCAAGGTCGCCGACGGCAAGGTGACGCGCGTGAAGGTCGACACCGGCCAGCGCCGCGACGCGCGCGTCGAGGTGACGAAAGGTGTGGATGCCGGCGACGTCGTCGTGACCGCCGGCCAGCTGAAGCTGCGCGACGGCATGCCCGTCACCGTCGCACCGACGGCAACGCCCGTCGCCGCGGACAACGCGCCGCCGGAGGCGAAGCCGGCCGCGCCGGTGCAGCCCGCCACTGCGCCGCGCAGCTGACGCGCGAGCGACGATGCTCCTTCCCGAGATCTGCATCCGGCGGCCGGTCTTCGCGACCGTGCTGTCCTTGATCGTCGTCCTCGTCGGGCTGATCGCGTACACGCGGCTGCCCGTGCGCGAATACCCGCGGATCGACGAGCCCGTCGTCAGCGTGACGACCACGTATCGCGGCGCGTCGGCCGAGGTGGTCGAGTCGCAGGTGACGAAGCCGCTCGAGGATTCGCTGTCCGGCATCGAGGGCGTCGAGGTGATGACGTCGCAGAGCCGCTCGGAGGTGAGCCAGATCAACGTCCGCTTCACGCTGAAGCGCGACCCCGATTCAGCCGCGGCCGACGTCCGCGACAAGGTCGCGCGCGTGCGCGGCCGATTGCCCGACACGATCGACGAGCCGATCATCGCCAAGGTCGAGGCCGACGCGAATCCGGTGATCTACATCGCCGTGCAGGCGGGCTCGCTGTCGGCGCTCGAGGCGTCCGACTACGTGAAGCGATACATCCAGCCGCGGCTGTCCGTGCTGCCGGGCGCGTCCGACGTGCGCGTCTTCGGCGAGCGCCAGGTGTCGATGCGCATCGACCTCGACCGCACGCGCCTCGGCGGCTACAAGCTCACCGTGCAGGACGTCGAGGATGCGATCCGGCGCCAGAATGCGGAGATCCCCGCCGGTCGGATCGAGTCGCAGGCGCGCGAGTTCACCGTCGTCGCCGAGACCGACCTCCAGACGCCCGAGCAGTTCGGCAGCATCATCGTCGCCAACGTCGGCGGCTATCCGGTGCGCATCCGCGACGTCGGCACCGTCGCGATCGGTGCCGTCGACGAGCGCACGGTGTCGCGCTTCAACGGCAAGCCTTCGCTCAACATCGGCGTCGTCAAGCAGGCCGTGGCGAATCCGCTCGACCTGTCGCGCGCGGTGAAGGCCGAGGTCGACCAGATCAACACGACGCTGCCGTCCGGGATGAAGCTCGTCATCGGCTACGACACGTCGGTCTTCATCGACCGCTCGATCGCGTCCGTGTTCGAGACCATCCTGGAATCGATCGTGCTCGTGGTGCTGGTGATCTTCTTCTTCCTGCGGAGCCTCCGCGCGACGATCATTCCGCTGGTGACGATCCCGGTGTCGCTGGTCGGCGCCTTCGCGCTGATGTACCTCTTCGGGTTCACGATCAACACGCTGACGCTGCTGGCCCTCGTGCTGGCGATCGGGCTCGTCGTCGACGACGCGATCGTGATGCTGGAGAACATCTTCCGCCACGTCGAGGAGGGCATGCCGGCGAAGGCGGCGGCGATCGCCGGCGCGCGCGAGATCGGATTCGCCATCGTCGCGATGACGCTCACGCTCGCGTCGGTGTACGCGCCGCTCGCGTTCGCGCAGGGGCGCATCGGCCGGCTGTTCATCGAGTTCGCGCTCGCGCTGGCCGGCGCAGTGCTGGTGTCCGGCTTCGTCGCGCTGACGCTCTCGCCGATGATGTGCTCGCTGCTGCTGCGGCACCAGGAGCGGCACAGCTGGATCTACAACCGGATCGAGGCGTTCATCGAGGCGCAGACCAGCGCGTATCGGCGCGCGCTCACGCTGGTGCTGCGCCACCGCAGCTACGTGGTCGTCGGCTGGTGCGTCGTGCTCGGCCTCGGCGCGCTCCTGTTCACGCAGCTGAAAAGCGAGCTCTCGCCGGTCGAGGACCGCGGCATCGTGCTGTCCGTCGTGTCGGCGCCGCAGGGCTCGACGCCGCAATACACCGCCGAGCAGCTGCGCCCGATCGAGGAATTCTACGGGCAGATTCCCGAGGCCTTCGCCTATGGCGCGATCGCCGGGTTCCCGACCGTCGTCGACGCGCATCGCGTTCCTGCGCCTCAAGCCATGGGACGACCGGAAGCGCACGCAGCAGCAGATCTCCGACGAGCTGCGGCCGAAGCTGATGTCGATCCCCGGCGCGTTCGCGTTCCCGATCAATCCGCCGTCGCTCGGCCAGCCGTTCCGCTCGACTCCGGTCGAATACGTCATCATGTCGCAGGTGCCGTACGGGGAACTGCAGCGCATCGTCGACCGCTTCGTCGACGAGGCGCGCAAGTACCCCGGCGTGCAGAACATGCAGACGGACCTGCGCCTCAACACGCCGGAGCTCCGCGTCACGATCAACCGCGACAAGCTCTCCGACGTCGGCACGCCGGTTGACACCGTCGGCCGGACGCTGGAGACGATGCTGGGCGGCCGGCAGGTGACGCGCTTCAAGAAGGACGGCGAGCAGTACGACGTGATCGTCCAGGTGGCGCCGATCGACCGCTCGACGCCCGCCGACATCAGCGACGCCTACGTGCGCTCGCGCGACGGCGGCATGGTCCAGCTGTCCAACCTCGTCGACGTGCACGAGCACGTCGCGCCCCAGTCGCTCAACCACTTCAACCGGCTGCGCGCGGTCAAGGTGACGGCCACGCTGGCGCCGGGCTATGCAATCGGCGACGCGCTGAAGGCGATGGACGACGCCGCCAAGCGCGCGCTTCCGCCGACGGCGCAGACCGACCTCGACGGGCAGTCGCGCGAATTCCGGAAATCCGGCGGCGAGATCTACTTCACGTTCGTGCTGGCGCTGGTCTTCATCTATCTCGTGCTCTCGGCGCAGTTCGAGAGCTTCGTCCACCCGTTCGTGATCATGCTGTCGGTGCCGCTGTCGATGACGGGCGCGCTGTTCCTGCTGTGGCTCACCGGCGGCACGCTCAACATCTACAGCCAGGTCGGTCTGGTGACGCTCGTCGGCCTCATCACCAAGCACGGCATCCTGATCGTCGAGTTCTCGAACCAGCTCCGTGCCAAGGGCGAGGCCATCACCGACGCCGTGATCGACGCCGCGACGCTGCGGCTGCGGCCCATCATGATGACGACCGGCGCGATGGTGCTGGGCGCCCTGCCGCTCGCGCTGGCGCACGGGGCCGGCGCCGAGGCGCGCACCCAGATCGGATGGGTGATCGTCGGCGGGATGGCGTTCGGCACGCTGCTGACGCTGTTCGTCGTCCCCACCGCATACACGCTGCTCGCGGGCCGCTCGGTGCGCCTCCCCAAGATGGAGCAGCCGCTCGAGTCGCTGCCCCACGCGGGCGCCGCCGACTGAGCGGCCCGGCCGGCCCCGCGGCAGCCTGCCGCGGCGGGCTTCGGATCGGCCTGGGCTCCCCGCCCCGCGCCGGCCGGAATGCAATAGAATGGACACCTGAAAACGGCATCATGATCGTTTCCGCTTATCCCTGAGGAGGGAGCATGTCACGTCCAGTCGCAGCATTCCTGCGCGCCGCGTCCGCGGTCGCGCTGTTCGGCGTCGCGCTGTCGGCCAGCGCCGCGGTGGAAATCCAGTGGTGGCACTCGATGAGCGGCAAGCTCGGCGACAAGGTCAACGAGATTGCAACGAAGTTCAACGCGACCCAGAGCGACTACAAGGTCACGCCGGTCTACAAGGGCCAGTACGACGAGTCGATGGCCGCGGCGATCGCCGCGTACCGCGCCGGCAACCCGCCGCAGATCGTCCAGGTGTTCGAGGTGGGCACCGCGACGATGATGGCCGCCAAGGGCGCAATCAAGCCGGTCTACCAGCTGATGGCGGAATCGGGCGAGAAGTTCGATCCCAAGGCCTTCCTCGGCGCCGTCTACGGCTACTACTCGGACACGCAGGGCCGCCTGCTGTCGATGCCGTTCAACAGCTCGTCGCAGGTGCTCTACATCAACGACGACGCGTTCAAGAAGGCCGGGCTCGACCCCGCCAAGCCGCCGAAGACGTGGCCCGAGGTCGGTGACGCCGCGGCGAAGCTGAAGGCGTCGGGCGCCTCGTGCGCATTCACGACCGGCTGGCAGTCGTGGGTGCAGCTCGAGAGCTTCAGCGCATGGCACAACGTGCCGTTCGCGACGCTGGAGAACGGCTTCGGCGGGCTCGGCACGCGGATGGAGTTCAACGGTCCGGTGCAGGTGAAGCACATCGCGACGCTGGGCGAGTGGTCGAAGAAGGGCCTGTTCACCTACGCCGGCCGCAAGGACGAGCCGCTCGCCAAGTTCACGAGCGGCGACTGCGCGATGATCACGACCTCCAGCGGCTCGTACGCGAACATCAAGGCGAACGCCAAGTTCAACTGGCGCGTGGCGCGGCTGCCGTACTGGGCCGACGTCGCGGGCGCGCCGCAGAACACGATCATCGGCGGCGCGACGCTGTGGGTGCTGACACAGAAGGATCCGGCGGTCTACAAGGGCATCGCCAAGTTCTTCACCTTCCTGTCGTCGCCCGAAGTGCAGGCCGACTTGCACCAGTCGACGGGCTACGTTCCGATCACGACTGCCGCCTACGAGCTGACCAAGAGCCAGGGCTTCTATGAGAAGAACCCGGGCTTCGACATCGCGATCGGCGAGCTCAACAACAAGCCGCCCACGGCCAACTCGAAGGGTGTGCGCTTCGGCAACTTCGTCGAGATCCGCAACATCAACGACGAGGAGCTGGAGCAGGTCTGGAACGGGCAGAAGACCGCCAAGCAGGCGCTCGACGAAGCGGTGCGCCGCGACAACGAGCAGCTCGAGCGGTTCCAGAAGGCCAACCAGTAACGCGGCCGCCGGCGTGCCTCCCCACGGGGGGCGCGCCGGCGACTCGGCATGGACGATCGCGCCGTATTCCGATCGCGCTGGCTTCCGTATGCGCTGATCGCCCCCCAGATCGCGATCACGCTCGTCTTCTTTTTCTGGCCTGCGGCGCAGGCGCTCTACCAGTCGGTGCTGGTGCAGGACGTCTTCGGCACCCGCACCGAGTTCGTCTGGTTCGACAATTTCAAGGTACTCTGGAACGACCCGCTCTACCTGCGCTCGTTCCGCGTCACCGCGGTGTTCTCGCTGCTCGTGGCGGTCATCGGCCTCGCGATCGCGCTGCTGCTCGCCGTGTTCGCCGACCGCATCGTGAAGGGCGCCGCCGTCTACAAGACGCTGCTGATCTGGCCGTATGCGGTGGCCGCCGCCGTCGCCGGCGTGCTGTGGCTGTTCCTGCTGTCGCCGTCGATCGGCATCGTCACGTTCTGGCTGCACCAGCTCGGCATCAACTGGAATTACTACCTCAACGGCGGACAGGCGCTGACGCTCATCGTGATCGCGGCGGTGTGGAAGCAGATCAGCTACAACTTCCTGTTCTTCCTCGCCGGCCTGCAGTCGATCCCGAAATCGATGATCGAGGCCGCGGCGATCGACGGCGCCGGGCCGATGCGCCGCTTCTGGACGATCATCTTCCCCCTGCTGTCGCCGACGACGTTCTTCCTGCTCGTCGTCAACATCGTCTACGCGTTCTTCGACACGTTCGCGATCGTCGACGCGACGACGCAGGGCGGGCCCGGGCAGGCGACGCAGATCCTCGTCTACAAGGTGTTCCAGGCGGGGATGCAGGCGCTCGACCTTTCCGGCTCGGCGGCGCAGTCCGTGGTCCTGATGGTGCATCGTGATCGCGCTCACCGTGATCCAGTTCCGCTGGGTCGAGCGCAAGGTCCATTACTGACCATGATCGAGCACCGCCCGCTGCTGACGATCTTTCGCCACCTCGTCCTGATCGCGGGCGTGGCGGTCGTCGCGTTCCCGCTCTGGATCGCGTTCGTGGCGTCGACGCTGTCGCTGGACGAGGTGATCAAGGTGCCGATGCAGCTCGTTCCCGGCACGCACTTCGTCGAGAACTACAAGGCCGTGCTGGCGCACGGTACGCGAGCGCGGCTCGGCGGCGGCGGTCGGGCCGATGATGTGGAACAGCCTGATCATGGCGCTCACGATCTCGATCGGCAAGATCGCGATCTCGATCATCTCGGCGTTCGCGTTCGTCTATTTCCGGTTTCCGCTGCGCAAGACTTTCTTCTGGATGATCTTCGTCACGCTGATGCTGCCGGTCGAGGTGCGCATCTTCCCGACCTACAAGGTCGCGGCCGACCTGGGCCTCATCAACACCTATGCCGGGCTCACGCTGCCGCTGATCGCGTCGGCGACGGCGACGTTCCTGTTCCGGCAGTTCTTCATGACCGTGCCGCGCGAGCTCGCCGAGGCCGCGCGGATCGACGGCGCAGGGCCGATGCGCTTTTTCGTCGACGTGGTGCTGCCGCTGTCCAAGACCAACATCGCCGCGCTCTTCGTCATCATGTTCATCTACGGCTGGAACCAGTACCTGTGGCCGCTGCTTGGTGACGACACAGGAGAGCATGTACACGACGGTGATCGGCATCAAGCGGATGATCGCCGGCGGCGACGCGCTGACCGAATGGAACCTCGTGATGGCGACGGCGCTGCTCGCGATGCTGCCGCCGGTCGCCGTCGTGCTGCTGATGCAGAAGTGGTTCGTGAAGGGCCTCGTCGAAACCGAGAAGTGACCCATGGCGAAAGTCGAATTCAGGAACGTCACCAAGAGCTTCGGACCGGTCGCCGTCGTGCACGGCATCGACATGGCCGTCGCCGACCGCGAATTCATCGTGATCGTCGGGCCGTCGGGCTGCGGCAAGTCCACCGTGCTGCGGATGGTCGCGGGGCTCGAAGCCGTGTCGGGCGGCGAGATCGTGATCGGCGAGCGCGTCGTCAACGACCTCGAGCCCAAGGACCGCGACATCGCGATGGTGTTCCAGAACTACGCGCTCTACCCGCACATGAGCGTCTACGACAACATGGCGTACGGCCTCAAGATCCGCGGCATGGCGAAGCCGGAGATCGACGAGCGCGTGAAGCGCGCCGCCGGGATCCTCGAGCTCGGCGCGCTGCTGCAGCGCAAGCCCAGGGAGCTCTCGGGCGGCCAGCGCCAGCGGGTGGCGATGGGCCGCGCGATCGTCCGCGAGCCCGCCGTGTTCCTGTTCGACGAGCCGCTGTCCAATCTCGACGCCAAGCTCCGCGTGCAGATGCGCTTCGAGATCCAGAAGCTGCACCAGCGGCTCGGCACGACGACGCTCTACGTCACGCACGACCAGGTCGAGGCGATGACGCTCGCGCAGCGGATGGTCGTGATGAACGCCGGGCGCGCCGAGCAGATCGGCACGCCGATGGACGTCTACGAGGACCCGGCCACGCAGTTCGTCGCCGGATTCATCGGCTCGCCGTCGATGAACTTCCTCGCGGGCCGCTCCGAGGGTGGCGGGCGGATCGCGCTGGAGCACGGCGGTTCGGTGCGGCACGCGAGCGGCACCGCCGAAGCCGGCCGCGCCGTCACCGTCGGCATCCGGCCCGAGCACGTCATTCCCGGCAGCGAGTCCGACGGGCTCTTCTCGGCGACGGTCGAGCTGGTCGAGCACCTCGGCGCCGACACGCTCGTGCATCTCTCGCACGGCAAGGATCTCGTCATCCGCCCGGATGCCGCACGGCAGCAATCCGCCGGTGGGGTCGACGCTGCACGTCGCCGCGGACCCGCACCACATCTATCTGTTCGACGCCGTCGACCGGCGCGAGGATCCGCTGACATGACCGCCAACGTCGTGAAGGACTGGCCGTATCCGCGCATGTTCGCCCACCGCGGCGCCGGCAAGCAGGCGCCGGAGAACACGCTGACCGCGATGCGGGTCGGGCACGCGTACGGCTACCGGATGTTCGAGTTCGACGTGAAGCTTTCGGCGGACAACCTGTCGTTCCTGCTGCACGACGACACGCTCGAGCGCACGACGACGGGTCGCGGGCGCGCCGACGCGCTGCCGTGGCGCGAGCTGTCGCGCCTCGATGCCGGCGGCTGGCACTCGGCGAAATACGCGGGCGAGCCGCTGCCCACGCTCGCGGCGATCGCCCGCTGGGCGCGCGCGCACGGCGCGCTCTGCAACATCGAGATCAAGCCGACGTCCGGGCGCGAGCGCGAAACTGGTGCTGCCGTCGCGCTCGATGCGGCGGCGCTCTGGCGCGACGCCGACGTGCCGCCGCTGCTGTCGTCGTATTCCGAGGACGCGCTCGCCGCCGCGCGCGAAGCGGTGCCGGGGTTGCCGCGCGCGCTGCTGTTTCGACGAGCTGCCGCCCGACTGGGCCGACCGGCTCGCGCGCTCGCCTGCGCCGCGATCGACGTCAATCACAAGGTGCTGACCGCCGATTTCGTGCGATGCCGCGCGCTCGGCGGGCTATCGCGTGCTGGCGTACACGCCGAACGAGCCGGAGCGGGTCGCCGAGCTCGGCGCCTGGGGGGTCGACAGCGTCATCACCGACGCCGTCGATCACATTCCGTCCGACGCGCTGCCGCCGGCGGCGCCGCTCACCTGAAGCGTCGCGCCGGGCCGTCGCGGTCACGCCGGCGCGATGGCGCCGGGCCGCCGTATCGCGCGCTCGTCGATCGGCAGGTTGATGAGGCCCGCGACGATGCCGAGGCCGATCGAGATCCACCAGACGATGTCGTAGCTGCCGGTCGTGTCGTAGAGACGGCCCCCGAGCCAGGCACCGAGGAAGCTGCCGATCTGGTGGCTGAAGAACGTGAATCCGGAGAGCATCGCGAGATAGCGCACGCCGAACACCTGCGCGACGATGCCGTTGGTGAGCGGCACCGTCGAGAGCCAGAAGAGACCCAGCGCGATCGCGAACGCGTAGACCGATCCCGGCGACACCGGCGTCAGGAAGAACCACGCGATGACGGCGCGCGCGCGCGAAATAGATCGCCGACAGCAGATAGCGCTTCGGCAGCCGGCCGCCGAGCCATCCGGCCACGTACGTGCCGACGATGTTGAAGAGTCCGATGAGCGCGAGCGCCGTCACCGCGACGTGCGGCGCCAGCCCCTTGTCCGCGAGGTACGCCGGCAGGTGAACGCCGACGAACACGACCTGGAAGCCGCAGACGAAGAACCCGATCGTCAGCAGCATGTACCCGCGATGGCCGACCGCCTCGCGCATCGCCTGTCCGGCCGACTGCTGGAACGCGTGGGCGGCGCCGAGGTGACGCTCGTAGAGGACCGTCGACAGCGGAATCATCAGCAGCGCGATCGCGGCAAGCGCGAGCAGTGCGCCGTGCCAGCCGATGCCCGAGATCAGCGACTGCATCACCGGCAGCAGCGCGAACTGGCCGAAGGATCCGGACGCCGCCGAAATGCCGAGCGCCATGCTGCGCTTTTCCGGCGGATAGGCGCGGCCGAGCACGCCGGCGACGACGGAGAACGTGAGCCCCGAGAGGCCTGTGCCGATCAGCACGCCGGCGGTGAGGATCAGCATCACCGGCGTCGTCGCCAGCGCCATCGTCGCGAGCCCCGCGCTGTAGAGGAGCGCGCATGCCAGCGCCACGCGGTGCGTGCCGAACCGGTCGGCGAACATTCCGGCGAACGGCGCGGTGACGCCCCACATGATGTTCTGCACGGCGATCGCCAGCGCGAAGGTCTCGCGACCCCAGTGGAGATCGGCGCTCATCGGCTGCAGGAACAGCCCGAAGCCGTGGCGGATGCCCATCGACAGCATGATCATTACGCCGCTCGTGACGAGCACGACGGTGGGTGTTCGCCAGTCGCCGGAACGCGACGGCGCGGGGACGCGGCGCGACGTCATGGCTGCCTTTCCGCCGCGCCTGGATGCAGCGATTCGATGGCCGTGAGCGTTGCGATGAACGCGTCGAGGCGCTCGCCGCCGAGCGCCTCGGCGACTGCCGCCTGCGCCTTGCGCCAGTGGGGCAGCGCGGCCTGAATGGCGCTGCGGCCCGCGCGGGTCAGCGCGACCTCGCGTGTGCGTGCGTCCGCGCCGGGCACGATCTCGACCAGGCCGCGCTCGAGGAGCGGATCGAGGTTGCGCGACAGGGCCGTCCGATCAATGAGCGTCGCCGCTGCGAGGTCGGTGATCCGCGAGCGGCCGCGCCGCGCCAGCGTGCGCAGCAGCGAGAACTGGGTGACGCGCAATCCGGACGGGCTCATGGCGTCGTCGTACATCTGCGTCAGCGCGCGCGACGCCCGGCGCAGCCGGCCGCAGGCGCAAGCGGACGCATCGTGAGGTTGGACGGCCATGCGGGTCCCGGGGTCTTTACGCGCATATGCACGTAATCGGCAGCATAGCGGCGGCCGGGGCCCCGCGTCAATGCTTCTCCCGGGCCGAGCAAACGCCGTCCGAGACCCGGTGCGGCGGCGCGAACCGGGACCGCGGCCCGACTCAGGCCGCCCAGTCGCGGGCGCGTGCGATCGCCTTGTCCCAGCGCGCGCGCAACTCGTCGGCGCGGTCACGCGGCATCGACGGCTCGAACGCGCGATCGATCCGCCAGTTGTCGCGGATGGCGCCGGCGTCCTCCCAGTAGCCGACCGCAAGGCCCGCGAGATACGCGGCGCCGAGCGCGGTCGTCTCCAGCACTTTCGGCCGCACGACGGGGACGCCGAGCACGTCGGACTGGAACTGCATCAGAAGATTGTTCGCCGCCGCGCCGCCGTCGACGCGGAGCTCGGACAGCGTGATCCCGGCGTCGCGCTGCATCGCCTGCAGCAGGTCGGCGCACTGGAACGCGATGGCCTCGAGCGCCGCGCGCGCGACGTGACCCGAGGTGACCCCGCGCGTGATGCCGAACATCGCGCCGCGCGCGTACGCGTCCCAGTGCGGCGCGCCGAGTCCCGCGAACGCCGGCACGAAATACACGCCGCCGTTGTCCGCGACCGATGCCGCGAGCGCCTCGATCGCCGGCGCGGAATCGACGATGCGAAGGCCGTCGCGCAGCCACTGCACGACGGCACCGCCGATGAACACGCTGCCTTCGAGCGCGTATTGCAGCTTGGCATCGCCGCGCCGCCACGCCACGGTCGACAGCAGGTTGTTGGCCGACGCGACAGCGCTCTCGCCGGTGTTGAGCAGCATGAAGCAGCCGGTGCCGTACGTGTTCTTCGCGAGGCCCGGCGCGAGGCAGGCCTGCCCGAAGAGCGCCGCCTGCTGGTCGCCGGCGATCCCCGCGATGGGAACGTCGACGCCGTCGAGCTTCGCATGGGCGCAGACGCCGGACGACGACACGACCTGCGGCAGCAGTTCCTTCGGAATGTCGAGGAGCGCGAGGAGGTCGTCGTCCCACGCGCCGGTGTGGATGTTGAAGAGCAGCGTGCGCGATCGCGTTGGACGCGTCGGTGACGTGCACGGCGCCGCCGGTGAGATTCCAGATGAGCCAGCTGTCGATGGTGCCGAAGGCAAGCTCGCCGCGCTGTGCGCGCTCGCGCGCACCTTGCACGTGGTCCAGCAGCCACGCGATCTTGGTGCCGGAGAAATACGGATCGAGCACGAGTCCCGTCCGCTTGGTGAAGACCGCCGCGTGACCCGCCGAACGCAGCGCATCGCACCGGTCCGCGGTGCGCCGGTCCTGCCAGACGATCGCATTGGCGATGGGCTTCCCGGTCGCGCGCTCCCACAGCACGGTGGTCTCGCGCTGGTTGGTGATGCCGAGCGCCGCAATGTCGGCGAAGCGCACCCCGGCCGCCTTCACCGCGTCGTGCATGACGCGCGCCTGCGTGGTCCAGATCTCGACCGGATCGTGCTCGACCCAGCCAGGCTGCGGGTAGATCTGCTGGAACTCGCGCTGCGCGGCGCCGCGCGGCGTTCCGGAGCGGTCGAAGACGATGGCGCGCGAGCTGGTCGTGCCTTGGTCGAGAGCGAGGATGTAGCGCATCGATTTCGGGACGTGGCGGTGGGCGTCGCGTGCTCGCCGCGCCTCGCCTTTCGGTTGCGGCGCGACGCGTCGCGAGCTTAGAATACAGGGCTAGCGGTGGCCCCGGAAACGTGGCGCCATTGTAGCCACCTCCGGCCCCTGGGGCCGGCACCTCGTCCGCAACAGCCGACACGCGCGTTCCCGATGCCGTTCCCCCCCAGCGAAGTCCCGCGCAAGCGCCTGCACACGCGCCGGGTGACGTATGAAGGCTGGCAGCGCGAGGACGGTCTTTTCGACATCGAGGCGCGCCTCGTCGACGTGAAGGACCACGACTATGCGCTCGCGTCCGGGGTGCGGCCCAGGGGCGCGCCGATTCACGAGATGAGCGTGCGCGTCACCATCGGCAGCGACTTCGTCGTGCGGGCGCTCGAAGCCGCGGCCGACGCCGTGCCGTACGCGGACGGCTGCGAGCTGATCGCCCCGGCGTATGCGCAGCTCGTCGGCCTCAACCTGATGGACGGCTACCGCGCCGCGCTCTACGAGCGCATGGGCGGCGATCAATGGCTGCAGCCACCTCACCGAGCTCCTGGCGTTCCTGCCGACGGCCGCGGTGCAGACGTTCGCGAGCCTGCATCAGGAGAATTCGCCCGTCGCCGGCAAGCCGTACCAGCTCGACCGGTGCCACGCGCTCGCGCACACCACCGAGACCGTGCGGCGCTACTACCCCAAGTGGTACCGGGGCGCCGCGTGAGGGTGGCGCGCGACGCCTGTCCGGCGCCCGATCCGATCATCCGCGCCGGCGCCGCTGCGCCGGCTGCGCGAGCCGCACGTTGTCATTCCCGACTGGAGACCAAGTGAAGATCCACGAGTATCAGGGCAAGGAAATTTTCCGCAAGTTCGGCGTGCCGACGCCGCGCGGCATCCCGGCGTTCGGCGTCGACGAGGCGGTCGCCGCGGCGCAGTCGCTCGGCGGCCCGGTGTGGGTCGTCAAGGCGCAGATCCACGCCGGCGGACGCGGCAAGGGCGGCGGCGTCAAGGTCGCGAAGTCGATCGACGAGGTGCGCGAGCTCGCGGGCAAGATCCTCGGGATGCAGCTCGTCACCCACCAGACCGGCCCCGGCGGGCAGAAGGTGCGCCGGCTGCTGATCGAGGAAGGCGCCGACATCCGCAAGGAGCTCTACGTCGGCATGGTCGTCGATCGCGTGACGCAGCGCGTCTGCCTGATGGCGAGCTCCGAAGGCGGCATGGACATCGAGGAAGTCGCGGCGAAGACGCCGGAGAAGATCCACAAGGTCTTCATCGACCCGGTCAAGGGACTGACCGACGCCGAGGCCGACGACGTCGCGCGCCAGCATCGGCATTCCCGACGGCAGCGTGGCGCAGGCGCGCGGCGTGCTGCAGGGACTCTACCGCGCGTTCGACGCGACCGACGCGTCGCTCGCCGAGATCAATCCGCTGGTCGTCACCGGCGACGGCAGCGTGATCGCGCTCGACGCCAAGCTCAACTTCGACTCCAACGGGCTCTTCCGGCATCCCGAGATCGTCGAGATGCGCGATCTCGACGAGGAGGATCCGGCGGAAGTCGAAGCGTCCAAGTCCGATCTCTCGTACATCTCGCTCGACGGCAACATCGGCTGCCTCGTCAACGGCGCCGGGCTCGCGATGGCGACGATGGACACGATCAAGCTCTACGGCGGCGAGCCGGCGAACTTCCTCGACGTCGGCGGCGGCGCGACCGCGGAGAAGGTGACCGAGGCGTTCAAGATCATGCTGCGCAACCCGGGGCTGAAGGCGATCCTCGTCAACATCTTCGGCGGCATCATGAAGTGCGACACCATCGCGGAAGGCGTGGTCGCCGCGTCGAAGGCGGTGTCGCTCGGCGTGCCGCTGGTGGTGCGGATGAAGGGCACGAACGAGGACATCGGCAAGAAGATCCTCGCCGACTCGGGACTGCCGATCATCACCGCGAACAACATGGCCGAGGCGGCGGAAAAAGTCGTCGCCGCCGCGAAGGGACAGGGACACTGAGCATGTCGATCCTCATCAACAGGAACACCAAGGTGATCACGCAGGGCATCACCGGCAAGACGGGACAGTTCCACACGCGGATGTGCCGCGATTACGCGAACGGCAAGGCGTGCTTCGTCGCCGGCGTCAATCCGAAGAAGGCCGGCGAGGATTTCGAGGGCATCCCGATCTACGCGACGGTGAAGGACGCCAAGGCGGCGACGGGCGCGACCGTCAGCGTCATCTACGTCCCGCCGCCGTTCGCGGCCGCCGCGATCGACGAGGCCGTCGACGCGGGGCTCGACCTCGTCGTCTGCATCACCGAGGGCATTCCGGTGCGCGACATGATCCGCACGCGCTACCGGATGCAGGGCAAGAAGACGCTGCTGCTCGGCCCCAACTGCCCCGGCGTCATCACGCCGGAGGAGTTGAAGATCGGCATCATGCCCGGGCCACATCCACAAGAAGGGCCGCATCGGCGTGATGTCGCGCTCGGGCACGCTGACGTACGAGGCGGTCGGCCAGCTGACCGAGATCGGCCTCGGCCAGTCGACGGCAGTCGGCATCGGCGGCGATCCCGTCAACGGCCTGAAGCACATCGACATCCTGCGTCTCTTCAACGACGACCCCGACACCGATGCCGTCGTGATGATCGGCGAGATCGGCGGCACCGACGAGGAGACCGCCGCGCTCTGGGCGAAGGACAACATGAAGAAGCCCGTCGTCGGCTTCATCGCCGGCGTCACGGCGCCGGCCGGCAAGCGGATGGGTCACGCCGGCGCGATCATCTCCGGCGGCAAGGGCACGGCGCAGGAAAAGCTCGCCGTCATGGAAGCCTGCGGAATCAAGGTCACCCGCAATCCCGCCGAAATGGGCAAGCTGCTGAAATCGGTGCTGTGACGGCGTGACGCCGAAAACGACCCGGCCCGGCCCCGTCGAACGGGCCGCGGCGGGGCATACGACGGGGGAACGCGCGCCATGATCGAATTCGCGACGCCGCAGTTCTGGGCGGCTGCGCTCGAAATCGTCGTCATCAACATTCTGCTGTCCGGCGACAACGCGGTCGTGATCGCGCTCGCCTGCCGCAACCTTCCGGCAAGGCAGCGGATCCTGGGAATCTTCTGGGGCGTGATCGGCGCGGTCGTGCTGCGGGTCATCCTCACGTTCTTCGCGACGCGCCTGCTCACGATGCCGTGGCTGCAGCTGGTCGGCGCGGTGCTGCTGCTGTGGATCGGCATCAAGCTGATTGCCGAGGAGGAGGGCGGCGAGCCGGACGTGAAGGCCAGCGACCGCCTGCTGGCGGCCGTGAAGACCGTCATCATCGCCGACCTCGTGATGAGCCTCGACAACGTGATCGGCGTCGCGGCCGCCGCCAAGGGAAGCCTGCTGCTCCTGATCTTCGGTCTCGCCGTCAGCATTCCGCTCGTCGTCGCCGGCAGCCAGATCATCATGAAGCTGATCGAGCGCTTTCCGCTGCTGGTCCAGGCCGGCGGCGGGCTCCTCGGCTGGATCGCGGGCGAGATCGCGACGACCGACGTCGTCGTGAAGCAGTGGATCGACGCCACCGCGCCGGACCTTCACTGGATCGCACCCGTCGCCGGGGCCCTGTTCGTGATCGTCGGCGGATGGCTGCTCGCCCGCAGTCAGCGACACCGGCACGGCCACAGGCACAAGGCGTGAGGATGCGCGTCGCCCTCGCGTCCAAGGCGCCGTGCCGTTAAACTCGCGGCACGTCATGACCGCCCCGCATCCGAACCCCCCGCCCAACCCGATGCCGCAACACGTCTCGCTCGACTGCGCCACCCTGTCCCATCCCGGGATGGTCCGCTCGCACAACGAGGACTCGGTCTTCGTCGACGGCGACGCCGGCATCGCCGTCCTGGCGGACGGCATGGGCGGGTACAACGCGGGCGAGGTCGCGAGCGGCATCGCCGTCAACGTCGTCAGCAACGGCATGCTGCCGGAGCTGCGCTCGGGCCGCGAGCTCACCAAGATCGACGTGTCGAGCGGCCTCACGCACGCCGCGCATGCTGCTGCAGCAGCAGATCGCCGCGGCGAACAAGGGCATCTACGAGGCGGCGCAGGCGCGGCCCGAATGTGCCGGCATGGGCACGACGATCGTCACGGCGGTCTTCTGCGGCAGCCGGGTCAGCATCGGCCACATCGGCGACTCGCGCTGCTACCGGCTGCGCGGCGAGAAGTTCGAGCAGCTGACGCGCGACCACTCGCTGCTGCAGGAGCAGATCGACAGCGGCCAGCTGACGCCCGAGCAGGCCAAGTTCTCGCTCAACAAGAATCTCGTCACGCGCGCGCTCGGCATCGAGGCGATCGTCCCGGCCGAGATCGTCGAGTACCGCGTCGAGGCGGAGGACATCTACCTCCTCAATTCGGACGGCCTCACGGACATGGTCGAGCCCGACGTGCTGCAATCGACGCTCAACGCGAAGCGCGCCGACCTCGCCGAGGCGGCCGCCGAGATGATCGACCTCGCGAACCAGAACGGCGGACGCGACAACATTTCCGTCGTGCTGGTGCGCGTTCCCGCCGAGTACCTGCCGTCGTCCGGCTGGGCGCAGCGCTGGCTCGCCAAGAAGCGCGGGTAGGAGCCACGCGTGGGCAAGCTCGTCCTCTATCTCGCGGACGGAAGCACGCTCGACATCCTGCTGAATCGCGAGCGCGTCACGATCGGCCGCCGGGCCGACAACGACGTCTGCCTGCCGTATCCCGCGGTCAGCGCGGAGCATGCCGCCGTCGTCACGATCCTCTCCGACTCGTTCCTCGAGGACGTCGGCAGCACCAACGGCACGCTGGTCAACGGGCGCCCGGTGGTCAAGCATTTCCTGCGCGATCGCGACCAGATCGACATCGGGCGGCAGAAGCTCGTCTTCCTCGCCGACGAATCGGTTCAGCTCGACCCCGCCTCCAACGTGAGCAAGGCCGTTGCGCACAAGGCGACCTTCGGCGAGCGCGTCGAGCACATCGCGCCGCCGCCGCCGTCACCAGATGTCAGCGCGGCGGCGCCATCGATCGCGGATGAGCAGCTCGGCGCGTCGCTCGAGCGCGACTCGGAAGCGATGGTCGAGATCGACCGCTTCGTATCGGCCGAGGTCGCCGCCGATGCCCGCGCGCTCGCCCGGGACGCGCCCGTCGCACCATCGAACGTCGCGCCGGAACCCGGCAACATCGTCGCCGATTTCATGGCGGGCAGCGCGCTTGCGCAAGTGCCCTCGGTGCGCGTGATGAGCGGCGTCAGCGAGGGCCGCACGATCGCGCTGACCAAGGACGCGACGTCGCTCGGCCGGGCCGGGGTGCAGGTGGCCATGGTGCGGCGTACCGCCCACACGGCGAAGCTGGTGCCGGTCGAGGGCGACCGCGCGCCGACGGTCAATGGCGCCGACGTTCCGGCCGCCGGGACCGAGCTTCGCAACGGCGACGTCATCGAAGTGGCCGGCGTGAAGCTCGAGTTCACCGCCGCGCGCAGCCGCTCCTAGCACGCTGTTTGCATCCGACGCGGGCAGAAACGCCCGGGTCGTTCAATTCCGCGGTTCCCCTGGCTGCCCCGACGTTTCGCGCCACCCGATGTGACGCGCAGCGTCACCCCGGTTGCGCTCCGCGTCCAATTTTCCGCGCCGAGCGGTCGCGGCGGCAAATCCGCAATCCGTGCTGCGCGGCAATATTCCGAGCGAAAGCCACGATAATCCGAATAAGAATCAATTAGTTGGAGCGCCAAATTCCGCGGCCGGCCCCGACTTCAGCACATTGGCATAACCCGTGCTTGATTGGTTTCAGCATCGCTGGCATTGCGCGGGTGGCGGATGTGGTCAACAACTAACGGAGACATTCATGAAGCGAATTCAACAAGGCTTTACGCTGATCGAACTGATGATCGTGGTTGCGATCATCGGTATCCTTGCAGCGATCGCAATTCCGCAATACCAGAGCTACACCGGCCGGGCGCAGCTGACCGATGCGATTGAAATCGCTTCGGGGCTGAAGACGTCCGTCGGCGAATACTATCAAGTGCTGGGTTCGTTTACCGGCGCGAACAGCGGTGCCGTGAGCATCCCTGCGTCGGTGGCCGCCAACGCTGGCAAGTATGCGGATTCGGTCTCGGTCGCGGATGGAGTGATCACGGCAGTCATGCGTGCAACGGGCGTCGCGAGCTGCGTTTCGGGCGGCACGGTCATCCTGAACCCGACCGCGGGCGCGACGTTGGACGCGCCGATCACGTGGACCTGCAGCACCATCGGCGTTTCGCCGGGTTGCTTCCCGACGTCCTGCGCCGGCTGATACGGCTTCAATGCAACGACCGGGAAAGGGGCCCTTGCGGCCCCTTTTTCTTTCCCGTTGATCCGCCGATCCCGAGCCGTTAGCGCGTTTTTTGCTTCGATCCCGGGATTCGTCAGGAATTTGCAAGGCTATTACGGGGGCTTGGCAATGAACGTGCTGCACCGCGGGTTTACGCTGATCGAGCTGATGATAGTCGTTGCGATCATCGGCATCCTGGCGGCGATCGCGGTCCCGCAGTACCAGATCTATACCGGGCGCGCACAGCTCTCCGAAGCGATCCAGGTCGCCGCCATGCTGGAACCGCGCGGTCGCCGAGGCGATACAGAATAACGTCGCTCTGGGATCCATCAACGGCGGCACATTGGGCATACCTCCAGATGTTCCCGCGGGTCAGGGAGGGCGCTTTGCAGACTCGATTGCGGTGATTGGTGGGACCATCACGGTGACCATGAGGATGTCGAACTCTCCGTGCGTGGCTGGAAAGGTACTCACGATTTCGCCAACGGTGCCGCTCGGGGACGAACCGATCAAGTGGACCTGTTCCACCACTGCGACATGTCCGCCGGCAACGTGCTCACTGAGATTCGGCATGCAGGACTAGCCAGTCGCGGCAGCGTGGGTGCCCGCAATCCGCCTCGGCGACAACGCCTCATGGGCAGAGCCGAAGTTCGGTGTGCCCGGAGCTTCGGCATCGGACGCAACGCCGTGCGGCGTTCAGCAGCGCGGTCCGAAATGATGGACGCCCGCCACAGCGTCGGCACGCCCCGCGCCAGCCGCCACGAATCACGACCCGGATACAATTGTCGCCGTGGGGACGGATTTGCGCCGTGGCGTTGCCCTACTGGCGCGCTCGGAGCGCTATCTCTTCTCGACGAATCGAATGACCTGTCGACATTGCCAGATTCTCGGAAAACATGATCGAAATGCCGGTAGCGCACGCATATCTACGTCACGCGGAAGGCGATGATGCCGATTTCGTCGCTGCCGCCGACGCGCTGATCGCTGCCGGCCGAACCGCAGAAGCAATCAAGCTGCTCGAAGTGGGATTGCCGAGATTTCCGGACCTTCGAGGCCATATCGCGCTAGGCCCGGCGCTGCTGACCGAAGGAAGGTTCGTCGACGGCTGGGCACAATGCGAATTCCGCTGGTTCGCCGAGCCGTATGCGAGCGCCCGTCCGCATTACGGAAAACCTCAGTGGGACGGGCAGGTCCTTACGGGCAAGACAATTCTTCTCTGTCCGGACCAGGGGTTCGGCGACATCTTCCAGATGATCCGCTACGCGCCGATGCTGAAGGCGCTCGGGGCGACGGTGCTGCTGCTGCCGATCCGCGAGCTCGGCGCCGTTCATTGATTGCCTCCCCGGCATCGATCGCGTGGTCGAGGTCGGCGCATCGTTGCCCGACTTCGATTTCTGGATTCCGCTGATGAGTCTGCCGCGCGCGTTCTGCACGACCGCGCAGAACATTCCCGCGACCGTCCCCTATCTGTTTCCTCCGGAGCGGCAGGCCCGACGCTGGTCGTCGCGAATTGCGCACGACGGAAAGCTGAACGTCGGCCTCGCCTGGACCGGGAGCGCGGGTCAGGCGGACAATGCCCGTCGGTCCATTCAACTTGCGCAGCTCCTGCCCGTGCTGCGGGTCGAAGGCGTACGGTTCCATTCGCTGCAGAAGGGCCCGGGCGCAGAAGCGGCGGAAGGGGACCTCCAGGGTGCCGACCTCGTCAACCTCGGACCCGGAACTCTCCGATTTCGGAGACACGGCCGCGGCGATCGCCGAGCTGGACCTCGTCATCTCGATTTGCACATCGGTTGCGCATCTCGCTGGTGCAATGGGCAAGCCAGTCTGGCTGCTGCTGTCGGATCCCTGCGACTACCGTTGGCTGAAGGATCGTGACGATTCGCCCTGGTACCCGACCATGCGACTCTTTCGCCAGCGGAGACGGGGCGACTGGACGGGCGTTGTCGCATCCGTTGCCGGGTTGCTTGCGGAACTGGCCGGAGGGCACGGCCTTCCGGTGCATTCCCCTGTGTTTCCGATCGTGGAGCGGTCTCCGGAGCCGGGCCCGTCCGCCGGATCGTCGGACACCGCAGCTACGCCGGGACTCGCCATCGCCGCAGAGACGCGCGCGGGTCTTATGCAATTCGTTCCCGACGACGGCGTCCAGGGGCGTTCGATCCGCTGGTATGGCGAATATCTGCAGGCGGTGATGGATTACCTGCTCCGCTTCATCAAGCCTGGAATGACGGTGGTCGAAGTGGGAGCTGGCTACGGCGCGCACTCGATCCAGCTGAGCGCGGCGCTTGGCGCCGCCGGCCACCTTCATCTGATGGAGAGAGATCCGATCCGCTGCATGATGCTTTCTCACAACTGCGCGGCAAATGGGGCTCGCGACGCCACCGTACATTGCCAGGGGCTGGGTGACCGGATGGGATCCCATCCCGGGCTGCCCGCACGCAGACGGCGATTCAGGCCCTACGCGGCTGGCGAGCGGGCGGCGACGTCGCTCGACTCGCTTTCGCTTCCGCGGCTCGACTGGCTGAAGATCAACGTTGGCGTCGACGCCCCTGCCGTTCTCAACGGCGGTTCGGATACGCTTTGGCGATTACGTCCGAACATCCTTGTCCTGCAGCGGGACGGCGAATTGGCAGAGGCAACGCTCCGGCGACTCAAGGAATTCGGTTACCGCTGCTGGCAGAGGGACATCGCGTGTTTCGATCCCCGGAATTTCAACCGGCGCACCGACGACATTTTCGGTGGACGGACGGTGATTGAGCTTCTTGCGTTTCCGGAGGAGGCCGAAGTCGCGCTGAGTCAGCATGCCGGTGTCGAAATTTGAGGATGTCGTGAGCGAGTTGTCGCCGAGCAGATCGCTTGCGCGCCGCAGCGCAGAACGGGGAAATCGGGAATCCTTGGAGAGGCGTCATCGCGGGAATCCGTTGCGACGGCTCGATTGACATGGGCCTGCTGCGACGCCTTCTCAAGAAGTCCGAAAACCCCGCGCGTGCCCTCGATATCCGATCGTCGCGCAACGTCGGGGAGGCATGCGACGAAATCGCGCAACTTGCGGCCAGGGGAATGCTTGGAAAGGCGCTCGATCTCGCGAACCGCACGATCGAGCAGCATGCGGGATCGCAGCCTATTCTGGCCAAGGCGCGAGTCCTGCGAACGTGGGGTCGGCAACGCGAGGCGCTCGAATGGATGCTGAAAGGCGCTGCCTTGGGCAACGTCGCGCCAGACACATGTGTCGAAATCGCACAGGCCTGTCTGGCAAATCTACGTCTAGAAGAGGCCCTGGGATGGGCTGAAAAAGCCCAGATAGTCGGCGCGACGAGCGTTGAATCGCTTTTCGTTTTGGGGGTCGCGCTGGAGCAAAACCGCAGGTACGACGAGGCCGCCGACGCCTACCGACGAGCCATCGCGCTGCAGCCGGATCACGTGCCCTCGCTGGGAAACCTTGCCGTTCGGCTCGTCGAGAGTGGCGAACCCGAAAAAGGCGAGCAGATTCTCCGGCAAATGCTGGATCTCGATCCGCAGAATGTGCGCAGTCACGTCAACCTGGCCGTGGCGTTGACGCGGCAGGGCCGTTACGACGAAGCGCTCCGGACCGTTGAACGGTGCAAGCGATATGCAGCGACAGTCGACGACCAGGTTCGGGCGTTCATCAATTATCCATATTACCTGGAGCACGAGGGGCAGGTACGCGAGGCGCTGCAGGTGTACGAGCGCGAACTGCCCAGGCTGCCGCTGATCGAGGCACATTTTCGTTACGCACTGTTGCTGCTGGCCACCGGAAATTACCGTGACGGATGGGAGCAATACGAATTCCGTTTCCTGACGCCGATGTATTCCGCGGCGCGAGCGCCTTTTCGCGCACCGGTGTGGGACGGACAGGACCTCGGCGGCAAGACGATACTGCTTCGTTGCGAATACGGCTACGGGGACACGTTCCAGTTCATCAGGTACGCGCCATTGGTCAAGGCGCTCGGCGCCACCGTCGTGCTTCATCCGACCGAAGGTCTTTTCGAAATCGCGGACAGTTTTCCGGGCATCGACGAAGTCGTTCGGCCTGGCCAGGGCATTCCGCCATTTGATTTCCACATCAACCTGATGAGCCTTCCGCGGGTTCTCGGCACTACGATCGAGACCATTCCGGCGGGCGTGCCCTATTTGCGCATCGACGATGATCTTGCCGAATCGTGGCGCGTGCGGCTTGGCAGTGATAGTCGCCTGAAAGTCGGAATCGTCAGTTCGGGAAATCCTGCGCATCTCAACGACAGGAACCGCTCGGTGCCGTTCGCCCTGTTGGAAGGACTGGTCGGCTTGCCTGGAATTCGCTGGTTCAGCCTGCAGAAGAACCCGCCGCCTGCGGAAATCGAGCGCATGGCAAAATGTCCGGACCTCGTCGACCTCGCCGCGCAGATTCGGGATTTTGCGGACAGCGCCGCGATCATCAGCCAACTGGATCTCGTGATATCCGTCGATACTTCCGTAGCGCATCTTGCGGGAGCGCTCGGGCGGCCGGTCTGGGTATTGCTGCCGAAGCCGGCGGAATTCCGATGGATGACCGACGGCGATGCCAGCCCGTGGTATCCGACGGCCCGACTGTTCCGGCAACGCCATGCGGGGGACTGGACCGAAGTCATCGGACGGCTGAAGCGCTCGTTGCAGGAATGGGCCGCGGCGCCCGCAGCAGAGCGGATATCGCTGGACCGCAAAGTCACGATGCCGGTACCGGTTACCGCGTCGCCGAAGCGGGCCGCAGGTCTCTCGGCCGTCAGGGAAACGCGGGTGGGAATCGTCCAGTATTTTCCGGATGACGACGCGCAGGGGCGGTCACTGGAGTGGTACGGCGAGTGGCTGCAGGGGGAGTTGGACCTGGTGCTGCGATGGGTGCGCGCCGGCGGTGTCGGCATGGAGGTCTGTGCCGGCGTCGGCGCGCATGCAATCGGCCTTGCGGAGGCGCTGGGCGAAACGGGCCACCTCTTTCTCTATGAGGAGAGGCCCGCCGTGAATCGCGTGCTGGCGCAGAATCTCGCGGCAAATCGCCTCCGGAACGTGACGCTGATGGCGCGCACGCTGGGCGGTCCGGCAGGAGGAAACGCGGCAGATGCCCTCGACGATCTGCATCTGGAACGGCTCGACTGGCTGAAAGTCAACGCCGGCGGCGATGCGCAAGCGATCGTTGCCGGGGCGGAAGCCACGTTGTGGCGCACGCGGCCGTTGCTGCTTTTCGCGGCAGCGGACGAAGCGCACCTCCGCAAACTCGCCGCGCAGGTTCGCAGCTTCAGCTATCGTTGCTGGCGCATTGAGACGAGGCTCTACGACACGAACAATTTCAATCGCCGGCCCGCTGACATCTTCGACGGGCGCACGGCGTTGGCGATTGCTGGCCATCCCGGAGGAACATACGGTCGATCTGGCGGAGACGGGATGCGTCGAGCTAATATGACGGCACCGCGCGGCATTTCGCGCCCGCGCGGATTCAGTGAAAACGTTTCATCCTGGAGACGGTGGGCACCGATGTCGATACTGAGCAAATTCAGCACCAAGGAACTGGACGAATTCGCGACCGGACTGGCGGACGACCTCGGCCGGCGCTTTCCCGCCGGCATCCGAAAAGCGCACGGATTCCGGAGCCGCGCACCAGATCAAGGTGATACTGGAAGGCCTCGCGGCCCGCGCGCTTCGCTATCACGCCGAGCACAAGCTCGGGATCTACAGAAAGGCGAAGCTCGGCAACGTCTTCAAATGGAAATTGAGGGAACTGGGCTACAGCGAGGAATTCGCCGAGCGCGCCACGAAGGAAATCGTGACGCGGCTGGCGGTGAAATGATCGCCCGGCTTCGCGCTTGAGTAAACCGCCCGGGGTCGCCGCGGACCACGAGGCTCACCGCGCACCTGCGAAATGGCAATACGCAATGCCGCTATCGGCCTTTTCGGGCCATCATCGTGATCCGGTACTCTTCGAAGATATTGTTCAATTCCCGGCCGATGATCTCGATGGTTTCGTTCGTGAGTTCGCCCCGCTTGGCCTGGGAGATGTAGGGCTCCGCAAGCGCGGCGTCCCAACTCACGACCTTGAAATCCACGTTCAAGTAATGCGCTAGAGGAGTGTTTGCCGCGCCAATGAACTTGCATTTGTCATTCCATTCGCGATCGAATGCCGACAGGACTCCAGGTGTGATGATTCTGACGTGGGTAGGATCGCTGATGAAGCAATCATGACGCGGATGCGGGACATTGATCTCGATCTCGGCAGCGTCACGGCACACCCGATACAGCTCCTTCATGATTCCGAGAAAAGCCCTTGCGCTCTCGCCCATGTGCTCGAGGCTGTGGTAGAACCGGACCGCGTCGATGGAGTCGTCGTCCCAGGGCCACGGAAACACCTCGAGATCCCACACGACATCGGGATTACATGCAGGAGAGAGATCGACGTTTACGTACCCGTCGATCTTGTTGTGCCCGCAGCCCATGTTAAGTTTAATCGTCGTTCCTTCCGCTGAGAACAAACCGCCTGAAAGCGTTAGCGCGTCATGTCGAGACGAATCGAACCCTGGCCCGGCGCAGTCTCACTTGGCGGATGCGCCGTGCTTCTGGCGCGGCGTTCCTGGCGCGGCGCACGATGCCTTCGGCCGAGTTGCGGTTCGCCGTCGCGCTCAGATCAGCACCCCGGCCGAGCCCGATTTTGCACCGCCGGCTGGTCCCGGCGCAACATGGCTGGACGCAAGGAGGCGCGCGAGTTCGCGTGCGAGCCCATGAATGCGCGCGAAGCGCGTCTTGAAGGATTTCGAGGGTTCGCGCCCTCGCTTCGCGTGGGAAGCGGGCGCGCCGAGCGCCCCTTTCCGCGCCACCCTGCGGACGTCGAGTGGCAGCACTCGCGCGCCGTGGAATGCGGCGCCCGCGGTGATTGTGCGCGGTCGGGCGGCTCGAATGTAATCGGGCGGCGGCGAATGCCCCGATGAAGATTGCGATCATGCAACCCTATTTCATGCCCTATATCGGCTATTTTCAGCTGATCGCAGCCGTCGACCGATATGTCCTGTACGACAACATCAAGTACACGAAGCGTGGCTGGATAAACCGAAATCGTATGCAAGTCGGTGGCGTCGAGACGGCGATCACGCTTCCTCTTCGGAAGGCGTCGGATCATCTGGACATTCGCGATCGTGAACTCGCCGAGGACTTCGAGCGCGTGAAACTGCTCAATCGGATTCGCGAGGCATATCGGCGAGCGCCACAGTTTGACCAGGTATTCCCGTTAATGGCACGCATCGTCGAATGTCCGGAACTGAATCTTTTCCGGTTCCTGCACCACTCTATTGTCGCCATATGCGAGTTTCTCGGTATTTCGACGAAGATTGACGTGTCATCAACGGTTCCTGTAGATCACGCGCTAAGGCACGAGGAAAGAGTGATAGCCGTGTGCAATGCACTGGGTGCCGACACGTATGTCAATGCCATTGGTGGCACGGCGCTGTATTCAAAATCCGCCTTTGCCCATGCCGGCATCG
Organism: uncultured beta proteobacterium; assembly: GCA_963717695.1. GTDB lineage: Bacteria > Pseudomonadota > Gammaproteobacteria > Burkholderiales > Casimicrobiaceae > CAIWHR01. The sequence goes on along the minus strand of CAVQWR010000008.1, from coordinate 12,385 downwards.
ACTTGAAGTTCATTCGCACGAAACCGTTTCAGTATGACCAGGGGAACACCACGTTCGTGCCGTGGCTCTCGATCCTGGATGTGATGATGTTCAACGCTCCCGAGCGGATGCGCGAAATCCTTGCATCGGGCTACGACCTGGTAGAACCGCCGGAATGTCCCACCTGATCGCATCGATGTCGCCCTCGCCGCCCCGCGATCACTTGCACGACATCGGATGAGGCCGCCGCTGTGTTTGTGTGGAAGAAACTCGGGAAGGTATTTGTGCCGCAACTCGTGGAGGGAAGGCCGTGGCTAAGGGAATTCGCACAAGGGCCGGCCACGTTGATTTCCGAAAAGACGGTCCGCGTCTATTTTTCATGCCGACCGCCTGCGGATGCGCACGGCCAATACGTCAGCTATTCGGCCTACGTCGATCTGGACCGATTTAATTTGCTGAAGATCGTTGCCGTTGCCGACTCTCCCATTCTGCAGTTGGGCGGCCTCGGTGAATTCGACGAATTCGGAACCTATCCTGTGTCAGTCCTGCGGGTTGGCACTGAGGTGTGGGCATATTACGGGGGCTGGACGCGTTGCGAGTCCGTTCCGTTCAATGTCGCCATCGGTCTGGCGAAAAGTCACGACGGGGGACGTACTTTTACGCGCGCCGGCAGAGGACCCGTGCTCTCATGCAGTATCGATGAGCCGTTCGTCATCAGCGGACCGAAGATCCGCCGCTTCGAGGGCCGATGGTACCTCTGGTACATCGCCGGCCGGAAGTGGAAAATGGTGGACGGGCGACCAGAGCCCGTTTACAAGATCCGAATGGCGTGGTCTGACGACGGGATTCGCTGGGTCCGGCTCAATCGAGACCTGATCGAAAGCCGCATCGAGGCGGATGAGGCGCAGGCAAGTCCCGATGTTTGCTTTCGAAACGGCAGGTATCACATGTTCTTCTGCTATCGGTTCAGCGAGGAACTATCGGGACAAGACGAATGGCTACCGCATCGGCTACGCGTCGAGCACCAACCTGACTGATTGGACGCGCGACGATGCAAAGGCCGGAATCGACGTATCCGGGAGCGGCTGGGATTCGGAGATGATCTCCTATCCCCATGTGTTCGAGCTCGACGGGAAACCTACATGGCCTACCTCGGGCAATCAGGTCGGGTCGGCACGGGTTCGGGCTCGCTGAGCTGCGAAGGAGCGCTCGATTGAGCAGGCGGATGCAATGAGGCGGTGGAAGAAGCTCGGCCGGTTTCGACCCGTCGGAGTTCGCCTGCCCGACGGCTGCGTCGCAGTTCGCCCAATCGCCCCAGGCCCTCGTCTTCGACGGACTTCGTGCGGATCTACTTCTCGACCCGAGCCGTCGACAGGAAGGCGGCAAGTTTCTGAGCCCATATTGCCTTCGTCGATTTGACGAAGGACTTCGAGCACGTCGCTTCGCGTTTCGAACCACACGGTATCCCGCTCGGCGGCTGGGGCTGTTCGACGAGCACGGCATTTTTCCGTATGAACGTCGTCCGGCACGACGACGGATCTTCGGCTACACCTGCGGCTGGAGTCGCCGCGTCTCGGTCTCGGTGGAAACCCGATCGGCCTCGCCGTCAGCGAGGACGAAGGGCTCACGTTCCAGCGCGTCGGCGCCGGACCCGTGCTGGCCGCCTCGCTTCACGAACCCTTCCTTGTTGGCGATGGCTTCGTGCGGGTCATCGGCGGCATATATCACATGTGGTACATCTTCGGCACGGCGTGGAAGCGAGCGTCTCGAAGACGCGCCGCCCGACCGAACCTACAAGATCGGCCATGCCGTCTCAGCGGATGGCCGTCGAGTGGCAGCACGGAAGTGGCGCGCCAATCGTGCCGATCGCCTCGGCCCCGACGAAAGCCAGGCGCTGCCCACGGTCATCCCCATTGAAGGCGAATATCACATGTTCTTCTGCTACCGGCAGTCCACCGATTTCGGATCCAATCCCGGTCGGGGCTACCGGATCGGCCACGCGTGTCGCGAGACTCTGGCCACTGGATTCGGGATGACGACAATCCCGGGATCGACGTCACGGCTGGTGCATGGGACTCGGACATGATGTGCTATCCGCACGCATTCGATGGAGGGCCGCGTGTACCTGCTCTACAACGGCAACGAGTTCGGGCGTCACGGATTCGGGCTTGCCATCCTCGAGTGACGCGAGCGATGCTTCGCTTCGCGCGTGACGAGAGTTCGCAGGACGATGTGCGCGAACACCTCGAGGGTTGCGATGATCGGTTCCGGCCCCCACTGAGCACACGCGTCAACATCACGGCCTATGCGGAAAAGATCCGCGCGCGCGCGCGCACGTTCGAAGCCTGGGAGAAGCAGAGGCTGGTCGCGTTGGTTGCTGTCTACACTGACGTGCCCGGGGCGACGGCGTACATCACCAGCGTGAGCGTGCTGCCCGGATTCGAGCGCCGCGGGATTGCGACAAAATTGCTTAACAGCGTCATCGAGAGTTTGGAGCGGGAGGGAATCCGGAGCGTGATGCTCGAGGTGTCGGCCGTGGAACGAGGGGCGCGCCGTCTCGTACGAGAAGTTCGGGTTTGCGGTCGAAGAGGAACGAGGCGAATTCTGCTTGATGAGGGCGGTGTTGCCCGGCAAAATGGGGCGCCAGGCGGAGGGACCTGCCAGATGAGAAATCACAATGTCGAATTTCAGGATAGCGATGCGCGCAAATACGCCTATGATTTCGACGGCGTCATCCGCCGATATCTGCTGCGATCGCTTCAGCCTTATCTGCGACGCGGCGGAACGGCGCTTGAGCTCGGCTGCTTCAAGGGGGACATGACGGAGCAGATTCTCGAATCTTCGATGCGGTGACGGTCGTCGAGGCGGCGAGTGAGCTGGCGGAATTGGTGCGCGATCGTTTTCCCGGAAAGGTGAATGTGATCACCGACCGTTTCGAATCGGTCAGCCTGTCGGCAGAATTCGACAACATCTTCCTTGTCCATACTTTGGAACACCTCGATGATCCTGTGGCTATCTTGGCGAAGGTGCTCGATTGGCTAGCCCCTGAAGGTCGGCTGTTCGTTGCGGTGCCCAACGCCAATGCCCTTTCCCGGCAGATCGCCGTGAAGATGGGACTGGTCGAGTATCACGCCGCAGTGACGCCCGCGGAGAGGGAGCATGGGCACCGCCGAACATACTCCATGGACGTCCTGCTGTCGCACCTGCGGAAGGCGAAATGCAATATCGAAGCCTACGGGGGCGTGCTCGTGAAGCCGCTTGCAAATTATCAGTTCGACCAGGCATTGGCACAAGGGCTCGTTGGTGTGCCATATCTCGACGCGTGCCATGAACTCGCAAAGACATATCCGGATCTCTCCGCCAGCATCTATGCGGTCTGCGCCCGGCCGAATTTTTTGCATGCCCGATACTAGACCCCACAGTGAGTGGATCGGCACGACCGGCAGGAGGCGCAGTTCGATTGCGGCGGTCGACGCCGGTAACGTCCGAGCAGGCGTGTGCTGAAGTGCCTGTCTCGCGTCGATGCATAGGCACCGTATAGCCACGAGAGCACGTACGCCAGGCGATGATGGCGAACACGACGATCGGATCCATGCGACATTGAGGAAAATGGCGTGCTGTTTTCAATCCTAAAAGACCTGACGTCCCGTTCGAACGCACCGCAAGAAAGCGGCGCGGTTAAACCGGAAGGATCTCGGCCGCTTCCGAAACTCAGGTACAGACGCGGCGGAACGATCGTGGCTCTGGTGTCGATGAGTCGCGGCAATGCGGTCAAGGAGCACGTGCTGGAGATGATGGAGCCATTGCGGCCATATTGCGATGGCCTTGCCGTGATAGACCTGCAGGAACCGGATTTGCGTGCGAAGTTCGACTTGCTCGCTGACACGCCGATCTGGTTCGCATTTTCGCCGTTTGGCGTCGGTGAGCTCTTCTGGGCCGACGGTGGACTGACAACCAGCCCATGGGCGGCGGCGGGAATCCCTGTCATGCGGCTATCGCGATGTGCCGGCCTGTCACCGGCCCGCATATTCAACCTCTTGCCAATTCAATCAATGCGTACGGCCACGTTGAACATCACGAATTCTTCCTCAACTGGCTCGAACCAAAGGCGCCCAGCCTGACGCTTCCTCTTTTTCCGTTCGATGCGTTGCCACGGGAGTCGGTCGATGTCCACGCCAAGGCGGCCGGAACCGTCATCTTCCCGAAGAACGGCAATTGCCCCGATCGGCTCGCTGATTACTGGCGCAAGAGCCTGCCGCCGGAGATATTCAAGGCCCTGCAGGCTGTAGCAGAAGAGTCCGATGCGAACCTGGATGTCGCATTTGATCCCATTGCGGTGCTGACACGGTACTTTGATCGACTGGGGATCGACCTGTCGGAAAATCGCCGGCTCATATTCTACCTTACGGCACAGATCGACGATCACATGCGCCGGCGCAAGAGCACGATGATCGCTCGCAGCATTCTGGATTTGCCGGTGACGATCCGCGGCGACTACTGGGATCACGTCGACTTTTCCGGGCGACGGGCGAAGTACGACCCCGACGCGGATTATGGCAGGACGCGGAAACTGCTCGACGAGTCGCTCGCAATCGTCGACATGTCACCCAATACCCAGCGCGGCCCGCATGACCGGGCACTCCGCGCCGCCGGCCGCCACACGGCATTCCTGACTAATCGCACTGAGTCTATACGGCAACTTCCACCGAGCTTCCACGTTCACATTCCAGTTCACGCCCGTCTCGATTCGGAAATGTGTCGAACAGGCGTTGGTACGGCCCTCCGAAACCGTTGAAATGGGCCTCGACGAGGCCGTCAAATGCGTGAACTCTGACCGTGAAACGCTATGTCGAGCAGGTCATGGCAGTCGTCGATGCATGCGCGCTGGCATGCGGTTTCCGCCCGGATGGTACGCAGGACTTCGTTGGCTTCGACGTGATCTGAGGCGGCAGGCCGCCGGTCCCAGCCGTGCCGGGAGTCGGCGCCGTGCGCCTGCATGAACGTCTCGATTTTCGAGGCGCCGTCGCGCTAGCGCAGCCGCCTAGGAGGCTCCCGATGCGATGACGCGCAAGATCGAGAGAATGCCGAGTATCTCCTTTCCTGTCGCCGTGCCGGTCGGCATGACAATCACCGAATTGGCAACCCGTTTGGTCGCCGGCAGCACGAGCCCCGCATGCGGATAGCAGGAGCGGTACGGTTCCATCCGTGGCACCCCGGCCAGAAGTAACGACGAGCGAGGACGTTTTCCGCGTGCAGCGTAGCAACGATTCGATCCCTCGGCTGCGCAAAAGCTTCGTCCACCGCAAGGACGACGTATTGAAAATTGTTGCGCTCGTTGACGTCGTAATCCAACAACGATAATCCGGGAATATTGGAAATCCCGGCTCTATAGCTTCGTAGTTTCGGCGATTGATTTCCAAATTCATCCAGCTGCTCGAAGTTGGTGAGGCCCATCGCCGCGGCGATCTCGTCATCTTGCCGTTGGTTCCAGGGTAATGACATTGTCGTATCCGAGAACCCGAAGTTGCGCATCAGTCGCATCTTCTTGGCAAGCGCATCATCTTTGGTGACTACGGCGCCGCCTTCGAACGTGTTGAAGAACTTCGTCGCATGAAAGCTGAAGACTTCGCAGGCGCCGAAATTGCCGAGAGGACGTCCTCCGAGCGTGCATCCGAAACCATGCGAGGCGTCGAACATGAGCTTCAACCCGTGCTCAGCGGCGATGGCGGCAACTCTGCCACCGGCGCGGCGCGCCCCCAGAGGTGAACTCCCACAATTCCTGTTGTCTTCGGCGTAATCATCGCCGCACGGCCGCGGATCCAGATTCTGAGTGACCGGATCAATGTCAGCGAAGATCGGCGTGATATCCTGCCACTGCAGCGCATGGGCAGTCGCCACGAATGTGTACGACGGAACGATAACCTCACCGCGGAGCTCGAGCGCCCGCGTGGAATCTCCAGCGCGATGGTTCCGTTGCACATGGCAATGCAATGGCGCACGCCGAGGAACTCGGCGATGCGCTTCTCGAATTCCTTGAGCAACGGCCCGTCATTCGACAGCCAGCGCCGATCGAGCATGCCGTTGACACGCTCCAGGAATCGCGCGCGATTGCCGATGTTCGGGCGGCCCACGTGAACCGGCTCGGCGAAAAGGGGCGGGGCGCCGTTTATCGCGAGGTCCGCTGCGTCCGGATTGTCTTTGTCAGTGCCATGACTGTGCGCTCAGCCTTTGCCGCTGCTGCCCAAACCCGCCGCTCCCGCGCTCCGATTCCGCGAAATCGTCGACGACGTCGAACACCGCCCTGACGACCGGCACGATCACGAGCTGCGCGAGGCGCTCCATCGGCTGCAGCGCGTAGTGATAGCTGCCGCGGTTCCAGCAGCTCACCATCAGCTGGCCCTGGTAATCGGAATCGATGAGGCCGACGAGATTGCCGAGCACGATCCCGTGCTTGTGGCCGAGCCCCGAGCGCGGCAGGATCATCGCGGCGAGCGCCGGGTCGGCGATGTGGATCGCGATGCCGGTCGGCACGAGCTCGACCTGGCCGGGTGCCAGCGTCAGCGGCGCGTCGATGCACGCGCGCAGGTCCATCCCGGCCGATCCCGGCGTCGCGTACGCCGGCAGGCTGCGCGCGCATGCGCTCGTCCAGGACCTTGAGCGCGATGCGCGCAGTCTCCTTCGTCATTTCTGTCGGCCCTTGCTCGACCGCGTCGCCGGGAGTCGTCGCGCGATTTCCGCGACGAGCCGGCGCGCGAGCGCGAGCTTGTCCATGCGCGGCAGCGGATGCGCGCCCGCGTCGTCGAGCAGCACCACTTCGTTGTCGTCGCGGCCGAACGCGTCCTGCGCGCGATTGGCGACGAGCAGCGGCACCTTCTTGCGCCGGCGCTTTTCCTCGGCGTGGCGCTCGACGTCGTGGCTCTCGGCGGCGAAGCCGACGCAGTACGGCGCGTTGCGGCGCGCGGCGACGGTGGCGAGGATGTCGACGGTGGGCTTCGAGCGCGAGCGTCAGCGGCGCGCCGTTCTTCTTGATCTTCTGCGGGGCGCTTTCGCGCGGCGTGTAATCGGCGACCGCGGCGACGGCGATGAAGACGTCGCGCGCCGCCGACGCGCTGTCGACGGCAGCCGCCATCTCGGCGGCGCTGGTGACGTCGACGCGCGCGACGCCCGCCGGGCGTCGGCGAGCGCCGTCGGCCCGCTGACCAGCGTGACGCTGGCGCCGGCCTCGGCGGCGGCCTGCGCGATCGCGAAGCCCATCTTGCCCGAGCTCGAGTTGGTGATGCCGCGCACGGGATCGATCGCCTCGAACGTCGGCCCGGCCGTCACCAGCACGCGCTTGCCCGCGAGGAGCTTCGGCTGCGCCCACGCGACGAGCGCGGCGAAGATCTCCTCGGGCTCCAGCATCCGGCCTTCGCCGGTTTCGCCGCACGCCTGATCGCCGATGCCGGGGCCCAGGATCGTCACGCCGTCGGCGACGAGCTGCGCGACGTTGCGCTGGGTGGCCGCGTTCGCCCACATCTGCCGGTTCATCGCCGGCGCGACGAGCAGCGGGCACTCGCGCGCGAGGGTCAGCGTCGACAGCAGATCGTCGGCGATGACCGTGCGCGACCTTGGCGATGAAATCCGCCGAGGCCGGGCGCGACGACGATCGCATCGGCGCCGCGCGACAGGTCGATGTGGCCCATGCCGTTGGCGCGCCCGGACTCCCACAGATCGGTCAGCACCGGATGGCCGGACAGCGCCTGCAGCGTCATCGGCGTGATGAACTGGCAGGCGCCCGTCGGTCATCACGACGTCGACGCGATGCCGGCCTTGACGAGCAGGCGCGTGAGCTCGGCGGCCTTGTACGCGGCGATGCCGCCGGTGATGCCGAGGACGACGCGGCCGAGCGATTTCCCGGGAGTGGCGGTCATCCTTCCTGCCGATACGTTCTCGAAGTGAGCGAAGTTTACACTGCCCCGCATGCACGGATCATGCCCGGCACGGCGCACCACGAGGGATCGCCATGCGACTTCGCCACTGGCCGCATCAGGAACGCCCGCGGGAGCGCCTGCTGTCGAAGGGCGCGGCGGCGCTGTCCGATGCCGAGCTCCTCGCGTTGCTGCTGCGCACGGGTGCCGCGGGACGCGACGCGCTCGAGCTTGCACGCGATCTCATCGCTCGCTTCGGCGGCCTTGCGGCGCTGCTGTGCGCGCGCCGGTGGCGCCATCGCCGCGGTGCCGGGCTTCGGCCCCGCGCAAGCGGCGACGTTCGCAGCCGCCACCGAGCTCGCCCGGCGCTCGCTCACCGAGCAGGCGCGCGAGCGCGACGCGCTCGTCTCGCCGCAGGCGGTGCGCGACTACCTGCGCCTCACGCTCGCCGCGCGGCCCTGCGAGGTCTTCGTCGGCCTCTTTCTCGACAGCCAGAACCGGCTGCTCGCGGCCGAGGAGCTGTTCCGCGGCACGCTCGCGCAGACCAGCGTCTATCCGCGCGAGGTCGTCAAGGCGGCGCTGGCGCGCAACGCCGCGGCCATGATCTTCGCGCACAACCATCCCTCGGGGGTCGCCGAGCCGAGCCGCGCCGACGAGCTCCTCACCCAGGCGCTGAAGCAGGCGCTGGCGCTGGTCGACATCCGCACCCTCGACCACTTCGTCGTTGCCGGCGGGCATCACGTCGTTCGCGGAACGCGGGCTCCTATGAATTCGGCCGCATTGCCTTTTCCCACGCGGCGCGATCCCTGCGCTCATTGTTCTCTCCTGGACCGCGTTGAAAGATCAGCGGGACATGGATCAATGACCGGGTCGCGGCGTTATCTCGACTCGCCATTGGTACCAGAGGTCTACTACAACGTGGCGTACAAAACGGTCTCTTCTTGATGGATGCTGTAGTGGTCGAGAAATAGCCGGTAGCCAAGTCCGAGTGCATTTATCCATTCGGGTATTGCAAAGAAGTCCTCGGGTCGATGATAAAGAGAGATCGCAAGCCTGGGGACTCCCAGCGTTGGATCGATGACTCCGCCCCGCGCAATGCCTCGTAGTCCGCAACCCTCAATGTCCATCTTGATGAAGTCAATCCGCTGGAATGCCAAAACGCCGGACCGCCTCGTCGATGGTGAGCACCGGAATGCCGGTCTCGGCCAGCCGCGCGCCGGGATTGATCTGACCATCCGTTGGCGGCGGTTCGACGTCATTGATGTGATCGGCAAGCCCGTGCGGATGTATCGAGATCCTCGCCTCCAATTGGGATCGATCGCGACCGCCTGATGCATAATCACGCAGTGCGTCGGCAACGGGTCGAAGACGTGGACGTGTCCTCGTTGTCCCACGGCATCCGCAAATCCTAGCGCCGTGTCGCCCAAACATCCGCCGGCATCGATGACGATGTCCCCGAGCATCGGTTTGATCTCGACGGTGCCTCGCGAAAAGAAGTATTGCCGGTAAAAGAAATGTCCAGGTCACATTCTCCTTCCAGCCCTTGATTCGGATATCCCGTTCCTCTGACGGCACCAGGTAGATCGCAAGCGGACCAAATGGTCCGATGTCCTGCGTGTCCGTCACCTTCCACGTTTCCCGGCCACCTGGATCTGCGCACGATTCTCGGGCGTGTTGAACGGAAGGCGCACGTGTCAGATGTCCGAGCGTCCGAAACAGAATCAATCGGTCGAACAGCGCTCGCGAAGCGTCGTCCTGAAACAGGTTCCGGGCATGGAAGAACCGATCAATGTTCGAAAGGACATAGCTGAAAATATTTTGCGTGATCATCGACAAAGAACGCGTTGCTCGGCACCCCGCGATAACGCTCGGCGTCGAAATTGTCGGGTTCCATTGTATGCATTGCATTGAACATTTGCCTCAACAGAGCATCAACTGATCTTCGGCGTATCGAAATCCCATCTACTTTGGATCGGCTTGGTTCCGGAAATGGATGTCTCCATGCGGTCCTCCCGTCAAATCGACCTGTCGCCGGGCACGCAACCGTCCGAGGGTGCGAATTCTCCCCCGCGCTATTGCGCCAGACCGTCGCTGGCTTGCGGCTTCATTTGTCCGAACGGTGTCGTGGGGGCAGGCGATGTTCTTGGCGTGATGCCGCCCTTCAGGCATGTCCGAATGGAGCGAGCGACCCGCGTGTCAGCGTACATCTGTTTTTTGGACCCAGAATTTGTACATACCGATGAATGTTTGGGCGAATTCAGTTTCGAAATAGTGCCAGTAATCGAGATTGGTGCGAAATGGCTCCTCGCTGAACTGTGCCATGTATTCATCGATTACTGTCGCGCCGAGATCGGGCAAATCCAAGAAAATGGCAGACCTGCTTCTGCGAGCATAGATTTGAGTTGCGGGATGGTAAATCGATGTTCCTGAACGTGAAACAAGAGGTTGTGGCATTCGCTCTGGTGCAAATCCGAAGGTGGGCCAGGGGCCGGCACCGGTCATCCATTCCACCAAGGATAAGATCCTGCCGGAATCGGCGAATGTCGTTGGCATTCGGCGCGTACCCACCGGCTTCGATCCGATCCTGAAGCGGCAACCACTGCCTCCCGCGCCTATTTGCTGCAACAGGCCGCAGCCCGCATGACCCCTCCCGGCCTGAAGGAACCGATTCCATTTCCCGCAACCCGGCCAAAGGGGTCCTCCTGAGGCGATGCAAGACGCCCATGGACATGATGACGTCGAACCGTTGTCCAATCGAACCCAGTTGCATGATGTCCGCCTGCGCGTATTCGACATTCTTTTTTAGGAGTTCCTGGGTCTTCCGTTTGGCATAACAAAGGCTCGACAAGCTCAAGTCGATCGCGAGCACACGGCTTTCTGGAAAGCGCTGCGCGGCGGCAATGAATTCCAATCCTGTGCCGCATCCCGCGATGAGGATATCAATGCTCCCAGCCTCTTCCAAAGGCCGAAATGACGGGACAAAGGTCCCGGCGCAGGAAGCCGTCAAATGAAATTGGCTTGCCGGGCGCTGGAAGGTTGATCCACCGTGGATATGGATTCTTGTCATATTGCTGGAGAACTGATCTGGTGACGCCATCGGCGATCGCGGTCAGCCTGGGCATGTCTGCACGCAGTCGACGCTCTTCGTAGCGGCTCGACGATCTGCTGCACCAGCAACGCGGCAATCGAGCCAGGCCATGACTGCTCGAGAAGTGTTGCTGCGGCTGGGATCGTCGACAACGGCCAATAAGCCGCCGACGGAGGCGATCCATAGCTCGGGAATTGTCCGGCCGATTCGATGGCTTCGACGAGCCGGTCCTTCAGCCACAATTTGCCCAGCTGCAGTCTGGCGGAGTCGCATGCAAATACATATTCGTTTATAAAACACTGCCTGGTCATTGCACAGTAGAAATCGAGCGGAGCCTGCTGGCGAAACCCGTCGGCCGCCGATTCGATCGTCTCGGTCGAGCACGATGCTACGGACCGTGGTTACGAGTCTCTCCATCTCGATGTCGCAGACGGGACCGTTTTCGAGCATTGCCCGAAGCAGCGGGTTGTCTGACAGGACGGCAAGGCCGCAATCCGGAAAGGAGTTCGCTCGCGTCGAGACGACGGGGCCATGCCGCCGCCGCGCGCAAGATCGCGGCATTGATGCCTGCATCGGTTCTGATCAGGTCCGTCGCGAAGTTTGTCAACTCGGATTGCCAGGCCCATGGCTTGGAGATCCGCGCGAATGACCAAATCTCGGAAATCGTCGTCTATCGCCCGACGCGAGCTGTTCCTAATGCATTCGACAAAATTTGCCTTGAATTCCGGCGCGTCCGCCTAGCCTAAGGGCCCGCATGCAGCACGAAATTGCTTAGTTGGCTTGCTTGAGCTTGTTCAATGCAGCACCAAGGTTGTTATGGGCGACGGCATTCCTTGGGTTACTCTCCACTGCCTCTGCATAGCTTTCGGCGGTGCGTCCTAACTCCCTGCGATCCTGCAATGCGTTACCGAGGTTGACGTGGGTGTTGTCAAGGCTGGGCCGCAATCCAATCGCGGGCGCGAAAATGATCGATGGCGTCGTCGATGTGTCCGCGCGACGCGAGGATGGTCCCCAGTTGTTGTGGATCTCGGCATTGCCGGGATTCACGGACAGCTCTTCGACGTACGCGTCAGCGGCTAAATTGCGCATGACCTTGCATGTGTAGTGCCACGCCGAGGTTTTGCAAGGCATGGACCAATACTCGGATTTGACGACAAGGCCATCCTGGAAGCTCCTACCGCGTCGTCCATTCGGCCCACGGAAGAGTAGAGCGCCCCAAGGGAGTTGTGCGCCTCGGCGAGATCGGGTTCCACGCCGAGCGCCTTGGAATAGGCGTCGATGGCGTCGCCGAGCCTGCCTTGGGCACGAAAGGCGTTCCCAATTTCGAGACGTGCCTTTGTGTCTGAGACGATGGCATTCATCGGTCGCAATCATCGGATTGAGAGCAATACGATGATTGTTTTGCAGAAAA
>CAVQWR010000007.1:0-766246 GCA_963717695.1 uncultured beta proteobacterium | reverse complement strand
CCAGCCGCCAGTCGCTTCGCCCTCTGGCCCGCGCACGCCTTCGACCAGCGTGCAGAAGATGTCGGCCAGGTCGTGGCGCACGCGGCGCTTGTCGGTGACGCGCGTGAGTCCGCCGGTGCCGGGCAGCACGCCCAGCAGCGGGACTTCCGGCAGGCTCACGGCGGAGGAACGGTCGTCGACCAGGATGATCTCGTCGCAGGCCAGCGCCAGCTCGTAGCCGCCGCCGGCGCATGGCGCCGTTGCACGCGGCGACGAACTTGAGTCCCGAGTGGCGGCTCGAGTCCTCCAGGCCGTTGCGCGTCTCGTTGGTGAACTTGCAGAAGTTCACCTTCCAGGCGTGGCTGGACAGCGCCCAGCATGAAGATGTTGGCGCCGGAGCAGAAGATGCGGTCCTTGCGCGCTGGTGACGACGACCATGCGCACCTCGGGTGCTCGAAGCGGATGCGCTGCAGCGCATCGTGCAGTTCGATGTCCACGCCGAGGTCGTACGAGTTGAGCTTGAGCTTGTAGCCCGGCCGATGCCGCCGTCCTCGTCGATGTCCAGCGCCAGCGTGCGACGGCCCGTCGAACGCGAGCTTCCAGTGGCGTAGCGCTCGGATGGGTGTCGTAAGTGACGAAGCGCTCCGCTCGCAGCGCCTGCTTGACAGCAGGGGTGCGGTGGTTTCGGCCATGGCGTGTCTCCTCTTGGTCGTCGATGCGGCGTCAGGCCCGCGCCAGGGCCCGGGGCAGCTTGGCGAGCTTTGCGGCGGCGTGCTCGCCCGCCGTGTCGAGCGTCGCGTCGGCCTTGCGGTACAGCGGCTCGCGCGCTCGAGGATGGCGTCGAGGTCTTCCATCGCCTCGGCGTTGCCCTGCATCGGCCGCAGGTCGCCCTGCGCGACCACGCGGCCATGTGCTCTTCGGGCGGTGCCTTGACCCAGACGCATTAGAATGGCTGAGCAGCAGGTCGAAGGTTTCGGGCTCGGACACGATGCCGCCGCCGGCCGGACACCACGCGGCTCCGTGCTGCTCGATGATCCGCTCGAGGCAGCGGCGCTCGATGCGGCGATAGCCGGCCTGCCCGTAGAGCAGGAAGATTTCGTTCATGCTGATGCCGGCCTCGCGCTCGATCTCGCGGTCGAGCTCGACGAAGGGCACGCCGCAGCTCCTCCGCGAGCGCGCCGCCGAGCGTGGTCTTGCCGGCGCCGCGCAGCCCGATCAGCGCGATCCGCTTCGCGCCGCGCGCCTCGCTCAGCCCGAAGTCGCGCATCAGCCGGAACACGACGTCCTCGAGGCGGTGCTCGCGGCAGCCGGTCGAGGAAGCGCCGGATGCAGGCGCTGCTCGACGGAGGGCTCGCGCTGCGTCGAGCAGCTCGGTCAGCGGCATGCTCAGCGCGCGCGCGACGTTGCGCAGCAGCAGCATGGACGCATTGCCTTCGCCCGCTTCGAGTTGCGCGAGATAGCGCTCGGACACGCCGGCCTGCTGCGACAGCGCCTTGCGCGCCATGCCGCGGCGCTCGCGCGCCTCGCGGACGGGGCGCCCAGCGCGCGAGGAATCGGCGTGGCGCGGCACTCGTGCGGTCGAGGCGTCGTTGCACCGGCTCGTGCTGCGGCAGCAGGCGCATTCGCTCAGGAGCAACGTTTAGATCCAAGAGCGAAATATATGCACTGTAATGCTGAAAATCCTGTCAAGCAGTTCTGCAGATCGGAAACCGCACGCAAGGATCCTAGATCCAGCGGACGATGCACGCGAGCATAGAGGGAAATTACGCCTCCGCGCAGCGCGATATAGTGTATTGTGCTTGACTGCTCGTTGACAGAGTGACCTGACTTACAAGTGCAGATGGCCGGAACCAGGACATCTCGGTACGAAGCATCCGCTACATGACCTGCCCACGACGACTTCACCGAACTGGTCGCGACGGTCACGGCACATCGCGGGCGCGCCGCTCGACGCCGCTCTCGAAGCGCACTCAACGCCGTTCCGGGCCGACGGCGACGGTGTTTCGATGCGCGCGGGTGCGACGCGCAGGCCATCGCGCCGAGACTGGATGTGCGTCGCGAGCACGCCGGCATCAAGTACGGGCGCGTGGTGAAGCCGGGCCGGCGACGCACGGCTTTATCGACGTGGTCGAGATGAACGACGTCGCGGGCGGGCACCACCGCCATCCCAACGGCGAGATCGACCTGGTGCATGCCCATCGACGGACGCGGCGCGCTTCGACGGCCGCGGCGCGGGCTGGGTGGTCTACGGCCCGGAAGCCGCGCACGAGCCGACCGTCGCCGGCGGACAGGCGCTCGTGCTATACCTGCTGCCGCAGGGCGCGATCGAATTCACGCAAGACATATCCGGAGCCTTCCGCGCGAAATTCCGGCATGCAGACCGACCGCGCCCGCGTGGAAGAGACCAAGGAGGAAACAACATGCCGTCCTGAGCCACGGCCGACCACAGCGCAGCCCGCCGCGCGTCGAGATCCCGCGCGACTACAACGCGGCCGCACGATCTGATCGCGCGCAACCTCGCGGCCGGGCGCGCCGACAAGCCCGCCTACATCGACGACCGCGGCAGCCTACCTACGGCGAGCTCGCCGAGCGGGTCGACCGCGCTGCCAACGCGCTTCGCGCGCTCGGCCTCGAGCCGGAGCAGCGCGTCCTGCTGTGCCTGCTCGACACCATCGATTTCCCGGCGGCGTTCCTCGGCGCGATCAAGGCCGGCATCGTGCCGATCGCGGCCAACACGCTGCTCACCGACGCACGACTACGACTACATGCTGCGCGACAGCCGCGCGCGCGCGCTGGTCGTCTCCGAGCGCTCTACTGCCGCGTTCGCGCCGCTGCTCGGCAAGCAGCCCGCATCTGCGCGCATGTCATCGTCGTCCGGCGGACGAGGCGCGCGGCCGGCCTCGCTCGCGCAGCTCGCTCGCCGCGGCGCCGACGCCGCGCGCCGAGGCGGCGGCGACGACGCGCGACGACGCCTGCTTCTGGCTGTACTCCGCGGGCTCGACCGGCACGCCCAAGGGCACCGTGCATCTGCACTCGCACCTGATCCAGACGGCCGAGCTTTATGCCGAGCCGTCCTGGGCATCCGCGAGGACGACGTCGTCTTTTCGGCGGCGAAGCTGTTCTTCGCCTATGGGCTGGGCAACGCCCTCACCTTCCCGATGGCGGTGGGCGCCACCGCCGTGCTGCTGGCCGAGCGGCCGACGCCGGCGGCCGTGTTCGCGCGATCCTGCAAGGAACAGCGGCCGACGATCTTCTACGGCGTGCCGACGCTGTATGCGGCGCTGCTGGCGAGCCCCGAGCCTGCCGCGCGCGAGGCGAGCTCGCGCTGCGCGTGTGCACCTCGCGCCGGCGAGGCGCTGCCGGCGGACATCGGCGAGCGCTGGACCGAGCGCTTCGGCGTCGAGATCCTCGACGGCATCGGCTCGACCGAGATGCTGCACATCTTCCTGTCCAACCGCCCGGGCGAGGTGCGCTACGGCACCACGCGGCAAGCCGGTGCCGGGCTACGAGCTGCGCATCGTCGGCGACGACGGCCAGCCGGTGCGCGACGGCGAGATCGGCGAACTGCAGATCGCGCGGCCCGACCAGCGCCGCCACATGTACTGGAACAACCGCGAGCAAGCACGCGAGCACCTTCCTGGGGCCGTGGACGCGCAGCGGCGACAAGTACATCGCGCGACGCCGACGGCTATTACACCTACTGCGGCCGCAGCGACGACATGCTGAAGGTCGGCGGCATCTACGTCTCGCCGTTCGAGGTCGAGGCCGCGCTCATGACGCACGCCGGCGTGCTCGAGGCCGCCGTGATCGGCATGGCCGACGAGGACGGCCTGGTCAAGCCCAAGGCCTATCGTGGTGCTCAAGCCGGGCGCGCGGCGCCGCGAGCTGCCGAGGAACTGCAGGCAGCACGTGAAGACGCGGCTCGCGCCCTACAAGTATCCGCGCTGGATCGAGTTCCTCGCCGAGCTGCCGAAGACCGCGACCGGCAAGATCCAGCGCTTCAAGCTGCGCGCGCGTCTGAGGGACAGCCATGTGGCGCGTGACGGCGGAGGCACCCAGATGAATGCCACCACGAACCATCACGAAGGAGATCACATGACGCAGCCGCCGACTCATCCTGACCCGCGGTGCCGCCCGTCGCGGCGCCGCGATCGCCGCAGCGGCTGCTGCCGCCCGGCATCGCTCGCGCCAGCCGGCAAGATCAGCGTCGGCCTGATGCTGCCCTACACCGGCACCTACGCGCCGCTCGGCGTCGCCATCGAGAACGGCGTTCGCTGGCCATCAACGAGCAGGGCGGCAAGCTCGGCGGCCGCGAGATCGAATGGTTCAAGGTCGACGACGAATCCGAGCCGGCCAAGGGCGCCGGAGAACGCCAACAAGCTGGTCAAGCGCGACAAGGTCGACGTCCTGATCGGCACGGTGCACTCCGGCGTGCAGATGGGCATGCAGAAGGTCGCGCGCGAAAACGGCATGCTGCATCATCATCCCCAACGCCGGCTCGACGCGGCCACCGGCGCGCTGTGCGCGCCCAACGTCTTCCGCACCTCGTTCACCAACTGCGCAGCCGAGCTTCGCGATGGGCAAGGTGATGGCCGAGCGGCCTGAAGAAGGCCGTGACGATCACCTGGAATTACGCGGCCGGCGATGAATCGTTCGGCGGCTTCAAGGACAGCTTCACCAAGGCGCGGCGGCACGGTCGTCAAGGAGCTGGGCGCTGCCCTTCCCGCAGGTCGAGTTCCAGGCGCTGCTCACCGAGATCGCCTCGCTCAAGCCCGACGTCGGTCCTGCTTCTTCGCCGGCGGCGGCGCCGCCAAGTTCATCAAGGACTATGCCGCGGCGGGCCTCAACAAAATCCCGCTGGTCGGGCCCGGGCTTCCTCACCGACGGCGTGCTCGAGGCGCCGGGCGCGCGGCGAAGGCATCGATGACGACGCTGCACTATGCCGACGGCTCGACACGCCGCGGAACAAGCAGTTCCGCCCGGCCTACGCGAAGGCGTTCAAGCGCAGCCCGACGTCTATGCGGTGCAGGGCTACGACACCGGCCAGCTGCTCGCGCCGGGCATCGCGGCGGTCAAGGGCGACATCGAAGCAAGCAAGGAGCTGATCACGGCCATGGAGACGCCGAGATCGACAGCCCGCGCGGCAAGTTGACCATGTGCAAGTCGCACAACCCGATCCAGGACATCTACCTGCGCAAGGTCGAGGGCATGGAGAACAAGGTGATCGGCATCGCCGTCAAGGCGCTGGCCGATCCGGCGATGCGGCTGCTAACGCTGTCGCGTAAGCGACGCTGCGGCTAGCGCGCGTGCTAGCGCGCGAGCCCAGTGCCGCGCCGGCATCGCCTGTGTTCCGCATGCGGTATGTCCAGGCACTGGCCCTGCGCCCGGCCGCGGCACCCTAGCGATGGACCGCCTCGTACTTCTTCCTCATCCAGCTGCTCAACAGCGTCCAGTACGGGCTGCTGCTGTTCCTGGTGGCCAGCGGGCTGACGCTGATCTTCGGCATCATGGGCATCGTCAACCTGGCGCATGGCAGCTTCTACATGCTGGGCGCCTACCTGGCCTTCTCGCTGTCGCCAGCGACCGGCAGCCTCTGGCTGGCGATCGTGGTCGGCGCCGTGCTGTCGGTGGCTGCTCGGGCTCGCGCTCGAGTGGCTGCTGTTCCGCCACCTCTACCAGCGCGACCACCTGCGACCAGGTGCTGCTGACCTTCGGCCTGATCCACATCTTCGAGGAACTGCGCAGCATCCTGTGCGGCGACGACGTGCACGGCGTGCCGTTCCCGGCTGCTCTCACGCCTCGATCCCGCTGACCGACAACCTGTCCTACCCGGTCTACCGGCTGTTCATGTCGGCCGTGTGCCTCGTGCTCGCCGTCGGCATGTACCTGCTGATCTCGCAGACGCGGCTGGGCATGATGATCCGCGCCGGCGCCTTCAACCGCGAGATGGTGCAGTCCCTGGGCATCAACATCAAGCTGATCCACCGGCTCGTGTTCGCCGCTCGGCGTGGCGCTGGCCGGCGTTCGCCGGGATGATCGCGGCGCCGGTCGCCATCGGTCTATCCCGGCATGGGCACGCAGGTGCTGATCATGTGCTTCGTCGTGGTGGTGATCGGCGGCATCGGCTCGGTGCAGGGGCGCGCTGGTCGCGCGCGCTGCTGATCGGCCTGGCCGACACCTTCGGCAAGGTGCTGGCTGCCGCAGGTCGCCGGCATGCTGGTCTACATGCTGATGGCGGCGGTGCTGCTGTGGCGGCCGGAAGGCCTGTTCGGGCATGGCGCCGTGCGAGCGCGCCTCGAAGTGCTGCCGCGCGGCGCTGCGCGTGGCTGCTGCGCTCGTCGGCGTTGCTGGCCGCTGCTGGCGCTCTTCCCGCTCGTCGGCGACCGAGTTCTACACCCAGCTGCGTCGCCCAAGTGATGATCCTGGCGATCTTCGCCATGAGCCTCGATCTGCTGGTCGGGCTTCACCGGGCTGGTGTCGCTCGGCCATGCCGCGTTCTTCGGCCTCGGCGGCTATGCGCTGGCGCTGCTGTCGCCGCAGGTACGAGGCGGCCAACCTGTGGCTGACGCTGCCGGTCGCGGTGGCCGCGTCGGCGCTCGCCGCGCTGGTGATCGGCGTCTTCGTCGTGCGCACCTCCGGCATCTACTTCATCATGGTCACCCTGGCCTTCGCGCAGATGGTGTTACTTCCTGTTCCACGACACCAAGTTCGGCTCGGCGGCTCGGACGGCATCTACATCAACTTCAAGCCGTGCGGCGATCGCCGGCTGGGAGCCGTTCGACCTGGAGAACATGCGCGCCTTCTATTACTTCGCGCTGGCGCTGCTGGTGCTGGTCTACCTCTTCCTGCGGCGTGCTGCGCTCGCCCTTCGGGCGCGTGCTGGCGCGGCATCCGCAGCAACGAGCACCGCATGCGGTCGCTGGGCTTCGCGCACCTTCCGCTACAAGCTCGCCGCCTTCATGCTGGCCGGCGCGCTCGCCGGGCTGGCGGGCTATCTTCGGCGCGGCGCAGTTCGGCTTCGTCAATCCCGAGCTCATGTCGGCTGGCACTCAGCGGGCGACGCGATCATGATGGTGATCCTCGGCGGCATGGGCACCCTGTCGGCGCGGTCGTCGGCGCCTTCGCGTCGTGGTGCTGCTCGACGTGTCAGAGCCTGCCCGCGATCGGCGGCCGTCGACCGGCAAGCACTGGCAGCTGCGGATGGGCGCTGTTCATCGTGCTGGTCGGTGTCTGTCGCGCCGCGGGGCCTGCTGGGCGCGCTGATCGCAGCGCTGCGCCGCAGCGCGAGGCCGGGCCGTGACTGAGCCGCTCCTGTCGCCACGCGGCCTCACGCAAGCGCTTCGGCGGCCTCGCCGCGGTCAGCGAGCGTGTCGCTCGACCTCAGGCGCGACGCGCATCCATGCGGTGATCGGCCCCAATGGCGCCGGCAAGTCCACGCTGATCAACCTGCTCTCGGGCGACATCGCGCCGACCGCCGGCAGCGTGCGCTCGCCGGCCACGACATCGCCGGCCTGGCGCCCGGACCGCATCTCGCGCGCCGGCATCGGCCGCAGCTATCAGAAGACCAACATCTTCCTGCCTTCACCGCGTTCGAGAACTGCCGCCTCGCGGCGCAGTCGCGGCGCGCCAGCTCGATGCGGCTTCTTCCGGCCGGCGCTCGCGTACGGCGATCCGGCGCAGCGGCCGAGCGCGCGCTGGACGCTGGCGGGCCTGACGGCGCGGCGCGGCGTGACCGCCGCGACGCTGTCGCACGGCGAGCAGCGCCAGCTCGAGATCGCCATGACGCTCGCCACCGCAGCCGCGAGGTGCTGCTGCTCGACGAGCCGCTGGCCGGCATGGGCGCGGAGGAAGCGCAGCGCATGGTGGAGCTGCTGCGCGGCTGAAGCAGGACGCACGCGATGCTGCTGGTCGAGCACGACATGGACGCGGTGTTCACCCTCGCCGACCGGCTCACGGTGATGGTCAACGGCCGGGTGCTCGAGAGCGGCGACCGCCGCGACAGATCCGCGCCGAGCGCGGCGGTGCAGGAGGCCTATCTCGGCGAGGAGGATGCCGGTGACGTGAGCCGGACGCGCCCGCTCGATCGAGGCGACGCGGCCTGCACACCTATTACGGCGCGAGCCACGTCCTGCACGGCGTCGACTTCGCGCATCGGCCGCGGCGAGACGGTCGGGCTGATGGGCCGCAACGGCATGGGCAAGACCACGCTGCTGCGCACGCTGCTGGGCCTCGTGCCGCCGCGCGCACGGCGCGGTGCGCGTCAAGGGCGCGGACATGACCGGCGCCGCGCCGCTATCGCGTCGCGCGCCAGGGCATCGCCTACGTGCCGGAAGGGCGCGGCATCTTCCCCAACCTGACCGTGCGCGAGAACCTCGTGATGGCGGCGCGCGCCGGCACCGACGGCCGGCGCGACTGGACCTCGAGCGCGTGCTGCGAGACGTTTCCGCGCCTGGCGGAGCGGCTGCGCAACGGCGGCACGCAGCTCTCCGGCGGCGAGCAGCAGATGCTCACCATCGGCCGCGCGCTGATGACCAATCCCGACCTGCTGATTCTCGACGAGGCCACCGAAGGCCTGGCGCCGCTGATCGCGCGCGAGATCTGGCGCATCTGCGCCGAGATCCGCGCCAGCGGCATCGCCGCGTCATCGTCGACAAGAACTTCGCGCGCGGTCACGGCGATCGCCGACCGCAACGTGATCCTGGTCAAGGGCGCGTTGTGTTCGAAGGGTCGGGCGCGGAGCTGCGCGCGCAGCCGGAGCTGCTGCAGCGCTACCTGGGCGTCTAGAGAGTCCGGCATGCCGTTCGCCGAGGCGGAGGGGCACCGGCTCGAGTAGAGCGCATCGACGCGGGCGACCGCCGTCCGACGCTCGTGCTGCTGCACGAGGGCCTCGGCTCGGTCGCGTTGTGGCGCGATTTTCCGGGGCGGCTTGCGCACGCCACCGACTGCAACGCGCTCGTGTACTCGCGTTACGGCTACGGCGGATCGGACGCGCTCACGGCACCGCCGCGGTGACGTACATGCACCACGAAGCGCTGGTCGCGCTGCCCGCGCTGCTCGATCGCCTCACGTCGGGCATCCCATCCTCGTGGGGCACAGCGACGGCGCATCCATCGCGCTGATTCACGCCGGTGCCGGCGTTCGGCGGTCAGGCGTGGTGGCGATGGCCCCGCACGTAATGGTGGAGGACATCTCCGTGCAGAGCATCGCGGCCGCGAAAGTCGCGTACGAAACCACCGGCTTGCGGCACGCCTCGCGCGCTATCACGCCGACGTCGATTCGGCGTTCTGGGGCTGGAATCGCATCTGGCTCGATCCCGAGTTTCGCCGTGGAACATCGAGGAGTACCTGCCGGGCATCGGGTGTCCCGTGCTCGCGATCCAGGGCGAGGACGACGAGTACGGCACGATGGACCAGGTTCGCCGCATCGCCGCGCCGTACGGATGTGGAAGTGCTGGCGCTGCAGGATTGCAGGCATTCGCCGCACAAGGACCAGCCCGAAGCGGTGCTGGAGGCCATCACGCGCTTCGTCGACCGCGTGTCCGGCTGACCGATTGCATCGGCGGCAAAGTCTGCGGCACGCGCAAATGCGATGCTGGCTGATTGCGGCGCTGATCGCCATAGGGGTAGATTCCGCGGCTCGGCTCCCGCACCGTAGGGAGCTCATAGCAGCAGGAGGCGCAATGCGGAGCGCAGTAAGACGGGTCTTGTTCGAGAGGCATGCGGCGCGGCTGCTTCCGCCTAGTGGCGCTTGTGCGCGGCGTCGAGCGCTTTTCCTTGTCTGTACCGGCGCATATGCGCAAAGCGGTCCAAACTATCAGGGCCTCTGGTGGAATGCCGCGGAATCGGGCTGGGGGATCAACTTCGCGCACCAGGGCGATCGGATTTTCGCCACCTGGTACACGTACGACATCAGCGGCCGTGCGTGGTGGCTCACGATGCTGGCGGAGCGCACCACGCCCGACCGGCAACGCCTACGCCGGGGACGATCAACATACGAACACCGGGCCGCCCTTCAACAATTTCACCGGGCCCGGCGGCAGACGACACACGGTCGGCAGCGGCACGCTGACGTTCACCGACGCCAACACCGGCAGCTTTGCCTATACGGTGAACGGGGTTAGCGCAGACGAAGGCGATCGCGCGCTACGACCTCGGCCGGGGCCGCCGGCCAGCTGCACCTACAGCACGACGGCGCCCGATTATGCGGCGGCGACGAACTACCAGGATCTATGGTGGACGGCGAGCGAGCCGGGGTGGGGGATCAACTTCGCGCATCAGGGCAACAGCATCTTCGCGACGTGGTACACGTACAACGCGGACCACACGCCGCTGTGGCTCTCCGCGCTGGTGCAGCGGCAGGGCACGACCAACGTCTTCACCGGTCCGCTGAACCAGAACGCCGGCGCGCGCTTCGACGCCTTCGACCCGGCGCAAGTCACGACCAATCCAGTCGGCACGGCGACGCTCACGTTCGCCGACGGCGCCCACGCCACGTTCGCCTACTCGGTGATGGTCGCGCCATTCCCGGGGCCGATCACCCAGGCGAAGGCGATCACGCGGTTTCTCTTCGCGCCGAATGGCGGAACGCTCTGCCAGACTTTGCCGGATCCGCAGTTTCGCGCGTCGGCGGCAACGCCATTCGCGGACGGATGCGATCTTTCGCCTCCGACCGGCGCGCTGTTTGCGAATTCCGAAGTCGAGCCCTACATTGCGGTCAATCCGACGAATCCCGCGAATCTGATCGGTGTCTGGCAGCAGGACCGCTGGTCGGATGGCGGTGCGCGCGGTCTGGTGACGGGCATGTCGAGCGACGGCGGCCGCACGTGGTCGCGCTCGATGGCAGCATTCACCCGCTGCTCGGGGGCACGCCGGCGAACGGCGGCGACTATCCGCGCGGCTCCGATCCGTGGGTAGCGATCGGACCCGACAGTGTCGCGTACCAGATTGCGATCGCGTTCAGCGGGCAGACTTTCGGTGCGGGATCCAGCGCGGTGCTGGCGAGTCGCTCGACCGATGGCGGGCGCACTGGAGCGCGCCCGCGACACTGATCACCGACGGCCCGACCGCGTTCAACGACAAGGACTCGATCGCCTCCGATCCGACACTGGCCGGCTATGCCTACGCGGTATGGATCGGCTGCTGCCCTCGGGGCGCGGTCCGACGTATTTCACGCGGACCGTCGATGGCGGGATCACGTGGGAAGCGCCGCGCGCAATCTACGATCCGGGTGGCACCAGCCAGACGATCAACAACCAGACCGTCGTGCTGACCGACGGAACGCTGGTCACGTTCTTTACGCAGTTCCGGACCGTCGACGAAGTGATGGTGATCCGCTCAATCGACAAGGGCATCACGTGGTCCGCACCGTTCACCGTAGCCGACGTCCAGTCGATCGGGACGTACGATCCCGACAGCGCAAGGCTGGTGCGCGACGGCGCAACCTCGGTGCGATCGCCGCCGGCCCCGGCGGCGCGCTGGTGGCGGTGTGGCAGGACGCGCGCTTTTCCGGCGGCGTGCGCGACGGCGTAGCGCTCTCGCGCTCGAACGATGGCGGGCTCACGTGGTCGGCGCCGGTGCAGGTCAATCGAGACGCGTCGGTCGCCGCATTCACGCCTGCCGTGACGGTTCGCAGCGACGGCACCATCGGTGTCTCCTATTACGATTTCCGCAGCAACACGCCCGACCCCGCCACGCTCCCGACCGATTACTGGATCGCGCGCTCGAGTGATGGCGTCACGTGGACGGAAAGCCGCGTCGCAGGCCCATTCGATCTCGCCAACGCCCCGTTCGCCGAAGGGCTCTTCCTTGGCGACTATCAGGGCCTCGCGAGCATAGGTGCCGAATTCGTGCCGTTCTACGCCGCGGTGAACGATGGAGACACGGCCAACCGGACGGACATGTTTGCCTCGCTCGTGACGTCCGCGGGCGCTGCAGCGCGCGCAGCGCAGGCGCGCGGGCTCACGGAATCGACCACGGCCTATCGGGCGCTCACGGCATCGCCGTTGACGGTCACGCCCGAGCTTGTGCGTCGACTCGCCGACAGCGTCGTGCGGACGAAGGCGTGGCGCCGCGTGGGTCGAATTGCCGCCGGAATCTCCGCTCCGCGCGAGCGCTGACGGGCGCACCAGGGCGGGGGCCATTGACCTTCCGGCCGTCGCCACGGGTAGAATCGATTCGCCTGCGACCCACCATCGGCCAATGGACTCACCCAAGAACGATCGGCGACTGGCAGCCATTCTCGCGGCCGACATGGTCGGCTACAGCCGGCTGATGGAGGCGGACGAGCGCGGCACGCTCGCGCGTCTCAGGACGCACCGCCTCGAGCTCGTGGATCCCGTCATCGCCAAGAACCACGGCAACATCATCAAGACCACGGGCGACGGCATGCTGGTGGAGTTCCAGTCGGTCGCCGATGCCGTCGAGTGCGCCGCCGAGATCCAGCGGCGGATGACGCGACGCAATGCCGACGTCTCGCCGGCGCGCTGGCTCCAGTTCCGGATCGGCATCAACCTCGGCGACGTGATCGACGAGGACGGCGACATCTTCGGCGACGGCGTCAACGTGGCGGCGCGGCTGCAGGCGCTCGCCGAGCCGAACGGAATCTGCGTCTCCGCCGCGGTGCGCGACCAGGTCGGCGACCGCCTCGACGTCGCGTTCGAGGACCTGGGCGAGCAGACGGTGAAGAACATCGCCCGGCCGATCCGCGTGTTCCGCGTCCTGCTCGACCGCGCGCGCACGTCCACAGGCGGCCGCCGCGGCGGCGAGCGCCGACACGACGCTGAAGCCATCGCTCGTCGTGCTGCCGTTCGTCAACATGAGCGGCGATCCCGAGCAGGAATTCTTCGTCGATGGGCTGACCGAGGACATCATCACCGAGCTGTCCCGCTTCCGCGACCTCCTCGTCATCTCCCGCAATTCCGCGTTCGTGCACAAGGGCAAGGTCGTCAAGGTCAAGGAAATCGCGCGCGAGTTCGGCGTCCATTACGTCGTCGAGGGAAGCGTGCGCAAGGCGGGCGACCGGGTGCGCGTCACCGTCCAGCTGATCGACGGCGAGACCGACCGCCACATCTGGGCCGAGCGCTACGACCGCAAGCTCGAGGACATCTTCGCCATCCAGGACGAAGTGACTTCCGCGATCGCCGGCACGCTGCCCGGCCGGATCGAGGCCGCCGGCCAGGACCGCGCGAAGCGCAAGCCGCCGCAGAGCATGGCGGCCTATGAGTACGTGCTGACCGGCAAGATCCTGCACCACCGCTCGACGCGAGAGGACAACGCGGAGGCGCAGCGGATGCTCGATCGCGCCATCGCGCTCGAGCCCAAATACGCCCACGCCCATGCGTGGCGCGCCTGCGTGCTGGCGCAGACCTGGGTCTACGACTGGTGCGAGGATCGCAAGACGACGTGGAAGGAGGTCGTCGACACCGCACACGCCGCGCTTGCGCTGGACGACAACGACAGCGACGTGCATCGCGTGCTCGCCGCGGTGAATCTCGCGCTCGACGAGCACGAGAAGGCGAAGTATCACCAGGAGCGGGCACTCGGCCTCAACCCGAACAACGACCTCATCCTGGTCCAGCAGGGCGAGCTTCTGACGTGGCTCGGCCGCCCCGAGGACGGCATCGAGTGGATCCGCAAGGCGATGCGCGTCAACCCCTACCATCCCGAGCGCTTCTGGAACCATCTCGGCCGCGCCCATTGCACGGCGCGGCAGTATCCGGAGGCGGTCGCGGCGCTGAGCCGGGTGACGCGCCCCGACTACACGCACCACGCGTTCCTCGCCGCGTCGCTGGCGCAGATCGGCGACCGGACCGCCGCAGCGGCGCACGCGCAGGAAGTGCTGCGCGAAATGCCGGATTATTCGACGCGGCGCTTCATGGCGACGCTGCACTACCAGCAGGAAAGCGACCGGAATCACCTGCGCGACGCCCTGCTGAAGGCGGGCCTGCCGGAGTGAAATCCCGTGCTGCAATGCGACCGCGCGCGCGATCGGTCGCGCCGCGCGCGCACCTTTTTCCGTCGAGGGCATCATGAACGCCGATGAGTTGCGCTCCATCCAGGCCCCGCTCAAGGAGCGCTATCGAGAGGTGCCCGCGGCGGCGCTCGTCACGCTGCACGCCGAGGGGCATCTCGGCGACGGCGTCAGCTGCAGTGTCGAGACGGGGAAGGCGCTCGTCGCCGCCGGATTGCATCCCGCCACCGGCGGCACCGGCCAGAACGCCTGCTCGGGCGACATGCTGCTGCAGGCGCTCGTGGCGTGCGCGGGCGTGACGCTCAACGCGGTCGCCACGGCGCTCGGCATCACGCTTCGCGACGCGACGGTCCGGGCGGAAGGCGATCTCGATTTTCGCGGCACGCTTGGCGTGGCGAAGGACGTCGCGGTCGGCTTTCAGGGCATCCGCCTGCAGTTCGTGCTCGACACCGATGCGTCCGAGGAGCAGCTCGCCACGCTGCTGCGCCTCACCGAGCGGTACTGCGTCGTGTACCAGACGCTCGCGCATCCGCCCGCGCTGTCCGTGACCCGCACCGTCGCGGCCGCGTGACGGTCGGCACGCGATCCGGTCGTCCTAGCGGATCGTCATGCCGCCGTCGGCGGCAAGGACCTGTCCGGTGACGTAGCTCGCACCCGCCGACGCAAGGAACACGAAGGCCGGCGCGATCTCGTCGGGCTCGGCCCAGCGTCCCATCGGGATGCGGTCGAGATACTTTTCCCTGAATCTCTCGTCGGTCCGGATCGTCTCCGTCATCGGCGTCGCCGCGCCCGGTGCAATCGCGTTGACGGTGATCGCGTATCGGGAAGCTCCTTCGCGGCCGACATCGTGAGGCCGAGAATGCCGGCCTTCGCCGCGCTGTAGTTGATCTGGCCGATCGTTCCGAGCACGCCCGCGGTGGAAGTCACATTGATGACGCGCCCGTAACGCCGCTCCATCATTCCGCCGACGACCGCCTGCAGGCAGTTGAAGCTTCCGGTGAGATGCACGGCGAGCACCTCGTTCCATTGCGCTTCCGTCATCTTGTGCAGCATTGCGGCGCGGACGATGCCGGCGTTGTTCACCAGGATGTCGACGCGACCGAAGCGTTCGTGCATCGCGACGACCATGGCGTCCACATCGGCGCGGGTCGCGACGTTGCACGCGAGGCCGATGGCGTCCGCGCCGGCAGTGCGAAGCTCCGCCGCGACGGCCTCGGCGCGCGGGAGCGACAGGTCGACGACGCCAACCTGCGCGCCTTCCCGGGCAAAGGCCCGGGCGACGGCAGCGCCGATGCCCTGCGCGGCGCCGGTGACGATGGCAACCTTGCCGTCGAGCTGCATCTGCGCCTTCGCTTCAATCCATGTTGCGGGGCGGATCGGGATCGTTTGCCCAGTCGGAGTCGGGCTGCGGCACCTTCTTCATCCATTTGAGGACGAGCTCGACGTGCTCGCGCTCCTCGGCCGCGAGCTCCCGCGCCGCACGGCGCACCGTTTCGACCTTCGCGGCTCGGGCGAGCTCGACGAAGAACTGCTCGGCGCGGCGCTCGGCCGCGAGCGCCAGCGTCAGCGCGTGCCAGGGCTGCATCAGGTAGTGGACCGCGTCGCCGGGCGCGGTCTCGGGGCCTTCGGCGCCGGGCCAGTCGCCGCTGCGCGGCGTGACGGGCGGAAATTCGGTCCAGCCCATCTCGACCATGATCGCGTCCGCATGCTTGGTCTCGTAGCCCGCCATCGTGCGGAACATCGTCGCGACGTCGCGGTTGTTGTGCATTTCCATCGCGTCGGCGAATTCGTTGTAGCGCTGCGCCGCCTCGACCTCCATCAGCCACGCCTGCGCCATGAACTCGGTCAGCGTCTTCGGCACGTGCACGACGGGAGCAGCTCCCGCCACGGGCTTGGCCCGCTTCAAAGCCACGGGCTTCGCCGCAGCCTTCTTCTTGGCGGGAGTGGCGGTGCGCGACGAGGCGCGTTTTTTCGCGACAGCCTTCTTGGCAGTCCTGACGGTTCGGGTGGTGGCCGCATTCATGGGGCGAACTCCGTTTCGAGATCGGCCGGCGCGCATTGCGCTTGTCCGGTCGGGATGGGGTAAGGGGTGCGGCTGCCCGCGAACAGCACGCCGATATTGAAGCCATCGTCCGTCATGATCCGGTGCGCGGCGCGCGCCGGATCGTCGGTCGCGGCGACGGGCGCGGGATGAACGAGCTCCTTCCATGCGCGCTGTTCCGGCCGGAACGTCACGCAAGGCGAAAGTACCTCCACGAACGAAAAGCCCGGGTGCCGGATCGCCTCGGCGATGATCGCCGCGGTGCCGTTGGGATCGCCGGTGAATGCGCGTGCGACAAAATTCGCGCCGGAGGCGAGTGCGATCACCAGCGGATTGAACGGCCGCACGCCGGTGCCGCCCGGCGAGAGCTTCGAATCCCAGTCGGGTTCGGTCGTCGGCGACGGCTGGCCCTTGGTCATGCCATACACGTGGTTGTCCATCACGATGTAGGTGAGGTCGACGTTGCGCCGGCACGCATGCAGGAAGTGATTGCCGCCGATCGAGTAGCCGTCGCCGTCGCCGCCGGTGACGACGACGGTGAGCTCGGGCCGGGCGACCTTGAGGCCGGTCGCGGCGGGCAGCGCGCGCCCGTGCACGCCGTGAAAGCCGTAGCAGGTCGTGTACGCGGGAATCCGCGACGAGCAGCCGATGCCGGACACGACGGCGACCATCTCGGGCGGCACTGCCAGCATCGCCAGCGCCTTGGTGAGCGCGGAGAGCACCGAAAAATCGCCGCAGCCCGGACACCAGATCGGCTTGTACGCGGACTTGTACATCGCGGCGGTCCGAAGCGTCGTGACGGTGGCGTCGCTCATCGCGGGCTCCTCATCGATATCGCGCTCATCGTCCGCACCATTCGAGAATCGCCGTCGCGAGCTCGCCGGGGCGCAGCGGCAGCGGGCCCGGGCGATGATAGCTCGCCGGCTTGCCGGGGAGGTCGTACATCGCGCGGAGATAACGGAAGAGCTGCGCACCGTGGTTCTGCTCGACGACGAGCACGCGCGTCACGCCCGTGAGCGCGGCCGCGAGTTGTCCGGGCCGTGCGGGAGCGAGAAGGCGGATCGCGATCAGCCGCAGGCGGGCCCCCGCTTCGCCGGCGCGGGCGACGCCTTCGCGCACCGCGGCGGTCGAGGAGCCGAACGTGATCACCGCGGAGTCGCCGTCGCCTTCGACGTCCGCCCACATCGGCCCGTAGTCGAAAGCTTCGAGCTTGCGCGCCCGCTTGTCGAGCTGGACGCCGTGGTCGCGCGCATTGCTGCTCGGCGTGCCGCCCTCGGTGTGCTCGAGGCCGTCCGCGGTATAGACGACGCCCGGCGTGCCGGGCACGGCCATCGGCGAGATGCCGGACGCGGTGTTGGCGTAGCGGCGGTAATCGGGCGTGTTCGCCGCCGCGGTGATGCGCTTGCCGGTGAAGGTGATGTCGGCCGGGCGCTCGATGATCGCGCGCGACTGGCCGAGGAACTGATCCGACAGCACGATGGCCGGCGCCTGCAGTGCTTCGGCAAGATGCACGGCCCATTGCGTCGTCGCGACGCAGTCGGCGATCGACGTTGGCGCGAGCACGAGCCGCGGCGCGTCGCCGTGGAGGCCGCTGACGGCGAACGAGAGGTCGCTCTGCTCGCTCTTGGCGGGAATGCCGGTCGAGGGACCGCCGCGCATCACGTCGACGACGACGATCGGCACCTCGGCGCCGACGGCGAGGCCGATGCCTTCGGTCATCAGCGCAAGGCCCGGGCCGGCGGTCGCGGTGAGGGATGGCACGCCGCCGTAGGACGCGCCGATGATCATGTTGACGGAGGCAAGCTCGTCCTCGGCCTGCAGCAGCGTGCCGCCGACTTTCGCGAGCGCGGGCGCCATCCATTCGAGGAGCTCGGTCGCCGGCGTGATCGGGTAGGCGGCGACGAAGCGGATGCCGCCGCGGACGGCACCCAGTCCAGCGGCCTCGTTGCCCGAGATGACCCAGCGCCTGCCGCGCCCCGGGATTCCGGCGGGGATGCTGCGCACGCCGACGATGCCGCTGCCCGCGGCGATTCCCTTGGCGAGCGCCTCGAGATTTGCATCGAGCAGTGCGGCGTCGCGCTTCCACGACGCGCGCACCGCCGCTTCCATTGCCTCGACCGGAAGACCCGCGAGCGCACCGGCGACGCCGAGCGCCACCATGTTGGTCCAGCTGCCCTTGACGGCCTTCGCGGTTTTCTTGAGCGGCAGCGCGATCTGCCGAGCGCCACTCCTCGTGAACACCTCCGGCGCATCGCCCTCGTCGGCGTCGCCGATGACGACGCTGCGGTCGGTGAGGGGGATCTCGTCGGCAAAGCGGTTGACGTTCTGCCAGTCGATGGCGAGCAGCACGTCGAACGCGTCGTCGAGGGTGTCGACCGGATGCCGGCCGAGGCGCACGAGCGCCGCCGCCTCGCCGCCGCGGATCTGCGGGCCGCTGGTGCGAACCATGAGGCCGTACCAGCCCGCCTTGGCCGCCGCAGCGATCAGCAGCGTGCCCGCGGTCATCACGCCGCTGCCGCCGCTGCCGGCCAGCGCGATCGAGATGCATTGCGCGGCACCCGCGTCGCGCCGCCGCGAGGGCGGGGCCGCCGTGCGTGCCGGCTTGTCGGTGCGTGGCTCCACTTGTGCTCCCATCTTCCTTCGGATGCCGACAGTTAACCGGCAAGGCGCCCGGCTCCGATTGATCGAGATCAATGCACACGCGGGCACCTCCGCGCATGATGATTTTCACCCAAACCGGTATTATGGTACTGTAATACCGAAATAGCCGCCAGCAGGGTCTTTCGGGGCCCGATGGACGGCACGAGAATCGAGGAGGAGCACCCGCATGAGCATCGAAGCCCGCCGGTGGGTCATGAGCGCGGTGAAGGCGCCGCTGGAATGTGTCGCCTTCAAGGCTTCGCCCGGCCCCGGCGAAGTCGTCGTCGCGATCGCCGGGTGCGGGGTCTGCCACACCGACCTCGGCTATTACTACGACGGCGTGCGGACCAACCATCCGCTGCCGCTGGCGCTCGGTCACGAGATCAGCGGACGCGTCGTCGCGGCCGGCGCGGGCGCCGAAGGGTGGATCGGCAAGGCGGTCATCGTCCCGGCGGTGCTGCCGTGCGGCGAGTGCGACCTCTGCCGGCGCGGCCTCGCACCCATCTGCCGGGCGCAGAAGATGCCGGGCAACGACATCGAAGGCGGGTTCGCATCGCACATCGTCGTGCCCGGCCGCGGCCTGTGCGAGGTCGACGAAGCCCGGCTTGCGAAGGCCGGTCTCACGCTGGCCGACGTGTCGATCGTCGCCGACGCGCTGACGACGCCCTTCCAGGCGGTGCGTCGCGCCTGCGTTGCGCCCGGCAGTCTCGCCATCGTCGTGGGCGCGGGCGGAGTCGGCGGGTACTGCGTCCAGATCGCACGCGCCTTCGGCGCGAAGGTCGTCGCGATCGACGTCGACGCCGACAAGCTCGCCGCGGTCGCGGCCCACGGCGCCGCGCTGACGCTCGATGCACGCGCGCACGACGGCAAGGCGATGAAGGCTGCGATCAGCGCGTTCGCAAAGGCGAGCGGACTGAAATCGACCGAGTGGATCATCTTCGAGTGCTCGGGCACGGCGGCGGGACAGCTGACCGCCTACGGGCTGCTTGTCCACGGCGCGACGCTGTCGGTGGTCGGGTTCACGATGGACAAGGTGGAGGTTCGTCTCTCCAACCTGATGGCGTTCGACGCCAAGGCCATCGGCAACTGGGGCTGTCCACCGGAGCTCTATCCCGCGGCGCTCGATCTCGTGCTGGACGGCAAGGTCGCGATCAAGCCGTTCGTCGAGGCCCGGCCGCTCGACACGATCAACGAGGTTTTCGCCGCCGTGCACCACAAGGACATCAAGAGGCGCGTGGTACTCACCCCCGCGCCCTGAGGAGACTGCCCATGAACGCTCCCGAAGCGCTGCTCGCACCGCGCGAATTCAAGAACCACGATATCGTCGACGACATCGCGAAGCCCGGCGTCCGCTACGAGAAGCGGCCGGCCACGCTGCCCGACGGCACCGTCGCCGCGGGTCTCTACAACGCGTGGATCACGCTCGACAATCCGACGCAGTTCAATTCGTACACGACCGACATGGTGAAGGGCGTCATCCTCGCCTTTCGCGCCGCGTCGAACGCGCGCGACGTCAACTGCGTCGTGTTCACCGGTGCCGGGGACAAGGCGTTCTGCACCGGCGGCAACACCAAGGAATACGCCGAGTATTACGCCGGGCATCCGCAGGAATACCGGCAGTACATGCGGCTCTTCAACGACATGGTGTCGGCGATTCTCGCCTGCGACAAACCCGTGATCTGCCGCGTCAACGGCATGCGCATCGGCGGCGGCCAGGAGATCGGCATGGCCTGCGACTTTTCCGTCGCGCAGGACCTTGCGCGCTTCGGGCAGGCCGGTCCCAAGCACGGCTCCGCGCCGATCGGCGGTGCCACCGACTTCCTGCCTGTCATCGCCGGCGCCGAGCGCTCGATGGCCGCGTGCGTGCTGTGCGAGCCGTTCTCCGCGCACAAGGCGTACTGGATGGGGGTGCTGACCGACCTCGTGCCCGCGCTCAAGGTCGACGGCCATTTTGTCGCCAATCCGCTGGTGGAAACCCGCCGGATGACGGACGACTTTGGCCGCTTCGTGTTCGGCGAGCCGAAGACCGGCGACGCGCTGAAGGAAGGCAAGGCGATGCTCGCGCGCGGGAGCGTCGACCTGTCGCTGCTCGACGCGAAGGTCGCCGAGCTCTGCGCCAAGATGCTGCTGACGTTTCCCGACTGCACGACCAAGACGCTGGAGGAGCTCCGCAAGCCCAAGCTCGACGCGTGGAACCGCAACAAGGAAAACTCGCGTGCCTGGCTTGCGCTCAACATGATGACCGAGGCGAGGGCCGGCTTCACCGCGTTCAATGAGGGCACCAAGGAGGATCGCGAGGCCGACTTCGTGCTGCTGCGGCAGAGGCTCGCCGCCGGCGAGAGCTGGGTCGGGCCGCTGCACGACTCCATCCAGCCGGGCGCGAAGCGCAAGGGCTGACGAGATGGCCGGCGACTCCCCGCTGAAGGACAGGATCGAGCGCGACGGCGCGTTGCTGCGGCTCACGCTCGCGCGGCCGAAGGCGAACCTCGTCGACGCGGCGATGATCGCCGCGCTGCACGGCGCGTTC
The DNA here is from genome assembly GCA_963717695.1 of uncultured beta proteobacterium. Classification (GTDB taxonomy): domain Bacteria; phylum Pseudomonadota; class Gammaproteobacteria; order Burkholderiales; family Casimicrobiaceae; genus CAIWHR01. The sequence goes on along the minus strand of CAVQWR010000007.1, from coordinate 745,091 downwards.
GTCGCCTATCGCGGCAAGTCCGGGCTGCGCGGCGTCCTGCTCGACGCCGAGGGCCCGCATTTCAGCTTCGGGGCGAGCGTCGAGGAGCACCTGCCGGACCGCTGCGCGGCGATGCTCGCCTCGCTGCACGCGCTGATCCTCGCCATGCTCGCGTTTCCGGCGCCGATCCTTACCGTCGTTCGCGGCCAGTGTCTCGGCGGCGGTCTCGAGCTGGCGCTGGCAGGCGGCCCGATCTTCGCGGCACCCGACGCGCAATTCGGGCAGCCCGAAATGAAGCTCGGCGTGTTCGCCCCGGCGGCGTCGGTGCTGCTGCCGTACCGGGTCAGCCAGCCGGTCGCCGAGGACCTGTTGTTTTCCGGCCGGTCGGTCGGTGCCGACGAGGCGAATACGATGGGCATCGTCCAGGTCGTGTTCGACGATCCCGAGGCGGCGGCACTCGCCTATTTCGACCAGCACCTTGCCGGCAAGAGCGCGGCCTCGCTCGCCTGTGCGCTGACGGCGGCCCGCGGAGCAATGCTGCGCGACGTCCGGCACCGTCTCGAGGAGGTCGAGCGGCTCTACCTCGACCGCCTTATGACCACGCGCGACGCCAACGAAGGTCTCGTCGCATTCCTCGGCAAGCGCAAGCCCAACTGGGAGCACCGATGATTGAACAGCCCGCCGTCATCAGGATCGTCGAGCGCTGCCAGGCGCTGTTCGAGGACCTCGACTTCAACGCCGTCAAGGCATGGAAGGCCGCGGTGCCCGGCCGCAAGGCGATCGGCTACCTGCCCGTCTACGTGCCGCGAGAGCTGATCCACGCGGCCGGCATGCTGTCGGTCGGCATCCTCGGCGGCGGCGACTCGCTCGAGGTGATCCAGGGCGACGCCTACTACCAGAGCTACATCTGCCGCATTCCGCGCTCGACGATCGAGCTCGGGCTGACCGGCCGGCTCGACTGCCTCGACGGCGTGCTGTTCCCATCGATCTGCGACGTGATACGCAATCTGTCGGGCATGTGGCAGCTGCTGTTCAAGGACAAGTACGTCCGCTACATCGATGTTCCGCAGAATTTCGTGGATTCGATCGGAGGCGTGTTCTACATCAGCGAGCTGGAAGTGCTGCGCGAGGACCTCGGGAAGATGCGCGGCAGTCCGATCACCGACGCCGAGCTCAACGCGTCGATCCGGGTGTTCAACGAGAACCGCGCGGCGATCCGCGAGCTGTACGCCTACCGCGCCGAAAAGCCGTGGCAGGCGCCGACGTCCGAGGTCTACCTCGTGTTGCGCGCGGGCATGGTGCTGCCGGTCGAAGACCACACGAAGCTTGTCCGCGAGTACATCGCCGCGGCCGATGCGATGCCGCGCCCGAAGCGCGACAACGCGCGCATCGTGCTGACCGGCGCGTTCTGCGAGCAGCCGCCGCTCGGCCTCATCAAGTCGATCGAGATGGCGGGCTGCTACATCGTCGACGACGACTTCATGCTGGTCACACGCTGGCTGCTGGATGAAGTCCCTGCCGACGCGAATCCGCTGGACGAGCTGTCGAAGGCGTTCCTGCACCGCTCGGCGACGACGGCCGCCAAGTACGAGACGACGAAGGAAGAGAAGGGCGTGTTCCTGCTGCAGCAGGTGAAGACCCGCGGCGCCGAAGGCGTGATCTTCGCCGCGCCGTCGTTCTGCGATCCGGCGCTGCTCGAGCGGCCGATGCTGCAGGACGTCCTCGCCAAGCACAAGGTGCCGTACACGGCGTTCAAGTACGCGGAAAACACGGGGCAGATGGCGCCGATCCGCGAGCAGGCGGGAACGTTCGCCGATTCCATCAAGTTGTGGAGCGCGGCGTGAGCCGTTACGAAAACCGTTGGCTTCGCCACACCGTCGTCCCCGCGCAGGCGGGGACCCCGCGTCTCGCGAAAATGCCTACGACCACTGGATTCCCGCGTTCGCGGGAATGACGGAGAAAGAATATGACCACGACCGCCGCCATGCCCGCCAGCGTGAAGAAGCCGCAGAACGTCCAGAAGGAGGACGCGATGCTGCTGCAGAAGGAGCTCATCAACAGGAACTACATGGAGCTCGCCACGGCGCGCGCCAACAACCGCAAGGTGTCGGCGACATTCGTGCCGGGCAACCTCAACGAGCTCCTGATGTGCTTCGACTTCGCGCGGAGCCTGCCCGAGACCAACGCGCTGCAGAACGGCATGCGCAAGAAGTCCGGCAAGATGATCATGGACGCCGAGCGCGACGGCCAGTCCGAGGACGTCTGCACGTACGTGAAGGCCGACCTCGGGATGATGATGGGCGGCGAGATCGGCCCGACCGGCGACCCGCTGCCGCGTCCCGACGTGCTGCTGCTGTCCTACACCGGCTGCTTCACGTTCATGAAGTGGTTCGAGCTGATCCGCCACAAGTACGGCTGCGAGACGGTGATGCTGCACGTCCCCTACCAGGGCGAGGGCAAGATCGCGCCGAACATGCGCGACTACGTGGTGAAGCAGCTCAAGGAAACGGTGATTCCGACGCTGGAGCGCATCTCGGGTGTCAAGTTCGACATCGACCGGCTGCGCCAGTACATGCGCGAATCGCAGAAGGCCGAGGAGGATCTCGTCCGCGTGCTGCAGTCGGCGAAGAATCGCCCGTCGCCGATCGACGGCTATTTCGGCGCGGTCTATTACATTGGCCCGATCTTCACCGCGTTCCGCGGCACGCCGGAGGCCACCGAGTACTACCGCGTGCTGCGCGAGGAAATCGACCAGCGCGTGCGCGAAGGGCGGGGGCCGATGACGCCGGAAGGCGAGATGACGCGAGGAGAACTACCGCCTGGTCGTCGAAGGGCCGCCCAACTGGACCAGCTTCCGCGACTTCTGGAAGATGTTCTACGACGAAGGCGCGGTTGTGGTCTCGTCGACCTACGCGAAGGTCGGGGGCCTCTACGACTTCGGCTTCCGCCACGACGCGGACCAGCCGCTCGAATCGCTCGCCGAATACTGCCTCGGCTGCTACACCAACCTCAACCTGCCGCCGCGCATCGACATGATCTGCAAGTACATCGACGAGTACCAGGCCGACGGCCTCCTCATCAACTCGATCAAGAGCTGCAACAGTTTCTCGGCCGGCCAGCTCCTGATCCTGCGCGAAGTCGAGAGGCGCACCGGCAAGCCGGCGGCGTTCATCGAGACCGACCTCGTCGATCCGCGCTACTTTTCCGCGGCCAACGTGAAGAACCGGCTGGAGAGCTATTTCCAGATGGTCAAGCACAAGCGCGCTCGCGACCGCGCGCCGCACACTGAAGGAAACGATCATGCGCTGCTTCATCGGCATCGACCTCGGCTCGACGACCACCAAGGCGGTGGTCATCGACGAGCACCAGAACGTGCTCGGGCGCGGCATCACCAATTCGCGCTCGAACTACGACACTGCGGCCGCGATCGCGAAGCAGGAGGCGCTGCTCAACGGGCGCTTCTACCTGTTCCGCCAGGCGCTTTCGAGCACAGGCGCATTGAACGGCGCGCTGGACGGCTTTCTCGGGCAACTGGAGCGCGACTTCCGCTCCGAGCAGTATCTCGAGCAGTTGGCCGACCTCGAGAGCACGTGCCAGCGCAATCTCGGCACCGCGAAATTCGGCGACGCGACCAAGGCCGTCGGCGAGGCGCTGACCGAGGTGTTCCGCCAGCTTTCCGCGGAGGCGCCCGCGCTGTTCGCGCCGGGCGCCAAGCGCAAGTCCGACTTCTTCCGCGACATCGCCGGCAGCCAGTACCTCGCCACCGGCGAAACCGTGGCCAAGGAATCGGGCATCCGCTACGACTTCCTGCTCAACGTGTTCGACCGCTCGATCATCGAGGTCGAGAACCGCGTCTACGGCGACTCGATCAGACGGCACCTGCTGGCGGCGCTCGAGCGCACGTTCATCGCGCTGCCCGAAACGGCGGGCCGCGCGGACGCAGGTCGACGCGCCGATCAAGGGCATGCTCGATACTGAAATGGAGGAGACCTACGTCGTCGGCACCGGCTACGGCCGCGCGCGCCTGCCTTTTTCCAAGGAGCACGTCCGCTCCGAAATCCTGTGCCACGGGCTGGGCGCGCACGTGATGTACCCGGGAACGGCCACGGTGCTCGACATCGGCGGCCAGGACACCAAGGCGATCCAGGTCGACCCGCACGGCATCGTCGAGAGCTTCCAGATGAACGACCGCTGCGCCGCCGGCTGCGGCCGCTATCTCGGCTACATCGCCGACGAGATGAACATGGGCCTGCACGAGCTGGGGCCGATGGCGATGAAGTCGACCAAGAACGTGCGCATCAACTCGACCTGCACCGTGTTCGCCGGCGCCGAATTGCGCGACCGCCTGTCGCTGGGCGAAAAGCGCGAAGACATCATGGCCGGCCTGCACCGCGCGATCATCCTGCGCGCGATGTCGATCCTGGCGCGCTCCGGCGGCATCCGCAACGAATTCACCTTCACCGGCGGCGTCGCCAAGAACGAGGCCGCGGTGAAGTCGCTGAAGGATCTGGTCCGCGAGAACTACGGCGAGCTTACGCTCAACATCGATCCCGATTCGATCTACACCGGCGCGCTCGGCGGCGCGACGTTCGCCTGGCGCGCGGTGGTCGAAGAAGGCAAGACTGCCGAGGCAAGGACATGAGCCGAGGAGCAGGGGCCCCGGGTCGCGCAGCGACGGGGATGTGACTGGGGCGAGCTGGACGATGGCGCCGACGACTCAGCCTATCACTATCGAAGCGCGCGAAGAGGCGCAGCGGCGTGAGGACGCACCATGACCATCACCGTGGCATCGACATCGGCTCGGGCGTCGTCAAGACGGCGCTGTTCAGGACCGAAGGCGGCAACAGCGAGTGGCTCGCGAAGCGCTTCGAGCGCATCCGCCGGCGCGACCAGATGCAGCTGGCGCAGGACGGCTACGACGACGTGCTCGAGGAGGCCGGCTCAAACCCGCCGACGTCGACTACGTCGCCACCACCGGCGAAGGCGAGAACGTCAAATTCGCCACCGGGCACTTCTACTCGATGACCACGCACGCGCGCGGCGGCGTATTTCTCCATCCCGCAGCGCGCGGCGTGGTCGACATCGGCGCGCTCAACGGCCGCGCGATCTACGTCGACGAGCGCGGCAAAGTGCTGGCGTACAAGATGACCAGCCAGTGCGCCTCGGGCTCCGGCCAGTTCCTGGAAAACATCGCGCGCTATCTCGGTGTCGCGGTCGAGGAAATCGGCCCGCTGTCGCAGTCCTCGCAGACGCCGGAGAAATCAGCTCGATCTGCGCGGTGCTGGCCGAGACCGACGTGATCAACATGGTCTCGCGCGGCATTGCGACGCCCGACATCCTCAAGGGCATCCACCTGTCCATGGCCTCGCGCCTGGTAAAACTGCTCAAGGTCACGGGCATCATGAAAGGCACGGTCCTGCTCACCGGCGGCCTGGCGCTGGACGCGGGCCTGCTTGCGGCGGTGCAGGAGGAGCTGGTCAACGAGAAGATCAGCGTGACGGCCGTCAACCACCCCGATTCGATCTGCGCCGGCGCCATCGGCGCGGCCTTGTGGGGCGCGTTCCGGCATGGCAAGCTGCGCGAGCTGCAGCAGCGCGCTGCCGCCTGAACCGCGTAGGAGATACAAATGGCATTGCTAATCAACGACGACTGCACCGCCTGCGACGCATGCAAGCCGCCTGCCCGAACAAGGCGATCAGCGGCGGCGACCCCTTACGTGATCGACCCGCTGTGCACCGAGTGCGTGGGCGCCCACGACGAGCCGCAGTGCATGCTGGTCTGCCCCGCCGACTGCATCGTCCCCAATCCGGATTTCCAGGAATCGCCCGAGGAGCTGATGGCGAAATACGAGTCGCTGCACGGCTGATCGGGCCGGAATTTCGCGGGCTGTCGCGCTTCTTGCGGAGGCGACAGCCCGTTTTTCACGGTTCGAGCGGTTGCCGATGACTAAGGCCAGAAACATATTGCACTCCTTGCGGGAAGGGGAGTGCGATGCGTCTGCGGTACGTCGGCTATAACATTCGCGGGTTCTACCGGGTCGCCGATTACGCCCTACGCTGGGGCATGATCGCGAAGAGCGCGCAGCGACGGCTGGAAATCCTCGGGTTCTGGCAACGGCATGGCCTGACCGCCACGCAGGAAGCGTTCGGCGTCAGCCGGCGCACTTTGTTCGCCTGGCGCGCCCAGTTGCGCCAGGAAGGCGGCAATGCGGCCGCCCTCGTGCCGCGCTCGACCGCCCCCAAGCAGCGCCGCCAACGCCAGTGGCCGGCGCCGATCGTCACCGAGATCCGCCGTCTGCGCACCGCGCACCCCAACCTCGGCAAGGAGAAGCTGCACCTGCTGCTGCAACCGTTCGCCGCGCAGCACCAGCTCCCGTGCCCCAGCCCGCGCACCATCGGCCGCCTCATCGCCGACACGCCCGACAAGATGCGCACCCGCCCCCATCGCTACGGCGCCCCCGGCAAGCCCAAACCCCTGCGCTCCCCACGCCTGCGCAAACCCAAGCACTTTCGCGCCGAACACCCCGGCCACTGCATCGCCCTCGACACCATCGAGCTACGCGCCGACAGCACCCGCCGCTATGTCATCACCTGCACCGACCTGCACTCCCACTTCGCCTGGGCCTGGGCCACCCGCAGCCACGCCAGCCTCGCCGCCAGCCAGTTCTTCCGCCTCATCCAGGCCGTGTTCCCGTTCGCCATCGAAGCCGTGCTCACCGACAACGGCAGCGAATTCCAGCGTCACTTCGCCAGCGCACTCGCCGACCACCTGTTCACCCATTGGCACACCTACCCCAAAACGCCCCGCATGAACGCCCACTGCGAACGCTTCAACCGCACCGTGCAGGAGGAGTGCATCGACTACCACTACGACCTGCTCTTCCTCGACGACCTCACCGACTTCAACCTCGAACTGCTGCGCTACCTCGCCTGGTACAACCTCGAACGCCCCCACCACAGCCTGCCTCTGCCCGTACCTGGCCGCAAAACCCCACGCCTCCTCTCGCCGGTACAATTTCTCCATCTCAACCACCAGTGCAATATGTACTGGCCCAATACAGCCGGATTGACGCGCGCTGCCGCAATTGGCATCGTTGAGAGACCGGCCGATGACACTGGCAGCCGTTCCCGTTTCTCCGAGAAAAACGGCCGAGGCATCCGCCCGGACGCACAAGGACCGTCATCAATCCATGGTCGAACACGACGACGGATTGCCGCTCGAAGGCGGCTGCGACTGCCGCGCCGTTCGCTACCGGCTGGACGAGCCCGCCCGCTGTTCGTGCACTGCTGCCACTGCCGCTGGTGCCAGCGCGAGACCGGCGCCTCGTTCGCGCTCAACGCGATGATCGAGGCGGACCGCGTCGACGCTGCTCGCGCGCGCGAGCCGGAGCTCGTCGACACGCCTTCGGCCAGCGGCAAGGGCCAGAAGATCGCGCGCTGCCCGCACTGCCGCATCGCGGTCTGGAGCAACTACGCGGGCGCCGGGCCGCGCGTGCGCTTCGTGCGCGTCGGCACGCTCGACGAGCCCGATCGCCTGCCGCCCGACATCCACATCTTCACGGCGTCGAAGCAGCCGTGGGTGGTGCTGCCGCCGGGCACGCCTGCCGTCGCGGAGTACTACGATCGCGAGCGGTACTGGCCGCCGGAGAGCCTCGCGCGCCGCGAGGCGCTGCTCGCCAGGATCGCCGCCGGCGCGACCTGAGCCGGTCTGCCCGGCCAGGCCAAATCGGCATTCTGCAAGGCGGATGTACGATCTTCATGGTCGTTTGGCCCGCGCCGCACAGTGTGCTGTGTCCGATCTTCATGAGCCGATGACTGTTTCTCGGCGTGGCCGCCCGACGCTGGTTCGCGTCCGGACGCGCTGGCTGCTGTATCTGCTTCTTCTTGTCTTGGCTGGACTCTACGTAGGTATTGCCAGCTACCCGACCTAAGATTGCCAGCACGGCTGGCCACCTCTGACAGCAATATTGATCGGCGGCAACCAGGTCAGCTGACCACCTTCGGACGGGCACGACCACCAATGCGTCACGCGTAAGGCGTTGGGGCTAAGTCCGCTTCAGATGATTGCAGCCGTTGGTCCCGGATGCGGGAAGGCGAACTGCCGACCCGGATCCGCCTGTCGATATTCGCGAAAGTTGACGGTCAAACTGTGGGAAGTTGACGTTCGGACCACCACTGCTGGCGCGTATTCGCGCCCAACTCACCGCTGCGCACCGCGGTCACCGCCCTCGCGCTGGCCACGACAACCTCGCCGCCCGCGCGGCCTCCGCCGAGGAGTCGTCATGCGGTCTCCGCGGATCAACTTAGTGACGATCGCCGATCCTGGGCCGTTCTACGAGGTCGACGTTTTCGCTCGTCGGGTCCGAACACCAGCCAATTGAGTCTTTCAACAGAATCGGCCGGTTTAAGTCCGCGGCCTTCGACCTGCCAAGGTCGGCTAGCCGGTATCGAGGTAGCGTTGTGCCCATTTAGCTCTACGCCCTTCAACCGTACTCCACGTAGCCCAAACGACTCAGAAACTCAACTAGGTGAGATCTTCGCACGAGCAAAGCCGCTCCACCTCACGAAGCCGTGAAAATATTGACTTCTCAAACCGCGGGTGATTGCTGCGAATTTGTTTTGCATTTCTAATTAGAATAATAGCAGCGGCCTTGTTTCCGAGATGTAACTCGCTCCCCGCCAACCCGATTTGCGCTTCGGCCAACGCGGGGCTCATTGGATCAAAGATTTCGTGAGCAATGGCGATTGCACGCTCAAATGCATCTCGCGCACGCGCGTGATCCATCTGTGCTTGCGCCGCGTAGCCCTCGAGAAGAGCGACACCGAACATATACTTCCGCAGGTAGATCAAGCCGCCGGTCTTTTCGACCCATCCATTGACCGCGGCGAGCCGCTTAAGCACATCTAAATGCCGCCCGGCTGCTAAGTCAAGCTTGGCGCGCAATACCTCGTCACGTAGGTCTGTCGGCGTCGCTCGACGGGCAACAAGAGGATTTGTCGTGAACATTGCATAGGCGGATTCGGCTTCAACAACGCGACCTTCGGCGAGATATGTTTCAATTTCCAACTCGGTCGTGTCATTTCGCAATTGAACGGGGGGGCCCAACTGGCCATTTGTTTCACGCTGTAGTCGAAGCCATTTATCGGCTGATTCGATCTCATCGGCCGCTAACGCCAGCGCAGCATGTTGGTCGTATAGCAAACTGCGAAGGCGGGCGTTTCCCTCGTAGGGTCTTAGACTTGCGGCAACGCGCAAGTCGTCTGAGGCAACTTCGGGTTGCCCGTACTCACGTGCCACGCGCGCATGCGTAATCAAGACCGCTAACGCAACGGCCGATTGGTCGTCCGTATCGTGCAATCGAATCGCCTCCATGCGCGGGCCCTCCAGTACCGCCAACGCTTCTCGTAGTAGTGAATTTCTCATTTGGAAAGTTGCCAACAGCACAGCACCGCGAAGATCGGTCCGCGATCCACTAGAGCCTGAGTCTTTGGCGGCATGGTTAAAGGTGAAATGGACATTTGCGGAATCGCCAATTCCGCTCGGCTCGCTTCCGACGATTTCATGTGCGTCATTTAGAAAGTCATCGAATGAAGGGCCGTCACCAATACCAAGTTTCGTGGCACGACTGATCAATGCTTGTGCGTCCGGATTGTCGCCACGCAAGATCAACCCATTCGCCTGCATCGCCATTGCCCATACGAGATCTTCTCCGGCAGAGTTACCGAGGGGCTCAAATATGGAAGCGGCCTTACGAAAATGCGCATACGACAAAGGTTCGTCAGATACCAGAGTTTGGAATCCACGCGCGGATTCCAGCCGTCCACGTAACGTTGAGGACGTGTCATGGCGGCGGTCAAGGATCGCTTCTGCTTCATTCAGGGCACGCACAGCTTCATCCGTATGCAAAATCGCCGAATTGAGATTGGCGAATTGCAGTAATGCGTCTACCAGGTCCGGAGCCCCTTCCTTGTCAACGCGTCGCGCGAGTTCGATTCGATTGCGCGCCAGCTCAATGGCATTTTCGTCAAGGCCAAACCGCTTGAACGTTGCGGCAATCGTTCCCAGGATGCGGAGTGTGGCCAACGGTGCGGCGGTGAAGTTCTTACGGATCTGGCTTGTGGCCGTGCCTGTAGAGGCGGGGCCGGCGCCTTCCGATTCCTCTGGCTTATCTAGAGGAATCGAGACATTGGTTGAAAATATGGCGCCAAGAAGGCCATTTGCTGCGCCGACCGCTTGTGACCGTTCGCGCGCCATGCCCGCCTGCCAGAGTGCGGCTCCTACGCCGATCACTGTTCCGGTTGCGAGCAAGACTGATATCGCTGTCGTACCATTATGCGTGATGAAATTGTGGCGCAGTGTCGCGACCATCCGGTTCCATGCCGAATTTGCTCGCGCGCGAACCTGTCCACCTCTTAGATGCATGCGTAGATCAGCCGAGAGCTCTTCTGCATTTGTGTAGCGCTCGTCTGGGCTCTTCTTCAAGGCTCTGTTGAGAATCGAGTCAATATCGCCTTGAAGCGTACGGACGAGTCCTTTGGGATCCGTTCCGCGTCGAGCGGCTGCTTCGGGGTTGGTCGCCACATCGCTGGCCCTGAGGGGTTCCTCAGTCAGGATCGCGTCCTCTAGTGCCGCCCGCGAACCGGTCTTCACCGAGTAGGGCCGCGTTCCAGTCAATAGTTCAAAGAGGACGACGCCCAATGCATATACGTCGCTCTCCGTTCCAAGCGGCTGACCCCTAATCTGTTCGGGTGACGCATATTGGGGAGTCAACGCCCTCCCACCTAACTGCGTCAACTCGGTCTCCTTCGTAGAGCCGTCTACAAGGAGCTTCGCAATCCCGAAATCGAGTAGCTTCACCTCGCCCTGCGCTGTCACCAGCATGTTTGACGGCTTCAAGTCACGATGTACGATGAGCCGTTCGTGCGCGTATTGCGCGGCGGCTAGCGCCTGTAGGTACAACTCAATCCTTTCGCGAACGGAGAGCCGTTTGGCATCGCACCAAGTCATTAGTGGCTCGCCATTTACATACTCGAGCGCTAGATAGGGCTGTCCCTGCGCTGTGACTCCCGCGTCGTAGAGCCGTGCAATGTTCGGGTGTGATAGCTCGGCTAGAATTTCGCGCTCGCGCGCGAACCTTTCGGTCAGTTGCCGATGCGGAAGCTTGAGCGCCACTGAGCGCTTGAGCCCACCGTCGCTTTGTTCCGCGAGCCAGACCGTCCCCATCCCGCCGCGCCCCAATTCGCGGAGTAGGCGATACGGTCCTATCTCAGTACCCGCGACAATGCCAGATGGATCGGCCTCGACAAAATCTCTTAGCTTCGGCAGCGTCGCGAGGAAGTCGTGCACGTCCGGCCCACTACCGGGCGGAAGCAGTCGTTGTAATGCAGTGCGGTACACCTCCTGCTCCGCGCTCAGGTTAGCGAGCCATTCGGCACGTGCGGTTTCGGGCAGGCCCTGTAGCGTCTCTGCCAGCGTAGACAATTCCCGCAGTTGCGCTTCGGTGAGAACCATGGGTTAGTCAGCGTCGTCGTACACGTTTCCGTCATCCTACAAAGCGGATTCGGCAGCTCGATCCGGCCAACGGCCTGGCAGATCAATCATCCCGCAGCAATGCGCTCAGCAGAACCCGCGCCTTTTCCCATTTTCGGCGCACGGTTCGCTCGCTTGAGCCCAGCGCCGCCGCAATCTCCGTTTCGGTGAGGCCGGCGAAATAGCGCAACTCGACGATCTGTGCCAACTGCGGCTCGACCTTGGCGAGTGCTTCGAGCGCCTCGCTCACGCCAAGTATCTCTGCCTCGGCCGCGGGCATCGCTTCGGCAATCTCGGTGTTGAGCGTGATTTCGGCGCGCCCGCTGCCGCGTTGTTCCGCCATGCGCTCGCGCACCAGGTCAACGATGATTGATCGCATGACGCGCGCTGCGTAAGCAAGGAAATGCACGCGGTCATTGACTGCGAGCTTGCCCGTGCGCAGCAGACGCAGGTACGACTCGTTCACCAGCACCGTGGTCTCAACTAGAGTCAGCGGCGCGCTCTTGCGCAAGCGGGCGTGGGCAATCTGCCGGAATTCGCTGTGCAGTGCCTCGAACAGCCGATCAACCGCCTTCCGGTCTCCCTGGCGGGCTCCCTGCAACAGCTGCGCTAGGTCATGCACTGGATTTCCCGAAGTTGGCTGCCGGCGAAGCCGCGTAAACGCTCGGCGAGACGGCCTGGGCGATCACCCAATCTATTGCAGGGGTAATGCTGGCCAGTCTGCGGGTCGAGGTCAAGCCGTTGTGAATATTCCTGACCGATTGGCCGGGTTTGTGCGGCCAACCCGTTCTGATGGGTAAGCCCCTAAGACCCGCAGCTGCTTCGGCGGGGACTGGCGGGACGAGGCGAGACCCTTCACCTACGGGAGATTTCCATGAACCACATGCCTGCGTCTATTACGGCCTGGTACGCAAGTACGTCCGTCCACAGAATGGCAGTCGCGGTCGTGCTCTCTCTGGCCACGCTCGCCGTCGTTCTCGGCTACGAGCACGCGACCCCGGTGCCGGCCGACGGGCCGCCGAGCGTCGCCGCGCTCTACTACGTCAACGAGGTCGGCGCTGCGATGGCCGACGAGATCTCACCACCGTCCCCGCCCGACGCGTCGCCCGTCTCGGACGACATGGCGCCCATCTCGCATCGCGACCCGTCGCTGCCCGATGTCACGTTTGCGCCGACGAGTTCCGACGTACGGGAACCTTCCCCAGCGACCTTTTGATCCCGCGTCGCCCGCCCCCACGACCAAAGGAGAAGCACATGTTCTTCGACACCGTATCCGACCTGCTCGCGCAAAAGCGCGACCGGCAGCCACACACCGTACCACCGACCTCGGCCGTCGCTGATGCAGTGCGCCTCATGAACCGCCATGGCGTCGGTGCGGTGCTCGTGCTGAACGGCAAAGGGCTCGAGGGCATCTTGACCAAGCGTGACGTCATGCAGCGCGTGGTCGAACCCGGCCGCGACCCCGCTTCGACGCGGGTCGACGAAGTGATGACCCGGCGGCCCAAGACCGTTCACGCCAATGATCGCGCGGCCCGTGCGCTCGAGTTTATGACCAAGGACGGTTTCCGCCATCTCCCGGTGCTTCATGACGGCGAGTTGCTGGGCCTGCTGTCGATGCGCGATCTCAACCAATGGTTGACACGGGAATTGCAGGAACAGGCCGACGGTGCCCTCATGGCCGTCAAGACCATGGGGCTGGCGAACCGCGGCCGCTGACTGCCCTCGGCCGCCGACGCTCCCCGCCCATCTTGGCACCGCCAATCATCAATCAGTACCGATGATTGCGCGATCCGTTCCGGCGGCGCCAGAAAAACGTCGGAATCGGATCATTTGGCGACCTCCGCCCCCGCCGGCGCCCGGGGGTATTTTTTCCCGGCATCAATGGAGATTCCCGTGCCAATGCCAAGTCAATGCAGCCATGAAACCTCCGAGAATCCGGCCTGCACGCCCGATCACGCGTTGCGCGCCGCGCGTTCCCCGGCATGGAATTCCGAACACCGCCTCGGCTTGCTGTTCGGCATCTGCGCGCTAATCGCAGTTGCCTGGCTGGGTTATCAACGCTGGCTCGGTGCGCCCCCGGCGCCAGCCGAGTATGCAAGCCTTGCCGTGGTTCTCGTCGCAGGGTTCGTGAGTGGCGTTGCCGGCTTCGCATTCTCGGCCATTGCCGGTGGCGGCTTCGCCCATTTCAATGTCGATCCGGTCCAGGCGGTCGAGATCATGGCGCTTTGCAGCATCGCCATCCAACTCTACAGCGTGATTGCGATCCGCCGCGACATCCGCTGGCGAAGTGTCCTGCCATTCATCGCGGGCGGGTTTACGACGATTCCACTCGGCACCTTTCTGCTGACGCACATTTCCATTCCGCTATTCGATCTCGTGCTCGGCATCTTCCTGGTGGCGTATGGCGTGAAAGGCATGGCTCGCCCAATTCGCAAGAGCGTGAGCGGCAATTGGTGGATCGACTTCGTCATCGGGGCGCTCGGCGGAATCACTGGCGGAATCGCTGCGTTTCCCGGTGCGTTCGTGACGATCTGGTGCACGATGCGCGGCTGGGACAAGGCGACAGCGCGCGGCGTCTATCAGCCCTACATACTGGTCATGCAGCTCGCCGCGGTTGCGTGGCTGCGTGCCGAGGCCGTGCCATTTGTCCAGGCAGGCACCGCGATCCCATGTGTGGCCGTCGCACTTCTGGCCGCCCACCTTGGATTGGCGGCCTTCCGTCGTCTTGGCAACGAACAGTTCGCTCGAATCGTCGCAGCATTGCTTGCCATCAGCGGAGCCGCGCTGCTGGCACGGGTCCTATAATCGTGAGGGCGAAGGTCTGCTATTGGGACACTTGGGCCGCGCAGCCCACCGTCCGGAGTTGGCCGGGTCAAGCCCGCCGACCTTGACCTTTCAAAGTCGGGTGAAGATATCGGAGCGGCCGTTGGAGGGTCGGGCGCAGGCGCGCTGACTCCAACGGCGCGCCGCCTGGGACCGCTTACCCGCGATCCGGCCGCGCGCAGCGGGGGGCGCAACAAGGCGACCGTGCGGATTGACGCGCCGCACATTTCGTTCGCGCGCCGACGTTGTGCTCTGCGCGTAACGGATACATAACGGATACATCGAGCCCAAAAAAGCAAAAAGGGTTGCGCTCTCTGAACGCAACCCTTTGATTCTTTGGCTCCCCGACCTGGGCTCGAACCAGGGACCTGCGGATTAACAGTCCGTCGCTCTACCAACTGAGCTATCGGGGAATCGAGGCCGCAGCGCTTTTCCGCGGCCAAGCCTGCGATTTTACATTTTTAGCGTCACCCGGGTCAAACCGCCATCGCGGCCGACCTGCGATGGCGCTCCCTCTGACGCGCTGCGGCATCGGCTCGACCCCGCACGGCCGTCTCCACGGCAGCACGCGCTCAAGCCGCCCGCCGGCTGCGTCGTTCGGATGCAGGCGCACTTATTGCTTACGGCACTTACGTTAAGGATAGCATCGTGCAAATCGAGACTTTTTCCCATCAACGGGGCCAAGGCTGGTCCAAGGCGCTGCCCGCGCATCTGGATTCTGCGAAGACGCTGGTGCTGGCGTTCGCGGCGCCCGCGTACGCCGACCGACCGGAGGAATTCGCCGAGCTTGCCGCAGCGTTTCCGACGAGCCACATCGTCGGCTGCTCGAGCGCGGGCGAAATCCACTCGCACTTCGTCGCCGACGACACGCTCGTCGTTGCCGTGACACGTTTCGCACAGACCCAGGTCGCCACGGCGGCGTACCCGATCGCGGCGATGAGCGACTCGTTTGCGGCCGGCAACCGTCTCGGTGCCGAGCTCGCGGCGTCGGCACCACAGCTCGTGCTCGTCTTCTCCGACGGGCTCGCCGTCAATGGAACCGACCTCGTCAAGGGACTGACCGATGCGCTGCCCCGGGGAACGATGATCTGCGGCGGACTGGCGGCTGATGGAAGCCAGTTCGAACGGACGTGGGTGCTGGTCGGCGGTGTTCCGCGCAGCGGCTTCGCCACCGCGGTCGCGCTGTCGGGACCGCTCGTTGTCGGCGCAGGCTCGCAGGGCGGCTGGGACAGCTTCGGCCCCGAGCGCAAGATCACGCGGGCCGAAGGCAATGTGCTCTATGAGCTCGACGGCAAGCCCGCGCTCGCGCTCTACAAGGAATATCTCGGCGAGCTCGCGTCCGATCTCCCCGCTTCCGCCTTGCGCTTTCCGCTGGCCGTGCGCGA
Source organism: uncultured beta proteobacterium (assembly GCA_963717695.1). GTDB lineage: Bacteria > Pseudomonadota > Gammaproteobacteria > Burkholderiales > Casimicrobiaceae > CAIWHR01. The sequence goes on along the minus strand of CAVQWR010000007.1, from coordinate 729,375 downwards.
TTGCACAGCGACGGGCGCGCCTGTCGTGCGCACGATCCTCGCGGTCGATGAGGCCACGCAATCGATGACCTTCGCCGGCGACATTCCCCACGGCGGACGCGCGCGGCTCATGCGCTCGAACAACGACCGCCTGATCGTCGGCGCGATGCGCGCGGCCGCCGATGCCACCGCCAGTCTCGATGACCAGCCCGCGCTTGTCGTTGCGATCAGCTGCGTCGGCCGGCGCCTGGTGCTCGGCGCACGCACTGAAGAGGAAACCGAAGCCACGCTGGAGGCGCTGCCGGCGGGCTCCCACCAGGTCGGCTTCTACTCGTACGGCGAATTCTCGCCGGGCAGTTGCGCCCAATGCGAAGTCCACAACCAGACCATGACCCTGACGGCCCTTCGTGAAAACGCTGCATAACCTGTTGCGCCGTCAATTGCACCGCCTGGGGCTCGCCCCCGGCCGCACGCCCGAGGCCGTGACGTGGGACGAGTTCCTGCGCCGTGTGAGCCAGACCTACGGCGACGCCGACCAGGAGCGCTACCTGCTCGAGCGCTCGCAGGAGATCGCGTCGCGCGAGATGACCGGCCTCTACGAATCGCTGCAGCAGGAGCGCGACACGCTGGAGGCACGCGTGCGCGAGCGCACCGCGGCGCTCGCCGAGAGCGAAGCCCGCTTTCGCAGCTTCACTTCGCTCGGCTCCGACTGGTACTGGGAGCAGGACGAGGAATTCCGCTTCACGTCGATCAGCGGCAACCTCGAGAACGTCGCGGGCTACAACACCGTGGAGCACATCGGCTGCACGCGCTGGGAGATGCCCGGCATGGAGCCGCCCGAAGGCGGCTGGGACGTCCATCGCGCCAGCCTCGCGGCGCACGAGACGTTCTACGACGTCGTCTTCCGCCGCAAGAATCGCGACGAGGGCTACAGCTACTCGGCCATCAGCGGCGAGCCGCTGTTCGCCGCGGACGGGCGCTTCATCGGCTATCACGGCATCGGCCGCGACGTGACGAAGCAGAAGCTGACCGAGGAGAACAATGTCCGCCTCGCGCACTACGACACGCTGACCGGGCTCTTCAATCGCGCCGCATTCTTCGAGCGGCTCAATCACGCGCTGTCGCTCGCCCGCCGCCACGGCTGCATCCTCGCCGTGCTGTTCATCGACCTCGACCGCTTCAAGGACGTCAACGACGCCTTCGGTCACGTGACCGGCGACGAGGCACTGAAGCTGATGGCGGACCGCCTCGGTCAGACCATCCGCATCTCCGACACCGCCGCGCGCCTCGGCGGCGACGAGTTCATCGTGCTCGCCGAAAACGTCGTGCGCGAGCCCGATGTCGGTGATTTCGCGCAGCGCCTCGTCGACGCGCTCGCGGAGCCGTTTCCGCTGCACGGCCAGGAATGCAGGCTGTCCGCGAGCATCGGCATCTCGATGTTCCCGCACGACGGCGCCGACGCCGCCACGCTCCTTAAGAAAGCCGACATCGCGATGTACCGGGCGAAGGACGCCGGGCGCAACAGTCACGCATTCTTCTCCGAACTGGACACGCCCCCTGCCGAGGACCGCATCGTCATGGGCGCAGGCATCCGGCGCGCACTCGACACCGACCAGCTGCTGCTGCACTACCAGCCGAAGGTGTCGGTGCGCACCGGAGCCATCACCGGCGTCGAGGCGCTGGTGCGGTGGCAGCATCCCGAGCGCGGCCTCTTGCTGCCGGAATCGTTCATCCCGCTTGCCGAGGACTCGGGTCTCATCCGCCACATCGGCCGCTGGGTGCTGAACGAGGCGTGCATGCAGGCGGTGCGGTGGGCGGCGGTGCTGCCGCAGCCGGTGAAGGTGGCGGTCAACCTGTCCGCCCGAGAGTTCAGCGACGAGCGCCTCGTGGTCGAGATCGCGCACGCACTCGCGCGCACCGAGCTTCCGCCGGGACTCCTCGAGCTCGAGATCACCGAGAGCATGATGATGGAGAACCCCGAGCGCGCCGCGCAGACGCTGCACGAGATCAAGGAGATGGGCGTCCACGTGTCGATCGACGACTTCGGCACCGGCTATTCGTCGCTTGCGCGCCTCAAGAAATTCCCGATCGAGAGCGTGAAGATCGACCGCTCCTTCATCCGCGACATCGCGAGCGATCCCGACGATGCCGCGATCGTGGCCGCGGTGATCGCGATGGCGCACGGGCTGCGCCTCAAGGTGATCGCGGAGGGTGTCGAAACCGCCGACCAGCTGCGCTTCCTGCGCGAGCGCAACTGCGACGAGATCCAGGGATTCTATTTCAGCCGGCCGTCGCCCGCCGTCGACATCGTCGACTTCGCGCAGCGCTTCGGTCCTTCGCGCCTCGAAGTCGTCAAGGCAACGGCCTGAGGGCCGTCGCGCGCAGGCGCGCTCAGCGCCGGTAGCCGCGCAGGTGCGGGGCCGCGAGCTTCATGTAGTGAATCATCGACCACAGCGTCAGCACCGCCGCCACCCATAGCGCGACGGTGCCGAGGACCGGGGTCGACACGTGCGGAATCAGCGGCTCGTGCAGCAGCAGCGCGACGATCGCCGTCATCTGCGCCACCGTCTTGACCTTGCCGACGAAGGCGACGGCGACGCTGTTGCGCTGTCCGAGCTCCGCCATCCACTCGCGCAGCGCGGAGATCGCGATCTCGCGGCCGATGATGATGATCGCAAGGAACGACTCCGCGCGGTCGATCCAGACGAGCACGATGAGCGCCGCCGCGACCATCAGCTTGTCGGCCACCGGATCGAGGAACGCGCCGAACGCCGTCGTCACGCCCATCCGGCGCGCAAGCCATCCGTCGAGCCAGTCGGTGATCGCCGCGATCAGGAAGACCGACGCCGACGTCCAGTTTTTCGCGAACGGCGACATCCACGCGTCGGGAAGATAAAAGATGCCGACGAAGACCGGGATCAGCACGATCCGCAGCCACGTGAGCAGGATGGGGAGATTGACGGGCATCGAGTACGCCTCGGCGCGATACAGGGGCGCGCCGGAGCCCCCTGATTCTACCGCGCCGCCACGACCCGCGTCGGCACAGTGCCGCGCGGTCCGTCCGTGCTCAGTGCAGGTCGGCGAAAATCCGCTCAGCCAGCGCGCGGCTGATGCCGGGCACCCGCGACAGGTCGTCGACGCTCGCCGCATGCACGCCCTTGAGGCCGCCGAAATGGGCGAGCAGCGCCTGTCGCTTCTTTGCCCCGATGCCGGCGATGTCCTGCAGCGACGACGTCGTGCGCGCCTTGGCGCGCCGCGCGCGGTGGCCCTGGATCGCGAACCGGTGCGCCTCGTCACGGATCTGCTGCAGGAGATGCAGCCCGGGATGATCCGGCGGCAGATTCAGGACCTTGTCGCGATCGGCGAACACGATGTCTTCCTCACCCGCCTTGCGTTCCGGACCTTTCGCGATGCCGATGAGGCGCGTGTCGTGCATGCCCTGCTCCGCCAGCACCTCGGCGGCAATCCCCACCTGCCCTTTGCCACCGTCGATGACGAGCAGATCCGGCGCCGGGAATTCACCGGCGACGATGCGCGCGCAGCGGCGCGTCAACGCCTCGCGCATCGCGGCGTAGTCGTCACCGCCCACTCCGGGCGTTACGTTGAAGCGCCGATATTGGCCGGTCTGCATCGACAACCCGTCGAAGATGACGCAGGACGCGACCGCGCGCTCGCCCATGGTGTGCGAAACGTCGAAGCACTCGATGCGCTGCGCCGCCGGCGGCAGGCCGAGGGCCAGCTGCAGTGCGGCGAGGCGGTCCTCCTGCGTGGCCTTGCGCGCGAGCCTCTGCGCAATGGCGAACGCGGCGTTCTGCTTCGCCATCGCGAGCCATACGCGGCGCTCGCCGCCCGGATTGTCGGTGATCGCCACGTGCTGCCCCGCCTGCGCCGACAGCACCTCCGACAGCGCCTCGTGATCGCCGCCTTCGGACACGATGATCGTCGGCGGCACCGGCTGCTCGACGTAATGCTGCTCGAGAAAGGCGTCGACGACCTCGGCCGGCGCGCCGGCGTCGGCGTGCTGCGGAAAATACGAGCGATCGCCGACGTGCCGGCCGCCGCGGACCATCACCACGTTGACCGCGATCTGCCCGGACTCGGCGGCCGCCGCGACGATGTCGATGTCGCCCGCCGTCGCGCTCTCGACGAACTGCCGCGCCTGCAGCTGTGAGAGCCGAGTGATCTTGTCGCGCAGCCGCGCCGCGCGCTCGAAGGCAAGCGCCTCGCTCGCCTCGCGCATCTGTGCCTGCAGCTGCTCCAGCACCTCGCCGGTCTTGCCCTGCAGGAACAGCACGGCACTCTGCACGTCGTCGCGATAGTCGTCCTCGCTGACGAGGCCGACGCAGGGCGCACTGCACCGGGCGATCTGGTGCAGCATGCAGGGCCGCGAGCGGTTCGCGAACACGCTGTTCTCGCAGGTGCGGAGCTGGAACACCTTCTGCAGCAGGGCCATGCCTTCGCGCACCGCGCCGGCGCTTGGAAACGGCCCGAAGTATCGGTTGTGCCGGTCGAGCCGGCCGCGATGGAACCGGAGCTGCGGAAACTTCTCGCCGGTCAGCGCGACGTACGGATAGCTCTTGTCGTCGCGAAAGAGGATGTTGTAGCGCGGCTCCTCGGCCTTGATGAGGTTGTTCTCGAGGAGAAGTGCCTCGCCTTCCGAGCGCGTCACGGTCGTCTCGACGCGCGCGACCTGCGAGAGCATCAGGGCGATCCGGGTCTCGTGCGCGCTCTTCTGGAAGTAGCTCGAGACGCGCTTCCTGAGGTCGCGCGCCTTGCCGACGTAGAGCGTCTCGCCGTCGGCGGCGAACATCCGGTACACGCCGGGACGGTGCGGCAGCGAGGCGATCAGCTCCCGCGCGTCGAACGGCGCGGGCTTTTCCGGCGCGGGCGCGGCATCGCGGGTCGTCATTTCGTCGAGGTGCGGGCGAATCCCGCCGCCGCAAGCTCGGCCGCGATCGCGTCGAACACCGCGTGAAACATGGAAGGCGTGAGGCGCCGCGTGTTGGTGTTGTAGCGGCTGCAGTGATAGCTGTCGAACAGCGTGATGCCGCGCGGCAGCGCGTGACGCGCCCCGTGCGCAAAGGTGAAGCCCGCCTCGCGCAGGCCGAAGGCGCGCAGCGCGGCGCCGTGCGCGATGCGGCCGAGTGCCAGCACCACGCCGCCATCCGGCACGCGGGCGAGATCGGCCTCGAGAAAACGATTGCAGCGTCCGATCTCGGCGGGCGCGGGCTTGTTCTGCGGCGGCAGGCACTTCACGGCATTCGTGATCCGGCAACCCACAAGGACGAGGCCGTCGTCGGGCCGCGTTGCTTCGGCCTGCGAAGCGAAGCCGTAGGCGTGAAGCGTCGCGTACAGCAGGATTCCGGCAAAGTCGCCCGTGAACGGGCGTCCGGTCGCGTTGGCGCCGTGCATGCCCGGGGCAAGCCCGACGATGACGAACGGGGCGTCGGCCGCGCCGAACGGGGCCACCGGGCGGCACCAGTAGTGCGGATGCGCCGCGCGGACCTCGTTCAGGAATTCGGCAAGCCGCGAGCAATCGCGGCACGACGCGTCGTAGGCGGCGGAAGCGTCCACTTCTGGCAGAATGGCGAGCGTTGTCGTTGCGGCACGCATCGGGCGCGAATCCTAGCATGCCCGCTGCGCCTCGCGCCGGGCGGCAACATCCCCTGCCCCGTCGGTTACCGTTGGCGGCCGCACCATACGAATTTCACGGGCCCGCCGTCGCAACGATGCTCTCCGCCGAACCCAAGCTCGAACTTCGCTCGCGCCTTCCCGGACGCGCCAACGGCCGCAGGCCGCCCCTGCTTTTCGTGCACGGCGGCTACAGCGACAGCTGGTGCTGGGACGCGTTCTTCCTGCCATGGTTCGCAAGGCAGGGCTACGCGGCGCACGCGGTCAGCCTGCGCGGCCACGGCGACTCGGCGGGCGCCGAGATGCTGTTCATCGCGGGGCTCGACGACTACGTCGCCGACGTCGAGCGTGCGGCAGCGCAGCTGCCGTCCCCGCCCGTGCTGATCGGGCACTCGATGGGCGCGGCCGTCGTCGAGCGTCTGCTCGCGACGCGACCGGTGCGTGCCGCGGCGCTGATGGCGCCCGTGCCGCCGGCCGGCCTTCTGACGATCGCCGCGCGGCTCGCGACCGAGCGCCCGGACTACCTGCTCTCCATGATGCACCTCGACGCGACGCGGCTGTCGCGCCATGTGCTGGACACGCTTCGCCCGTACTATTTCAGCGACGACGTCGACCCCGGGATCCTCCACGAGGCGACCCGCCATCTCGGCGCCGAATCGCCGCGTGCACTGCTCGACCTGTCGCTGCGCCTGCACTGGCAGCTGCCGGAGCGGAATGGCGTGCCGCTGCTCGTCATGGGGGCTGCAGGCGATCGGATCTCGACCGAGGACGACGTGCGCGCAACGGCGCGGCACCACGCCGTAGAGCCGGTCATGCTGCCCGGTCTCGCGCACATGATGATGCTGGAGCGCAAGTGGGAGGTTCCCGCCCGCGCGCTGCAGCAGTGGCTCGCGGCGCTCTGACGGGCTGCGGGCTCAGCGCGCCGCGACCGGCGTCTGCACGAACGCGAGGAATTCGTCGTTCGGCAGCGGCTTGCTCACCCAGAATCCCTGGAAGCAGTGGCAGCCGCGCGCGGCGAGGAAATCGAGCTGCTGCTGCGTGCCGACGCCCTCGGCGACGACCTTGAGGCCGAGGCCGCGCGCGAGACCGATGATCGCCTCCGTGATCGCCGCATCCTGCGCGTCCGTCTCGAGGTCGGCGATGAACGAGATGTCGATCTTCAGCGTGTCGATCGGAAAGTGCTTGAGGTGGGTCAGCGACGAGTAGCCGGTGCCGAAGTCGTCGATCGCGACGGCGAAGCCTTCGTTGCGGAGCTTGTGCAGCACCTTGCGAATGGCATCGAGATCGTGCAGGAGGCTGGTCTCGGTGACTTCGAGCTCGATCCACGACGGGTCGCAGCCGACCTCGCGGACGATCTCCGAAATTCGCTGCGCGAGGTCGTCCCGGTAGAACTGGCGGGCCGAGAGATTCACCGACACCGCGAGCGGCATGCCCTGGGCGCGCCACGCGACGCATTGCTCCGCCGCCGACCGCAGCACCCATTCGCCCAGCGCGTGGATCAGCCCCGACTCCTCGGCGAGCGGAATGAACACCTGCGGCGGCACGCTGCCGTGCTCGGGATCGTTCCAGCGCAGCAGCGCTTCGGCGCCGACCACCGCACGGTCCGAGATCCGCACGACCGGCTGGTAGTGCAGCCGCAGCAGCCCATCCTTCAGCGCGCTGCGCAGCGCGCTTTCCAGCGTGTGCTGCTTGAGGCGCCGCTGCGCGAGGTCGGCATCGAGGAACTGGTAGGTGTTGCGGCCGAGCTCCTTCGAGCGGTACATCGCGACGTCGGCGTGCTTCAGGAGCTCCTCGGGATCGTCGGAGTCGTCGGGGTAGACGCTGATGCCGATCGACGAGGTCACGTAGATGTCGTGGTCCTCGATGCGGAACGGCTGCGCGATCGCGTCGAGCAGCTTCTGCGCGATGCGACCCAGTACCGAGGGGTCGTCGAAGTCCTCGACGATCACCATGAACTCGTCGCCGCCGAGGCGCGCCAGGAGGTCGGTCTCGCGCAGCGCCGCCGACAGCTCGCGCGTGACGCCCTTCAGGAGCTCGTCGCCGATCCGGTGGCCGAGCGTGTCGTTGACGTTCTTGAAGCGGTCGAGGTCGATGAACAGCACGCCGACGCGGCGTCCGCTGCGCTTCGCCTGGGCGATCGCCTGCGCGAGGCGCTCGTGCAGCAGCAGGCGGTTCGGCAGCCCCGTGAGCGCATCGCGGGTGGCCATGTACTGCAGCCGCTCCTCGGCCTGGATCCGGGTCGAGACGTCCTGCACGAACGACAGGATCGACGCGATCCTGCCGTCCGCGTCGAGCAGCGCCGAGTGGTACCACTCGCACCAGATCGTGTCGCCGTCCTTGCGGTTGTTGCGCGTCAGGCCCGTCGCCCGCGGCTCGGTGCCCGTCATCAGCGACTGCAGCAGTCCGGCGACCGCCTCGCGGTCGGCCTCGTGCACCAGCTGGTTGCCGTCGATCGGCATCCCGAGCACTTCCTCGGCGCGCCAGCCGAAGATGTTCTCCGCCTGCGGCGACCAGCGCACCAGCCGGAAATCCTTGTCCCACTCCAGCACCGCGAGCGGCGTGTTGCTGATGTGCGAGGACAGCATCCAGTTGGCGCGGCGCAGCGCTTCCTCGTTGCGCTTCTGGTCGTGGATGTCGATGTACGCGGAATAGATGCCGATCACGTTACCGTCGGAATCGCGGTGCGGCGTGTAGTGGATCGACTCCCAGCGCTCGCCGCCGGCGGGCTGCACCATCAGCTGCTCGGTCGAGATCGCCTCGCCGGCGAGCGCGCGCGTCAGCAGCGGCTGGATCTGTGCGGTGCGCTCGGCGCCGATGACCTCGTCGATGCGCCGCCCCGTCAGCTCCTCGCGCCGCTCGGAGAGCCACTCCTCCTTGTGCCGGTTGATGAACCGGAAGCGGAAGTCGCGGTCGATGTAGGCAACACGCGCGGGCACGTTGTCCATGATGAGCCGCAGCTCGGCCTCGGATGCGCGCAGCGCCTCCTGGGCCTGCTTCAGGCCGTGGATGTCGTTCATCAGCACGAACGCGCCGTGCACCTCGCCGGATGCTGCAGCGTCGGGCACCACGCGAATCGTCATCCAGCGGCGCACCCCGTTCGCGCCGGGGACGAGACGGTCGAACGCGGTCGATTCACCTTCGAGCGCGCGCGCGATCATCGCCTGCGCACTCTGGTAGATGCCGTGGCCGACGACGTCGCGCAGCCTCAGCTCCGCCACCTGCTCCGGCGCGAGACCGAAATACTGGAGGAACGTGCGATTGACGTAGTGACAGTGCTCGTCGTGGTCGATGTAGGCGACCGGCGCCGGCACGCCGTCCATGATCGCGCGGAGCTGCGATTCGCGTGCGGCGAGAGCGTCCTGCGCTTCCTTGAGGTCGCTGATGTCGTGGCCGACGACGTACTCGCCCTTCGCCGTGCCGTCGTAGTTGAGATCGGGCACGCAGCGCGCGCGGAACCAGCGCTGCCGTCCCATCGCGTCGACCACCGCGCGCTCGTAGGTGATCGCCTCGCTGAAGAGCCCGCGCTCGCGGTCCGGCGACAGGGCGAGCGAGTTCTCCGCGCCCAGCACTTCCTCGGGGCGCTTGCCGATGACTTCCTCGCGCACGAGGCCGTAGAGGCGCAGGAACGCCTCGTTGACAAACTCGTAGCGGCGCTCGCCGTCGAGATAGACGACGGGCTCCGGGATGTTGTCGGTGAAGAGGCGCAGCTGCTCCTCGCGCGCGGCGAGCGCCTGCTCGGTCTCTTTGAGGTCGTGGATGTCGTATTCGGTGCAGTAGAGGCCCCGCACCTTGCCGGTCGCGTCGAGGTCGGGCGCAACGCGGCCGTGCATCCAGCGGCGCGCGCCGAGCGCGTTGTTGCCGATGCGCTCGTATTCGATGTTCTCCCCCTGCTGCGCGCGCTGGATGATCGGCCGCAGGAAGCTCGCGACGTCGCCCGACAGCACGGCGTGCGGCGCCTTGCCGTAGATCTCGTCCTGCGCCTTGCACACCCAGTTGGCGAACGCCTGATTGACGAACGTGTACTTGAGCGAGCGGTCGAGGTAGGCGATCGGGCCGGGGATGTTGTCGGCGAAGAGGCGAAGCTGCACCTCCTGCGCCTTCAGCGCGTCGCGCACGCGCACATCGTCCTCGATGTCGGTCATCACCGCGAACGCGCCGCCGACGCGCCCGCCGATCTCGCGATCGGGAAAGAGCGTGACCCGCACCCAGCGCAGCTCGCCGCTCGTCCTGCGGTCGCGCCGCTCGTACGAGACCTTCGCGCCGGCGAAGGCGCGCTCGACGTAGCCCTGCATTTCCGTCGCCGCCTCGCCCGCGAGCACGTCGCGCAGCACGCGCCCCAGGAGGTCGTCGGGCGCGACGCCGTACCAGTCGCCGAACGGCTTGTTCGCGAAGCGGACCTTGAGCTGCCGGTCGAGGTAGAGGATCGGCGAGCCGACGCTGTCGGTGACGAGCCGCAGCCGGTGCTCGCGCTGCCCCGCCTCGAGCTCGAGACGCTTCAGGTTGTCGACGTCGGAATATGTCGCGAGGTAGCCGCGGACCAAGCCGTTGGCGCTGCGGTCGGGGTAGTAGTCGACGCGAATCCAGATCGGGGGCCGCCCGGGAGCCGCGAGCTGGCGCTCGAAGTTCGTGCGCTCGCCGGCGATCGCCGCTTCGACGTACGCGTGGTAGAGCTGGTAGACGTCGCGCCCGACGACCTCGACCACCTCGCGCGCGAGGACCTCATCCGGCCGCTTGCCGGTCCAGTCGAGAAAGGCCTTGTTGACGAACCGGTAGCGTTGGGTTCGGTCGATGTAGGCAAGCGGCAGTCCGAGCGCGTTCAGCTTGCGCTGCGACAGCGCGAGCAGGAAGTCCCGCTCGAGAGCATCGTCAATCGTCTGCTGGATCGTCGCGAGCTCGGCGCGATTCAGGGGGCGCGGCGCGGCCATGTCGATCCCGGACAATCGATCAAATCGGCGGCAATGCCGCTGGGGAGGCGTGCCGAGGCGCGGCATCCGTACCAACGGACCCGGGTGTGGGCCTTCCTCCGAGCGATGGCGTGCACTCTCATCCTGTTGCGAGCAAGCAAGGATCAGGCCTGTTGTTTTACGGGATGGCGACCCTCCCGCACTGCCGTCAGCCGACAATAAATGCCTGTTTCGAGCGCCCTCATGGCTTTCTTGCCCTCGGCGCCGGCTTTTTCGAAGCTGGTCCCGCGGACGCCGGGGCGGCGCGCGAACGCTGTCGCCCCACAAGCTACCCCAGCCGTGCGTGCGGCGCAAACCCGGACGACCGGGTTCGTCCGGGTCGCGCCGGGCCGATCGGCTAAGATTCCGCCTTCGGGCTCCCGGCACGGCCGGTGGCAATCTGCCCGAATTCTCAGGAAAGCCGCATGCACCTCGCCGCCGTCATGGCTTCGATCGTCGTCCTCGCTGCTGCCGGAGGGGCGAAAGCCGGCGAGCTCACGCTGTATGAATACGGGAATTTCGCGGGACGGTCGCTGACGACGACGGACGCCGTCCCGAATTTTGCGCCCCGAGGGTTCAACGACCGCGCGGCATCCGCCATCATCCACGGCGGCACCTGGGAGCTTTGCGCCGACGCCGATTTTCGCGGCCGCTGCGTGACCCTCCGGCCCGGCCGGTATCCGGATCTCGGGGCGATGGGCCTCGAGGGCAACCGGTCCTCGGTGCGCGAGATCGGCGCCGCGGCCGACTACGGCGGCGGGACCGGCGAAGCTTGGGGCGGCGGCGGCAACCGCGGGCGCGTGACGCTCTACGAGGGCGTCGGATTCGCCGGCGAGCAGTTCGTCGCGGACAGCACGCAGCCCAACCTGCACGACCAGGACTTCAACGACCGGGCCCGCTCACTGATCGTCCTCGCTGGCCAGTGGGAAGTGTGCCCCGACGCCTACTACCGGGGCGCGTGCGAGACATTCGGCCCAGGGCGCTATCCCAACCTCGGCCGCCTCGCGGGCCAGGTCAGCTCGCTGCACCAGGTCGCGCTCGCGCCGACCGTGCCGCCGCCGCAGCGGCTCTCCCGGGCGATCCTCTACGAGGGCCCGGATCTCACGGGTCGCTCGCTGACGCTCGACCACGAGATCGTCGCGAACTTCGGCGCCACCGGATTCAACGACCGCGCGGCGTCGCTCGTCATCGAGGGCGGCTACTGGATCTTCTGCTCGGAAGCGGACTTCCACGGCGAGTGCCGCACGTTCGGCCCCGGCGAGTACTGGCGCCTGCCGTGGGACATCGATCGCAGGATCTCGTCGGGCCGCCGCATCAATGCGCGCTACCCGTATTCGCAGAATCCGGACTGGTCGCGCTGAACTTCATGAGCGTCGTCGACGACATTGCCGGACTGCGCAGGATTCTCGCCTCCTCGAAGGTCATCGCGGTGGTCGGGCTTTCTGCAAGCTGGTATCGCCCCAGCTATTTCGCGGCGAAATACATGCAGGAGCACGGCTACCGCGTGATTCCGGTCAACCCGAACTACGCCAGCATCCTCGGCGAGACGTGCTATCCCAGCCTCGCCGCGATTCCGGAGCGCGTCGACATCGTCGACTGCTTCCGCAAACCCGGGGAGATGCCGGCGCTCGCGCGCGAGGCCGTCGCCAAGGGGGCGAAGGTCCTGTGGATGCAGCTCGGCATCCGCAGCGACGAGGCGGCGAAGATCGCCGGGGACGCCGGCCTCGCCGTCGTCGCCGACCACTGCGTCAAGATCGAGCATGCGCGGATCATGGGCGGACTCAACTGGGCCGGCGTCAACACCGGTATCGTCTCGGCGAAGCGCGCCCGGACCTGAAGCGACGGCCTCCCTTTCCATGCCAGACCACAAATTCGGCTTCGACACGCTTTGCCTCCACGCGGGGCAGATCCCCGACGCCGCGACCGGCGCGCGCGCGCAGCCCATCTACCAGACGACGTCGTTCGTGTTCGACAGCGCCGATCACGCCGCGTCGCTCTTCAACCTGCAGACATTCGGCAACGTCTATTCGCGGATCTCCAATCCCACTGTCGCCGCGCTCGAGGAGCGCGTTGCCGCGCTGGAAGGCGGGCGCGCGGCGCTCGCCACCGCCACCGGCATGGCGGCTCAGACCGTCGCGCTCCTGACGCTCGCGCGCGCCGGCGAGCACATCGTCGCCGCGCGCACCCTCTACGGCGGCACGTATTCGCAGATCGCCGTGACGTTTGCCCAGTTCGGCATCGACGCGACGTTCGTCGACGCGGACGACCCCGCCGCCTTTCGCGCGGCGCTGAAGCCGAACACCAAGGCAGTCTATGTGGAGACCATCGGCAATCCGCAGCTCAACGTCTGCGACATGGCGGCGCTCGCCGACGTCGCGCACGCGGCCGGCGTGCCGCTCGTCGTCGACAACACGCTCGCCTCGCCTCACTTGTGCCGTCCATTCGAGCACGGCGCCGACATCGTCGTCCATTCGCTGACCAAGTACTTGGGCGGCCACGGCACGACGATGGGCGGCATCGTCGTCGAGTCGGGCAAATTTCGGTGGGACAACGGCAACTTCCCGCAGATGACGGAGCCCTCGCGCGGCTATCACGGCGTCCGCTTCTACGAAACCTTCGGCGACTTCGGCTTCACCATGAAGGCGCGCATGGAGACGATGCGCACCCTCGGACCGACGCTCGCGCCGCTGTCGGCGTTCCTGCTGCTGCAGGGGATCGAGACGCTGCACCTGCGCATGCCACGGCATTGCGACTCCGCGCTTGCGGTGGCGAAGCACCTTGCCGCCCATCCTGCCGTCGAATGGGTGTCGTATCCGTCGCTTCCCGGCGGACGCTACGAGGCGCTGGCGAGAAGATACCTGCCGCGCGGCGCGGGCGGGATCCTGACGTTCGGCGTCAAGGGCAAGGGCGGCGCGGCCGGCGTGAAGTTCATCGAGGCAGTCGAGATGCTGTCGCACCTCGCCAACGTCGGCGACGCGAAGACGCTGGTGATCCACCCGGCGTCGACGACGCATCGCCAGCTTTCGGAAGACGAGCAGCGCGCAGCGGGCGTCTCGCCCGAAATGATCCGGCTGTCGATCGGACTCGAAACACTCGACGACATCCTTTGGGACATCGACCAGGCACTGGAGAAATCACAGCAATGAAACGCTACGCCCCCATTCCGTGGCCGGTCGCCGGCCTTATCGTCGCCGCGGCGCTGATTGTTCAGGAAGCCCTGCTGAGCTGGCTCGGCGCCAATCCTTCGCTCGCGCAGACGGCGTACCGGATGCTCGTGTGGACCGTCGGCGCGACCTCCTTCGCGCTGATTCTGCTGCCGCCGCGTCGCACCGCGTACCTGCTCGGGTTCCTCATCTGCGCGGGTCTGATGGGATGGGCCTTGTGGCTGCAATACGGGCTCGATCTCGAGCCCTGCCCGCTCTGCGTGTTCCAGCGCATCTGCGTCATCGCGACCGGCGTCGTGTTCCTGATCGCGGCGATCCACAATCCGCGCCGGACGGGCGCGGTGGTCTATGCAGGTTTCACTGCCATCACCGCCGGAATCGGCGCGGCGCTCGCCCTGTGGCACGTCTGGATCCAGGCGCAGCCGAAGGGGAGCGTCGCCGCCTGCGGGATGGGCCTCAACTACATGCTGGAAACGCTGCCGCTCACCGAAGTGATCGGGCGCGTGCTGAAAGGCAGCGGCGAGTGCGCCGAGCAGGGTTGGCTGTTCATGGGTCTCGCGATCCCGTCGTGGACCTTCATCTTCTTCATCGCGATGATCGCGGCAGCGTTTGCGCTCGTCGATCGCGACTGAGGCGCCTCAAGCGATATGGCGCAGCAGGTAGATCATTAGCTCGCAGCGCTTGCCATCGTCAGAACCAGGCACACCCGCGCACAGTTACGGCACCCCTTCTCCCGTCTGAGCGCGATGGCGGCTTTCGACCTATTCTGTTGAAAAACTCCTTAGCGATCTGCGTCGAGGAGCTTTCAGAGGGTCTCCGAAGACCAACCGACTGGCGATCGTCGATCCTGGGCCGTTCTACGAGGTCGACGTTTTCGCTCGTCGACTCCGAACACACGCCAATTGAGTTTTTCAACGATATAGAACCATAGCTAGCACGAGCGCTGCTCCGCACGGGACGTTCAATTCGCTCCGACGCGATGAGTCAACTCGGGATCCGAAAGCGCCCGCGAAGCGCCGAAGACGGAGCCCCAGGATTGCGCACTCCGCCAAGGTCGGGGTCCCAGCTTCCCCTCAACCCTTGACCGCGCCCATCGTCAGGCCCTTCACCACGTATTTCTGAAAGATCATCGTGAGGACGATCGCCGGCGCCATGATCGCGACGGCGGCGGCCATCACGCCACCCCAATCGACCTCGGCGTACGACAGGAAGTTGTAGACCGCTATCGGAAGCGTCTTCGTCTTCTCCATGCTGAGCACCTGGGAGAACATGAAGTTGTTCCAGGAGAAGAGGAACGACAGCGTGGTCGCAGTGATGATGCCCGGACCGGACAGCGGAAGAACGATCTTCCAGAAGGCGTATTGACGGGTGGCACCGTCCACCATCGCCGACTCCTCCATCTCGGGCGGTATCGTCTGGAAGTAGCTGGACATGATCCAGACCACGATGGGCAGCGCGATCAGTATGTGGCTCAGGATCAGCGCCGTGTAGCTGTCCATGAGGTCCAGCCGGGAAAAGACGATGTACCAGGGCATCAGGAACGAGATTCCAGGCATCAGGCGCGCGAGGAGAATGAAGACGGCGAGCTTCCGCTGCGTGAACCGCGCGATCGAGTAGGCGGCGGGAAGCCCGAGGATGAGCGACATGCCCACGGCCGCCGTGCCGACGATCGTCGAGTTCATGAAGTACTTCAGGAAATTCTGTTCGCCGAAGACCTTGTGGTAGTTCTGCAGCGTCGGCGAGAAGAAGATCTTCGGCGGCCACGAGATGATGTCGACCTGTGTCTTGAAGGACGACGAAAGCATCCACAGGAACGGGAACAGGACGACGAGTGCGACGCCGATGACGACGAGATAGAAGACCGCCGTCGCGACGAATTTCTTCCTCCAGGCCGATCCCTGGCGCAATCCCGAGGCAGCGGCAAACGGCATGGCCGGCCTATGTTTCGGATGCGGAACGCAGCTTCATGATTCCGAGGCTGCAGCCGAAGACGACGACGAAGAGCACGACGAGAATGACCGCCGACTGCCCCATGCGGAAATACTCGAAGCTGTACTTGAATCCCATGATGTTGAGCGTCTCCGACGCGTAGCCGGGGCCTCCCCCTGTCATCGCAAAAATGATGTCGAACGTCTTCAGGGCATCGATCAGACGGAGGATCAGCGCCGTCAGAATCACCGGCATGACCATGGGCAGCGTGACCCACCGGATGATCTGCCAGTCGCTCGCCCCGTCGATGCGTGCCGCCTCGACGGGTTCCTCGGACAGGCCGGCTAGGCCTGCGAGGACGATGAGCGTGATCATCGGCGTCCACTGCCACACGTCGACGAGGACGAGCGACGGCAGCACGGAAGTGCTGCTCGAGATCCAGAGGCCAGGCGGCAGGCCGAGCGAGCGCAGCACGAAATTGGCGAGGCCGATGGTCGGATCGTAGAAGAGGTTGAACACGATCCCGATGGCGACGGGTGTTGCCACGAGCGGCAGCAGGAGCAGGAGCTTGGCGACGCTCTTGCCGACGAATGCGCGGTTCAGGATGAGGGCGCAGGCAACGCCGAGAACCCCCTCGACCGCCACGGCGAAGAACGTGAACGCGAAGGTCCTGGCAAGCGCGTTGAGGAAGCGCGGCTCGGTCAGCACACGGACGTAGCTCGCCAGGCCGACGAACGTGACGGGCATGCCGGAGGTGAGGTTCCAGCTGGTGAAGCTCAGGCAGAGCGTGTACAGGACGGGGAACACCATGAGCATCGCGACGAAGACGATCGCCGGAAGCGGAAACAGCAGGTGCAGATTCCTTTCCGTGAACCCCGAATGGATCATGTCCCGCCCAGTCCAGCGTTGCTGCAGTCCGGCGCTCCGCCGATGCGGAAGGCCGGTGCGTTCATGCGATGCCCCGGCGCCGCCGGCCCCGAATGCCGATTCCGGCGGCTGCCGCTCAATCCCGGCTCACTTGCCACTCACTTGCCATACTCGCCCGTGTCCTGGAGCAGCTCGTTCACCTTCTCGACTCGCTCCTTCGCCATCTTCTCGAGGTTCGGCGACGCACCCTTCGTGTTGATCGATTCGATGATCAGCTCGCCGATCAGGTCGCGCGCCTCGCCGACCGCGCTCATGTACGGGCGATCCAGCGGATAGCCGTTCTTCGCGGCGAACGCGCGGGTCTCGACGAGGCCGGGGTTCACCTTCGCAAGTACCGCCTTGTCTTCCCACACCGAGGAGCGCGCCATGGTGATGTTGGCCAGCATGCCCCTGGTCGCGAGCTCCTTGCTGGTGGCCCATTCGATGAACTTCAGCCCCAGGTCCTTCTTCTTCGATTGCTTTGCAACCGCCATGCCCCACGACGTCACGATGAACGGCGAATTCGTCTTCGGACCCGCCGGGAAATTGGCGATTCCGACCTTGTCCGCACCGAGCTGGGTCTTGCTGGGATCGATGATCTGGCCATAGAACACCGAGGCGTCCGTCCACATCGCGATCTTGCCGGCCTGGAAGAGCGGCATGATGTTCTCCCAGGACATGGACGTCACGCCCTTCGGCCCGTACGTGCCAAGAATCTTCCCGTAGAACCGCATGGCGTCGACTGCGGGCTTCGAGTCGAACACCGCGACGCCCTTGTCGAGATACAGGCCGCCGTAGTTGTAGACGTAGCTCGAGAGCTGCGTGACCGCCGCCGCGCCCTTGCCGCGCGAGGCCATGCCCGCGACGCTGTCGGAATTGAGCTTTGCTGCGGCAGCCTCGAGATCGGCGAAGTTCGCGGGCACCTTGATTCCGGCGCCGGCGAGAAGATCCTTCCGGTAGTAGAGCACCTGCCATTCAGTCACCAGCGGAACGATGTACGACTTCGATCCGAACGTCGAGACGCTCATTACGTTCTTCGGGTAGTCGGAAAAGTCATAACCCGGCAGGGGCTCGTACCAGCCATTCTTGTAGAACATCTTCCCTTCCTGCAGCGGACGGGTCATGAACACGTCCACCGAGGAGGAGTTCGTCGCGAACTCCGTCGTCAGCTTGGCCGTGAGCTGGCTTTCCTGGAGGCTTTCGGCATTGACCTTGATACCGGTGGCGCTTTCGAATTCCGGAATCGCCGCCTTCAAGAGCTCGCCGTACGGATGGTTCGCGAGCAGCACTCGAATCTCCTTGGTTTGCGCCACCGCGCCAGCCGCAAGGCAGAGCGAGCACAGCGCAACCAGGGTCCTGCTGATGACGTTCCTCATACACCCTCCATGATTGAATGCCGCGCGGCGTCGACGGCGACCTGCCCCGACGCCGCGCTCCTAGATGATCGTTTGCGAAGTCTCGGAATCGAATACGTGCGCGTTCTGCAGCTTCAGGTCGACCTGCAATGCTTCGCCGACTCGAAGCGGTGTTTCGGGCACGCCCATCCGGGCGACGACGGAATGCCTGCCGCAGGTCAGGTGCGCGAAGATTTCCGAGCCCAGCGGCTCCACGACTTCGGCCTGCATCGTGACCGTGTTGCCGATGTCGGCCGCCGCAGAGGCATCGTGCATCGCGATATCCTCGGGACGAATCCCGAACACGACTTGTCGACCGCCATAGGGTTTGAGGCTCGCACGAAACGATTCCGGCGCCCTGACCCGGAAGTCGCCGGCGTCGATGAACAGGCCGTCGTCCGTCTCAATCGCCGCCGCGTCGACGAAGTTCATCGCCGGCGAACCGATGAAGCCGGCGACGAAGCGGCTTGCCGGCCTCGAATAGACTTCCATGGGCGCACCGCTCTGCTGCAGGACGCCCTTGCTCAGGATGAAGATCCGGTCGGCCATCGTCATGGCCTCCACCTGGTCATGCGTCACGTAGATGATCGTGGCGCCGAGACGGCGATGGAGCTTGCTGATCTCCGCGCGCATTGCGACACGCAGCTTGGCATCGAGGTTGGAGAGCGGCTCGTCGAACAGGAACAGCTTCGGCTTGCGCACGATGGCACGACCCAGCGCCACGCGTTGACGCTGTCCGCCGGACAGTTCCTTCGGCTTTCGCTCCAAGAGGTCGTTGAGGCCGAGGATGTCCGCCGCCTCCTGCACCCGGGCATCGATTTCCTGCTTCGGAAGCCGGCGGATCTTGAGCCCGAAGCCCATGTTCTCGCGGATGTTCATGTGCGGATACAGGGCGTAGCTCTGGAACACCATGGCGATGTCCCGATCCTTCGGTGCCATGTCGTTGACGAGCGTGTCGCCGATGCAGATCTCGCCGGAGGTGACCGTCTCGAGGCCGGCGATCATGCGCAGCGCCGTCGTCTTGCCGCAGCCCGAAGGGCCGACCAGGACCGCGAACTCCTTGTCCTGGATTTCGATGGACAGGTCGTCGACCACCTTGACCGCGCCGAACTGCTTGACGACGTTCCTGAGGGTCACCCCCGCCATAGTCCTGACCTCTTTGGTCGGAATCCGCGCATGCGGGGCTGCGCGTCCGCCGCGTTCACGCGAGAAGCGTTCATGATCGGTCGCGCGAGGGCACCCCGTGTTGACTTACGTCAACGGGCACCAAGGACTGCGTGGCGCCAGCGTCGATCGATGCCGCAGGCGACCAATATTGCCGCGATCCGGCGGGTCCAGGCCGCCATCCCGACTTATTCTCGGACGGTGGTGCATTTCACCGAAGGTCGTCCGTCCCCCGATCGGTTCAGCGGACCACTTCAGGGCTCGTTTGGCGCTTCGCAAGCGTCCCTCATGCGATATCGCTGCCTACGTAATGGGGGGCGGGCGTGCCGGGAAGGGTCGTCGCCAGCGACGCGCCCCCGAAACGGTTATTATTTTGAAAACATCCCCACCAAAAGGCTGAAGCCGTGACGACGTCTCTCGTATTGACAGTGATTGGCAGCGATCGCCCCGGCATCGTCAATTCGCTCTCCGATGTCGCCCAGCGCTTCGGCGCGAACTGGGTCGGCAGCCGCATGGCGAGCCTCGCTGGCCAGTTCGCCGGCATCGTGCATATCGAAGTGCCGGAACAGAATGTCGAACCGATCTCCAGCGCGCTCCGCGGACTCATTTCCTCCGGATTGCACGTCGTCATCGTGACGGGGGATTCGAGAGGGTTGCCGCCGGCAAGGAAGCGGGCCGTCAGTCTTGAACTCGTCGGGAACGATCATCCGGGGATCGTGCGCGACCTGTCGGGCAGCCTTGCGCGGCACGGCGTCAGCATCGAGGAGCTTTATACCGAGGTCGTGAGCGCTCCGATGTCCGCCGGCCAGCTCTTCAGGGTCAAGGCGGTTCTCGCCGTCCCGGACTCGCTGCGCAACGACGAGCTGAAGCGCGAGCTCGAGACGCTCGCAACGGAAATGATGGTCGACATCGAACTCGACACGCAGGCGAGCGGCGCCGCCACGACAGGCGGCTAGACTTCACTTCATGCCGCCGGAAAGCGCGTCCCCGGCCCACCCGAAAGAATCCCCATGGAAATCCGTCAACCGGTGCACAGCGAACAGGCACGGACGCTCGACACCGAAGGCCTGCGCCGTCATTTTCTCATTGAGGGAATCTTCGCGCCGGGAGAGATCACACTCACCTACAGCCAGATCGACCGCATCATCGTCGGCGGCATCTGCCCGACCGTCGAGCCGTTGGAGTTTGCGCCCGAACTCGGCCGGCACACGGGCACCGAATTCTTTCTCGAGCGGCGCGAGCTCGGCCTCATCAACATCGGCGGCGACGCATTCGTGACGATCGACGGCGCTCGCTTCGACGTGAAAACAGAGGAGGCGCTCTACGTCGGCAAAGGGGCGCGCGCGGTCCGCTTCGCCAGCCGCGACCCGTCGCGCCCGGCGAAGCTCTATTTCAACAGCGCGCCGGCTCACGCGGCGTACCCGCACAGGACCATATCGATGGCGCAGGCGTCGCACGAAACGCTGGGCGATGCCCGTACCGCCAATCGGCGCACGATCCACAAGTTCATCCTGCCCGACGTGCTGCCCACCTGCCAGCTGGTGATGGGGATGACCCGGCTGGAGGAAGGAAGCGTGTGGAACACCATGCCCTGCCACACGCACGACCGCCGCATGGAGGTCTATTTCTACTTCAACCTGCTGCCGGAGAGCATGGTGATCCACCTGATGGGCGAGCCGCGGGAAACGCGGCACATCGTCGTGCGCAACGAGCAGGCCGTCATCAGCCCGAGCTGGTCGATCCATTCGGGCGCGGGCACGCAGGCGTACACCTTCATCTGGGGAATGGTGGGCGAGAATCAGGTCTTCCCCGACATGGACGGCGTGGCGCCTTCGGCGCTGCGCTGATCGCGCGCCCACGCAGGCGAGGGCTCCGATGCATCGGCTGTTCGACCTCGAAGGCAAGACCGCCATCGTCACCGGCTGCAACACCGGCCTCGGCCTCGGAATTGCCGCCGCGCTTGCGGAGGCCGGAGCCGACATCGTGGGGGCGAATCGCAGCGATTCTGCGGCCACGCGCGCCGCGGTCGAAGCAGCCGGTCGCCGCTATCTCGACGTGAAAGCGGATCTTTCGTCGACAGCAGACATCCCGGCCATCGTCGCCGGCAGCCTGTCCGAGTTCGGCAGGATCGACATCCTGGTCAACAATGCCGGCATCATCCGCCGCGCCGACGCGCTCGAATTCACCGAGCGCGACTGGGACGACGTCGTCAACGTCAATCTGCGATCGCTGTTCTTTCTGTCGCAGGCGGTGGCACGACAATTCGTCGCGCAGGGTTCCGGGGGCAAGATCATCAACATCGCATCGATGCTCTCGTTCCAGGGCGGCATCCGCGTCGCGTCGTACACGGCGTCCAAGAGCGGCGTGGCCGGATTGACGCGGCTTCTCGCCTGCGAATGGGCAAATCGCCGAATAAACGTCAACGCCATCGCGCCCGGCTACATGGAGACGAACAACACCGCGGCGCTGCGCGCCGATGCCGAGCGCAACCAAGCGATTCTCGCGCGCATTCCCGCCGAGCGCTGGGGGATGCCCGCCGATCTCGCCGGCGCCGCAGTGTTCCTCGCGTCGGCGGCGTCCGATTACGTCCACGGCCACGTGCTGGCCGTGGACGGCGGGTGGCTCGCGCGATAGCGTTGTCCACGATCGGGAAGGCCCGCGACAGTCCGTGGCCCGGCAGTCCCCTTGCGGCCCGTCGCGCACGCTCGAGCATCGCCCGCCAGCGCACGCCTAACAGCGCTTCTGACCTGTTTTCTCCCTTTATGCAGGGGGTCATCGGTCCATCCAGGCACTGACTGCCTATCGCCGAGCGCCGATCGGCATGGCGGCGTTCGGTAACGCACGGACCGCGGTCTTGGGTCCGCGTAGGTTTGCTCTAACGTTTCCGATTCGGAACCTTCACGTAATGCGCATCTGCCGGTCGTAGCGGTCGTCGATGCCTGTGGAGTTCCGCTCGCATTCCCGGATTTGCCGGGGATCGCGCGATGGCCGTTCAATTTGGCGAGCTCAACGCCAAAGTAGTGCTATCGCGTCATCGATTTGCTCAGGAGCTCTTATGAAGACCTCAATTGCTACGGCGTTTGGTTTGGTGCCCCTCTTGGCGAGCGGCCTTGTTATGGCGCAGGACGGAGGGATGATGAACGGGGGCAGCGGATGGATGGGCGGCTACGGCGGCATGGGTGGATACGGCGGGCTACTGGTGCCGATTCTGCTCGTCGTCGTCGTTGCCGGCCTCGTGGCATGGATCGTCAAGCAAAAGGGAAAGTGAACGGAAAATCGATGCTGCTTTAATTGCATGGAGTTAGCGATGAAACAAATGAACCTTCGCAAGACGTTGAGCGCCGCCGTATTGATTGGCGGAACAATTGTGGGAGCAAGCGCGCTGGCGGACCCACCGCAGGATGCTTACGGCCATGGCTATGGCATGGGCGGCGGCGTGATGGGCGGCTACGCCATGGGTGGGGACGGAATGATGGGCGGCTACGGCATGGGCCCCGGCATGATGGACGGCCAGGGTCGCGGCTATGGCATGGCGCCCGGCATGATGGGCGGCGACGGCCCAAGAGCAGATCTCCATCTTACGACGGAGCAGCGCAACAGGATCGCGAAGATCCGGGACGACGTACGTCGCAAACACTGGGACCTGATGGGCAAGATGCAGGATGAGCGGTCGCAGATGAACGAGCAGTTCAACGCCGAACCACGCGATGACGCGGCGCTCAGCAAGAGCTTCCGGGAGATGTCAGAGCTTCGGCAGCAGATGTTCGACCTTTCCCTCGCCGCCCAGAAGCAGATGGATGCCGTACTCACCGCGGAGCAGCGCGAAAAGATGAAACATGGTTGATATGAAAGCGGGGCAGTATTAACGTGGTACAACTGGTCGCCGGGCGATCGCCGCCGCCGATCGCAATACCGATCATCGTAGGGTCAATTCAAATGAAATTGCGGTGCACGACCATTATCTCCGCTTCGCAATAGGAGTCGATTCATGTACGGATTCAGCACGCAGCTCAAGCTGCCGTTCGATACCGCCGTTGCGAAAGTCACCGAGGCCCTGAAGGCGGAAGGATTCGGTGTGCTCACGGATATTGACGTCAAGGCGACGCTGAAGGCCAAGCTCAATGTCGAAGGCCGGCCGTATCGGATACTTGGCGCGTGCAACCCGCCGCTCGCACACCGTGCCATCGAGGCCGACCCCGACATCGGTTTGCTGCTACCTTGCAATGTGGTCGTGCGTGAAGAAGCGGATGGAACCATAACGGTCGCGTTCATGGACCCCGAGGCTGTGTTGAAACTGGTCGACAAGCCGGGAGTGCAGGCCATCGGCAAGGAAGTGCGGGCACTTCTGCAGCGGGTCTGCGCGAGCCTCGGAGCGTGACACCGGAACCCATGGCAGGCTCCCGCGCCGACCGTGATACCAGAACGTCCGCTTTATCAGTCTGCTTGGCAAGACCACGCGAACGCCGATTCACCGAGCACAAGGATGCAATGGCGTAATGCATCCATCCCGATGAGGCCGTCCGGCCCGCAGGACGGCGCGGCCCCGCCGATCGTCACAGCGATCAATGACGTCGTGCCGCCGCGCTCAAATCTCACGTTGGCCGCGACCGGCATCGTTTGCACGCCGCCGCCGACGCCCTGTGCCTGACCAGCCCCCGATGCGTGGTCCGCCAGCGAGTTTGCAATGCGAGAACCCGGCACGACGAGAGTACTGGTGGCGCCCGTATCCACCAACAACGTGCCGGCAATGCCATTGGCCGTCACCGACGCCGCGTACAGCCGATTCTCGAATGGCGACTCCTGGTTGTGGCATACGCGCGAACCACTCGAGACCAGCGGCGATCGCGACCGAGGCTCGCTGCCGCCCTATCGAATGGCTCGAATCGCAGCAAAGGCGTTCGGAGATCTAGCACCGCGGCGACGTGTCTCGTGGCGAGCAGTTGCGGCGACACGAGTCCACCGATCCTCTGCTCGGCGAAGTCCGGTGGAAACTCAACGACGATCGCGTCACGGAGCGTGAGATCGTGGCCTCCTTCCAGCCCGATTTTTTGATTGGTTATCGCGCGGACAGGACGTTCCACACCTGTTGATCCCGCAACGGTTGATTTCGTCCGCCGCGTTTCGAGATGCGCGACGCTCACCACCCACGACGCGAGCGCGTGGGTCGAAGCCCCCGAATCCACGATGAACCAGACCGGCACTCCGCGAACTGTTGCCCGAAGCAAGGGGCCAGGAAATCCGAGGGCGCTCAGGGAGGTCCCACAGCGAAGCGGAAGCGTTTCGCCATTGTCCGTCAGAGGTGCGGCCCCAGTTCGCGTTACGGTACAGGCGAGGACCAGGATCGCACGAAAGGCGACACCGGGGAATGGCGCATTGACCATGAGCCCACTCATGGCCGTTCACGAACGTCCGCTTCGGAGAAGGTCGATCGATTGAGTCCGCAGTCGAAAGCGGCCATCGGTTGCGGCTGTCACATATTCGCAGCGGATTCCGTCAAGGATGATGAGCGGTCTGATTTGAGCGGGCGACCCCTTTGAGGGATAGCTCCGCCGCGCGATGACAGCTCACGAAGTGGCCGGGGGCGATCTCTTCCTGAACCGGCGCCTTCTCGCGGCAGATGGCCTGCGCATAGCGGCACCGGGGATGGAAATGACAGCCCGGCGGCGTGTTGGCCGGGTCGGCGACCTCGCCCTGGAGGACGATCCGTTCCGAGCGCAGGCGCGGATCGGGCTTGGGAACGGCCGACAGCAGCGCCTCGGTGTATGGATGCTTCGGCGACGCGAACAGCTCCTCGGTGGGCGCGGTCTCCACGATCCTGCCGACGTACATCACCGCGACGCGCTCGCTGATGTGCTTGACGACGCTCAAGTCGTGCGCGACGAAGAGATAGGTGAGCCCGAGCCGTTCCTGAAGCTCGAGCAGGAGGTTCAGGATCTGCGCCTGGACCGACACGTCCAGCGCGGAAACCGGCTCGTCCGCGACGACCAGGCGCGGATTGAGGGCCAGCGCGCGCGCGATGCCGATGCGCTGGCGCTGGCCGCCCGAGAAGGCGTGCGGGTAGCGCCGCATGTATTCCGGCCGCAGGCCGACGAGGCGCAGCAGCTCGACGACCCGGTCGGTCCGCTCCTGCGCGTTGCCGACCCCGTGCACGAGCAGCGGCTCGCCGACGATGTCGAGCAGCGTCATGCGCGGATTGAGCGACGAGAACGGATCCTGGAAGATCATCTGCATCTGGCGCCGCAGCGACCGTAGCCGGTGCTTCGGCACGGTGGCCACGTCCAGCATTTCGCCGTTGTCCGAAAGCAGGACCTGCCCGGCCGTCGGCGTGATGGCGCGCAGGATGCAGCGCGCGGTCGTGGTCTTGCCGCAGCCGCTCTCGCCGACGAGCGACAGCGTCTCGCCTCGATGCAGAAAGAAGGTCACGTCGTCCACCGCCTTCACGTGGCCGACGACCTTCTGCAGGAGCCCCCGCCGGATGGGGAAATACTTCTTGAGCCCCTTGACGTCGAGGAGCACGGACTTCCCGGTGCCTGACGGCGTCGCTCGTCATTGGTAGAGAAAGCAGCTCACCATTCTTCCGTCACCGACTGGCAGAAGAGGCGGTTCGCTTCGGTCGCAGCGGCCGGGGATGCGGCTGTGCAGCGGGGATGGAAGGGGCAGCCGGTCGGCCGGTTGTACGGATGGGGAATGGATCCGCTGATCGTCGGAAGCTTCAATCTCGGCACCGACTCGATGCTCGGAATCGACTGCAGCAGCGCCTTCGTGTACGGGTGCTTCGGATCGTGGAAGATGTCGTCGACCGTGCCCTGCTCGACCACGCGGCCCAGATACATGACGACCACGTCGTCGGCCATCTCCGCGACCACGCCGAGGTTGTGCGTGATGAGCATGATGGCCATGCCCCGCTCCTGCTGGATCTTGCGCAGCAGATCCAGGATCTGCGCCTGGGTGGTGACGTCGAGCGCCGTCGTCGGCTCGTCGGCGATGAGGAGACGCGGATCGCAGGAAAGGGCGACCGCGATCATCGCGCGCTGGCGAAGCCCGCCGGAGAGCTCGAACGAGTACTCGTCGATGCGCCGCTCCGGCTTCGGGATGCCGACGCTGCGCAGCGCCTCGATTCCGCGCCGCCTCGCCTCCTTCTTGCCGACTGCGTTGTGCAGGCGGATCGCCTCGATGATCTGCTCGCCGACCGTGTGGACCGGGCTGAAGGAGGTCATCGGCTCCTGGAAGATGAGCCCGATGTCGCCCGCCGCGGATCGAGCGTATCTCCCTGCTGTTGGCCTCGAGCTTGACGAGGTCGACCTGCGACCCGTCGGCGCGGGTGAGGACGATCTCTCCGTCGACGATCCGGCCGGGCTGGTCGACGATGCGCAGGATCGACTGCGCGGTGACGCTCTTGCCGCAGCCGCTCTCGCCGACGATGCCGAGCGTCCTTCCCGGGTACACGTCGAAGGTAGCGCCGTCGACGGCCTTGACGTTCCCTCGTCCTGGAAAGAAGCTCGTCTTCAGGTTCCGCACCGACAGCAGAGGCTTGCGATCTTCTTGCATCGTCGTTGCGCCGCTACAGGTAAGGATCCGCCGCGTCCCGGATGCCGTCGCCCATGAAATTGAACGCGAGCACCGCGACGATGACGGCAAGCGAAGGGATGAGCAGCCACGGCGAGATGGCCAGCGCCTGGATGTTCTGCGCATCCTGGAGCAGCACCCCCCAGCTGATGGCGGGCGGCCGCAGCCCCAGCCCCAGGAAGCTCAACGACGTCTCGCTGATGATCATCGCGGGGATCGCCAGCGTGGTGGCCGCGATGATGTGGCTGATGAACGACGGCACCATGTGGCGGAAGATGATCCGCGACTTGCTGCAGCCGACGAGCTCGGCCGCCATGACGAAGTCCTCCTCCTTCAGCGAAATGAACCGCCCGCGAACGACCCGCGCCAGCTCGGTCCAGCCGATGAGCGAAATGATGATCGTGATGGCGAAATAGACCTTCACGACGTCCCAGTCCGCAGGGAGCGCCGCGGCGAGACCCATCCAGAGCGGAATCGTCGGAATCGAGCGGAGAATTTCGATGATGCGCTGGATGACCGTGTCGATCAGGCCGCCGAAATAGCCGGACATGCCGCCCAGGACGACGCCCAGCACGAGGCTGAGCGCCACGCTGACCAGACCGATGGTCATCGACGTGCGCGTGGCGTACATCAGCCGCGACCAGAGATCACGTCCCTGCGTGTCGGTGCCCATCAGGAACAGCGACTCGCTCGCCTTCGCGCCCTCGACGGCGATGAGATGGCGATCGGTCGGGATGAATCCCAGCAAAGCGTAGGGCTCTCCGTGCCCGAAGAACACGACCGGTATCTTCTGGCTCGTGTCGGGAACATAGACCCGCTTGAACGTCAGCGGGTCGCGCGTGCCCTTCAGCGCGTACACGTAAGGCCGGAATCTGCCGTCGTCGATCCAGTGGATCGCCTGCGGCGCCATCAGCGATCGCTGGGCGTCCGATTCCTGCGGATCAGCGTAGGCGAAGAAATCGGCGAAGGCGGCGACGAGGTAGAACGCGACGAGGACGATGGTGCCCGCCGCCGCAAGCCTGTGCTTGCGGAAACGCCACCACATCAGTTGCCACTGCGTGGCAACCGCGATCCGCTGTTCCGCGATATTCCCGGCACTGTGCGCCGCCCCGATCACCGTGCTCACTGCCGCCCCAGCCGGATTCTGGGATCGACCCACATGAGCAGCAGATCGGAGATGAACGTCCCGATGACGGTCATGACCCCCAGCAGCAGCACGATCGTGCCGGCGAGGAACATGTCCTGGGCGATCAACGCCTTCAGGAGCAGTGGGCCCACCGTCGGCAGGCTCAGCACGAGCGAGACGATGATGCTTCCTGAGACCACGTACGGCAGCAGGTAGCCGATCGTGCTGACGAACGGGTTGAGCGCCACGCGGACCGGATACCGCAGGATGACCCGGTATTCCGGAAGGCCCCGGGCCCGCGCCGTCATCACGTAGGGCTTCCGCAATTCGTCGAGCAGGTTCGATCGCATGATGCGGACGAGCTGGGCGGTTCCGGCGACGCCGAGGACCACGGCGGGAATCGGCAGGTGTTTCGTGAGGTCCCACACCTTTGCCAGGCTCCACGGGGCCTCGATGAAATCGGGCGAGAAGAGACCGCCGACATTCGCGCCGAACCAGGCGAAGCCGACGTACATGACGATGAGCGCGAGCAGGAATCCGGGAATCGCGAGCCCGATGAACCCGACGAACGTGAACACGTAATCCAGGAACGAGTAGGGATAGACCGCCGAGTAGATGCCGATCGGCAATGCCAGCGCCCAGGTGAAGATGATCGCCGCCACGGAAATGACCATGGTCAGCGTCAGACGGTCGCCGATGACGTCGGAGACCGGGCGTCCCCATTCCATCGCCATGCCGAAATTGCCCTGAACCATGAGGCCCATCCACTTGGCGTACTGAACGGTGATGGGCTTGTCGAGGCCGAGCTGCTCGCGCAGTGCATTGGCCTCGCCTTCGGACACCGCACTTCCTGACGCCGACATCGACGCGATGTACGACGTCACGTAATCGCCGGGCGGCAGGTGGATGATCATGAAGGAGAGGACCGAGATCGCCCAGACCGTCAGCACGGCGAGCAGGAAGCGGCGAACGATGTAGGCCAGCATGGCGAACCGGTCTCAGAATGGGCAGCGCGGCTCGCCGGTGCGGTAGCTCCGGTTGCCTCGCTTCACGTTCGCTGCGGTCAAGTCATCCTCCACTGAAGCTCACGCTTCCGCGTCCTCGCCCTCGGTGTACCCCTGAGAACTATCCCGGCGCGCGCGATCACCTCGCGACAACCGGGGCGCCCGGGCCGCTCGCCGGGATTCTGAGGCAGATTCCAGTCCCGGGAAAGCGTTCTGCCACGCATCAGGCCGCGCGCGACGCGTTCGCAGCCGCCCGGGTGGCGGGCGGCTGCGATCCGGTCACTTGAAATAGAACGTCTCCGGCCACGACGTGTGCGGCGTGCGGGCGTGCTGCGCATTCACCTGCCGCTCGGGCACGTTGCCCATGTTGTTCTTGACGATGCGCACGCCCATGAAGGCCGGCGACTGACCGACCGTGCCGATGCTCCACGTCTGCTCGACGATGATCTTCCAGATGTCCTTGCCGGCCTTGACCCGATCCTCTTCAGTCATGCCGAAAGCATTGCGGAAGAGGTCCATGGCCCTGATCATTTCGGGATCGTCCGGCTTCTTCCCCGCCGTTCCGTTGGACGAATACCACTTGGCGTAGGCCATCCCCATGTGGCTTTCGGCGGCGTCCACCGGCAGCGCGTGCCGCGGAAACAGGAAGAGCATTTCCGAGCCGTCGTTCGCCCAGGTGATCATCTGGTTCTCGCTGGCGTTGTCGCGCGTGAACGCGAGGTTGCGTTCCAGCTCCTTGATGTCGACGTCGATCCCGATCTTCTTCCACTGCTGCTTGACCATCTCGCCGATCTGCGTATAGGGAACGAACTGGCCGCCGACCGTGACCATCTCGAGCCGGAGCCGCCCTTTGCCGTCGGTGCGAAGGCGATACCCATCGGCATCCTTCTTGGTCAGGCCGACCTTGTCGAGCAGGTCATTGGCCTGCTTCACATCGAGGACGCCCCACTTCTTGTTCCACTCGGCACCCGGGCTGTAGATGGTGTCGGGCGCCGGCGCCACTGACCCGGCGGTACCCACGCCCAGCCAGAACGCCTCGTTGAGCTGGTCCCGGTCGATGCCGAGCGCAAGCGCGTGGCGGAAATCCTTGTTCTTGAGCAGCTTCGAAATCTCGGGGTCGGCCTCGTACGAGGTGCCGATGTGAATTGCGGCGTCGGCTCCGTTGAGGCCCGGGTCGAGGTGGACGGTGTAGTTGCCCTTCTTGGCGTTCTCCAGGAAGACCGGCAGCTTGGCAAGGCCCATGTGCCGTTCCTGGATGTCGTATTCGCCGGCAATCGCGCGCAGGTTGGCGACTTCCGTGTTCTCGGCCAGCGTCATCGTGATCCGGTCGATGTACGGCAGCTGATTGCCGGCGGTGTCGACGCCCCAGAAGTACGGATTTCGTTCCATCGACCACGTCGGCGTGTTGATCGGCGACACCGTCTTCCACGGGGTCATGACCGGCAGCTCGTTGTTGAGCGCCCAGCTGTAGCGATTCTTGAGCAGCGACACCCAGCTGTCGAAGCCGAGTTCCTTGGCCTTCTTGTTCGCCGCCTCCTCGGACGAATACTTCGGCAGGAACTGCTTGAGGTAGTGTGCCGGCGCGTACGCCCCGCCGAAATTCTGGAAGCCTCCGCGCGTCGCGAACCCGGCGCCGATGGCGGTGCTGCCGGCAAGCTGGTAGACGAAGAAGCCGTAAGGTTCAGGGAAATCGAACGCGACGGTGTAGTCGTCGATCTTCCTCATCTTCCCGTCCTTGCCGTTGATCTGAAACTCGAAGAACGGCGTCGGGACGATGTTCTTGTTGAGATAGATATCGTTGTACCAGAACATGAAATCGTTCGCCGTGAACGGCGTGCCGTCGGACCACCTGGCGCCCTTGCGGAGGAAGATCGTCGTCGTCTTGCCGTCGTCGCTGACCTTCCAGTCGCGCGCAAGGCTCGGGATGATCTTCGTGCCGGTGTAGTCGAACGTGAGGATCTTGTCGGCCGAATTGATGCGGTTGCCGTTCTCGTGGTCCGCCGGTCCGGTGAAGGCCCTTCGCCAGTTGCCGCCGTATTTCCCGATTTCGCGAAGGGGCTTGATCACGAGGAGCTGCGATGGCTCCGGCAGGCGCTTGGCGACCGCGGGCAATTTTCCCGACTTCACCAGCGGGTCGAGCATCGGCGCTTCCTTGAAGCTCTTCGGAAAGCTCTTGGCGTCGAGCACAACCTCCGGCCCCTCGAGCTTTCCGATCAGCGACGAGCCGATCTTCGCCGGATTCGCTGCAACCGCCGGGGCCGCGGATTGCGCGGCTGCCTCACCCGATCCCACCGCGAGGGTTCCCAGCAAGCCGAGAACTGCCAGGATCAATACCGTGCGCCTCGATTTCATGCGAATTCCTCCCCACTCGTTTGTGCTGCCTGGAAACATCAACACCTGACGACCCGAAGCCAACGCCGGTCGTCGACTATCGCAGTCCCACCGCCGGCCCGACGGCGAGGCAGGCAGGATTGCGCTCCTGCCGGCAATTTTGCTCTCTCGCCCCGCGGCGAACTTGCCTCAGGTCAAGACGGCAGCGCGGAAATTGGAGCAGGCCCCGGATGCGGACGGTCAACCCGAACGGCGGCCGGAATTTGCATTTGCGCCGATTGCGAACCGTTGTCAAGTCGATGGGGAACGACCGGCCCGGGTCACGATCGCCGGGTCACGATCGCCGAGTCACGATTGCCGGGCCGCGGCGCCGGAACCGCGCGCGGAAATCCCGCCCCGAACGTGGCAACCGCACCTGCAATGGAATTCCGCAATCCTTGGAATCAACACCTCGACGCGCTGGATTCCTGCTCAAAAGCACTCCGGCCACGAACGACGAATCACGGCCCAAAGCTGTCGTGCGCGCTGATAAGATGCCGGCGATCGCGATCGGAATCGCCGTATCGATACCCGCCGCAATTTCTTGAGCGAGCCCTGATGGCCATCAAACAGCTGACCGACGAGCAAGTCCGAACCTGGACGCGGGCCCAAAAGGACGAGTGGTGGTTCAAGAATGTCTTTCGCGGCGACATGCCGCAATTGACGATTCGCTCGGCAATCACGGGATTTCTTCTCGGCGGCGTGCTGGCCGCGACGGCGCTCTACATCGCCGCAAAGACGGGGATCACGATCGGCGTCGGGCTCACGTCGGTCATCCTCGCCTTCGCCATCTATCGCATCATGCACGACGCCGGGATCGCGACGGACTTCACCATTCTGGAGAACAACTGCACGCAGTCGATCGCCACGGCCGCCGGCTACATGGTCTCGCCGATGATCTCGAGCCTTGCCGCATACATGCTCGTCACCGGCCGGATCATCCCGTGGCCGCACATGATCGCCTGGATGTGCGCGGTGGCGATCCTCGGCGTGCTCGTGGCCTTCCCGATGAAACGGCGGTTCATCAACGAGGAACAGCTGCCTTTCCCGGAGGGCCGCGCGAGCGGCGTGGTGCTCGACGCGCTCTACACGGGCGCCGCCAGTGAGGGCATGTTCAAGGCGAAGCTGCTTGCGTTCACGGCGCTCTTCACGGGTCTCTACCAGGCCATCATCAGCGACGGCTGGATGAGCCTGCTGCAATTCAAGATCCTGCGCATGGATCGATGGGCGGGCATGAAGGAGCCGTGGACGTTCCACGATCGCCTCGACTCGTACTATTACGCAATGGCAGGGAAGGCGAATGAATACATCCCGACCATTCTCGGAACCGACATCCGCGTGCTCGGGCTTCGTCTCACCCTCGATGCGGCCATGCTCGGGATCGGCGGCCTCATGGGCATCGTGGTCGCGACCAGTTGCCTGCTGGGCGCCGTGATCAATTTCGTGATCCTCGCGCCGATCATGATCCAGGCGGGCGACATCGTCGCCCGCATCGGCCCCAACGGCGTCGCGGTGCCGATTTCGCGCGTGGAGATCGTGAATCAGTGGTCGCTGTGGTGGGGCGTGACCATGATGGTCGTGGGCTCGCTGGTGAGCCTTCTCGGCCGCCCGGAGATCTTCAAGGGCCTCTTCAAGCGCAGCACGAAGAACGGAAGTATCGACGTCCTCAGACACATCGAATTCCCCTTGTGGATCTCGGTCGTGGGCATTCCGATCTTCGGCGTTCTCGGGGCGACGGTCACGCACGAGTTCTTCGGGGTGCCCTGGCTGCTGGCCTTCATCTCGCTGCCGCTCATCTTCGTGCTTGCGGTCATCTGCACCAACTCGATGGCGCTCACGTCGTGGACGCCCACGGGAGCGCTGTCCAAGATCACGCAGTTCACCATGGGAGCGATCGACCGCACCAATCCCGCGAGCAATCTGATCCCGGCCGGGATGACCGGCGAAATTTCGAGCAATGCCGCCAATCTTCTCTCCGACATCAAGCCGGGCTACATGCTGGGGGGAAAGCCGCGCCAGCAGGCCATCGGGCACGTGATCGGCATCTTCTCGGGTGCGATCGCCTGCGTGCCGCTGTTCTTCCTGCTGTTTCTCCCGCCCGATGCGCAGGGCGTGCGCTCGGTGTCGACGATGGTCTCCGACAATTTTGCGTTTCCCGCGGCGCTCCAGTGGAAAGGCGTTGCCGAGCTCATCGCCAAGGGATTCAGCGCGCTTCCCTATTCGGCGGTCGTGTCGATGGTCGCGGCAGCTGCCGCCGCGGCGGCGATCGAGATCGGACGCATCGTCACCAAAGGCCGGTTGCCGCTTTCCGCGGTGTCGATCGGGCTTGGTGTCGTGCTGCCCCCCGAGGCCACCCTCGGCATGTGGGTGGGCGCGATGATCTTCTGGCTGATGCGACGCCGCTATTCGACGCCAGGAACCCAAGGCAACCGGTTCTGGGTCGACGGCATGGAGACGATCTGCGCCGGGCTGATTTCGGGATCAGCGCTGATGGGAATCGGGAATGCGATCGTGAACGTGCTTCTGGGCTAGCGTGCCGTCGGGCCGGCCGGGTGAGCTCGAGTAAGTGCAGCATTCGGTCGCGGTGCACCGAACCGCTGCTCGCCGGAGCGGCGCTGCCTGCGGTCCTGCGTAAGGCGAGGATGACGCTTGTTCCGGCCTTCGTCTCCGCGAACGAAAAGCAATTGGCAATTCGGTAACGCCCGACGCCACGCGTAATCGTGCCCTACGCCAAGATCCATCCCAAGGGAGTTTGCGTTCCCATTCATTGCGCAGATCATTGATGCGCCGGGACGGATTGGCGCCGTTCTTCGGTGCCGGCACGCGAATGCGAGATTTTCGAGACAACACAGACGATCATGCGCGACGGCGGCCGGGTTCTGTTCCGCCTGCGGAACGGCTTTTAGCGCCGGAGGACGCCACCGTGTGCACTCGGGGCGCAGCGGTCGCGGACGGCCGGACGCCGCTTGGCGGCGATGGCGCCCCATCGGACGTCTGTGCGCCTCCGGTAAGCCCGCTCAGCGAACGTTTTCGCCGAATCGCGGCACGCGTCGCGTGCGCGGTCGGCTCTCCGTGGTCGTTTGCCGGTGCGGTCGTCCTGGTCCTGGTCTGGGCCGGGGTGGGGCCGTATCTCGGTTACTCCGAAAATTGGCAGCTGGTGATCAACACGGGGACGACCATCGCCACCTTCCTGATGCTCTTCGTGCTGCAGAATTCGCAGAATCGCGACACCAAGGCCATCAACATCAAGCTCGACGAGTTGCTGCGCGCGATCGAAGGCGCACGGACCGGCCTCGCCGTGGCGGGGGACCTCAGCGATGCGGAGCTCGAAAGACTCGAGCAGGACTTCCGGCGGCTGGCGATCAAGTCCAACGCCGCCGCCGGCGTCATGGAGGTGCGATCCGGCCGGGCCGGCGCGGACGACTGAGCTCGGCGCGCTGGGTCGACGCGATCGCACAAGGTTGCGCAAAAACCGGCACCGGCACTTACCCGTCGACCTCAACCGCAATGAAGTACAAGAACTTGAGATTCGGACATTCAACGTCGTCCTCGCGAACCGGCGCTCCCAGGCCGCGCAGATGGTGATTGCGCCCGGCGACGCGCAAGGCAGCCTTCGCAACCGGCACCAGGGCGCGGACCAGTGACTCTTTGTGCTGAAAGGGAGTGGCACGGCGACCATCAACCGGCAGCGCTATCGCCTTGCGCCGGCCGCGTTGTTCCTGAGCGAGCAAGGCGACCGCCGTGAGATCAGGAACGATGGGCGTTTGCCGCTGGTGACGATCTACTTCTACATTCCTTCCGCCTATACGGCGACCGGGAATGAGCTCCTGGCGGGAAAACCGACGGAGGACGCGCAAACGCGCTTGATGCATTCGCGTCCGTCGGGCCGTCGGTTCGCGCACTGCAGCGAAGCAAGCGTGCAGCGCCCTACTTCGGCGCCATCCGAATCGCGCCGTCGAGACGGATGACCTCTCCGTTCAGCATCACGTTGCGCACGATCTCGCCGACGAGTGACGCAAACTCCGACGGGCGTCCAAGACGCGGCGGAAACGGCACCATCTTGCCGAGCGACTCCGCAATTTCCGGCGGGATCTGGCCCACCATCGGCGTCTCGAACAGGCCCGGTGCGATGGTCATCACGCGAATGCCGCTCCGCGCGAGGTCGCGCGCCATCGGCAGCGTCATGCCGGCCACGCCCGCCTTCGACGCGCTGTAGGCCGCCTGCCCGATCTGCCCGTCGAACGCCGCGACCGACGCGGTGTTGACGACGACGCCCCGCTCGCCCTCCTCGTTCGGCGCATTGCGCGTCATCGCCGCGGCGGCGAGGCGCGTCATGTTGAACGTGCCGTTCAGGTTGATGTTGATCACCCGCACGAAGCCTGCGAGCGTGGCGGGCCCGTCCTTGCCGACGACCTTTTCGCCGTAGACGATGCCCGCGCAGTTGACGAGCCCGTGCACGGCGCCGAACGCGTCCAGCGCCGCGGCAACCGCCGCCTGCGCGCTCGCCTCGTCGGTGACGTCGGTGCGAACGAAGCGCGCCTTCGCGCCGAGCGCCTGCGCAAGCGCCTTGCCTTCCGCTTCCTTGAGGTCCGCGAGCACGGCGTTGCCGCCGCCGGCGACGACCATCCGCGCCGTCGCTTCGCCCAGCCCCGACGCGCCGCCGGTGACGATGAAGGTGCTTCCATTCAACTGCATTGCGTTGCTCCCCTATTTTGCCTGCGCTTGAACATCGTGGTCATCGAGCTCACCAACCTCGAAACGTCAGCAAGGTTGGTCGGCACGATCAGTGTGTTCTCCGGTCTTGGCGAGATTCGCGAATGCGGCGATGTAAAGCTCGCCCAGCTTGAGATTGACCGCGTTGAGCCCGCCCTCCGCGTTGGTCGCGTCGGCAACCTGCCGGATCGCCTTTGCGTTGGCCTCGGCGATTGCGAGAATTGCCGCCGCGTGGCCCTGCGCCTGATTGATTTCGGATTGCTTTTCGCCTTCGGACCGGGCGATCGCCGCAGCGCGGGCCCCGTTGGCGAGATTGATCTGCTCCTGCTGCTTGCCCTCGGAGGTCGCGATGACCGCGCGCTTCTCGCGCTCCGCCGTGATCTGCGCCTGCATCGCGTGCAGGATCTCCTTCGGCGGCGTCAGGTCCTTGATCTCGTAGCGCAGCACCTTGACGCCCCAGTTCGCCGCCGCCTGGTCGAGCGCGGCGACGACGAGGCCGTTGATGTGGTCGCGCTCCTCGAACGTGCGGTCGAGCTCCATCCGGCCGATCACGCTGCGCAGCGTCGTCTGCGCGAGCTGCGTGATCGCCACCTGGAAGTTGCTCGAGCCGTAGGAGGCGAGCTTCGGGTCGGTCACCTGGAAGTAGAGGATGCCGTCGAC
Organism: uncultured beta proteobacterium; assembly: GCA_963717695.1. Lineage (GTDB taxonomy): Bacteria > Pseudomonadota > Gammaproteobacteria > Burkholderiales > Casimicrobiaceae > CAIWHR01. The sequence goes on along the minus strand of CAVQWR010000007.1, from coordinate 692,826 downwards.
CTGCAGCTGCGTGTTGTCCTTGGTGATGCAGATCTGGCTCGGCACGTCGAAGGGGATCTCGCGCAGGTCGTGCTTGTAGGCGACGCGGTCGACGAACGGAATGACGAAATTGAGACCCGGCGCCAGCACCGCGTAGAAGCGGCCGAGGCGCTCGATCACGAGCGCGTGCTGCTGCGGCACGACGCGGATCGCCTTGCCGATGACGATGAGCGCGACGACGAAGAGCGCGACGGTGAACAGTGACGAGCCGATATACATGGCGAGAGCCTCCAGTTGCGCGCCGATCATTGTGGTGTCCCTGTGGCCGCGACGTGCGGCACGCCGCGCGTCCTGGCCGCGATCTCATCGGGCGGGCTTGCGCTCGGACAGGACGAGGACGTTGGCGCGGGTCGCGACGATGTACATCGTCTCGGCGCGCTCGCCGTTCGGCTTGGCCGGCTCCGCGTCCCACTCGGAACCGCGGTAGGCGACGCGCGCCGTGCCGTCGGCATTCCAGTGCAGCACCTGCACCGCCTGCCCGATGTCGAGTCCGGGCTGCTGCGGCGGTGTCGCCCGCGCGATCCGCCAGCGATGCGCGACGATGGTGAGGACGACGCCGAGCACGCCGGCGACCGCGAACTGCATCGGCGCCTCCGCGCCCAGCCAGGCGGCCACACCACCGAGGCCGACCGCAATGCCGATCGCAAGCAGATAGAACGTACCGGTCAGGAGCTCGGCTCCGATCAGCGACCGCCGCAACGATCCACCAGGTCCAGTAATGATCCATGGCGCGCCGAATCTTCGCGATGATGTTATGCATGCAAGCATACCGTACGGCTCGGCGCTTCCGCGAACGGGAAGGCGCCGCGTCCGGCGCCGATCGCGCGGCACCGGGCGTCCGGTGGCGCATCAATCCGCGCAATTTCGGAAAACGCCGCGATTGCGGTATAATATTTCTTTTTGAATCAAGCGCTTTCGCGCCGTTCTCGCGCGAGGCGCCACAAGGATCCGCGATGCCGATCTACGAATACCGTTGCGCGTCCTGCGGGCACGAGCTCGAGTCGATCCAGAAGCTCTCGGACCCGCCGCTCGTCGCCTGCCCGGCGTGTCACAAGGACGCGCTGGTGAAGCTCGTTTCGGCGGCCGGGTTCCAGCTCAAGGGAAGCGGCTGGTACGCGACCGATTTCAAGGGAGGCGGCAAGGCAGCGCCTGCCAAGATCGCCGGGAGCGAAGGCCGACCAAACCCGCCGACACGAAGCCTGCGGAAAGCAAGAGTCGAAACCGCGAGCGCGGCGCCCGCCGCCACGCCGGTTGCGACTCCGCCCGCAAAGACGGGCGCCTGACGCGCCGACGCGACGATGCGCCGCTACCTGATTGCGGGGCTGCTGGTCTGGGTGCCGCTCGGCATCACGATCTGGGTGCTGAACGCGCTCGTGGGAATGCTCGACCAGTCGCTGCTGCTCGTGCCCGCTTCGCTGCGGCCCGAGGCGTGGCTCGGCTTCCACATTCCGGGACTGGGTGCGCTGCTGTCGTTCGTCATCCTGCTCCTGACGGGCGTCGTCGCCGCCAACTTCTTCGGCGCACGCCTCATCCACATGTGGGAAGCGGCGATCGGCCGCATCCCGTTCGTGAAGTCGATCTACCTCTCGGTCAAGCAGGTCAGCGACACCGTGCTTTCGGACCAGGGAACCGCGTTTCGCAAGGCGCTGCTGGTCGAGTTCCCGCGCCCCGGCTGCTGGACGATCGGCTTTCTCACCGGCACGCCGGCCGACGCGGTCAACGACCACCTTACCGGCGACTACGTCAGCGTCTACGTGCCGACCACGCCGAACCCCACCGGCGGCTATTTCGTGATGGTGCCGCGAGCGGCCGTGCGCGAGCTCGAGATGACCGTCGACGACGCGCTGAAGTACATCATCTCGATGGGTGTCGTTTCGCCGAGCCGCAGGCCACCCGCGCCTCACGGCATTCCGGAGGCGGCGCCCGAAGCCGTCGCGCGCGTTCGCCGCGCATCCCCGAAATTGACCGCCGCGAATCGCCGCTCGGCGCCCCGCACGCAGCGGGCGCCGACGGGTTCGCGGCCGCCCTGCACCACATCCCTTTCGAACATCAATCAGCCGGAGATTTCCTTGAAGCGCACCGACTACTGCGGCCAGGTCGACCGCCGACATCTTGGCCAGACCGTCACGCTGATGGGCTGGGTCCATCGCCGCCGCGACCACGGCGGCGTCATCTTCGTCGACCTGCGCGACCGCGAAGGCCTCTGCCAGATCGTGTTCGACCCCGACCGCGCCGCGATCTTCGCGATGGCGGAAACGCTGCGCAACGAGTTCGTCATCGCGGTAACCGGGCTCGTGCGGCCGCGTCCCGGGGCAACGACCAACCCGAACCTCGCGTCCGGCGAGATCGAAGTGCTCGCGCACGAGCGCGGAGATCCTGAATCCGTCGGTGACGCCGCCGTTCCAGCTCGACGACGAGAATCTCTCGGAGACGGTGCGCCTCGAGCACCGCGTGCTCGACCTGCGCCGGCTGCCGATGCAGCGCAACCTGAAGCTGCGCCATCGGGCCGCGATGTCGGCGCGCCGCTATCTCGACGCGAACGGCTTCATCGACATCGAGACGCCGGCGCTCTACAAGTCCACGCCCGAAGGCGCGCGCGAGTTCCTCGTGCCCTCGCGCATCCACCACGGGCAGTTCTACGCGCTGCCGCAGTCGCCGCAGCTCTTCAAGCAGATGCTGATGATGGCGGGCTTCGATCGCTACTACCAGATCGTCAAGTGCTTCCGCGACGAGGACCTGCGCGCCGACCGCCAGCCGGAGTTCACGCAGATCGACGTCGAGACGTCGTTCCTGTCGGAGCTCGAGATCCGCGAGCTGATGGAAGGACTCGTCCACACGATGTTCAAGGACGTGCTCGACGTCGAGCTGCCCAACCCGTTCCCGATCATGACGTTCGGCGACGCGATGCGCGACTACGGCTCGGACAAGCCCGACCTCCGCGTGCCGCTCAAGCTGACCGAGCTCACCGACGTCATGAAGGCGGTCGACTTCAAGCTCTTCCGCGCGGCGGCCGATCTGCCCGAACGGGCGCGTCGCGGCGCTCAACGTTCCGGGCGGCGCGACGCTCTCGCGCAAGGAAATCGACGACTACACGACGTTCGTGAAGATCTACGGCGCGGGCGGCCTCGCCTACATCAAGGTCAACGACGCCTCCAAGCCAAACGAGGAAGGCCTGCAGTCGCCGATCGTCAAGTTCCTGACGCCCGAAGTGTTGAACGACGATCATCGAGCGCACCGGTGCCAAGTCCGGCGACCTCATCTTCTTCAGCGCCGATCGCGCGAAGGTCGTCAACGACGCGCTGGGTGCGCTGCGCTCCAAGGTCGGCCACGAACGCGGCCTCGCGCAGCCGGGCTGGAAGCCGCTGTGGGTCGTCGACTTCCCGATGTTCGAGTACGACGAGGATCAACAAGACATGGGCGGCGCGGCATCATCCGTTCACCGCCCCGAAGGACGGCCACGAGGAGCTTTTCTCGACCGACCCCGGCGCGACGCTCGCCAAGGCCTATGACGTCGTGCTGAACGGATGGGAAATCGGCGGCGGATCGGTGCGGATCCACAAGCAGGACGTCCAGGCCAAGGTGTTCGAGGCGCTGCGGATCAGTCCCGAGGACCAGCGGCGCAAGTTCGGCTTCCTGCTGGACGCGCTGTCGTACGGGGCACCGCCGCATGGCGGGATCGCCTTCGGCTTCGACCGTCTCACCGCGATGATGGCGGGCGTCGACCAGATCCGCGACGTGATCGCCTTCCCGAAGACGCAGCGCGGACAGGACCTCCTGGTGGGCGCACCGAGCCCCGCGACCGAGGCGCAGCTGCGCGACCTGCACATCAAGGTCCGGCCCTCCGATGCGGTCAAGACCGCGTGAGTTGTCGTAGACTCGACGCCGGATGACTGCCTCCCGCACGATGCGCAACGCGGCCGCCCTGGTAGCTGGTGGTGGTGGCGCTCGCGCTCGCCTCGATGCCGCCGTCCGTCGCGGCGCGCGCGAATCCGGAGGCGATTCCTCGCGGTGCCGCTCGCGGCACTGCCCGGGGAGGCGCAGAGCGTTTACGCGCTGATCCACGAAGGTGCGGCCCGTTCCGCTACGACCGCGACGGGATCGCCTTCGGCAACCGCGAAGCGCTCCTTCCGGCGAAGCCGCGCGGCTATTATCATGAGTACACGGTGCGCACGCCGGGGACCAAGAGTCGCGGCGCGCGGCGGATCATCTGCGGCGGTCCCGCGCGCACGCCCGAGACCTGCTACTACACCGACGACCATTACCGCTCGTTCCGGAGAATCGCCGAATGAAAGTGCCGGACCTGTCCGACCTCGAGATCAGCGGCGTCCACGCGTGGTCCGGCGACACGCAGCCGCTCGCGGCGGCGGCGGCCGCGGCCAAGCTCCGTTTCGTGAGCGCGGACCTGCGGACCGTCGACAGCAAGGTGCAGCTGCTGGGGGCCGTGGCCATGGGATTGAAGCTGCCCGAGCATTTCGGCAACAACTGGGACGCGCTCGCCGACTCCGTCGAGGATGGCGAGTGGCTCGGCAAGCACGGCTGCGTCATCGCGCTTGACGCATGCGGGCGCCTATCGCAAGGCGCACGCCACGGACTGGACCACGTTCGAGGACATCCTCGCCGAGGCGTCCGACTACTGGCGCGAGCGGCACAAGCCCTTCTGGGTTTTCGTGAGCTGAGTGCTGCGCGATTGCCGTTCAAGATTCCCGTCTCCGCACTGATCGTCGTCTACACGCAGGACCTTCGCGTGCTGCTGATCGAGCGGGCCGACTATCCCGGCCACTGGCAATCGGTGACCGGCAGCCAGGAAAAAGGCGAGACGCTGCGCGAAACCGCGATCGCGGGAACTCGCGGAGGAAACCGGCATCGTCGCCGCCGCGCTACGGCGGCCTCGACGACTGGCGGACGTCGCGCGACTTCGAGATCTTCGCGCAGTGGGCGCACCGCTATCCGCCGGGCACGACACACAACACCGAGCACTGGTTCGGGCTGGAGCTTCCCGCGCCGGTGCCGGTCCGGCTCGCGCCGCGCGAGCATCTGCGGCACGCGTGGCTCCCGTGGCAGGAGGCGGCGCAGCGATGCTTCTCCTGGACCAACCGCGACGCGATCCTGGAGCTCCCGCGACGCATCGCTGGAACACAAGAGGACCTCATGATCATGAAAATCTCCGTCGAACTCTGCCGTCGCCGCACTCGCCGTTGCACTGGCCGCAACACCGGCGCTCGCCCAGATGCCGCAGCACATGCCGCCACCGATGCAGCCGACGGTCAACGTCACCGGGTCCGCCACCGAGAGCGTTCCGACCGATCGTCTGCAGGCGTGGCTTCGCGCGGAAGTCGACAATCGCCGATCCCGCGGTCGCCGCCGCCACTGTGAATTCCGCGATGACCAAGGCGCTTGCGCACATCAAGAGCGTCGCCGCGGTCAAGCCATCCGACGTCCGGCTATTCGACGCAGCAGATCACGGAAAAGGGCAAGCCCACGCGCTGGCGCAGTCGCGCAGTCGCTGACGCTCGACAGCAGCGACTTCGCCGCGATGGGAAAGCTCGTCGCGCGGCTGCAGGACGAGGATGGTTCTCGTGTCCGGCATGTCGTTCTCGCTCAGCAACGAGGCGCGCCGCCGCGCCGAGGAAGCGCTGACGCTGGAGGCGATCCGTTCGTGGCAGGACCGCGCGCAGCGCGCGGCGCAGGGACTGGGCTTCGCGCAGTGGCGCCCCGGTCACGTGACGGTGCAGACCGGCGACATCGCCCGCCCGTATCCGATGATGCGTGCGCAGTCGGCGATGGTAGGCGCGGCGCCGCCGGTGCCGCTCGAGGCAGGATCGGTCGACGTTACGGTCACCGTGACCGGTGACGCGATTCTCGGCGACCCGGCACCGCCGCCGCGCTGAGCTTCGCTACGACCGGAACGCCCGCCGCTCAGCGCGGGCCGACCATCTTCTCCGGCCGCACCCACTCGTCGTACTGCGCTTCGGTGACGTGGCCCAGTGCCAGCGCCGCCGCCTTAAGCGTCGTGCCCTCGTGGTGCGCCTTCTTCGCGATCGCCGCCGACTTGTCGTAGCCGATGTGCGGCGCCAGCGCCGTGACCAGCATCAGCGACTGCTCCAGCAGGTCGTTGATGCGCTCGCGGTCGGGCTCGATGCCGCGCGCACAGTGCCGCGTCGAAGCTGGCGCTCGCGTCCGCGAGCAGACGGATGCTCTGCAGCACGTTGTGGATGATGAGCGGTCGGTAGACGTTCAGCTCGAAGTTGCCCGACGCGCCGCCGATGTTGACCGCGACGTCGTTGCCCATCACCTGCGCCGCTGCCATCGTCAGCGCCTCGCACTGGGTCGGATTGACCTTGCCCGGCATGATCGAGCTGCCCGGCTCGTTCTCCGGAATCGTGATCTCGCCGAGGCCGGAACGCGGCCCGCTCGCGAGCCAGCGCACGTCGTTGGCGATCTTGAACAATGCGGCCGCGAGCGATTTCAGCGCACCGTGCAGGTTGACGAGCGCATCCGCCGCGCCCATCGCCTCGAACTTGTTGGGCGCGCTCACGAACGGCAGGCCGGTCGCCGCTGCGATCTCGCGCGGCCACGCGCGCGCCGAATTCCGGATGTGCGTTGAGCCCGGTCCCGACCGCCGTGCCGCCCTGCGCAAGCTCGTACACGTGCGGCAGCGCGGCTTCGATGTGCGCACTCGCGTGGCGCAGCTGCGCCACGTAGCCGGAGAACTCCTGGCCCAACGTCAGCGGCGTCGCGTCCTGCAGATGAGTGCGGCCGATCTTGACGATATCCGGCGAACGCCGTCGCCTTTGGCATCGAGCGTCGCGGCGAGCGCGCGCAACGCGGCGGCAGCAGGTCGCGCGTCACCGCGACGGCAGCCGCGACGTTCATCGCCGTCGGGAACACGTCGTTCGACGACTGGCTGCGGTTGACGTCGTCGTTCGGGTGCACGCGACGTCCCTCGCCGCGCGAGCCGCCCAGAATCTCCGACGCGCGGTTGGCGAGCACCTCGTTGACGTTCATGTTGGTCTGCGTGCCGGACCCGGTCTGCCAGACGGCGAGCGGGAACTCGCCGGCATGACGGCCCGCGAGCGCCTCGTCTGCCGCAGTGACGATGGCGTTCGCGGTCTCGGCGGGCATGAGGCCGAGCTCCACGTTGACGCGAGCGGCCGTCGCGCTTCACCAGCAGCAGCGCATGAATCAGCGCGTCGGGCATCTTCTCGTTCGAAATCCGGAAATGCTCGAGCGAGCGCTGCGTCTGCGCGCCCCACAGCCGGCCGGCGGGGACCTCGATCGGGCCGAAGGTGTCGTGCTCGGTGCGCGTCGTGCCTGCAGCGTCCGGGGTCGCCATGGTCCGATCTCATTCTGCGGGGAAAGGCATTGTGGCACCGAATTCACCGCGAAAAAAAGGGGCGCCGAAGCGCCCTCTTTTTCGCAATGCCGACCACCCGATGGCACGGGCCGGCGGCGCAGATCGCGTTGCCAGGTTCGTGGTGCCGGGCTATTTGAGCTTCTGCACCCGCTCGACTTCGGACACGTACAGCTTCTGGATCGCCGGATCGTAGGTCGCGAGCGCCTTTTCGGTGACGGGGCGCGCGATCTGGCGCATCCGCTCCTGCTCGGCGGGCGCGACTTCGTTGAACAGCATGCCCTTGGCGGTCAGCTCGCCGACCGCCTTGTCCGCCGCCGCGCGGCTCACCTGGCGCTGATAGTCCCGCGCCTCCACCGCCGCGTCGTGCAGGATCTTCTGTTCCGTGGGCGAGAGCTTGTCCCAGAACTTCCGGCTGACGAGGATGATGTTCGCGCCGTAGACGTGATTGGTGCCGCTCACGTACTTCTGCACTTCGTAGAACTTGTTCGACAGGATGACCGAGTACGGGTTTTCCTGACCGTCCACGGTCTTGGTCTCCAGCGCCGTGTAGAGCTCGCTGAAGCTCATCGGCACCGGATTGGCCTTGAAGGCCTTGAAGGTGTCGAGGAACACCGGATTCGGGATCACGCGCAGCTTGAGGCCCTCGAGATCCTCCGGACGGTTGATCGGCCGCTTGCTGTTCGTGACGTTGCGAAATCCGAGGTCCCAGTAAGTGAGCCCGATCAGTCCCTTCTCAGGAAGCTTCTCCAGCAGCGCCTTGCCGAGCGGGCCGTCGACAAAGGCGAACGCCTGCGCGTTGTTGCTGACCGTGAACGGAAAATCGATGACGCCGTAGTCCTTGACGATCCCGACCAGCGAGGTCGTCGCCGGGGCCTGCATCTCCTGCACGCCGCCCTGCAGCGCGGAGGTCTGCTGCTGCTCGGTGCCGAGCTGGTTTGCCGGAAACCCCTTCACCTGCATCTTGCCGCCGCTCTTCGCCGCGACGAGCTCCGCGAACTTCGTGACGCCCATGCCCACCGGATGGTCGGCGTTGTTGAGATACCCGAAGCGGATCGTCCGCTCCTGGATGTCCTGCGCGAGCGCGGCTGTGGATGCGGTCGCCGCCGCTGCCGCAAGAAATGCGAGGCAAAGTGTCCGGTAACTCATGAATTCTCCGAGAGTCGATCGAGGTCGCGCGCAATCGTCGAATTGCGCTCAGCGCCAGGCGGCACGTTTCGCCGCGGGTCTGTAAGAATACAGTGTGGCCCCCACGAACAGGTCCGCGGAGGATCCGGCCGGGCGCTACGCGCCCACTTTCCGGCTGGCCTCGCTGTATCCATGCAGCCCTTGCCGCGAGAAAAGGGGCGCCGAAGCGCCCCTTTCGTGCTGAACCGATTCGCGCTTATTGCGCGGGCGTCGGTTCCGTCGGTTCCGCAGGCGCGGGCGCCGGCGCGGCAGGTGCGGCCGCATCTTCGGCCGCCGCCTTCATCGACAGGCGCAGTCGGCCCTTGTCGTCGGCCTCGAGCACCTTGACGCGCACGACCTGGCCTTCCTTCACGTAGTCGGAGACCTGGTTGACGCGCTCCTTCGCGATCTGCGAAATGTGCAGCAGGCCGTCCTTGCCCGGCAGGACCTGGACGATCGCGCCGAAGTCGAGCAGGCGCAGCACCGTGCCTTCGTAGATGCGGCCCACTTCGACTTCCGCCGTGATGTCCTCGATGCGCTTGCGCGCCACGTTGCACGCGTCGGCGTTGACCGACGCGATCGTGATCGTGCCGTCGTCCTGGATGTCGATCGTGGTGCCGGTTTCCTCGGTCAGCGCACGGATCACCGCGCCGCCCTTGCCGATCACGTCGCGGATCTTCTCCGGGTTGATCTTGAACGTCATCATCCGCGGCGCGTGCTGCGAGACCTCGGTGCGCGCGTGCGGCAGCGCCTGCTGCATCAGGTGCAGGATGTGCATCCGGCCCTCGCGCGCCTGCGACAGCGCGACCGCCATGATTTCCTTGGTGATGCCCTGGATCTTGATGTCCATCTGCAGCGCGGTGACGCCGCGGTCGGTGCCGGCCACCTTGAAGTCCATGTCGCCGAGATGATCCTCGTCGCCGAGGATGTCGGTCAGCACGGCGAAGCGGTTGCCGTCCTTGATGAGGCCCATCGCGATGCCGGCGACGTGCGCCTTGGTCGGCACGCCGGCGTCCATCAGCGCGAGGCTGCCGCCGCAGACCGACGCCATCGACGAGCTGCCGTTCGACTCGGTGATCTCCGAGACGACGCGCATCGAGTACGCGAACTCCTCGGCCGTCGGCAGCACGGCGAGCAGCGCGCGCTTGGCGAGGCGGCCGTGGCCGATTTCGCGGCGCTTCGGCGAGCCGACGCGTCCGGTTTCGCCGGTGGCGTACGGAGGCATGTTGTAGTGGAGCATGAAGCGGTCGCGGTATTCGCCCATCAGCGCGTCGATGATCTGCTCGTCGCGCGCGGTGCCGAGCGTGGCGACGACCATCGCCTGCGTCTCGCCGCGCGTGAAGAGCGCCGAGCCGTGCGTGCGCGGCAGCACGCCGGTGCGGATGGTGATCGGGCGCACGGTGCGCGTGTCGCGGCCGTCGATGCGCGGCTCGCCGGAGAGAATCTGGTTGCGGACGATCTTCGCTTCGAGCTCGAACACGAAGTTGTTGACCTGGTTCGCGTAGCCTGCCGGCGCGTCGGCCGGGATGCATTCGGCCGCGACCTTGGCGTAGATGTCCTTCAGGCGCTGCTGGCGCGCCTGCTTCGAGCGCAGCTGATAGGCCTCGCGCAGCGCGGCGTCGGCCACCGCCGGTGACCTTGGCGATCATCGCCTCGTCCTTGGCGGCGCGGCTTCCAGTCCCACAGCGGCTTGCCGGCCGCTTCGATCAGCTCGTGGATCGCTTGATCGCCGCCTGCTGCTGCTGGTGGCCGTACACGACGGCGCCCAGCATCACTTCCTCGGGCAGCTCGTTCGCTTCGGATTCGACCATCAGCACGGCGGCTTCGGTGCCGGCGACGACGAGATTGAGCGACGACGTCGCGAGCTCGGTCTTGGTCGGATTGAGCACGTACTGGCCGTCGACATAGCCGACGCGCGCCGCGCCGATCGGGCCGTTGAACGGGACGCCCGAGAGCATCAGCGCCGCGGACGCGCCGATCATCGCGGGGATGTCGGGATCGATCTCGGGATCCACCGACAGCACCGTCGCGATGACCTGCACTTCGTTGTAGAAGCCGTCCGGAAAGAGCGGACGGATCGGGCGGTCGATGAGGCGCGAGGTCAGCGTCTCCTTTTCCGACGGGCGCCCTTCGCGCTTGAAGAAGCCGCCGGGGATCTTGCCCGCGGCGAACGTCTTTTCCTGGTAGTCGACGGTCAGCGGAAAGAACTCCTGTCCGGCCTTGGCCGTCGTGCGCGCGACGGCGGTGACCAGCACGACGGTGTCGTCGAGGCTGACCATCACGGCGCCGCCGGCCTGGCGGGCGATTTCGCCGGTTTCGAGCGTCAGCGTGTGGCGCCCGTAGGGAATCGATTTCTTGGTTGGGTTCACGGTGTCCTCAATGCGTTGAAATGACAAATGGCCGCGCTCGATCGGCGCGGCCATTGGCGGTGAAATTATCGGATCGGCGGCGAGTGCCGCGGATCCCCGTAGGCGAACTGGCGGCGCATTGCGCGCGCGCGGCGCGGTTTTGCGAGCCCTTGCGTGGCCATGCGACCGTTCCGCCGCGCTTACTTGCGCAGGCCGAGCTTGTCGATCAGGTGCGGTAGCTGTCCGCGTTGCGCGACTTCAGATAGTCGAGCAGCTTGCGGCGGCGCGACACCATCCGCAGCAGACCGCGCCGCGAGTGGTGGTCCTTGACGTTGGTCTTGAAATGATCGTTGAGGCCGTTGATGCGCGCCGTGAGCAGCGCGATCTGCACTTCGGGCGAACCGGTGTCGCCCGTATGCCCGCTGATACGTCGGCGATGACTTTCGCCTTTTCCTGCACGTTTACTGACATTGCCTCTTCCTCGTTCTCTTCGGTAATCCGGCTCGGTTGGGTTCGCTGTCGTTGCGCTTGGCAAAGACAATAATTATAGCCTGAAAAACGCTTAGGATTCAAGCGCTAAACCGGCGCGCCGCGCGGCTCAGGCACTCGCGTCGGTGCGCAGCAGTCGAACCGGCCGCAACTCGCCGCCCGAGCATTCGACAATGCCCAGGAATTCGGAATTCGGCCCATAGCAGCGGAACCGGCCGCGCGCGACGGGATCGACGGCGCCCACGCGTTTCCCCTGCCGCAGCGCACGCGCGCCGACATGGTCGACGTCCTGCCGCGGCATCGCCCCGACCAGCACGTCCGACGGCTGCAGCAGCGCGTCGCGCGCCGCGGGGGACAACGCCTCCAGCGCGTCGAGGGTCACCGCGCCCGCGAGGGCGAACGGCCCGGTGGCGGTCCGCCGCAATGCGGCGAGGTGCGCGCAGCTCCCCAGCGCCCGGCCGATGTCCTCGGCCAGCACGCGGATATAGGTGCCCTTGCTGCATCTGACGTGAAGCACGACATCCGGCGGGGTGCACTCGACGACGCGCAGCTCGTGAATGATGACGCTGCGCGCCGCACGCGGGATCTCGACGCCGTCGCGCGCATATTCGTAGTAGTTGCGTCCCTGGTACTTGAGCGCGGAGTGTCGCGGCGGGATCTGCTCGATCGCGCCAATGAACGCCGGCAGCACGCGCTCGATTTCCTCGCGCGCGAAATCGCCGCGCCCGCGCTCCGTTTCGCTTCCCTCGGCATCGCCGGTTGTCGTCGCGATGCCGAAGCGCACCGTCGCGATGTATTCCTTGTCGCGAATCGAGCAGCGCCTGCGCGAACTTGGTCGCGTCGCCGAAGCAGAGCGGCAGGAGCCCCGACGCCAGCGGGTCGAGCGTTCCCGGTATGCCCGGCCTTTTCCGCCGCGTACAGCCGGCTGCGCGCGCTGCAGTGCCGCGTTGGACGAGAGCCCCGACGGGCTTGTCGAGCACGAGCACACCGTCGACGCGCCGGCGCGGCGCGCGCACGGGGCGCGCCGCAGGTGTTTCGGGCATAGGTGAAGGCATGCGTGATGAGAACGGCGCGGCGGCGCGCGAATGCGGAAGCTGTTCCGCGCCGGCGGCCCGCCCCGCAGGCGGTCAGCTCGACTGCTTGCGGTCGGCCGCCACCGCGTCGTCGATCAGCTGCGACATCTCATGCCGGACTCGATCGAATCGTCGTAGGCGAAGTGAAGCTGGGGCACCGAATAGAGCTTGAGCCGGCGCGACAGCGACGTGCGCAGGAAGCCGGCCGTGTGCTGCAGCGCGCTCACCGCCTCGTTCGCGTGCTCGCGGCCGGCGAGGTGCGTGATGAAGATCTTCGCGTGCGAAAGATCCGACGTCACCTCGACGCCGGTGATCGTCACCCGGCCGACGCGCGGATCCTTCACTTCATCGCGCAGCAGCTCCGCCAGCTCGCGCTGGATCTCGTCGCCGACCCGCCTTGCGCGCTGACTCGTCTTCTTCATGATGGATTACTCCAGGCCTCTCCCGGCGTTGCATATATGACGAGGGTCGAAGGCTTGTCTGCAAGGAGGGGCGCATCGGCGGCGCGACGCTAGGTCTCACCGCGTGAACTCCTCAGGCTATCGTGACGTATCCGCCGAGGCGGACGCGCGTTGCGAGCAGGCCCGTATCCGCGGCAGCGCGCCGAGCCGATGCGAGATAGTACGAACAGGTACGGCGAGCATCGGCGCGGCGAGCAACAAAGGAGACGGGACGCGCAGCAGCGCGGCGCCCGGCGCCACAATTACAAAGTCCGCGACACCTCGACGATTTCGTAGACCTCGAGCTGGTCGCCCTTCTCGAGGTCGTTGAAGTCCTTGATCGACAGCCCGCACTCGAAGCCCGCCTTTCACCTCGCGCACGTCGTCCTTGAAGCGCTTCAGCGAATCGAGCTCGCCGTCGTGGATCACGACGTTGTCGCGCAGCACGCGCACCTGCGCGCCGCGCTTGACGATGCCCTCCGAGCACGTAGCAGCCGGCGACCGTGCCGACCTTCGAGATCTTGTAGACCTCGCGCACCTCGACGAGGCCGATCTGGCTTTCCTTCTTCTCCGGCGCGAGCATGCCCGACAGCGCCGCCTTCACCTCGTCGACCGCGTCGTAGATGATGTTGTAGTAGCGGATGTCGACGCCGCTGTGCTCGGCCAGCTTGCGCGCGGCGACGTCGGCACGCACGTTGAAGCCGATGACGACCGCCTTCGACGCCAGCGCGAGGTTGATGTCGGACTCGGTGATGCCGCCGACGGCCGCGTGCACGATGTTGACCTTCACCTCGTCGGTGGACAGCTTCGTCAGCGCCTGCGTCAGCGCCTCGTAGCTGCCCTGCACGTCGGCCTTGACGATGAGCGCGAGCGACTTGATCGCGTCCTCGGCCATCTGGTCGAACATGTTCTCGAGCTTCGCCGCCTGCTGCTTCGCGAGCTTCACGTCGCGGAACTTGCCCTGGCGGAACAGCGCGATCTCGCGCGCCTTGCGCTCGTCGCCCAGCACCATCACCTCTTCGCCGGCGAGCGGCACGTCGGACAGGCCCTGGATCTCGACCGGGAATCGCCGGCCCGGCGGCGGTGACCGCTCTTGCCGTTCTCGTCGGTCATCGCGCGCACGCGGCCGAACACCGCGCCGGCGAGCACGATGTCGCCGCGCTTCAGCGTGCCCGGACTGCACGAGCACCGTCGCGACCGGGCCCTTGCCCTTGTCGAGGCGCGACTCGATGACGATGCCCTTCGCCGGCGCATCCTTCGGCGCCTTCAGCTCCAGCACCTCGGCCTGCAGCAGGATCGCGTCGAGCAGCGCGTCGATGCCCTCGCCGGTCTTCGCCGACACCGGGATGAACTGCACCTCGCCGCCGTATTCCTCGGGGATCACGCTCTCGGCGACGAGCTCCTGCTTCACGCGGTCGGCGTTCGCCTCGGGCTTGTCGATCTTGTTGATCGCGACGACCAGCGGCACGTTGCCCGCCTTCGCGTGCGCGATCGCTTCCTTCGTCTGCGGCATCACGCCGTCGTCGGCCGCGACGACCAGCACGACGATGTCCGTGACCTTGGCGCCGCGCGCGCGCATCGCCGTGAACGCCTCGTGGCCCGGCGTGTCGAGGAACGTGATCACGCCCTTGCTCGTCTGCACGTGGTACGCGCCGATGTGCTGCGTGATGCCGCCCGCCTCGCCGCTCGCGACGCGGGCGCGGCGGATGGATGTCGAGCAGCGACGTCTTGCCGTGGTCGACGTGGCCCATCACGGTGACGACCGGCGGCACGCGGCTCGGCGTCGACAGTCGTCGCTGCTCGGACTCGGCCAGCAGCGCATCCGGGCTCGTCGAGCTTGGCGGGCATCGCCTTGTGGCCCATTTCCTCGACCACGATCATCGCGGTTTCCTGGTCGAGCACCTGATTGATCGTGACCATCGGCCCATCTTCATCAGGGCCTTGATGACCTCGGCGGCCTTCACCGACATCTTGTGCGCGAGATCGGCGACGGAGATCGTCTCCGGCACCGTCACGTCGCGGACGATCGGGCCGGCTGGCGCCGCGTGCCGGCTGTCGCCGCCCTCCTCGTCGTGCCGGCGCGCGCCGACCTTCGGCTGCCGCCAGCCGCCGGTCGCCGGCGACCGCCGGTGACGTCGCCGCGCAGCTTGAGCGCGCGGCGGCGCGCCGCTTCTTCCTGGAACGCGGTGCCGCTCTTCTTGAGCGCGCGCGGCTTCTCGCCGGGCTTCGCCGCCGGACGATGCAGCGTGCCTTCCGCCGCGGGCTTCGCCTTGCCGCGCCGGCGCTTCGCGTCGCCTTGGCAGCCTCCGCCGCCTTCGCGGCTTCCGCCGCTGCCGCTTCGGCAGCCGCCTTCGCCGCCGCTTCCTCGGCTTCCTTTTCCTTCTTGGTCTTGCGCTTCTCTGCCTGCTGCTGCTTCTGCTGGATCTCTTCCTGCTGCCGCGCGATCAGCTCCTGCGCCTTCTTCTCCTCGGCGGCGCGCGCGGCGAGCTCCTCGGGCGTGATCACCGGCGCGGCGACAGCCGGCGCGGGCGCCTCCTCGACCGGCGGCGCACGACTTCGGTCTCGTCGCGCTTCACGAAGACGCGCTTCTTGCGCACCTCGACCTGGATCGTCCGCGCCTTGCCGGTGGAACCGGCGGCCTTGATCTCGGTCGTCTGCTTGCGCGTCAGCGTGATCTTCTTCTTCGGCTCGCCGGCGGCGCCGTGCTGCTTCTGCAGATATTCGAGCAGCTTGGTCTTGTCCACCTCGGAGAGCTTGTCGCCCTCCTTCTTGCCGGCGACGCCCGGCCCTGCCGAGCTGCTCCAGCAGGCGCCCGCCGGCATCTTGAGCTCGGTCGCGAATTGTTCGATCGTCGTCTGCGCCATGCGCGTCTCCCGCGTGCCCAGGGGCCGCTCGTCAGTGCTGCGATCCCGCGGCCGGTGCGAGCGGCCTTGCCTTCGGCCGCGCGCCTCCGCCGGCGCTTCGTCGAACCAGTGCGCGCGCGCCTTCATGATGAGCGTCCTGCGCCGCGCTCCTCGGCCATGCCGCGTCAGCTCGACCAGCTCGTCGACCGCGAGGTCGGCCAGCGCGTCGCGCGTGGTGATGCCGTTCGCCGCGAGCGTCGCTCGCGATTTCGGTGTCCATCCCCTCGAGGTTCAGCAGCGCCTCCTCGACGTTCTCGACCGATTCCTCGCGGACGATCGCCTCGGTCAGCAGCGCGTTGCGCGCGCGGCTGCGCAGCTCGTTGACCGTGTCCTCGTCGAACGACTCGATCTCCAGCATTTCGGTGATCGGCACGTAGGCGACTTCCTCGAGCGAGGTGAAGCCCTCGCCGATCAGGATGTCGGCGACTTCCTCGTCGACGTCGAGCTTGTCCATGAAGAGCTCGCGCAGGCGCGTGCCTTCCGCCTCGTGCTTCTGCTGCGATTCCTCGACGCTCATCAGGTTCAGCTCCCACCCGGTGAGCTCGGAGGCGAGCCGCACGTTCTGCCCGAGGCGGCCGATCGCGATCGCGAGATTCTCCTCGTCGACGACGACGTCCATGCTGTGCTTCTCCTCGTCGACGACGATCGACGAGATTTCCGCGGGCGCGAGCGCGTTGATGACGAACTTGGCCGGATCCTCCGAGAACAGGATGATGTCGACGCGCTCGCCGGCGAGCTCGTTGGTCACCGCGGTGACGCGCGAGCCGCGCATGCCGATGCACGTGCCCTGCGGGTCGAGCCGCGGATCGTTCGACTTCACCGCGATCTTGGCGCGGATGCCGGGGTCGCGCGCGGCGGCCTTGATCTCGATCAGGCCTTCCTCGATCTCGGGCACCTCGAGCTCGAACAGGCGCATCAGGAACTCGGGCGCGATCCGCGACAGGATGAGCTGCGGACCCTTCGCGGTGCGGTCGACCTTCGTCACGTACGCACGGATGCGATCGCCGACGCGCAGCATTTCCTTCGGGATCAGCTGGTCGCGCGGGATGACGCCTTCGATGCGGCCCGACTCGACGATCGCGTTGCCGCGCTCGATGCGCTTGACGGTGCCGGTGAGCAGATTGTCCTCGCGCTCGAGGAAGTCGTTCAGGATCTGCTCGCGCTCGGCATCGCGGATCTTCTGCAGGATCACCTGCTTCGCGGCCTGCGCGCCGATGCGGCCGAACTCGATCGGCTCGAGCGGCTCCTCGATCACGTCGCCGAGCTTCAGCTCGGGATCGCGCTCCACGGCGTCGGTGATCGCGAGCTGGTATGCGGGCTCCTCGTGCTCCTCGTCGGGCACGACGGTCCAGCGCCGGAACGACTCGTAGTCGCCGGTCTCGCGGTCGATCGAGACGCGCGCGTCGATTTCCTCGTCGGGAAGCGCTTCTTCGTGGCCGAGGCGAGCGCCGACTCGAGCGCCGTGAACACGATGTCCTTCGGCACGTTCTTCTCGCGCGCAAGCGCATCGACGAGCAGCAGCAGTTCCGTGTTCATCTCGATCTTCTCCACTCGATCTTCGGCACCAGCCGGGCGCGGTCGATTTCCGCGAGCGGCACCGTGATCAATGCCTTTCGCCGTTTCCACGCTGACGGCGCCGTCGGCGCAGCCGCGCAGGACGCCCTTCAGCTTCTTCGCGTTGTCGATCGGCGTGGCGAGCTTCAATTCGGCCTCGCTGCCCGCGAACCGCACGAAATCCGCCGCCTTCTTGAGCGGCCGGTCGAGTCCCGGCGACGACACCTCGAGCCGGTCGAAGTCGACGTTCTCGACCGCGAACAGGCGCGTGAGCTGGTTGCTGACCCGCGCGCAGTCGTCGACATTGACGGCGGCGCCCGTGCCTTCGGGCCTGTCGATGAAGACGCGGACGAGCCGGCCCCTGGGCTCATTTCCCAGTCGACGAGCTCGTACCCCATCGGGGGCAGCGTGCGTTCCAGCAGTTCGGCCAGGTTCGTCAATTGTCAAAACCGGTTCGGCAAAAAAAAATGGGCTGTGCCCAGCCCATTTCCTCTCCAATCCACCCGCTATCCTATCAGAAATCCCGGCCGAAATGAAGGCCTTGGATGCGGCGGGACCGCTGCGCCGCCCCTGCAAAGGCGGGCCGAAAAAATGGCTTTCCGGCGCGCGGCGGCGGGGTTTGCGACAAATGCGGGCGCCCGCGAGCGTTGGCAACGGCCGGGAAGCGCCTGCGGGGCATAATCGGCACGGTAATATCCCGGCCAACGATCCCTGCCGGAGCATGCTGATGACCTCCCCCCTGCCCATCGCCAAATCGGCCAACGGCGACCTCGAGCTTCTTCCTGCGCTCGCCAACCGGCACGGTCTCATCACCGGCGCGACGGGAACCGGCAAGACGGTGACGCTGCAGGTGATGGCCGAGCGGTTCTCCGCGATCGGCGTGCCGGTGTTCATGGCCGACGTCAAGGGCGACCTCGCCGGCATGTCCCAGGCCGGGACCGCGTCGGCGAAGCTCGCCGACCGCGTGAAGCAGATCGGCGCCGAGATGCCCGCGTTCGCCGCATGCCCGGTCGTGTTCTGGGACGTGTTCGGGGAGCAGGGACACCCGGTGCGCGCGACCGTGTCCGACATGGGACCGCTGCTGCTCGCGCGCATGCTCGACCTCAACGAGACGCAGGAAGGCGTGCTGACGCTGGTGTTCAAGGTCGCCGACGACAACGGCCTGCTGCTGCTCGATCTCAAGGATCTTCGCGCGGCGCTGCAATACGTCGGCGACAACGCGCAGCAGTTCCAGACGAACTACGGCAACGTGTCCGCCGCGTCGGTCGGCGCGATCCAGCGCGGCCTTCTTTCGCTCGAGCAGCAGGGCGCCGAGAAATTCATCGGCGAGCCGATGCTGAACATCGACGATCTTCTGCAGACGGGCCCCGGCGGCAAGGGCATCGTCAACATTCTTGCCGCCGACAAGCTGATGGCGTCGCCGAAGCTCTACTCGACGATGCTGCTGTGGCTGCTCGCGGAGCTCTTCGAGCGGCTGCCCGAAGTCGGCGATCCGGACAAGCCGAAGCTCGTGTTCTTCTTCGACGAGGCGCATCTGCTGTTCACCGATGCGCCGAAGAATCTGCTCAACAGGATCGAGCAGGTCGTGCGCCTCATCCGCTCCAAGGGCGTGGGCGTCTACTTCGTCACGCAGAATCCGCTCGACATCCCGGAGACGGTGCTGGGCCAGCTCGGCAATCGCGTGCAGCACGCGCTGCGCGCGTTCACGCCGCGCGACCAGAAGGCGGTCAAGGCCGCGGCCGACACGACTGCGCGCCAATCCGGGCCTCGACGTACAGAAGGTCATCACGGAGCTCGGCGTCGGCGAGGCGCTGGTGTCGTTCCTCGACGAGAAGGGCCGCCCGAACGTCGTCGAGCGCGCGTTCGTCCTTCCGCCGGCGACGCGCATCGGCCCAGTGACGCCCGAAGAACGCAACGCGGTGATCGCCGGGTCGGCCGTCGCCGGCGTCTACGAGAAAGTCGTCGATCGCGAATCTGCCTACGAGAAGCTGAAGGGCCGCGCGGCCAGCGTCGACCGCCGGCACGGAGCCCGCGAAGCCCGTCGGCGGCGGCTTCATGGATTCGCTCAAGGACTCGCTCGGCGGTCTCATGAGCGGCAGCGGGCGCAAGGACAGCATGGTCGAAGCGATGGCGAAGAGTGCGGCGCGCACGGTCGGCTCGACCGTCGGGCGCGAGATCGTCCGCGGCGTGCTGGGCTCGCTGATGGGCGGACGACGGCGCTGACATTCCAGCGGCGGCATCGGTTCGGCTGCGTCGGACGCGGCCGTCACCGCTGCCGCAACGACTGCCGTCCGGGGCTGCCCGTCCGCGGCACGAATTCACCCACTCCTGTGCCGCGCATGGTGTTGCGCTATAGGCCGCCGCCTGTCGCCCGCCGTAGATCACGCCGCTTGTCGGCCCGCTGCGCCTGCATGATTGGCTGGGCGTCGGCAAACGGCTGATAAATAAGTCTTTATTTTGACGGTTCCGCCGCTGGGCGCCATCGCTCGGCCGGCGCCCTGCGGTTGCCCCCAAACAAATGCCGATGGCATAAAATGTGCGACCGTTGCCGGTGTCGCCCAGCAGCGGATCGGAGCCCTTTCTCATGCTGAAACATACAATTCGCGCCTTTGCCGTCGCCGCAATGGCGCTTGCGCTCGCCCTTCCCGCGGCGGCGCACCACGTGACCACGCCTGCTGCAGTGCGAAACGCGCCCGGCCCGGAGGCAACGGCCGTCGCGGTGCAGGGACAGGTGCAGGAGATCGTCGTCACGAGCCGGGTGGACGGCACCACCCGGCGGGTTCCCATCCTCGTCGCCGGCGACGGTCGTCGCTACACGCTCAACGGCAACGGGGCGACCGGGCTGCTGCCGGGCGATTCGGTCGCCATCGCGGGCATGGCGGACGGCGGCGTCCTCTTTCCCGAGTCGATTGACTTTCTCGCCGGTACCGCGACGACCGCGTCGGTCGGATCGACGACGCTCAATGGCACCCTGAGGCTCGGGCACGTCGACAAATTTGACGCAGCGCAGAGCGAGTTCTTCTTCGCCGTCGTCACCGACGACGGCCAGCAGGTGCGCGTCGCGCTTGCCGCACTTCTCTCGGGACTCGAAAACGGGATGCGCGTGTCGGTCACGGGCGACATGCTGTCGAGCGACGAGATCGCGCCCACCGACATCGTGATACTCAGCCCCGGCGAGCGCGATGTCGCTTGATCGGCCCGATCACCAGCGGCGCGCCGGTGACCACGAGCTACCTCGTGCTGCCTGTCAAGTTCCCAACCGCCGGAACCGGTACGGTCGCGGACCCGTTCGTCTATGGTGCCGATCCCTTCACAACGGCGTCGCTCAACACGGCCGTCTTCGGCAGCCTGCCCACCAAGAGCGCGAAGGAGTTCTACAACGAAGCGTCGTATGGGCAGCAACAGCTTGCCGGCATTGCCGCCGACAACGGCTCGGGCGGCTTTCTCTTGTCGAAGCACCTGCAGGGCGTCGATTCGAGCGGCAAACCAAACTGCGACATTAACGTCATCGCCGCCGCGGCGGAGAACGCCGCCACGCGCACGTGGCTACATCGCTCAGGCAACGTACACCGGGCCGCTCTACGTCTTCAACAACGTGGGCGGCTGCGGCTGGGCCGGTCTCGCCTACGTCGGCTTCGCGCGCGCGTATTCCAACAATACCTCCGCGCTCTGGGTCATCGGCCACGAACTCGGCCACAACTTCGGCCTGCTGCACGCGGGCAGCCTTCGCTGTGCCGGAGTGACATGGGGTGCGGCACCATCCACGTCAGTTGCCGAATATGGCGACCCCTTCAGCACGATGGGCAACAGCTCCAACACCGGCCACTTCAATGCGATGCAGAAGGACCGGCTCGGCTGGACGACGGCGGCGCAACGAAAGAATCATACAAGCGGGACGGCGACCTACACACTGAACCCCATCGAGACCGGCGGCCTCACGACTTATGGCGTGCGAATTCCAACGAGCAATGCAAGCCGCACGTACTGGATCGAATATCGCCAGCCCGTCGGAACATTCGACGCGTTCCTCAAGCCCCCGACCTATCCGAATGCCGGCGCGCAGGTGCGGGTCCAATCTCCGTTCGACAAGACTTCCGGCAGCGACGACACGGAGCTTCTCGACATGACGCCTGCCACTGGTTCGTTCGGCGACGCTGCGCTGCTGGCCGGGCAGACGTACACCGACGCGATTTACGGCATCAGCATCAGCGTGCTGTCTGCAACGGCAAGCGCCCTGAGCGTTCAGGTGACGGCTCCAGGCACGACCGCTTCGACAATCACGGCACCCTCGACGTCGCTAACTCCTGCGCCATATGCGGCCTCCGTCACCTTCACCACTACGGTGGGCGGCAGCGGCCTGACCGGCAACGTCAACTTCGTAGAAGCGGGTGGCGCGATTGCCGGGTGCAGCCCAATTCCGCTCAGCGGCGCCGGACCAACCTACACAGTGAGCTGCACGACGGCAGCTTTCACGACGGTTCCGGGCACCCACAGCATTGTGGCCGTCTACGCTGGAAATTCCACACATGCCGGCGCGTCCAGCACGACGCTGACGCAGGTCGTGAACAAGGCGCCCAGCGCGTCGACGGTCGCGAGTTCGCTCAACCCGGCGCCGCCGGCGACCAGCATCACGTTCACCGCGACGGTGACGGGCGCGGCGCCGACGGGTGCCTTCAATTTCAAGGACGGCGCCACTTCCATCGCCGGATGCAGCGCCGTCGCATTGACCGGCAGCGGGAATGTTCGCACTGCCACGTGCTCCACGTCCACGCTGGCGGCCGGCACGCACAGCATCACCGCGGTCTTCGCGGGCGATGCCGTCAACAATTCGTCCACGAGCCCCGTGCTCTCGCAGGCAGTCGGCCTCTCCGGAAGCACGACCGGCATTGCGAGCTCGATCAATCCGTCGATGACGGGGCAGAACGTGACCTTCACGGCCACGGTGTCGGCGACGGCGCCGACCGGAAACGTCAACTTCAAGGATGGCGGAACATCGATCGCCGGGTGTGCGGCCGTCGCGCTGACGGGAAGCGGCAACATCCGCACCGCGGCGTGCACGACTTCCGGCCTCGCCAACGGCACGCACAGCATCACCGCGGACTACGCGGGCGACGCGAACAACTCCGGATCGACGAGTCCCCCGCTGTCGCAATCGGTCGGCCCGTCACCCAGCGCGACGATCCTGGCATCGTCCCTCAACCCGGCGATGGTCGGGCAGAGCGTCACGTTCACGGCATCGGTCACCGGCGCGGCGCCGACCGGCACCGTTGCGTTCATGGATGGCGCGTCGGCACTTGCCGGGTGCGGCGCGGTTGCGCTGACGGGCGCCGGCAATACACGCACTGCAACGTGCGCGAGCAACGCATTGACGCAGGCGACGCACGCCATGACGGCGAGCTACTCGGGCGATTCGTCCAATTCGGCGTCCGTCAGCGCAAATCTTGCGCAGGTCGTCCTGGCTGCCGGTCCGTCGAATGCGCCGGTGCTGCAGGGCGCGTCGATGCGAAGGACGCACGGTGCCGCGGGAACATTCGATCTCGCGCTGTCGCTGGCTACGACCAGCCCCACCACCGAGCCGCGGACGGGGCCCGCGCACACGCTTGTGTTCAGGTTCGACAAGCCCGTCATGGGAGCAACCGTCACGGTGACCGAAGGTACGGCGACGGCCGCCGCCCCGACATTCAGCGGCAACGAAGTCGTCGTCGCACTCAGCAACGTCACGAACCAGCAATACGTGACGGTAGCGCTGACGAACGTTTCGGCGTCGGACGGCGGCACGGGCGGTGTCGGCACGGCGCGGATCGGGCTGCTCTCCGGCGACACAAGCCAGGATCGCGTGGTGACGATCGCGGACGTCGCTCTTGTCAACGCCGCGCTGGCGCAGCCGGTGACCGCGGCCAACTTCCTGCGGGACATCGACGGCAGCGGTTCGATCTCCGTCGGCGACAAGGCGATCACGAATGGTCAGCTCGCCAAGGGGCTGGCCGCACCCTGACGAAACGCGTGTTCGTGCGGCACCGGACGGCCCGCAGATCGCGGGCCGTTTTTATGGCGTGATGTCGAAGCGAACGTCGGCTGCGTCCTGCTTTCGGCGGCGCAATGCACGAAATAAGAAAGCCCGGCGCGAAGGCCGGGCTTTCTTATTGTAGGGTGCCTGACGATGACCTACTTTCGCATGGGTAATCCACACTATCATCGGCGTGCCGCCGTTTCACGGTCCTGTTCGGGATGGGAAGGGGTGGGGCCGGCGGGCTAAGGTCGTCAGGCATTGAGCGTCGGGCGCGGACGTGATGTCGGCACCCGGAGGAAGAAGTAAAGGGTTGGATTGGTGTAGCGCAACGCACCGTGGTCAGTGCACACGGTTATGGGGTCAAGCCGCACGGGCTATTAGTACCGGTTAGCTCAAGGCATTACTGCCCTTCCACACCCGGCCTATCAACGTGGTGGTCTGCCACGACCCTTCAGGGGGATCAAGTCCCCGGGAGATCTCATCTTCAGGCACGTTTCCCGCTTAGATGCTTTCAGCGGTTATCGCTTCCGTACATAGCTACCCGGCGATGCGACTGGCGTCACAACCGGTACACCAGCGGTACGTCCACTCCGGTCCTCTCGTACTAGGAGCAGCCCCCGTCAAATCTCCAGCGCCCACGGCAGATAGGGACCAAACTGTCTCACGACGTTTTGAACCCAGCTCACGTACCACTTTAAATGGCGAACAGCCATACCCTTGGGACCGGCTACAGCCCCAGGATGTGATGAGCCGACATCGAGGTGCCAAACACCGCCGTCGATATGAACTCTTGGGCGGTATCAGCCTGTTATCCCCGGCGTACCTTTTATCCGTTGAGCGATGGCCCTTCCATACAGAACCACCGGATCACTATGTCCTGCTTTCGCACCTGCTCGCCTTGTCAGGCTCGCAGTCAAGCTTCCTTGTGCCATTGCACTATCAGTACGATGTCCGACCGTACCTAGGAAACCTTCGAGCTCCTCCGTTACTCTTTGGGAGGAGACCGCCCCAGTCAAACTGCCTACCATGCACGGTCCCCGATCCAGTTAATGGACCCAGGTTAGAACCGCAACAACACCAGGCTGGTATTTCAACGTTGCCTCCACGCCATCTAGCGACAGCGCTTCAAAGGCTCCCAGCTATCCTACACAAGTCTTGTCACAGTCCAATGCAAAGCTACAGTAAAGGTGCACGGGGTCTTTCCGTCTAGCCGCGGGTAGATTGCATCTTCACAAACACTTCAACTTCGCTGAGTCTCAGGAGGAGACAGTGTGGCCATCGTTACGCCATTCGTGCAGGTCGGAACTTACCCGACAAGGAATTTCGCTACCTTAGGACCGTTATAGTTACGGCCGCCGTTTACCGGGGCTTCAAT
This sequence comes from uncultured beta proteobacterium, assembly GCA_963717695.1. GTDB lineage: Bacteria > Pseudomonadota > Gammaproteobacteria > Burkholderiales > Casimicrobiaceae > CAIWHR01. The sequence continues at coordinate 668,077 of CAVQWR010000007.1, read as the reverse complement.
CAAGAGCTTGCACCCCATCATTTAACCTTCCGGCACCGGGCAGGCGTCACACCCTATACGTCGACTTTCGTCTTTGCAGAGTGCTGTGTTTTTGTTAAACAGTCGCAGCCACCATTTCTCTGCGGCCCCTCTCGGCTCCAGCTGTACGCCTTCACCTACCAGGGGCGCACCTTATCCCGAAGTTACGGTGCTAATTTGCCGAGTTCCTTCTCCTGAGTTCTCTCAAGCGCCTTAGAATATTCATCCTGCCCACCTGTGTCGGTTTGCGGTACGGTCAATTCGAGACTGAAGCTTAGAGGCTTTTCCTGGAAGCAGGGTATCGCGCACTTCAGGCCGGCAAGCCGGCCCTCGTCATCACGCCTCAGCTAAGACCCCCGGATTTGCCTAAGGGCCACGCCTACACGCTTAAACCGGGACTTCCAACACCCGGCCGCGGTAACCTTCTCCGTCCCCCCATCGCATCTCGAATCGGTGCAGGAATATTGACCTGCTTCCCATCGGCTACGACTCTCGTCCTCACCTTAGGGGCCGACTCACCCTGCGCCGATGAACGTGGCGCAGGAAACCTTGGGCTTTCGGCGACAGAGCTTTTCACTCTGTTTATCGCTACTCATGTCAGCATTCGCACTTCCGATGGCTCCAGCAAGCCTCTCGACTCACCTTCACAGCCCTACGGAACGCTCTCCTACCATCACGCACCTGATTCAAACCTCCTGTCATCCTCGCGACACCCTCACCGACTCTCCAGTGAGGGGCGCTTTGGTCTCGGCCGCGCCTTACGGCGCTTAACTTGCACAACCACATGCAAGTGAGCCTCGCCCAAGCTTTCGCTTCGACAAGCAGTTTGAATCAGGTGCGCGATCCACAGCTTCGGTGCACGGTTTGAGCCCCGTTACATCTTCCGCGCAGGACGACTCGACCAGTGAGCTATTACGCTTTCTTTAAATGATGGCTGCTTCTAAGCCAACATCCTGGCTGTCTGTGCCTTCCCACCTCGTTTCCCACTTAACCGTGTCTTGGGGACCTTAGCTGGCGGTCTGGGTTGTTTCCCTCTCGACACCGGACGTTAGCACCCGATGTCTGTCTCCCAGGCTCGCACTCAACGGTATTCGGAGTTTGCTATGGCACGGTAAGTCACAATGACCCCCGCCACCATTACAGTGCTCTACCCCCGTCGGTGATACCTGAGGCACTACCTAAATAGTTTTCGGAGAGAACCAGCTATTTCCGGATTTGATTAGCCTTTCACCCCTACCCACAGCTCATCCCCTACCTTTTCAACGGGAGTGGGTTCGGCCCTCCAGTGAGTGTTACCCCACCTTCAGCCTGGCCATGGGTAGATCATCCGGTTTCGGGTCTACGCTATGTGACTGAATCGCCCTGTTCGGACTCGCTTTCGCTGCGCCTCCCCTATTCGGTTAAGCTCGCCACACCACGTAAGTCGCTGACCCATTATACAAAAGGTACGCCGTCACCCCAGCTTCAATGGCCCTCCGCTTCCACTCAGGAAGTAGAGCAATTGAATCGCCTTCACCTACTGAAGGCCATTGAAGCTAGGGCTCCGACTGTTTGTATGCATGCGGTTTCAGGATCTATTTCACTCCCCTCCCGGGGTTCTTTTCGCCTTTCCCTCACGGTACTGGTTCACTATCGGTCGATCACGAGTATTTAGCCTTGGAGGATGGTCCCCCCATCTTCAGACAGGATTTCACGTGTCCCGCCCTACTTCTCTCGCGCCTGGTTCCACAATCGTCTCTTCGGTTACGGGGCTATCACCCACTGCGGCCGGCCTTTCCAGACCGTTCTCCTGAGACAACTGCTAAATCGCGATGGCTACTCCCATTTCGCTCGCCACTACTCTGGGAATCTCGGTTGATTTCTGTTCCTCCGGCTACTGAGATGTTTCAGTTCACCGGGTTCGCTCTACCCACCCTATGGATTCAGGTGGGAGTGACCCTTGCGGGCCGGGTTTCCCCATTCGGACATCTGCGGATCATCGCTCGTTTGCCAGCTCCCCGCAGCTTTTCGCAGGCTGCCACGTCCTTCATCGCCTGTGATCGCCAAGGCATCCACCACATGCACTTAGTCGCTTGACCCCATAACACTGAGCACTGACATTCGCTCAACATCACGGGCGTTTGCGCCCCCCGCACACACCGAACTCACAGCGTGCACGAGGACAATACAATCCAACCCAATCTCACTCTTCCAGCCAGACTTTAGCTCGCGCCAAAGCCCGCCCTTCCGAGCAAGACCTTTACTTCTTCCGTTTTGTTAAAGAACAACCGATATTCAGGTCTGGCTAAAAACCAGAGCTAAACGACTACCGCTTAGCTTTGATCTCTGGCGCATTGGTGGAGCTGGACGGGATCGAACCGACGACCCCCTGCTTGCAAAGCAGGTGCTCTCCCAACTGAGCTACAGCCCCTTCGCCTGCCGATAAGCGTCGCATGGCGTCGTTGCTCGAGGCCTCGTGTAGCTTGGGTCTACACGTCGGCCCCTCACGCCTCGCCCTGCTCGCTTCTCGCCAGGCGCGGCGCCATGTTCACTCGTAAAACCCCGGTTTGCATTCTGGTGGGTCTGGATGGATTCGAACCATCGACCCCCGCCTTATCAAGACGGTGCTCTAACCAACTGAGCTACAGGCCCGGTGTCCTGGCTGTCCGGCGCTGCCGCGCGTTTGCCTTCTTGCTGCTGCAGCCGATAGGTTGTGGGCACTTCGGACATCACAGTGGGAGTGCAGACAGTCGAGCGCGGTCGTTGCCGACCTCGTCTTCTGACCTGACTCCGGTTTCCGAGAAAGGAGGTGATCCAGCCGCACCTTCCGATACGGCTACCTTGTTACGACTTCACCCCAGTCACGAAACGCACCGTGGCAACCGCCCCCCTTGCGGTTAGGCTAGCTGCTTCTGGTACATCCCGCTCCCATGGTGTGACGGGCGGTGTGTACAAGACCCGGGAACGTATTCACCGCGACATGCTGATCCGCGATTACTAGCGATTCCGACTTCATGCAGTCGAGTTGCAGACTGCAATCCGGACTACGATCGGCTTTCTGGGATTGGCTCCCCCTCGCGGGTTGGCAACCCTCTGTACCGACCATTGTATGACGTGTGAAGCCCTACCCATAAGGGCCATGAGGACTTGACGTCATCCCCACCTTCCTCCGGTTTGTCACCGGCAGTCTCCCTAGAGTGCCCTTGCGTAGCAACTAGGGACAAGGGTTGCGCTCGTTGCGGGACTTAACCCAACATCTCACGACACGAGCTGACGACAGCCATGCAGCACCTGTGTTCCGATTCCCTTTCGGGCACCCCCACCTCTCAGCAGGGTTCCGGACATGTCAAGGGTAGGTAAGGTTGTTCGCGTTGCATCGAATTAATCCACATCATCCACCGCTTGTGCGGGTCCCCGTCAATTCCTTTGAGTTTTAACCTTGCGGCCGTACTCCCCAGGCGGTCAACTTCTCGCGTTAGCTACGGTACCCAGAAATCGCTTCCCGAACACCCAGTTGACATCGTTTAGGGCGTGGACTACCAGGGTATCTAATCCTGTTTGCTCCCCACGCTTTCGTGCCTGAGCGTCAGTGTTAGCCCAGGGGGCTGCCTTCGCCATCGGTGTTCCTCCACATCTCTACGCATTTCACTGCTACACGTGGAATTCCACCCCCCTCTGCCACACTCCAGCTCGCCAGTCTCAAATGCAGTTCCCAGGTTGAGCCCGGGGCTTTCACATCTGACTTAACGAACCGCCTGCGCACGCTTTACGCCCAGTAATTCCGATTAACGCTCGCACCCTACGTATTACCGCGGCTGCTGGCACGTAGTTAGCCGGTGCTTATTCTTCCAGTACCGTCAAGAACCCCCCTTATTAGGAGAAGCCTTTTCTTCCCGGACAAAAGAGCTTTACAACCCGAAGGCCTTCTTCACTCACGCGGCATGGCTGGATCAGGGTTGCCCCCATTGTCCAAAATTCCCCACTGCTGCCTCCCGTAGGAGTCTGGGCCGTGTCTCAGTCCCAGTGTGGCTGATCATCCTCTCAGACCAGCTACCGATCGTCGCCTTGGTAAGCCTTTACCTCACCAACTAGCTAATCGGACATCGGCCGCTCCCATAGCGTGAGGCCCTTGCGGGTCCCCCACTTTCCTCCGTAGAGCATATGCGGTATTAGCGCCGGTTTCCCGGCGTTGTCCCCCACTACGGGATACGTTCCGATGCATTACTCACCCGTTCGCCGCTCGCCGCCAGGGTTGCCCCCGCGCTGCCGCTCGACTTGCATGTGTAAAGCATGCCGCCAGCGTTCAATCTGAGCCAGGATCAAACTCTTCACTTGAAAAAGTTCGATCTCTTCAAAGTCACTCAATCGACGTTGGCCCCATCCCAACCCCCTCAGTTTCCCAAAAGGATCAAGACAAGACTTGCGCCCCCATCCCTTGCGAAACGAGAGCGTCTTTGCGTCGTGTGAGCACCTAATATGTCTCTTCACCCCAGGACAGCATCACTCGCGTGACACCTCCCCAGAGCGCCATGACATCCCAAGCGCCCACACCTATCGGTTGCAAATTTTTAAGGAACAGGCGGCTAACGCAAAGCCCGGCAAAACTGCGCCGGGCGGCATAGCAGCGAAGAGGTGAGATTATAGACGCCGCAGCGCAACAACGCAACCCCGGTAAGCCGCGGAATGGAAGGCTTCCACGCCAAACTGACCCTTCCGATGGGGGAGAATGCCGCGCCTTCGAGCGAAAAGTCGGCCCAGGGCGCAATTGCTATGCCTTTGGATATTTCCACCGGTTGTGCACCCAAAGCCAATCCGCCGGGCTCACCCGGATTTCCCGCTCGAGCGCCTGCGCATATCGCTCCACGATGTCGAAGCCGCGGCCCGGCGCATACGGGGGTGCAGCGATGCGCTCGAGGCGCACCCGATAGTGCCCGCGCCGCACGCGCTGCATGTCGACGAAAAGGACGGGCGCCGCGAGAATTCGCGCAACGGCATCGGCGCCGACGAAAAAGGCGGTTTCGTTCCCCAGGAAATGCGTCCAGTGCTTGGGCTCGTCGATCGTCGGGATCTGGTCCGCCACCATTGCATAGACACGGGGCTCGCTCCGGTGCCGGATGAGCTCGCGAGTGAGCGCCTTGTGCGGAATAGGCGTGCCGCCGAAGCGTGCCCGCGCCTCGACCGCGAACCGCTCGAGCGACGCCTGCCGTCGCGGCTTGTAGACAGGATGCATGGGACGGTCGAGCACGCCGTTGCCCGCGAGGACCTGCCATTCCCAATTGCAGAAATGCGCGGTCATCAGAAGCACGGAGCGCCCCGCCCGGGTCTCGGCGTTGACGACCTCGGGGTTCTCGATCACCACCCGCGCAGCGATCTCGGCCGGCGTGGCCCTGCAGCTCCACAGCACCTCGGCGATGATCTCGCCGAGATTGCGGTACGATCGTCGCAGCAGCGACGCGCGCGTGGCGGCGTCGAGCTCCGGAAACGCGAGCTGGAGATTCGCGCGCGCCACCGCCCGGCGCCAGCGCAGCAGGCGAAAGGCGACGAATGCAACGACAGCGCCTGCCGCGTAGAGCACTTCCAGCGGCAGCCGCGACAACAGGACGAGGACGAGGCGCATTGCAGGAAATCGAAGCGTGCGCCGTTCAGCCGGCGCAGGGGCCCGTGAATCCGCACGACTCGACATGCAGTGACGCACCGCGCGCGCTTGCTCGGGTGACGCCCGACGTCGACCTGTGGTGGTGCGAGCTCGATGTCGACGCCAAAGCCCTGTCATACCGGACCGCACTGCTCGCACCGGCCGAACATGCGCGCGCGGCGCGTTTTGGCACCGAAATCCTCCGCCGGCGCTGGATTGCCGGTCGCGGTGCGCTGCGCCTCGTGCTGGGCCACGCCCTCGCTGCGGAGCCCGGCGAAATCGACATCCGGCGCGGCCGGCGCGGCCGGCCCGAACTCGCGGAAGGCGCCCTCGACTTCAACGTGTCGCACACAAATGGCGTCGCGGTCATCGGCATCACGCGCCGCGGCCGCATCGGCATCGACGTCGAGCGTGGCGACCGGACGGTCGGCGCGGATCGTCTCTCGAAGAAGTTCCTCGCGGCCGCAGAGCGAACGGCGCTCGAGGCGATGCCGGACGACGAGCGTCGCGCGCGCTTCCTGCGCTACTGGACCTGCAAGGAAGCCATGAGCAAGGCGACCGGCGACGGGCTGATAGCGCCGTTCGCGCGCATACACGTCGACGTCGATCGCGTGGCATTGGTGGACGGTCCTCCGCCCTACGTGCCCGCCGCGTGGAGGCTTCACTCGGTGTCGGCACCGGCGCCCTATCTCGTGACCGTGGCGCTCTGGCAACCGCCTTCGGCTGACCCATATTAATTTCCCATCGCGCGGGGTGTCGCGCGATAATCGGCGCGACCCCGGCTTCGCCGCCCGCCGTCGCGCCATGCGCGGCACCCGGAACAAGCCGGCCCGGATTCCGACACCGACCAAGGCGGTCCGATGCGCACGACGATCCTCATTGCACTCATCCTCGCGCTGTCGGCGTGCGTGCCGATCGGCCTCAAGACGCAGTCCCTTCCGCTCGCATCCGCGCCCGCCGCAGTGCACGCCTAGCGGCACGAGCCGCGCCCCCCTGCCCTTCGCGCTACTCGTCGGTTGGCCGCGGGTATTTCCAGCGCTTCTGAATCCACAGGAATTCCGCCGGCGACTCCTTTACCGCGGCCTCGGCGCGCCGGGCAAACCGTTCCATGATCTCTTCGCCTCGGTTGTTGGCGTAGGGCGGCTCCGCGAGCACCTCGAGGCGCACCGAATAGCGACCGCGGGCGACGCGGCGCATCGCGACGTAGAGCACGGCGGCGTCGAGAAAGCGGGCGATGTGGTCGGCGCCGACGTAGAACGCCGTATCGCGACCGAGAAATTTCGTCCAGTGCTTGCGCTCGTCCGGCCGCGGCGTCTGATCGGCGATCAGCGAATACGCGTGCGGCGTGTCGGCACGGCGCATCATCTCGAATACGAAGTCCGCGCGCGGAATAGCCGCGCCGCCGAAACGCGTGCGGGCCTCGAGCAGGAACTTCTCGACGGATGGAAGGCGGTGCGGCTGGTAGACCGTGTCGATCGGAATGCCGAAGCGCGCTCCGCCGGCGAGAAAAAGCCATTCCCAGTTTCCGTAATGCGGCGCGAGCAGCACGACCGAGCGTGCCGCGTCGACGTAGCGCTGCACGATTTCAGGATTCTCGAAGACAACCCTTGCCTTCAGCGCCTCCGCCGACGCGGCGAAGCCCCAGAACATTTCCACCAGCATGTCGGCCGCATGGCGATACGATGCCTTGACGATGGCCGCGCGCTCGTCCGGCGTACGGTCGGCAAACGAGATGTCGACATCGCGCTCGACCTGCTCGCGACGCCAGCGGGCCACATGAAACGCGCCCACGAAAATGAGCCAGCTCCAGACATACAGGAGCGCCAGCGGCGTGCGCGACAGCAGCGTGAGGATGAACCGCATCAGCCGCCTGACTGAAACGCTGCGCTGCCGCCCGCGACTCCCGCCTTCGCCGCACCCTGCGGCGTCCACAGGGTCTCGTGCGGCGGCCTAGGCGTCATCGAGACGCGGGATCGCGCGCACCGAGAGGACACCGTCGATCGCCGCGATCGCCCGAATGGTCCCGTCGTCGACCGCGCTGTCCGCGTCGACCAGCGTGTAGGCCATGTCGCCGCGGGACTTGTTGACCATCGTGTGGATGTTGAGCCCCGCCCGCGCCATCGCCGTGGAGATCTGGCCCAGCATGTTCGGCACGTTCGCATTGGCGATCGCGACACGGTAGGGCGATTCGCGCTGCATTTCGACGTCCGGAAAGTTGACCGCGTTGACGATCGTTCCGTTCTCGAGGTATTCGCGGACCTGGTCGACCACCATGATCGCGCAGTTCTCCTCCGCTTCCGCGGTCGATGCGCCGAGATGGGGCAGTGCACCGGCGTTGGGCAGGCCCGCCAGCGCCGCGCTCGGGAAATCGCACAGGAAGTGCCTGATGGTACCGGCGCGCAACGCTGCGGCGACCGCCGCCTCGTCGACGATCGCGTCGCGGGCAAAGTTGAGCAGCGCCGCGCCGGATTTCATCCCGGCGAGGCGCGACGCATCGATGAGATGACGGGTGCGCTCGTTGAGCGGCAGATGCAGCGTCACGAAATCGGATTGCTTCAGCAGCTCCTCGAGGCTGTGCGCCTTGCGCACGGCGGACGGCAGCCGCCAGGCGGCCTCAACGGTGATCTCCGGATCGAATCCGATCACCTTCATTCCGAGCTTCAGCGCCGTGTCCGCGACCAGGCCGCCGATGGCACCAAGGCCAACGACCCCCAGCGTGCGCCCGGGAAGCTCGACGCCGGCAAACTGCTTCTTGGCGTCCTCGACGTGCTTCGCGAGATCGGGCGCGCTGACGTCGAGACTGTCGACGTAGCGCAATGCCGGGACGATGTTGCGCGCCGCCATGAGGAGTGTCGCGAGCACCAGCTCCTTGACGGCATTCGCATTGGCGCCCGGCGCATTGAAGACGGGAACGCCGCGCTCCGACATTCTTGCCACCGGGATGTTGTTGGTGCCGGCGCCGGCACGACCGATCGCGCGCACGCTCGCGGGAATGGACATCGCGTGCATGTCGGCCGAGCGGACGAGAATGGCGTCCGGCTCGGTGACCGTCTTGCCCACGGCGTAACGCGCCGCCGGAAGGCGATGCAGCCCGTGGCTCGAGATGTGGTTGAGGGCGAGGATCTGGTAGCGGACCATGACCGCCGTCAGCCGTGGCGCTTTTCGAAGTCCCGCATGTAATCGACGAGCGTCCTCACGCCGTCGACCGGCATCGCGTTGTAGATCGACGCCCGCATGCCGCCGACCGCGCGGTGACCCTTGAGCTGGACCATCCCGCGCTCCTTTGCGCCCTTGAGGAACGCCTCGTCCAGCGCCTCGTCGCGAAGCTTGAACGGCACATTCATCCGCGAGCGGTCCTCGCGCTGCACCGGATTGCGGTAGAACTCGGTGCGATCGAGATAGTCGTAGAGAAGCGCAGCCTTGGCAATGTTCGCGCGCTCGATCGCGGCGATTCCGCCCCGCGCCTTCAGCCATGCGAAGACGAGGCCGGCGATGTAGATCGAATACGTGGCGGGCGTGTTCAGCATCGAATCGCTGTCGGCCTGCTCTTTCCAGTGGAACACCGAGGGCGTGATCGGCAGCGCGCGATCCAGCAGGTCGTCGCGCACGATCACGACCGTGAGGCCGGCCGGGCCCATGTTCTTCTGCGCACCGGCGTAGATCACGCCGTATTTCGCGACGTCGATCGCGCGCGAGAGGATGTGCGAGGACATGTCGGCGACCAGGGGGACGTCGCCCGTGTCCGGCGTCCAGTGGTACTCGACGCCGCCGATGGTCTCGTTGGTGCAGACGTGCACGTATGCGGCGTCGCGGCTCGTCTTCCACGCGGCTTGCGCCGGCACGTAGGTGAAGCCGCGGTCCTCGCTGCTGGCGGCAACGTTGACGGTGCAGTACTTCTTCGCCTCCTTGATCGACTTCTTCGACCACTCGCCGGTGTTGACGTAGTCGGCCGACGTCCGCGCACCGAGCAGGTTCATCGGCACGACGGCGTTCTCTGCAATGGCACCGCCCTGCAGGAACAGGACCTTGTAATTCGCCGGGACGGCCAGGAGCTCGCGCAGGTCGGCCTGCGCCTTTTCGTGGATCGAGATGAATTCCTTGCCGCGGTGGCTCATCTCCATCACCGACATGCCGCTGCCGTGCCAGTCGAGCATCTCGGACGCCGCGGTGCGCAGCACGTCCTCGGGCAGCACCGCGGGCCCGGCGCTGAAGTTGAAGATTCGCATGTGGAAACTCGGCGTGGGTCGACGCAAAAGCGCGGTAAATGCGCGGAAATGCTGTACCGGCGCGGCACAGCCGCGCGGTGGCGTCGACAATTCTACTGCATGCGGGCGGCGGCGCCGCGAAGGCGCCATCGCGTCACCACAAAGTCTAGGGCTTCGACTTCATGCCTTCGAGATCGTGAATCGTCTCCTCGGCACGCGCGCGGATCACGCCCACGCGGCCCTCGGCCGCGATCGGCGCGTCGGGCAGCACCAGCGCGCACATGAGGTCCCGGATCGAGATGAGGCCCTCGATCGTGCCGTCGCGATCGACCAGCAGATGCCGGTAGCCGTGCACGACCATGAGGCGGAGCGCTTCTTCGATGGTTGCCGTCGCCTGCACGTGCCTGACGTTGGGGCTCATCACCGCCGATACCTTCGTCGTCTTCGGGTCGCGCCCTTCCCCTACAACGCGGCGCATGACATCGCGCTCGGTGAAGATGCCCTGGATGGCGCCGCCGGGTTCGCCGACGAGGACCGACCCCATTTCGCGCTTTGTCATCGCCACGACGGCATCCGCCACGGTGGCCGACGCCGGAACGCGCACGACTTCCTGAATTGCCTTGCCCTTCACGATCGATTCCACGGTTTGCGTGATCATCGTTCCTCCGCGGCAGCTGGTGAGTGGTTGCCGGCAGGACGGTCGTCCTGCCGCAGCCTGCCATCGTACGACCGTCGCGGCCCCGAGGTTTGACATGGGCCAAATTCCGCGACAATCGCGCGGCTGTCGGCCTCCCCGGCAGGAGGGCGGTGCATGCGGCGGGCCGTCCGGGGCGACCGTGCCCCGGGTCAGCCGGCGACCTTTTGCGTCAGTGCATGTTCGTGGACCTCGCGCAGGCGGCTCCGCTGCAGCTTTCCCGTCGCCGTCTGGGGAAGTGCCGACACCCAATGCACCCACGCCGGACGGCGGTACTTGGGCAGGCGTTCGATGCCGGTGGCAAGGCGTTCCCGCGCGACACCCTCGCGCCCGGCCGCGGCGACAGCGAGCACCGCGATCGAGACGAGCCCCTCCTCCGTCGACGCGCCCACCGCCGCCACCTGCTCCACCGCATCGCCGCAGGCCTCGGCCAGCGCATGCTCGATCCAGAGCGTGCTCACCCACTGCCCCGAGACCTTCAGCAGATCGTCGCTCCGCCCCGCGAATTCCAGCCCGCCCTCGCGGTGGCGGATGAAGATGTCTCCCGGAGAAAACCAGCCGTCGCGAAACCCGTCCGCCTGCGCATCGGGACGCCGCCAGTAGCCTTGCGCCAGCGCCGGGCTCGAAATCCAGATGCGCTGCGGCGCCTGCGGGTCCGCCGCGCCGAATTGCAGCGTCGTGCCGGGCGTCGGTCGGAGCAGGCCCGAGTCGTCGTCGCCGTAGAGCACCAGGCACAGCGTTTCCGAAGTGCCGTAACCCGACACGGGCGCGGTGCCGGTCGCGCGCGCCCACCCGGCACGAACGCTGGAAGGCAACGCTTCGCCGGCGGACACGAAATGGCGGATGCCGTAGCAGGCGAGTTTCGGGGCAACGCCGTCGAGCAGCATCCGGTTGTAGAGCGTCGGCACCGTGAACACAATCGTGGGCCGATGGCGCTCGACCATTGCCAGCACGCGCTCCGGAGACGCGCGCTCGCGATCGAGGATCACCGTCGCGCCGAGCCGCAGTCCGGCAAAAAGGCTGTTGGCGAGCGCGTATGCAAAGAAGAGCTTCGAGCTCGAATAGAACCGGTCCGCGGGTCCGGCATGCAGCACGTCGCGGGCGAATCGCTCCGGTTCGGCGGCGATGCGATGCGGATGCACAACGCCCTTGGGAACGCCGGTCGTGCCCGACGTGCCGATCCAGAGCGCGGGATCGTCGTCGCGCCGCGCGCAGGCGTCGATCGGAGCCGCCGCGGCGAGCGCGTCCGGCCAATCCGTTTCCCCGTCGCCGCCGTTCGCGACGACGACCGGCGCCGCGGGCAGCGCCTGCACGATTGCACGGAGCATCGACGCGTCTTCGGCGTCGCACCAGACGAATTGCACTTCGCTGTCGGCGAGTATCGGCGCGAGATCGGCGGCAGGCAGGCGCGGATTGACGCCGATCGCGACGCCGCCCGCCCAGATCACGCCTAGATACGCGACCACCCAGCCGATGCTGTCGCGGGCGAAGATCACCGCGCGAGTGCCGGGCTCGACGCCGAGCGCACGCCATGCGCCGCCGCTTCGCCGCACGGCGTCCCGCAGGGATCCGTAATCGATGCGCTCGTCGGCGCATTCCAGCGCGACCGACCGCGCGGCGCCTTCGCACAGCAGTCGTTCGGCCGCGTTCATCGCCGTGGGGGCCGCTACACCAGCGGGTGGCTTGCGCGCAATTCCGGCAGGCAGTGCCGGATCCACTGCGCGGTCAATTTTTCCTGGAGCGAATTCTGGCGCAGGCGGTCGGACAGCGCGTGAAAATCCACTGCGTCGAGCGACTGGTCCTGGTTGAAGCAGGAGAATACGTACGTCACCTTGCCGGTCGCCGGATCGCGATGCGGCTGCAGGCATTGCGCGCAGATTTCCTTCATCATGCACTGCATCGGCGAATTGATGGAGCCGATCGCGAAGTGGCGCGGATCGAGGTGCGGCGCGAGCACGCCGTGGCGCGCGCGCGCGACCGCGGCCATCATCCGGTCCGATCCGATCGCGATGATGCGGCGGCCTTCGGAGAGCGCAATCTCCTGGGGGCCGAGCCGGCCCGATGCGTAGGCTTCCATCGCCTGCACGATGTTGCCGACGAATGCGCGATCCTGCGGCCGCTGCGGCGTGAATCCCGGCTCCTCGTCGCAGCACCAGACAATGACGTCGGCGGCTGCCTCGATCTCCGGCACCTTGTAGCGGTCGATCTGCTTCTTGTAGCCGGCGAAATAAAGCACGCGCGATCCCGCCGCGCGCAGTGCCTGGCCGATGGAGAACAGCACCGCATTGCCTAGGCCGCCACCCACGAGCACCGCGGTTTCGCCGGGCTCGAAGTGCGTCGCGGTGCCGGTCGGGCCCATCAGCACCACGGGTTCGCCGGGGCGCAGCATCGCGCACAGGTTGGACGATCCGCCCATCTCGAGCACGATCGTTGAGACGAGGCCGCGCTTGCGATCGACCCAGGCGCCCGTCAGCGCCAGACCTTCGAGATGCATCCGCGTGCCGGCGGCAACCGGGGCCAGCGCGGCGAAATTCTGCAGCCGGTAGAACTGCCCGGGCCGGAACGCGCGTGCCGCCGCCGGCGCCTTCACCACGAGCTCGACGATCGTCGGCGTCAGCCGGACGACCTCGTGCACGGTGGCCCGCAGCTCGTCGTCGAGCCTTGCGAAGAATGTCGCATCGTCGTCAGGCGACGCCGGCGCCCGCTGCGCGAGCACGCGCGAGACCACCGGATGACCCTGCTTGGTCGAGCCGAGCGCCTTCACCACGTTGCCGAAGTACGAGGGGTGCAGGTCGCCGAAATAGGAGACGAAACGGCCGTCTGCGGTGCGTGTCACCAGGACGTCCGCCTGTGGCGGCTTCGCCAGCGCATAGGCGGGCTTGACCGTATCGCCGTCGTCGTCGCAGGCACGGAAGTAACGGCCATCGAGCGGGAAGTGCTCGCCGTCCTCGCGCGCGAGGACCGTGTTGGGGTGCGTGCCGGCCGCGACGAACACCGTGCGTGCCGACAGCACGACCTCGACCGGCTCGACGCCCCCGTCGCTGTCCGCCGGCGCCCGCGCGAACTTGACGGCGCGCGCCGCGCCGTACTCGTCGACGTCGACGGCGCGCGGCGAAAGGCCCTCGGCGAACACCACGCCCTCCTCCAGGGCCTTGGCCACTTCCTCGTGATTGAGTGTGTAGGACGGGCTGTCGACCAGCCGGCGGCGGTACGCGATCGTCGCACCGCCCCAGTGCTGCAGCAATTCGGTGACGCGCGCGGCGCGCCCGGTGCGCGCCGCCTCGCGCCGCTCGCTGCGGATCGCGCGGGCATGCGACAGGTATTCCTCGGCGATCTCGCGCTCCTCGTCGTCCCACGCCGCGCGAATGGCGTCCTCGCCGATGTCGGCGGCGAGCGTCTTGTAGCGGTCGAGGAACTTCTCGACCTGGACGACGTAATAGGCGAGCGACTCGGTCGCCGTATCGATCGCGGTCAGCCCGCCTCCGATGACGACGACCGGAAGACGCAGCTGCATGTTCGCGATGGAGTCGCGCTGCGCGGCGCCTGTCAGTTGCAGTGCCATCAGGAAGTCGGATGCCGTGCGCACGCCGCGGGCGAGTCCATTGGGAATGTCGAGCGTGGTCGGCTTGCCTGCTCCCATGCAAAGCGCGACGTGATCGAAGCCGTAGCCGCCGGCTTCGGCAGGATGGAAGGCGTCCTCGAGCGTCAGCGTGCCGCCGAAGCGCACGCCGCCGTACATCGCGAACTGTTCGCGCCGCTCGAGCAGCAGCCGGATCAGCTTCAGGAAATTCTTGTCCCACCGAACGGTAATACCGTACTCGGCGACACCGCCGAACCCTGCCATGACCCGCTCATCGAGCGGTTCGTGCAGGCTCATCGCATCGCGGATCGGAAGGAAAGGCTCGCGCCCGCCGTCCGCGCGCACGCCGGAAAGTCCCGCGGGCAGCGGCTCGATCTTCAGCCCGTCGATGCCTACGACCGTGTGGCCGTCGTTCATCAGATGGTGCGCGAGGCTGAACCCCGCCGGCCCCATGCCGACGACCAGCACGCGATAGCCTGTCGCGGGACGCGGATAGGGGCGGCGGAAGTTGAGCGGATTCCAGCGCGTCAGGAGGCTGTAGATCTCGAAGCCCCACGGCAGCGCGAGGACGTCCTTCAGCGTGCGCGTCTCGACCTGCGGAATGTCGACCGGCTCCTGCTTCTGGTAGATGCACGACTTCATGCAGTCGTTGCAGATCCGGTGCCCGGTGGCGGCGACCATCGGGTTGTCGACGCAGATCACGGCGAGGGCGCCGATGGCCTGCCCCTGCGCCTTCAGCTTCTGGAATTCCGAGATCTTCTCTTCGAGCGGGCAGCCCGCGAGCGTCACGCCGAACGCGCTCTTCTTGAAATTGATCACACCGGGTGCGTCCGGCGACGGCTTCTCGCGGAGGCCCTTCGAGCACGAATCCTTGCCTTGCGTGTGGCACCAGATGCAGTAGTTCGCCTGGTCGAGCGCGCCGGCGAGGTTGGTCCCGGTGTCGGTGAGCGCGAAGCCCTCGCGCCGGCGCAGCCGAGACGTGTCGACGCGAAACGCCTGCGCCCCCTGGATGGAAACGGGCTCCGCGTGCGGAACGAGGTGCAGCGGATCGTGCCTCTGCGGTCCCTTGAACAGCACGCCGGCGCGGACGTGCTCGCGCCCAGCCTCCGTGTGGATCGCCCAGCCCGCATACCGCAACGCGAGGTCGAGCTCGGCCGCGTGCGCCGGCTCGTCGGCGAGCCAGCGTGCGACGTTGGTCGCGAACGTGAGCTCGTCGAAGCGTCCGCCGAAATGCCGACGCAGCTCGCGCTCGAGTGCACTCCCGTCGAAGCCCTGCGCCTCTTCCGGTGCGATGCGGGTCGCCGCCCGGCGCTGTACGAATTTGCGCTTCACTTCGTGGAGCGGCGCCAGCTCGTCGTGACGGTGCGAAAGCGTCGCCACTTCATCCACGATGCCGAAAAGCTCGGCGAGAAAGCGCTCCAGGTGCGGCGCGAGCTCGAGGATCAGCGCGGATTCGTCCTTCGGTGCAATCGTCTCGGCACCGGCGCGCGCCGCCTCCAGGCGCGGGCGCAGCGTTGCGTCGACCGAATCGAGAAACCGGAGAAATGCCGCGTCGATCGCCCGCTGGCCGTCGCGCCGGCAGAGGTCGGCGAAGGCGATGCCGAATCCCGGCACGAGCTCTCCCGCCAATCTTCCGGCCGCGGCCAGCACCGGCGTGTCCATGCGAACCCTACAGCGCCAGGCGCGCGGTCTTGGCCCGCGTGCCGCGCATGTCGTCGCCGCGGAGCTCGCGCAGCGCGTAGCCGACGTATTCGCCGACGACTTCCTTGCGCCAGTAGACGTCGTAGTCCGTGTTGTCCATCGGCTTCGCGCGCGAAGCGGCCATGCGCCCGGCTTCGGCGATGACGTCGTCGGTGAGGCGCTTGCCGACGAGGTACTCGCCCGCCTTCGAGAGAAGCGGTTGCGACGACACGGCGCCCAGCGCGATGCGGGCGTCCTCGACTTCGCCGCCCGCATTCACCCTGGCGGCGGCGGCAACGCCCAGCACCGGAAAATCGAACGCGCCGCGCCGGCGGAGCTTCCAGTAGGTGCTCTTCCATCCCGCCGCGTCGGGCAGCACGACCGCGGTCAGGATTTCATCGGGCCTGCGAACCATGTATTCGATTCCGTCATTGCGATAGAACTCCGCGAGCGCGACGTCGCGTTCGCCCGCAACAGATACGAGGCGAACCGTCGCACCCAGCGCGAGCAGCGCCGGCGCGCAATCCGTGGATGATACCGCGACACAGCGCTTGCTGGCCGTCGCGACCCAGCACACGGTGCCGTCCTTCTTCATGCAGAAGTCGATCGCCTTTCGCCATTCGTAGTTCTGGTCGTAGTAGCTGCAGCGCGTATCGAGACACAGGTTGCCGCCGAGCGTGCCCATGTTGCGCAGATGGACCGTCGCCACCTGCGACGCGGCCTGCCAGAGTCCACGATAGCGCTCGCGCACGGCATGGGTGCCGATCACGTTGGTCAGCGTCATCGCGCCGCCCAGTGTGAGGCCGCTGCCGTTGGAGGACGCGCGCAGCGACTCGATCCGCCGCAGCGAGACCAGCACGCGCGGCACCTGCTGTCGCCGCTTCATGTTCGGCAGCAGGTCGGTGCCGCCGGCAATCAGCATCGCGCCGGCCCCTTCGGCATTCAGGATGCGCGCCGCGTCCGCGACCGATTGCGGCGATTCGTGCCGGAACCACGGCAGGCGCATCATGGCGTGGCCGGCTCCTTCGGCCGGCTCGATGCACGCGGTGTGCTTTCCACGGCGTTGCCGTCGCCGCCCTCCCATGGAGGCGGGACGATCATCGGATCGGGGTAAGGCACATCGGGGAACGAAGCGGGTCCGACCCGCGGCGCCTTGCCTTCGGCCTTGAGCGCAAGCGCGCGCAGCACCTTCTCCGGTGTGATCGGCAATTCGTCGATGCGCACGCCGACCGCGTCCCAGATCGCATTGGCGAGCGCCGGCATGACGGGCAGCAGCGGTCCCTGCCCGACTTCCTTCGCGCCGAACGGACAGTTGGGATCGGGATCCTCGACGAGAATCGTGTCGATCTCCGGCATGTCGAGCGAGGTCGGGCTCTTGTACTCCAGCATCGACGGCATCTTGTGAACCAGCGCATGCGAGAGCTTGGGCGGCAGCCGGCGGAACACCTGCTCCTCCATCAGCGCCTCGCCGAGCCCCATGTACACGCTGCCTTCGACCTGTCCGCGGGCCAGCACGGGATTCAGCGCACGGCCGATGTCGTGCGCGATCCAGATCTTCGGGACGTGAATCCAGCCCGTTGCCGCATCGACGTCGACCTCGACGACACACGCGGTATACGAATAGGCCGGCGACGGGCCGACGCCGCCGCCCTTGTATCGCGCCGGCGGTTTCGGCGGCGAATACGAACCGACGGCGCCGATGGTGCCGAACTTCACCTCGGCGGCTACCACCGCCTCGCGAAAGGAAAGGCTCTTCGCCGGATCGCCGGCGACAAACGCGCGGCCCTTCGCGAACACGATCCGATCGGGAACGGAATCGAGCTCCGCCGCGACTGCCGCGGCAAGCTGCGCCTTTACGCGCTCGCCCGCCTGGATCGCCGCATTCCCCATCATCACCGTGACACGGCTGGAATACGAGCCAAGGTCGATCGGGGTGAGGCCGGTGTCCCCGGTCACGCAGCGAACATCGTACGGATCGATGCCGAGCACCTCGGCGACGATGCCGGCCAGCACATCGTCCGAGCCCTGGCCGATCTCGGTGGCCCCACAGAACACCGTCACCTGGCCGCTGCGATCGAGCAGCAGCTGCACGCCCGAGTGCGGCATCTTGTTCCAGTAGATCGGGAGTCCCGCGCCGCACATGTACGCGCCGCAGGCGATGCCGACGCCGCGGCCAAGCGGGAGCTTGCGGTGCTTCGCCTTCCACTCCGACCGCGCGACCACCTGGTTGATGCACTCGGTCAGGCCGATGGTGCCGATGCGCATCCAGTTCGCCGTCAGCGTGTTCGGCTTGGCGACGATCTTCAAGCGCAGCTCGGCCGGATCGATGTTCAGTTTCTCGGCAATCTTGTCGAGCTGGATCTCCTGGCCGAAGCGCGGCTGCGGCGTCCCGTGGCCGCGCTTGGGGCCGCACGCGGGCTTGTTGGTGAATGTCCGGCACGCCTCGAACTTGTAGCGCGGAATCTCGTAGGTCACCGTCTGCAGCGCGCCGGTGTAGAACGTGCTTGCCGCGCCGTAGGAACCGTAGCCGCCGCCATCGAGCAGCGTCGAAAGGTGCATGCCGGTGATCGAGCCGTCGTTGTTGACGCCCGTGCGGAACTTCATCAGCACCGGATGGCGGCCGCGATGCAGGTAGAACACTTCCTCGCGGTTGAGGCATATCTTGACGGGGCGGCCGAGCCGCTGCGCCGCCTTCAGCACGACGGCCTCGTGGTTGCAGATGTCGGTCTTGCCGCCGAAGCCGCCGCCGTTGGGACACGCGATGATCCGGATGTGCGCGTCCGGCACGGCCAGCACCCGCGCCATCTGCCGGTGCACGTAGTGCGGCACCTGCGTCGACGACCACAGCGTGAGCTTGCCTTCGCCGTCGACCGCGCCGACCGCCGCGTGCTGCTCGATCGGAAGGTGCGTGTTGCCCTCGAAGAAGAACACGTCCTCGAACACGTGATCCGACGCCGCGAGCGCGGCGTCGACGTCGCCGAACTCGAAGGCCTGGTTGCGATGGATGTTGCCGTGGTCGTTGTAGTCGTGAATGCGCACGTCCGGCCGGGCGAGCGCCTCCTCCGGCGTCGCGATCGTCGGCAGCACTTCGTATTTGACGTCGATCAGGTCGAGCGCCTCGGTGGCCGTCTGCTCGTCCCGGGCGATCACCGCCGCCACCGGGTCACCGACGTAGCGCACGCGTTCGGGGGCGAGCGGATACTCGTCGAGCGACACGGGCAGGATGCCGAACGTGACCGGAAAATCCCTGCCGGTGAGCACGAGGTGCACGCCGGGTGAGGCGGCCGCGCGCGTCGTGTCGATCGAGACGATGCGCGCATGAGGATGCGGCGAGCGGAGGATCTTCGCGTGCACCATTCGCGGCAGCACGATGTCGTCGGCGAAGCGCGTGTGGCCGGTGACCTTCGAGCGGCCGTCGACGCGCCGGCGCGCCTTCCCGATCACGTCAAAGCGATCGCGCGCGCTCACTCCTTGCCTCCGGCGCTCACCTCTGCGGCGGGTCTCTCGGCGCGCATTTCGCACGCCGCGGCCTCGATCGATTCGCAGATCTGCTGATAGCCCGTGCAGCGGCACAGGTTGCCGGAGATCGCTTCCCTGATGCGCTCGCGCGATGGGTCGGGCTCCGCGTCGAGAAGAGCCTTCGCGGTCATCAGGATGCCCGGCGTGCAGTAGCCGCATTGCGCGCCGCCGAGATCCGCGAACGCCGCCTGCAGCGGGTGCAACTCCGCGCCGCGTGCGAGCCCTTCGACGGTTTCGATTTCCGCGCCGTCGCACTCGACGGCGAGCACGAGGCAGGAAAGCACCGGCGCCTTGTCGACCAGCACCGCGCAGGCGCCGCATTCACCGAGCTCGCAGCCGTGCTTGGTCCCGGTGAGATCGAGATCCTCGCGCAGCACCTCGAGCAGCGTCTTGTAGGGCGCGAACGAAACCTCGCAGTCCTCGCCGTTGACGCGCAGGACCATCTGCACGTTGCGCTGCGCCTCGACTTTCAATCCGGTGTCGCCCACTCGCCTCTCCCCGCGCGCTCGCGCGGGCGGCCGCCGCCGGACGATGACGCGGGCCGCGGCACGCGCGGTCGATGGCCATTCGTGGCGGACGCCCCGGGGCGCCACGGGAGACGATAGCAGCCCGATTGTTTGAAGTCAAACAATCGCCGCGCGGGCCCGCAGCGCCTGCGCGGCGGCCTCGCAGCCCGCGTTTCGCGCTGCTCAGCGCTGGTCGGGAAAGATCCGGTCGAGCATCGCCACCAGAGCAACCCTCTCGCCGGCGGCGAGGTTTGCCGCGAGGCGCGCTTCATGCGCCGTGACAAGCCGCTTGGCCTTCTTGAGGAGCGCCGATCCGGCCGCGGTCAGGCGAAGCGCATTGGCGCGGCGATCTGTCGCCACGGCGTGACGGCGGACGAGTCCGCGTCGCTCGAGATTGTCGATCACGGGCACCATCGACGAGCGATCGAGGCCGACGGCATTGGCGAGCTCGGTCTGCTTGAGGCCGGTGTTGGATTCGATCAAAACGAGCACGGCGAAAATCCCCGGCGTGAGATCCAGCGCGCCGAGCGTCGCTGCGAAATCGCGGAACACGGCGATCTGCGCGAGGCGAAGGTGAAAGCCGATGAGGCCGGTGAGGAGACCGCGGTCGACAAGCGACCCGTGCGCGCCCGCCACAATCGCTGTTTTCTTGCCCATTCGCCGTCTCCCTCCCGTTCGCGGCGAGTTTCGCCGTCGCGGCCAATGGTAGCGCATGCCGAATGCACGCCTGCCGTCGCGACGGCCGACGCCGCGCCGCGCGGTATCATAGAGGGCTGCTGCAAAATCGCCATGTCACGGATCACCGCCACCTATCGCGTCCACGCGCCGCGCGCCGAGCTCGACGGCATCGCCCGCGCGCTGGCGCTCGAGCAGAGCGTCGAGGTCGCGGCCGAGATCGTGACCGATCCGTTCGTCGCCGCCAACATCATGGGACGAGTCGTCCGCGTCGATGCCGGCGAGGACGAGACCCACGGCGTGGTCCTCGGTCTCTCCGTCGCGACCACGGGCTGCGACGTGGCGCAAACGCTCAACATGCTCTTCGGCAACAGCTCGCTGCACGCCCACGTCGAGCTCGTCGACGTCGACTTTCCCGCGGAATTCCGCGCGCACTTCCCCGGACCGCGATTCGGCATCGGGGGCATCCGCGAGCGCCTCGACGCACCCGATCGACCTCTGACCTGTGCGGCGCTGAAGCCCCAGGGCATGCCCTCCGCCGCGCTCGCAGAGCTTTGCTACACGCTGGCGCGAAGCGGCGTCGACATTGTCAAGGACGATCACGGGCTCGCCGACCAGGCGTATTCGCCGTTTGCCGAACGCGTGGCCGCCTGCCAGCGCGCCATCGAACGCGCCCGATTCGAAACCGGCCGCGCATGCCTTTACGCGCCCAGCCTCGTCGGGTCACCGCGCGCGCTGGCGGCGCAGGCGCGCATCGTCAGGGACGAGAACGTCGGTGCCGTTCTGCTGGCGCCCGCGCTGGTCGGCATGCCCGCGTTCGCGGAATTCGCCGCTACGGAGTGCAACGTCCCGATTCTGGCCCACCCGGCCTACGGCGGCGCGGTCCGCGTCGCGCCAGCTCTTCTCCTCGGGAAGCTCTTTCGCTGGCTCGGCGCGGACGCGGTCATTTTCCCGAACTTCGGCGGGCGCTTCGCGTACACGCGCAGCGAATGCGCGGGCATCGCGGCGAACGCCCGCAGCGATTGGGGCGCCTACCGGCAGACGTTGCCTGTTCCGGCGGGCGGACTTTCCGTGGAACGGGTCGACGAAATCGTCCGCTTCTATGGCCACGATGTGATGCTCCTCATCGGCGGTTCGCTGCTCGCCGCGGGCGAACGGCTCGCCGAACGGGCACGCGAATTCGTCGCGGCCACGCATCGGTCGACGCCAGCCGTCAACAGACTCCGCGCGGAGGCGTCCTGATGACCATTTTCCGGGGAACGCACCATGTCCGCTGATCCGCATCGTCCGCAGTCCGGAACCCTGCGCTGGCGCGGCGTCGACGTGCGCGAGTACAAGCGCGACGGCACGGCGCCGTTCCATGGCGTAACACGCCAGGTCCTGTTCGACGACCCGGCGCTTTCCTGCCAGCTGCGCTATTTCGAAGTCGGCACGGGCGGTCACACGACGCTCGAGCGGCACGTGCACGCGCACGCGGTGGTGATCGAGCACGGCCGCGGACGCGTGCTCGTCGGAGATCGAATCTTCGTCGTCGCGCCGCATGACCTCGTGCAGATCCCGCCGTCGACGTGGCATCAGTTTCGCGCGGATCCCGACGCGCCCCTCGGCTTTCTCTGCATGGTCAACGCGGAGCGCGATCGGCCGGAGCTGCCCTCCTCCGATGAGCTCGCGCGGCTCCGCGCGATGCCGTTGGTCGGGGAGTTCATCATCGCCTGATGCGATATCGCATTTCGTCGCCGTGCGCCGCGGGGAACCAATTGGAGCAGCGCGGCATCCAAAGTCGCGATGCTTATCGCCGCGATCGCCAATGCGCAGTCCTCGCGTGAAAAGATTGCGATGCCGACGGTGTGTGCCACCGCACAGACCTCCGTCGCGGCTTCGCCGAAGCTGCGCTTCCTGTGCGGGCTGCCCGATGCCACGGACTTTCGCGGCAACGAAGTCCCGCGCTCCCGAGTGATCCGGCAGGTCGAGATCCCTTTGCGTGCGGCAGCACTCCGCGACGCCCCGCCAATGACGATGTAAACGCGCACGAACAACAAGAGAAACTCATGAAGCTGCCGCTGAAACTATTTCAATTCACCCTGACGGCCGTCACGACGTGCGCTGTGCACGTCGCCGTCGCGGTATCGGTCCCCCCGCTGCCATTGCCCGGCCCGTATGCCGTCGAGTGCAGCGACGTGGCCCAGGACACGACGAAGCTCGCCGCCGGAGAGGACATCCAGCTGTACTGGGAGGGCGTACCTCGCTCCGACGGCAGCATGCGCAAGCCGACCGACCTGCTGCAGGAACCCGCCAGCACGCCGGTCGTCACGGTGCAGGCACCGGCCACCTCCGCGGTCTATGGATCATTCGCCGGGCGCGCGCTCCCGTACGTCGTGATTGTCTGTCACCCGACGACCGCCTCCAATCCACGCGGCGACTATGCGCTGCCGACCGGCAAGATCGTGCCGCACATGATGCGCAGCGGTGACGCGCCCATATGGCCCGACGCGACGACCCGCTTCCCCGTGCTCCTGTTTTCGCATGGGTACGGCGGCAGCCCGATATCGAACGACTACATCTACGCGCTGACCGTCTTCGCAAGCTTCGGCTACGTGGTCGCCGCGCCGTTTCACACCGACGCGACGTTTTCCGACCTGCAGCTCGACAATGTCAGCGACGTCATCTATCTCCTCACGCACCTGCAGAACTTCCTCGCGATGCAGGCGCTGCGGCCCCTCGCGCTGTCCGCGTCGATCGATCTGCTCCAGTCCGATCCGCAATGGCGCGACCGGATCGATTCGGCGCAGATCGGCGGCTTCGGCGCGAGCATGGGCGGCGAGTCGATGATGCTGATGGCGGGGGCGGGCCTTACCACGTCGGTCGGACTATCGTGGACGCAGATCGAGCACGACGCGCGGCTCAAGGCGGCGGTGGGTTACGTTCCCTACTTCGGGCAGCCGATCCTTCCCTCCTTCGGACGCGACCAGCACGGTCTCGACGGCGTGGCGCTGCCTTTCCTTGGCATCGGCGGGACGGCGGACACGACGGCGCCGATCGAGGTCACCGCGCAGGGCATGCTTCAGCTCGACGGACCGCGCGAGCTGGTCGCGCTGACGGGCGTCAAGCACGAGTTCAGCGTCCCGGCGACCAACGACATCTTCACGTGGTCGGTGACGTGGCTCGACGCGATGGTGCGAGGCAACGAATCCGCCAAGTCGCAGCTCGCGCAGATGACGAGCGTCGCGGGCGGAGTCGACGATTTCGTGGTCATACCGCTGAATGCGCTGCCCGGTTCCAATTTCACCGGTCTCTGGTGGGCGGCGGGCGGCACGGAGCCGGGCTGGGGCATCAATTTCGAGCAGCAGGGCGACCAGATCTTCGCCACCTGGTATACCTACGACACGAGTGGAAAAGCGTGGTGGCTGTCGATGCTCGCCAAACGCACGAGCCCCGCGGGTAACGTCTATACGGGGAACATCTACGTCGACCAGGGGCCGAGTTTCGAAAGCATCGGCGGCTCGGGCGTCGCCACCCAGGTCGGCACCGGCACACTGACGTTCACGGACCTCAACGGAGGAAGCTTTGCCTACACGGTGAACGGCGTTTCGCAGATGAAGGCGATTGCGCGCTTCGACCTCGCAACCGGTCCGCAGGTGAGCTGCACGTACAGCGCCACCACTCCGAACTTCGCGGCAGCAACCAACTACCAGGATCTCTGGTGGGCCCCCAACGGAATCGAACCGGGACGAGGCGTCATGCTCGCGCATCAGGGCGACGCGATCTTCGCGACGTGGTACACCTACGATGTCGACGGCTCACCGCTGTGGCTGTCGGCGCTTGCACGAAGGGTCGGCACGAGCAGCACGTACGGCGGGGCGCTCGTGCGCACGTCGGGGCCGCGATTCGA
The DNA here is from genome assembly GCA_963717695.1 of uncultured beta proteobacterium. Classification (GTDB taxonomy): domain Bacteria; phylum Pseudomonadota; class Gammaproteobacteria; order Burkholderiales; family Casimicrobiaceae; genus CAIWHR01. Next base: position 643,697 of record CAVQWR010000007.1, on the reverse strand, counting down.
CGCCTATGACGCCACGAAACTCGCAGCGCTGACCGTGGGATCGGCGGCGCTCTCCTTCGCCGACGGCAACAATCTCCTGATGACCATCAGCACGAATGGGGCCGGGGGCCTGCCGATGCTGCAACAGTCCCGGGCGCTGGTGCGGTTCCCATTCGCGGCGAGCGGCGGCACGCTCTGCCAATAGGGCCGGCCCGCGCCGCGCGAGCTCCGAGGCTCACTTGCTGCCGAGCATGTAGAGTTGCCAGAGGTCCTTCTGGCTCATGTGCAGCAGCGGGTGAATGGCGAGCATGCCGGTCTTGCCCATGCTGTCCTGCAGATAGCGGAGCTCCGCGAACTTCGATCGCGTCTCGTCGTCGACCGCGACCTCGAACCCGTTCTCTCGCATCATCAGGATGCCCTTTGCGCGGAGCGCGAGCTCCGTGTAAAGCCTGATGTAGCAGAGCAGATCGGCGACGACCGGTCCGTGGAAGCGCTCCTTCAGCGTCGCGAGATACTGGCCGGCCGGGGAATCGGCAAAGCGGCCCGAATGGATCGACTCCAGCATCTGCGAATCGGCGTCGAATCCTTCCCCCAGCCAGCTGGCGACGGCGCGGTCGCTGCGCTGGAACACCCAGTAAAGCAGCGGCGGCAGCACGACGAGGACCGCGAGCGTCGAGAGCCGCGGCGAGCCGTACATGTGATTGAAGCCCGCGTGCAGCGCCACGGCAATCGCGTATCCGGGGAGGAGCGCGATCAGCCACTGTGCGGGCTTCCGCTCAAGCATCGCGAGTCCCATCATCGCGAAGATCGCGGTCGCGCCGCCGTGCATGATCGCGGTGCCGAAGCCGCGCACGATCCACGTGCCGAGCCCCGCGTCCGGAATGAGATGCTGGTAGAAGACGTTTTCCACGACCGCGAAGCCGGTGCCCACCGCGAAGCCGAAGATCGCGGCATCGACCAGGAACCCGATGCGGTGCGTGCGCATGAGGACCACGATGACGAGCGCCTTGCCGAATTCCTCGACGACCGGCCCGGCGAAGCGCGTGTACATGCCGACGTCTAGCCCGGTGGCGCCGATCAGCCAGCCATTCACGAAATAGCAGGCGCCGGCGACTCCGACGCCGGCCGCCACCACCGCGATGACCGCCCGCATGGACACGAGCTTGTAGCTGTCGAGGTAGACCAGCGTCACGAGGAAGCAGACGACGGGCGCCGTCCCCACCGCGACATGCAGCAGAAATTCAGTCGACATGTCGTTCGGTCTGCACAGCGGGGGCCGGCTTGCTCATGCGGCCTTCGCACGGACGTCGCAATTCGGCGCTTCGTGCCGTCCGCCGCTGGCAATCGCTCGCAGACGCGCCCTTCGGGCCTGGGCTTCGCCCCGCGCGCTCATGCGGCCTCCGCACGGACGTCGCAATTCGGCGCTTCGTGCCGTCGGCCGCTGGCAATCGCTCGCAGACGCGCCCTTCGGGCCTGGGCTTCGCCCCGCGCGCTCATGCGGCCTCCGCACGGACGTCGCAATTCGGCGCTTCGTGCCGTCGGCCGCTGGCAATCGCTCGCAGACGCGCCCTTCGGGCCTGGGCTTCGCCCCGCGCGCTCATGCCTACATGATCTTCAGCGAAACCATCCACTCGGTGCCCGCACGCTGGGAACCCTGGAAACCGGCCGCAAAGCCGACCGACAGCGTCATGTCGTATCGGTGCAGGACCGTGAAACGCAGGTCTCCCTGCGTACCGATGCTCGTGTAGTTCTTGCGCAATGACGCGCTCGTGGGCTCGGTCCAGAGTTCCGCAGCGAAAACTGACGGGCGGAGCCACGTCAGATAGAAGCTGGGCGTTCCCACATCCTCGAATACGACGGGCGGCACCTCCCATTCGACCATTTCCTTGACGAACTTGAGCGCGCTGATCTCCTGCAGCCCGAATCCCGGCATCGAATAGTATTCGCGATAGCGCTGGATCGTACCGTCGTCGACGTAATTGTTGCCAAAACCGCCGAAGTAGAAGTTCGCGACCGTCGTGTTGTAGTCGCCGTTGGCGGCGCCCGCATAGGTGCGCGACCACAGCGACGAGTGCGGGATCGGCAGTGGCGTACCGAGATCGAGATTGCCGAACAGCTGAGGGGTCACCTGGCCGTTCACCCGATTCCCCTGGTAGACCAGTTTCCACGCCATTCCCTTCTCATCGTCGATCGCGCCCACCGAGCGCTGCACGTCGGTGTAAAAAAGTCCGGCCTGGCCGGTGACGAGCCGCGTGAAGTTGGTCTCGACGTTCTGGGCGTTCGGCAAGGTGTCGATCTGGTCGTAGTAGGCGAAGTCGATCTTGGCCTCCAGCTTTCGCGGCAGATCGTAGATCAGCGGATAGTCGTAACCTATCTTGGCGGCGTAGCCCTTTCGGCTGCGCTTGGTGGGTCCGAACAGGTCATAGAAATCCGACCGGTTCCAGGATAGCTCGCCGTGCCAGAATTCGTAGCGGCCGGTGATGTCGATGTGACCGCGCTGGTCGCTCGGCAGATTGTTGTCGGGCGAGTAGGCTGCAGTTATGCCGAGGTATGAAAACTGAAGCGGATCTTCGAAGTTGAACTGGTACCCGAGCGCGGCGGTGTTCTTGTAGCCCTGCACGACCGGATAGGCGTTGGCGAGGCCGACGGTCTTCCACGGAACATACGGACCTCTGGCCGTGATCAGTTTTTCCTCATCGACAGTGCTCGGGGGTGGCACCTGCCACGTCTTGACCACGGGATACTTCTCGGCCACCTCTGCGCCCAGGAACGTGATCGCACTCAAATCCTTGAGCAGCTTCGGCTCGATGATCACCGGTAGGAAGCCGTCCCCGGTGTAATCGAGGACTACGAGGCGACCGTCGGAAAGCGGCACGGGACGGAAGAAGCCGGTTTCGGCGTTCGAGACGGCCTCGACCGCGCCGGTGGCCACTTCGTAGCGGTAGATGTTGGATACGCCGGTGTAGTAACTGCTGCCGTAGAGGTAGCGGCCATCCGGGGAGAACACGAAGCCCTCGGGGACCGATTGTCCGAAGCCGAATTCGGACAGTGGCTTCACGTTGCCTGCGAGGATCTTGTCGAGTTCCCACACGCGGACGAACTGGTCGCCCGTCACCTCGCTGACCGTCGCCGACAGGTATCGCCCATCCCGAGAGATGTCGAGATCGGTGGGCACGTACTCGTAGGGAAATTTGTACACCTCGGTCCACTCGGTGTACGGATACGGAATGCGGACCAGCGACGCGATGCCGTCGTGATGGCGCACCCCGATCAGCGAGCGATCGACCGGGTTCACGACCATCTGGCCGATCCGCGCATCCTTGAGCAGCAGCCGCTCCTCGCCAGTCTTGACGTCCACCGCCATCAGGTCCCGCAGGGCGAGGTTGTCAGTCGTGAAGAACGCCGTTCCGCTGGCCGGATCGTAGGCAAAGGATGTGACATCGTAGGCCATGGCTCCCTTGATGTCCGCGAGCCGCCGGACGCTGCCGTCCCGCGTGTTCAACGCACCCACGTGTGCGACGACGCCCTGGTAACGAAACGCACCGTACAGTGTGCCAGTGGCCTCGTCGTAGTACATCCGCGAGACCGAGCCCAGCGCGGTGCCGATCAACCGACGCTGCTGGGTGATCGGAAACTTCCGCACCTCGGCCAGATTCCGGCGCTGGAATTCGTGCTCGAACGCGATCCATTTCTGCCAGGCCTCGTCGACCGGCAGGCCGAACACCTGCTCGAACTGGTCGGACCAGTTGCGGGCGCTGCCTTCGTCGCGCCGGAGCCAGGCCACAACCTTCTCCGGCGAGTAGATGTAGGCAAGCCACGTGAAGAAGCGCTCCCCGTAGAGGTAAGCGTTGATCCCGGTCTGGAAATCGACCCGACTCCCTCGGGAGGCGAGCCCAAGCGGATCGTAGAAATGGGCGTCGTCGCGCACCATTGCCCGGAAGACCATCTCATCGTAACCGGCCTGCGCACGGCCCAGGCCGCCTCCCATCCACGTCTCGAAGAACACCGCACCTCCTTCGAGGTACCACCGCGGGGCCGTGAAGCGCGGAATCGTGAGATAGCTGTAGAGCAGGGATTCGGGGTTCTGCGAGCGGGCGCGGACCTTGCCGAGAAAGATCTCCCGCCACCGGCGATCCTCGTCGGAGGCGAGGTCGCTCTGCACGACGTGAATCAACTCGTGATTCATCGTCGAATACATCCGCTCGCTGGCCGGGCTTGTCTCGAATGCGCGCGAAAGCGGCGAAACCTCGACCACGAGCAGGCTGTGGGGCGCGGCATACGCGAAGGTATTGCCGTAGTCCGCGAAATCCTGAAGCAGGACGTTGGTGGGCTCGGATGGCACCCAACCGAGGTTCCGGCGCTGCCACTCGAGCGAATTGGTGAACGTGCGCACTGTATACGGCGCGAGATAGCTCAGATAATCGTGGTAATAGAGCCGGAGATCCTTTGTCGTAATGAAGGAAATGCCGAGAGGACTTTCATCGTCGGCTGCTGCTGCAGTCGCCACCAAAGCCAACAACAGGCACCAGACATAACGACGCATTCAGTCATCCCCCCGACATGACGAACAGGCGCAGCATAAGGGAACGGCGCCCAAACGCAAACCGCCGGCCATTAGGCCGGCGGTCGCGTGCTGTTCGGATTGCGCGAGACTAGCGGATTTCAGCCATCAATTCTGGCTACCACGGGCCGCGTCGCTACCACGGGCCGCGTCGCTACCACGGGCTGCGTCGCTACCACGGGCTGCGTCGCTACCACGGGCTGCGTCGCTACCACGGGCTGCGTCGCTACCACGGGCTGCGTCGCTACCACGGGCTGCGTCGCTACCACGGGCTGCGTCGCTACCACGGGCTGCGTCGCTACCACGGGCTGCGTCGCTACCACGGGCTGCGTCGCTACCACGGGCTGCATCGCTACCGCGAGCCGCGTCACCGCCACGGGCCGCCGCACTGCCACGGGCCGCGTCACCGCCTCGGGCTGCATCACCGCCACGGGCTGCATCGCTACCGCGAGCCGCGTCACCGCCACGGGCTGCATCGCTACCGCGAGCCGCGTCACCGCCACGGGCCGCCGCACTGCCACGAGCCGCGTCACCGCCTCGGGCCGCATCACCGCCGCGGGCTGCATCACCGCCACGGGCCGCATCGCTACCACGGGCCGCATCGCTACCACGGGCCGCATCGCTACCACGGGCCGCATCGCTACCACGGGCTGCATCGCTACCGCGGGCTGCGTCACCGCCACGGGCTGCGTCACCGCCACGGGCCGCATCACCACCGCGGGCCGCATCGCTACCACGGGCTGCATCGCTACCGCGGGCTGCGTCACCGCCACGGGCCGCATCACCGCCACGAGCCGCGTCGCCGCCACGCGCCGCATCACCACCGCGGGCCGCATCGCCGCCACGTGCTGCATCACCACCGCGGGCCGCATCGGCCGCGCTACCAGGAATCGTCGAGGTCGCCTGTCCCGACCCGGCTGTCGCACCGCCGACGTTGACGTCATCGGACGTCGGCTGCGCGGCGCGATAGCGCTGCGCCGGGACGATCGTGCCTGTCGCATTCGTACCTTCGGGCGGGAAATTGATCACGCCGGTCGACATCGCGACCACGACGCCCGCGACGGCGATGCCAGCGCCGATCCAGACCTTGCGCTTGCTGAACGAACCACTTTGGTTGTTGCTCATGTTCTCACCCCTGAAAAATGGCCCTGTCTGGGATACTCGCGGGACCGTTGCCGATCTCCCCGGGTTGAAACCCCGGGCTTCCTTGGAAGCTGCTCCAATTACGCCTGCCGATGCAAAAGGTTGGTCGGATTCACCCCCGTCCGCCGATCTCTGCGGGAGGTTGGCCATGACCGACGCCACCAGGCCCTCCGGAGGATAGCCCTGGGGAATGCCTGCGAGGCCGTCGAACAGCCGCTGCAGTGCGTCGAACTCGGCGCGGGCCGACGCATCACCCGCCAAGCATTGCTCGAGCTCGCGGCTTTCGGCCGGGGTTGCCTCGCCGTCGAGGACGGCGTGCATGCGTTTGGTGAGTTCAGATTGGTTCATGTCGGTCTGCCTGAAGGTCCTGCTGCATTTCGCGGGTTCGCTGCTGCACCCCGTATCTGTGCCAATTACGCCGGCCGGGGCAAAAAGTTGGGCGGAATTGTCCCTTCAATAGGTCGCGGGAGGCTGGCCAGGCCGAACCCGACAGACCGTCCGGAAGGCACCGCGGCCGCGCCCGCGAATGGGCGAGAGCTCATTCGGGGCGAAGATCTTTCAGCATTTCGCGAAGGCGCTGACGAGCTTCGTAGAGCCGCGACTTCACCGTCTTTTCGTCGATATCCAGAATCTGCCCGATTTCCTCGTAGCTGCAGTCGGAAAAGTGACGCAGCGAAATCACCATGCGGGCGGCCGTCGGGAGCCGCAGCAGCGCCGCCCGGAGCTGTGCCGAAAGCTCGACGGCGCCCAGCCGGCGCTCGGGATCGTCGTGCGGCGAGCCCGCAAAATCGGCGTCGTCGTCGAGCTGCTCCTCGCGTTTGCCGCGGCGCAGCATATTGAGCGACTCGTTGACCGCGATACGGTAGATCCAGCTGAAGAACTTGTACCGGGGATCGTAGTCGTCCAGTCGCTCCGCCACCCGCAGGAACACGATCTGCGCCACGTCGCTCGCGTCCTCGGGCCGCCGCAACACCCAGAATGCGGCGTTGTAGATGGGCCTCTGGTAGCGCACGATCAGCTCGGTGAAGGCTTCCCGGTCGCCATTGCGGAAGCGCTCCACCAGGGCCTTGTCGGCGTCATCGTCCACGGTTACCCCTGGAGGGCGGAATAGTTGGAGCCGCCGGTCACGGCGCCGGCTCGATTTCGAACAGCTGGTCGAAGCCGGAATAGCCGAAGATGTCCTGCAGGTGGCGACTGACCCCGGTCAGCCTAAGCTTCCCGCCGCCGGCCAGCAGGCGCTTCTGCGTCTTCAGCAGGACACCGAGTCCGGCGCTCGAGATGTACTCGAGGCCGCTGCAGTCCAGGGCGACCGTGCCCTGCACCGTGTCGAGGAACGCCTGCGCGGCGGCGGATTGGGCCGCATCGAGCCGCCCGCGGGCGATCACCACGCCGGCCGGCCCGGATTCGATTGCGAACATCACCTTCTCCCTGTGGCGGCGGCGCCCTGGGATGCCCGGACGCCGCCTTTGGTCTTGCGAAACGTGATTCGGCTCTGCCGGAGATCCCGCCTGTATTCGTAGTCGATCGAGTCGAGCAGGCGCCGAATCGAGGTGCAACCCCAGCCCGCCCGCCCGCCGTGCCTCGATCGGAAGCGTGACGTCGGCGTCCGGCGCCTGCGTGACGTCGAACGGCTCGACCCCGGAATCGGTCATCCGGACTTCGACCCCGCCGACGATGCCAGTCACTTCGATCATCACCTCCGCGTCCCCGGTCGGGCTGTATTTGACCATGTTCGTGAACAGTTCCTCCAGCGCAAAATCGACATCGAGGCGCAGCGCGGGGTCGACGCCCTCGCGCGCAAAGGCGTCGGCGGTGAAGGCGACGATCGCCGGCAGCTCGTCGAAACTGCGGGCGAAGGCACGCGCGACCGTCACGGCGCCGGCGCGCGGCGCACCAGCACCGCCGTCATGTCGTCCTCCTGCGGCGCGCCGGCGGCAAAGGCCGCCACGGCACCCGTCAGCAGGTCCTGCAACTCCGCGATCGGGCGAGCGCAGCCGTCGGCCACGATCGCCTGCACCCGCTCCTCCCCGAACTGCGCGCCGGTGGCATCACCATACTCGTAGAAGCCATCCGAGAGGAGCACGAGGATGTCGCCCGGCTCCATCGCGACGGTGACGGACGGACGCAGCTGCGTCAGCGGCATCGCGCCCAGCGGAAAACTGGTCGGCTTGTACCGCGCGCAGGTGCGGCTTGCGGCCTGGAAGTGGAATATCGGCCCCTGCCCGCCGCTCTGGAAGCGCAACTGATGCGTCCGCGGGTCGAGCAGGCCGATGAACGCTGTGATGAAACGATCGGCGGGAAGCGTCTCGGCGAGACGGTTGTTCACCTGCATGAACGCGGACTCGAGGTCCGCCCCGAGGCGAAACGCGATTCGCAGCATCGCCTGCATCTGCGTGACGGACAGCGCCGGTGCGATTCCATGTCCGGTCGCGTCGCCGAGGACGATCAGCAGGCCCTGCTCGATTGCCGCGAGATCGTACGTGTCGCCGCCGGTGAGCTCGGCCGGCATCGACATGCCGCAGACGTCGTAGCCGGGAATGTGCGGCATCGTCGCCGGCAGCGTGCTCATCTGCACGTCGCGCGCCATCTCGAGCGCCTGCCGCATCCGCTCGCCTTCGATCAGCGCGCCGGTCATTCGCACGCGCTGCAGCGCCACCGCGCATTGCGCGGCCAGCGCCGTTGCGAGCACCTCGTCGTCGCCGTCGAAGATGCCGTTCGCCTTGTTCAGCACCTGCATCACGCCGACGAGCACGTCCTTGTGGTCGATCAGCGGCAGCGCCAGCATGCACCGCGTGCGGTAGCCCGACGCCTTGTCGACACGCGAGTCGAAGCGCGGATCGGAGTAGCAATCGGGGACGTTGATGAGGCGCCGGTCGCGCGCGCACGCGCCGGCGATGCCCATGCCGGAGCGCATCCGGATCGGCTGGATGCCGGTCGCCACCTCCAGCACCAGCTCGTCGGTCGCAGGATCGTGCAGCCAGACGGACGCCCTGTCCGCCTGCAGCACCTGCTTCGCGGCGGCGACGACTTCGCCCAACATCGTCATCAGGTCGAATGGCGCCGCCAGCGCGCTCGTCACTCCGAGAATCGTCTTGAGATCGCGCGCCGACAGGCGGCGCCGGCGGGTAGCGGCGGGCATGACGGCGGAATGTAACAGAGGCGACGCACGATTGTGCGGATCGCGCGGGCAATCAACGACCGAATGTGGCGGCACGGATTGCTTCGATGCCCGGTTGCCGTGGCACTGGCAACCAGGCAAGCGCTGCGGCAGCTTCTGGATGCGAGCGAGAATTCCTACTGGCACACCGTCGCGGCGGGCGGCGCGAACAGGAGCCGCGTGATCGACTTGGTCTGGTCGACGCTCGGCAGTCCGCCGTTGCCGTTGGTGACGTAGTGGAACGTGCCGTGATTGCCGTCGGCGAAGGTCAGCGTCGCATTGCCCACCACCGTCGCCGGCTGCACCACGTCGCTCGCCCTGAAGCTGTCGAAGCGCGCCCCCGAGGTCCGGTACATGTTCCCGCTGAACACGCTGGTGGTCCCCTGCCGCGTCAGGAATGCCGACAGCCACAGCGGCGCATTGGTGTTGCCCGCCACCTTCGCGTCGTAGGTATACCAGGTCGCGTAGATCGTGTTGCCCTGGTGCGCGAAGTTCGCCCCCCACCCCGATTCGCTCGCGAGCCACCACAGATCCTGGTAGTTGGTCGCCGCGTTCAGGTCCGGTGCCGCCTGGTAGCTGCACGAAGGCTGCGCGCTGCCCGCGTCCAGCACGAAGCGCGTGATCGGCTTCGACTGTGCAATGGCGCTCGTCGCACCACCCGTCCCGGCGTTGAGGTTGTAGGCGAAGGTGCCTGTGTTGGCGTCGCTGAACGTGATCGTGCCGTCGCCGACCTTGGTGGATCCGTTCGCGCCCGCGAAGTTGTTGAACGGCGGTCCCACGCTGACGTAGATGTCGCCGTGGTAGACATTGCCACCGGGCGCTGTGACGCTCGCCAGCATCGTCAGCCAGAATGCGTTGCCGGAGGTGTCGTAGGTGTACCAGGTCGCGAAGATCTGGTCGCCCTGGTGCGCGAAGTTCACCCCCCACCCCGATTCGTCCGCCTTCCACCACAGGCCCTGGTAACTTGCGGCGGCAGGCGTGCTTCCGACGGAGGCAAACTGCCCCGCGAAATTCACGGCGCCGTTCATTACAACGGTTCCAAGGCGCGTCAAGGCATGTATCCCGTCGGTGGGCAGTGCGCCTGCGGGAAAATTGAACGTGTCGACATCCGCGAAGTTGATCTTGCCGCCTCCGAGAGGAATGAACTTGTTCGGGACGATAAAGTCGGGCGTGATCAGATTGAGATTGGCAAATCCCTGCGTCGCGAGCAGGACGCTCTTCCCCGCCGTACGGGCAGAAGGAAGATTCGTGACGAAATCCAGCTGTCCACCTCCGTCCGCGCCTGACGAAGAAATGAACTGCCCTGACCAGTGCGACTCGCCGTCTCCGCCGCTGTTCTCGAGCACGACGAACTGCACCGAGCCATCGGCATTCGAATAAAGTTGGGCAATCCGGAACAGATGAAAGGCTGCCTGCACATTCGTGGCGGCGGCCAAGAACATCAATGCGGCGCACCACGCAAGGCACGTCCTGAGATTTTTGTTCATTGTGACGTTCCCCTGTGAACAAGGTCCCACCGACGGCAGGCCTCGTTGAACGTCCCGGCCACGCGTCGAAAAGACGTTCGCAGATTGCTTGGCGCGCAAAAAGGCGTCAAGTCGAAAATTCACTTTCGCGCGAGCGGATATTCCATGACGGAATCATGGTCAATGGCCGCCGGCTTCAGACGACCTCCACCATCTGCATCATTCCCATGTCCTCGTGCACCAGCATGTGGCAATGCATCACGAAGGTGCCGGTGAAATGGCTGAAGCGTGTTCGAAAAGTCACTGAAGTCGGCGCGCTGGCGGTGCCGCCCGGCGGCAGCGCGACGGTGTCTGCCCAATACGGCTCGACCGGCTGGCCGTTGACCTTCACGACCTGGAACGGATTCACATGAATGTGGAACGGATGCCGGATGTTGTTCATGTTGAACACGGTCCACTCCTCGACGCTGCCGAGCGCCACCGTCTGCTTTGGCGCGCGGCTCGACTGGTACGGAATGTACTCGTCGGGCATCCCCGGCGTCGGCGTACCTTGCTGCGCGCCGGTGCCGAGCGCGAAGACTTCGTCGGTGACGAAGGTGTGCCCAGTGTCGTAGACCCAGTCGGCGCGCTCGCTGCCGGGGTTAAGCAGCGGGTCCGGCGGTGCATTCACGTCCGGGTCGAGATACAGGAATCGCATCACCACCGAGCGCCGCAATCCGCCTGCGCTCGCGAGCTCCTCGTCGGTGATGGGCGCGAGCGCAACCGGCACGGGCAATGCGCCGGCCGGCAACACCATCGGCCGCGCCTCGTCGACCACGACGATTTCCGCGACGATGTCCTCGTCGAGGATCGACTCGTCGACGCCCATTTCGAAGCGCAGCGTACGCAGGTAGTACGTCCCCGCCGCGCCTGCCTGCACGAGCACGCTGGCGCGATTGCCCGGCGCCAGCACGACGCCTGTCGCGTTCGTTGGCGCCGGCACGGCGAACGGACCGACGGGTTTCAAGCCGCCGCGCGAGTTGCCGTCGAGGCTGTACACGTTGAGTGCGTGGCCGTCGAGGGAGAGGTTCGCGAACTTGAAGATTGCAGCGTTGATGAAATGCCAGTTCTGCACTTCGCCGCGACGCATGACGAGGCGCGGCCGGCGCACGCCATTGATCAGGAAGGCCGGCTCGACCAGCGGCACGCGCGCGACCTGCGTGAACGATTCCAGCGCGCCGTTCGCATCGGTGATCGGCGCCTGGAACATGAACACGCGCTCGGTGGCCGCGGCGATTTCCGGCACGCGGTCGATCTCGCCCCTGACAAGCAGCGCGCCGGCCATTCCGCTGCCCACCTGGATTGCGCTCGCGCCGTGCAGGTGCGGGTGATACCAGTACGCGCCGGGCGGATGCCCCGGCCCGATCCGGTATTCGTGCTGCCGCGATTGTCCCGGCTGGACGCCGAGCTGCGGGTCGTCCATCACGTAGTCGCCGTAGACGCCTGCGGAGATGAGCCCGGGCGCGACGTGCAGGCCGTGGGTGTGCAGATTGGTGCTGTTGGGATAGCGCAGGTGCTTCGTCGGCTCGGTGCTGGGCGGATTGGGCGGCAACGCGTTGACGACGTTGATGCGCAGGCGGTCCCCTGCATTGACGCGCAGGGTGGGCGCCGGAATGCTCGCGTTCATCGTGCGCAGCCGCACCGCCTTGCCGTCGACCGTCGTGTCGGCGTAAGCGAGCGTCAGCGTCACGTCGAGCTCGCCGTTCACGGACGTCAGCGTGGCGGGCTCGACGAACGTCTCGACCGGCAGCGGTACTGCCGAGTCGCCGCTGCGGCATCCCGAGAAGACCGGCGGAACGACGAGACCCGCCGAGAGCGCCCAGCCGAGCTTCAAGAAATCACGGCGACCGCTCACGTGTTCTGCTTTCTTTCCCATCGCCGGCTGCGTCCGCTATGGCAGGAACGAGTGGGGGCGGAGCTGACGCTGCGCGGCGGGGCCGATCTGCCCGCCGAAGTTGTTGCCCCACCCGTAGAGTCCTTCCGAGGTGAGCGCGACCGCGTGCGCCTCGCCCGCGGCGATGCGCCGTGCCTGTGGAAGATCCGCGATGAGCGCCGGACGATGCCGATCCGCAGTGTCGCCCTGCGCCAGCTGTCCCGCCGCATTCCATCCCCACGCGTAGACGCGCCCGCTCGCTGCGAGCGCCAGCGAAAAGTGCATCCCCGCCGCAACGTCCCCCACGGGCTCCGGAAGATCGATCGCCACCGGCACGGATGAATACGCGATGCCAGCGACGCCGAGCTGGCCGCGGTGGTTGCTGCCCCATCCCCACACGATGCCGTCGCCTGTGACGGCGAGCGAATGCGTGGCGCCGGCGGCGATCGAGCTCACGTTCGCGAGATTCAAAGGTTGAGGGAGCGGCTCCGGCTGAAGCGTGCCCACGCCGAGCTGACCCGCGGCATTGCCGCCCCATGCATGCAGGCGCCCGTCCTCCCCGAGTGCCAGCATGCTGCCCTTGCCGAGCCCGATCTGCTTCATGGGAGCAGCGATTGCCACCGCGCCCGGCCCCGCGACGATGTTCGGCGTCGCGCGACCGAGCGCCCCCTGATCGTTCAGCCCCCAGGTGTGAACGATGCCTTCTGCACCGAGCGCGGCGTAAAGGAAATCGCCAGCGACGACAGCGCGCGCCGCGCCTATCTCCGACACGGCCTGCGGGGTTGCGAGCGCTGCGGGAGGCAGCGGACGGTCCACGCGAGCGGCGCTGGCGCCCCACATCACCACCTCGCCGGCTTCGGTGATCCCGAGGCTCATGCCGTAGCCGGCCGCGATCGCGCCGAGGGCGTGGGGGACGGAGAGCTCGACCGGATGCGTCTGCGTCTGCGCCGTGCTGCAGTATTCCGGCGTGCGGCTTGCGACGCGGCCGCTGCCGTCGCCTCCCCATCCGAACACCCTTCCCGTCGCAAGGAGTGCCAACGTATGATCGCGACCGCAGCTGATCGCGACGACGGAATGGCGTGAAGCCGACATTTTCGATATTGGTCGACAGTGTGCGGAAGCGATCCGCGGGCGCGGACGACACTCTGCCCGCGACCGAGCAGTTCGGCAAGGGATCCGGCGGCCCGCGCGCCGATCGGCGAGGGGGAGGAGAATGTTGCACGTGCACAACCGGCGGCGTACGCGAGATCTGCTACAACGCATGATCAGGGAGGCCGCGCTCGGCACGGCGGGACGCCTCATCGCAGGCTTTGCAATGGCGCTCTGCGCCGCCGACGCCGCGGCGGTCTTCGTCGTCACGGAGCCCTGGGTGCGGGGAGCCGCGAACGCACGCACGGCGGAGGCATACATGGAGCTCGTCAGCTCGGACGGCGCCGCGCTGGTCGGTGTGCGCAGCACGGGCGCCGCCGGCGTCGAGCTGCGCGCGCCGGGTACGAAGCGCGCTGCCGTCGACCGAATCGATTTGCCGAAAGCAACCATGGTCATGCTCGCCCCGGCGCGGTACCGGATTGCGCTGTCCGGTCTGGCGAAGCCGTTGCGCCTCGGCGATCACATTCCGCTGGTGCTGATCGTCGTCGAGGCCGACGGGTCAAGCCATGAATACGACGTCAATGCCGAGGTCCGTCACCATTCGCCGACCGACGATCATCGCAATGGCCACCGCCACTGAGGACAAGCGCCTGCGAGCAACGCCGACGCGGGACTTCGGGCCATCGCCGGCAGCCTCCACGGCTTGACGCGCTGGGGCCGGGGCACCCTCCGTGCACGCCGTCAACGGAATGCGTCACGCATTTATACTGGCCACAGGCATCAACCTACCTCGCAGGAGGATCCCGTCATGCCGGAAGACAACGACGTGGTCATCGAGGCGTGGAATACCGTCCTCTTCCACAAGTTCTGCCGCTTCAAGCACCTCTTGATCGACGGCCTCGCGGCGCACAGCAACGAGGCGCTGACGCGCCACGCGCCGGCGCCCGGCACGCGCGTCCTCGACATCGGCTGCGGGTTCGGCGACAGCACGCGACTCATTGCGCGCCGGGTCGGGCCGGACGGCGAGGCGGTCGGGGTCGATTGCGCGCGCAATTTCGTCGACGCCGCGACCGAGGAATCGCGCGCCACGGGCATCGCAAATGTTCGCTTCTTTGTCGCGGATGTCCAGACTGACCCCCTGCGCGGTCCGTACGACCAGGCGTTCTCGCGCTTCGGGACGATGTTCTTCATGATGCCGGGCGCGGCGCTTCGCAATGTGCGCAAGGTGCTGCGGCCGGGCGGCACCCTGACGATGATCGTCTGGCGCAAGCGCGAAGAGAATCCGTGGCTTCACGACGCCGAGCTCAAGGTGCGCGAGCTCGTCCCCGTCGTCTCGCACGAGGAGACCGACCAGGTCCATTGCGGGCCGGGCCCGTTCTCGATGGCCGGACCGGACATGGTGAGCTCCATGCTGGGGAGCGCCGGCTACGACCGGATCACGTTCGAGCGCTTCGATGCGGACATCTGCATCGGGCGGGATCTGGACGAAGCGATCGAGTTCGCCATGGCGCTCGGCCCCGCGGGCGAAATCATGCGCCTCGCGGAGGACGAGGCCGAGCGGCGCAAGCCCGAAGTGGTCGCCGCATTGCGGGAGACACTGCGCCGCTATGCGCGCGCCGACGGCGTCTGGGCCCCTTCCAGCACCTGGTTCGTCACCGCCCGCAATCCCTGAGCGTCGCGTCTGCGCCACGAAGTTCGGGTCGTCGCGGCGTTCACCCGCACGCGGCGAGAGCCGCGCGCCTGCGGGTGGTGCGCGCCGGTTAAAATGGAGGCAAAACCGGAGCCTCCCGCCATGCAACCCGAACCCAGGCAGACCCTTTTCTCGATCCGGCACCCGTTCGTCCGGATCGAGAACCTCTTGAGCGAGCGCGAAATCGCGGACCTCCTCCCGCGGGTCCTCGCGCTGGAGCCGCAGTTCCAGTCGTCCGTGGCGCTCAACGTCACCAATCCGGACGATGTACGCAAGTCGCTCGTGTTCAACCCGCCCGCCGATCTCGTGCGGCCCGTGGTCGACAAGGTGCGGGCAATGCTCGCCGCAGTGCTGACCGCGCTCCGGCTGCCGCCGATCCATACCGCCGAGATCGAGTCGCAGATCACGGCGAGCAACGACGGCGCGTTCTACGGCGTGCACACCGATGCCGACTACGCGCAGATGCACCGGCGCTATCTCACCTACGTGTACTACTTCAACTACCCGCCGAAGGCGTTCACCGGCGGCGAGCTCTTTCTCTTCGACGACGTGCTGCGCAACAACAAGCTCGCCATGGGCGACACCTACCAGGCGGTGCAGCCGGAGCACAACACCATGGTGCTCTTCTGGGCGCGCATCATGCACGAGGTGCGACCGGTGAGCGCGCCGTCGAAGGCAGTTTCGCGACAGCCGGTTCACCGTGAACGGCTGGGTCAACAAGGCACCAGGCTCGCCCTGAGGCGCGTCACCCGGACCTGGCGGCATGGGCGCGCCACGTTGTGCGATCATGTCGCGCGCAACGAGGGGAGCCGTGCCGCCGCCTCGACGCCACACCCATCAGACCGAAAGAACATCATGCCGAAATTCTCGTGGAATCCCCTTCGTCTCCTTTGTGCCGTCACGCTCGTCGCGGCAATTGCCGCGTGCGCCGGCGCGCCGCAGTCCGCCCAGCAGACCGAATCGCTGCTGACTTCCGCCGGCTTCAAGACCGTCAAGGCGAGCACGGCGACGCAGCTGCAGCATCTGCCGACGCTTCCGCAGGGACAGGTGACGATGGTCACGCAGACCGGAAAGTACTGGTTCGTCTATCCCGATCTTCCGAAGAATCAGATCTACGTCGGCACCGAGAAGGAATACCAGGCCTACCTGAAGCTCTCCGGGGCGGCCGGTGCGTCGAACGGCATGGGTGCGCAGATCCAGAAGCAGGACACGGCGATGACGAAGTACGACAACGCCACCGCGGGCGTGATCTGGGAATCCTGGCCGAGCTTCACCGGCCTGCAGTGGGGCATGTGATCGTCGCGCTGTCGACGCGACGGCGCGTCACGCGGACGACGCCCGCGCCAGACCCGTTCGAGAACGTCCACGCTTGCGCTCAAATGAACGTGCGCAGACTTGTGCCGCGCCTCGCGGTCGTGTGCGCCGCCCTCGGTTCCGTTGCGGTGATGGCGCAGACCTGCGACGTGGCGGCGACGCTCGACGCCTGCGCCCGCGATCACGGCTTCAATCAGGGCGCCACCTGCGGGCTTGAGGCCATGAGCCGCGCGGGATTGCAGGGACTTCCCGCGCCGGCGCCGCAGGCGGAGCTCGGCCGCAGCTGGGACAGGGCCCGCATGGTGGACGCCGCCCGTGTCGCGGCGAAGGCCGGATGGGTGCCCGTCGGGGTCAATGCGGCAATCTGCTGCGCGGCGGGCGAACCCGCACTGCACGCGTGCCTCAAGGCAAAGCGCGCCGAAGTGTCCGCCTGGCTGCTGCGCTAGGCATCACGCGCGCCAAGCGAGGCGCGTTCAGGATTTCGGCAGCGTTCCCGCGAGGTGCTGCAGAAAATCGTGGATGCCAGGCTCGCCCATCTCGCGTGCGTCGGCAAGCTCGCCCGTACGCGTCGCATAGAGCACGGTGTTGGCGGGCGACAGCACGACGATGGCGGGAATCCCCTGCTTCAGCGGCACGCCGTACGATTCGGCGACGTCCACGTTGTGATCGAAGCGACCGACGTCCACCTTCACGACCTTGAAGTCGCGCGACACGAGAGGCGCCGACGTGCCGCTTTTCATCGCCATGTCGAGAATCTTGCAGTCGGCGCACCAGTTCGCGCCGAATACGACGAGGACGGGGACGTGCGCGGTCGCCGCCTGCGCGAGCGCCTGCCGGATCTGCAGCTTGGCGTCCGCCGCTTCGTCGTAGGGCGCGTCCGCGGCACGAGCCGCGAGCGCGAAGAGGCAAAGGCAGAAGGCAAGGGCTTTTCGCATCGTGAATCCAAATGAGACCGGGTGCGCCATTTTACGGGAAGGCGCTCTCGCCTCAAATCGCCATCGCAAGGTTGTTCGTCAGCGACGGCACGCGAGCCTCCCCGCTCATTGCGTTGCCGGCGTGCCTGCACGTCTCCGGCGTCCCTTCGGACACCGCCGCAGTCGGCACGTTCGGGATGGCAGCCGGAGGGGGACAAATCGACCGCCCAGAGCCGCGCTGCCCGTCCCCCAATTGTCGACGGTCGTCGGAAAGTTCCGGTCGATGTCAATTTTTTTGCCGCAAATCAACACCGGAGGCGCCGCGTCGGCGACAATCGGCCGCCATGGAAATCGTCTACGCGGTTCCCCTCCTCGCCACTCTCGTGATTGCGCTCTACACGGTGAACCGTGTGGCGAAACGCAACCGGCTGCGCCGGCGCATGCTGCGCAGCGCGATCGGCGGCGACAAGCGCGACTTCCGGTTCAAGGACAAGGCATCGTCGCCGCGATCCGAAATGCGCGCGTACAGCGACCCTTCCACGGTGATGGGGGAAATGAGGACGACAACGTCGGCGCCCGGACTCGGGCACAAGCGGAGCTCGAAGAAGCGCCGCAAGTAGCGAGCGTCGCTGCGGAACGCGCGAATAATCGGTTGCCGGCTGATATCCGTCCGGTGGCCGGCGCAGTACCATCGTCATTGTGCGATCGACGTGCCGCACCGGCGTGTCGGGACGCACTGAACTGCGAGCGTAGCCGCGAGCACCGATGGGCCCTGTCCGCATCCTCCGATCCGTTGCACTGGTTGCCGTCGTCGCAGCCGGCGCACCGTGCGCGAGTGCCGACATCTACACCTGGGTCGACGCGACGGGCACGACCAACGTCAGCAACCTCGCCCCACCTGAAGACACACGCGTCACCGGCGTGATCAAGACGAGCGCCGTCAGGCCCGTCGATCCGGATGCTGAACGCGATGCTGCGGTCCGCGTCCTCGCCGAGCGTGTGCGGCAGCTGCAGGACGAGATTGAGGCCGCGCGTCGCGCGCCGCCGCCGCCCGCCTACGCGTACGGCGCGCCCGCACCACCGCCACAGTACGTCGACGCCACGATGCCCGCGCCGTTGCCGTATTACGAAACGGCTTCGACAGAAAGCCCGGGTCCGGCATGCGACCCCGCATTTCAGTTCTGTGGCCTTGGCTGGGGCTTTGCCGGCGTTCCCGCGGTGATCGTCTGGACGGCACCGCACGTGCGGCATTTGCACGGCCTTCGCGGGTCTGCGCGCGGCTTCGCGTCGCGGATCGGTCGCATGCAGTCGGGCGGCCGCCGACACTGACGCAACTTCGCGGATGCACTGCCGGTTGCGTCGTGCCCCGGCGACATTCTTCGCCAAAGCGCGGTGCGGCGGGAACTCCATGGCGCGCGCATTGACCTAACGGGATTCGAAGGCGCGGTGTACCGCGTCCGGCATCGCCGATCGGCGACGCCGCCTTTCAACGGGAACAACGGGATCACGCATGCAACATGACGACAGCGATGTCGAAGCGCGACGCACGGCTGCGCTCGCCCTGTGGCGTTACAGCCACGATTACCTGAAAGCGGCGCAGACGCTGTGCGAGACCAACACGGTCGCCTGCAACGAGTCGCAGGTGCTCTACCATCTCGCCGCGCAAGGCATCGAATTCGCGCTGAAATCGTTCCTGCGCGCACGTGGTGTGCCCGCCGAGGATCTGAGCTCGCGCATCGGGCACGCGTTGCTCGACGCGTTGCAGGAAGCGCTCGCCCGCGGTCTTGCGACGCCGCCCGCCGAAGTGGTCGTCGCCATCCGCTTTATCGCGCCGCAGCACCGCGACGACCAGTTCCGCTACCTGCCCGCAACTTACGGTGAGTTGCCGACGCTCGGGCCGCTGCTGAATGCCGGCACGTGGCTGCTGGGCGAGATCGCCGCGGAGGTCGTCGCGGACTATTTCATCAATTACGGACAGGGCTCGGCCACCGCAAGCAACGACATGCTGCGCCGCCTGCGCGCGGATCTCGAGCTCACCGTCAGCAAGGTGCCGCGCCTGCAGTAGCGCCGCTGCAACGATCTGCGCGGTCGCTCAGCGTGCCGGTCGACTGTCCGGTGCCCCCGCGGCATACGACGCGCCGGCGCCCGCAGTGCGCGCCGGCTGCGACGCCGTGTCCGCCGGATCGAGTCGCTTCACGTCGCCGTTGAGTTCGCCGCCTTCGGCGACGATCAGCTTGCCGTAACGGATGATGCCGGAGACGCGGCCGGTGCCGTGCACGACGAGACGCGTGCGCGCAGTGAGCTCGCCCGAGAATTCCCCGTGGATCTCGGCGACGTCGATCATCGCCGTTCCCGTGAGCGTGCCGGGCTTCGCAATCTCCATCACGTGACTGTGCACCGTCGCCTCGGCATGTCCCTCGATCACCATGACGTCGCAGTCCGAAATTTCCACACCCTTCAGCTTGATGTTGACGCCGATCGACAGCTTGCTGCCGGTGCCTTCCGGCTTCGCCGCGGCGTCGACCGCTGCGGTGAGCGTCGGCACCTCGCTCTGCGACGCGGTCGGCGCGGGCGCATGCTCGCGCGCCGCGGGCGCCGGTGTCGGCGCTGCCGTGGCTTGCGCCTGCGCACCCGGCGGTTCGTAGATCGCGGGCTTCAGCGGCAGTTTCGTTTCGTTGAAGCGGTCGTTGCGACGAAGATTCAGCATGGCGACTCCTGGCTGCGGCGTACGTTTATGACGAAGTCATTATTCGCCGCGGCGATGCGTCGCGCAACGGAAATGCGAAAAAACTTTTTCGTCGCTTTGGTGTTCTAAGAACATTTTGCTTTGCGGCGCCTCGTCTGTGCATACGAGCGACTTCCACGCGGATGGGCGTCCAAACAAACAAACGGCGCTAACACCGCGCATCGATCGCGTCGGCGCGATCTAAGCAAGACGTCGCGCTCGGGGACTGCGTAGCGTCATTGCGGCGGGCGTGAACGCACACAAAGTTCTAAGCAACCCACGTCGTCAGCACCGAAACGCTGCCTGACGCGCGACGCAGCGGCGTCCCAAATGCGCGGCTCGCCATCTCAACCCGTTGTTTCTGCGATCATTGACCGGGGGGGTCCGCGGGGGCCGCCGCGGCGAGGCTCGCGCGTGCCAGCCAGACCCGTTTTCCCGCACTTCATCCCTTCCACCGCGCAGTACGTCACGGTCCGCTAGGGTCGCACACGCGCCCTCCCGTATTCTTGTCCCGTCGCAACCCGAGCACCCGTGAGCAGACAAAATGAGCAGCGAATCATCCAATCCCGGCATGGGCGCACCCGCACCGAAGCCGACCCGGCGCGCCTTGCGCGAAATCGGCAACGGCATCGTCGTGATGTGGTGGGGCTTCTTCGACTGGCTCGCCGTCGTGTCCTGGTGGACGCTTCTGCTGGTCTCGCTGCTCGCGCTCATCATCGGGGGCGGCGTCTTCCGCGCACCGACCTTCACGTTCTTCCTGATCGTCGCCTCGTTCATCATCAAGATCGTGGCCGGCGGAAAGCGGCGTGCCGAAGTGAACGCCACGGCCGCCGTCAAGCGCGCCGAGACGGAGCAGCTGGAGCGCACAGTGCTGGAAGCGCGCATGGAGGCGCTGCAGGCGCAGATCGAGCCCCACTTTCTCTTCAACACGCTGGGCAGCATCGACCAGCTGATACTCACCGATCCGCCGCGCGCATCGCGGATGCAGCAGAGCCTCATCCGCTACCTGCGCTCCGCGATGCCGCAGATGCGCGACGGGCGCCGGCCCACGCTCGGCCAGCAGGTCGCGCTCAGCAGCGCCTTTCTTGAAATCATGGCGATCCGGATGGAAGGCCGGCTCCAGTCGACGGTCAACGTCCCGGACGGCTTGAAATCAGCGGTCTTCCCGTCGATGATGCTGCAGACATTGGTGGAAAACTCGATCAAGCATGGACTGGAACCGAAGCCCGAAGGCGGACGCCTCGAGATCGGCGCCGAGATCGTCGACGGCCAGCTCGCCGTGCACGTCAGGGACACGGGGCAGGGGTTCATGCCGAAGGCCGAGGGCGGCGTGGGGCTCGCCAACATTCGTGAGCGACTGAAGGCCTTGTACAACGGCCGCGCCGAGCTGATCATCAGCGTGCCTGCGGACGGCGGCACCTGTGCCACCATCACGGTGCCCTACGAAATCGCCCCCGCCCAGACCTGATCCGACGAGCCGCTCGATGCACGCACGCCCCGCCCCCACCGCCGTCGTCGCCGACGACGAGCGGCTGATGCGCGAACAGATCATCGACCGGCTGAAGGAAGCGTGGCCCGAGCTCGTCATCGCGGGCGAGGCCGCCAACGGCCGCGAGGCCGTTGCGCTCGTGCAGAGCCAGCAGCCCGACATCGTCTTTCTCGACATCAGCATGCCGGGCATGAACGGCATCGAAGCCGCCCGCGCGCTCGCCGGGCAGGTGCACATCGTGTTTGTCACCGCGCACGACGAGTACGCGATCAGCGCCTTCGAGCATGGCGCGGTCGACTATCTGCTGAAGCCCGCTGAGCCGGCGCGCGTCGCGGTGACCTGCGAGCGACTGCGCGCGCGGCTCGAGCACGCGCCCGACCCGATGCAGGAGCTGCTGACGCAGCTGTCGCAGCGGCTCGGCGCGGGCGACGTGAAGCCGCGCGAATACCTGCGCTGGGTGCAGGCGAGCGTCGGCACGGCCATCCGCATGATCCCGACCACCGACATCCTGTTCTTCCGCGCCGAGGACAAGTACACGCGCGTGCAGACCCGCGGCTTCGAGGCGCTGATCAGGAAGCCCATCAAGGAGCTGCTGGAGGAGCTCGATCCGGAGGAATTCTGGCAGATCCATCGCTCGACCGTCGTGCGCGTCGACGCGATCGAGCAGGTCAGCCGCAACCTGCGCGGCCACCAGATGGTGCACATGAAAGGCAGCGACGAGAAGCTCGAGGTCAGCCGCAGCTTCAATCACCTCTTCAAGCAGATGTAGCGCGGTCGGTGCTCGCGCGCATAGACCGCGACGCGGCGCTACATCGGCCTTGCCACTTCGCCGTGCGCCTGCCGCGAATCCTCGGGCGCCTCGGCGCGGTCGTTGCGCCCGTAGTCGCGCAACACCGCGGCAACGCGCAACCGGTATTCGGCAAAGATGTCCGCCCGGCCCTTGGCCTGGACGCGGCGGTGCGCGTCGAGATTGCGCCAGCGTGTCACCGCCGCCTCGTCGCGCCAGTACGAAAGCGACAGCATCTTGCCGGGTGTCGTCAGGCTCTCGAACCGCTCGACCGAAATGAAGCCGTCCATCGCTTCCAGCTGCGGGCGCATCGCGGCCGCCAGGTCGAGGTAGGCGCCGCGCTGGTGGGGATGCGGCACGACTTCGAAGATGATGGCAATCATGATGAAACTCCCGATGGTGTCGGCGCTCGGCAGAACGTTCCGTCGACGACGGACACGAACGTCCGCTCCTCGCGCAGGATGAATCGTTTCGCCTGGGCCATGGCGAAATTCTCGCGCGCTTCGGGGTCTGCCTTCAACCGCGCCCGGTAGGCCTCGTACGCCGCCAGGCCGTCGAACCCGATCAGCCCCCAGCCGATGTCGTTGGTCCCTTCGTGCGGCAGGAAGTAGCCGAGCAGGAAGCCGCCGCACCGGGGAATGATGGCTGCCCAGTTCGCCGCATATTGCGCGAACGCGTCGCGCTGGAACGGATCGATCTGGTAGCGGATGAAGCAGGTGACGACCATGGCCGGCCTCGCAGAAGTCGAGAATGGGAAATCTTAGGGCTTGCCGCAGCAGGTATGGTTCGTCTACCATCGAACCATGAAAGACGGCCCCAGCTTCGTCGGAATCGCGGCGCTGATCGGCGATCACGCGCGCGCGGAGGTGCTCACCGCGCTGATGGCCGACCGGGCATTGACCGCGACGGAGCTTGCCGACGTCGCGGGCGTCACCAAGCAGACGATCAGCGCGCACCTCGCGAAGCTCACCGGGGCGGGCCTGGTCGCGTTCGACCAGCAGGGGCGGCACCGGTATTTTCGCCTTGCCGACCGCGACGTCGCGCATCTGCTCGAGTCGCTGATGGGCGTCGCATTCCGGACCGGCGCCCTGCGCGTGCGCAACAGTCCGCGCGAGCCAGCCCTGCGCAAGGCGAGAGTCTGCTACGACCATCTTGCCGGCGAAACGGGCGTGCGCGCGTACGAAGGATTGTTGCGGCGCGGCGCCCTCGCGGCACGTCCTGACGGGCTCGCCGTGACCCCGCTCGGGCAGCGCTATTTCCGGAAGCTGGACATCGACACCAACGCCCTCTCGCGGCAGAAGCGTGCGCTGTGCCTTTCGTGCCTCGACTGGAGCGAGCGGCGCCATCACCTCGCCGGCGCGCTCGGCGCCGCCCTGCTCGCGCGCGCCGTCGAGCTCGGCTGGGTGCGACGCGCCCGCGATTCGCGCGTCGTGGCGATCACGGCCGCGGGCGAGGCCGCGCTGCGAGAAGATATTCTAGGGCGCTCGCTGCATCGCGCAGGATGACTCCTCTTCGGACGTGAACAACGCATTCCACCCCGCGTGCCCAAGACGACGCAGCGTCTCGATGTTCCGCTCGTAGATCGACGCGGCGTCTGGAAACGCGGCAACGGCGCGGTCGATGTCGGTTTCGCGTAACAGGTGCAGCGTCGGGTGCGGCGACCGGTTGGTGCAGTTCGCAACGTCGTCGGAGGCGATTCCCGCGAACTCGTAGCGCGGATGGAAGCTCGCCACCTGCAGGATGCCGTCGAGCTCGAGGTCAACGAGCACCGCGTCGATCTCCCTCAGGAAGAAGCTGAACTCGATGAAATCGATCATCGCCCGCGGATGGATCAGCAGCGTCGTTGCGACCGCACTCGGGTCGGCGCGCGCCAGATTTTCGAGCTCGTGCCGCAACTCCGCCAGCAGCTCCTCGCGGCTCGCGCCAGCGGTGACGGCGAACCTGACCTGACGTTTGACGTACACCGCCTTGGCGAACGGGCACAGATTGAGCCCGATCACCGCGCGCTCGAGCCAGCGCCGCGTCGACGCGACGGCGGAAGCGGTGCTTCCGGCATCGTCGAACGGATGAAGGACGTCGTCCATCTTCATGCCGCGGGACGCAACGCCCCCGGCTTCCGCACCTTCGCTTCGATCGCCTGGCATTCGGGCCCGGTGAACATCGCGGCGAGCGCGTCGAGGAACACGCGCGTTCGTGCCGGCATCAGCCTGCGGCCGGGGAACACGGCCCACGCGCTGACTGGAGGCAGCCGCCATTCGGGCAGAACGTTGACGAGCTCGCCGCGCTGCAGATACGGCAGCACGAAGTGATCGTTGACGACGGCGATGCCGGCGCCGGCGATGGCCATTCGCGTGAGGAGCTCCGGCGCGTTGGCCGTTACGCGTCCCGGCGGAATGCCCTCCCATCGCTCGTCGCCGCGCGTGAGGACCCAGGGCATCGGCTCGCCCGTGCGCGCAAGGATGCGCAGCGCATCGTGTTCCATCAGCGCCTCCGGCTCGGCGGGAGTGCCGCGCCGGGTGAGGTACGCGGGTGCGGCGTACAGGCTGCCGGTGAACACCGCCATGCGGCGCGCGGCAAGCGACGCGTCGTCGCGCAGATCGCCCATGCGGATCGCGACATCGAAGTTCTCGCCGATCAGGTCGACGAAGCGCGCCGACAGGTCGATCTCCAGCGTGATCGCGGGATGCGCCAGCGCGAATTGGGCGAGCATCGGCGCAAGGACGAGATTGGCAAGGTCGTTCGGCATCGACACGCGCAGGCGCCCGCTGGGCTCGACCTGCCGATTCTGTGCGATCGACGCGGCCGCGGCGACGTCCTCGACGACGTGCCGCGCGTGCTCCAACACGGCGAGGCCGAAATCGGTGATGGTCAGCTTGCGGGTCGTGCGCAGGAGCAGCCGCTCGCCAAGGTGCGCCTCCAGCGCCGCGACGCGTCGGGAGACTGTCGACTTCGGCAGGCCCAGGCGCGTGGCGGCCCGGGAAAAGCTGCCCTCGTCGACGACCCGCGCGAAGAGGAAAAGATCGTTGGGTTCGAGATTCATGACATTGCCAGTCCGTCGTTGGTCCACGCGCCCGGCACGGTTGGCCAGCGCCGGCCGCCTAGATTGTTGCTCAGTTAGGACAATGATATCCATTTTAATGGCTTCCGGCGCATAGGAGCAACACCTATAGTGGGTGCATATCCCAAACCGACGGAGCCAACGATGAACATCCTGCAGATCAATTCCAGCCCGCGCGGCGGCGCATCGCAATCGACTCGACTCGCCACGCGAATGGTCGATCGGCTGCGCGGCGGCCACCCTGCAGCGGGAGTCACGGTGCGCGACCTCGGCCGGACGCCGCATCCGGAGCTCGATGAATCCACGCTTGGCGCGCTGTTCACGCCGGCCGAACAGCGCACGCACGAACAGGCGGCACGGGTCGCGCTCGACGACGCGCTGATCGCGGAAATCCAGGCGGCGGACGTCGTCGTCCTGGGCGTGCCGATGTACAACTTCGGCGTCTCCGCGCAGCTCAAGAACTGGATCGACGCGATCTCGCGCGCGGGCGTGACGTTCCGCTATTCGGCGAACGGCCCGGAAGGTCTGCTCAAGGGCAAGCGGGTCTACGTCGCGCTGACGCGCGGCGGCCGGTACCGGAACACGCCGGCGGACACGCAGGTGCCCTATCTCAAGACGGTGTTCTCGTTCCTCGGCATGACCGACGTGCATTTCGTCTACGCGGAAGGGCTGGCGATGGGGCCGGATGCCGAGCAGCAGGGACTCTCCGCCGCGCACGCGCAGATCGACGAGGCGATGACGGCGTAACGCAGCAGTGCGTTTCCCGCTTGCGGCGATTCCGCGAGCCCGATTGCAATATGAGGAGAAGGCGATGACGACGATGCTTCACAACTCCACCACGGAAACGGTCACGCTGCCCCGCACGGTCGAGCGCGTGATAGTCGGCCAGCCGACGTCGGACGGCGCGGGGGTCAAGCTGACGCGCGTGCTGACGCAATCGCTGCAACGCCGGCTCGATCCGTTTCTCATGCTCGACGCGTTCCGCAGCGACGATCCCAAGGATTACATCGGCGGCTTCCCCGATCATCCGCACCGCGGCTTCGAGACCGTGACGTACATGATCGCCGGGCGCATGCGGCATCGCGACAGCGCGGGGCACGAGGGCCTGCTGTCGAACGGCGGCGTGCAATGGATGACGGCCGGCCGCGGCGTCATTCACTCGGAGCTGCCCGAGCAGGAGGACGGCCGCATGGAAGGCTTCCAGCTCTGGCTCAACCTGCCGGCGCAGGACAAGATGCGCGCGCCGTGGTATCGCGACATCCAGCCGGCGGAGATTCCCGAGTTCACGACGCGCGACGGCGTGAAGGTGCGCGTCATTGCGGGCCGGAGCCAGGGCTTCGACGGTGCGATGCGGCGCGAGGTGACGGAGCCGCTGTACCTCGACCTCGAATTCCCTGCAGGAGCGAGCTTCGCGCAGGCGCTGCCGCCGGACGCACAACGCGTTCGTCTACGTGTATCGCGGCGGACTGTCGATCGAGGGTACGCACGTGCCCGCGCAGCGGATGGCGATCCTCGCGAACGGCGCGGAAAGCGACGGCGCGGTCATGCACGCACCGGCGTCGACTCGCGCGCTTCTGATCGCCGGCCGGCCGCTGCGCGAGCCGATCGCGCAGTACGGCCCGTTCGTGATGAACACCAACGACGAGATCTTCGAGGCGGTGCGCGATTTCCAGGCCGGAACATTTGGGGGCATTGAGTAGAAAGCTGCCAGCTTAGCCGTAGCGGTTCGGCGGCACACCAGGGCACGCGGCGAGGCATCGTCGCGTGCCTTCTCTTTGCTGCGCGCGTTGACGCGATGCGCAGCGCCGCCGTTGCGATCCGCGACAGGACGTCGCGATGACGGGACGACGCTCGTTGACACGCGTCAATCCGCAGCGTGGCAAACACCTTAGACTTTGCCTGTGGCACGACGACGATGCGTCGTCCATCGCGTCGAGGTTTCGAGTGCCGGCCCCGACGACGCCGAAAAACACGTTTCCGTTTCGAATTTGCATGACCGCGGCGGGAACTCGTTACCGTTGCAACCCGCATCGGCCAGGGAGAATTGCGTGAAGTCAGTGATGGTGCTGTATCTCAGCCGCAAC
Organism: uncultured beta proteobacterium; assembly: GCA_963717695.1. Classification (GTDB taxonomy): domain Bacteria; phylum Pseudomonadota; class Gammaproteobacteria; order Burkholderiales; family Casimicrobiaceae; genus CAIWHR01. The sequence continues at coordinate 616,329 of CAVQWR010000007.1, read as the reverse complement.
GGGCACACGGCGCGCGTGGCGCGCGCCGTCGCGGCCGGCGTCGTCGCCGCCGGCGGCCGGGCCGACCGAATGGATCTCGTCGAAGCCGAGCGCGAGGGGCTCGACTGGAGCGCGTACGACGTCATCGCGGTCGGCGCGCCCGTGCTGTACGGCAATTACGACAAGCGCGTCTACGACTTCGTGTCGACTCACAAGGCCGTGCTCGACGCCAGGCCGAACAGCTTCTTCAACGTGTCGGTCGTCGCGCGCGTGCCTGCCAAGGCGACCGTCGCTGGCAATCGCTACATGCAGAAGTTCCTCGAGCTCTCGGCCTGGAAGCCGAAGGACCTCAAGGTGGTTGCCGGCAAGGTCGACTATCCGCGCTGGCCGTGGCACGAGCGCAAGATGATCCAGCTCATCATGAAGATGACGCACGGCCCGACCGATCCGTCCACCGTCATCGACTACACCGACTGGAACGACGTGGCGAAATATGGCCGCCACCTGGTGACGCTGGCCTGATCGCGCGCGGCCGCGACGCGAGCCCTCGACACGCGGAATGCTGGAACGCGCCGTCGGCTGGCGGAAAACACCTAATGGCGCTCGCCGAGCCCGTCCTGCAGCAGCGATGCGATCTCGCGAATGGTGGCTGCCTCGTCCGGGCCGTCCGCTTCGATCCGCACCGTCGCACCCACCGTGGCGGTCAGCAGCATCACCGCGACGATGTTGCGGGCGCTTACGCGCTTTCCCCTGCCCACCATGGAAAGCCGGCACCGACAGCCCTTCGCGATCGCGACGATCCGGGCGCACGCCTGCGCATGCAGCCCGCGAGGGTTGGCGATGATGAAACGCAGCGATTGCATTCAATGATCCTCATGCGGAAATCGTGACGGAATGCCGTTTCCGCGGCACAGCGCGCCGCGGGATAGGGGCTGGTCCATTTGGGGAAAGCCGGAGTTTGCGTCGAGCCCTGACCGGTGCAATGCCGTTGTGAGGCTGTCTTGTCGCCGCAAAGTTCCCTCGGTCGCAATGTTGAATGCAGTGCGCGACCCTAAGCTCGGCCGCATGGGCCGCGCGCGGAGGCTTCCGGAGCCACTGGAGGCGCGAAGGCGCGAGGCTATCCGGTGAGCGCCCGCGCCGTCTTCCCAATCAGGAACAAGACGAGGATACGCGCCGCCACCGTGCCGTGCGCCGAATCTCACGGCCGCGCGCAGATTACGCTCTCGCCGCCCGCCCGCGTGTAGTGCATGAACTCGCGCGACAGGTCGAGGACGGTATTCTCCGCGCTCCAGCGCGAGCCATGCCACTCGTTGGTCCAGTGCAGCACGTTGTCCGCGAGCCTCCATCGGCTCGGGACTTCCGGACCCATGAGCGGAACATTTTCCTGCGCATTCTCGCCGAAATACTGCACACCGCCGGTTGCCGCGTACTCCCAGTACGTGATCCGCCCGGTCGTCTGGCTGGTGCAGCGCCACCGTCCCGCGAGGTAATTGGACCCGGGGATGCGCTGCGCGCGCGGCGTGGCCGCCTCCGCGCTGGATTGCGAATCGGCCATGCCCAGCATGACGCCGGTCGCGCCCAGCGCACCGAGGATCGCGGTGGCGGCGAGCGCGAAGCGCCAGCTCTGCGAAGTGCCCCCGCGCGCGGCCAGACTCGCGAGGCGCCGCGCCGGATCGGAAATGTGCGCAGTGTCCTTGATAAGCTGCAACGCGCGACGCTGGTAGGCGTCATTGCCGAGCGCGCCGACGACCATGCCTGCAACAACGCCGGCGAGAATGCTGCCGACCCGCAAGAGCATCGGGTCGGCGCGGGCGACCAGGATTCCGGCGGCAAGGTTGAAGAGATATCCGGCGCCTGCGGCCAGGATCAGGCCGAGGGCCAGGCCGAAGACGGCAAAGCGCCAGAGCTTGCGATGCAGCGACCAGAAGAATTGTGCGAGCACCGCCGGCCAGTTCCACGACAGCATCGGTCCGCCCGCGTCCCGACGCATGAAATGCCGAAGATAGAAATCGGTGTGCGCGGGCCCGATGATGGCGCGGTACATGTCCTCGAGCGGCGGCGGCGGCGGCAACGGCGGCACCGTCGCCGCGGGATGTGCGGCTTCCGCGCCGGACGGTGCCGTCGGGCGGCCCGGCGCTTCCGTCCGGAGCGCTTCGCGTGGGGTCGGCGCTTCGGGCTCCTGCAGGCTCAGTGTGTTGCGCACACCCGTGCCATCCGGCTCTTGCAGGGTCAGCGTGTCGTGTGACGCCGGATGATACGACTCCTGCAGGCTCAGTGTGTCGCGCACACCGGTGCCATCCGGCTCCTGCAGGGTCAGCGTGTCGCGTGGCGCCGGATGATGCGGCTCCTGCAGGCTCCGCGTGTCGCGCGGCGCCGGACGGTGCGGCTCATCCGGCCTCGGCGTCTCATGCGCGGCGCGCGAAGGGGCCGGCGCTTCGAGTGCCAGCTCCAACGGGGGAGGCGCATCGGAGGCGACGCTTGCACCGGCTCCGATGTCACGCAGCGCGGAGGCGATACGCTCCGCGACCTCCTTGCCGAGCCCGCGCTTGATGACCGTGGGGCTGCCGGAGAACAGACGCTCGGTGACGATTTCCGTCTGCCCGGTGAGCGCCATGAATCTGCGCTTGACGAGAGCCGGATCGGCGTCCGCGGCAACGCGGCCCTGCAGTAGAACGTGATACGTCATTCAGGTGCCTGTCGGGGAAAATGGCGCAGAATTCGGCGCGACGAGCGGAGTTAAGCAATCCTCGTACCTGAAATCCAGGCGTGACCGTGCCGACGATCGAAAACGCCTGCGACGGCACTCGCCGGCGCCGGGGACGACGCCTGCTTGCCGCTCCCGCCACGCCTGGGGGGGTCCAAACAAGAACGGCCTGCCGAAGGCAAGCCGTTGTCGCTCGTGAGCGCGCCGTGCGCGGCAGCGCTCAGAGCCGCTGATTGGGGCGCAAGTCCTGCGGAACCGGCGATACGCTCTTCAATTCCCCCAGGGCGTTGGCGCAGATGCCCGCCCAAAGACCGAAGAGCTGGCGGAAATCGTACAGGTTGACCGCCGTGGTCGCGATCTGCCGGCCGAGATCCTGCGTTGCTCGTCGGTCGGCGACGCGGCCAAGCAGCGCGTTGGTGGTCGAATCGCGAACTTCCACGATCAGTGCCGCCTGACCCGCGGTGATGATCCACGTCGTCTGGCCGGTGGTGTCGCCCTTCGGCGCATTGACCATCAGATCGACGATCGCCGAGTTCACGCGCAGCACGTCGGGTCCGGGCGTGGTGACGACCTCATATCCGGCCTTGCGAAACGCGTCACGGAAGATGTCGTCGAAATTGGTCTGCGCGGCGGCCATGATCTTGTCGGCCTGCTCCTGCGACAGCCAGTTTCCCAGCGACGCGTTGAGGTTGTAGTCCTTGAGCCAGTTGGGGTAGAAGGCGACCTGCGTGGTGCCGACGATCACCTTCGTATACGGCCGAAAATCGGCGCCCGGGCGCAGCCACGCGAGCTCCATCTTTCGCGGCGTGATTTTGACGAGGCCATCGGGCGAATCCGACGCCTGGCCGGAAGCGCCGCCCGCAACGCCGAACATCGCGACGAGCGCAACGACCACGGACCACCGATTGACGCGCATCATCGAATGTTCCTTTCAAGCGGAAAACGTACGCCCGGCGCCCCGCCGTCCGAATGGGCTGCGCTGGCGTGTCCGGCGAGCGCATTACAGCACAACGGCCGTTGTCCGGCCACACCGCGGCTGCACGTGCCAACGAGTCGAGATTTCGTCGCGGACCGGAGCGCCTCGTGCGTTCAGCTCGATGTCCCGCGTCGCTCGTACCATTGCTTCGATTGCGTGACGAAGCGCACGACGAGCAGCATGACCGGGACCTCGATCAGCACGCCCACGACCGTGGCGAGCGCCGCGCCCGACTCGAAGCCGAACAGGCTGATGGCCGTGGCGACGGCGAGCTCGAAGAAGTTGCTCGCGCCGATCAGCGCCGACGGACACGCAACATTGTGCGACACGCCAAGCCAGCGGTTGAGGCCATAGGCGAGCGTCGAGTTGAAGAACACCTGGATCAGGATCGGCACGGCCAGCATCGCGATGACGAGAGGCTGGGCGAGAATCTGGCGCCCCTGGAAGCCGAAGAGCAGCACCAGCGTCAGCAGCAGCGCCGAGAGCGCGACCGGGTGCAGGCGCGCGAGCGCCACGGCGAGCGACGCCGCGCCGCCGCGGCGCAGGAGGCTTCTCCGCCAGAACTGGGCGACGACCACCGGCACCAGGATGTAGAGGACGACGGCGGTGGCGAGGGTCGCCCACGGCACGACGATGGCGGACAGGCCGAGCAGCAGCGCGACCAGCGGTGCGAATGCGAAGAGCATGATCGTGTCGTTGAGCGCCACCTGCGTCAGCGTGAAGTTCGCATCGCCGTCCGACAGGTTGCTCCACACGAAGACCATGGCGGTGCACGGCGCCGCGGCAAGCAGGATGAGGCCCGCGACGTAGCTGTCGAGCTGGTCGGGCGGCAGCCAGCGCGCGAATGCGTGGCGGACGAAAAGCCACGCGAGCAACGCCATCGAGAACGGCTTGACGGCCCAGTTGATGAAGAGCGTCACGCCGATGCCGCGGGAATGCCGCGTGAGTTCGTGCAACGCTCCGAAGTCGACCTTGAGCAGCATCGGCACGATCATCAGCCAGACGAGCGCCGCGACCGGAAGGTTGACTTCGGCGAGCTTGAGATTGCCGACGGCCTCGAAGAACGGCGGGAAGGCGCGCCCGAGCGCAATGCCGGCGGCGATGCAGCCGAACACCCACCACGTCAGATTGCGCTCGAAGCTGCCCATCCGCTTGGCGGACGCGGCGGCGGCGGCGTGAGTCACGTCACACCGGAGCACTCGCCGTGCCTGTCTTTTCGGCGATGCCGCGGGTCTGCGCCTGCAGCGACATCCGATCCAGCGTTGCGATCGGAAGACTGAGCAGCAGCGAGATGCGCCGCTGCATCAGATGGAAGACATCCCGCGCCACCGCGCGAACCTTGTCGGGGTCTCCCATGTGCGCAGCGGGATCCGGTGCGCTCCAATGCGCCCTGGCCGGCATCCCGGGCCACACGGGACAGGTCTCGCCGGCCGCCTGGTCGCACACCGTGATGACCAGATCCATCCGCGGCGCATCGGGCCGCGCGAATTCATCCCACGATTTGCTGCGGGCATCCGCCGTACTCATTCCGACGGATTCGAGATATTCGGCGACGTAGGGATTGATCCGTCCGCTCGGATGGCTCCCTGCGCTGTACGCGCGGAATCGACCCTTGCCCATGACGTTCAGCATCGTCTCGGCGATGATGCTGCGGGCCGAGTTTCCGGTGCAAAGGAAAAGGACGTTGTAGACGCGCTCGCTCACGAGCAGCAGCCCGTCCGCGCCTTGACCGGGATCGTCGCGCTCACGGCGGCGGGCGCCGGCGCGCAACACGCGGCCTTCGACTCGCTGCCGCTCGCGTCCGACGCACAGCATTGCTCCGGCTCGTCGGTTCCGAACACCGGAATGGTGCCGAGCGAGTGGTAGGTCTCCCATGCGATGCCTGCCGGATCCGTCACCCAGTACTTGTCCGATTTCGCGTAACAGCAATTCGCTCCCATTTCCTCGACCAGTCCCGCGTCGGCCGCGGCCAGCTGCGCATGCATCGCCTTGAACTCGGCATCGGAATCGAGCTGGAATCCGAGGTGATTCACGCCCGGCGCACCGCCGCGCGCGGAGATGGCGAAATTGAGGCGCGGATCCTCGATCATCCACTTGGCGTAGTCCGGCTTCCGCACCGTCGGCTCCGCGCCGAAGACCTTCGCATAGAACGCAATGCTCGCATCGAGATCGGTGACAGCGACGTGCACATGGAATCGTTTCATGAGGCCTTCCTCTTGCGTTGGGGTGATGGCACGCAGGCGACGACGCAGCTCGAGCCCCTGCAGCAGTTCTCGGTCAGGTAATCCACCAGTCCGTTCACTGAAGTGAAATTGGCCGAGTAGTAGATGAACCGCCCCGCCTGCCGGCCGACGACGAGACGGGCATGCGACAGCTCCTTGAGGTGGAACGAAAGCGTCGCGTTGGCGATGCCGAGGCGCTCGGCAATCGCACCCGCCGGCAGCCCCTCCGGCCCCTGCTCCACGAGCAGGCGGAAGATGTCGAGGCGCGACTCCTGCGACAAGCCCACGAGTGCAGCGAGCGCGGCTTTCTTTTCCATATTTCCAATTGTATGGAATTATAGGGCGATGTCAAGCCGGCGCATGCTGCGGTGCCAGCGTGCCCGACACGATTCCGGGAAAGCGCGCGCGGAGCCATGCGAGCGCGCGGCTGTCGGGATATCGCCTGCGTCGTCAGCCTTCGTGCCGCAGCGCGAGCATCGCCTCGATCAATTCGGGCTCGTCCCACGGCACGTCGACCGGATAGTCCCGCAGGTAGCGGCTGCCCGGATCGCGCAGCCACTCCCCCGGAAAGTAAACGGTGAGGCCTTCCTCGCCTTCGCCGAGGTCGGCCCGCGACGTCGAGACAGTCCCTTGAAGCGCCGCGAAGAGAGCTGCACAGAAGTCGACGTTGCGAGCCGCGCCGAGATGCGTGGCGGGCGAGATCCTGCGATTGATCTCGATCAGATGGACATCCTGCGTTTGTTCGTCGGTACGAAATTCCGCGACGAAGAACCCCGTCATCCCGAATCCCGCCACTAGCTCTCCGACGATCGCGCGAAGCGCGGGCGCGCGGAAATATCGCGTCACCGTGGGCGGACCGGTCGGTTCAGGATTGGCGACGACCTTCTCGCCGGCGTAGCCCGCCAGCAGCCGTCCATCGCGCGCCACACCCTGGAAATATTGGGTATCGCCGTCGAGATGGGCCTGTGCCAGGTAACACGCCGAGTCGTCAACCGACTCGATCCGCTCCTGTGCCTCCGCGGCGGCAAAAGTGGTCAGCGCCTGCTCGACCTCGTAGCGATCGCGGCAGATGGCCACACCCTGCCCCGCAAATCCATGGCGCCGCTTGACCACGATGGGCCAGCCGCGGGCGTCCCCGAATGCAACGATCCCGCTCGCGGCGGTGTGCACCGCGAACGGCGGCACGCGGACTCCCAGTATTTCCGCGGCCTCGGGCAGCAGTGTCTTGTCCGTGCTGGATCGGTAATGCTTGGGTTCGCCCAGCGAGTCGCGGATCAGTGCGGCAAGGCGCAACTGCAATGCCGGCTGAAATTGCGCCGGTGGTGACAGCACGAGTGCCTGCATCAGCCGGAACGCCATGTCATCACATGGAACCACCAGCTGCGGCGAGATCGCGGCGACCATCCCCGCAAATGCCTGGAACCACTGCGTCGACGTGGCACCGTCGGGCAGGAACCCGACCTTTGCGATGTAACGGCTCTTTTCCGCGAGCGAGTTCCGTGGCGTCAGCAACGAGACGGCGAAGCCGGCTTTGGCGAGACCGCGCGGGATGCGCGCCGTGCCGAGCCATTTGGTCGCGGTGGCGACGAGCAATATCGAAGGGGACGTGGACATCGGGTCGACTGCCGATCTACTTTACTATCGGCGGTTTCGGAAGCGGACCCGTCTCCCACCGTGCGGCGGCGTTCAGGCTAGCACGGGGCGCAATGTATTCGGGCGGCACGCGTTGGGAGACCCATAACGGATGAATGGGGACTCGGCGAGCGGCGAAAGTTTGATGAAAGCATACCGCGTACCTGCAACCGATAATGCTGTAATAACAATGCCTTACTGATCGCAATTCACCGAGGCACGCTACAGATGTAAAGCGGGTCGACATCCGGTTTTCGCGAATTCCGCCTTGGTTTCGATTGAAATGCGAATTTCCCCATGTTATTTTTCTTCAGTTTTGTCAGCCGCAGTTGCAGGCGGATCATCGGGGCAATGAGGGAAAGGGGAATAGCAATGGCACAGTTCAAATCGCGCGGCGGTCACATTCGGCAGCTTGGCGTCCTGTTGGGCGCCTTCGTGCTTGCGGCGGGCGCCGCAATCGCCGGTGGACCGAACAGCGGCGCGGGAATACCGGGCCCAGTCCCGAACGCAACGGTCGGCGCCACGCCGCTCACCAACATCAACCTCGTGACCGACGCCTGCAACGGCGTAAGCGGAACGCTTTCGATCACCGCCACCGGGACCACCGACGACGGCGGCGGCGTTGACAATGTGTTCTTCACGATCTGGGACGACGGCGTCCAGAAATTCAACAAGACCATTGCGATTCCCGTCGGCAGCACGACGACGACCGTGGTCACGGTGCTGTATTCCGGCGGCGTCGGCACCTCCGCTCCCGGCATCGGCCTCTATCTCGGCGAGTCGGCAGGATCGGGCAACCTCTTCACGATCGATCCGTTCTTCCCGGCCGTCGTCGGCGGGTGCGTGATTGGTCAATCGGCCGTGCCCACGCTCTCGCAATGGGCGCTCTGGCTGTTGGCTGGGTTGGTCGGCCTGATGGGTGTCGGCCTCGCCTGGCGTCGCCGCCGCTTCTAGCGGCAAAGCGCGCGCACTCTCGCCTCGTCGGCGCGAGTGCGCGATGACGCGCAGGGCTTGAAATCGCGGCAACGCGATTCCCAAGGCCCTCAGTCGCGAATCAGGACAACACGGCCCGCCGGGATGGCGGGCCGTTCACGTGTTGTTTGCGTATTCGCAATCTGACTCGGTGACGTCGCGATGAGGTCTGCTGATTCCCGCTGAGCGACTCCGCGGCTGCCACAATCCCATCGGTTCCATCGGCCGCCTGCCGTCCGCCGACGAATCGATCGCAAAATCGAAGAGCGCAGTCAGGCGAGTGATCACCCGGTTTCTCGCGGGACGCAGGTGACCTGTCGGCATCTCCATCGGGCACAATGATGTGTGCGCCCTCTCGCGCGACGCGATGCGGATACGTTGCTGCCCGCGTAACGTCAGTGTAAAAGGCGAATTGATTCGCTTCCCTGCTCCACCATCTCGCGGTGCGTACGCGCCGCCAATCCACTGCAGTCGGAGAATTCAAATGATCACCCATTCCTGCGCCGACATCCTTGCGGGTCGCGCGCCGTCCGATGCACCCGTCACCCTCAAGGGGTGGGTGCGCACCCGTCGCGATTCCAAGGCGGGCATATCGTTCGTCCACGTCTCCGACGGGTCATGCTTCAACCCGGTGCAGGTCGTCGCGCCCAATACGCTTCCCAACTACACCGACGTCGTGCTGCATCTCACGTCGGGTTGCGCGATCGAGGCCACCGGCAACATCGTGCCATCGCCGGCCAAGGGACAGCCGTTCGAGATGCAGGCGAGCGCAATCAGCGTGATCGGCTGGGTCGAGGACCCTGATTCGTATCCGATCCAGCCCAAGCCGCACACGCTCGAGTTCCTGCGCGAAGTGGCCCATCTGCGCCCGCGCACCAACGTGATCGGCGCGCTGACGCGCGTCCGGCACACCATCGCGCAGGCGATCCACGGCTACTTCAACCAGAACGGTTTTGTCTGGGTCAACACCCCGATCATCACCTCGGCGGATGCGGAGGGCGCGGGCGAGCTCTTCCGCGTCTCGACGCTCGATCTCGCCAACCTGCCGCGCACGCCCGCGGGCAAGGTCGACTTCGGTGCCGATTTCTTCGGCCGCGAGACGTTCCTGACGGTCTCCGGCCAGCTGAATGTCGAGTCGTACTGCATGGCACTGTCCAAGGTGTACACGTTCGGCCCCACCTTCAGAGCCGAGAACTCGAACACCAGCCGCCACCTGGCCGAGTTCTGGATGGTGGAGCCCGAGATCGCCTTCGCCGACCTGGCGGACAACGCCACGCTCGCCGAAGCGCTGCTGAAGCATATTCTGCGGACCGTGCTCGCCGAGCGGCCCGACGACATGGCATTCTTCGAGGAGCGCATCGAGAAGGGCCTGATCGCCAAGCTGCAGGGGATCATCGACAACGATTTCGCGCGGATGGATTACACCGACGCGATCGGCGTGCTGCAGAAGACGAAGCAGAAATTCGAGTTCCCGGTGCAATGGGGAACGGACCTGCAGTCGGAGCACGAGCGCTACCTCGCCGAGATCTACGCGAAGAGACCCGTGATCCTGATGAACTACCCGAAGGAGATCAAGGCGTTCTACATGCGGCGCAACGATGACGGCAGGACCGTCGCCGCGATGGACGTGCTGGCGCCCGGCATCGGCGAGATCATCGGCGGCAGTCAGCGCGAGGAGCGTCTCGACATGCTTGACGCACGGATGGACGAGGCGGGACTCGACCGGGAACACTACAGCTGGTACCGCGACCTTCGCCGCTACGGCACCGTGCCGCACGCGGGCTTCGGCCTTGGCTTCGAGCGAACCGTCGCGTACGTGACGGGTCTCGCCAACGTCCGCGACGTGATCCCGTTTCCGCGCACGCCCGGGAACGCGCGGTATTGAAGCGAAGTCCTCCGTTTCGGAGAACGCTGCGTCGTGCGCGACGGCGGGCTCCGGCGATGGGGCTCTCTGCCGCTCCCGCCCGCCCGTTCGGTATCGCCCCGGTGCGAGCGTCAGCCCGACGCCAGGCAGCGGATCATCCGACGTCGGGCGCGCCGCCTTTTCAATCCACCCCTCGCGGACGCGTCACGGCGCCGACAGTGCCCTCGTGAGGTTGGCGTTGGTGACTCCCTTGTCCGCCACGGATATGGCACCGCTCGCATTGACGTCCTTCAGGAAATTCGCAGCGGTGACGGGCTGCGCGAGCTGCGCGTTCACGAGACCGAGATCGGCAACCGAGACGACGCGAGTCTGGTTCACATCCCCCACAAGGAATCCGATGCGAACGGACCCGCTGCCGCCCGTGTTGACCGCGGAGGCGACGTTGGAAAGGGCAACCGTCACGTACTGCTGATCGGTCACGCCGGTGAGCGGGACGATCATTTCGTTGCGGCTGAACGACGCGTGCCGGCAATCGCGATATCGTCCTATACGATGCCCCAGACCATCGTCAACACGCCCGTGCACCATGCGGCGGTGATCCGCACGCTCGCCGTGAGCTACGGATTCAAGGCGCTCAATGCACGCGACGCCGACCCCGGCGGTGGCGACCTGAGCCTTGCCTACAATGCGCCGGTCGCGCGGAAGCAGAGCGAGTGGCCGTGCTTCACGACCCCCGTCTCGCCCAAACCGATGAGCCTCGTCCGCCCGGCGAGCGTGGTCACCTGCGGAGGCTCGTAGCCTTCCCACGCGTTACTGCCGAATACAGGTCGCCCGTCCGCGCAGCCTGGCGGACGCAATATCTGGCACCCGATGCATTGATCCTGCCGGTGGACGGGCGCGGTGAATGCCTCGCGATCTCGACGACCACATCCATCTGCCGCAACGGATCCGCTGGGTCTTGAACCACCCGCACCGCGGCGTTTTACAGGTCGAATATGCGGGCGTGGAATTTGCCACCTGAAGCCATGCGCGACGTGACGGATCGGGCGGCGCGTCACGGGAGTCCGTTTCGGCCTGTTGCGGACTGGCCAAAAGGTTGATGGATGTCAAATACACGCCATCGCACGGGGTCATACTGAACCGACGCTCCGGAGGCAGCCCGCAAAGGCGCGGAGAAGGTGAGCAGTGCAATGCGTCCCTCGATCATCCGTGTATCGGATCTGTCACCCGAGGCGAAGCTTGCGAATTACAACGCGGCGCGCGACGGCTTCTCTTGCGAGGCGATCGCGACCGAGCTGGGCATCGGGCGGGACGGATTCGTCAATATCGCCCACTCCGCGGTAGACCGCCATCTGTCGACTTCTGTACGCGATCGCGTCGCGTTCCGGTTCATTGCCCAGGATTTCCGCCAGCGCAACGTGAGTTACGCGGAGCTCGCGCAGCTCACCAACCGTTTCGCCAATGTGCTGCGCGGCCTGGGCGTCGGCAAGGGCGACCGCGTCTTCGTCCTCGCCGGCCGCATCCCCGAGCTCTACATCGCCGTGCTCGGCGCGCTCAAGAATGGAAGCGTCGTGACGCCGCTCTTTTCCGCGTTCGGCCCGGATCCGATCAAGACCCGGCTCGAGCTCGGCGACGCGAAGGTGCTCGTGACGACGGAAACGCTGTACACCCGCAAGGTCGCCGGCATCAGGAGCGCGCTTCCGCGCCTCGCACACGTGCTGCTCGTCGGCGAATCCGGCGCACGAACACAGGTTCCCGGGACGCATGATCTGGCGACGCTCATGGAAGGGGTGCCCGCGACGCTCAAAGTCGAACCGACGGGGCGCGACGACATGGCGCTCGTGCACTTCACGAGCGGCACGACCGGCATGCCCAAGGGCGCGGTCCACGTCCATGGCGCCGTCGTCATGCACTACGCGACCGGCAGACACGCGCTGGGGCTGCGCGCAGACGATGTGTTCTGGTGCACGGCCGATCCCGGCTGGGTCACGGGCACGTCGTACGGGATCATCGCCCCGCTTCTGCACGGCGTGACGAGCATCGTCGACGAGGGCGATTTCGACGCCGAGCGATGGTACCGGCTGCTGGAGGAACAGGCCGTTAGCGTCTGGTACACGGCGCCCACTGCGATCCGGATGCTGATGAAGGCCGGCGCCGATCTCGCGAGGCAGTTTCACTTCCCCAGGTTGCGCTTCGTCGCGAGCGTCGGCGAGCCGCTCAATCCCGAGGCCGTCTGGTGGGGCGAGGACGCGTTCGGTTTGCCAATACACGACAACTGGTGGCAGACGGAGACCGGCGGCATCATGATTGCGAACACGCCGGGGATGGACATCAAGCCGGGGTCGATGGGCAAGCCGCTTCCCGGCATCGACGCCTTTGTCGTCCGGCGCCACGACGATGGCTCGTGCGAGGAAATCCGTGCGGTGGATGTGGAAGGCGAGCTCGCATTGCGTGCCGGGTGGCCCTCCATGTTCCGCGGATACCTGCACCAGGACGAACGTTATCGCAAATGCTTCAGCGGCGATTTCTACCTGACGGGTGATCTCGTCAAGCGCGACGCCGACGGCTACTTCTGGTTCATCGGTCGCGCCGACGACGTGATCAAGTCGGCCGGACATCTGATCGGCCCGTTCGAGGTCGAAAGCGTTCTGATGGAGCACCCGGCCGTTGTCGAGGCCGGCGTCATCGGCAAGCCCGATCCGATCGTCGGCGAAACAGTGAAGGCGTTCGTTTCGCTGAAGACAGGCATCGTGCCGAGCGACGCCCTGGGTCTGGAAATCCTCGGACATGCCCGGAAGCGCCTCGGCGCTGCGGTCGCGCCGAAAGAGGTCGCCTTCCTCCCGACGCTTCCGCGCACGCGCAGCGGCAAGATCATGCGGCGCCTGCTGAAAGCCCGCGAGATGGGCCTGCCCGAAGGCGACACATCCACACTGGAGAGCGGCGCATGAGCGTCCATACCGTTCAGGAATCTGCGCAAGGGAGCGAAGCGGTGCTGAAGCCGGTCACGCTCCCCCGCGAGCTTGCATTGCAGCTTTTGCGTGACATGGTGCGCATCCGTCGCTTCGAGGAGCGGTGCGCGGATCTCTATGGCCAGCTCAAGATCCGCGGCTTTCTGCATCTCTATATCGGCGAGGAGGCCGTCGCGGTCGGCGCAGTTCACGCGCTCGGCGCCGATGACGCGGTCGTCGCAACGTACCGCGAGCACGGCCACGCGCTCGTGCGAGGCGTTTCGGCGAACGCCATCATGGCGGAGATGTACGGCAAGAGCGAGGGATGCTGTCGGGGCCGCGGCGGCTCGATGCATCTCTTCGACGCGACCACGCGGCTGTATGGCGGAAACGCGATCGTCGGCGGCGGGCTGCCGCTTGCCGTCGGGCTGGCCCTCGCCGACAGGATGCAGGGCAGGAACCGGGTCACGGCGGTCTTCTTCGGCGAAGGCGCGGTGGCCGAGGGTGCCTTCCACGAGTCGATGAATCTCGCAGCGTTGTGGCGGCTTCCGGTCGCCTTCTTCTGCGAGAACAACCTGTACGCGATGGGAACGGCGTTGTCGCGTTCCGAATCCCAGACCGATCTTTGCGTCAAGGCCGCGGCGTTCAATGTGCCCACGTCCAAGGTCGACGGCATGGACGTCGTGGCCGTCCACGAGGCGGCATGCAATGCGGTCGCGAGCGTGCGCCGCGGCGGGCCGTTCTTCGTCGAATTCCAGACGTACCGCTACCGCGCCCACTCCATGTTCGACCCCGACCTCTATCGCGACAAGGCGGAAGTCGAGGCCTGGAAGAAGCGCGGCCCCATCCACAACCTGACGAATCGGCTGAAGGCGGAAAACAAGCTCGCCGAGCACGAATTCGTCGCGATCGACGCCGCGGCGATGCAGGAGGTCGAGGCGGCCGTCGCGTTCGCCGAGGCCGGGACGTGGGAACCCGTCACGGATCTCGCGCGCGACCTGTACTCCGAGGTGTCGCCATGACGATCACATACCGGGAAGCCATGCGCGACGCCCTGCACGATGCGCTCGTGCGCGATCCCCGCGTGTTTCTGATGGGAGAGGACGTCGGCAAGTACGGCGGCTCCTACGCGGTGTCCAAGGGGTTTCTCGACGAGTTCGGGCCCGATCGCATCCGCGATACGCCGCTCTCCGAGCTCGCGTTCGTCGGCGCCGGCATCGGGGCCGCACTGGGCGGCATGCGGCCGATCGTCGAGATCATGACCGTCAACTTCAGCCTGCTGGCGCTCGACCAGATCGTCAATACGGCGGCGCTCTACCGTCACATGTCAGGCGGACAGTTCCACGTGCCGCTCGTCATCCGGATGGCGACAGGCGCCGGCCGCCAGCTGGCCGCGCAGCATTCGCACAGCCTCGAAAACTGGTACGCGCACGTGCCCGGCATCACGGTCGCCGCACCCGCGACCGTCGATGACGCGCGCGGAATGCTGGCAGCTGCGCTTGCCAATCCCGATCCCGTCGTGATCTTCGAGCACGCGATGCTCTACAACACCGAGGGCGAGCTCACCGATGCGTGGCGAAGCGCCGACCTGAGGTCGGCCCGGGTGCTGCGGCCGGGAGCCGATGTAACTCTGATCGCATGGGGCGGCACGGTGTGGAAGGCGCTGGAAGCGGCAAAGGAGCTCGCTGAAGGCGGCATCGACGCCGAAGTGATCGATCTGCGCGTGCTCCGCCCGCTCGACGACGCCACGGTGATGGACTCGGTTCGCCGGACGCACCGCGCCATCGTCGTCGACGAGGGATGGCGCTCCGGGAGTCTCGCCGCGGAAATAATGGCACGCATCATGGAACAGGCGCTCTACGACCTCGATGCTCCCGTCGCCCGTGTCTGCAGCGAGGAGGTCCCGATTCCTTACGCCAAGCACATGGAAGAAGCGGCCCTTCCGCAGACGGCGAAGATAGTCGCCGCCGCGCGGCAGATGCTGGGCAACGCCGAGGCCGGCGCATGATCGAATTCAAGCTGCCTTCGCTTGGTGCGGAGATGGACGAAGGCACACTGGTCGAATGGAAGGTCAAGCCCGGCGACGTCGTGCACAAGGGCGACGTCGTTGCCGTCGTCGACACCAGCAAGTCGGCGATCGACGTCGAGATCTGGCAGGATGGTACCGTGCTCGAGCTGCTGCTGGATCTGCACGAGACCGCGCCCGTCGGAACCGTGATTGCGCGACTGCTCGAGCCCGGCGAGACACGCGAGCACGCGGAAGCCGAAAAACGCCGGCTTGCGGAGGTCGCCCCCGCAAAACCGACTTCCGCGCCCCCGCCATCGGCACCATCGCCGGCCAAAGCGGCACCGGCGGCCGCTGCAGCCGAACGCCGGCGCGTGTCCCCCGCCGCACGCGTGCACGCGCAGAATCTCGGCATCGATCTTGCGCGCGTGACCGGAACGGGCCCTCAGGGCGCGGTGACCATCGAGGACGTCGATCGGGCCGCCGCCAGGAAGCCATCGCCCGAGGATCGCGCGCTCGCGATGCGCGCCGCCATCGGGGCCGCGATGGCGCGCTCGAAGCGCGAGATCCCGCACTACTATCTGGCGACCGAGATCCCGCTTGAACGCGCGACGCGCTGGCTCGCGCAGCGCAACCAGGGGCGCAGCGTGACGGAGCGCGCGCTCATGGCGACGGTGCTTCTCAAAGCGGTCGCACTCGCGCTCCGGAAGTTCCCTGAGTTCAACGGGTACTTCCGCGACGGCGGCTTCGTTGCCGGGCCCGGCATCCATCTCGGGGTGGCCATCTCGCTGCGCCAGGGCGGCCTGATCGCACCGGCGATTCGCGATGTCGACGCGCTCTCGCTCGACGAGCTGATGAAGCGGCTCACCGACCTGGTCGCGCGCGCTCGCGCGCTGACCCTCAAGAGCTCGGAAATGTCGGACGCGACGATCACCGTCACCAATCTCGGCGACCAGGGGGTCGAGGTGGTGCATGGTGTCATCTACCCGCCTCAGGTCGCGCTCGTCGGCTTTGGCAAGACGGGCGAACGACCCTGCGTCCGGGACGGAAAGGTGGTGGCCGAACCGCTCGTCACCGCAAGTCTGGCGGCCGATCACCGCGCGAGCGACGGTCATCACGGCGCATTGTTCCTCAACGAATTGAACGGGCTGCTGCAGGAACCCGAGCAGCTTGACGAGGTCCCCAAATGACACCCACTCGCGTCGACTCAGCGACCATACGGCAGACGGTGCTCGACGTCCTGCAACGCATCGCGCCCGAGGTTTCGCCCGACGCGCTGCAGCCCGCGAAACCGCTGCGCAACCAGATCGATCTCGACTCCATGGATTGGCTGAACTTCATTGTCGCGCTCCACGAGAGGTTCGGGGTCGACATACCCGAAGTGGATTACGCGAAGCTCGTCACGCTCGACGATCTGGTCGGCTATCTGGCGACGAAGGTGTAGCCTCGACGGGACCGGCGCGGCGGGAGCGAAGGATGCAGTCCGCGCCAGGGCGATCACGGCGGATTGGAACATCTCGAACCTTGCACCGGCGCGCAATCGCTATCCGCGCCCGGACCCTCGTGCCACTGACCAACGGTCGCCCGAGGTGCGCCGATGCGCCAGATGATCGCTTCCACGGAGCGAATGCCGCGCAATTGCCATGAAGTATCCGAGCGAGCTCGTCCGCAAGCACACGCTCTGGGACGGAAGAACGGTGACGATCCGCCCGATCCGCGCCGACGACGATGCGCGCGTGCGTGCCTTTCTCTCCGCAACCTCCGAGGAGAGCCGTTACAAGCGATTCCAGAAGTGGGTCGAGGCGCCGTCGAACACGCTCGTCCACTTTCTGACGGACATCGATTACGACCGGCACATGGCATTTGTATGCTCGGTCGGCGTCGAAGGTGAAGAGGAGCTGGTCGGCGAAGCACGCTACGGCGCGCCGCCGGTCGGAACACGCTGCGAACTGGGCATCATCATCCAGGACTCCTGGCGCAAGACGGGCGTGGCGGGGCTCTTGATGGAAGCCCTGATTCGCGCCGCCCGCAGTCACGGATTTGAAGTCATGGACGGCATGGTCCTCGTGAACAACCGGGCCATGCTCCGATTTGCGCGGGCACTCGGCTTCGAGATCGAGCATCTAGGCGATGACCGCGAAACCCTGCGCATCGTCATGAACCTGGTGCCTGCGTCCGCGGGCCCGCCTGCGCATGCATCGAAAGCCCGTAAGATTGCCGCATCTGCGAGCACACGCAGGAAATGACGCCGCGCGCGGCAATCGACTGACACGCGACCCCGACTGCTCGCTCGTGAGTTGACCCGAGGCGTCGGCGTCATGGATACTTTGCGTCGCGCGAGTGCGGGCCCGTTCCTTCGGGACCGGCACGTTTCGCCCGCGCCGACCGAGTGCACTCGACCCCGGAGGCTTCGATGATTCATTTTGGCAGCCGCATTCTGACTTCGCGCGCGATCACCATGCGGCTCGGAGTGTTTTTGGCGTTGATGACGGGAGCGCTTGCATCCGCGCCCGCTGCAGCGGAGGTCCTGGCGTCGTGGAATCCTGCGGGCACGATCGACATGGCCAATCCGCTTCCGCCCGCCAGCGTGTCACCGAACGTCACCTCCGCCGGAAACATGACCGGCGGACCGGGCCTCACGAACCCCGGCCTCTTCGCCAACGCCTATGTGTTCGACAACTGGTCTGCCGGCGCCCTCGATTCCACCGACTATCTCGACTTCTCGGTGACCGGCAACAACGTCACCTATCAGTCGGTCACGTTCTCGCTCTACAACAACTTCGACGGCACCGGAAACTGGGAGATCCGATCCAGCGCCGATGGATTCTCTGCCGCGCTCGACTCCGGAGCGTTCACCGGGATCTTCGGTGGCGGCCTTCTTCTCACGGCCAACGTGAGCGCGATCGGCCAGCGCAGCGGCACGGTGGAATTCCGCATCTACACGTTCAACAATGCGGGCGCCACGAACCCGCTCCAGCGAGGCATCCGGGGCACCGCCGGCGGAGGTCAGGGATTGTCGGTGATCGGTACCGTGGCGCCGATAGGGCCTGCAGCGTCCCAACCCGTTCCCACTTTGGGGCAGGCGGGGCTGGTGGCGTTGGCGCTCCTGCTTGGCCTGATCGGCTTCACGATGCGGCGACGCATGAAGGGCTGAGCGGGGCGTCGGAACTTGGTGGCTGCGACCGGCTCTTCGCAAGCCAATTCGCGTCCAAAGCGACCGGGGTGAAAAAGAGCGAGAACCGTCTCGACGGTTCTCGCCATCGTCCGGCGCGTGGTCGATAGCGGTGGCGCCGACAGCTCGTCACGGAAGTGCCGATGGTTCCCGGTGAGCTTTGGCTCTCGTGGCGACCCTGGCGCGCGCGGGTGCGCTCGTAGCGCTGCGTCGTCATCGGCTGGCCCAGCGGCGTGGTTCGCCGATGAAGGCGAATGGCGCGCCCATCGCGTGGAAAGGCTACGCGTCGACCCGCGCAACCCACCCGGGCGCGTTGATGACGCTCATCCACCCCGGCGGTGCAGAGGCGCCAGCCAGACCCGTTCGTACCCATCGAGAAGGTCAGCGCCGACCTCGCCCGGCCAACCTGCCGCGTCATCCATTCATCGACGCGCTCTGCGGCCACTCGAGCGACTCCCATCCTCCCGGGGACATCGGCGGCGGCGAGACCGTGCTGCGCCAGACAGGCACACCGGCCATTTGACCCGACTCGCGGGGACTCTGGCCATCGCCGCGTTCGTTCCGGAACGCGTGTGCGTCGAATGAGAAGTAGGAACCGCCGCGCCCGGCTATGATCCCATAGCGGGTTCGATCGGCCGGGTCACGATGGATCGGTCGTCCTTTTGCTCTGTCACTGCAATAATTTCAACGCATCGCGCTACCTTATCCACGTGTCGTCCACCGATATCCGCTCGCACGCCCGGATCGCACTGCAGCTGCTTGCGGCCGTCTCGATCTTCGCCACGGGGATATCGTACGCGGCGGATCCGCAGCCCTACGCCATCACCCTGGCGTCCACTGGAAACGACGTGCTGGACGCCACGCTCAAGGAGAGCTCCCAGCTCGAATCACTGCGTGCCGCCGGCCCGGTCGGTGCGTTCGCCCTCATCGGACGTGCACAGCAGGACGTCGATCGGCTGCAAACGGTGTTGGAGAGCTTCGGCTATTACCAGGGGCGAGTGGGCATCTCCGTTGACGGGCGGCCGCTGGACGATCCCGGCCTCGCCGCGGCAATCGAGGCGCTGCCGACGGAAACGACCGCAACCGTCACCATCTCGGTCGACACCGGTCCGCTGTATCACCTGCGCAACGTGACTATCGACGGCCCGATACCCGAAGAGGTCCGCGGCAGCATCGGCATCGCGTCCGGCGACCCTGCGGTCGCCGCCGACGTGCTGAAGGGGCAGGAACGTTTGCTCACGGCGCTGCACGAAGATGGATATGCACTCGCCACCGTCAGCGCTCCGGTCGCGTATGAAGATCCCTCCGCGCGGGTTCTCGACGTGACATACAAGGCGCAAGCAGGCCCGCGCGTCAACCTCGGGGAAATTGCCATTCACGGCTTGCACGACGTGAATGAAAGCCTGGTCAGAGGGAGATTGCTCGTCCACACCGGCGATCGGTACAGCCCGAGCATGATCGAGAAGGCGCGACAGGATCTGCTGTCGCTCGGCGTGTTCTCGGGCGTCACCGTGCGCGCCGGCGACGAGCTCGACGGGCTGGGACGCATACCCATCGCGTTCGACGTGCAGGAGCGCCTGCGCCATGCCGTCGGATTCAATGCCGCCTATTCCACGGACCTTGGGGGCAGCCTTGGGGCCACATGGTCCAATCGCAATCTGTTCGGCAATGCGGAGCAGCTCAACCTCGCCGCCAGCGTGACCGGCCTCGGGGGCACGGCGACGACCGGCCTGGGATACAACGTCACGGCACAATTCATCAAGCCGGACTTCCAGGTGCGCGATCAGTCGCTCGAGCTCAACCTCGCGGCCCTCAGGCAGGATCTCGACGCCTACGATCAGGATGCCATCATCGCGGGAGCTGCGATAAGCCGAAAATTCTCCGATGTCTGGAGCGTCAGCGTGGGCATCTCGGGAATCCAGGAGCGCATCGTGCAGGAGACGGTGGCGCGCGACTACACGCTGCTCGCCTTTCCGCTCAACGCGAAATACGACACCACCGGCATTGTCAACTCGTTCGAGGACGCATTGCACGGCGTCCGCGCGTCCCTGACGATGACGCCCACCCAATCGTTCAACAGCGACAGCAATGCCACGTTCGTCATCATTCAGGGCAACGCATCGACGTATGTCGACCTCGCTTCGCTCGGCTGGTCAGCACCCGGGCGCAGCATACTCGCGCTGCGCGGGCTGATCGGCACGGCGCAGGGTGCCACGCTGTTCTCGCTGCCGCCGGATCAGCGCTTCTACGGGGGGGAAGTTCGACCGTCCGGGGGTATCGCTACCAGTCCATCGGTCCGCAGTTTCCGGACGGCAAGCCGATCGGAGGACAGTCGATCGACGCCGCAACGATCGAATACCGCCAGCGGCTTTTCGGCAACTGGGGCGCGGTGACGTTCGTCGACGCGGGTCAGGTGGGCTCGAGCAGCACCCCGTTCCAGGGCACGACCCACGTCGGTGCGGGCATCGGCGCACGCTATTACACGCCGATCGGCGCGATCCGCCTCGATGTGGCGGTGCCGGTGAACCGGCAGCCGGGCGACGACGCCTTCGAGATCTACCTCGGACTGGGTCAGGCGTTCTGATGGCAAGAGCAGGCAGGATCGTCGCGGCGGCCGTCGGCGTGCTGATCGTCATGCCGGTGCTGCTGGTCACGCTTGCCGCCCTCGTTGCCAACACGGATTGGGGACGGCGCCTGATCGAGCGCACGGCCGCGCATCTCAGCGAGGGCCAGCTCACGCTGTCCGGCATGGCCGGGCGTTTTCCGGACGACCTCCGCGTTGCGCATGTCGAGCTGCGCGATGCGGGGACGCTTTGGCTGAGCGCCGACGACGTGACCCTCCAATGGTCGCCTTCGAGGCTGGTGGGAAAGCAGTTGCAGGTGCAGCTTCTGCGCGCCGGCCGCGTGGATCTGTTGCGCCCTCCTCCGAGTCGCTCGTCGCGCGAGGCGACGTCGGAGCCTTTCGAGCTGCCGATGCGGATCGACGTCGCCCGGTTCGAGATCGGCGAGCTCGCCATCGGCGCGGATCTCGCCGGCAGGCCCGCGTCGGCAAGCGTTGAGGGCAACGTGCGCGCAACATCACTGCAGGACGCCGCGGCCGCATTGAGCGTACGACGGCTGGACGCGCCGGGACGTTATCAATTCAACGGACGCATCGATCCCTCGTCCGTCAAGATCGACATCGTTCTCGACGAGCCAGCGCAAGGCCTGCTCGCCGGCCTCGCGAACCTGCCGGATCTCGGTGCGGTTGCGGTGCAGGCAAGCGTCGCCGGTCCGCGCAATTCGACGGTGATGCATCTCACCGCCGCTGCAGGGCCGCTGCGTGTTTCCGGTGCCGGGACGCTCGACCTGATCGGCCGGATCATCAATCTCGACGTGACGGCCAGTGCGCCGTCGATGCATCCGCGGCAGGACGTTGCCTGGACGCAGATGTCGCTTCAGGCGCACGTGCACGGCCCGTTCACGAGCCCGGACGCGACGGGCAGCGTTCGCATCGACGACTTGAGGGCGGGCGTCACACAGTTGCGTTCCTTGCGTGCAGACGTCAACGGCAATCGCGGTCGGGTCGGCGTGCATGCCGTGCTCGATCGCCTGCGCATCCCGGGTTCGAATCCGGGTCTCTTCGAGTCAGCGCCCATCGATCTTCGCGTCGATGTAGTTCTGGACGATCCCAGGCGCCCGGCGACATTTGCAGTGTCGCATCCGCTCCTCTCCGTGCAAGGCAATGTGGAGTCTGGAGCAGCATTGAGCGGGACGCTGTCAATCGACGGGCCTGCACTCGCGCCGTTCGCCGCGCTTGCCGGCGTGGACCTGCGAGGACGTGCCAGCGTCAACGCGAGCTTCACTGCCCGCGATGAGGTGACCAAAGTCGAGCTCGCCGGCGTGGTCGGCGTGACGGGTGGCGCGCCGGCTCTGAGAGCGCTGATCGGCCAGGACGCGAAGCTCGCGGCGTCGGCGACGGTGCAGGCGCAGAACATCGCGATCGAGCGCCTTCAGCTGGATGGCAGGACATTGCGTGTTTTCGCCGACGGCTCGATCGAGCGCGACGTCGTGGATGTGAACTGGAAGCTCGCGCTGTCCGATCTTGCGGCAGTCGCGCCTGCGTTGTCCGGCCGGATGGAATTGCAGGGTCGCGTGCAGGGCACCCAGGACAAATGGAACCTCTCGGCGGATGCGACCGGCGACGTGGGGGCCGAAGGAGTCGCGCCCGGGCCCGTCAAAGGGTCCGCGCGCCTGCAGGGACTTCCCGATGCACTGGCAGGCACGATCGAGCTGCACGGCAGCGTCGACGGTTCGCCGCTCGCGCTCGCGCTGAATGTCAGGCCAAATCCCGACGGCGCGCTGCTTGCGACCATCGAACGCGCCGATTGGAAGAGCGCACACGCCGAGGGAGCTGTCACGTTGCGCGCAGGCGACCATCTGCCGCAAGGCCGCGTGGTCGTGCGCATGGCACGGTTGTCGGACCTCAAGCCATGGATGGGTCGGGACGTGGACGGAAGCGTGGTGGCCGACGTGGAACTCGTCCGGTCGAGCGGACACGCGTCGGCCAGGATCCAGCTGGACGCGCATGATGCCGCCCTTGGCGGCGACCGGATCGAGCAGCTGCATGTCACCGGGCGAATCGATGATCCTACGACTCGCCCGAACGTGGCCTTGCAGCTCGCTGCCGACAACATCACTGCGAACGGAACGACCGCAAACCTGCGCATTCGGGCCGACGGGCCCCTTGACGCGATGGTGCTCGATCTGTCTTCCGACGTGCACGACGGCGTCGACGCGCCGGCGCAGCTTACCGCGAAGGCGACGCTCGACCTGCCGGCGAGGCTGCTGTCGGTGAGTGCGATGAAGGCGCGATACCGGGAACAGTCGGCAGAGCTGCTTGCTCCGGTCCGCGTATCGTTCGGCAACGGCCTCGCGGTGGACCGGCTGCGCGTTGGCATGCAGCAGGCGGTGCTGGAAGCCGCAGGTCGCGTGTCTCCAACGCTCGACCTGACCGCTTCACTGCGCAACGTCACGCCTGCGCTCGTCAGGACATTCGCGCCCAATCTGAAAGCGGACGGCACGCTGAACCTCGAGGCGCGGCTCCTCGGGACGATCGCGCAGCCGAGAGGCTCGGTTCGCCTCGTCGGGAACGGCCTGCGCATGCGGGCGGTTGCCGGCCCGGGAGTCCCTCCGGCGAATTTGCAGGCGAGCGCGGAGCTCGACGGGCAATCGGCTCGCGTGGACGCGAAGCTGTCGGGAAGCAGCCAAGTTCAGATCAGCGCGAATGGAAGGGTGCCTCTCTCGACAGACGGTCCAATCGACCTGCATGTCGAAGGGAAGATCGACGCGGCCGTCGCCAATCCGATCCTCGAAGTGAACGGACGCCGCGTGAAGGGGCAGATCTCGCTCGATGTTGCATTGAGCGGCAGCTTCGCCACGCCGCGGATCGACGGCAGCGCGAGAATCGCGCAAGGCGAGATCCAGGACTACTCACTGGGCGCGCACCTCACAGGCGTGGAAGCGCAGATTCAGGCTGCGGGCGACAGCCTGCGCATCGCCGCTTTCACGGCACATGCAGGCGCCGGTACGGTCTCCGCAAGCGGGACCGTTGGTCTTTTTGCCGCGGGCCGTCCCGTGGACCTCAAGCTGACCGCGCGCAATGCGCGAGCGCTCGCGAGCGACCTCCTGACGGCCGATACGGACCTCGACGTCACGTTGCGCGGCCAGGTCGCGACGCGGCTCGACGTGACCGGCAAGATCAGGATCAATCGTGCGGACATCAACATTCCCAACGCCCTGCCGCCTACCGTCGCGGTACTCGATGTGCGGCGGCCCGGACAGAAGCCGCCGCCGCCTGCCGCATCGCGGACGCTGGTCGTCGGCTTGGACCTGACCGTGGATGGGCCGCAGCAGATATTCGTGCGCGGGCGCGGTCTGGACGCGGAAACCGGCGGAGAGCTGCGCGTCGCCGGAACCACCGGCGCACCGCAGATCAGCGGCGGTTTCGACATGCGGCGCGGCACCTTCGACCTCGGCGGCACGTCGCTCAGGTTCACGTCGGGCCGAGTGAGCTTCAACGGGACGGGGCTCACTCAGAAAATCGATCCCACGCTCGACTTCGCGGCGGAAAGCAACTCGGGCGGCTTCACCGCGAAGCTCGCCGTGACCGGCTATGCGGACGCACCGCGGATTGCGTTGACGAGCGTGCCGGACCTGCCGCAGGACGAGATTCTGGCGCGCCTTCTCTTCGGGACAAGCGTCAGGCAGCTGACGGCCCTCCAGATCGTCCAGATCGGGGCGGCGCTCGTTTCGATCACCGGATCGGGCGGCGGGTTCAATCCGTTGCTTGCCGCACAGAGGAGTCTCGGCCTGGACCGCCTTTCCGTAGGGAGCACGAGCACCGGCGGGACGACCGTGGAGGCCGGCCGCTATGTGTCGAGCGATATCTACGTCGGCGCGAAGCAGAGCACTTCGGGTGCGACCCAGGCGAAGATCCAGGTCGACCTCACGAAGCATCTTAAGGTGCAGGCGACGCTGGGCACCGGCGGAACGACGGCGCAGGGGATCACGCCGGACAACGACCCCGGCAGCAGCATCGGACTTCTGTATCAGTTCGAATATTGAGTCCGGTCGCGACGACAGTTCGACCGATCGAGCGTTCCTATCGACCACATATCGCGGTTGCCTGCCGGGCATCGGCGCCTCCATGGCGACGCGATCGCGGACTCGCCCGTCTGCCAACGCTCCCGAATCAGCGCCTTCGGGCTCTCCGAGTAATGGATCCGAGGCCTCGTCGGCAACACTCCCATGATGGCTCACGCCATGATGTGTTGCATCCGCCCGTTGGATCCTCAACCCAATGCAGTCGTTAAGTCGTCTCCGAAGCCGCAATCGCGACTCAGCGGTCGCGCCATGGGGTGGCGATCGTCGTCATGGGCGTACCCGAAGCGTTACCCGTCCGCCGCGAATACAGCTCAGGCGGATTCGCGCTGGGAAGGCTGTCGAACTCGGGACGGTCGCCAACCGGCGACGTTTGATTCAACGGCGACGATGCAGTAACTTCGCATGGGCCTCTTTCAACCACCGGATCTCCTCGGGAAGCAGTTCATGTCGATCACTGAATTGAAGCGGATCAAGCTGGATAGGCTCGCCCCCCTGATGAAGCCCGAGTATCTGGGGTGCAGAACCGATCGGCACTATGACTGCCTCGATGACGAAACCAGGCAACTCTTCAATATCATCGACACGACCAACGTGTCGGAAAATGCCTATCACGCTCCTGCGCTCCAGCTCATTGCCAAGCACCGGAATGGACTCATTCTTGATTTCGGCGCCGGGAAACGTAACTCATACCTCGACAACGTCGTCAATCTGGAAATTGTCGCGTATGAATCCACCGATGTGATTGCCGTGGGTGAGCAGTTGCCGTTCAATGATGAAGTGTTTGACGCCGTCCACACCAATGCCGTGCTCGAACATGTGAAGGACCCATTCGCCTGCGCCCGGGAGATCATGCGGGTGCTAAAGCCCGGCGGAGATCTGATGTGTTGCGTGCCATTTCTTGAGCCCTATCATGGCTACCCTCATCACTACTACAACATGACGCACCAGGGCCTGAAGAATCTATTTCCCGGCATTGGGGTTCTTGGTGTCGAGGTATATGAAGAGTTGCGGCCCATAACGGCGTTACGCTTCATGATTGCCTCATGGGCTAGCGGCCTGCCTCAAGCCGCGAGGGAGCATTTCCTGAACACGAGACTCGGTGAACTCCTTCAGGAACCCTATGAAAGTCTCAAGGCAAGACCTTACGTCGCGCAGCTTCCGCCGGGCAAGAACCAGGAACTGGCTTGCTGCAACACGTTGTTCGGCCGAAAGCCGGGCGCGCAACAAGGCGGAGAAAGGCTTGTTTGCAGCGAGGCCATCTATGGTGCCGGGAACACCTGGAAGGACGTTACGGGCATTGTTCGCAACCTGGTAGTGGAAGATCGCTTGTTCGTATCGTGCGCCACGGAACTGGAACCCATCTTGGGTGACCCATTGCCCGGTGTGCCCAAACAACTCAAGGTTACCTGGCATGCCGGAACGAACTCGGGTGAAACGGTGATCTCCGAGTATTTTGGGCGGTTGACGACTCCATTGTGGCTGTGATGTTCAACTTTCGGCGTGCCCCGCTTCGCGCCGTCGCGTGGCATCGGGTTCCGATCGCCGCCATCGGTCAGGTGCATCGTTGAGATTCGCAGCGGCGCGGGCTGCCGCGCGGAAATGAACGCCCGCCTCCAAGCGCAAGTTGGGCGGCAACGTTGACCGCGTCAAGATGGCCGAAAGGAGTCCTACGCATTCAACGTCCCGTACAGGGCACGGCTTGGCCGTTCCGGGCGAGCACAGGCGAAAACGGCCCGCCGATTGGCGAGCCGTTCACTTGTCGGTTGCCGGGGCCCGCAAACGAGCCCACCTGCGGTACGTACGTCCAGCGAAGCCTCCACCGCCACGCTATGACCGCGCCCCGGTCCGGGCCGGGCAGCCGCCATCGACCCAAGGCGCACGTTTGCGCCGCCAACTACTTCGTACCTTAGTCGAGGATGTCGAGTACGGGCAAGCCGCCGGAGCAGTTCAGGCAATGCCAAAGGTAGACCGCGAGCCCCAGGTCGCCGGTCCATAGCGAGTATCGTCGGCGTCCATGTCGTTGCCGTTCCCGTTCACTCTGGGCGATTGCGTGCATCGCAAATGATCGCGCACGCGAAAGCCAGATTGAGTCGCCGGTGCGCTGGTGGAGCTTCAGAAAGGCGTAGCCATTGCCCGCCGTTCCATGGCAGATGCCCGGACCCTTGGCCAGCGGGCCGGCGTCCCAAACCGCGTTGCCGGCTTTGACCAGCATGTCGTCCATGTCCGCCGACCGCCTGGCCGGAAAATCGGCAAGGCCGGTCACGAAGCCGGGCGCGCCGTGGCACCACTGGACGAGCATGTGCGTGCGACCGGGCCGTGACGCCCCGACGCTCTGCGGCCAGTTGGCACAATCACCCTCGAAGACGGCGGTCGCACGAACGGTTTCGACGCATCGGTCGTAGAGCACTTCACGGCGTTCTGCGGGAAGCAGGGCCGCGCCGCGAAGCAGCGCGTACGCGTTGCCGGCAAATCCGTGGCCGGCGCCGAGCAGCTGCACAATGCTGCCGTAGAGATCCTGCGTCCACAGCTGGCAATGGGCGTTATCACTGGGATGCCAGGTCCGCCAGAGCTGTTCGACATTCTCAAGATAGAGTTCGCGCCAACGCTCTTCGCCCGTCCAGCCAAACATATGCAGCGCGCCGACCATGGTGCCAGGTGCCCCCCAGAGTGCCTCGTTGGTTGGGTTTGCAATGTTTCCGGCGACGGCCTCGTACATTCGCTCGGCCGCTTCGCGCGTGCCGGTAAGCCGCCACTGGATGAGCAGGATGCCCACCTCGCCCAGCAGGTACGAAGGTGCCAATTCGCCAGTGTCCGGCACGGCGAGGTAGGACGCATGGACGCGTTCGATCAAGCTGGATGGCTTGACGCTTAGCGAAACCGCACCGGCCCGTTCCAGATACCACAGCGCCCACAACACTCCGGAAGCGCCCATGTAAATCGAATTGTGGAGCGGCTTCGGATTTGTGCCTTCATCGCGAGGGTGACAAGGCCAGGTCACGTCGGCTTCCAGCGCCGCCTCCGTGTCTCCGACGATGTCGGCAATGGTGACGCGGGCAAGCGTGGCGTCCCAGTCGATGTCCTGCAACTGCTCGTGCCGGGCGGGTTCGAATAGCATGTTGTCTCTCCGCCAGTTGACAAACGCGCGTCACCGGTTGCGCCGACCGTTACGCCAGACAATCACCGGCGCACCACAGCGAAGTGGCCGGCCTGATCATAGCTTGGATGACTGCTATTGGCTGTGGATTCCACCGATCGACGCAAATCGCCATCTACCGGCCGAAAGAAGAAACGGCCCGCCAGTTGGCGAGCCGTTCAATTGTTGGTTGCGGGGGAAGGATTTGAATCTTCGAGCGTCGCGTTATGAGCCCGACCAAGGCTCCCTCTGAGGGCGTGCGCCATCGTGTATTAAATAGCGCCCGCTGGCACCAAATGCTGCCGCAGTGCAGAGAATCTGCAGAGCGGACTCGAGCTCGCCCTGTCGTCGCGACAATTTCGCGACCGTCGCGTTTCACCCGTTCTAGGCAGCCTCTTCCGCCGTCGCCACAACGAGCCCGTCGCGGTAGCCACGCCCGCGCTCACGAAGCGCAGGTTCCTCCTCCACCGCAAGCGTCAGCCAGAGCTCGTGCTCCTGGTCGGTACCAAAACGCTCCCCGTGGTGGCCGCGAATCAATCCCCGCTCGTAGCCAAGCCAGTAATCCGATCGCGAGCCACGATCGCGATTGGCCCGGGCCTTGTAGAGTTCGCTCTGAAACATACGCTCATTCATGACGCCTCCACAGCACACACCTATGCTGATCCGGCGCCTCAGTTTGCGATTTGACTGTGATCAAACGATCGAACTCTACGCTGCGGCATTGCGCCGCGCGCGGAGATTGACGCACGATCTCTCAGGGAACGGCCGAAAGCAACTGAACATCAGGCGCGGAGCCTGAGCGGCTTCGGGAGGTCTTGGTCGACGCACATCAAGTCCGGACGCCCCGTTCTGACCGATGCGCGTGACGATCTGGCGTCAGCGACTCTGGTTGCGCGCCCGAGATTTCAGAAAGGTAACGACCTGGGAGCCCGGCGCGTTCTTGGTCGAGCAGCTGCCCTCGCCGACGCCTGCCTGGCGCTCCGCTTCGTGCAGCAGATTGATGACATCGACGTAGAACTTCTCCTTGACCATCATCAGCGCGGTCAACCCGCCGTCATTTCGCGCCAGGACGTCGGCGCCGGCCCTGAGGAGTGCTTCCACGACGGCCGTCTCGCCGTACCCGGCAGCAAGCATCAGCGGACGGATGCCGTACACGATCGGCGCCTCGACGCTTGCGCCCGCCTGGATCAGCGCTTCCACGACGTCGGCAAACCCGCGATCGAGCCCCGGGTTGTATACCGCCTTCATCAACGCTCCCCAGCCTCGCTCATCGGTCGCGTTCACATCCGCCCCCGCAGCGATCAGCGCGCGCACCACATCGAGCTTCCCCGCATGGGCGGCCAGCATCAGCGGTGTTGCGCCATTCGCGTCGTGCGCGTCGCATGCGGCACCCCCTGACAACAGGGCTTGCACGCCCGCAAGATCGCCGGCCTCGGCAGCGCGGAACAGGAGTTCAGACATCGCATTCTCCGAAACGGCGCGCGGGTCGACGAGACACGGCTACCGTGGGTTTACAATTCCACAAGAACTCTACCTTGTCCGCAAGCCCCCACGGAATCCATGAACGCGGCTTTGCAGCGAGCAGGTGATGGCAAGGTGAAAACGTCCTGCCCGTGCCTCGAGTGCAGTGAAAAACGCCGATCAAGCGGTGCGGCAGAGCTTGTTTCGCGTGCCTGCAAGAGGGGTCCACCGAAGGCCGCCGTTGCGAAAATCAAGGAGTGAACGTGGCTGGATACTGGTTCGATCAGCAATGGGTCCAGGCATTGGAGCCGGATCTTCTCGCGTTGGCCTTCAGCTTATTGATGATCGGCGGCTATTACTACCACCTGAGTATCCAGGTGCGGCGGAATCCCGCCTATTCCATCCATTTCATCAATGAATCCGCTCGCCGGCTGTGGGTGGAGCACGTCATGGCGAATCCGTCCAGGGATGTCATGGCCGTGCAGACACTGCGCAATTTCATCATGGCCGGCATTCTGCTGGTCTCGACGGTTACCTTGCTGATCATTGGCACCCTCACGCTTTCCGGGCAGGCGGACAGCATTGCCCGCGGCTGGCACGCGATCAATCATCTCGGGCCGCCTTCGGCCGAGCTGTGGAGCGTCAAGGTAATGTGCCTGCTGGCGGACTTTCTTGTCGCGTTCTTCGCATTCATCATGTCCATCCGCCTTACAAACCACGTCCTGTTTATGATCAACGTACCCAAGGAACTCCGCGAGGCGAACGAGGCCCTGGCGCCGGAAGCAGTCGCACGTCGCCTCAACCGGGCAGGCTACATGATGGCGGTCGGGATCCGGTCGCTGTTCGTTGCAGTTCCGCTGGTGTTCTGGCTATTCGGACCGATATTTCTGGTGATCGCAACAATCGGGCTCACAATTGCGCTATCTCGATTGGATCGCCACCAGGCGATCAAATGGTGATCCTGTCAGCGGCTTGCTCCCCCGCGCGGACCTTCGGTATCCGCTGCCTTTACTGAAGGTGTCTGCGCCCACGAATGCGCAGATCCTTCGAGGTCGAGTACGCCGTCGGCGACCCGAGGCTCGAAGGCCCCATGGAGCGCGGCGCATCAATGACGCTCGTGTCGTGTCGGTGCCCCGTCGTTCGGCCCCAAGCCCCCACACGACGGACCGCGAAATCCTAGCCTGACCCTTGCAATTCACCGGCTTCGCTCGCGAGGATCACCTTGGCGACCAGGACTCGGGCACCGCGCAGGGAGTTCGCGATCAGGCATCGATCCTCGGCTTTTTCCAGCAGGGTATGCGCGATGTCAACGTCCGCACCCTCCGCCAACTTGAGGGTCGCCCGAGTAGCGAAGCGCGTGAATTGCGCAACGCCATCGACCCGGTCCAGCACGCCCTCGACTTGACAGGTGAGCTCGCTCCAATTGCACTTCGAAGCCCTGGCGAGGGCCCGAAACGTGAGAATGAAGCAGTCGGCGACTGACGCGCACAGGAGGGTCTCGGGCGACCACATACCGCCCGGACCATCGAATTGCACCGGCGGGGCTGTGTCGATCTGCGGCAGCCCGGTCGCGTTCACCGAAACGCGGCCCGTTGACCCGCCGTCGGCGCATACCGTGTATAGATGGGGATAAGGATGCATTGAGATAATCCGTGGGCATTCACTGATGCGCAGACGGCCCGCCTCGACGAGATTGAGGATCTACTTTGCCGGGCACGACGTCGTGTCGCCCGGCACCTTGCCGACGAGCAGAAGGAAGTTCTCGAACGGGCCCATATTGCCCATGGCCTCCACCATCGGGCCGTCGAATCCGAGGCGACCAAGCATCATCGCCTTCATCGGGCCGTATTCGCCTTTGCCCATTTCGACCCAGCGCACCGTCTCGGCTTTCATCACGTAATCTGCCGCGGAGTCGAGCTTCGCCGTCTCCGGCGTCCCGCCGTAGACGCACATTGCCTTGCCGTCCTTCAGCGCAACGCGCAATTCTGCGGTGGGCGTGCTTCCGCAATCGGAGCGGTAGACTCCCATGACCTTGAATCCGCGGCCGGCGTCGTTTTTCACCCAGCCGCTTTCGACAAGCTTGTCGGTCAGCACCGGGTCCTTGTTCCACGCCTCGCAGGCTTCCTTCGCCCACTCTGCGGACATCAGTACCGGTGCGGCGGCGACCGGCGCGCTCAGCAAAACGGCAAACAGCGTGGCAGCAGCAATCAAATGCTTCATTTTTACCCTCTTTGTTCAGTCGAGTCGTGGGAAAGACAGTCCGGCAGCACTCCTGATTCGTGATCCGGCGATAGCCTCTGTTCAGGCATGACGGTGGCGATTGACCGCAAAATAGAGGACGGGAATCACGACCAGCGTCAACAGCGTCGAGACGAGTATCCCGAACACGAGTGAAATGGCGAGCCCGTTGAAGATCGGATCGTCCAGGATAAAGAACGCTCCCAGCATCGCGGCGAGGCCGGTCAGGGCGATTGGCTTCGCGCGCGCCGCCGCCGCGTCGACGATCGCCTGCGCAAATGGCACACCCTTCGCCACCTGCAGATTGACGAAGTCGACCAGCAGGATGGAGTTGCGGACGATGATGCCCGCGAGTGCAATCATTCCGATCATCGACGTCGCGGTGAACGGCGCATGCAGCAGCGCGTGACCAGGCATGACTCCGATGATCGTCAGCGGAATGGGTGCCATGATCACCAGAGGCGTAACGTAGGAGCCGAACTGGGCGACAACCAGCAGGTAGATGAGTATCAGCCCCACAGCGTAGGCGATGCCCATGTCGCGAAACGTCTCGTATGTGACCTGCCACTCGCCATCCCATTTCAGCGCGTAGCTGCGATAGGGATCCTGGGGCTGCGATATGAAGTACTCGGTCAGCGTCCCTTCGTTGGGCACTTTGACGCTGTCCAGACGACTGCGCACGCCGAACATGCCGTACAGCGGGCTGTCGGCGCCACCGGCCATGTCGCCGATTACGTACGATACCGGGAGCAGGTCTTTGCGGTACCTTGTCTTTTCGCGCAGAGCCTGCTGCACCTCGACCAGCTCCGAAAGAGGAATGCTCGCGCCATCGGCGGCACGCACCGTCATTGCCAGCAGCGTGTCGAGCCGACCCTGCTTCTCGGGCGGCACCGTGACGCGCACCGGCACGCCGTACTTCGCGTGACCATCCCGCAGCGCGGTCACGTCGTCGCCGGACAACGCTGCACGCAAAGCTGCGACAATGTCGGCCGTGGTCACCCCGGCGATTGCCGCCTTGCGCTGGTCCACGCGCACCAACGCGCGCGGTGCATTGTCCTCGATCGAGTCGTCGATGCCGACGACACCGCTGGTCTTCGCGTAGACGGCACGCAATGACTTGGCGACGGCATGCCGCCCTGCCTCATCGGGGCCGTAGATTTCGGCGACGATCGGCGAGAGCACCGGCGGCCCGGGCGGAACCTCGACGACCTTGACCTTCGCGTTGTGGCGCGCCGCGATCTCCTCGAGCTTCGGCCGCACCGCCAACGCGATTTCGTGGCTCTTGCGCGACCGATGCTTGCGGTCGACGAGATTCACCTGCAGCTCGCCTTGCTCCGGAAGCTGGCGCAGATCGTACTGTCGCACGAGGCCGTTGAAATTGATCGGTGCCGCGGTGCCCGCATAGGCCTGGTAGTCCACGACCTCCGCGACGGTCGCAATCTCCGCTCCGAGATCCGAAAGTGCCGCGGCCGTTGCCTCCACAGGCGTCCCGGCGGGCATGTCGACGACAACCTCGAATTCGCTCTTGTTGTCGAATGGAAGCATCTTCAGGACGACCAGCTGGACGAACGCCAGCGACACCGAGGCGAGAATGGCGACGACGATGCCGACCCCGAGGAGTCTTCTCCGGCGAGCACCGTGCACGGCATCGACGAACGGGGTCAGGAGCCGCGTGAACGAAGACACAAGCCAGAGATCGAGACGGCTCGGGCCATGCGCGTGTACGTGTGAAGGAATGAACTTCGAGGCGAGCCATGGCGTGATCATGAACGCGACGGCCAGTGAGATCACCATGCCCATGCTCGCGTTGATGGGGATCGGGCTCATGTACGGCCCCATCAGTCCGGTGACGAACGCCATTGGCAGAAGCGCCGCGATCACCGTGAATGTCGCCAGAATCGTCGGCCCGCCGACCTCGTCGACCGCGCCGGGGATCAACGCCGTCAGGGGCTCGTCGGGGTGAAGCCCGCGGTGCCGGTGAATGTTCTCGACCACGACGATGGCGTCGTCGACCAGAATTCCGATGGAGAAGATGAGTGCGAACAGGCTGACCCGGTTCAGCGTGAATCCATACGCCCAGGACGCAAACAGCGTCGCCGCAAGCGTGAGGATCACCGCGATGCCCACGATGGCGGCCTCCCGGCGACCCAGTGTGATGAAGACAAGCGCCACGACCGACAGCGTCGCGAACAGAAGTTTGGAGATCAGCAGCTTTGCCTTGTCGTTCGCGGTCTGCCCGTAGTCACGCGTTACCGTAACTTCGATGCCGGCAGGAATTACCGTGTTGGCAAGCTGCGCGAGCCGCTGTTCGACCCGCTCCGCGACGACCACGGCATTCTCACCGGCCTTCTTGGTCACCGCAATCGTCACGGCCGGATAGGAGCGTCCCGCTTCCGCCGCGTCCTTGGCGCCCGCGCTACCAATGCCGTGCCACGCGTAGTGCGCGGGCGGCGGGGGGCCATCGACCACGCGCGCGACGTCGGCGAGATAAACCGGCTGACCGTCGTGGACTCCCACGACGAGCTCGCGAACGTCCTTCGCCGACTGCAGGAACTCGCCGGTCTCGACCAGCACCGTCTGATTGCCGCGGACGATGTTGCCGGCGGGAAGCGCGGCATTCGCCGACTGCAATGAGCGCGCGACATCGGCCGCGGCAAGCCCGGTCGCATTGAGCCGGTTGACATCAAGCAGCACCTGCAGCGTGCGGCCCGGTCCGCCGATCGTCGTTACCTCGCGCGTGCCTGGCACGCGCTTGAGCTCGGCTTCGACCGCATGCGCGACGCGCTCCAGCTCGAACGAGCCGCGCGCCGGGTCCTTCGTCCAGAGGGCGACCGCGACGATGGGGACGTCGTCGATGCCCTTCGGTTTAACGAGAGGCTCACCGACCCCCAACTCCTTCGGCAGCCAATCACGGTGCGACAGGATCGTGTCGTGCAACCGCACGATCGCGTCGTTGCGGTGCACGCCTACCTTGTACTGCACCGTGATCATCGCCTCGCCGGGACGGGCGACGGACCAGACATGCTCCAGCCCCTGAATCTGCGAGAGCACCTGCTCTGCCGGAATCGCCACCAGCTGCTCGACGTCGCCCGCCGACGCGCCCGGGAAGGGCACGAACACGTTCGCCATCGTGACGTCGATCTGCGGTTCCTCCTCGCGCGGCGTCACGACCACTGCGAATGCGCCGAGCAGCAAGAGCACCAGCGCGAGCAGCGGGGTGAGCTGCGAAGCGAGAAAGAACCGGGCGATGCGTCCCGAGATGCCGAGCCGGTCCGTTTCAGTCATCG
Source organism: uncultured beta proteobacterium (assembly GCA_963717695.1). GTDB lineage: Bacteria > Pseudomonadota > Gammaproteobacteria > Burkholderiales > Casimicrobiaceae > CAIWHR01. Next base: position 581,091 of record CAVQWR010000007.1, on the reverse strand, counting down.
GATGCACACACTCACTTCGACTTGAGCTTGGCGATCCCGAGCGCGCTCATCACGTACTTCTCGTAGAACGGCTCGGACGTCCCCTTTTTCATCTTTCGGATGAAGTATTTCTCAAAGGCGATTTTTGCCAGGTGCACCCACTTGCCCTCGCTGAACCAGTTGACGTTGCGCGGCGGGATCTGCGGCAGCGCGACGAACGCGATGCCGGTGTCACCCAGATCAGCGAGGCAGACGGCGTTCCACGTCGCCTTCTCGGATGGCTGCCTGCCGTCGAGCTCGGATCGGATGTTGTGCGCAGTCGCCGTCACCATCGACTCGATCATGTACCCGGTTTTCGGGGCGCCGGTCGGCACCGGCGTTGCCTCGACGGGCGGAATCGCAACGCAAACGCCAACTGCGTAAATGTTCTGGTATTTCGGATTTCGCTGGTACGCGTCGATCAGGATGAAGCCGCGCGGGTTGGTCAGGCCGTCAATGCCGAAGACCGCATCGATTCCCTTGAAGGCCGGAAGCATCATCGAATACTTGAACGGCAGGGCGTGCTCCTTCTTCGGCTTGCCCTCGTCGTCGTGTTCGACCACCATCATCTTGCCGGCCTCGACCTTCGTAACCTTGGCGTTGCAGATCCACTTGATGTGCTTGTCGCGCAGTTCGGATTCGAGCATCGACTTCGAGTCACCCACTCCGCCCAGGCCGAGATGGCCGATATAGGGTTCCGCGGTAACGAACGTCATCGGAACCTTGTCGCGGAGCTTGCGCCGCCGCAGGTCGGTCTCCATGATGAATGCAAACTCGTATGCGGGTCCGTAGCAGGACGCCCCCTGCACCGCGCCGACGACGATCGGGCCCGGATCCTTGACGAACGAATCCCATGCGATCGCCGCTTTCTCCGCATGATCGACGTGGCACACCGATTGTGTGTGGCCGGACGGTCCAAGGCCTTCCACTTCGTCAAATGCGAGCTTCGGTCCTGTCGCGATGATCAGGTAGTCGTAGTCGAGCATCGTCCCGTCGCCCAATTCGAGCTGACTGCGCTCCGGATGGAGACGCTTTGCCCCACGCGGGTCGAATTCGATGCCCTTCTTCGCGAGACACGGCGCGGCAGCGAACTCGATGTCCGAGCGCTTGCGCCAGCTCACCGCGACCCAAGGATTGGACGGAACGAAGTGGAAATTCGGGCCATTGTTGACGACTGTGACCCGGTCACCGGCACGCAGCTGCGCCTTGATTTCGTAGGCCATCGGCATGCCGCCGAGCCCCGCACCCAGAACGACGACGTGTGCCATTTGCATCTCCTCCTGGAGCGTCCGTTTGCGTACGGACTGGATTAGCGACCGAGGGCCGCGACGGCGGGTGTCATGCCCGCCTGAACCGGATTCGCCGCGATGCGCTCGCCGACCGACAATCCGGCGAGAATTTCCACCTGCGCGTCGCCGATGCCCTCGCCGACGCGAACCTGGCGGAGCTGCGGTCGGCCATCGCGATCGATGACATAGACAGCCGTCACCTCGCCGCGCCTCAGCAACGCCGTGGCCGGTATCGCCAGCGCGCGTGTCGTGCCGGTCACGAAACGAGCGCGCGCGAATTGACCCGGCAACAGTTGCTCGCCGGGCGGCAGGTCGAGCCGAATCCTGGCGGTGTGGGTGCGGGCGTCGGCCAGAGGAATCACCGTGGCGTGGACCGCGGTCAGCGATTTGTCGAGGACCGGAAACTCGATGTGGATCGGCATGTCAAGCTTCAGCGTCGCAAGCGCCACCATCGGAACGGTCGCAACGACGCGCAGTTCGCGGGGATCGAATATGGTGATCAGCGGCCGCCCTGGCTGCGCCATGTCCCCGAGCTCCGCCAGTGTCGCGCCGATCACGCCCGCGTAGGGTGCTGTAATCGTCGTGAAGGACTGCGCCGCGAGAGCCTGGCCCGCGTTCGCGGTGATCGCGGCCAGTTGCGCCTGCGCCGCCTTGTATTCCGCCTCTGCCTGGTCGAGCGCCGCCTGACTCACGAATTTCTGCGCGACGAGATCGCGGTTGCGCTCGTACTTGCGCTTCGCATTGGCAAGATTGGCTTCCGCTTCCGCGATCTGCGAGCGCCCCGCCGCCACCGCCTGGTCAGCAGTGCGCGCGTCGATGCGCGCCAGCACCTGACCGGCGCGGACGGTGTCGCCAGCCTTGACGTCGAGCGCGACGATGCGACCCGCGATTTGCGCGCCCAGCGTCGTCTGCCGGATCGCCTCCACCTGACCCTCGGCGACGATCGTTCGCGGAAGCTCGCGAATGGCAACTTCGAACGTGGCACCAACGGCGGTCGTGCCGCGACCGTCCGGCGCTGCGGTAGCCACGCCGACGCCGAGCATGGCGAACAGCGCCAGCGCGCGAATCGTGTTCCGGAGAAAAACCATCGCTTACCGTTTGCCGCAGGTACGAAAGCCGAACGGCAGGTATGCCGGGCACCAACCGGCCACGCCCGTTCCCAACAGCACGATGCCGAGCAGGCCCCACCAACGCGCCTCGCCCTGGCCGAAGATTGCCCACGCCACCAGTGCCAATCCGACGGCGATGCGGACACCGCGATCGATACCGCCCACGTTTTGTTGCATTGCAACCTCCGCTTTGGACAACAAGATACTTGCCAATAAGATATCGCCGGCACCCAGAAATATCTGTGACCTGAGTCACATTGGGAGCGGGTGAACCCTGAATGGCCGGTCCCGGTGACCGGAATGGACGGCAAATGCAGGACAGCGGCGCCGACCCGGCCGCTCGCCAAGGTGGGCTCAGCCTCGGGCGAACGGGATCGTCGCCGGATGCAGCGGCGCGGCGCCCGCCCCGGCCGCTGACCAGGCAGCGCTCAGGCGCCCGGACGCAGGCCGCTGAAGCGGTGCTCGAGCCGGCTCATGCCCCAGCCGGCAAAGATCAGGAAGGCAACGAACGCCAGGACGAACCAGCCCATGCCAACGCCGGTGACCGAGGGCAAAGTCATCTCGCCCTGCGTGTTCGCCTTGATCCATCCGTCGATACCGGGTGTCACCTCGACGTATGCGAGGACGCCCGCCAGCATGCCGAACGCGAACGCGATACCGTCCTTGCGCCCGGTCGCGGCCGCGGCGATTGCGGTGCCGGGGCAGTATCCGCCGATGATGAAGCCCGCGCCGAAGACGAGGCCGCCCAGCGCCTGCGCGACGTAACTCGTGGGCTCGACGTAGAGCTCGGCGATGTCCAGCGACCCGACTGCCGAAAGGATGAACAGTCCCGTCATCGCGGTCACGATAGCGGTGAACATGACTTTAACCACGGCCATGTCGTACAGATAGAAGACAGCCGTCAGCTTGCGCGCGCTTCCGAAGCCTGCACGCTCGAGGCAAAAGCCGAAACCGCCACCAAGAATGAACGCAATCGCGAGGTCGACGGAAAGCGTAAATTCAAACGAGGATGAGAGCGGAAGCGTCATAGCCATTCCTTCCGGACGAAGTACGCAAGTGCGTAGGCGCTGGCAAATACGGCAAGCATGAACACGAGGCTGCCGACGTTGAGGATCGCGCCACCCGTCAGCGCCTGCCCGCTCGTGCAGCCCTTGGCAATCTTCGCCCCGTAGGCAGCGACGAAGCCGCCGACGAATGCCAGCAGAAGCCGGCGGCTGTCGGAAAGCTGCGGGCCACGCTCGACACACAACCGGAGGCGATGACCAAGAGCGCCGGAAATCAGCGCGCCGACGAACGCACCCGCGATGAGGAACAGCGTCCACGACATCAACGGTGAGCCGTCGTTGAAGTATTTCGCGAGTGCGGCGCTGGCGGCCGCATGTTCAGGCGCGACGAGACTCACAAGCCACGCGTCCACCGCGCCGAACGCGGCGGTCGCTCCCAAACCGCGGCCCGTGACTGCGTAGGTCGCAAGCAGAACAAGGCCGAGCAGCGCGCCGGCAACGTAGGGGTTCCAGTAAGGTTTTGCCGCGGCGTTCGTCAGCTTCGTTGGCGCGACATGCTTTCCGCTGTACGTCAGGGTGTGGGTCATGTGCGATGATTCCAGTGATGAGCGCTCCGGTCGACCATTCGACCGCGCGACACAGGCAGGGAAGTCTCGGCAGAAAGGCTCTTCCAATACGCGGCGCGTGAATGTGACTTTGGTCACACAGCGCCGGCCGCGAGACCCCGTTCGGAGCATTTGTTGATCCAGGCCAAGAATTCAGATTGGTGCGGCGAAGCGTCGCGGGCACTGGCGCGGATGGCAATTTCCTCCACGCTGATCGTCGCGTCGATCATGCTGGCAGGATCCGCCCACGCCGCGGGCGAAATCACGGCTCCATTGCTCCGGGGCATGGGCGCTGACCGCGGCCCCGTGGCGAGCCGTGTGCCCCTGGCGCAACGGTATTTTCACCAGGGAATGATGCTGACCTGGGGCTTCAATCCCGCAGAAGCGGCGCGAAGCTTCGAGGCAGCCGCTGCCGTCGACCCGAAATGCGCGCTTTGCTACTGGGGACTCGCCTGGACATCGGGACCGAACATCAATTCCGACATGGATGCTGCCGCGGCCCTCCGCGTACGCGCGGCGCTGGCTAGAGCGCGCAGCCTGTCACCGAAATCCCCGCCCCGCACGCGCGCGCTGATCGAAGCGCTTTCGGTGCGACATCCCCCGGCGACGCCGGCCGACCCGCCCGACGAAGTGGCCTACGCGGCGCGCATGCGCGCCCTGGCCGACGCATATCGGAGTGATGCCGACGTCGCGACGCTCGCCGCCGAAGCCATGCTCAATCTGCATCCCTACGACTGGTGGGATGCGAAAGGCAACGCGCGCCCCTGGACGCCGGAAATGGTCGCGCTGCTGACACGCGCCCTCACGCTCGCGCCGGAACATCCGGGCGCCAATCACTACTGGATCCATTTGATGGAATCGTCGGCGCACCCGGAACGGGCGCTCGCAAGCGCAAATCGGCTGCGCGACGCGGCTCCCGGCGTGGGCCATCTGCTGCACATGCCGTCGCACATTTACATGCGAATGGGACGGTACGGGGGCGCGGTGACCGCCAACGAGGCGTCGATCGTCGCCGACAGGAGGTACCTGGCGCAGGTCGACGCGCAGCGCGCGTACCGCGTCGGATACGTCGCGCACAACCACCACTTTCTGTGGGCAGCGGCCGCAATGGAGGGCAGGAGCGCAGAAGCGATTGCCGCGGCGCGCGCCGCATGGCCCGCGGCCTGCGGACCGCGCCCTGGCGACCGGAGCACGGGAATTCTCCAGCAATACTATGTCCTGCCGCTTTATGCGCTGGTCCGCTTCGGTCGATGGCAGGAGATCCTCGAGGACACGCTGCCGCCTGACGTCGCCGAGCCGTACGCGTTGGCGATCTGGCACTACGCGCGCGGAACAGCCTTTGCTCGCACAGGGCGTATTGCGGAGGCGCGCCGCGAACTCGGAGTCGTCCTGCGGCTGGCGGCAGACCCGGAACTCGAGCGCGTCCGGATCAAGAACATCAACCCGGCCCTGATCTTGGCGAAGATTGCGGCGCTGACGCTGACGGCCGACATTGTTGCCGTCGAAGGCAGGCCTGCTGACGCGATCGCGCCTCTCCGCGAGGCTACCGCGCTGGAGGACGCGCTCGCCTACGACGAGCCGCATCTCTGGCTCGCGCCGACCCGGCATGCGCTCGGCGCCGCGCTGCTCGCCGCCGGGCGTTTCGCCGATGCCGAAGAAGTCTATCGCGAGGACCTTCGGCACTATCCGGAAAACGGCTGGTCCCTGCGCGGCCTCGCCGAAGCGCAACGTCGTCAAGGCGACTCGGCCGCGGCGAGCGCAACGGAGGCGCGCGCTCGAGCCGCGTGGGCCAACGCCGACATCCCGCTGACGGCGTCCCGATTGTAGGCATTGCGGAAGGCCCCGCCCTTGCGACATTTCGTCGCGAGGTCAAGCGCCGCGGCTATGCGCGAGAGCCCTGATCTTTGCGCTAGCGCAAACATTCGCATGCGCGTCGTCGTTGTGTGACTTTCGTCACATTGCGCGGCGCCCTCCCTGAAGTTCAATGGCGTTGTCAAGCAAACTGATCCGACTTCCCGGATCGCGCGCAACGTTTCTGCACCCGGTCCGGTCGGTCCCCTAGACAGGGAATGGGTACATGGAACATCTCTCCCGCAGACGTTTCCTCAAGATCTCGGCGGCCACGTTCGGAGCCGCTGCCGTCGCCACCCAATGGGAGCCTCTCACGCGAGTTGCGCGTGCCGCGGACGCGCCCGCGGGAACGGTGAAGATCGTTCCGACTTTCTGCGAAATGTGCTTCTGGCGCTGTTCCGGTTTCGCACATGTGCGGGATGGCAGGCTGTGGAAGTTCGAGGGCAATCCGCGCGACCCGCAGAGTCGCGGCCGCCTGTGCCCGCGCGGCACCGGTGCCGTCGGCTCATATTACGATCCCGACCGCCTGCAGAAGCCACTGATTCGCCGCGGCGCACGCGGCAAGGAGGAGTGGACCGCCGTCACCTGGGACGAGGCGTTCACCTACATCGCGGACCGGATGAACCGGATCAAGGAGCAGCACGGCCCCGAGTCGGTGGCAATGTTCAACCATGGCATCGGCCAGTTCTTCCTCCAGCATGCGCTGAAGTCCTGGGGCGCCATCAACTTCGCCGGATCCTCGTTCGCACAATGCCGCGGTCCGCGCGATGTCGGTTTCAGCCTGACATTCGGCACCGGCCTCGGCTCGCCAGAGCCCGTCGACATCGCGAACACCAACTGCCTCGCGCTGATCGGCGAGCACCTGGGCGAGAACATGCACAACACCCAGGTGCAGGAATTCGCCCAGGCAGTCGAACGGCGCATTCCGATCATCGTCGTCGACCCGCGCTACTCGGTCGCGGCGAGCAAGGCCAAGTACTGGCTGCCGATCCGGCCGGGCACCGACCTCGCGCTGCTGCTCGCCTGGTGCAACGTGATGGTCAGCGAGGGCCGCTACGACAAGGACTTCGTCGAGAAGCATGGCCACGGCTTCGACCAGTTCGCCGCCGAAATCAAAGCCAGCACGCCTGAATGGGCCGCACAGGAAACCGGCCTCGATGCCGACGTGATCCGGGTCACGGCCCGCGAGCTCGCCAACGCGCGACCTGCCGCGTTGGTCCACCCGGGCCGGCGCGTCACGTGGAACGGCGACGACACGCAGCGCAGTCGCGCGATAGCGCTGCTCTCCGCGACTTCTCGGCAACTGGGGCCGAAAGGGCGGTCTCTACTTCGCCGCCAGCATGAACGTGGCGCCGTACCCGCTGCCCAAGCCGCCGAAGCCGAGCAAGCCGATGGCCGACAACCCCAACGGCGAAAAATATCCGTTCGCCGACGAGGGCATCACCAACGGCATCCGCGAGGCGACGCTCACCGGCAAGCCCTATCCGATCAAGGGCTGGTTCGTCTATTCGACGAACATCCTCTACGCCCTTCCAAATCCGGCCGAGACGCTGAAAGCGATCGACGCGCTCGATCTTCTCGTCGTCATCGATACGCTGCCCTCCGAGATCACCGGGTACGCGGACGTGGTGCTGCCGGAGGTCACATTCCTCGAGCGCTACGAGCAGTTGCTGGTCGGCTCGGGCCGGCAGGGCTGGATGTCGCTGCGCCAGCCGGTCATGCCGGCGCCGCAGGAACAGAAGCCGAATTGGTGGATCGCGAAGGAGCTCGCGAAGAAGCTCGGCATTCCCGAATGCCTGCCGTTCTCGGACATCGAGGAGTTCCTTCGCTACCGCGTCGAGAACTCCGGGATGAGCTGGGACGAACTGAAGACGCGAAGGCGTGATCCTCGGCAAGCCCGAGCCGATCTACGTCGAGGACGGCGCCGAGCTCAAGTTCGACACGCCGTCCGGCAAGGTCGAGTTCTGGAGCGATCAGCTGAAGGCCAAGGGATTCGATCCGGTGCCGAGGTACACGCCGTCCGATAACGGCGCCTCCGGGCTATCTGCCGCTGATCACGGGGCGCGCGCCGGTGCACACGTTCAGCCGGACGCAGAACAATCCGCTCCTGCATCAGCTGATGCGCGAGAACGAGGTCTGGGTGAACACCGCCACCGCCGCGAAGGCGGGCCTCGCCAACGGTCAGTACGTGAAGCTCAGGAATCAGGACGGCGCGGTAAGCAACCGCATCAAGGTGAAGGCGACGCAGCGCATCCGACCGGACTGCGTCTACATGGTCTACGGCTTCGGGCACACGAGCAAGGAGCTGAAGAGCGCGTATCTGAAGGGCGCCAATGCGACGCAGCTGACGACGCGGTACGTGACCGATCCGCTGATGGGCGGCACCAGCCTCCACAGCAATTTCGTGACCTTCGTGAAGGAGGCATAGATGGACCCCCACGCTCACTTTGTGCGGCGGAGCCGCATCCCGCTTCGCGGGACCAGCCTTCGGCTGTCCTGCGGCCTTCGGCCTGGTGTTCGCTGCCCCCCGAGGGGGCGCACAGTGCCCTTCGGGCGGCCGGGCGGGCACTGACATGTCCCGCTTCGGAATGGTCATCGACACGCGCAAGTGCGTCGGCTGCATGGACTGCGTCGTCGCCTGCCAGACGGAAAACGACGTCCCGCAGGGCTATTGCCGCGACTGGATCACCACTGAAGTCCGCGGCACGTTTCCGTCTGTGACGATGGAAATCCGATCCGAGCGCTGCAACCATTGCGACAACCCGCCGTGCGTGTCCTGCTGCCCCACCGGGGCGAGCCATGTCGAGGAGCCGGGCAAGGTCGTGCTCGTCACCGCGGAACAAGTGCATCGGCTGCAAGGCCTGCGTGTCCGCGTGCCCGTACGACGCGCGCTTCATCAACCCGGCCGGCTACGCCGACAAGTGCACGTTCTGCTACCACCGCACGAAGGACGGGAAGGACCCGGCGTGCGTGTCGGTCTGCCCGACGCACTGCATGACGTTCGGCGACCTCGATGACCCGAAGAGCCGCGTCAGCGAGCTCCTGCGGCACGCGCCCGCATCACACGCTGCTGCCCGAGGCCGGCACCGGCCCGCGGGTGTTCTACCTGACGTAAGGGATGACCGCCATGCTGGAATTGACGACAACGCGACACAACCCGCTGATCGACCCGGCACCTCGCCGTATGGAGCTGGGAGATTCCGGTCTATCTCTTCCTCGGCGGCCTGGTCGCCGGAATGATGGTCCTCGCCGGGGCGGCGATGCTGAGGCTCGCGCGCGGTGACGATCCCCAGGCACTACTTCTCGCTGCATGCGCCGCTCCTCTCGTTCGTGCTGATCAACCTCGGCATGGGCGCGCTGTTCCTCGATCTCACTCACAAGCTGTACGTCTGGCGCGTCTTTCTCACGTTCCAGCCGGGCTCGCCGATGTCGTGGGGGTCGTGGCTGCTGATCATCGTGTATGGCGTCCTGCTTGCATCGGCGACGATCCGGCTGCCCGACGCGTGGCCGTGGATCGGCCGGAAGGCGCCGGTGCTCTACCGCATCTCGGACGCGCTCCTCGCGCGCCCCGCCCTCATCCGCGCGCTCGCATGGGCGAACATCCTGCTCGGAACCGGCCTCGGCATCTACACCGGCATACTGCTCGACACGATGGTCGCGCGGCCGCTCTGGAACAGCGCGATCCTCGGACCGCTGTTCCTGTTCTCCGGGCTTTCGGCTGGCGCGGCGATGCTTCACCTCGCGACCGTCGCGCGCGGCGATCGGCACCCGCCGCACGGAATGATCGGCGGCGCACTGGCCGCGCTCGTCCAGCCTCTCGGGACCGAGGCACCCGACCGGCACCAGGCGAATTCGCTGGTCCGGGCCGACGTCGCGTTCCTTGCGATCGAGCTCGTGCTGATCGGACTCCTCCTCGTCAATCTCTACACGTCCTCGGCATCGCACGCCGCCGCGGCCGCGCTGATCGTGAGCGGGCCGTACTCCTGGGCATTCTGGGGCGTGATCGTCGCGCTCGGGATTCTCGCCCCGCTGGCACTTCAGGGGCTCGAGCTCGGTCACCGGATCCCGCACACCGTCCTTCCGGCGCTGCTGGTGCTCGTCGGCGGCTTCACGCTGCGATGGGTGATGGTGACTGCCGGCCAGATGAGTCATGTCGTGCAGGCCGCACGGCTGTGACCGCAATCGTTTCGCATAACACAGGGAGAGCCAAGCCATGAAATCGATTGTCAGCATGACCATAGCCCTGACACTCGCAACCGCAGCGAATGTGGCCGTCGCGCAGACGGCCGCGACGGCGACCAAGCCCACCATTCCCCAGGTGTGCACGAACTGTCACAAGGCGCAACCCAATGCCGTGCAGGGCATATTCGAGAACGTCGCGTTCAAGAGCCAGGCAATCCAGCTCAAGATCGACTCGTACACGGAAATCGTGCGGTTCGATCCCAGGACGATCAAGGTCGTGGACGGTGGCGTGGCCAAGCCAGCCGAGGCGCTGCGCGATATTTCGCCGAACCGTGAAGCGCGCATCGACTACGTCGAAAAAGACGGCACGAAGGTCGCGACTCAGATTTCATTCAAGGGACCGATCAAGATCGCTCCCGAAAAGCTCGTGAAGTACGCAGAGGTCGAGGCGTTGGTCGCGCTGGGCCCGGACCGGGGCAACTACACGCTGATCGACTCCCGGCCGCTGCCGCGCGTCCAGGAAGGGACGATTCCGACGTCGATCAACCTCCCCTATCCCGCTTGGGACAAGTTCGTCGACCGGCTGCCGAACGACAAGAGCCGGCGGATCGTCTTCTTCTGCGCGGGCGTCACCTGCATGATGAGCCCGAATTCGCTGCTTAAGGCCGAGGCGCTTGGCTACACGAACGCGAAGGTGTACCGGGAGGGCTATCCCGAGTGGCAGGAGAGGAACATCGGCGTCATCGCGGCCCCGGCACTGAAGGAAGCCTGGATCGACAAGCAGATGCCACATGTTCTCGTCGACGCGCGGCCGGCAGCGGTAGCCGCCGAAGGCGCAATCCCCGGCGCCGTCTCGATTCCGCCATCCGGCGTGCGTGCCGCGGTACCGGGACTTCCCGACCCCAAGCTGAAGGCTCCGATCATCGTGTATGACGGCGATGGCGGCAACGCGGCGCTGCAGGTCGCGCGCGTCATCAAGGCCTCGGGCCAGCCGAACGTCACCGTGATCGGCGGCGGATTCGCCGCCTGGACGGGCGCACGGAATCCCGTTTCGACCGGCCCGCTGTCGACGCGGATCGCCTACACGCCGAAACCTCGCCCGGGTTCGATCCCGAACGACGAATTCGTGAAGCTCGCAACTGCGACACCCGCCGACGTGCTGATCCTGGACGTGCGCAATGCGGACGAGGCGAATGCCGGAATGATCAGGGGCGCCCTCCTGATTCCGGACGAGGAGCTCTCGGCCCGCATGAGCGAAGTGCCGAAGGACCGGCGGATCATCACCCACTGCTCGACCGGCGTTCGCGCCGAGATGGCCTATCACAAGCTGAAGGAAGCCGGTTACAACGTCGCCTTCGTCTACGCAGAGGTCGACGTGAAAAAGAGCGGCGAATTCAAGGTGACGCCGAACTGATTCGAGCACCTAGTTCCGGCGCACATCTCTCGGCGCCGGCACGCCAGAACGACAAGGGGAGGCCACGGCCTCCCCTTCGCTTCATGGTTCACGGGCGCCGCCGCGAACTGCGAGACCACGTCTACCTCAGCAGCCGCCCTTCTTGGCCTTCTTGGGCGTTTCGGCTGCTGCTTTGGCCTTGTCGACCGCCTTCTGCTTCTCGGCGTCGGACATCTTGGCCCAGGCTTCCGCAGTGACATTGGCGGGCTTTTCCAGCTTGGCGGGCGCTGGCTTGGCCGCCGGGGTTTCCTTCGGGGGATCGGCCGCGATCACCTGGGTGGAAGCGGCGGCGACAACGGAAGCAACGAGAATCGACAGCAGCTTTTTCATTGGGTCTTTCCTTGCGAAGTCGGTCGGATTTGGATCGCCCCCGGATCGTCCGGCGGGCCACATCGGGCGCAATAGTAACCGCAGGCGCAACACATCGTCCACTTCGCAACCTGACGCCAGACATTTGATCTTTCGCGGTCCCGTGTGTTCCCGGCGGGCCCCGCAACGGCAGGAGCAACGAAATGACGACTCCGGGATCGAGGTGGCGACCTGCCAGCGCGGCGCGTTGGCGCGGTAGAATCGACTCCCCCCTTCATTGCCTGCCTTGCGACATGTCCGACGTACCCGCATCATCCACCGCGGTCGGCTTCTCGCCGCTCGCCGCACGCGTCATTGCCGTATTTCCGACGCTTGCCGCGGCGTCATCGGAGACGCTGGAGCGGATCGCCAGGGCGGCGATCTACCGGAAGGTGCAGGCCGGAACCGTCATGTTCAGCGAACGGTCGCCATGCAGCGGTTTTCCGATGCTGCTCTCCGGCTCGGTTCGCGTCCTGCAGCGATATCCAAATGGACGCGAGCTCCAGCTTTATCGAGTGAAGCCCGGCGAGTCATGCCTGCTGTCGGGAAGCTGCCTGCTGGGCAACACCGACTACGCCGCCTCGGGCATCGCGGAGTCCGATGTGGAGCTGCTCGTTCTGCCGCCCGCCGAATTCAACGCGCTGGTCGCCGAGGACGAGACTTTCCGGCAGCACGTGTTCTCGCTTTTCGGTGAGCGATTTGCGGCGGTGCTGCAGATCGTAGAGGCTGTTGCATTCCAGAAGCTCGATCGGCGGCTCGCGGCGCTCCTCGTCGGCAAGGAAGCAGACGGAGATGTGAGCGCGACACACCAGACGCTCGCCGACGAGCTCGGCAGCGTGCGCGAGATCGTATCCCGCCTGCTGCGCACGTTCGAGGACCGAGGCTGGGTCGACCTGGGCCGCGAGCGCATTCATATCGTCGACCGCGACGCGCTTGCCGCATTGGCCCGCGGATCGTAGTTACGCGGACCGGAACAAAGGTTATGGACCCGAAATCGCACTGGGATCGGGTATACCGGACCAAGCGGTCCGACGAGGTCAGCTGGTTCCGCCGGCACCTGGATATATCGCTGGATCTGATCAAGCGGGCAGCGCCCGCACGCGACGCCGCAATCATTGACGTAGGAGGCGGCGAAGCGACGCTCGTGGACGATCTCGTTGCAGACGGCTATCGCAACGTCGATGTTCTCGACATTTCACCGGTCGCGCTTGACGTTGCGCGGAAGCGTCTCGGCACCGACGCGCACAAGGTCCGCTGGATTTGCGGCAACGTGACGACGCATTCGTTTCCGCCCGCGCACTATGACGTCTGGCACGACCGCGCCGTCTTTCATTTTCTGACCGATTCCGCAGCGCGCGCGGCGTACGTCCGCCAGGTCGCGCACGCCGTCAGGATTGGCGGGCATGTGATCGTCGCCACCTTCGGTCCCGAGGGACCGCTCCGCTGCAGCGGTCTCGACGTCGTCAGGTACGATCCTGATGCGCTTCATGCCGAATTCGGTCCTGCGTTTCGTCTGGTCGAGCATCTTACCGAGCAGCACCAGACGCCGGCGGGCGCGATCCAGCAATTCGTGTATTGCCACTGCAGCTTGGAAGACGCAGCCCGGTGACGCGAATTTGACCGGACCTGCCGGGGTCATTGCTGCACCGGCGCCCTCACCCGTCCGCCCGTTCCCCGCAGGAAAGACCTGTTTGCCCGGCAGGGCACACCGATGGCCTCAGGCGGCTGTCTCCGACGCGCTCCTCTCCTGCGGCGCGATCCCGAATGGCGGGCTCCGAAGCAGCGCCTCCGCCTTTTCCAGTACGAAATAGCGAAACGCTTCCGCCGCCGGCGAGAGGAGCTTCGCGCGCATGTTGACGATGTGCCAGCGCCGCAGCAGCGGCAGCCCCGCCACGTCGAGCACCTTGATGACGCCCACGCTGAGCTCGAGGGCCATCGTGTGCATCGAGAGGAAGCTGATTCCCATGTTGGCCATGACGGCCTGCTTGATGGTCTCGTTGCTCGGCATCTCGACGAGCATGGCCGGGTGGATGCGCCGCTCCTTGAGAAATATCTCCATCGAGGCCCGGGTTCCGGAGCCTGGCTCCCGCACGAGAAACACCTCGTTGCCGAGGAGCCCCGGCGTGATCTCGGAATATGCGAGCAGCGGGTGCGACGGCGCGGCAACCATTGCCAGCGGGTTGGCCGCGAATGGCTCGGCGCGCGTATCGAGCTCGCGCGGCGGCGTCCCCATGATCGCGAGGTCGACCTCGTTGTTCTGCAGCTCCGCGACGAGCTCCTGCCGGTTGCCGACTTCGAGGTGCAGCTCGACGGCCGGATGCTCGCGCCGGAATTCGGCGAGGAGCCTCGGGACGAAATACTTCGCGGTGCTGACGATGCCGATGGTGAGGCGCCCGGCTTCGACGCCTTTCATCTTCGCCATGGTGTCGGCGGCATCCTTGAGCGCTGCCAGCATCCGGCGCGCGTGCACCAGGAAATATTCACCAGGCGTCGTCAACGCGATCTTGCGACCGCCGCGTTCGAAGAGCGGCAATCCGACTGCGCCCTCCAGTTCCTTGATCTGCATCGATACGGCGGGTTGCGTCAGGTGCAATTCTTCAGCTGCACGCGCGAAGCTCAGATGGCGGGCAGCGCTTGTGAATACCTGGAGCTGGCGAAAAGTAATGCCTCTCATAAGGTTTTACTTATCCTATCGGTAATAATTATTGACTTTACCTGATATCAACGCATCCGTACAGTCGTCCTCATGGCAGCCCCTCAGCTGGAGACCCGCAGATGAATGCCCCCAACGACATCGTCCTCGACCCGAAGCTTCGCTATTCCGCGGGTGTGCTCAAGTACAAGCAGATGGGCTACTGGCGGCCCGATTACGAGCCGACTGATACCGACGTGATCTGTCTTTTCCGGATCACCCCCCAGGAGGGCGTGGATGCGGACGAAGCCGCCGCGGCGGTCGCCGGGGAATCGTCCACGGCGACCTGGACGGTGGTGTGGACCGACCTCCTCACGGCCTGCGACAGCTATCGCGCGAAGGCCTACCGCGTCGACCCGGTGCCCAATACCGGGCCGGGCACGGCCACCGAGCAGCAATACTTCGCGTACGTCGCCTACGACCTCGTGCTGTTCGAGGAGGGCTCGATCGCAAACATGACGGCGTCCCTCATCGGGAACGTGTTCAGCTTCAAGCCGCTGAAGGCGGCGCGCCTCGAGGACATCCGCATCCCGGTTGCCTACGTGAAGACCTTCAAGGGCCCACCGACCGGGATCATCGTCGAGCGCGAACGTCTCGACAAATTCGGGCGGCCCCTGCTCGGCGCGACGATGAAGCCGAAGCTCGGCCTGTCCGGCCGCAATTACGGCCGGGTCGTGTACGAGGGGCTCACCGGCGGGCTCGACTTCACCAAGGACGACGAAAACATCAACTCGCAGCCGTTCATGCACTGGCGCGACCGATTCCTGTTCTGCATGGAAGCGGTGAATCGCGCGCAGGTCAACAGCGGCGAGGTCAAGGGTCACTATCTCAATGTCACCGCCGCGACGATGGAGGACATGTACGAGCGCGCCGAGTTCGCCAAGGAGCTTGGATCGAACATCGTGATGATCGATCTCGTCATCGGCTGGACGGCGATCCAGTCGATGGCCAACTGGTCGCGCAAGAACGACATGATCCTCCACATGCACCGTGCCGGACACGGCACCTACACGCGGCAGAAGAACCACGGCGTCTCGTTCCGCGTGATCGCGAAATGGCTCCGCCTGGCCGGTGTCGATCACCTGCACGCCGGCACGGCCGTCGGCAAGCTCGAAGGCGACCCGATGACCGTGCAGGGCTTCTACAACGTGTGCCGCGACGCGTTCACGAAGCAGGACCTTCAACGTGGCCTCTTCTTCGACCAGGACTGGGCTGACATGCGCAAGGTGATGCCCGTCGCGTCGGGAGGCATCCACGCCGGGCAGATGCATCAGCTGCTGACGCTGTTCGGCGACGATGTCGTCCTGCAGTTCGGCGGCGGCACCATCGGCCATCCGGCGGGCATCCAGGCGGGCGCGATCGCGAACCGCGTCGCGCTCGAAACGATGGTGAAGGCGCGCAACGAAGGACGCGACATCGCGGCCGAGGGTCCGCAAATCCTCGCCGACGCCGCGAAGTGGTGCCTGCCGCTCAAGCAGGCGCTCGATACCTGGAAGGACGTCACCTACAACTACGCGTCCACCGACACGCCCGATTTCGTTCCGACCGCCACTGCGTCCGCCTGAAGGAGCCACAGACATGCGAATCACACAGGGCTGTTTCTCGTTCCTTCCCGAGCTCACCGACGACGAGATCCGGGCGCAGATCCAGTACGCGATCGACCAGGGATGGGCTTGCGCGGTCGAGTACACCGACGACCCGCACCCGCGCAACACGTATTGGGACATGCACGGCCTGCCCATGTTCAATCTCAAGGACGCCGCGGGCGTGATGCTGGAGGTGACCGAGTGCCGAAAGGTGTTCCCGAACCACTACATCAAGGTCATTGCGTTCGACTCGACGCGCGGCGTCGAATCGGTTCGTCTTGCGTTCATCGTAAACCGGCCGAAGGACGAACCGGGATTCGGGCTCGCCCGCCAGGAAGTCAAAGGCAGGCAGGTCCGCTACACGACCACGAGCTACGCCGCCGATCGGCCCGCCGGAAGGCGCTACTGAAGTCGACCGCAACGGCTCGATCCTATGAAATCCTTGGAGCGCACTGAATCGGCAGCGACCATTCCGTCAGCGGAGCAGGCCATCGATCTGCATTCGCTGCACGCGGAGGCCGGCATCGACCGGCTGCTCGACGAGCTTGACCGCGAGCTCATCGGGCTCGTGCCCGTGAAGACGCGACTGCGTGAGATCGCGGCGCTCCTCACCGTACAGCGCGCGCGCCAGTCGCTGGGGCTCGACACCCAGCCGCCATCGCTGCACATGTGCTTCACCGGCAATCCGGGGACCGGCAAGACGACCGTCGCACAGAAGATGGCGGAGATCCTCCACCGGCTGTCCTACGTTCGCAAAGGGCATTTGGTTTCCGTGACTCGCGACGATCTCGTCGGCCAGTACATCGGGCACACCGCGCCCAAGACGAAGGAAGTGCTGAAGCGCGCGATGGGCGGCGTCCTGTTCATCGATGAGGCCTATTACCTCTACCGGCCGGAGAACGAGCGTGACTATGGGCAGGAGGCGATCGAGATACTGCTCCAGGTCATGGAGAACCAGCGCGACGATCTCGTCGTGATCCTGGCCGGCTACAAGGACCGGATGGACACGTTCTTCCGCAGCAATCCCGGCATCGCGTCGCGGATCGCGCACCACATCGATTTTCCGGACTATTCGAATGAAGAGCTGTACGAGATCGCGGCGCTGATGTCGGCGAAGCTCGACTATCGCCTCGACGACGGCGCCAGGATGGCGTTGCGCGAATACATCTCGTTGCGGCGGGCCCAGCCGAATTTCGCCAACGCGCGCTCGATCCGCAACGCGCTGGACCGCGCGCGGCTGCGCCAGGCCAACCGCCTGTTCCTGGCCGCAACGCCGGTGACGCGCGATGCGCTGCAGACGATCACGGCCGCCGACATCCGCGCGAGCCGGATGTTCCAGGGGAGCTGACGATGCTGTATGGCCGCACGACGCTTTCGAAGTTCATCATCGAGGAGCAGCGCAAGCTCGAGGGCGGCGCCGAGCTCATCGCGCTCGTCAACGACATACAGACTGCCTGCAAATACATTTCGAGCGCGGTCGCGCGCGGCGCTCTTGCCGAATTGCGCGGCTCGGCAGGCACGATCAACGTGCAGGGCGAGGAGCAGAAGCATCTCGACGTCGTTGCCAATGACATCATGCTTTCGTGTTGTGAATGGGGCGGTTACCTCGCCGGCATGGTCTCCGAGGAAATGGAGGCGCCGTACTCGATACCGGCCAAATACGCGCGCGGGCGCTACCTTCTCGTGTTCGACCCGCTCGACGGGTCGTCGAACCTCGACGTCAACGTGACCGTCGGCACGATCTTTTCCGTGCTGCGGGCGCCCTCGGGCGTGGTCGACCCGCGCCCGGAGGATTTCCTGCAGCCGGGGACGCAGCAGGTGTGCGCCGGCTACGCGCTCTACGGTCCGACGGCGATGATCGTCATCACGCTGGGGACCGGCGTGCACGGCTTCACGCTCGATCCGGAGATCGGCGCGTACATCCTGACCCATCCGGACCTCCGGATTGCCGAGGACACGCAGGAATTCGCCGTCAACGCGTCGAACCAGCGCTTCTGGGAACCGCCGGTGAAGCGCTACGTCGAGGAGTGCATCGCCGGCCGAAGCGGCGCGCGCGGCAAGGATTTCAACATGCGCTGGATCGCGTCGCTAGTGGCCGAGGTGCACCGCATCCTGATGCGCGGGGGGCTGTTCATGTATCCGACCGACACGAAGGACCCCGGAAAGCCGGGCCGGCTGCGCCTGCTGTACGAGGCGAATCCGATGGCGTTGCTGATCGAGCAGGCCGGAGGCATCGCGTCGACGGGGCGTGGTCGCATTCTTGAAGTGGCGCCGACGTCGCTGCATCAGCGCGTGCCCGTGATCCTCGGTTCGAAGAATGAGGTCGCGCGACTCGAGCGCTATCACGCCGAATTCGACCGCGGCGAGACCGCCTTCCGATCGCCGCTCTTCAACGACCGGTCGCTGTTCGGCACCATGGCCCTTCCCAACTGACGACGAACGAGCAAGGCCCCGCCATGACGAAGCGACACCCTGTGGTGGCGATCACCGGTTCCTCCGGCGCCGGGACGACGACCGTCACCCGGACGTTCGAGCACATCTTCCGGCGCGAAGGCATCACGGCCGCCATCATCGAGGGTGATTCGTTCCACCGGTTCGACCGCAAGCAGATGAAGGCAAGAATGGCCGAGGCGCAGACCGCCGGCAACAGCCACTTCAGCCACTTCGGGCCGGAAGCGAACCTGCTCGCCGAGCTCGAAGCGCTATTCCGTACCTATGGCGAAACGGGCTCCGGCCGCTTCCGGAAATATCTGCACGATGCCGCCGAAGCTGCGCCGCACAAGCAGGAGGCGGGTACGTTCACTCCGTGGACAGACATTCCCGCGGGAACGGACCTTCTGTTCTACGAGGGGCTGCACGGCGGGGCGGTCACCGGCGAGGTCAATATCGCCACGCATGCCGATCTTCTCATCGGCGTCGTTCCGATCATCAACCTCGAGTGGATTCAGAAGCTGCACCGCGATCAGAACCTGCGCGGCTACTCCCAGGGAGCGGTCGTCGACACGATCCTTCGCCGGATGCCGGACTATGTGAACTACATATGCCCGCAATTCTCGCAAACGCACATCAATTTCCAGCGGGTCCCGATGGTCGATACGTCGAATCCCTTCATCGCGAAGGATATTCCGACGGTGGACGAAAGCATGGTGGTGATCCGGTTTGCGAAGCCGCAGGGCATCGACTTCCTCTATCTCCTGTCGATGCTGCACGACTCGTACATGTCACGCCCGAACATCATTGTCGTCCCAGGCGGAAAGATGAGTCTTGCCATGCAACTGATCCTGACTCCGATGATCCTGCAACTGATGGACCGCAAGCGGCGCGCGGCATGAAGAAGCTGACGGTTCCTCCAGCCATCCATTGAGGATTCGGCCAAGCTCGCGAAGCCGCGCTGCTCAACGCGACGGCGGACCCCTCGCGCGGGACGGCGGCCCGACCCCGAACCATCTGCATCTGGAAGCGACTATGCCCTCCTCTGTCGAATTGCTTACCGAACCTGAATCCGGCGCGCGCACGAGCGGCCAACCATCGAGTATCGTGTCCGACGCAACCTTGGCCAACGCATTGCGGGCGCTGGCGATGGATGCCGTCGAAGCCGCGAAGAGCGGTCATCCGGGAATGCCGATGGGGATGGCGGACATCGCGCTGGTGCTCTGGCGCGACGCGCTGCGCCACCACCCCGCCCATCCGCAGTGGCCGGACCGCGATCGCTTCGTGCTGTCGAACGGTCACGGCTCGATGCTGCTGTACGGCCTGCTGCATCTCACCGGCTACGACCTGCCGATGGAGGAGCTGAAGCAGTTCCGGCAGCTGCATTCGAAAACACCTGGCCATCCGGAACACGGCCTCACCGCCGGCGTCGAGACCACGACGGGCCCGCTCGGGCAGGGCCTCGCGAATGCGGTGGGCATGGCGCTCGCCGAGCGGCTGATGGCGGGAGAGTTCAACCAGCCGGGCCACGCGATCGTCGATCACCACACCTACGTGTTCCTCGGCGACGGCTGCCTGATGGAAGGCATTTCCCACGAGGCGGCGTCGCTCGCCGGCACCTGGGGGCTCGGCAAGCTCGTGGCGTTCTACGACGACAACGGCATCTCGATCGACGGCAAGGTGAGCGGCTGGTTCACCGACGACACGCCGCGCCGCTTCGAGGCGTACGGCTGGGAGGTGCAGCCGAAGGTCGACGGACATGATGTCGCGGCGGTCGCCGCCGCACTCGCCAAGGCGAAGACCCACGGAGCGCGCTCCGGACGCCCGCAGCTCATCTGCTGCCAGACGATCATCGGCAAGGGCGCGCCGAACAAGGCAGGCAGCGCCGACGTGCACGGCGCGGCGCTGGGGGAGAAGGAAGTCGCGGCGGCGCGCGTGGCGCTCGGCTGGACCCATCCGCCGTTCGTGATCCCGCCCGAGGTGTATGCCGGCTGGGACGCGCGCGAGCGCGGCGCGCAGCTCGAACAGGCGTGGTCGGAGCGCTTTGCCGCCTATCGCGTGGCGTTTCCGCAATTGGCGGAGGAATTCAGCCGGCGCATGGCGGGCGAGCTGCCCGCGAACTGGGCGGAAGTCGCGGCAGCCGCGATCGACGCGGCCAACGCGAAGGCCGCCACCGTCGCCACGCGCAAGGCCTCGCAGCAATCGCTGGAAGCGCTCGCCCCTGCACTGCCGGAACTGATCGGCGGCTCCGCCGACCTCACGGGCTCGGTGTTCACCGACTGGTCCGGCAGCAAGGCGATCTCGCGCACCGAGGCCGGCAACTACGTGCATTTCGGCGTGCGCGAGTTCGCGATGTGCGCGATCGCCAACGGCCTCGCGCTGCACGGCGGCTTCATCCCTTACGTGGGCACGTTCCTCACCTTCTCGGATTACGCCCGCAACGCGCTGCGGATGGCGGCGCTGATCCGCCTGCGCGCCGTGTTCGTGTTCACGCACGATTCGATCGGACTGGGCGAGGACGGACCGACGCACCAGTCGGTCGAGCACACGGCGAGCCTGCGCCTCATTCCGCACCTCGACGTCTGGCGCCCCGGCGACACGGTCGAGACCGTCGTCGCCTGGGTCGCGGCGATCGAGCGCGCCGACGGCCCGAGCACGCTGATCCTCACCCGGCAGAACGTGCCGTTCGAGGCGCGCGACGCGCGCGCCGTCGCCGACATCCGCCGCGGCGGCTACGTGCTCGCCGATTTCGCGGGCATTCCCGGCGCGCACCGCGTCGTGCTGATCGGGACGGGCTCCGAGCTCTCCCTTGCGGTGGCGGCCCGCGCCACGCTGGCCGGCGAAGGCATCGACGCGCGCGTCGTGTCGATGCCCTGCACCAGCGTGTTCGAGCGGCAGGACGCCGCCTACCGGACGAGCGTGCTGCCCGCGGGGGTCCCGCGGGTCGCCGTCGAGGCCGGCGTCACCGCCGGCTGGCGCGCGTACGTGGGCGCTGCCGACGATCCGCGCGGCGCCGTGGTCGGCATCGACCGCTTTGGCGAATCGGCGCCCGGTCCCGCCCTCTTCAAGTTCTTCGGCATCACCGCCGACGCCGTCGCCGCCGCTGCACGCGGCGTCGTCGCCGCGGCGCGTGCCGTCGCCGCTGCAGCCATTGGCTAGGAGGACGACCGAAGGGTTCTGTCACGCATCGAACGCACGCCTGCTATCGCCACATGGCCGAATTCAAGCCGGAGCGATCGCGTGTGTCGGATCATTCAATTACTCCCTATGGGGTATGGGGTCATTACCCCAAGTGGTAATAGACTAAACATTGCCGCAGTTCGCCTAATGCGTCGGGCCTTGCCACGCGGCAATTGGTCGCGGATGGACTGCGTCCGACGTTGACCCTAGGCAACGGTTCCCAGAGGAAAACCAGTAAGAATTCATTCGTGTGCAAGCGCTCGCGCGATTTCCGCTGTAGAGCAAATCGCCGGTCGTATGGCCTTCCCCGAAGGTCGGAAAAAAGCGCCTAATGAATCCGGCCGGCGCGAGCAATCGAAACCGACAGCGTGCGGCGCATGCAAGGAGATGGTAATGAATTTCGATAAGGAACTCGACGCACGCGGACTGTCCTGCCCGCTGCCGATTCTCAAGACCAAGAAGTCGCTTGCCGAGATCGCATCCGGGCAGGTGCTCAGAGTCGTCGCAACCGATCCGGGATCGATCAAGGACATGCAGGCGTTCGCGAATCAAACCGGAAACGAACTCCTGTCGTCCTCCGAAGAGAACAAGACATACATCTTCTATATGAAAAAGAAGTAGAGCGAGCCGCGCTCCGCAGTTCCCCCAATCCCGCCTGCTGCAGAGGATTCTCCATGGACACCCAGACTAGCACCGTTGCTCGGGACGACAAGGCACTCGATCGGCTGATCGCAGAACGCGTCGATGCGTTACTCGACCAGAGGCTCGAGGCCAAGCTTGCAGCGCTCAAGGCCGCAAAGACGCCATCGATGACGATCATCGCGACCAAAGGCACCCTCGATTGGGCCTATCCGCCGTTCATCCTTTCGTCGACGGCCGCGGCGCTCGGCTGGGACGTCTCGATCTTCTTCACGTTCTACGGTCTCGAGCTGCTCAAGAAGGATCTGCGAAAGCTGAAGGTGAGCCCGCTCGGCAACCCCGCCATGCCAATGAAGATGCCGATGGGGCCAGCCTGGTTCAAGTCGATTCGCTGGAACATTCCCAACGCCGTGCAGTCGATCATCCCCGCGTACGAGGCGTTCGCGACGAAAATGATGAAGCAGACGATAAAGAAGAAGGGGGTTGCCCCGATCGATGAGCTGCGCAGCCTCTGCATCGAGGCCGGAGTGAACCTCATCGGTTGCCAGATGACGGTCGACCTCTTCGGCTACGACACCAAGGCTTTCATTCCCGAGGTCAAGGAGTACGTCGGCGCCGCGACCTTCCTCCCCATGGCGAAGGACGCCGACGTCAGCCTGTTCATCTGATCACCCGAAACCGACGTGCAGTCGCCGGGATACAACGACATACCCGCCAATCATTGCAGGAGAACCACGATGAAACGACCACAACTCAAGGCTGTCTGCATTGCGCTCGCGGCAGCAGGTCTTATTCCCGGCGCCGCGCTCGCCACCGACGGCTATTTCGCAAATGGCTATGGCATGAAGTCCATCGGCATGGGCGGCGTCAGCATGGCCGTCGCGCAGGAGCCCTTTGGCGGCGCCACCAACCCCGGCGCGATGTCGTTCCTCGACACCGAATGGCAGCTGGGTCTCTCCTGGTTCAGCCCACACCGCAGCGCGTCGCGCTCCGGCTCACAGGCCGGCATCGATGCCTCCGTCGACAGCGGCAGCGACAATTTCTTCATCCCTGAGTTCGGAATCAACTGGAAATACTCCCCCGAGCTCGCGTTCGGCGTGACCGTCTACGGCAATGGCGGGATGAATACCAACTACCCTGGCGGGCAAATCTCGAACGCGAGCGCGTGCACGCAGTTCTGGCAGGGACATCCCGTCGGGCCGTACAACCTGCTCTGCGGCCAGGGCAACCTCGGCGTCGATCTCATGCAGTTGATGATCGCCCCGTATGCATCTTGGCAGTTCATGAAGGACCAGTCGATCGGCATCGCGCCCGTCATCGCCTACCAGCGGTTCAAGGCCGAGGGGCTGCAGGTCTTCGACAACCCGGTGTTCTCGACATCGCCCGGCAACGTGACGAACAACGGCTACGCCGATTCTTGGGGCGTCGGCGTGCGCGTCGGCTGGATGGGCAGGTTCACCGACCAGTTCGCGCTCGGCGCCCAGTACTCGAGCAAGATCAGCATGGGCAACTTCGACAAGTACCAGGGGCTGTTCGCGCAGAGCGGCGGGTTCGACATCCCGTCGTCCTGGTCGGTCGGCGCCGCGTTCACGCCGACGAAGCAATGGCTTTTCGCCCTCGACTACGAGCGGATCTACTACAGCGACGTCCCGTCGGTGAGCAATCCCAGCGCGAACATCGGCTACTGCCTCCCGGCTTCCTTCGGCGGGCCGGGCCTGCGCGACAATTGCCTGGGCGGAAGCAGCGGCGCCGGTTTCGGCTGGCAGGACATCGACGTGTGGAAGTTCGGCGTCCAGTACGCGCTGAACGACCAGTGGACCTTGCGGGCCGGCTTCAACTACAGCCAGAACCCGATTCAGTCCCAGGATGTGACGTTCAACATTCTCGCCCCCGGCGTCGTCAAGGACCAGTACACGGTCGGCACGACCTACCGGATCGACAAGGATTCCGAGATCACCGGCGCGTTCATGTACGCGGCGAACAACTCGGTGACCGGCACGAGCCTTCTCGCCGGGTTCAATCCCGCGCTCGCGAATACGACCGAGACGATCCAGATGAAGGAATACCAGCTGGGCGTCGCCTATACGCGCAGGTTCTGAGCTGAAGTCCGTCCCGGTCCGTCGGCCGGCGGCCGTCATGCGGCAACGCGGCGTGCGTCCTTGCGCACGCCGCTTTTTCTTGCCGATCAGGCCGGCGCAGCGTGCGCGGCCCCGCCCGCCTCACAGTCGTACCGATTGCTTCGCGGCGAGCGCTTCGATCCGCTGATCGGCGTCGCCGCCGGCATTCGCGATGGCGAGAACCTCCGCTGCATACGGAGCGCCAGTGCTCGGCACCCGCATATGCCGCCGCGCGAAGTGCGTGGCCTTCGTCACCGCGGCACCACGAATCGTAGGCGCGCAGTATTCCCGGGAAAAGTTCGCGCCGCATCCCGTCGAGGCTTGCGAACCAGAGGTGGAGCGACGCGACTGCGTCGCGATCGAGGAGCGCGGGCAGCGTCACCGTGCAATCGGCCAGATGATCCCGCGCCGCTCGCACGAAGAGCTCCGCTCGGCGGCTCGCGAGCCCCGCGAGCATCCGTTCCCATTCGTCACCCAGAGCCCGCGCCGCCCGGTGTTCGCCCAACTCGTGCAGGATCACGGTCTCGCCCTCCGCCGCCGTCATCGCAGCAAGGGCGACCTCGGGGTCGGTGCCAAATCCGTGGATGTCGAGGGCCGCCATCAGCGCGCCATCCGGGCGCTTCGCCGACCACGCCTCGGCCTTTTCCCAAAGTACACGCTGAAGTGCCTCGAGGCGCACGTAGATCGTTCCCTCGCGCAATGCTCCGGGCGCCGGTGCGAGGTCGCGCGCGAACTCGTCACGTGCCACCAGGATCCGGACGCCCTCGCGCCATTCGGCGCGCTCGAGCGCTCCGACGAAGAACTGCGGCTTGCCGAAGCGACCGATGCCGGCGCCGTAGACGAGACCACTCGGCACCAAGGCGCGGTTCACGGTCTCGACGTCGAACGGGTCGACGAGGCCGCCGTCGAGAGGCAGTGGCCGGTACTCAGCACCCTCGAATTCGGCCCACAGCGCCTCACGGCCGGAGATCCATGCGCCGACTTCGGCGCGCGGAAGTGGCGCGGTCGGCGCAGCGCGCTGCTCCCAGCGATAGAATTCGCGCATTTCGAGCAGGTACGTGCACAACGTCATGCTGCGGGCGTGCCGGGCGTCGGTTACGTGACAGTTCGCCTGCACTGCGTCGATGAGGCCGTCGAAGCGCGGATTCACGGCGAACGCTCCGGACGCCGGCGGCGGCCCTGCCACGAGACCACCGAAACGACGATGTCGGGCCACGCGAGATCGACGAGACTGTGGTGACGCTCGCGCGCAGCGGCAACGAGGCGATGCACGTCGGTCAAGTTCGCATCCACCGATCGCCGCAATCCTGCGAGACCGCCGCATTGCAGCCTCAGCGTCACCGCGTGCGGGACCGGCGCACCGGGCGTCCGCTTCAGCGCGAACGCAGATCGCTCGTGCAGGAGTGCCAGCAGCATCGCGCAGTTCGTGCGCGCGACCGGCGACGCACAGGCGAGGGCCTCGCGCTCGGCGAGCGCGTGCTGGACCGCGAGCTCGCAGACCGCGCAGCCCGCCTGGAGCGCCTTCTCGAATACGCAAGGTTGCGGGTTCGCCGCGCCGCGCGTGGCGCGGAAGGCTGTTTCGTCCATTGGCTGCGCCGACGGCGCGTCGCGCCCTTCCGTTCACTCGTCGCCGACGACACCCGGCGCAGGCTCGCGGACCTGGGTCAGCAGATCCTCGGCCTCCGCTTCAGTCGCTGCGAAGATCACCTTGATCGCGCAATCGGCCGGAAGCTCCGGACTCGCGCGCAATGCCTTCGCCCGTGCCGATGCCTGGCCGAACGATTCCGCGGCCTCGACCACCTCGAGACGCCGGAAAGGAAACACGCGATAGATGAAATACGGCACGCTGACCTCCGTTGCGCCGCCGGGTCACTCGACGTAGCGCTTCAGCGCACGCCGCCGCCCCGGCCGGCTTTTCTGGATGACGACGCCACGAATCGGCGACAGGTCTGGTATGGCGGAGGTCGGATACGACGGATTGAGCGGCCGCAACTCCCAACCTCCCTTGCTTCGCGCGAGCTGGCGCATTGTCCACTCCCCGCCATCCTGCGCGACGACGAACGATCCTTCCGTCGCGAGACCCTCCGGCTCCACGACGATCACCTCGCCCTCGACGAATTCGGGCGCCATGCTGTCTCCCAGCACCATGAGTGCAAACGGCTCAGCGCCGCTGCAGCTCGATCCGGCACCCTCCGCCGCTGCGGCGATCCGAAAGACCTTGTCGTCGCTCATCCGTGTCTCGGTCGAGTCAGACGACCGCCGTGAACCGCTGCGGCGCAGGCACGCCCGCCGTCCCGAGCGCCGCATCGGCGGCCCCGACGAAGGACGCCGGGCCCGCAACGTAGACATCGTGCGTCCGCAGGGGTCGCGCTGCGGCGAGCGCGGCGACCAGCGTTCGCGCGCCATTCGCCGGATCGCCGTCGTGGTGCGCGGCGTAGCGGAACTGGTCGAAGGCAGCTGCCCAGGCGCGGCACTGGTTGGCGAGGTAGAGCCCGTCCGGCCGCGTCGTCAGCCAGTCGAGTGAAAGCGTCTCGGCGCAGTCGAGCGACATCGCGTGCTCGATCAGGCTCTTGATCGGAGCGAAGCCGGTGTCACAAGCAATGAACGCCAGCGGCCGCTCGCCTTCGGCGAGCACGAATGACCCCGTCGGACCCCAGACGGTGATCGAGTCTCCGCTCTTGAGCGCGGCCTCGAACAGCAGCGTCGCGAAAGCGTCGTGCGGATTGCGCGCAATGTGGAAATGGAGATTGCGGTCGTCGCAGGGACAACTGGCGATGGGATAGACAGCCTGCGCGTCCACGCCCGACGCGCCGCCGAACAGCGTCACGCTCTGTCCGGCGAGGAAGCGCAGGCGATTCGTTCGTGGCGTCTGCAGGTGCAACAGCATCGTGTCAGGGTCGAGCGCCTGGACCGCGCGCACGCGAACGGCGATCTCCTGCTCGGGGATTTCGGACGGTCCGTGCGCCTCGAGCGTCTCGATGGCGATTTCCGACGAGCCTGCGGAATGGGCGCACAGCAACGTGTATCCCTGCAGACGCTCGGCTTCCGACAATGGATAGTCGAACGGCATCGCCTTGACCACCTCTCCCTCGACGACGCGCGCCTTGCACAACCCGCAGGTGCCGTTGCCGCAGCCGTAGTTGAGCTTGAGCCCGGCCTTGAGTCCGGCCTGCAGCAGCGTGTCGCGGCCCTCGACGAAGAATTCATGTCCGGAGGGTCGCACGGTCACATGTGCGCTGACGATCTTGAGCATGTCGTCCATGATCGTCAGGGCATCGGCGGATTCGGTGGCAAGGACATCGGCGAGGCCGGATTCGATTGCCGCGCGAAGCTCAGCCAGATCCGGGCGCGGCGCAGCCTGCGCGAGCGCGTCCACCCTTTGGCCCATGGCCACGACAAGCTGGTGGTAGCGTGACAGGTGGCGCCGCAGGTCCGCGAGCTCGCGGCTCTGGGCGTACAGGCGCTGCGCGAGAACCTCCTGCGGCGGCAGCACACGCTCCTGGACGCGGCGCCCGAAGGCCTCCTCCTTCAGCCGTGCCACCCGCTCGAACGCACCCGAGTCCTCCAGGCTCCATTGCGGATAGAGGCGCAGGAGCCCGTCGGTGGATACGAGGCCGTCGTTGGTCGAAAGCTCTCCGTCGCGCACCTGACGCTGCAGCACGCCGCGCGAGACGCCAATGAGGCGCGCGGCCCGGGAGAGGGTGAGCCACTGGGTCATGAATGGATCGCGCCGTGGAGCGCAGCGGCGTCATGTTCCCGCGATCCGCTCGTGGTAACGGGCGCGGTAGAGAAGCCGGGGCGTTGCCGTGGTGTCCACGAATCCGCTGCGATCGTGCAGGACATTGTTGCACAGGATTCCCATGCCCGGCGCCAGCTTCAGCCGGAGAATGTAGGGCGACTCGGCCGCAAGCAGGCCGGCAAGGGCGGCGGCGGCGGCCCGCACCGCAGCATCCTGCTTCCATTCGATGCTGCGGGTACGCGCCGTATAGCGCATGTGCAGCGTTCCGCGCTCCGGATCAATCGAGAACACCGGTCCCGGCTGCGCGGGGCGCGCGATCCCATCGGCATCAGTCCGCGCGGGGATCGTCATCGCGTCAGGCTGCATCAGCGCCCGCACATGTCCGGGATCGAGATCGCGCAGGAGCAGGTAGGCGATCTCGTGGTCCATCAGCGAATTCACGCCGCCTTCGGCAGCATTTGCAACGCAATGCAAGACCATTGCCCGAATCGTGCGCGCCGGCGGATTGTAATAACCGTCGGTATGCCAGCGGATCGGGCGATCGGTGTAAGGGATGTAATCGCCGCGGCCCGCCTCGCCGGTCACGGTCACCTGGCTGATGCCGTCGTCGTCCGCAAGCCAGTTCACGTCGAGACCGGCAAGGCCGAACTGCGCGCCCAGCCGCCGGGGGATTTCCTTGTCCGCGTCGCGTACACGGCTCGCATAGACGACCATGTTGGTGGCGGCGCAGCGCATCTGCATTGCCGCGCGCTCGGCAGGCGTCAGCGCGCGTGGGTCGCCGATTTCGACGACGAGCTCGTCAATGCCGGCCGGCCAGCGCGCGAGCTTCGCCGCGCGCCATTGCCGAAAGGCTTCGTCGTCGTCAGGGCTGAACGGGTCCGGGCTCCGGAGCGCCGGAGAGGATGTCGAGCCTGCGAGCACGGATGCCATCATTCGCCGCGGGCCGCGACCGCGGCGCGCTTGCGGCGCGGCGACGTGTCGGTGAGACCCGCCATCGCCCGGATGAGCAGTTCGATCGCCTCCGGTGCAGCGCTGTCGATCACCTGCGAAATCGCCCACGTCTGCTCATGCTGCTCCACGACCTCCCCGACGCGATGGCCGAGACAGCGCATGAAGCTGTAATCCGGCCCGGCATCGCTCCAACCACAATCTGCATAGTCCGGCGAGCGCGCATTCACGAGATCGACAAACCTGCTCTTGATGGCGTCGGGAGACTCGATCCCGAGAAGTTCGGACTCGTTGTCCGCGAGAAATCCGCCCACGCGATTGGCGAGCGCGGTCGTGAATGCGATGCGCCACGCCTCGTCGCCACGCCGATGCGCAATGCGATCCGCGGCGAGCGTGAGGAATGCCAGGATCTCGGCGAGAAAGGCGAAGTATCGCGCGCCGGCGGGCAATTCGAAGCGCGCGTTGCGCATGTTCTTGAGCGAGTTCTGCGCGATCCGGAAGACGATGAACGCCGCCGCCCCCGCAATCTCGGTTGCGCTCTTGGGCGCTTCCGATTTGAACCATTGGCTCTTTACGCGCATGTCAGGTGGGGAAAGGACGCCCGGGTCGAGAGATCTTGATCGCTGCGCTGGGCGCTTGCAAATCGCCGGCCGAAGGCGGTCCGGGCCCTACTTCCCGATGTAGAACTCGAATTCGCCCGCGCCGATTTCCTCGGTGCCGACGAGCTTCAACCCCGTAGCTCTCACCCAGTCGCCGACGTCGCCGGAAATGCCCGGGCAGTTGCTGATGAGCTTCAGCGTCTCTCCCGGACGCATGCCATTCAGGAGCTTTTTCGCCTCGACAATCGGACCAGGACACACGGTGCCGCGCAGATCCAGAACGGCATTGGCCGCGGGATGCCGCGAACGCCCCCGCTGGATATGGTAGGCGTGACCGCCGTCCGCGAGCCGCTCGGTACGGACGATCTGGTTGTCGGTGTATTTCGCCCAGGCAAACAGATCGTCCTGGGTACCCGGACAATCGGACAGCAACACCAGCACCTCGCCGGGCTTCAGGTCATCGACCAGCTTCTTGGCTCCGAGAAGCGGGGCGGGGCAGCTCGTCCCGCGCATGTCGAGCGTGACGCTGGGTCGTGCCGCGGGTGAGTCGGTCATCGTTGTGTCCTCGATCTTGCATTCGCGGCGGTGTCAGTATCCGCCCTTGCCGAACGGCTGGGGAAGACCCGCGACCTTCGGGCCCTGCTTGGCCGGGCCGATTGGAAACAGGTCGTACAGGTACTTGCTGTCCGCGTCGGGTCGGATCGCCTGAAAACCCTTCAGCATATTCCGGAAATTCGGCGTGTGGCCATGCTCCTGGAATTCTTCGCGCAAATAGCGGATGACCTCCCAGTGCGCCTCCGAAAGCGCGATGCCTTCCGCGGTGGCGATCACGGTGACCACCTCGTCGCCCAAATCGGGCTCGAGCAGGTAGCCGTCCGCATCGGTCGCCAGTTCGACTCCGTTCACCACATAGCTCATTCGTGATCTCCCATCGTTGCTTCCACCCGTCCGCCGAGGTGGTCCGCCGGATGCCACGATCGTGGCCAGCGCTGACGGCCGTTGTGCCGCAGCCATGATCCGCCTCAGCGCGCCTCTAGGCCACCGCGGCGATGGACTTGTGCGGCACGAAAACGCCCCAGCCAAGAGCCCGCTCTCCGCCCATTCCTTCGCGTTGCACGCGCAGTGAATCCGCGTCCCCGACATTGTGAAGAACCACGCTCCATCCACGGATGTCGCGGCCGCCGGTCTGCAGCATTCGGCGACGCCCGGTGATGACTCCGCACCTGATGCCCCTGTTCGCGAGCCAATCATCAATTTCTGCGACGAATTCGGTTTCGTCCACGCACTGCGACGCGACTCGATGCGCGTGCAGTGTCGCCCACGGCCGCAGCGCCTTTTCGCTGGCCGGTCCCACGGATATTCCCGCACCAACGCGCAGGAGGCATCCGGTCAATCGCGTCGCTTCTCGCACGGATGACGCGGGCAGCCGCAGGACGAGCTTCGCGCGACGCGCCAGCAGAACTACGCCTTCCCCGCCGGGTGAAGTCCGCAGCGGGATGCATTCCGGCCAATGGAAGCCCCTCGAGCCACGGAAGGCTGCGCACGAGTTCGGCCCACAACCCGAGCTCGTAGTCTGCGGGAAGCGCGGTGCCGGCGACATCGAATGCCAGATCGACGACGGCTTCGTCAGCGGCGTTCATACCGGACCCTGTCGCAGTGCCCGCGGCAAACCGCCGCATCCGCACCATTCATCGCAACCGGCCGGCGCCATCCGGGCTCGTATCTTCCCGGCGCGCCTCGCCCCAATGCCGCATCGCGTCGCCCCATATTCTCGCCGTGCCCGGATCGATATCGAAGATCGTGAATCGCGCCTTTTCGCGAATCCGGACTCGCAGGAAGGGCATTCCGCCCGCGTCATGCACAACTTCGGCGAGCTCGATTTCCTGCCGGCCAAGAGGTACATCGAATCGCGCGATGGGGGTAATTGTCGGCATCGGTCACGGTCTCAACAGTTGCTTCGGGCGGCGACCGAATGGTCCCGGCAACCCTCGCTCCGTCCCCAACCCGACGCGGCACGCACCACCGACAAGCGGCAACAACAGATCCCGCCGGGGATCCCGGCGCGCGGGTACGCCGTATTGGGCGATTTTTATGACAAACGCGTCCATAGCCATGGGGAAGTACGAATCGATACCCCTTCTGGGTAGTTTTCACCGCACGCTATACGGCTTATTCAGAGTAGCCGGGCAGGGTGATGGTGGCAATGCCAAATGTCGATTTAGCATGCCCCACTTGCCTAAGGTCAATGTACGGCAGGGCGAAGGTCGCCATCATGCATTTGGTGCGCCCTTTCGCCAGGCGGCAAAAGGAGCGCGGCGTTCATCCGAAAGCCGGCGATCTCCGGGTACCGCCTGAATCGGCGGCTTAACGAGGAGGATCGAATCATGGCCAAAGGAATGTATCCGACCCCGATGCTGGATCAGCTCGAGAGCGGTCCGTGGCCCAGCTTCGTCACCGGTCTCAAGCGCCTCGCCAAGGACAAGGACTACGTTGTCGATCTGCTGGGCCAGCTCGAGACGTCGTACCGGACGCGCAAGGGTTACTGGAAAGGCGGCACCGTCGGCGTGTTCGGCTACGGCGGCGGCGTGATACCCCGCTTCACCGAGCTGAAGGACGACGCGGGCAAGCCGGTGTTCCCCGACGCTGCCGAATTTCACACGTTGCGTGTGATGCCACCGGCGGGCATGCACTACAACACCGATGTCCTGCGCAAGATGTGCGACATCTGGGAAACGCACGGGTCGGGGCTGATCGCATTTCACGGCCAGTCCGGCGACATCATGTTCCAGGGTGTCACCAGCGCGAACGTGCAGCCGGCGTTCGACGCGATCAACGAGCTTGGATTCGACCTCGGCGGCGCGGGCCCCGCCGTCCGCACGTCGATGTCCTGCGTCGGCGCCGCACGTTGCGAGCAGTCGTGCTACGACGAAGCCAGCGCGCACCGCACCGTGATCAACAGCTTCCTCGACGACATCCATCGCCCTTCGCTGCCGTACAAGTTCAAGTTCAAGTTCAGCGGCTGTCCCAATGACTGCATGAACTCGATCCAGCGCGCGGACATGGCCATCATCGGCACCTGGCGCGACAACATCCGCACGGACGAGGCGCTCGCCAAGAAGTGGTTCGCCAAGCACGGCATGAACGAACTCGTCAACGACGTCGTTGCGCGCTGCCCGACCAAGGCGATCCAGCTGAAGGAAGTCAAGGACCTCAAGACCGGGGGCTCGGTGTCGTCGGTCGCGATCAGCGACACGCATGGGATCGAAATCGACAACCGCGACTGCGTCCGCTGCATGCACTGCATCAACGTGATGACGGGCGCGCTCGCGCCGGGCAAGGACAAGGGCGCGACCGTCCTGGTCGGCGGAAAACGCACGCTGAAGATCGGCGATCTCATGGGAACGGTGGTCGTTCCCTTCATGAAGCTCGAGAACGACGAGGACCGCGCCAAGCTGGTCGAGCTCGGCCAGAAGGTCATCGATTTCTTCGCTGAAAACGCGCTGGAGCACGAGCGCACCGGCGAAATGATCGAGCGCATCGGCATCGTCAACTTCCTCGAGGCGCTCGAGATCCCGATCGACGCCAACATGGTGTCGTCGCCGCGCACCAACCCCTACGTCCGGATGGACGGCTGGGATGAGGAAGTCGCGAAGATCAACGCCGCGAAGAAAGATTAGCCTGAGGAGTACTCAGCATGGCACAACCACAGATGCGCCGGGCGATCGAATCGGGCGTCCCCGACAACACGCCGTTCCTGCACCCGAAGTTCAAGGCGAACTACGGCAACTGGAGATACCACGACCGGCCGCGCCCGGGGGTGCTGCATCACGTCTCGCACAGTGGCGACGAAGTCTGGACGGTGCGCGCCGGCACCCAGCGACAGATGGACGTGGGAACGATCCGCAAGCTCTGCGACATCGCCGACAAGTTTGCGGAAAGCCACGTCCGCTTCACCATACGGTCCAATATCGAGTTCATGGTGTCCACCGCCGACAAGGTGGCGCCGCTCGTCACGGCGCTCGAGCAGGCTGGCTTTCCCGTCGGCGGCACCGGCAATTCGGTGTCGATGATTGCACACACGCAGGGCTGGCTCCATTGCGACATTCCCGGCACCGACGCGTCGGGCGCCGTCAAGGCACTGATGGACGAACTGATCGACGAGTTCCGGAGCGAGCAGATGCCGAACCGCGTCCATCTTTCGACGTCGTGCTGCGAAATCAATTGCGGCGGCCAGGCCGACATCGCGATCATCATCCAGCACACGAAGCCGCCGGTGATCAACCACGACCTCGTCGCCAACGTCTGCGAGCGCCCCGCCGTCGTCGCGCGCTGCCCGGTTGCAGCGATCCGGCCTGCGCTCGTCAACGGCAAGCCCTCGCTCGAGGTCGACGAAAAGAAGTGCATCTGCTGCGGCGCGTGCTATCCCCCGTGCCCGCCGATGCAGATCAATGATCCCGAATACTCGAAGTTCGCGATCTGGGTCGGGGGCAAGAACTCGAATGCGCGCGCGAAGCCGACGTTCATGAAGATGGTCGCCGCGGGCATCCCGAACAATCCACCGCGGTGGCCCGAGGTGTCCGCCATCGTGAAGAAGATCCTCGCAACGTACAAGGAGGACGCCCGTCCGTGGGAGCGGCTCTCCGACTGGGTCGAGCGCATCGGCTGGCCGCGCTTCTTCGAGAAGACCGGCCTGCCGTTCACCAAGTACCTGATCGACGACTGGCGCGGCGCGCGCGCGAGTCTCAACGCGTCGACGCACATCCGGTTCTGAGGGCGACGGCGGCGCCATACACATGAAATTCGGCATCCTCGTCAACGAAGGCCCGTACCAGCACCAGGCGAGCGATTCCGCTTACCTGTTCTGCAAAGCCGCGCTCGCCAAGGGCCACGAGGTCCATCGCGTGTTCTTCTATCACGACGGCGTCAACAACTCGACGCGCCTGACCGAGCCGCCGCAGGACGACCGCAACATCGTCGCGCGCTGGTCGAAGCTCGCCGCCGACCACGGCGTCGACCTCGTCGTCTGCGTCGCCGCGGCGCTGCGCCGGGGCATCAAGGACGAGAACCTCGCGGCGGGATTCCGTATCTCCGGGCTGGGCCAGCTGGTCGAGACCGGTATTCAGTCCGACCGTCTGGTCGTCTTCGGCGATTGAGGGATCCGCCATGTCCGAACAAGGGGTCGCCAAGAAATTCATGTTCGTCAACCGCACCGCGCCGTACGGATCGGTCTATGCGCTCGAGTCACTGGAGGTCGTGCTGATCTCGGCGGCGTTCGACCAGGACGTCTCGCTGGTGTTCGTCGAAGACGGGGTGTACCAGCTGAAGAAGGGCCAGCAGACGAAGAACATCGAGACCAAGAATTTTTCGCCGACGTACCGCGCGCTGGAAGGCTACGACGTCGAGAAGCTCTATGTCGAGAGCGAGTCGCTCGCCGCACGCGGGCTCACGGAAGCCGACCTCATCGTCGACGTTCAAGTGCTGCCCTCCGCCGAGCTCGGCAAGCTGATGGACGAGCAGGACGTCGTCCTTTCGTTCTGACGCAAGAGAGCCCGATGCTGCACATCGTCAACAAGTCTCCGCTCGACCGCCGCTCCCTCGACGCATGCCTGCGCATCGCGGCGCCCGGCACCATCCTGCTCATCGAGGACGGTGTCTACGCGGCCACCAAGGGCACGGCAGTCGAGGCCCGAATGCAGGAGGCCATGCGCCGGCACAAGGTGTACGCGCTCCTGCCCGATCTCGAAGCGCGGGCGGTCGCCGACCGCGTGCTGGAAGGCGTGACGACCGTCGACTATGGCGGCTTCGTCGATCTCGTCGCCGCAAACGCCAGTTGCCAGTCCTGGCTCTGAACCAGCGCTTTTTCCGTAAATCAAACAGGAGTCCGTCATGCCCACCATCGAAGTCAGCGGCAAAACATTCGAGACCGACGAAGAGGGCTATCTCGTCAATCTCGGTGACTGGAGCGAGGACATCGCGAACCACATCGCGAAGACCGAGAACGTCGAGATGTCGCCGAATCACTGGGAAGTCGTCAACTTTCTTCGCAAGTATTACGACGAGTACCAGATCGCGCCCGCAGTGCGAGTTCTGACCAAGGCAATCGGCAAGCAGCTCGGCCCGGACAAGGGCAATAGCCAATATCTCTACGAGCTGTTCCCGTACGGCCCGGCGAAGCAGGCATGCAAGATCGCCGGCCTGCCGAAGCCGACCGGCTGCGTCTGACCGCGATCGGTCCGGTCTGACCGGCCTTGCTGCCGGCCCGATCAACCGCCGCCGACAGGCGTCCTCGCTACCATGACCGCCGCGACCATTCTTGCCGCAGCGCTGTTCTATGTCGCGACGGCCGTCTTCGGGATCGGTCTCGCGCTGAAGATCCGCGACTACGCGCGCACGCCGGCGCCGCTCAAGATCCCGACCACGCCCGCGCCGACGACGCGTGGCGGCGTGGCCTTGCGGATGGCACGCGAGGTCCTGCTGTTCGAGAGCCTCTTCCGCAGCAATCTGTGGACGTGGCTCTTCGGCTGGCTGTTCCATGCCGGACTCGCGCTCGTGCTGCTGCGGCATCTGCGCTACTTCACCGAACCCGTCTGGGGCTGGGTCGCATTCCTGCAGCCGTTCGGCGTGTACGCCGGCTTCGCGATGATCGCCGGGCTAGCCGGCCTGGCGGCGCGGCGCCTGTTCGTCGCGCGCGTGCGGTACATCTCGACGCCGTCCGATCACCTGATGCTTATTCTGCTGCTGGTCATCGCGGCGACCGGCCTGGCCATGAAGTTCATCGCGCACACGGACATCGTCGCGGTGAAGGCGTTCATCCTGGGCCTCGAGCGCTTCGACCTCCAGCCGCTGCCGACGGGCGTTCTCCTCGCCACGCATCTCGGGCTGGTCGCGCTGCTGCTGCTCATCTTTCCGTTCTCCAAGCTGCTCCACGCGCCGGGCATCTTCTTCTCTCCGACGCGTAATCAGACCGACGATTCACGCGACCGACGCCACCTGGCGCCTTGGGCCGCGCGTCTCGATCCGAAAGCGTGACGATGGCCGCTGACGTCAAGGCCCCCGCGCTGCGCGCCCTTCCCGGCGCGCCGCAGCCGCTCATCCCGGGCGCGATGAGCGCGTCGAAGCCCTATGTTGCGACCGACAAGATGCAGCAGGCGCTGGGATTCCCGGGCGAGCTCGACGAGGGCTGGCAGGCGCGCGCGCTCGGCAAGATGGGCGAGCTCCTCGGCAAATACCGCTCGCTCAAGGTCTATCTCGACGCCTGCGTCCACTGTGGCGCGTGCGCCGACAAGTGCCACTATTTCATCGGTACGCAGGATCCGCTCAACATGCCGGTCGCGCGGCAGGACCTGATGCGCAGCGTCTACCGCCGGCACTTCACGGTGGCCGGAAAATTGTTCCCGAAGCTCGTCGGCGCTCGCGACCTGACCCGGGAAGTGATGGACCAGTGGTACAGCTACTTCAACCAGTGCTCGGAATGCCGGCGCTGCTCGGTGTTTTGCCCGTACGGCATCGACACCGCCGAGGTGACGATGGCGGCGAAGGAGATCATGGACGCCGCCGGCCTCGGGCAGAAGTACTCGAACGAGATCATCGGCAAGGTGCACCGGATCGGCAACAATCTCGGCCTGCCCGGACCTGCGCTCGCGGACACGCTCGAGGGGCTCGCCGAGGACGTCAAGGAAGAAACCGGCGCGGACGTGCGATTTCCCCTCGACGAAAAAGGTGCCGAGGTGCTGCTGGTCACGCCGTCGGCCGACTTCTTCGCGGAGCCGCATGTCGACAGCCTGATCGGCTACGCGAAAGTATTCCACGCCGCCGGTATCCGCTGGACCTTGTCCTCGCACGCATCCGAAGCCGGCAATTTCGGTCTCTTCATCGGCAACTACGATCAGCTGCAGAAGATCGCGCTGCGCATCCGTGAGGCCGCGCTGGAGCTCGGTGTGAAGCGGATCGTCGTCGGCGAGTGCGGTCATGCGTGGCGGGTTGCCTACAGCATGTGGAACACGCTCGCCGGCATCGGCGCCGGCGGCACCGATCCGTTCGCGCGCCAGCTGCAGAGCCAGCTCGATTCGCGCTACCGCCAGCCGATGCACATCTGCGAGCTCACCTGGGACCTCATCGAGCGTGGCGCCCTTACGCTCGACCGCGAGGCGAACGACCATCGCGTCGTGACGTTCCACGATTCCTGCAATGTCGCCCGCGCCTCGCGGATGGGCGACACGCCGGGCGGCCAGTTCGAGATCCCGCGCAACATCATTCGCGCCGTCGCGAACCGCTACGTCGAGATGCGTCCCGGCACCACGCACGACGCGACCTTCTGCTGCGGAGGCGGCGGCGGGCTCCTGACGGATGAGCTGCTCGATCTGCGCGTCAAGGGCGCCCTGCCGCGGATGGAGGCGCTGCGCGAGATCGCCGACCGCGACGGCGTCAACTTCATGGCGACTAT
The DNA here is from genome assembly GCA_963717695.1 of uncultured beta proteobacterium. Lineage (GTDB taxonomy): Bacteria > Pseudomonadota > Gammaproteobacteria > Burkholderiales > Casimicrobiaceae > CAIWHR01. The sequence goes on along the minus strand of CAVQWR010000007.1, from coordinate 542,859 downwards.
CTGCGCGATCTGCAAGGCGCAGTTCAGCAAGGTCCTTCCCTACTACGGCTTCAAGATGGGCATGGTGGGCGGCGTGCACCAGCTCGTCAGCACGGCAATCAGGCTCGGCGCGAAGCACTGAGCCCGCAGGCAACCTCGGAGACCACGGCGATGTCCACACCCCCCGGCCCGGCTGTTGAGAAACTCACGTTCCGGCGTTACACCGACGGCGACGCCAAATGGGATTCGTGGCGCGAGCAGATTTTCCAGGCGAGCTGGACGCACAAGTGCCCGACCTATGTCCAGTCGACGCCGCCATGTCAGGGCAGTTGCCCTTCCGGCGAGGACATTCGCGGCTATCTCAACATCGTCCGCGGGATCGAGAAGCCGCCTGCGGGCGTCACATGGCAGGAATATGCGTGGCGGCGCCTCACCGAGGCGAACCCGTTCCCGTCGGTGATGGGTCGCGTCTGTCCCGCGCCCTGCGAGACGGGCTGCAACCGCAACGAGGTCGAGGACCACGTCGGCATCAATTCGGTCGAGCACTTTCTCGGCGAGTATGCGATCGCGAACAACCTCAGGTTCGCCGCGCCGCCGCAGAAGACCGGCCGGAAGATCGCTGTCATCGGTGGGGGGCCGGCCGGCCTGTCCTGCGCCTACCAGCTCGCGAAGATGGGCCACAGCGTGACGATCTTCGACGAGCACGAGCATCTCGGCGGAATGATGCGGTACGGAATCCCCGGATTCCGCACGCCCCGCGAAGTGCTCGACGCCGAAATCCAGCGCATCGTCGACCTTGGCGTCGAGGTGCGGCTGAAGTGCCGCGTGGGGACCGACGTGACGCTGGAAGCGCTGAAGCGCGACTACGAGGCGGTCTTCCTCGGGATGGGAGCGCAATCGGGGCGGCCGCTGCCGGCACCCGGCGGCGACGCGCCGAACGTCGTGACGGCGACCGCATTCCTCAAGGCATTCAACGACGGGCGCCTGCGCCACGTCGGCAAGCGCGTGGTCGTCATCGGCGGCGGCGACACGTCGATCGACGTCGCAACCGTCGCGCGGCGGCTCGGTCACATCGGCCACGCCAAGCCGACCGATTTTCCGGAACTCGCGATTGCGGGACACCTGGCGCACGACGTTGCGTCGGTCTCTGCCAAGCAGGGCGCCGAGGTGACGCTGACCTCCGTGTTCAACGTCGACAAGATGCAGGCGAACAAGCACGAGATCGAGCAGGCCCTGGCGGAAGGCATCGCGATCCGCGGCGGGCTCGCGCCGGTCAAGGTCGTCCAGGACGCGAACGGTCGCGCGATCGCGCTGACGGTCGCCCGATGCGAGGCGAAGTTCGTCGGGCCGAAGCTCGAGATAAAGATCATCGAGGGCAGCGAGGAGGACATCCCTGCGGATCTCGTCGTCTCGGCCATCGGGCAGGCCGTCGACTTCACCGGGCTCGAGGAGTTCGACATCGGCAAGGGCGCGGTCGCCACCGACAGGAATTACCAGATTCCCGGCAAGGCCGGCACCTTCGCGGGTGGCGACGTGATCCGGCCGCATCTCCTGACCACTGCGATCGGCCACGGCGCCATCGCCGCCGAGGGCATCGACCGCCACCTCCGGGCCGAGGACCAGGAGAAGCGCCCCAAGGTCGATGTCCACGCCTTCGACCTCGCGCGCAAGATGATCGAGAAGGGCCTGACGATCGGCGAAACGCACGAGCCGATCCGGGGAACCGACGCAACGAACGTCGGCATTCACAATTACGACAATCGTTCCGACCGCTATGTGATCCCGCACGAGGAGCTCTTCCTCGGCCACTTCGGGTTCACGCCCCGTCACAAGCGCAACGTGACCACGTTGACCCGCGAATCGGCACTCGGCAACTTCGAGGAGCGCCTGGCCCCTCTTTCCGAGGCCGAGGCCGTCGCGGAGGCCAAGCGCTGCATGAGCTGCGGGCAGTGCTTCGAATGCGACAACTGCGTCGTCTACTGCCCGCAGACGGCGGTTGCGCGGGTGCCGAAGAAGGACGCGACGACCGGACGCTACGTCTACACCGACTACGACAAATGCATCGGGTGCCACATCTGCAAGGACGTGTGCCCGACCGGCTATATCCAGATGGGGCTCGGCGAATAAGGCCATGCGTCACGCCGGCATTCGCAGCGACTTCCGCCGATATCGCGGCGTGCTCGGCATTTCGGTGGCGATGATCGCAGGCGTCGCGCTTGCGGCGTCCGCCGGTAACGCGGCGGATTCGCGCGTCCCCATGCCGAAGCCGGTGATCGCGGCCGAAGCCGGCGGCAAATGTGTCGAGGATACGGCGTTCATGCGGCGCAACCACATGGAGCTCCTGAAGCATCACCGCGATCGCACCGTCCACGAGGGCATTCGCACGACGCAACACAGCCTTGCCAATTGCATTGCGTGCCACGCAAGCAAGGACACGGGCCGAGTCACCGGCAGCAAGGACGCCTTTTGCGAAGGCTGTCATACCTATGCGGCCGTCAAGCTCGACTGCTTCGAATGCCATACCGACCGGGCGCGGACCGTCGCGGCCTCGTCCGTGCCGGCACGGGCTGCGGCGCCATGAGCGATATCGACCGCGGCCGGCGGCAGGTCCTCGCCTGGGGCGCGGCGATGGCCGGAATCACGCTTGCGCCCGGCGTCACGCTGTTCGACCTGGCGCAGGGGCGCGCGCCGGCGGAGCCCGCCTCGTCGAAAGTGCGCTGGGGAATGCTGGTCGACGTCAACGCATGCGCTTCCGACTGCAATGCCTGCGTCGTCGCCTGCGACACCGAAAACGGGCTGTCCGCTGCGAAAACACCGACGTCGCCGCAATGGATACGCAAGATCGAGCTGAAGGACATGCGCGGAGCGACGCGCTCGCTGCCGATGATGTGCCAGCATTGCGCCGATCCGCCCTGCGTCGACGTGTGCCCGACCGGTGCGTCGTTCAAGCGTGCCGACGGCATTGTGCTGGTCGACCGGCACACCTGCATCGGCTGCCGCTATTGCATCATGGCGTGCCCCTACAAGGCGCGCTCGTTTGTGCACGAGCCGCTGTCGGACCAGAAGACCGATGTGCCCCGAGGCAAGGGATGCGTCGAGTCATGCACCCTGTGCGTCCACCGCATCGACCGCGATCAGATTCCCGCGTGCGTCGAAGCCTGCGCCGCCACCGGGCACAAGGCGATCCTGTTCGGCAACCTCAACGACCCGGAAAGCGAGATCTCGCGGCGGATCGCATCGTTCAGGACGGTCGAGGTTCGAGCCGATCTCAAGCTCGGCACCGGCGTCCGCTACCAGGGGCTCTGAGTGAATCCCGTTGGCCGCCGCCTCCACGATGATGCCCGGTTCTTCTGGATCCTGGCGGCCGCCGGCGCGCTGGTAACGCTTGCCGGCCTTGCCGCCGCTCACTACATGGAAGAGCGCGGCCACGTGGTCACCGGCATGAACAACCAGATCGTCTGGGGAATGCCGCACGTCTTTGCGATCTTCATGATCGTCGCCGCATCCGGAGTGCTCAACGTCGCCTCCATCGGCACCGTGTTCGGCAAGTCCGCGTACAAGCCGTCGGCGCCATTGTCCGGCCTCCTGTGCCTCGCGCTGCTTGCCGGCGGCCTGTTCGTGCTGATGCTTGACCTCGGTCGACCCGACCGCCTCGTCGTCGCCGCCACCCACTACAACGTGACGTCGGTGTTCGCGTGGAACGTGCTGCTCTATTCCGGGATGTACGCGATCGTCGCGGTCTACCTCTGGACGCTGATGGAGCGCCGGATGGGTGGGTATGCAAAGGCAGCCGGATTCGCGGCATTCGCGTGGCGAATCATCCTCACCACCGGCACCGGCGCGATCTTCGCCTTTCTTGTGGCGCGCCAGGCATACGGCAGCGCCCTGCTGCCGCCGCTCTTCATCGTCCTGTCGTTCGCGTGGGGCCTCGCGGTGTTTCTTGTCGTGCGCCCCATCGTCCTGGGATGGTCCGGCAAGACCGCCTCGCCCGAACTCACGGATCGGATGCGGCGGCTCCTCGGGATCTTCGTGATCAGTGCCGTTTACCTGGTTTTCGTATTTCACCTGGTCAACGCCTATTTCGCGCGCCAGCACGCGTTCGAGCGGTTCCTCCTCCTCGACGGCGGCATTTACCCGATTCTCTTCTGGGGTGGCTATGTCGTCGCGGGAAGCATGGTCCCGCTCGCCCTTCTCTGGACACCGCGATTCTCGGGCACGCGCGCGACTTCCTTCGCCGCGCTGCTCGTGATCGCGGGCGCGTTCGCGTGGCTCTACACATTCATCATCGGCGGGCAGGCGTTTCCGCTGGAAATCTTCCCCGGCTACGCGGCGTCGAGCACCTTTGGCGACGGGATGGTCCAGTCCTATGTGCCGAGCCTCCCCGAGGTCGCGCTCGGCGTGGGCGGGCTGGGCTTCGCCTACCTGATTGCGCTCGCCGGCGTCCGCGCGCTCCCGTTCGTCCAAGAACGTGATTCGTCCACGTCCGCAGGAGCCGGAGCCGACTGATGGCCGACACCCTGCCACGCCTGCTCGTGTCCGCCACCCACAAGTCGTCCGGCAAGACGACCGTGAGCGTCGGTTTGTGTGCCGCGCTGACGGCCCGCGGGAAGATCGTCCAGCCGTACAAGAAGGGACCGGATTTCATCGACCCGATGTGGCTCTCCGCCGCCTCGGGACGGGCCTGCCGCAATCTCGATCCGTACCTCTCGGATGAACGTGAAATCCGCACGGCATTCGTGACGCACGCGCGTGACGCCGATGTCGCGATCGTGGAGGGGAACAAGGGTCTCTACGACGGTCTCGCGCTTGACGGCAGCAACAGCAACGCCGCGCTGGCGAAAATGCTGGGCCTGCCGGTCCTGCTCGTGATAGACGCCCGTGGCATGACGCGCGGCATCGCACCGCTGATCCTGGGATACCAGGCGTTCGACCGCGATGTGCGAATTGCCGGCGTGATCCTCAACAACCTCGGCGGCAGTCGGCACGAGGCGAAGCTGCGGATGGTCATCGACCACTACACCGACGTGCCGGTGCTGGGAGCCATCCATCACGATCCGCGGCTGTCGATCGCGGAGCGACATCTCGGACTCATGCCCAGCAACGAATCGGACGATGTCGACCGCCGCGTGCAGGACATCGGCGCCGCGATCGGCCGGCAGGTCGACATCGATGCGGTGCTTCGTGCCGCCGAGTCCGCCCCGCCGCTTCGCATCGCGCCAGCGGAGCGCGCTGCTTCCGCGAGGCCCTGCACCACCGATTCCGACATCCGCATCGGGATCGCCCAGGACCGCGCGTTCAATTTCTATTACGCCGACGATCTCGACGCACTGCGCGCCGCGGGTGCGACGCTGGTGCGTTTCGACACTCTGAGCGATTCGCACCTGCCGAGCGTCGATGCGCTGTTCATCGGCGGCGGATTTCCGGAGCGATACGCCCGCGAGCTCGAAGGCAATTCGGCGCTGCGGGGCAGAATCAGGAACGCGATCGAGGCGGGACTCCCGGTGTACGCCGAGTGCGGCGGGCTCATGTATCTCGCCCGGACGCTGAAGCAGGACGGAGAGACCTTCCGGATGGTCGGCGCGATTCCCGGCGACGTCGTGATGCGGGACCGCCCGGTCGGGCGAGGCTATGTACACCTGGAGCCAACTGCCGCATTTCCCTGGCCTGCCGTTCCCGGCGAATCGGGCGAAGTCCGCGCGCACGAGTTCCACTATGCGGCGATGGAAAACCTTGCCTCCGACCTCGCGTACGCCTATTCCGTCAAGCGCGGGCACGGAATAGACGGAGCCCGCGACGGAATCGTCACGGGCAACGTGCTGGCTTCGTTCGCGCACCTGCGCACGGCGGGAGGCCGCGACTGGCCGGCGCGGTTCGTCGAATTCATCCGGCGCAGCGATTACCGGCAGCGGCGGGAGGGAAACATCGTCTACCTCGACGCGATGCGCGGCCGCGAGGCGCTGATCATCTGACGTGGGAAGACCCCGCAATGAATGCCCAGATATCGCTCATCCAGCGGCTCGACGTAGAAGGCCGCAAAATCGAAACCGACAGCGAAGGCTATCTGGTAAATCGTGACGAATGGTCCGAAGCCTTCGCCCGCACGCTGGCCAAGCGTGAAGGCATCGAGCTTACCCCGCAGCATTGGGAAGTGATCCATTTCCTGCGCGACTATTTTGCCGTTCACGGCGTGCAGGCCCAGGTCCGCGTAATGATTCGCCACTTCACCAAGGTCTGGGGTTCGGAGGGCAGCATGAACCATCGGCTGCACGAGATGTTTCCGCGCGGCGGCCCGCAGAAGCAGGGCAACCGTCTTGCCGGCCTGCTGCGAACCAAGGGCGAACACTGATGACCGCGCTGTCGGATTCCGACATGGCTGCCGGCCCGGCATTGCCGCTGCAACAGAACATCGCCGCATCTGCTGACTGACTCCGTCATGATCACCGTCACCCCAAGCGCGGCGCAGCAGATCCGCATCGCAGCGACCAGTTCCGATTGCGACGAAATGGGCCTGCGCATCGCGGTACGTCGCGATGCGGACGGCTCGCTGCATTACGCGATGGGCTTCGACGAGGCGCGCAACGACGACATCGTCATCTCGTCGGAAGGCATCGCGCTGGTTGTCACGCCCGCGCAAAGGGACCTGATCGAGGGCATGACGCTTGACTACGTCGAATTGGAAGCCGGCGACTTCCGTTTCATCTTCATCAATCCCAACGACACCGCCACGTCCGGCGCGCCCGATGCGGGCAGCGGCGACGAAAGTCGCCGCGATGCCGGGGAGGCGCCATAGCCCGCCGCGAGATGCGACGGTTCGCCGACGTGCCGACCCCCGCGGAGCTCGCGCTCGCCGCGCGACCGCCGCGCAGCCGGCGCCGACCGGGAAAGGGTGAGGTCTATCTCGTCGGCGCCGGCCCGGGCGACCCTGAGCTCCTCACGCTGCGCGCGCTGAAGCTCATGCAATGCGCCGACGTCGCGCTGTATGACAACCTCATTTCCAAGGAGGTGCTCCTCCTGCTCCCGCCATCGGTCGAGCGCATCTACGTCGGAAAGCAGCGAGCCAACCATGCGATGCGCCAGGAGGAGATCAATGCATTGCTGGTGAATCTCGCGCGCGCGGGCAAGCGCGTGCTGCGCCTCAAGGGTGGAGATCCGTTCATCTTCGGCCGCGGCGGCGAGGAGATCGACACGCTGTCGGCCAACGAGATTCCGTTCGAGGTCGTGCCCGGAATCACGGCCGCGCTCGGCGTCGCGGCCTACGCGGGGATTCCCCTCACGCACCGGGACTGCGCGCAATCCGTCGTGTTCGTCACCGGCCACCTGAAGGACGGGACCACGGCACTCGACTGGCCGGGACTCGCAAGGCCGCGGCAGACGATCGTCGTCTACATGGGCCTCGTCGGCCTTGCCGAACTGTGCCAGCGCCTGATCGAGCACGGCATGAAGCCGACGACGCCTGCCGCCGTGGTCGAGCAGGGAACTACTCGCTCGCAGCGCGTGATCACGGCGACGTTGCGGGGTCTGCCGAAGCGGGCTGCCGCCGCAGGGCTGCACGGCCCGACGCTGACAATCGTCGGCGACGTCGTGCGCTTGCGCAGGCGGCTCAACTGGTTTGCGCCGGAATCGAAGACGGCCGCCGGCGCGCGCCGCCGAAAGGATTAACCCGAGGCGCGATGCGGTGCGTCGCCCGCCGCCGCGACCCGATGCTCGACCGCGAACACCGCCGCCTCGACGCGCGAGGTGAGACCGAGCTTCGAAAGAATGTGGCGAACGTGCAGCTTGACGGTGTCGTGACTGATGTCGAGGGCCTGCGCAATCGCCTTGTTGCTCTTGCCGCTCGTCAGCTGCTGAAGGATCTCGCGCTCGCGGGCGGTCAGCGTCTTCATGTAGCTGTCCGGCGTCTTCTTCTGCTCGCCGGGCAACAGCATGTCGACCAGCTTGACGGCCATCGTCGGACACACCACGACCTCGCCGCGCGCCGTGCGGCGGATCGCATCGACGACCTCGTCCGGGTCCATGTCCTTGAGCAGGTATCCGCGGACACCGGCACGAAAGGCGCGCGCGAAGTCCTCCTGTGAATCGCTCATCGTCAACACGAGTATCGGCGTGTTGATGCCTTCGGCGCGAAGCCTCGTAATCAGCGCGAATCCGTCGGTCGGCGCCATCCGCAGGTCAACGATCGCGAGATCCGGGCGCGTGTCGCGCAGCAGGCGGACCGCCTCGTCCGGGTTGCCCGTATTGCCGTGCACCGTGATGCCGCCGCGCTGCGTGAGGAGCTCGGCGAGCCCGCGCCGGCAGAGCCCGTGGTCGTCGATCAATACGACGCTGATGGATTCGTTCATGACCTTCTCTCAGTTTGCTGCGTCACGGGAAATCGTACACGAACTCGGGTTCCCGTCCCCGCAGCCGGCTCGATCGTGAATTCGCCTCCGAGCCGCCGTGACCGCTCGCGCATGATCGCGATGCCGTAGTGACCGGTTTCGTTGCGCTCGGAATTGGCGGGCCCCGATGCGACGCCGACGCCGTCGTCCTCGACGACAATTTCGCAGGTGTCACCCGCCCGGTCGAGCGAGACGGTCACATTGGCCGCCTTGGCGTGATTGCACACGTTGGCGAGGGCCTCCTGCACGATGTGAAAGGCCTGCACCTCCCGTCCTACGGGCAGATGCAGATCGGGCGCGCGATTGTCGAATCGAAGCGTGATGCCGGTGCGATCGAAAAACGTTCGTGCGATGTCCGACAGTGCATGCTGGAATCCCATCGGGTCCATGCTGGTGCGGAAGCTCGTGATGAGCTCGCGCAGCCGCGCGTGTGCGCTGGTGAGGGAGTCGTCGACGTCACCCCAGTACTTGAACGCTCGCAGCTCGTCACCCTGCTTGATCGCCTCGCGCAGCATGCTCATGCGGATGCGCATGTAGGTGAGGCCCTGCGCGAGGGAGTCGTGGACCTCGTTGGCCATCATCTGCCGCTCGCCGATCAGGCTCGCGTGGAGGCTCTCGCGATTGAGCCGTGCGCTCTCCAGGGCGGCGCCGATGATCTCTCCGGCGGCACCCAGGAGCGGCATCGTCTGCGACGGCAGCGCGCATGCATCGTCGAAATGGAGATCGAGCCTCCCCACCGGGGCACCGCAATGGCGCAGCGGCACGGCGAAGACATGGCGGCAGACCTGTCGGGACTGTTCGCCCACCTCGCTCTCGCCGTTGCCGCAGATCCGGTCGCGGACACAGTCGCTGTCAGGACTGCGCGATTCCGAGCATTGCCGGCACCAGCCGGCGAAGGCGCCACCCGGGGCTGCCTCGGCGCCGGCGGGCAGGCCGACCGCCAGACTCGGACGCCATCTCGAGGAATCGTCGGCGCGGAGTCGGATCGCGCCGGCCTCGGCCCCCGCCATCCGGACCACCGCCGCAAGCATCGGCCGGACCGAGCTTTCGAACTCGGGCTCGGCGCCCGCCGCCGCCGCGGACTCAGGCGCGTGTTCCGCACCCCCGGTCACGGGCGTGCGATTCGGATCCTTGTGTGGAACGGCATTCTGACCGCGCCTCAAACCGTTTCTCCCCCGTGCGGAATCGCCTGGCACCTCATTCGCGTGCTCCGTCCGATTCTCTCACCCTAACCCGAAATTATCATCCCGCCAGCCGCACGAAGCAATAAAATCGACGAACATCTCGCTTCCGTTTGCCCCCCATCGGGAGTATTGCAGTCCCCCCGTCGTGGCTATGGACACCGGACGCCCGTTTTGGCGTTAATGGAGGCTGCCGATCGTGCGGGAACGCGAGCGAATCTCATTCGCGGGTGTTCGCTTGCGTGTTCGATCCCGCCACGGCACTTCCAATGACCACCACCATCGTTCACGATCCCCTCGCGCCGCCCATGCCGGGCGCCACGGTCGAAACCCGCAACACGACCTGCTATATGTGCGCGTGCCGCTGCGGAATCCGCGTGCACCTGCGCAATGGCGAAATCCGCTACATCGAAGGGAATCCCGACCACCCGATCAACCAGGGCGTGATCTGCGCCAAGGGTTCGTCGGGAATCATGAAGCAGTATTCGCCGGCGCGCCTCACGAAGCCGCTCAAGCGAAAACCCGGCGCCGAGCGCGGAGCGGGCGAATTCGTGGAGATTTCCTGGGACGAGGCGTTTTCGACACTGGAAGAGCGCCTGCGAAAGATCCGCGCCACCGACCCGAAGCGATTCGCCCTTTTCACCGGTCGCGACCAGATGCAGGCGTTGACCGGGCTCTTCGCACGCCAGTTCGGTACGCCGAACTACGCGGCCCACGGCGGGTTCTGCTCGGTCAACATGGCGGCCGGGATGATCTACACGATTGGCGGATCATTCTGGGAGTTTGGCGGCCCCGATCTCGAGCGCGCGAAGCTGTTCGTGATGATGGGCACCGCCGAGGATCACCATTCGAATCCGCTCAAGATCGCGATCGCGAAGTTCAAGCGCGACGGCGGCCGCTTCATCTCGATCAACCCGATCCGGACTGGCTACTCCGCGATCGCCGACGACTGGCTGCCGATCAAGCCCGGAACGGATGGCGCGCTGCTTCTCGCCCTGATCCACGAGCTGATTGCGCTGGGCCTCTACGACCGCGAATTCCTCGTTCGCTATACCAACGCCGGACAGCTCGTGAACATGAACGACGCGAATGACGAATTCGGGATGTTCGTGCGCACCGAAGTGCCGAAGGAAGAAGGCTGCTTCGACCCGCAGAACAAGCTCTGGTGGGACCGCGCGACGAACCGTCCCGTCGTCACGCACAGCGAGAACACGGATCCGTTCCTGCTGGGTGAGTTCAAGCTCTCCGACGGTACCGCGGTGAAACCCGCGTTCCAGCTGCTGAAGGAACGCGTCGACGACTACACTCCGGACTGGGCGGCGGGGATCACCGGGATACCTGCCGAGGCCATCCGCCGCCTTGCGCACGAAATGGGCATCACCGCGCGCGACGCGAAGATCGAGCTGCCGATTCCCTGGACCGACATGTGGGGCAAGGAGCACGAAACGGTCACGGGAAATCCGGTCGCCTTCCACGCGATGCGCGGACTCGCCGCACATTCGAACGGCTTCCAGACGACGCGTGCACTCGCGATCCTCATGACACTGCTCGGCACGATCGACCGGCCCGGCGGATTCCGTCACAAGGCACCGTTCCCGCGTCCGATTCCGCCATGCGCAAAGACGCCGAACACGCCGCTCGCAGTCAAGCCGAACCATCCACTCGACGGACTTGCGCTCGGCTGGCCCGCCGAGCCGGACGACCTGTTCGTCGACGACGCCGGCGCGCCGGTGCGCATCGACAAGGCATTCTCGTGGGAATACCCGCTCGCGGTTCACGGGATGATGCACAACGTGATCACGAATGCATGGCGCGGCGACCCGTACCCGATCGACACGCTGCTGATCTTCATGGCCAACATGGCATGGAACTCGACGATGAACACCGGCGAAGTCCGGCACATGCTGAATGACAAGCGCGACGATGGTGAATACAAGATCCCCTTCCTCGTCGTCTGCGACGCGTTCCAGTCGGAGATGACCGCATTCGCCGACCTCGTCCTGCCGGACACGACGTATCTCGAACGCCACGACGTGATGTCGATGCTCGACCGCCCGATTTCCGAGTTCGATGGCCCCGTGGACTCGGTGCGCATTCCCGTCGTCCCGCCGACGGGCGACTGCAAGCCGTTCCAGGAGGTGTTGATCGAGCTCGCGGGACGCCTGCACCTTCCGGCGTTCATCCGGCCCGACGGCACGCGCAAGTTTCGCGACTACCCGGACTTCATCGTCAACTACGAGACGGAGCCGGGATCCGGCATCGGCTTTCTTGCCGGATGGCGCGGCAAAGGCGGCGAAAAGTTCATGCGCGGCGAGCCCAATCCACGGCAATGGGAGATGTACGCGCAGAACAATTGCGTCTACCAGTACAAGCTTCCCCCGTCGTACCAGTACATGCGCAACTGGAACAAGGGCTACCTCGAGTGGTCGCAACGGATGCGGATCCAGCGCTATGCCGAGCCGATCCTGATCCACCTGTATTCCGAGGTCCTGCAGAAATTCCGGCTCGCGGCGCAAGGCAGGGGAATTTCGCGCAAGCCGCCGGAGCATCTCAGGGCTCGCATCGAAACCTATTTCGATCCGCTGCCGTTCTATTACGAACCGCTCGAGGCGCAGCAATCGGATCTCGGCAAATACCCGCTGAACGCGGTTACGCAGCGGCCGATGGCCATGTACCACTCCTGGGACTCGCAGAACGCGTGGCTGCGTCAGATTCATGCGCACAACCACCTCTTCGTCAATCCGAAAGTCGCGCGCGCCGCCGGCATCGAGGACGGCGGCTGGATGTGGGTCGAGTCGCAGTGGGGCAAGGTGCGCTGCCTGTGCAGCTACTCCGAGGCGGTCGAGCCCGGCACGGTCTGGACGTGGAACGCGATAGGAAAGGCGCCCGGCGCGTGGCGCCTCACGCCCGACGCCAACGAATCCCAGCGCGGTTTCCTGCTCAATCACCTGATCTCGGAGGAATTGCCCGGCGCGACCGGCGCACCGATCTCGAATTCGGACCCGGTGACCGGTCAGGCGGCCTGGTACGACGTCCGAGTCCGGATCTACCCGGCCGATGCCGCGGAGCCGAAGATCACGTCCCCGCAATTCGCGGCCGTTCCGGCGGCGCCCGGCACGGCCGCCGCCACGCGGGCGGCGCAGGCGTTCTTCGCGGGGCGCGGGAACCGGAAGCATTCGCAGTGACCCAGCTCGCACTCGTCATCGACCTCAATGTCTGCGTCGGATGCCACGCCTGCGTGACGAGCTGCAAGGAGTGGAACACGTCCGGATCGGCGGGTCCGCTGGCCGACCTGATGCCGTACGGCAAGGACCCGACCGGCGCGTTCTTCAATCGCGTGCAGACGTTCGAGGTCGGCGAATATCCGAACACGCAGACCGTTCACTTTCCCAAGTCGTGCCTGCACTGCGAGGATCCGCCGTGCGTTCCCGTCTGCCCGACCGGCGCCAGCTACAAGCGCGCGTCCGACGGCATCGTGCTCGTCGATCACGACAAATGCATCGGGTGCAAATACTGCTCGTGGGCCTGCCCCTACGGGGTACGCGAGGTCGACCCCGTGCGGAAGGTGATGACCAAGTGCACGCTGTGCGTTGACCGGATCTACGACGAGGCGCTTCCCGCAGCCGAGCGCAAGCCCGCGTGCGTGCTCGCCTGCCCGACGTCCGCCCGCCTGTTCGGCGACATCCACGATCCCGAATCGGTCGTGTCACAGGCGATCCGCGACGCCGCCGGCTACGCGCTGATGCCGGAATGGGGCACGCATCCATCGAATCACTACCTGCCGCGGCGCAAGACGCCGATGCGCATCCATGAAGACGAACTCGAGCGCGTGGACAATCCGCTCAAGATCGACGGCCTGCTGCCGAAGCCCGCGAAATCGGAGCCGTCGCTCGACGACGTGATGTCCTGGTAGTCGGCGAGACGACGCATGCGGCCCGATTTTTCCGTCCTTTTCCTCACCACGCTGATCGGCGTCGGGCAGGGACTTTTCCTCGCGCTCTTTGCCGTGCAGCTCTACGCGCTGTTCGGCCTGCTTCCGCCGCAGGACGGGCACCTGTTCTACGCGCACGGCAGCCTCATCGCCCTCGCCTTCCTGATTGGCGGGCTCGTCGCGTCGTTCTTTCATCTCGGACGCCCCGAGCGTGCCTGGCGCGCCGCCGCCATGTGGCGAACGTCGTGGCTGTCGCGCGAAGTGATCGTGCTGCCGGCACTGATGGGAACCGTGTTCCTGTACGGCGCCGCCCACCTCGTCGGCTGGAGACCGGTGCTCGCCTCCCTGCCGTCCGGCGTCGCAATCGACGCAACGGTCGTGCTGGGCGTGCTTGGCACCCTGCTCGCGTTCGCGCTGTTCCTGTGCACGGCGATGATCTATGCCTGCCTGCCGTTCCTGCGCGAGTGGGCGAGCCCGCTGACCGTGATCAATTTCACCCTGCTGGGTGGCGCTTCCGGCTTCACCCTCGCCGCCGCCTTCGCGGGCCGTGTCGCACCCGACCTCGTGCGTTTCCTTGCCGGCTGGGCATTCGTCCTCACCATGCTGGGCCTTGCAAGTCGTCTCGCCTCGCTCATCAGGAATTCGCGGCTGCGGCCCAAGTCGACGCTCCAGACCGCCATCGGGATCAAGCATCCCCGGATCGCCCAGAAGTCGATGGGATTCATGGGCGGATCCTTCAACACCCGCGAGTTCTTCCACGGCCAGCCGGAATCCGTGCTGCGCCGCATCAAATGGATGTTCCTGCTCGCAGCGTTCGCCATTCCCCTCGCACTGCAGGGCGCCTGCTGGTCGGGTGCGCCGGACACTCTGCTGCGCCTCGCGTTCGTCGTTCAATTGCTCGGGCTTCTCGCCGAGCGCTGGTTCTTTTTCGCGCAGGCCAGCCATCCGCAGAATCTCTATTACCAGGCCGTGGCATGAAGTTAACGCGGATCAAGTTCTTTTTGCCCGAAGCGCTTATGGTTATAAGTTCAGCCTCGAATGATATGAGGGGAGCGCCGGGTGGCATCCGGCCGCGCGAGGCCAACGCTTGTCTCACGGGAATGGGCGCTCAACATGCCGCTGGTTAGTCCACACGGTGGCGGCGACCTCCGGCCGCTGCTGCTCCGGGGTGACGTGCTCGCTGATGAAAAGCGGCGCGCCGCGACACTGCCCAAGCTGACCGTCAGCTCACGGGAAAAAGGCGACATCGTGATGCTCGGCATCGGCGGCTTCACGCCGCTCGAGGGCTTCATGACGCACGCCGACTGGCAAGGCGTCTGCGATGGCATGAGCACGGCGAGCGGCCTGTTCTGGCCGATCCCGATCACCCTGTCCGCCGACCAGGCGTTCGTCGATACGATCCGGACCGGTCGCGAGATCGCGCTTGTCGATCCTGACGACGGGCAGCCGCTCGCCACGATGCTGGTCACCGAGAAGTACGCAATCAACAAGGCGCACGAGTGCGCGACCATCTTCCGCACGACCGATCCCGAGCACCCTGGCGTCAAGATGGTGCTTGGACAGCCCGCGGTCAATCTCGCCGGGCCGATCAAGGTGCTCTCGACGGGTGGATTCGCCGAGCAGTACGGCGCCCTGTTCATGACCCCGGCGGAGACACGCGCGTTGTTCTCCACGCTCGGCTGGAAGACGATCGCAGCATTCCAGACGCGCAATCCGATGCACCGGTCGCACGAGTACCTGGCCAAGATAGCGATCGAAGTCTGCGATGGCGTCCTGGTCCATTCGCTGCTTGGCGCGCTCAAGCCCGGTGACATTCCCGCCGGCGTGCGCACCCGCGCGATTACGGCCCTGACGGAACGATATTTCGTGGGCCGGACCGTCGTGCAGGCGGGTTATCCGCTGGATATGCGCTATGCGGGGCCGCGGGAGGCGCTGCTGCACGCGCTGTTCCGCCAGAACTACGGCTGCTCGCACCAGATCGTCGGGCGCGATCACGCGGGTGTCGGCAGCTACTACGGTCCGTTCGACGCGCACCACATCTTCGACCACATTCCGAAGGGCGTGCTGCAGACGCGACCACTCAAGATCGACTGGACGTTCTGGTGCTACCGATGCGGTGGCATGGCCTCCGGCCGCACGTGCCCCCACGACGACGCCGATCGGCTGCTCGTTTCCGGGACGAAGCTCCGCAAATGGCTGTCCGAAGGCAGCGAGGTGCCGCCGGAGTTCAGCCGGCCCGAGGTATTGGCGATCCTGCGTGATTACTACGCAGGGCTCGATGCGTCCGAAAAGGTTGAGGTCAAGCTCGCCGGTCACTCGGCGCGCTAGAGAAAGAATCCAGAAGCCAGGATGCGCACGTGAAAATCTGCATCGTCTCCGACAGCCACGACCGCGCCGATCCGCTCGCCGCCGCGGTGCGCGCGGCCGCGGATCACGGCGCGCAGGCAGTGTTCCACTGCGGCGACCTCATCGGCACGCAGACCCTGCGCGCCGCGCTGGCCGTGGGATTGCCGCTGCATCTCGTCGACGGGAACAATCTCGGCGACCCCGTCTCGCTCGCGCGCTGGGTGCGCGAGACCGGGGGGCAGCTTCAATATCACGGTCCCAACGCTCGTCTGGAGCTCGGCGGGCGCAAGATCTTTCTGGTGCACTACCCGGAATACGGTCACGCAATGGCCTGCACCGGCGAATGGGATCTCGTTTGCTGCGGGCACTCGCATCAGGCGGAGATGCGCCGCGTCGCGAACGTCAAGGGCGGCGAATCCTGGCTGGTCAATCCGGGGACGATCGCCGGCCTCGCCGCGCCCGCAACCTGGATGCTGGGCGACCTCGACGCGATGCGTTTCGATGTGCATACACTCGACTCGCAATCGAAGGTTCTTCCTTGAGACACAACATGCACCGGACCCTCGAGTCCGGATCTGGAGGTCGATGATGTTCGCTGTCAATCCGTTTGCCGAGCTTTCGGCGTCCATACCGCCTGCCGTCATGCAGGTCTACGTCGTCATCATGATCGTCTCTGGTTGCGGCAGGGACGTTGTTCGACGTCGTACACAAGGGGAGCGCCAGGTATTTCTTCGCCAACTGGCGGAAGTCGCAGAGCAAAGGGTCGAAGACCATCGGTGGTGGCGAATGGGTGTCGCTCGCCGTCCAGACCGGCCTCGTCGACGTCCTGACCTCCGGAGAATTCTGCAACCCGCGTCGCCGGCTCGCCCATCTTCTGACCATGTACGGATTCCTCATCTATTTCGTCACGACCGCCGTCATGGTGTTCGGCTACCCGACGCCCGCGACGCCGGCGCCGGGTATCCTGCCGCTGCTCTGGTGGATCGGCGGCCTGATGATCTGCCTCGGCGGATACTGGTTCTGGTTCTTCATTCGCGTCGATGTCGCCGCCGAGGGCAGGTTCGCCGCTGCGCATCATGCGCGCGGATCTGTTCATCCTCTCGCTGCTGGGCAGCGCGACGGTGGGCCTGATCTGGGCGTTCCTGCAGACGAAGGGCGAGTTCCGGGGCCATCGTGTTCTTCGGCTTGTACGTCATCGCCACGACGGTGCTGTTCGGATCGGTGCCCTGGTCCAAGTTCGCCCACATGTTCTTCAAGCCCGCGGCGGCCTTCGAGAAACGAGTCTCCAAGGCGAATGGCACGTGCGCCAATCTGCCCGTGCAGACCCGGGACGATCCTGCACAACGGGAAAGACACTCGATGGAACTATTGCGAGATGCCCCCATGGACATGGGGCTCGGCATCAAGCGCGAAGCACCGCGCCACTATTAGGAAACAGCCCGTCAGGTTCTAGCGGAACACATCAAGGAGCCAGCTTATGCCTACCTTCGTCTATATGACAAGGTGCGACGGATGCGGACATTGCGTCGACATCTGCCCATCCGACATCATGCACATCGATAAGACCTATCGGCGCGCCTACAACATCGAGCCGAACATGTGCTGGGAGTGCTACTCCTGCGTGAAGGCCTGCCCGCAGAATGCGATCGATGTGCGCGGATATGCCGACTTTGCCCCGCTGGGCCACAGCGTTCGCGTCCAGCGCGACGAACGGAAAGGCACGATCGCCTGGAAGATCAAGTTCCGCAACGGCACGGAAAAGAACTTCCTGTCGCCCATCACCACCAAGCCCTGGGGACAGGCGATCCCCAAGCTCGCGGATGTTCCAGGACCCAGCAAGGAAATGCGCGACGGCGAACTGCTGTACAGCGAACCGAAATACATCCGCATGGATGACGGCGGTCTGCGTACGCTTGAATCCGCAGGTCTCAAGATGAAGATGGGGGTCTACTACTAATGGCCTACGAAACGATCATCGAAGACGGCATCGACGTTCTGGTCGTCGGTGCGGGCCTTGGCGGCACCGGCGCCGCCTGGGAGGCGAGATTCTGGGGCAAGACCAAGAAGATCGTCATTGCCGAGAAGGCCAATATCGATCGCTCAGGTGCGGTCGCCCAGGGTCTGTACGCGATCAACTGCTACATGGGCACACGCTGGGGCGAAAACAACCCGGAGGACCATGTCCGCTACGCGCGCATCGACCTGATGGGTATGGTGCGGGAAGACCTGCTGTTCGATATGGCCCGTCACGTTGACTCCTCGGTGCATCAGTTCGAGGAGTGGGGCCTGCCCATCATGAAGGACCCGAAAACCGGGCGCTATCTGCGTGAAGGGCGATGGCAGATCATGATTCACGGCGAGTCCTACAAGCCCATCGTGGCCGAGGCCGCAAAAAAATCGGCGGACAAGATCTTCAACCGCATCTGCGTCACCCACCTGCTGATGGACGACAGCAAGGACAACCGGGTTGCCGGTGCCGTCGGGTTCAACGTCCGCACTGGCAACTACCACGTCTTCAAGTCCAAGACCGTGATCTGCGGCGCGGGCGGTGCCTCCAACATCTTCAAACCGCGCTCGGTGGGCGAAGGTTCCGGCCGGACCTGGTATGCGCCCTGGTCGTCCGCGTCTGCCTATGGCCTCATGATCAATGCCGGCGCCAAGATGACGCAGATGGAAAATCGCATCGTGCTGGCGCGTTTCAAGGACGGCTATGGCCCGGTCGGCGCCTACTTCCTGCACCTGAAGACCTATACGCAAAACGGCGTGGGCGAAGAGTACGAGTCCAAGTGGTTCCCCGAACTGCAGAAAATGGTCGGCAAGGAGTATCTCGATCCGGAAGCTTCGCACCTGACGCATCGGCCCATCCCGACCTGTTTGCGCAACCACGCGCTGATCAGCGAAGTCAATGCCGGCCGCGGCCCGATTCACATGGTGACCATGCGCGCCTTCCAGGATCCTCATCTGGAAGAGGTCGGTTGGGAAAACTTCCTCGGCATGACCATCGGCCAGGCAGTTCTGTGGGCCGCTACCGATGTCGATCCCAAGAACGAGAATCCGGAGCTGACCACCTCCGAGCCCTACGTCATGGGCTCCCACGCGACCGGTTCGGGTGCCTGGTGCTCCGGCCCCGAGGACATTTCCCCTCCCGAGTATTTCTGGGGCTACAACCGCATGACGACGATCGAAGGTCTGTTCGGCGCCGGTGACGCGGTCGGCGGCACGCCGCACGCCTTCTCGTCGGGGTCGTTCACCGAAGGCCGTCTCGCCGCGAAGGCCGCCTGCAAGTACATCGACGACGGGAAGGCCGAAGGCATTGTCGTATCCGATGAGCAGATCAAGCGCCGCAAGGAGGAGATCTACAAGCCCCTGGAGCACTACAGGGTCTACCGCAATGAGATTGTGGCGGGCGATGTCAACCCGCACTACATCAATCCCAAGCAGGGCCTGGAACGCCTGCAGAAGCTGATGGACGAGTATTGCGGCGGAGTGACCGTCAGCTACATGACCAACGAGAAGCTCCTGAATATCGCTCTCAAGAAGCTCAAGATCATGGAGGAAGACCTCCAGAGCCTGGCCGCAAAGGACATTCACGAGTTGCTGCGCGCGTGGGAATTGATGCACCGTCATCGCGCTGCCGAGTGCGTCACGCAGCACACGCTGTTCCGCAAGGAGACCCGTTGGCCGGGTTACTACTACCGGGGCGACGCCATGAAGCTGGACGACGAAAACTGGCATGTGCTGACGGTTTCGCGTCGCGATCCGAAGACCGGCGAATACACCATGGAGAAGGCGCCTTGTTATCACCTGGTTGGGGAGGAGAAGTAGCAGGATCTCCGGGCACGCGCGTGAACATCACTGAAAAGACCGATGACGAGATCTTGGCCATGGCCAAGCCCCTGTGGCGCGATCTCGTCAAATATTCGAACGAAGGCAAGTACGGAGAATTCGCGAGGAACTTTTCCAGCTCCCTGGCGCTTGCCATCGATCAGGTTGTTGCGGGCCACCAGTTTGCGAATAGCGAGCTGGCGAGAAATCTGTCTGAAGAAGCCGACTCACTCGGCATCATCCGCCGGGGCGAGCATGTGACAGTTCTTTACCGCCAGCGGAGCACCAAGAAGCAAGGCGAATGGCTTGGCAGACTTGTCCTCGGCTATGAGGATGGAAAGGTCAGGATTTTCGGTGCGTCCATCTTCTGAGCGCCCCCAGGGCCGGGCCAGCCCGGCCCGCCCCCCGCGGGGGGTTCAGGCAAAGTGGCAGAGCCACATCTGCTTGAGAACATTTCGTCAGGGTTTGACGTGAGCGAAGTCATACGAGACGGCAAGTTTGTTGAGCTGACCTACAAGGTGACCGACAGGAAGCTGGGCCATGTCCTCACCAGGGTAGAGTTCCCGTTGGGCTATGTCCACGGGCACAATGAAATTCTGGCCCCTTCGGTCCATAGCGGAGCTCGAGGGCAAGTCCGCTGGCGACGTCATCGAAGTGATCATCGATGGCAACCAGATCTTCGGCCCCAGAGACGAGTCGCTGGTTTTTTCCGACGACATCGAAAATGTCCCCGAGGAGTATCGGCAAGTCGGCACCTCCATCCTCATGGAGAATGACAAGGGACAGACCCGCAGCTTTCTCGTGACGCATATGGACGACGAGAGCCTGACGGTCGATGGCAATAATCCGCTTTGCGGCAGAGAGGTCGTCTTCACGCTCCAGATATTGACCGTGCGCGACGCAACTGACGTAGAGACAAGAATGGGCGGGGCGATCAATGCGGGCGCCGATATCGACCCGTTGCTTTTGAAGCCTGTTTGAGCGGCGGTGTTGAATGGCATCGGACGAACTTCGGGCATAGTTGATTGCACTTGCAGTCCTCACTTCACGGCAAGAAAGGTGACTTATGAGCGAGCAGAAGCAGCCCCCCCCCAAGGTTCCCGACGGCCAAACGCGTTTTCTGACAACGCGTCAGATGCCGCCAAACGAAAAGGGGTTCGTCGGTTACGAAACCGTCTGGGTACCGTTCCAGAAGGAAGCCGAATACAAGACACCGAAGCAGCCGTAGGCGTCATGCCGGGACATGGATGTGCCGGTTCGCGCACCCGGGATGCGAACCCATGAAGGGGATTGCCTCAACGGCGATTGCTTAGTTCACCGTCTGCGATGGGTGTGGTGTGGACCTCGCTGAATATCGACCCCAAGCACATCAGCCCGGAGCTGACGACTTCCGAGCCGTACGTGCTGGGCTCGCGCGCCACCTGCTCGGGCGCCTGGGCCAGCGGCCCGGAAGACTACGCGCCCTCCGAGTACACATGAAGCTCGATGACGAGAACCGGCATTGCTTCACCTTGTCCCGCCATGACCGGAATACCGGCAAGTGGGAATTGGAGAAGGCACCCGTCCACCTCGTCATCGACTGACGAGGCTCGACTGCAGGGCGGTCGCGACGGCCGCCGCCATGTCACCTGCAAAGGCGGAACCTTCCGGCGCGGCGCCCGGGCTCCAGCCGAACCGGGCTGCCTCAGGACGGGGGCGCGGTTTCCGCCACCGCCCCTTCCATCACGGTCCGCACGAGCGGCGCGAGGTCGGGCGGCAGCGCGAGCAGCGTCACCGCCGCCGCACGGCCGCGCGGCGACATCTTCTTCGCGGTCTTCGCGAGGATATCGGTGAATTTCGCGAGGTCGTACTGGCCGTGCTTCGAGACAAAGTCAGCGAGGTAATGCTCGATGAAAACGAGGTCGACCACGTCTTCCAGCATCTGCGCCTCGGCGTCGCTTTTGAGCCCTTCCTTCATGAGCAGCCTGGCGACGCGGGCGATCGTCGGCTCGTCATAGCCGATCTGCCGCAGGATGCCGCCGGCGACCTCGCCGTGGAACTTGTTGAGACGCTTGCGCCACTGCAGGTAGCCTATCCGGTCCATCGCGTATTCGGCGCGCGGGATCTTCCACCGCTCGATGTGCTGGCAGCGCACGGCAAGGCGCACGACCTCGGACGCGTCGGGCGCGAACCGGTGCTGCATCGCGGTCATGCGCTCGGCGTAGACGAGTTCCCTTGGCCGGTCGATTCCCGCGACGGACTCGCGATTCGAATCCTGCGCGTTCGCCGCGTCGAAGGCGGCGATCGCACGATCGAAGCGGTCGCGGTCGGTATTCATTCGGTCACCTCAGGGACGCCGGGCTGCAAGGGATCGCGCGCCTGCGCACGACACACTCCAAAGTCCGGATCGATGGCCCGCGCAGGGGCAATAATCCGTATGCGAGCGGGAGGAACGGCGGATTTCGATGACAATGTAACGACGCCCGGCATCCCGCCGCCCTCTTATCGAAATTATGGTCGCGCCAACGCAACCGCGCAACCGGCGACGCATCGTCTGCAGCACTACCCATTCGGGGTATGCCTTTCCCCTTTCGCGATCGCGAACAATCGGTGACGATTCGCCTACAGTGGATACGACCCCAGCACAGCCATCGCAACGGGCAAGCTCGCAAAGCGTCGCCCGGCGATTCCTGCCGTTCCTGACGTGGCCGCGCATCACGCTTGCGGTCGCGCGCGATGATTTCTTAGCCGGAATCAGCGTCGCACTGGTGGCGATCCCGCAAGCGCTTGCCTATGCACAGCTTGCCGGGGTGCCCCCGCACTACGGCCTCTATGCGGCATTCATTCCGGCCATTGTCGGCGTGCTGTTCGGCTCGTCGCCCATCCTGTCCACCGGTCCCGTGGCGATGACGTCGCTGCTCACCGCCGCGAGCGTCGGGGCACTGATACCCGCGACCTCCGGACACTTTCCGGCTTACGTCACGCTGCTCGCACTGCTCTCGGGTCTGTTCCAGCTCGGCTTCGGACTCGCGCGTGCCGGCATCCTGCTGAGCCTCGTCTCGCACCCGGTGCTCATCGGCTTCATCAACGCCGCCGCGCTGATCATTGCGCTGTCCCAGTTGCCGGCGCTCCTCGGCATCTCGGTGCGGCAGAGCGCGCACCTGCTGCTCGATACGTGGGGCGTCCTCGCCAACATGGATCTCGTGCATTTGCTCTCGCTCGTTTTCGGGGCCACGGCAATGGCCCTTCTGGTCGCATTCAAGCGGCTCGGTCCGCGCGTCCCGGGCGTGCTGATCGTCGTCGCGCTCTCGACCTGGGCCAGTTTCGTGCTTGGGTTCGCCGATCGCGGCGGTCGCATCGTCGGCGCGATTCCGGAAGGCCTGCCGGGGCTGTCCATGCCAGAAGTGAGCTGGGAGGCGACCAAGGAGCTGCTCCCGGCAGCCTTCGTGATCGCGTTGATCAGCTTCATGGAGGCGATGTCGAGCTGCAAGGTGATCGCCCTCCGCACGCGCAAGCCATGGGACGAGAACCAGGAGCTCGTCGGCCAGGGTCTGGCAAAGGTCGCGGCCGCCTTCTGCCAGTCAATGCCGGTCAGCGGCTCGTTTTCCCGTTCCGCGATCAATCTGGCGTCGAACGCCACGACGGGTCTCTCCGGCCTCGTGTGTGCGGCGTTTGTGCTGGTGGCGCTGCTCTTCCTGACACCTTTTCTGTACCACCTGCCGAAACCCGTGCTCGCGGCGATGATCATCCTCGCGGTCCTGAACCTGGTCGACCTACGCGGACTGCTGCACGCCTGGCAGGCGAGCCGCGACGACGGATTCGCGGGGACGGCGACCTTCGTTGTGACACTCGCATTCGCACCCAACATCCAGAACGGCATACTGGCCGGAATCATCATTTCCCTCGCCGCCTTTCTCTATCGCCGCATGCGGCCACGCGTGGTCGTCGTCGGCATGCACGCCGACGGAACGCTGCGCGACGCCGACCGCTTCGATCTGCCCCCGCTGCACCCGCAGATCGCCGCGCTGCGCTTCGACGCGTCGCTCTATTTCGCGAATGCGGCGTTCTTCGAGGACGCCGTCCTGCGCCTCGAGCGCGAGCGTCCGGAGGCCACCTGCATCCTCATCGCGGCGCACAGCATCAACGATATCGACGCCTCCGGCATCCATGTCCTGCGGACGCTGGCCGAGCGACTGCGGCAGAATGGCGTCACGTTGGTCCTGGGCGGCGTGAAGAAGCAGGTCCAGGACGTCATCGAGCGGACGGGCCTTCTCGCCGTGCTGCGCGAGGAGAACGTGTTCGCCTCGGAGAAACTCGCGCTGGACGCGCTTCTCGCGCGCCTCGCGACGACCGGCGCGCGTTGAATCGCGCGTGCGCTTGCGGCGCGTCAAGCGCCTTCGGAGTCTACGGTTATACATTGCACCTGAAGCTCCTGCGCAATGGCTATCCGGAGATCAGATCATGAAGAACCTCGTCATCCTCGGCGCCGGAACGGGCGGCGCCCTGGTCGCCAATATGCTCGCAAAGCGCCTCGATTCACGCGAATGGGCGATAACCGTCGTCGACCGCGGCGGCAATCACATCTACCAGCCGGGCCTGCTCTTCCTTCCGTTCCAGATGTACGGATATGACGACGAGTCCGACGTCGTGCGGCCGATTGCCGCACCGCTGCCGAAGGGCATCCGGCTGGTCGAAGCCGACATACGGCTCATCGATCACGCCAACAAGGTGGTCGAGACCAGCGCAGGCAAGCAACCGTATGATTTTCTGGTGTCTGCGATGGGTTGCCGCATGGCCCCCGAGGAGGTCGAGGGGATGGCCGAGGAGATGGGGCGCGGCGTACACACGTTCTACACGCTTGAAGGCGCGCTGCAGATGCGCGGCCCGATGGCAACCATGTCCGAGGGCCGGCTGGTGATCGACATCAGCGAGATGCCGATCAAGTGCCCTGTCGCACCGCTCGAGTTCGCGTTCCTCGCGGACGACTACTTCACGCAGCGAGGTGTCCGCGATCGGATCGAGATCTCCCTGGTAACGCCCTACACGGGTGCATTCACCAAGCCGAACGCGAACCGAGTGCTGTCCAAGGTCGCCGACGCGAAGGGAATCAAGGTCGTGCCGAATTTCGCGATACAGTCGGTGAACGCCGCCGGCAAATCGATTCGCACGTTCGACGGGCGGACCGTCGAGTACGACCTCCTTTGCGCGATTCCTCCCAACCTCGGCCCCGCCGTGCTCGACGATTCCGGGCTGGGCGACGGTGCAGGCTACGCGCTCACCGACCCGCGGACGCTGAAGAGCAAGGTCGCAGAGTGCATCTACCTCCTCGGCGACAACACGAACGTCGGGACGTCGAAGGC
Organism: uncultured beta proteobacterium; assembly: GCA_963717695.1. Taxonomy (GTDB): domain Bacteria; phylum Pseudomonadota; class Gammaproteobacteria; order Burkholderiales; family Casimicrobiaceae; genus CAIWHR01. The sequence goes on along the minus strand of CAVQWR010000007.1, from coordinate 517,880 downwards.
GGGATCGGTCGCGCATTTCGAGGCAGAAACCGTCGTCGAAAACCTGCTGCGCGAGATGGAGGGGAAGCCGCCGCTGCAGAGCTTCGACGGGCACGCCAACTGCTTCGTCGAGACCGGTCACGGCAAGGCGATGCTGCTCGACTTCAACTACGACATCGAGCCGCTCGTGGGCTCGTTTCCATTGCCTCAGGTCGGTCCGTTCTCGCTGCTCGAAGAGAGCTACATGAACCACATGGGGAAGCTCGCCTTCAAGTGGGTCTACTGGAACATGCTTCTCCCGGGGCATCTGCCCAAGGTGCCGCTCCTGCCCTCGCACATGAGCTTCATGGGCAAGGACCTCGAGACGGCGCCGCAAATACGTCACGCGCGCGCACTGCAGGTGAAGGACGTCATGACCAGGGACGTGGTCAGCGTCATGCTCGGCTCGTCGCTGCCCGCGGCCGCCGAACTGATGGTGAAAAAGCGGATCAGCGGACTGCCGGTCCTCGATGCGCACGGAGCACTCGTCGGGATCGTCACCGAGGCTGATTTTCTTTCCGCGATGAATCTGAGCACGCCAGGTCTTTCCAATGCGCTCGAGACGGTCGTGCGCAAGCGCAGAGCAACAAAGCCGATGGGAACCATCGTCGAGGACATCATGACGAAAACCCCCATCACCATCCGCGAGGAGGACACGCTTGAGGATGCGGTCGCACTCATGGACCGGAAGAAGATCAAGCGACTCGTGGTCGCATCGGGCGAGCGCGGCGTCGCGGGCATCATCTCCCGCAGCGACGTCGTCAAGCTGTTCGCGATGAAATGACCGGAGCAATCGGGCGGCGGGCCGTCCCTCTGCCTGTCTCAGCGGCGTAACGTGTCGCGACCTGCCAGGCTCGGGCCGCCGCAACCACAAGGCGCGCCGCATCGAGCCGGGGTCTGGCCACTCGGCGTGGCGGAAGATCGCGAGTAGCTCGCCTTTGAGCGCAAAGCCAGCTGTCCCGAGCGGACATTTGGCGCTGGCAAGAGCAAACCTTCGACATCCATCAAGGTCGGCGCATTCGAGCCGCACGCCGATGACGCATTGGGGGCCCCGAATTTCCAGCGTTTTCGGGCGCCGGATTCTCGTTTCTCGCCATCAACAAGGTCAAATCACATCTAAGCCTGACCCAGGTCAAACAATGCATTTCCACATATATAACGCAGACGCTATATTCAATCGGTGAACCCTGACATCGATCTGATCGGCGATTCCACCCGACGCTGCATATTGGCGCTGCTCGCCGTCGAGGGCGAAGTCTGCGTATGCGAGTTTGTCGCCGCGCTCGAGGAATCGCAACCGGGCGTGTCCCGACACCTCGCCGTGTTGCGCGACGGCGGCTGGCTTGCGTCGCGCCGCGAAGGCACGTGGATGCACTATCGATTGGCTCGGCTGCCGAAATGGACGCGGGCGTTGGTCGACGCACTCGTCAGCGGCGGCGTGCCAACTGCGGTTCTGCGCGACGCAAGGAGCCGCCTTGCTGCATTCCCGGGCCGGCCGCGGCGCGCCCTGGGACGGGTCGCATGAACGCGGTCCTCGCACTCCCCCGCCAGCGTCCGAAGCTGTTCCTGGTCGCCGCGGCGGCCGCGTGGTTCGTTGCATTCCAGGCACTCGCACCGGCGTCCGAGGCGCTGACCGGACTGCTGCCGGTGGATCGAGCCAGCCACCTCGGCGGAGCGCTCCAATTCTTCCTCTACGACGCCCCGAAGGTACTGCTGCTCCTGGCGGGCGTCGTGTTCGTCATGGGCATGGTGAATTCCTATTTCACGCCGGAACGAACGCGCGCCCTGCTTGCGGGACGGGCCGAGGGCGTCGGCAATGTGTTGGCCGCCTCGCTCGGTGTCGTCACCCCATTCTGTTCCTGTTCGGCGGTACCACTATTTATCGGCTTTGTGCAGGCGGGCGTACCGCTCGGCATCACCTTCTCGTTTCTGATCGCAGCGCCGATGGTCAACGAAGTCGCGCTCGCGCTCCTGTTCGGTCTCTTCGGCTGGAAGATCGCCGGCCTTTATCTGGGCCTTGGCCTCGCCGTCGCCATCGTGTCCGGGTGGGTGATCGGGCGTCTGCACATGGAGGCATACCTCGAGGACTGGGTCAGAAACATGCCGCGGGCCCACGCAAAAATAGGAGTCGACACGGTTACATTGGCGGAGCGTGTGCAGTCCGGATTCGCTGCGGTGCGCGAAATAGTGGGCAGGGTGTGGCCGTACGTCGTCGCGGGCATTGCCATCGGCGCCGCCATTCACGGCTACGTGCCAGAGAACTTCATGGCCGGCCTGATGGGCAGGGATGTCTGGTGGTCGGTGCCAGTGGCCGTGCTGATCGGCGTGCCCATGTACTCGAACGCAGCGGGCATCATTCCGATCGTGGAGGCGTTGCTGGCCAAGGGCGCGGCGCTCGGCACCGTGCTGGCGTTCATGATGAGCGTCATCGCGCTGTCGCTGCCGGAGATGGTCATTCTGCGCAAGGTGCTGAAGATCCGGCTCATCGCCACATTCACCGCCGTGGTGGCAAGCGGCATCCTGCTCGTGGGTTACGTTTTCAACGCAGTGCTATAGGACAACGGGAATACATCATGACGGAAGTCAAGGTACTGGGAACCGGGTGCGCCAACTGCCGGGCGACGACGCAACGCGTCGAGCAGGTCGCGCAGGAGCTGGGCGTCCCGATCACTCTGGAAAAGGTCGAAGCGATCCAGGACATCATGGCATTCGGTGTTCTGGCCACCCCGGGAGTCGTTGTCGACGGCAAGGTAGTGCATTCGGGCGGCGTGCCGAGCCGGGAAAAAATTGCCAGCTGGTTTGGCGCCAATGCAGAGCCGGTCGTAAGCGCAGCGCCGGTCACCTCCGGCTGCGGGTGTGGCGGCCGCGGGTGACGCACGGATTTTGCGGGCCTGTCTCCTTCGGAGTACAGGATTCACGACGATTCTCTTGAGGGAGGCAGCATGCGGATCAGTACCGCGCTTCATATGGCATTGGCGGTCGCCTGGATCGGCACCATTGCGCTCCCAGCAGCTGCGCAGGAGCACGAGCATTGGGTCACCGGAAGCGCTCCTGCCCGAGACGATTCCCGTCAGCTGGTCAAATTTCCCGAGCCGATGCGCGTGCATACGATCACAAGCATGCGCGACCATCTCCTGGCATTGCAGGAAATCGACATTGCCCTTTCGCAAAGCGCGTTCGACAAGGCGGCAACCATCGCCGAGCAACGTTTGGGCATGAGTTCGCTGGAACTCCATGGCGCCGCGCACATCGCGCCGTTCATGCCGCAGGGGATGCAGGACATCGGGACGCAGATGCATCACGCGGCCAGCCGATTCGCGGTCGCAGCGCAGGATGCGGGCGTCAGCAACGACGTTCGGCCGGCCCTTGCGGCGCTCGGCGCCGTAATGCAGCAGTGCGTCGCGTGCCACGCTGCGTATCGCCTGCATTAACTCCCATGCGGACTCCAACGGCGTCCGCTGAGCCGATCACCATCGCCCTGACTACTGGTATCTGGCAAATATAACGGCGACGCCGAAAACGTCTTTGATTGCCTGCGGAATCAACGGGCGAATGCAACACACTGGATGTCGGATAAGCAGAAGGCGCGTTGCATCCACCGGCAGCTTCCACAGTCGAAGGCGCGCTCGCAAATCGCGACATAAGGACCGGGCTATTTAGTGGGGACCTGGATTCAACTGCCGGGTCGTATCATCGGCCATCCCCGTCGCGCCCACTCGCTCATTCCGCCGTCGACGTACCGGACGTGGTCGTAGCCATCCATGTTGTGCAGTGCGCGCTGCACTGCACTGGATCGGTTTTGCGTGTGGCAGATCAGCAATACGGGCCTGGTCGCGTCGGTCGGGATCTCCCCGAGGCGTCGGTTCAACTGGCTCGTTGGCAACAGTCGCGCACCCGGTGCCACACCGTTGGCGTGCTCATGCGGCTCGCGAATATCGATGAGGATCGCAGTCCCAGCGGCCACCTGCGCGCGGGCATCTTCGAGGGTAACCGAGGCAGCGTTCGTGGAAGCGTTCATGAGTTGAAGCCCGCAGTCAGCCCGACCAATGGGACCGCCTATTATTTGGGGATATCGGATCGCGGAGACAAGTATTACGAGCCCCCGGAGAATTGTACGGCACGGTTAAAACGGTGGCCACCGGGTAAGGTAAGGCGCGGGAAATCCCACTGCGCTTCATTCGGCCGCGTAGGGTCGAATGTCTCGGTCCTCAGGGTTCGGCCTTCGCCACAATTCGCGCAATGTGCCATGGAATGACCGCTGTCGGCGGCTCCGGCGGTCGTTCGCAAATCGCAACCTATCGGCCGGAAAGCGAAAACGGCCCGCCAAATGGCGAGCCGTTCTTGTGTTGGGTGCGGGGGCCCGCAAACGAGCGCATCTGCGTCTGGTCTGCCTGGCTTAGGATCGAAACCCGAGTCTCGACGTCTGCGAGTGAATCCCGCGATGTCAGCAGCGAGACGTCAAATCCAGACGTAGAGAGCCCGCGCGGACTGCGTGCGTGCCCAGACGCTTGGTCGCGGTCGCTACCGGCAATATTGAGTGAGTCCTGGGCATGTGCCGCCCGCCGATCGAATTCCGCGATTGTCGCTTTTGCGATCCCGGAATTCCGGCGCCGGTGCCGCAGGGGCTGTCTCGGCGTCGCGCCTACTTCGGCCGCGTCTTCGCCATCTCCGCCTTCACGCTACGGAAAACCGGCCCCCAGATCGGATGGCCCGCCTCGGCCGGCGTGAGGTTGAAGTTGCCGTCGGCCTCGAACGCCTTGCGAAACTCGTTGCTACACCCGCGCTGGCGGCCCGACGCGCAGGCGATGAACGCGAGGTACTTGTGCGCGGTGGCCTGATCGGGGAAGTCCGGCAGGCCGAGCGACAGCGCGGACTGGAGTTGCCGCCCCGCGCTCTTGTAATCGCCGTCCTCGTAGCTCTTCACGCCACGCTCGAAGTCCTGCTCGGCACGGCTTTTCGCGCGCGCCGCAGCGGCCTGATCGCGCGGCGCGGCGGGCCGCATCTCCGGAGGCGGCGCAGCCGGGGACGTGTCTACGCGTTCCTTCGCCGGCGGGCTCGCGGACGCCGCGGATTCGTTCGCGGCGGGCGACGCGCACGCCGCGCACACCAGTGCCAACGCAACGGCGATCGATCCACGAAGCATTTCGGGCAGGTGAATTGTCATTCGAACTTGTGCTTGATCCGCACGCTCCGGTCCCCCTGCAGATCAACGATCTGGCGATGCGGCTGGAAGGTCGTGTTGCGGATCTCTATCGTGTGTTTGCCCGGCTTCAATCGGATCTCGTTGAGCGGCGGCGTGATGCCCGTCTTGCGTCCGTCGATGTACACCTCGCCCCACGGCGTCACCGCGAATTCCAGGCGGCCCAGCGCGGCGGGCTTTGCGGCGGGCTTTGCGGCGGGTGCGCCGCGAGCGGCGCGCCGGCGTCCTTGACGTCCGCCGGCGAGTCCGCCGTGACCGGTGCAGTCGAGGCGGGCGGCGTGTCGCGCTGAGTGTCCTCGGCCGCGACCGCGACCGCCGCGTCCGGCACCGACCGCGGCGCCTGCGCGGAGTACATCACCCATGCCGCCGCCAGCAGCGCCGCCGGCACGACATAGCGCACGAGCGGTCTGCGCCATCCGCGACGCGCCGGCGCGGGACTCTCGTCGACCGCAGCCGCATACTCCTCCGCGTCACGCCCTGCCGCCCGATTGGTTACGATGGTGGCATCGCCTGGCTGTGACGCGGCCGGGCGGGTCTGTGCCGCCGCCGCGCCGAAGGCGTTGCGCGGCCCGACCAGCGCGAGCTGGCGCAGGTCCTCGGACATCTCGCGCGCGGTCTGGTAGCGGTTGTCCGGATGCTTGGCCAGCGCCCGCGCGACGATCGCGTCGAACGCCACCGGCAGGCTGCGGTTTCGACCGCTCGGCAGGTCCGGCAACGCGTTGATCACGTTGTGCAGAATCTCGTCGAGCGCGGTCCCCGCGAATGGTGGCGTCCCGGTCAGCAGCTCATAGAGTACGGCGCCGAGCGAGAACAGATCGGAACGCGCGTCGACGGGGCGCCCCAGCACCTGCTCGGGCGAGATGTACTTTGGCGAGCCGGCGACGCTGCCGATGAACGAGCGCGAGCCGGTGGGCAGCATCGCGATGCCGAAGTCGGTGATCTTGACCAGTCCGCTCGGCAAGACGACGACGTTCGCAGGTTTGATGTCGCAATGGACGACCCCTGCCTCGTGCGCGGAGGTGAGTCCATCCGCGATTTGCGCGGCAATGTCGGCGATGGTGGGGGGCGAGAGCACGACGCCGGAGTCCAGGATGTCGCGGAGCGATTGGCCTTCGAGCAGCTCCATCGCGATGTACGCTACGTCGCCGCTCTTGCCGACGTCATAGATGGTGACGATGTTCGGGTGGTTGAGACGTCCCGCCGAACGGGCTTCCAGTTCGAAGCGTTTCGCGAAGATCTCGGCCTCGGCGCGCGACAGCCCCACGTTGATCGTCTTGACGGCGACGATGCGATCGATCGCCGGATCCCGGGCGCGGAAGACCGCGCCCATTGCCCCGCGGCCGATCTCCTCGAGAATCTCGTAGCGACCTAGGGGCTCGAGTCGCATAAAATGTTGGGCATCATGGCGCGCAAGATTATCGAAGCGGCGGCGGCGACCGATCCGGGCAACATCCGACAATACAACGAGGACAGTATCGCGATGGATCCGGAACTCGGGGTCCTCGCCGTGGCCGACGGAATGGGCGGCCACCGAGCCGGCGAGGTCGCCAGCGCCATGGCCGCAAACGTCGTCCTCGGCGCCCTGCGACAGCGCCTCACTGAGGTTGGGTCGGACTCCGACCAGCATTCCCCACTGCTTGCGGTCAAGGAAAGCATAAACCAAGCCAATATTGCAATCTGGGACGCCGCACAGGCGGACGCCGGGCGGCTGGGCATGGGAACGACCCTGGCCCTGGCGTTATTTCACGACAACCGGATCGTGATCGGGCACATCGGGGACTCGCGTGTCTACCGGCTGCGAGGAGGCAATCTCCTTCTCATGACCCGTGATGATTCGTTGCTGCGCGATCAGGTCGATGCCGGGCTCATTTCGGTCGCGGAGGCAGCGGAATCACGCAACCGCAGCCTGGTCACGCAGGCGCTCGGCGTCGTGGAGCGGGTCGCCGTGCACGTGCGGCAGGTCGACGCGATACCGGGCGACATCGTGCTGCTGTGCTCCGACGGCCTCAACGACCTGGTGCAAGACGCCGACATCGAACTTATTCTCCAGGAGGCCGGCGCCAACCTGCCGCTCGCGGCGCAGCTACTCGTGCAGACCGCAAAGGACAATGGAGGGTATGACAACATCACCGCAATCGTCGCGCGTGTGCGGAAACCCTTCCCCGCGGCGCGCGAATGGCAGCGCCGTCTGCTCGGCTGGCAGCACTGAAGATGGCGAAGCTGGTCCTGAGCTCGGGCGGTTCGGTCATGTTCCAGTGCTTCATCGACAAGGAGCGACTCGTCGTCGGGCGCGATCCCGGCAACCAGATCGTCATCGACGATCCCTCGGTGAGCCGCGAGCACGCGGCGATCATAGCCGTCGGCAACGACCACATCCTCGAGGACCTGGGGAGTGCCAACGGCACATTCGTCAACGGCACGCGGATGCCTCGGCGCATCCTGCAGCACGGCGACGTCGTCGAGTTCGGCGCCTTCCACCTGCGCTATCTCAATGCGAAGACAGCGACTGACGTCGAGCTCGACCGCACGATGCTGATCGAGGGAATCGCCGTGGCGCAGGCAGGGCGGCCGGCCAACGGCGGGCCACTTCCGATGGCGCGCACGCGCGCGTCGCGGATCAACTTTCCCAACGGTCGCGTGCATATGGTCAGCGGCCCGCGCGCCGGCACGGCAATCGCGCTCGACCGCGTCGTCGCGGCGTTCGGCAAGCGCGGCCGCTGCTCGGCGCTGTTGGTGCGTCGGCCCCAAGGCTATTTTCTCGCGCACGTCGAAGGTCGCCGCGTCCCGCGCGTGAATGGCCAGCCCGCAGGCAAGGAGGCACGGCGCCTGGAAGATGGCGACGTAATCGAAGTGGCGGACGAGAAATTCCGGTTCGCGCTCGATTGACTCCCAGGCGGTCCGGCGCCGGCACATTGCCCGCCACGTACCGGTGCCCCGTGGGCCACGTTCGCCACGCACCCGGTGCCGGCTTCCGATCGACCGTCGCCGGTCTGGGCCAATCCTCGTCCCGAAACGCGACGATCCGGACATCCGCGATCGACTGATGGAGCGGGCCGCGCTGTGTTGACACCCGCGTTTCGGGGGGCCAGCCATCGTATATCGCTATCAACCGTTCCAAACGACACGGCACCCATCCAAAACCGCGCGAGGCGGCGAGTTTTCAGGGCGAACGGCCGCAGCGGAGACTTGCGGACATCCTCAGTGGCACACGGTGCCTGCTAACGCGGCGAATACGAATCGCGAGATGGTCTTGGTTTGATTGACTACCGGCAGGCCGATGCCAGCGGCAGCTATGTAATTGAAGGTCGCTTGGTTGCCATCGGTGAACGTGACAGTCGCTTGTCCAACTATCACGGATGGTCGCAGATAAAATGAGTCGAACCGGTCGAAGCGCGAGCCGGACGAGCGAACGAGCGGGCCTGAGTAGACATTTGTCGTGCCCTGCTGCGCGAGCTTCGCGGAGAGCCACATCGGCGAATTGTCCGCGGCGTATGTGAACCAGGTCGCGTACACCTGCGAGTCTTGATGGGCGAAATTGACTCCCCAACCCGATTCCGCAGGCGCCCACCAAAGCCCTTGATAGTTGGTGGCGCCATTTAGATCCGGATTGGCGCTGTACGTGCAGACGGGCTGTGTCCCGCCCATGTTGAATCGCGTGATCGCCTTGGTTTGGTCGACGGCCCATCGGGGGGCTGTCGTGATTCGGTAATTGAATGACCCGGTATTGGCATCGGAGAACCTTACGGAACCGTTGCCCACCTGGGTCGCGCTGCCCGCGCCAACAAAATTGTCGAATGACGGTCCGCTACTCGCGTAGATCGGCCCCGCATAGAGAATCGCCGCGGGGTCGATCCGCGTCGCCAGCATCGAGAGCCACCATGGGTTGCCGCTCGTGTCGTAGGTATACCAAGTGGCAAATACTTGGTCTCCCTCATGGGCAAAATTGATGCCCCATCCGGGTTCGGCAGAATTCCACCACAGCCCTTGGTAGTTGGTTGCCGAAGATACGGTCAGCGACGAACTCTGCACAAGCGTTGGGGGGGCGCTGGGCGTGGCGACGTCGTTGAAGAAATAGTTCACCGTGTACTGGCCCGCAGGCAACGGCCCGACGGTTTCGACGGCGCAACCCGTTTCCGGCGGGGTCGTCCCTCCACCGACGAATTGACCGGTCTGCGTCAGGTTGATGACGTTGCCTTGGACCAGCGCAGATACGCTGGTCACCGTGTAAAGCTCGCGACCCGCGGTAATTCTGACCGGCTGCCCACTGTCAGGGGACATCGGACTCCATACCAGCGACCCGTAGCCGGGCGCGGAAGCACTGCCACAAGGGCCGACCACAAAAGTGGCAGTCGCCGTGCCGAAGACGGCATCTCCAGCGCACTGGGATACAAATTGGACCGTGTACGTGCCGCGGGACAAGGGACCGATGTACCAGGTCACGCCAAAGGGTGGATTAGGGTCCCAATCAAAACCATCCTGGCAGAGGCCAAGATGAATGGTGTTTCCGGAGATCGAATAACTCTGACTCGCTATGCTGGACGGGTAGGCGCCACCAAGGTTCGCAACATCGATGGCAATCGGCTGACCTTCGGTCGGTGCAGGGGGTTTGATCAGTATCGAATTGCCATAAGCAGTGCCAATGGTGACGGCAAGCCCGAGCAGGAAACCGACGAAAATCCTGATCCGGCAATTGCTCATTTTCACGCCGAACGAAATTGGTTAACCAGTCGTGTGGCAAAGCCCCCGGGCACTCGCCAACGAGACGCTGAGGTCAGCCTAGGATTTTAGCGGTTTCGAAAACTTCCTGCCCCCAGCAAGCAGGCATTACGAAATGCTACGCGCTGCGACGGTAGTGCGCGTGAGTCAGATTGCCGCGGTGGCGAAGCCACGTGCCTGCGGAATCCGCTTGAGCGACGGGTTGGGCGGCACGAACTCCTGCTCCCAGCTGCTCTACGGCCGCGGACGACAACAACCGGAGATGTTCCGAGGCAACAATTCGTACCCGCTCAAAAAATTTGCCGAAGTGGGATTTGGTGCTACCCCTGCGCTACCCCGGGCAGAAACGAAAACGGCCCGCCAGTTGGCGAGCCGTTTCTTGTGTTGGTTGCGGGGGAAGGATTTGAACCTTCGACCTTCGGGTTATGAGCCCGACGAGCTGCCAGACTGCTCCACCCCGCGGCAGGACGTGAATTATACGCGATCCACGCAGTTCGCGTCAAACGAGTGTATTGGGCCAGTACATATTGCACTGGTGGTTGAGATGGAGAAATTGTACCGGCGAGAGCAGGCGTGGGGTTTTGCGGCCAGGCACGGGCAGAGGCAGGCTGTGGTGGGGGCGTTCGAGGTTGTACCAGGCGAGGTAGCGCAGCAGTTCGAGGTTGAAGTCGGTGAGGTCGTCGAGGAAGAGCAGGTCGTAGTGGTAGTCGATGCACTCCTCCTGCACGGTGCGGTTGAAGCGTTCGCAGTGGGCGTTCATGCGGGGCGTTTTGGGGTAGGTGTGCCAATGGGTGAACAGGTGGTCGGCGAGTGCGCTGGCGAAGTGGCGCTGGAATTCGCTGCCGTTGTCGGTGAGCACGGCTTCGATGGCGAACGGGAACACGGCCTGGATGAGGCGGAAGAACTGGCTGGCGGCGAGGCTGGCGTGGCTGCGGGTGGCCCAGGCCCAGGCGAAGTGGGAGTGCAGGTCGGTGCAGGTGATGACATAGCGGCGGGTGCTGTCGGCGCGTAGCTCGATGGTGTCGAGGGCGATGCAGTGGCCGGGGTGTTCGGCGCGAAAGTGCTTGGGTTTGCGCAGGCGTGGGGAGCGCAGGGGTTTGGGCTTGCCGGGGGCGCCGTAGCGATGGGGGCGGGTGCGCATCTTGTCGGGCGTGTCGGCGATGAGGCGGCCGATGGTGCGCGGGCTGGGGCACGGGAGCTGGTGCTGCGCGGCGAACGGTTGCAGCAGCAGGTGCAGCTTTTCCTTGCCGAGGTTGGGGTGCGCGGTGCGCAGGCGGCGGATCTCGGTGACGATCGGCGCCGGCCACTGGCGTTGGCGGCGCTGCTTGGGGGCGGTCGAGCGCGGCACGAGGGCGGCCGCATTGCCGCCTTCCTGGCGCAGCTGGGCGCGCCAGGCGAACAAAGTGCGCCGGCTGACGCCGAACGCTTCCTGCGTGGCGGTCAGGCCATGCCGTTGCCAGAACCCGAGGATTTCCAGCCGCCGCTGCGCGCTCTTCGCGATCATGCCCCAGCGCAGGGCGTAATCGGCGAGCCGGTAGAACCCGCGAATGTTATAGCCGACGTACCGCAGACGCATCGCACTCCCCTTCCCGCAAGGAGTGCAATATGTTTCTGGCCTTAGTCAACCAGGCCGCATCACCTGCTTGTTTCCGCGCGAGCGCGCTCCCTACAGCGTTTCCGTTTCCGCGGTTTTCGGTCGCCAAACGAGAAGCCGCGCCTCGATCCGCGTGACGGCGGCATCGAGCAGCAGCGCGAAGACGGTGAGCACCAGAATGCCGGCGAAGACGGTATCGATGTCGAACGTGCCCTCCGCCTGCAGGATCAGGTAGCCCACACCCTTCGCCGAGCCGAGATATTCGCCGACGACCGCGCCGACGAACGCCATCCCGATCGACGTGTGCAGGCTGGAGAACACCCACGAGGTCGCCGAGGGCAGGTAGATGCTCCGCAGGAGCTGCCGCCGCGACGCACCCAGCATCCGCGCGTTGGCGAGCACGACGGGGCTCACCTCCTTCACGCCCTGGTAGACGTTGAAGAACACGATGAAGAATACCAGCGTCACGCCGAGCGCCACCTTCGACGTGATGCCGAGCCCGAACCACACGGCGAAGATCGGCGCGAGAATCACGCGCGGCATGGCGTTCGCCGCCTTGATGTAGGGCTCCGCGAGCGCGGACGCGGTCGGCGACAGCGCCAGCCACAATCCGATGAGAAGTCCGAGCACGCTCCCCGAAACGAAAGCCAGCATCGTCTCGAGCAGCGTGACCCCGAGATGCGGATAGATCTTGCCCGTCGCGAACCACTTCCAGATCACGCCGAGCACCTGGATCGGCCGCCCGAAAAAGAACGCGGCCGTCTTCGCGAATTCCTCGCTGACGAGGCCGGGCGCCGTCAGCGCGTACCACGCCGCGAACACGGCGCCGAGCAGCAGCACGTGATAGAGCGCGAGCCGCGCCCGCTCAGCCGGTCTTGCTTTGCGCATAGCCTTTGAGCACTTCGGACTTGAGCGGATGCCAGATCGCGCCGTGCAGCTCGACGAAGCGCGGCGTCATGCGGATGTCGGCAACGTCGCGCGGCCGCGGCAGGTCGATCACGAATTCCGCAATGGGATGCGTCCCGGGGCCCGCCGAGAGCACGACGACGCGATCGGAGAGCGCAATCGCCTCCTCCAGATCATGCGTGATGAACAGCACCGACTTCCGGTTGGCGCTCCAGAGCTCGAGCAGTTCGTTCTCCATCAATTGCCGCGTCTGGATGTCGAGCGCGGAGAACGGCTCGTCCATCAGCAGGATCTGCGGATCGAGGATCAGCATCTGCGCCAGCGCGACGCGCTTGCGCATCCCGCCGGACAGCTGGTGCGGATAGCGATCCTCGAATCCCGCCAGCCCGACGCGGGCAAGCCATTCGCGTGCCCTCGCCTGCGCTTCCTCCCGCTCCACGCCGTGGAATTCCAGCCCCGCCACGACATTGGCAAGCGCACTGCGCCACGGCATCAGCGCGTCCACCTGGAACATGTACCCGGCGTGTTCGTTGATGCCGTGCAGGCGCTTGCCGAACACGTCGACGTGGCCGGATGAAGGCGCCAGCAGACCCGCGGCGACGTTGAGCAGCGTGGACTTGCCGCAGCCGGTCGGTCCGACGACCGAGACGAACTCGCCCGGCGCGACGCTCAGCGTCGTATCCTTGACTGCCGTGTAGCGCGAGTCATGCGCGCCCGCCGCCCGATGACGCGCGGCAAACGTGCAGGTGACCCGCTCGAACGCGAGCGCACCGGCGGGCACGTTCGCGGGCGCAACCGACGCCATCACTTGTATTTCTGCGCAGCCTTCTGCTGGAACTGCATGTTGATCGTCTTCGCGAGATCGATCGACGCCGCATTCTGCAGCCCCGGATCGAACGTCTTGAGATCCCGATATACCGCCTGCGCGGCGGCGAGGCTGATCGCACCGTCGTGCTTGAACGTCTCGAGATTGGCCTTGAGCGCGGCCGTATAGATGGCCTTGTCCGAGTAGTACTCGGGCGGAACGGCCGCGACGATTTCCTCGGGCGTGGAATTCTGGATGAAGCGCAGCGCGCGCACCATCGCGTTGACGACGGCCTGCGCGGTGTTCGGGTATTTCTTCGCGAAATCGACCGGGGCGTAGATGCATCCGGCGGCATAGGCGTCGCCATAGATGTCGTGCATCCCCTTGGCGGTCCGCGTGTCGACCACGGCGACGGCATCACCGTTCGCTTCCAGCGTCGCGATCACCGGATCGAGGTTGGAAATGGCATCGAGCTCGCCGCGCTTCATGAACGCGACCGCGCCGGCGCCCGCGCCCACGCCGATGAACGATGCGGCGTCGGGCTTCAGTCCGGCGCGGGCGAGCAGGATGTTGACGAACATGTTGGTCGATGAGCCCGGCGCGGTGACCCCGATCTTCATGCCCTTGAGGTCGGCCGGCGACTTGTAGGCCGCCGCCTTGGCCTTGGGCATCGCAAGCACGATGCCCGCGTACTTCCCCTGCAGTACAAGGGCCTCGATGTTCTGCCCCTTCGCCTGCTGCGTGATCGTGTGCTCGAATGCGCCGGAGACGATGTCGGCGCTGCCGCCGACCATCGCCTGCAGCGCCTTGGCGCCGCCGGGAAAGTCCGGGATCTCGACGTCGAGCCCCTCGGCCTTGAAGTAGCCCTTCTGCTCGGCGATCGTCAGCGGCAGGTAGTAGAACAGCGTCTTGCCGCCGACGCCGATGACGAGCTTGGTCTTCTCGAGTGCCTGCGCGCCGGCGAGCGGCGCGAAGGACAGCAGGATGAACGCGGCGAATGCCGCAAGTCCGGTGAGTCTTCGCATGATCGTCTCCTCTGTGCGCGACCCGCATGAGGACACGCTCCGCCGCGCATTTTCCGCGTCGCGGGCCGCGCGGTCAAACGCTGGGTGTCCCGCCCGCCGCTTCAGATCGTCTGGCCCGCCCGCCGCGCGGCGCGCCCGCGATCGAGCGCGCGCAGCTTCTCGGTGATCGCCGGCCCCATGGCGAGACGCGCGCCCGTCCGGTCGCGCACGGACTCGATCGCCTTCCCCAGCGAGTCGCCGGCCGCGAGCGCGTCGCCAAAGAGCGCCTTGCCAAGCGGCGTCGAAGCGGCGTCGTGGCGGCAGGCGTCGGCGGACGCGCCTCCTGGGGTCATGACCAGCGTGTCGACGTCCTCCAGCGCGTCGACGAAGGCGTCGGTATTGCACGCGGAGACGACCACCACGCGCCAGCGGATCCCCGCCTCGTCGAGCAGCGAGCGCAGCGTGGAGGGCGAGAGCTGGGCGAGCTCCAGCGGCGGCATCGACACGCCGAGGTTGCCCTCCTTGTCGCTGGGGCCGGTGAGATAGATCATCACCACGTCCTCGTCGACGTTGATCGCCGCCGCCAGCTCGTTCAGCGTCTCGCGCAGGTGCGTGACGGTGGCCATCGGCAGCTCGAGCAGCGTCGAAGGCGCGTTGACCAGCGCGATCGAGCGCTCGCGCGTGTCCCAGCGCTCGTCCATCGCCTTCTGCGCGGATTGCACGTCTGCACGGTACGCGTCGTCGTGCGCGTCGCCCGCGAATCCGACGAAGTAGAGATCCGGCTGGCCCGAGCGCGCATCCTCGATGGCCGACAGCGCATCGTCGAGCAGTGTCTGCTGGGCCGCCAGCACCGGCTCCGACGCAGGATTGGGAAATCGGCCGTCCACTTCGGCTGCGCCGCCGCTTTGCCACCACGACGCATTCGGCATCAGCTGACCGGAGAAGAGCAGCGGCAAGGCGAGCAGGAGGCCGCCGGCAATCGCGCGCGGCCACACTGCCCGCGCATCCGGCGCGAGTGCCACCGCGACCACACGGATCAGCACCGCGAAGCCCCAGAGGAGCACCGCGAAGTCGAACACCGTGCGTACATCCTCGAACGCGTCCGGCAGCGTCGGCACGGCCACCGACAGCGTGTGCGCGATCTGGATGACCGGATAGGCCGACAGCGCGATCACGGGTATGGCCAGGGCGAGCCACGCGCGGCGCAACCCCAGCGACAGCAAGGCCGCGCAGACGAGCAGGCTGCCGGCGCCGAACAGTTCCGCGCCCGCGCCGAACCACCAGAGCTGGCCGCCCGGACCGTAGTGCACCCAGTCCCCGCCCAAGTCGAGCAGCGCCGAAACGACCAGCAGCAGCAGCAGCTCCGCGATTCCGATGCGAAAATCGAGCCGGGTCACCTGCCGGAACGTCGCGACGCGCAACCCCGCGCGAAGATTCCTGACGAGCGAGCGAAGCTGATGTTTCATCGCTTTTCGGGCGTGCGCGGCGGGAACGTCACCCCGGCGCGGCAACTCACGCCGGCGAACCCGCGTGCGCGGCGATGTACGCCTTGACGCGTTCCGCGTCGGCGGGCAGGCGCAGGAACCGCTGCGGACGCGATTCGAGGTCGGCATAGATCGCGGGCCGGTCGGGGTCGCGCCCGAGCGCCTCGCGAATCGTCTCGGCGAACTTTGCCGGCAGCGCCGTCTCGATGCAGACGAGGGGCACCACGGGGTCGGCGTGATCGCGACCGACCTTCAGCGCATCCGCCGTGTGCGGGTCGACGACGACGCCCGTGCGCGCGAACGTCTCGCGGATCGTCGCCACGCGATCGGAATGCGCGCTCGTGCCCGAGACGAAGCCCGATGCCTCGACGTTCGCCCAGTGCGCGGTCGCGGACAGGTCGAACCCGCCCTCGCGCTCGAGCTGATGCCAGAGGTCGCGCACGATCTCCGGATCGCGGCCGACGACGTCGAAGACATAGCGCTCGAAGTTCGACGCCTTCGAGATGTCCATCGAGGGACTCGACGTCGCGTGCGTCTCGGCGGAGGTGCGCGGCCGGTAGCGCCCCGTGCGGAAGAACTCGTCCAGCACGTCGTTCTCGTTGGTTGCAAGGATGAGCCGGCCGATGGGCAGTCCCATCTCCTTGGCGACGTGGCCGGCGAGGATGTTGCCGAAGTTGCCGGTGGGGACCGCGAAATCGACCGGCGCACCGACCGACCGGGCCACCGCAAAGTAGCCCTTGAAGTAATAGACCACCTGCGCGGCAACCCGCGCCCAGTTGATCGAATTGACGGTCCCGATCGCGTAGCGCCGCTTGAACGCCGCGTCGCCGCTGATCGCCTTGACGATGTCCTGGCACTCGTCGAACACGCCGTCGATCGCGAGGTTGTGGATGTTGGGATCGGCGAGGGAGAACATCTGCGCCGTCTGGAACGGGCTCATCCGCCCATGTGGCGAGAGCATGAACACGCGGACGCCGCGCTTGCCGCGCATCGCGTATTCCGCCGAGCTGCCGGTGTCGCCCGATGTCGCGCCGACCACGTTGAGCTCCCGGTGTTCGCGCGCGAGCACGTGCTCGAAGAGATTGCCGAGGAGCTGCAGCGCGATGTCCTTGAACGCAAGCGTCGGGCCGTTCGACACGTGCAGGAGATGCACGCCGGCTTCGAGCCCGGTCACCGGCGTGATCGCATCCGAGCCGAACGTCGCGGCCGTGTACGTGCGGTCGATCAGCGCCTTGAGCTCCGCATGCGGAATGTCGCCGATGAAACGCGAGAGGACCGCAAACGCAAGGTCGCGATAACCCATGCCCGCCATCGCCGCGAGCGCGCCCGGCTGCAGGCGCGGATACGCCTCGGGCACGGCGAGCCCGCCGTCGGGCGCGAGGCCTTCGAGCAGGATCGCGCAGAAGGGCTGCGGATCGCGCGCCCACTCGCCGCGGGTCGAGACGTAGCTCGTCAATTGAGCTCTTCGAGACGGATGCGCACGACCTTGCCTTTCACCGTCGGCAGCGCCTCGATCTTCGCGATCGCGTCGACGACCTGCTTTTCGACCGTGCGGTGGGTGAGCAGGATGATGTCGGTCTGGTCCTCGCCTTCCGAGGGCTCCTTCTGGATCATCGCGTCGATCGAGATCTCGCGGTCGGCGAGGATGCGCGTGATGTCGGCGAGCACGCCGGGACGGTCCTGCACGCGCATGCGCAGGTAATAGCTCGTCTCGACCTCTCCCATCGGCAGGAACGGGATGTCGGACAGCTGGTCGGGTTGGAACGCGAGGTGCGGCACTCGATGCTCCGGGTCGGCCGTGTGCATTCGCGTGACGTCGACGAGGTCCGCGATGACGGCCGACGCGGTGGGCTCGGCGCCCGCGCCGGCGCCGTAGTACATCGTCGCGCCGACCGCATCACCCTTCACCAGCACGGCGTTCATCACGCCTTCGACGTTGGCGATGAGACGCTTCGCCGGAATCAGCGTCGGATGCACGCGGAGCTCGATGCCGGCCGCCGCGCGCCGCGTGATGCCGAGGAGCTTGATCCGGTACCCCAGCTCCTCCGCGTAGCGGATGTCCTCCTGCGTGAGCTTCGAGATGCCTTCGGTGTAGACCTTGTCGAACTGCATCGGCACGCCGAAGGCGATCGCCGACATGATGGTGAGCTTGTGGGCGGCGTCGACGCCTTCGACGTCGAACGTCGGGTCGGCCTCGGCATAGCCGCGCTGCTGCGCTTCCTTCAGCACCGAGGCGAATGACGCGCCGCGCGAGCGCATTTCGGAAAGGATGAAATTGGACGTGCCGTTGATGATGCCGGCGATCCACTCGATCCGGTTCGCGGTGAGTCCCTCGCGCAGCGCCTTGATGATCGGGATGCCCCCGGCGACGGCGCCTTCGAACGCGACCATCACGCCGTTGGCGTGTGCCGCTGCGAAGATCTCGTTGCCGTGGCGCGCGAGGAGCGCCTTGTTCGCGGTGACGACATGCTTGC
Source organism: uncultured beta proteobacterium (assembly GCA_963717695.1). Taxonomy (GTDB): domain Bacteria; phylum Pseudomonadota; class Gammaproteobacteria; order Burkholderiales; family Casimicrobiaceae; genus CAIWHR01. The sequence continues at coordinate 499,679 of CAVQWR010000007.1, read as the reverse complement.
CGTTGGCGATCGCCTTCAGAATGAACGTGCGCGCCGGCTCGATGCCGCCGATCAGCTCGACGACGATGTCGATGTCCGGATTGTTCAGGACGGCGTTGGCGTCCTCCGTCAGCTGAACGTCGGTCGCCCCCTGCGTCAGCTCGCGAGCACGCTCGATCGCCTTCTCGGCGATCCACGTGATGCGGATCGGCCGGCCCGCGCGCCGGGCGATCTCCTCGGCATTGCGGCGGAGCACGGTCCACGTGCCGAGACCGACCGTGCCGATGCCCAGCAATCCGACCTGCAACGGTTTCATCGCGGTGGTCGCCATCGTCAGTCCTTGCTGCCCGTCGTCCCCGCGAACGCGGGGACCCAGCGGCGTCCCTGGCAAGACACTGGATTCCCGCCTGCGCGGGAATGACGGCTTGGACTCTTCACAACAGGCCATCCTTGCGGAACATGTCCTTGATCCCTCTGACGGCTTGTCGGGTCCGTGCTTCGTTGTGACGACCGCCGCTCGCTTTCGCTCGCTTAACATTCGCTGCGCTCACATTAGCGGTCGCCGAAATGAAGCCACGGTTCATTTCAATAATCCGTCCTTCCTGAACATATCCTTTATGCCCCTGACTGCTTGTCGAGTCCGGGCCTCATTTTCGATCATGGCGAAACGTACGAAACTGTCGCCGAACTCGCCGAAGCCGATGCCCGGCGACACCGAGACCTTCGCCTGCGCGAGAAGCTTCTTCGTGAACTCGAGCGAGCCGGTCTCGCGATAAGGCTCGGGGATGCGCGCCCAGACGTACATCGACGCCTTGGGATTGTCGACCATCCAGCCCGCCTCGTGCAGCCCCTTGACCAGCACGTCGCGCCGCTTCTGGTAGTTCATCGCGATGGACGAGACGCAGTCCTGCGGGCCTTCCAGCGCCGCGATCGCCGCGACCTGGATCGGCGTGAACGTGCCGTAGTCGTGATAGCCCTTGATCCGCGACAGCGCGTAGACGAGATCCTTGTTGCCGACCATGAAGCCGATGCGCCAGCCCGCCATGTTGTAGCTCTTCGACATCGTGAAGAACTCGACGGCGACGTCGCGCGCGCCCGGCACCTGCATGATCGACGGTGCCTTCCAGCCGTCGAACGTGATGTCGGCGTAGGCAAGGTCGTGCACGACCCAGATGCCGTGCTCGCGCGCGAGCGCGACGATCTTCTCGAAGAACGGCAGCTCGACGCACTGCGCCGTCGGATTCGACGGAAAGTTGATGATCAGCATCCGCGGCTTCGGAAAGCTCGTGTGGATCGCGCTTTCGAGCTCGGCGAAGAAATCGTGATCCGGCGAAATGGGCACGTGCCGGATGTCGCCGCCCGCGATCACGGGGCCGTAGATGTGGATCGGATAGCTGGGGTTCGGCACGAGCACCGTGTCGCCGCGGCCGAGCGTGGCGAGTGCCAAGTGGGCGATGCCCTCCTTCGAGCCGATGGTGACGATGGCTTCCGTTTCCGGATCGAACTCGACGCCGTAGCGGCGCTGGTACCAATGGCAGATCGCGCGCCGCAGCCGCGGAATGCCTTTCGACACCGAGTAGCCATGGGTGTCGGGACGGGTGACCGTCTCGATCAGCTTGTCGACGATGTGCTGCGGGGTCGGGCCATCGGGATTGCCCATCCCGAAGTCGATGATGTCCTCGCCCCGACGGCGCGCTGCCATCTTGAGCTCGGTGGTGATGTTGAAGACGTACGGGGGCAGGCGCTTCAGGCGCTCGAACTCGGTACCGGGAGAGGGTGACATGCGGGACTTTCTGCGTAAGCGCCCGGATCCGTCCGAGCGACGTGAAAGGTTGATTGGAGCTACAATCCTAACCAATTTACGCGTTTGCCGCAATGCACAATCCATCGTGGGAAGTTACGCCGCCCCTCTCTTGCGTTGAAGCGTCGCAAATACAGCGACGCTTAACGCGGCGAGAGGAGGCGGCCGGATGAAGAGGGATGAAAGCCATGCGTCGGTCGCGCCCGACTGCTGCCCTGCTGTGCTCGCGGCGTGCGCAACGACGATCCCGCCAGCAGTGAACACGTGAAATTTCAGTTGGCCTCCGCGGAAGGCAACTTCATCACCGGATCGGGGCCCGGCTGGGTGCGCATCGGCACGCAGGAATATCGCGAGAATCTCGTGCTGACGCCCGACGTGATCCGCACCGGCTGGGCGCCGAATGGCATGGACGCGCTGACGGAAGCCGACTACACGGGACTCCTCGACCATGCGCCGGACCTCGTCGTGCTCGGCACCGGCACCGCGATCCGCTTTCCGCACCCGCGGCTGACGCAATCACTGCTCGCCGCGCGCGTCGGCGTCGAGGTGATGGATACCGCTGCGGCGTGCCGGACGTTCAACGTGCTGACGGCCGAAGGTCGAAAGGTGCTGGCGGCGCTGATCGTCGTCTAGAGTCCGCGGCACCGGCCAGCGCGACGCTCAAATGCAGCGCCGCGCCTTCGGGAATGGCGCTTCGCTTCTCGCAAAATGCCGCTATCGGCCAGGAGCGGACATCGGAATGGGCCGCCGAAAGGCGTCATTTGAGCGGCGTAGCGTCCGCCTCCCGCATTTTCTGAACAGTGTTGCTCGTCAACCACGGCTTCTCAATGTGCCCGAAAGCAAATCTTCCCGCGAGCCCTCGCGGCTTTAAGCCAGACCCAGCGCTCACTTGCCGCAGGTCATCCCTGCCGCCGCATCCACTTCGGGCAACTTCACGTCGAAATCGAAAATCCACGTCGTCTTGCCCATTCCACCCACGATCCTACCGGTCAGCATGGAACCCGGCTTGATCTCGCCCGTCATCTTTTCGACTTTGAAATCCTTGGGTGATTGCGCGACCCGCTGCAAGCCGGCAGTCGGCGATCGGGCGTGATTCGTGTTGACGTCAATTGACTTCAAAGCGGTGGGCGAGGCGGTGGCCGCGCCTCCGCCCGGGCAAAACATGATCTGCACCAGCGTTCGCGGTTTGCCCCCCTTGTTACCGTCGGCGTACGAGGAAAGTCGGAAACTGTCTGCCTCCGCCGGCGAGATGGCGTCTTCGTTGAACCAAATGGCGACGCTGTGCTGGTCGCCATACAGCGCAACGACGCAATTGTTCGCCGTGAATTTCTCGCCTTCCATGAGTCCGGTGGCCGAACATTTGTCCGGCCTCGACGTGGAGGCCGCCGCAGTCGGGACCGCCTGCGATTTCGCGGCAACACTACTCCCGGGTGTTGGTTTGCCCAGTTGCCAGTCTGCTGCCAGCGTCTCGGCCTCGCGAAGCTTCGCGGGGGGAAGCTTCTTGGCCATGGCGTCGCGGAACTCGACCGAATCCGCATCGCCGCTGCGCGCGGCAATTGCATAGTTGGCGTATGCGAGCACATCGTCTTGCGCGATGCCCACCCCCTTCTCGTAGTGCAAGCCCATTTTGAACTGCGCCTCGACTTGCCCCTGGTCGGCCGCCTTGCGATACCACGCCACCGCCTGCGCGAAGTCCTGCTTCACACCGCCGCCCTTGGCATACATCAGGCCCAGGTTGTATTGCGCCGTGGCGTTGCCTTGGTTTGCCGCCTTTTGAAACCACGCTACCGCTTGCGCATCGTCCTGCGGTACACCGCCAAAGCCCGACGCGTAGATCGCGCCGAGTTCAGTCTGCGCCGAGGCGTTCTGCTGCGCGGCCGATTTGCGCAGCCAGATCATGGCTTGCGGCATGTTCGTCAAGACACCCCTTCCGAATTCGTACATCCGGCCCAAGCGATATTGGGCTTCGGAGTCGCCGCGTTCGGCCAGCGGCTCAAATTCCTTCAGTGCTGTGGCGTAGTCCGCTTTCTGCAACGCCGCCACGCCTTCCTTGACGCCAGCGAAACTCGATCCGCAACTCGCTGTTGCGACGACGAATAACAACAGCCGCGTACAACAAATGAGGGATCGCATGGCATGGCCTCCCTAAAAACGGTCTGACAGACCAATGAAATGACTGAAAAGTTTGCGCGGCGGTTGTTCTCGGCGCGCGATTACACGTCCTTATCCACGCTGTGCCGCGTGCCGAATACTTCGATTGCCGGGAACCGGTACAGAGGCACTCCGTCGACGAATTCGCCGGTTAATTCGCCGTCGTAAGCCGTGGTGGCGGTTGGCGCCGAGGCGCAGCCCGCGATTCCGAGAGCAACGGCGACGATGGCAAGTCGAGCCCACACGCCGGTAAGCGTAGCACTGCCCGCCATACCGACGAAACGTGGAGGGGCTCCCGGCGATGGAGCATCATTGGCCGCTGAAACGGCCGTGCGTATCGATTCGCGCTGGTCGTCGGTGCGGTCCAGGCACTAAGCGCATAGCTTATTCGATTGGGCGCACGCTAGTGCGTTGGCAACAAGAAGGTGCTACGCGGTACAGTTTGGCCGAGGAACGACGATGCAGGTCTAAAATTCTGAACCAGACCGGGATGAGAATGCTGTGGATCTCATACAACTGCTGCAATTGGTGCTGCACTTCGACCAGAATCTGGGCAGCGCGATCGCGCAGCATGGCGTGGCGATCTATGCGTTGCTATTTGCGATAATATTCGTCGAGATCGGCGTCGTCCCGATGTTCTTCCTACCGGGCGATCCGCTACTGTTCTTGTGCGGCGCATTCTGTGCCACCGGCGCGATAAGCATCTGGATCGTCTTGCCGGTGCTATTCGCGGCGACGGTTACCGGCAGCGCCTCCAGTTACCTCTGCGGCCGCGCCCTTGGTCAGCGTGTGTTCAAACACGACTATCGCTGGCTGGACAAAGACGCACTTCGGCGCACCCACGCCTTTTATGAGAATCATGGTGGCCTCACGTTCCTGCTGTCGCCGTTCATTGCAGTGGTACGGACGTTTGCGCCGTTTGTGGGTGGTGTAGCCGAGATGACTTTTTCGCGCTTCCTGGCAGCGGTTGTCGCCGGTGCGTTGATCTGGGTAGTGACGCTGGTTGTCGGCGGCTATTTCTTCGGAAACGTGCCGATCGTTCGCGAGCACATGAGTCTAATCGTGCTGTTCGGCGTCGGAATCGGTGTCGGTTCGCTTGCGGTCAGCGGCGTGTACCGGTTTTGCAGGTCGCGATAGACAAGCAGGCGGTCGTCGACATGAACCCAACTCCCATTCGAACTGAAGCAAGGCACGGATCGGTGCGCCTGGCGGGCATTCGTGCGTGCGTATTCGATGCCTATGGAACGCTGTTCGACTTTGCTTCGGCCGCTGCGCGATGCAAAGACGACCTGGGCGAACGATCGGCACCGCTGACGGCCCTTTGGCGCGACAAACAGTTGCAATACACCTGGCTGCGGGGGTTGCAAGGGAGGCACGCCGACTTCTGGCAAGTCACAGGCGATGCTCTCGACTATGCCATGGCGACACTGAGGATCAACGACTCAGGCTTGAGAAGCCGGTTAATGGAACTCTACCTCACACTCGATCCGTTCCCCGACGCTCGCAACGCGCTGCAGGCTCTTAGGAAATCCGGCCACAGAACGGCGATATTGTCGAACGGCACGCCGACCATGCTTTCCGCCGCGGTCAAGCACGCTCGACTTGACAGTCTCATTGACATGATCATTTCCGTTGAGGAGGTTGGTGTTTACAAGCCGCATCCTAAGGTCTATCAGCGTGCAGTGGATCGGCTGGGGCTTCCTCCCGACCGGATTTGCTTTCAATCGTCGAACGCCTGGGACGCCTATGCCGCGTCTGCTTTCGGGATGCGCGTTGTGTGGTGCAATCGATATTGGCAGAACCCGGAACGCCTGCCGGGTAAGCCTGACGCGGAGATATGTAGTCTTTCGGAGCTGGCACCGCTCCTGGCAACGTGAGGAGATGACCGCCTGCAATTCGGCGGCTTTCCCGGGGCTCAACGCCGCGCGAGCTAACGAGATCGCGGGTGGTTGTGCATTGCACAACCAGCCCAGTGTTTTTTCGCAGTCCGCCGCCTCGCACAAATAAAACCTATTGCCAAATACTATTGCTTGCAATATTGTTTCTTGGGCCGTTGTCGTAAATGCGCCCGCGCCCGTTGCGCGCATTCTTGAGGCACAGCATCGCACGCGCGCAGATAACTGGCACTCGTGAATACGGAGTGTTTGGGTCCTGGACCAGGTAGTACGCCAATGGGGAGGAACAAGGATGAACTGTTCAATCAGCGCGAGGCGGCTGCCAACAACAGCCATCGCCGGCAAATTCGACGGGAAGGGGACCGCAATGGGGGCTTCTCATGCCTGAATCGCCAACTAGCAAGATCCAGAACAACCCCAAATATCACCGGCTCGTCAAAGAGCGGGACACGTTGGCTTGGACGCTGTCAGCGCTGGTGATGGTGATCTATTTTGGCTTTGTGCTCCTCGTGGCCTTTGCCCCCGGTTTCCTCACGCAGCCCATTTCTGCCACCAGCGTAATTCCGGTGGGCATGTTGGTCGGTGTAGGCGTGATCCTCGCCTCCGTAGTGCTGACCGGCATCTATGTGTACCGTGCAAACAGCACGTTTGATCCGCTCATCGATGAAATCGTCCGGGAGTCGATCAAATGAAAATCAAGAAGCTTGGTTTCGCAGCTTTGTTGGCCTCGGCCGCGCTACTCGCTGTACAACTGGCTTACGCGGCTGACGTGGCAACCCCGGCTCCGGCGCCCGCGACACCCCCCGTCAATTGGCACGCCGTCGTGATGTTCATCATCTTCGTCGCCATTACATTGGGCATTACTTACTGGGCGGCAATGAGGACGAAGACGGCGACGGATTTCTACGCCGCGGGACGGGGTATAACCGGATTGCAAAACGGGATGGCGATTGCCGGCGACTACATGTCGGCAGCTTCCTTTCTCGGCATCGCCGCCCTGGTTTACTTCAACGGCTTCTACGGGCTCATCTATTCGGTGGGTTGGCTGGTCGGATGGCCAGTCATCCTGTTCCTTATCGCAGAGCGGCTGCGCAACCTGGGGAAGTTCACGTACGCTGATGTGGCCTCCTTCCGCCTTCAACAGGGTCCGGTTCGCACGATGGCCGCCATCGGTTCGCTCATTGTCGTAATTTGGTACCTCATTGGGCAGGCGGTCGGTGCTGGACAATTGTTGCACACGCTGGTCCCGCAGATTTCCTACAGGATTTCTATCGTCATCATTGGCGCGCTCATCATCATCTATGTGACCTTTGGCGGCATGAAGGCCACCACATGGGTGCAAATCATCAAGGCGGCTCTCTTGCTTGGTGGCGCCACCTTGATGGCGCTTGGCGTCATGGCGCATGAGGGCTGGAGTTTCAATAAGCTCTTCTCCGATGCCGTCGCAGCCCATCCGAAGCACCTGGAGATCATGCAGTCGGTGGTTCCCATCGGGGCGAAGGCCAATCCGATTGAGTCGATTTCCCTTGGCTTGACGTTGATGTTCGGGACGGCGGGGCTGCCGCACATCCTCATGCGCTTTTTCACCGTCGGGGATGCAAAGGCAGCACGTAAATCGGTGTTGTACGGAACGTGCTTCATCGGCTATTTCTATATCTTGACCTTCATCATCGGATTTGGCGCCATCGTCCTCGTTGCAGGCAACGCGGACTACGTGGTCGATGTCGCCAAGAATGTCCTCAACCTGAAGGGTGGTAGCAGCATGCCGGCGGTGTACTTGTCGCACGCCATAGGCGGGGATTTCTTCCTCGGCTTCATCGCTGCGGTTGCCTTTGCAACGATCTTGGCGGTCGTGTCCGGCCTCACGCTTGCCGGCGCTTCCGCGCTGTCGCACGACATCTATGCGAACGTGATCATGAAGGGAAGGGCCACCGAAGCTCAGGAAGTCTGGGTCTCGAAGATCTGCGTGATCGGCCTCGGCATACTCGCCGTGATCCTCGGCATTGCGTTCGAGAAGCAGAATGTTGCGTATATCGTCGCGTTGACGTTTTCGATCGCTGCGTGCGCCAACTTCCCGATCCTGTTATTGGCCGTTTTTTGGCGGGGATTGACCACGCGGGGGGCGGTGCTGGGCGGGTACACCGGGATTCTCGGCTCCATCGGCCTGTTGATCATCGGCCCGACAGTCTGGACCAAGGTGCTGGACATGGGGCCGGCGATCTTTCCGTACGATTTTCCAACGTTCTTCGTGCTGCCGGCCGTCTTGATCGTCGCGTTCATAGCATCGGTGACGGATCGAAGCGCGAGCGCGGACAAGGAACGCGCCGCGTTCGCCGCACAGGAGGTCCGCTCCGAAACCGGCCTTGGCGCGGAGGTTGCGTCCGCCCACTAGCGGGGCTGCACCTGCAGCGAATGCGAGTGGCCGTCGGGGGAGTCTCCGGCGGCCATTTTTTTAGCGGCTTGCAATATTTAGTATTGCGCAATATCATGTTTCTGTCGATGCCGGACAGACGAGTATCGGCCTCCTGACCGATCGGGCACCTTGCCGGATATCGAAATTGCGGGCTGGCAATTCCCCCGCCAGCCCGCAATTGTTTCTAAGCCGAGACGGTCTGCGGTCGTGCGAGGGACGGCAGAGCATCATGCGTGATTTGCTCTTCGCGGTGGCCGTTGTACTGTTACTCTGCGTGTTCCTTTGGGCAGAAGCAGCGGCTGTGCAACCCGATCCGCGTGACCCGAGTGAAGCCATACTCGAGCAGGCGGGCGGTGGCCCCGTCCGGGAACACGCCGGAACGCTGGGCTCCGGGTTCTTCGGTGGGGTTGCCGGCGACGGTAACGCGTCGACCCTGGATGAATCGACGGGAGCGAGTGCGGGCCCGTGTGCTGAAGCTCGAACGTGCAGGTTCAGCGTCTTCGATCGCAATGAACGCTAGGTGTACGCAAAAGCTGGAACGTCTGTCCCTATTCGCCCGAATAGACTAGAACGACGCGTCGATTTTGCGACCAGCACGATTCCTCGCTGATCGTGCACACGGGCTTCTCCTTTCCAAAGCTGACTGTGTCAATCTGGCCGTCCGCTGCGCCGAGCAATTTCAGGTATTGCTTGACCGTATCCGCTCGCCGTTGACCCAAGGCAATGTTGTACTCACGGCTGCCGCGCTCATCGGCATTGCCCTGCGCGACAACTCGCGCTTCCGGGTGCTGGCGCAGGTAGTTGGAATGTGCCTGAAGCAGCGGCTGGTCCGAGGCGTGGATCAGCGACTCATCATAGTCGAAGTAGACGCTGCGCTTGGAAAGAATATTGGCAGAGTCTTTGCGCGGATCAGGCACACCGGTAACCGAGGGGGTATTCGAGGGCGTTGTAGCCGCTCCGGCGGAGCGTTTCGCGACCGGCTCAGCCGCTTCGGCGCTGGTTGAGGCCGCATCCTTGGTGGGCGTATTGGAACAGGCCGCCAGAAGAGCCACGATTAACCACACGAAGGTTCGGGAATGCATGCATGCCTCCATTGCGTTTTGTACGGACGAGAGTCGGCCGACAACGATGAGCGTCAAGGGCGGGAATCCGCAGGCGGAAAACCAACGCTGGACACCCATATTGCGCAATAGTATATTGGACAAAAGGGATATTGTGCAAATCATGCTCGCCGAGCCGAGCTGCTGGCGACCGATAGGTGCCACAGGACGCAATAGACGAACTAGGAAATGAGGGGGCCTAGCAAAAACCTTCCCTCGCCTGCAAGGAGAAGATCATGACATCGCGAGTCCTCTTTCCATCCAGCCTCGGAATTTGCCTGACCGTATTGGCGCTATCCGCGGGTGGCCAGACGACTACAAGCAATGCATCGCATGCGGCCGCTCCGTCTGGCGGCTCCAATGCAGCGGCGACGAAAGCGGCCGCCGCGAGTACAACGCCTGAGACAGCTTCCAGCAGTGCCCACCAGCATCATGCGACGGCTCATCACAAGACCCACGCCACGCATAAGCAGGTGGAAAACACATCACCTGGTAGCTATCGGGAAGCCGCCTATCGCGACGCATTGCACCAATGCGTGGCTGGTCCAGCTGGACAGCGGGAAGGTTGCCTCGATAATGCAATTATGAGATTTGGACGCACGTAAGCGGGGATTGCAGCGAAAGCTCGGCGACGGGCCGCTCGCGTCGTTCAATGACCTGATGTGAACGTGGCAACCCGGCACGGCCAAAATCAGCCGCCGTTGCCGCTTTGCCTATCTCTGTCGCGATCCGGAGGCATCGGAGGGCCAATGACGAACGTTGAGCGATTCCAATTAACTGACCGAGACTTGTTCGACCCCCGCGCCCGGCGCAAAACGCCATACCCATTCCTGAGCAAGCTCGGCGGGTGGATCGCGGTACTCGCAATCCTGGCGGGCATTGCGCTGGCGACGTATTACTACTGGCGGCGCCAATTACCGACCATTGCTCCATCGGCGACCGCACCGCCTGCTCAAACTTCGCCAACTCCGGTGCAAAGGACCGAGTCGGCGGCACGCTATCCGATACCCAAAGCTGAACCGCAATCGGGGTACACCGAGCCATTACCGACGCTTGAACAAAGCGATAAGGCGTTGAAGAATCATGCCGCCGAGCTCTTTGGGTCCAAGGCGTTCCAAGCGTTGTTCTATCCGGATGAAATCGTCCGACGCATTGTCGTCACGGTCGACAACCTTCCGCGAAAGAAGCTCTCGGCGCAGCTGCTTCCGATCAAGCCAGCGGCCGGACCGTTTCTCACTACCGCTGAGAGAGGCGGGGAGGCGATCGCCGCCGCGAACGATCAGCGTTATGCCCCCTATGTTGCCTTGGCCACGACCGTTGATGCGAAGCAACTGGTGGCCGCGTACATCTACGTCTATCCGCTGCTTCAGGAGGAATACAGGAGTCTTGGGTATCCGTCTGGCGAATTCAACGATCGACTGATTGATGCCATCGACGATCTCCTCGCGACCCCCGATATTGCTGGCTCGATCCTTCTGGTTCAGCCCAAGGTCATGTATCAATTTGCCGACCCGCATCTCGAAGCGCTTTCCGCCGGACAAAAGGTCATGCTCCGGCTCGGCAGCCAAAATGCAATCCTGATCAAGACCAAGTTGCGGGCAATACGCCGCGAGCTTACTCATTCCGCGGGTGCTAACTGAATCGAGGCCATGGCCTGGGCAATTCCCGCATCGGTTACCTGCGGCAAATGCGCTCCAGCGGTGCGGTGCCGGCAATTACCCGCCAAGCTCATAGGCTGCAAGAAAAAAGCTAGAATCGCCGTTGCGCCAGGGTCCAAGCGCAACGCCCCCGTCATCGATCGACATACCAACCATGCCACGAACAAGCAACGAGGCACCTCGCCACAAACGTGCCCATTCAAAGGCTACTCAGGTTGGTGCGGCCAATCGCACTTCATCGCCATCAGGCAAGACTCGGAGGTCGCCCACAGCGACCACGGTGCTACGTCAGTTTCGGGAGTTGTTCCGCGTTTCGCAGCAGCACTTCCAACGCATCGAATCCAATTGTGGAGTTAGCGGTGCTCAGCTGTGGGCGCTGTCCGAGGTTTCCGAAGTTCCCGGAATCACGGTGTCGCAGTTGGCGCGTGCGATGTCCACGCACCTCTCCACGTCGAGTAATCTACTCGACAAATTGGAGGCACAGGGATTCGTACGCCGCGAGCGCGCGAACGATGACCAGCGGGTCGTTCGCATTCATCTCACGAGCGACGGCCTGCGCGTGCTGAAGAAGGCGCCGCACCCGGTGGAAGGAGTGATTCCCGATGCCTTGGCCAAGATGCCCGAGAAGACCCTTCGCAGCCTTCAACGCGATCTCGCCCAGCTCCTCGGTTTCGCGAGCTTGCGCAATCCCAAGGCTGCGCTCAAGCCACTCGCGGAGCCCTGATGCCGTCGCAAAGCCGGGCGCCGAACTTGCGCGCCAATTTATTTTGCGAAATACTATATTGCCAGGGATGGACCGCTTCGGAACCGCGGACCGGGCAACGCAACTTGGGTGGTAGAGTTGCTTTTCGAAGGGCGGGAAGTGATCCCCGGCTCTTTTTTTACGATGGCGGTGGCTGCGCAACGTGACTGGCGTCGCGCGATTGGCCGGGCTGGCCTAGAGCGTGTCCGTTGGTACCGCCGGCTGACACACCCAACCGCTACCGCCTAGCAACTCCGAGAACACAGACGCCTGGCCGACGCCAGTTCTACCGCGTCGCGGTCGCCTAGACCGGTGGGAGCCTTCTGCACTGCCGCGTCGATGCACACATGATCTCTAGCGCACCTGCCAGCCGCCGAAAATTGCGCCAATTCGCGAAAGCTGTCTTTCGACTTGCCTCGTCTGCTGCCGGCGCAGCATTAGGGCTCGGTTTGGTCCTCCAATTCATCGACCCACCTTCGGCACCGCTCTTCCTTGCTTCGTTCGGCGGCTCAGCCGTATTTCTATTTGGTCTCACCCGCGCGCCAGCAGCCCAACCACGGGCGCTATTCGGTGGCCACATAGGCGGCGCACTCATCGGAGTTCTTTGTTATAGCGTGTTCGGGGAAGCGCTCTGGGTTTACGTCATTGCGCTCGTGTTGACACTCGTTTTCATGCTCGTATCCAAGACAGTACATCCACCCGCTGGCGCCAATCCGTTGATCATGATCCACGCACACGCGTCGTTGGTTGCGATTTGGCAACCGGTCATGGTCGGAGTGGCCGCCCTCGCTCTTGTTGCCGCACTCTGGAGTCGGCTGGTTCCTGGCATGACGCACTATCCATGCAAGTGGCTCGAGAAATCGCCACCCTTCATCTCATGGGGTGGCTGGCTCGATTGAAGGCAACTAATCACTCCACAAACCGACGCCCCGCTTTGCCTGCGCGCCAGTTCACACCGGATACGCTCGTCGTTAGAGCGATTGAGAACATCGATTTTGGAGCGGCGGATACGGCTGTTTTGGGCCCGGTACGGGCGTGGCGCTGCACGCGGCGGGCTGCGGCTGCCCTCACGGACATAAAGCGTCGAAACCGAGCGGCTTGAACCGGCCAGGAGCAATCATGGCAAGCATGCGGCCCTACTTGCTAATCTTGACACCCTTACAGTCTGGCAGGTGGACATCAATTTAGATCCACCTAAGCGCCCGCGCGATGATCGCCGTTGCACCCGATTGCGCGCACTCACCGTGAGCGATGAGCAGCCGAATGGGCTTCCAACGGAGTACGTGTTCCCGAGCGGCGCGGGCCGGCCGCCGCCGCAGAAAGCTCGCCCGCCAGTCGCGCGGAGTGCTGCCTTCTTTGCCGACAATACCGCCAAGTCGCATCAGCTCTGCCTTCCAGCCGGACGAAAAAAACGATTCGGGGAAACGCTGGATGAGGTCTCCGAAGATCGCAGTTCCTGAGGCTCGGTGGTAGAACACTACTTCTGCCATCGCGAACGAACCTCGAAAAATCACTTGGTCGATGTCCTCCGCCCACGCTGGGTTCGGCTCATCCACCAGTTCCGCAGCAAAATGCAGATGGGGCTCCTTGCGCACCAGACCCGGCGGGGCATAGAGGCGGGCGTCTGGCCAACGGCACGACCACTCGCGCAGAAAAAGATGATGTAGTTTGTTTGGCGAAACGATATGACGGACAGGGCCGATGCTCTCGATTGATCGTGTCAAATCCTCAGTCAAAGCGATAGGCGACCATATCCAAACGCTCGCGTCCGATAGGCGCGCCACCGCCATTCGCGTGGGGTAGGGAAAGCCGAAGAACGACACCGTCGGCCCTTCGGCCCTATAGAGAGATGGTCCGAACTCTTCGAGCATTTGCGTAGTATGACGCCACTGGTCGTTTGCGGACGACACAGCGTTTCCGCGAGCTTTAATCTCGACGCGCTCAACGCGGAGATGGCGAAGCGCATGGCCGAGGCTGAGGCAGCAGCCAAACGCGCCAGCCAGTAACCGGACGGCGATTAACGGGGGGCGGGTTAGCACACCCGCAGGCGATGTCCTACCAATGCTTGTCAATTTCAGCTCATTCGCGGCGCTGACCAGCACGGTTGGCCTTCGTGGGTTTGAAGATAACCATGAATTGCTTCGTGATATCCCGCTTAGGATTCGGACCGCAAGCGGGCCGCGTCTATCCCTTCGGCGCGCAGTCTTGGGGATCGAACATCTGGCGAACTTCGGTCTCGCCCTCCCAACCCGGCCAGAATTTCCTGTGCAGTTCCATGAAGCGCACCGCCGATTCCACCGCCGCTTCCTTCGACTTCAACTCGAACTGCGCATAGCCACCGATAACCTCGTTGGTCTCGGTGAACGGTCCGTCAGTCACGGTCACCTTCCCGCCGGAAAGGCGGACGCGGGCCCCTTGCGCCGTTGGCCCAAGCCCGCCGTTTCCGAGCATCGTACCGGCTCTGACTTCCTCTTCGACGAGCTTCGTAATGGCATCCATCAGCTGCCGCGGCGGCATACCTTGGTTCTCTGCGTGCTTGACTATCATCATGAATCGCATGTTTGGATCTCCGTAAGGTTGCGGGTTGGAGCCGGGCAGCCAATCGGATTCGGCCGGCCAAGACCCGGCTCTGCTTACTAGCCGATCGAGAAACAGCGGACTCGACATCATCGTTACCCATTTCTTGCGAAGGTTGACGCAATGCGGTCGCGTCTTCAAACGGACAATTGCCTGACCGGACGCACTTCGACGCTGCCCACTCGTGCCGGTGGGATCTTCGCGGCCAACTGAATGGCCTCATTCAGGTCCTTGGCATCGATAAGGTAGAACCCGGCGAGTTGCTCCTTCGTCTCGGCAAAGGGGCCGTCGGTCACGGTCATTTTCCCGTTGCGGACACGCACGGTCGTAGCCGTATGAACTGATTGGAGGGCCTCCGCCGCGATGTGGTGGCCACCCTGCTCGAGAGCATCCGCGCAGGCCCTGCATTCGTGGTCGGCTACGGTGTCCAGTTTCTTTTCGTCGAGGTACACGAGGCACAAGTACTTCATGGCTCACTCCTGGTCGCGGTGGATTGTTGCGATTGCCGAATCGAGCGTCACGCCCAGCCCGTAGAGGATGCCGGTCCAGCGGCCTTCGACGTAGCCGGCGTGCGGCCGCGGGATGTTTTCGTGGGCCAACTCGAGCATGCACCTCTTCGCAACGGGAGCAATCGCGACCGTCACTCGGGTGATGACATCGGGGTGTGGCGCCATGGAAAGAGTGAACACCATGTGGCGGTCCGAGCCAAGCGCCGAACGCGCGCGTCGGCGAGGCGCCATGCAGTGGCGCGACACGTATCGTGATGGGCGGTTCCACCGCTGATCGCGCAGCTCTGTTGCGACGCGGCGAGGTCGCGGGTCCGGGCCGCCGGCCCAGATGGCGGCTTCGCAAGCCCGGTCTGTCGGCGATTCGCGCTTCTACGTGGATTCCGGGCTTCATGTGGTTTCCTTCCCTAGTCGTTCGATCGGACCCGTTTTCGGCACCCGAACGGCGACCTGTACCGGCGCGGGTACCAAAATGCTCCGCTCGAAGACGCGTGCCAGCGCACGCATCAGGACAAGAACAGCACGCTGCGCCGCCCTTCCGATATCGGGTTTTCTGCGCTGATACAGAAAAAGCAACAGCGCCAATATCGAGCCGCCCGGCAACAGCATCTCCACCATGAGGTATGGCCCCGTCTTCTGGCCCACTCTTCGCAATAAACCCAACCAGCTCGCAACGGTTTGCATTGGTCGCTCCTGCTCGCTTTTGAATGGGACCGATTCACCGGGCCTTCATCAAGTAGTCGAATGGGCAAGCTGGAAATCGACACGCGATCAAATCAATTCAACAAGGCACTCCGGATCCGCTGCACCCCGGCGTGGCTCAATCGGGTAACTCGGCCAGCCGCCGCTCGAGAAACCGGCGTTCGGGCCCCTGACGGGCAAGCGCGATCGCCCGCTTGTACGCTGCACGTGCCTGAGTCGTCTTGCCCATTCGCCGGTACATGTCGGCACGAGCAGCGTGGGCCAGGTGGTAGTCCTTCAAGTCGCCGCGGGCAAGGATGGCCTCGATCAGGGCGAGACCAGCGGCGGGACCATCGCGCATCGCGATTGCCACCGCGCGGTTAAGCTCGACCACCGGTGTCTGCTCGATGTTCAGCAGAACATCGTAGAGGCCGGCGATCTCGCCCCAGTCCGTGGCGTCGGCGCTGACCGCGTCGGCGTGCACCGCGGCGATCGCCGCCTGGAGTGTGTACGGACCTACTTGCCGCGCCGTGAGCGATCTTGTCACCAGCGCCACCCCCTCCGCGATTTGATCGCCGTTCCAGAGGGAGCGGTCCTGATCTTTGAGCAGGACTAGCTCGCCCGCCGCCGAGGCGCGCGCCGCGCGCCTGGATTCCTGAAGCAGCATCAGGGCGAGCAAACCGATCGCCTCGGGTTCCGGCAGCAATTCGACGAGCAGTCGTCCGAGACGTATTGCCTCGCCGGACAGATCGACCCGCGTCAGCGACTGACCAGAAGATGCGGAATAGCCTTCATTGAATACGAGATAGATCACGCGCAGCACGCTGTTGAGCCGCTCCGCGAGTTCGCCGGGCTCGGGAACCTGGTAAGGGATGCGGGCATCGCGAATCTTTGCCTTGGCGCGCACGATGCGCTGCGCCAGCGTGGGCGCGGAGCTGAGAAAGGCCTGCGCAATTTCTTCCGTCGTGAGGCCACAGACTTCGCGCAACGTGAGCGCTACCTGCGCGTCTGGTGCAAGGCTCGGATGGCAGCAGGTGAAGACCAGCCGCAGCCGATCGTCTTCGATCACTTCGCCGTCCCATGATGCGGTCTCGTCGATGACGGCCTCCACTTGCTCGGCGACATCCTCCATCGAGTCGAATCGTGAATGTCGGCGTATGGCGTCGATGGCCTTGAAGCGACCGGCCGATACCAGCCACGCCCGCGGATTCGCAGGGACGCCGTCGCGAGGCCATTGCTCGAGCGCCGCCCGGAATGCGTCGTGCAGCGCCTCCTCGGCGCGGTCGAAGTCACCGATCAGACGCACCAATGTGGCGAACACGCGGCGCGATTCAGCACGATAGATGGCGTCGGTCACCTCACGCACGTGCTCGGCCGGTTGCGCCGTCGGTGTCGGGTTTTCGTCGTCGGCTTCCATTGTCGGAGGGAGGTCTGCGCGATGCACCAACGATCCGGCTCACATTTGTATGGTCCTGGTCACCGCCAGCTGCGAGATATGGAGGATTCGCGCAGCCGCCGGCACCGAGCCGGTTTTCAGGACCGCGTGAAACATGGCCAGGTGCCCGACATTGAGCGCGAACTCTCGGGCGACGAATGGGTACAGCGATCGGTATGCCTCTTGCCTTCGACGACCGTGCCGAAATTCTATTGGATTTCACGGGCTATCGCTTCCGACCTGCGCGAAGTACCAGCCGCGAACAGGGGTGACGCCGAGCGGGAGTGCCAGATTCGTGCCTGCCTCGATCGCGCGCAGACGCGCGCATCGAAGGCAGGCACCAGGCTCCCGGTCACCCCAAGCGCACTACCTCTCCTAAGCACCCGGAATGGGCAGCACGGGCATGATCTCGACAGAATCGCCCGGGAAAATGGAAAAATGCGGATGCTTGTCGAACAGCTTGGCAGCGGCCTCGTGCGAATCCGCGCGCACAACCGTGAAAGCGCCCATGTCGTTGCTCACATCGTCGATTCCACCTTGGGTGACCTTCTTGGTTTTCCCTAATGGTCCGCCCATGCTGACAATGGTGCCGTGATGTTTCTCGACCCACGCCTTCCAGGCCGCCATGCCTTCTCGCTCCTTCGCACGGCGATCACCTTCGGAAAGGGCGTCCCAAGCCCGTCGGCGCGGACTGGTTTTGCTGCCAAGGAACACGGCGAGATAGGTATTGTTAGCGTTCATAACGTCTCCTTTTTTGCGGTTCGAAAGTTGGAGCAACAATTGGGTTCACCGATGCAAGTGATCGCTGCTCGCGGTTGAGATCATCTAGACCGACCACGGCGGAGATCTGCACTCGCGAGCCGCCGATGACCGCTATGCCCTCGGCTCACCGAAATATTTGTCTTCGATATATAACCGCGGCAGATGTATTTAGCGGCACACCTCCTATTTTCTTATCGCGAAATCCGCCGCCTCGAAAATCTGACGGATTTCGATCGTGTCACCGGGTTCGGCCGGGCAACGCTGCGCCCATTTAACGACTTCTTCTTTTGACGGCGCCTCCAACATCCAGTACCCGCCGAGCACCTCTTTCGATTCTATGTAAGGTCCGTCGGTTACGGTGGGTTTGCCTTGGCCAAACGAGACGCGGGCGCCGGTGTTTTGCGGGTGAAGTCCGTTCAAAGACTCAATCCGGAGGGCTTTGCCCATCTCATCATTGAACCGCCCCATCTCTTCCATCTTCTGCCGATCGGGTACGAATTTGGGGTCTACTTTTTTGCCACCTTGATAAACAGCGGGGATCATCAGCATCATGAATTTCATGGCAATTCTCCTTGGTAATAAATTCTGTCCTGCATCCTTAGTCGTTTGGCAAAGCCCGAGTTCGACAACGCTCGAAAATTAAATTGAAGCTTGGCCATGCGCCGGCGGGGTCGTTCCGGTCCTTGTTGACCCATACGCAATGCTTTTCCCTAAGCCCTTTCGGCCTCAGTTGCCCGGTTCAAGCGCCGGTATAGATCTGCGAAATAGCAAACCTGGACAGCACAAAGATAGCCAACGGCTGCGCGGACGCGGTAATCCAGTGAAAGCCACGCCGTCTTGACCATAGGCGTGCTGCGTTCATTGAGTGCTGCCCAGTCAGTTCGCTAAACGCCCGGTATTCATGACGCTCGATGACCGCCAAGGGTCGAGAGCCGAGATACGAGATGCGTTCTTGTCGGTCAACAACCGGCCATTCCAGTTCTATATTGAAGAGAGCATTTCTTCGAGGCGGCAACATGAAGCGATTTGTCGAAGGCGAGGACCGAAGCCAGGTGACGTTGCTGCCGGAGCGCTCTGGACGACTATGTGGACCAGGACAATCCGGTGCGCGTGGTCGAGGCGTTCGTCGAGCAACTCGATCTGCGCCAGATGGGCTTCGACGGGGGCGCCCGGCGGCCACGGGCGCCCGGCGTACCACCCGGCGGTGTTGCTCAAGCTCTACATCTACGGTTACCTCAATCGCGTCCAGTCCAGCCGCCGTCTGGAGCGCGAGGCGCAGCGCAATGTCGAGGTGATGTGGCTGACCGGTCGGCTGATGCCGGACTTCAAGACCATCGCCAACTTCCGCAAGGACAACGGGCCGGCGATCCGCAACGTGTGCCGGCAGTTCATCGTGCTCTGTCGCCAGCTCAATTTGTTCACCGATGCGGTCGTTGCCATTGACGGCAGCAAGTTCAAGGCGGTGAACAACCGCGACAGGAACTTCACCCCGGCCAAGATGCAGCGGCGGCTGGCGCAGATCGAAGAGAGCATCGCTCGCTACCTGACTGACGATCGACACCGCCGATCGGGCCGAGCCCGAAGTGGCCGAACTGAAGAAGGGCCGGCTGCAAGCCAAGATCACGGCGCTGAAGGAGCAGATGCAGCAGCTCAAGATGCTTGAGGCGCAAATGTTGGCCCGCCCAGATCAACAGCTCTCGTTGACCGATCCCGATGCCCGCTCGATGAAGAATCGGGACGGTGGCATCGTCGGCTACAACGTGCAGACCGCGGTCGACGCGAAGCACCACCTGATCGTCGCACATGAAGTCGTCACCACAGGTATCGATCGCGAACAGCTGACGCCAATGGCCGAACAGGCGCGCGCCGCCACGGGCATTGCCGAGCTGACCGTGGTGGCCGACCGCGGTTACTTCAAGGGCGAGCAAATCCGGCAATGCGACGAGGCCGGGATCACACCACTCGTGCCCAAGTCGATGACCTCAAGCAGCAAGGCTGACGGTCGCTTCGACAAGCAGGACTTTATTTACGACGACGCCGTCGATGAGTACCGATGCCCCGCAGGGCAACGGGCGATCTGGCGCATGACGACGGTCGAGAAGGGCCTGACCTTACACCGGTATTGGTCCTCGGCTTGCCCCAGCTGTCCGCTCAAAGCGCGCTGCACGCCGAGCCCTTATCGGCGTATCACCCGCTGGGAACACGAGGCGGTACTCGAGGCCATGCAGCGGCGACTCGATCGTCAGCCCGAGATGATGCGGTGCGACGACAAACGGTCGAGCACCCGTTCGGTACGATCAAGCCCTGGATGGGTTGGACGCACTTCCTGATGAAGACGCTACCGCGCGTGCGCACCGAGATGAGTCTGCATGTCCTGGCCTATAACCTGAAACGCGTGATGCACATACAGTAGCCGACATCTGGCTAAGTGACCTCAAACCGGTCGTAGCGACACCCGTGGTCGTCAACGACTGTCCAGTCGCGCTGCAGCGCAGTTTCGGTAAACTTGCTCGCCCGCGATTGCCCAGTCGACCAGCCCAAATTCATTGCCTCGGCTGGAGCATCCCGTGCACTCAATTTGCGAATAAGGGGAGCCATTGATGTTGAAACAAACGCTGCTCGGCGCGCTTGTCGCTGTCGCCATCACCACTACTGCTTTGGCCCAGAGCTACCAGATGGCAACGCCTTTCGCGCCGGGAGTCGCTGTGCCTGACAAGATCGAGTCCTCGATCGGCACTTTGAATCTGAACTACGGCTACCCGTCGGCCGATACCGTCGACAAGATCTACGACAACCTGGATCGTTCGCGGGCGCTTCAAGCCTATTTGCTGGCAATCCCGATGGTCAATCAGGCGGGCATGCGCGATTCGCTACGGAAGTTCGGGCCCGATAACCAGACCGACGTGATCTGGGAAGATCTGGTCGATCCGAGAACGGTAGAGCTGACGGCGAACGACAACACGATCTACAACTTCATTTGGGTCGACACCAGCAAGGGACCGCTGGTGGCCGAGATTCCGCCCAAGGTGCTGGGGCTGGTCAACGACTTCTGGTACAAATGGGTGGCCGACGTTGGTATCACCGGGGTCGACAAGGGCGAGGGCGGGAAGTACCTCCTGCTGCCGCCTGGATACAAGGGCGACATCCCGACGGGGTATCACGTCGTGCGGCCAAGTACCTTCGGCAGCTGGCTCGTATTTCGCGCCTTCGTTGTGGACGGTTCAACCCGACCCGGCGTTGACTCGGTCAAGAAGAACCTGCGGGTCTATCGCCTGGCCGACGCCGCGAACCCGCCGCCAATGAAATTCGTCAATGGCTCGGGGATTCCGTCGAACTTCGTCGCACCGGGCGACTATTCATTCTGGAGCCTGTTGAATCAGGTCATCCAGGAGGAGCCGCCGGAGGGTTCCGATCCCACCACCTTGGGCCTGTTCGCCTCGATCGGAATCGTCAAGGGTCAGCCGTTCAATCCTGATGATCGGATGAAGAAGATTCTGACCGACGCCGCGAACATCGGCGCCGTGACTGCACGAGCCATCGCATTCAAAATACGTTCGAAGGAGGCCTATTTTTATCCGGACAGTACTTGGCGCCTGCCATTTTTCGGCGGCTACAAGTTCGAGGTGGCGCCTGGCGTCAGCAACTTGGACGGTGCCGCCCAGTACTATTACTTTGCCACCGGCGTCACGCCTGCGATGGAGGAGAAGATGGTGGGCAGGGGATCGCAGTACCCCTGGTCAGTGCAGGATGCGAAGGGCAATCCGTTTGATGGCGGCCAGACCTACAAGCTGCGCCTGCCGCCGAACGTCCCGGTCAAGGATTTCTGGTCCGTCATCGTCTATGACAACCAGACCCGCTCGATGGTGCAGACCGATCAGAAGGCCCCGAGTGTCAGCAGCCAGAACAAGGGGGTCAAGACCAATGCCGATGGTTCGGTGGATGTGTACTTCGGACCCAAGGCGCCCGCGGGAATGGAGAATAACTGGGTGCAAACGATTCCAGGCAAGGGCTGGTTCATGATCCTTCGCCTCTACGGGCCGCTGGAGGCGTGGTTCAACAAGACGTGGCGGCCGGGCGAAATCGAGCTGCAGCCCTGATCGCTGTACCACAACACATTTGACGGGCGCCGCGGCGCCCGTTTTTCATTCCGTGTGAACCTCGAATTTTCCGTGCACATCGGTGAATGGCCGCTTCCATTCACCAGCAATGTCGGCAACGGGTCGAGACTGTGTGAAAACGCAAAGGTTGCCGAACCGGAAAGATTGCCTATATTGGAAGAGGTGATTTCTTCGGGGCGGCAGCATGAAGCGATTTGTCGAAGGCGAGGACCGAAGCCAGGTGACGTTGCTGCCGGAGTGTCTTGACGATTTTGTCGTCGCGGACAACCCGGTGCGGGTGATCGATGTGTTCATCGACGAGCTGGATCTGACTGGCCTTGGGTTCGACGGTGTGGCGCCGGCGGATACTGGGCGTCCGGCGTACCACCCGGCGGTGCTGTTGAAGATCTACGTCTACGGGTATCTCAACCGTCTGCAGTCCAGTCGACGCCTGGAGCGGGAGACGCAGCGCAACGTTGAGCTGATGTGGTTGACTGGACGCTTGACCCCGGACTTCAAGACCATCGCCGACTTTCGCAAGGACAACGGTAAGGCGATCCGCAGCGTCTGTCGCGAATTCATCGTGCTGTGCCGTCGGCTTAATCTGTTCTCGGAAGCGATCGTGGCGATCGACGGTAGCAAGTTCAAGGCGGTGAACAACCGCGACAAGAACTTCACCCCCCATAAGCTCAAGAAGCGCATGGAGCAACTGGAGGAGAGCATCAGCCGCTACCTGGCCGAACTCGACCGCGCGGATCGGGAGCCGACCTTGGTCACCGAAGGCAGGGTGTCGCGGCTCAAGGAGAAGGTCGCCACGGTCAAGGCGCACATGGAGCAGCTGAAGCAGATTGGACAGCAACTGCAAGCAGCCCCCGACGGGCAAGTCTCGCTGACCGATCCGGATGCGCGCTCGATGGCCACCAGTGGCCGCGGCACCGGCATGGTCGGCTACAACGTGCAGACCGCGGTCGATACCAAGCACCATCTGATCGTCGCCCACGAGGTGACCAACATTGGCCATGACCGCACCCAACTTGCGTCGATGGCCAAGCAGGCGCGCAGTGCGACGGGAAAGGAAGACCTGACGGTCGTTGCTGATCGCGGCTACTTCAACAGCCCGGAGATTCTGGAGTGCGACCAGGCTGGCCTGACCCCGCTGGTGCCCAAGCCGCTGACCTCCAACAGCAAGGCCGACGGTCGCTTCGACAAGCGCGACTTTATTTACATCGCCGAAGACGATGAGTACTGCTGCCCGGCCGGCCAACGGGCGATCAAGCGCTTTACCACTATCGAGAACGGCTTGACCCAGCACAAGTACTGGTCCTCAGCGTGCCCCAGGTGCCCACTCAAAGCGCAATGCACGACGAGCGACTACCGGCGCATCGCGCGCTGGGAACACGAAGCCGTCCTCGAGGCGATGCAGGATCGCTTGGACCGCCAGCCCGATGCGATGAAGTTACGCCGGCAAACCGTCGAACATCCTTTCGGCACGCTCAAAGCATGGATGGGCGCGACGCATTTCCTGACCAAGCGCCTGCCTCGCGTCAGTACCGAGATGAGTCTGCATGTGCTGGCCTACAACCTCAAGCGCGTGATGCAGATCTTGGGCATCGGGCCGCTGATGCAAGCGATGCGGGCCTGAGGCCCTTCTTCCCTGCGCAATACGCCCCACTGGACGAACTGCCAGGCGCATCTGCAGCGCAACTTTAGAAACAACCTCGAAACGACTTCGATAAAACCGCAGTCGCGTATAACGCGGCGGCGACCTTCCTGAACACTTCCGAGTGCGCTGAAATGGCGCGATCACGCACGTTGGACGTTTCCGCACAGCCTCGGTCGTCAGCCGTCGCCATTTGCGGATCTCGTTCGGCCACGAGAGGCCATCCTCGCGTGGGTGAGCACCCAATTTCGCGCGCACGCGATTTTCGGAACCCATGCAGGGCTGCCGCCCCCGCAGAGGCGGCGGCGGCATTGGGTTCGGGAGCCAGGCGGAATGAATCGAAGTGCCGAACAGCGCCTCCTCGATCGTTCGAAGGCGCGCTCGAGCTGGCCCGCCTCCGCGTCAGTCCGTGATCTCCACCTTGAGAATCTGACCAATGGGCGGACCGAAGCCTATGTTGGAAATGTACAGCGCACCGTCCGGTCCAAAAGTCATGCCGGTCGGGAAGAACAGCGGACCATCTTTGTCGGGGCTGCTGTCGATCAGGATTTCCTGCTTGCCGTTCGGCAGAATGCGGATGAGCCGACCCGTGAAGGCTTCGGGGCCCGGGTCCTTGGTCGAATACGATGTTTCAAGCACGTACATGCGGTCACGGTTGTCGAAAGCCAGGCCGAGCACCTTGCTGAAGCCGGTAGCAACGACCTTCAGCTGACCGCTCGGCGTGATCTTGTAGATGCTTTGCGTGTTGAGCTGATCGGGATCGAACTGCCCCAGATTGCTGACATAGAAGTTGCCGTGGAAGGCCATGACCGTCGGCACGACGTGGCCCTGCGATGCCGAGATGTCGACGACCCGGGTAATCTGGCCGTCGGGCGTGATACGGTCCAGCTCGCCGTGGTTGGGCTCGATGGCATAGAGAGCGCCGCGCACCGCAATCATGCTGTACCAGGTGCCGTCAGGCTCGAAGTCGCCGGAGATCGGGTCTGTGGGATTGGCGACCGGATTGGCCTGCTGAAACGCGCTGAGGTCGGCAATCATGGTCGTCGTCCCGTCGCGCTTGACCCGAAGGACGCCGTTCGGGATGGCCTCGCCGCTCGGGGCGTACACACCGTGCGAGCATCCCGCGCCGGCAAGGATGGCGTACATCGTGTCGCCGATGAACGCAATGTCGGCAACGCCGCTCGCGAGTCCCCCCGCCGCGCTTGACGGCAGATTGTCGACGAAGGTCTCGACGTTTCCTTGCGTATCCACCTTCAGGATGCGCGACCCCTTCGGACTTCCGGAGTAATTCCCCGGTCCGTGGGCACCGGCCGAGCAATTTCCACCAAGGCCCGCCGGGGCTGCCGTGAGCGGTGGAACCGGAAGACCGCCCTCGGCGACGTAGAGATTGCCGTCCGGTCCGAATTTCAGCCCGCGCGGATTGGCCAATGGGCCCGCGACGAACGTGGAAACGAAGACCGCTGGATTGGCCACACCCTTTGCCAGGCCAGGCGTGGCCACGAACATGCCGACCGCAAGCGCCGAGACTACGCCCAGAATTGTCGCAACGGAAAGTCCAAATCGGGAACCGCTCGTTTTCGCACTCATTGCACGCCCTTTCATGGTTGGTACTCAGTCAGGCACCCCCTCGAATACGCAGCACGTGGAAAACCGACAATCGTGCAAAGTTCCCTCCCGATGATTGTTCATGCCCTCTGCGTGGCATTACGCCTTCGAACATCGAACGTGCCGGCGGTTCGCGTTCGCAACCGCAGGATTCCCCGAAAAGCAACTTGTCAGGAATCTGTCAGCATGCTCGTCGCGACCAGGGCGAGGTGGTCTTGGCACCGTCCCGGCCAACCAGAGACCCGGCATGCATTGTTCTGCTCCCCGATCTGATCCGACCGCGATATTAATTCCGCTCGAAACCGATTGGAGATATGGCACGCGCTGATCTATCAAAATTCGAAGATTTTTTGCGAGATTGCCTCGCGCCCGTTCTGCGTTTGCGAAAAAGCGCCCGGCGGTCCCGATCGAAAAGCGGCAGCTCCGTCGACGAGGACCAGCGTGAATTCGATGGACACGCGCCTGGACGCAAGCGAGGTAGCCCGGCACACATTTCTGCACAGCAAGCCATCGACGCAGATGGAGCCATGATTCCCGCGGCCACTCAATGGTTTTTCTGGTCTCGCAATTTGTGCGGGACCGTTGGCTCGCACAAATAAATGCGGATTTGAATAGGTGACCGCGCGCGACATGCGGCGCTGGCCTCGGCGCGATCTAGACTGAGCCGGCGTCGTTTCCGGAGATCACAGCCATGATGCGCACTCTCCGCACTTCCCGCGTTTGCGCGGCCCTCTTGGCGCTTGCGGCGCTTGCCGCAGCGTTGCCGGCGCTTGCCAACCACTTCATTCTTCCGTGCGCGGGCGATTGTCTTGCCCATTGGGTCGCGGCGGCGGAAATGAGAGAAGCTCGTGCAGGTCATACCGCCACCCTGCTGCCGGATGGGACCGTGCTGGTGGTGGGCGGGCATGATTGGACTGGATGGCCCCTCGCCAGCGCAGAGATCTACGACCCCGCCACGAATGCGTGGCACGACGCCGCAAGCCTCTCGGTGCCGCGCCGCGATCACACGGCGACTCTGCTCGCCGACGGCGAGGTTCTGGTCACCGGCGGCGCGAGCACATCGGATATCCTGTCAAGCGCGGAGCTCTACGATCCGAGCACGAACACCTGGCGCGCCGCGGCCAGCATGACACTCCGTCACGCCGAGCACACGGCGACGCTGCTCGCCAACGGCAAGGTCCTCGTCGCCGGCGGCGCCTGCGGCTGCACGGCAGCTTACGGGTGGACCAACAGCGTCGAGCTCTACGACCCGGCCACGGATACGTGGACACCCGCGGCCCGCCTCACGTTGCCACACGGAGACCATACCGCCGTGCTGATGGCGGATGGCAGGGTGCTCGTCGCGGGCGGCTCGATGTTCTTCCCCGGTGAATACCCGCAGGATGCCGAAGTTTACGATCCCGCAAGCGACACCTGGAGCTCGGCCGGGACGATACCGGATGACCCGATCGATCCTCGGTACGCAAGCGCAACGGCGCTGCCGAACGGCAAAGTACTTCTCGCGGGCGGCGGCGACGCCACCGACTGGGTACTCGATGGCAAGTTCCTCTACGATCCGGCCACGAATCGGTGGAGTGCCGCGGGCCCTCTCGAAACAGTCCGTCTCCTGCACAGCGCAACATTGTTACCGAGCGGCGAGGTGCTGATCGCGGGCGGCTACACCTACTCGGATGTCGCGGGCAGCAGCGAGCTTTATGACCCCGAAACCGATACGTCCTATCCCGCCAGCAACCTCGTCACTCCGCGCGCCGGGCATACCGCGACTCTGCTGCAGAACGGGATGGTGCTGATCACCGGCGGAGCCAACCTCGATGGCGTGCTTGCGTCGACCGAGGTCTACGTCACCACCTCGCAGCGGCTTGTCGGCGCCGCCAGGGTCGGCTACTGAGATCCGAGATCCGATGTCACCGCAGCGATCGATCGGATTCATTCCCCCATCTGCAGCAGCGTGCCATGGTTGCGCGCGTAGCGGAGCGCCCACGCGAACACGGCGACGCCGAGACCGAGGTACACGACGTCGAGACCGAGCGCCGCCCACAGATGCGGCCACGGGAACTCGCCGTGGAGAAGCACGGCGCGCATCCCTTCGAACACGTGCGCGGAAGGCAGTCCCCACGCGATCGACTGCATCCAGCCGGGCAGCACGGCAATCGGGTAGTAGACGCCCGACACCGGAGCGACAACAAAGATCGACGCCCACGCGAGCTCCTCGGCGCCTAGTCCCAGGCGCATGATCATTCCCGACATCGCGAGCCCGATGGCCCAGCCGAAAACAAGCAGGCAGGCGAAGAACGCGATCAGCGCGAACCCCATCGAGAAGATCGAGTAGCGGAACAGCAGGTACGCGAACACGCAGGCGCCGCCGACGCCGATCAGCGCCCGCACAACGCTCATCGTCAGCTGGCCGGCGATGAACTCGCCGAGCGTCAGCGGCGAGACGAACAGATTGCCAAGGTTGCGCGCATAGAGCTCCTCGATGAACGTCAGCGACACGCCGAGCTGGCCGCGGAACAGCACGTCCCAGAGCAGCACCGCACCGATGAAGAAGCCGGGGGCGCTCTTCAGGAAATTGTTGGTCGGCGCGAGGTAGATCGTGAGAAATGCCCAGACGACCATCGTGACGGTCGGGTAGTACATCATCGACACGATGCGCGTCCACGAGCGCAGGATGAGGTAGAGGTGCCGGCGCAGCACGGCGCGCACGCGCCGCAGCGATGCTGCCGCACCGGTGTAGCGTTCCGGGGCCGGCATCGCGATCACGCCATTCGCGTCGCGATTCACAGCGAGGCGACCTCGTCGACGCCGCCGCCCGCCACCCGCTCGTCCTCGCCGCGCCCGCGGGCAATGTCGAGGAACACCTCCTCCATGTTGTCGCGGCCGTAGCGTTCGAGCAGCGCGGCGGGCGAGCCCTGGTCGACGACGCGCCCCGCGCGCAGCATGATGACATCGTCGCACATGCGCTCGACCTCGCCCATGTGGTGCGACGCGAGCAGCATCGTGCAGCCGGTGCGGCGCTGGTACTGCTCGAGGTAGGTGCGCATCCGGTCGCCGACATCCGGATCGAGCGACGCCGTGGGCTCGTCGAGCAGCAGCACCTCGGGCTCGTTGATCACGGCCTTCGCAAGCGACACGCGGGTGCGCTGCCCCGCCGACAGCGTGCCGTACGGCCGGCGCAGGAAGTCGCCGAGATCGAAGTCAGCGGCGACGGCGGCGATGCGCTCGCGCGCATTGCGCACGCCATAGAGGTCGGCGAAGACGCTGAGGTTCTCTCGAACAGTCAGCCGTTTCGGCAGGTCGACATAAGGCGAGGTGAAGTTGATCCGCGGCAGCACGCGCTCGCGGTGCCGCGGCATCGCCTCGCCGAGCACGACGACGCTGCCGGAGGTGGGCGTCAGCACGCCCAGCAGCATAGAAAGCGTCGTGGTCTTGCCGGCTCCATTGCCGCCGAGGAGCGCCGTCGTCGTGCCGCGCCGGACCGAAAACGAAATGCCCTTGACCGCCGCGACCGCATCGTAGTTCTTGCAAAGGTCCACGACCACGATGGCGGCGTCGGAGTCGTTCATGCGTGTGGGGGTTCGGGACGCGGATCAGCGCGCCTCAGGACCGCGCACGCCTCGAATCGATTGTAGCGGAAATTGCCCTGCAGCCTCGACCGCAGGCTATGCGTGCACGTGCCGCAGTCCGGCGCCAGATCCCGACGCCGTGCCGACGCGATACGATTACCGGGCCGTCGCCCTTTGCAGGAACGGCGTCAGGACATCCATCGGCAGCGGAAAGACGATGGTCGTGTTCTTGTCCGCACCGATCACGGTAAGCGTCTCGAGATAGCGCAACTGGATGGCCTGCGGCTCCTGCGCCAGCACCTTCGCGGCCTGATACAGCTTTTCGGAGGCCTGCAACTCGCCTTCCGCGTGGATCACCTTGGCGCGTCGCTCGCGCTCCGCCTCGGCCTGCCGCGCGATGGCACGTATCATCGATTCGGTGAGATCGACCTGCTTGATCTCGACGTTGGATACCTTGATTCCCCACGAGTTGGTCTGCGCGTCCAGCGCCTGCTGAATGTCGAGGTTGAGCTTTTCCCGGCCTGCGAGCATGTCGTCGAGCTCGTGCTTGCCAAGGACCGAGCGCAACGTCGTCTGCGCCAGCTGGCTCGTCGCATTGAGATAGTTCTGGACCTGGATGATGGCCTTTTCCGCATTGATGACGCGAAGATAGACGACCGCGCTCACCTTTACCGACACGTTGTCGCGGGAGATGACGTCCTGGGTCGGCACCTCGAAGACGACGGTGCGCAGATCCACCTTGACGAGCTGCTGGATTCCGGGAACGAGGATCACGAGTCCCGGCCCCTTCACCTTCCAGAAGCGTCCCAGCGCGAAGACGACGCCACGCTCGTATTCGCGCAGGATGCGCACCGAAGATGCGACCAGGATCGCCAGCAGAACGACCACGCCGACCCATCCGAAGCTCCAGATCATGCCGCGCCCCCTTTCGATTCGGTCAGTTGCGGTTCCACCACCAATGTGGCGCCATCGATGCCAGTCACGCGCACGCGCTCGCCGCGCGCCAGCGGCCGGCCGCTGCGCACGGGCCAGATTTCCCCGCGTATCGTCGCCCAGCCGTCCACCGCAAAATCCGTGAGTACTTCGCCCTGACTATCGAAAAGCGTCGCCTGGCCGCTCACCACGGGGCGACTCCGCGCCTGCACCGCCATGCGAACGATCACGAAGACGAAGACCGCGCTGATGCAGGCGATCGTCGCGATCAGCGCGACCGGAATGCCGTAGCCGGCAGCGCCAGGTTCGACGAGAATCACCGCCCCGATCGCGAACGCAAGAATGCCGCCGACGCCAAGAGCTCCCGACGTGGGCACATAGACCTCGGCGATCAGGAAGGCCATGCCGAGGACGATGAGCCCCAGTCCCGTGTAGCTGATGGGAAGCATCTGGAACGCGAACAACGCCAACAGCAGACTGATGCCTCCCACCACGCCCGGCAATATGTAGCCGGGGTTGGTGAATTCGAACAGCAATCCGTAGATCCCGAGCATCATCAGGACGAGGGCAAGGCTGGGTGACGCGATCACCGCAAGGAGGCGCGCGCGCCAGTCGGGTTCGACGGCGACGAGCTCGGCGCCGGCGGTTTCCAGCGTCACCTCACGCCCGTCCACGATGACGCGCGACCCCTGTGCCCGATCCAGCAGATCGCCGCACATCGCGCGCCACGTAGTCGACGACATGCATCTTGAGCGCTTCGTCGGCGCTGAGGCTCACCGCCTCGCGCACCGCCCGTTCTCCCCATTCGGCATTCCGGCCGCGCAATTGGGCCAGGCTGCGCATGTACGCGGCCGAATCGTGGACCTGCTTTGCTTCCATCGCGCTTGGTCGCGCCGCGGCGGGGGCCGTCGCCTTGCCGGGCTCCGCGTCCTTCGATGCGCCACCTGACGAAGGGAGGGGCTCGTTGCTCGGCCCGCCGAGCCCGATCTGAACCGGCGTCGCAGCGCCCAGGTTGGTACCGGGCGCCATCGCGGCGACGTGGCTCGCATACAGGATGTACGTGCCGGCGCTGGCCGCACGGGCGCCGCTCGGATACACGTACGTCGCGACGGGGATCGGAGACGCGAGGATGGCCTTGTTGATTTCGCGCATGGCGGTATCGAGCCCGCCGGGCGTATCGATTTCCAGCACGACCAGGCTCGAACCGCTTTCGGCCGAGCGCCTCAGTCCTTGCACGACGTACTCGGCCGTCGCAGGCGTAATCGCCCCGTCAACGTTCAGCACGGTGACGCGGGGCGCGCTTGCGGCCGCAACCATGGGCAACAGCAGCAGCAACAGGAAAATCGGCATGGGCAAGATCCCAGGCGACCGGAGTCCGCAACCGGGGCGCGCGGCCCGCCGACCTGTCCACGGGAATCCGCGGCCGGGGCCGAATGGAGCAACCGACGCCTACCTCCGACTGCAGTCATTCTGCGCCAAAACGAACCCGTGTTGGCAACTCCGCGCGCGGTCGCAGACACCGCCGGCGATCGTCGCATCGACTCTCGCCGCGCGCTTTCCCTCCGGGCGATTCGAGCGCGCTCCGTACGGCCCGACGCACGTTGTAAGCCTCGTGCATTGGGACGGCGCTATGATGGGGAATCGCGCGGGAGGAAATCCGTGGCCGGCAGGTCCGCGCAGTCGCGGCAGGATCGGGCAAGTCGCTGGCCAATGTTTGGGGGACGAATGATGCAAATCGTCGAACTGAAGGAAATCGCAGCGGCCACCGAGCAGGCCATCGCAAACGACGTGGAGAAATGGGTTCAGGATTTCTGCGAGCGGACGGGTCTGCGCATGGAGGGCGTCGAGCTGCGGCTCTTCGAAGATCCGGCGGTGGATTCGGTCATTCCCGAATACCGGGTGACCGCCCGCCTGCAGATCCGGTTGTGGTGATCGCCGCGCCCGACATCCCGTTGCAGGAGTTGGCAGAATCCGGTCACGCGCGGCCGGTCGCTTGAGCGCGGCCGGGGGACAGCGGCATCCCGGCGGGACCGAAGCGGGCGTGCCGCGTCGCGCGCGGGCAAACTGCGGGCGGAGCTCGGCCCGCAGCAGCAGATCGGGTGCCGGCTCCGGCCCCCTATTCGACGAACAGCAGCGCCGGGCACTCCAGATAGCCGCGCAGGGCCTGCACGAACTCCGCGGCGTGCTGCCCGTCGATCACCCGGTGGTCGAACGACGACGAGAGGTTCATCATGCGCCGCGGCACGATCGCGTTCCCGCGCATGACGAGCCGCTCGACCATCCGGTTCACACCCACAATCGCCACCTCGGGCGTATTGATCACCGGAGTGGAAACGATGCCGCCGAGCGGGCCGAGGCTCGTGATCGTGATCGTCGATCCCGAAAGCTCGTCGCGCGTCGCCTTGCCGGTGCGCGCGGCGTCCGCCAGGCGCGCGACCTCCGCGGCGCTCGTCCACAGGTCACGAGTCTCGGCGTGCCGCACGACCGGCACCAACAATCCGGCGTCGGTTTGCGTCGCGATACCGATGTTCACGGCGTCGAAGCGAGTCACCGTGCCCTGCTCGTCGTCGAATCGCGCGTTCATCTGCGGAAAGGCGGGAACGGCGAGCACGATCGCCCGCATCACGAACGGCAGGATCGTGAGCCGATCGCGTGTCGCGCCAAACCGTTCGTTGAGCTTCGAACGCAGGATCTCGAGCTCCGTGACGTCGACTTCCTCCACATAGGTGAAGTGCGGAATGCGCAGCGTTGCCTGCATGTGCTGCGCGATTTGCCGCCGCAGTCCGATCAGCGGCAGCGTGTGTTCACCATCGCGCTCCCCAAAGCGCTTGACGGTGGCGGGCTTCGCCGCTCGATCCGCTGCGTATCGCACGACGTCGTCGTGCCCGATGCGTCCGCCGGGCCCGGTCCCGCGAACCTGCGCGAGCGCCACCCCCAGCTCCCGCGCATGGTGGCGCACCGACGGCGACGCGAGCGGCTTCTCGTTCTGGGCGGTGGCCGGTGGCGAGACGTCCGCCCGTGCGGCGGCGGCCGGCGTGGAGGGTGTCGCGACGGCCAGTGCGTGCTCAGCGCTTTCGGCAGTGTCGGCAGGCGTCGTCCCGAGTCGCAGCAGCTCGCTGCCCACGGCGACCCTGTCACCGGCGTTGGCGTTGACGGCGATCACCGTGCCCGTGATCGGCGACGGGACCTCGACCGTGGCCTTGTCGGTCATCACGTCGGCAAGCGTCTGATCTGCGACGACCATGTCGCCGGGCTGAACATGCCACGCCACGACCTCGACCTCGGCAATGCCTTCGCCGATGTCCGGCACCTTCACCACATGGATGCCCATGGCTAGGTTGCCTCCCGAAGACTCGCCCACCACGTGAAAGGCGGGCTCATTTCGTCTCCACCGCGCGCTGGAGCGCCTTGCCGACGCGGCCCGGTCCGGGGAAATAGGCCCACTCCTGCGCATGCGGATAGGGCGTATCCCACCCGGTCACCCGCTCGATCGGTGCCTCGAGGTGGAAGAAGCAATGCTCCTGAACGAGCGCCGCGAGTTCGGCGCCGAAGCCGCTGGTGCGGGTCGCCTCGTGGACGATCACGCAGCGCCCCGTCTTCTTCACCGAGGCGACAATGGTGTCGAGGTCGAGCGGCCACAGACTGCGCAGGTCGATGATCTCGGCGTCGATTCCGGTTTCGTTGACGGCGGCCTCCGACACCCACACCATCGTGCCGTAGGTCAGCACCGTGAGCGCTGTTCCGGGACGGCGCACTGCGGCCGATTCGAGCGGCACCGTGTAATGCCCCTCGGGGACTTCCGCAAGCGCGTGGCCCGACCAGGACACGATCGGCCGCTCGTGATGCCCGTCGAACGGGCCGTTGTAGATGCGCTTCGGCTCGAGGAAGATCACCGGGTCGTCGCATTCGATCGACGCGATCAGCAGGCCCTTGGCGTCCCGCGGGTTGGACGGCATCACGGTGCGCAACCCGCACACGTGCGTGAAGAGCGCCTCGGGACTCTGGCTGTGCGTCTGCCCGCCATATATGCCGCCGCCGCAGGGCATGCGGATCGTGATCGGCGCAGTGAAATCGCCGGCCGAGCGATAGCGCAGGCGCGCCGCGCCCGACACGATCTGGTCGTAGCCGGGATACATGTAATCGGCGAACTGAATTTCGGCGACCGGACGAAGCCCGTATGCGCCCATGCCGATCGCGGCGCCGACGATGCCGCCCTCCGCGATCGGCGCGTCGAATACGCGCGACGTGCCAAATTTGGCCTGCAGGCCGTCCGTGCACCGGAACACGCCGCCGAAATAGCCGACGTCCTCGCCGAACACCACGACGCTGGCATCGCGCTCCAGCATGACGTCAAGTGCCGATCGGATCGCCTGGACCATCGTCATCATGGCCATCGTCAGGCTCCCATCTGTTCGCGCTGCCGGCGCAGATGCGCCGGCATGTCCTTGTAGACGCCGTCGAACATCGTCGAGGCGTCATGCACATGACCCGAGGCCAGCGTACCGTAGCTTTCCGCGACCTTCTGTGCCGAGATGACCTCGTCCTCCACTTCCTTCTGGGTCTTCGCATGCTCCTCGTCGGACCACGCACCGATCCGGATCAGGTGCTTCTGAAGCCGCGCGACCGGGTCGCCCAGCGGAAAGCGCGCCCAATCATCCGCCGGCCGGTACTTCGACGGATCGTCGGCCGTGGAATGCGCGCCCGCGCGATAGGTGATCCACTCGATCAGCGTGGGGCCGAAGCCGCGGCGCGCACGTTCCGCGGCCCAGCGCGACACCGACAGCACCGCGAGGAAGTCGTTGCCGTCCACGCGAAGCGACAGGATGCCGTTGCCTAGGCCGCGCGCCGAAAAGGTCGCCGCCTCGCCGCCCGCGATGCCCTGGAACGTCGAGATTGCCCACTGGTTGTTGACGATGTTGAGGATCACCGGTGCGTGGTACACCGCGGCGAAGGTGAGCGCGTTGTGGAAATCGGGCTCTGCGGTCGAGCCGTCGCCTATCCATGCCGAGGCGATCCGCGTGTCCCCCTTGATCGCCGAAGCCATCGCCCAGCCCACCGCCTGGATGTACTGGAGGCCGACATTCCCGGCGATCGAATAGAAGCCATGCTTCTGCGACGAGTACATCACCGGCATCTGCCGACCGAGAACCGGGTCGCGTTCGTTGGAGAAGCACTGGCACATCATGTCGGCGAGCGGGTAGCCGCGCGCGATCAGGATTCCCTGCTGGCGATACGTGGGAAAGCACATGTCGTCCGGCGCGAGCGCGATGGCCTGGCCGATGCCGACCGCCTCCTCGCCCAGACACTGCATGTAGAAGGAGACCTTCTTCTGCCGTTGCGCAGTCAGCATCCGCGCGTCGAAGATGCGGGTCTTCAGCATCATGCGCAACGCGCTACGCAGCAGCTCGGGATCCGCGTGCGGATCCCAGGCTCCGAGCGCGTTCCCGTCGTCGTCGAGCACGCGGACCATCGCGTCGGCGATATCGGCGGTCTGCGACGGCCTCGAGTCGATCGGCGGTTGGCGCACGGCTCCGGCGGGAGCGAGGTGCAGGTACGAGAAATCGGTCGCGCGTCCCGGGCGCGCCGACGGCTCGGGCACGTGCAAATGGAGCGGGGCGTATGGGGTCATCGGTGTTTCTCCGGATCCGCCTGCGGCGGGTTGCCTGTTTTTCCCGGGAGCTCGCACATCCTATTCGTTCCGTTCATCGCGTGCTCGGGCGAGCGAGGGTGACACGCGCATCGGCAATTCCCCGCATCGAGCTGCTCAGCAGCGGATCGTCTGCCGGCAATATTCGGTCAGCTCGCGCACCACCGTCGTGCCGGCGACGCGGGCCCGCGCCTTGCCGTCGCCGTATTCCATCGCGAGCTTGAACTCGTATTTCGCGAAAAAGGCGTCGAACTGCTCGGCGCCGACGGTGCCGGTCGCATAGAGCTCGTCTGTCGCAGCGTCGTAGTCCAGCATGATCGCCGCGAGCGGCTGCGGCGCCGGCCCCGCGACCACACGCGCGCCCTGCGCGGGATCGTAGACGCTGTGGTCGGCGCAGCAGTGGATCACGTGCGCGTCCGAGGTCGCCGAGCGCTGCGGCTGATAGCGGATGAACGAGATGTCGCGCGTCGGGTACGCGAGCTTGTGCGCGCAGATGGCGGAAAACGCGACGACGGATCGCGCCGGTCCCGTGCCGCCGCTCCAGCCGTACGAGGTTCCGTCGGCGCGCGCGAGCGTTGCTTCCGCCGCCACGGGACGGCCGAGATTGAGCAGGAAGCACGGCGTTCCGGCAAACGGGTACTGGAACACGTAATTGGTCTCGGCGGCGAGTACGCCGGGGCGCACCGGCTCGCCGAAGCGATCGACGAGCCGCACGCGATCGTACGTGCGGGGTGCGGTGGCCGCCCACGCGCCGGACAACGCGTCGAGCGCGGCCGCACCGGGGATGAGTGCACAGGTTTCGAGGAATCGTCGCCGCCGCATCGCTCCTCCCGCCAATGCCTACCGTGGCGAGGGCGAAACGCGCCGACCCGCCGCACCACGCGACGGGCCTCAGCCCATCAACAGTTCGCGCACGTGCTCGGCGGCACTGCGGCCGAGCGCGGACAGAGCGTATCCGCCTTCCAGCGCGGACACGATGCGACCCTTCGCGT
Source organism: uncultured beta proteobacterium (assembly GCA_963717695.1). Taxonomy (GTDB): domain Bacteria; phylum Pseudomonadota; class Gammaproteobacteria; order Burkholderiales; family Casimicrobiaceae; genus CAIWHR01. The sequence continues at coordinate 463,482 of CAVQWR010000007.1, read as the reverse complement.
GCTTGTTCGCAACGGCGATCAGCTCGCGTGTCACCCATGCGTAGTCGGCCTCGGTCAGCTTCAGGCCGGCGAGCGGATCCTCGCGGTGCGCGTCGAAACCCGCCGAGATGTAGATGATCTCGGGACGAATGCCGCTCGAGCGCGGGCAGCCAGTGCTCGCGCACCGCGTCGCGAAACGCCTCGCCGCCGCTTCCCTGCGCGAGCGGGACGTTGACCATCAGCGGCGAATCGCTCTCCGTGCCCGAATACGGGTACAGCGGATGCTGGAAGGTCGACACCATCAGCACGCGCTCGTCGCCGGTGAAGATGTCCTCGGTGCCGTTGCCGTGATGCACGTCGAAGTCGACGATGGCGACCCGCGCCGCGCCGTGCGCCTCGAGCGCGTGCGCCGCGCCGACGGCGACGTTGTTGAAGAGGCAGAAACCCATCGCCCGGTTGCGCTCCGCATGATGCCCGGGCGGCCGCACCGCGCAGAATGCGCTGCGGCAGTCGCCGCGCATCACGAGGTCCGTGGCGAGGACCAGCGCGCCGGCGGCGTGCAGCGCCGCGGTCAGCGAATCGGGGCACATCGCGGTGTCGGGATCGATGTAGTGCAGGCCCGAGGCCGGCGCTTCCGCCTCGATCGTCGCGATGTATCCCGCGCCGTGCACGCGCGCGAGCTCGTCGCGCTTCGCCGCCGGCGCCGTGTGATGCATGAGGTAGCTGTCGAGTCCGGCGCTGATCAGGCGATCGCCGATCGCACGCAGCCGGTCGGGGCACTCGGGGTGATACGGCCCCATGTCGTGCAGCAGCGACGAAGGGTGGGTGATGTAGGCGGTGGGCACGTCTGATCGCGATGCGGAATCGGCGGCGGCACGTCGTCCGGGGCCGTGTTCCGCCGGATGGCACACGCGGGCCGCCAGATGGAGTGTAGCCCGTCGCCGCGGGTGATGACTAGCCTGCCGCCACAGGTTAGAGTGGATTGGGTCCCATTTACGGAAAGCGCCGCGATGACCGTTCGTACCCTGAGCCAGGCCAACGTTCCCACCACCCAGCGCCTGGCTGCGGTGATAGCCGAACTCGGCCGCATCTTCGTCGGCAAGCCCGAGCCGCTGCGCCTCGCGCTCGCGTGCCTGCTCGCGCGTGGTCATCTGCTGATCGAGGACATCCCCGGGGTGGGCAAGTCGACGCTGGCGCAGGGATTGGCCGCGGTGCTGGGCCTCAGGTACGCGCGCGTGCAGTTCACGAGCGACCTTCTGCCCGCAGACGTGCTCGGCGTGTCGGTGTTCGATTCGGTCGCGCAGGCCTTTCATTTCCACCCCGGCCCGATATTCACGTCGGTGCTGCTCGCCGACGAGATCAACCGCGCGCCGCCCAAGACGCAAAGCGCATTGCTCGAGGCGATGGAGGAGCGGCAGGTGTCGCAGGACGGCGAGACACGCCGGCTTCCCGAGCCGTTCTTCGTCATCGCGACGCAGAACCCGGTCGAGCAGATCGGCGCCTATCCGCTGCCCGAATCGCAGCTCGACCGCTTCATGATGGCGATCGAGCTGGGGTATCCCGACGCCGCCGCCGAGCGCGAGCTGATGATCGGCGGCGATCGCCGCGCGCAGCTGCCCACGCTGTCCGCGCTCGCGGACCCGCCGACGCTGCTCGAATGGCAGCGCGAGGCTTCCGCGATCCACGTCGCGCCGGCGCTGCTCGACTACGTGCAGTCGCTGCTCGCCGCGACGCGAGGCAACGTGGGCGGCGGCGCCGACGCCGGAGCGCGGCGCGGCCTCTCGCCGCGCGCCGGCCTGCTGCTGCTCGCCGCCGCCCGCGCGTCGGCGCTGCTGGCGGGCCGGCCGATGGCACTGCCCGAGGACGTGCAGGCCGTTTTCCCTTCGGTCGCCGGTCACCGGCTGGCCGGCGGCGCGCGCGCCGGCGCCCTCCACGCCGCCGCGCTGTTGCGCGCCGTCGCGCTGCCCTGAACGTTCGCCATTTCGCGCGGGAGCTTCTCCCGCCGTCGCCGATGCCTGCCGCCGCGACCTCCTCCCGCCACCCCGACGCTTCGGCGCAGTCGTGGCGCGCGCGCTATCGCCAGCGCATCTTTCGCACGGCCCCTTCCGACCGTGACCCGGTCGTGCTGCGGCACAGCCGCATCTACATCCTGCCGACGCGCCGCGGGCTCGCCTTTCTCGCGACCCTGGCGACGATGCTGCTCGCCTCGCTCAACTACGCGCTGTCGCTGGGATTCGTCACGACATTCCTGCTCGCCGGGCTCGCCGCCGCCGCGCTGCTGCACACCTTTCGCAACCTTGCCGGCATCGAGCTCGCGCCGCTCGCCGCGGGCGAGACCTTCGCCGGCGCCGCGCTCCCGTTCACGCTGTCGCTCGCAGGCGGCCCGGCGAAGCGCCACGCAATCACGCTGGCGGCCGGCGGATCTCCCGAGGTGACGGTCGACGCGATTCCGGATGCCACGCTCCCCGTGACACTCGAGCTGCCCACGTCGCGGCGCGGGCGCGTCGCGCTCGGTCGCGTGACGCTGTCGTCCGACTACCCGCTGGGACTCTGGCGCGGCTGGGCCTACGTCCACTTCCCGCTTTCCGGTGTCGTGTTCCCCGCGCCCGAGGCAAGCGCCCCGCCGCTTCCCGCCGGCACGAGCGGACACGATTCGCAGGTGCAGTCGCGCGGCGAGGACGCCGACCTCGCGGGCCTGCGCGAATACACGCCCGGCGATCCGCTGCAGCGCGTCGCGTGGAAGGCGGTCGCGCGCGGCGCCGGCTGGTACACGAAGCAGTTCGAAGGCGGCGGCGGCGGCGGACCCGCACTGCTCGCGTGGCGCGACCTGCCTGCCGCGCAGGATGCCGAGGCGAAGATCGCGCGGCTCACCGCGTGGGTGCTGATGGCCGAGCGCGCGGCGCGGGCATTCGCGCTGACGGCGCCCGGCGTGACGCTTCCGGCGGGACAGGGGCGCGAGCACCGTCGCGCCGCGCTGACGGCGCTCGCATTGATTCCCGAGCGCAGCGCGTGACCACCGGCATCGCAACGCTGGCGGGACGCCCGCGCGCACGCGCGAAGCGCGCGGAGGCGCGGCAACTGCTCTCGCCTTCGCAGGTCAGGTGGCTGGGTGCGCTGCTGCTGATCGCGCAGCTTCCGCAGCTCTTCTTCGTGCCGGTATGGGTGGCGGGCTTCGGATTCATGCTGGTGCTGGTGCGTCTCGCGCTCCTGCGGCGCGACCGGTCGCGACCGTACGCGACGCCGGCGCGCATTCCGTCGTGGACCCTGGCGCTCTTCGCGATCGCCACCGGCGTGGCGCTGAAGACGTCGTACGGCTATCTGCTCGGACGCGACCCCTGCGTCGCGTTCCTGTTCGTGCTGGTCGGGATCAAGTACCTGGAGACGCGCACGGCGCGCGACGGCTCGCTGCTCGTGTGCCTCGCGTCGTTCCTTGCCGTCACGCCCTTCTTCTACAGCCAGTCGGTGCTCGCGGCGGCGATGACGCTGCCCGCGCTGCTGGCCCTCGGCGCGACGCTGCAGGTGCTGGCGCAGCCGTTGCTGCGCGATCTTCCGCTCGCACAATTCCGCGGCCCGCTGCTGCAGGCACTCAAGCTCTTCGCGCAGGGCATCCCGCTGGCGGCGCTGCTGTTCGTGCTGTTCCCGCGCCTCACCGGTCCGCTGTGGGGACTGCCGCTCGACACCGCCGCGCGCTCGGGGCTTTCGCAGCGGATGGCGCCCGGGATGATCAGCGAGCTCTCGATGTCCGACGCCGTCGCGTTCCGCGTCGACTTCGACGGCGCGGTGCCGCCGAAGCGAGAGCGCTACTGGCGCGGACCCGTGCTTTCATCCTTCGACGGCCGCGAATGGACGCCGGGGAGCCAGCGCCCGGATGGCACGCTCGCACGGAGCAGCGGGCGCCCCGTCAGTTACGTCGTCACGCTGGAGCCGCACGATCAGCGCTGGCTGTTCGCGCTCGAGCTGCCCACGCAGTTGCCGCATTTCCCTTCGGACGACGGCGAAGCCCCTGCGCTGACGGGCAGGCTGACCGGCGACAAGCAGCTGCTGGCGCCCGGGCCGGTGCACGATCCGCTGCGCTACCGCGTCGTGTCGGCGCTGACGGACAGCTATCCCGTGGATGCGACGGCCGCGGCCGGCGAGATCGCCGAGAACGTCGCGCTGCCGCGCTCCCGGGCGCGCGACAATCCGCGCACGCGCGAGCTCGCCCGGACGCTGCGCGCGCAGTATCCCGATGACGACGCCTATGTCCGCGCGGTGATCGAATGGCTGCGGTCGCAGCCGTTCCACTACACGCTGTCGCCGACGCTGCTGCCGGAGCGTGCGCCGGTGGATGCCTTCCTGTTCGACACCCAGCGCGGCTTCTGCGAGCACTACGCGAGCGCGTTCGCCGTGCTGCTGCGCGCGGCGGGTGTTCCCGCGCGGGTGGTCACCGGCTACCAGGGCGGCGAGATGAACCCGAACGGCGACTACCTGATCGTGCGCCAGTCCGACGCGCACGCGTGGACCGAGGCGCTCATCGGCGGTCGCTGGAAGCGATACGACCCGACCGGGGTCGTCGCCCCGTCGCGCATCGATGTCGGGCTCGGCGGCGCGCTGCCCGCAGGCGAACGGGTGCCGTTGCTCGCCCGTCTCGACAGCGGCTGGATCGGCGGAATCGAGCTCGCGTGGGATGCGTTCAACCACGACTGGCGGCGCCACGTCGTCGGATTCAATTACGAGCGGCAGCGCGCGCTCTTCCGCGAGTTGCACCTCGACCTGTTCTCGGGCTGGGAGATCGTCCTCATCGTCGCCGCCGTTGCCACGCTCTGGGGAGCCCTGCTGCTTGGATGGATCACTTACCGCAAGCACCGGCAGGACCGCGCGCGCTGGCTCTGGGACGCAATGTGCGAGCGCCTCGCGCGGGCGGGCTTGCCGCGCGAGATCCACGAGGGTCCGCTCGCCTATGTCGCGCGCGCGTCGGCACGCTGGCCGGATTACGCGGTCGCCTTCGAGATCATCGGTGCCGCGTATGCGGGGCTGCGCTACGGTGCGATGCCCGAGCGCCGCAGGCCCGCCGCGCTCGCCCGCCTTGCGCGCGCGATCGACGTGCTGCCGGCGCCGGCGACGTTGCGCGCCACGCCGTTGCCCGCCGCCTGAAGGTCTAGAGCAATGCGTCGCGGTCGAGACCTCGGCGCTTCAGGCGCGAGCGCAGCTTTTCGAGCGCCTCCCCCTGGATCTGCCGCACGCGCTCGCGCGTGACGCCGAGAAGGCGCGCCAGCACCTCCAGCGTCGCGACGTCGCGGCCGTTCAGGCCGTATCGATGCTCGATCACGGTGCGCTGGCGCTCGTTCAGCTCGTCCAGCCACTGCCGCACCCACTCCTCGATCTCGGTGTTGTGCAGCAGGAGCTCCGGCGCGAGCGCGCTCTCGTCGGCGACGCCCTCGACGACCGACACGCCGCCGTCGCGGTCCATCGGAGCGTCGAGCGAGGTCACGTGCTCGTTGTAGTGGAGGATCTTGCGCAGGTGATCGACCGGCTTGCCGGTGAGGTGCGCGGCGTCGTCGAGCGTCGGCTCGCGCCCTTCCGGCGTGCCGTGCATCTCGAGATGGCGCATCGCGCGGAGCACCACGTTCAACTCCTTGACCACGTGCGCGGGCAGCCTGATCGTGCGCGACTGGCTCATGATGGCGCGCTCCACGGCCTGCCGGATCCACCACGTCGCGTACGTCGTGAAGCGGAAGCCGCGCTCGGCGTCGAACTTCTCGAGTGCGTGGATGAGGCCGAGGTTGCCTTCCTCGATGAGGTCGGGCAGCGCGAGCCCGCGGTTGGTGTAGTGCTTGGCGATGCTGACGACGAGGCGAAGATTGCGCTCGATCAGCGTCTGCCGCGCGGCGAAATCGCCCGCGGCCATTGCCCGCGCGAGGGCGAGTTCGTCGCCTGCGGTGAGCAGCGAATGCTGCCCGATCTCGTTCAAGTACATCTGCGTGACATCGTTGACGATGTCGGCGCCGAGGCCGGGCGCGGGCTCGGAGAGCGGCAGCTCGCGCGTGTAGCGGTCGGGCTCCGGCGCGGACGCGACGGCGTCGATGCCGCCCGACTCGGCATCGTCCGGGTCGAGGAACGCCGCATCGTCGGAGGACGGCGCGATACCGGGGAGCGTGAGGTCGGCCGGATCGCCCTCGTGGTTCGCGCGGCGCGGCGGCGTCACCGGACACCTCCGGCGTTGCGCGCCTTTCCGCCGCCAGGGGAGGATTCGCGCGTCCGAAGCATCAATGGACACCCATTGCGCTGCACGCCTTCCCTCGGCGAGGGAGCAAATCGCGCTCGGGGCGGCCCGTCGCGCTCAAAGGGCTCCCTTGGCGCTGCGCGCCTTCCCTCGGAGAGGGAGCAGTTCGCGCTCGGGGCGGCCCGTCGCGCTCAAAGGGCTCCCTTGGCGCTGCGCGCCTTCCCTCGGAGAGGGAGCAGTTCGCGCTCGGGGCGGCCCGTCGCGCTCACGCGGGCGGAAGGAACTTGAGCGGGTCCACCGGCTTGCCCTGGCGCCGGATCTCGAAATGCAGATTCACCTGATCGCTGTCGGTGTTGCCCATCTCCGCGATCTTCTGGCCCTTCGCGACCTGCTGGCCTTCCTTCACGAGGATCTCGCGATTGTGCGCGTACGCGGAGAGGAAGGTCGCATTGTGCTTGATGATGACGAGCTTGCCGTAGCCGCGCAATCCGGTGCCCGCGTAGACGACCTTGCCGGCAGCGCTCGCGACGATCGGCTGGCCTTCCTTGCCGGCGATGTCGATGCCCTTGAGGTTCGCCGTGTCGGAAAATCCGGTGACCAGCTTGCCCGTCGCCGGCCACATCCAGCCGAGCTTCGCATCGTCTTCGGAGGGCGCTGCCGCAGCAGCGGGCGCCTCGCGTGGTGCAGGGGACGGTGCAGGCGGCGGCGCGGGCGGCGATGCCGCGGCAACGACGTCCGGCGGGGGCGCAGCCGGAACCGCGCGCTGCGCCTCGCGCCACGCCTGCTCGGTGTAGGGTTCCTTCAGCGCAACTGGGGCGCACCTTCAGCACGTCGGTGTTGCGGCCGCTCGATGGCCCGTGCGGCAATGGCGCGGGCTGCGCGGCCGTCGCGCCGGCGCCGCGTGCTTCGCCGGTGTCGACCGGGGGCACCACCTTGAGCGGGGTCGTCGTGACGCCATTCGCGTTCGTCTCGCCGGAAGGCTGCCCCGGCGGCGAGAGCCGCAGCACCTGGCCCGTGCGGATCACGTTGATGTTCTCGAGGTTGTTCCACGCCGCGAGCTCGCGGTAGTCGAGGCCGTGGTCGAGCGCGATCGCATAGAGCGTGTCGCCCCGCTTCACCGTGTACGTCGGCCCGGGGGCCTCTGCCGGCGGCGCGGGCGCGGCAGGGGTCACAACCTGCGCCGGCGGCGGCGGGCGCGTCGAGCGATCCTCGACGGGCGCGGGGCGGCGCGACGCGCAGCTCGCGAGCACGAGCACGAGCGCGAAGACGACAACGCGCGGCGCGAGGCGCGCGAGCGCCGAAGTGCGCAGGCATGGCGTGTGGACGGTGCGTTGTTCGGGCGACATCGAGGCGGCAGGTGCGCCGCCCGCCCGCGTTATGCGAGACCGGGCAGCAATGGCACGAATCTTACCGCATCGTACGTTTGCTTCACGGAAGCCGCCGGGTGCGGCCTCGATGACGGTGAGGCGCTGCACGCCGTCGCCGTCGCCCTCGTGCTGCGCGAGCGGCAGCACCATGCGCCCGCCGGGGGCCAGATACTTGAGCAGCGCGGTCGGCAGATGCGTGGCGGCCGCGGTGACGACGATCGCGTCGAACGGAAGCTCGTCGCCGAGGTCCGCGCTGCCGTCGCCGTGCATGAGGCGCACGTTCTTCACCTTGATCGCCTGCAGGTGGCGGCGCGCCTTCGCGAGCAGCGAGCCGATGCGCTCCACGGTGTAGACGTCGGCGGCGATCTGCGCGAGCACCGCGGTCTGGTAGCCGCAGCCCGTGCCGATCTCCAGCACGCGCTTGAGCTTGCCGCCGGCGCGCGCGAGCTCCGTCATCCGCGCGACGACCCATGGCTGCGAGATCGTCTGGCCGCTGCCGATCGGCAGCGGCGTGTCCTCGTAGGCGCGGCCAGCGAGCGCCTCGTCGACGAAGATGTGCCGCGGCACCGCGTTCATCGCGGACAGCACGACCTCGTCGCGAATGCCGTCGGCGCGCAGGCGCTCCACCATCCGTGCCCGCGTGCGATCGCTCGTCATCCCGATGCCGGACATCCGTTCCCCGAGCGTTCCCATGCCTTCCCCTCCCGTCGAACCGCCTACGTCACGCGCCGAGCCATGCTCCCACGAGCGGCATCTGGTCGCGGTTGGTGAGATCGATCTGCAGCGGCGTCACCGAGGCGTATCCCTCGTCGACCGCATGAAAATCCGTGCCTTCGCCGGCGTCCGCCGCCGGACCCGCGGCACCGACCCAGTAGACGGTCTCGCCGCGCGGGCTCTGCATGCGGATCACGTCCTCCGCCTTGTGCCGGCGCCCGAGACGCGTCAGCCGGTACCCCTTCAGCGCGGCCCGCGGAATGTCGGGGACGTTGACGTTGATGAGCGTCGGACCGAGCGGATTCCTCGCATGGCGGTCGAGCAGCTCGAGCGCGATGGCGGCAGCCGTCTCGAAATGGGTCGCGGTCTTCGATGCGAGCGAGATCGCGATCGACGGAATCCCGAGCAGGTAGCCTTCGGTCGCGGCCGCGACGGTGCCCGAGTAGATCGTGTCGTCGCCCATGTTCGCGCCGAGATTGATGCCGGAGATCACCATGTCGGGCAGCTCGTCCAGCAAGCCGGTGACGGCGAGGTGGACGCAGTCGGTCGGCGTGCCGTTGACGAACAGGAAGCCGTTGGGCGCGCGGCGCACGGTGAGCGGCCGGTCGAGCGTCAGCGAGTTCGACGCGCCGCTGCGGTCGCGCTCGGGCGCGACGACGGTGATCGTCGCGCGCGGCGCGAGCGCCGCCGCGAGGCGCTCGAGACCGGGTGCGAAATAGCCGTCGTCGTTGGAAAGCAGGATGCGCATCAGATCGACGAAGTATATCGCGGCGATCGGCGCCGTACCGCATCGACGGAAGCAGCAGTTCCGCTCCGCCCACGAGTTGTTGTAACAGACGCACGGCATTCGCTTTTCCGCGAGCCGCCGCGCAGCACCAAGCGGCGTCCGCCGTCGTTCCGGACGCCGTTTCGGTGCGGGCGGCGGACGCGGCAACACGCACCGCACGGCAAGCGGCTAAGCGCCGCAGTGCTACCCGGAATTGCGCAGGCCGGCCGCCAATCCGTTGATCGTGAGATGAATCGCCCGCTTCGTCCGCTCGTCGGTCTGCCCGCCGCGGTAGCGGCGCAGCAGCTCGACCTGAAGGTGATTGAGCGGGTCGAGGTAGGGAAACCGGTTGCGGATGCTCCGCGCGAGCGTCGGGTTGTCGCCGAGAAGGCCGGCGCCGCGGGTGATCGCGCCGTGCTGCGCCACGCTGCGCGCGTGCTCGGCCGTGATGCGGCCGAAGATCTCGTCGCGCACGCGCACATCCGGGTGGAGCTCGGCGTAGCGCGACGCGATCGCGAGATCGGTCTTCGCGAGCACCATGCCCATGTTGGACAGCACGCTGCGAAAGAACGGCCAGTCGTCGTGCATCGCCGCGAGCAGCGGGGCGCCGTCCGGGTGCGCCGCGAGCCATTCTTCGACCGCCGTGCCGAAACCGTACCAGCCCGGCAGCATCAGCCGGCACTGGCCCCAGCTGAAGACCCACGGAATCGCACGGAGGTCCTCGATGCGGCGCGAGGCCGTGCGCGACGCCGGCCGGCTCCCGAGGTTGAGCTCGGCAATCTCCGCGATCGGCGTCGCGGCGCGGAAATATTCCGCGAATTCGGGCGTCTCGTACACGAGCGAGCGATAGGCGCGTAGCGCGCGGGTGGCAAGCTCGTCCATCGTCGCGAAGTAAAGCGCCGCGCGCTCGCCGAGGCGCTCGTGATCGAGCAGCGCCGCCTCGAGCGTCGCCGCGACCAGGGTCTCGAGATTGCGCCGGCCGAGCTCCGGGTCGGCGTACTTGCTCGCGATGATCTCGCCCTGCTCGGTGATGCGCAGTCCGCCGCCGACGCTGCCTGCCGGCTGGGCGAGGATCGCATCGAAGCTCGGGCCGCCGCCGCGGCCCACCGTGCCGCCGCGACCGTGGAACAGGCGCAGGTGGATGCCGTGCTCGCGAAACGCCGCGACCAGCGCGAGCTCGGCACGATAGAGCGCCCAGTTCGCGGTGAGATAGCCGCCGTCCTTGTTGCTGTCCGAATAGCCCAGCATGACTTCCTGCGTGCCCCCGCGCCCCTCGAGCCACGCGCGATAGCGCGGCAGCGCGAACGCCGCGCGCATCACCGTCGCGCAGCGGTCGAGATCGTCGATCGTCTCGAAGAGCGGCACGATGTTGACGGCGAGCACGTTGCCGCGGACGAGGCCGACCTCCTTCAGCAGCACTGCGACCTCGAGCAGGTCCGACACAAACTGGCACTTGGAGATCACGTAGTTCGGCAGCGCCTCCGCGGAGTAGCGGCGGTGGATGTCGGCGGCGGCGCGAAGTATCGCGAGCTCGCTGCCGGTGCGCTCGGAATAGCCGAGGTGCGGAGAGTGCAGCAGTCGCGGTGACGCGAGCTCGGAGAGCAGCAGCGTCTGGCGATCCGCCTCGGAAAGCGCAGCGTAATCGGCGCAGGCGCCCGCGGCCGCGAGGAGCTCGGCGACAACCGCCTCGTGCACGTCGGCGTTCTGCCGCAGGTCGAGCACCGCGAGATGGAACCCGAACACCTCGACGGCGCGCTTCAGCGGCACGAGCCGGCCCTCCGCCAGCGGCGTCGCGCCGTGCGTCGCGAGCGACGCCTCGATCGTCGTGAGGTCGGCGATGAAGGCCTGAGGCGTCGCGTACGGGCCGAGATCGGCGTGCGCCTTGCGCGCCGGCGTGTGACCGGTGAGCGTCCGCGCAGTCGCGGCGAGCCGCGAGTAGACGCCGATCAGCGCCTGCCGATAGGGCTCGTCGGCGCGGTGCGGATTGGCATCGCCTGCCATCGACGCGAGCGCGAGGAGCTCCGGCGTGGGCGTGACGAGGCGTGTCGACAGCGAGAGCTCGCTCCCCAGCCGATGGACCTGGTCGAGGTAGTGCGACAGCGCGAGCGTCGCCTGCGCCGTGACCGCGTATTCGAGCGTCGACGCGACCACGAACGGATTGCCGTCGCGGTCGCCGCCGATCCACGATCCCAGCCGGAAGAACGGCGGCACGCGCAGCGGCGCGCCGAAGCGGAAGCGCCGCGCGAGGCCCTCTTCCAGCCCGCGGTAGAGGGCGGGCAGCTCCGCGAGAAAGGTGTGCCGGTAGTACGCAAGGCCGTTGTCGATCTCGTCGACGACCGCGAGGCGCGACAGCCGGATCATCGCGGTCTGCCAGAGCGCCAGCACCTGGCGCAGCAGACCCGTCTCGAGCGCGTTCGATTCCTCGAGCGTCAGCACCTCGCGATCGCGCCATTGCAGGAGCCGCGCAATCTCGCGCTCGCAGTCGAGGATGCTCTTGCGCTGCACCTCGGTCGGATGCGCGGTCAGCACCGGGCACACCAGCGCGGTCGCGAACCAGTCCTGCAGCGCGCGGCCGTCGACGTCGTGCGCGGCGATGCGGTCGAGCGCGTCGGCGAGGCTGCCGCGCTGCGGCGGCGAGCCGGCGAGCGCGTGCGCCCGCCGTCTGCGATTCTGGTGCACGTCCTCGGCGATGTTCGCGAGATGCGAAAAGTAGCTGAACGCGCGCACGACGTCGAGCGTGGCCCCGATGGACAGGTCGTTCAGCAGCGCGCCGAGCTGCGCGCGCACACCGCTCGCGTCCTCCGCTCCGGCGCGGCGGAAGCGGATCGCGGTCTGGCGGATCGCCTCGATCCGCGCGAAGCCTTCCTCGCCGGTCTGCGCGCGCAGCACGTCGCCGAGGATGCGTCCGAGAAGGCGGGTGTCCTCGCGCAGCGGCAGATCCTTGTCCGGCTCGATCGGCATCGTGGCCTCGTCGTGGCGCCAGCCGTTCAGCTCGGCGGCTCCCCGCGCTGCGTGCGTATTGCCTGCGCGAGGTCCCACACCGCGGTCGCGTAGAGCCGGCTGCGGTTGTAGCGCGTCAGCACGTAGAAGTTGTGGCAGGCGATGCGAAAGCTCGCGGCGTCGGCACCCTCGCCCGCCTCCTCCAGCATCAGGAGGCCCACGGGCTCGGCCGCGAGCGTGTCGGGCGCCGCCGCCGCGGTGACGCCGTCGGCCGCCCACAGCTCCAGCGCGCGGCGCTCGCTGATGCCGCCGTCGAGGCGCCGCAGCGCATCGTCGCGGGCCTCGGGGGCGATCACCGCGGGCAGGAGCGCGGGCTGCCCGGGCTGCCAGTCGTGACGCGCGAGAAAGTTGGCGACGCTGCCGGCGACGTCCGCGGGACTCTTCCAGAGGTCGATGCGGCCGTCGCCGTCGAAATCCACGGCGAAGCTGCGGTAGCTCCCCGGCATGAACTGCGGGACGCCGAGCGCGCCGGCGAACGACCCCTCGAGCGTGCGCGGCGGCACACCGAGCGCCCGCGTCAGCAGCAGGAAATCGCGAAGCTCGCCGCGGAAGAAGGTAGCGCGCCTCGGGTAATCGAAGGCAAGCGTCGCGAGCGCGTCGAACGCGCGGTGCTTGCCGACGTTGCGTCCGTAGTCGGTCTCGACGCCGACGATCGCGACGATGACTTCCGCGGGAACCCCGAACTGGGTCTCGGCGCGCGCGAGCGCGTCGGCATTCTCGTTCCACCACGCGACGCCGCCGTCGATGCGCCGCGGGGAAAGAAACCGGCGCGAATATTCGAACCACTTCGGCGGCTCCAGGAGCGGCCGCTGCATCGCGGCGATGACGTCGCGCTGGACGCGCGCCGCCTGAAACGCGCGCAGCAGCGTCTTCCTGTCGAAATCCTGCGTCTCGACCATTTCGTCGATAAAGGCGCGCACGTCCGGGCGGGCGGCGAAATCGTGTGGCGGCGCCGCGCCGAGCGGTGCGGCCGCGACGAGCGCCGCCGGCGCGAGGAGGCAGGCAATGACTTGACGAAGCACGGTCAGGCGAATCCCGGAGTGCGCTTCGCACGAGTCACGAAGCGTGATGGTGCAAATGGTATCATTGCACTGCAACATTCCCACCTACATGCTCTATCCGCTTTTTCGCCCGTTCCTCTTCGCGCTCGATCCCGAAGCCGCGCACCACGCCGCGTTCGCGAGCCTCGACGTCGCCGCGAAGGCGGGCATCACGAAGCTCGTCCTTCCCGCGGTCGTGCCGTCGCCGGTCACCGCGATGGGGCTCGACTTCCCCAACCGCATCGGCATCGCCGCGGGACTCGACAAGAACTGCGAGCACATCGACGGCCTCGCCGCCTTCGGCGTCGGCCACATCGAATGCGGCACGGTGACGCCGCGCGCGCAGCCCGGCAATCCGAAGCCGCGGCTCTTCCGGCTCATCGAGGCGCAGGCGCTGATCAACCGGATGGGCTTCAACAACGGCGGCATCGAGCTCTTTCTCGCCAACGCCGCGAAGGCGCGCTACGCCGGCATCCTCGGGCTCAACATCGGCAAGAACTTCGACACGCCGAACGAGCATGCCGTCGACGACTACGTCGGCTGCCTGCGTGCCGTCTACCAGCGCGCGTCGTTCGTCACCGTGAACATCTCGTCGCCCAACACCCGGGGCTTGCGCGAGCTGCAGGCCGACGCCGCGCTGAAGGCGCTGCTGACCGCGCTGAAGCGCGAGCAGGCGACGCTCGCCGACAAGCACGGCAAGTACACGCCGGTGACGGTGAAGATCGCCCCGGATCTCACGCCCGGCGCCATCGAAGGCATCGCCCGCCTCCTCGTCGCGCACCGGATCGACGGTGTCGTCGCCACCAACACCACCATCGCGCGCCCGGGCGTCAAGGGCTTGCGTCACGCCGACGAGACGGGCGGGCTATCCGGTCGGCCGCTGCGGGAGATGGCCACCGAGGTCGTGCGCCGGCTCGCGCACGCGCTCGACGGGGCGCTGCCGGTGATCGGCGTCGGCGGCATCCTGACCGGTGCCGATGCGAAGGAAAAGATCGACGCCGGCGCGACGCTGGTCCAGGTCTACACGGGCCTCATCTACCGCGGCCCGGATCTCATCGCCGAATGCGCGCGCGCGCTGGCCTCGCCGTCGCAGGCAAGCGGGCCTCTACCAGCATCTTCGCGTCGGCGGTCGCCACCGTGATGCCGTCCTGATTGCGGCATTCGCCGCGCAGCATCACCAATCCGCCGCGATGCCGCGGCTTGTCCACGCAGTCCGTCACCGTCCACGCCGTCGTCAGCGTGTCGCCGGCGCGCACGGGTGCGGTGAAGCGCACCGCGTGCTCGACGTAGGCGATCGCGGTGCCGTGAAAATACATGCCGACCGGCGCGCCCATCAGCGCGCTGGTGATCATTCCGTGCAGGATCCGCGTGCCGAAGCGGGATTGCTTCGCGTAGAGATCGTCGACGTGGTGCGGGTTGAAGTCGCCGATCAGCCCGGCGCCCAGCACGATGTGGGTGTCGGTGACCGTCAGCGTGCGCGCAAATGTTTCGCCCGCGACAACGTCGTCGTACCACCTGCCGCTGCCGTCGAGTCCCGTTCCGGGGTGCGGCGGTCCGCCGTCTTTCGTCTTCATGCGGGAATGCTCCGTTGGCGCAGTGCGGCAAGCTCGTCCAGCGCCAGGCAGGTGAAGGCGAGGCCGGCGTAGACCGGTGCGATCAGGTTGACGAAGGGCACGAACGAAAGCGGCGCCAGCACGAGCCCGAGTCCGAAGAAGCGCCCGCGCGCCAATGCGATCACCTGCGCACGCTCCGCGGCGCTCGCGTGCTCGGCGAGCGCGTCGTAGCGGAACAGGCGCTGGTTGAGCCAGGCGTTCAGCAGCAGCGTCGCCGCAATGCCGATCGGCGGAAGGAATGCGAGCGGCAGCGCGAGGCACCAGAGCGGCACGAACACCGCGATCGCGACCACCGCATTGACGAGACTGCCGACGACGGTCCCGCCCGCCTTGCGCTCGAGCGTCGGGTGGTAGCGCGCTTCCACCGCTCGCGTGAAGACCGGACCGGCGAACACGGCGATCGCCGCGAGCGCCAGCAGTCCCGACGCCGCGGTCAGCACGACGAAGGCCGTCAGGTTGCCGGCGGCGGCACCGAGCCACGCGAAGGCGCCGTCGTGGACCCACTCGCCGACGAGCGCGGCGATCGCCGCTGCGAGCGGTGTCCAGAACGCGATTGCGAGCGCAATCCAGAGCACGATCGCCGCCCCGACCGGCACGACGAGCAGCATGACGATGCGCCGGTCGGCGAGCAGCGCGAACGCGCGTGCGAGCGCCGCGGCAATCGCAGTCAGCATCGGGCGAAGCGGCGTGATGACACGTTCAGGCGATGATGCGCGCGGACGGCGCGCGCGGCGGCGTCAATCGGCGGCGGCAGGCTCGGGATATTTTTCCGCCATCTGGGCGATGACGCTGCCGAGCGCGCGATCGATCAGCGGCTCCGCTTCGACCAGCCGCGCGCGATCCTCGCGGAAGCGCTGCGCGAGCTCGTCCGCCGTCATCGACAGCGCCTTCTGGCCCTGCCGGTTGGTGAAGAGGTAGGTGCCGCGCAGCGGGCTCACCCAGGCGAGCTTCGCGAACGCGAGCTGGCCGTCGTCGGCCTCGAACTCGATCCACATGCCGCGGTCGAGGTTCTGCGCGATCTCGAGGTACTGGTCGTCGATGACTTCCGGCGTTTCCTCGACCGGCGCCGGCTCGGCCGCCGACATCGCCGTCGCGAGCTCCTCGGCGCGCTGCGCCGCCGCGTCGTCGCCGGCAGCCTTCGCCTGCTCGGCTTCCGCCTTCGCCTGCTGCGCAACCGCCGCGGTGGCGAGCTGCGCCGCCGAGAGCGAGGGTTTCACCGCCGCCGCGTGCGCCTCGACGAGGTTCGCCATGAATCGCTCGCGGTCTGCCGGCACCCACGCGCGCCCGTGCATGCCGGCCGACATCCGCTTCAGCAGCGACGGCAGCAGCGCGACGAGATGGCGGCGGTCTTCGTTGGACTTCTTGGGCTGCACGCTCCAGACGAGGTCCTCGAGCGTGGCGACCGCCTGGCCCCACGACTCGCTTTCCTCGCCGTCGGACAGGTAGACGCTCTCGAGGGTCTTCTGCCAGTGCTCGCGCAGGAACACGGCGAGGAAGTTCGGGATCGGGTAGGTTTCGATCCGGCGCTCGATCTCGGCGCGCGCAACGGCGACGCCGATCTTGCGCCGGTCGTTCTGGTTGATTTCCTCGGCGGTCGACTGGATGTTCGCTTCCGCCGCCTTCTCCTCCTCGGCGAGAAACGTCTCCAGCTCCTCGCGCAGCTCGTCGAACAGCGCGAGGTTGTCGGAGAATCCGTCGAGGACCTTGTGGACGATGCCGTCGATCTTCTTGTAGAGCGGATCGTCCTGGCCCATCACCGGCGACCAGCCGAGGCCCGCCTGCGCGAGCGCGTTGACGAGCAGCCGCGACGGGTGCGACTTCTTGGCGAAGAACGCGCCGTCCAGCATCGCGGCCTTCAGCACGGGGATCTGCAGCCGCGCAAGCAAGGCCTTGATGCCGTCCGGAAGATCGCGCGTCTCGAAGATGAAGTCGAACAGCATCGCCACCAGCTCGATCGTCATCGACTCGAGCTGGCTCGCCCGCTTGCCGAGCGGGGAATCCTGCAGGTCGCGCAGGACGTTGTGCTTGCCTTCCGGGATGCCGGCGAACTGGACGAGCCCGCCGCCGAGGTCGAATCCGCTCTCGCCCGCCTGCAGTCGCGCGAGCCCTTCGCCCAGCTCCGGCGTCGTGATGATCGGTGCGCCCGGCATGTAGCCCGACGGCGTCGCCGCCAGCGGGCCGCTCGGGATGTAGCGCCCTCCGGACGCGTGCGGCTCGCCCATGTCGATCGACGGGAAATCGCCGCCGGCGGGCGCGCCGCCGGCCGGGTACGGCGTCGTCGCGCCACCCATCGGCGGATAGCCCTGCGGCATGCCTCCGCCCTGCGGCATCGGCGCGCCGCCGATCTGCGGGAATCCCGGCGGCATGCCCGGGATCTGCGGCATCGCGGGCTGCGCGGCCGCGGTCGCTCCGGCGTACATGCGCCGGAACAGCGCCATCACGTCCATCTCGGCCGGCGGCGCCTGATGCTGCAGGTCGCCGCGCGCATCCGCACCGTCGGGCCCGGCTGCCGCGCGGGTGCGGTCCGCCGCGCCGCCGCGGTTGATGATGGACGGACGCGAGCCCGCCGGGATCACGTGCAGCGATTGCAGTCGCTTGTTGAGATCCGAGTACATCGTGGTGATGTCGGTCAGCGGCGCCTGGTTCAGCTCCTTCAGGATCGTGAACTTGACCCGCTGCTCGGCCTTCACCGTCTTCAGCGCTTCCGCGAACGCGATGACGAACGCCTCGGGCGCCAGCGGATTGGCGGCCGTCTCGAGATTGGGGTTGCCGACGAGATGGCCGATGGCGCGATTCAGCGTCTGCAGCTCCTCATAGCAGACGTTCTCGACGACCCGCGCGATGTTGCCGGTCAGCACCGTCTCGTCCATCGTGATGTTCTCGACGAGGGTCAGCTTCTGCGCGTCCACCTTGGAGAAGTCGGCCTTCGGGTCGGACTTGCCGGCGATGCGATCGTTGAACACGGTGCGCAGGCGGCGCTCGAACTCGTGCATCAGCGTGGCGCGCTCGGTCTTCAGCGCCGAACGCGCGTCGAGGAAATTCTGCTGGTCGTCGCGCAGGTCGGTGCGGCCCGCGCGGTCCATCAGCGTGTCCGACACCTTGTCGAGCAACGTCTGGAACGACTGCAGCAGGCGATGCACGGCGAGATCCCTGCAGTCGGCAAGAATCTTCGAGGATTCGCGCGAGACAGGGCGTCGCGCCGCCGTGGTGGTCGTTTCGCTCAACTTCGCAGCCTCGTCACAACTCCGGCACTGCCCCCGCGCCGCATCGCACGCCGCGCAGACTCATCGCGCCTCGCGTCCGGCCATCCCTTTGGATGGCCTGCGCTGCAGCGGCAGTATCCTTGAAAAGTCAGAACGATATAACCCTAAGTTACTGTAGCATAGCAGGATTGCCCCTGCCAACGCGAGGAAAGCGGGGCAATCACCGGTCGAGGTCGGCCCACAGCCGTTCCAGCCGCTTATATGACACGGGAAACGGCGTCTTGAGCTCCTGGGCGAAGAGCGACACCGCGAGCTCCTCCAGCAGCCAGCGGAAGTCGTCGAGCGCGGGCTCCTCGCGCCCGGCGGCGCGATTGCGCTCCCGCCGTTCACGGTAGCGCTGCCACCACGCGGACTGGGCCGCGGCGTGCTTCGCGTCGCGCTCGGGATTGTCCGGGAATTTCGCGAGGCGCCGCTCGAGCGCCTTGAGGTAGCGCGGCAGCTGCGTCAGCGCGGACCACGGCGTTGCCCGCAGGAATCCCGGGTGCACGAGCGCGTCGCGGTGCGCGCGGACCTCCGCGCCGAGCCGTCCCTGCGCTGCCGGTAGCCGCCCGATGCGCGCCGTCACGGCGTGATGCTCGGCGGCGATCGATGCGAGCAGCCGGAATACCGACTCCGCCACGGCCGGCAGGCGCGTTCGCGCCCGCTTCACCTGTTCCGCAAACGCGTGCTCGCTTCTCGGCATCGGATCGTCGCCGACAAACGCCCGATCGCAGATCGCGGCGAGGGCGTCGTCGCGGAGCGCGTCGGTCGCGAGCGCGGGCTTCAGCTGCAGCGCCGCCTGGGTGAACCCGGGGCCGCCCTTTTCGTAGGCCGCGACGCTCGACTTCAAGGCGAGCCGGATCAGCCGGACGACGCCCGCGCGCGTCGCCGTCTCCGCGGCCGCGCGCGTGTCCATCAGCACGACCGACACACTGGCACCGTCGTCGACCAGTGCCGGGTAGCCGGTGATGCGACGGCCATCCTTCATTCGCGTCAGCGTTTCGGGCAGGTCGCCGAAGTCCCACGACGTGACGCCGTGCTTCTCCAGCGCCGGGCCTTCGCTCGCGAACGAGAGCTGCGCCGCTTCGCCGAGCTGCGCGCGGAGCGCGTCGAGATCGCGTCCGCTCGCGAGCTCGCGCTCCGCGGCATCGACGACGCGAAAATTCATCTGGAGATGCGGCGGCAGCGCGACGGCATCCCACACGCCCGCCTCCGGCGCATCGCGCAGCGTCTCGCGCAGCCAGCCGCGCAGCGCGGCCTCGAGCGGCGCCGCGCCTGCGGGCGTGGCTTCGAGGAATGCGGTGACGGCCGGCGGCAGCGGCGTCACCCGATTGCGCCACGCCTTCGGCAGGGCCTTCAGCAGGAACGTGACCTTCTCCCGGATCATGCCCGGCACGAGCCAGCTCGCGCGCGCGACGTCGACCTGGTTGAGGAGCGCAAGCGGCACCGTCAATGTCAGGCCGTCCTCCGGATGTCCGGGGGCGAAGCGATAGGCGAGCGGCAGCGTGGCGCCTGCCATTGCCATCGTTTCCGGAAAGAGCTCCTCGGTGACGTGCGCCGCCGCGTGGCGCATCAGCGCCTCGCGGGTGAGCAGGAGCACGTGCGGATCGGTCGCCTCCGCCCCGGCACGCCAACGCTCGAACGACGCCAGCGAGTGAATCCCCGCCGGGATGCGCTCGGCGTAGAACGCGGCGATGGTCTCGTCGTCGACCAGCACGTCCTGCCGGCGCGCCTTGTGCTCGAGCTCGGCGACATCCGCGATGAGGCGGCGGTTGTGCTCGAGGAAGGCCCCCTTGCTCGCAAGCTCGCCGGGAACCAGGGCCTCGCGGATGAAGACCTCGCGCGCGGTCGCGGGATCGACGCGACCGTACGACACGCGGCGGCGCGGCACGAGCGTGAGACCGTAGAGCGCGACGCGCTCGCTGGCGACGACCTCGCCGCGGTCCGCGTCCCATTTCGGCTCGAAGTAATCGCGCGTGACGAGATCCCCGGCGACGGCCTCGATCCATTCGGGCTCGACCTTCGCCGCGCAGCGCGCGTAGAGCCGCGACGTCTCGACCAGCTCGGCCGCGAGGACCCATTTCGGCCCCTTCTTCGCGAGGCCCGACCCCGGATGCAGGTGGAAGCGGATTCCGCGCGCGCCGAGATACGCGTCGCCCTCGGCGTCCTTGTTGCCGATGTTGCCGAGAAGTCCCGTGGCGAGCGCCTCGTGGATCGAGCGATAGCGCGCCGCATCGATCGCTTCGGGAAGGTGCGTTTGCCATTTCCAGCCGAGCTCGGTCAGCTCGTGCGTGAGCTGCGCGTGCACCTCGCGCCATTCGGTGAGGCGCAGGAACGACACGAACTGCGCGCGGCACGCCTCGACCACGCGGCGGTGGGAGAGCTTTTCCGCGAGCCGCTCGCCGAAGAACTCCCACAGCGCGATCAGCGACAGGAAGTCGGAGCGCTCGTCGCGGAACAGTCGGTGTGCCTCGTCCGCCTTCTGCTGCTTGTCGAGCGGCCGGTCGCGCGGGTCGGGCACCGACAGCGCGCTCGCGATCACCAGCACCTCGGCGAGGCAGTCGCGCTCGCGCGCCGCGACGATCATGCGTCCCACGCGCGGATCGACCGGCAATCGCGCGAGCTCCTGTCCCGTCTTCGTCAGCGCGCGTTCCGCGTCGACGGCCCCGAGCTCCTGCAGCAGCTGGTAGCCATCGGTGATCGCGCGCGGCGACGGCGGCTCGACGAACGGAAAGGCGTCGACCGCGCCGAGGCGCAGCGACGCCATTCGCAGGATCACCGCCGCGAGCGAGCTGCGCTGGATCTCGGGATCGGTGTACTGCGGCCGCGCGGCGAAATCCGTCTCGCTGTAGAGCCGCACGCAGATGCCGTCGGCGACACGGCCGCAGCGGCCGGCGCGCTGGTTCGCGGCCGCCTGCGACACGCGCTCGATCGCGAGCAGCGTCGTCTTGTTGCGCAGCGAGTAGCGCTTGACGCGGGCGAGCCCTGCATCGATCACATAGCGTATGCCCGGCACGGTGAGCGAGGTCTCGGCGACGTTGGTTGCGAGTACGATCCGTCGCCCGCGCGACGGCGCGAACACGCGCTGCTGCTCGGGGACGCCGAGCCGCGCGTAGAGCGGCAGGATCTCGACCGCGCCGGCATACGGCCGCCGCGCGAGCTCCTTGCGCAGGAGCTCGCCCGTCTCGCGGATCTCCCGCTCGCCCGGCAGGAAGACCAGGATGTCGCCCGGCCCCTCGCGCCACAGATCCTCGGCCGCGGCGACGATCGCGTCCTCGAGCTCCTCCTCGTCGTCCGCCTCGGCCTCGTCCGACTTGAGCGGACGGTAGCGGATCTCGACGGGATACACCCGGCCCGAGACCTCGATCACCGGCGCCGGCGCATTGCTCCAGTTCCGAAATGGCGCGCGAAGCGCTCGGCGTCGAGCGTGGCCGAGGTGATGATCACCTTGAGGTCGGGCCGCCGCGGCAGCAGCTGCTTCAGGAAGCCCAGCAGGAAGTCGATGTTGAGGCTGCGCTCGTGCGCCTCGTCGATGATCAGCGTGTCGTAGGCGGCGAGCAGGCGATCGCCCTGCGTCTCCGCGAGCAG
This sequence comes from uncultured beta proteobacterium, assembly GCA_963717695.1. Classification (GTDB taxonomy): domain Bacteria; phylum Pseudomonadota; class Gammaproteobacteria; order Burkholderiales; family Casimicrobiaceae; genus CAIWHR01. The sequence continues at coordinate 441,971 of CAVQWR010000007.1, read as the reverse complement.
GATGCCGTCGGTCATCAGCTTGATGAACGCATCGGGGCGCGTGTGATCGGTGAATCGCACCTTGTAGCCGACCGTCTCGCCCAGCGGCGTGCCGAGCTCGGCGGCGATGCGCGTCGCGACGGCGCGCGCGGCGATCCGGCGCGGCTGCGTGTGGCCGATGAGGCCGCGCTCGCCGCGGCCGATGGCGAGGCAGATCTTCGGCAGCTGCGTCGTCTTGCCGGAGCCGGTTGCGCCGCAGACGATCACGACCTGGTGCGCGCGGATCGCAGCGGCGATCTCGTCGGACCGCTGTGCGACCGGCAACTCGGGCGGATAGCCAATGACCGGGCGCCGGGCGCCGCGCTGTCCCCGCTTTTCGCGCGAACGTGCGATCGCCGCGGCGATCCGCTCCCACTCGGCGGCGCCGGCACGGCTCCCCCGCGCGCGCTCGATCCGCGCGGCAAGCGGAATCGCATCGGCGACGAGCGCGTCGTCGAGTTCGGCCGCGAGGCGCGCGGCGGACGGAGGATTCGGCATGCGGGGGGCTCGTGGGGGCACGGCGGGAGGGCAGCTCTCGCGCCGGTGCGACGTCGCGGTGCCGGCGGCGCGGATTCTACTCCCCGCGGCGCGCCGGGGCGTTATGATCTCGCCAGCCGAACCGCCGCGCGCCCTGCAACGGCGCGCCAGACATCCGGGAGGACGCATGAAACGCACGATCCTATTTGCCGCCGCCCTCGTCGCGGCCTGCACGCTGGCACTCACCTGCGCCGACGCGAAGACGCTGCGCTGGGCGGGCCGCGGCGACATGCAGACGACCGATCCGCACGCGCAGAACGAGAACCTCACCAACAACATCAACGCGCTGGTCTACGAGTTCCTGCTGGTGCGCGACAAGAAGCTCGATCTCGTCCCCGCGCTCGCGACGTCGTGGACGCAGGTCGGCCCGACCACGTGGCGGTTCAAGCTGCGCCCCGGCGTCAAGTTCCACGACGGCACGCCGTTCACCGCCGACGACGTCGTGTTCAGCTTCGAGCGCGCGCGCTCCGAGACCTCGCAGCTGCGTGTCTACGCGAACGCGTCCGGCATCCCGAAGAAGATCGACGACCTGACCGTCGAGTTCACGACCAACGGGCCGAACCCCATCGAGTTGAGCCACGTGGCGCTGATCAACATCATGTCGAAGTCGTGGTGCGAGAAGAACCGCGCGACGAAGCCGCAGAACTACACGCAGAAGGAGGACATGATCACCGCGCATCAGGCGAACGGCACGGGTCCCTACATGCTGAAGGCGCGCGAGCCCGACATCAAGACCGTGCTCGTCAAGAACCCGAACTGGTGGGGTCTCAAGGAAGGCCAGTTCGAAGGCAACGCCGACGAGGTCGTCTACACGCCGATCGTCTCGGACGCGACGCGCGTCGCCGCGCTCATCTCCGGCGAGGTCGATCTCGTCAACGACCCGCCGCCGCAGGACGTGCCGCGGCTCACGCAGACGCCGGGCATCAAGATCCTCGAAGGCATCGAGAATCGCGTCGTGTTCATCGCGATGGACCAGGGGCGCGACGAGCTCCTCTACTCCAACATCAAAGGAAGGAATCCGTTCAAGGACAAGCGCGTGCGCCAGGCGCTCTACGAGGCGATCGACATCGAGGCGATAAAGAAGAACACGATGCGCGGCCTCGCGCAGCCCACCGGCGTGATGCTGCCCTCGCCGATACAGACCACGCCCGAGCTCGAGAAGCGGCTGCCTTATGACAAGGCGCACGCGAAGGCGCTGCTGACGGAAGCGGGCTATCCGAACGGGTTCGAGGTCACGCTCGACTGCCCGAACAACCGCTACGTCAACGACGAGAAGATCTGTCAGGCGCTGGCCGCGATGTGGGCGCAGATCGGCGTCGTGACGCGAGTGAACGCGATGCCGCGCGCGAACTTCTTCCCCAAGATCGAGAAGCTCGACACCAGCATGTACATGCTAGGCTGGGGCGGCGCGACGATCGACGCGATCTTCATCCTGCAGCCGGTGCTGGCCACCTACAACGGCAAGGGCGACGGCGACTACAACTACGGCCGCTACACGAACCCGAAGCAGGACGAGCTGATCGCGAAGATCAAGGTCGACATGAATGCAGCGCAGCGCCTCGACGAGATCCACGCGGCGCTCGCGGCGCAGGCCGCCGAGATCAACCATCTGCCGCTGCACCGGCAGATGATCCCGTGGGCGGTGCGCTCGAACGTCACGGCCGTGCACCGCGCCGACAACAACGTCATTCCCTACTGGGTGAAGATCCAGTAGCGCAGTGCGCGAGAACGACGGCGCCGTGACGTTCCGCCCGCTCGTCGCCGCGGACCAGGCGCTTCTTTGGGAGCTGCTCCACGTCGCGCTGTGGGATCCGCCGCCGGCGCCGTTGCGCCCGCGCGAGATCCTGCAAAGTCCGCATGTTCGGATCTACGCGGAGAACTGGGGCGCGCCGACGGATGTCGGCGTCGTCGCGCAGGCGTCGCCGGGCGGAGCGCCGATCGGTGCCTGCTGGATGCGTCTCGTGAAAAACGGTCAGGGCCTGGGCTACGTCGACGACGCCACGCCGCAGCTCGGCATTGCGCTTTTTCCCGGGCACCAGCGCCAGGGAATCGGTGAGCCGCTGCTGAAGGCCGCGCTCGCGGCGGCGCGTGCGGCGGGATATCGTCAGGTATCCCTCACCGTGCATCCGGAGAATCCCGCGATCCGCATGTACGAGCGCTGCGGATTCGCGAAGGCGGGGCTGCGCAACTCATTTCACCTGATGATCGCGCGGCTCGATCCCGGCAACACCGGCGACTGATCGGGACCGCCGCGACATCCCTCCCGAAGCGGCAGTGTCAGGCACCGAGCGCAGCCGCGGCCGCCATGCGTTCGCGGGCGCGAGTGAGGTAGCGCGTCACTGCCCACGTCGCGGCGACGGTGACCGCGGCGTCGATCGCGAAACGAAGGTAGGCACCGTCGGCGCCGCTTCGGATCGCCGCCGCGACGGCATGCAGCACGATGCCGGTCGCCATGTACGCGGGCACCGCGCGGTAGTCGAAGCGCAGGAGCCCGAAGACGATCGCCGCCGCCGCGATGCCGGTCGCAATCCCACCGACGGCAGCTCCAAGCATGTCCGGCGCGTCGACCACCGACACGATCGTCACGACGGCGACCAGCACCACCATCGCGAGCCAGCCGTGCCGCCGCCATTCGCCCGTGACGCGCTCGAGCCAGTACATGAAGAAGAGTCCCACCCCTGCGGTCGCAACGAGCTGCGCACCGCTCGCGGCGGCGCCGAGTGCCGGAAACGCCAGCGCCTCGAACGGATAGGATGGCCACCGCGGCACGGTTGCCGGCGCGAGACCGCCGAGCGCGGCGCCGACACCGGCCGCGACGAGCGCCGCGGCCACGCCCAGCATCCACGGCGCGCGATCTCCTTCGAGCCGGTGCGGCGGCTGGCGCTCGCTCGCCCACGCGCCGACGCCGGCCAGCAATCCGAACAGCAGCGCGGCGATCGCCGCGCCGAGCAGCATGCCGGCCGCGCTCAAGCCGATCTGGGACGCCACCGGCTCCGTGGTGTCGAGTCCCATGGCGAGCGTCGGCCAGGCGTTGGCGTAGCCGATCAGCATCAGCACGAACGCGATCGACGCCACGATCATCAGCGCATGACGGTCGCAGCGGCGATGGGTCCAGTTGAAGATCGCCATCACGAGCGCCGCCAGCGCCGCGATGGCGACGGCCGCCGCGATCGACATCTTGACGAACGAAAGCCGGCCATCGCGCTCGCGCTCGGTGCGCTGCCAGATCTCGGGCACCTCGACGTAGCGACCGTAGCTCGTGACCTCGTCGCCACCCAAAGCCACCACCGCGCGGGCTTCGGCACCCTTGCCGGCGTCGATCCGCGGGTCGGCGAACGTGAACGACCAGTCGACGCGCGCCGGCTGCGCCTTCTCGTTGGCGCCGACGAGCTTCAATGCGGCAGGATTCTGCGCGAGCTCCCGCACAAGCGCGCGCTGCGCGAGCGCCAGCGCGTCGTCGCGAGTGAGCGAGGCCCCGGGGCGCGCCTCGGGAAGTCGATGCCGCACCTGACGGACGCCACCGCGCCCGTCGATGCTGACGCGCCACTCCTCGGCGCGCTCGGCGACATCGCCGCTGAATTTTGCATAGCGCACGTCCCAGAGCGGTGGGGCGAGCGTGTTGCCGATCAGCCTCGCGTAGGCGTCCGGGCCCGCCTCGCGCCACACGAACTTGTGGGCCTGCCAGAGCGACGGTTCGTCGCGCACCAGGCGCGTCGTCGCCATGCGCTGCCACTCCGGGCCGAGCGTCACCCCGCGCGCGGCGAGCGCCGCGTCCGCCGCCGTCATCGCGGCATCGCGGCTGATCGCCAGCGGCGGCGTATCGATGCCGAACGGTGTCGCGGCGATCCAGACCGCGAGGCCGGCGATCCCCATCCATGGAAGTGCGCGCTGGAAGCGCCGCACCCACCCTCGCTCGGGGACGCTTTGCGGCAGCAGCGGTGCTGCCGGCGTGTCGACGCGCTCGGACGGTTGCCACGCGCCATTGCGAAGCGCCGGCGCGAGCTCGCCGAACGCGCCGGCGCGATAACCCTGCACGAGTACGACAGCGAGCGGCACGAGTCCCGCGGCAATGACCAGCGCGCGCTGGAGATCGGCTCCCGGCGCATCGACGAGGAACACCGGGATCGACATCAGCACGAGGTCGAACAGCGCATGCAGCAGGATCGTCGGCACGAGCCCGTAGCGCAGGAAGATGAGCGCCCAGAGCATCGCCGGCACGACGAGCTCGACCAGCCGCGAATACGCGGGGAAGCCCGGATAGTTCGCGTGCGCCGCGCCGAACACCAGCGCCTGCAGCACGACGGCGATGCCGATCGCGAGGCCGCGCTTCCCGAACCGCGCGCCGATGATGGCCGCGAGCGAGATCGGCACCGCGCGGAACAGGCACTCCTCCATGAATCCCGCCTGCAGCGCCTGCGCGATCGGCGTCAGCGCGGGCACGGCGCTGCTGAGGATGTTGGGATCGGTGAGCACCTCGGAGGGCTGCCACCAGCCGGCCCAGCGGTTGGTCGCGTAGTAGAACGCCGCGATCAGCGCGAGCTCGATCGGGACGAAGAAATAGCCGCCGAGCGTGCGGCCGAGGATCGACTTCGTCGGCGCCGCTTCCATCGACCACACGCGCCACAGCTGCGGGTGCTCGCCGAACGCATACCGCGACAGGCTCTCCGCCGCCATGAAGACGAGCCCGAGGGCAATTCCGCCGAGAAACGCGACGGCCAGCGCCGCGCCGACTTCGCGGATCCAGAAGGTCTGCACCGACTGCGCGGTGTCGAAGCCGAACCACGCGGCCGGTGCGGATGCGAGCACCATGAGTCCCGCCAGCGCGCCGACGGCAAAGCCGGCGTTGCGCGCGCTGCGCCATTGCAGCCAGTGCCGCCGCGCGAGCCACAGCACGCCGAAGATGCAGCCACCCAGCCCGTAGAGGACGCCCGCGGCCACGCTCGCGGCGCCGGCAATCGTATTGTTGGCGGAGCGCATCTCCTGATACCGGCGCTCGAACGATTCCGGGATGTTCACGTAGCGCCTGACCGACGTGAGCTCGTTGCCGGACACGACGAGCTGCAGTCGGAAGTGCGCGTCGGCGATGCGCTCGTCGGTGCGCTCGTAGACGAACGTGTGGTCGACGCGGCCGGTCGTGCGCGTCTGCTGCGTCGTCTCGAGCGGACGATACGGCGCGAAGTCCACGCCCCAGTCGTCGCGTGCGCGCGTTTCGGCGATTTGCCGGGCCGCGTCCGCCGTCAGCGCAAGCCCGGCAGGATCGGCGGGAACGAACGTCTCGGCGACGCGCTTGGTGAAGCCGTCGCTCGCGCCGTCCGGGCGAAAGCGCAGCGACGCTTCGCTCACTTCGCCGGGCTTGAAGAGCCGAACTTCCCAGCCGTAAGGCGAATAGACCGAGCCCTCGACGAGCTTAGCGAACGCCGCCTTGCCGCCGCCTTCGAGCTCGACGTAGTTCTGCGTCGACTCGTCCTGCGTGAAGCGCGCGGCGCTCCTCGCATCCGCCGGCGCGAGCGAACGTTCGGCCGCGAGCGCCAGCGCCCGGTCGAGTGCGCCGTTCCTGTCCATCCGGATTTCGAGATTGACAATCGGGATGGCGAGGGGAAAGAGTCGCCAGGCGACGCCGAGTGCCGCGCACGCGACGAGCGCGTAGACGATCCAGAACGCGGGTTTGCGGGACAGTCCGGTGGCAGTCATGTCGGCGCTGTCAGGCAGGGGGAGGCACGCCAGCTGCCGCCGTGGCGGCGGGCGCTTGATTGCAAGCAGTGACCATCATGGCCGGACTTGTATCACATGCCGATGCGCGGGTGTCGCGATCACGTCGGCGTTGCCGGCGCACGCCGCGACTGCAGGGCGCGGCGGCCCGCGGATCCACCCGGACCGCGCCGCGACAGAATACCCGACGGAACGTCAGGACTTGAGCGCCACGAGGACCTCGTCGAGCATCTTCTTGGCGTCGCCGAACAGCATCCGGTTGTTGTCCTTGTAGAACAGCGGATTGTCGACGCCGGCGTAGCCCGACGCCATGCTGCGCTTCATCACGATCGACGACTTCGCCTTCCAGACCTCGAGCACGGGCATGCCGGCGATCGGGCTCGTCGGGTCCTCCTGCGCGGCCGGGTTGACGATGTCGTTGGCGCCGATGACCATCGCCACGTCCGTGTCGGGGAAGTCCTCGTTCAACTCGTCCATCTCGAACACGATGTCGTAGGGCACCTTCGCCTCGGCCAGCAGCACGTTCATGTGCCCCGGCATGCGACCGGCCACCGGATGGATGCCGAAGCGGACGTTGACGCCCTTTTCGCGCAGCACCTTCGTGATTTCATAGACAGTGTGCTGCGCCTGTGCCACCGCCATGCCGTATCCCGGGACGATGATCACGTTCTTCGCTTCGCGCAGCAATTCGGCGGTTTCGGGCGCCAGGATCGGGTTCACCTCGCCTGCCGGCTGCACGGCGCCCGCCGCCGCCGGGGCGCCGCTGTCGGTGCCGAAGCCGCCGGCGATCACGCTGAGGAAATTGCGGTTCATCGCATTGCACATGATGTAGGACAGGATCGCACCGGACGAGCCGACCAGCGCGCCGACCACGATGAGTAGGTCGTTCGAGAGCATGAAGCCGGTGGCCGCCGCAGCCCAGCCCGAGTAGCTGTTCAGCATCGACACGACGACCGGCATGTCCGCGCCGCCGATCGCCATCACCATGTGGACGCCGAAGAGCAGCGCGACGACGGTCATCACGATCATCGGCGTCAGCCCCTCTTGCACGCCGTGGGCGTTGATGAACACGTATCCGTAGTAGAGGACGATCAGCAGCCCGGCGAGGTTGACGAGGTGCCGGCCCGGCAGCAGGACCGGCTTGCCCGTGATCCGTGCCGACAGCTTGCCGAACGCGATCACGGAGCCGGAGAAGGTGACGGCGCCGATCAGCACGCCGACGTACATCTCGATTTCGTGGATCGTCTTTTCGGCAGGGCTCATCGCGGCCGACACGGTCGGATCGACGAAGTTGGCATAGCCGACCAGCATGGCCGCGAGACCGACGAGGCTGTGCATCAGCGCCACAAGCTCGGGCATCTGCGTCATCTTCACGACGCGTGCGGCGTACAGGCCGATCAGTGCACCGACGAGCATCGCGCCGGCGATGTAGGGCAGGCCGGCGGCGGTGACCTGGATGCCGAACACGGTCGCCAGCACCGCGATCGTCATTCCGATCATGCCGTAGAGGTTGCCGCGCCGCGACGTCTCCGGGTTGGAGAGCCCGCCGAGACACAGGATGAAGAGGATGGTGGCTCCGAGGTAGGAGACCGTCGAAAGGCTGGAGGTCATGATCTTGTCTTCCTCACTCGCGGAACCTCATTTGCGAAACCTCATTTGCGAAACCTCATTTGCGAAACCTCATTTGCGAAACATCTCCAGCATGCGCCGGGTGACCGCGAAACCGCCGAACATGTTGATCGTGGCGAGTGCGATGCCGCCGACGGATAGCCAGCGTATCCACTCGTTCGGGCGCGAGAGGTCGGCGGAGATCCGCGTCAGGTCCGGCGCGATCTGGACCAGCGCTCCGATGGCGATGATGCTCGAGACCGCGTTGGTCACGCTCATCAGCGGCGTGTGCAGCGCCGGGGTCACGTTCCAGACGACCATGTAACCGACGAAGCAGGCCAGCACGAACACGGTGAAGTGGGCGAGGAAGCTCGGCGGCGCGTACCGGCCGACCAGCAGGAACAGCGCTCCGCCGATGCCGAACAGCACGATCATCTTCCGCAGCGACATCGGGCCGCCGCCGCCGTGCCCGTGGCCTTTCGGCTTTGCCGGCACCACCGCCGGCTTCGCGGCGGGTGCCGCCGGGGCCGCAGTGAGCTTCGGTGCCGGCGGCGGCCAGGTGATCTCGCCCTCCTTGATCACCGTCAGGCCCCGGATGGCGTCGTCCTCCATGTTGACGTCGATGACACCGTCCTTCGTCTTGCAAAGCTCCTCGGTCAGGCGCAGCAGGTTGCTCGAGTAAAGCGTCGACGACTGCTTGGCGAGGCGGCTCGCGAGATCCGTGTAGCCGATGATCGTGACGCCGTGCTTCACCACGGACTTGCCGGGCTCAGTCAGCTCGCAGTTGCCGCCCTGCTCGGCCGCCATGTCGACGATGACGCTGCCGGGTCTCATGCTCTTCACCATGTCGGCGGTGATGAGCCGCGGCGCGGGCTTGCCGGGGATCAGTGCGGTGGTGATGATGATGTCGACCTCGCGTGCCTGCTTCGCGTACATCGCGCGCTGCGCCTGCTGGAAGCCCTCGCTCATCACCTTCGCGTAGCCGCCGCCACCGGAGCCTTCCTCCTCGTAGTCGACCTTGACGAACTCGCCGCCGAGCGACACCACCTGGTCCGCTACCTCGGCGCGCGTGTCGTTCGCGCGCACGATGGCGCCGAGATTGGCGGCCGTGCCGATCGCGGCGAGGCCCGCCACGCCGGCGCCGGCGATGAAGACCTTGGCCGGCGGGATCTTGCCCGCGGCCGTGATCTGGCCGTTGAAAAAGCGACCGAATGCGTTGGCGGCTTCGATCACCGCGCGATAGCCGCTGACGCCGGCCATCGACGTCAGCGCGTCCATCTTCTGCGCGCGCGAGAGTTGGCGCGGCAGCGAGTCGATCGCGAGCACCGTGGCCTTCTTCGCCGCCAGCTGCCGCATCAGCTCGGGGTTCTGCGCCGGCCAGATGAAGTCGATCAGCGTGCCGCCTTCGCGCATCAACGCCACTTCATCGCTCGTCGGCGGACGCACCTTGAAGACGATGTCGGATTTCGCCCACAGCTCGGCGGCGGTGGCCACGACCTCGGCGCCCGCGGCGCGGTATTCGTCGTCCGGGAAATTCGCCGCGTCGCCGGCGTCCGATTCGACCGCGACCCGAAAGCCCAGCTTGATCAGCTTTTCGACGACATCGGGGACCGTCGCGACCCGCTTCTCGCCGGGAAAGGATTCCCGCGGAACACCAATCAGCAATGACATTCGCTACTCCCCTCAATCGAGCTCGACGGGCGGCTGGCGCGGACCGCGTCGGCATTCACCCGAACCGGAGCGCCGACGACGAGCGGCATTCGCGGACCGCCGCGATTGCCCGGCGCCGCCGCGACGCGCGAAGTTCCGTTCCGGATGGCACCGGCCCCCGATGTGACGCCGCCCGGCGCACGTCCGGGCGGAATCGCAGATCCCCCTAATGCTGCCACAAATGCGGCTTCGGCGGTTCGTCGCCGCGCCGTCAATAGTTTGCCCGCGATCAAACTCGCGCGTCGCATGCCGTGCCCGCGGGCGCCACGCGTCGGAGCGATCGCCGCGCCGGTTCGCATATCATAGGATGCGCCATCGGGACCCCATCACCGCCATGCGCCGCATCCCACCTTCATGACGAGCGAGGCCAACGCCCCCGCGCCCCCCGACGATCGCGAGCGTGGCGAAATCTCCCGCGTGCTCGCCGCCGCCGGCGCGGCGTGGGCCGCGGGCGAGCAGAAGCGCGCAGTCGATCTCCTCGATGCGCTCGCGCGTCGCTTTCCCGCCGTCACCGCGATTCGCGCGCAGCTCGGCGTCTTCGCGCTCGAGTCGGGCGACTGGCGCGCCGCGCGGACGCTGCTGCGCAGTGCCGCGGCCGACGCGCCCGGCGACGCCGCGATCTGGTCGAATCTCGGCACCGCGTCCCTGCGCCTTGCGCGAATCGACGACGCGATCGGCGCATTCCGTCGCGCGCTTGCACTCGATGCCGGCTCCCTCGGCGCGCACGTCGGACTCGCCAATGCGCTCCAGCAGAGCGGCGACATCGACGCGGCAGTGGACGTCCTCGAAACGGCCCGGCAGGCCAATCCGGAGTCCGCCGAGATCCACAACAATCTCGGCAACCTGTACAAGGACCAGGGCCGCTTCGACGACGCGTTCGCGGCCTACATGTCGGCGCGTTCGCTGCGGCCGGATTTCCGGCCCGCGTTCTCGAACCTCCTCGCGCTGACGAAGCTCTCGCCCCGGCACACGCCGGAGGAGATCTTCGCGCTGCATCGCGCATTCGCCGACCGGTTCGAATGGACGTGGCAACGCGGGTACGTGCCTTCCTCGAGGGCGCCCGACCCGGAACGACCGCTGCGCGTCGGCTACGTCTCGCCCGACTGCCACACCGCGCTGCCCGCGTTCCTCGAGCCCGTGCTCGCCGCGCACGACCGCGCCAGGTTCGCAGTCTTTGCATATTTCAACAATCCGCAGCCCCCGGAAACCCTGGCGCGGCTCGGTCCGCTCACACCACGCGTGATGCGGGGCGCGGCGGACGACGTCGTCGCCCAATGGATCCGCGACGACGGGATCGACATCCTGATCGACATTGCCGGCCATACGGGACACAACCGTCTCGGCGTCTTCGGAGCGAAGCCCGCGCCGGTGCAGCTCACCTGGCTCGACTACCTCAACACGACCGGCCTCGAAGGCATCGACTATCGGCTGACCGATGCAACCGCGGACCCGCACGGCCCGAGCGACGCACTGCACAGCGAGACGCTGCTGCGGCTGCCCGACACGCAATGGTGCTGGAAGCCGCCGTCGCCGCAACCCGCACCCGGCCCGCTTCCCGCGCATGCGACCGGAATGCCAACGCTCGGGTCGTTCAACAACCCGGCGAAGCTCACCGACGCGACGCTCAGATTGTGGTCCGACCTGATGCAGGCGCTGCCGCAGGCGCGACTCGTCGTCGCCGGCGTTGCGCCGGGATTCGCGCGCGAGCGCGTGACGGCCGCGTTCGCCCGCGCCGGCGCCGCGGCGCGCGTCGACCTGTTCGGCCGGATGCCCGCCGACGAGCTGCGCCGCCTGATCGCCCAGGTCGACATCGCGCTCGATCCGCTGCCGTTCTCGGGGGCGACGACGACGCTGGAAGCGCTGTGGCAGGGCGTTCCCGTGGTGACGCTGCCCGGGCGCACGTCCGCGTCGCGCTCGACCGCGTCGATCCTGTCCGCGCTGCGCATGCAGAGCTTCATCGCTTCCGGGCGCCACGATTACGTGGCGATCGTCGGGCGCGCCTTCGCGACGCGCGAGGCGCTGGATTCGCTCGCGGCGCTGCGCGGCGGCCTGCCGCTTCGGGTGCAGCAAAGCGCGCTGTGCGACGTCGCGCGCTTCGTCCGCGGGCTGGAGGCGACGTTGCATGACGCGTGGCGAAGCTGGTGTCGGCGCCGCGCCGCCGTGAGCGTGGACGCGATCGGCGTGGCGTCGATCGCGCAGCGGGCCGCGGCACGGCGCGACGCCGCCGATCGCGAGCTTGCCGCGATCGAGACGGCGCTCGCCACCGGCACTGTCGACCGCGCGCTCGCGCCGGCCTGCGCGCTCGTCGACGCGCGGCCGGAATGGCAGGCGGCGCAGCGCGTTTACTTGCGCACGCTGCTCGCGTGGGCGCGGCGGCAGAAGGATCTCGTCGCGCGCACGTTCCCGCCGCCGCCCGCGGCCGCGGCGGCGCCGCGCTTCTCGATCCTGGTCTGCTCGATCCATCCGGCGCGCTTCGCGGCGTTTCGCGCAAGCTGCGAGCGCGCGTTCGCCGACGTTCCGCACGAAATCGTCGGCATCCACGACGCGACCTCACTCGCCGAGGGCTTCAACCGCGCGGCGCTGCGCTCGACCGGCGACCTGCTGCTCTTCTGCCACGACGACATCGAGTTCGTCACCGGCGATTTCGCGGCGCGCCTTCGCGCGCATCTCGATCGCTTCGACGGCGTCGGCGTCGCCGGCGCGTCGCGGGTCGCGAGCGCGCATGTCGGGCAGGCGGGACAGCGCCACATCCACGGCCACATCCTGCATCCCGTTCGCGCCGGCGAGCGCGGCGTTCTGCTCTTCGTCTCGGGATTGCAGCAACCCGTGTCCGAGCGGATGCGGATGCTGGACGGCGCGTTCATGGCGGTGCGCCGTCACGTGTGGGAGACCGTGCGCTTCGACGCGGAGCGCTACGACGGCTTTCACTGCTACGACGCCGATTTCTCGTTTCGCGCGAGCGCGGCCGGCGCGAACCTCGCGGTTCCGGCGGACCTGCTGCTGCTGCATCAGTCGACCGGCCGCTACGACGCGCGCTGGGCGCATTACGCGCGGCGCTTCGCCGCGCAGGCCGGGCTCGACTTCACGGCGCCGCCGCTGCCGGGCGGGCTGCAGACGCGCCTCGACACGCAGGAGGAAGTGGACCTCCTGCGCGCGGCGCTCGTGCATTTCCGCTACGGCGCCCCGGGCGCCGGCGGCTGATCAGATCGCCGCGGCGATCGCCTTGCCGAGCTCGGCTGTCGTCGCCTTGCCGCCCATGTCGGGCGTGCGCGGCGCGGCCGGGTCCTTCAGCACCCGCTCGATGGCGCTCACCACCGCCGCCGCGGCCCGGCGTGCCCGAGGTGCTCCAGCATCAGTGCGCCGGACCAGATCTGGCCGATCGGATTCGCCACACCCTTGCCGGCGATGTCGGGCGCGGAGCCGTGCACGGGCTCGAACAGCGACGGGTAGTCGCGTTCCGGATTGATGTTCGCCGACGGCGCGATGCCGATGGTGCCGCAGACCGCGGGCCCGAGGTCCGACAGGATGTCGCCGAAGAGATTCGAGCCGACGACGACGTCGAACCTGTCGGGAAAGCGGACGAAGTGCGCGGTCAGGATGTCGATGTGGAACTGGTCGGTGCGCACGTCCGGATAGCGGCCCGCCATCGCGCGGAAGCGCTCGTCCCAGTACGGCATCGTGATCGAGATGCCGTTCGACTTGGTCGCCGACGTGAGGTGCCGCTTCGGCCGCTTCTGCGCGAGCTCGAACGCGAACTTGAGGATGCGGTCCACACCCTTGCGCGAGAACACCGACTCCTGGAACACGATCTCGCGCTCGGTGCCTTCGTACATCCGCCCGCCGACCGACGAATACTCGCCCTCGGTGTTCTCGCGCACGACGACGAAGTCGATGTCACCCGGCACGCGGTTCGCGAGCGGCGTCGGGATGCCGGGCATCAGCCGGCACGGCCGCAGGTTCACGTACTGATCGAAGCGGCGGCGGAACTGGATCAGCGATCCCCACAGCGACACGTGATCGGGCACCGTCGCTGGCCAGCCGACCGCACCGTAGAAGATCGCGGCGTGCGGCTGCAGCACGTCGAACCAGTCCTCCGGCATCATCCGGCCGTGCTTCACGTAGTGGTCGCAGTCCCATGCGAACTCGCGCCACTCGATCGCGATGTTGAAGCGGCGCGCCGCCGCCTCGACCGCGCGCATGCCTTCCGGCATCACTTCCTTGCCGATGCCGTCTCCCGGAATCACTGCGATGCGATTGGGGGTCATGGATGCTCCTTCCAATGGAGGATTCTAGTCCTGCGTGCCGTCGATGCGTCCATGCCCGGCGCGCCGCGGCCCGGTGCACGCGTGCGATCGGGCAAACGCACCTGCAGGTCTGCTATTCTCGCCGGTGCCCGGCCGCAGTCGGGTCTGCACAACAACAGGTGCCGCGCTGCGCTTGCAGTCGCCGGCCCGAACAGGGGAACCCGCATGAGATTCGTCAGAGCGTTTCTTTTGTCTGCCGTCATTGCCGCGCTCACCATTGCCGCGGCCTCCGCGCAATCCATCGTCGGCGCCTGGTCGGGCGGCGACACCACCAAGGAAGGCGGGGCGGTGCTCGTCTTCTTCGCCAGCGGCTCCTTCTATTACATCGAGAACGTCGCGAGAGCCGAGGCGCCGGAGGGCTTTCCCGGCTTCGAGCGCGGGACCTACACCTGGAACGCGTCAACCGGCGCGTTGACAATGCACCTCCTGCAGGACAACAACGGCAACACCGGCGCCGGCGCCGCTGACGGGCTTGCGGGCATCACGGCCACGATCTCCGGCAGCACGCTGACGATCAGCCTTCCGGGGGGCGGGGGACTGGTCGGAACGCGGGTGACCGGCGCGAGCCCGCTCGTAGGGGGATGGTTCGTCGGCGACGCCGCCGTCGCCGACAACTCCGCCGTGCTCGTATTCCTTCCGAATGGCGTCTACTTCATGGCGGAGGATGGCGATTCGACCGTCGCGACAGGGGACCCCACCGGCCATGACGGGATCGAGATCGGTTCGTATGCGTGGAATGCGTCGACCGGCGCGCTGACGTCGAGCCGGACTCCGGCGCCGTTCATCGACACCAACGGCGAATGGGGGCTGTCGGACACGGGCCCCGACGCCACGTTCAAGGTGTCCGCCGATGGAACCGCCCTCACGGTCACGACCGGGGGCGGGGTGACCTCGGCCGCACGCGTCGGCGCGGCGAACGCTGCGCCGCCGAGCTACCAGGGCCTGTGGTGGAAGGCGGACGAATCGGGGTGGGGGGTGAACTTCGCGCACCAGGGCGACCAGATCTTCGCGACCTGGTACACCTACGACACCTCCGGCAACGCGTACTGGCTGACGATGCTGGCCGGACGCACCGACGCCCGGCGGCAACGCCTACCACGGCGACATCTACGTCAGCGTGGGACCGCCGTTCAACAACTTCGCGGGCACGAACGGATCCACCAAGGTCGGCGACGGCACGATCACGTTCAGCGACGCCAACACCGGCACCTTCGCCTACAACCTCAACGCCGGGACGGGTGGGGCGACGAGCGCCATTGCACAGTCGAAGCCGATCACGCGCTTCGTGCTGGACGCGGGCAGCGCGCAGCCTTCGTGCAGCTACCAGGCTGCACCCGATCTCAACGCGGCGACCAACTACCAGGACCTGTGGTGGCTCGCGAGCGAATCGGGGTGGGGGGCGAACTTCGCGCACCAGGGCAACACGATCTACGCGACCTGGTACACCTACGACGCGAAGGTGGCGGGCAACACCAATGCGCCGCTGTGGCTGTCGGCGTTCCTGACGCGGCAGGGGACCACCAGCGTGTTCAGCGGGAACATGTACCGGACCTCGGGGGCGCGCTTCGACAGCTTCAAGGCGAGCGACGTGGTGCAGCCGGCGACGGTGGTGGGCAATGCGACGCTGACCTTCGCCGACGGCAATCACGGCACGTTCCACTACGTCACCAACGGCAACGGCGGACTGCCGAGCGTCGACCAGACCAAGTCGATCACGCGGCTGCTGTTCGCGCCGCCCGGCACGACGGTGTGCCGGTAGGGCACTCCGCGCGCGTTCATGAACACCCGCAGCCCGGGCCCGGCCGCCGCCGTCATGGCGACCGGGTACCGCGGTCGGCCGCACCAGCGCGATCCGTGAGTGCCGTGCCGAACGGGGCGTGACATCCCGTCGATCTGCCGAACGAATCGGCCGTCCGGCCGATGGCGCAATCGGGCAGCCATTCCGAGAATGTCCGTCATCGAGCACGGGCGCGTTGCCCGCCGCGAGGACGGGAGCCCCGCATGAGCGCCACGATCGATTCGGCAGCACCAATTTCCCGCCTCGCGCGGCCGGCCTATCTCCTGATGCTGGCGCTTTTGCAGATGGCCGTGCTGGTCGACGTCGCGCCGCCACTCGCGGCGATGCTGGCGCGCGACGTGCACGCCCTCGGCGCGGGTGGCCCGTCACTCGTTCGAGCCGCGGGATATGCATTGACGCTCGCAGGCACCGCGATCGTCCTTGGGTTTCCGGCGCTTGCCTTCGCCCGGCACGCGCAGCGCGGTCGCTGCCGGTTCCGCGGTCTGCCGCGTTCCTGCATCGCCGCCGCGCTGACGGGCGCGCTGCTCTATGCAGTTGCGCATATCGTGTCGCTCGCGTTGCGTCTCGCACCGATGACGATCGATGTCGCAATCGTCGTCGCCGCGCCGGCACTCGCAACCGCGGGAATCGCCATCATGGCCGCCGGCGCGCTTGCGGCCGAGATCCTCCGTCGCAGCATCGCGCCGGTGCGCGTGCCCATCGCGCCATGGCACTGCAGGCCGGTGCGCATCGAGGTAATCGATCCGCCCGAGCTCGCGACCCGCGGCGTCTAGCAAAGCCGACCAGCCCGAAGGAGATCGCATGGACACGCCCAACTACTGGATCGCGGCAATCGCGCAGCACGATGCACTGGCCGGTGTCGCCGGCGGCTATGCCGAGGTCGCCTATGGCAAGGCCGGGCCGCTCGAACGCATGCGTGCGGGCGATGGCTTCGCAGTCTATTCGCCGCGCGCGAGGTGGCCGGACGGCGAGCCGCTGCAGGCCTTCACCGCGATCGGGCGCGTGTGCACCGGCGTCGTCTACCGCGCCGGCGGCGGGGCGGGACCGGGCCCGTTCCGCATCGCCATCGAGTATCTCGCGGCGGCGCCCGCGCCGATCCGGCCGCTGATCGACCGGCTTTCGTTCATCCGCAACAAGGCGCACTGGGGCGCCGCATTCCGGTTCGGATTCATCAAGGTGCCGCCGGAGGATTTTGCGCTGCTGGCCACGGCGATGGATTGCCGCCTTCCCGTCGCGCTCGCGTTGCCCGGCTGAACGGCCGGCCAAATCCGCATGCGATCGGCGAGCGCACGGCGACGGTCGACGGCACCGTCGCGCTGCGGTATGTTCGCCGGATGGAATCGTCACCGCTTGCGGCACCGCGCGCCGGGACTGCGACATGCCGCTGGCAGTGGTCGCGCTTCGCGGGGCTCGCTCTGTCCGATCTCTACGCGGTGCTCGCGGCGCGGCAGCAGGTGTTCACGGTCGAGCAGAATTGCGCGTTCCAGGACGCCGATGGCCTCGATCCGTCGGCGTGGCATCTGCTGGGCTGGGTCGACGGCGAGCGCGGCGCGATGCTGGCGGCTTATCTTCGGCTCATCGATCCGGGAGTCAAGTACGCCGAGCCGTCGATCGGCCGTGTGCTCACCGTGCCGCCGCACCGCGGCGTCGGACTCGGCCGGATCGTGATGATCGAAGGCATCGCCCGCGCCGCCGCCGTCTGGCCAAGCCGTCCGATCCGCATCGCCGCGCAGGCGCGGCTCGCGCGCTTCTACGCGGGCCTCGGCTTTCGCGTTGCGTCGGCGGAATTCATCGAGGACGGCATTCCGCACGTGGAGATGCTGCGCGTCGGCTGACGTCCATCGGGCGCGCTTCGCTTGCGCGGCGTCCCGACGACGGCGCGGCGCATCTGGTACGATGTCAAGCGTTCGCTGCAACGCCGGCCCGCGCCGGCGTTTTCGTTGGCTTCGCATCCCACGCATCCGCCTCGTGTCGCCCGCCGCCCGCCACCGCCGCGCCGTCGTGTTCATGATCGTCGCCGCCACCTGCTGGTCGACGGGCGGACTTCTCGTGCGCGCGCTGTCGATCACGAACGCGTGGGAGATCGTCTTCTGGCGCAGCCTCTTCATGGCAGCCTTCGTGATCGGCGTCCTCACCGTGATGCACGGCCGCAGGATGCCGGCCGCGGTGGTGGCCGCCGGTCGCCCAGGACTCCTTTCGGGGCTCTTTCTCGCGGGCACGTTCTTCTTCTTCATCGGCTCGCTCACCCACACTACCGTCGCCAATACATTCGTGCTGATGAGCGTCTCGCCATTTCTTGCGGCCCTCGCGGGGCGCCTGATACTCGGCGAGCCCGTTCCGGCGCGCACGTGGATCGCGATCGGCACGGCCTTTGCCGGCATCGTCGTCATGTTCGCCGACTCGCTCGATGCGGGCCGGCTCACCGGAAATCTGCTGGCGCTGGGCGTATCGTGCTGCTTCGCCGGACAGCTCACCGTGCTGCGCAAATACCACGCGCGTGTCGACATGCTGCCGCAGGTGCTGGTGGCGGGCGTGATCTCGCTCGTCGTGGCGCTGGTGCTCTCGCCGCCGTTCGCCGCCACGGGACGCGACCTCGCGATCCTCGCACTCATGGGATGCGTGCAGCTCGGCGCCGGATGCCTGCTCGCAACCGCCGCATCGCGGCATCTGTCGGCGACCGAGCTCGGTCTCCTCGCGCTGCTGGAGCCGATCATGGGACCGCTCTGGGTCTGGGCCTTCATGGGCGAGCGCCCGGACGACGCCGCGCTTGCCGGCGGCACGATCGTGCTGGCCGCGGTGATCGCGAACGAGTCGTTTGCCGCATGGCGCTCGCTGCGCACGGGTCACGACGACACCGACGCGCCGCGAGCGGCACCCGGCCCTTAGCATCGTCGCGCCGGATCCGGCCGAGGGCCGATCTTCACCGCGGGCGCGTTGCGAAACGCGCCCCGGGCCCGCTCGCGCGAACCGCACGGGCGCGTTTGCTATGATGGCCGGCATCGCATTCCAGTGCCGGTACCCATGAAGCAGACCTTCCTCGAATTCGAGCAGCCGATCGCCGAACTGCAGGCCAAGATCGACGAGCTCCGCTACGTCCACGAGGACTCCGCCGTCGACATCTCGGACGAGATCAACCGGCTGCAGAAAAAGAGCCAGCAGCTCACGAAGGACATCTACTCGAAGCTCTCCTCGTGGCAGATCGCGCAGGTCGCCCGCCATCCGCAGCGGCCGTACACGCTCGACTACATCAGCGGGCTCATGAGCGATTTCCGCGAGCTGCACGGCGACCGCAGCTACGCCGACGACCCGGCGATCGTCGGCGGCCTCGCCCGTTTCAACGGCCAGCCGTGCGTCGTGATCGGCCATCAGAAGGGCCGCGACACCAAGGAAAAGATCCACCGCAACTTCGGCATGCCGCGCCCCGAGGGCTATCGCAAGGCGCTGCGCCTCATGAAGCTCGCGGAGAAATTCGGGCTGCCGCTGTTCACGTTCGTCGACACCCCGGGCGCGTATCCCGGCATCGATGCCGAGGAGCGCGGGCAGTCGGAGGCGATCGGCCGCAACCTCTACGAAATGGCGGGCCTGCGCACGCCGATCATCGTGACGATCATCGGCGAAGGCGGGTCGGGCGGCGCGCTCGCGATCGCCGTCGGCGACATCACGCTGATGCTGCAGTACTCGACATATTCGGTGATCTCGCCGGAAGGCTGCGCGTCGATCCTCTGGAAGTCCGCCGACTACGCCGCCGAGGCGGCCGAGATCCTCGGCATCACCGCGCCGCGACTGAAGCAGCTCGGCCTCGTCGACAAGGTCGTCAGCGAGCCGCCGGGCGGTGCGCATCGCGACCACGCCGCGATGATGATCGCGCTCAAGAAGGCGCTGACCGAGGCGCTGCGGCAGACGCAGGAGCAATCGCTCGAGACGCTGCTCGAGATGCGCGAGGACAAGGTCCTGTCCTATGGCAAGTACAAGGAGATCACGGCCGGCTGAGCCGGGCCGCGGTCGCCCCGCCACGAAGAACGGGCCGCGCGGCGCGCGCGACACGCCGAACGTGCACGCGTCGTCGCCCGACGGTCCCGCCGATTCCGTGACGCGCGCGCTCGCCGCGGCGCTGCCGCAATGGCGCGCGGCCACTCTGCGGGGCGCGCCGCCGTTGCGTGTCGCGGTGGCATTGTCCGGCGGTCGCGATTCGATGGTGCTGCTCGACGCGCTGGCGCAATGCGCCGCGGACGACGCGACGCTCGCGCTCGAGGCTGTCCACGTTCACCACGGCATCTCCCCCAACGCCGACGCCTGGGCCGATTTCTGCAGCGCGCAGTGCGCGCAGCGTGGCGTGCCGCTGACGGTGCACCGTGTCGAGCTCGCTCGCGGTTCCGGCGCGAGCCTCGAAGCCACGGCGCGCAAGGCCCGCCTCGCCGCCCTCGCGCAGACCGACGCCGACGTGATCGCACTCGCGCACCACGCCGACGATCAGGCCGAGACCGTGCTGCTGCAGCTCCTGCGCGGCGCGGGCCCGAAAGGATTGGCCGCAATGCCGGCCTTGCGCCGCGCGGCGCGGGGCCCGGCGCTGGCCAGGCCGTTTCTCGGGCTACCGCGGTCCGAACTCGCGGCGCGCGCCGCCGCACGCGGGCTCGCGTGGATCGACGACGAATCCAATGCCGACACCGACGTGCGACGCAATTTTCTTCGGCACGAGATTGCGCCGCGACTTGCGCAGGCTTTTCCCGGGTATCCCGCGACGCTCGCACGCGTGGCTGCGCACCAGGCCGAGTCGGCGCTCATCGCCGACGCGCTGGGCGCATGCGACGGCGCGCATGCGATCGCCGATGACCCGCGCCTTGGCGGCACCACGCTGGCCCGCAATGCGCTCGCCGCGCTCGCGCTCGACGCGCCGCACCGCGCCCGCAACCTGCTCCGCTGGTTTCTGCGCCTGCACGGGCTGCGCGCGCCGTCGACGGCGCGGCTCGCCGCGATGCTCGATCAGCTCGTCCATTCGATGCCCGATGCACGAGTCCGGCTGGAGCACGAAGGCATCGCCATCGGCGTTCACCGTGGCCGCATCGGGGTCCACGCGACGGCGGCCGACCCGTTCCTCGTCGCGTGGCATGGCGAGCGCACGCTGCTGCTGCCGCATGGCTCGCTCGAATTCGCGCCGGTGCTGGGCGAGGGCCTTGCGGCGGACGCGATCGCCGGTGCGCCACTGTCGGTCCGGTCGCGGGCCGGGGGCGAGCGCATCCGCCTGCGCGGCGAGGGGCGCGGCGAGACGCTGAAGCGCCTGCTGCACGACGCAGGCGTCCCGCACTGGCAGCGCAACGACCTCCCGCTCGTCTGGTGCGGCGACGAGCTGGCCGCCGTCCCGGGTGTCGCGGTCGCCGCCGCCTTCCGGGCCGGGGCAGGCGCCGCCGGCTATGAGCTCCATTGGCGCCGGAACGCGACCGCCCCTTGAGGGCGTCCCGCGCAGGCGCCAGGACAAAGACCGTGACCCTCCCGCCACGTCGATGCCGAGCAATCCTGCGACCCCGCATCGGCGCCAGCATCGGCGCACGTCCGATCGGAATCCGCCGGCGCGAGGGCTTCGTCGCCGTGGCGCACGCCATGCTGCGGCGAGGTTGACAATGGGCGCCGTTGCGGAGCCTAATCAGCCGCAGTCAAAAGCAGGAAATCAAGCGCCCCGAATCCGATTCAACGAGAGCGCGCACGTTTCGTCTCATTCCAGGAGGTTTTCATGAAGTTCCGTTTTGCATTCGCGGCCGCTGCAGCGGCTCTCCTCTCCCTCGCCGGCGTCGTGCACGCGCAGGCGCCGATCGTCATCAAGTTCAGCCACGTCGTCGCGGTCGATACACCGAAAGGCAAGGCCGCGGAATTCTTCAAGAAGGCCGCCGAGGAGCGCACCAAGGGTCGCGTCAAGGTCGAGGTCTACCCCAACAGCTCGCTGTTCAAGGACGGCGAGGAGATGGAAGCGCTGCAGCTCGGTTCGGTGCAGATGCTGGCGCCCTCGGTCGCGAAGTTCGGCCCGCTCGGGGTGCGCGAGTTCGAGGTGTTCGACCTCCCGTACATCTTCGACAACCGTGACGAGCTGCACAAGGTCACGATGGGCCCGGTCGGCGCGCTGCTGTTCAAGAAGCTGGAGAGCAAGGGCATCGTCGGCCTCGCCTTCTGGGACAACGGCTTCAAGGACATGAGCGCCAACAAGCCGATCCGCGTCCCCGCCGACTACAAGGGACTCAAGATGCGCATCCAGTCGTCGAAGGTGCTGGGCGACGAGATGAAGGCGCTGGGCGCCATCCCGCAGGTGCTGGCCTTCTCCGAGGTCTACCAGGCGCTGCAGACCGGCGTGGTCGACGGCACCGAGAATCCGCCCTCGAACTTCTACACGCAGAAGATGCAGGAAGTGCAGAAGTATTTCGCGCTCACCGATCACGGTGTGATCGAGTATGCGGTGATCGTCAACAAGAAGTTCTGGGACGGCCTGCCGGCCGACATCCGGACCATCCTCGACGGGGCGATGAAGGATGCGACCAAGTACGCCAACGACATCGCGCAGAAGGAGAACGACGACGCGCTCGAGGCCGTGAGGAAATCCGGCAAGACCGAAATCCTGACGCTCACGCCCGAGCAGAAGGCCGAGATGAAGAAGGCGCTCGTCTCGGTGCACAAGGAAGACGAGTCGCGCATCGGCAAGGACATCATCGCCGAGGTCTACAAGGAAACCGGCTTCAAGCCCTGATCCAGGCCGCCGCAGCGAATTGAACCGGCGCATTCGAGTCTCGATGCGCCGGTTGTTTCGAGAGGCGGCGCGGGCCGGGGTTTGCTCGTGAAGTGCCCGCCCGGGAAAGAATAGCGCGGAGCCGAATCACAGGCGCAGACGGCGAAGCATCGACGCGGCACCCATAACAACACGCGGCGGAATGCACCGCCGCGGCGAAGGAGGAGCGCAATGAAGTTCCTGGATTATCTCGAGGAGTGGATCATCGCGTTCCTGATGGGCGCGGCGACGCTCCTCATCTTCGTCGCGGTCGTCCACCGCTACGCCGCGGGAATGCCGATCCCCGGCGTCCAGGACGCGCTCCTGAAGATCGACCTCTCCTGGGCCCAGGAGCTCTGCATCTACATGTTCGTCTGGATGGCGAAGTTCGGCGCGGCCTACGGTGTGCGCACCGGCATCCACGTCGGCGTCGATGTGATGATCAACCGGCTTCCCGGCGCGACCCGCAAGGCCTATGTGCTGTTCGGCCTGCTCGCCGGCGCCACGTTCACCGGCATCGTGGGAACGCTCGGCGCGAAGTTCACCTACGACATCGCGCAGACGAGCTCGACGTCGCCCGACCTCGAGATCCCCAAGTGGATCGTGTATCTGTGCATTCCGCTGGGGTCCTACCTGATGTGCTTCCGCTTCCTGCAGGTCGCCGTGCATTTCGCGAAGACCGGCGAGCTGCCGCACCACGACGTCGCGCACGTCGAGGGCATCGAGGAGCCCGTCGTCAACCCGTACAACATGCCCGACAACCTGCATCCGGCCGGGCTCGACGAGGGAGGCCGGAAATGACGACGCTCGTCCCGCCGGTCCCGGCGAACGCGCCGCGCTGGCCGGCTCTCATCCCGCCCGTCCTGATCGCCATTCCGATCGCGCTGAAGTTGTTCGGCGTTCCCGTCAACAACGCGTGGATCATCTTCTCGCTGCTGTTCGGGCTGATGCTGACCGGGATGCCGATCTCGATCTCGCTCGGCCTCACCGTGCTCACGTACCTCTTCACGATGACCACGGTCCCGATCGAGTCGGTCGCACTGAAGCTCTTCACCGGCATCGAGAAGTTCGAGATCATGGCGATCCCGTTCTTCATCCTCGCCGGCAATTTCCTGACGCACGGTGGCGTCGCGCGACGGATGATCGCGTTCGCGTCGTCGATGGTCGGCCACTGGGCGGGCGGACTCGGCCTCGCCGGCGTGATGGCCTGCGCGCTCTTCGCCGCCGTGTCGGGCAGCTCTCCGGCCACGGTCGTCGCCATCGGGTCGATCATCCTGCCGGCGATGATCAAGCAAGGGTTTCCCGCGCGCTTCGGCGCGGGCGTGATCACGACGTCCGGCGCGCTCGGCATCCTGATCCCGCCGTCGATCGTGATGGTCATGTATGCGGTCGCGACCAACACGTCGGTCGGCGCGCTGTTCATCGCCGGGATCATCCCGGGGATTGTCCTCGCCACGCTGCTCGGCTTCACCACCTGGTGGCGCGCGCGCAGGTTCAACTATCCGCGCCAGCCGCGCGCCACGTGGGCCGAGCGCCTGCGCGCGTTCCGCGAGGCGATCTGGGGACTGCTCCTCATCATCGTCGTTATCGGCGGGATCTACACCGGCATCTTCACACCCACCGAGGCGGCGGCGATGAGCGCCGTCTATGCGTTCTTCGTCGCGGTGTTCGTCTACAAGGACATGACCTTGAAGGGCGTGCCCAAGGTTTTGCTCGACTCGGCGAACATGTCGGCGATGCTGCTCTACATCATCACCAACGCCGTGATGTTCAGCTATCTCATGACGTCCGAGCAGATCCCGCAGGAGCTCGCCGCGTGGATGCTGGACAAGGGCCTCGGCATCATCGCGTTCCTGCTGTTCGTCAACGTCGTGCTCCTGCTTGCGGGCAACGTGATGGAGCCGTCGTCGATCGTCCTGATCATGGCGCCGATCCTGTTTCCGGTCGCAATGAAGCTCGGCATCGATCCCATCCACTTCGGCATCATGATGACGGTGAACATGGAGGTCGGCATGTGCCACCCGCCTGTCGGGCTCAACCTCTACGTGGCGTCCGGCATCACCAAGATGGGGATCACCGAACTCACGGTGGCGGTGTGGCCGTGGCTCCTCACGATGCTGGCGTTCCTCGTCCTCGTCACCTACTGGCCGCCGCTGTCGACGTGGCTGCCGAGGGTCCTCGGCATGACCTGACGGGCTCTTCGCGGCCCCCCATCGGGCGCCCCGGCCGCGAACGGCCGCGGCGCCCTTGTTTCGCCGGGCCCCGGCGTGTGACCTCTCCGCCCCGCCGTCGACGCGCTTCGCGGTGGCGGGCCCGCGCGCGGCCGGGCCATCGGTGCCGCGCGGCCGGCGCAAACCGCCATCCGCCGGCGGCCCCGGCGCGCGGGCAAACTGGGGGATTCATGTTATAATTTTGAATTTATTCGATTTTGTAGCGAAATCGTCACGTTGGAGCCCCCGGAATGCCTGTCGAACGCACCCTTTCGATCATCAAGCCCGATGCCGTTGCGAAGAACGTCATCGGAAAGATCTACTCCCGCTTCGAGACCAACGGCCTCGCGATCGTCGCCGCCCAGATGCGGCAGCTGTCGCGCACCGAAGCCGAAGGCTTCTACGCCGTGCATCGCGGCCGGCCGTTCTTCGACGACCTCGTCGCGTTCATGACCTCCGGCCCGGTGATGATCCAGGTGCTCGAAGGCGAGAACGCCATCGCGAAGAACCGCGACCTCATGGGCGCGACCGACCCGAAAAAGGCCGCGGCCGGCACGATCCGCGCCGATTTCGCCACGTCGATCGACGCCAACGCCGTGCACGGCTCGGACGCCGTCGAGACGGCGCAGACCGAGATCGCGTATTTCTTTCCGGCGCTTGCGATTCACGGGCGCTAGCCGCCCTGCCATCGGCCGCGAGAGCACCTTGAGCGCAGTGACGCCGCGCCATCTCGTCCCGGGCAACGGACGCTGACGAATGGAAATCACCAACATCCTCGGACTCGATGCCGCGGGCCTCGAACGCTTCGTCGCCTCGCTGGGCGAGAAGCCGTTCCGGGCGCGCCAGCTGATGCACGGCGTGCACCAGCGCTTCGCGGGCGACTTCCTCGCGCTGACCGATCTCGCCAAGGTGCTGCGCGAGAAGCTCGAGGCTACGGCGCTGATCGAGGCGCCTGCGGTGGTGAGCGACACGACGGCACCGGACGGCACCCGCAAGTGGCTGCTCGACGTCGACGCCGGCAACGCAATAGAGGCGGTGTACATCCCGGAGGACGATCGCGGCACGCTCTGCATTTCCTCGCAGGCGGGCTGCGCGCTCGACTGCGCGTTCTGCTCCACCGGCAAGCAGGGCTTCAACCGCAATCTCAGCGCCGCCGAGATCATCGGCCAGCTGTGGCACGCGAACCGCGCGCTGCTCTCCGAGGGCAGCGACGCGCCGTGGGTCGCGCAGGGGCGCGCCCCCGTTACGAACGTCGTGATGATGGGGATGGGCGAGCCGCTCGCGAACTTCGACAACGTCGTCACGGCACTTTCGGTGTTTCTGGACGACAACGCCTACGGGCTGTCGCGCCGCCGCGTCACGCTGTCGACGTCCGGGATCGTTCCGGCGATCGACCGCCTCGCCGCGGCCTGCCCGGTCGCGCTCGCCGTGTCGCTGCACGCGCCGAACGACGCGCTGCGCGACCGCCTGGTGCCGATCAACCGCAAGTATCCGCTCGGAGAGCTGCTCGACGCGTGCCGACGGTATATCCCGTTCGCGCCGCGCGATTTCGTCACGTTCGAATACGTGATGCTGGACGGGGTCAACGATTCGAGCGCGCAGGCGCGCGAGCTCGCGACCCTGCTCGCCGACGTCCCCTCAAAGATCAACCTGATCCCGTGGAATCCGTTCCCCGGCGCGGAGTTCCGCACGAGCCCGCGCGCGCGCATCCACGAGTTCCAGCAGGTGCTGACCGACGCCGGATTCGTCGCCACGATCCGCAAGACGCGCGGCGAGGACATCGACGCGGCATGCGGCCAGCTTGCCGGCCGCGTGCAGGACCGCACGCGCCGTACCGTGCGCATCCACACCCCCGGCACGCCGCAGCGCGCCTCCTGACGAGACCGAAGCCCACAACCATGTCCCGCCCCCTCCGCCTTCTTGCGCTCCTTCCCGTGCTCGCGCTTGTCGCCGCATGCTCGTCGACGCCGAAATCGGAAGCGCCGACGATGCCGACCCAGCCACCGATCGCCAAGCCTCCCGAAATGAGTCCGGCCGACCGCGCGAAGATCCACACCGAGCTCGCCTCGGGCTACTACGAACGCGGCCAGATGGACGTCGCGCTGGAAGAGCTCGAGACTTCGGTCAAGCTCGACCCCAATCTCGCGCGCACCTACAACGTCTACGGGCTCGTCTACACGACGGTCGGCGAGGACGCGAAGGCCGAGCAGGCATTCCGCCGCGCGCTGCAGCTCGCGCCGCAGGATTCGGAGATCCACCAGAACTGGGGCTGGTACCTGTGCACCCACGGACAGCCGCGCGAATCGATTCCCGAATTCGAGCAGGCGATCCGGAACCCGCTCTACAAGACGCCCGAGATCGCGCTCACGAATGCCGGCAACTGCAGCACGGCGACCGGCGACACCGCGGGCGCACAGGTCTATTTCAAGCGCGCGCTGGCGGTCTCTCCCGGCTACCCGGCAGCGGCCTACGGACTCGCCCGCCTCACGTACCGCGATGGTCAGGCCGGCGAAGCGCGGGGCTGGATGAAGGTCGTGATGCAGCAGACCAATCCGCCGGCGCAGGCACTGCTGCTGGGGGCCTGCATCGAGCGCAAGCTGGGTGATCGCTCCGCCGAGCTCTCGTATGCCTCGCAGCTGCGCAATCGGTATCCGGAGTCGAACGAAGTGAAGGCGCTCACCACGGGGGCCTGCGAGTGACGGAACCGGTCAGCCTCCACGATGCCGGCGCTGCGTCGTTGGCAGCGCGCCCCGGCGCGGGCGCGATGCTGCGTGCCGCACGCGAAGGTGCGGGCCTCTCCGTCGACGCGGTCGCGCAGCAGCTGAAGCTCGCGCCGCGGCAGGTCCGGGCGATCGAGGATGCCGATCACGCGCAGCTCCCGGGCCGCACGTTCGTGCGCGGATTCGTGCGCAACTACGCGCGTCTCGTGCGGCTCGACGTCGATGCCGTGCTCGCGGCCCTTCCGGACGCCGATGCGACGCAGGAAACGCCGTCGCTGCAGCCGCCGGCCGCCGACATGGGCGAGCTTCCCGCGCCCGAGGGCAGCGGCCTCGGCTGGACGCGCTGGGCGATTCCCGCGGCGATGATCGCGATCGTCGCGGCGCTCGCACTCTA
The DNA here is from genome assembly GCA_963717695.1 of uncultured beta proteobacterium. Lineage (GTDB taxonomy): Bacteria > Pseudomonadota > Gammaproteobacteria > Burkholderiales > Casimicrobiaceae > CAIWHR01. Next base: position 414,218 of record CAVQWR010000007.1, on the reverse strand, counting down.
CGAATTCCTTCGCCCCGCCGTGGAACCGCGGCACGACGCCCCCGTTACCGACGCCGCGCCCGCCGCCGCGGTCGCGCTAGCCCCGACGCCCAATCCGAATCCCGCACCGACGGAGCCCGCCTCCACGCCGCTCGTCAATCCGGTCGCCTCGGCCCCGGCCGCGGGCGCCGCCGCAACGCCGGGCGAGCCGGCCGGCGCGCCGGTGTCGACGCCCCTGGGCGAGGCACCGACGCCGGCGGCCGCCACGACGGCGCCTGCGGTCGCGGCGTTGCCGGCGCAGGCGGCGACCACATCGCCCGCGCCCCCTCCCGCTCCCGCCGGCAACACGACCGTGGTGCTCGCCTTTCGCGATTATTCGTGGACGGAGGCGCGAGACAGGAACGGCATCATCCTGCTGTCGCGAATGAACGCCGGTGGATCCACGCAGACGATCACGGGCAACGGGCCGCTAGATCTCGTCATCGGCAACGCCGCGGACGTGACGGTCACGTTCAAGGGCGCCCGGGTCGACCTCGTGCCGTTCACGCGGCAGAACGTCGCGCGGCTCACGCTGCGCTGACGGTTGCCGGCGAGGACTGGAGCCATGAGCGAACCGGCACGCCTCGGACGGCGCCACACGCGCGCGGTCGACGTCGCCGGCGTCACCATCGGCGGCACCGCGCCGATCGTCGTCCAGTCGATGACCAACACCGACACGGCCGACGTCGGCGCGACCGTCGCGCAGGTGAAGGCCCTCGCCGAAGCCGGCTCCGAGCTGGTGCGCGTGACCGTCAACACCGCCGCCGCCGCCGCCGCGGTGCCTGGCATTCGCGAGCGCCTCGACGCCATCGGCTGCCGCGTGCCGCTCGTCGGCGATTTCCATTACAACGGGCACAAGCTGCTGGCAGAGAACGCCGAGTGTGCACACGCGCTTGCGAAATATCGGATCAATCCCGGCAACGTCGGCAAGGGATCGAAGCGCGACTCGCAGTTTGCCGTGATGATCGAGCAGGCGCTCCGCAACGACAAGCCGGTTCGCATCGGCGTGAACTGGGGAAGCCTCGATGCGGAGCTGCTCGCGCGGATGATGGACGCGAATGCCAGGCGCGCGACGCCGCTGTCGGCCGACGCCGTCACCCGCGAGGCGCTCGTCGTGTCGGCGCTCGAGAGCGCGGCGCAGGCCGAGTCGCTCGGCCTGCCCGGGAACCGCATCGTGCTTTCGTGCAAGGTGTCCGACGTGCAGGACCTCATCGCCGTCTACACCGAGCTTGCGCGGCGCTGCGACTATCCGCTGCATCTCGGGCTCACCGAGGCCGGGATGGGAAGCAAGGGCATCGTGGCGTCGACCGCGGCGATGGCGGTGCTGCTGCAGCAGGGCATCGGCGACACGATCCGCGTCTCGCTCACGCCCGAGCCCGGCGGAGACCGCACGCGCGAAGTGCTGGTGGCGCAGGAGCTGCTGCAGACGATGGGGCTGCGCGCGTTCGCGCCGATGGTCACGGCGTGCCCGGGCTGCGGCCGCACGACCAGCACCACGTTCCAGGAGCTGGCCGAGAGCATCCAGTCGTTCCTGCGCCGGCAGATGCCCGTCTGGCGCTCGCTCTATCCGGGTGTAGCCGAGCTCAAGGTCGCGGTGATGGGCTGCGTCGTCAACGGCCCCGGCGAATCCAAGCTCGCCAACATCGGCATTTCGCTGCCCGGCACCGGAGAGATTCCGGTCGCGCCGGTGTACGTCGACGGCGAGAAGACGGTGACGCTCAAGGGCGATCGCATCGCGGAGGAATTCCAGCAGATCGTCGAGGACTACGTCCGGACGACCTATGGCGGGGCGCTGCGCGCGGCGCACCTCACGCCGGAACGCCGCACGATCGCGATCAAGGCGCGATGACGATGGCAACGCCAATCCAGGCCGTGCGCGGCATGAACGACGTGCTGCCCGACGAGACGCCGCTCTGGGAGCACTTCGAGGACACGGCGCGGGCGGTGTTCGCGCAGTACGGGTATCGCAACCTCCGCGTGCCGATCGTCGAGTCGACGGCGCTCTTCGTGCGCGGCATCGGCGAGTTCACCGACATCGTCGAGAAGGAGATGTACACCTTCGAGGACAAGCTCAACGGCGATTCGCTGACGCTGCGCCCGGAGGCGACCGCCGGCATCGTCCGCGCGACGATCGAGCACAACCTGACCTACGAGCGCCCGCAGCGTGTCTGGACCAGTGGACCGATGTTCCGGCACGAGCGGCCGCAGAAGGGCCGCTACCGGCAGTTCTACCAGATCGACGCCGAGGCGCTGGGCTTCGAAGGCCCGGACGTCGACGCCGAGCAGATCGTGATGCTCTCGCGGCTGTGGAAGGCGCTCGGACTTTCCGGCATCGAGCTGCAGATCAATTCGATCGGCAATGCCGACGAGCGCCTCGCGCATCGCAAGGAGCTCATCAAGTATTTCGAGCGCCACGCCGACGTGCTGGACGCGGACGCGAAGCGCCGTCTCAACGCGAACCCGCTGCGCATCCTCGACAGCAAGAATCCCGCGATGCAGGCGATGATCGAGGACGCCCCGAGGCTCGTCGACTTCATCGCCGACGCCTCGCTCGTGCACTTCGAGCAGCTGCAATCGATGCTGACCGGCGCCGGGCTCGCCTTCACGATCAACCCCCGGCTCGTGCGCGGCCTCGACTACTACAACCGTACCGTGTTCGAATGGGTCGCCACGGGCGGCGACCTCGGCGCCCAGGGCACGGTGGCCGGCGGCGGTCGCTATGACAAGCTGTTCGAGCTCGTGGGCGGCAAGCCGAACTTCGCGTGCGGATTCGCGATCGGCATCGAGCGCATGATCCTGCTTCTCGCCGCCACCGGCACGAAAGTCGCCACCGGCCCGCTCGCGTACATCGTGCACGCCGGCGAGCGGTCCGGACCGATCGCGCAACGGCTCGGCGAGTCGCTGCGCGACCGCGGCCATGCGGTCGTCGTCCACGCGGGCGGCGGCAGCTTCAAGTCGCAGATGAAAAAAGCGGACGCCAGCGGCGCGCGCTTCGCGCTCATCATCGGCGACGACGAGGCTGCCTCCGGCACCGTCACCGTCAAGCCGCTGCGCGCCACCGGCGCGCAGGAGGCCGTCGCCGCCGCCGACATCGCGGCCCGGCTCGAGGCGCAGGCAACCTGAATCCCCACCGAACGCAATCGCAACGAAGGACTGAAGATGGCCGTATACGATCTCGAAGAGCAGGAAAAGCTGGATGATCTCAAGGCGTGGTGGAAGCAGTGGGGGAACACGGTGCTCGGCATCGTGATCGCGGTCTGCCTCGGCCTCGCGTCGGTGCAGGGCTGGCGCTGGTGGCAGACGAGTCGCGCCGAGCAGGCTTCGATCCTCTATAACGGCGTCGTCACGGCGGTCACGGCCAACGACGTCGCGAAGGCCAAGGACGCGATGGCGCAGCTCGCCGACCGCTTCGGCGGCACGGCATACGCGCCGCGCGGCGCGCTGCTTGTCGCGAAGACGCTGTTCGACGCCGGCGACAAGGACGGGGCGAAGGCGCAGCTCGCCTTCGTGATCGACCAGAGCAGCGAGGAGGAGCTGAAGGAGATCGCGCGGCTTCGTCTCGCCCAGGTGCAGCTCGACGACAAGCAGTACGACGATGCGCTGCGTACGCTCGACGCGAAGACCGACGACGCATTCACGCCGATCTACGCGGACCTCCGTGGTGATGTCTACCTTGCCGCGGGACGCACCGCCGATGCGCGCGCCGCGTACGAGGCGGCCCTCGGCAAGTTCGACGCCAACTCGCAGTACCGTCCGTATCTTCAGGCGAAGCTCGACGCCGCCGGCGGGCCGGCCATGCCGGCCGCGGGGACCGCTCCGGGCGCATCCGCGGCGGCACCGGTGAATTCGGCCGCGCCCGCGACGCCACCCGCGCCCGCGACGCCACCCGCACCCGCGACGCCACCCGCGCCGGCGACCACCGCACCGGCGAGCGCGCCGGCTCCCGCAAAATGAATACGCACCGCGGGGCGGACGCATCCGCACGTCTGCGCGTCGGTGTCGCGTTGTGCGCGGCGCTCACGCTCGGCGGCTGCGCGACGATATCCGAATACATCCCGTCCATCCCGCCGCCGTCGTTCGACTGGCTGCGCGCGATGTTCGGCTACGACACCAAGAAGCCCGGGCCGCTTCCCGAGATCAATGCCACCGTCACGCCGCAGGTCGCGTGGCAGGTCTCGCTCGGCAAGGGCGCGCTCGGGTTTGCGCCGGCCGTGACCTCCGGCGCGATCTACGCCGCGGTTCCCGGCGGCACGATCGTGCGCATCGACCCCGCGTCCGGATCCACGGTGTGGCGCATCGACTCCGGGGCAAAGCTATCCGCCGGTGTGGGCGCCGACGCGGCGCTCGTCGTCGTCGGCACCAACAAGGGTGACGTGCTCGCCTTCGATACGAATGGCAAGCCGCTGTGGCAGGCAAAGATCAGCAGCGAGGTCGTGGGCCCCCCGAAGGTGGCGGAAGGCACCGTCGTCGTGTGGTCCGGCGACGGACGCACTTTCGGGCTCGCCGCTGCCGACGGCAAGACGAAATGGGTGTACCAGCGCGTCAATCCCGCGCTGGTCGTGCGCAACTACGCGGGCGGCGTGATCAGCCGCGGCGGCCTTTTCGCCGGCACCGCCGGGGGCAAGCTGCTCGCGATGGATCTCGCCACCGGCAACGTCGGCTGGGAAGCCAACGTCGCCACGCCCAAGGGGGCGACCGAGCTCGAGCGCATCGCCGACGTCACCTCGCTGCCGCTGATCGAGGAGCGCCAGGTGTGCGCGGTCGCCTTCCAGGGCCGCGTCGCATGCTTCGAGATCCTGCGCGGAACGCTCAACTGGTCGCGCGACATCTCGAGCCTCACCGGCCTCGCCGACGACAACCGCTACGTGTTCACGTGCGACGACGCAAGCTCGATGTACGCGTTCGACCGTGCGACCGGCGCGTCGGCGTGGAAGCAGGACAAGCTCGCGCAGCGGCGCCTCGGCGGCCCGCAGGTCGCCGGCGACTACCTGCTGGCCGTCGACGCCGAAGGCTACGCGCATCTCTTCGACCGCAACAACGGCAGCCTCGTCGGACGCATCCCCACCGACGGCACGGCCGCCACGTCGCAGCCGGTGCAATCGGCCGCCAACGCCGTCTGGCAGAGCCTCGGCGGAACGCTGTACGCGATGACCGCCCGCTGACGCCCGCTGCGATGACCGCCGTTTCGGCATTGTTCGATCTCCACGGCAAGGTCGCGCTCGTCACCGGAGGCTCGCGCGGCATCGGCCTGCAGATGGCCGAGGCGCTGGGCGAGATGGGCGCCGACGTGGTGCTGGCGGCGAGGAAGCAGGACGAGCTCGATGCGGCGCGCACGCATCTCGCGGAGCGGTCCATCGCATGCGAGACGCTGACCGCGGATCTTGCGCGCGCGGCGGAAATCCCGCCCGCGGTCGATGCGGTGCTCGCGCGCTCCGGCCGGATCGACATCCTCGTCAACAACGCCGGCTGCAACTGGGCCGCCCCCGCCGAGGAATATCCCGATGCCGGATGGCGCAAGGTGATGGACCTCAACATCGACGCGCCGTTCTTCCTCGCGCGCGAAGTCGCCGCGCGCTGGATGATCCCGAATCGCGGCGGCAAGGTCATCAACATCGCCTCCATTGCGGGCCTGTTCGGCAACCCGCCGTCGTGGGGCATGCACACCGCCGCGTACAACGCGAGCAAGGGCGCGCTCGTCAACCTGACGCGCGCGCTCGCCGCCGAGTGGGGCCGGCACAACATCAACGTCAACGCGATCTGCCCCGGATTCTTCCCGTCGAAGATGACCAAGGCGACGCTCGATCGCATTCACGGGCAGGTGCTGGAGCTGACCCCGCTCGGTCGCCTCGGCGGCGAGGACGACCTCAAGGGCGCAGTCGCCTATTTCGCGTCGGAAGCGTCGCGCCACGTCACCGGGCAGGTGCTCGCCGTGGATGGCGGCTGCACGGCGATCTGACGGCCGCGCAATGACCGGCGCTGACGGCACGGCCTCCGAACGGCTCGTTGCGCCGCTGCATCCCTTCGACACCGGCGCGCTCGCGCGCTTCCTGCGCGACGCGGGCATCGCCGACGCCGGCCCGCTTGCCGTCATGCAGTTCCAGGGCGGTCAATCCAATCCGACGTATCGCGTCACGTCCGGCACGCGCAGCATGGTGCTGCGGCGCAAGCCCCCCGGCGCCCTGCTCCCCTCGGCGCACGCCGTCGACCGCGAATACCGCGTGATGCAGGCGCTGGCCGGCACCGGCGTTCCGGTGCCGCGGATGCTCGCGCTCTGCGACGACGCCTCCGTGATCGGCACGCCGTTCTACCTGATGGAGCACGTCGACGGTCGGGTGCTGTGGGACCCGGCGCTTCCGGGCATGTCGCGCGAAGAGCGCGGCGCCCACTACGACGAGCTCAATCGAGTGATCGCGGCGCTGCACGCCGTCGACTACGCTGCCGCCGGCTTAGGCGACTACGGCCGCGTCGGCGGTTACGTCGAACGACAGATCGCGCGCTGGTCGAAGCAGTACGAGTCGGGCGGCGCCGCGCGCATTCCGTCGATGGACCGCGTGATCGAATGGCTGCCGCGTCACCTGCCGGCGGACGAGGAGACGGCGATCGTTCACGGCGATTTCCGGCTCGACAACGTGATCTTCCACCCGACTGAGCCGCGCATCCTCGCGGTGCTCGACTGGGAGCTCTCGACGCTCGGCCATCCGCTGTCCGATTTCGCGTACCACGTGATGGCGTGGCGCCTCAAGGCGGGCGAGTTCCGCGGGCTTGCCGATTGCGATTTCGCCGCGCTCGGCATTCCCGACGAGGCGCATTATGTCGCGGCATACTGCCGGCGCACCGGACGCGCGCGCATCGCCGACTGGGACTTCTATCTCATCTTCAACATGTTCCGGATCACGGCGATCCTGCACGGCGTGATGTCGCGCGCGCTGCAGGGCAACGCGGCGAGTGCCAACGCGCTGGAAACCGGCGCACGCGCGGCGCGGATCGCCGACGTCGCCTGGGACATGACGCGACGCATCGACCAAGGGGAGTGACGATGGAGTTCGAGCATTCGGACAAGGTGAAGGATCTCGCGGCGCGCCTCACGCGCTTCATGGACGCGAACGTCTATCCGGCCGAGCCCGAGTTCGCGGCCGAGGTCGCCGCCAACCGCGCGGCCGGCAACGCCTGGGTGCCGACGCGCGTGATGGACGCGCTGAAAAGGAAAGCGCGCGCCGAGGGGCTCTGGAACCTGTTCCTGCCCGAATCGGATCTTGGCGCCGGCCTCACCAACCTCGAGTACGCGCCGCTCTGCGAGATCATGGGCCGATCGTGGATCGCGCCCGAGGCGTTCAACTGCAACGCGCCCGACACCGGCAACATGGAAGTGCTGGTCCGCTACGGCAGCGAAGCGCAGAAGCGGCAGTGGCTTGCGCCGCTGCTCGCGGGCGAGATCCGCTCGGCGTTCGCGATGACCGAGCCCGACGTTGCCTCCTCCGACGCGACGAACATCGAGGCGTCGATTGTGAAGGATGGCGACCACTACGTCGTCAACGGGCGCAAGTGGTGGACCACGGGCGGGCCCGACCCGCGCTGCCGCATCCTCATCTTCATGGGCAAGTCCGACCCCGCGAATCCGGACCGTCACCGCCAGCAGTCGATGATACTCATCCCGGTCGACACGCCCGGCGTGCGGCTCGTCCGGCACCTGCCGGTCTTCGGATACGACGACGCGCCGCACGGGCACGCCGAGTTCGACTTCGAGAACGTGCGCGTTCCGCTCGGGAACATGCTGCTGGGCGAAGGTCGCGGCTTCGAGATCGCGCAGGGTCGCCTCGGCCCGGGACGCATACACCACTGCATGCGGCTCATCGGCCAGGCCGAGCGCTCGCTGGAGGCGATGTGCCGGCGCGCGGCGTCGCGCGTGGCGTTCGGTCGCGCCGTCGCGGACCAGACGGTCACGCAGGAGCGCATCGCCAACGCGCGCATCATGATCGACCAGGCGCGCCTCCTCGTGCTGCATGCGGCGTGGAAGATGGACACCGCCGGCAACAAGGCGGCGAAGAAGGAGATCGCGATGATCAAGGTCGCCGCGCCGACCATGGCGTGCCAGGTCATCGACTGGGCGATGCAGGCGCACGGCGCCGCGGGGGTGTGCGACGACTTCCAGCTCGCGTTCTTCTATGCACAGGCGCGCACGCTGCGCTTCGCGGACGGCCCCGACGAGGTCCACCGGAACCAGATCGCGCGCCTCGAGCTCGCGCGCCACGCGCACGCGAAGTGAGCGGGCGACGCGGGCCCGTCAGAGCCCGTAGTAGCCGAACATCCGGGGATATTCGCTCGGCAGCAGCCGCGCGGCGACGTCGGTGATCCAGGCCTTCTTGCCGGTGACGATGCGGCGCCGGCCGCGCGCAACACCGTCGACGATGGCGCGGGCGCAGTCCTCGACCGGCGTCACGAAAAATCGCGCACCGGAGGCCACCAGCTTCTTCTCGTAGTCGTCGGCGAACTGTCCGAGCGGCGAGGCGTGCTTGATGTTGGTGCGGATGCCGCCGGGATGCACGGTTGTCGCCTTGACGCCGGTGTGGCGCAGCTCGCGCCAGAGGCTCTCGGTCAGGCCGCGCACGCCGAACTTCGAGATGTTGTAGGCCGACTGTCCGGGCACGCCGACCAGCCCGAAGATGCTCGACATGTTGACGATGTGCCCTTCGCGCTGCGCGAGAAACATGGGCAGGAATGCCTTGGTGCCGTAGATGACGCCCCACAGGTTGATGCCGAGGAGCCATTCGATCTCCTCGATGGTGCTGTGATCGAACGACGCGGCGAGCGACACGCCGGCATTGTTGAAGACGTAGTGCGCGGTGCCAAAATCGCGCTTCACGTCGTCGGCATGTGCGAACACCTGCTCGCGCGAGGAGACGTCGACGCGGTAGCGGCGGACCTCCGCCCCGGTGCAGAGCTTCTGCGTCTCGTCGAGTCCCGCGACGTCGACGTCCGAGAGCGCGAGTCGCGCGCCGCGCTCCGCAAGCCTGAGGGCAAGCGCGCGCCCAATTCCGGCGCCCGCACCGGTCACGACCGCAACCTTGCCCTGATAAGGATTCAACCGGCTGTCTCCTCGTGGGTCCCGCGTCGAGCGATGCGACGCGGCACGGTCGCGCTGCGGCCGCGGGGCCGCGCCGCAACGGGGCAGCCCTTCGATGTTTGCAATTTTAACATCGTCACCTGCCGGGACCCTGACGAACCAGTGCAGAATAACCACTCCGTCGCTATGGTTATACGACGATTCGCGACCGCGGGGTTCCCGGCCAGCGGACCTCACGCCCGGAGGTCGGGCAGCCGATAGTCGCGGAAATGCTCGCGCAGCTTGGTCTTCAGCAGCTTGCCCGTGGCCGTGTGCGGCAGCTCGTCGACGAAGGCGACGTCGTCCGGCAGCCACCATTTCGCGACCTTGCCCTGAAGGAACGAGAGCAGGTCTTCGCGCGACACGTCCTGGCCCTGCTTGCGCACGACCACCAGCAGCGGCCGCTCCTGCCATTTCGGGTGCGGGACGCCGATGACCGCGGCCTCCGCGACCGCCGGATGCCCGACGGCGGCGTTCTCGAGGTCGATCGACGAAATCCATTCGCCGCCGGACTTGATTACATCTTTCGAGCGATCGGTGATCTGCATGTAGCCGTCGGGATCGATGGTCGCCACGTCACCCGTATCGAAGAAGCCTTCGGGATCGAGGATCGAACCGCCTTCACCGCGGTAATAGCCGCTGGTGATCCAGGGGCCGCGCACCATCAGGTGCCCGAACGCCTTGCCGTCGTGCGGCAGCCGCCGCCCCGCATCGTCCGTGATCTTCAACTCGACGCCGAAGATCGCGCGGCCCTGCTTCGCCTGCACGTCGAGACGCTGCTCGGGCGTGTGATCGCGGTGCTTCGGCAGCATGTTGCAGATGGTTCCCAGCGGCGACATCTCGGTCATGCCCCATGCATGCACGACGAATGCACCGAACAGCGCGTCGAATTTCGCGCTCATCGCGCGCGGTGCCGCGGAGCCTCCGATGACGACCCGCCGCAATACACACTCGCGCTTCGGGTCGACGCCGGATGTTTCCACGAACTGGAGCAGCATCAGCCATACCGTCGGTACGCCGAGCGCCAGGGACACCTTCTCGTCGCGGATGAGCTCGTAGATGCTGCGCCCGTCGAGCGCCGGTCCGGGCAGCACCAGCTTCGTCCCGGCCATCGCCCCGGCGTAGGGCGTTCCCCACGCGTTGACGTGGAACATCGGCACCACCATCAGGAGCGAATCTCCCGCCGAGATGCCGACGCTGTCGGAAAAGCACGCGCCGTAGGAGTGCAGCACCGTCGACCGGTGCGAATAGAGCACGCCCTTGGGATGCCCCGTCGTTCCCGACGTGTAGCACAGCGACGACGCGGTGCGCTCGTCGAACACCGGCCACGTGTAGTCGCCGTCCTGCGCGCCAACGAGCTCCTCGTAGCAGAGCAGGTTCGGGATCTCCTGCGCGGGCATGTGCGCGCGATCGGTCATCGCGACGAAGCCCTTGACGCCCTTGAGTGCGGGCGCGAGGCGCGCAACCAGCGGCGCGAACGTGACGTCGAAGAAAAGGTATTGATCGTCCGCGTGATTGACGATGTATTCGATCTGCTCTGGAAAGAGCCGCGGGTTGATCGTGTGCAGCACGGCGCCCATTCCGGAAACGCCGTAGTAGAGCTCGAGATGGCGATAGCCGTTCCACGCGAGCGTCGCGATGCGCTCGCCCGGCGCGACGCCGAGTGCGACGAGCGCCTTCGCGACCTGCTTCGAGCGGCGATGCACGTCGCGCCACGTGCAGCGGTAGATCGGCCCCTCGACGGTGCGCGAGACGATCTCGACGTCGGGATGGAATGCGTTGGCGTGTTCGATCAGGGACGAGATCGACAGCGGGCGGTCCTGCATCAGTCCTGGCAGCATGGAATCGTCGCGAACGGTTCGGTTGTCAGAAGAAGCGCTTGAGGAGCCCGATCAGCGCGTCGAAGCGACGCCCGTACGGCGGGCGGAACAGCGGCAGGCCGCTCAGGTTCGACTGGTGCAGCACCGGCTTTTCCTTGGTGAAGGTGAGGAACCCGGTCTCGCCATGGTAGGCGCCGGAGCCGCTCGCGCCGACGCCCCCGAACGGGAGATTTTCCTGCGCGACGTGCCAGCACGCGTCGTTGACGGTGACGCCGCCGGCAATCGTCTGCGCCAGAACGCGGTCGCGATGGGCGCCGCTCTTGCCGAACCAGTAGAGCGCCAGCGGACGCGGACGCGCGTTGATGCCGGCGATCGCCTCGTCGAGCGTGTCATAGGGGAGCACCGGCAGCACGGGTCCGAAAATCTCTTCCTGCATCACGGCCATCGCGTCGGTGGCGCCGACGAGCGCCGTCGGTGGGAACTTGCGCACGGTCGTGCCGTCCGTGGCGGCGGCATTGCCAAGCCGGACCGCTGTCGCCCCGCGTGCCGTCGCGTCATCGACGAGACCGCGCAGCCGCTCGTAGTGCCGCGCATTGACGATGCTCGTGTAGTCGGGGTTGTCGGTGAAGCCCGGATACATCGCACCGACGGCGCTCGAAAGCGCCGCGACGAACGCGTCGACGCGAGTGCGCGGCACCAGCACGTAGTCCGGCGCGACGCAGGTCTGGCCTGCGTTGAGGAGCTTCGCGAACGCGATTCGCGGCGCAGCTTCGGAAAATTCGCTGTCGGGATCGAGGATCGCCGGCGACTTGCCGCCGAGCTCGAGCGTCACCGGCGTGAGATTCTGCGCCGCCGCGAGCGCGATCTGACGGCCCACCGCCGTCGAGCCGGTGAAGAAGAGATGGTCGAACGGCAGCGCGGAGAACGCGCGGCCGACGGCGACGTCTCCCGGAATCACCGCGAACTCGTCGGCGGCGAATGTCGCGGCGACAATTCGCTCGAGCACTTCGGAAAAGCGCGGCGTCAACTCGCTCGGCTTCAGCAGCACGCGGTTGCCGGCGGCGAGCGCGGCGGCCGCCGGCAGCATGCCGAGCTGGAACGGGTAATTCCACGGGCTGATCACGCCGACAACTCCGAGGGGCTGACGGAGAATCGCACTGCGTGCGGGCCAGAGGTGCAGCGGCGTCGCGACGCGTCGCGGCCGCATCCAGCGACCAAGATGGCGTCGCATGTGCCGCAGCGCGGACAGGACGATGAAGATCTCGGCGAGGTCGGTTTCCTGCCGTGACCGGTGCCCGAAATCCGCGGAAATGGCAGCGCCGATTTCCTGCTGGTGGGCCTCGGTGAGGCGCAGCAGGCGATCGAGACGGTCCTGCCTCGTCTCGCGCGCAGGGTTCATGTCCGCCGCGAATGCGCGGCGCTGCAACGCAAACCGCGCCTCCAGGCGCGCGGCCGGCGAATCTGCGGCATCCGTGCCTGGCATTGCGCCGGAGCGCAACGGATCGAAACGGTCGTTCACGAAAGGCTCCAGAAGTGAGGTGAGAGCATAACCCCGGATGAAACAGGTCTTTTGTCTGCGGGTCAACACGGATTGTTGCGGCGGACCGCCGGCGAATGCAGCGGGGCGACGCGTGCGATCCCGCGATGTCATTCCGCGCGAGGAGAGGGTCACGGGAGCGTCCCGGCCCCTGCCGCCGACGCCGTGACGCCGACTCGCGTATCATTCGGGTCCCGCGGCGCGTCCCCGCGCCCTGCCGGCTCTCTCACCCATGCGCAGTTCGCCCGGCTCAAACGGCCAGATTCCCACGCTCGTCATCGTCGGCCGACCCAACGTCGGCAAGTCGACGCTGTTCAACCGGCTCACGAAATCGCGCGCGGCGCTGGTCGCGGACCTTCCGGGGCTGACGCGCGATCGTCACTACGGCCTCGCGCACCGCGGCGGGCGCTCGTTCATCGTCGTCGACACCGGGGGCTTCGAGCCGGTCGCGACCGAGGGCATCCTGCACGAGATGGCGAAGCAGACCCGCGCGGCAATGGTCGAGGCCGACGTGATCATCTTTCTCGTCGACGGCCGGGTCGGGCTCGCGCCGCAGGATCGCGAGATCGCCGACCTCCTACGCCGCTCGGGGCGCCCGTTCCTGCTCGCCGTCAACAAGGCCGAAGGGATGCCGCCGGCAAGCGTGGTCGCCGAGTTCCACGAGCTGGGGGCGGGAACGCCCTACCCCATTTCGTCCGCGCATGGAGAGAACGTCGACGCGCTGGTCGAGGTCGCGCTCGCCGAAGTGCCGCCACGCGCGGGCGACGCGGACGCCGACGCCGACGACGGCGAGGATCACGCCGTGCGGGTGGCGATCGTCGGCCGCCCCAACGTCGGCAAGTCGACGCTGGTCAACACACTGCTGGGCGAGGAGCGCGTCATCGCATTCGACCAGCCGGGCACGACGCGCGACGCGATCTATCTCGATTTCGAGCGCGACGGACGCAAGTACACGCTGATCGACACCGCCGGCGTGCGCCGGCAGGGCAAGGTGCTCGAAGCCGTCGAGAAGTTCTCCGTCATCAAGACGCTGCAGGCGATCGAGGATGCCAACGTCGTGGTGCTGCTGCTCGACGCCGCGGCGGGCATCACCGAGCAGGACGCGCACCTCGCCGGCTTCATCCTCGAGGCGGGACGCGCGCTGGTGCTCGGGATCAACAAGTGGGACAGCGTTCCCGAATCCGAGCGCGAGGACGTGAAGCGCGACATCGACCGCAAGCTCGGATTTCTCGCCTTCGCGCACCAGCACTTCATTTCCGCGCGCGAAGGCAAGGGCATCAAGGCGCTGATGGGCTCGGTGAATGCCGCGTACGCGGCCGCCATGGCGAAGCTGCCGACGCCCAAGCTCACCCGGGCCCTCATTGCGGCGGTGGAGCGCCAGCAGCCGCCGCGCGCCGGGATGGGCAGGCCCAAGCTTCGCTACGCGCACCAGGGCGGACGCAACCCCCCTCTCATCGTCATCCACGGCACCGCGCTCGGCAGCCTTCCGGCATCGTACCGGCGCTATCTGGAACATTTCTTCACCGACGCGTTCAAACTGCGCGGAACGCCGCTTAGGATACAATTCAAGACCGGCGGAAACCCGTACGCCGACGTGCGTCCGGGAACGCGCAGGCGTTGAATCTGCGGCATCCGCCTCCATCTGGGGGCCATGTGCGGCCAGCAACCGACCGCGCGAACGGCCATCGCGGCCGTCCAACAACAACGGCGGAGCACACGATGAGCAACAAAGGGCAAATGCTACAAGACCCATTTCTCAACACTCTGCGCAAGGAGCACGTGCAGGTGTCGATCTACCTCGTCAACGGCATCAAGCTGCAGGGGCAGATCGAATCGTTCGACCAGTACGTCGTGCTGCTCAAGAACACCGTCACCCAGATGGTGTACAAGCACGCGATCTCGACCGTCGTTCCTGCCCGCGCAGTGGCGATGCCGCATCATGCGCCGGCGGGCGAAACCGACGGTTGACCGTCCTCGCGCGTTGCCCGCGTCTTGACCGTCCCGGTGCGAGTGCCGGTGCAGCGGGCTGCGCGTCGATGCCGCGAGGCCCGCGCTAGATGTTCGAGCGGCCTTCGGGCGGCGATCGCGCCCTACTCGTTGCGCTCGATTTCGGCACCGGCGACCTGACCGAACGCCTGGCCGAGCTCGACGCGCTCGCGGTGTCGGCCGGTGCGACCGTCGTCGGCACCGTCACCGGGCGGCGCCAGCGCCCCGATGCGGCGACGTATGCCGGCAAGGGCAAGATCGAGGAGGTCGGCGCGCGCCGGACCGAGACCAACGCGGACATCGTCATCATCGACCATGCACTCTCCGGCGCGCAACAGCGCAATCTCGAGCGCACGCTCGAGTGCCGCGTCATCGACCGGGTCAGCCTCATCCTCGACATCTTCGCGCTGCGCGCGCGCAGCGCGGATGGCAAGCTCCAGGTCGAGCTCGCGCAGGTGAAGCACCAGCTGACGCGACTCGTCGGCGGATGGACGCACCTCGAGCGCCAGAAGGGCGGCATCGGACTGCGTGGCCCGGGCGAGAAGCAGCTCGAGACCGACCGGCGCCTTCTCGGCATCCGCGTGAAGATCCTGAGCGAACGGCTCGACCACGTCGCGCGGCAGCGGCACACGCAGAGCCGCACGCGCCGGCGCGCCTCGGTGCGCACCGTCGCGCTCGTGGGCTACACCAACGCCGGCAAGTCGACGCTCTTCAACCGCCTCACCCGGGCCCGCACGTTCACGGCGGACCAGCTGTTCGCGACGCTCGACACCACGCTGCGCAAGATCTACGTCCCCGGCGCCGACCCCATCGTCCTGTCCGACACGGTCGGCTTCATCCGCGACCTGCCGCACGACCTCATCGCCGCGTTTCGCGCGACACTGTCGGAAGCCGCGGATGCCGACCTGCTGCTGCACGTCGTCGACGCCGCGCATCCCGATCGCGACGCGCAGATCGCCGCGGTCGACGCGGTGCTGACCGAAATCGGCGCCGACGCCGTGCCGCAGATTCGGGTCTACAACAAGATCGACGTCGCGGGCGAGGCGCCCGGGGTCCAGCGGGACGAGTCTGGTATAATTTCCGCCGTTCGATTGAGCGCGCTCACCGGCGCGGGCTGCACCGATTTGCGCGATGCGCTCGCGCTGCGCTTCCCGGCCAGAGCCGCGCACGCCGGCGCTGATTCGGTTCCGGCCCTCGACGCCTGAGGGCGCATCCGCCCCACGCACTTCCAGGCACCCTTTGCGCACTCGAGTCCCATGTCGCTGAACGATCCCCAGTGGGGCAAGCGCGGCAACAACAGCGGCCCGCCCGACCTCGACGAGATCTGGCGGAACGTCACGCGCCGGGCGCGCGAGCTCTTCGGGATGAAGGGCCCGCAGGTTGAGCCCGGCCCCGACGGCTCCGGTCCCGGACGCACGGGCCTCCCGCTCTCCGGCGCCGGCATCCTCGTCGCGCTGATCGTCCTCGTGTGGGCGGCGAGCGGCTTCTACATCGTCGACGAAGGCCGCCGCGGCGTCGTCACCAAGTTCGGCAAATACACCGAAACCACGCAGCCGGGCGCACGCTGGCACCTGCCTTTCCCCATCGAAGCCGTCGAGGTCGTCGATTTCTCGACATCGCGCCGGGTCGAGGTCGGCTATCGCGGCAACGCGAAGAACAAGCGCGACAACGAAGCGCTGATGCTGACCGACGACGAGAACATCATCGAGATCCAGTTCGCGGTGCAGTACAACCTCAAGAGCGCCGAAGCGTATCTCTTCCAGGTGAGGAAGCCCGACCAGATCGTCCAGTACGTCGCGCAGACGGCAATGGGCGAAGTGGTCGGCAAAGCCAAGATGGACTTCGGCCTCTACGAAGGCGGCGAGCAGATCGCAGAATCCGCGCGCAAGCTGATGCAGGAAATGCTCGATCGTTACAACACCGGCATCGAAGTGCAGAAGGTCGCACTGCAGAGCGTGCAACCGCCCGACAAGGTGCAGGCGGCATTCGACGATGCGGTGAAGGCCGGACAGGATCGCGACCGCTTCCGCAACGAAGGCCAGTCTTACGCGAACGACGTCGTGCCCCGCGCTCGCGGCAATGCGTCGCGCCTGCTCGAGGAAGCCAACGGCTACCTCGCGGCGGTGGTGCAGAAGGCTGAAGGCGA
The DNA here is from genome assembly GCA_963717695.1 of uncultured beta proteobacterium. Lineage (GTDB taxonomy): Bacteria > Pseudomonadota > Gammaproteobacteria > Burkholderiales > Casimicrobiaceae > CAIWHR01. Next base: position 397,611 of record CAVQWR010000007.1, on the reverse strand, counting down.
CGCGTCGCGCTTCCGCCAGGTGCTCGTCGAATATTCGAAGGCGCCCGGCGTCACGCGCGAACGCCTCTACCTCGACGCGATGCAGACGATCCTGTCGAGCTCGAGCAAGGTGCTGGTCGACCAGAAGGCCGGCAACAGCCTGCTCTACCTTCCGCTCGACAAGCTCATGCAGCAAAGCGCCGCGCCGGGTTCGGCCGCGACCGAGGTCACCGTGCCGCGCTCGGCGGCACCGGCGGCCGTACCGGAGCCACCCGCTGCGGCGGACGCCAGCCGCTCGCGCGATGCGCTGCGCAACCGTGAACGCGAGGGAGACGCGCGATGAAATTCGCCGTGCCGATCCTCGCGCTCGTGGTCGCGCTCCTGCTCGTCGCATCGCAGTCGCTCTACACGGTCGACCAGACGAAGTACGCGATCAAGTTCCAGCTGGGCGAAATCGTCGAGACGCAGCCGGACGCCGGCCTCTACGCCAAACTGCCGCTCGTGCAGAACGTGAAGTTCTTCGACAAGCGCACGCTGCTGCTCGACAATCCCGAGCCCGACCGGATCACGACGTCGGAGAAGAAGCCGCTGCTGATCGACTATTTCGTCCTGTGGCGGATCACCGACGCGAAGCAGTATTACGTCAGCATGCAGCAGGGCGACGAGGAGGTCGCGCGGCAGCGCCTGTCGAACACGGTCCGCTCGAACCTGCGCGAGGAAATCAACAAGCGCACGGTGCACGAGGTGATCTCGACCGAGCGCGACAAGATCATGGCGACGACGCGGCAGAAAGCCGACATCGACGCGAAGACGTTCGGCGTCGAGATCGTCGACGTCCGGCTTCGCCGCGTCGAGCTTCCGCCCGACGTCACGGGACCGGTGTACTCGCGGATGGAATCGGAACGCCGCCGCGTCGCGAACGAGCTGCGCTCGCTCGGCCAGGCCGAATCCGAGAAGATCCGCGCCGATGCCGACCGCCAGCGCGAGGTCATCCTCGCCGACGCGTATCGGCAGGCGCAGAAGCTCAAGGGCGAAGGCGACGCCAAGGCCGCATCGATCTACGCGCAGGCCTACGGCACCAATCCCGAGTTCTACGCGTTCTATCGCAGCCTCGAGGCGTACAAGGCCTCGTTCCGCGGCAAGAACGACGTAATGGTGCTCGATCCGAACGGCGAGTTCTTCCGCTATTTCCGCGGTCAAGGCGGCAACCCCGCCAAGCCGTCGAAGTAGCGCGCGCCGGATTCGCGACGGGGAGCGTTCGGCGTGGCGGATTCTCTGTGGGCTGCGCTCGCGCTGGTGCTCGTGATCGAGGGCGCCCTTCCGTTCGCCGCTCCGCGGCTGTGGCGTGAGAGCTTTCGCAGGATCATGGAGCTCACCGATGGCCAGCTCCGCTTCATCGGCCTTGGCGCGATCCTGACCGGCCTCGCCGCCTACCTCCTGCTGCGCCATGCGTGAGTGGATCCTTCCCGAGTACGTCGAGGACATCCTGCCGGGCGAGGCCGAGCGCGTGGAGGCGCTGCGCCGCACGGTGCTCGACCACTTCCGCGCGCACGGCTATCGGCTCGTGCAGCCGCCGCTCGTCGAGCATCTCGATTCGCTGCTGACGGGCACGGGCCGCGACCTCGACCTCATGACGTTCAAGGTGGTCGATCCGATGTCGGGGCGGCTCCTCGGCGTGCGCGCCGACATCACGCCGCAGGTCGCCCGCATCGACGCGCACCTCCTGAACGAGCCCGGTGTCACGCGTCTCTGCTATTCGGGCAGCGTGCTGCACACGATGCCGGGAACGAGTGCGAAGACGCGCGAGATCCTGCAGATCGGCGCAGAGCTCTTCGGCGAGCCCGGCATCGAGGGCGACCGGGAAGTCGTGGGTCTGCTTCTCACCTCGCTTGGCGCCGCGGGCGTGCGCGCGCTTCACCTCGACCTCGGTCACGTCGGCGTCTATCGCGCGCTGGCGGCGGGCGCGGGGATTTCCGGCACCGGCGAGGACTCGGGGCTCTTCCGCGCGCTGCGCAACAAGGACATTCCCGCCGTCGCCGAGCTCGCAACCAAGTTTCCGGCCGCGTGGCGCGACGCGTTCAACGCGCTGCCAACGCTCTACGGCCCCGCGAACGACGTGATTGCCGCGGCGCGCACGCGCCTTCCCGACACGCCTGCCATCGGCAACGCGCTCGACGCGATCGCCGCGCTGGTGCGCTCGACCGAGCCGCACGTCGATGCGCTGCACGTCGATCTCGCGGACCTTCGGGGCTATCATTACCAGAACGGCGTGATCTTCTCGGTGTTCACGGCCGGCGAATCGATCGCCGTGGGCAACGGCGGCCGCTACGACGGCATCGGCAAGGCATTCGGCCGCGCCCGCCCGGCCACCGGATTCACGCTCGACCTTCGACAACTCGCGGCGGTGCAGGGACGCGCCGAAGCCACCAGGCCAGGGAACGCTTGATCACGTGCCGCATCGACGCCGCGCCCTGCGCGGGTCGGCGCGGCGGAACCGACTCCCCGATCATCGCCGGTGCATTGCAGGGCGCCGCGCCGCGGCGCCCTGCAGCGGATCCGCGCTGACGCATCCGGAAAGGCAGCTGCAATGGGAAAGAACGTCGTCGTCATCGGCACCCAGTGGGGGGACGAAGGCAAGGGCAAGGTCGTCGACTGGCTGACCGAGCACGCGCAGGGCGTTGTCCGCTTCCAGGGCGGGCACAATGCCGGGCACACGCTCGTCGTCGCCGGCAGGCGCACCGTGCTGCGCCTGATTCCCTCGGGGGTGCTGCATCCGGGCGTCGCCATCTACATCGGCAACGGCGTCGTGCTCTCGCCCACCGCTCTGATGCAGGAGATCGGCGAGCTCGAAGCGGCCGGCGTCGACGTGAAGAGCCGGCTCTCGATCTCGCCGGCGTGCCCGCTGGTGCTGCCCTGCCACGTCGCGCTCGACCAGGCGCGCGAAGGCGCAATGGGCGACGCCAAGGTCGGCACCACCGGACGCGGCATCGGGCCCGCATACGAGGACAAGATCGCGCGGCGCGCCATTCGCGTGCAGGATCTTCTCTACCCCGACCGCTTCGCCGCCAAGCTGGAAGCGCTGCTCGAATACCACAACTTCGTGCTGACGCAGTATTTCAAGTGTGCGCCGGTGCCGTTCGCCAAGACGCGTGACGACACGATGGCGCTGGCCGGCGCGATCACGCCGATGATCGGCGATGTGGCAGCACTCCTGCAGGCCGCGCGCAGGCGCGGCGACTCGCTGCTGTTCGAGGGCGCGCAGGGCGCGCTGCTCGACATCGACCACGGCACCTATCCGTACGTGACGTCGTCGAACTGCCTCGCGGGTGCGGCCGCGACGGGCGCGGGCATCGGCACCGACTTCTTCGATTACGTCCTGGGCATCGCGAAGGCCTACACGACGCGCGTCGGCACCGGCCCCTTCCCCACCGAGCTCACCGACGACATCGGGGCCGGCCTCGCGAAGCGCGGCAACGAATTCGGGTCCGTCACCGGACGCCCGCGCCGCTGCGGCTGGCTCGACATTCCCGCGCTCGCGCGCTCGCTGCAGCTCAACGGCGTGACCGGTCTTTGCATCACCAAGCTCGACGTGCTGGACGGGCTGCCGGAGGTGCGCTTCTGCACCGGCTATACGGTGCACGGCAAGCCGCTCGCGCTGCTGCCCTCGGGCGCCGACGCGGTCGCCGAGTGCGTTCCCGTCTACGAGTCGATGCCGGGATGGAGCGAGAGCACGGTCGGCGTCGCGTCGTTCGATGCGCTGCCCGCGAACGCGCGCGCGTACCTGCGCCGCGTCGAGACCCTGACCGGCGTTCCGATCGCGATGGTGTCGACCGGCCCCGACCGCGCCGAGACGATCCTGCTGCACCACCCGTTCCACTGAGCGGGCGGCGGTGGCGGACCTCGACGTCAGCTGGGAGCAGTACAACACGCTGATCGAGCGGCTCGCGCTGACGATCCACGAATCCGGCTGGCCGTTCAACCAGATCGTGTGCATCGCGCGCGGCGGACTGCGCGTCGGCGACGTGCTGTCGCGCATCTTCGAGATACCGCTGGCGATCCTGTCGACGCATTCGTACACGGCGGAAGGCGGAACGCTGCGCGGCGAGCTCGTGATCGCCGAGCACATGACGATGAGCTCGCCCGGGCTCGGCGATCGCATCCTGCTGGTCGACGACATGGTCGACTCCGGCCACACGCTGGAAGCGGTCGCCCGGGCGCTCCCGCTGCGCTTCCCGCACATCCGCGCGCAGAAGACCGCCGTCGTCTGGTGGAAGGCCTGCTCGGTCTGCAAACCGGACTTTCATGTCCGGTATCTGCCGGACAACCCGTGGATCCACCAGCCGTTCGAGGTCTACGACACGATGCGACCCGAAGCGCTCGCGGCGCGACTCGGCACGCTGCCGCGCAAAGGCTGACCGCAACGATCTCGCATCGATTTGCGACAGGTGCGGCGCCGTTGCACCGAAATCTCGGCGCGAATATTGCTTTAGGCAGGGCTGCGGCGCTACGCTGCGCATGGTCGCTGCGTCCGGAGCCCTTGCGGCGTGAGGGCGGAAGCCGGACGGTGACACGAGATTGAAGACCGGGAAATACGGCGCTGCCGACCCGGATCGAAAGGGAAACGACGATGAAAGCATTCTTGCAGCGCATTGCGGTGGCACTTGCGGCCGTCGCGGCGATCGCCGGCGCGCACGCACAGGACGGCGTGACGCCCACCACCGTCCTGATCGGCCAATCCGCGGCATTCTCCGGCCCGGCCGCGCAGCTCGGCATCCAGATGCGCGACGGCGCCAAGCTGTACTTCAACTACGTCAACGCCGCCGGCGGCGTCAACGGCCGCCGGATCGAGATGAAGTCGCTCGACGACAAGTACGAGCCCAAGCTCGCGATCGAGAACACGAAGAAGCTGATCGAGCAGGATCGCGTGTTCCTGCTCTTCGCCTACGTCGGCACGCCGACGAGCCTCGCGGCGCTGCCGATCTTCACCGAGGCCCGCGTACCGTTCGTCGCCCCGTTCACCGGCGCCGAGGCCCTGCGCACGCCGTTCAACCGATACATCTTCAACGTCCGCGCGAGCTATTACGACGAGACCGAGCGCATCGTCGATCACCTGACGCGCACCGGCGTCAAGAAGATCGCCGTCTTCTATCAGAACGACGCCTACGGTCAGGCCGGACTCGAGGGCATGAAGCGCGCGATGGCGAAGCGCAACCTGCAGATCGCGGCGCTCGGCACCGTCGAGCGCAACACGACGGCGGTCGCCGACGCGGTGAAGACGATCAACGCGGCGCAGCCGGAGGCGACGGTGATGATCTCCGCATACACGTCGGTCGCGGAATTCGTGAAGCAGATGAAGAAGGAAGGCAGCATCTCGCAGTTCTTCAACGTGTCGTTCGTCGGCAGCAAGGCGCTCGCCGACGCGCTCGGCAGCGAAGGCTACGGCGTGCTGATCTCGCAGGTCGTCCCGTTTCCGTGGAGCCCGCTCACGCCGATCGTCAAGGAATACCTCGACCTCGCGAAGCGGGCGAGCAACTTCGACGTGAACTTCTCGAGTCTCGAGGGCTTCATCGCCGCCAAGGTGCTGGTCGAGGGGTTGCGGCGAACCGGCAAGGACCTGACGCGCGACAAATTCATCGCCGCCATGGAGTCGATGTCGAACCTCGAGATCGGCGGTTTCCTGGTGCGCTTCGCGTCCGACAATCACAACGGGTCGCAATACGTTGACCTGTCGATGATCGGTCACCAAGGCAAGTTCATCCACTAGCAAAATCGGCTGCGCGGCCCGATTGCTTTGTCGTGTCCTCGCTCGCCCCTCGCTGTACCATCTGAGTACTATCTCGGGGCTCGCTGCGGGCCTTCGCGCACTCGGGCCGCTCGCCCCATTTTGCGATAGCCCTAGGACGCCGGTGCGAATATCCGGCGCTAGGCGACAGAAAACAAAACGCCCGCGCGAGCGGGCGTTGTCACTGCGAATGCGCGATACTTGCGTCTTTGCGCGTCTGGTGCCCAGGAAGGGACTCGAACCCCCACAGTGTTGCCACCGCTAGGACCTGAACCTAGTGCGTCTACCAATTCCGCCACCTGGGCGACCGCAACCTGTAATTTTACGATTCAACCACTTACTTGTCAAAAAAGCCGACCTCCCCGAAACAGAAGCGCGCGCCCGCGCAAGCGTCCCGGCGCTCCTCGCGCCACCGCCAAGAGCCGCGCGTCCGCGCCGACTCCCGAAGCCGCCACGCGCGAATCCGCGCACAATGCGGCGCCCATGCCGCGCAAGGGCGGGCGCGACGCCCAGCGTCACGCGCAGCGGCGACATCGACCCCGAGCTGCTGCCCTCGCGCGTCGCGATCCTCGCGGCGCTGGAAGACGCCGGCGTGCCGCTGCCGCCCGCCGAGCTCGAACGCGCGATGCGCGTGCGACCAGTGCGCGCAGCGAGGCGTTCCACGGCCGCCTCGCGGCGATGCAGCGCGACGGCCAGCTGATGCTGAACCGCAAGGGCGAGCTTTGCGTCGCGGCGAAGCTCGCCCTCGTCACCGGCACCGTGCAGGGCCATCCGGACGGCTTCGGCTTCCTCGTGCCCGACGACGGCAGCGCCCGACCTGTTCCTCAGCCCGCGCGAGATGCACAAGGTGCTGCACGGCGACCGCGCGACGCGCGCGCCGGATCGGCACCGACCGGCGCGGCCGGCCCGAAGGCGAGATCGTCGACGTGCTGGAGCGTGCCAATCGCACGCTCGTCGGCGCGCCTGCTACGAGGAGCACGGCATCTGGTTCGTCGTCGCCGAGAATCGCCGCATCAACCAGGACCTGCTGGTGCCGCCCGACGAGCGCGGCGGCGCCAAGTCGGGGCAGGTGGTCGTGGTCGAGATCGTCGAGCAGCCCTCGCCGCAGCGCGAAGCGATCGCCCGCGTCGTCGAGGTGCTGGGCAGCTACACCGATCCCGGCATGGAAATCGAGATCGCGCTGCGCAAGCACGACCTGCCGCACGAATTCTCGGCCGCCGCGGAGCGACAGGCCGAGCGGCTGCCGAAGGAAGTGCGCGCGGCCGACCGCAAGGGCCGCGCCGACCTCACCGGCGCTGCCGCTCGTCACCATCGACGGCGAGACCGCGAAGGACTTCGACGACGCCGTCTACTGCGAGCGCGAGGGCCGGGCTTCCGCCTGATCGTCGCGATCGCCGACGTGTCGCATTACGTCCGCGATGGCGACGCGCTCGACCGCGACGCGCGCGAGCGCGGCACGTCCGTCTACTTCCCGCGCCGCGTGATCCCGATGCTGCCGGAAGCGCTGTCGAACGAGCTCTGCTCGCTGAAGCCGCAGTCGACCGCCTGTGCATGGTCTGCGACATGGAGGTCGACGCCGACGGCAGCGATCAGGAGCTACAAGTTCTACCCGGCCGTGATGCACTCGCGCGCGCGCCTCACCTACACGCAGGTCTGGGATGGCTCTGTCGGCGAAGGGCGCGAAGCTGCCGCGCGAGATGCAAGGCGCTGCTGCCCCAGCTCGAGGACCTCTACGCGCTCTATCACGCGCTGAAGAAGGCGCGCGAGGCGCGCGGCGCCATCGACTTCGACACCGTCGAGATGCAGCTCGAATTCGACGTCCACGGCAAGATCGTCGCGCGTCGTGCCCGTCGTGCGCAACGACGCGCACAGGCTGATCGAGGAATGCATGCTCGCGGCGAACGTCTGCACCGCGGAGCTATCTCGCGGCAGAACGGCCATCCGGCGCTGTATCGCGTCCACGAGGGACCGACGCCGGAGAAGCTCGCCGCGCTGCGCGATTTCCTCGCGAGCTGCGCGCTCGCGCTGCCCGGGCGGCGAGCGCCCGACGCGCGACGGACTACGCGAAGCTCCTCATCCGCATCAAGGACCGTCCCGACTACGCGCTGCTGCAGACGGTGCTGCTGCGCTCGCTGCAGCAGGCGCAGTACCGGCCCGACAACGTCGGCCACTTCGGGCTTTCCTACGAGGCGTACGCGCATTTCACGTCGCCGATACGCCGCTATCCCGACCTGCTCGTCCATCGCGCGATCAAGGCCGTGCTCGCGAAGACGCCAGTACAGGCCGCGGCGGCTCGAGCTGGGCCGAGCTCGGCGATCCATTGCTCGCTGACCGAGCGCCGCGCCGACGAAGCGACGCGCGACGTCGAGAACTGGCTCAAGTGCTACTTCATGCAGGACAAGGTCGGCGAGACGTTCGGCGGCACGATCAGCGGCGTGACGAGCTTCGGCATCTTCGTCACGCTCGACGAGCTCAACATCGACGGGCTCGTCCACGTGACGGAGCTCGGCCGCGACTACTTCCACTTCGACGCCGGTCGGCACGCGCATGATCGGCGAGCGCAGCGGCCGCGTGTTCCAGCTCGCGGGCCGGCGTGCGCGTCAAGGTCGCGCGCGTCGACCTCGAGACGACGAAGATCGACTTCATGCTGGCCGACGAGCTCGCCGGCGGACCCTCCGCTGACGCGGCCGACGTACAGCGAGCCGCTGTCCCGGCAGGACAAGGCAGGGCGGAAGCCCAAATCCCGGCGCTGAAGCCCGGCGAAGCCGTCCCCGCAAGGGCTGCGGGGCCGTCGGATCGTCGAGCTGTGTGCAGTGCAGCAAAATCGGCCGGCCACTGGTAAGATAGCCGCTTCCCCGCGCCTTGTCCGACGGCGCCCAAGGCTCTCTTCGCCCCATGCACATCGGCACCCCGCTCTCCCCGTCCGCCACCCGGGTGATGCTGCTCGGCAGCGGCGAGCTCGGCAAGGAAGTCATCATTGCGCTGCAGCGCCTCGGCGTCGAAGTCATCGCCGTCGACCGCTACGCCAACGCGCCGGGCCACCAGGTCGCGCATCGCGCCCACGTCATCGCGATGACCGACGGCCGCCGCGCTGCGGCGGCTGATCGAGCAGGAACGGCCCGCACCTCGTCGTGCCCGAGATCGAGGCGATCGCGACCGACGTGCTCGCCGCGATCGAGCGCGACGGCATCGCGCAGGTGATCCCGACCGCGCGCGCGGTGCAGCTCACGATGAACCGCGAGGGCATCCGCCGCCTCGCGGCCGAGGAGCTCGGCCTGCCGACCTCGCCGTATCGGTTCGCCGACAACCGAGGCCGAGCTGCATGCGGCGATCGAAGGCAAGGGCGGGCATCGGCTACCCCTGCGTCGTCAAGCCCGTGATGTCGTCGTCGGGCAAGGGCCAGTCGGTCGTGCGCGCGAAGGCCGACGTCGCCGGCGCGTGGCAGTACGCCGAGAGCGCGGCCCGCGTGCGCGGCAGCCGCGTGATCGTCGAGGGCTTCATCGATTTCGATTACGAGATCACGCTGCTCACCGTGCGCGCGCCCGATGCGAACGGCGACGTGCAGACGCATTTCTGCGAGCCGATCGGGCATCTGCAGGTCAATGGCGACTACGTCGAGTCGTGGCAGCCGCAGCCGATGTCGGAGCGCGCCCTCGCTGCGCTCGCGCGACATCGCGCAGCAAGGTCACCGCGGCGCTCGGCGGCCGCGGCATCTTCGGCGTCGAGCTGTTCGTCAAGGGCGACGACGTCTGGTTCTCGGAAGTGAGCCCGCGACCGCACGACACCGGAATGGTCACGATGTGCACGCAGCGGCAGAGCGAATTCGAGCTTCATGCGCGCGCGATCCTGGGCCTGCCGGTCGATGCGCGCCTGACGGCGCCGGGCGCGTCGGCGGTGATCTACGGCGGCATCGAGGGGCGCGGCATCCGTTACGAGGATGTCGCCCACGCCCTCGCCGTCCCGGATTCCGACCTGCGACTCTTCGGCAAGCCCGATTCGTACAAGCGGCGCCGCATGGGCGTGGCGCTCGCCAACGGCCCCGACATCGCGACGGCGCGCGAGCGCGCGCAGGAATGCGCGCGGCGCGTCAAGCCGCGCGCCTAGCCTTCTTCGGACCCGCGCGCCCGCGCTTTCGCGCCGCCGGACCACCGATGGTCATGGATCTCGTCATTCAGGCACCATCGATCGGGCAGGATGCGCTTGCGGCGATCGTGTCGCTGGTCGACGCACAGGGAATCTCGGTGCTGGACGGCGGCGGTCAGCAGGCGTACCGGCTGTCCCGCGTGCGCAGCGACGACGGCATCGCGCTGCTGTGCGCATCCGCGGGCATCGACCACGCACTGGTGCCGCCCGACCTTGCCCGCGCGCGCGTCGCCGTGGTCGCAATCGACATGGACTCGACGCTGATCACGATCGAGTGCATCGACGAGATCGCCGACATGCTGGGCATCAAGCCGGAGGTGGCGGCGATCACGGCGGCGGCGATGCGCGGCGACATCGACTTCCGGGAAAGCCTGACGCGACGGGTCGCGCTGCTCGCGGGGCTGCCGGTCGAAGCGCTCGCGCGCGTCTACGACGAGCGCCTGGCGCTCTCCCCCGGCGCGGAGCGCATGCTCGCCGGCTTCAGGGCCGCGGGCGCGAAGACGCTGCTGGTGTCGGGCGGATTCACGTATTTCACCGATCGGCTGAAGGAGCGCCTTGGCTTCGACGACGCCGTCGCGAACACGCTGCTCATCGCGGACGGCAAGCTAACCGGAGCGGTCGCCGAGCCCCTGATCGATGCGCGCGAAAAGGCGTCCCGCCTCGCGGCGATGCGCGCGCGGCACGAGAGACCGGGCGGGATCGCCGTCGCCATCGGCGACGGGGCGAACGACCTGCCGATGCTCCGGCAGGCCGACATTTCGATCGCGTATCACGCCAACCCGGTGGTCCGCGCGCAGGCGAGATACGCGATCAATTACTGCGGCCTCGACGCCGCGCTCAATCTCTTCGTCTAGCGCGGACTAGTCGCGGTTCCCCGCGAACACCATCAAAAGGCTCAGCAGGTTGACGAAGATATTGTAGATGTCGAGGAAGAGCGCGAGCGTCGCCATCACGTAGTTCGTCTCGCCGCCGGTGACGATGCGGCTGAGATCGTGCAGCAGCCAGAGCGAGAACAGCAGCACGGCGATGGCCGACAGCGTGATCGTCAGCGTCGGGATCGGGAAGAACATGCTGACGAGAAACCCGACGAGCAGCAGCACCGTTCCGATGAACAGGAATCGGCCGAGGAAGCCGAAATCGCGCTTCGTCGTCGTCGCGTAGGCCGCGAGCCCGAAGAACACCGCCGCCGTCAGTCCACCCGAAAGCGCGACCAGCTGGCCGCCGTTGCGCAGCCCCGCTGCCACGGTGAGTATCGGCGTCAGCATCAGCCCGGCGATGAACGTGAACGCAAAGAGCGCCGGCACCGCCGCCGCGCTGTTGCGGAGCCGGGTCACGAGAAAGAGCGACCCCAGCATCACGCCGAACATCAGGAGCGGCGTCATGATCGGCGCCGCCTTGAAGAGCGCGATGAAGTTGAACTGCATGCCGGCGAGCGCGCCGGCGATTGTCGGCAGCAGCGAAAGTGCCAGCAGCCAGTAGGTGTTGCGCAGGACACGACTCGTGTCGACCGCGGCAACGTCGATGACGGGCGGCCTTGCCGCCGCCGGTTGACCCGACATCACGGGCTCGAAATTGGAATCCATGCATCCTCCGTAGACGGTCCGGACGGGACCGATCGATCCTCTAAGACTAGCAGAAAATCGCCCCGGTTCCACCTGAACGCCGGTTGGCCTTGGGCCGCCGGCCTCAGATTGCTAATATGCTTCCGCCAACGCAGGGTTTCAAGGGCTGAAATGGCGACGCGCGGCGCCCAATGGAGGTTGAGATGAGATTCCGATGCTCGCGGTTCTTCGTGCTTCTGGCTGTGGCGGCATGTGCGCTCTCCGGATGTGCCAGTGCGCCATCGGGCAGCGCCGAGGAGCGCCGCGCCGATGTCAAAATCTACGGACCCGCCGACCTGTCGTCCAGCGAATACGACGTCGTCCGCCAGCTCTGGGTCGACAGCTGGAGCACGGCCTTGTGGATGCCGACCTACTCCAGCGAGGCGGAGGGGATCGTCGCGATGCAGAATGAGGCAGCCAGCGTCGGCGCGGACGGACTGATCAACGTGTTTTGCGTCGACCGCGGTCGTCCGATCTGGTCCACAAACTCGGGGCCTGCGTTCGTATGCTACGCCAGTGCGATTCGCGTGCGGCGGAGCGCGGGCTGATCGATGACGACTGGGCGTCGCGAGGGCATTTCTCCAATCCACGCGGGCCATCATCGGCGAATCAGGATTCACGACTCGTTTACGCCGCCGTGCCGCAGGCCTAGAATCGCACGCGGTTGATTCTCCTGCATGGATGGGTGGCAGAGTGGTCTAATGCACCGGACTTGAAATCCGGCAAGGGCGCAAGTCCTTCGTGGGTTCGACTCCCACCCCATCCGCCAGTCACCCGTTTCCGCAGGTATCTCGGCGTGCCGCGATATATCGTCCCGGACCCGTGCGACCATGGGAAATTGACCACGCGCCCGATCGCCGATAGAGTTCCGCACGCCAAAAGAGCGGGGTTGAGTCTTCCGTCCACCGCCATTGATCCTCAGTGGAGGAAGCAAATGTCGAATATTGTGCGATCGTCGACACTCGATTCCGATGCGTGAGCGGAGAAGCGGCGTTTCGTGAATTCGAATCCCGTGTCGACCACGACATCGTGTGGTGCAACGCGGGGCATGACGTGACCCGGACTTCCGGCCCCCGGCGGGTTCGGCGCTCACCCCTCCGCCAGTCGCTTCGGGCACTCGAGCACGATTCGCCGCCACGCGGAAGTTTCCCCGTGCTGCGACGTCCGGCTCGCCTCGGTCGAGCGTCCACCGCAGAAAAGGAACGACATGGGCAAGGGCCGCCTCGAAGCATTCAGCGACGGTGTGATCGCCGTGATCATCACGATCATGGTGCTGGAGCTCAAGGTGCCGCACGGCACCGACGCCGCCGCGCTTCTGCCGCTCGTGCCCGTCTTCCTGAGCTACGTGCTGAGCTTCGTCTACGTCGGCATCTACTGGAACAATCACCACCACATGCTGCATGCGGTGCAGCGGGTCAACGGCCGCGTGCTGTGGGCGAACCTGCACCTCCTGTTCTGGCTGTCGCTCGTGCCCTTCGTGACTGGCTGGGTGAACGAGAATCACTTCGCCGCCCTGCCGGTTGCACTCTACGGCGTCGTGCTGCTGATGGCGGGCGTCGCGTACTACGTGCTCGAGCGCGCATTGATCGCGCATCACGGCGCGGATTCGGCGCTTGCCCGGGCGCTGGGACGCGACTTCAAGGGCATCGTGTCGGTCGTCATCTACGCGGTTGCCATCGCGCTGGCCTTCGTCAATCCGTGGATTTCCTGCGGCCTCTACGTGCTCGTCGCGATCATGTGGTTCATTCCCGACCCGCGCATCGAGCGCGGCGTGTCCGGCGCCTAGCCGCTGTCGACATACTCGCGCCGATCCCGTCGGACCACTTACAATTCTGCGGTCGTCGCGCGGCGACGCAAACAAGAGACGGGAGCCTTCCGGTGGACATCGACGCTTTCATGCAGGGCTACAAGACCGCGTGGGAAGGGCGCGACGACACGCTGCTCTGCCGCCTCTTCGCGCCGGACGCGACCTATCGCAACACGCCGTTCGCCGCGCAACAGGGACACGGCGCCATTGCGCAGTACTGGCAGCGCGTGAAGCTCCAGGAGGACATTCACCTGACATATGAAGTGCTGGCGCGGACGCCCGACGGCGGCATTGCGCACTGGCACGTCACCTATCAGGTCGCGTCGGAGGAACTGTTCAGGATCTGGGCGGCATCGACGGGAACGAATCTTCTTGCGCGCGCGCCGGGCGATCCGCTGCCGCGGCTCGCACTCGACGGAATTCTCGCAGCCTCGTTCGACGACTCCGGACTCTGCCGCGATTGCCGGCTCTGGTGGCACAGCATGGTCGTCGCGCCGGCGGCGAATGCGCCCGCGTAGCGGCGCGCGCTGCGCGATGCCCCGCCACCGCCAACGACGGCGGGCCGACGCGATCAGCCGGGCAGCATGGACCGAAGCACCCGGTCGCGCAGCACGAAATGATGGAGCAGCGCGACGGCGGCGTGGAAGCCCGCCACCCACAGGATGGTGTCGCCGAGCCACGTATGGATCTCGGCAATTACGCTGCCGGTGGCGTGCGACTCCGGCAGCAGCGGCGCAACCCGGAGGCTCGCGAGGAACGTCAGCGGATGGCCTTCGAGCCACGCCCCCGTGACCGCCGTCAGCGGCACGGCGAGCAGCAGCACGAAGAGAAGTCCATGAACGGCCTTCGCCGAGCGTTTCATCCAGGACGGCATCGCCGGCGGCGCCGGTGGCGGGTCGAACGTGCGCCAAATGAGGCGCACCAGCGTCAACAGGAAGACGCACATGCCGAGCGTCTCGTGCAATTGCCTGTCGAAATCCCTGGCCGCCGAGTAGACGCGCTGTTCCGAACCTCCCGGCCCGAACGTGAAGGCGACGACGACAAGCACCGCCGTCGTCCAGTGAAGCATCTGCGCCATGGCGCTGTAACGGGTGCGGGTCGGGTCGGGTGTCATTGCGGGATCCATGTTTCGAATCCGCCAATTATACGGGCCCACCTTTGGGCGCGCGCGTGCGGCCGCGCGCCGCATGTGTGCGGCCGCACATTCGGGCAGGCGCGGGTTCGTGAGAGAATGAAGCCATGATCGATCGACCACAGACACTCGGCGAGGAAATCGCCAACAGCGTGAGCCACGGTGTGGCGCTGCTGGCGGCCATCGCGGCGGCGCCCGTCCTCGTCGCCGCGGCGCGGCACATGAGCGTCGGCGCGCTGGTCGGGACCTGCGTGTTCGCGGCGACGATGGTGCTGCTCTATCTCACGTCGACGCTCTACCACGCGATGCCGGCCGGGCGCGCGAAGCGCGTGTTCATGAAGCTCGACCACGGCGCGATCTACGTATTCATTGCCGGCAGCTACACGCCGTTCGCGCTGGGGGCGCTCGGCGGCCCGTGGGGCTGGACGCTGTTCGGGCTCGTCTGGGCGTTCGCGGCGCTCGGCGTCACGCTGAAGGCATTCGACCGGCTGTCGCACCCGTGGATCTCGACAGGGCTTTATCTGGCGATGGGATGGCTCGTCCTGATCGCGGCCGTGCCGCTGTTCGAGCACGTCGCACTGCCCGGCATCGCGCTGCTCGCCGCGGGCGGCCTCGCCTATACGGCGGGCGTCGTGTTCTTCATGCTGGATTCGCGCATCCGCTACGCGCACGCCGTGTGGCACGGCTTCGTCGTGGCCGGCACCGGCTGCCACGTCTTCGCGGTGCTGGGCTACGCCGGATAGCCTCGGCCGCGCTGCGCTAGCCGAGCGGCGCGACCTTCACGACTTCCTCGGTCGTGGTGACGCCAGCGGCGATCTTCATCGCGCCGGATACACGCAACGGCTTCATCCCGTCCTTGAACGCCTGCTCGCGCAGCTTCGCGTCGTCGGGATTGGTCGTGACGAGCCGGCGCAGCCCGGGCGTCATCAGCATGATCTCGTATAGGCCAATACGCCCAAGGTAGCCGGTCATCCGGCACTCGAGGCAGCCGACCGGCACCATCACCTGTGCAGGCTTCTCCGCGCGCCACGGCGACGTGATCGCGTGCCACACGTCATCGTCCGGGGGCTCGCCCGGCTTCTTGCAGTGGGGGCATAGCGTGCGGACGAGCCGCTGCGCCATCACGCCCAGCATCGTCGAGCTGACGAGGTACGCCGGCATGCCGAGATCCAGCATCCGCGTGACCGCCGTGGGAGCATCGTTGGTGTGCAGCGTCGACAGCACCAGGTGGCCGGTGAGCGCCGCCTGCACCGCCATGTCGGCGGTGTCGCGGTCGCGGATTTCGCCGACCATGATGATGTCCGGGTCCTGCCGCATCAGCGTGCGCACGCCGTGCGCGAAATCCACACCGATGATCGGCTGCACCTGCATCTGGTTGAACGCGGGCTCGATCATCTCGATCGGGTCCTCGATCGTGCAGACATTCACTTCGGGCGTCGCGAGCTGCTTCAGCGACGAGTAGAGCGTCGTCGTCTTGCCGGACCCGGTCGGCCCGGTGACGAGGATGATCCCGTTGGGCTCCTTGATCATCTTCTCCCAGCGCTCGCGGTCGTCGCTGGTGAAGCCCAGCTCCGTGAAGTCGCGCACGAGCACTTCGGGCGTGAAGATCCGCATCACGATCTTCTCGCCGAACGCCGTCGGCATCGTCGAGATGCGGAGCTCCACCTCGTTGCCGTCCGGCATCACCGTCTTGATGCGGCCGTCCTGCGGCCGGCGCTTCTCGACGATCTCCATCCGTGCCAGCAGCTTGATCCGCGAGGTCACCGCGATCAGCACGGGGATGGGAATCGCGTAGACGGAATGCAGCACGCCGTCGATGCGAAAGCGTATCTGGCCGACGTCGCGCCGCGGCTCGACGTGGATGTCGGAGGCACGCTGCTCGAACGCGTACTGCCACAGCCAGTCGACGATGTGGACGACGTGGCTGTCGTTGGCGTCGAGCGTGCCGCGCTGGCCGAGCTCCACCAGCTGCTCGAAGTTGCTCGCGAGCGACAGCTGGCCCTTCGAGGTCTCCTGCGCCTTCTTCATCGAGCGCGCAAGGTTGTAGAACTCGCCGAGGAAGCGCCGGATGTCGACCGGGTTCGCGAAGACGAGCTTCACGTCGAGCTTCAGGATTCCCTCGAGCTCGTCGGCCCACGAGCGCACGAACGGCTCGGCGGTGGCGACGGTCAGCGTCGTCCGGTTGACATCGACCGGGAGGATGCGAAAGCGCTCCGCATAGGCGTTCGACATCGTCCCGGTGACCGCGGTGAGGTCGATTTTCAGCGGATCGATGTGAAGGTATGGCACGCCCAGCTTGCCGGCGAGCCATTCGACGATGAAGTCGAGCGTCAGCGGCGTGTGCGGCGGCGCGGCCGCCTTCCAGCGCTGGGAGGCGATGAACTCGAGCGGATTCTCGCCGCGGCCGCCGCGCGCGCGGGCGAGCTTGTCCGCGTCGTGCGCGGACGCGAGACCGTCGGCCACCATCAGCTTGAGGATGTCCTCGAGCCGCAGCCTTCGGTCCTGCGCGATCTGCGCCTTGGGCTTGGGGGCGGCCGCGGCAGGCGCGGCCGGAACTGGGGTCGCCATCGCGCAACTTTACACCAGCCCCACGGCCGATGGCCCGTCGTGCCGACGGACTGAGGGCACTCTTTACGGACCCCCCGAATGACGGTAGCCTCGACCGTGCGCCGCAGTCCCGCCGTGCTGCCGTCGATCCTTGTCGCGGCCTTCGTTCGCGGCCCCCGCAATTCCGACCCAAATGCGATGAAATTCAGAAACCACCTTCCGCTCACGTGCGCTCGCGCCGCACTCTGCGCGCTCCTCCTAGGCGTCACCGGCTCGTCATTCGCGGCCGACCCGGTCGCCGCCGCGCAGAGCCCCGAGGGGACGACTCCGCCCGCCACCGCGCCCGCCACCGCGGCCGCGGCCGCGGCCGAGCGGCCGGAGGTCAGCCAGGCGATGATGCTGCGCGCCGCCAGACTGGTCTACGACCGGGATGTCGCGCGCGCGCGCGCCGCCAATTCGATCGACGAGACCTCCGACGCGTCGCTGCGGATCCGCGCGACCGCGCAGCGGCTGATGATGCAGGCGATCCGCGTGAACCCCACGATGCCGTGGACGCTCGTACTCACCGTCGAGAACGAGGCCATGCCCGTCGCCTATTGCCTCCCCGGCGGGAAGATCATTGCGAGCAACGCGCTCGTCGACCGGATGCGCCTCACCGATGGCGAGCTCGCCGCGGTGCTCGCGCACGCGATGGGGCATGCCATTGCCGGGCACGACGCCGACGAGGCGATCGTCCGGCTGAAGCGTATGCCGGACGGCATCGCCGCGGACCCGAACCGCACCGTGCTGAACCTCGCCGAGATTCTCGCGCAACTCGTGCACAAGGAGCCGCATACGGCCGACGCCGAGCGGGTCGCCGACAGCATCGCGCTCGACCTGCTCCTTCGTTCCGGCATCGACCCGCACGCCATGGGCGAGGCCTGGCGCAAGATCGCGCGGGCCGGAGGCACGGTGCCGCCCTCCTTTCTAGCACTGAACCCGACCTGGTCGACCCGGATCGACGACCTCGATGCCGCCATTCCTGCCGCCATCCGGGCGTACCAGGCGTCGCTCGTTGCGCCGCCGCCTGCGGCGACGGAAAGGAAGAAGCGCAAGCCTGCCTCGGGTTAGGCACCTGCACACGCAGCGCATGCCGGCGACCCTTGTCGCGCGCTATGTCGACATCACGACGCTGCGCGTCGACGCGATCGTCAATGCCGCCAATCCGTCGCTGCTGGGCGGCGGCGGTGTCGATGGCGCGATCCATCGCGCCGCGGGGCCCGGCCTCCTCGCCGCTTGCCGGCGCCTCGGCGGCTGCGCAACGGGCCACGCGAAGCTCACGCCAGGCTTCCGGCTGCCGGCCAGATTCGTGATCCATGCGGTCGGGCCCATCTGGGCGGGCGGGTCGCAGCGCGAACCCGAGCTTCTCGCCGCGTGTTACACGCAGGCGTTCCTGCTCGCGAGCACACACGGAATCGCGACGATCGCCTTTCCGGCGATCAGTTGCGGCGTCTATGGGTATCCGCTGCGCGCAGCCACGGCGATTGCCGTGCGGACGGCGCGGGCCTGCGCGATCGCCGCTGGGACGATCCGCGAAGTCACGTTCGCGTGCTTCGGCGACGACGTGCTCGCCGCCTATCGGGCCGAGCTCGCGCAGCACGCGCCTTCACGCGGGGAGCGCTGACGACCGACCTCAGGGGCGAATGTAGGCGTAGCCCTGGCGCTGGCGCTCCATCAGCTCGACGACGCCCGCCTTCACGTAGCCGATGTCGTTCAGCATGTCCTCGCGCCCGAGCTTCTGCCCGCGCATCGAGTTCTCGCACGCGACGATGACCACGCCGGATTTCAGCGCTTCCGCGACGCGGTTGCCGACGGGCGAGTCGACCTTCAGCATGCCGAGGCCGGCGTTGATCGCGACGACCTCGATGTCGATGTTCGCGGCGCCGACCTCTTTCTGCAGGTTCGCGACGTTGTTGAGCGCAACCGTCCACTTGGCCGGCTCGGCGTCGCCGACGTGGACCACCACCTTGTAGCGGCCCGCATCGGCAGCGGGTGCCGCACCCGCCGGGGCCGGTCCCGGTGCGGCCGCGAACGCGCCGGCCGCGGTCAGGACCACGATGCCTGCGGCCGTCGCACGTACCCAGTTACGAATTGAGTTCATTGGATCGCTCCTTCATCGATTCCGTGGCTCCGGGCGTCGTCTCGGCATGTCCGGGCGCTTGCACGGACGCGAGGTCCGTCGCAGCGAAGGCCGAAGGCGCGCTCGAGGTCAGCCACAGCAGGGAAAGCGCATGCGCCAGCCGCGAGGCGGCGCGCTGCAGGGGGCCGGGACGGGACAGTGAAATCATGCGGCGGTCGTCGCAGGGATGGATTGGCCGTCACGATGCGCGCGATTCGCAACGCTGGCAAGCCCCTCCGGTCAGGCACGCGACGCCGGCAGGTCGGGTGCCTGGAAGACCTCGCGCAGATAGGCTACATAGGAGGGGTCGTAATCCATCGACTTGCCGGGCTCGTCGCTGATCTTCGCCACCGGCTGGCCGTTGCAGCGCGTCATCTTGATGACGATCGACAGCGGCTCGAAGCCGACGTCGTTGGTGAGGTTGGTGCCGATGCCGAACGCCGTGTGCATCCGGCCGCCGAAATGCCGGAAGAGCCGGATGGCGAGCGGCACGTTGAGCTGGTCCGAGAACACCATCGTCTTCGAATGCGGGTCGATGCGCATCTTCTGGTAGTGCGCGATCAGCTTCTCGCCCCAGTCGAAAGGATCGCCGGAGTCGTGCCGCACGCCGTCGAACAGCTTGCAGAAGAAGAGGTCGAAGTCGCGCAGGAACGCTTCCATCCCGCAGACGTCGGACAGCGCGATCCCAAGGTCGCCGCGGTATTCGCGCGCCCACGTGTTGAACGCAAAGACCTGCGAGTCGCGCAGCCGCGGCCCGACTGCCTGACAGGCCTGCAGGTACTCGTGCGCCATCGTGCCGAGAGGCGTCAGGCCGTGGTGCAGCGCAAGCCCGACGTTGCTCGTGCCGACGAACTTTTCCCCGATGCCGTCGCGCAGGGTACGTACGACCTCGTCGTGCCAGGTGCGCGAGAAGCGGCGGCGCGTGCCGTAGTCGGCGATCCGGAATTCGGGATCGGGAACGCCGTTGATGAGGCCGATCTTCGCCGCGAGGCGGCGTCGCCCCTCCGCGAGATCCGTCGTCGGCTGGGTGTTGCGGAAGAACACCTCGCTGACGATGGAGAGCACCGGCACCTCGAACAGGATCGTGTGCAGCCACGGTCCCTTGATCGTGATGTCGATCTCGCGCTCGGAGCCGGCCAGCCGGTCGACGTGGATGAAGCGCTGGTCGAGCGAGAAGAGGCCGAGCAGGTCGACGTAGTCGCTCTTGAAGAAGCGCCAGCTCCGCAGGTAATCGAGCTCCTCGGGACGAAAGCGCAGCGTCGTCAGCGCGCGGATCTCGTCCCGGATCTCCGCGATGTAGGGCGTGAGATCGACGTCGGGCGTGCGGCACTTGAAGCGGTACTCGACCTGGGCCCCCGGGAAATGATGCAGCACGACCTGCATCATCGTGAACTTGTAGAGGTCGGTGTCGAGCAGCGACTGGATGATCATGCGGAGTCCGCGGAACGGGGCGGCAGCGAGACGTCGAGGCGGCAGATGTTACCCCGGGCGCGGTGATTGCGGCATAATTGACCATTAGTCATTTAACGCACCTCGGCCATCTTTCGCGGCCCGGGGTCGCACAGGATCGGGGCGCCGCACGGATAGCGATTCCGCGCGGCGCGCCGCCGTGGCAATGCCCATGCGCGACCGCTATGATCGCGGCATTCACCGCCAGGACGAAATGTCATGCTGATCAACTGCGTCGTCTACAAGAAGGGACGAAAGCTCGCCGACATCCCCGTCGAGGACATCAGCGAATATGTGACGCAGGACGACTGCTTCGTGTGGGTCGCGCTGTTCGAGCCGACGCAGGACGAGCTCGCGCGGATGGCGGAGGAGTTCGAGCTTCATCCGCTTGCCGTCGAGGATGCGCAGAAAGGTCACCAGCGGCCGAAGATCGAGGAATACGAGGACTCGCTGTTCGTGGTGCTCCACACCGTCGAGTATGCCGGCGGCCCCGACGCGGAGATTCACATCGGCGAAATCGCGATCTTCGTCGGACCCAACTACATCCTTTCAGTGCGGCTCCACACCGAGAAGGGCTTCGGCGAGGTGCGCGCGCGCACCGAGCGGGAGCCGGAGCTTCTCCAGAACGGCTCGGCCTACGTGCTCTACGCGCTGATGGACACGGTCGTCGACCGCTATTTCCCGGTGCTCGATGCGCTCGAGAGCGAACTCGAAGGCATCGAGGAGCAGATCTTCGTCAAGAATTCCGCGCGCTCGAACATCGAGGCCCTTTACGCGCTGAAGCAGAAGCTCATCACGCTGAAGCACGCCGTCGACCCGATGATGGAGGCGACCGGGAAGCTCTACGGCGGACGCGTGCCGCAGATCTGCGCGGGCATGCAGGAGTATTTCCGCGACGTCTACGATCACCTGCACCGGATCCACGAATCGATCGAGGGCATCCGTGAAATGCTGGCGACGGCCATCCAGGTCAATCTGGGGATGATCAGCCTCGCCGAGACCGAGGTGACGAAGAAGCTCGCCGGCTGGGCCGCCATCATCGCGGTGCCGACTCTCATCGCGGGCGTCTACGGTATGAACTTCAAGGCGATGCCCGAGCTCGAATGGGCGCATGGCTACTACTACTCGCTGGCATTGATGTTCGGCATCGACGCCGGACTGTACGCCTGGTTCAAGCGGATTCGCTGGCTCTGAGCGGGCGGCGAACGCCGCCGCTCAGCGGTGCGCGTCGGCGTCGACGGATGCGACCGGAATCACGCGTCCGTTCGGTGGCGGCAGCGGCCACGTCGGCTGCAGCGTCACGTGATGGATGCCGAAGTCGCGCGCGAGCATGCGTTTCGCCGCGCCGAGCGTCGCCGGCCAGCCGAGGCCGTCCGCAAGCAGCAGGTGCGCCGACAACGCGACACGATCCGCGCTCATGTACCACACGTGCAGGTCGTGCACGCCCTGCACGCCCGGCAGCGCGGCAAGCCGGTCGCCGATCGCGTCGTAGGAGAGATGCGCGGGGACACGCTCCATCAGCACTCCGGTCGACTGGCGCAGGAGCTCGAGCGTCGAGCGCAGGATGAGGAGCGCGACGACAATCGACAGGATCGGGTCGATCGGCGTCCACCCGGTCCAGTAGATGACGGCGCCTGCGACGAGCGCGGCAACCGATCCCAGCAGGTCGCCGAAGACATGGATCAGCGCACCGCGCGCATTGATGTTGCCGCCCGCGCGCGACAGCATCACCGCGACGACGATGTTGATCGCCATGCCGCCGGCGGCGACGATCATTACGGTGGGCCCCGTCACCGGCGCAGGCGACAGCAGGCGCTGCACCGCCTCGACGGCGATCCACACGACGAGCGCCAGCATCGCCATCGCATTGACGAACGCGGCCAGCACCTCGGCACGGGCGTAGCCGTACGACGCACGGCGCGACGGCGGCCGCTGCGCCAGTGCCGCGGCAAAGAGCGCCACGATGAAAGACGCCGCGTCGGTGACCATGTGGCCCGCGTCGGAAATGAGCGCGAGCGACCCGGCGATCACGCCGCCCGCCGCCTCGACGCCGGCGAATCCGCCGGTCAGGATCAGCGCCGTCCACAGCGCGCGCGTCGTCGCGGCCGACGCATCGTTCGCGTGGACGTGGTCGTGCGATTGGCCGCCGTGGGGAGAGCGGTCGCTTTCACCAGGGGACGGGGAGATGCTCATTCCGTTCGCGAGCGGTGGTTCAAGCCGACGGTCATTCTGGTCCGTCGCGTGTTCGTCCGCAAACGCCGGGGAGCATGCTGGACAGTGGCGTTAGGCGACCGCCTCGCCCCCTCGCGTGCCTCGCGCTCATGGCGCCTTCGCCCGCACTTCGTCCCGAAGCGCGACCGGGCCCTGGTTTTCCGGCCGGTGGCCGCACTTGTCCGCATAGAAAGCGGCAATCCTGCGCATGTCGGATGCCGGGTCACCGGAAAGGCCCACGTACGCCCCGACGCCAACCCGCCGGCACGGGTAGTCGATGAACCCCAGTGCGACCGGAACGCCTGCCGCGCGCGCGAGATGATAGAAGCCCGACTTCCAGTGTTCGGTCCGGCTGCGCGTGCCTTCCGGTGCGATCGCGAGCCGGAAGTCATCGTGGCGCGCGAACTCGTCGCGCATCTGGCTGATGAACCCCGTCGACAGCCGCCGGTTGACCGGAATCCCGCCCCATCGACGGAACATTCGACCGAAGGGCCAGCGAAACAGCGCGTCCTTGCCGACGTAGCGAAAATGAATGCCGGTCGCCCATTTCGCGAGAAGCCCGATCGGGAAATCCCAATTGGACGTATGCGGATAGAACACGACGACGCATTTCATCGGCACCGGTTGCGCCAGCACCACTTTCCAGCCGAAGGTGCGGAGCACCGCGAACGCAAAGCGCCCCAGAGCGCCGGGCCCGACGGCCGCGGTCAGCACCTCGTCTTGGGTATCGCAGGAGGACAGGGAATCGGGCAATGAAGGGCCGGTGGAATGACGCGACGCTGGATCCGCTCGTGAGCCGATGGCGCCGTCAGTCTAGCAAACGGGTCGGCGGCGCGTCGCGGGGACGCTACAATGAAACGCCATGTCCGCATCCGCCGCATCCGCACTCGCCGAGCGCATCGACGCCGTCCTGCCGCAGCAGCAGTGCCGGCGGTGCGGCTACGACGCGTGCCGGCCGTACGCCGCTGCGGTCGCGGAGGGCGCGGCGATCAACCGCTGCCCGCCGGGCGGCGAGTTGGTGATCCGGCAACTGGCAGCGCTGACCGGGCGCTCCGTCGTTTCGCTCGATCCCGTCTGTGGCTCTCATGCGCCGCTCGCCGTCGCCCGCATCGACGAAGCCTGGTGCATCGGCTGCGTGCTGTGCATCGAGGCGTGCCCGGTCGACGCGATCATCGGCGCGCCCAAGCGGATGCACACGGTGTTGCCGTCGCTGTGCACGGGCTGCGAGCTCTGTGTCGCGCCGTGCCCGGTCGACTGCATCGCGCTGGTGCCGGCGGGCCGTGCCTGGAGCGCGGAGGATGCCCGAGCGGCGCGTGACCGGTTCGACTTGACGCAGCGCCGCCGCGCGGCGACCGCCTCGACCGACGGCCGTGCGACGACGCTCGACGACGCGATTCCACGCGGCGCTCCGGCCGCCGATGCGGCCCTCGAACGGCGAAAGTCGGCGATCGACGCCGCATTGGCGCGTGCACAGGCACGTCGCAGCGCTGCCGCTGCCACCCGCGGATGAATTCGATCGCACGGCGCCCGGCCCGCGTCATCTTCGCATCCATCCTCGCGCTCACCGCCATGTCCGCCATCGCCGCCGATCCGCCGAATTTTGCCGCCGACCTCGACGCCAATTGGTCGTACGACATGCCCGCCGCCTCCGAGCAACGCTTCCGCGCCGAGCTTGCCAATTACGCGCCGGATGACCCTCGCTCCGCCGAAATCGCGACGCAGATCGCGCGCGCGCAGGGTCTGCAACGAAAGTTCGCGGACGCGCACGCGACGCTCGATGCCGTCGAGAAGATGCTCGACGGCATGCCGGCGCATGTGCGCGTGCGCTACCTGCTCGAGCGGGGCCGTGCCTTCAACTCGGGCGGCACGCCGGAGCGGGCCGTCCCGCTGTTCGCCGAGGCGCTTTCCCTTGCCGGCTGCGCCGGCGACTCGTTCTACGCGATCGACGCGGCGCACATGCTCGGCATCGCCGCCCCCGCAGCCGAGCGCCTCGACTGGAACCTGAAGGCGCTCGCGATGACCGAAAAGGCGAGCGACGCGCGCTCGAAGCGCTGGCTGGCGGCGCTCTACAACAACATCGGCTACACCTATCAGGAGCGCGGCGACTTCGCGACGGCGCTCGCCTACTACCGCAAGGCGCTGCCTGCGTACGTCGCGCGCGGCGACGCCGAACCGATACGCAACGCGAAGTGGATGATCGCGCGCGCGCAGCGCTCGCTGGGCGAGCTCGACGCGGCAGAGAAAACGCAGCGCGAGCTCCTCGCCGAACTCGACACGCTGGGCGAGAACGACGGTTTCGTCTACGAGGAGCTCGCGGAGATCGCCGTCGCGCGCGGCGACGCCGCTGCGGCGAAGCCGTGGGCCGCGAAGGCGTGGACCGCACTGTCCGCGGACGAAGGTTTCCGACAGTCCCAGAAGGCGCGCCTCGATCGCCTGGCGACGCTCGGCGGCGTGACGTCGACGGATCCCGCGAAGCCATGAACCCGGCGAAGCGCCGCGAGATTTTCGAGCGCTTCCGCGCCGCCAATCCTGCCCCGGCGTCGGAGCTCGCGCACCGGACACCGTTCGAGCTGCTGGTCGCCGTCGTGCTGTCGGCGCAGGCCACGGACAAGGGCGTCAACAAGGCGACGGAAAAGCTCTTTCCTATCGCGAACACGCCTGCCGCCATCGCCGCGCTCGGCGTCGACGGTCTCATCCCTTACGTGCAGTCGATCGGCCTCTTCCGCAACAAGGCGAAGAACATCGTCGCGCTGTCGCAGATCCTGCTCGCGCAGCACGGAGGCCGGGTCCCCGAGGATCGCGACGCGCTCGAAAACCTGCCCGGCGTCGGCCGCAAGACCGCCAACGTCGTGCTGAACGTGGCCTTCGGGCAGCCGACGATCGCCGTCGATACGCACATTTTCCGCGTCGCGAACCGCACCGGCATCGCGCCGGGAAAGACGCCGGAGCAAGTCGAGCAGAAGCTCCTCAAGTTCGTGCCGGAGGAGTTCCGGCTGCACGCCCACCACTGGCTGATCCTGCACGGACGCTACACCTGCGTCGCGCGCTCGCCGAAATGCAGCGAGTGCCTGATCCTCGACCTCTGCGAATTCCGGCAGAAGAATCTCTGATCGATGTTCAATCCGTCGCGCGACGAGGCGCGCCGCTTTTTCGTCGACAGCTGGGCGCGGTTTCGCGCGGGCCTGCCGCTCACCGATCTCCAGAAGATCGCCGCCGGCATCGCCGCGCTGCACCCGGAATACCATGCGGTTCTCGACGACCCGGAGCGCAACCTCGGCCGAGACTTCCTGCCCGAGGATGGCGACGTCAATCCGTTCCTTCACCTGTCCCTGCACCTCGCGGTCGCCGAGCAGGTGTCGGTCGACCAGCCTGCGGGCGTGCGTGCCCAGTTCGAGCGCCTGCGCGCGGCGCGCGGCGACGACCACGCGGCGCTGCACGCGCTCACGGAATGCCTCGGCGAAATGATCTGGCACGCGCAGCGCCATCGCACGGCCCCGGATGCGGCGATCTATCTTGCGTGCCTCGAGCAGCAGAAATGATGCGCTGGGGCCCAGGGATATCGCCATAACAAAAAGGCCGCCCGCGGGCGGCCTTCGATATCGCGGGCGCCTTTGGCGGTCAGTACCTGGAGCTCACCACCGGCGGCAGGCTCGCGTAGTACGCCGCGACGCTGTCGATGTCGTCCTTTGTGAGCGCGGCGGTCATGCCGCCCATGATGGCGTTCTTGCGCGCGCCGGACTTGTAGTCGCGCAGCGCCTTCGCGAGGTAGTCGCGGTGCTGGCCGGCGAGCCGCGGATAGTCGGCGTTGGTGCTGTTGCCGTCCTGCCCGTGACAGGCGCCGCATACTTCCTTGGCCTTGGCCGAACCGGCGGCGATGTCGGCCGCCTGCACCGGCAGCGATGCGAGGCCTGTCGCGCCAAGTGCAATCGCAATCAGAAGTCGAGTGTTCATCATCGCACCGTGACGGCAAGGCCGGTCTGCCCGTAATACGCGGCGAGATTGGCGATGTCCTTGTCGGACAGCGACGCCGCGATCGCGCGCATCGACGGGTGCGAGCGCTGGCCGTCCTTGTATTCGTGAAGTGCCTTCTCGAGGTACGCCGCGTGCTGACCGGCGATCTTGGGAACGCTGTAGACCTCGGGGAACGCGGTGCGCCACCCGGGAATCCCGTGGCATCCCTGGCACATCTGCACCTTCTGTGCGCCCTCGGCGGCATTGCCGGCCGGTGCCGCGCTGTCGGCGCCGGACGCGGCCATCGGCGCGGCGACGCAGGCTGCGGCGACGACGAACATGCGAAGAGTCTTTGGAGTCATTTTCCTGATCTGACGGAAGGAAGCGTCGGCGCCGACGTGCGCGTCGCGCCGGCGGTGCCGAAAAAACTGCGCGATTCTAGGGGAATTCGCCCGCTGCGGTCAATTGCCGCCGCCCCGGACCGACGTCATTTTTCGAGGTACTTGAGCTTGTCGCGCACGTCCTTCCACGCATCGGCGTCCTCGGGGGCGGGCTTTCTTTCGATGATCGGCTTCCACAATTTCGCGAGTTCGGCGTTGAGCGCCTTGAACTGCTGCTGGTCGGCCGGCACGTCGTCCTCGGCGAAGATCGCCTCCACCGGACATTCCGCGACGCAGAGCGTGCAATCGATGCATTCGTCGGGGTCGATCACCAGGAAATTGGCGCCTTCCCGGAAGCAGTCGACCGGGCAGACATCGACGCAGTCCGTGTATTTGCAGCGGATGCAGCTCTCGGTGACGACGTAGGTCATGCTATGGATCCGGCGCGGAAAGCGTTGATTCTATCAAAACCGGCCCCATCTTGCCCGTGAGCGGACGCTACGCTTGCGCATGTGCGTCGCTTGGGCTAACGTATTTTCTTCGGCACGGCGATGCATGAGCCGCCGCCCCTTCCGGGCGCCGGCGCGCGCGCCGGTCCGCGCCCCACACGAGGACTACATGAGCCAACATATCAAGCACGTTTCGGACGCCACCTTCGAGAAGGAAGTCCTCCAATCCGCCACGCCGGTGCTGGTCGACTACTGGGCCGAATGGTGCGGCCCCTGCAAGATGATCGCCCCTGTGCTCGAGGACGTGGCGCGCGACTATGCCGGCAAGCTGACCGTCGCCAAGCTCGACATCGACGCCAACCCCGGCACGACGAGCCAGTTCGGCATTCGCGGCATTCCAACGCTGATCCTGTTCAAGGGCGGCAAGGCGCATGCGCAAAAAGTCGGCGCGCTGTCGAAATCGCAGCTGACGGCCTTTGTTGACAGCAACCTTTGAACCCGATAACCTGACTCGGTAAAGTGGCGCTCCCCGGTACCGACCGGGGCGACGCCGCGGCAGCACCCACGGCGCGGCCCGGTCGAACCGGGCAACTTCCCTAGCGTCACCTTCCCTGCTTCAATTGCCCCGGCGGCTTTTCGTCGCCCCGGCCACATCCCGGCGTCACCCCTCCGCTCCACCGCGAACCATGCACCTATCCGAACTCAAAGCCAAGCACGTCAGCGAGCTGCTCGACATCGCCAACACATTGGAGATCGAGGGCGCCAACCGGATGCGCAAGCACGACCTCATCTTCGCCATGCTGAAGGGCCAGGCGAAGAAGGGCGAGAGCATCTTCGGCGAAGGCGTCCTGGAGGTATTGCCCGACGGCTTCGGGTTCCTGCGCTCGCCCGACACGAGCTACCTCGCCGGCACCGACGACATCTACATCTCGCCTTCGCAGATCCGCCGGTTCAACCTGCACACCGGCGACACGATCGAGGGCGAGATCCGCACGCCGAAGGACGGCGAGCGCTACTTCGCGCTGGTGAAGGTCGACAAGGTCAACGGCGAGCCGCCGGAGAACGCGAAGAACAAGATCCTCTTCGAGAACCTGACGCCGCTCTTCCCCGACGAGGCACTTACGCTCGAGCGCGACATCAAGGCCGAGGAGAACATCACCGGTCGGATCATCGACATCGTCGCGCCGATCGGCAAGGGCCAGCGCGGCCTCCTCGTGTCGTCGCCGAAGTCCGGCAAGACGGTGATGCTGCAGCACGTCGCGCATTCGATTGCGGCCAACTATCCGGAAGTCATGCTGATCGTGCTGCTCATCGACGAGCGGCCCGAGGAAGTGACCGAGATGCAGCGCTCCGTGCGCGGCGAGGTCGTGTCCTCGACGTTCGACGAGCCCGCGACGCGGCACGTGCAGGTCGCCGAAATGGTGATCGAGAAGGCGAAGCGCCTCGTCGAGCACAAGAAGGACGTCGTGATCCTGCTCGACTCGATCACCCGCCTCGCCCGCGCCTACAACACCGTCGTGCCGGCGTCAGGCAAGGTGCTGACCGGCGGCGTCGACGCCAATGCGCTGCAGCGGCCGAAGCGCTTCTTCGGCGCCGCGCGCAACATCGAGGAAGGCGGCTCGCTCACGATCATCGCCACCGCGCTGATCGACACCGGCTCGCGCATGGACGACGTGATCTACGAGGAATTCAAGGGCACGGGCAACATGGAAATCCACCTCGACCGGCGGATGTCCGAGAAGCGGATCTATCCCGCGATCAACGTGAACCGCTCGGGCACGCGCAAGGAAGAGCTGCTGCTGAAGCCCGAAATCCTGCAGAAGGTGTGGGTGCTGCGCAAGCTCCTCTATCCGATGGACGAGCTCGAGGCAATGGAATTCCTGCTGGACAAGGTCAAGCAGACCAAGAACAACGCGGATTTCTTCGACTCGATGCGCAGAGGCTGACGGCGGAGTTACCTGAGCTTCGATTACGCTCGCGTTCGAAATCCGTTCTCCGCCTCCGGGGTCGCATCCCCGCACGACGTGCGGGGCCCCTGCTCCTCCCTCCGGCGTCATATTTCTTCGACTCCATGCGCAGAGGCTGACGGCGGAGTTACCTGAGCTTCGATTACGCTCGCGTTCGAAATCCGTTCTCCGCCTCCGGGGTCGCATCCCCGCACTACGCGCGGGGCCCCTGCTCCTCCCTCCGGCGTCATATTTCTTCGACTCCATGCGCAGAGGCTGACGGCGGAGTTACCTGAGCTTCGATTACGCTCGCGTTCGAAATCCGTTCTCCGCCTCCGGGGTCGCATCCCCGCACGACGCGCGGGGCCCCTGCTCCTCCCTCCGGCGTCATATTTCTTCGACTCCATGCGCAGAGGCTGACGGCGGAGTTACCTGAGCTTCGATTACGCTCGCGTTCGAAATCCGTTCTCCGCCTCCGGGGTCGCATCCCCGCACGACGTGCGGGGCCCCTGCTCCTCCCTCCGGCGTCATATTTCTTCGACTCGATGCGCAGAGGCTGATCGGCGGAGTTACCTGAGCTTCAAAGCTATGCTCGCGTTCGAAATCCGCTTCTCCGCCCCCGGGGTCGCATCCCCGCATGACGTGCGGGGCCCCTGCTCCTCCCTCCGGCGTCATATTTCTTCGACTCGATGCGCAGGGGTTGATCGCAGAGTCACGTGAGCATCAAAGCTTGCTCGCGTTCGAAATCGGCTTTCCGCCTTACCTTACCGCGCAATCCCTTGATTCGACGGGCGGTCCGGCAGCCCGCTTGCAAATCCCTCTTTCCGGCCCCACCTTGCGCTGCAGCACGAAAACAGGGATAATTTAACGTTTTGGTCCTGCCGCCCCGCGTCCCGCGCGCCGACCCATGTGCCGGCCACCGGACTCCGGGAGGCCCCAACGGACCCTTGCCAGTGAGGAAAGCATGAAAGAAGGCATCCATCCCGCCTACGGCGAGATCAACGTCACCTGCAGCTGCGGGAACACGTTCACGACGCGCTCGACGGTCGTGAAGCCGCTGCACGTCGAAGTCTGCTCCGTCTGCCATCCGTTCTACACCGGCAAGCAGAAGGTCGTCGACACGGCCGGCCGCATCGACAAGTTCCGCCAGCGCTACGCGTCAAAGACCGCCGCGAAGCCCGCGGCGAAGGCGCCCGCCGCAAAAGCCTGACGCCCGGCCCGTTTTGGAGCGAAAATGCCGGGGCAAGCCCTGCTCGGCGCCCGGACGAGAAAGGCAGCTTCGGCTGCCTTTTTCTTTCCGCGGAACGGCTCTCCGAACGCCCCGTCACCCATCCGATGGCTCAACGCATCCTAGTCGCCGACGCAACGAACGACAGCGCTGAGCTCAGCCCTTCGGGCAAATACCGCGCGCTGAAGCAGTTCGGCCTCGTAATCCTGTGCGCCGCGTGGGTGCTGCTGGGGCTGGTCGGCCACGATCCCTGGAAGACCGAGGACGCGACGGCGTTCGGCATCGTCTACGAGATGATCCAGGGCGGCGACCTCATCACGCCCAACCTCACCGGCGAGCCCTTCATCGACCGCCCGCCGCTCGTCTACGGGCTTGCCGCTGCGACCGCCACCGCGTTCGGAGGGGCCCTCGCGCCGCACGATGCTGCGCGTCTCGCGGTGGGCCTGCTGCTCGGGCTGACGCTGCTCGTGCTCTCCGCCACGGCACGCGAGCTCTGCGGTCGCGCCTACCGGTGGGTGCCCGTGCTGCTCTTCATCGGGTCCGTCGGGCTGTGGGACCGCGCGCACCAGCTTGCCCCGGAGCTCGGCCTGATGCTCGGCGTGGCGCTCGGCCAATACGGCTTCGCACTGGGTCTTCGCCGCAGCGTTGCCGGTGGCGCCGCACTCGGGCTCGGCGTCGCCGTCGCGTTTCTTTCGCGCGGCTTCATGGGGCCGCTGTGGCTCGGGCTGACGGCGCTCGTGCTGCCGCTGCGGTCGATCAATTTCCGCACACGGACCTTTGCGCTGGCACTCGTCACGGCGCTGGCAGTCGCGCTGCCGCTTGCTGCGTCCTGGCCCGTCGCGCTGGCGCTGCGCTCGCCCGCCGATCTCGCCACGTGGTGGGCAGCGCAATCCTGGACCGACTGGATCGGGCCGTTCGCCGCGCGCGCATCCGCGGATCCGGGAGTCCTCCTCAAGAATCTGCTGTGGTTCGCTTCTCCTCCATTGCTGCTCGCCGCATGGACGCTGTGGACGCGCGGCCGCGGCTTCAACGGCGGGCTCAACGTGCCGGCCGTGGAGCTCCCCGCAACGCTCGCGCTCGTCATCGGCACCGCGATCGCGATCATGGCCGATCCGAAGGTCGCCTACCTGATGCCGCTGCTGGTGCCGCTCGTCGTCCTGGGCTCGCTCGAGATCGACACGCTGAAGCGCGAGTTTTCCGGGGCCCTCGACTGGTTCGGCATCCTCACTTTCGGACTCACCGCGGCGCTCGTGTGGACCGCATGGGTCTGGTCGTACGTCTGGGGCATGCCGGCGTCGGTCGCGCAGCTCTTCCGCGACACCGAGGCTGGCTACCATCCGCCGCTCAGCGTGCTCGCGATCGGGGTGTCGGCGTTCCTCTCGCTGCTGTGGCTGGCGCTGGTGCGTCCGGCACGGCGGTCGAACCGGCGCGCCGTGCTCAACTGGGCCGCGGGGATGACGCTGATCTGGGCGCTGTACTCAACGATCTGGCTTCCCTATCTCGATTCACGGCGCAGCTATCGCGCCGTGGCGCAGGCGCTCACCGCGCATCTGCCGAAGCAGGGCTGTGTCGCGAGCCGCAATCTCGGCGAGCCGCAGCGCGCGCTGTTCCAGTATTTCGCCGGGCTCGTGACGGTGCGCGAAGAGGCGACGCCGCGCCACGCGTGCGACATGCTGCTCGTGCAGTATGCGCGCACGGACGGCGCACTGACGATTCCCGAGGGGTGGACGACGGTCTGGAGCGGCAACCGCCGCGGCGACGACACCGAACGCTTCGTGCTCTACCGCAGGGACACCCGATGAAGTTCTTTGACGAAGCGACGATCGAAGTCATCGCCGGCGATGGCGGCAACGGCTCGGCGTCGTTCCGGCGCGAGAAATACGTGCCGCGCGGCGGCCCCGACGGCGGCGACGGCGGCAAGGGCGGCAGCATCTACGCCATCGCCGACCGCAACATCAACACGCTCATCGACTACCGCTACGCGCGCATTCATCGAGCGAAAAGCGGCGAGAACGGCCACGGCGCCGACAAGTACGGCCGCGGCGCCGAGGACGTCGTCCTGCGCATGCCCGTCGGCACCGTCATCACCGACGCCGAATCCGGCGATCTGGTGGCCGACCTCGCCAAGGACGGCGCACGGGTGCAGATCGCCCGGGGCGGCGCCGGCGGCCTCGGCAACCTGCACTTCAAGACCAGCACCAATCGCGCCCCGCGCCAGTTCACCAAGGGCGAGACCGGCGAGCAGCGCAAGCTCCGTCTCGAGCTTCGGGTGCTGGCCGACGTCGGTCTCCTCGGGATGCCCAACGCGGGCAAGAGCACATTCATACGCTCGGTGTCGGCGGCGCGGCCCAAGGTCGCCGATTATCCGTTCACCACACTTGCGCCGAATCTTGGCGTCGTGCGCACCGACACGAGCCGCAGCTTCGTCATCGCCGACATCCCCGGCCTCATCGAAGGCGCCGCCGACGGCGCCGGACTCGGCCACCGTTTCCTGCGCCACCTGCAGCGGACGCGGCTCCTGCTGCACATCGTCGACATCGCGCCGCTCGATCCGGACGCCGACCCGGTCCATGACGCGCGCGCCATCGTGCGCGAATTGAAGCGCTACGATCCCGCGCTCTTCAAGAAACCGCGCTGGCTCGTCCTCAACAAGCTCGACCTCGTCCCCGAGGACGAGCGCGCCGAACGTGTCGCCGCGTTCGTGAAGGCCCTGCGCTTCAAGGGTCCGGTGGCGGCAGTGGCGGCGGTGAACGGAAGCGGTTGCCGCGAGCTCACATTCCGCATCCAGGATTGGCTCGATTCACATCCCGCCGGCGTGGCGCCGGTGCGGCGCCGTACTGTGAAGGAACCCGTCGCGGTCCCCGAGGCCGAGAGCTGACGCGGCGGCGGAACATGAGCACACCGGTCGCCGCGGCCACGCGGCTCGTCGTCAAGGTCGGCTCGAGCCTCGTCACGAACGACGGGCGCGGGCTCGATCACGCGGCGCTCGCACGCTGGGCGGCGCAGATCGCGGCGCTGAAACGAACGGGGCGGCAGGTCGTGCTGGTCTCTTCAGGCGCAATCGCCGAAGGAATAGCGCGTCTCGGCTGGACCGCCCGCCCCACCGCGATGCACGAGCTGCAGGCCGCGGCCGCCGTGGGACAGATGGGGCTGATTCAGGCCTACGAGGCGGCGTTCGCCGAGCATTCGCTGCACACGGCGCAGATCCTGCTCACGCACGACGACCTCGCCGACCGCCGCCGCTACCTCAATGCGCGCTCGACCCTGCGCACGCTGCTCGATCTCGACGTCATCCCGATCATCAACGAAAACGACACGGTGACGACCGACGAGATCCGCTTCGGCGACAACGACACACTGGGTGCGCTGGTCGCGAATCTCATCGAGGCGGAAGTTCTCGTGCTGCTCACCGACCAGCAGGGGCTCTTCACGGCCGATCCGCGCCGCGATCCCGCCGCCACGCTGGTGCCGACCGCACGCGCCGGCGACGAGCGGCTGGAAGCGATGGCGGGGAGCGCCGCCGGAGCCGTCGGCCGCGGCGGCATGCTGACCAAGATCCTGGCGGCGAAGCGCGCCGCGCGCTCGGGAGCTTCCACGGTGATCGCCAGCGGAAGAACGCCCGATGTGCTGACGCGGCTCGCCGCCGGCGAGGACATCGGCACGTCGCTGATCGCAGAGACCGTGTCGCTTGCCGCGCGCAAGCAGTGGCTCGCCGATCACGTGCTGCTCGCCGGGCGCGTCACGCTCGACGCCGGCGCCGTCCGCGCCATCCTGCGCGACGGCAAGAGCCTGCTGCCGATCGGCGTGACCGCGGTCGACGGCGCGTTCGAGCGCGGCGCGGTCGTCGCCTGCGTGGACGCGGAGGGCCGCGAGATCGCGCGCGGGCTCATCAACTACACCTCGCAGGAAACCGCGCGCATCCTGCGCCGCCCATCCGCCGAGATCGAGTCCATCCTGGGCTACGTCGACGAAACC
Source organism: uncultured beta proteobacterium (assembly GCA_963717695.1). GTDB lineage: Bacteria > Pseudomonadota > Gammaproteobacteria > Burkholderiales > Casimicrobiaceae > CAIWHR01. The sequence goes on along the minus strand of CAVQWR010000007.1, from coordinate 362,873 downwards.
GAGCTCATGCATAGAGACAATATGGTTCTGCTCGGCTGAGCCAAACAGAACCCTATTGCGGCGAAGGCTCACTTCCGCGGATGCGGAAGTCAAGCGAGCCCGCAGGGCGAGCGGCCGAAGCCACAACATGACAGCGCTCGGCTGAGCCAAGCAGAACCCTATTGCGGCGAAGGCTCACTTCCGCGGATGCGGAAGTCATGCGAGCCCGCAGGGCGAGCGGCCGAAGCCACAACATGACAGCACGCGGCTGAGCCAAGCAGAACCCTATTGCGGCGAAGGCTCACTTCCGCGGATGCGGAAGTTAAGCGAGCCCGCAGGGCGAGCGGCCGAAGCCACAACATGACAGCGCGCGGCTGAGCCAAGCAGAACCCTATTGCGGCGAGGGCTCACTTCCGCGAATGCGGAAGTCAAGCGAGCCCGCAGGGCGAGCGGCCGAAGCCACGACATTCGAGTGCTCGGCTGGCCGCGTAGCACCGTACGGTGACACGAGGCCAGATGCACGCAGCGCGCTCCCGATCCTGTCATCGCGGATCGCGACCCGATGTGACATCTCGGCGAATCGACACGCCACAAGGACTGTTCTACACTCGAAGCGGGCAGAAGCAACGCCACGCGCCCGCGCCGCACGACGCCACGCCGCGCGTCCATCATCGTTGACCGAGGGGAAAACATTCCATGGCACTGGTTGATCGCGTCAAGAACATCCTGCTGAGCCCGCAAACCGAGTGGCCGACGATCGCCGCGGAATCCGCGACGGTCCAGTCGATTCTCACCGGATACGTGCTGATCCTCGCCGCGATCGGGCCGATCGCCATTGCCATCCGCTACTTCGGAATCGGCATCGCCGGGGCGATCGTCGCGTACGTGATGGCGCTCATATCGCTATTCGTGATCTCGTGGATCGTCGATATGCTCGCACCGAACTTCGGCGGCGAGAAGAATTTCGTGCAGTCGTTCAAGCTCGTCGCCTATTCGATGACAGCGGCGTGGGTCGCCGGCATCTTCAAGCTGCTCCCCTATATCGGCGGGATCATCGGACTGGTCGCGCTCGTATACACGCTCTACACGTTTTACCTCGGCGCACCGGTGCTGAAGAAATGTGCGCCGGACAAGGCGGTGGTGTTCACCATCATCGTGATCGTCTGCGGCATCGTGCTGGGCGCGCTGGTCGGCATGGTGCTGCTGCCGCTCTTCGCGTTCGGACCGATGACCGGCATGGGAATGATGCAGTAGCGCATCCGCACGCGGGACGGCGGAATGCCGCCGTCCCGCGGCAACCCGGCGCTCAGTCGTTGTGGCGGGACGTGGGGTCCGCGTACGACTGGGGCATCTCCGGGCGAACCATGCCGAACAGCCGCTGGCGGCGCGTCTGCGGGCGCGCGTGCAGAAAGCGCTCGAGCTCGGTCAGCGCGCGGCGATAGACCTCGCGCTTGAATTCGATCACGGTTTCGAGCGGCACCCAGTAGTCGTGCCAGCGCCACGCGTCGAATTCCGGGCGCTCGTTGGCGCGGAGCCTGACGTCGCTGTCGCGCCCGACGAGCCGCAGCAGATACCAGATCTGCTTCTGCCCGCGGTAGCTGCCACGCCACTCCCGCCTGATCCAGTGCTGCGGTACCTCGTAACGCAGCCAATCGCGCGTACGGCCGAGTACCCTGACGTGTTCCGGCGCCAATCCGACTTCCTCGTTGCAGCTCCCGGAACATTGCCTGTTCCGGAGTTTCACCAGGGTTAATGCCGCCCTGCGGAAATTGCCACGAGTGTTCCCGGATCCTTTTGCCCCAGAAGACTTGGTTCTTGGCGTTGACGATTACGATGGCTACGTTCGGGCGATAACCGTCGCGATCCAGCATCGCGGTCACCCCGAAAGTTTGGTTGGCCCCATTCTTTCATAGTTCGCCCGGCATGAAAAGGCGGGGCACCGGCCCGCGCTGTGCGGACCCCTCGCCGTCCGGCCCCGGATCAGCCCGGGGTGGCGCGCTCGCGGGGAACGGCGCTGACTTCGAACCGGCGCTCGCGCCGGACCACGTCCAGCACGATGTCGCGCCCGATGGCGTCGCCCGACAGCGCGCGCTGCAGGTCGTCCACACCGGCGATCGGGAACCCGTTGATGGCGACGACGACGTCGCCGCGTGCGAGGCCCGCCGCCGACGCGGGCGACCCGTCCTCGACCGCGTCGATGCGGACGGCCGAGTCGCGGGGCAACGCAAAATGGCGCACGATGCGACGCGGCAGCGGCATGGTCTGTCCGCCGACGCCGAGCCAGGCGCGACGCACGCGGCCGTCGCGAATGAGCGCCACGGCGACGCGCTCCGCCGTCGACGCCGCGATCGGCGAAGCACAATCCCTGCGCCGGCAGGATCACCGCCGTGTTGACGCCGATGACCTCGCCGCGCGCGTCGACCAGCGGCCCGCCGGAGTTGCCGGGATTGAGCGCCGCGTCGGTCTGCAGCACGTTGTCGAGCAGGCGCCCGGTAGCCGCGCGCATCGACCGGCCGAGCGCGCTGACGATGCCGGCCGTGACCGTGTGCTGGAAGCCGTACGGGCTGCCGATCGCGATGGCGATCTGCCCCACCTCGACGTGCGTCGAATCGCCGAGCCGGCACCATGCGAGGTCCGACGCAGCGACCTTCAGGAGCGCCAGATCGGAATCCGGGTCGTCACCGACGATCTCGGCAGCCGCGGTGCGGCCGTCGGCCAGCGTCACCTCGATCGACACGGCCCCGCCGGCAACGTGGCTGTTGGTCAGCATGTAGCCGTCGGGCGTGATGAGGAAGCCCGAACCGGAGCCATGGCGCTGCGACCCGCGGCCGCCGCGCTTTCGGCTCACCTGCACGTGCGCCACGGCCGGCGCAACGCTCGCGACCGCGTCTTTCACCGCGCGCGAATAGGCGTCCTGCAGCGGGCGCTCGTCCGGCCAATCGCGCGCATCGTCACCGGCCGCGAGGGTTGCTTCGGCCGTCGTGTCGTCGAACGGAGCTTCCGAGAGGGGCATGCACGCCAAGATGGCGCCGGACGCCTCCGGATTCAAGGCGGATTTCGGAACCCACACTCCGTCGCCGCGGTTGCCGACGCCGCGCGATCCCTCTATTTCTTCACCGTGCCGGCGAGCCCGAATGCCTCGATGAGCTCGGGCGGCAGCGTTATTGCACGCAGACGCTGCGAATCCTCGGGGTCGAGACGGCCCGCAAAGCGCACTTCCTGCCCTTCGAGCAGCAGATCGCCGTCGCGCGTACACCGGTGCGCAACAGTGAAGCGCTTTTCGCTGCAGGACACGATCTCGCTTTCGATCTCGATCGACTGCCCCATGCGCGACGGCCGCATGAATCGCGCGGACGCCTCCGCCAGCGGAAAGCCCATGATGCCGAATCGCTGAAGGAGCTCCAGCTTCGGCGCGAGCAGTTTCTCGAACAGCGCGTGCGTCGCGGAGTCGAACCAGTAGAAGTAGTTCGGATAGAACACGATCGCCGCAGGGTCGCAATCGCCCCACTGCACGGTCACGCGGGTGACGGAGGTCTTGGCCATGAACGGTCCGGTATTTTTTGCCGATGTCGATGCGGTCCTGCGACCACCTCCGCGATGCCGCATGGCGCGGTCAGCGCAAGGCGCGGTGCGCCTCGCGAGTTGCGCCACGACGCTCACTCATCGGCTTCGCTGAAGGCGTGGATGCCCATGTCGAGCGCCCACCATTTCCATTTCGGGACGCTGTGGAATGACGGCATTGCGATGCCCTGGACACCACGCGTCGGCCTCCCCTTGACCATCTCTAAGGTCAACGCCGGCTTCTGGTCGAGCTGGACTTTGCACGTCCAGTTGTCGCGATCCTTCACCATGCAGTCGGTGAACTTGCCCGACGGGGCATTCGACCAGCGTACCCAGTAGACCACTTCGTTGCGTGTGCGGCTTGCCCGGAACGCGTACTGTTCACCGGGAACCATCCTGCCGCTGCACCGCCGTCCCTGCCACGTGCCGCCGTCGCACTTGACGGTGAAGATCGTGCGCTCGCCCTGCAGCGTGATGCGGTCACTCGCCCACAGTGCGAGGGCCACGAGTGCGAGCAGCGCAATTCCGAAGAGGGATTTTCCAAGCATGTATCGACGGCACGGTCGCGTCCTCGACCGGCCCGTTCTGCGATGCGAGGAAGCTTAACATTTGCGCCGCGAATGGCCCGCGCAAGGATTGGAGCCCGCGACGCAGGCTGACGCATTTGTGGTCGACAGTCGACGAAGACCCTCCAATGCCCGCGGAATGCCGGGATAGAAGGCTTGGATGGCACCAGCCTTATCTCATTGTTCCATAAATGTTTTTATATGACCGATTGTTGTGCGCTTCACGGCGACACCGCAGGGTGTCGGACTCCGGCACCGACCGTGCCGCACGCTAGATCGGAAGGAATACGGCCGTCGCCAGGGATTGGCTGATGCGCCGGATGTTGCGATTGGTCCGCTGCGCCATAACAAGCGCCAGCGTGTCCTGGTAGGCGACGAGCTTTCCGATCTCGCGCTCGAACGAGAGATTGGCCACCGCCCCGGACATTTCATTGCTGAGCAGCATCAATTCGCCGTTCGGGCTGCGGCTGTTGGCGAGCTTCCACGCCGCGATCTCGATGTTGCGCGCGGCGTTGTACAGGCGCTGGGCATCGAGGCTGTCGGTGAGGTAGAACTGCGTCTTGTCGTCGTATGCCCGCGTGATCATGCTTCCGAGTCCGACGCCGAACGCGAACACGCGGTCCCCCGTGAAGTCCGGACGGAAGGCGATCTGCAGTGCCTCGATCCCTCGTGCGTCGGAGAGCTCGGGAAAACGCCACGCGCGGCTGGGATCGAACGCCCGGGCCACCGCCGCTTCCGGCGTGGCGTCACCACTTTTCCGCAGCTCACGCGGATTGCGCCGGTAGAGTTTTTCCATCAGCAGCCTTGCCGATGCGATGCTTTCGCGCAGGTGCACCTCGGCAACGGCGTCGATGTCGCTTTTCAGGAGTTCCTTTGCGCTGAACGGCGCTTCCTGGGGCGGCGGGCGATGTCCCGTCGAGGGAGCGGTCGGAGGGTAGCTTGGAGTCGATGCGCAGGCGGCCGCCAGCAGGCACAACGTAACGAGGATGCTCGAGCGATGCTGCTGCAGGCGTGGCATCTCGTTACGGGGCGATTCGAACTTCCTGCGTTGGCGAGAACGATTCATGGCGACTGCCAATGCCAAAGACGGCAGATACCGAGAGCGCCAAGGATACGACGCTCGGCGCCCGTCGTGAGCGCGGCAAGATCGAGCAGCGCATCTGTGCGACCGGGGAATGATTCGCACCACGCGGTTTGGATGAACGGCGAGAGAAGCCTCCAGGCTGTCAGCGCATGCACAAGGCAAAAGACCCCAGGCAGAACACCCGCGATTCAGTCTTTCCCTGGCGGAGAGCAGGTCCGTCGCTGTAATAGAATAATCGAGTGCAAAAGGAGAGTCACATGGCAGACCTTTTCGAGAATCCCATGGGACTGATGGGATTCGAGTTCGTCGAATTCGCTTCCCCCGACCCCGGCGTGCTGGAGCCGGTTTTCGAGAAGCTGGGATTCACCGAGGTCGCGCGACACCGCTCGAAGGACGTTTCGCTCTTTCGCCAGGGCGACATCAATTTCATCGTCAACCGCGAGCCGAAGAGCGTCGCGGCCTATTTCGCAGCCGAGCACGGGCCGGCGGCCTGCGGAATGGCGTTTCGCGTCAGGGATGCCCATGTCGCCTACGACCGCGCGCTCGAGCTCGGCGCGCAGCCGGTCGACATGCCGACGGGGCCGATGGAGCTGCGGTTGCCCTCCATCAAGGGCATCGGCGGAGCGCCCCTCTACCTGATAGATCGATTCGGCGACGGCACGTCGATCTACGACATCGACTTCGACTTCATCGACGGCGTGGATCGACATCCGCGAGGGCACGGCCTCAAGCTCATCGATCACCTGACGCACAACGTGTATCGCGGCCGCATGGCCTACTGGTCCGGATTCTACGAACGCATCTTCAATTTCAGGGAAATCCGCTACTTCGACATCAAGGGCGAGTACACCGGGCTCACGTCACGCGCGATGACCGCGCCGGACGGGAAGATCCGCATCCCCCTGAACGAGGAGGCGTCGAAGACGACGGGCCAGATCGAAGAGTTCCTGATGAAGTTCAACGGCGAGGGCATTCAGCACATCGCGTTGCTGACGGACGACCTATTCGGGAGCGTCGACAGCCTGCGCAAGGCGGGTGTCGCGCTGATGAGCGCGCCACCTGCCACCTATTACGAGATGCTCGACGAGCGCCTGCCGAACCATGGCGAGGACGCCGGCGCGCTGCAGGCGCGCGGCATCCTGCTCGACGGGACCACCGAAGGCGGGATGCAACGGCTGCTGCTGCAGATATTTTCCCAGACGCTGCTCGGTCCCGTGTTCTTCGAGTTCATCCAGCGCAAGGGCGACGACGGCTTCGGCGAAGGCAACTTCAAGGCGCTGTTCGAATCGCTCGAGCGCGACCAGTTGCGTCGCGGGGTGATCGAAGCGGCGTGACCGCATTCGGCCCCGTCGATACCGATCAGGAATCGTTGCCAGAATGGACTGATCTGACCGGCAGATACCGGACGAATTCCGAGAAGCCGCGGCGCGAAATTCGGGTCATCGTGGCAATGATCCGGCGCGGAGCCCGATGAGCGGTCTGTCTGGCGAGAAAACGCGGGGAGAGACGCCCGACATGCGGAAACAACGCCGGGCGTCCATCGGGGAGATGGCGGAGAGTGAGGGATTCGAACCCCCGATACGTTGCCGTATACCTGATTTCGAGTCAGGCGCCTTCGACCACTCGGCCAACTCTCCGCGAGTCGGCAATTATACCGGGAACCGGGGCTTCGTCGGAAATCGCGCGAACAACGGCGCGGCGCCGCCAAAATGCCAACGGGGGCCTGAGGCCCCCGTCGATTTCACGCGATGGCGTCCGACCCGCGAGCGGCTATTTCTTTGCCGGTGTCGCGGCCGCTCCGGGCTTCGCTGCCGGTGCCGGCGCGGCCTTGGCACCGGGTGCCGCCTTCCCTGCCGCGGCCATGGGTGCGAGCTGTGCTGACGGCGCGGCCTTGCCCTTCGCCTTCATGTCGGCGAAGTAATTGGCGGCCGCATGATCCATCGACTTCTCGAGCTGCTGCGTCGCGAGCGCCGCGGCGGCGGCGTCCTTGGCCTTCTTTTCCTCGGCCGCGACTTTTTGCGCATCCGTCAGCGGCGCCGGCGGCGGCAGCTTGGCCACCGCCACGGAAAAGGTTGCGAGGGTGAGCGCAGCAATCCCCAGTGCGCGAAACGTCGTCATCATGTTCATTCCCCTATGCCCGCCGCAGCGACGGCTTGGTCACGACTGCATCTTTCGGCATGCCATCCGGCTGCACGAATTTCTCCGGCGCCTTGCCCGCCACCACCCGCTGATACCACCGCAGGTGATGGTGCTCGGCCCAGCTCTCGCTGACGTCGCCGTCGCGCATGGCGCGATAGGCGCCCGCCATTCCGATCGTGCCGAGGTAGATGTGCACCAGCGCGAGCGCTATCGCCACGTAGGCCGTGCCCATGTGGACAAGATTGGAGATCTGCATCGTCTGCCGCGTCTGATTGAAATTGGGGAACAGCAGTACGAGGCCGCTCACGATCAGGACCGTGGAGAAGACGACGAGCACCAGCCAGAACACGAGCTTCTCGCCGGCGTTGAACTTGTCCGACGGATATTCGTGGCCCTTGAAATAGCCGAAGATGTTGAGGAACCACTTCACGTCTTCCATGCCGATGCCGTTGTTGCGCACGAAGCGGAGGAAGAGGAGCGGCACCGCGACGATCAGGATCGGCCCGATGAAGTTGTGGATGTTCTTCGCGAGGATCGCGAGCCACGAGAAGAGCGTGTAGCCGATCAGCGGTAGCAGCACGGCTTTGCCGAGCGACAGGATGAGCCCCGTGATCGCCAGCGTGACCCAGGTGATGGCGAGGAACCAGTGCGCATAGCGGTCGACCGGCGTGAAGCGCTGGATGCGGCGCTCGCCCGGCTTCTCGGGAGTGGACATCTCGCCGCGGATCATGAAAAACGCCGCGAGGCCAAGCAGCGCCAGCGCGACGAGCGCGCCGCCCACGGTCGCGAACGGAACGCGCGCAGCACGCCACGTCTCGCCGCTCGGCTGGATGAGGATCGCCGCTTCGCGGCCCGTCACCGTCGAGACCTGCGGCGCGCCGGAGCGCACCTCGCTCCAGACCGGCGCATTGTTGTACGGCTGGCGGACCTGCTGCTGCTGCTGCTGCACGGCGGAATCCATCTCCTTCGGATTCACCGCAGGCGACTGCGCGAATGCCGCAGCCGACGCGAGCAGGAGTACCGCGGCACCGAACCGGGCGGCCCGTGCAATGGATGGGGTCAACATGCCTCCTCCGGGACCGCTACTTGATCCGCTTGTATTCGTTCTGACCTTGCGCGCGGGTGTCGATCGCGACGCTCCAGTCCTGCCGGTTGTCGTTCCACTGCTTGCCCTTCCACGGCTCGGCGTAGGGTTTGCCCTGGTACTTGCCCTGCTTGTATTCGATCACCTGCGGACGCTCGCCGCAGCCGGTGAGTCCGACCACCGCGACACCCGCGGCCAGCGTGGCCATCGATCCGAAGAACATGCGGCGCTTCATGATTTCGCTCCTTGCGCGGGCGGTTCGCCCTTGGCGCCCGGCGGTCCGTACGCCGTGCCCCATCCCCAGACCTCGGCACCCTTGCCTCGGTTGAACACGCGCTCGCGGTAGATGTTGGCGATGACTTCGCCGTCGCCCGCGAGCAGCGCCTTGGTCGAGCACATTTCCGCGCACAGCGGCAGCTTGCCCTCGGCCAGGCGGTCGCGGCCGTATTTCTTGACGCTATCCTCGTTGGCGGGGCCGGGTCCGCCGGCGCAGAACGTGCACTTGTCCATCTTGCCGCGCACGCCGAAGGCGCCCTGCTGCGGGAACTGCGGCGCGCCGAACGGACATGCGTAGAAGCAGTAGCCGCAGCCGATGCAGAGGTCCTTGTCGTGCAGCACGACACCGTCCTCGGTGCGCACGAAGCAGTCGACGGGACATACCGCCGCACACGGCGCGTCCGAGCAGTGCATGCACGCGACCGACACCGAGCGCTCGCCCGGCACGCCGTCGTTGATGGTGACGACCCGGCGGCGGTTCACGCCCCAGGGCACGTCGTTCTCGTTCTTGCAGGCGGTCACGCAGCCGTTGCACTCGATGCAGCGCGAGACGTCGCACAGGAATTTCATCCGGGCCATGATCTTGTCCTCGTTCCGTTAGGCCTTGAAGAGCTCGACCTGACACAGCGTCGTCTTGGTGCCTTCCTGCATCATCGTCACCGAGTCGTAGCCGTACGTCGTCGCGGTGTTGACCGCCTCGCCGCGCACGATCGGGGCCGCGCCTTCCGGATAGTTCTGCAGCAGGTCCTTGCCCTGCCACCAGCCGGCGAAGTGGAACGGGATGAACGAGACTCCCGGACCGACGCGTTCGGTGACCTGCGCCTTCACCTTGATCTGCGCGCCAGTCGGCGTCTTCACCCAGACCCACTGCCCGTCCTGCACGCCGCGATCGTTGGCGTCCTTGGGGTTGAGCTCGATGAAGTTGAACTGCTGCAGCTCGGCGAGCCACGGATTGGACCGCGTCTCGTCGCCGCCACCCTCGTATTCGACCAGGCGGCCGCTCGTCAGCACCAGCGGGAACGTCTTGACCGCATCCTTGTTCTTCTCCTGTACCGACTTGTAGAGCGTCGGCAGGCGCCAGAACGACTTGCGGTCGTCGTACGTCGGGTACTTGGCGACGAGGTCAGGGCGGTTCGAGTACAGCGGCTCGCGATGGATCGGTACGCCATCCGGGAAATTCCAGACAACCGCCCGCGCCTTCGCGTTGCCGAACACGTGACAGCCGTGGTTCTTCATCGTCACGCGGATGATGCCGCCCGAAAGGTCGGTCTTCCAGTTCTTGCCCTCGGCGGCCTTCTTCTCGACGTCGGTGAGTTCATCCCACCAGCCGAGCTTCTTCAGGAACATCGCATCGAACTCGGGATAGCCGGTCGTGATGTCGCTGCCGAGCGGATACGAGCCGTCGGCGGCCAGCAGATTGACGCCGTCGCGCTCGACGCCGAAGTTGGCGCGGAAGCAGCCGCCGCCGTCCATCACGTGCTTGCTGTTGTTGTAGAGGTTCGACGTGCCCGGATGCTTCAGCTCCGGCGTCCCGTAGCACGGCCACGGCAGGCCGAAGTAATCGCCGTCGCACGGGCCACCCTTGGCCTTCAGCGTGCGCACGTCGAACGTCGCCATGTTCTTCATGTGGAGCTTGAGCCGCTCCGGCGATTGCCCGGTGTAGCCGATCGTGAAGCAGCCGCGATTGATCTCGCGCAGGACCGATTCCGTTTCGGGCTCTTCCCACCCGTCGCGCGGGTCCTTCACCATCTTGTAGTTCTTGTTGAATTCCTTGTCCCAGCCGAACTTCTTGGCGAAGGCCGTCATGATCATGTGGTCGGTCTTCGATTCGAACAGCGGCTCGATGACCTTCTCGCGCCACTGCAGCGACCGGCCCGACGCCGTCACCGATCCCGAGGTCTCGAACTGCGTGCACGCGGGCAGCAGGTAGGCGCCGTCCTTCCGCGCAAGCGAGGCCATCGCCGCTGTCGCCGACGGATACGGATCGACGACGACGAGGAGGTCGAGCTTCGCCATCGCCTCCAGCATTTCCTTGCCGCGTGTCTGGCTGTTGGGCGCCATGCCCCAGTACACGACCGCGCGCAGGTTCGGACCCTGGTCGACCATGTCGTTCTTTTCCAGCACGCCGTCGATCCAGCGGGACACGGTCATGCCCGGCTTTTCCATCATGCCTTCGGCGTACTGCTTCTTGATCCACTCGTAGTCGACACCCCAGACCGCGGCCCAGTGCTTCCAGGCACCGGCGGCGAGGCCGTAGTAGCCGGGCAGCGAGTCGGGGTTCGGACCGACGTCGGTCGCGCCCTGGACGTTGTCGTGGCCGCGGAAGATGTTGGTGCCGCCGCCCGAAACGCCGACGTTGCCGAGTGCGAGCTGCAGGATGCACGACGCGCGGACGATCGCGTTGCCGATCGTGTGCTGCGTCTGCCCCATGCACCAGACGATCGTCGACGGCTTGTTCTTCGCCATCATCTCGGCGATCTTGTGCACCGTCGCCTCGGGCACGCCGCAGGCCTCCTCGACCTTGTCCGGCGTCCAGTTGGCGAGCACCTCGGCCTTCACCTTGTCCATTCCGTAGACACGGGCGTCGATGTAGGCCTTGTCCTCCCAGCCGTTCTTGAAGATGTGCCACAGCATCCCGTAAAGGAATGGGATGTCGGCGCCGCCGCGCAGGCGCACGTACTCGTCGGCCTTGGCCGCCGTCCGCGTGAAGCGCGGGTCGACGACGATCATCTTGGTGCCGGTTTCCTTCGCGTGCAGCATGAACTGCATCGACACCGGGTGCGCTTCGGCCGCGTTCGAGCCGATGTACATCGCGCACTTCGAGTTCAGCATGTCGTTATACGAATTGGTCATCGCACCGTAGCCCCATGTATTGGCTACGCCGGCAACCGTCGTCGAGTGGCAGATCCGTGCCTGGTGATCGGTGTTGTTCGTGCCCCAGAACGACACGAACTTGCGCATCAGGTAGGACTGCTCGTTGCTGTGCTTGGAGCTCCCGACCCAGTACACCGCGTCAGGGCCGGATTCCTTGCGGATCGCGAGCATCTTGTCGCCGATCTCGGCGATCGCCTGGTCCCACTTGATGCTCTGCCACTTGCCGTTGACGAGCTTCATCGGCGTCTTGACGCGGCTCGTGCCGAACGCGTGCTCGCGCACGGAGGCGCCCTTGGCGCAGTGCGCGCCGAGGTTCAATGGCGATTCGAACACCGGATCCTGCCGCGTCCAGACGCCGTTCTCGACGGTCGCGTCGACGGCGCAGCCGACGGAGCAGTGGGTGCAGACGGTGCGGCGGATTACCTTGTTGCCCTCGCCCGCCGCATCCGCGGCGGCGTCGGCCTTGCCGATCGCGCCGTAGGGCAGCTGGCTTGCGAACGCTCCGGCACCTGCAACCAGGCCGGAGCGCTTCAGAAACGTCCGCCGATCCATCGTGGAGACTCGCGCCCCCATCGCGCGGCGAAGACGCGGACCCGCTGCGGCGGTGCCATCCGTTTTCTTGGTCAGCAGCATGATCCTTCCTCCTCCTAGATCTTGGTGGTGCGGTAGTAGTCGCGGACGTGCTCGGTCACGCGATACCCGGATGCGGCATCGTCGGACTGCGCGACGACGGAATTGACTTGCACGGCTGCGGGTGCAGCGCCCGCCGCGGTCGTGGCCACTGCGGCGCCACCTGCGCCGATGGCGAACAGGAAGCGGCGGCGTTTGTAATCAGGGGTGGGAGTTGCGGGAACCGGGGATGGTGCGGAACTGGCGGAACGAGTGTCGGTGCCCATCGAGCCCTCCGAATGACTGCGCGTGACGTGAATAGGTATCGGGACTTCCTACTCCATGGCGATCGAGTCACGTTCGAGCGCCATGAAGCCAAGGGCAAATTGTGCTACCGCAGCATAGTACTTGGCAATGGGAGATTGCATTATTGCGTCGCAACAATCGGCGATCCACGGCGCGATTTGCGCTTCGAAGAAGGCCTTTTGCACTGCAACCGGCTTTGCCGCCATCGTCGCATCGCCCGCCACGAGCAGCCGCATGGTTTCGCAGAGCGCCGACAGGTGGTCCTCGACCATCGCCACGCCCTCGCGACGTGCAAGTCCGAGACCTTGCAGCGTCGTGCGGAGCTCGGCGAGCGGTCGATCCATCATGAAGCCCGCCACCCAGTGCGAGCCGTGCAGGTTGACGAGGCTCTTGCCGACGCCGAGGAAAAGATCGTCGTATTCCTGACGGATCTCGTCGGGCTCTCCCGCTGCGCTCGCGGCGCGCAGCGCATCCCAGCCGACGCAGAGGTCGGGGCCGGCGTCGTCCTCGCGCTGCGCATCGGCGCGAAGCGCAGGCGCCGCGGCAATCGCGGCGAGAAGCGCGGCGTCCGGAGGTGCGGCAAAAAGTCGCGCCAGCAACGCATAGAAATCTGCGCGCGCGGCGTCCTCCGGCGCGAGCGAGGACGAGGTCGCGACGCTCGCGTCAGACATTGCGGATGTCCACGCCGTCCTGATCCTTCATTTGGTCGATGACCCGGCAGTCCGCGCACATCTTGAGGCGGTTGAGCGCGCCGGGCTCGGCAAACATCGAATGACCCGCGAGACGCGTCAGCATCGTCGCAATCATGCGCTCGGTCCCGAGCGGCTTCCCGCACGAAATGCACATGAAGATCGCCGCCTCGTTCAGCACCCGCGGCGCCTTCGCCTCCGGCACGAGCGAGAGCCGCGGCTGCAGCGCGATGGCGTTCTCGGGGCAGGTCTTCTCGCACAGTCCGCACTGCACGCATTTCGATTCGATGAAGCGAAGCTGCGGCGTGTCCGGGTTGTCCAGCAGTGCGCCCTCGGGACATGCGCCGATGCACGCGAGGCACATCGTGCAGGCATCCTTGTCGACGACGATGGTGCCGAACGGGGCGCCCGCCGGAAGGGCGATCTCGCGCTGGGGCGTGGGCGCATGCCGGGCGAGATGCTCGACGGCAAGTGCTGCCGTCGTGCGCTTGTCCGTCGCGAACGCGAACGTGGCCGGCGCCCGGACCGAAAGCGCCGCCGGCCAGGACCACAGCGCGGCGTCAAGCGCGGCGACGTCGGCAGCGGCAAACGTGCGGAAATGCTCGCCCTGGTAGCCCAGCGCCTGCGCGATCGTCTCGGCAAAGCGCATCTGCCGCTCGAGGGCCTGCAGATATTCCGGTGCCACCGCATCGGTAGCGAGCACGGCGACCTGCGCAGCGCCGAGCGCGACGGCCCCGAGCCACATGTCGAGCCCGGTCGAGGCCACGTGGTGCACCTCGACGGGAATGACGCGCGCCGGCAGCCCGCGATGGCGCCGGGCAAGCGCTGCAATCGTGGCGCGTCCGCCTTCGTCGTGCAGCAGCAGGCAGGCATCGCGTCCGCCGGCGCGGGCGAAGGTCGAAAGCAGCACCTTGAGGCGCGTGCCGAGGTCGGGCACCGAGGGGTACGCGTAGCGCAGCGCGCCGGACGGGCACACGGTCGCGCATGCGCCGCAGCCCATGCACAGGTGCGGCTCGACCCGGATGCCGTCGCCGTCCGCGGCGATGGCTTCGGTCGAGCACACGTCGATGCAGTGGTTGCAGCCCTGCTGGCGCGAACGGCTGTGCGCGCAGATCGACGCCTTGTAGACGAAGAATTTCGGCTTCTCGAATTCCCCGACCATCACGGCGAGCTCGGTGACGGCCTTCGCCTGCGCCACCGGATCGGGCCCCGGCGCGAAATACCCCTGCGGCGGCTGATGCATCCGCAGCTGCGGCGTGCGGCCGAGGTCGAGCACCAGGTCGAACTTCTCGCTGCGCCGCACGTCGCGCCGCTCAAAATCGATCGCGCCGGTCGCGCCGCAGGCGGCGACGCATTGCCGGTGCGCCTTGCAGCGATCGAGGTCGATCTGGTAGCTCCAGTCGATCGCGTGCTCGGGGCACGCGCGGATGCACGCGTTGCAGCGCGTGCAGAGGTCGAGATCGATGGGGTTTTCCTGCTCCCAGTCGGCTTCGAACGCGCCCAGCCAGCCGGCGAGGCGCGTGAGCCTGCCGCTGTAGACCGGGTACGCGCGTTCGACCGGCAACTCCGCGCCGGCCGCACGTCCGGTGATGAGGACGGTGACGGAAAGCTGTGGCGCCAGCACCTGCGCCCAGTGCAGCGCCGCTTCGGCGGGTCCCGCGATCAGGACCTGCCCCTGCGATGTGTAGGTGACGCGCGGCACGGGCTCCGGATCGGGCATGGCGGCCTGCGCCAGCAGCGCCGCGATCTTCGGTGTCGCATGCTTCGCTTCGGCCGACCAGCCACCGGTTTCGCGGATGTTGACGAAGCGGATCTGCTGCGTCTTCCCGCCCTCCTCGGCAACCTCGCCGAACAGCGTCGCCTCCTGCGTGCAGGCGACGACGACGTCGCCGGACGCACGATCGGCGAACTGCGCGAGCTGCTTCTGGCAAAGCATCGTGTTCACCGGCAGCTCGCCGCGAAGCTCGAGCGCGCGCGCAAGCGCCGCGGCGTCGAGCGGCATCGTGCCGTTGCACGAGCAAAGGTGGAGCGTCTTGTCGGCGATGGTCATTGCGGTTCGGGTGCGATGTCGGGCTTCAGAGCATCGCCAGGCGATGCGGTTGCCTCGGATTCGGCGGACGGCGCTGCGGGCGACGGCGTGGCCGCGGTTTCGGGCGGCGCAATGGCGTCCGCGGCCGGTTCGTCGTTCCTTTCCCCCGCCACCACATCGGGCAGCTCGTCGCGCGACGCATCCGCCTGCGCGACGGCCTCTTCCGGCGTTGCCGGCGGCACGTCGACGACGTGGCCATGCTCGTCGACACGCGTCACCGGCGGATCGAAGATGTAGCGCGCCTGCGCGAGTCCCGCGACCATTTCCGCGGAGATGGGATCGGGCTTCGAGTAGTCGTCGATGTAGACGTCGAGGCCGTCCATCACGTTGAAGCGCGGATCGGTGAAGAGCTTGCGCAGCGCCTTGTGCTGCAGGCCAGCGTTCCACGTCACGGCGCATGAACGGCGTGAAATCGGAGTCGGTCGTCAGCGAATCGATGCTGGGAAGCGCCGTCGGGGCAGCGTCGGCCGCAGGCGACGCCCCGGGGCTGGGAGACGCCGGTCGCCGGCACGACCGGCGGGCAGCGCTCGGTGCAGCGGGCGCCGCCTGCGTATCGCGCGCGGCGGCGAGCTTGCGCTGCGACCAGCGCCGCAGAGAAAAGCCGGCGGGTGCGTCGGGAGTCTTGCTGCTGTCGCCCGTCATTGCGCGGTGGGACTCCGGCACGCTCAGCGCCGCGTGACGCGCTCGCGCCGGAAGAGCCCGTCGCGATTGCGGATCGTTGCGCCGTACCTTCTGCTTCTTCTCCTGCCGGTAATTCTGCGCCGTGTATTCCTCGAGGATCGCGCGCAGCTCGGCCGGCATCGGCACCGGGTCGACCGCTTCGCCGCCGTCGAGACTGCGCGCCGCCTCGTTGTAGCTCACCGTGACGCGGACCAGCTCGACCGGCGGCATGATCTCGGGCGTCAGCCGCCACATGACGAAGACCTTGGGCTCGGGTGACGAGAGGTTGAGGTAGAACCCCTCCGCTTCCGAAACATGGACTTCGACGGTGCAGCCCGAGAACCGCCAGAGATCGCCGGTGGCGTCGAGTGCAGCGGCGACCGGCGCCTGCGCGGCCGTCGTTTCTTCGGCAGTAAACTGCACGGCGAACGGCTCCCACCGCTCCGAAACCCAGCGATTGTTGAGCGCGACCCGCCGAAAATCGACGGCGATTGGAAACCGCAATGCAGACAAGGGGATTTCCGGTGACATGCGAATGAGGAACCGGTACGGCAACGACCGGTCGATGATACACCAGGGGTAACGCGCTCTGTTAACATCGCCTGTTGTGCATTGTTCCGTTCGCTACCGACTCCCGTCATGGCCATTGTCATACCGCTGACCGATGCGCGCACCGTCGACCCGACGGCGCAGCGTGCTGCGCGCGATGCGTGGCTGCGCGATGCCGCGAAGATCGATGCGGCGCCCGGCAACGTCGCCGATGCGCGCGGCCGGCCGCTGCGCGACCTTCGCATCTCGGTCACCGATCGCTGCAATTTCCGCTGCGTGTACTGCATGCCGAAGGACGTGTTCGATGCCGACTACAGGTTCCTGCCGCACGCCGAACTGCTGACCTTCGAGGAAATCGCGCGGGTCGCCGCACGCTTCGTCGAGCGCGGCGTGACCAAGATCCGGCTGACCGGCGGCGAGCCGCTCTTGCGCCGGAACATCGAGCGCCTGGTCGAGCTGCTTGCGGCGACCGGCGTCGATGACCTCACGCTCACCACCAACGGCGCGCTGCTCGTGAAGAAGGCGGCAGCGCTGCGCGCCGCGGGGCTCACGCGCGTCACGGTCAGCCTCGACTCGCTCGACGACGCCACCTTCCGCGCGATGAACGACGCAGATTTCCCGGTGGCGCGCGTGCTCGAGGGCATCGATGCAGCAGCGGCCGCAGGCCTCGCGCCGGTCAAGATCAACATGGTCGTGAAGCGCGGGATGAACGACGCGTCGATCCTGCCGATGGCGCGGCATTTCCGCGGCAGCGGCCACGTCGTCCGCTTCATCGAGTTCATGGACGTCGGCGCCACCAACGGCTGGCGGATGGACGACGTCGTGCCGGCCGCCGAGATCGTCCGCGCGATCGGCGCCGAGATGCCGCTCGAAAGCATCGACCCGGACGAGCGCGGCGAAGTCGCCCAGCGATGGCGCTATCGCGACGGCGGCGGCGAGATCGGCGTCATCGCGTCGGTGACTCAGGCATTCTGCCGCGACTGCACGCGCGCACGGCTCTCGACCGACGGCAAGCTCTACACCTGTCTCTTCGGCAGCGACGGGCACGACCTTCGCGCGCTGCTGCGCGGCGGCTATTCCGATGCCGAGATCGGCAACGCGATTGCCGCCGTGTGGAATCGCCGCGATGACCGCTATTCGGAGATCCGCACCGCCGCCACTGCGCGCGCGCCCAAGGTCGAGATGAGCTACATCGGCGGCTGAGCGGGCATCGATGAACGCGCCCAACACGCCGTACCGTCCGCTGCTGTCGAACGCCGCGCGGCCCGCGACCTACCGCGTGGCCTCGATCGACGAGACGGGTGCCGCGCGCGAGACTCCGGTGGCCGGCGAGCATCCGCTGACGCTCTACGTCGACAAGCAGGAAATCCTGACGCTGATGACGCTGGGCGCGGCACCCGAGGCGCTCGCCATCGGCTACCTGCGCAACCAACGGCTGCTCTCGGGCATCGAGGACATCGTGTCGGTGCACGTCGACTGGGACGTCAACGCGGTTGCCGTGACGACGCGCCGCGGCCTCGCCGATCTCGAAGGCAGGATGCAGAAGCGCACCAAGACCTCGGGCTGCGGCCAGGGAACGGTGTTCGGCGACCTGATGGACGAGATCGACTCCGCCCGCCTGCCCGAAGGCGGCACGCTGACGCGCTCCGCACTCTACGCGCTGCTTGACCGCGTCCGCCTGCACGAAACGATCTACAAGGAAGCGGGCGCCGTGCACGGCTGCGCGCTCGCGACCAATGCCGCGGCCGATTCCGAAATCCTGATGTTCGTCGAGGACGTCGGTCGCCACAACGCCGTCGACGCAATCGCCGGGCGGATGTGGCTCGACCGCATCGACGGCGGCGACAAGATCTTCTACACCACAGGTAGGCTCACTTCCGAGATGGTGATCAAGGCCGCGCAGATGGGCATCCCGTTTCTCGTGTCGCGCTCCGGACTCACCCAGATGGGCCACGAGATCGCACAGAAGGTCGGCATCACGATGATCGGACGTGCCGCGAACAAGCACTTCCTGCTGTTCACTGGCGCGCACCGGTTCGTTGCCGCCTGATCCGGGGCGAACGATGCGCGACGAAGGCACGCCGGCGCTCCCGCCGGCTGATTCCGCGCTCGAAGCCGAGATCGTCCGCTTTTTTGAAGGCTATGCGCGGACATACGACGCGTTCGACGCGGAAGCGATCGCGGCGCACTTCGCGGTCCCGTCATACATCCTCCACGCCGACCGCGGCCACGCGGGGTTCACGACGCATGCGGACCTCGTCGCCAACATGGAGCGGGTCAACACGATCAATCGCGAAGCGCGCTACGGCCGGGCGACGTTCGCGCCGCCGCGCGTCAGCGCATTCGCGCCGACGCTGGTGCAGGCCACGCTGCCGTGGACCATTCACGACGTCGACGGTGCCGTGCTCTGGCGATTCACCTGCACGTATAACCTGCTCCTGTCCGCCGACGGCTGGAAGATCGTGCTCTGCACGAACCACGCGCCCGATGCCTGACGCCCCCGCTTCCGGCCAAGCGCGCGGCCGCTGCATGTGCGGGCAGATACGCTTCGTCGCGGCGTTTCCGTCGTCGTTCTGCTGCCATTGCCACTGCGAGAGCTGCCGCCGCGCGCACAGCGCGGGTGTGGTCAGCTGGATCGGCTTTCCTTCGTCGCAGGTGCGTGTGGAAGCCGGTGCCGCCGACCTCGCGACCTACGAGTCCTCGCCGGGGACGACGCGCGCCTTCTGCCGCGTCTGCGGCAGCAAGCTGTTCTTCGAGGCCGGCAAATGGCCCGGCGAGATTCACGTGCCGCTCGCCGCGTTCGACGATCCGGTGGACCGCGTCCCCGATCGCGACGTGTTCTACGCCGAGCACGCCGCGTGGATCGCGGCGCCGCTGACGGGCCGGACGTGAGCGCCGCGCACGTTCCGGTGTCCGGTGTCGTGCTCGCCGGCGGCCAGGGTCGCCGCATGGGCGGCGTCGACAAGGGCCTCGTCATGCTGGCCGGCAAGCCGATGGTGGCGCACGTGCTCGCCCGCTTCGCGCCGCAGGTCGACGCCGTGACGATCAACGCCAACCAGAACCTCGACCGGTACGTGGCCTTCGGTCATCCGGTGCTGCCGGACGCGGTCGGCGGCTTCGCCGGTCCGCTCGCCGGCCTGCACGCGGGCCTCACGCATGCCGCGCAGCCGCTCGTCGCGACCGTGCCTTGCGACTCGCCGTTCCTGCCGCTCGATCTCGTCGCGCGCCTCGCTTCCGCCCTGCAGGCGCACGGCGCGCAGCTCGCCGTCGCGAAGACTTTCGACCAGCCGCACCCCGTGTTCTGCCTGGTGCGCCGCGACGTGCTGCCGCACCTGTCCGCGTTCCTCGATGCGGGCGGACGGAAGATCGACGCGTGGTACGCGACGCTGCGCGTCGTCGAGGTCGGTTTCGACGACGAGGCCAACGCGTTCCGCAACATCAACACCGCCGACGAGCTCGCCGCCGCGGCGCCCCCGCAAGACGCGGGGACGGCGCCGGATTAGAATCGGCGCCTTCGCCACCTTTCCCGATCGACACCGCATGACCGCTCCCATGACCCTGCGCGAAGCTTCCTGCGCCGACGATTACGATCCGAATTCGATGCCGGTGGAGAAGGCGCGCGCGCTGATCCGCACCTTCCTCTCCCCGGTCAATGCGGTCGAGCGCGTGCACATCCGCGCCGCGCTCTCGCGCGTGCTGGCCGAGGACGTGATCTCGCCGTTCGACGTACCGGGCCACGACAACTCGGCAATGGACGGCTACGCGGTGCGCTTCGCCGACCTCGCGGCCGGCGCGGAAACCGTCCTTGCCCGCGTCGGCGAATCGTTCGCCGGGAAGCCTCCTTCGGTCGGTGTCGGGCCCGGCCAGTGCGTGCGCATCTTCACCGGCGGCGTGATGCCCGCGGGCGCCGACACGGTCGTCATGCAGGAGCGCTCGCGCGAGGATGCAAGCGGCGTGCACATCGAGGCGGGAGCCGTCGGCAAGGCGGGCCAGAACCGCCGCTTCGCCGGCGAGGACGTGAAGCGCGGCCAGGTCGTGTTCCACGCGGGACAGCCCGTCAATCCGGCGGAGCTCGGGATGCTGGCCTCGCTCGGCATCGGCGAGGTGGCGGTGTTCCGTCGGCTGCGCGTCGCGTTCTTCTCGACCGGCGACGAGCTCGTGTCGATCGGCGCGCCGCTCGCCGCGGGCGAAATCTACGACAGCAATCGCTACACGCTCTTCGGAATGCTGACGCGCCTCGGCTGCGAGATCGTCGACATGGGGGTGGTGCCCGACGTTCCCGACGCGCTCGAGCGCGCATTCACGACCGCAGCCGCCTGCGCGGACGTCGTCATCACGTCGGGCGGCGTTTCCGTCGGCGAGGCCGACTACGTGAAGTCGCTGCTCGACAAGCTGGGCGAGGTGCTCTTCTGGAAGATTGCGATGAAGCCGGGGCGCCCGCTCGCCTACGGCCGCATCGGCCACGCGCACTTCTTCGGACTGCCGGGCAATCCGGTGTCGGTGATGGTCACGTTCTACGAGTTCGTGCAGGACGCGCTGCGCATCCTGCAGGGCGAGCGAAGCGTCGCGCCGATGCCGACGTTCAAGGTTCCGCTCGCGGCGCCGATCCGCAAGGTGCCCGGGCGCACGGAATTCCAGCGCGGCGTGCTGGCACCCGACGGCAACGGCGGCTTCACCGTGCGCACGACCGGCGATCAGGGCTCGGGCATCCTGTCGTCGATGTCGCAGGCGAACTGCTTCATCGTGCTGCCGGCCGAGACGGGCAACGTCGCCGCCGGCGAAGCGGTCGACGTGCAGCTGCTCGACGGCCTCGTCTGACACGTCGGGGCGGCCCGGGATGACCGCGCCGATGCCGTCGGTTTCAGAGATGAGAGTGCCCGCGGCACCATCGCGCGGCGAGGCATTTCTCTACTGGCTGAAGCTCGGCTTGGTCAGCTTCGGCGGTCCCGCCGGGCAGATCGCGATCATGCATCGCGATCTCGTCGACGAAAAGCGATGGATCTCCGAGCGACGCTTTCTGCACGCCCTCAATTTCTGCATGATCCTGCCCGGACCGGAAGCGACGCAACTCGCGACCTACATCGGCTGGATGCTGCACCGGACCTGGGGCGGGATCGTGGCGGGCACGCTGTTCGTGCTGCCGTCGCTCGTCGTGCTGATCGCGCTGTCGTGGCTCTACATGGCGTACGGCAACGTGCCTGCCGTCGCCGGCATCCTCTACGGCATCAAGCCGGCGGTCGTCGCGATCGTGCTCTTCGCCGCGTGGCGCATCGGCACGCGCGCGCTGCGGCGGCCTGCGCTGTGGGCGATCGCCGCAGCGGCATTCGTCGCCATCTTCGCGTTCCACGTGCCGTTCCCCGCGATTGTCATCGCAGCGGGCGCCGTCGGATTCGTCGGCGGGCGCATCGCACCCTCCGAGTTCGCCATCGGCGGCGGACACGACGACGCCGGCGCGCCGCATGCGCCCGCGCTGATCGACGACGACACGCCGACGCCGTCGCATGCGCGCTTCAGCGCGGCGCGGCTCGGTGCTCGTCATCGGCATCTGCCTCGCGCTGTGGCTCTTCACGCTGGCGCTCCTGGTCGCGAGCTTCGGCCCGGGTGCAACCCTCGCGCGCATGGGATGGTTCTTCACCAAGGCGGCGCTTCTGACCTTCGGCGGCGCGTACGCGGTGCTGCCGTATGTCTATCAGGGCGCGGTCGAGACCTACGCGTGGCTCACGCCGGCGCAGATGATCGACGGCCTTGCGCTCGGCGAGACGACGCCGGGCCCGCTCATCATGGTCGTCGCGTTCGTCGGCTTCGTCGGTGGCTGGACGAAGGCACTCTTCGGGCCGGACTCGCTCGCCCTGGCCGGCATCGCCGGCGCCTGCGTCGCGACGTTCTACACGTTCCTGCCGTCGTTCCTGTTCATCCTCGCCGGCGGCCCGCTGGTCGAGTCGACGCACGGAAAGCAACGCTTCACCGCGCCGCTCACCGGCATCACGGCCGCCGTCGTCGGCGTCATCGCGAGCCTCGCGGCCTTTTTCGCGTGGCACGTGTTCTGGCCCGCGGGCTGGAACGACTCGACGCGGCTCGCCGGCCTCGATCCGGCGGCGCTCGCGATCGGCGCCGCAGCCACGATTGCGTTGTTCCGATTCAAGGTCGGCGTCATCCCCGTGATCCTCGGCTGCGGCGCGGCCGGCCTCGCGGCATCACTGCTGCTGCGTTGAACGGCTCGGCGAAGATCGGCCGGGCTGGGCCCGTGCGGTGCCGCTTCCGCGGGCGATGCCGCGCGCCGCCGTGCGTATCGCCGGGGTGACGGGCCCGGGCGGAAGCTCGAATGCGGGCGGCAGGTCCGGCAGCTCGCGCACGCGGAGCTCCGGCCACAGATGGTGGGCGCGGTGCCGCGCGAGGATCAGCATCGGCTCGGTGCCGAACAGCACCTGTCCTGCGTGCAGCAGTCCTGCGGATACGGGGAGCGAAAACGTGCCGAGACGGCCGCCCCGATTGTGAAGCACGTGGTGGAAAACGAATCCGGCGGCGCCGACGCTTGCGCGCAGCACGATCCAGTAGAGCAGGAACACCATCGGGTTGAGCGCAGCCACAAGCGTGAAGGCCACGAGCCGCAGGCTCGCCTCCCGCGCGAGCGGCGCGCTTATCCCGCGAGTGCGGATCCAGACCAGCAGCGAGCGTTCCGGCGCGACGAGCGAGCTCGCCAATGCGCGGAGGTGCCCGCCCGCGATCTGGAAGAGCTCCGGATCGGCGGCATCGGCGCCGCTGCGGTGATGGCGCAGGTGCAACGCGCGGTGCTCGCGATAGCCGAGGCCGAACGGCGTCTCGAAGATCATCGCGAGCCGATGGAATGCGGGAACGTGTGCAGGTGCGCGCAGGTGCAGCAGTTCGTGCAGCGCGAGCGAGAGGCGCACGTAGATGAGCGGCACGGCGGGGACGAGCAGCACTGCGGGCAGGAGTCCCGCGAGCGCCGCCCCGAGCAGCGCGTAGATCGCGAGCGTCCATCCCAGCGTCGCGCGGAGATAGCGCCGCGCGTCGGCCGCGTTGCGCCCCGCCGTCGCGACGGAAATCATCGCGGGTCCTGGCTCGCGGCAGCTCAGCAGGTTCTGCGCACCCGGCACCATCGGTCCAAGAGGTCGTGCATCCTGGTTCTTGTTGTGACTGCGTCCTGCATTTCGCGACGTCCCTCCACCCCGCGCCGTGGGAAATCCGGCTTGGCTTTCCGCGCGGAATGTAGACTGCAACCTTCGCCGCGTCAGCGATTGTAGAACACGATCAGGCGCTCCGCCCGGACGCCCCCCCGTCGACGTCGCCCCTAATCGACCACGAACCCTACGAGCCCCCTCGTTCCTCCCATGTCCAGCATCGCGATCATCGGGGCAGGACCCGCAGGATCCGCGGCGGCGTTCCATCTCGCCTCGCGGGGCCACGCAGTGACCTTGTTCGACCGTGCGCTGTTCCCGCGCGACAAGACCTGCGGTGACTGGCTGACGCCGACCGCGCTTGCGGAAATCGCCCTGCTCGGCCTCGATGCCGACGCGCTCGTCCGCGGCGCGCCGGGCCACGCGACGATTCAACGCACCGCGCTCGTTGCGCCTGGCGGTCGGCGCAGCGAGCAAGAGATTGCCATCGCGGGCCGCTGCATCGCGCGCCAAACGCTCGATGCGATGCTGCTCGGGCAGGCAACGCGTGCCGGCGCCGGACTTGTTCGCGGCGCTTTTCGCGACGTGCGCCGCGACACCCCTCAACTCGCGACCCACGATCATGTGATCGACGCGCGTGGCGCCGCTGCGGGCCGCGCCAATGCCATTGGCCTGCGCGCCTACTGGACGCTGCATCGCGATGCGGTGCCCGCCGGGCGGCTGACGCAGGTGGCGCTCCACACCGACGCCGAATTCCGGCGCGGCTACGGCTGGATCTTTCCGGTGTACGCGGACGATGCCGTCGTGCGCTTCAACATCGGCGTCGGCTTGTGGAAGGAAGACAGCCGGCGCGGCCAGACCGTCGTGGACTTCCTCGCCCATTTCCTCGCGACCCATGCCGACGCGCACGGAATCTGCAGCGCGGCCCTCGAGTCGACGCGGCCGGTCGGCTACCCCGTCGCACTGGGCGGATGGCGTTGTCCGGTCGCCGCGGACGGTGTGCTGCGAATCGGCGACGCCGCGCAGCTCGCCGATCCGCTGACCGGCGACGGGATCGGCAATGCTCTGACGAGCGGGCGCCTCGTTGCGGCGGCGATCGACGCCGCGGGCACCGACACGGCCGCAGCGAACTGGCAGCGGGCCTGCGACACAAAGCTCGTCCCCGAGCTTCGCCGTTCCTTCGTGCTGCGCCAGCTCCTCGTTGCGACTCCCGTCAAGAACCTCGCGGCGTTCGTCGCGAACCGGGGCCCGGCGGGGTTCCGCGAGCGCCTTCACGGCGCGGTGTTCGGGGCGCGTCCTTACCGCGATCTCATCTAGCGTCCCGCCTCACCCGCGCTCCAGATCGAGCCCGACTCGATTCTTCGGCAGGCGCCCGGGCAAGTGCGTGCTGCTTTCCGAGGTTCGGTGGTCGACATGGCTTCGACCGCTGCATCCGTAACGCGCCCGGGCGCGGACATCGCGTCACGCCATATCAACCGTCCGACTCCGCGCCCCGCGCCACTTGCCCCGTCATCGCCCGCTGCCGAGGCGCTCGCGCAGGACGCGGTGAAGGATCTTGCCCGTGGCGGTGCGTGGCATCTCGTGCTTCGGCGATGAACGTCACGGCGCGCGGGCGCTTGTAGCCGGCGATCTTGTCGCGGCACCACTCCAGCACGGCGGACTCGCTGGGCGGCGCGCCGTCGTGCATGACGATGACGGCGTGGACTGCCTCTCCCCACTTTGCGTGCGGCACGCCGACGACGGCGACGTCCTTGACGCCGGGATAGCGGCCGAGCAGGTTCTCGACCTCGCTCGGATAGACGTTCTCGCCGCCGCTGATGATCATGTTGCTCTTGCGGTCGACCAGATGAATGAAGCCTTCCGCGTCGCGCCGCCCCATGTCGCCGACGCTGCAATAGCCGCCACGGAACGCCTCTGCCGTCTTGCCGGGATCATCGAGATACCCGTCGAACGTGTACGGCGTGCGGGAGAAGAGCTCGCCGACTTCTCCGTCCGGCACCTCGCGCCGCGTGCGCATCGAGCATGCTGCACCGGCGCGGAGCCCGTCCACTCGCGGCCGACCGAGCCCAGGTGGTCGATCTGCTCGTCCGGGCGCAGCAGCGTCACCCAGCCGGCCTCCGTCGAGCCGTAGAGCTCGAAGAGCTGCGATTTGCGGAAATGGTCGAGGATCGCGAGTTTCGTGTCCTTGCGCGCGGGCGCCGACGAGATCATCAGCTTGCGCACGTGGCCGACGTCGTAGGTGGCCTTTGTCCTGTCCGGGCAGGCCGAGCGCCATGATGTAGTGCGTGGGCACGAGCGACGTGAACGTGACGCGCTGCGCCGCCATCGTCGCGAGCAGCGCCTCCGGATCGAAGTGCCTGTGGTCGTCGATGACGCACGTGGCGCCGAGGTAGGTGAACGTGAACGCGAAGTAGAGCGAATTGGCGTGGCACATCGGCATGACGAGCAGCGCGGTGTCTTCGCGCGTGAGCCCCATGTCGAGCGCCGTCACCAGCGAGATCAGCGCGCTGCCCTGCATGGTTGCGAATGGCGCCCTTGGGCTTGCCGGTGGTGCCCGACGTGTACATCAGCGCCCACGTGTCGGTCGGCGGCACGCTCGCATCGGGATCCGCATCCGAGGCGGAGGCGATCAGCGCCTCGTAACGCGGTCCAGCCAGGCCGCGCGCCAGCGCCGAATCCGGATCCAGCCGCTCGCGGGAATGGCAAGACCGTCGCGGATCGGCTTCGACGCCGCTCGATCGAGCTCGTCCTGCGACGATGAACGCCCGCGCGCTCGCAGTGCTCGACGATGTACGCGATCTCGGGCCCGACCAGCCGGAAGTTGATCGGCACCGCGACCAGCCCCGCCTTTGCCAGCGCGACGTAGATCTCCATCCACTCGAGGCGGTTGTAGCGCGAGCAGCGCGACGCGGTCGCCCTTGTGCAGACCCAGGCCGAGCAGCGCGTTGGCGAGCCGGCAGGCGCGCGCGTTCCACTGCGCGAACGTGATCGCGCGGCGCGAGTCGCGCGCCGCGATCTTGTCCGGCTGCAAGCCGCGCATGCGCCGCGACGATCTCGCCGACGGTTGAGGATGCCGCTCACGTCCGGCGTTCCTTCTCCGCGTCGTCCCAGGCGGTGAGCGCCTGATAGTCGGGCACCCAGCCGAGTCCCTTGCCGGCGTCGGAGCTAGAGCGCGTCCTGCGTCACGACGACGTCGAGCAGCGCCGGGGCCTTGGCGAATGCCTCCTCGCAGTGCGCCCTCGAGGCGATCCGGGATCGGTCACGCGCTCGGCGTGCAGGCCGAAAGCGCGCGCCATGCCGGCGTAGTCGCTCCAGGCGAGCGTGGTGCCGACGACGCGGCCGCCGTAATTCATCTGCTGGTCGAGGCGCTCGATGTTCCACGCCGCGTTGTTGGCGATGATGAACACCGCCTTGGCGCCGTGCCGCTTCGCGCTGTCGATCTCCATCGCATTGATGCCGAACGCGCCGTCGCCGCTGAGCACGACGACCTGCCGGCCGGATGGAGCAGCGCCGCGGCGACGCCGAACGGCGTGCCGACCCCGAGACAGCCGAACGTTCCCGGCATCGAGGTAGGTGCGCGGCGCCTCGAGTCCCAGCGCGCGAAGCTCAGGATGTCGCCGCCGTCGGCGATCGTGATCGCGTCCGGGTCGCAGCACCTTGCGCAGCGCGGCGAAAATCCGGTTGGGGTGCATGTGCCCATCGTTGCCGGCCGGCGAGCGTGCAGAGCTCGTCCGCGTATTTTGCCGAGCGGCGCACGTGCTCGTCGCGCATGCTCTTCGTCCACGCGGCGTCCACTGCGCCACGCGTGCGGCAGCTCCGCGGTCATCGCCTCAAGCGCCAGACCCGGATGCGCAAACAGCTCGACCTCCCCGCGCCGGTTCTCGCGCAGTTCCTCGGCGTTGTCGGCGATGCGCATCCAGCGCGCGTTCGGAAACACTGCCGGCGAGCCGTAGCCCGTCTGGTAGTCGAGCTTGCGACCGATCGCGACGACGAGGTCGGCCTCCTTCATCGACACGGGCGCGCACCGCGCCGACGAACGACGCGTGCGTTCCGGGCACGAGGCCGCGGCTCTCCTGCGTGTCGAGATACAGCGCGCCGCTCGCATCGAGGAAGCGCACGAGCTCCGCCCCGTTTCCCATCGCGCCGCGGCCGGTGATCACGAGCGGCCGACGCGCCGCGGCGACCAGCGCGGCTGCACTCTGTCGCCTGCTGGGGTTCGGGCGGGATGCGGCGCGGCGTCTTCGGCGCCAGGTATTCCGGAAGCACGATCCCCGGCGGCACGCGCGTGCGCAACACGTCGGTCGGAATCTCGACGTACACCGGTCCCGGCGGATTGCCGTCACCCAATGCGGTCGACCACGCCTTGTCGAGGTCGCGCAGCAGGTTGTCGGCCGTTCGCAGTGTTCGGGCGCTGCGCGTCACGGGCTTCATGATCGAGACGTGGTCGATGCCCTGCAACGGTCCGAGGTCGTCCTGCGGCACCGGCGCGCAACCGCCGATCAGCAGGACCGGAGCGCGCTCGAGCTGCGCGTTGGCCATTGCCGTCACGCAGTTGGTGACGCCCGGCCCCGCAGTCACGAGTGCGATGCCCACCTCGCCCGTCAGCACGGCATGGCAGTGCGCCATGTGTACCGCCGCGCCTTCATCCCGGACATCGATAATCCGTACCTTGCGCTGGGCCAGGTGGTCCCAGATCGGCTGGATGTGGCCTCCCTGGAGGCCGTACACGCGATCAGCGCCGCGCCTGACGATGAAGTCGGCGATCCATTCGGCCGCAGTGCGGGCGGGTACTGACTTCATGCGAACACCTCCTCGAGGGAAACCCCATCTGCGCGGACGCGAACGGTTCGCGCGCGCGACGATCGCCGCATTCGCGCGCGCGCTCGAAGCCGAGATGCCGCGCGCGGCCGGTTAAATTACTGCAACCTCGAATTGGAATCAATCGAACGCGGCGCGCGGCTGCAGCACGAGTCGCGGAGGCTGGGATTCCGCGACCATGGCGTCGGCGAGGTGATGGAACGGAGGTGACGACGACCGGGTGTGGTCGATAGCGGACGGTCGTGCGCTGACCGCTATCGACCCGTTGCTTGGATTCGCGTTTCGCGAAAGCGGACACGCGAGACCGGAGGTCCGTATCCGAAGGTGCACGATCGAAGCCCTCGTATCTGGCGGCTCTTCATCGCGCTAGGCAGCGAGCTCAACTGCCCTGGCTTCAAGCAGATCGATCAGAATGCGCTCGACACGGCTTCCACCGACGCCAACGCGTTGATCTGCCGATACCAGCTTCAATGTATCGGCTGCCTCAGCGTACCGCCCACCGGCAAACTGGCCGACAGCATCGACCAGCCTGAGCGAGAGCCGCGTCTGGTCGCCGGGTTCCTTGGCCGCGATAGCCGCCCTGCTCTGCTCAAGCGCCGCAATATCGCCCGTCGATGCCTGGATGCCGGCAAGATGCAACGCGATGAATGGATGCGAAAGCATGGAGTCAAAGCGCTCGTAAAGGGCGGATACCGCAGATGAAACCGGACGAGTAGATCCTGTGCGCAGATATTCGCGCAACAGAAAACCGCCACAATCGGCCAAGGTCAGCACCGGACCACAACGAGTGGTCTCGGGTGCACAGAAACGTTCATAGCGCTGCCATGCCTGCTCGGTCAACCCCAACTGCCACTCTGCCAGTGCCAGGTGCCACTGCACATGACCATACAAAGCGCCGCCCTCGGCTGACGGGCGGTGTTCGCACAGCCAGTTACCCAGCAATTCCAACGACTCTTTGGGCTCACCCTGGTCGTGTAGCACATGCGCATAGCTGTGGATAACGTAGGGAGACTGTGGACGCTGCCGCAATGCTCGCTCGACAAGCGCACGACCACGGTTCTGATCACCGGCCTCACTGGCGGCGAACCCCAGGCGTGCAAGGCAAGCCCAATCATCATGCAATCTGGGATCGACCGATTCCATGATATTGAGAACGCGCTCAAGCTTGCGCGCGCCCCCATAGAAGATCAGATAGCCACAAAGTTGCGAGATGACCAGCAAGTCACCGGGATTTGCAGCGATGTACGCCTCGGTAGCTGCAAGGTTGGTGTAAGGGTCATCAAGCAGCGCAAAGAGCACGAAGACATGCGCACGTTCCCAGGGCAACGTGGCTCGTGCCGCCAGCAGTGCGCGCTCTTTGAAGAAATCGGCGTCCGCTGACTTGGCGTCCTTGGCAAGCATATGGCGTGCGGCCAGGGCCAGCGCGAAGTTGCCGTCCAGCGCCAAAGCATCGTCGAGGGCTTCCGCAGCGCCTGCCTCGGAACCGAGGATGCGATCAGCGGCAAGCTGATAGCGTTCTGCAGCTTCTGCACGGTCAGTAGTGACAGGCCTACCGGTACGCGCATCAATCATATTGGCTCCCCGAGTTGCAGATTGCTGAGGCGAAACGTGCCGACGCGCCCTGAGTGTAGTCCAGCCCAAAGCGCGGGGATGTCTGAATGCTCGTGTGTGAGGCGCTCGGGAAGGTCAGCATTGGAGGGGATTTCAGGGCGCCTCGGAGGGGCGGATTTGGCCGGGCTCAGACAAAGAGGCCCTGCAATGGCCCCCGGGTCCATTTTCGGCTGTCGATGGCGTAGCCCGGGACAACGCTATGGACGTTGTGCCAACCGCCCCTCGATGTTCTCGCAGGTCTTTTCTGCCCGGCTTCGTGCGCGTTATTGAATGCCCAAGAATTCCCCTTGGGATATTCTTGCGCGGTGAACAATGCGGACTTGGCTCGAAGCAGTGCTCGCGAGGTAGACCTTGAGCCACCAGAGGTCGAGGTGGTAATTGAAATTCCTCGCGGTAGCTTTCTGAAACGCGGATCCACCGGTCACCTCGACTTCATCTCTCCCCTACCGTGCCCGTTCAACTACGGCTCCGTGCCGAGCCATTTGGGACTTGAAGGCGATCTGCTCGACGCGGTGGTGCTCGGACCGCGCCTTCCGCTCGGCGCGCGACGACGGGTCAGGGCGTGGGGGGCCGTAATCTTGACCGACCGCGGCATGTCGGATGACAAGCTCATCTGCAGCGAGCTCCCCCTGGATTCATCGGCGCGCCACCGGGTGCTCCGCTTTTTCCACTTCTACGCGAAATGCAAGGGGCTGCTGAATTTTTGGCGCCGCCGGCCTGGACGTAACGCGTGCGAGGGTTGGTGTGAGGCCCGTCAGGCACTCGCCCGCGCTCAGCTGCGAGACGAAACGTGGCATGGGCCACCGATTGAGTTCTGATCAGGGTGGCATCGAAACATAAGACAGCGGCGAATCTCCCGTCTCGGCCCTAATCATTGAGTCGCGATCCCAACCATGATTGCGGGCAGGGGGGCTGGTGGCCCGATTGCACGAAGAGCGCGCCTCTTAATGAAACAGCATTGAGGCGAATGGCCGGTTCCGGGCAAACTTAGCGGCGACGGTGACCGAAAAGTCATGGCCGAATCCGGCCGTTCGCCCGAGACATCAGTGGCCGGGAGGGACGCGACGCCAATGCCGCGCATCACGACAACTACCGTCGCCCGGCGCTCATCACGCCGGGCACGTCGCGCACGAGATCGAGTGCGTGGGCGAGCACGTCGAGGCTGCGCACCTCGAGCGTGAATGCCATGCGCGACTCGTGGTTGCGCGTCAGCGTATTGGCGGCAGTGACGTTGATCCGCTCGCGCGAAAAGATTTCCGTGACGTCGCGCAGCAATCCCTGCCGGTCGATCGCCTCCAGCACCACGTCGACCGGAAACACCTCGTCGCGCGGCGCGCCCCAATCGGCGCTGATCAGCCGCTCCGGCTCGCGCGCGCGCATCCGCGCGACGTTCGCGCACGCCTGGCGGTGGATGGTCACGCCCTTGCCGCGGGTGACGAAGCCGACGATGCGGATCCGGCGGCGCGGGCTTGCAGCAGCGCGCGAGCACCGTCATCAGCCGGTCGACGCCGACCACTAGAATGCCGCTGCCCGCGCCCGCGGCCCGGCTCTGGCGCAGCACGCCGACGTCGTCCTCCGGCCGGCGGGCGCCGCCGCCGCCGGGCTGCGACGACGCGCCTTGATCGCGAGCTGCAGCTGGCGTGTGTTGATCTCGCTCGCGCCCCACGGCCATGAAAAGATCGTCGGCCTTCGTCGAAGCCGGCCTTCGCGGCGACCGCATCGAGGTTGACGCGCGGTCGCGCCGGCGCGGGCAAGCTCGCGCTCGACCACTGCGCGGCCGTGCGCGAGCGTCTCGTCCTGCTGCTGCGCCTTGAACCACTGCCGCACCTTGGTTCGCGCGCGATGGCTCGTCACGTAGCCGAGCTCGGGATTCAGCCAGTCGCGCGACGGGCCGCCCTGCTTCGCCGTGACGATCTCGACCTGCTGGCCGTTCTTCAGCACGTAGTTGAGCGGCACCATCGGCGCCGTCGACGCGCGCGCCGCGGCAGCGGTGGCCGAGGTTCGTGTGCACGGCGTAGGCGAAGTCGACCGGCGTCGCGCCACGCGGCAGGTCGACGACCTTGCCCTGCGGCGTCAGCACGTAGATCGTGTCGGTGAAGAGGCTCGCTCTTGAACGCCGACAGCCATTCGCACGCATCGGCGACCGCGTCCTTCCAGTCGAGCACCTGCCGCAGCCATGCGATCTTGTCCTCGAACGCCGGATCGCGGCGCACGCCCGTCTCGCGCGCCTTCCTTGTAGCGCCAGTGGGCGGCGACGCCGTACTCGGAGTGCTGGTGCATCTCGAAGGTGCGGATCTGCACCTCGAGCGGCTTGCCCTCGGGGCCGATCACCGCCGTGTGCAGCGAGCGGTAGTTGTTCGCCTTCGGCTTGGCGATGTAGTCGTCGAACTCGCCCGGCAGCGGCGTCCACAGGTGATGCACGACGCCGAGCGCCGCGTAGCAGTCCTTGACGTCGTCGACGAGGATGCGCACCGCGCGGATGTCGTAGAGCGACTCGATGCCGGCACCCTTGCGCTTCATCTTCGATCCAGATGCTGAAGATGTGCTTCGGGCGGCCGGTGACCTCCGCGCGCAAGCCCGCGCCGGCGAGCTCGCGCGCGAGCATCGCCCTTCACCGAGTCGATGTAGTGCTCGCGATCGCTGCGGCGCTCGTCCAGCATCTGCGCGATCGCCCGGTAGGTTTCGGGCTCGAGCGTGCGCAGCGCGAGGTCCTCGAGCTCCCATTTCAGCTGCCAGACGCCGAGGCGGTTCGCGAGCGGCGCGAAGAGGTCCTGCACTTCGCGCGCGCAGCGCCGCGCGAGGTCGGCGCGATCGGCGCCGCCCGCGACGAGAAAGCGCAGCGCCTGCGTGCGCTCGGCGAGCTTGATCAGCACGACCCGGATGTCCTCGACCATCGCGAGCAGCATCTTGCGCAGGCGCTCGGCCTGCGCCGCGCGCTCGGTCGCGTCGCCGGTCGACGGCACGGCGCGGATCTCATCCATCCGGGCCACACCCGCGACCAGCGCCGCCGCATCCGCGCCGAAGCGGGCCGTCACGTCCTCGGCATCGAATGCGTGCGCGGCAGGCAGGCCGAGCAGCAGCGCCGCGCGCACGCTCGCAGCGTCGAGCTTCAGTGCCGCGAGAATGCGCGCGGTGCCGGCGGCGCGGTCGAAAAGCGGTTCCCCGTCGCGTCCCGGCGTGCCGGCGCAGCGTTCCGACGCATACCGGATGGCGTCACCGAAGGTGGTGAGCTCGGCGTCGGGATAGGTGCCGGCGAGCCCGGCTAGCCACGCCGCCCAAGCTTCCGGAGTGCCCGTCGCGGGCACGGCCTGCGTCACCGCCACCATCACGTTCTTCCTGCTGATGCCGCGCGCTAGCCGCGCAGCGATCCGGCAATCGCGTCCGCGACCTGCTGCGCGCACGCGTCCGCGGTCGGCGTGTCCCTCGCCTCGACCATCACACGGAGCACGGGTTCGGTGCCCGACGGCCGCAGCAGGATGCGCCCCGCCGCGCCGAGCGACGCCCGCGCCGTCGCCTCCGCCGCGCGGATCGGCGCACTCGCCCTCCAGTCGAATCCCTTCGGCATGGGCACATTGATGAGCCGCTGCGGAAAGAGCGTCATCGCTCGCCGCCGCCGCCGCGAGCGAGGTCCCCTGTTCCTTCAGCGCGCGCAGCACCGCGAGCGCCGCGATGATCGCGTCGCCGGTCGTGTGCTTGTCGAGGCAGATGATGTGCCCGGAGTTCTCGCCGCCCAGCTGCCAGCCGTGCTCGAGGAGTTTTTCCAGCACGTAGCGATCGCCGACCGCGGCACGCTCCAATGCGACGCTTTCGCGCCCGAGCGCCTGCTCGAGGCCGAGGTTGCTCATCAGCGTGCCGACGACGCCTTTGCCGAGCACCCCGCGGCGACGATAGTCCATCGCCACGATGTAGAGCAGCTGGTCGCCGTCGTAGCAGCGACCCTCGCGGTCGACCATGGCGAGGCGGTCGCCGTCGCCGTCGAGTGCGACCCCGATGTCGGCGCCGTGCTCCAGCACCGCCTGCTGCAGCCGCTCCGGATGCGTTGCGCCGTATCCCGCATTGATGTTGACGCCGTCGGGCTCGGCGCCGATCGCGATCACCTCGGCACCGAGCTCGTGGAACACGGGCGGCGCGACGTGGTATCCGGCACCGTGCGCGCAGTCGACGACGATGCGCATGCCGCGCAGATCGAGCTCGCCCGGAAACGTGCTCTTGCAGAATTCGATGTAGCGGCCCGCCGCATCGTCGATCCGTCGCGCCTTGCCGAGCTCGGCGGACGCGACGCAGACGAGCGGGGCTTCCATCATGTCCTCGATTGCCTGCTCGACGGCGTCGGGCAGCTTGACCCCGCGCGACGAGAAAAACTTGATCCCGTTGTCGTCGAACGGATTGTGCGAGGCGCTGATGACCACCCCGGCGGACAGGCGCAGCGCGCGCGTCAGGTACGCGATGCCCGGGGTGGGCAGCGGTCCCGAGAGGTAGACGTCGACACCCGCCGCCGACAGCCCGGCCTCGAGCGCGGCTTCGAGCAGGTATCCCGAGATCCGCGTGTCCTTGCCGATCAGCACCGTGGGCCGCGCGCCGTCCCGGCGCGTCTCCTCGGTGAGCACGCGGCCAGCGGCCCAGCCGAGCTTCAGCACGAGCTCGGGCGTGATCGGCGGCGCGCCAACGCGTCCGCGGATGCCGTCGGTGCCGAAGTGTTTTCTGCTCATGTACGCTTTCGCATTCAGCCGGTCGGGTCGGGCCACGTCCCAGAGTCGATGGCGCGCCACACCTTCAGCGCGTCGACGGTTGCGCGCACGTCGTGCACGCGCACGATCGACGCGCCGCGCGCCGCGGTCGCCAGCATCGCGGCCAGACTCGCCGGCAGCCGGTCGGCGACGTCGCGCCCGGTGATCGCGCCGAGCGACGACTTGCGCGACAGCCCCGCCAGCACCGGATAGCCCATCTGCGCAAACTCCGGCAGCGCGTGCGCCAGAGCAAGATTATGCGCCAGCGTCTTGCCGAAGCCAAAGCCGGGATCGACGACGATGCGCTCGCGCGCGATGCCGGCTGCCTCGCATGCCGCCGCGCGCGCGACGAGAAATGCGCGGACCTCCGCGACGACGTCGGTGTAATGCGGCGCCGCCTGCATCGAACGCGGCTCGCCCTGCATGTGCATCAGGCACACGGCGGCCTCGCTGCCCGCAAGCGCCTCCAGCGCACCAGGCTCCTGCAGCGCGCCGACGTCGTTGATCATCGCGGCGCCCGCGGCGAGCGCGGCGCGCATCACCGCCGGCTTCATCGTATCGACGGACACCGCGATGCCGGCCGCCGCGAGCTCGGCGGTGAGCGGCACCACGCGCGCGATCTCCGCGTCGGTGTCGACCGGCGCCGCGCCGGGACGGGTCGACTCGCCGCCGATGTCGATGATGTCCGCGCCGTCGGCCGCCATCTGCCGCGCCTGCGCCAGCGCATCCGCATGCCGGGGATGGCGACTCGCCGGATGAAAGGAATCGGGCGTGACGTTGACGATCCCCATCACCAGCGGGCGCCTGAGGTCGAACGCGTGGCGGCCGCACTTCAGCATGATGGGGTGCGGAGCGACTGCGCCGCGCTGCGCCGACGCGACGACATTGCCGACGGCGGCGCCGGACGGCGCGCCCAAAAAACGGGGCACCTCGCGGTGCCCCTCGTGAGCCTGTCGAAGCGCGTTTCGCATCGGACGTCGCTCGCGCGATGCGAATGCGCGGCGTCCGCTAGATCACGCCGGACGCGCCGACGGCGCGGGATCGGTGCCCTTCGGCGCGCCGGGCGCCGACGTGCCGCTGCCCGACTGCGTCGGCTTCGGCGGACGCGGCGGCTTGCCCGCCATGATGTCGGCGATCTGGTCGGCGTCGATCGTCTCCATTTCGAGCAGCGCCTTCGCCATCGCCTCGACCTTGTCGCGATTCTCCTCGATCAGCTTGCGCGCGACGGCGTACTGCTGGTCGATGATCTTGCGGATCTCGCTGTCGACCTTGCGCATCGTCTCTTCCGAGACGTTCTTGTGCGTCGTGATCGAGCGGCCGAGGAACACCTCGCCCTCGTTCTCCGCGTACACCATCGGGCCGAGGAGGTCGGACATCCCGTAGCGCGTGACCATGTTGCGCGCGAGTTCGGTGGCGCGCTCGAAGTCGTTCGACGCACCGGTGGTCATCTGGTTCATGAAGATCTCTTCGGCGATGCGGCCGCCGAAGAGCACCGCGATGACGTTCAGCATGTGGTCGCGGTCCATGCTGTAGCGGTCCTGCTCGGGCAGCTGCATCGTGACGCCCAGCGCGCGGCCGCGCGGGATGATCGTCACCTTGTGCACGGGATCGGTCTTCGGCAGGAGGCGCGCGACCAGGGCGTGGCCGGACTCGTGGTACGCAGTGTTGCGCCGCTCTTCCTCCGGCATCACGATCGACCGGCGCTCGGCGCCCATGATGATCTTGTCCTTCGCCATCTCGAAGTCGTCCATGTCGACGAGGCGCTTGTTCTTGCGCGCCGCGAAGAGCGCGGCCTCGTTGACGAGGTTGGCGAGGTCGGCGCCGGAGAATCCGGGCGTGCCGCGGGCGATGATCTCCGCGCGCACGTCGGTCGCCATCGGCACCTTGCGCATGTGGACGAGCAGGATCTGCTCGCGGCCGCGGATGTCGGGCAGCGGCACGACGACCTGGCGGTCGAAGCGGCCGGGGCGCATCAGCGCCGGGTCGAGCACGTCGGGACGGTTGGTCGCCGCGATCACGATGACGCCGGCGTTGCCCTCGAAGCCGTCCATCTCGACCAGCAGCTGGTTCAGCGTCTGCTCGCGCTCGTCGTTGCCGCCGCCGAGACCGGCGCCGCGCTGGCGGCCGACCGCGTCGATTTCGTCGATGAACACGATGCAGGGCGCGTTCTTCTTCGCCTGCTCGAACATGTCGCGCACCCGCGCCGCGCCCACGCCGACGAACATCTCGACGAAGTCGGAGCCCGAGATCGAGAAGAACGGGACCTTCGCCTCGCCGGCGATCGCCTTCGCGAGGAGCGTCTTGCCGGTGCCGGGGCTTCCCACCATCAGCACGCCGCGCGGGATGCGGCCGCCGAGCTTCTGGAACTTGGAGGGATCGCGCAGGAACTCGACCAGCTCGGAGACTTCCTCCTTCGCCTCGTCGCAGCCCGCGACGTCGGCGAACGTCACCGTGTTGTTCGACTCGTCCAGCATGCGCGCCTTGCTCTTGCCGAACGAGAACGCGCCGCCGCGCCCGCCGCCCTGCATCTGGCGCATGAAGAAGATCCAGACGCCGATCAGCAGCAGCATCGGGAACCAGTTGATGAAGAGCTGCGCGAGGAAGCTCTGCTCCTCCTCGGGCTTAGCGTCGACCTTGACGCCGTACTTGATGAGGTCGCCCACCATCCAGATGTCGCTGGGGCTGTAGGTGACGAATTTCTTCTTGTCGGCGGAGGTCCAGCGGATCGTGCGGCCCTCGACGGTCGCGGACTCCACGCCCCCCGACTTCGCCTTGTCCATGAATTCGGAATAAGAGACGGTGTCCTTCGACGTCTGGCGGGCGTCGAACTGCTTGACCACGATCATCACGACGAGCGCGATGACGAGCCAGATGCCGACATTCTTGAGCAGATTGTTCAAAGTCACTCCTTGCGGCGGGAAATCATGGGCCGCCGCCCCCGTTGCACGTCTTGGCGTGCTCCGCGCCGGATGGAGGCGCGGAACACGTCATCTTAGACCTTCGGAACCCTTCCGGCCAGCCGGACGTTGTGTCCGCGTCGCCGGTTGGAGACACTTTCGGCCGTTTTTGTCAAAAAATCAGGTTTTTCGTCCTTTTGCGACCAGGTAAACCTCCCGGCTGCGGTCGCGCGACGCCTTGGGCTTGCGCACGTAGACCTTGTCGAAATGCTGCTGCAGCTGCCGCTGGAATTCGGTGAAGCCTTCTCCCTGGAACGCCTTGATCACGAGATCGCCCCCGGGCCGGAGCCACTCGCTGCGCAAATTCGAGTGCCAGCTCGCCCAGATGCACTGAACGTGCCTGATCGGCGGACTCGATGCCCGATATGTTGGGCGAAAGGTCGGACAGCACAAGGTCCACGAGGTGCCCGTCGAGCATGCTCGCCAGCGCTGCCAGAACCTCGTCCTCGCGGAAGTCGCCCTTGAGGAAGCGCACGCCCGGCAGCGGGTCCATGTCGAGGAGGTCGAGCGCGACGATTCCGCCCTGCCGGCCCAGCTTTTCGCGCAGCACCTGCGACCAGCTCCCCGGCGCGCTGCCGAGATCGACGGCGCTCATGCCGGGGCGCAGCAGCTTGTCGCGCTCGGCCAGCTCCGATCAGCTTGAACGCCGCGCGCGACCGGTAGCCGCGCCGGGTCGCTTCCTTGACCCAGTGGTCGTTGACGTGCTCCTGCATCCACGCCTTGACGAACTTGTGCTTTTTCGTGCTCTGGAGCGCCATCGTGGGAGCGATGGATTCGTGGGTTCGTTTACAATTTGCC
Source organism: uncultured beta proteobacterium (assembly GCA_963717695.1). Lineage (GTDB taxonomy): Bacteria > Pseudomonadota > Gammaproteobacteria > Burkholderiales > Casimicrobiaceae > CAIWHR01. Next base: position 324,361 of record CAVQWR010000007.1, on the reverse strand, counting down.
GATGAGAACTCTATCACCGGCGGAACGGCGCGCTTTGCGCGCCAAGGCGCACCACCTCAGTGCATTCGCACACATCGGCCAGGGCGGGCTCACCCCCGCCGTGCTGCATGAAATCGACGTCAGCCTGAACGCGCACGAGCTCGTCAAGATCCGCGTGTTCGCCGCCGAGCGCGACATCCGCGAAGCGATGCTCGCGCGAATCTGCGAGGCGCTCGATGCGGCGCCCGTGCAGCACCTCGGCAAGGTCCTGATCGTGTGGCGGCCCGCTCCCGAGGAGGAGCCGGCACCTCCGCCCGCGCGGTCGCGCTCGGCGGCCAAGCGAGCGCCGCAGGCGCGCCGGCCGCGTTCCCCGCTGCCTCGCACCCCGGGCCGTCCGCCACCCGTCGCGCCGCCGCCGCCGCGCGGCAAAGGCCGCCGCGGCGCCGCCCGGAACGATCCGTCCATCGGCCGCGACGAGGACACCGCCGACGCGCCGGTTGCCCGCCGGAAATCGACCTACACGCCGAAGACCACGCCGAAATCGTTCTCGGCGAAACCCAATCCGCGCTCGGCGTGGGAGAAGAAGCCGCCGGTGTCGCGGGGCGGCAAGCCGCTCGCAAAGTCCACCGGCGGGAAGCCGCGCGGCGGCAAGGCACTCCCGTTTGCCCGCGGATCCAAGCCGGAGGGCGCAAAGCGAGGCGCCCGCCCCGCCGCCGCACCGGCCGCCGGCGCGCGCCGGCGCCGCAAGACGCCCTAGGAGCCTCTGCATCAGTATTCGCGGTTGCGACGGAGGCGTTTCGGGATGGGATGCACGAAGCGGACCGAAGCGAATGGCCGGCCCCCTTTGCGAGGGCCGCGACAAAGCAGACCGCCCGAAACGCCCCGTCCCTTCGGGCTGCTGTCCGATGCGGCGTCTGCATCGCCGCGCTCCTCGGCATCGTAGGCTCGGCTACGACCTTCGTCGCGCGTCTCGCAGCCATCCGCATCGGACGCAAGCAGCGCAATCGTGAATACTGATGCAGAGGCTCCTTAGGCGTACCGTACGGCGAGAATCTCGTACTCGCGCACGCCGCCCGGGGCCTGCACTTCCGCGGTGTCGCCTTCGGTCTTGCCGATCAGCGCCCGCGCGATCGGCGAACTGACCGAAATCTTGCCGTGCTTCAGGTCGGCCTCGTCGTCGCCGACGATCTGATAGGTCACCCGGTCGCCCGACGTTGCATCCTCGAGCTCCACGGTCGCGCCGAACACGACCCGGCCGTCAGCGTCGGTAATGTGAGACGGGTCGATCACCTGCGCGCTCGCGAGCCGGTGCTCGATCTGTGCGATGCGGCCCTCGATGAAGCCCTGCCGCTCCTTGGCGGCATCGTAGTCGGCGTTCTCCGAGATGTCGCCGTGCGAGCGCGCCTCGGCGATCGCCCGGATCACCGCCGGGCGGTCGACCGTCTTGAGGTGGTGCAGCTCGCTTTTCAGCCGGGCCGCACCTTCGATGGTCATCGGGAACTTTTTCATCGTCGCCAAACGAAAAAGACCGGTAGCGGCAGCGCCGCACCCGGCCGGTAAAAGAAGAAGGTTACCGCAAAAGCGGCGTCAATGCAGCCGCTCGTGCAGCGCCTGCAGCGCGTACGGGACGAGCTCGCGCATGCCCGACATGCCGAGCGCCGCGGCGCGGGCGCCGGCGAGCGTCGTGTACGTCGGGATCCGGTCGGCCAGCGCCTCGCGCCGGATGTGCTGGCTGTCCAGGATCGCCGAACGCTTTTCCTGGACCGTGTTGACGACCAGCGCGATCTCGTCGTTCTTCATCATGTCGACGATGTGCGGCCGGCCCTCGTGGACCTTGTTCACCGAGGTGACCGGAACGCCTGCATCGCCGAGCGCCGCGGCGGTGCCGCGTGTTGCGACCAGCGTGAAGCCGAGCTCGACCAGAATGCGGGCGAGCTCGATCGCGCGCGGCTTGTCGGCGTCCTTGAGGCTGATGAAGACCTTGCCGGCCGCCGGCAGCTTGACGCCCGCCGCGAGCTGCGACTTGAGGAACGCCTCGGCGAACGTCTCGCCCACGCCCATCACCTCGCCGGTGGACTTCATCTCCGGCCCGAGGATCGTGTCGACGCCGGGGAACTTCACGAACGGGAACACGGCCTCCTTCACGGAGAAGTACGGCGGCGCGATCTCGCCCGCGACGCGTTGCGACGCAAGCGACTGCCCGACCATGCAGCGCGCGGCGATCTTCGCGAGCGGCCGGCCGGTGGCCTTCGACACGTAGGGCACCGTGCGCGACGCGCGCGGATTCACCTCGAGCACGAACACGGTGCCGTTCTGGATCGCGAACTGCACGTTCATCAGCCCGACGACGTTGAGGCCGTGCGCCATCGCGACGGTCTGCGCGCGCATTTCGTCCTGCGTCTCGCGCGACAGCGAATACGGCGGCAGCGAGCACGCCGAGTCGCCGGAGTGCACGCCGGCCTGCTCGATGTGCTCCATGATGCCGCCGATGACGACGTCCTTGCCGTCGCACAGCGCGTCGACGTCGACCTCGATCGCGTCGTTGAGGAAGCGGTCGAGCAGCACCGGACTGTCGTTCGACACCTTGACCGCCTCGCGCATGTAGCGCTCGAGGTCGCGCTGCTCGTGCACGATCTCCATCGCGCGCCCGCCCAGCACGTACGACGGGCGCACGACCAGCGGGTACCCGATCTCCTCGGCAGCCTTCAGTGCGGCCGCCTCGGTGCGCGCCGTGCGGTTCGGCGGCTGCTTCAGGTTGAGCCGGTGCAGCATCTGCTGGAAGCGCTCGCGGTCCTCCGCCATGTCGATCATGTCGGGCGAGGTGCCGATGATGGGCACGCCGTTCGCCTCGAGGTCGCGCGCGAGCTTGAGCGGCGTCTGCCCGCCGAACTGGACGATCACGCCGACCGGCTTCTCGAGGTGCACGATCTCCAGCACGTCCTCGAGCGTCAGCGGCTCGAAATAGAGGCGGTCGGACGTGTCGTAGTCGGTGGAGACGGTCTCCGGATTGCAGTTGACCATGATCGTCTCGTAGCCGTCCTCGCGCAGCGCCATTGCGGCGTGCACGCAGCAGTAGTCGAACTCGATCCCCTGCCCGATCCGGTTCGGTCCGCCGCCCAGCACGATCACCTTCCTGCGATCGGTCGGCTCGGCCTCGCACTCGTCCTCGTAGGTCGAGTACATGTACGCCGTGCGCGTCGAGAACTCCGCGGCACAGGTGTCGACCCGCTTGTACACGGGCCGGACGCCGAGCTCGTGACGCCGCGCGCGAACCTCGGTTTCCGTGGTCCTCAGCAGGTAGGCGAGGCGCCGGTCGGAAAAGCCCATCCGCTTGACGCCGAGAAGATCGTCGCGCGACAAGTCGGCAAGCGTGCGCGTCTCGAGCTTGAGCTCCGTGTCGACGATCTCCTTGATCTGCGTGAGGAACCAAGGGTCGATCTTCGTGTGGTGGTGGATCTCCTCGACCGACATGCCGACGCCGAACGCGTCGGCGACGTACCAGAGGCGCTCGGCGCGCGGGAACGCGAGCTCGTCGGCGATCTTGTCCGGATCGACCGTTTTCAGGTTGAAGCCGTCCACGCCCACTTCGAGACCGCGCAGCGCCTTCTGCAGCGACTCCTGGAACGTGCGGCCGATCGCCATCACCTCGCCGACCGACTTCATCTGCGTCGTCAGGCGGTCGTCGGCCGCGGTGAACTTCTCGAAGGCGAAGCGCGGCACCTTGGTGACGACGTAGTCGATCGTCGGCTCGAACGACGCCGGCGTGGCTCCGCCCGTGATGTCGTTGGCGAGCTCGTCCAGCGTGTAGCCGACGGCGAGCTTCGCCGCGACCTTGGCGATCGGGAACCCCGTCGCCTTCGACGCGAGCGCCGAGCTCCGCGACACGCGCGGGTTCATCTCGATCACGATCATCCGGCCGTCCGCCGGGTTGACCGCGAACTGCACGTTCGATCCGCCGGTGTCGACGCCGACCTCGCGCAGAACGGCGATCGACGCGTCGCGCATGATCTGGTATTCCTTGTCGGTCAGCGTCTGCGCGGGCGCCACCGTGATCGAGTCGCCGGTGTGCACGCCCATCGGGTCGAGGTTCTCGATCGAGCAGACGATGATGCAGTTGTCCTTCTTGTCGCGGACGACCTCCATCTCGAACTCTTTCCAGCCGAGCAGCGATTCCTCGATCAGGAGCTCGCGCGTCGGCGAGAGGTCGAGGCCGCGCTTGCACATCTCGACGAACTCGTCCTTGTTGTAGGCGATGCCGCCGCCGGTGCCGCCCAGCGTGAACGACGGGCGCAGCACCGCCGGGAAGCCGATGGTCGCCTGCACCTCGAGCGCCTGCTCGAGGTCGTGCGCGATGCCCGAGCGCGCCGACGCGAGGCCGATGCGCGTCATCGCCGCCTTGAACTTCTCGCGGTCCTCGGCCTTGTCGATCGCCTTCTTCGACGCGCCGATGAGCTCGACGTCGAAGCGGTTCAGCACGCCTTCGCGCGCGAGGTCGAGCGCGCAGTTGAGCGCGGTCTGGCCGCCCATCGTCGGCAACAGCGCGTCAGGGCGCTCGCGCTCGATGATGCGCGCGATCATCGGCCACGTGATCGGCTCGATGTAGGTGACGTCGGCCATCTCCGGGTCGGTCATGATCGTCGCCGGATTCGAGTTCACCAGGATGACCCGGTAGCCCTCCTCGCGCAGCGCCTTGCACGCCTGCGCGCCGGAGTAGTCGAACTCGCATGCCTGGCCGATGACGATCGGGCCGGCGCCGATGATCAGGATGCTCTCGATGTCCGTTCTCTTGGGCACGCTACTTCTTCTCCATCAACTTCGTGAAGCGGTCGAAGAGATAACCGACGTCGTGCGGCCCCGGGCTCGCTTCCGGGTGCCCCTGGAAGCTGAACGCGGGACGGTCGGTGCGCGCAATGCCCTGCAGGCTGCCGTCGAACAGCGACACGTGCGTCACGCGCACGCTGGCGGGCAGCGACGCCGGATCGACCGCGAAGCCGTGGTTCTGGCTCGTGATCAGCACGCGTCCCGTGTCCTTGTCCTGCACGGGATGATTGGCGCCGTGATGGCCGAACTTCATCTTCATCGTGCGCCCGCCCGAGGCGAGCCCGAGCAGCTGATGGCCGAGGCAGATGCCGAACGTCGGCATCCCCGAGTCGACGATCTCGCGGATCGCCCTGACCGCGTAGTCGCAGGGCTCGGGATCGCCGGGGCCGTTCGACAGGAAGATGCCGTCCGGCCTGTACGCGAAGGCGGCGGCGGCGCTCGTCTGCGCGGGAACCACGGTGACCCTGCATCCGCGCTCGGCGAGCATGCGCAGGATGTTGTGCTTGATGCCGTAATCGTAGGCGACGACGTGGAAGCGCGGCGCGTCCTGCAGGGCGTAGCCTTCGCCCAGCCTCCACGTGCCGGACGTCCACTCGTACGGCGCCGTGCAGCTCACCTCGCGCGCGAGATCGAGGCCGGCCATCGACGGCGCGGCGCGCGCGCGCGCGACGGCGTCCGCGGTCGCGTCGTCATCGATCGCCACGGCCGCGTGAAGGCATCCGTTCTGGACGCCCTTCTCGCGCAGGATTCGCGTAAGCCGGCGCGTGTCGATGCCGGCGATGCCGACGATGTTGTTGCCGGCGAGATAGGCGCCGAGATCGCCGGTCGAGCGGAAATTGGACACCTGCCGCGGCAGGTCGCGGATGATGAGGCCCGCCGCGAACGGCCGGCGCGATTCGACGTCCTCGCCGTTGATGCCGACGTTGCCGATGTGCGGATACGTGAGCGTGACGATCTGGCCCGCGTACGAGGGATCGGTCAGGATTTCCTGGTAGCCCGTCATCGCGGTGTTGAACACGACTTCGCCCACGGTGTGACCGTGGGCGCCGATCGCGTAGCCGCGAAACACGGTGCCGTCCGCGAGAGCGAGGATCGCGGGTGTCGTCGCCGGGAAAAGGGCGGCGCGCGCGTCGGGGGAGTCGATGAGGCCGGCGGACATGTCGAAATCGCGTTGGGCTTCAACCGGGCGCCGGAGGGATTCCGGCCGGGTCCGGATGTGCGAAGCGGGAACGTCCGCGTCGCCGCAGCCATTCCCGCTTTGAAGCAGCCAATTATACCCGCAAATCGGCGGGCGAAGCGCGCAACCGCAGGCGCGCCATGACCGTCGGTGCACGCGCGATTCGATTCCGCACCGCTCGACGCTAATAAGCTCGCGCGAGAATCCCCCGTCGACGTAGAGGATGTGACCGGTCACGTAATCGGCGGCCGGTGATGCGAGAAAGACGGCGGCGCCGGCAATTTCCGGCGGCTCGCCCCAGCGACCCGCCGGCGTGCGCCGGGCGACCCAGGCCGAAAAATCGGCATCGGCCGTGAGCGCGGCATTCATCTCGGTGCGGAAGAAACCGGGGGCGATGCCGTTGACCTGGATGTTGTGCGGCGCGACCTCGACCGCGAGCGCGCGGGTCAGCATCCTGATCGCCCCCTTGCTTGCCGCGTACGGGACGATGTTGGGACGGCCGAGGTCGGAGGCGAGCGAGCAGATGTTGATGATCTTGCCGCGCCGGCGCGAGCGCATCGACGGCAGCACGGCGCGCGTGACGAGGAACGGTCCGTCGACGTTGGCCGCATGCAGCGCGCGCCACTCTTCCGGCGTGAATTCGCCGAACGGCTTGCGCTGATTGACCGCGGCATTGTTGACGAGGATGTCGATCGCGCCGATGTCCCGCGCGATGCGCGCGGTGGCAGCCGCGACCGCGTCGGCATCCGTGACGTCGAACGCGGCGACGTCGGCGGGTATGCCCTCGTCGATGAGCCGCGCCGCGGCCTGCTCCAGGATTTCCCGGCGGCGTCCGTTCAGCACGACGCGGGCGCCGGCGCGCGCGAGCCCGGCCGCAATGGCGAATCCGAGTCCCGTGCCGCCGCCCGTGACCAGCGCGATGCGGCCGGCGAGATCGAACGGCGGCGTCGTCATCCGCGCCGGCCTAGCGCAGACCGAGGACGTCCTGCATGTCGGAAAGTCCCGCAGCGCCCGCCGCGCGGCGCGCGGCGACGAAGTGCGCGGCGCGCAGCGCGCCGGCCGCGAAATTGTGGCGCGAGCTCGCCTTGTGCGCGAGCTCGATGCGCTCGCCGCCGGTGGCGAAGATCACCGTGTGGTCGCCGACGACGTCTCCGCCGCGAAGACTCGCGAAGCCGATGCTCCCGGACTTGCGCTCGCCGGTGACGCCCTCGCGCGCGTACACCGCGCAGTCCTTGAGCTTGCGTCCGGAACCGGCGGCCGCGGCGGCGCCGAGCGCCAGCGCCGTGCCGGACGGCGCGTCCACCTTGTGCCGGTGGTGCATCTCCACGATCTCGATGTCGTACCCGTCACCCAGCCGCTGCGCCGCCGTCTCGACGAGCTTAAGGAGCACGTTGACGCCCACGCTCATGTTGGCGGCGAGCACGATCGGAATCTTCGTCGCGGTGTCCGCGATCGCATTTCGCTGCGCGTCGGTGAACCCGGTGGTGCCGACCACGGCGCCGGTGCCGTGGCGCGCGCATGCGGCGAGATGGACCAGCGTGCCCTCGGGACGCGTGAAGTCGATCAGCACGTCGCTGCCGGCGAGCGCGGCGTCGACGTCGGCGCCGACGATCACGCCGGTGGTGCGGCCGAGCGGCAGTCCGGCGTCACTGTTCACGGCCGCGCTGCCCGCGACGTCGATGGCAGCGGCGAGGGTGAGCGTGGAGTCGGCGAGCGTCGCGGCGATCAGCGCCTGGCCCATCCGGCCGCCGGCGCCCGCGATCGCAACGCGTGTCACGGCGAGGACTTCCGGAAGATGTCGAGGAACCAGTCCATGAAGCCCTTGTCCTCGGCCGAGGACACGTGCGGCAGCGTCTTTTCTGCCGCCGCGCGATTCGCTTCGATCTGCGAGGCCGGCATCGCGTCGCCTTCCCAGCGCGCAAGCTTCTCGTCGACGAAATAGACAGTGAGCTGGCGATGCTCCTCGGGCCTGCCCTGCCCCTTGAACTCGAACACGTAATCCCAGCGGTTGTCGCGGAACGCGCTGGTGATGAGCGGCGTGCCGAGGATCAGGCGCACCTGCTGCTTCGGCAGCCCGACCTTCAGGCGGTCGACCATGTCCTGCGTAAGGTAATTGCCCTGGATGACGTCGAGCTTGTAGATGCCGAACGATCGCATCGTCGGAAAATACGTGTCCATCGTCTGGCAACCGCCGAGGGCCGCGATCGCCACGAAGGCGAGCGGAAGAAGGATCGAGGCCGAGAAGCGCGGGCGCGATTGCGACGGAGAGGAAAGGTTTGCCACGTGCCTGTGAATTTGCCGGGGGACTCGCTATTATAGCCGCGGGCGATGGATCTCCCGCGCCTTCCCGGCGGCTTCCCGCCATCCTCTCCATCCGCCCACGTCGAGACGCCGCGCATGACGACACCACACGACCTCAAGAACGCGGGACTCAAGGCCACGGTGCCGCGGCTCAAGATCATCACGCTCTTCGAGCAGTCGAAGGTACGCCACCTGACCGCCGAGGACGTCTACCGGCAGCTCCTGGGCGAGGGGCTCGACATCGGCCTCGCGACGGTCTACCGCGTGCTGACCCAGTTCGAGCAGGCCGGTCTACTGATCCGGCACCATTTCGAAACCGGCAAGGCGATCTTCGAGCTGAACGAGGGCCGGCACCACGACCACCTCGTCTGCCTCGACTGCGGCCGCGTCGAGGAGTTCTACGACCCCGAGATCGAAAAGCGGCAGGCGACGATCGCGGGCGAGCGCGGCTTCAAGATCGTCGAGCACGCGCTCTATCTCTACGTCGAATGCGCGAAGCCCGCGTGCCCGCACCGGAAGCCGGACACCGACGCCTGAATCCCCGGTCTGTCAGTCCTCGGCCGGTGGCGGCGCCACGATCGCAGGCTCGGTGTCGGACTCGCGCCGGTTGAAGTCGGCGATGCGGAAGCCGAGCAGCCACAGCGACGCGAAATAGGCGACGGCGCCGGCGGCGCACACCCCGGCCAGTCGCCCGACCTTGGCCCACAGCGACGCCCCGAGCCAGAAGGACGACGGTCCCGCGATCCAGTAGAGGAGCGCGCCCAGCGCGAACAGCGCGATGACGACGCGGCAGACGAAGAGCAGCCAGCCGGCGCTCGGACGGTAGATGCCGTGGCGCCTCAGGTACCAGAACAGCAGCGCCGCGTTTAGGGATGCGCCGATCGACGTCGAGAGCGTGAGCCCCGCGTGTCCGATCCGGTACATGAGGATCAGCGCGAGCGTCTGCGCCACCAGCACCGTCAGGAACGCAATCTTCACCGGCGTCTTCATGATCTGCCGCGCGTAGAACCCCGGTGCGAGGATCTTCACGAGGATGAGCCCGAGAAGACCCACGCTGTAGCCCAGCAGCGCGTCGCGCGTCTGCAGGACGTCGTTGAGAGTGAAGCGGCCGTACTGGTAGAGCGTCGAGATCATCGGAATCGCGAGCACCCACAGCGCCACGGCGGCGGGAAGGGCCAGCAGGAACGCGAGACGCAGGCTCCAGTCGAGCAGCGCCGAGTACTGCTCGGTGTTGTCGTCCGCATGGTGCTTCGCGAGCGACGGCAGGATCACCGTGCCGAGCGCGACTCCGAGGAGCGCGCTCGGGAATTCCATCAGCCGGTCCGCATAGGTGATCCACGAGATGCGGCCGTCGCCCAGTGCCGACGCGAGCTGCGTGTTGATGAGCTGCGAGATCTGCGCCGCCGACACGCCGAGCACCGCGGGTCCCATGTTGCGCAGCACGCGCCGCACGCCCTCGTCGTGCCAGTCGAAGCGGATCCTCGGCAGCATGCCGATCCGCATCAGTGCCGGAATCTGCAGCGCGAGCTGTGCCACGCCGCCGATGAACACGCCCCACGAGAGCGCGGCGATCGGCGGATTGCAGTACGGCGCGAGGAACAGCGCCGCGCCGATGATGGAGAGATTGAGCAGCACCGGCGTGAACGCCGGAATCGCGAACTTCCGGTAGACGTTTAGGATGCTGCCGGCGAGCGAGACCAGCGACACGAAGAAGATGTACGGAAAGCTGATCCGGATGAGATCGGCGGTCAGCTCGACCTTGCCCGGCGTCTGCGCGAAGCCCGAGGCGAGCGCGTAGACGAGCCACGGCGCCGCGAGCACACCGGCGATGGTCACGACCACGAGCGTCAGCGCAAGCAGTGTCGCGACGTGATCGACGAGGAGCTTGGTCTCGGCCTCGCCGCGCTGGCGGCGGTACTGGGCGAAGATGGGCACGAATGCCTGCGCAAAGGCGCCTTCGGCGAAGAGCCGGCGCAGGATGTTGGGCAGCCGGAACGCCGCCTCGAACGCGTCCATCTGCACGCCGGCCCCGAAGGCGGCGGCCTTGAGGCTCTCCCGCGCGAGGCCGCTGATGCGGGACAGGAGCGTCATCCCGCTCACCGTCGACAGGGCGCGGAGCAGGTTCACGGGGTGGCCGGACGGGGGACGGCGCTTCGCAGGCCGGTCGGGCTCAGGCGGGCGCACAGGGGCAGCGGGAAGGCGGGCATTCAGGTCCGGGAGCTAAGGATCCGCCCGACCTTGCGGCGTGCGGGATAAGCTGCTATTATGCTTGGTCTTTTTCCCGAGCTCCAGCACAAGGATGTCGATTCATGGCCAATAGTGCCCAAGCGCGCAAGCGCGCCCGTCAGGCTGCCGCAACGAACCAGCGCAACACGAGCCTGCGCTCGACGCTGCGCACCGCAGTGAAGCGCGTGCGCAAGGCGATCGCCGCCGGCGACAAGGCCGCGGCGACCAAGGAATTCCAGGCTTCGCAGGCGGTCATCGACCGCATCGCGGACAAGAAGATCGTCCACAAGAACACCGCATCGCGCACGAAGTCGCGGATGGCGCAGGCCATCAAGGCCCTCGCCTGACCGGCTCCTTATCCCGTGATTGCAAGAGCGCCTCCGGGCGCTCTTTTCATTTGCGCAGGCCCGTGAGGACCGCTGCGCGGGTTCAGGCGGCGCGCGGCGCGGGCATGCACCCGGTCATCAGGTAGTCGAGGAGCTCTTTCACCGGGCGGATCTCGCTGCCGAACGGCAGCGACGAGGCACCGCGGAAGAAGAGCCCCTTGCCCACGTCGCCGCGCAAGCCCGCGGCGAGCTGCATGTCGATGCAGAACTGGCCCGCCTTCGCGTTGCCGTCGCGCAGGCCGCACTGGACGAGGCAATCCCACTTCAGCGTGCAGCGCGGCTTCTTGTGCGCGACCGCCGTGAGCTTGGGAAGATACTTGAGGTAGTTCTCGAGCCACGGTGTGCGCACCGCGCGCGCGGGCAATCCCGCGACGCTCATGAACTCGACGATGTCCTCGGGCTTGGCACCCGCCAGAACCTTCTTGAACTCGAGGTCGGCGTCACCCTCCTCCGTCACCGCGAACGCTGTACCGATCTGCACGGCCGACGCGCCGAGTGCCAGCAGCTCGCCGATGCGCTCGTGCGTGTTGATGCCGCCCGCGGGAATGAGCGGAATTGCATCCGGCGCGATGCCCTCGGCGCGGAAGTAGGCGTGCACGTCGGGCAGCACGCGCTCGAAGTCGAAGCGCGGATCGGCGAGGTCCTCGATCTTCGCGGCGCCAAGATGTCCGCCTGCGTAGCGCGGATGCTCGACGACGATCGCGTCCGGCATGCGACCCTTGCGTGCCCACTTCTTGAGCACGAGCTGGATGCCGCGCGCGTCCGACAGGATCGGGATCAGCGCCACGTCGGGAAAATCGGCGGCGAGATCGGGTAGATCGAGCGGAAGCCCCGCGCCCATCACGATCGCATCGATGCCGCTCGCGCAGGCCTGGCGCACGCTCGACGCGTAGTCGCTGACGGCGCGCATGATGTTCACGGCGACGATGCCGCGTCCGGCGGCCAGCGCCTTGGCGGCGCGGATCTCGCGATCGAGCGCCGTCATGTTGGCGGCGGTGACGGTCGTCTTGTTGGCGCGCGCCTCCTCCGTCATCAGATCGGGGTGATGCCGGCGCAGGTCGATGCTGGCGATCGTGCCCACGGCGCCGAGGCCCGCGACCGTTCCGGCGAGCCGATGCGCCGACACGCCGACGCCCATGCCGCCCTGGACGATCGGGAGCGCGCGCTTTCCGCGGATCACGAGCGGAGGAAATGCCGCGTTCTGCACCGTCACGGTGCCGTCCGGGTCGACCAACCGCGCCGTCACGTCCATGCGTCCCGGGTCCTTTCGGGGTTTCGATCGCGCGACAGTACCGGCCGCGCGGGGCGGGCACCTTGACCCGTGTCAATTCGCCACAGGTTGCGTGCTAGTATTTTTGCCTTTATTGACCCCGCCGCGCATTGCGGCCACTGCCGCCGATGCCCGCCGCCCCCCCCAAGCATTTCCTCCAGTTCAGCGACTTTTCGCTCGCCGAATTCGACCACCTGTTCGCCCGCACCCGGTCGATCAAGGAGCGGTTCAAGCGCTACGAGCTCTACCAGCCGCTGCGCGACCGCACGCTGGCCATGGTGTTCGAAAAGGCGTCGACGCGCACCCGCGTCTCGTTCGAGGCGGGGATGAACCAGCTGGGCGGCATCGCCATCAACCTCAACCGCGGCGACACGCAGCTCTCGCGCGGCGAGCCGATCGAGGACGTCGCGCGCGTGATCTCGCGCATGGTCGACGTGGTGATGATCCGCACCTTCGAGCAGACGATCATCGAGCGCTTCGCCGCGCATTCGCGCGTGCCGGTGATCAACGGGCTCACCAACGAGCACCACCCCTGCCAGATCCTCGCCGACATCTACACGTACATCGAGCATCGCGGCTCGATCACGGGCAGGACCGTCGCGTGGATCGGGGACTCCAACAACATGCTGACGAGCTGGCTCCAGGCCGCGGCGATCTGCGGCTTCACCGTCAACGTGTCCTCGCCCCCGGGCTACGAGCTCGACGCGAAGGCCGCCGGCGCCGCGGGCTCGGGACATTTCGAGGTATTCGCCGATCCGAGAATGGCGTGCCGCGGCGCCGACCTCGTCACCACCGACGTCTGGACCAGCATGGGCTTCGAGGCGGAAAACGAGGAGCGCAAGCGCGTCTTCGCCGACTGGTGCGTCGACGCGGCGATGATGGGCGGCGCGAAGCCCGACGCGCTTTTCATGCACTGCCTGCCCGTGCACCGCGGCGAGGAGGTCACACCCGAGGTGATCGACGGTCCGCAGTCGGTCGTGTGGGACGAGGCAGAGAATCGATTGCACGCTCAGAAGGCGCTATTGGAATATCTCGTCTGCGGCCACGTCACCGATTAGGAGCCTTCGATGATCGATCACACCGGCGTCACGGTTACGGATGTCGGCAGGAGCAAGGCGTTCTACCGCGCCGCGCTCGCGCCGCTCGGCTACGACATGCTGATGGAGTGGGAGCACTTCGCCGGGTTCGGCGTCGCGCCGAAGCCCGACTTCTGGATCGGCCGCGGCAAGGCCAACTCACCCGGTGTCCACATCGCATTTCGCGCCGATTCGCGCGCGCAGGTCGACGCGTTCTACAAGGCGGCGATGGCAGCGGGCGGACGCGACAACGGCCCGCCGGGGCTGCGCCCGCATTACCACGCGAATTACTACGGCGCGTTCGTCCTCGACCCGGACGGGCACAACATCGAAGCCGTGTGTCATACACCGGCATGACGCGGCGTTCGAGCCCGCTTTGACCCGCTTCGGATCACCTCGGCAATTCGCGGCCGCGATACTCGCGTCGCTGGTCGCGCTCGCTGCGCCAACATTCGCACAGACGTGGCCGGACAAGCCGATCAAGCTCATCGTCGCCGCCGGCCCCGGCAGCTCGCTCGACACGCTGGCGCGCACGATCGCCGACAAGCTGAAGGATCGCCTCGGCCAGCCGGTGATCGTCGACAACAAGCCTGCCGCGGGCGGTACCGTCGCGATGACCGAGGTCGCGCGCGCCGCACCCGACGGCTACACGATGGGGCTCGGATTCAACGGTCCGCTCGCGTTCGGCCCGCTGCTGCAGAAGCTTCCGTACGACGTGCAGAAGGACCTGGCGCCCGTGATCATCACCTCGAGCCAGCCCAACGTGCTCGCCGTCAACGCGCAGCTGCCGGTGAAGACGCTGCAGGAGCTCGTCGCCTACGCGAAGGCCAATCCGGGCAAGCTCGCGTACGCGTCGGTCGGCAACGGCAGCTCGTCGCATCTCGACATGGAGCTCCTGAAATCGGTGGCGGGGTTCGATGCGCTCCACGTGCCGTTCAACGGCTCGCCGCCGGCGGTGACGGCGACGGTCCAGAACGAGACGCAGATGATGTTCGCGGTGATGCAGCCGCTGCAGCCGCAGATCCAGGCGGGCAAGCTTCGCGCGATCGCGGTGACGACGGCGAAGCGCTTTCCGCTGCTGCCCGAGCTTCCGTCAATCGCGGAGTCCGGCTATCCGGGATTCGAGGCGCTCGCCTGGAACGGCATCGTCGTGCCCGTGGCGACGCCGAAGCCCGTCGTCGCGAAGCTCAATGCTGAGATTGACGCAATCCTGAAGGATCCCGAGGTGCTGCGGAAGATGCATGCGCAGGGATTCGACCTCATCGGCGGACCACCGGATGCGCTCGCGAAGCTGATTCGCGACGAGACCGCACAGTGGACGCCGGTCATCCGCCGGCTCGGGCTCAGGATTGATTGACGCGCTGGCGTGTTCCCGTGGCGGCCGGATCCGGTCTGGCTCGGCGCTTCCGGAACACCGTCACCTGTAGCCGACCCGAAACTCCGCCCTGCACCCGCGGGTCACCCAGATCGTGTTGTTGCGGCCGTCGAAACCCCAGGTCTGGCCCTCAATGCAATCGCCTGGCGTCGCGCTCAGCTGCCGGACGAACGCAACGGGCCCTCCTGACACCGGACAGTCCTGGTCGCGATAGTTGATCGATTCGCAGGTGATCGTCATTCCCGGCGACGGAGCCGGACGTGGGTACCCGCCAGCGTAACCGACACGAAACTCCGCCCTGCATCCGCGCGTGACCCAGATCGTGCCGTTGTTGCGGTTGTAACCCCAGGTCTGGCCTTCGATGCAATCGCCGGGTGGCGTGCTCAGCTGCTGGACGAATGCAACGGGTCCTCCCGACACAGGACACTCCTGGTCGCGATAGTTGACCGATTCGCAGGTGATCGTCATTCCCGGCGCCGGAACCGGGCGTGGGTACGCGTCAACGTAGCCGACACGAAACTCCGCCCTGCAGCCGCGGCTCACCCAGATCGTGTTGTTGTTGCCGTCGAAACCCCAGGTCTGGCCTTCGATGCAGTCGCCAGGCGTCGTGCTCAGCTGCCGGACGAACGAAACGGGCCCACCCGATACCGGGCACACCTGGTCGCGATAGTTGACGGATTCGCAGGTGATCGTCATTCCCGGCGCCGGAACCGGGTGTGGGTACGCATCAACGTAACCGACACGAAACTCCGCCCTGCAGCCGCGGCTCACCCAGATCGTGTTGTTGTTGCCGTCAAAACCCCAGGTCTGGCCTTCGATGCAATCGCCGGGCGTTGTGCTGAGCTGCCGGACGAACGAAACGGGCCCGCCCGATACCGGGCACACCTGGTCGCGATAGTTGACCGATTCGCAGGTGACGGTGATCGCCTGTGCGGCAACGGTGCCGACGAACAATGTTGCGATGACGGCGACCGTACACGTGGCCAGGGGTCGGATGATGCGCATGTTTCGGCCTTCCGCTTAAACGATTCCATCGACGTCCGACGATCGGGTCACGCGTACTGGCTCCTCATCGGTCGGCGCAAAGCTAGTATAGCTCCGACGCTCAACGATCCGCGGCGGAGGACGAAGCGTAGCCGTGATGACCACCGGATACCTTCTCCCACCAAATCGATTCATCGTTTCATCGTGGCAATGATACTGACCGCTTCGAGCCGCGCCAGGGATTTGATGCGACAGCGGCTACAGAGCAAGTGCTCGTCAGCCGCGTTGTGGTCAATGGCGGCCGTTGAGTGACCGACGGAATCCGCAGCCGAGAGCAGCGATCGCAATGATCCGCTGATGGATGATCAATGCGGGATATCCGAACGCGGGAAGCGCCCGCCCAATGGTCGGACGTCAGGGTTACGAAGCCGTCCGCGGTGATTACTTCTTCTTGTCCTCGCCGTCGGTGAGCCGCGGCAGCGGCGATCCCTCCGACGGGATGAGCAACCCGGTCTTTGCGTACACGAGTAGCTTGGCGCGCGTATCGACGATGTCGAGGTTGCGCATCGTCAGCTGCCCGATGCGGTCCTGCGGCGTGAAGAACGCCTCGCCCTTCTCCATCGTGAGGCGCTCCGGCTTGTAGGTGAGGTTCGGGCTGGTCGTGTCGAGTATCGAGTAGTCGTTGCCGCGGCGAAGCTCGAGCGTGACTTCACCGGAGATCGCGCGCGCCACCCAGCGCTGCGCAGTCTCGCGCAGCATCATCGCCTGCGAATCGAACCAGCGGCCCTGGTAGAGGAGCCGCCCGAGCCGGCGGCCGCCGTCGCGATACTGCTCGATCGTGTCCTCGTTGTGGATGCCGGTCACGAGCCGCTCGTACGCGATGTGCAGCAGCGCCATGCCGGGCGCCTCGTAAATGCCGCGGCTCTTCGCCTCGATGATCCGGTTCTCGATCTGGTCGCTCATCCCGACGCCGTGGCGGCCGCCGATGGCGTTCGCTTCCTGCAGCAGCGCCACGTCGTCGGCGAACGTGGCGCCGTTCAGCGCCACCGGCCGGCCCTCGTCGAAGCGGACCGCGACGGTTTCGGCCTTGACCGCGACGTCGTCGCGCCAGAACGCGACGCCCATGATCGGCTGGACGATGCGCATCCCCTTGTCGAGGAACTCGAGATCCTTCGCCTCGTGGGTCGCGCCGAGAAGGTTGGAGTCGGTCGAATACGCCTTCTCCGCGCTCATCCGGTAGCCGAAGCCGGCGCGGCTCATGTACTCCGACATCTCCTTGCGCCCGCCGAGCTCGTCGATGAACTTCGCGTCGAGCCACGGCTTGTAGATGCGCAGGTTCGGATTGGCGAGGAGGCCGTAGCGGTAGAAGCGCTCGATGTCGTTGCCCTTGTACGTGCTGCCATCGCCCCAGATGTGAACGTCGTCCTCGCGCATCGCGACGACGAGCATCGTGCCTGTCACTGCGCGGCCGAGCGGCGTCGTGTTGAAGTAGGTGATGCCGGCGGTCGAGATGTGGAAGGCACCCGACTGCAGCGCCGCAATGCCCTCGGCCACCAGCGCGGCGCGGCAGTCGATGAGTCTCGCCTTTTCGGCGCCGTAGGACAGGGCGCGCCGCGGGATGTCGTCGTAGTCGGGCTCATCCGGCTGCCCGAGGTGCGCGGTGTACGCGTACGGGATCGCCCCCTTCGCGCGCATCCAGTGCAGCGCGGCGCTGGTGTCGAGACCGCCCGAGAACGCGATGCCGACTTTCTGGCCGACGGGAAGATCCTGCAGGATGTGCGACATGAGGGGCGCTTCGTGGTGATGGACAATCGGATATTCTAGCCGAACGGTCGTCGCGGCATTGCCGGCCCCGTCCTTCGCGCCGGCCGCCGACCGGACCCGGCGCATCGATAGGGCTCCAACCGTCGTGCGCGCCCGTCAAAAATGCCCGAACTGCCCGACATCACCGTCTACCAGGAATCGCTCGCGGCGCGAGTCGTCGGCACGACGCTCCTGAGCGTCCGCGTTCTCAATCCATTCGTGCTGCGCACGGCTGTGCCGCCAGTGACCGACACCGAGGGGCGGCAGGTGCGCACGGTCGAGCGGCTCGGCAAGCGCATCGTCATCGGCCTCGACGGCGAGCTCTTCGTAATCGTCCATCTGATGATCGCCGGCCGGCTGCGCTGGCTCGCGGACCGCGTGAAGCCGCCGGGGCGCATCACCCTCGCGGTGCTCGAATTCGACTCGGGCCGTCTCGCGCTGACCGAGGCGGGCACCAAGCGCCGCGCGGCGCTGCATCTTGTCGCCGGCCGCGCGGCGCTGGCGGCATTCGATGCCGGCGGCGTCGACATGACCGCATGCGATGCCGCGACGTTCGCAGTGCGAATGCGGCGCGAGAATCACACGCTGAAACGCGCGCTGACCGATCCGCACCTCGTCGACGGCATCGGCAACGCATATTCCGACGAAATCCTGCACGCCGCCCGGCTGTCGCCGCTGACGCTCACGCAAAAGCTGTCCGACGATGAGCTCGGCAGATTGCATCGGGCGGCGCGAGAGGTCCTCGCCGTCTGGACCGAGCGGCTGCGCGCGGAGGCCGCGGGAAAGTTTCCCGAGGGCGTCACTGCCTTTCGGCCGGAGATGGCGGTCCACGGCAAGTTCGGGCAGCCGTGCCCGATCTGTGGGCATCCGGTGCAGCGCATCGTCTATGCCGAGAACGAATGCAACTACTGCGCGCACTGCCAGACGGGCGGCAGGATCCTCGCGGACCGCGCGCTGTCGCGCCTGTTGCACAAGAGCTGGCCGCGTTCGCTCGACGATGCCGGCTGAGCGCGGGATCGCTTTGCGCGGCGCCACACGGGCGTGCTACTTTCGAACGTGCGGGCAGCGCGCCGCGTGGGCGACCTCGCGCGCACCGTTGCTGATGCGATGCCGCACGCCCCTCCGATCGCCGCGCTAACACGATGACCCCGCTCCCTCCGGACGCCGCGAGTGCCGACGCCGACGCGATCGCCGCGCTTCAGCGCGGCGATCTCCCCGCAGCCGAGGCGCGCTTTCGCGAAGCCATCGCGCGCTACGGTGCGCGACCGGACCGCCTCGCGATGCTCGGCCAGATCCTGCTGCGGCTCGCACGTCCGCAGGAGGCCGCGCGCGCACTGTCCGAGGCAAGCGCGGCGCTGCCCGGCAATCCTGCGATCGAGCTGGCCCTTGGCGTGGCGCTCGTGCAAAGCGGCGAGCCGGCGGCGGCGCTCGCGCCGCTCGAGCGCGCTGTGAAGCTCTCGCCCATCGGACAAGGATGCGTGGAACGCCCTCGGGCTCGCACGTTCCGCGACGGGCGACGTCGACGGCGCCGGTGTCGCATTCGAGCGCGCCCTCGCGGCCGCGCCGCGCTTCACGCCCGCGCTCGCCAACTGGTGCGATGCGCTCGCAGCCACCGGCCGCGTCGACGCCGCCATCAGCGTCGCCGCCGCCGCCGTCGCGCGGCATCCCGACGATCCCGACGCCTGGTTCATATTGGGCAATCTGCGGATGCGCGAAGGCAGCCTCGACGCGGCGCGCGAAGCGTACTCGCGTTCTGCCGCTCTGTTCCGCGGCAACGCCCCGACGCACGTCAACCTCGGACTCGTGCTGCAATGGTCCGGCAGGCTTGCCGATGCCGAAAACGAGTTCCGCACGGCGCGCGCCATCGATCCCAACGATCCCGACGCGCGCTTCGGGCTCGCGACGACGCTCCTCAAGCAACGCAAATCGGACGAAGGCTGGGCGCTGTATGCGCAGGGCCGCGAAGGCGCGCCGGACTGGCCCGGGCGGCGCATTCCGGCGCGTCCATGGGATGGTCGCCCGTTCAGCGATGGCGCGCTGATGGTCGACGCCGACCAGGGCATCGGCGACGTCCTGCAGTTCGCGCGCTTCCTGCCGCTCGCCCGCGAGCGGGTGCCGCGGCTCGTCGTCTACTGCAGCAGCTATCAGGCGCCGGCGATCCCGCTGCTCGAGTCGATGCACGGCGTCGACGCGGTCGTGGGGCCGGGCTCCGGCGCACAGGCCGTGGCCGGAACCTGCGCGATGAGCGAGCTGCCGCACCTGCTGCAACTTGGAGACGCTGCGTTCGCGCCGGTCGACGCGTATCTCGCGCCGCCTGCCGAAGCGGTGCGACGCTGGGCATCGCGCGTCGCCGCGCTGCCGGGGCGCACGGTCGGACTCTGCTGGGGCGGCAATCCGCGGCCCGAATACGTCGAGGCGCACAAGATCGACCGGCGCCGATCGATTCCTGCGGAACGTCTCGCGTGGCTTTCGACGCTGCCGGGCGTCAGCCTTGTCAGCCTGCAAAAAGGCGCAGCCGCCGGCGACAGGGCCGCGTTCGGCACGGCGCTCCACGACTGGACCGACGAGCTCGCCGACTTTGGCGAAACGGCCGCATTGATCGCCAACCTCGATCTCGTCGTCAGCGTCGACACGTCGGTCGTGCACTGTGCCGGCGCGACCGGCGCCCGCGTCTTCATGCTGGACCGCTTCGACAACTGCTGGCGCTGGGGCGTCGACCCGCGTGCTCCGGGCTGGTATCGCCACCTGCGCATCTTCCGGCAAACCGCATTCGGCGACTGGGCCGGCGCGCTCGAGGCGCTGCGCACCGCGCTCGACGAATGGGCCCGCGCGCCCGACCGCCGCTGACCGGCCGCGATTGCGCGGGCCGGGGCGGGCATGTTAGGTTCGCCTCCACTCATTCACGGCCAAAGCCATGCCATCGTTCGACATCGTCTCCGAAGTGAACCAGGTCGAGGTCCGCAACGCGGTCGACCAGACCAACAAGGAAGTCTCGACGCGCTTCGATTTCAAGGGCTCGGATGCCCGCGTCGAGACCACCGAGAAGACGCTGACGCTCTTCGCCGACGACGAGTTCAAGCTGAAGCAGGTCACCGACATCCTGACCGGCAAGCTCACCAAGCGCGGCGTCGACATCCGCTCGCTCAAGTACGCTGATCCCGAGAAGATCTCGGGCAACAAGGTGAAGCAGGTGGTGACGATCCGCGTCGGCGTCGAGCAGGAGCTCGCGAAGAAGATCGTCAAGCTCCTCAAGGAATCGAAGATGAAGGTGCAGGGCTCGATCCAGGGCGACGCGGTGCGCGTGTCCGGCGGCAAGCGCGACGACCTGCAGAGCGCGATCGCGCTCGTGAAGAAGTCGATCGACGACTTCCCGCTCCAGTTCAACAATTTCCGCGAGTAGCGGCCCGCCTTGACGCTGCCCGCGCGATTGACCTCGCATCCGGTCGTGCTGCGTGGCCTCGTCTCCGCCGACGCCCAGGAGGTCGCCCGGCTCGCCGGCGACTGGGAAGTCGCCAGGACGACCGCGGCGATTCCGCACCCTTACACCCCGGAGATGGCGCGAGCGTTCATCGCGCAGCTCCCAGACGAGGCCGCGCGGGGTATCGCCTGGACCTATGCGGTGACCCGCGCCGACGACGGTGTGCTGGTCGGATGCGCAGCGCTGATGGACGGCTCGACGGCACGCGGCAACGTGGGTTACTGGATCGGTCGGCCGCACTGGGGACTGGGCTACGCGACGGCGGCGGCCCGCGCAATCCTGTCCGCCGGCTTCGCCCACCTCGAGCACCCGGCGCTGACCGCGCTGCATCTGGCGGCCAACCCGGCGTCGGGGCGCGTGCTCGAAAAATGCGGCATGGTCGAAGGGGCGCGCACGACGCTGCCGCACCGCGACGGCGCGCCGCAGGAATTCCGCACGTGGTCGATCACGCGCGAGCGATGGGACCGGCACCAGGACGCGCCATGCACGCTCCGCTGATCTACGTCGGCGGCAAGCTCGCCTCGGAGCGCATGGTGCTGGAGGCGCTCACGCCGGCGCACGCGCCGCTGATGATCGAGGGGTTTGCCGATCCGGAGCTCTATCGCTGGATCGACGTCACGGCACCGGCGGACGCCGACGAGCTCGAGCGACGCTTTCGCCGGATCGCAAACCCGTACGCGCCGAGCGGCGAGCTGTGGCTCAACTGGGCGATGCTGCTGCGGGAGACCGGCCGCTACGTCGGCCTGATCGAGGCGACGGTGCGACCGGATCGCGTGGTCCACCTCGCGTACTACGTGTTCACTGCGCACATGCGGCAGGGGCTCGCGCGCGAGGCATGCACGACGATCATCGACCACCTGTGGCACGCCTACGACGCGACCGAGATCCGCGCCGAGTCCGACTATCGCAACGTACCGTCGCGCTGCCTGCTGGAATCGCTCGGTTTCACGCGCCGTGCGCACACGCGCACGACCAAGGTGCACGGCCAGCCGTCGGTCGATTACCGCTATCGGCTGAAGCGCCCCCGCTAGCGCCGGCGCGGCCTCAGCCGCGCAGATCCGCGACCAGCGCGTCGCGCGTCGCCGCGGGCACCGCGGCGATCTCGACCGTGCAGTTCGGATGATCGATGCCGATCCCGAGCGCGGCGCCGGCCTTCAGCGCCGCGATCATGTCCGGCGCGAGCTCGAAGCGCAGGAAATGCACGGCCGAGGTCTTGACGTCGTTTTCGCGCGGCAGGTCCTCGTCGGCGATCGCATAGACCTTCGCGTGCCCCGCCGCCCGGACCCACGTGCGGTCCTCGATGCCGACGAGGCGCGCCAGCGCATCGCGGCGCTCCTCGACGTCCTCGTACTCGATCTGCATCGTCGCCTTGAGGTTCGTGCCGTCCGGGACCAGCGGATTGTAGGCGTCGAGCTCGTCCTGGATGCCCGCCTCCTCGAAGGTCTTCTCGATGCGCAGCATTTCCTGGACCTGGTAGCGCACGGTGAGCTCGTCCTCGAAGAGGAGCGCCACATGCCCGCCCAGCTCGACGATCCGGCTGCGCTTGTGCGCGAGTACCTTCGCGCGGAACTCGGGGCGCGCCTTCGCGTAGGCTTCCAGCGTCAGCAGCGAGTCGCGGCGGATGGCGGCCATGTCAGTGCTGGCCCGTGATCGGGCCGTCCCTGAAAAGCGTCTCGCGCAGCTCGCGGTCGACGACCGCGTTGTGGCGGCGGATCCATTCGAGCGTCATCGCCGCGTGCTCGATCTCCTCGTCGCGGTTGTGCGCGAGGATCGCCTTGAGATCGGCGTCGGTGCAGGCGTCGACGCGCTGGTTGTACCAGTCGATCGCCTCGAATTCCTCGATCAGCGAGATGACGGCGCGGTGGAAATCCTGCGTCGCCGGGGAGAGCCGTTCGATCGGCTCGTGATAGCCTTCGTGCGCCATTTCGGGGGTGCCCTATCGTTGTTGGTTTGCTTGCGGAGCGTGCGGCCGAAGCGCGCGCCTTCAGGATGCGGAATGCGCGTCGAGCCCGTAGGCCATGCGCAGGAGCGACAGCGGATGCTCCTTGGTCGCCCGGCTCGTGTCGTCGGCGGCCTCGATGCCCTGCAGGATGCGCCGGGCAGCGATCGGGCAGTCCGAGCTCACGAAATCGGGCGAGTCCTGCGCCATCTGGCCGAACACCGGCCGGCCGATCTTCATCGACGCCGCGTAGAACTCGCTTTTCACGCCGTAGGTGCCGTCGTGGCCGGCGCAGCGCTCCACCGTGTGGACGCTGGTGCCGGGGATCCACTCCAGCACCTCGCGCGTCTTCTGCCCGACGTTCTGCACCCGGGAGTGGCAGGGAATGTGATAGCTCACCTTGCCGAGCGGCCTCACGAAATCGCGGCTGAGGAGTCCGTCCTTGTCGCGCAGCACGAGGTACTCGAAAGGGTCGAACATCGCGTCCGCCACCGCCCGGACGTCCTCATCCTCGGGGAAGAGCAGCGGCATTTCCTGCTTGAACATCAGCGTGCACGACGGCACGGCCGTGAGGATCGCGTAACCCTCGCGCGCCAGCGCCGCCAGCACCGGGATGTTGATGTTCTTGAGCTTCTCGACCGCCTCGAAGTCGCCGAGCTCGAGCTTCGGCATGCCGCAGCAGGCTTCCTTTTCGACGACGCGATACGGGATCTGGTTGTGCGCGAGCACGGCGATGAGGTCGTGGCCGATGCCGGGCTCGTTGTAGTTGATGTAGCAGGTCGAGAAGATCGCGACCTTGCCGGGCGAGCGCTCGCCGTTCTTCACCGGCCACGCGATCGAATCCACGGCCGTGTCGCGAAAGCGCGCCTCCGCGTACGGCGGCAGCTTCGCGGCGGCGGCCACCCCGATGACATTGTCCATCACCTTGCGGGTGATCGCCGTGTTGTTCGCCTTGTTCACCATCTGCACGACCACCGGAATGGTCGCGAGGCGGCCGACGCGGTCGGTGCTCGTGAGGACGCGGTCGCGCAGCTTCGTCCTGCCGTTCCTGAAGTCGACGGCCTTGGCGCGCAGCATGAGGTGCGGGAAGTCCACGTTCCACGGATGCGGCGGAACGTACGGACACTTGGTCATGTAGCAGACGTCGCAGAGGTAGCACTGCTCGACGACCTTGGCGTAGTCGTGCTTGGCGACGCCGTCGACCTCGAGCGTCGGCGACGCGTCGACGAGATCGAACAGCGTCGGAAACGCCTGGCACAGGCTCACGCAGCGGCGGCAGCCGTGGCAGATGTCGAAGACGCGCTCCATCTCCTTTTCCAGCGCCGGCCCGTCGTAGAACGCCGGATTGCGCCAGTCGACCGGATGCCGTGTCGGTGCCTGGAGATTGCCTTCGCGATTGGTCATTTTCCGGGTGTGCGTCTAAGTGGGATCTACGGTCACGAGCGTCACCAGCGGCGCACGCCCCCCCGCTCGTGACGAAAGGCTCGCGCGGCCGACGCCGTGCCGTCGCGAGGACGGCCCGGCGTCAGCGACGGGTGCGAATCCCGATCAGTCCGACAGCGCGTCGAGCGCCTTCTGGAAGCGGTTCGCGTGCGAGCGCTCCGCCTTCGCCAGCGTCTCGAACCAGTCGGCGATTTCCTCGAAGCCTTCGCTGCGCGCCGACTTCGCCATGCCCGGGTACATGTCCGTGTACTCGTGCGTCTCGCCGGCGATCGCCGCCTTCAGGTTGGAGCGCGTCGGGCCGATCGGAAGATCGGTCGCCGGGTCGCCGACCTGCGCAAGGTAATCGAGGTGGCCGTGCGCGTGGCCGGTCTCGCCTTCAGCCGTCGAGCGGAACACGGTCGCAACGTCGTTCTGGCCTTCGACGTCCGCCTTGTTCGCGAAATAGAGGTAGCGCCGATTCGCCTGCGACTCGCCCGCAAACGCGGCCTTCAGATTTTCGTGGGTCTTGGTTCCCGAAAGACTCTTCATCGTGCATCTCCATGTGTTGGGGGTACGCCTGCTCGTTCTCCGCCGCGCCGGAATCCACCGTGCCGATCCCGCCGCGCCGCTTCACGACGTGCCTATCCTGCCCGCGCCGTTGTCATACGTCCAATTGATTGTTCGAATGAGTTCGATAGCTTGAGCTAATCACAAAACTGTGCTCGGATGGAGGGCCGCGGCCTTTCGCCGCAGTGGCTCGCTGCCGCTGACGCGGCCGGCAAGCGCAGCGTAGCAGGCGCCGCGACGAACCTTCTTGAACTGGATCAGACCTTGCGCGGGAAAAGAAGCGCCCGGTTCGACCGGCGGGCTCAGCGGCGTGTTCCCGTCCCGACCGAAAACACCTCGACGGCGTTGCTCTTGCCCTTCAAGGGTACGGGGCCGAGCGGCTCGTACTCGAACTGCTCGCCCGCGGCCGCGCGCGTGGCGGCATCGACCAGGATCTCGCGCTGCGCGATGCGGGTGTGCGCCTCCAGCCGCGCGGCAAGATTCACGGTGTCGCCGATGCAGGTGTAGGTGGCGCGCTGGTTCGTGCCGGCGTAGCCCGCGACCATTGCGCCGGATGCGATGCCGATGCCGATCCGGATCGCCGGCTTGCCGGCGGCGGTGCGCTCGACGCCGAACATCCCGATCAGCTCGATCATCTCCTGCGCCGCGCGCACGGCGCAGGCCTCGTGGTCCGGCAGCGGCATCGGCGCGCCGAACACCGACATCAGCCCGTCGCCCATCATCTGCGTGACGACGCCGCCGTGGCCGCTGATCGCGTCGAACATCAGCGCGTAGTACGTGTTGAGGAGCTCGATGGTCTCCTCGGGCGGCTGCGATTCGGCCAGCGACGTGAAGTCGCGGATGTCGGAGAACATCACCGCGGCCTCGACCAGCTTGCCGCCGAGCGTGAAGCCCGAGTTCTGCAGGTCCTGCGCCACTTCCGGCGTGGCGAAGCGCCGCACCAGCTCCTTCTGCTGGTCGCGCAGGCGCTTCTTCTCGAGGCTCGCGTCGATGCGCGCCTTGAGAAGCACGGGATTTACCGGCTTGGCGAGGTAATCCTCGGCGCCGAGCTCGATGCAGCGCACGACGTTGGCGATGCCCTCGAGCGAGGACGTCACGATGACGGGCAGGTCGCGCAGCTGCCGGTCGGCAACCAGCTGCTCCAGCACCTGGAAGCCGTCCATCTCCGGCATTTCCATGTCGAGCAGCAGCAGGTCGTAGGGCTCGCCGCGCAGCATTTCCAGCGCGACGCGGCCGTTTTCCGCGAGCGCGATGCGATGCCCCTGCAGCTCGAGGCTCCGCGCGAGCAGGAGCCGGTTGACCTTGTTGTCGTCGACCACCAGCAGCCGGGCCGACCAGTTCCTCGCTTCACGCATGGCGCATTTCGGTGAGCGCCGCCGCGACCCGCGCGTACTCCTGCGTGAGGGCTTCGAGCGCCGCGCCGCCGCCTTCGGCCGCTTTCGCGATGCCGCCGAGCTCGAGCTCGCGCGCGAGGGCGCCGAGCGTCGTCGCTCCGAACGTGTTGCTGTTCGACTTGAGCGAGTGCGCGGCGCGCCGGAAGCGGTCGGCGTCGCCGGCTGCGTAGGCACCGCGCAGCTCGGAGAGCATCGCCGGCGCCTCCTCGAGGAATGTGTCGACCAGCTCGGCCACGAACTCCGCGCCCGTGGTCTCCCTGAGCGCGTCGAAGGTCGCGCGATCGATCGTCGGTGTGTCCATCATCGGTCCTTGCGTGCACGTACGTTGTTGAGCGCTTCCACCAGCGCGTCGACGCGGATCGGCTTGGTGACGTAGTCGTCCATCCCCGCGGCGAGGCACATCTCGCGGTCGCCCTGCATCGCGTTGGCGGTCATCGCGACGATGCGCGGCCGCGCGCCGTCCGCAGACTTCGCAACGATGCGCCGCGACGCCTCGAGCCCGTCCATTTCCGGCATCTGCACGTCCATCAGCACGACGTCGTAGACCTGCCGCTGCACCGATTCCACCGCCTCGATGCCGTTGGAGGCGAGATCGGCGCGGTACCCCATCTGCTGCAGCAGGCGCAGCGCCAGCTTCTGGTTCACGACGTTGTCCTCGGCCAGCAGGATGCGCAGCGGATGGCGCGCGGCCATCGCCGGGTCGAGCTGCGGCTTGGCCTGCACCGGCGCGGCGCGCGGCGCCGCGTCACGGACGAGCAGGCTCACCAGCGTGTCGAAGAGATGCGATTGGCGGATCGGCTTCGCGAGGTATGCGCTGAAGAGACCTTCCGTGTCGCCGGCCTCGCGGCGGCCGAGCGAGCTGAACAGCACCAGCGGGAGCAACGGTCGGCGCTCGCGAATCTGTCGCGCCAGCGTCAGGCCGTCCATCTCCGGCATGTGCATGTCGAGGATCGCGAGATCGAAGTCGTCGCCGGCCTCGATCCAGCGCAGCGCCTCGGACGGCGATTCGGTCGCGCGCGACAGCATGCCCCACTTGCCCGTCTGCAGCTCCAGCACGCGGCGGTTGGTGGCGTTGTCGTCGACGACGAGCACCCGCCTGCCCTGGATTTCCGGCTGCAGGCCGACGAAGTCGCGCGTGCGTGTCGGCGAGGCCTGCGCGGTCGGCGCGTCGATGGTGAAGTGGAACGTCGATCCCTTGCCGGGCCCATCGCTTTCGGCCCACATGCGCCCGCCCATCAGCTCGGCGAGACGGCGGCTGATCGCGAGGCCGAGCCCGGTGCCGCCGTACTTGCGCGTCGTCGACGAGTCGGCCTGCGAGAACGACTGGAACAGCCGTCCCATCGCTTCCTCGGAAAGCCCGATGCCCGTGTCGTGTACCGCGAAGGCCAGCGACGCGCGGTCCGCCGCCGCGGCACTGGCGGTCACCGTCAGCACGACCTCGCCGCTTTCGGTGAATTTCACGGCATTGGACAGCAGGTTCAGGATGATCTGGCGCAGCCGGGTCACGTCGCCGACGATCGCCGACGGCACGTCACCTTCGTAGACGTAGGCGATGTCGAGGTGCTTTTCCGTCGCGCGCGCGCTGACGAGGTCGAGCGCGGACTCGACGCACTCGCGGAGATCGAACGGGTGGGCCTCGATGTCCATGCGCCCCGCCTCGATCTTCGAGAAGTCGAGGATGTCGTTGATGATGGTGAGGAGCGCGTCGCCCGAGTCGCGGATCGTGGCGACGTAGTCGTGCTGCTCGGTGTCGAGCTCGGTGTCGAGCAGGAGGCCGCTCATGCCGATCACCGCGTTCATCGGCGTGCGGATCTCGTGGCTCATCGTCGCGAGGAACGAGCTCTTCGCCTCGTTGGCGGCCTCGGCGGCGGCGCGGGCCTCCTGGGTCTGCCGGAACAGCCGCGCGTTCTGGATCGCGATCACCGCCTGGTCGGAGAAGGTCCGCAGCAGCGCTTCCTCCTTCTCGCTGAACGGGCGGGGCGGCTGGCGGAACACGCACAGCGAGCCGATGCCCTGGCCCTCCCAGATCAGCGGGCTGTAGATCGCCGTGTACGGCCCGATCTCGGCAGCGAGCTTGCGCGCAGCCGGCTGCATTGCGTTCGCCATGATCTTTTCGTCGACCTGCACGGTGCGCCGCTCGTTGATCGCACGCTCGGTCATCGTCCCCTTCGACCGGCATCGACCCAACGTCGCGGACGAGCTTGTCGAAGGACGGGCCGCGCCACGCCGTCGGGTAGACGCGCCCGTCGTCGCGCAGCAGCATCACGGCGAGCTGCTCGCTCGCGAACAGCCGCTGGCAGCTGTCGAGGATCTTCTCGAACACCGGCGCCGTATCGGCCACCGAGCTGCTGATGACCTTGAGCACGTCGGCCGTCGCCGTCTGCTGCTCCAGCGCGTCCCGGGTTTCGTTGAACAGGCGCACGTTCTGGATCGCGATCACCGCCTGGTCGGCGAACGTCTTCACCAGGCTGATCTCGACGGGCGCGAACGGCCGCACTTCGTTGCGCAGCAGCGATATGACCCCGAGCGCCTCGCCCTCCCGGAGCAGCGGAACGTTCAGCACGGTACGAAATCCGTAGCGCTGCTGCGAGCTCGCGGATCGCCGGATAGTCGGAATCGATCGCCGTGACCACGTCGTCGACGTGAATCACACCGGCGTTCCAGCACGGCGCGGCCGCCGACCGATTCCTTCGATCAGCGGCAGCACCTCGGCGCCGGTCATGGCCTCGTACGTCGCGCCATAGGTCGTCATCGCCCGGAGCTGCCCGTCGACCAGCAGCCAGATGCGGCTGCCGTCCGCATGGCAGAGAAGGCCGGCGCGCTGCGCGACGGCTTCGAGCGTCGGCTGCACATCGGTCGGCGACTCGCTGATCACGCGCAGGACCTCGGAGGTCGCCGTCTGCCGCTCGAGCGCGGCATTCGTCTCGTTGAACAGGCGCGAGTTCTGGATCGCGATCACCGCCTGGTCAGCGAAGGTCTTGAGGAGCGCGAGTTCCTTGTCGGTGAACGCCCTGGCCGGCTGGCGCATGGCGCAGATCGACCCGACGCCGCGGTCCTCCCACAGCATCGGCGCCCACGCAACCGACGCATGGCCGAGAGCTCGATCACGCCGCGCACGGCGGCGGGCGGATCGACCATCTGCGCGGTATCGGCGATGTGATAGGTCTGCCGTTCGCGAATGACGCGCCCCGTCATCGTCTCGCCGACCGGCTTGGGAAACGTGCGCGCGATGGCTTCGAGCGCCGAGCCGCGCCACGCGCCGACGTGCACCTGCCCGTCGTCGTTCGCAAGGAAGATGCCGAGCTGCTCGGTGGCGAAGAGGTGCTGGCAGCTGTCGAGGATCTTGTCGAACACCGGCGCCGTATCCGCGACGGAGCTGCTGATCACCTGCAGCACTTCCGACGGTGGCGGTCTGCTGCTCCAGCGCCTCGCGCGTCTCGTTGAAGAGGCGGACGTTCTCGACGGCTACCACCGCCTGGCGCGCGAAGGTCTGCAGGAGCGCCACCTCCTCGTCGGCGTAGACGCCCGTCTCGGCGCGGTTGACCGTGATGGCGCCGATCACCTGCTGGTCGCGCAGCATCGGAACCGAAAGGGCGCTGCGGAATCCGGCGAGCCGGACGGCGCTCTTCATCGCCGGCGCGTATTCGTCGTCGGAAAGCGTGAGCAGATCGGCGATGTTGAAAACTCTTCGCTCGCGGATCGCGCGGGCGGCGATCGACGTACTCTCGTGCACATTCTGGGGCCATACGGCGCGAAGTGCAGTCGTTCCGGCCGCGTCGACGCCATGCAGGGCCACCAATTGGGCGTTGTCGCCGTCGAGGCGCGTGACCGTGCAGAACCGTGCGGCGGTCAGGGCCGCGGCGCGCTCCGCGATGATGTCGAACACCGGCTGCACGTCGGTCGGCGACTCGCTGATCACCTGCAGCACGTCGGACGTCGCGGTCTGGCGCGCGAGCGCCTCCTTCGTCTCGTTGAAGAGGCGCACGTTCTCGATGGCGATGACGGCCTGCGCGGCAAACGTGCGCAGCAGGTCGACCTCGCTGTCGGCGAACTTGCCCGTCTTGCTGCGGTACATCGCGATCGCGCCGACCACCTGCCGGTCGCGGAACATCGGCACGGCGAGTCCCCCGCGCAGACCCGCCTTTCTCGCCGCCTCCTTCATCCCCACCGGCGTACTGCCGCGACTGTTGGCGCGCTCCTGCAGATCGGGGACGTTAATCACCACCCCCTCGCGGATTGCCTCGGCCGAAATGAAGAAGGCATCGGAGCGCACCGGCAGGAGGGTCCTGAACATGTCGATGAATTCGCGGTCCATGCCATACGAACTTGCCATGTGGATCCACTCGCCATCGAAGCGGAACACGATGCCCGACTCCGCGCCCGTAAGCTTCGCCGCGCGTTCGGCGATGATGTCGAACACCGGCTGCACGTCCGTCGGCGACGCGCTGATCACCTGCAGGACCTCGGCCGTCGCGGTTTGCCGTTCCAGCGCCTCCCTCGTCTCGTTGATCAGGCGCACGTTCTCGATCGCGATCACCGCCTGGCCCGCAAAAGTTTTCAGCAGATCGATCTGCCGCTGCGGCGTCGGGCCCGGATCCGGCCACGCGACGATGATCGCGCCTACGGCGACGCCGTCCTTCAGCAGCGGCGCGCCCAGCATGCGGCGCCAGTGGCCAAGCTTCGCCTGCGCCGCGTCGTAGTCCGGGTCGAGCAGCGCATCCTCGATGGTCTGCACGGCGCCCGCGAGAACGACCCGTCCGCTCATCTGCTTCGGATTGGGCGGCCCCGGATAGAACCGGCGGGCATCCTCGATCGCGTCGGCCGGCCAGTTGTGCGTGGCGACCAGATGCACGTTTTCGCCGTCGTATCGAAGGGCGGCGGCCATCGGGCTGCCGAACAGCCGCGTCGCGGACCCTAGGATCTCGTTGAACACCGGCGCCACGTCGGTAGGTGACTCGCTGATGCTCCGCAGCACGTCGCTGATCGCAGTCTGGTAGTCGAGCGACTCGGTCAGCTCGAGCGTGCGCTCCTCGACCTTGGCAAGTGCTTCCTTCGTTTCGTTGAACAGCCGCGCGTTCTGGATGGCGATGACCGCCTGGTCGGCGAAGGTCTTGAGGAGCGTCAGCTCCGCCTCCGAGAACGGCCGCGGCGGCATGCGCGCAATGTCGATCGTGCCGATGCCTCGCCCTTCCCATGTCATCGGCGCGTTGGCGATCGAAAAGTCGCCGACGCGACGCGCCATCTCGTGAACGTACTCCGGCAGATCCGCAGCGCTCGCCGCGCTGAGACGATGCAGGATGCTGCCCTGCCGGATCGCCATGTCGCTGATCGTTCCCGCGAGCGGGCGCGGAAAAGTCGTTGCGACGACGTCCGGGAATCCGCCGCGATAGGCGCCGATCTTCAACTGGCCGTCCTCGGCGAGACACACCGACATGTCGGTGGCGCCGAACAGATGCCCGCAGCTGTCGAGGATCTTCTCGAACACGGGCTTCGGGTCCGCCATCGAGCCGCTGATCACCTGCAGCACCGATGCGGTGGCCGTCTGCCGCTCCAGCGCCTCGCGGGTCTCGTTGAAGAGGCGCACGTTCTCGATCGCGATCACCGCCTGGTCGACGAACGACTTGGCGAGCGCGATCTCCTTGTCGTCGAACGGCCCTGCCTTGTCGCGCGCCAATGCCAGCACGCCGATGCACTCGCCCTGACGCAGCAGCGGCAGCATCAGCGAGGAATTGACTCCGATTCGTGCCTGGACGTCGCGTTCGTGCGGCGGAATGTCGACCGCCGTTCCAGTCGGGGATGTGCAGCATCGCCTTCGACACGATGGCGCGCGACGGGAAGTTCTGCGCCGGGTCGACGGGAACCGTTCGCTCTACGACGCTCCATGGGCAACCCGCCCGGCGTCGCGAAGGCGACCGGGGAGAACGTGGCGCCGTCGCAGCGCAGCAGCGCGGTGAAATCGCAGGCGAGAAGCTTCAGCGCGGTGTTGACGATCGCGTCGAACACCGGCTGCACGTCGGTGGGCGAGCTGCTGATCACGCGCAGGATGTCGGCGGTCGCCGTCTGGTGCGACAGCGCCTCCTGCGTCTCGTTGAAGAGCCGCGCATTCTGCAGCGCGACGCCGACGTTCGCGGCGATGCGTCGACAGCAGCCGCTGGTCGTCGACGTCGTACGCACCTTCGATTTCCGTGCTCTGCACGCTGATCACGCCGAGGCTCGTGCCGCCGACCGGGATCGGCACGCCCATGTACGACAGCGCCTGCCTGCCGACGACCCTGGCGCCCGAGCTCGAGTCCGCGCCGGTCCGTTTCCCGGTTGATGATGAGCGGCTCGCCCGACCGGATGATCCGGCTGGTAAGGCCTTCGCCGAACTTGAGCGGCTTGATCTCCTCGCCATACTGGTACGGAAAATCGATGATGCCGGTGTCGCGGGTTGTAGAGCGCGACGTAGGCGATGTCGGCCTTGAACACCGCGCGGATCTGCTCGCCGACGAGATCGAGCAGCGGGGCGAGCTCGAGCTTGCCCGCCAGCTGCTGCGACACCGTGTTGACCGTCGCGAGCTCGGCGGCGCGCCGCTGCGAGTCGGCGAACAGCCGCGCGTTCTCGATGGCGACCGTCGCCTGCAGCGAGAGCCCGATCAGGAAGTCGAGCTCGGTGTCTCCGAACGGCAATCCGCCGGTGCGCCAGACGGCCATGACGCCCTTGACCGTCTTGCCGGCCAGGAGCGGCGCCACCATCAGACGCTCGCGCTCCTGCTTCTCGGTGCCCGGAATCTGGATCGCGCGCGGATCGGACGCCGGTGTCGTTGATGAACTCGGCGCGGCCGCTGCGCGACGAGGCTGCCGATGATGCCCTCGCCCGACCGTGATCACCGTTGACTGGACCGCCTCGGCGATGTCCCCGACGGCGACGATCGCGCGGTAGGTCGTGCCGCCCGGATCGGGCAGGAAGATGGCGCTGCTGCCGGCGCGCAGCAGGTCCTTCGCGTGGCGGGCGATGCGATCCATCACGGTGCCGACAGTCGAGCGTCGACGAGATGTCGCGGCCCACCTCGGCGAGCGCCGCGGCCTCGCGCGTGCGGCGCTGCGTCTCGTCGAAGAGCCGCGCGTTCTCGAGCGCGACGCTCATGCTGTTGGCGAGCGTCTGCAGCAGGCGCACGTCGGAGGCGCTGAACGCGTGCTCGCGCTTCATGTCGATCAGGTTGATCAGCCCGCGCGCCTGCTCGCCCGCAACCAGCGGCACGTAGACGGACGACTTCTCCATCTCCGTGCCGGGCATGACGCTGCTGCCGAACTTCTCGGATCGCCTCCGCCATGTCCTCGTTGATGACGAGCGGCTCGCGCGTGCGCAGGACGTGCGCCGTGAATCCCGTCGTCGCCGAGAGGCTCGGACTCGATGGCGATCCGCCTGCCATTCTCGTAGACGTACGGGAAGTGGAGCAGGTCCGACTGCGGGTCGTAGATCCGGATGCCGACGTCCGCCTGGTTGAAGATCTCGCGGATCTTGTCGCCGACCGCGTCGTAGATCCCCTGCATGTTGAGCTCGGCGGCGAGCGCCTGCTGCACGCTGTTGATGATCGCGAGCTCGGCCGCGCGCTGCTCGCTCTCCTTGAACAGGCGCTGCGTCTCGTCGAACAGCCGCGCGTTCTCCAGCGCCACGCTCATCGCGTTGGCGAGCGTTTGCAGCAGACGGACGTCCGAGTCGCTGAACGCGTTCTCGCGCTCCATGTTGAGCAGGTTGATCAGCCCGCGCGCCTGGTCCCCGACGACGAGCGGCACGAATACGGCAGACTTTTCCGTATCCGTTCCCGGTTGCGTGAAGCTGCCATACGCCTCGGTGGCTTCGTCCATCCGCTCGTTGATGACGAGCGTTTCGCGCGTGCGCAGCACGTGCGGGCCGAAGCCGCGTTCCGGGAGCGGAAACGACCCCAGGTCGATCCGCTTGCCGTTTTCGTAGAGGTAGGGGAAATGGATGAGGTTGGTCTTGGGATCGTAGATCCGGATGCCCATGTCGGCGTTGTGAAAGATCTCGCGGATCTTGTCGCCGACGGCGTCGTAGATCCCCTGCATGTTGAGCTCGGCGGCGAGCGCCTGCTGCACGCTGTTGATGATCGCCAGCTCGGCGGCGCGCTGCTCGGTCTCCTTGAGAAGCCGCTGCGTCTCGTCGAACAGGCGCGCGTTCTCCAGCGCCACGCTCATCGCGTTGGCCAGCGTCTGCAGCAGGCGGACGTCGGAGTCGCTGTAGGCATACTCCTCGCTGCCGTAGAGCGCGATCACGCCGAGGGCTTCGTCGCCCTTCAGTATAGGCACGCCCAGATAGCTCTTCGACAGGTCCGCAGTATCGGTGTCGCCAATCGGATTTGCGCCATATCCGGCCGTGCGCGCCTTGTAATCGCTGTTGATGACCAGCGGCTCGCGCGTCTCCATGACGTTGCCGGTAAGGCCGCGCCCGAGCGGAAACGGCTCGACCGCCAAAGCGCTCGCCGTGCTCGAGGTAATACGGCATCGCCATCAGCCCGCTCGGCCTGTCGAGCAGCGCGATCGACATGTCGCGCGTGCGGAAGATCTCGGCGATCTTGTCGCCGACGAGGTCGATGATCGCCTGGAAGTCGAGCTGCGCCGCGAGGCCGTCCTGCACGCTGTTGATGATCGCGAGCTCGGCCGCGCGCTGCTCGCTCTCCTTGAACAGGCGCTGCGTCTCGTCGAAGAGGCGAGCGTTCTCGAGTGCCACGCCCATGCTGGAGGCGACGGTCGTCAGCAGGCGCACCTCGGACGCGCCGAATGCGTGTTCACGTTCGTGGTTCTCGAGCAGCAGCGAGCCGGTTAACCGGTCGCCGGAGACGATCGGCACGAAGATGACGGAGCGCGCGATGTCGGTGCCCGGGACCACGCCCACGCCCGACCCCTCGAGCTCGGCGCGCGTGTTGAAGACGACCGGTGCGAGCGTCTCGCGCATCCGGTCCGCCGGCCCGCCGGGCGTCGGCACCGCGGGCGCCACCTGGAGCCGCTTTCCGTGCTCATATTCGTACAGGTAGTGGACCATCCCGGATTTCGGGTCCACGAGGCGAATGCCGATATCCTCCGTTCCCGAGCACTTCGCGCAGCTTGTCGCCGACCAGGTCGACGATCGCCTGAAAGTCCAGCTCGGCGGCGACACCCTGCTGGATGCTGTTGATCACCGCGAGCTCGGCGGCGCGCTGCTCGGTTTCCTTCAGGAGCCGCTGCGTCTCGTCGAACAGGCGCGCGTTCTCGAGTGCCACGCCCATGCTGGCGGCCACGGTCGTGAGCAGCCGGACCTCGGCTTCGCCGAAGGCGTTCTCGCGCTCGTAGTCCTCGATCGCAATCGTGCCAAGGACGCGGTCGCCCCCGAGGATCGGGATTCCGGCCATCGACTGACTCTGATCGGTGCCCGGAACCGGGGAGAAGCCCGCAACCGCATACTCCTCCGGGGTATTCACGACCAGCGGCTGGCGCGTCTGCATCATCGTTAGCGAACGGCCGCGATGGCGGGCTCGGCGGAACACTCAATCGCTTGCCGTGCTCGTACTGGTACAGGTAATGCACCAAGTTCGCCTTTGCGTCGTACCAGCGGATACCGATGTCTCCCGTGTGGAACACGTCGCGCAGCTTGTCGCCGACGAGGTCGATGATCGCCTGGAAATCGAGCTCGGCCGCGATCCCCTCCTGGATGCTGTTGATGATCGCGAGCTCGTTCGCGCGCTGCTCGATCACCGCCTTGGATGCGCTCAGCTCCTCGGTGCGCTGCGCGACCTTCTGCTCCAGCCCCTGCGACGAACCGCGCGTTGTCGAGCGCGACGGCGGCCTGGCTCGCGAGCATGCCGATCAGGTCGCGGTCGGAGTCGCGAAAGCGTCCGTAGACTCCGTCGATATCGCAGTACAGATATCCCAGGAGTTCGCGCTGCGCGATCAGCGGCGCGATCACGCGCGAGCGCTGCTCCAGCGCGCCGACGCCGTCCGGGACGTGCGCGAGCGTCGCAGTGCGCGTCCGCCGCACTTCGCGCGAGCGCCGGCGTGACGTCGCGCAGGAGCGTCGCCGCATCCTCGCCGCGCGGCACGAGCGACCCGGCGAGACGCGGCCCGTCCGGCGTCTCCAGCACCAGCAGCACGCGCTCGGCGCCCGACAGCTCGGTCGCCTCGTCGATCAGGAATTCGTGCAGCTCGGCGACACTGCGCAGCTCGTTGAGGCGCAGTCCGGTGTCGACCAGCCGCTCGAACGGCTCGCGTAGATTCGCCTCGCCTTCGAGGTGCGCGGGGTGCCGCGCCGCGGACAGCCGGCGCCGCCGCGCGTCCTTCAACCACGCGGCGATGATCTCGCGATGCTCGTGGACG
This sequence comes from uncultured beta proteobacterium, assembly GCA_963717695.1. Lineage (GTDB taxonomy): Bacteria > Pseudomonadota > Gammaproteobacteria > Burkholderiales > Casimicrobiaceae > CAIWHR01. The sequence goes on along the minus strand of CAVQWR010000007.1, from coordinate 287,816 downwards.
TGGCCGAGGTAGCTGCGGCGAAGACCCTCGTCGCTCACGTGCGCGATACCCTCGATCATCAGGCGGTACGCCGTCCCGAGCGCCTCGCGCGCTCCGATTGCATCGCCGTTCGCGACCAGCGCCCTGCTGTGCATCCACCAGACATTGGCGGGAGATGAAAGCCCTGTCTGCGTCGCAAATCCCATCGCGCGATGCAGCACCGTGGCCCGGCGCGTCGCGGTGAGCGCCGCGCGCGGCTTCCCTGCGGCAAGCAGTACTTCGGCCAGCGCGGCGAGCAGCACCAGTTCGAACACGTCGTTCTTGAGCGCCCGCAGCATCTTCACGCCGCGTCTGATCTTCGGCAGCGCCCGCTTCAGGTCCCCTTGCTTGAAATCGAGCCAGCCGTCGAAGTAGGACACGAACGCCGCATCCTGCTCGGTCTCTATCGCGGATTCGGGGCCCGAGGCCAGCGCGCGCGCCGCATCGAAATGCCCCATCGCGAGCTCGATGAACGCCTGGACGAAGCGCGTCCGGGCCGCATTGGCGCCGACCTGCCTGTAGAGCTCCTCCGCCCGGGCGCCCATCCGCAGCGCGCGGCGATACTGACCGAGCGTCGCATACTGCACGGCGAGGTTGTGCATTGCGACGCCCTGGCGCTCGACGTATCCGGCCGCCTCGAAGGACGCGAGCGACTGGTTGAGCGCCTTCAGGTTGGCAGCGATGTCCGGCAGGTTGTAGCTGAGACAGTTGTACGCGTTGCCGAGACCGTAGAGGTCGCCGCAGCGGCGGCCGATCGCCAGTGCCGTCTCGGCCGCTTCGCGACATTCGTCGACCCGTCCAAGATCACTCGACGCGGTTGCGACGGCCCACAGCGCACGGCCCTGGCCGACAGGGTCACCGACCCGTTCGAAGAGCTCCGCGGCGCGCGCTGCGTTGCGGACGGCCTCCGCACTGATCAACTTGCCGCGGAACTGCGCCTCGGCGAGCCGGAACAGGCTCATGGCCTCGAGCGGCACTTGCCCGCTCTGTCGCGCCAGCTTCAGCGCAGCCGCCGCGCTCGCCTGCGCCTTCCCGAATTCGCCGTTGCGCATCTGCACGAGCGCGAGGCGATTTCGCGCCTGCGCCCCGAATGCGGCCGACTTCGCGCGATTCGCGAGCGCGAGCATCGCGTCGGCATCCGCGGCAGCGCTCGCGAGATCGCCCGTGGCAATGTGGCTTTCGGCGCGAAGATCGAGGAGTTCGAGCTTTGCCGCGACGGCGAGTCCAGTCGCGGCAAGCGCCGTGGTCGCGAGCCCGATCGCCTGCGCGTGCTGGCCCGACCACGCGAGATCGCGCACACGCCCGGCTGCCGACAGCGTCGCGCCGGCACCCGGACGGGCCGCCCCGCGAGCCGGTGACGTCGCCTTCTTCTTCGCCTGCGCCATCGTTCGCCCGATGCCTCCCCAACCTCTGCATATGCTGCACGCTGCAGCGCCATGTCCCTGCAGACCAGCCGTCGGCGCAGCCCCCGCGCACTACGCCGTCGCCTTGGGAGAGTCGCCGCGCGCTAGTGTACAGGCGGCGTGCTTTCGATGGCCAACGGAAGCCGGCCACGCGCCCCGTCACGGCTTCGGTTCGACAAAATTGGAGACATCTCGTGCAAACGGGCCCGGAATCGGGCCCGTTGGCGCATCGCAGCATGGCGCCGAACGCGGCGCCAGACCGTTCCCTCAGTCAATACGATCGTACGCGGGCAGCGTCAGAAACTCGACGAACGTGTCGTTGTTGACGAGGTCGGCGAAGATCGCCGCGGCGTCATCGTACTTGCCCTGCGCAAACGCGGGGCCGAGCAGATCGCGGATCTTCTGCACCTCCTCCGGAATCATCGCCGCGACCATCTCCTTCGTCACCTTGCGGCCGTCGTCCAGCACGCCCTTGGGCGAGCGGATCCACTGCCAGACCTGCGAGCGCGAGATCTCCGCCGTCGCAGCGTCCTCCATCAGGTTGAAGATCGGCACCGCGCCCTGTCCCGCGAGCCACGCGCCGATGTACTGGATCGCGACGTTGATGTTGAGGCGCAGGCCTTTCTCCGTGATCGGCTTCTCGGGCTCCCAGTGGATGAGATCCGCCGCCGTCACCTTCACGTCCTCGCGCTTCTTCGTCGCGATCTGGTTCGGCGCCGGCATCAGCCGGTCGAACACTTCCTTCGCCACCGGCACGAGACCCGGGTGCGCGACCCACGTGCCGTCGTGGCCGTAGGTCGCCTCGCGCTCCTTGTCGGCCTTCACCTTGGCGAACGCCTCGGCGTTGGCCGCCTCGTCGTTCTTCACCGGGATCTGCGCCGCCATGCCGCCCATCGCGTGGATGTTGCGGCGGTGGCAGGTCTTGATCAGGAGCTCCGCATAGCTCCGCAGGAAATGCGTCGTCATCGTGACGAGCGCGCGGTCGGCGAGGCAGAAGTCGTGGGCGTTGCGGAACTTCTTGATGCACGAAAAGATGTAGTCCCAGCGGCCGCAGTTGAGGCCCGCGGAGTGCAGGCGCAGCTCGTAGAGGATCTCGTCCATCTCGTACGCGGCGAGCAGCGTCTCGATCAGCACCGTCGCCTTCACCGAGCCCTGCGGGATGCCGAGGTCGTCCTGCGCCATCACGAAGATGTCGTTCCACAGCCGCGCCTCGAGGTGGCTCTCGAGCTTCGGCAGGTAGAAATACGGGCCCGTGCCGCGCGCGAGGAGCTCCTTCGCGTTGTGGAAGAAATACAGCGCGAAGTCGAAGATCCCGCCGGAGATCGGCGCACCGTCGATCTTCACGTGCTTTTCGGGGAGGTGCCAGCCGCGCGGCCGCACGAACAGCACCGCGGTCTTCGCGTTGAGCTTGTACGCCTTGCCTTCGGGCGAGGTGAAGTCGATGCGGCGCCGCACCGCGTCGCACAGGTTGATGTGGCCCTGGATGTTGTTGTCCCAGCGCGGCGTGTTGGCGTCCTCGAAGTCGGCCATGAACACGCTGGCGCCGGAATTGAGCGCGTTGATGACCATCTTGCGGTCGACCGGCCCCGTGATCTCGACGCGGCGGTCGGCGATATCGGTCGGGAACGGCGCGCAGACCCAGTCCGCCTCGCGGATCGCCCGCGTCTCGGGCAGGAAATCGGGGAGCTTGCCGGCATCGAGCTCGGCCTGGCGCGTCGCGCGGCGCGCGAGGAGCTCGTTGCGGCGCCCGCCGAATGCGCGCTGCAGCTTTGCCGCGAACGCGACCGCCTGGGGCGTCAGGATCTGCGCGTAGTCGGGGGTGATGCGGCCGTTGATCTCGATGCCGGGGCCAAACGTCGTGGTGCTCATCGCTTGCGCTTTCGCAATCCGGGAGGGGAGGATCTCACGCGCTCCCGGAGAGCCGTCCGCGACGATCGTGCTGCAATGGAACAGCACTGAATTTTAGCCCATTCGGCACGCTCCGTGCGACGCGGCGAAACATCGCATCGCACGGAGTGACGCCGAACGGGCGCGGCGCGCTGTGACGCCGTCCGTTACACCGCCGCCGTCGCGCGACGCGGCGCGAAATCGGGCTTTTCGAGGAAGCCCTGCGCGATCGCGCGATCGACCGCGCTGACGACGGCCTTCAGCGTCGCGGTGACGATGTTGGGATCGAGTCCGACGCCGTACACGGACCGGTCGGCGCCGATCCGCAGCTGGACGTAGGACACCGCGGTCGCATCCTCGCCCGCGCCCACGCTGTGCTCGTGATAGTTCTGCACGTGAACGTCGAGGCCGCCGCCGTGGCGCAGCGCGCGCACGAACGCGTCGACCGGGCCGTTGCCCGCCCCTTCGAGGGTGCGCTCGGCGCCGTCGACGACGAGCCGCGCGGCGAGCTGCTCGACGCGGCCGTCATCCGCGTTGTGCTGCGCGCGGTGATCGAGATAGCGCAGCGGCTCCGCGACCGCGACGTACTCGCGGTCGAACACCGCGCGGATCTCGGCGGCGGAAAGCTCCTTGCCGGTCGCGTCCGCGATCCGCTGGATCACCTGGCTGAACTCGATCTGCAGAAGGCGTGGCAGCGACAGCCCGTACTCGCGCTCGAGAAGATAGGCGACGCCGCCCTTCCCCGACTGGCTGTTGACGCGGATCACCGCGTCATAGGTGCGACCGACGTCGGCAGGGTCGATCGGCAGGTAGGGCACGTCCCAGAACGCCTCGCCCTTCGCGAGGAGCTGCGCACGCTCGGCGAGGCCCTTGCTGATCGCGTCCTGGTGCGAGCCGGAGAACGCCGTGAACACGAGGTCGCCGCCATAGGGATGCCGCGGATGCACCGGCAGCTGGTTCACGTACTCGACGGTGCGGATGATGCCGTTGATGTCGGAGAAGTCGAGGCCCGGGTCGATCCCCTGCGTGAACAGGTTGAGGCCCAGCGTGACGAGGCACACGTTGCCGGTGCGCTCGCCATTGCCGAAAAGGCATCCTTCGACGCGCTCCGCACCCGCCATCTGCGCGAGCTCGGCGGCCGCGACGCCGCAGCCGCGGTCGTTGTGCGGATGCACCGACAGCACGATGCTGTCGCGCCGGGCAAGATTGCGGCTCATCCACTCGATCTGGTCGGCATACACGTTCGGCGGTGCCAGCTCCACCGTCGCCGGCAGGTTGACGATCACCTTGTGCTGCGGCGTCGGCTGCCAGACTTCAGTCACCGCATCCGTGATTTCCTTGGCGAAATCGAGCTCCGTGCCGGTGAAGCTCTCCGGCGAGTACTCGAACGTCCATTCGGTCGCCGGATGCTCCGCGGCGATCTCGCGCATCAGCTTCGCCCCGTTTACGGCGATCGCGACGATGCCCGCGCGGTCCTGGTTGAACACGACGCGGCGCTGCGTCGTCGACGTCGAGTTGTAGAGATGCACGATCGCGCGGCGCGCGCCTTCGAGTGCCTCGAACGTGCGCCGGATCAGCGGCTCGCGGGATTGCGTCAGCACCTGCACGGTGACGTCGTCGGGGATCATCCGCTCGTCGATCAGCTGGCGGACGAAATCGAAGCTCCGTCTGCGAGGCCGCCGGAAAGCCGATCTCGATCTCCTTGAAGCCAAGCTCGACCAGGAGGCGGAACATCCGCACCTTGCGCTCGGCGTCCATCGGCTCGATCAGCGCCTGGTTGCCGTCGCGCAGGTCCACGCTGCACCAGACGGGCGCGCGCGTCGATCCGTGCGATCGGGCCAGCGCCGGTCGGGAAGCGCCAACGGCGTGTACGGGCGATACTTGCGTGCACGGGTCGGTCTTCATGGCAATGTCCTGGCAACGGGCGGCCGCAAGGGCGACGCTGACGACATTCGGCGTCCGTCGCTTAGGACGGACACGGGACTGCTCGAATTGAGGGGGTGTGGTTTATCTGCGCGCGGGGCGCAGCAGCAGCAGCAGATCGCCAGAGGAGGGCGATCGCAAGGAAGCGCAGGAACGGAGGTGCGCGAGGCTGCTCATGACACGGACTATACCCGGAATTCGCCGCAAAAGCAAGGGCTTCGCGCGCAGCCCGGGCCAATCGGGCCGGACGGCGGATTGCGCCGCCGCCGCGAGCGCCAGCCAGATCGAGGCCGCATAGCCCGACAGCGCATAGCCGACGAAGCCGGCGAACAGCACGATCGCCGGCTGGTAGGACAGGAGCGCGATCACCAGCACGAACACGAAGATCGCGAGGAACGGCACGCTGCTGCTTGAGATTGATCGTCTTGAAGCTGTAGTACGCGGATGTTGCTGACCATCGTGAGGCCCGGCGAACACGGTCACGACCCACGCCCACCAGCGCAGCGCCGCCGGATCGATGTTGTAGTCGTCGACGATCCAGACGAAGCCGGCGACGAGCGCGGCCGCGGCCGGGCTCGGGATGCCGGTGAACCAGCGCTTGTCGGCGACATCGAGCATCGTGTTGAAGCGCGCGAGCCGCAGCGCGGCGCCCGCGACGTAGACGAACGCCGCGATCCAGCCGAGCTTGCCCATGCCCTTCAGCGCCCACTCGTAGACGATCAGCGCCGGCGCCGCGCCGAACGACACCATGTCGGCCAGGCTGTCGTATTCGGCGCCGAACGCGCTCTGCGTGCGCGTGAGACGGGCGACGCGGCCGTCGAGACCGTCGAGGACCATCGCGACGAAGATCGCGATCGCCGCCTGGTCGAAGCGCAGGTTCATCGCCTGCACGATCGCGTAGAAGCCGGCGAACAGCGCCGCCGGTCGTGAACAGGTTCGGGCAGCAGGTAGATGCCGCGCCGGCGAATGCGGTTCTTCTGCAGCGCGCGCTGGGTGTCGAAATCGGCCATGGCGGTTCAACGGTAGCACAAACGGCGCGGCCGGCGATCCGCGCCGGATGCGCCGTCAGCGCGGCGGAAGCTCCGCGAGGATCGTCTCGGTGGCGTAGACGACGTCGCCCACCGCGACCTTCGGCCGCGCGTCGGGCGGCAGGTAGACGTCGACGCGCGAGCCGAAGCGGATGAAGCCGTAGCGCTGCCCGCGCGCGAGCGCGTCGCCCGGCTTCGACGTAGCAGAGGATGCGCCGCGCGATCAGGCCGGCGACCTGCACGCAGGTGACGTCGCGGCCGTCGCGGCGCTGCAAGTGCAGCGCATTGCGCTCGTTCTCCAGCGACGCCTTGTCGAGCGCCGCGTTGACGAAGCTGCCGGCGTGATACCACGCGCCCGCCACGGTGCCGTCGACCGGGCTGCGGTTCGAATGCACGTTGAACACGTTCATGAAGACGCTGATCTTCAGCGCGTCGCGGTCGAGATAAGGGTCGCGCGCCTTGCCGACCACGACGATGCGACCGTCCGCCGGCGACAGCACCGCGCTTGCCTGCTGCGGCACCTCGCGCGGCGGATCGCGGAAGAACTGGATGATGAAGAGCGCGGCGAGCCACGCGAGAACCGCGACGATCCAGAAGCCGTAGACGGAAAGCGCGATCGCGACGACGACCGCAATCGCGATGAAGGGCCAGCCTTCGCGGGCGAGGATCGGATGCGGGTAGTTGGACACGGAGGGCGCGCGCAGTGGGAATTCGGCGATTTTAGCAGGCGGTGGTGCGGGGAGTCCGGCCGCGCCGTACTTCGCAGCCCATGCTACGGCGGCGTCCGGCGCGGCGCGCCGGCGTTTGTGCCCGGTGCCGGCGCGGGCGGCTGCGTGGTCGTCGCGTCGATGATCACGCGGTCGATTCGCGTCGCCTGCTTCGCACCGCTGCCGAACGCGCGGGCACCGATCCAGACGACGAGATACAGGAACGCGAGCACGATCGCGACGAGCGCGACGCGCATCACGACGATCCGGTCGATGTCGAGCGCGGGAAGGCGCCGTCGCGATGGCGTTTTCGCTCCCGCCGCCCCGGTGCGCGGGCGGGGAGCCTTCGCTGCCCGCGCGTTCCGCCTTGCCGCAGCGCGGTCGTCGCAACCGCCGCGAGGCGCGCGCTCGTTCATTTCGCGGCGTCGTCGATCCGCCGCTTGTTCTCTTCGGATTGCGTCTGCACGAATGCATCGGCGGCGCGCGCGCGCTGGATCGGCGTTCCGGACCGGATCGATGCGGCGCTTCCGGGAGGCGCGGCCGGCGCGCTCGCCGCGGGCGTACCCTTGGCCGGCGCACCGACGACGGTGCTTCCCGAGCAGCCCGTACTTGACGATCGCGTCCTTCGCGAGGAAGCCGACGATCAGCAGCGCGATCAGCAGCACGAGCAGGCCCGCCCATCCGCGCTGGCGGCTCCGGCGCGAAGGCGCGTGCGAACGCATGGCGCGGCGGCGTGCATCGTCGGCATCTCGTCGCTCGGTTGCGCTCAGTTGCGTCGTCTGGTCGACCAGCTTGTTCTTCCTGATCCACGGCATCATCGAGCGCAGCTTCTCGCCGACGACCTCGATCGGATGCTCGGCCGTCAGGCGGCGTCGCGCGAGCAGCGTCGGCGCGCCCGGCGCGGTTCTCGAGGATGAATTCCTTCGCGTACTCGCCGGTCTGGATGCGCGTCAGCACCTCCCGCATCGCGGCCTTGGTCGCCGGCGTGACGATCTTCGGGCCCGGTCACGTACTCGCCGTACTCGGCGTTGTTCGAGATCGAGTAGTTCATGTTCGCGATGCCGCCCTCGTAGATGAGGTCGACGATGAGCTTCACCTCGTGCAGGCACTCGAAGTACGCCATCTCCGGCGCGTAGCCCGCCTCGATCAGCGTCTCGAATCCGGCCTTGATGAGCTCGACCAGCCCGCCGCAGAGCACGGCCTGCTCGCCGAAGAGGTCGGTCTCGGTCTCCTCGCGGAAGTTGGTCTCGATCACGCCGGCGCGCGCGCCGCCGATCGCCGCGGCATACGACAGCGCGAGGTCGCGCGCCTTCTTCGACGCGTCCTGGTGGACCGCGATCAGCATCGGCACGCCGCCGCCCGCGACGTAGGTCGAGCGCACCGTGTGGCCCGGCGCCTTCGGCGCGATCATCACGACGTCGAGATCCGCGCGCGGCACGACCTGCCCGTAGTGGATGTTGAAGCCGTGCGCGAACGCGAGCGTCGCGCCCTTGCTGATGTTGGGCTCGACCTCGTCGGCGTAGACGGCGGCGATGTGCTCGTCGGGCATCAGCATCATCACGATGTCCGCGCCCTTCACGGCGGCCCCGACCTCGGCCACCTTGAGCCCGGCCTTCTTCGCCTTGTCCCACGACGCGCCGCCCTTGCGCAGGCCGACCGTCACCTTGACGCCGGAATCGTTCAGGTTCAGCGCATGCGCGTGACCCTGCGAGCCGTAGCCGACGATCGTGACCTTCTTGCCCTTGATGAGCGACAGGTCGGCGTCCTTTTCGTAGTAGACCTTCATCATCTTCTCCATTGATCAGTCATGCGCCCGGGCGTCGGGCGCAGTGGGGGTCGTGACGGGCGCCGTGTTCGCGCCCGGCGTCAAAGCTTGAGGATGCGCTCGCCGCGGCCGATCCCCGAGGCGCCGGTGCGCACCGTCTCGAGGATCACGCCGGGCTCGATCGCCTGCAGGAACGCGTCGAGCTTCGAGCCCGTGCCGGTCAGCTCGATGGTGTAGCTCTTGTCGGTGACGTCGAGAATGCGGCCGCGGAAGATGTCGGCGAGGCGCTTCATCTCGTCGCGGTCCTTGCCCGCGGCGCGCACCTTCACCAGCATCAGCTCGCGCTCGATGTGATTGCCGTCGGTGAGGTCGACCACCTTCACGACCTCGACCAGCTTGTTGAGCTGCTTCGTGATCTGCTCGATGACCTCGTCCGAGCCGACGGTGACGATCGTCATCCGCGACATCGTCGCGTCCTCGGTCGGCGCGACCGTGAGCGACTCGATGTTGTAGCCGCGCGCGGAAAAGAGGCCCGAGATCCGCGACAGCGCGCCCGCCTCGTTCTCGACGAGAATCGAGAGGATGTGTCTCATGATTTGTAACCCCTCGACAGCGCTTCGCGCTCTCCCCCCAGAGGGGGGCGAGCGGTCTCCTTGGCACAGAGCGGGGTGATCGGTCAGCGCCGTGTTGACCGCCGCCCACGCTCGCGGACGCGCGCTGCGCGCCTGGGCTTCGCCCCGCTCGCACGGTCGTCCTTGGTACGGCCCGGCGGTGCTCATAGCTCCTCCGCGAGGATCATCTCGGTGAGGCCCTTCCCGCCCGGCACCATCGGGAACACGTTCTCCGTCTGGTCGGTGATGAAGTCCATGAAGACGAGCCGATCCTTCAGCTTGAACGCCTCCTTCAGCGCACCTTCGACGTCGCCGGGCTTCTCGATCTTCATGCCGACGTGGCCGTACGCCTCCGCGAGCTTCACGAAATCGGGCAGCGCGTCCATGTACGACTCCGCGTAGCGGTTGCCGTAGAAGAACTCCTGCCACTGCCGCACCATGCCCATGTAGCGGTTGTTGAGGTTCACGATCTTGATCGGCAGGTGGTATTGCTTGCAGGTCGAGAGCTCCTGGATGCACATCTGGATCGACGCCTCGCCGGTGACGCACGCGACCGTCGCGCCCGGATTGACGAGCGTCACGCCCATCGCCGCCGGCAGCCCGAAGCCCATCGTGCCGAGCCCGCCGGAGTTGATCCAGCGCCGCGGCTTGTCGAACTTGTAGTACTGCGCGGCCCACATCTGGTGCTGGCCGACGTCGGAGGTGATGAAGGCGTCGCCCTTGGTGAGCTCGTAGAGCTTCTGGATCACGGCCTGCGGCTTGATCAGCGCGCTCTTCGTGTCGAACCGGAGGCAATCCTTGCGCTGCCACTCCTTGATGTCGCTCCACCACGCCTTCAGCGCGGCCGGGTCGGGCTTCTGCGGCGAGGACTCGATCAGCCTGATCATCTCCTCCAGCACGTCGGCGACGTAGCCGACGATGGGAACGTCGACGCGGACCCGCTTGCAGATCGACGACGGGTCGATGTCGATGTGGATGATCTTGCGATCCGCGCGGAAGAAATGCTGCGGATTGCCGATGACGCGATCGTCGAAGCGCGCGCCGATCGCGATCAGCACGTCGCAGTTCTGCATCGCCATGTTCGTCTCGTACGTGCCGTGCATGCCCGGCATCCCCGTGAACTGCGGATCCGTGCCCGGAATGCCGCCGAGGCCCATCAGCGTGTTCGTGCAGGGGAAGCCCGTCAGCCGCACGAAGCGCGTCAGCTGCGAGGCTGCGTTGTTGAGGATGACGCCGCCGCCGCTGTAGACCATCGGCCGCTTCGCATCGAGCAGCAGCTGGACCGCCTTCTTGATCTGCCCGGCGTGGCCCTTGGTGACCGGATTGTACGAGCGCAGCGACACTGTCTTCGGATAGACGAATTCGGTCGACGCCTGCGTGACGTCCTTCGGGATGTCGACCAGAACCGGGCCGGGCCGTCCCGTCGCCGCGAGGTAGAACGCCTTCTTGATCGTGACGGCGAGGTCCTTCACGTCCTTCACGAGGAAGTTGTGCTTGACGCACGGACGCGTGATGCCGACCGTGTCGCACTCCTGGAACGCATCCTGGCCGATCGCGTGCGTCGGCACCTGGCCGGTGATGATCACGATCGGGATCGAGTCCATGTACGCGGTTGCGATGCCGGTCACCGCATTGGTGACGCCGGGACCGGAGGTCACCAGCGCGACGCCGATCTTCTCGCTCGAGCGCGAGTAGCCGTCGGCCGCGTGCACCGCGCCCTGCTCGTGCCGGACCAGCACGTGCTTCACCTTGTCCTGCTGGAAGAACTCGTCGTAGATGTTGAGCACCGCGCCGCCCGGATAGCCGAAGACGTACTCGACGCCTTCTTCCTGGAGGCAGCGGATGACGATTTCCGCACCCGTCAGTTGCATGTCGTGGCCCTGTAGGTAAGGGGTTGCCGCCCCGGCCGAGCGTGCGCGCGGGGAATCGCGAAACCACATGGCGCGTGAGAGGGGATGAACGCGCCCACCAAGGCTTGGATCGGGTAGAAAGCCGAATTTGGGAACTGCCGGCCGCTCCCGGAGGGTGCTCCGACGACGCTTGTGGCATCCACGGAGGGGATTTGCGACCGCTGTTGCATCACAGCATCAGCCGTCTCCGGCCGACCCCAAAACCTTACCTGCCGCCGACGTGGAGGTCAAGTGCATTGCAGTGCACAACCGCGTATCGGCGACGCCACCCTATAATCGGAACATACGCAGGGCGCGCCGCCTTGCGGCCGAAATCCGGGCCTTGCGGACCGGACCGGACGTCATGCGGCGCGTTGCCGCACCCATCCAACGGATCCATTCTGGCCACCTTCAAGGAAATTTCGGCCTTCCTCGCGGAGGTCGAGCGCCGTGCCTTCAAGCAGGCGATGTTCGCGCTCCGCGACGAACACTCGGCGCTCGACATCGTCCAGGACGCGATGCTGAAGCTGACCGAAAAGTATTCGGACAAGCCGGTTGCCGAGCTGCCGATGCTTTTTCAGCGGATTCTGCAAAATACCATCAACGACCACTTCCGCCGCCAGAAGGTGCGGACGACCTGGACGACGGTGCTGTCCGCACTCGGCCGTGGCGAGGAAAAGGACGACGAATTCGACCCGCTCGAAACCTTGCGGGCCAAGTCGGACTCGAACGCCAACGCGGATCCGGCAGAACAGTTCGAACAGGCCGAGATCATGGCCACAATTGAACAGGCGCTGTCGAAGCTGCCGGCGCGTCAACGGGAAGCGTTCCTGCTACGTTACTGGGAAGAGTTCGACGTTGCGGAGACCGCCGTCGCGATGGGATGTTCCGAGGGCAGCGTGAAGACACATTGCTCCCGCGCCGTGCATGCCCTGGCCGCGGTGCTCCGGGCCAAAGGGGTGGAATTATGACCAACTTCGACGACGATTTCGCCAAGAAAATAACGGGTTACCTCGATCGCGGCGCGGCGGAGCTGAAGCCGGGCACCGCCTATCGGCTGCAGCTCGCACGCGAAGACGCGCTCGCCCGGCTCGCGGATCCGAAGCGGGTTCCGGCAGTGGGTCTTGCGCGAAGCTATGCGTTCGCCGGCACCGGTACCGCCGGCGGCGGCGGCTCGTTCTGGCAAAGCGGCAAACTCTGGCTCGGCATCGTGCTGATCGTGGTCGCGTGCCTCGCCTGGCAGCAGTGGCAGGCGTGGCAGCAGCAGCAGGACATCACGGAGACCGATACGGCGATCCTCACCTCCGACCTGCCGATCGACGCCTATCTCGACCACGGATTCCAGGCTTGGCTGAAGCACGCCGGCGACGACGACTGATCCGCGGCGCCTTCGCGATCGTCGCGCTCGCCGCCGCGCTGGTGGCGAACGCATTCGCGCAGCCGCCCGTCGCCCTGCGCTCGCCGTCGTGGGCGGAGCTCCCGGCCGCAGAGAAGCAGGTGCTGGCACCGCTCGCCGGCGACTGGGACAAGTTCGACGCGCAGCGCAAGCAGAAGTGGCGCAGCATCGCCCAGAGGTATCCGAAGCTTTCTCCCGACGAGCAGGAAAAGGTGCGCACCAACATGCGCACGTGGGCGGAGCTCACGCCCCAGCAGCGCCAGGCGGCGCGCGAGCAGTACAAGGCGATGAAGCAGCTGCCGCCCGAGAAGAAGCAGGAGGTCCGCCAGAGGTGGGAGGAGTATTCCAGCCTGCCGCCCGAGAAGAAACGCGAGCTGGCCACCAAGGCGCCCCCGCCTGCGGGTCCATCGGCGCGCATGCCCGCCGGCACGGGGGCTTCGCCCGGCTCGGCGCCTCAGCGCACACCGGCGGCACCCCCTCCCGCCGCCCCGCAGGGCACCGGCGCGCCCGCGCGGTGAGCGCCGCGTGAGTCCCGCGGACGACGGCGCCGCCGCATCTCCCGCTTCGCCCGCTGCACTTCCCGTCACCGCGTCGCTCGCGCGGCGCATCGCCTCGCTCGGTTACGAGGCGATGATCCTGTGCGCGGTGCTCCTCGTCGCCGGCTTCGTCACGCTGCCGCTGGTGCCGCCCGGAGGCGGCGCGCTCCGCGTGCCCGATGCGCCGGCACGCGCGCTCTCGCTCGCGGTGGTGTTCGGCGCGAGCGCGGTCTACTTCGTGGTGTCGTGGTCGAACGGACGCCGCACGCTGCCGATGAAGACGTGGCGCATCGCGCTGGTGCGCCGGGACGGTGGTGTCGTCGACCGGCGTGTCGCCTTCGCGCGCTACCTCTGCGGCTGGATCGGCCCGGCGCTCGCGCTGGCCGGGGTCTTGGTGCTGCGTCCGCAGGGCGCCGCGCCATGGGGCCTCGTGCTCCTCGCGTTCAACTTCCTGTGGGCGCTCGCCGATCCGGACCGGCAGTTCCTGCACGACCGGATCGCCGGCACCCGTCTCATCGAGCGCTAGGCCGCGGTCGCGCGAGCGCGACGCCGATGGCGATCAGCACCATCCCCGCGATCGCGAGCGCGTCGAGCGTCTCGCCGAAGACCAGAAACGCCATCACCGCGGTGACGGCCGGCACGAGAAAGAAGAGCCGCGCGACGTCCGCTGCGGCACCGTGGCGCAGCAGCCAGTAGAGAAGGCTGATCGCGCCGACGGAGAGCACGAGCACCGACCAGGTGAGCGCGAACACGAACGACGGCGTCCAGTTTATGGGCGCGCCTTCGAACAGCAGCACGAGCGGCAGGTAGAGCGCGGCGCAGGCGGTGAACTGGATCACCGCGCCGCTGCGCAGATCGACGCGTGCGCAGAACCGCTTCTGCCACAGCGTGCCGACGCTGATTCCGGCGAGCGCGATCACGGACGGAAGGAGGCCGGCGAAGTCGCCCGAGAACGCCGCCTTGTGCCGCACGACGAACCAGACGCCGGCGAGGCCGAGCGCCAGCCCGGCCCACTGCCGGGCGACGACGCGCTCGCCGAGCCATGCGCGCGCAATGACGACGGTCAGGATCGGCTGGAGTCCGACCAGCATCGCGCTCGTGCCCGCGGGCATGCCGCCCGCGAGCGCCACGAACACGCCGCCGAGATAGGCGCCGTGGACGAGCCACGCGGAAATCGCGACGTGCAGGAATTCCATCGGCGTTCCGGGCCACGGCGCGCGCGTCGCCCCGGCCACCACCGCCATCAGCAGCGCGACGAGCGCGAATCGGCACAGCAGGAACGTGAGCGGCGGCGCATAGGGCAGCCCGTATTTCGCCGCGATGAACCCCGTGCTCCACAGCAGCACGAACAGCGTCGGAAAGGTGAGCTGGCGGCGCGCGTGCGCGACGTCGGTCATGGCGCGCGTGGGCGGCCCGCGCCGCACCGCGGATGCGCGGAACTCACTCCGTCACTGCGGCGCGCTGCGCGCCGCGGCGTCGTAGCGCGCGATGCCCGCCAGGATTTCCTGCTTCGCCTCCACGGCCTCGACCCAGCCCGCGATGCGCACCCACTTGCCGGGCTCGAGGTCCTTGTAGTGTGCGAAGAAATGCGCGATCTGCTGCGTCGTGATCTCGGGGAGGTCGCGCGGCGACTGGATCGTGCGATAGAGGCCGGAGAGCCTGTCGATCGGGACGGCGAGGATCTTCGCGTCGCCGCCCGCCTCGTCGTCCATCTTCAGCATGCCGATCGGCCGGCAGCGCACGACGACGCCGGTGATGAGCGGCACGGGCGAGAGCACGAGCACGTCGCACGGATCCCCGTCGTCGGAAAGCGTCTGCGGGATGTAGCCGTAGTTGCACGGATAGTGCATCGACGTCGACATGAAGCGGTCGACGAACACCGCGCCGGTTTCCTTGTCGACCTCGTACTTGATCGCGTCTCCGTGCATCGGGATCTCGACGATCACGTTGCAGTCTTCAGGGGCGTCCTTGCCGGCGGGCACTCGATCGAGATTCATGGGGGCGGGAAAGCGTGGGTCGATCGTCGATTATAGCCTCGCCGCGTCGCTCCCCCGCGTTATCATCGTGTTCGCCGCACGAATGCCGCTTCCCGCCGCGAAGCCTCCGCGAATCGTAGAAACATGCGTCACCGATTGCTTCCGGGTGCGCTCGTCGCCCTCGCGGCCGCCACCGTGCCGCTGCCGTGCATCGGGCAGACGAGTCTCGAGGCGGCGCCGCTCGTCGCGCCATTCTCGCTGGCGAAGCCGGGCACCACGCTGCCGGCCGGATGGCAGCCGCTGACCATTGCCGCGAACAAGACGCCGACCGAATACCGGCTGCAGGACGACGGCGGCACCGTCGTGCTGTTCGCGCACGCGAAAGGGGCGGCCAGCGCGGTCGCACACGCGGTCAACTTCGACATCCGCAGCGCGCCGGTCGTCGAATGGCGGTGGAAGGTCGCCCGGCTGATCGACGGCGCCGACAACGCCATCGCGTCGCGCGAGGATTCGCCGGCGCGCATCATCCTCGAATTCACCGGCGACCGGTCGACGCTCCCGCTGCGCGAGCAGGCGCTCTTCGCGCTGGCGAAGGCGTCGTCAGGCCGCGAAGTGCCCTATGCGACGCTGATGTACGTCTGGGCGAACAAAGCGCCCGTAGGCAGCGTGATCACGAACCCGCACACGAGCCGCGTGCGGATGATCGTCGCATCGAGCGGCGCCGCCGGCCTCGGCGCCTGGCAGAACCTCCGGCGCAATGTGCTGGACGACTACCGCAAGGCGTTCGGCGAGGCCCCGGGCCGCCTGGTCGGCGTGGGCGTCCTGACCGATACGGACAACACGGGCGCGACCGTCGACGCCTGGTATGGCGACATCCGGTTCGTGCCGGACGGGCCGTGACCCATCCCCTGCCGCCTCGGGATGCCGCGGCTGAATCCGAATCGGGCTTCCCGAGCATCTAACGGTCAAGACCGATCCTGCGCGAGACCCGTTCATGAAGCGCCTTGTCCTCCCCCTCCTCCTCGTGCTCGCGCTGGCGCTCGCCGTCGGCGCCGCCTGGTTCGTGCTCAAACGCGGCCATCTAGGCGGCACGGGGGCGGTGACCACCGACACCCGCCCGGTCCCCGCGTTCACGCGAATCCGCATCGACGGCACCGCGGACGTCACGCTGGTCCAGGGCACCGCGCCCGGCGTCTCGATCGAGGCCACCGCGCGGTCGCTGCGCGGCATCGAGACCGACGTTCGCGACGGCACGCTGACGATCCGCGGCGCCCCGCAGGGCCGGTGGTGGTCGTTTCTCCGGAGCGGCGCGGCACGCACGCCCCGGATCGTCGTGACCTTCAGCAAGCTGGAGGCAATCGAGGCGGCGGGGTCGGTCACCGTTCGGGCGGACGAGCTCAAGGTCGAGCGCCTCGCCATCTCGGCGAGCGGCACCGCGACGCTGCGGCTCGCGGGTCTCGACGTCCGCTCGTTCAGCATCGACGGATCCGGCGCGGTCAAGGCCGAGATCGCCGGCCGCGCGACGGAGCAGTCGATCTCGATCTCCGGCGCGTGCGACTACCGGGCGGCCGGCCTCGCGAGCGAGCAGGCGCGGATCGCGGTTAGCGGCGCCGGCCGCGTCGTCGTCAACGCGACGAAGACGCTCGACGTGGAGATTTCGGGCGCGGGCACCGTCGACTACCTCGGCAATCCCGAGGTGACGAAGAAGGTGAGCGGCGCCGGACGCGTGAAGCGCCGCGAGGCGGCGCAGGAGTACCACGGCGCGCTCGCCTGACCGGTGCCGCCGCTCAGTGCAGCGGCGCGGCGCCGGGCGGAATCGTCTCGGGCTTGAAGAGCAGCGGCAGGCCGGTCGCGGCATCGCGGTCCGGGTGCACGCCGGAGAGCACGCGCACGTCGGTCACGCGGCAATCGCGCAGCAGATCCTGCAGCATCGCGGCGACGTCGCCGACGCGATCGAGCGGATGCAGCGGACAGCGAAAGCCCTCGGCGTCGCGCGGCTCGAACACCGACGACAACGACAGGCGCAGCTCGCCGCCGCCCGGCGCATCCGCCGCGCGGTGCGCACTGATGACGGCGACCGGCTCGCCGACGCTGCCACGGAGTCGCCGCAGCGCATTGCTCGCGAAAATCTGCGCCGACACTTCGCGTTGCGCAGCGCGGCCTGCCGCGACGGCGCGCAGCGGCCGCTGCGGCGCGCGGGGCAGCGCCAGCACCGACACCCCGCCGACGCCGAGCGCGCGCCCGAGCTCGCGCGCGAACGGCATTCCCCAGGCGCCGACGCGCGCGTCGCCGAAGAGGTCGGCGCCGGGCCGCGCGAGCGCCGTCCCCGCGAGGAGGCGCAGATGCACGCTCTCCCGTCCCCCAGCGACGCGAATCGGCGCGGGAGGAAGCGAGCGCAGACCCGGCCGCCGGCGCCTCGCTCGCGCTGCCCTGCAAGACGCTGCCAGGCGAGGATCTCGGGCAGCCGCGCGACGTCGAGCGCATCGGCCTGCACCAGCGCATCGGCGAGCGCAAAGGTCCGGTTGCCGTTGAGCGCGTCGTGCTCGCGCAGGAGGTCCGTGAAAACGCTTGCGTCGCGCAACGTGCCGGGGAGGAGCGCATCGGCGCGCGCGCCCTCGCTGCCGGCGACGATCACGATGGGGATCGCAAAGATGCATGCCGCAACACCCGCCGCCGGATCGTCGGCGCCGGCTGCGATGGCATCGAGATGGCGCCACACCTGCCGCGCGACGTCGACCGACGGCGCATCCGCGACGAGGCTCGCGAGCTCGCCGCCTTCCGTGACGCGCCGGCGCAGACGGGCACGAAGCTCGTCCTCCGCAGCGCGTGCCAGGTCACCCGTCGCCGCGCCGAGGCTCTCCCGGGCGAGCGCGAAAATTCCGCGCGCGAACGCGCTCGCCGCGGCGGCGTCCGGAAAGGATCGCGGGTCGGCGATCGCGTTCACGGATTTTCGCGTCGCGCCGGGGAGCTCTTCGCTCGCATGCGCGTCATGGCATGAGGCAGAACGGGCCCTGCGCGAGATTGCCGCTGACCGTGAGCGCACGCCAGATGCCGACCGCCGCGAAGGCGGCGAGCAGCGCCGCCGCAGCGTAGCGCACCGCACGGCGGTCGAACCAGCGCCGCGCGCGCCCCAGGATCCAGCCGGCCGCCACGAGATTGGGCAGTGTGCCGAGGCCGAACGCGAGCATCACCGCGGCGCCCTCGAGCGGCCCACCCGCGAACAGCGCGATCGGCAGCACGCCGTAGACCAGCGCGCAGGGCACGAGGCCCCAGAACATGCCGACGGCGAAACGCGCACCCACCGCATCGTGCGCGAGCAGTGGCCGCATCGCCGGCACGAGGCGTCCGAACAGCGCGCCTCCGGCGCGTTCGAGCCAGCCGACACCGCCGCGCGGCCCGACGATCGCGATCGCGAGGAGGAGCAGGAACACGTTCGCCACGACGTACAGCGCGCGCTGCAGCGGCAGGCCGGCGGACGCCGAGATCGTGGCTGCGCCGGCGGCGCCGAATGCGGCACCCAGCGCTGCATACGTGACGATGCGGCCGAAGTTGTAGGGGAGCTGCCGCAGCAGCAGCGCGCGCGCGGGCAGCAGCGGTCGCGCGTCGGCCGGCGTCGCGGCGCCCGACATCGCGGCGAGAAACCCCCCGCACATGGCAAGGCAATGCGCGCCGCCGAGCGTCCCGGCGAGCCACGCGGAGATCAGCGCCGAAAGTGCCATCGCCGTCGGCCTGCGACCGGTTGTCGCACGTCGCGCGCGCACGCACAGGCCCGGCCACCGGGTGCAGCGCATTGATTCCCGCGGGGAAAATTGGGCGTCCTGTTCAAAGGGGCGGATTCGTTCTAGACTGTACGACTTTGATGCACGTCAACGCATCACAAATGGGTTCCCGCCCGCCACGATGACGCTTCCCGCTAAACCGATTTCGACCACGCAGCCGTCGCCATCCGCGGGCACTCGTCCTGCAGCCGGGGCGGGCTCCGCTGCGGTCATCTCGATCCGCGATCTCAAGGCGCACTGCTCGACGTGCAGCCTGCGCGAGCTCTGCCTTCCCGTCGGGCTGGATCCCGAGGACCTGAAACAGGTCGACGCGCTCGTCAATCATCGCATCAAGCTCAAGAAGGGCGACAGCCTCTATCGCGCCGGGGAGCCGTTCGGCTCGCTGTTCGCCATTCGACTGGGGTCGCTCAAGACCACCGTGCTCGCCGAAGATGGGCGCGAGCAGGTGTCGGGATATCACATGCTGGGCGACATCGTCGGGCTGGACGGACTCGGCACCGACCGCCACGGCTGCCAGGCGCTGGCGCTCGAGGACACCGAAGTCTGCGTGCTGCCGTTCGACCGGCTGGAGCATCTCGCGCAGAACGTCGCCGCGCTGCAGCGCAATCTCTATCAGCTGCTGTCGAAGGAAATCTCGCGCGACCAGAACATCATGCTGCTTCTCGGCAGCATGCGCGCCGAGGAGCGCCTCGCCGTCTTCCTGCTGAATCTCGCCGACCGGTATCGGCTGCGCGGCTACTCGTCGACCGAATTCGTGCTGCGCATGACGCGCGAGGAAATCGGCAGCTACCTCGGTCTCAAGCTCGAAACCGTGAGTCGCCTCTTCTCGCGCTTCCAGGAGGAGGGCCTGATCCAGGTGCAGGGCCGCGCGGTCAAGCTGCTCGATCCGATGGCGCTGAAGCGCCTCATCGGCCAGCGCGCCTGACGCGCCCGCGGCGCGGTCTTTCCGCATCACCCCCGCCCGCCGTCTCCGGGCGCGCAGCAAGCCTCCGCGTCGTCGCGTTTCGGGCAGCCCTCCGGCCGCGCCTGCGGTTCGAGCGGACACCGATTCACTTCCCACGGCGAGCGCCCGAGGAACACGGTGAGCGCCGACGACGCAATCCCCAGCGCCCAGAATCCGAAGAATCCGACGGTGTAGATCGCCTGGCGCGAGAACTCGACAGGCTGGCCGAACAGCGTCAGATCGCTTGGGTCGATCATCGTGAAGAACACCGCGGTGCCCGCGCCGGCGACCAGAAACGCCGGCCAGATCACCCACATGAGCCTGTGCGCGAAATTGCCCGTTGGCTGCATCGTTTCCTCTCCCGCGTGCGCCGCTGTCCGGCCCGCCTGATGTCCGTCAGTTGGCATGCGTCCCGGATCCCAGCGTGACCGACGCAAGTCCGCCCGTGATTTCAGCCGCGGGCAGGCGCCACTGCGGCGTTTCCACCGACACGAGCCATCGTCCCGCCGGGTAGGCGCCGAGGTCGCCCACATAGACGTTGTCCGGACCGTGCGTGAGGGTGACGGCGCGATCCTGTCCCGATCGCGTCGGGTGCACGAGCTTCAGCGTCACCGCATCCGGAAACGCGCCGTCGACGCCTGCGGCGAGCGTGAGGCGCACCGCACCCGAAGGTGCCACGTGGAGCACGGCCGACAATCCCATCGCCTCGGCGCGCTGGCTGCGCACGAGCTCCTTGTTGATGAGGAGCCCGCGTTTGTAATAGTCATCCGCAATGACGCCGTCGTCGGTGCTGATCGCGAGATAGAGCGTGAAGAAGCCGGCGACGACGACGGTCGCGGGCCCGGCGATCAGCAGCCACGGCCACCGCTGGCGATACCACGGCGGCGCTGCGATCGCAGTTGCGCAAAATGTGGCGGCGTTGGGCGGAGTCATGCTCACCTCGGAAAGAGGAACGTGGATTTTTCGCGGCGGACCATCGCCGGGTCGTCCTGCGCCTGGATCACGATCTCTACCTGGCGCGACCGGCGATTCCTGTCGTGGCCACCTTCGTCGCGCTGGTGTTCGTCCCTGTGTTCGGCCTTGTGTTCATCCTTGTGCTCGTCCTCGCGCTCATCGTCGCCGGCCGGCGCCTGCAACCTGAACGGAACGAGCTGGGTCGACGCGCCCGCGACGTCGATCGGCTGCTCGATGCCGACGACCGCGAGTCCCGGCAGGCCTTCGGCGGTGATCGTGAAGCGGTGCGCGGCCTCGGCGGTGTTCATGATCTGCAGCCGGTAGACGTTCTCGACCACGCCGGGCGCCGCCTCGCGCGCCAGCGCGCCGCGATCGCGGATGACGTCGACCTTGAGCGGATTCTTGAGCGCGAGCGACACGCCGGCCACCACGGTGATGACGACGAGAAGGCCCGTGTAGATCAGCGTGCGCGCGCGGAACACGTGACGGATCATCGCCTTCAAATCGTAGCCGCGGGCGAGTCCGTTCTCCGAGACGTAGCGGATCAGGCCGCGCGCATAGCCCATCTTGTCCATCACCTGGTTGCAGCCGTCGATGCAGGCGGCGCAGCCGATGCATTCGTATTGCAGCCCCTTGCGGATGTCGATGCCCGTCGGGCACACCTGCACGCAGATGCCGCAGTCGACGCAGGCGCCGAGGCCCGCCGCCTTCGGATCGGCCTTGCGGCTGCGCGGCCCGCGCGGCTCGCCGCGCGCGCCGTCGTAGGCGATGACGAGCGTGTCCTTGTCGAACATCACCGACTGGAAGCGCGCGTACGGGCACATGTACTTGCAGACCTGCTCGCGCATGAAGCCCGCATTGCCGTAGGTCGCGAAGCCGTAGAAGAGCACCCAGAAGGCCTCCCACGGGCCGAGATGCCACGTGATCGCGCGGATCCCGAGGTCCTGGATCGGCGTGAAGTAGCCGACGAACGTGTAGCCCGTCCACAGCGCCACGGCGAACCACGCCGTGTGCTTCAGCGTCTTGATGACGAACTTCTCGAGCGAGAACGCGCGGCCGTCGAGGCGGATGCGGGCGACGCGCTCGCCCTCGATCTTGCGCTCGATCCACAGGAAGATCTCGGTGTAGACCGTCTGCGGACACGCGTAGCCGCACCAGAGGCGTCCGGCAATGGCGGTGAACAGGAACAGCGAGTACGCGGCGAGGATCAGCAGGATCGTGAGGTAGATGACATCCTGTGGCCAGAGCACGAGGCCGAAGATGTAGAACTTGCGCGCGGCGATGTCGAGCAGCACCGCCTGCCGGCCGTTCCAGGAAAGCCATGGCAGCCCGTAGAAAAGGAGCTGCGTCGCGATGACGATCGTCCAGCGCCAAGTCGCGAAGATGCCGGTCACCGAGCGCGGATAGATCTTGCGCCGCACTTCGTAGAGGGCGATCTCCTGCGTCGCCACCTCGACGGCCTCGGGCGGCGGCGGAACGATCCTGTCGTTGGCGTTCAAGGTGACGATTATCCGCTCTCGTTCGCTATGGAAAAAAAGGGCGCCGTCGCCACGCTGCTCGGGCACCCTGCCTGAAATCGCGTCGCCGCGGCGGGACGACCCCGCGGCGGCGAATGCAAACCCTACTTGCCGGCCGGCGTCTTGTTCGACAGGCTCCAGACGTAGGCGCCAACGAGATTGATCCGGGCGGGCCCCAGGACGTTCCTGAACGACGGCATCGGCGTGTGCTCCGCATCCCCGGTGAGGTGACGGCCGTTGTTGACGCCGTAGGCAATCGTCGCCTCCGAGCTGCCGTAGAGCCAGACGTTGTCGGTCAGGTTGGGTGCGCCGATGGCCTGGTTGCCCTTGCCTTCGGGACCGTGGCAGGCGGCGCAGTTCGTGTCGAACGTGGCCTTGCCCTGCGCCGCCCTCTGCTTGTCGCTCGGCAGTCCGGACAGCGTGCGGACGTACGCGGCGACGTTCTTCACGCCTTCCTCGCCGATCGTCGCCCCGAGCGCCGGCATCACGCCCATCCGGCCACCGGTGACCGACTGCACGATCTGCTCGGGCGCGCCGCCGTAGAGCCAGTCGGTGTCGCGCAGGTTCGGAAATCCCTGACCGCCGCCCGCATCGGAGCCGTGGCACGGGGCGCAGTTGTTGAGGAAGATGCGCTCGCCCATCGCGCGGCCCTGCGGATCGGCGGCGATCGCCGGCAGTTCCATCGTCACGTACTTGTCGTAGAGCGGCTTCAGCCTCGCGTCGGCCTCCGCGGTCTCCGCCTTGAAGGCGCCGGTCGACGTCCAGTTGAGGACGCCCGCGAAGTTGCCGAGCCCCGGATACAGGACGAGATAGACGAGGCCGAACGCGATGGTGATCCAGAACAGCCACATCCACCAGCGCGGCAGCGGGTTATTGTATTCGGCGAGGTCGCCGTCCCAGACGTGGCCGGTGAGCTCGACCTGCTTGCCGCCAGGTCCCGTCGCGGTCGGCAGCACGCCGATCACCGCCTTCGACTTGCTCATCTTCCACAGCAGCCACGCGCAGAACGCGATGGAGCCGAGCGTCAGGACGATGATGTACCAGCTCCAGAAATTCGACGTGAATTGATTCATGTACGACGCTCCGCGCGTTGGGGCGCGATCTGCGCGCCCGCGATGGTTTCGTCAGCCAATGCGAACGGCGCGTTGGCCGCTTCGTCGAACGCCGGGCGCCGCCGGTTGCTGTAGGCCCACAGGACGATGCCGATGAACACGACGAAGCTCACGACGGTCGCGGCGCTGCTGAGGTAGGTGAAGAGGTTCATCGGCTACCTCGCATTCTTCATCGCGACGCCGAGGTTCTGCAGGTACGCGATCAGCGCGTCCTGCTCGGTACGGCCCTTGAGTGCGCCCGGCGCGTCGGCAATCTCCTTGTCGGAGTACGGCACGCCGACCCGACGCAGTGCCACCATGTGCGCCTGGATGCCGTCGGCATCCGCAGCGTTCTTCGCGAGCCACGGGTAACCCGGCATGTTGGACTCCGGGACGACGTCACGCGGATTGTTGAGATGCGCGCGGTGCCAGTCGTCGGAATACCGCGCGCCGACGCGGGCGAGGTCGGGGCCGGTGCGCTTGCTGCCCCACTGGAACGGGTGGTCGTAGACGAACTCGCCGGCAACCGAGTACGGGCCGTAGCGCTCCGTTTCGGCGCGGAACGGCCGGATCATCTGCGAGTGGCAGTTGTAGCATCCCTCCCGCTGATAGATGTCGCGCCCCGCCAGCTGCAGTGGCGTGTAAGGGTTGACGCCCGCGACCGGCTCCGTCGTCGATTTCTGAAAATAGAGCGGCACGATCTCGACGAGGCCGCCGAAGCTGATGAGCAGCACGATGCCCGCAATCATCCAGCCGATGTTCTTCTCGAGGAATTCCTGGTTGATTCTCATGGTGCGCCCCTTACGCGTGCGCCGGCACGAATGCCGGGATCGGCGCGTCGACGGCCTTGCCGCCGCTGACCGTGCGGATGACGTTGTAGGCCATGATCAGCATGCCGGCGAGGAACAGGAGACCGCCGACCAGCCGGATGGCGTAGAACGGATACGTCGCCTTCACGCTCTCGACGAACGCGTAGGTCAGCGTGCCGTCGGCGTTCACCGCACGCCACATGAGGCCCTGCATCACGCCGGCAATCCACATCGCGGCGATGTAGAGCACGACCCCGATCGTCGCGATCCAGAAGTGCGCCGTGATGAGCTTCACCGACCACATCTCGGCCTTGCCGAACATCCGCGGGATGAGGTAGTACATCGCGCCGATCGAGATGAACGCGACCCAGCCGAGCGCGCCGGAGTGCACGTGGCCGATCGTCCAGTCGGTGTAGTGCGACAGCGCGTTGACTGTCTTGATCGACATCATCGGACCCTCGAACGTGCTCATCCCGTAGAAGGACAGCGAGACGATCATGAACTTGAGGATCGGGTCCTCGCGCAGCTTGTACCACGCACCCGACAGCGTCATCATGCCGTTGATCATGCCGCCCCACGACGGCGCCAGCAGGATCAGGGAAAAAATCATCCCGAGCGACTGCGTCCAATCGGGCAGCGCCGTGTAGTGCAGGTGGTGCGGGCCCGCCCACATGTACGTGAAGATCAGCGCCCAGAAATGCACCACCGACAGCCGGTACGAATAGATCGGCCGCCCCGCCTGCTTCGGCACGAAGTAATACATGATTCCGAGGAAGCCCGCGGTCAGGAAGAAGCCGACCGCGTTGTGGCCGTACCACCACTGGATCATCGCGTCCTGCGCGCCGGCGTACGCGGAATACGACTTCATCGGCAGGAACGAGACGGGCATCTCGGCGCTGTTGACGATGTGCAGCACCGCAATGGTCAGGATATATGCCGCGTAAAACCAGTTGGCGACGTAGATGTGCGGTGTCTTGCGCAGCACGATGGTGCCGAAGAACACGACGGCGTAGGCAACCCAGACGACGGTGATCAGGAGGTCGATCGGCCACTCGAGCTCCGCGTACTCCTTGCTGGTCGTCCAGCCGAGCGGCAGCGTGATCGCCGCGAGCACGATGACGAGCTGCCAGCCCCAGAACGTGAACGCCGCGAGCTTGTCGGAAAAGAGCCGCACCTGGCAGGTGCGCTGAACCACGTAATACGACGTCGAGAACAGCGCGCAGCCGCCGAACGCGAAGATCACCGCGTTGGTGTGGAGCGGCCGGAGGCGGCCGTAGGAGAGCCAGGGAATGTCGAAGTTGAGCTCGGGCCACAGCAGCTGCGCGGCGATGATGACGCCGACCAGCATGCCCACGATGCCCCAGACGACCGTCATGATCGCAAACTGGCGCACCACCTTGTAATTGAACGTCGTCGCGCTCGCCGAACTCATTGCGTCTGCCCCCGCGTTTCAGTGGATCGTCGTTCCTGGCGCCGCCCGCCGCGACCGCGACATGACGGAATGGCGTTCCGCTTCGCCAGCGCCCTCTGGCGCATCGACTCGTCGAACACGCCTATTTCACCAAACGCGCGATACTAATGGGGCGTATCTCCGGGAACTTTGATCGAGGTCAACTGGTCCTGTCGCGGCGGCGCGAGGGCATCGGTTTCGTGCGTCGGTGCGACACCGGTGTCGTCGTCGTCGAGAATCCGGTACGCGGGTCCCTCGAGGTCGTCGAACTGTCCGCTCCTGACCGACCACCAGAAGCCCGCACCGATCGCGAGCACCAGCGCGACGGAGAGCGGGATCAGCAGGATCAGGATGTCCATCGGCGCCGCGGCGTCATGCGGCATCGCGTCGCATCGGGCCGCGCGAACGAATCGCTACCCTGCGCGCGGGTCGCGAATCACCGCGGATCCGCGCGAGCCGCACCGCATTGCCGACGACGACGAGCGACGACACCGACATGCCGAGCGCCGCCACGAGCGGCGTGACGAAGCCGAAGGCGGCCGCCGGAATCGCGACGAGGTTGTAGGCGAACGCCCAGCCGAGATTTTCGCGGACGATGGCGAGCGTGCGCCGGGCGTGCGCAATGGCGTCGGCAATGGGGACGAGCGCGTCGGCCAGCACGACGACATCCGCCGTCCACTGCGCAAGTGGCGTCGCCGTGCCGAGGCTGATCGACACCTGCGCCTGGGCCAGCGAGGGCGCGTCGTTGACGCCGTCGCCGACCATCGCGACCACCGCGCCGCATGCCTGCAGCTCTCCGATCGCGCTGCGCTTCTCCTCCGGGAGCGCGTCGCCGCGCGCGTCGTCGATGCCGAGCGCCGCGGCCGCCGCCGCGACCGTCGACGCGCGGTCGCCCGACAGAAGCATCGACACTACGCCAAGCGCGCGCAATCGTTCGATCAGCGCCTTCGCGTCCGGCCGCAGCGCATCGGCCAGCACGAACGACGCGATGATGCCCCGCGCGTCGCCCATCGTCACGATCGTTGCCGACGAATGCGCGTCCGCGGTTGGATGCGGCGCCAGGGTGCCTGACAACGCGGCGGCGAACGGGAGCGTGCCGAGGCGCACGATGCGACCGGCGACGATGCCTTCGACGCCATGCCCCGGCACGACGGAAGGCGACTGGACCGGAATCTCGGCGTGCTTGCCGCCCGCGTCGATAAACGCGCGGGCAATCGGATGCTCGGACACGGCTTCGAGCGCCGCCGCAAGCGCAACCGCTTCGTCGCTCGTCATTTCGGCGGAGACGATGGTGTCGACCAGCGAAAGCCGGCCCGTGGTGAGGGTGCCGGTCTTGTCGAAGACGACATGCGTGACGCGCGCGAGCGATTCGAGCGCGTCGGCGCGCGCGATCACCACGCGGCGGCGGCCGAGCGCGCCGGCGGCAGCGGCGAGCGCCGCGGGCGTGGCGAGCGACAATGCGCACGGGCAGGAGACGACCAGCACCGCGAACGTCACCGCCAGCGCGCGCGCCGGGTCGAGGTGCCACCACGCGACCGCGGTGAGCGCCGCGACCAGGAGAAGTGCCGCGACGAACCAGCGCGCGACGCGGTCCGCGATGCGGGCGAGGCGCGGCCGCTCGCTGCCGGCGCGCTCGACCAGCCGCTCGATCGACGCGAGCCGCGTCGCGGCGCCCGCGGCCGTGACGGCGAGTACGAGCGCGCCGTCACGTACGACGCTGCCTGCGAGCACGGCGTCGCCGACCGTTCGCGTCCGTGGCAGCGATTCACCGGTCAGGATCGCCTCCTCGACGCTCGCGCGGCCCTCGACCACGATGCCGTCAGCCGGAAGCGAAGCGCCGGGACGCACGATGACGAAATCGCCGGCGGCGAGCGACACCGCGGCGACCGTCGCGGTCTCGCGGCGCGCGGGCCACGCAACCAGCCGTTCCGCGGTCGCAGGGCCGGCGCGCGCGACCGACTCGATGGCGTCACCCGCGCGCCGCCGTGCGATCTGCTCGACATAGCGCGCGACGAGAAGCAGCGCGATGAACATCGTGACCGAGTCGTAATAGACCGGCCCTTCGCCGCTGAAGGTCGCCCACGCGCTCGCGAGGAACGCGGCGCCGAGGCCGAGCGCGACCGGGACGTCCATGCCCGGGCGAAGGTGCACGAGGTCGCGCCACGCGCCGCGGAAGAACGGCGCCGCGCAGTACAGGATCGACGGGAGGGTGAGCGTGAGGCTCGCCCATTCGAGCAGCCGCTGGTGCGCCGGCTCGACGCCGTCGACCGTGATATACGTCGGCACCGCGAACATCATCACCTGCATCATCGCGAGGAGCGCCACCGCCATGCGCAGCAGCATGGTGCGCGACTCGCGCCGCGCGAGCGCCTCGCGCCGCGCCGGGTCGTACGGGTGCGCGCGGTAGCCGATCGTGGCGACGGCGCGCAGGATCCGAGACAGCGTCGTTTGCCCGGGATCGAGCGTGACGAGCGCGCGGCGCGTCGCGAAATTCACGCTGGCGCCGGCGATGCCCGGTTGCCGCGCGAGCCACGACTCGATGAGCCAGATGCACGCGCCGCAGTGGATGCCTTCGAGCAGCAGTGAAACCTCCGCCCGCCCCTCGCCCGCCGGCCGCACGAACGCCGCCTGCGCGTCGGGATGGTCCCAGTGCGACCACTCGTCCTCGAGTGCGTCGGCCGGGACCGGCGTGTCGGCGTTCTCGGTGCGGCGCAGGTAGAACCCGTCGAGGCCGGCCGCGTGGATGGTCTGCGCGACTCCGCGGCATCCGGCACAGCAGAAGCTGCGCGACGCGCCGTTCAGGAACGCCTGCCAGCGCGGCGACACGGGATTGGGCAGCCCGCAGTGATAGCAGTGCGCCGAAGCGGCATCGGTGCCGCCGGCGCGCGCAGGCGTGCCGAGGGCGTCGACGGTTTCCGAAATGGAGGGCGCGGGCATCCGGTCGAATCTAGAGGGCCGCAAGGACCCGGTCAATCGGAAATGCCGCTCCGCTTGACCCTCGGCAACGCTCTGTTGATTTCGGTCAACGCCGAGCCGATGCTCGCGGGGGAGACTGTCATTGCAAGCTCGTCGCTGCCGTTTCCGTGAAAGGGACGCATATGTACAAGAACCTGCTGGTCGCCACCGATGGATCGAAGCTTTCCGACAAGGCGTTGACGCACGCGGTCATGCTCGCGCAAGGCATTGGCGCGAAGGTCACGGTCTTCTACGCGGCACCCGATTACCCGCTGCCGGCCTACGCCGACGGCGTTGTCTACGAGCCCGTCTCGCGCAAGGAATATGCGAAGCTCGCCGCCGAGGATGCGAAGAAGATCCTCGACGCCGCAGTTGCGAAGTCGGTTGCGGCTGGCGTCGACACCGCCTCGGCGTACACGATCGCTGCGGCACCGTGGGAAGCGATCCTCGCCGCCGCCAAGAAGCACAAGGCCGACGCCATCGTGATGGCATCGCACGGGCGGCGCGGCATCTCCGCGATGCTTCTCGGCAGCGAGACGCAGAAGGTGCTGACGCACACCAAGCTCCCGGTGATCGTCGTCCGGTAGCACGAGGTTCGCGCGGCATCCGCCGCGCCAGGGATCGGGACGGGACGGCCATCGTCCCGCGCGAGGGCGCCCAAGCGGCGCCCTCTGCTCTTTCCGCAAAAGTTCGTCAAGCCGGTCGCGGCGCGCACCCGCCGTCGGTTACAATCCCTTTTTTCAACAAAAACAGTGCCATGCGCATTTCGAAGTTCTATCTCCCCACCCTGAAGGAAGCCCCCGCCGAAGCGGAGGTGACGAGCCATCGGCTGATGCTGCGCGCGGCCATGATCCGGCGCCTCGCCGCCGGCATCTACACGTGGCTGCCGCTCGGCCTGCGCGTGCTGCGCAAGGTCGAGGCGATCGTGCGCGAGGAGATGAATCGCGCCGGCGCGATCGAATTGCTGATGCCCGTCGTGCAGCCGGCCGAGCTGTGGCAGGAGACGGGTCGCTGGGGCAAGTACGGGCCGGAGCTCCTGCGTCTCAAGGACCGGCACCAGCGCGACTTCATCGTGCAGCCGACATCGGAAGAGGTGATCACCGATCTCGCGCGGAAGGAGATCGCGAGCTACAAGCAGATGCCGATCAATTTCTACCACATCCAGACGAAATTCCGCGACGAGGTGCGCCCGCGCTTCGGCGTGATGCGCTCGCGCGAGTTCGTGATGAAGGACGCGTACTCGTTCGACGTCGACCGCGACGCGATGCTCGCGTCCTATCAGGCGATGTACGACGCGTACGCGAGGATCTTCTCGCGGATGGGACTGAAGTTCCGTGCGGTCGCCGCCGACACGGGGCAGATCGGCGGCAGCGCCTCGCACGAATTCCAGGTGCTCGCGGATTCCGGCGAGGACGCGATCGCCTGGTGCCCCGCATCCGACTACGCGGCGAACATCGAGCTCGCGGAGGCGCTCGCGCCCGCTGGCGCACGGCCGGATCCCGCCGAGCCGGTGCAGAAGGTTCCGACCCCCGGCCAGGAAACCTGCGAGGAGGTCGCGCAGCTGCTCGGTCTTCCGCTCGCCCGCACCGTGAAGTGCATCATGCTCGCGGTCGACGCGGAAAGCGGGCCGGCGCGCATTCACATGCTGCTGATCCGCGGCGATCACACGCTCAACGAGGTGAAGGTCAGCAAGATCCCTGGCCTCGGCAAGTTCCGCTGGGCGAGCGAGGCGGAGATCGTTGCCGCGACCGGCTGCCGTCCGGGCTATCTCGGCCCCGTGGGGATCGCGTCGGACCTGCCCCTCATCGCCGACCGCGCGGTCGCCGCAATGGCCGATTTCGTGTGCGGCGCGAACGAGCCCGATTTTCACCTGCGCGGCGTCAACTTCGGCCGCGACTGCCGCGTTCCCGACACGGTGGCCGACGTGCGCAACGTCGTCGCCGGCGACCCCTCGCCGGACGGCAAGGGCACGCTCGAGATCCTCCGGGGCATCGAGGTCGGCCACGTGTTCGCCCTCGGGACCCGCTACTCGCAGGACATGAACGCGACGTACCTTGACGCGCTGGGGCAGGCGAAGCTGATCGAAATGGGGTGCTACGGCATCGGCATCACCCGCGTCGTCGCCGCCGCGATCGAACAGAACCACGACGAGAAGGGGATCGTATGGCCCGAGCCGCTCGCCCCCTTTACCGTCGCCCTGGCGCCCATCGGGTACGACCGCAACGACGAGGTGCGCGCGCTGGCGGACCGGCTTCACGCGGAGCTCGAGGCCGCAGGAGTCGACGTGCTGCTCGACGATCGCGGCCTGCGTCCTGGCGTGATGTTTGCTGACCTCGAGCTGATCGGCATCCCGCACCGGGTCACCCTTGGCGAGCGGGGCATGAAGGAAGGCAAGGTCGAGTACCAGGGGCGGCGCGATGATGCCGCCACCGCCGTCCCGATCGGCGAGATCGTCGCCTTCATTCGGAGTAGACTTTCGGCTCCCTGAGGGGCGGCAAGGACTGGAATGAGAGCGAAACAGCGACATTCGGCATGGCGAAGCGCGGCGTCCGCGGCAATGGCGGCCGCCCTGGTCGCGCTCGCGCCGCTCACCGCCCACGCCGGCGCCCAGGTCGAGGAGCGCCTCGCGCCCTCGGTCGCCACGCTGATGTCGCAGGCGATCTCGGATCGTCCCGCGCCGGTCGACTACATCAACCAGATGGAGCTCCGGCCGTGGATCGAGGCGATGTCGCCGCGTCTCGGCGACAAGCTCGGCGACGTCCGCTCGCGCGAGGATTTCCTCGCCACGGTGCATTACGAAGCCACGCGCGCGGGCCTCGACCCGCAGCTGGTGCTGGGCGTGATCCAGTACGAGAGCAATTTCCGCAAGTACGCGATCTCGCCCGCCGGTGCGCGCGGCTTCATGCAGGTGATGCCGTTCTGGACCGGCCTCATCGGCAGCGGCGCCAACCACAACCTCTTCCACCTGCGCACCAACCTTCGGTACGGCTGCGTGATCCTGCGCTACTACCTCGACACCGAAAACGGCGACCTCTATCGCGCGCTCGGGCGCTACAACGGCAGCCTCGGCCGGCCCGAGTATCCGAACGGCGTGCTCGCCGTGATGAACCGCAACTGGCAGTACGCGCCCGCCCCGGCGGGGCGACTGCGCGCCGTGTCGGCGACCGTCCCCACGCGGTGAGTTCGCGCGGGCCGGACGGCACCCCCCGCCCGTGCGGGCGCTTCGCCCCGTCGCCCACCGGTCCCCTGCACTTCGGCTCGCTCATCGCGGCGGTGGCAAGCTGCTGCGACGCGCGCGCGCGCGGCGGTCGCTGGCTGGTTCGCATCGAGGACGTCGACACCACACGCACGCGGCCGGGCGCCGCCGACGCGATTCTCGCAACGCTCGAGCGCTACGGATTCCGTTGGGACGGGCCCGTCGTCCATCAATCGGCGCGTACGGCGCTCTACGCCAGCGCCTTCGAGCAGTTGCGCGCCGCCGGCGCCGTCTACGAATGTGCGTGCACGCGCCGCGAGAACGCGCTGGCGCCGGTCGGCGCCGGTGGCGAGCACGTCTACCCGGGGACATGCCGCAACGGGATACCCGAGGACCGGCGCGACCGAGCGGCCCGGGCATGGCGCATGCGCGTCCCCGCCGATGCGGCCGCGACGATTGCCTGGCGCGACCGCCTGCAGGGCGCGCAGTCGCAGGATCTCGCGCATGACGTCGGCGACTTCGTCGTGAAGCGCGCGGACGGGCTCTTCGCGTACCAGCTCGCCGTCGTGGTCGACGACGCGGACCAGGGCGTCACCCACGTCGTGCGCGGCGCGGATCTCATCACCTCGACACCGCGCCAGATCCTGCTGCAGCGCACGCTCGGTCTGCCGACACCCGCGTATCTGCATCATCCGGTGGCGATCGGCCACGACGGCGCCAAGCTGTCGAAGGAGACGCGGGCGGCGCGGTTGCCGGATGATCCTCTGCCAGCCCTGCTCGCGGCATGGCGATTTCTCGGACAAGCGCTCGACGGCGGCAGCGCGCAGCCCGCCTCGATTGCCGAGTTCTGGGAGCATGCCCTCGCATCGTTCGCCCCGGCGCGGCTACCCGCCGGTCATGCAGCTCGCGGCGCCGTGCGTTTTCGGGATGGGGGGCGGCGGGGCAGTATAATTTGCGGTCTTCCCGGGGCCCTTCGGCCGCGGCCTCCAGACCACAACGCCCATACGGGCTTCTCCATGACCACAATCGTCGCGGTCCGCAAGAACGATGAAATCACGATCGCGGCGGATTCGCTGACGACCTTCGGCGACACCCGGCTCACCGCCCAGTACGACCGGACGCCCGAAAAGATCCTGCACTACCGCGGCAACTACATCGGGCTCTGCGGCAGCGCCGCGCACCAGCTCGTGTTCGAGAGCCTCCTCGCCAAGCACGCCGACCTCGATTTCTCGGGGAAGGCGGCGATCTTCGAGACGTTCCGCAAGCTGCACCCGATCCTCAAGGAGCAGCACTTC
The DNA here is from genome assembly GCA_963717695.1 of uncultured beta proteobacterium. Taxonomy (GTDB): domain Bacteria; phylum Pseudomonadota; class Gammaproteobacteria; order Burkholderiales; family Casimicrobiaceae; genus CAIWHR01. The sequence goes on along the minus strand of CAVQWR010000007.1, from coordinate 254,688 downwards.
CTCAACCCGAAGGAGGAGGAGGACGATCCGTACGAGTCGACGCAGGTGACGGCGCTGGTCGCCAATGCCCAGGGCATCTTCGGTGTCTACTCGATGCGCGAGGTGTTCGAGTACACCCGCTTCTGGGCCGTCGGCTCAGGCCGGGAATTCGCGATCGGTGCGATGTATGCGCTCTATCCGAAGCTTCGCAGCGCCGAGGCGATCGCCCGGGCCGGCATCGACGCCGGCGCCGCCTTCGACCGCAACTCGGGCCTGCCGATGACGCTCTACAGCGTGGCCTGCAAGCCCTGACGGCGCCCGCCGGACCGTGATCTCCGGACCCGTCTTCGTCGACGCGCTCGCGCGGTTCGTGTTCGAGCACTCCGCGGTGCGCGGGGCGCTCGTCAGCCTCGACGACGCCTGCCGCGACATCCTGCGTTGCCACCCGTATCCGCCGGCGCTGAAGCGCGTGCTCGCGGAGCTGCTCGCCGCCACGGCGCTGCTCGCGTCCACGCTCAAGTTCAAGGGCGCGCTCGTGGTCCAGCTGCAGGGTGACGGACCGGTCCGCCTGCTGGTCGTCGAATGCACGGCCGATCTCACGCTGCGCGCGACCGCGCAATGGAATGCAGCCGCCGAGGCGCTGCCGCGCGATGCGTCGCTGGCCGAGCTCGCCGGCGGGCCAGCGCACAGCCGTCTCGCGATCTCGCTCGATCCGAAGGACGGAACGCCCATCTACCAGGGCATCGTCGCGCTGGAGGCGACGTCGATTGCGCTGCTGATCGAGCACTACCTCACGAAATCCGAGCAGATCGACAGCGCCCTCGCGATCGCGGCCTCGGGCGAGCACGCGCGCGGCCTCCTGCTGCAGCGGCTTCCCGGCGCCGGCCCCCACGACGATGCGACCTGGGCGCGCGCGGCGGCAGTCGCGCGGTCGACTTCGCCGTCCGACCTCTTCGACACCGGCGGCGCCGAGGCGCTGTTGCAGCGCCGCTTTCCGGATGACGACCTGCGGCTCTTCAAGGCGCGGGCCGCGCGCTTCGCGTGCAGCTGCTCGCAGGAGCGCGTCGCGAATGCGCTGCGGATGCTGGGCCGGGTCGAAGTCGAGAGCATCCTCGACGAGCAGGGACAGGTCGGCGTCACCTGCGAATTCTGCAACCGCAGCTACACGTTCGACGCCGAGGATGCGCGAGCGCTCTTCGACACGCCCGCCGCGCCGCACGGCGTGCGCCACTGAGCCCCGCCACGCCGATGGCCGTCTTCGTTCCCCCGCATTTCGCCGCGCGGAATCGCGCCGCGATCGCCCGGCTGATGCACGACAGTGCATTCGCCACGCTCATCACGCCCGCACAGCCCGAGCCGGCGATCACCCATCTTCCGCTGATGTGGCTCGCCGACTGCGAGCCGCACGGCACGCTGATCGGGCATTTCGCACGCGCCAATCCGCACGCCAACGTGGCGATGGCCGGGGAGTCGATCGCGATCTTCCACGGTCCGCACGCCTATGTCTCGCCGTCCTGGTACGCCGATCCGGCCGCCGGCGTGCCGACGTGGAATTACGCCATCGTCCATGCGCATGGGCCGATCACGCTGTGCTCCGACCGCGCCGGCACGCAGGCGATCCTCGACATGCTGATCCACCGCTTCGAGTCGACCCGCGCCGCGCCATGGCAGCTCGGCCTCGCGCCGCCGCGGCTCGACGCGATGCTGGGCGCGATCATCGGCTTCCGGATGCGCATCAAGCGGATCGACGCCAAGTTCAAGCTTTCGCAGAACCGCTCCGCCGACGACCGCGCGCGTGTCATCGCGGCGCTCGACGGCGAAGGGCATCCCGACGCGGAGGCGACCGCCGCGTGGATGCGCGCCTATGCGGCGCCTTCTCAGGACAAGAGCTGAGCCTCGCTCCCGTCGACTTGGCCAAGCTCCGCCGCGCCGATTCCGCGATTCCGGTCGCCGCCGAACACGCGGGCGACAGCGCGACCGTCCGGTTCGACAAGTGGCTCTGGGCCGCCCGCTTCTACAAGACGAGAAGCCTTGCGGCACGCGCCGCCGAGACGGGCCAGGCACGTCTCAACGGCAGTCCCGTGAAGCCGGCGCACGCCGTGCGCGCGGGCGACAACGTGTCCGTGCGCAAGCACGGCATCGTGCTCGACGTCGCGGTGCTCGGGCTGTCCGACCGGCGCGGCTCCGCGGCCATCGCGGCACAGCTTTATCGCGAATCCGCCGCCAGCATCGCGGCGCGCGAAGAGGAGGAGGCGCGGCGGCGCGCCGCTGCCGCCACCGAGCCGCGTTTCCCGGGTCGACCGACCAAGCGCGACCGGCGCCGGCTCGAGGACTTTCTCAACGAGCCTTGATCGTCCGGCGCTCTCAGCAGGGGCCGCGCGGCAGTCCGCGGGGCGAAGACAACGGCGCGACACCCATCAGCAGAGCATGTACGCGCCGTACTCGAGCAGGAAATCGGGGTTCTGGTAGCCGCGCCAGATCGCGTAGGCGAGGAGCGCCGCGAGGATCACTCCGATCATGTGCCAGACGGCGCGCGGAATCCCGCGCTGTGCCGCGGCAAGGAGATGCGCCGGGGAGCGAGCGAAGTTCACCGCGCCATTTTACGCGCGGCGCGGCCCGGCCCGTCTACGCGCGCACCTGGCCTTCGGTTTTCAATCCCAGCATCGCCACCGGCGAGGACGCCAGCACGCCGATTTCGCGCAGCGTCGCCATCACCGAGCTGAAGTCCGCCGCCGTGCGCACGTCGGCAATCGGCTTCGCGAGCAGGTTGACGGCGCGGCCACTGACGACGAGCGGCAGTCGCGCCGGCAATTCGGTACGCAGCGAGCGGATTTCCTGGCCCGCGATCTTGCCCGAGATGCCGCGGTCGAACAGCAGCACGACGAGCGCAACCTTGTAGGCCTCGGCGGCGCCGGCGATTTCCTGGGCCGGCACGCCGGCTCCCAGCGAAAGGCAGTTGATGCCCTCGGTGAACATCAGAAGCTCGAGGATCGCGAGCCCCAGCTGGTTCGGGTCGTTCGGCGGCGTGGCCAGCAGGATCTGCGACGCGTCGCGTGTCGGGCGCACCAATCGCGTCACGTCGCGCAGCAGCCGCTGCGCGAGGTCCGCGAACCGCAATTCCTGGAAATTCTGCATCTCGCCACGCACGACGTGCTCGTGCACCGCCTCGTTCAGCGGGATGAGCGTTGCCTCGAGGAAGCGGCGCAATCCCTGTCCGACGAGCAGCTTGGAGAGATGGTTCTGCAGTTCTCCGACACGGTGCTCGCGCAAGAGCTTCACTGCCGTCCCGATCTCGCCAGGCAGCGGCAGTGGGTCAGCAACGGCGAGGCCCAGCATCGATTGCAGCGCCGATTCCGCGAGCGGCACGACGGCGCCGGCCCGCCAGCCTTCGGAAAGGAGCTGCTTGATGAGCTTGAGGCGTGCAACCTGGTCCGGAGGGTACACGCGATCGCCGAAGGCATCGCGCAGCGGCGCGGGGAAGCCGTAGCGGCGCTGCCACATGTAGAGCTGCTCGCGCCGGAGCCCGGTGATGCGGACCACCTCGCGAATGTGCGCGGCACCGCGCGGCTCGGCAATGCTTTCCTGCGGCTGGGGGGCCGCCGGAGCGATTTCGTTGCGGCGCGCCGGCGCCTTGATCAGGATGCCCATCGTCGTCGGTCCCTATCGTTTTGCGTCACTTCAACCGAGCAATCTGTGCTGCACAAGTATAGTACTTCCGGGGGGTCGCAATTCACTGGCGGACAACGGTTTGTGCTCTGACACCCGCTGCAGCCGACCCGCCGCACTGTGCACCACGGAGCGTATTACGCAGGATGCATGCCAGCGCGATCCCGCCTATTGCTGCGTCCAATCGATTACGCCATCATGTGGGCAGTGAGGCGTGGTGCGGCAGTCGGGGTTCCCGGCTGTTTTTTTTCCCCGCGAACCTCGCCCCCGGGCCGTCGCCGGGGACCAGCGGCGCCGCGGCCCGGCGCGGCTCTCGACCTGGGTCCGGTTCTTGCGGAACGCCGCCCGAATCGATCCAAAGGCACAAGCCTCATGTTCGGATTCGGAAAAAATTTCAGGGACCCTCTGGCCGACGCAAGGACCGCCGAGCGTTGGCTTGCGTCCCTTCCGGTCACCGATCCGCTCGCGATCCAGCGCGACGTGCTGACGGAGCTCGGCAAGCTCTGCGAGCGCGCCGCGAGCCGGACGCCGCAGGGCCTCGAGGCCGTCTTTCACGTCGACGCGCACACGACGGAGCTCCGGCGCACGCTGACGACGCAATACATCGAGCATGCGGCGCGCTCGTCGCGCATCGAGACCCAGATCTGGCAGTCGCTGTTCGACCTCACGCAGGGCTTCCTGCTGTGCTACGGCGCGTTCGCCGCGCGAGGTCAATGCCGCACGGGCAAAGCAACCGCTGGCAGTCGATGCTGCCGGAGCTGATTGCGCGCCAGATCATGCACCTCGGGCACGACGCGCGCATCCGCCACTTTCGCTACGAGCAGTGGATTCCCGCGAAATGGGCGGAGGTCCACACGCTCTTCACGCTCGCGTGCTCGAAGCAGATCGAGCGCCAGCCGCTGGCGGTGCATCCGGACGGCGGCACGACGACGATCGAGCACGAATACCTTGTGGTGCTGGTGCTGCAGCTCCTCAACTCGGGCAACCTTTCCGCGCGGCAGCTGGAGTGGGTGTGCTCGCCAGCTGGACGAGTGGTGCCAGCCGCTGCGGCTGTCGCTGGAGCCGCCGTCGGTCAACGCGTTCTATGTCGACCTCGGCAGCCGGTCCGGTCTGCGGCGCCGCATGCCGGCCCCGCTCGAGGGCCGCGTGCTGTTTCTCGACACCAGCGGCCTGCACTCGCTGCTGCTGCAGAACGTCGTCGTGATCGAGCAGAAGATCAAGGGACAGCCGCTGTCGGCAAAGACTGCGCGGCGCAGCGAGCAGCTCAATCTCCTCACGAAGCTCGCATCGCAGGTCGACCCGGAATTCCGGCCGTTCGCGCGCCGCGGCGAGCGGAGCTCCGCCGAGGGCAGCGTCGACGCGATCGTCGGCCTCGCCAAGGTGTCGGGTTACCTGCGCGAGGAGGAACGCACGCCCGATCCCGGCGTTCGACATCGCGAAGAGCTTCGGCGGCACGATGGAGCTCGCCGTGTTCGGCCGCGCGCGCGACGAGAAGAACCGCCGGCGCGAGCAGGCCACGCTGCGGCTCGCGCAATTCGCCGCACCGGGCGGACCGTGGGAAGTGAAGGACGTGAGCCAGACCGGGTTCCGGCTGCTGGCGCCGATGAGCGCCGCCGGCACCGTCACCCTCGGCACGCTGACGGCGATCCGTCCGCACGGCCAGGGAACGTGGTCGCTCGGCATCGTGCGCCGCATGCGCCGCCTCACGACCGAGCGCGCCGAGATCGGTCTGCAGGTGATCGCGAATTCGCTCGTCAGCGTCGCGTTGATCGAGCAGAAAAAGGCGATGAACGAGGAATACTCGGTCGACGGCGTGCCGACGACGACCAATGGCCGGATCGTGCATGCGCTGCTGCTTACGCTGAGGAAGCGCGAGACCGATCCCGCGGTGCGCTCGCTCATCATCCCCGCCGTCGAGTATCAGCCGTCGAAGCGATTCCGGATCGACACCTTCGAGTCGGCCACCGTATTGAAGCTCGGTCGCCTGCTCGAGCAGCAGCCGGACTGGGTCTGGACCGCGGTCGAGCCGATCGAAATCGCCGCGGTTGCCGCGCCCGCGCGCAAGCCCGCTGCCTGACGCCGCGCCCCGATGGCGTCGGACCAATACGCCGCGCTCCACGCCGCATACCGCTGGGACGTGCCGGCCGCGTTCAACATCGGCGCGGCGTGCTGCGGACGCTGGGCGTCCGACCGCGCCCGCTTCGCGCTCTACTGGGAGGACGAGTCGGGCGAATGCGCCGCGTACACGTTCTGGGATCTGGAGCAACGCGCGAATCGCCTCGCGAATGCGCTGACGGCACTGGGCGTCTGCCGCGGCGACCGCGTCGCGCTGATCCTGCCGCAGCGCATGGAGACCGTCGTCGCGCACATCGCCGTGTACCGCCTCGGGCGCGGTCGCGGTGCCGCTGTCGTTCCTGTTCGGCCCGGAGGCGCTCGCTTTCCGGCTGCAGAATTCGCGCGCCAGGGTGGCGTTCGCCGACCCGCAGTCGCTGCCGAACGTCGTCGCGGTGCGCGGCGAATGCCCGGACCTCATCGCCGTGATCGGCGTCGCCGGCGCGCGCGAAACCGGCGTCACGCCATTCGCCACGCTGCAGGAGCGCGCCGCGTCGCGTTTCACGCCCGTCGCGACGGCAGCCGCGCGATCCCGCAATCCTTGTCTACACGAGCGGCACCACGGGCCCGCCGAAAGGCGCGCTGATGCCGCACCGCTGCCTCATCGGCAACCTTCCGGGGTTCACGCATTCGCACGACGGCTATCCGCGCGAAGGCGATCTCTTCTGGTCGCCCGCCGACTGGGCGTGGACCGGCGGCCTCATGGACGCGCTGCTGCCCGCGCTCTATTTCGGCCAGCCGATCGTCGGCTATCGCGGCCGCTTCGACCCCGAGCGCGCGTTCGCGCTGATCGAGAAATACGGCATCCGCAACTCGTTCCTGTTCCCGACGGCGCTCAAGATGATGATGAAGGCGTGCCCGCGCCCGCGCGAGCGCTTCGACGTCAACCTGCGCAGCATCATGAGCGCCGGCGAAGCGGTCGGCACCGCGGTGTTCGAATGGGCGCGCGACGCGCTCGGCGTCACCATCAACGAGATGTTCGGCCAGACCGAGATGAACTACATCGTCGGCAACTCGCACACGCTCTGGCCCGCGAAGCCGGGGTCGATGGGGCGCGCCTATCCGGGCCATCGCATCGCGGTGATCGACGACGACGGCAGCGAAGTGCCGGACGATGCGACCGGCGAGGTCGCCGTCAACCGGATCGCTCCTGACGGCACGCCCGATCCGGTGTTCTTCCTCGGCTACGACGGCAATCCGGAAGGCACGGCGAAGAAATTCACCGGCGACTGGTGCCGCACCGGCGACCTTGCCCGCCGCGACGCCGACGGCTACCTCTGGTATCAGGGACGCGCCGACGACATGTTCAAGGCGGCGGGCTATCGCATCGGGCCGTCCGAGATCGAGAACTGCCTCGTCCGGCATCCGGCGGTCGCCAATGCCGCCGTGGTGCCGTCGCCCGACGAAACGCGCGGCAACATCGTCAAGGCCTTTGTCGTGCTTGCCGCGGGTCACGCGCCCTCGAAGGAGCTTGAGGACAGCCTGCAGCAGCACGTGCGCAGGTTCCTCGCCCCGTACGAATACCCCAAGGAGATCGAGTTCATCGAAGCTCTGCCGATGACGACCACCGGCAAGGTGCAGCGGCGCGTGTTGCGCGAGCGCGAGCGCGAACGCAAGGCCGCCGCATCGTGATGAGCTTCATGAGCCGGCGCCGCGGGCTGCGCCTCGTGCTGATGCCGGAACCGATTGCGATCTGCCGGCTGGCGCCCGACGCCGGCGTGCCCGGCTGGGCGACGACCGCCACCCACTGGTCGGTGACATGTACGCCCGACGAGCTGTCGATCGTCTGCCCCGAAGTCGCCGTCCCGACCGATGTGCAGGCGAGCCGCGGATGGCGCGCGCTGCGTGTCGAGGGCCCGGTCCCGCTCGACCAGACCGGCGTGCTGTCCTCGATCACCGGACCGCTGGCCGCGGCGCACGTTTCCGTGTTCGTGCTCGCCACCTACGACACCGATTACGTGCTGATTCCAACGGCGCAGCGCAATGCGGCGCTGGCGGCGCTCGACGCCGCGGGTCACGAGATCGTCTAGCGGGCCACGGCGGCGCGGTGCGCAGCCCTGGCGGGCGGCACCGCGGTCAGGTCGTACGCATCCGTTCGAGAAAGGCGCGGTGCGTGAGGAGCCACGCCACGGCGGGCACGATCGTCGGCAGGATCAGCGCGCCGATCTGATAGGAAAAGGCAATCACCTCACGCTGCCATGCGACGAATCCCGTCTGCGACGCGACGAGCGGGCCCGCCCCGATCGCGACGTCCTTCAGGAAGTCGGCGAACACGCCGAAGGCGATGAACGGGACCATGACCGCATATCCCAGCACCAGCACGCGTCCCCAGCGCGGCGTGCGCGCGGCGACCACCAGCGCTGCGAACAGCGGCAGACCGAACGAATACAAGAGCCCGTCGACGTCGACCACGAGCTCGGTCGCCTTGCCCGTGACATCGCCGGGCTTCAGCAGCGTGACGAACGTGAACGTGGCCGCATTCTGCTCGACGGTCTTCACGATGTCGGCGAATCCCACGCGTGCGACGAGCTCGAGCAGCAGCTTCACCGGCCACAGCAGCACGGGCGCCGCGAAATACCACGCGGCGAACGCGAGCGGAAGCCACGCGAACACCTTCACGAGGAAACGGGTGAGCGGGCTCGCCACGACCCTCACCCCGGCGCAGGCAGCGGGGCGCGCGCCGGTGCCGGCAGCGTGCGCACCCACACGAGCCAGACGACCAGGACATCCAGCATGATGAGGGCCTGCCACACATAGAGGTGCGCCCACTCGAACACGCGCAGGTCCCACTGGCCGAGATAGAACAGGCTGATGACGCGGACGATGTTGAGGCCCTGCACGGCGACGATGCCGACAGCAAGGCCGATCAGGCGGCGCTTCCACGGGGCCGGGAACGCGAGTATCGCCGCGACCAGCACGATCGTGGCCTCGACGCCATTGCAGCCCGACTCGATCGAGACGGCGAAGCCGTTGGTCGTGCTTCGCAGGACCTTTCCGGCGGCGGCAACGTTCGGATCGACGAGCGTGACGAGCCACGCGCTGATGGCGGCCAGCGTGTTGGTCCAGGGCACGACGAAATAGTCCTGCGCCCACGGCGTGAGCTCGGCGGCGAACAAACCGGCCTGCAGGGCGACGAAGACGGCGAAGAATCGGATCATCGGACGATGTCGCACCGCACAGTCGGGCGGCGGCGCGCTGATGCGCAGGTTAACATATGCGCCGGCCGCACCCCCTCGCGGCGCACGCCCTCCCCTGCGGCCCCACTTCATGCTTTTCAACAGCTACGACTACCTGCTGTGGTTCCTGCCGGCGGCGCTCGTCGGGTTCTTCGCGCTCGGGGCGCGGCCGCGCCTCGCGCAGGCATGGCTGACGTTCGCCTCGCTCGTGTTCTATGGCTGGTGGGATTGGCGCTACCTGCCGCTCATACTCGGAAGCATCGGCGTGAATTTCGCGATCGCGCTCGCGTTGCAGCGACGGCCGTCGCGTCCGCTGCTGTCGGCCGGCATCGCGCTGAACCTCGGTCTTCTCGGCGTGTTCAAGTACGCCGATTTCTTCCTCGCCAATGCCGCGCGCCTGACCGGCGGCGCGCCGCAAATGCTGCACATCGTGCTGCCGCTCGGGATCAGCTTCTTCACGTTCACCCAGATCGCCTACCTCGTCGACGTCCATCGCCGCAGGGCGCAGGAGCCCGCGTTCGGGAACTACGCGCTCTTCGTCACGTTCTTTCCGCACCTGCTCGCCGGGCCGATCCTGCATCACAGCGAGATGATGCCGCAGTTCGCGGAGCGCTCGAACAAGCGGCCGCAGGCCGCGAATCTCGCGTCCGGCCTCTTCCTGCTGACGATCGGGCTCGTGAAGAAGGTGCTGATCGCCGACACGTTCGCGCCGATCGCCGACGCCGGTTTCGGCGCCGCCGGCGCGCTGTCGGCACCTGCTGCGTGGATCGCGGTGCTCGCCTACACGATGCAGATCTATTTCGATTTCTCGGGCTACACCGACATGGCGCTCGGCGCGGCGCGGATGTTCAACATCCGGATGCCGATCAATTTCGACTCGCCGTACCGCTCGACCGACATTCGCGAATTCTGGCACCGCTGGCACATCACGCTGTCGCGCTTTCTCCGCGAATACCTGTACATCCCGCTGGGCGGCAATCGTCACGGCGAAGCGAGAACGGCGGTGAACCTGCTGGCGACCTTCCTTCTGGGTGGGCTCTGGCACGGTGCGGCGTGGAGCTTCGTCATCTGGGGCGCGCTCCACGGCGTCGCGCTCGTGGTGTGCCGGCTGTGGGCGCGCCGCGGGATCCCGTTGCCGCGGGCCGTGGCGTGGGCCGTCACGTTCCTCTTCGTCAGCATTGCCTGGGTGTTCTTCCGCGCGACGTCGTTCGACGATGCGCTGACGATGCTCCGAGCGATGGCGGGCCTCAATGGCGTCGCCATCGCGACGACCGGGACGTGGCTTGCGGGCGTCGCCGCCGGGCTTGCGCAGCGATGAAAGCTTCCCGCAATCCCTGGTGCTGGCGCCCGCCCTCGCCGGGCTCTGCGTCGTATTCCTGCGCGCGAATTCCAACGCGATGGTCGCGCGATTCCGGCCGAGGCTCGCCAACGGCGTGCTTGTTGCCGCCGCGATTCCCGTCTGTGTGCTGCAGCTCGCGCGCGTGACCCCGTTCCTGTACTTCAACTTCTGAGATGCCCGATCCCGCTCCACCGACGTCGCTGCCGGCGCAATCCGCCGCGCGCTGGTTCGCAGCCGTGCTCGGCGCCGCGATTGCGCTGCTGATCGCCGTCGGAACGTTCAACTGGTGGGTCGATCCCTTCCAGCACTTCCGGATGGCGGAGCGCTATCCGCCCCGCTACTACCGCTTGCTGCATCGCTTCGTCGTCCCGGGGATCGTGCGGAATGCGCGCTACGACACGCTGCTGACGGGGTCGTCGATCGTCGAGAACACGCGCAACTCGACGATCGGTACGGCGTGCGGCGGAACGGGGCTCAATGCCGCGATGCCCGGACTCGCGGGATACGAACAGGGGCTCGTCCTGCGCACGGCCTTTGCGACGCATGCGCTGAAGCGCGCGATCGTGGTCGTCGACTTCGCCGGCTACGACTTTGCACCGGAAGCCCGCCACCCGCTGGCGGGCCCCCTGCCCGCCTATCTCTACGACGCGAATCCGTTCAACGATGCACCGTACCTCCTGTCGTGGGGCGTGCTCGTGAAGTCGTGGCGCATCGTCCGGGGCGACACGTCCGAGCCGTTTCGCAGCGACGCCGATGCCCCGTGGTGGTGGGCGGACCAGAAGCACTTCGGGCGAAGCGAGGTCGTGCGCGGGCTCGACCTGCACGATCTCAACCGGCAGTTCCCGCAGGCGCCGCTCGACCTCGCCGTCATGCGGGAAAGCTTTGCCCACAACCTGCTGCCATTGATCGACGCGCATCCGGAAACCGAGTTCGACATCGTCTGGCCGCCGTACTCGATCGTCGTCTGGGCCGACTATGTACAGCGGCGCCAGCTCGACACGGCGCTCGCGTTCAAGCGATACGTTCAGGCGGCGACGCACGACCTTCGCAACGTCCGGATCGTCGATCTCCAGCCCGCCGCGGTCGTGACGCACGATCTCGACAACTACACCGACCTCTACCATTTCTCCCCCGCCATCAACGCGTGGATGATCGAAGAGGCGTGCGGCGAACGGCGCCGGATCCAGTCGGTCGCCGACGTCGAAGCCTCGGAACGCGAGCTCCGAGCACAGGCGGGCGCATTCGACCCCGCCGCGCTCGCGAAAGGCCGCTGAAAAAGGGACGGAAAGGACACACCTGGGCGCGAGAAACGGATGAAGGGCTTGCAATTGGTAATGCGAATCATTATCATTTACATTACCGACCGACCTGACCGAAAGCCCCTATGTTCCGTGCCGTCTCTCTCGCCCTTTTCCTCGCCTTCGCCGCCACCCCGGCATTCGCCGACGACGAGGCGGTCAGCCTGGTCATCCAGGACCATCGCTTCATCCCCGCCGAGGTCGTGGTGCCCGCCGGGAAGAAGATCAAGCTCGTCGTCGAGAACCGCGATGCGACCCCCGAGGAATTCGAAAGCCACGAACTCAATCGCGAGAAGGTGATCGCGGGCAAGTCGACCGCGACGATCTGGATCGGGCCGCTCACGCCGGGCCGCTATCCTTTCGTGGGCGAATTCAACGAAGCGACCGCCAAGGGCGTCATCGTCGCCAAGTAGCGAGATCGGAGCCGCCATGTTCGCCACTGCCATCATCGTATTCCGTGAAGTGCTCGAGGCCGCGCTCATCGTCGGGATCGTCGCCGCGGCGACGCGGACGATTCCCGGCCGAAACCGGTGGCTTGCCGGCGGGATCGCCGCGGGCCTCGCCGGCGCGGCGCTCGTCGCGCTCGGCACCGACCGCATCGCGGAGCTCGCGAGCGGCATGGGACAGGAGTACTTCAACGCCGCGATCCTCGGCGTCGCGGTCGTGATGCTGGGCTGGCACAACCTGTGGATGTCCTCGCACGGCGCCGCCCTCGCCGCGAATGCGCGCGGCGTGGGTCACGCGATCCGGGACGGCCGCCGCGAATGCTCGGTGCTGCTGGTCGTCGTCGGGCTCGCGGTGCTGCGCGAGGGTTCCGAGACCGTGCTCTTCCTCTATGGCATTGCCGCCTCGGAAGGCGGAGGCGCAATGTCGATGCTGGCCGGCGGCATCGCGGGAATCTTCGCGGGCATTGCGGTCGGCTATCTCGTCTATGCCGGGCTGCTGCGCATTCCCTTGCGCTGGTTCTTCACGGCGACGGGCGTGCTCGTGCTGTTCCTTGCGGCGGGGATGGCGTCGCAGGCGGCGCGCTTCCTCGTCCAGGCCGACCTGCTGCCGAGCCTTGCGTCGCCGCTCTGGGACACGTCCGGCGTGCTCCCGCAGTCTTCGGTCACCGGCACGCTGCTGCACAGCCTCGTCGGCTACGACGCGCGTCCGGCCGGCATGCAGATCGTCTTCTATGTCGCCGTGCTGGTCGTGATCGCGACTGGAATGGTGCTCGTCGCCAAATCCGCTCCACACGCAAAACCCGTGAAAGGTGCATCTTGAAATTGCGTTGCGTACTGGCACTTTCTCTGACCCTCGCCGCGGGCAGCGCTCTCGCCGACCCCGACGACTACGTCTCCACGCCCGACGTGACCTACGGCGAAAAGGAAATCGACTTCAAGTACGGCGTCGCGACGAAGAAGGACGAGCCCACCGCGCAGGGAGCGAGCCTCGGCGTCGGGTATGGCGTCACGGAGTGGTGGTTCACCGAGTTCTACCTCAAGGGAATGCGCGAGGGCTCGCGGTCCGCGTTCGATGCATTCGAATGGGAGAACAAGTTCCTCCTCACGGAAATGGGGAAGTATCCGATCGACGTCGGTTTTCTCGCGGAATTCGAGCTGCCGCACGATCGGACCGAGGGCAACGAATTCCAGTTTGGCCCGCTGTTCCAGACGGAGTTTGACCGCATCCAGGTCAACTTCAATCCGTTGCTCGCGAACGTCTCGCGCGCGGTCGAAGGCAACGGCACCTACCTTCGCTATCAGTGGCAGGTGAGATATCGCTGGATGGAAGCACTCGACTTCGGCGCGCAGGGATTCGGCGAAATGGGCCGGGCCGACCATCTCGACCCGACCGACGAGCAGAGCCATCGCCTCGGCCCCGCGATCTTCGGAAAGCACAAGCTTGGCGGCGGCCAGGCGATGGTCTACAACGCCGCGTTCCTGTTCGGCGTGACGAAGGCGTCGCCGGACTACAATTTCCGGCTGCAGACCGAATACGAGTTCTGAGCCGCGCTAGCCGGTGCGCGTGCGCGCCAGCGGCGGATTCTGTGCGAAGTAGCGGCGGATGCCGTCGTGCATCGACTCGGCGAAGCGCGTCTGGTGCCGATCGCTGCGGAGCTTCAGCTCCTCGTCGGGATTCGAGATGAACGCCGTCTCGACCAGGATCGACGGAATGTCGGGGGCCTTCAGCACCGCGAACCCCGCCTGCTCGACCGCCGCCTTGTGCAGCGCGTTCACCGAGCCGATGCCGTCCAGGACCTGGCGGCCCGCCTTGAGGCTGTCGTTGATCTGCGCGCTCTGCAGCATGTCGAGCATCGTGTGCGCGACGACGCGGTCGCGCATGTCGAGATTGACTCCGCCGATGAGGTCGGCGGAATTCTCCTTCTGCGCGAGCCAGCTCGCCGCGGCGCTGGTGGCGCCGTGCTCGGACAGCGCGAACACGGAAGAGCCGCGCGCCGTCGACACCCGGAACGCGTCGGCGTGCACGGAAACGAACAGGTCCGCCTGCACCTGCCTCGCCTTCTGCACCCGCGTCGCCAGCGGCACGAAATAGTCGTCGTCCCGGGTGAGCATCGCGCGCATGTCGCGATCGCCGTCGATCATGCGCTTCAATTTTCTGCCGATCGCGAGCGCGACGTTCTTCTCGAAGGTCCCGCGCGGCCCGATCGCGCCGGGGTCCTCGCCGCCGTGGCCGGGATCGATGGCGATGATGATCGGTCGACGTCCCGTGCCCGCTCGCAGCGGCGCGCGCGCCGATTTCGCCGGTGCGCTCGACGCCGCCGGCGCTGCGTTCCCCGCCGGCGCGGCGACCGGCGATTCGGGGCGCGGCTCCGACAGCAGCGCCATCATCGGATCGACCGGCGTCAGCGGGTAGAGGTCGAGGATCACGCGGTGGCCGAAGTCGGCGACGGGCGCCAGCGCGAAGACCTGCGGCTCGACCATCGCCTTGAGATCGAACACGATCCGCACGCCCGACGCGCCTTTCTGGCCGATGCGGATCGCGGCGATGTACGGATCCGACGCGTGCAGCTTTGCGGGCAGCTGCGCGAGCTCGGGAGTGAGCTCGACGCCGTCGAGATCGAGCACCAGGCGATGCGGATCGCGCAGCGTCGACAGCTGGTAGGCGATCGGGGACGGTCCTTCGAGAATGATGCGCGTGTATTCCTGCGCAGGCCACAGGCGCGCCGAGGCAACGCGTGCCGCGGCCCGCGCCATCGACGGCGCCAAGAGGGAAGCCGCAGGGAGCGCGAGCCACCGAACGATCCGGCGGCGCGACAGCGAAACCGTCAGCGCGGCGCCGCGTGCGGCGCCCGTGCGGCCATCATCGCGTTCAGGCATCGCTCGCCTCGCGCACCGTGCGCCGCCGCCGCGAGATATCGTCCCGCATTGTCTGGGTCATGAGAATAAGCGAGCCGAAGCTCGACATCGGCCGGGGGCAAATACGCACCGACGCGTTCGGGCCATTCGACGAGACAGACCGCGTCGGGTCGAAAGCAGTCCGCCACCCCAGCGCTTTCCCATTCGTCCGGATGTGTGAATCGATAGAAATCAATGTGATAGAAGTATAAGCTCGAAAACAAATAATGTTCAACAATGCCGTAAGTCGGGCTTTTGACCAGCCCCTGCCAGCCGAGCGCGCGCAGGCACCCGCGCGTCAACGTCGTCTTGCCGGCGCCGAGCTCGCCCGACAGCGTCACGATCATTCCGCCCTCGAGGCAGGGGGCGAGCCGCGCACCGGCCGCCTCGGTGTCCGCGGCAGCGGGAAGGAAGATCTCGCAGGCGGGCTTCATGATCTGGTCGCGCGCAACGCGCGGCACGAGGGCTGAGTTACGCTAGCGGCAATGGGTACTACTTCGACGGCGGCGACACCGCCACGCGCGGAATCCGACTGGAGCACACTCGCCGCCGACATCGCGCGCTGGGGTCGAGAGCTGGGCTTTGCGGAAATCGGCATTGCCGACACCGATCTCGGAAGCGACGAGGCGCGACTCGTCGCGTGGCTCGCCGCGGGACGCCATGGCACGATGGATTATATGGCACGGCACGGGACGCGGCGGGCCCGCCCCGCCGAGCTCGTTCCGGACACGCTGCGAGTCGTCACCGCGCGGATGAACTACCTGCCGCCCGGCGCACGCGCCAGCGAAGAGGTTCTCGCGAACCCCGCCCGCGCGTTTGTCGCGCGTTACGCACTCGGCCGCGACTACCACAAGGTGCTCCGCACGAAGCTCGAAGTGCTCGCCCGGAGGATTCGTGCCGCGTCCGGCGGCGGCGCGGCGCGCGTCTTCACCGACAGCGCGCCGGTGCTGGAGGTCGCGCTCGCCGCGAAATCGGGCATCGGCTGGCGGGGCAAGCATACGCTGCTGCTGACACGCGAGGACGGCTCCTGGTTCTTCCTCGGCGAGATCTACACCGACGTCCCGCTTCCCGTCACGCCGCCCGCGTCGGCACACTGCGGAACCTGCACGGCGTGCATCGGCGCGTGCCCGACCGGGGCGATCGTCGCCCCGTACGAGCTCGATGCGCGCCGCTGCATCTCCTACCTGACGATCGAACTGGCCGGAAGCATCCCCGAGGCGCTGCGGCCGCTGATCGGCAACCGCGTCTACGGCTGCGACGACTGCCAGCTCGCATGCCCGTGGAACCGCTATGCGCGGAGCGCCACGGAGGCGGGATTCGCGGTGCGCCACGGCCTCGACGACGCAACGCTCGTCGAGCTGTTCGCGTGGTCGGAAGGCGAGTTCGACGTGCGCACGCGCGGGAGCGCCATCCGCCGGATCGGGTACGAGCGCTGGTCGCGCAATCTCGCCGTCGGCCTTGGCAATGCGCCGCCTGACGCCGCTGTCATCGCTGCACTTGCGGCGCGCCGCGATGATCCGTCGCAGCTCGTGCGCGAGCACGTCGAATGGGCGATGGCAAGGCAGCGCGAGGCGACGCGCGCGCGTGGGGAACGGTGATTCCGCGCCGAAGCCTGTCGCGTCGTCAGCGCTGCGGCGCCCACTTCACGAGAAAGGCGTGCACCGCGGCCGGGTCATAGGCCTTGCCGCTCTCGAATGTGCGCGTGTCCTGCGAGTGCAGCAGCCGACCCGTCGGGTCCAGCACGAAGAGATGGGGGTAGCCGTCGATCCTCGGCCATCGGCGCAGGAAGGCCTCGTTCTTGTTCTCCGGCGAATAGTTGATCTTGAGCCAGATGAAGTTGCGGTCGCGCAGCCCGTCGAGATCGGCGTCTGAGGCGAAGAGCCGGTCCATGGTGTGGCACCACGAGCACCACTCGCCGCCGACGTCGACGATCACGTTGCGGCCCGACGCGCGCGCGATGCGAAGCGCGGCCTCGAGGTCTCGCGCCGGGTCGCGCGCCGGATCGAACTCGTGCGGCAGGAGGCGCGTGTCGGCAAATGCCGCGGCAGGCCATGCGGCAACCAGCCCCAGCAGGGCGGCGAAGGTCCGGCGCGAGATGCGTGGTTCGGGCATGGAAGGAAGGGCTCCGGTCATCGCGCGGATCATAGCCCAATTGCGCGCTTGCTGCCGCCGAGGAAGGGTCGCGTGCCGGATTTCAGCGGATGAGCTGATTCATCGAGACGATGGGCAGCATCACGGCGAGCACCAGCACCAGCACCACTGCGCCCATCGCGACGATCAGGGCCGGCTGCAGCAAGGCGGCGAACCACGCGAGCCGCCGCTCGGACTCGCGCTCGAGCTCCTCGGCGGCGCGCTCAAGCATCGGCGCGAGTCGCCCGCTCGCCTCGCCGTTCGCGACGAGATGGATCAGCACCGGGGGAAACACGCCCTGCTCCTTCAGCGCCCGCGACAGGGATACGCCTTCGCGCACCAGCGCCGCCGCCGCAGTGGCCGCCTGGCGCAGTGGCAACGCCCAGACGACATCGCGCGCGGCATCGAGCGAGCGCAGGAGCGGCGCTCCGCTTCCGGTGAGGATCGCGAGCGTGCTCGCGAAGCGCGCCGTGTCGATGACGCGCACGAGGCGGCCGACGACGGGGACGCGCAGGAGCCGCGCGTGCCACGCCGCACGGAACGGAGGACGCCGGTTGGCGAATGAAAACGTGAACGCCGCCGCGACGGCGGCCGCGACCCAGTACCAGCCGGTCGCACGAACGAATCCGCTCACGGCGATCAACGCCTGCGTGAGCCACGGCAGCGTCTGCCGGCTCTGCTGATAGACCGACACCACCTGCGGCACCACGTAGACCATCAGCGCGACGATCACCGCAAGCGCGATGATCGTCACCAGCGCCGGGTAGATCAGCGCCAGCGTGAACTTCTGCCGCAGCGCCTCGCGTGCTTCGAGATAGTCGGCAAGACGCTCCATCACGTCGGGCAGGCGGCCCGTTTCCGCACCGACGGCGACGAGACCGCGGTACAGGTCGGAGAACGTGCGCGGCCACCGTGCGAGGGCCACCGCAAGCGGCTCGCCCGACGCGATGTGGTTGCGCAGTCCCTCGAAGATCGCGGCGACGCGCTTTGCGTCCGCCTGTTGCGCAACCGCGGAGAGCGCCTGGTCGAGCGGCATGCCGGAGCGCAGCAGCGTCGCGAGCTGGCGCGTCGTCAGCGCGAGGAGCGTCGGCGCAATCCTGCGCCGATCGGCGGCGCCCTCCGCGGCGTTCGCAAGGCCCGCTGCCTCGATCACCGTCGGAGTGAGCCCGTCGCCGCGCAGGCGATCGCGCACCTGACGCACGGATTCGGCGTCGACGAGCCCGCGGCGCGGCTTGCCGCGCGCGTCGACCGCCTCGTACCTGAATGCGGAAATGGACGTCTCCCCGCGCGGTCACGCTTCGCGCGTGACGCGGACGAGCTCGGCAAGCGACGTCGTGCCGGCGGCGATCCAGCGCGCGCCGTCGCGCCGCAGCGGCGTCATGCCGTTCGCGAGGGCCGCCGCGCGCAATTCGTGCTCGGCGGCGCGTTCGTGGATCAGCCGGCGCATCGTGTCGTCGACGACGACGAGCTCGTAGACGCCGGTGCGCCCGCGAAAGCCCGTCCGGTTGCATTGCTCGCAGCCGCGCGCCGACGCGACCGTCTGCGTTGCAGGCAGTCCGAGCTCGGCCAGCAGCGGAATCTCGGCGACCGTCGCGGCGGCCTCGTCCCTGCAGGCCGGGCAAAGCGTGCGCACCAGCCGCTGCGCGAGGACGCCGAGCAGGCTCGAAGCAAGGAGGTACGGCTCGACGCCCATGTCGGCGAGGCGCGCCATCGCGCTCGATGCGTCGTTGGTGTGCAGCGTCGCCAGCACCAGGTGCCCCGTCAGCGATGCCTGCACCGCGATCTGCGCCGTCTCGAGATCGCGGATCTCGCCGATCATGATGACGTCGGGATCCTGCCGGAGAATCGCGCGGAGCGCCCGAGCGAAGGTGAGGTCGATCCGCGGATTGACCTGCGTCTGCCCGACGCCGTCGAGCGCGTATTCGATCGGATCCTCGACGGTCATCATGTTGGCGCTGCCCCGCGGCAGCCGCGAGAGCGCCGCGTAGAGCGTTGTCGTCTTGCCGGAGCCCGTCGGCCCGGTGACGAGCAGGATGCCGTGCGGCTCGCGGATCAGACGGTCGACAGCTTCCTGCGTCGGCCGGCTCATTCCCAGTGCCGCGAGATCGAGTTGTGCGGAGTCCTTGTCGAGCAGGCGCAGCACGACCCGTTCGCCGGGCCCTGTCGGCAGCGTCGACACGCGCACGTCGACCTGCTTGTCGCCGAGCTTCAGCGCGATGCGGCCATCCTGCGGCAGGCGCTTTTCGGCGATGTCGAGACTCGCCATGATCTTGAGCCGCGAGACCAGTGCGGCGTGCAGCGCGCGCGGCGGCTCGATCACGTCGTGCAGCATCCCGTCGACCCGGAAGCGAACGACCGAGCGGTTCTCGTAGGGCTCGAAGTGAAGGTCCGACGCGCGTTCGCGCAACGCCTGCAGCAGCAGCGCGTTGATCATCCGGATCACCGGTGCCTGCGTGCCGCTGTCGAGCAAATCCTCGGCCGGCGGGAGATCCTGCATCAGCCGGGCAAGGTCGGTCTCGCGGGCAAGCTCGCCCGAGATGCCTGCGGCGCCGGACGCGCCGGTGTTGTACGTGCGCGCGAGCTCCGCGGCGAAGCGCTCGGGATCGACCGCGCGTGTCGTCAGCGGCCGCTGCAGCACGCGCTTCAATTCGGCAATGCCTTCGACCGTCGCGTCCGGACGCGTCAGCACCACGATCGAATCGCCTTCTTCTGCGAAGGCAAGCACGCCGTGCAGTTTCGCGAAGGCGTACGGAATGCGCGTGACAAGCGCCGGCGGCGCGATGCTTGCGGCTGCGGGATCGGCGGGCATGACGATCGACGCCGGAACGTCGGCGCTACGGCGCCTTCGGTGGCGGGCTCGAGCTGTCCGTTCCCGGGGACGTGCCCGTCGCAGGCGGTGTCGCGGGCGGAGGGAACATGCCGGGAAGCGGTGGTGCCGGCGTGATCGGCGCCACCAGCGGGCCGCCGCCCGGCAGCGTGCCGTTCGGCACGAGCTGCGGGTAGCTGGGGTCGTTCCAGAAGACGCGCGGCGGCGGATTGAGCTTGTTCTGCTCGCCGATCAGGTAGTCGTAGCGGTCCTGCGTGACATCGGAGAGGCCGACCGGTCCGCGCACGACCGACGGCTTGATGAAGATCATCAGGTTGGTCTTGGTGCGCTGCCGGTTGTTGTAGCGGAAGAGCGCGCCGATCAGCGGCAGCTCGCCGATGAGCGGCACCGAGGAATTGTTGTCGGTGAGCTGGTCCTGGATGAGGCCGCCCAGCACGACGATCTGGCCATCTTCGACCGCGACGGAGGACTCGATGGAGCGCTTGTCGGTGATGATGCCCGCCGGATTTGTCGTGCTGTCGACGCGAGAGACTTCCTGATAGACGACGAGGCGCACGCTTCCGCCTTCGGTGATCTGCGGCCGCACCCGCAGCGTGATGCCGACATCCTTGCGCTCGATCGTCTGGAACGGCGACACCGTCGGGTTCGCCGCGGCGGTCGTGTACTGGCCGGTGATGAACGGGACGTTCTGGCCGACGACGATCTTCGCTTCCTCGTTGTCCAGCATGAGAAGCGTCGGCGTCGACAGGATGTTGGCATTTGCCTGCGTCTCGAGCGCGCGCGCGAGGAACGCGAGATTCGCGATCTGGCCGATGCCCGGAATCGTGAGCGTCCCGTTCAGGATCCCGGCGTTGAGACCCTGCGCGAGGTTTGCGAGATTGAGCGAACCGGTGATGATGTTGGAGGTCGGCGACGTGTTCTGCGCGTTGAAATTGGTGCCGCCGAAACCTTGCACGCCGTTCTTGCCTATGCCCGAGAGCACCTGCCACTGGATGCCGAACTCGGCGGCCTTGTCGGCGCTCACCTCGACGATCAGCGCCTCGACCAGCACCTGCGCGCGGCGGATGTCGAGCTTCTCGACGATGGCGCGCAGATTGTTGTAGACCGGCTCCGGCGCCATGATGATCAGCGCGTTGTTCGCGACGTCCGCCTGGATCATCGCGCCGCCGGCGGCGAAGGCATTGGGGCCGAGCGACGCTGCGGCACCCTGCACCGGCGGTGCGACCGTCGCGAGCGGCGCCGTGTTCATCGTGCTGCCCGAATTCGTGCCGCTGTTGGCGGAGAGCGTCTGCCCGGTGGTTCCCTGGGCCGCGTCGCTGCCGCCCGCGAGCAGCGAGCGCAGCGTCTGCGCCACGCGCGCCGCTTCCGCATTCCGGAGATAGATGATGAACATGTTGCCGCCGGGGCGGCCCGGCGTGTCGAGGTCGGCGATCAGCGCGCGCACACGCGCGAGCCGCGCCGGATTTTCGGCGCGCAGCAGGATGCCGTTCGAGCGCGGGTCGGCGATGATCGTCACCCGCTGCTGCGCGTCGGCCGGCGCGCCGCGCCGGCCCCGCCGCGCCCTGGTCGCCGACGAGCTTGTTCAGCATCCCGACGAGGTCGATCGCCGACGCGTACTTGAGCGGCACGAGCACCGGTTCGCCCGCCGGCGGCTGGTCGAGTGCCGCGATGATCCGGTCGATCCGCTTCAGGTTTTCCGCGTAGTCGGTGATGACGAGCGCGTTGCCGCTCCCATACGCGGCGATCGTATTGTTGGGCGTGATCAGCGGCCGCAGGATGTTGACGATCTGCGTCGCCGACTCGTACTTGAGTGTCGTGACCTGCGTGACCACGCGGTCGCCGCCGGTCTTGATCGGACCGCGCGTGACGGTGCCGCCGTGCTGCTTCGCATCGGCTTCGGGAACGATCTTGGTGACGCCGTCCGTCTCGATCGCGGCGTATCCCTGCAGCCGCAGCGCGGAGAGAAACGTCGGGTAGACGATGTCGCGCGGCACCGGCCGTGCCGACGTGATGTTGATCGTTCCCTTGACCCGCGGATCGACGATGAAATTGCGCCCGGTGATTTCGCTCACCGCACGCACGACGGCGTCGATGTCGGCATTGACGAAATTGAGCGTGACGGAATCGTCGGCCGCGCGCGCCGGCGTCGCGCCGAGGCAGGCAGCAATGAGAATGGCGAATCCCCACCGCGCCCCGAGGGTCCGGGCGAGGGTGACGGCGCCGCCGAAGCGGCAAAGGCGAAGCGGTCTAGGAGTCAATGAGTCGTCCGCCGGCCCGGGACTTCGCGAAATCCCGCGCGGCACGGGCCGGAAAAGGTTGCAAAACGTTGCTCGATGCCGACTTTTGGCGTTCGCCAGCCGTTTTCGAGAATAATAGCATGCACTCCCGGCGCCTCCGGACCCGCTCCGGCTGCAGGAACATCGGTGAATCCGAAGGGGGCGCTCGCTGCATCCAATCCGGTGAAGCCCACCAAAACCGGAGTTCGCATGAATAACCGCCCGCTCGCCCCAACTGCCGTGCCGGGGAGTGTTCGCCGCCTCGTCTTCGGGACGGCGCTCCTGCTCGCCCTGGTCGTGTGCGCCCTGCCCCGAACGCCCGTCGCCCACGCGCAGGAGGCTCGGCCCGCGGCACCCGCCCCGGCGGCCGCCCCCGCCGTCCCGGCCCCTCCGGCCACTCCGGCCCTTCCGGGCAAGGCGGCATCCAAGGACGGCAAGACCAAGTCGAGCGTGACGGCCAAGATCGACGTCAGCACCGACAAGTCCGGCAATTCGACGGTGACCATCGAGAAGTCGGGCCCCGATGCCATCGACGACACCGCCGATTCCGAAGACGATTCCGGCCCGATCACCGGCATCGGCCCCGGCAAGCACGGCAAGAAGCACGTCCGCGTCGGGATCTTCGGCGACGAGCGCGAATACAACTCGGTCGCCGACTTCGCGCACACCGAGCCGGGCCTTGCGTTCATGGTCGTCATGATCGTCGCCGTCGTGTTCCTGTCGCCCGTGCTCGCCATCGCCCTCATCCTCTGGTTCCGCATGCGCAAGGCGAAAATGCTGAATGAAACGATGCTGAAGCTCGCCGAAAAGGGTGTCGTGCCGCCGGCCGATGCAATTAATACGCTTGCCGGAGGCAACATCGCCAACTACCTTGCCGCAGGGCCCGCGACCGCGCCGCTCTACGAGCAGGCAAAGCAGATCCGTCGGCGCGCCGCGTGGTCCGACCTGCGCAAGGGCGTGATCCTCGCCGGCTTCGGCCTCGGACTCACCTTCTTCTCGATGCTGGACGACGGCACGCCCAACAGCGTCGGCCTGGTGCTGCTGTTCGTCGGCATCGGGTACCTCGTCCTCTGGTGGTTCGAGGAGCGGCAGCTTGCTCCCGCCGGGAAGGCCGCGGGCAATGCGCCGCCGGTCGGTCCGCCCGCCGGGACGAACGGAAGCGCATGATCCACCGATGCCGCCGGTCAGCGATGCCGAACTTATCGCCAGAGTCGTCGTTGTCGATGACCGGCACGCTTTCTCTGAGCTGGTGCGTCGCCATCAATCGGCGGTCCGCGCCACGCTGCGCCGCCTCACGGCTGGCAACCACGCGCTCGCCGACGACCTCGCGCAGGACACGTTCATGCTCGCGTACAGGAACATCAAGTCGTTCCGCCAGGAGGCGCAGTTCTCGACGTGGCTCTACCGGATCGCCACCAACGCATTCCTGGCTGATGCGAGGCGCCGCAAGGAGGAACTCATCGGCGACCGGACGGACGAACTTCCCGACGAGAGCGCGGACGACGCCGGCACCGGTGACGGCGCCGAGAGTGACCACGCCGCCGGCACCGGGCTCAGGATCGACATGGAGCGTGCGATGGCCGTGCTGAGCGACGCCGAGCGGGCGGCCATCGTCCAGTGCTACCATAATGACCTGTCGCACGAGGAGGCGGCCTGGGTGTTGAACTGCCCCGTCGGTACCGTCAAGACCCACATCCTGCGGGCCAAGCAGAAGCTGAAGGCCCGGCTCGGGGCGTGGGCGCCGGAATAGCGTCGCTGGAGCAAAATACATGACCGACCGACCGATCACTGCAGACGACAGCGGCGACGACTGGCTCGACGCCGCGTTGCGCCAGGATGGCGCGCGCCACCGCGCCGACTATCTCGACGACGGCGGCTTCACTGCCAGCGTGATGGCGAAGCTTCCGGCACCTGCGATGCTGCCCGCCTGGCGCAAGCCGGTACTTGCGACCATCTGGGCAGCGGCTGGCGTCGGCGTCGTGGTGGCGCTGCCCGGAACGGCGGCCGATGTAGTGCACGAGATTGCCCGCATCTTCCTGCACCCGGTGTCGACCGCGCAGATCGTCGCCGGGGTGTCGATACTCGGCATCGCCTCGTGGGCCGCGGCCGCATTCGCTCTGAAGCGCGAGTAGCGAAGCTTGCCGCAGGATGACAACGGCCGCCCGAGGGCGGCCGTTTGCATTGATGCGCGACGCCGGGCTGTCTTAATCGGCGACCTTGAACCCGATCTCGCCTTCGACCACGTACTTCTCGCCCTCGGCCGTGAATTTCCACATCTTCACCGCGGTGATGACCGCACGGTCGAAGTACCTCGGCGGATCCGCGCTGACGATCTTGACGTCGGTGACGTTGCCCTTCTCGTCGACGTGCGCCTGATAGACGACTGTGCCTTTCAGCACGTTGTCCTTGAGCGCCGCGCGGGGATACTCGGGCGGCTCCTGCGAGATCGGCTTGATGCCGCGGCGGATCGCCGGCTTCGGCGGCGGGGCGGGTGGCGCCGGCGGCGCCGGCGGCGCGATCACGTGCGGCTCGGTCGGCGGGGCCGTCGTGACCGCAGAAATCACGGGGGCCGTGTCCGTTACGACCGGGACGTCCGGCGGCGGGACGTAGGTCTCCATCGGCTTCTGCTTCGGCGGCTCGACGATCTTCTTCGGCGGCGGCGGCGGCGGCGGCGGGGCCTTCAGCTCCTCGATGATCGTCGCCGAAAGCGGCTTCTTGATCACCTCGACCGCCTTTCGCGCGAGCCCGGTGACGAGCGCGTAGATCACGAAGACGTGAAGCAATACGACGAATCCGATCCCGATCGCATGGCGGAACGGGTCTCTCTGCTGTCGTGCGTAATCCATCGTGCTTTGACTCCTGGTGCCGCGCCTTGGTGCCGTTCCCGCTATTCGGAAATGAACTGCTCGCTTCCGACGAGGCCGATCTTGGTGAGCCCGAGCCGCTGCGACGACGCCATCACCGCGGCGACGATGTCGTACTTCGCATTCTTGTCCGGGCGCAGGTGCAGCTCCGGCTGGACGGGCTTCGCCGCTGCCTCCCGCAGGCGGTCTTCGAGGTTCGCCCGGTCGGGGACGATCTCGCCGTTCCACCAGATCCGCCCGTCGGCGTCGACGTCGACCTTCAGCACTTCCGGCGGCGTCAGCGGCGGCGGCGGATTGCCCGTCGGCATGTTGAGGTTGACGGCGTGCAGCTGGATCGGGATGGTGATGATCAGCATGACGAGGAGCACCAGCATCACGTCGATCAGCGGCGTGGTGTTGATGTCCATCATCACTTCCGGCTCGGGGGAATTGCTCGAGCCCACGTTCATGCTCATGCGGTGTTCCTCGTGCTCTCTGGGCGTGACGGCGTCAGCCGCCGCGCACCGGTGGCTCGGTGATGAATCCGACCTTGGCGATGCCGGCGCGCTGGCAGGCGTAGATCACCCGCCCGACGCCGTCGTAGCGGCCGCCGCCGTCGCCCCGGATCTGGACCTCCGGCTGCGGCGTCAGCACCGCGACCTTCTTCAGGCGATCGATCAGCGCGGCCGTCGACTGGATTTGCAGGTCGTTCCAGAAGATGCGGCCGGTCGCATCGACCGAGATCACGATGTTCTCCGGCTTCGTTTCGCGGATCTCGTTGCGCTCCTTGGGGAGCTGCACGGGTATCGACGTCGTGACGACCGGAATGGTGATCAGGAAGATGATGAGCAGCACCAGCATCACGTCGACGAGCGGCGTGGTGTTGATCGTCGAGATGGTCTCGTCGCCTCCGCCGTCCGGCGGCCCGACGTTCATGGACATCGTTCAGCCCCGCACGACGGCCGGCTTCGGCGCGGAAAGGAGGACGGCGTGCAGGTCGGCGCCGAAGCCGCGCACGTTGTCGAGCGCCGCCTTGTTGCGGCGAACGAGCCAGTTGTAGCCCAGCACGGCGGGCACCGCGACCGCGAGGCCGAAGGCGGTCATGATCAGCGCCTCGCCCACCGGGCCGGCGACCTTGTCGATCGAGGCCTGGCCGGCGATGCCGATGGCGGTCAGCGCGTGGTAGATGCCCCACACCGTGCCGAACAGCCCGACGAAGGGGGCGGTCGACCCCACGGTGGCGAGGAACGCGAGGCCGTCCTGCGTGCGGCTCTGCACGTTGTCGATCGCGCGCTGGATCGACATCGTGATCCATTCGTTCATGTCGACCTTCTCGAGCAGGCCGGTGTGCTTGGCCGAGGCCTCGATGCCGGTCTCCGCGATGAAGCGGAACGGGCTGTTCTTCTTCAGCCCCTCGGCGCCCTTCAGCACCGACGGCGCGCTCCAGAACGTCTTTTCGGCCTGGCGCGCGTGCTTGTTCATCTTGTACTGCTCGTACACCTTGGTGATGATGATGTACCAGCTGCCCATCGACATCACGACCAGGATTCCCAGCGTGAAGCGGGCGACGATGTCGCCGCCGCGCCAGAGCGCCTCGAGTCCGTACGGATTGTCGACGACTTCGGTTGCTCGCATCGACGGCGAGGCCGGGGCCGGCGCGGCAGGCGCCGCAGCAGGTTCAGCGGGCGCGGCAGCTGCCGGGGTCGCGGGTTGCGCCTGCGCCAGCGCGTGCTGCGGCAGGGCCGTCAGCGTCGCGGCGAGGGACAGGACCGCGGCCAGGGCGGCCAATCGGGTCATCTTCAGCATGGTGTCTCCAGGCAATAAACGATTCAGTCAGAAAACCGGGTTACGGACCGACAGGTTCGGACGATGCGTGCGTCGGCGGTTGGATGGGCCGCCGGCCGCGAGGCAGGCTGATGGTTGATTCGGCACTGCCAGCTGCGTCCCGGCACTGCCCGGCGCGAGAACCGTCCCCGGCAACTGCGGGGGCACGCGGGGCGAATGCGCCAAAACACATTGGCCCCGCAGTGCGGCGGGGCCAGGCTTCGTCGGAAAATCGCGGGATTTTACACGAATGCGGGACGATGTCCAAACACCGTCTGCCGGCGGCAGCGGGTGGCGCGGAACCGGACCGGGTCCGCAAGGCGACAGGCGCAGCATGACGCAAGACCCCGGCCGCATCGAGCCGCTATTGCACCAACGGGAACGCTTCGGCGATGCTGTAGAGCTGGATGGCGCGGATCTGCGCTTCGACCTGCAGATAGCGCGCCGCCTTCTTGGGCGGAAGCGCCCGCATCAGCTTGTTCTGCATCTTGCGGCGCGCCCGCACTTCGGTTTCGTCGGCCGCGATGAGCTCGTTGGCGAGCTGCTTCGCGTAAAGATCGGACACCGGGCGGTCCCGCGCGATGAGGACTTCCAGCGCGCGATTGCGACTGCGATTCGCGAGATCGACGTCGGCCTGGTAGGCGTCGTAGAGGGGCCAGAACTTCTTCGCTTCCGCGTCGGTCAGCTTCAGCACGGATGCCACGTAGGCCTTCTTGTCGGCCTTCACGGTCTTCTGCAGCGCCTGCAGGTCATTGACCGGAGGCGTGCCGTCGGCGGCTCCGGCGAGCGGCGCGACAAGCATGGCGGCGGCAACTATGACGGCGGCCAGTTTTCTGTTCATCGTCGTTCCCTATGATGTCGTTGCGATTCACTGCGCGGCGCGCCATCGTCGGCGCCGCTGCGTCGAAATGCGCCGGCGCGCGGGCCCCGCGGGGTTCAACCGCAGCAGCGCCGCACCACCGGGAACATGCGGATATCCCCCCATGGCTCCCGAGGCACGCGGAGCCATGTGTCTTTTAGCACATTTGCCTCGCGGCGGCGACGCGTTTCGCGTCCGCCAGTACGGGCGACGGAGGATGCAGCTCCCGCGGGCCGACCCTTGGGGCGGCGACCCTCATCGACCGGGCCGCGGTCCCGGTACATCCGCGCGCCGGCGCCTGCAATCCGGATTCCGTGCTGTAATCTCGGGGGACCGCCCACCCCCGCCGCCCCACGCCGGCAGCGTGTCGAACGGCGCACAGACCTTCGGGAATTCTTCATGCGAATCAGCTTTCTTGCCGCATTCCTTCTATTGACCGCGGGCGCCGCCCATGCCGACGGCACGCGGGATGCGCTTGCCGACATCGTCAAGTGCGCCGACATTGCGGACGCCGCGAAGCGGCTGGAATGCTTCGACGCCGCCACTGTGCGCGGCAAGGCGGCGCTTGCGGCACCGCCGCAAGCCGCACCCGTCGCCAAGGAAAGAAGCCTGCTCGACTGGTTCGGTTTTTCGAAGCCGGATCAGCCGACGAAGCCCGAGGATTTCGGGAAGCCCGTGCCGGCTCCCGCGACCACGAACGAGATCACGCAGATCTCGAGCCCGGTGCTTGAGTTCGCGAAGACGGCGCGCGGCAAGGCGCTCTTCGTTCTCGAGAACGGACAGGTATGGCGCCAGATCGACGGCGATACCACCGATGTCCAGCCGCCACCGCCGGGGACGACGATGAAGGTGACCGTCGAGATCGGATTTCTGGGCAGCTACAACCTGACCATCGAGGGCCGGAAGTATCTCGTCAAGGTCAATCGGCTGAAATAGCCACGAGCCGGCGGCGCCGGGCGCAGTGCCCGCGCGGCGTCAGCGGGCGGCGGCCACCGCGCCGAACTCGCCGATCCACGCCGCCGTCCACTGGCGGAACATCGCGTCGAACCAGAACTGGTTGGTGACGGCGAAGGCAGGATTGATCCGCGACGACAACTCGCGGGCGGTGCCGCGGTCGACGACCCGCGCCAGGACCGTTCCGCTCGCCGAGTCGCGCGCTTCGAGCGCCAGCGTCGCGTCGCCCGCATCGACGTTGAAGAGCCGCGCCGGCGCGGCGGCCGGGACGTCCGGCGCGTTGACGTAGAGCTCGGCCACGCGCGGCGAGACGCGCAGCACTCCGGGACCCGGCGCCGCGACGATCTCGTAGCCGCGCGCCTTGAACGCATCCGCGATGGTCGCGTTGAGGCTCGCCGCGGCGGTATCCGCGATCTGCTGCTGGTCGGACGCCGTGAGCCAGCGTGAAAGATCGCGCGTCGAATTGATCGCCTTCAGCCAGCCCTTCTTGAACTCGACCTGCGCCGGATCGATGATGACCTTGCGATAGCTCGCGAGATCCGCGTTCGGACGCACCGAAAATTCATCCAGCTTGCTCGCCTGCAGGGTGACGAGCCCGTCGACGCCGACTGGCCCCGCCGGCGGTGTCGCGGCAAGCGATGATGCACCGCCCAGGATCAACAGTGAAAGCGCAGCCAATATCCGTTGTGACATAGCGGTCTCCATCCCCGGGAAACGACGTCTTTGTGATGCTACACCGTCGGTTGGACCGGTTCCAGCGCGGAAGCGTTCCTGTCGCGCTTGTCACGCGCACGCAAAGTTCAGCGCGACGCGACGCGACGCGACTCAGGCGGTTTTCGCGGGCGGCACGTAGCGCACGTCGCGATAGGCGTCGTCCGGCAGCGAAAAGATCGTGTGCAGCAATTCCTCGCCCTCGTCGACAATGTCCGGATAGACCACATTGGGGATCGCCTGCACCGCAAACAGTTCCTGCACGGCATCGCCGAACTTGATGAGTGCAATAGTCTCGCCGGTTTCGATGTTCACTACCCAGACACCGCTCATTCGATCGATGTTCTCGTCGGTGATCGGAATGTCGGTCAGCGGATTGGTCTCACGCAGCTGCGAGAGTCCGACGAACGCGAGCGGGCCGACGAAATCGAGGCCGCGCGTGAACCCCGGCAGACGCGCGACGGTTTCCACCTTGCCGCTGGCGAGATCGATGGTGGCAAGGCTTCCCTTGCCGGACTCCAGGATCCAGAAGCGGTCGCGGTACCACCGCGGGCTGTGCGGCATCGACAGACCGCGAAGGATGACGTCGCGCGTTTCGTAATCGATGACGACGCCGCCATTCTTCGTGTTGGCGCGCCAGCCCTGGGATCCGTCCGTCTCGCCAAGCGCCGTCAGCCACCGCGGCTTGCCGTCGACCATCGCGAGCCCGTTGAGATGGCACCGGTCCTCGGGGGCGAGCGCCGAGATGAAGCCCGGCCGCCAGCGGGGGCGGAAGCTAGTGTCCGCGTCGAGCGTGCAGAGGCATGAAAACCGGGTGTTGACGAACCAGCACTCGTCGTCGGCGCCGATCGCCATCTCGTGGATGTTGATGTCGCCGGTGACGTGGTGCTTGCGATAGACGTAGACGGCATCGTGCCGGTTCGGCGGCTCGAGGCGCTGCGAGACCGCCGGGACGTTGCGGAATTCGCGGATGCCCGTTTCGGTGCCGAGCATCAGCCGATCGCGGGTGACGGCGAGTCCCATCGGCTTCGCGAAATGCGCGAAGTGCAGGTTGATCGTCGCACCGTCGGCACGCAGCGCGATGAGGTTGCCGCCCTGGTAGTTGGTGACGAGCAGCGAGATGTTGAGATAGCGCAGGATCTCGGGCAGGTTGTGCGTGTGCACGCTCGCGAATTTCGCCGGGTCGGATTCCGGCGTCGGAAGACCCGGCGCGGGCACGGGCGCACTGGAAGACGGCGTCATGCTGACCTGCGCGGCGAGGCTCTGCGGCGGCGCAGTGAACAGGTCGCGCGCGGCGACGAATTGGCGCGCCTTGTCGGCGACGGGTGCCAGCGCCGGCAGCACCGGCGCAAGCTCCTTTTCGCGAGCCCGCCATTTGTCCGGGGCCGGCGCGGTCAGCGTGTGCATCGAGAACGGCAGCTCGGCGGGCGGGGACTGATCGAAGCTCACGCCGGCGAAACTGCAGATGGCACGAAGCGTCTCCTCGGGCTTCGCCAGGAAATCCGCGAGGTTGAGCGCGCGGATCGCATCCGGCTCGATGTCCGCCATGTCCCGGAGCAGCTGCTCCTGGGTCGCACGCCACTGCGCCGCAACGATTTCGTGCAGCGGCCGTCCCGCGAGCTCGCGCCAGCCTGGCACGAGCAGGTAGGACCATTTCGGCCCCGGCCACCGCGGCAGGTCGGCGTACGTGACGAACTGCCCGGATTGCCAGCCCTCGATCATGCTCGCGAGACTTTCCTCGGGCTCGCGCCACAGGTAGAGAAAGCGCGCGTCGGGAAACACCGACCGGAGAAATGGAACCCGCAGCGCATTCTTCGGCGTCTTCTCGAGGAGGCGCAGCGCATCGGCACCGGATGCGGGGCGGCGGCCCTCGCGATCGCGCAGCGATGAGAGAAAGCGCGCGCGCAGCTCGGCGATCACTTCGCGCGTCGCGTCGGATGCATCGAGCAGGTTGGATTCGAAGCCGCGCCGCTCCGGCTTCAGCGCATCGATGCCTTCGATCTGGACGTGGCTCTCGTTGCCCACTGTGAACCAGTCGGGACTGCAGGCCGCAAGCCGCTCGAACAGCAGCGTGCTGCCGGAGCGCGGCGCGCACAGAATGATCAGGGGCCGCGTGATCGACGGCCGTCCCGCCGCGCGTGGCGGAATCGCGTTCGGCGGGAGCTTCGCAACTGTCAGGGGATCGGTCCTGACCGGTGCCTGGCCGAGATCGGGAACTGAAACCGCGGTCCCGCCCGACAGGTTGGGCGAGTGCAGCGCCGCTGCGAGCGAAGTCTCGACGACCCGCGCGAGATCGAGCCCGTTGCCGAGCGTGATGGCGCCGGCGTAACGCGACGCGATACTCTGCATCCTGCGGACGAGTTCCGCGAAGCGGGAAAAGCCCTCGGGCGAATCCCCGTAGACGGCCCAGGCGGCGCGCCAGTCCTCTTGAACTACCCGCATGTCGCCATCGAATGCCTGAACCGCACCGGGCGTCGCGTTCGCCGCCGCAGCGTCCTTCAGCCAGCCGGACCAGATCATGGTGAACTCATAGGGGCTCATCACGACCGGGAAGTTGATCGATTCGAGCTCGAGCGGCGCATCGGCACCGGCAACGTACGGAATCGCCCGCGATTGCGTCGCGTCATCGCGCGCCATCGCCCAGAAAGCGCCGCTGCCGACAGTGTCCGCAACGAGATGGGTGCGCTTCGTCCCCGCGGGGTTCACCACGTTGTGGGGTCGCCAGGTATCGAAGATCCAGATTTCGCCCGGCCCCATCCGCGTCTCCGCGTCGCCGCAGAGGAAACGCACGTCGGGCGTGGTGACGATCGGGATGTGCACGCGCACGCGCTGCGACCAGTAATAGTTCGTGTCGACGTGCGCCGTCGCTTCCGCGCCCGCGTCGAGCCGCATGAGGCGGGTGCGCCCCAGCGGGGCGCCAAGCGCCGACAGCACCTGCCTAAGATAAGGGCAGCGCGCAAGGTGTGGCGTCGCCCGCATCGGTCCGGCCACGCCATCGTCGTCGGGCTGCCCACCTCTTGCCACCAGCGGAAGTGCCGTGTTGCCCGGATGGCCCTGCGGATGAGGCCGCCAGTCCGCCGCACCGAACTGCTCGATTTCGGCTTTAAGGCGTGCCGCGTCTGCCGTCAGCGGCAGACGGATGAAAGGTTTCGCAAGCTGCATCTTCGTGGCACGGGCCGGCCGGGCGGCGGCCACGCGACTTTGCGCCCGAAATTTGGGCC
This sequence comes from uncultured beta proteobacterium, assembly GCA_963717695.1. Taxonomy (GTDB): domain Bacteria; phylum Pseudomonadota; class Gammaproteobacteria; order Burkholderiales; family Casimicrobiaceae; genus CAIWHR01. The sequence continues at coordinate 222,132 of CAVQWR010000007.1, read as the reverse complement.
TCGAATTGTATCACCCGCCTCGACGCATCTTCGGCGAAACGGCAAGCGCTGCCGCGTCCAAAGGGAGTCCGCCGCGCGCACATTTGCATCATCCCGGATTCGCGCGCAGCCGGGCAACAGCGCTCCTGCGTGGCGGGCTCGCTCGATGCCACCGCGACCTGCGGAACGCGGCGTGCGCCGGTTCGATCACGCCGGACCGCGTGGATTGGGTACACTGGCGCCGCGTTCGCTTCGCGGACACCGCATACGCGAACGCTTCACTGCGCGCGCGCAGACCCGTCAGCCGCCTCCCGACAAATCGCCTTGGCCACCGAAACGCCCGTCTCCGTCGCCGACACGCTCCTGCAGCAGCTCCCGGTGTCACCGGACGCCTTTCCACAGAAGCTTGACCTCGTCCGCGACGCCGTCCTGCTCATACGCCAGGAAGCCGCCGGCTATCGCGCGGCCAGCTTCCTCGATGACCGGATTCTCGGACCGGCGACACAGGGGTCCTGGGTCCCATTTCATGCCGTCGCCGACGCGGTCGTGCGGGCGCGCAACCTGAGGCCACTGCATTTCATCCTTCATACGGGTCATGTCGGGTCGACGCTGCTCAGCCGGCTGCTGGACGAAACCGGCAGCGTGCTGCCGTTGCGCGAACCGCTGCCGCTGCGAACGCTGGCCGACGCGCACGACGCGCTGGGCCGGCCCGACTCGTTGCTGAGCGAAGCGGAGTTCGAGCGTCGCCTCGCCGTGTTCATGACCCTGTGGAGCCGCGGCTACGAGACCACACGCAGCGTGGTCCTGAAGGCGACGAGCTCGGCTGGCCGCATGGCGGTGCCGATGCTGTCGCGGGCGACGGCTTCGCGGGCGGTCTATCTCAACCTTCGCGCGGAGCCGTATCTCGCCACGCTGCTGGCCGGACAGAATTCGCCGATGGACCTCCGCGGCCACGGGCAGGAGCGCATCCGCCGGCTGCAGGCGCGCACGCGCGCCCCGCTGGCGCCGCTGCACGTGCTTTCGCCCGGCGAAATGGCGGCGATGAGCTGGCTGTCCGAGTCGTGGACGCAGGATGAAACGCTGGCGCGCCATCCCGATCGGGTCCTGGCACTCGACTTCGAGGCGTTTCTCGGCGGCGTCGAGCCCTGCCTCGCGCGAATCCTCGCGCACTTCGGGTTGCCGCACGCGCCGGCACAATTGTCCGCGCTGACGCGCAGTCCGGTCCTCGCACGCTATTCCAAGGCGCCGGAGTATGCGTACACGGCGGCCGAGCGCCGCGCGATCCTCGATGGCTCCCGCGCGACGAACCGCGACGAGATCAGGCGCGGCATGGCCTGGCTGCAGCAGCTCGCACGCGTTGACGAAGGCGTCGCCGCCGTGCTGGACCGACGCGGACTCTAGCAGGGAAGCGGCGCAGCCCGACGACCGATTCAGGCGCATCGCGAGGGTCGCCATCGTCCGCTCCGATCTCCGCGCCAAAGAGATGCGCAGCCTGCGAAAATCCGGCCATGCGGATTTTGCTATTCTTGCAGCCGTGCCCGCGGCTGCTGCGAAGGCCGAACGCTGGCGCGATCCCTACCGAGGCACCATGGAACCCCCACGCACCGACGCTCGCGCACTGGCTGCCGCCGGTCTCGACGCGCTTCGCCGGGGCAATGCGCGCGAGGCCCGCGCATCGTTCGAGCAGATCGTGCGCCAGGGTGAGGCGGACGCCGGCAGTCTCCTGGCACTCGCGCACGCCTGCAGCCGCCTGAATGACGCACCTGCGGCGATCGCCAACCTGGACAAGCTGCTGGCACAGGAGCCGCGCAATCTCCGCGCGTTGATATTGAAGGCTGATCAGCTCGCCGCGCTCGGCGACGACCGCGCCGCGTCGTCGCACTATCAGTTTGCCGTCCAGGCAGCCCCTCCGTCCGACCAGCTCCCGCCCGACCTCGTGCGCGAGATCGAGCGTGCGAAGTCGATGGGCGGGCACTACGCGCAGAAATTCGAGCAGTTCCTGTTCGATCGGCTGCGGGCCGCGGAGGCCGGCGCCGGCGCGGCCAGCGCGCGGTTCCGTCAGTCGCTCGACATCATGGTCGGGCGCAAGAACATCTATTTCCAGCAGCCGCAGGCGTATTACTTCCCGGAACTGCCCCAGATTCAGTTCTACGATCGCGCCTCGTTTCCGTGGATGGACGCCGTCGAAGCCGCCACCGCCGAAATTCGTGCCGAGGCCGAGGCCGCATTGCGGGACGGGTCCGGATTCCGGCCCTACGTCGAAGGTGATCCGCGCCGGCCGCGCAAGGAGCAGTCCGGTCTGACGGACAACCCCGACTGGAGCGCGTTCTACCTGTGGAAGAACGGCGAGGTGGTACCCGAGAATGCCGCGCGCTGTCCGCGGACGATGGCAACGCTCGCCAAGGTTCCGCTCGCACGGGTTTCGAATCGATCGCCGTCGGTGCTCTTCTCGCTGCTTCGCCCCGGCGCGCGCATTCCGCCGCATTCGGGACTCGTCAACACGCGGCTCATCTGCCACCTGCCGCTGATCGTTCCGCCCGGTTGCGGCCTGCGCGTCGGCAACGATTCCCGCACGCCGGCCGAGGGCAAGGCGTGGGCGTTCGACGACACCATCGAGCACGAAGCCTGGAACGGCAGCCGCGAGCCGCGCGTCATCCTGCTGTTCGAGGTCTGGCGCCCGGAATTGAGCGAGGACGAGCGCGCACTGGTGCGCGCGATGTTCGATGCCATCGATGCCTACAGCGGGCAGAAACCCATCTGGAGCATCTGAGGCAACCCCACGGAAGCAATCCCATGCAAGGCATTTCATCTCCCCCCGGCGAAATCGACGCACTCGAAGCCGCGGCGCTGCAGGCCGCGCAGTCCGGCAGGGACGGCGACGCGGTGCGCCACTGGAACCGGATTCTCGAGATCGACCCGAGGCACGTGCGCGCGCTGGGCGCGCTCGGCCAGCGCGCATTCCGCCAGGGCGACATGTACGCCGCGCGTGCCGCCTTCCAGCAGATCGTCGGCATCGACGGCACGATTCCGCAGCAGTGGATCCAGCTGGCGATCGCGTGCCGCAACCTGAAGGACGATGCGTGCGAGGATGCCGCCATCCGGAATGCGCTGAAGATCAATCCGCGCGAGCTGGTCGGCGCTGCTCCTTCGCGGCAACCTGGCGGAGCGCAGGGGCAGGACGCACGAGGCGAGGCATGCCTACGCCGCCGCGGCGGCGGTAGCGCCGCCGCTGCCGCAACTGCCTCCCGATCTGCGCCCCGCTCTCGCCGCCGCATCCGCCTACGTCGAGAACTACAACCGCGAGAAGGGACGCTTCCTCGACGCCTTTCTTGACCGGCACTATCAGGCGCTGGCCGGAGAGAATCTCGATCGGTTTCGCACGTCGGTCGACATCATGGTGGGCCGCAAGAAGCGCTACGACTCCCAATCGATGCTGTACCACTTTCCGCACCTCGCGCCGATCGAGTTCTTCGATCGCAATGCATTTCCGTGGCTTGAATCGCTCGAGGCGGCCACCAATGAGATCCGCGCAGAATTCCTGGACATCCTGCGATCCGAGGAAGGATTCGAGCCATACATCTCCTATCCGGCCGGAGTGCCCCTCGCCCAATTTGCGGAACTCAACAATTCACCCCGGTGGAGCGCATTCCACCTGCACAGCTTCGGCAAGCGGGTCGACGCCAACGCGGCGCGCTGCCCGAAGACCATGGCGGCGCTGACGCCCATGCCCCAGCCGGACCAGCCGGGACGAACGCCCTCGGCGATGTTTTCGCTGCTGAAGCCGAAGACCATTATTCCAGCGCACGTCGGCGTGTCCAACGTGCGGCTCGTCACCCACCTCGGTCTGATCATTCCGGAGAATTGCTCATTCCGCGTCGGCAACGAGATTCGGCAGTGGGTGCCGGGCGAAGCCTGGGTGTTCGACGACACCATCGAGCACGAGGCGCGCAACGACAGCGACAAGCTTCGCGTCATCCTGATGTTCGACATCTGGCACCCGCACCTGACGCCGCCCGAGCGCGCGCTGATCACGGCGCTCAGCGCCGGCATGAACGCGTTCGGCGATTCCGGTAGCGACGCCCCGCAGTAGCGCGATCTGCCCTCTCGGGCGGCAACCGCCCGCCCCGCGCGCTGCGTGCGTGCCGCCGGCGCTGCCCACCGGACGCCCGCCTCCCGCCCTTCCGAAGCGCGAAAAAAACGGCGAGCCCGAAGGCTCGCCGCTGAGTCGTATTGCGATTTGTATCGCTGCGATCAGTACTTGCCCGTGATGCTCAGGAACAGGTTGCGGCCGAGCGAGTCGTAGACCTGCGGATACGTATTGCCGTTGCCGAACGGAGGGCCGGCGATCGTGGAGCTGATGATCGGCGGATCCCTGTCGAAGATGTTGTTGGCACCGGCGTAGAGCGTCCAGTTCTTGTCGATGTTCCAGGCCACGGCCAGGTCGATGTAGTTCTGCGAGCCGAGGTGCTCGTTGACCGGGTCGAACGTGCCCTTCAGGATCGGGTTGGATTGGCTTGTGTCGATGTCCACCGAGCTCGATGTAGCGCCACGTCAACGCGAGGTTCACGTTCCAAGGCGTGTTCCACGTGCCGCGCAGCTTGGAGCGCCAGACCGGCAGCGGCGTGCCGCAAGTCGGGCCGTAGAGGCCGGCGCAGTCGTACGAGCCGCCGCCCGGGATCGGCGTGGTCTCGAAGGTGTTGAGGTACGTTCCGACCAACGTGACGCCGAGGCTGCCCCAGTCCTGGATCGGCTGGTTGTAGTTCAGCGTGACGTCGACGCCGTCCGTCTTCTGCGCACCAATGTTGATGTTGGTGCCGATGACGTAGCCGTTGTCGCCGCGCCACAGGGAGCCGGAGACCGGGTCGCGATGTACCAGGTCGCAGAACGTGCCGTCCGTCACGCATGAGTTCAGCGCCTGTGCCGACGGGATGATGCTGATCTGGTCCTTGAGATCGATGTTCCAGTAGTCGACCGTCGCGCTGAACTGCGTCCACGGCGTCATGACCAGGCCGACCGTGTACGTCTTTGCCGTTTCCGGCGCCAGGTTCGCGTTGCCGCCCTGCAGGAAGTTGTACTGCCCAGCCGGGTTGGTAAGGCCCGGGTTGCCGTACTTGGACGGATCGAGGCCGGACGCCACGCACCCTGCCAGCGTCGCAGTCGGCGGCCCCTTCGCGTTTCCGCAAGGGTCGGACCCCGTGTTGAACAGGTTGAGGCCCTGCGGCGTGAACAGCTCGATGATGTTCGGCGCACGAACGGCTTGCTGATAGGTGCCGCGCAGCTTGTAGTCCTTGACCGGCGCCCATTCGATGCCGAGGCCGTACGAATTGGTGGTCTGGTTGATGCTGTAGTCCGAGTAGCGGTAGGAGCCGTTGACGCTCAGCAGGTACGCGCCAGGGGCCTGCTCGACGATCGGCAGACGCGCCTCGACGTAGCCTTCCTTCACCGTGTACTGGCCGGAAACGCTCGGGACCGCGCCTCCGCCACCGGAAAGGTTGGCCCCCGCCAGCACGGAGTCAGCGTTGAACTGGAGCTTTTCGACGCGCCGCTCGAAGCCGAACGCAACCGCCGCGCCGTCCTTCGACCACGGCGTGCGCCAGCCGTAGGCCGCACCGAGGTCGGAGTCGAACTGCAGGCCGATCACGCTCTGCGACGTGTAGCCGTTGGAGAAGCCCGGGGTGTTGAGGTAATCGAGCGCCGCCTGCGTGACGCCACCGAGGTGGAAGATGTCATAAGGCACGCAATTCTTGTCGGTCTTGTTGAGCACCGACGCGCACACCGGCAGGCCGGTGGCCGGGTTGGTGACGACGTCGAGCGAGCGGGCGATCTTCGTCTTGTCGAAGTAGTTGCCCTGGATCTGCGAGAGGTTGTTCGTGCCCGACTGCCACCAGAAGTTGTAGTTCCAGGTGCTGTCGAGCACGTCGCCCTTGGCACCCAGCACGTACCGGAAGTCCTCGAGCGTGATGTCCTGGTAGCGGCCCCCGCCTTCGATATTGCGGCGCCCGATATACGACGACACGGGGTTAGTGGGCGTGATGCCGAAGGTGTCCTTGAGCTGCTGCGACAGCAGCGGATTGCTGTCCTTCAGCGGATAGGCAGACGCAACGAATATGCCGCCCGGCGCGATCTGGGCGATCGTATGGTTGTTCGAGAAGTCGAATTCGCCGTAGACGCGCACGTTCGGGAACACGTCGTAGTGCGCGAACGCGTTGAACCCGTACGTCGTCTGCGGCCGCTGGTAGTAGTTCGACGGTGCGTAGTTGTACAGGTCGGCAGGGCTGTTGAACGGGCGGGCGTCCCCGGCTTTGTTCGCGATAGTGAAGATTGACGTTGGGCTGTTGTAGAAATAACCGGTCCCGTTGGTGGGCGAGCCGCCGCAGTACAGCCCCCTGGTCTTGGACGAATTCAGCGCGCACGCGCTGTAGTTATAGTGGTCCTGCGTGACCGGGTTGGAATTGCGGTAGCTCATGAACAGCGTCGCGTTGCCCTTGCCGTTCGCGAAGTTGCCGCCGAGCAGGATGTTGGCGTCCTGCGTGTAGCCGATGAACCCCTGGTCGCCCGGCACCTGGTACTGACCAGGGTTGATCGTGGCCAGTTGGGCGAGATCGCCGTAGCTGCCGTTTTGCTGGTGGTTGAAGCCGTTGCCGTTCCACTGCACCTGAACGCCCTCGAAGTGGTCGTTCATGATGAAGTTGACGACGCCCGCGATGGCGTCCGAGCCGTACACGGCCGAGGCGCCGCCGGTCAGCACTTCGACCCGCTCGATCAGCGGGGCGGGGATGGCGTTGATGTCCGTCGCCCAGAACTGCGGGCTGCCCGCGGGAACGCGCTTGCCGTCGATCAGCACGAGGGTGCGTGACGAGCCGAGGTTGCGCAGGTTGACGGTCGACGTGCCCGTGGCGCCATTCGACAGGTTGCTACCGTAGTCGGCGAACGCCGACGGCAGCTGGTTGATGATGTCCGAGGTGTTGGTGATGCCGTCCCACTTGATGTCCTGAGCCGAGATCACGTTGACCGGGCTCACGCTCTCGAGCGTCGGCGACGGCAGGCGCGAACCGGTTACCTCGACGCGCTCGATCTTCTGCGTCTGCGGCGCGGTAGTGGTAGTAGTGGTAGCGGGCGCTGCCTGCTGCGCGTATGCGGCCGGTGCGGCGAGGCCGACGACCACCCCGGCATTCAATGCGGCCGTAATCGCGACCGACAGTTTCTTCTTGCTGACATTCCTCATCTTGGATCCCCCAGGCAAAGGTGAATTCGCGCTGCGAACCGCAATAAAATCAATTCGCATTACTCGAAACACCGCCACCTTACCGCAGCGAAGTTTTCGGCCGCAATGAAAATGCGAGGCGCGGGACGGCCCGGCGTCGAACTTGTTGCAAATTTGCTACCGGCCGACGGCCATTTGGTCCAACCCGCTGTTTTTTCTCGAATCGTAGCAAGTTGCCGAGCACCGATTGTGCGTTGCAAAAACGCACAGCCGTGCCGTCCGGCCGGGGCGGTCGGATCCGTTGGAGAGGCGGGCGGGATACCCTTCTGAGGTCGATGGCGCTTCCTTGCAGCGCAATATGCGGGATCGGATCGGGCGTGATCCGGAAGCACCCCGAAATCCCAGCTTCGAACGCCGCCGGCAGGTTCCTGGGGGACGTTCGACATCGGTTTTTGCTGCGCTGCGTCAGGCGCAGCTCCGCCCCGCGCGTTTGGCCGTCGGAACTCCGGTAATGTTGTAACGACGGGCGTTGGAGCCATTCTTTGCAACAAATGCAAAAAATCACGGCAACATGGTTATTCGCCTGCGCGATGGGTCGGAGCGCCGAGGTGCGGTCGCCGCGGGGCCGGGGACGTGTCCGGCGGGTTGCGAATTAGCGGTGCTTTGGCGCTAGAATGGGTCGCCTGCCCGTGCGGCGGGAAGGAGCGTCGGGTGGCCGCCGCGGCTCGCCCGGCGCCATGCCGAATGCGACGAAATGTCCGCGTCGACTTTCGTCTCCCGGGTTGCCGTCGACCCGCTCCTGCCGCCGCGCTCGATGGCGAAGGAGGTCCCATGAAGACTTGGATCGTCTCGATACTCGCCATGCTGCTGGCGGCGTGTGCCGCGTCGCCTCTGGCGCCCACGCGTCCGCCGCAGGGAATCCTGAACGATCAGCTCTTCGACGGTCCTTCGACCTACATCGGCGCCGAAGACGTGTTCGCGCTGAGCGACGAGATGCGTCGCTTCCTTCGCGTCGACATCGCCGACGAGTTGATCGTCAAAGGCACGCGACAGGGGCTGTTCGATGCGCTGTATTCGAAGGGACAGCTGAAGCTCGAGTACGACACCCTCGTGACCAAGAACGCCGCGGAGGCATTCGCGACGCGGTCCGGCAACTGTCTGTCGCTCGTGATCATGACCGCCGCCTTCGCGAAGGAGCTCGGGCTGCCGGTCCGGTTCCAGCGCGCCGCATCCGGCGAGATCTGGAGCCGCAGCGGCAACGTCCAGTACTACATCGGCCACGTCAACCTCACGCTCGGCGTGAAGTCCGCCGACGCGATGTTTGGACGCGCCAGCACCGACCAGATGACGATCGATTTTCTTCCCCCGGCGGAAACCCGTGCGATGTCGAGCCGGGTGGTCGACGAGAACACCATCATCGCGATGTACATGAACAATCGCGCCGCGGAATCGTTCGCGCTGGGCAACCTGACGGACGCGTACTGGTGGGCGCGCGGCGCCATCCTCCAGAACGCGCAGTTCGTGAGTGCCTACAACACTCTGGGCGTCGTCTATCAGCGCACGGGCCACCTGCGCGAGGCCGACGTCCGCGCTCACTTTCGCCCTGGGAGCGCGAACCCGACAATACCCGCGTGATATCGAATCTCGCGTCGGTGCTCGCCGCCGAGGGACGCGTGCAGGAATCGCTCGCGCTCTCGGCGAAGCTGGACCAGCTGGAGCCCGATCCCCCGTTCCGCTACTTCAATCTCGGCATGGCCGCGCTGCAGAAGGGCGATTATCGGGAGGCGCACGACCAGTTCGCAAGGGAAGTCGCGCGCGCGCCGTACAACGGCGAGTTCCACTACTGGCTCGCGATCGCCGACGTCGGACTGGGCGAAACCGACTCGGCGCGCTGGGAGCTGGCGCGTGCGCTGGAATACAGCTCGACGCGGCAGGACCACGAGCTGTACGCCGCCAAGCTCGCCCGGATACGGCAAGCAGGTTCCGCCGTGAACCGGACGCCTTGACCCCGCCGCAGCCGCCCGCGAGCGACGCCGGACCGTCCTTCGAGATTCGCGAGGCGCGGCGCGAGGACGTCGCCGTCATCCATTCGATGATCGGCGCGCTCGCCGACTACGAGAAGCTCCGGCATCTCTTCGTCGCATCCGAAGCGGACATCGAGGCGGCGCTCTTCGGCCCCACGCCGCGCGCCGAGGTGCTGCTCGCGTGGCGGGACGGCGAGGCCGCCGCGTTTGCGCTCTACCTGCACAACTTCTCGACGTTTCTCGGCCGGCCGGGACTGTGGCTCGAGGACCTGTTCGTGCGGCCCGAATACCGTCGGCAGGGCTGTGCGCAGGCGCTCCTGCGCGCGCTCGCCGGCATCGCACAGGCACGCGGATGCGGACGGTTCGAGTGGTCGGTGCTCGACTGGAACATGTCGGCAATCGAGTTCTACCAGTCGCTTGGCGCGACGGTCCTCCCGGACTGGCGGATCGTGCGCGTCGTCGGCCCCTCGCTCGCCGCGCTCGCACAACGCAGCGTCGGCACGGCGGGCGCCGACGCCTCCGCGCCACCCATTCCAGCGGATCGATGATTCCTGCATCGCGAATGCGGCAAAGGCTCGCGTTCCAGTGACCGCAGCCGAACAGCGCTCGCTGCTGCGGGAAGCGGCGCGGCACGAGCACGCCGGTCGCCTGTCCGACGCCGAGAGGGTTTACGAGCATCTCCTCTCGCGGTGGCCCGAACTGTCGGACAGCTGGTACAACCTCGCCCGTGTCCAGCGCGGTCTCGGGAAATTCGACGCCGCGCTCGCGTCGTATCAGCAGGCACTCGACCACAACGTCCGCGATCCCGAGGAGGTCCACCTCAACCGCGGCGTCATCTATTCGGATTGCCTGCGCCGCGAGGATGCGGCCGAGCGCGAGCTCGCGGCCGCCCTCGCGCTCAACCCGGCGTATGTCCCGGCGCTCCTGAACCTCGCCAACCTCAAGTCGGATCTCGGCCGGCGCGACGAGGCGATGGCACTCTACGAGCGAATCCTTGCGATCGATCCGGATTGCCATGCCGCGCTCGCGCGCTATGCCGACCTCGCGCCGGCGTCGACCCGCGACGATCCGCTGATCGGGAAGCTGATCCATGCACTAACCGGCACCCAGGTCTCAGCGGTCGACCGTGCGGCCCTCGGGTTCGCGCTCGGCCGCGCGCTGGACGCGGCCGGCGAGTACGACGGCGCGTTCCGCGCATACGCCGACGCCAATCGCGCGAGCCGCGCCTGCGCGCCACCGGGCGCGGTGCTCTACGATCGCACCCGCCACGAGGCTTTCGTCGACCGCATCATCCGGGCATTCCCGCGCGCGGTGCCCGCGCGTCCGCGAGTCGACCCTGCCGTGCGCCCGATCTTCATCTGCGGGATGTACCGTTCCGGCTCGACGCTGACCGAGCAGGTGCTGGCCGGGCATTCGCAGGTGAAGGCCGGCGGCGAGATCAACTTCATCCCGGGCATCGTCGCCACGGAGCTCGCGCCCTTCCCCGAGCGCATGGCGGAAGTTGCGCCGGGCCAGATCGGCGAACTCGCCGCGCGGTACGTCGGCGGCATCGCGAAGCTCTTTCCCGGAGGCAACGTCGTCACCGACAAGCGACCGGACAACTTCCTCTACATCGGGCTCATCAAGGAGCTGTTTCCCGACGCGAGGATCGTGCACACCACGCGCGATCCGCTGGACACCTGCCTGTCGGTGCATTTCCTGCACCTCGACCACGCGATGGGTTACGCCCTCGACCTGATGGACACGGCGCACTACTACCGCGAATACCGGCGGCTGATGGCGCACTGGAAGTCGCTCTACGGCGCGGACATCCTCGACTTCGACTACGACGCGTTCGTGCGAGAGCCGGAGCCGGCCGTCCGGCGGCTGCTCGAATTCTGCGGACTCCCGTGGGAAGAAGGCTGCATGGAGTTTCACAAGGTCGCCAATGCGGTCAAGACCGCGAGCGTCTGGCAGGTGCGCGAGCCGCTCTATCAGCGATCCTCGCGCCGCTGGCGTCACTACGCGCGGGAGATCGAGCCGGTGCGCGAGCTTTCTCGGCGACCTCGCCGCCACCGCGCCGCCTCCCGGCGGCTGAAACCCGGCGCGGTAGCGCGGCACGGGCGTTCCGGGCGATAATCCGCCCTTTTTTCGCGCAGCACCGGCCACCCCGGCGCGACGCCACCTCGGAGCACGCCACCCCATGCCCGACGCCGACCGCATCAACCTTTCCGGACCTGCCCAGGCTCGAGCGCACCGACTTCTGGTCGCTCCGCATCGTCGAGGAGACGGGCGAGTCGTTCACCGTCCGCAAGGACGTCGCGCTTCCTCCGTATGCCTGTGCCGACCGCGGCGCGATGGCCACCGTCTATGCGGATGGAGGCTACGGCTATGCCGCGACCGGCGACACATCGCCGGCCGGACTCGCCGCCGCGCTCGAGCGCGCGGCAGCGTGGGCGCGCGCGACCGCGAAGCTCGCGCTGTTCGATTCGCGGACGCTGCCGCGACCCGCGCCGCGCGGCGAGTACGCGTCGCCTTCGCTTGCCGCGCCGATGCGCTCACGCCGGGAATGGTTCGAGCTCCTCATGCACGAATCGCGACAGGCCGGCTTCGATCCGCGCATCGTCGACTGGGAGGCCTATCTCGAAGTGCGCACGGCGACGCACCGGCTCGTCACCAGCACCGGCGGCGACGTCACGCAGCGCTATCGCTTCCTGCTGCCAGGGATCTCGGTCACCGCGCACGCCGACGGTGACACGCAGACCCGTTCCCTCAACGGCTACCGCGGCATCTGCCAGCAGGGCGGCGACGAGATTCTCGAGCGCTTCGGCTTCAGCGGCGCCGGCCGCCGGATCGCCGAGGAAGCGCTCGAGCTCGTCGGCGCAGCGAACTGCCCGAGCGGGACGATGGACGTCCTGCTGGCGCCGGACCAGATGGTCCTGCAGATCCACGAGTCGATCGGGCATCCGCTGGAGCTCGACCGCATCCTCGGCGACGAGCGCAATTTCGCCGGCACGAGCTTCGTCACGCCGGACATGTTCGGCACTTACCGGTACGGGTCCGATCTCCTCAACATCGTGTTCGATCCGACCCGCGGCGAGGAGCTCGCGGCATACGGCTGGGACGACGACGGCACGAAGGCGGAAAAAGTCCACCTCATCCGGAACGGCGTGCTCGAGCGTCCGCTCGGTGGCGCCATTTCGCAGGCACGCGCCGGACTTCCCGGGACATCGAACGCCCGGGCCGACGGCTGGAACCGGCCGCCGATCGACCGGATGGCGAATCTCAATCTCGAGCCGGGCACTGCAGCGCTCGCCGACATGATCGCGGGCATCGAGCGCGGCGTGATGATGGAGACGAACAGCTCGTGGTCGATCGACGACTCGCGCAACAAGTTCCAGTTCGGCTGCGAGCGCGGGCGCCTGATCGAGAACGGCAAGCTCGGCGCCGTCGTGAAGAACCCCAACTACCGCGGCATCAGCGCGAACTTCTGGCGCAGCCTCGCGATGGTCGGCAACGCCGACACCATGCAGGTGCTGGGAACGCCGTACTGCGGCAAGGGCGAGCCGTCGCAGGTGATTCGCGTGGGGCACGCGTCGCCGGCGTGCGTGTTCCGCGACGTCGCCGTGTTCGGAGGCGAGCAATGATCGCCAAGACGCGTATCGCAGCGGCGCCGCAATCGACAAGGAGTGCGTGATGGTCCCCCGCGAAACCGGCACCACGCCGGCAACGATGGAAGCCTATTTCCAGGAGCTCGCGAGCGCGCTCGACGGCCTGGTGCACGCCGGCGAGACGGGCCTCGCGTGGCTCGCCGCGGAAACCACCGACTTCGTGCGGATGAATCGCGGCAAGGTGCGCCAGCCGGGAAGCGTCAGCCAGCGCTATCTCGACGTCGGCCTCGTCAGCGGCGCGCGCCAGGCGACCCGACAGCTGTCGCTGTCCGGCGATTTCGCTGCCGACCGCGCGCGCCTCGCGGCGGCCGTCGGCGAACTCCGTTCGACGCTGCCCGATCTCGCCGACGATCCCCATCTCCTGATCTCGACCGTCCCGCAGTCGTCGCGTGCCGTGCGCGGCGGACCGCTGCCCGACGCCGAGGAGATCGTCGCGACGGTGCTGGGCGACGCCGAGGGTCTCGACCTCGTCGGTCTGTACGCGGGCGGCCCCGTCTATCGCGGCTTCACCAACACGCTCGGCCAGCGCAACTGGCACGAGGCGACAACGTTCGACCTGCAGTGGAGCCTTTATCACCGCGCCGACAAGGCGGTGAAGTCGGGGCTGTCCGGCTTCACGTGGGATGCCGCCGCATTCGCCGCGAAGATGGCTCTGGCGCGCGCGCAGCTCGCCGACATCGCGCGGCCGCCCAGGACACTCGAGCCCGGGAAATACCGCGTCTTTCTCGCCCCGTCGGCATTCGAGGACGTCGCATCGATGCTGTGCTGGGGCGGATTCTCGGCACGTGCGCTCGCGACGAAGCAAAGCAGTCTGACCCGGATGCGCGGCGAGAATGGCACCGAAGGTCTCGCGCTCGATCCAATCGTCACGATGACCGAGGCGACGGCCGATGGCGTCGCGCCCGGATTCCAGGCCGAAGGCTTCGCGCGTCCCGCACGCGTCCCGCTGATCCAGGCGGGACGGCTCGTCGGCGCGCTGACCTCACCGCGCACCGCACGCGAATTCGCGCTCGACGCCAACGGCGCGAACGGGTTCGAAGGCCCGGAGTCGCTCGCGATGGAGGGCGGCACGCTGGCGAGCGCCGATGCACTGGCGGCCCTCGACACCGGAATCTACGCCGGCAACCTGCACTACCTCAACTACTCGGACCGCCCTGCCGGACGCATGACCGGCATGACGCGCTTCGCGACGTTCTGGGTCGAGAACGGCCGGATCGTCGCGCCGATCGACGTGCTGCGCTTCGACGACACGATCTTCCGGATGCTGGGTGCCAATCTCGAGGCGCTGACCACCGAGACCGAGCTCCTGCTTTCGAGTGACACGTACCACGAGCGTGCGCTGGCGAGCATGCGGCTTCCGGGCGTGCTGCTCTCGGAGATGACGTTCACGCTGTAGCATTGCCACGCCGTGCACGAGCGCCGCGCGGCCTTCGTGGGTCGCGCCGATGCACGTCAGCCGACGATCATGGCTTCGCCGGGACGACTCCGTAATTCATCATGTAGACAACCGCGCTCTTGATCTCGGGGTCGGTCAGATCGGCGAGGCCGCCGCGCGGCGGCATTGCGCCGTGCCCCTTGATCGCCGAACGCACGACGACGTCGAGGCCCTGCTTGACCCGCGGAATCCACGCCGCGCGATCGCCGATCTTCGGCGCACCGCCGACCCCCGTCGCGTGGCACTTGGAGCACTGCGCATTGACGATTGCCTCTCCCGTCCGATCGGGCGTCTTCTCGGTGCGGCTGATGGGCTCGGTCCAGTTGCCTCCCGACTGGTTCACCATGTAGGTGATCGCGCGCTCGATCTCCGTGTTGCTGAGGTTGGGATTGCCGCCGTGCGCCGGCATTTGCCGAATGCCGTCCAATGCGTGCTTCGAAAGGCTGCTCAGCCCCTGCGCCGAGCGTGCCGCCCACGCCTTCTTGTCGCCGATTTTCGGTGCGCCGCTCGCCCCGGTGCCGTGGCATGAAATACAGAGCGATTCAACGACTTCCTTGCCGCTGCGATCCGGATGCTGCGCCTGCGCGGCCGCTGGCCACGAAAGCGCGATCAGGATCGCGCCGGTGGCAAGCGCCGCCATTGCGACCGTCGGCCGCAACAACTCCAGACAATGATGACGCGCCCTTTCATTCATGCTGGCCCCCATTTCGCCCCGCAGGGATCATTTCAGCCGCGGTCGCGCGCGCACAGTCGCCATGAGGGGCGTTGCGTCGACGACGACCTCATTGCCAGCGGTAGACATATGACAGTCCCACGACCGAGACGTTGTAGTCCGGCGCCTGCTCGTTGGTCGGCAGCACCGCGGTGACGGTTCCGTATTGCATCCCGTCGTACGCGTAATCGGTGACCCGCAGCTTCTGGAACCAGTAGAACGCGCGGATCGACGACTGCTTGTCGAGCGCGTACTGCCCGGCGATCTGCACTTCCAGCAACTTCTGGCTCACGGTCGGCATGTTGGCCGCCGGGATGAAGAGCACGGCGGGATCGACGGGCGGCTTTCCGGCAACGGCATACGGGTTGTTCACATATGAGCCGCCGGTAACGCCGATGTCGGTACGCGCGTCGCTGTAAAGCACGTTGCCGATGACCTCCAGCTTGCCGGACGCGAGGTTCTTCCAGTCGAAGCCGGCGCCGATCGTGTTCACCTTGTCCTTCATGTCGGTGAACCAGTTGAGGCACGGGTCGATCTTGGCGTTCATGTTCTTCGCCACGACCGTGTTGAAGCAGCCGCCGGATACGACCGTGCTTCCATTGACGCTCGCCGTGCTGCTGTTGCTGCCGTATGAGATGCCGGCGCTCTGCGCCTTCTGCTCCTCGTATGTGTAGAACAAGTTTGCCGTGAAGTTCTCGCTGACGGTCCAGTTCGCCTCGAGGTTCGCCATGAGACCCTTGTTGCTCTGCAGGCCGTACACGGAGTTCGTGAAGTTGTCGTCCGTGTATTCGACATTGCCCTGCAGCGAGATCTGCTCCGTGGCGTCCCAGTTCAGCGAACCTCGCACCTGATTGCGGTCCCGGTCGGCCATGTTGAACCGGCGCATCCCGACTTCCTCGTTGATGTTGTTGCGGCTGCCGTACAGCGCCTGCGGCAGGATGTTGTTGTTGGGCGAATACACGGCCGCATCGCCGGTCAGCGGCGTCGCCGGGAAGCCTGCGACCGGCCCGAAACCAGTCAAGCCGGTGTTCAGCAGGTACTGGTATGCGCTGATCGTCGTCGCGACGCCGGTTGGCACGTAGTTGGCCATCGGCACCAGCGACAGGAACGCGTTCTCGTTGTAGTCGACGCGCCGCTGCGCGTACGAATAGCTGACGCGCCCGCTGACGGTTTCGACCATCGTCGCGTCGTAGGCGAGGCGGAACGTGTTTTCAGTGACCTTGTTGGCGTCGGCACAGTCGATCCAGGATCCCGGGCAGTTCCGGTCGACCTGCTGGTACTCGTAATCGCCCTTCACCGACTGACCCGGCGCGATCGCGTAGGCCGCGTCGGCGTTGAGGACGTTGGATTTCTTGCTGTACGGACGGTTGGCGTAGATATTGATGTTGCTGCCCAGGCTCGTTCCCGCCGGCGCGAGGCCGAGGCCGATCAGCGTCGAATTGAACGCGGACGTGCCAGACTTCGGCTCATTTGCGTCGTAGAACTCGTAGATGTTGACCGGCGTCTTGTTGTCGCGGTCGAGGTACTTGTAGCCGATGTTCGCGGTCAGCTCCTTCATCGGGCGGAAGGTGAGGCGCGCGTTGAACTGCGTCGTGTCGACCGAGCCGTTCAGCGATGAGACGGGCGTTCCGAGCGGCAAGGCACCGGCATCGTTGATATAGGCCTGGTTCTGCGTGTTGGTCGAATACGACGCGCCCATCACGAGCTTCGTCGTCGGCGAAAAGTTATAGCCGCCCTTCAGAATGAACTGGTTGAAGTCGTTGTCGGGCGCGCTGCTCATCGACGCAAAGGTACCCGGCGCGTTGACGTTTTCCCATGTCATCCTCTGCACGCCGTTCGTGAAGAACGAGCCGTAGTACGCCGCCGTCAGAAAGTACTCCTGCCCCGTGTACGTGATGGCCGCGTTGTACTGGTTCGTCGTGTAGTCGATGAGGTTGGGCAGAACACCCGCCCACTCACCCGAGCTCGAGGTAACCGACGACAAGGGCTTCAGGCCATCCTGCTGCGTCTGGCTCGCGCTGGCGGAGAACACCCAGCGCGGCGCCAGGTTGACGCTGAAGCCGCCCGCGTAGGTCTTGCGGGTGGTTTCGAGGTCGACGTTCTGGAAATCCGGGATGTCGTTCGCAATGATGTTGGCGACGGTCGCCTGCTGCGCCGCGGTCGGCGGCGTCGAGACGCCGTTCACCAGGGTGTTCGCAAGCCCGGTGGTGGGCGAGAGGGATCGAAAATTGCCGCCGGTCGCGTTTGCCTGCGGCACGACCGGCTTGACCCAGTTCTTCGGCAGCGTCAGAAGATTGGACCCCGCGCCCTGGAACGGCGTCTGGTACGAATCTCCCGTCGTGTAGTTGCTGCGCAGCTGGTCGAACGATCCCCAGATCTTGTAGGTGCCCTGATCGCCGAACTCGCCGTAGAGGTACCGGTCGTCGAGGCCCAGGTTCGTGCCATAGATTCGCCAGCGTTGCGCACTATCGCTGTCGTAGGCAGCGCCGCCGCGCGCGTCGATGTTGAAGATGCCGTAGACGCCCTTGTTGAAGAGGCCGTTGTACTGGCCAAACTTGAACGAGTCCTGGCTCACGTAGCCCGCGCCCACCTCGATCGTGCTCGTCGGATTGGTCAGCGCGGCCACGGCCGGATCCGGCTCGCTCGCGCCTGCCGCATACGCCGCGGGTGCGAAAGCCATCGCCAGAAGCGCGACGCGCACTGCAGCAACCGACGCCCGGACCGCAAAACACTCCTGCCTGCTCTTCATCTCATGCTCCCCGATTCGCATTGGCTCACCGCTGGAACTTCGCGCCAGCCGGATGATTCGATCCATGGATCAGTACGTGACAGTTGAGGCACGCACGGGCATTGGTTTGCGCGCGCGGGCTCTGATTGCCCAGCGGCTGCAGCCCATTTATCGTTGTCGCGTTGCCGGTCGGCAGGTTGGCGCCGCTGTTGATCGCCGCGCCGTGATCGCCACTGTGGCATTCCTGGCACAGCCACGGTGCGCGTGCCTTCAGCAATGCCGGCTTCGTCGAGCCATGCGGCGTGTGGCAGTTCGTGCAGTCGTCCACCACCGGGCTGTGCTCCCAGAGGAACGGACCGCGCTTCTCGGCATGGCAGGTGTAGCAGGTCTCGTTGATCGTCTCCTTGACCATCAGCTTCGGGGCTTCCGAGCCGTGCGGATTGTGGCAATCCGAGCAGGCGACCTTGCCCACGAGTATCGGATGCGTCGAGACCAGATGGATCTGCGCGCGCTGCGACTTGTGGCATCCGAAGCAGACGTCGGGCTGGGTGATCTTCGCGAGCACCGGGTCGCGCGGCGCATGCACCTGATGGCAGGTCGCGCAGGCGACGTCACGGTACTGATGCGTGCTGCCGGTCCAGTACGTCCTCGCGCCCGACTTGTGGCACTGGAGACAGACATCGTTCTTCTCGCCCACCGGAGTGGCCGACTTCGGACCGAACACGACGTCCGGCGACGGACGCACGCGCGATCCCTGCGGATTTTTCACATGCGCATCGCTCGCGCCGTGGCACGTCTGGCAGCCCGGCGTCCGCGGGTCCGCCTTCACGCCGTGTTTTGTCTGGTAGATCGAAAGGATCGCCTTGTTGTCGTTCTCGTCGTGGCACTTGGTGCATACCGCATCCTTGGCGAGTGCCTGCTTCACCAATTCGGCCTTCGCTTGATCCTGAACCGGAGCGTCGGCCGCCATGGCAATGCCTCCCGCGCCCAGCCCGACGGCCATCGCACACAGCGCCAACCAGAATTTCGCACGCATCGTTGTTCCCCTTCGTTGCACTTCCTGTCGACCGGCGGAATGCGCCGGTCGCGTTCCCCGCGAATGCCCGGAGGCGATCGCTACAGGGACAGGATCCAGTCGATCAGATTCTTGATCTGGTCCTGATCCTTGGTCTTGATGATCGGGTGCTCCTCCTCGTGACCGTCGAGGAACTTGACCTTGGGTCCGGTGGTCAGGTGCTTCATCAGCGTTGCCTGCGCGTTCTTGTCGCTCTTGAGCTTCGCGGCGAGCTCGTGCCAGGACGTCGCCTCCTTGTTCTTGTCGACCGCGTGGCACTTGAAGCAGTTGTTCTGCCGGGCGAGCGCCTGAGCGGCAGCGGCATCGACCGCGAACGCGTTCCCTGACAATGAAAGCGCGAGTGCTGCAGTGGCGAGGCCGAGCGCCGACACGCAAGGTCGATTGATGTTCATGGATTCTCCGAGGGAAATGAGGCTTCGCGAGCGCGAAGTCGCGGGACTGGCCGGAAGGCCGTGAGCGTTCGTGCGTACGTCAGTGCACGTTCGTGTTGCATGCGATGAACTTTCTGCCGCTCGCCCCTGCGTCATCTTGACGCAGGTCAATTCGTCGCACGGGATCGCGATGAATCGCGTCGCGCGCTCACAAAAGCAACAAGCGCAAGTTCGTGTATTGCGATTGAGATTGCGTCGCATTGTGATCGCGCGCGATTGAACTGCCAGGATGAACGACGCGACGGGCGCGACTTCGCGCCTGCACGCGAAATTCGGCACGAACTTCAGGATGGATGCGGCAACTGATCGCGTTGGTGCCGCGGGGAAGGACCTACGAGTGCCGGCGCCGAGCGGGGCGCCGTCGGGCTCACTTCAGCGACAGGATCCAGTCGACGAGGTTGTTGATCCGGTCGGGATCGCGCGTCTTCACGATCGGATGACTCTCCTCGTGGCCGTCGGCGAACTTTGCCTTTCGTCCCGTCGTGACGTGCTTGTAGAGCCTGTCCTCGGCATCGGGCTTGTCGAGGTACTTCGTCGCGACGTCCTTCCATGCCGGGCCCACCTTCTTGACGTCCACGGCGTGGCATTCGAGGCATTTGCTCTGCCGCGCGAGCGTCCTTGCAGCGTCGGCGTCTACCGGCGCGGCGACCGGGAGCGCGAGAATCCACTCCACCAGGTTGTTCACGCGCGCGGGATCGTTCGTCTTGACGATCGGGTGGTCCTCGGTGTGTCCGTCCTCGAACTTTGCCTTGCGTCCCGTCGTGACGTGCAGATACAGGCGCTTCTCGGCATCCGGCTCGCCGTGATACTTGACGGCGACATCCTTCCACGCCGGGCCGACCTTCTTCTGGTAGACGCTGTGGCACTTCAGGCAACCGCTCTGGCGTGCGAGCGTCTGCGCGGCGATGACATCCAGGGCGACGGCGTCCGTGGATACTGCGGCCAGCAACGCGCCGGCAAGCGCGAGCGCGCCCGGCATGACGCACCGGCCTGGCTTCATTGCTGCTTTCACGTCGGCCTCAATAGGATATGGGTGCGGCGCTGCGGCCCGGCTTCGTGGCGGCACGGAACTCATGCCACGCGCTTGTGCCGGATCCTCCACACGATGTGCTCCAGCGAGCGTACCCCCACGACCACCACCACGATGCACGCAGTAAAAACAGCCACCAATGCCAAACTGGCAAATACGGTCCAGAGCGCTGTCGTCATCGTCCTCTCCTGCTCATCAAATTCGAGTCGGGTCGAGCATCATTGATCGTCCTCGTTGTATTCCTTGGGCAGCAGGTGCGCGATCCCCTTGTGGCAATCGATGCACGTTTTGCCCTCCTTCTGCGCCTGCGCCATCTTCGCCGCGGCGCGCGGGCTCTGCTTGTGCGGATCCATGGCATCCCAGGAGTGGCAGTTCCTGCATTCGCGCGAATCGGTTTCCTTCATCGTCGCCCAGACGTGCTCGGCCAGTTCCATCCGCTTGGCTTCGAATTTTTCCGGCGTGTCGATCGAGCCCCCGATGAATTTGCTGTAGAGCTCCTTGCTTGCCTGAACCTTGCGCACGAACTTGTGCGTCCAGTCCTTCGGCACGTGACAGTCGGGGCAGATCGCGCGCACGCCCGAGCGATTCTTGTAATGAATGGTCTCCTTGTATTCCTGGAACACCGTGTCGCGCATCTCGTGGCAGCTCGTGCAAAAAACGAGCTGATTCGTCGCCTCCATGCCGGTGTTGAAGGCGCCCCAGAACATGAGCCCGCAGATCATTCCGATCGCTGCCACCGCAACCAGAGAAAAACGCGAGGGACGCAGGAAGAGGGCGCGCAAACGGCTGGCCAATGATGGTTTCGACGCGGGCTCGTCCATGTTGGGATCCGGGATAGGTTGTGTGCGAATGGTGGTTCAGACCACGGAAGTCGATCGGTCGATCGCGCCGGGTGGCCCGGAATCGATCCACGGCCGGGCGAGGGTCGTGATCTGCAGGCGGAACGCGCAAATGCGATCCGGGCGGACATCGTGACGCTGCAAGTACATGTTGAAACGCAATGTCCACCCGGCATCCCTGCGACAGGTTGACGCAGGTCAACGACCTTCGCGCGATCACGAACACGTCGCGGATCGCGGTGGATTGCGCAACAAGGAAATCGCCGATGTGCAAATGCGACGGATTCGCATTCACGTGCAGCAACCGCCGCAGGAGAAACCACGAGCGCCGCGTCAATCGCAGCCGCCACGGCGGGGGCACCTGCCCCGCGAGGCTCTCAACCTGCCGCTGGCGAAAGAAGCCTGACGACGTCCTGCCGGTTGCGCTCCCGCGCGTGGTCGAGCGCGCTCTTGCCGTCAGCGCCGCGCGCGTGCACGTCGGCGCCGTGCTTCAACAGAGCCACGACACTCGCGGCGTCTCCGCTCGCCGCCGCCGACATGAGCGCGGTCGCGCCCTGCTCCTGCGGTGCATTGGGATCTGCGCCGTGCGCGAGCAGCGCCGCGACCACGGCGCCAGCCCGCATCGTCGCGGCACTGTGCAATGGCCGCACCTTCATCGGATTGCGCGCGACGGCATCCACGTCGGCGCCGCGCTCGATCAGCAGCGCGGCGACCTCTGACCGGTTGAAGAAGGCCGCGAGGTGCAGCGCGGTGAAGCCGTCGGTCGAGAATGCCTTTGCCGCGGTTGGCGTGGCATCAACGCAGCGGGTCGCGCCTACGAGGCTCCCGGCCGCGGCGCAGTCGAAGATATCCGGATTCACTGCCGCGGCGAACAGCGCATCAGCGATGTCGGAGCGCCCGCGGTAGCGGGCGTGGAGGCTTGCCGACACACCCGCAGGATCACGCGCACCGGCGAGCGCCGGGTCGCCGGAAATCATTGCGCGCACCTCAACGAGGTCGCCGCCGTCGATCGCGGCGAAGAGCGCCTGCTCCCGTTCGCTCGACATAGTGTCCGTCCTTCGGGCCACCGGCGATGTGTCAGGCGGGCGGCGCCTCCGCGCGCGCGGCGCCCGGGTGCCAGCCCTTCGGAATCGACGCCAGCAGCCGCTGCGTGTACGGCTCGCGCGGGTTGCGATAGACCTCGTCCGAATTCGCGATCTCGACGATCTTCCCTTCGCTCATCACCATGATCTCGTCGGAGATGTACTTCACGACCGCGAGGTCGTGCGAAATGAAGATGTAGGAGAGGCCGAACTCGTCCTGCAGGTCCTGCAGCAGGTTCAGCACCTGCGCCTGCACCGACACGTCGAGCGCCGACACCGATTCGTCGCAGATCAGGATGTCGGGCTTCATCGTGAGGCAGCGGGCGATCGCGATCCGCTGCCGCTGCCCGCCCGAGAACTCGTGCGGATACTTGTAGAACGAGACCTCGGGAAGCCCGACCTTCTGCAGCAGCTCGAAGGCGAGCTCCGTGCGATGCTGCGAGTCGTCGCCGATGCCGTGTATTTGCATCGGCTCCGTCAGGATGTGCCCGATGGTGAAGCGCGGGTTGAGCGACGCGTACGGGTTCTGGAAGATGATCTGGATGCGCCGCTTGAACGGCATGAACTCGCGCGGCGACATCGACAGGATGTCGCGGCCCTCGAAGATCGCCTCGCCGGACGTCGCCTCGTGCAGCCGCATCAGCGTCAGCCCGACAGTGGTCTTGCCCGATCCGGATTCGCCGACGAGGCCGAGCGTCTTGCCCTTGCGCAGCTTGAACGAGACGTCCTTCACCGCCTCGAACGTCCGCGTGCCGAAGAGGCCTTCGCGCGAATAGAAATTCTTGCAGAGCTTGCGCACCTCGAGCACGACCGGGTCGCCCGGCAGCGCGCCGCGCACGCGCTCCTCCATGTGCTGCGGACCGCGCGCGGTGCCGTCCATGTAGTCCTCGATGACGGGCAGACGCGTCGGCCGGCGGTCGAGCTGCGGGCGGCACTTCAGCAGCGCCTTGGTGTAGGCGTCCTGCGGATTCTCGAACACCGCGCGCGCCGGCCCCTGCTCGCGGATCTCGCCGTTGCGCATGACGACGACGTCGTCGGCGATGTCGCCGACGACCGCGAGGTCGTGCGTGATGAAGAGCACGGACATCTGGTGCTTCTTCTGCAGCGCCGCGATGAGGTCGAGGATCTGCTTTTGGATCGTGACGTCGAGCGCCGTGGTCGGCTCGTCGGCGATCAGGAGCTTCGGCTCGCAGGCGATCGCCATCGCGATCATCACCCGCTGCTGCTGGCCGCCCGACATCTGCGACGGGTACGCGTTGATCTTGTACTCGGGATCGGGAATGCCGACTTCCTCGAGGAGTGCCAGCGCGCGCTTCCGCGCCTGTGCGCCGGTCATTCCCATGTGCAGGCGCAGCACCTCGGTCAGCTGGAAGCCGCAGGTGAACACGGGATTGAGCGAGGTCATCGGCTCCTGGAAGATCATCGAGATGTCGGCGCCGCGGAGCTTGCGCAGCTCGGCGGGATCGAGCTCCAGCAGGTTGCGTCCGCCGTAGACGATTTCGCTGCCCTTGCCGATGATCGAGTTCTCGGGCGGCAGGAGGCCGAGGATCGCAAGCGACGTCACGGACTTGCCGCTGCCGGATTCGCCGACCAGCGCGACCGTGCGGTTGCGCGGGATGTCGAACGAGATGCCCTTCACCGCCTCGAACGTGTGGTCGCGGTCGATCTGGAACGAGACCCGGAGGTCGCGCACGCGGACGAGCGGGTCATTGCTCTTGTCGGTCATCATGCGATGGCCTCTTTGATGTGTCGTGGAAGTGCTACGCCCACGCGTCGGCCATTGGGCGCAATCGCGTTTGCTCGCATCCCCGCGGCGCAGGCGCGGGGCCCCTGCTCGCCGCTCATGCGCCTGCCTTTCCTTTCAGCTTCGGATCGAGCGCGTCGCGCATCGCGTCCGTGAACAGGCTGAACGCGGTGACCAGCACGGCCATCGCCGTGCCCGCCGCGGCGAGCTGCCACCACTTGCCGAGGATCAGCTCGTTCTGCGCCTCGTTCAGCATCGAGCCCCACGACACGACGTCGACCGGCACCCCGAATCCGAGGAAGGACAGAATCACCTCGGCCTTGATGAAGCCCACCGCGAGAATCGACAGCTGCACCAGAACCACGTGGCTCACGTTGGGGAAGATGTGCACGAACATGCGCCGCGCGTTCGACGCGCCGATGGCGTCGGCCGCCTGCACGTACTCGCGCGCCTTGTGCTTCATGTATTCGCCGCGGATCAGGCGGAACACGCCGGTCCAGCCGGTGAGGCCGAGGATCAGGATGATCGTCACCATGCCGCGCTTGTTCAGCACCGCCGCGACCGCGAGGATCAGCAGCAGATACGGGATTGAGCTGAACACGCTGTAGAACCAGTTGAAGAAGTCGTCGACCCACTTGCCGTAGTAGCCGGACAGCGCGCCGAAGATCGTGCCTATAAAGACCGCGACCAGCGCCGACGCGAGGCCGACGAAGATCGACGTCTCCGAGCCCTTGATGGTCTTCGCCAGGACGTCGCGGCCCCACTTGTCGCCGCCGAAGGGCAGCGTCGCCGCGCGCTGCTCGGCGGGAGCCGCGGCGACGTCCTTCTCGCCCGCCTTGATGTCGGCCATCACGTCGGCCAGCGGGTCGACCGACTTGCCGGCGTCCGCCGGCGGTCCGCCGGCGCCGGCCCGCAAGGCTTGCCCGCCCTTGATCTCGTTCATCACGTTCGCGAGCGGGTCGACGATCGTTGATTGGTATTCCGCGGCCGGCGGCGTCGCGGCGGGGGCTTCCGGTGCCGGCGCGGCGGGAGCGCCGGCCTCGATGTCGGCGCCGATGAACGACGGTGGCGCATAGTTGACGCCGACCTCCTTCGCCCAGTCCTTCGCGATGAGCCCCGTGGCCGACAGGAACATCAGCACGAAGAACGCCGCCACGATCGCGAGCGACACCATGCCGACGTAGTCGGACTTGAGCCGCTTCCAGCCGAGCGCCCACAGCCCCGGAGAAACGGTGTGCGGGATCTCGCGCGGATTCGCCGTCGCGCCCATCTTGTCTTGCGCCATCGCCGCCCCGCTCATCTGACTCATTTGAGTTGGACCCGCGGATCGACCCACTTGTACATGAGGTCGGCCAGCAGGTTCGAAGCCATCGTCGCGAACGCGACGTAGACCGTGAGCGCCTTGATCACCGGGAAGTCCGAGCGCTCGACCGCGAGAATCACCTCACGGCCGATGCCCGGGATCGAGAAGAAGCGCTCGATCAGGAACGCGCCCGAGCAGCAGGCCGGGCAGATTCGCCATGAGGTTAGTGATGATCGGGATCGACGCGTTGCGCAGCACGTGCACCCACATGATGCGGTTCTCGGACAGGCCCTTGGCGCGACCCGTGCGCACGTAGTCCTGGTTGATCTCGTCCAGCACGAAGGTCCGGTAGAGCCGCAGGCTGGGCGCGATGCTGACGGTGAGCAGGATCAGGATGGGCAGCGACGAGTAGACGAACAGGTTCTCGCCGAAGCTGTTGCCCCAGCCCTGCACCGGGAACCAGCCGAGCTTGTAGGCGAACACGTACTGGAACACGATGATGTAGACGAGGATCGAGATCGACAGGCCGACGGTGCAGACGATCATCACCAGCCGGTCGGTCAGCGAGCCGCGCACGTAGGCGACGGCGAGCGCCAGCGCGATGGAGATCAGCGCGTCGAGGATCGTCAGCGGCAGCACCACCGTCAGCGACGGCCCGAGGCGCGTCGCGAGGATGTGCGAGACCTTCTCGTTGGTGCTCCACGAGGCGCCGAAGTCGCCCGTGACGACCTGCTTGATGAAGATCCAGAGCTGGACGAACCAGGGCTGGTCGACGCCGAGCTGGCGCCGGATGTTGTCGATCTGCTCCTGGTTCGAGATCTTGCCGGCCAGCACGTAGGCCGGGTCGCCGCCGACCCAGTTGAACAGGACGAAGACCAGCAGAATCACCCCGAGCATCGTCGGGATCATCTGCCAGAGTCGTCGGATGATGTATGCGCCCATTGCCTAGTCAACCTCCCCCCGGCTGCGCGGTTGGCGCGCGGCGCGGGCTTGCCGATGGGCCGCGGCGGAGGGCGCCGACGCTGCGGCGTCCGGCGCGTGCCTCGCGGCCCGGTCATGCGTTCAAGTCGATTGCGTCGCATCGCGGCCGGCCCCGGTCTGGAGCCGGCCGCGGCGCAATCTTATAGGGTACGTGCCGGGGTTGCCGGCCGTCCCGCTCTCTCCTTCAGTACCACCTTCTTCCTCCTGCAATCCGGACCGCGCCGCCCGCTCTACTTCTGCGCCGGGGCGAGGTCGATGAACTGGAACTCCGCGTGCAGTATCGGGTGTTTCTTGTACCCCAGAACCCGCGGCTGCACCAGCATGTTGCGATAGCGGCTGATCCCGAGGCGCCAGGGAGCATAGACCTCGATGATCCGCGCCATGTCTCGATAGAGCCGGTCGCGCTCGGGGCCTGCCGGCAGCCGGACCGACTGCTCGTAGAGCCGGTCGTATTCGGGAATCGTTGCACAGGCATTGTTGCTCTGGTAGATGTTCCTGCTGTAGAGCAGCTGCATGAAGTTGTCGGCATCGGGATAGTCGGCGATCCAGGAGGCGGTGCGCATCTGCAGCTTGCACTGCTTCTCGAGCTTGAGGAGCTCGGCGAACTTGTCCTTCCTCACTTCCATCCGGATCCCGACGCCGTCGAGCGCCTTTTTCCAGAGCTCGTCCTGCTGGCGCCCGAGCGAATCCGGGCGCGACGCATAGTGCATGACGAGCGGCTTGCCATCCGGCAGCGTACGCCACCCGTCCGGACCTTTCCGGTAGCTGAATTTGTCGAGCAGCGCATTGGCCGCGGCCGGATCGTACTTTACGCTGGAGCGCCACGCCGGATCGCTGCCGACCACACCCGGCGGGACCGGAAAATTCGCCTCGATCGCCTGGCCGTTGCGGATGACCTTGATCTCCTCGTCGACCGGATAGGACATCGCCATCGCGCGGCGCAGCGCGATCTTCTCCGGCGTGAGCCCGCCGACGACGGGATCCATCAGGTTCCAGTAGGTGTAGGTGATTTCCGGGTCGACGAAGCGCGACAGCCGGACGCCCTTCTTCGCGAGATCGGGCGTGAGCGTCCCGCCGTTCAGCACCTTCGGCGCGAGCGGGCCCTCCATGTTCATGAGGTCGAGCTCGCCGTTCTGGAACGCGAGGAGGCGCGACTGGTCCTCCTCCATGATGCTGATCTCGATGCGCCCGATCTGGGGCATCTTCTTGCCCTTCATCTCGGCGACGATGCGCTTGTCGTCCGGGTCGGTGCCCGGCTGGAAGTCCCAGACGAAGCCGCGATAGTCCGGATTGGCCTCGAGCACGATCTTCGACGAGCGGACCCAGTGGACGAGCCGGTAGGCGCCGGTGCCGACCGGGTTCGCCATCACGCGCCCGCCTTCGTCTCCGTAGGCCGCGATCACTTCGCGCGCGACCGCGCTGGTGGGCTCGTGCGCCAGCACGTACGACATGTTGTAGTCGGGCTGGGTCAACCGAATGCGCAGCGTGTACCGGTCGACGACCTCGAGCCCGGGGACCCTGGCGCCGTAGTCGAACTTGCCCGTCTTCTTCGCCTTCGCGGCCTGCTCGTCGAGACCGACGATCTTGCCTTCGACGAGCCACGACCACGGCGAATGGATCGCCGGATCGACGAGGCGCTTGATCGAGTAGGCGAAGTCCTCGGCGACGAGCTCGCGCTTCACCCCCTTGAACGCCGGATCCGGTGCAAAGTAGACACCCTTGCGCACCTTGAACGTGTACGTCTGCCCGTTGTCGCTGACTTCGGGGAGCGCTTCGGCCGCCATCGGCACGAGCTTCGCGGGACGCGCGAGATAGTCGTAGGTCAGGAGCGTCTCGAAGATCGCCTGCTCGACGGTGCCGGAATAAAGATCGTGCGCCGCAGCGGGATCGAAGCCCTCCTCGCCCGCCGGGAAGACGTACCGGATCACCTTGGCCGGGTCGGCGGCCGCGGCCGCGCCGGACGCGAATGCCAGCGCGAAGGCCGCCACGGCGACGCGCGCGATGCAACCGCGAACGGAAGGAACTGGAATCTGCATGGACGAAGCGGGGACGACGGCGGACGACAGGCGCGCGGCGATCAGGGGCGCCGCTTGGCGTTGTCGATGTCGATGTAGCGCCAGATCGCCGTCATGATCGGATGGTATCGATAGCCCCGGACCTGCGGATAGACGAGCACGTTGCGGTAGCGCGACACGCCCATCTTCCACACGCCGTCCACTTCGACCTGCCGTGCCATCTCGCGGAAGATGAGGTCGCGCTCGGGCGAGTTCGGCATGTTGCGGATCTTGTCGTACATCGCGTCGAACGCCTTCGACTCGTAGCACGCGTGGTTGCTCTGATGTATGTTGGGGCCGTACAGGAGCTGCATGAAGTTCTCGCCGTCGGGGTAGTCCGCGTGCCACGCCGATCCCCACATCGCGAGCTGGCAGGCTTCGCCGGCCTTGATGTTGTCGGAGAACGGGCTCTTGGCGGTCGCGAAGCGCAGGCCGATCCGGTCGAGCGACTTCTTCCACAGCTCGTCGTACTCGCGGCTGATCGCCTGCGGTTCCGACGTGAGCACGATCGTCACCGGCTTGCCGGCCGGATCGGTGCGATAGCCGTCGGGTCCCTTCTTGTACCCGACCGCGTCGAGCAGCTTGTTCGCCGTCACGGGGTCGTACTGGTTGACGTTCCGGTAATTCGGATCGTAACCGACCACGCCCGCGGGAATCGGACCCTGGTCCTCGATCGCCTGGTTCTTGCGGATGACCTTGATCTCCTCCTGCGTGTCGTAGGCCATGATCATCGCGCGGCGCAGCGCGATGCGCTCCTTCGTGTAGCCGCCGACCACCGGGTCCTTCATGTTGAAGAAGTAGTAGGTGATCTCGGGCTCGATGCTGCGGTCCCAGTAGATGCCCTTCGCCGCGAGGTCCGGTGCGAGCTTGTTGTCGGGGATCGCGATCGGCGCGAACGAGCCGAAGCGGTCGATGTAGTCGATCTCGCCGCGCTGGAACGCGAGCCAGCGCGACTGCTCCTCGATGATGACGCTGACCTCGATGCGGCCGATCTGCGGCATCTTCTTGCCGCGCATTTCCTTCACCACCGACGCGTCGCGCACCCCGTCGCCGGCAGCGAAGTCCCAGATGAAGCCGCGGTAGTCCGGGTTGGCCTCGAGAATCATCTTGGACTTGCGGACCCAGCTCTTGAGGAGGTAGGGCCCGGTGCCGACGGGATGCGCGTTGGTGTCGTCGCGATAGGTCTCGATGACCTCGCGCGCGACGATCGACAGCGCGGGCATCGCCATGATGTACACGAAGTTGAAGTCGGTCGCCGTGAGATGTACGCGCAGCGTGTACTTGTCGACGACCTCGAGGCCGGGGACCTTGGCGTCGTAGTCGAACCTGTTCGAGCTGGCGGCGGCCTTGGCGACGGCGTCGAGGCCGACGATCTTGCCGTCGACCAGGAAACGCCACGGCGAGCGGTTCGCGGGATCAACCAGTCGCTTGATCGAATAGGCGACGTCCTGCGCGACCATCTCGCGGCGCGCCCCTTTGAACGCGGGATCCGGCGAGTAGTAGACGCCCTTGCGCAGCTTGAATGTGAACGTCTTCGCGTCGGCCGAGATTTCGGGCAGCGTTTCCGCAGCCTCGGTGACGATCTTCGCCGGGCGCGCGAGGTAATCGTACGTCAGGAGCCGCTCGAAGACGTTCTCGATGATCTGGCTGGAATAGTTGTCGGTGACCTTGACGGGGTCGAACCCCGTTTCCTCGACCTCGAACGCGACGCGCAGGACTTTCGCCGGATCTGCTGCAGCCACGGCGGCGATGGGCCACACCACCGAGCCCACCGCGAGAACTGCAGCCGCGGCGAGGCGCGCGATCGTCATGGCCGACATCCTTGTTTCGTGCATTCCGGTCCCCGAAAACAAAAAGCCGCGTAATGTACCATTGAACGGGGTCCCAGGCGGTGGCCGATGCGACGGACGGGGCCCCGGGTGCGGGTCATTTCGCGACCGCCGGCCCGCCCCGCCGAAAATCCCCATTTTCCCGTGCCCCGACCGCCGCCGAAGCCGCCCGCGAAGCCCGCATTCTGGGACGAGGCGACGCGCGTCCTCGGCCGGCGCGACCGGGTGCTGCGGCGCCTGATCCGGGCGCATCCGGACATCCACCTCGTGCGACGCGGCGATCCGTTCACCACGCTCGCCCGCGCGATCGTCGGGCAGCAGATTTCCGTGGCCTCGGCCGCTGCGGTCTGGACACGCGTGCATGCCGCTGCGGCGCCGCGCAAGCCGCGCGGACCGGCGCGCCTCTCGGCCGAACGTCTTGCCACGATGGATCGCGCGATCCTGCGCGAATGCGGGCTGTCGCAGCGCAAGGTCGAATATCTTGGCGATCTCGCCGCGCACTTCGTCTCCGGCACGCTCGATCCGACCCGCTGGAGCGCGCTCGACGACGAGGCGCTGATCGCGGCGCTCGTCGACGTGAAGGGCATCGGCCGCTGGACCGCGGAGATGTTCCTGATGTTCCACGAATTGCGCGCCGACGTGCTGCCGGTCGACGACATCGGCCTGCAGCGCGCCGTGGCCCTCCATTACAACGACGGCGAGCGGATGACGATTCCCGAGCTGCGCGAGCTCGCGACCGCATGGCAGCCGTATCGCAGCGTCGCGACGTGGTACCTGTGGCGCTCGCTCGATCCGATCCCCGTCGAATACTGAACACGCGATCGCTCGCGCGGCCCGTACAATGGTCCGCGTGGACAACGCTCATCCGTATGCACAGCTGACGCCGGACCGCGTGCTCGACGCACTCGCCGGGGCCGGCATCCATGGCGATGGGCGACTGCAGGCGCTCGGCAGCTACGAGAATCGCGTCTACCAGGTGTGGCAGGACGATGGTCCGCCCGTGGTCGTGAAGTTCTACCGGCCGCAGCGCTGGACCGATGACGCGATCCGCGAGGAGCACGCATTCGTCGCGGAGCTTGCCGAGCGCGAGCTGCCGGTGGTCGCGCCGCTGGCGCTCGCCGGCGCGACGCTGCATCACGACGACCTCTTTCGCTTCGCGGTCTATCCGCGCTGCGGCGGCCGCGCCCCGGAGCTCGACAATCCGCAGACACTGCAGTGGCTGGGACGCTTCCTCGGGCGCATCCACGCAGTCGGGGCGATCGCGCCGTTCGCGCATCGCCCGCGCATCGACCCGGAGACGTTCGGGACGACGCCGCGCGACTGGCTGCTCGCGCACGACTTCCTGCCCCCCGATCTCCGCGAGGCGTGGCGCAGCATCGCCGAACTCGCGCTGTCGGGAGTGCGCGACTGCTTCGCGCGCGCGGGCGAAGTCCCGCTGCTGCGGCTGCATGGCGACTGTCACGCCGGCAATGTGCTGTGGACCGACGCCGGCCCGCATTTCGTCGACTTCGACGACGCGCGGATGGGGCCCGCGGTGCAGGATCTGTGGATGCTGCTGTCCGGCGAGCGCGCCGACATGACGCGCCAGCTCGGCGACGTGCTCGCGGGCTATGAGGACTTCGCCGATTTTGACCGGCGCGAGCTCCACCTCGTCGAGGCACTGCGCACGCTCCGGCTCATCCATTACTCGGCGTGGATCGCGCAACGCTGGGACGACCCGGCCTTCCCGGCCGCGTTCCCGTGGTTCAACACGCTGCGCTACTGGCAGGACCGCATTCTCGAATTGCGCGAGCAGGTCGCGCTGATGACCGAGCCGCCGCTCGCGGTGTAACAGCGGCAGGCGCGGCGCCGCGAAGTCAGCGCAGCGCGCCGTCGACGAGATTCAGGATGCGGTCGGTGCGCGCGGCGAGGTCGGGATCGTGCGTGACGATGACGAGGCTCGTGCCCACGGCGCGATTGAGCTCCAGCATCAGGTCGAACACCTGTCCCGCGGTGCGGCGATCGAGGTTGCCGGTCGGCTCGTCGGCAAGAACGCAGCGCGGCTCCGTGACCAGCGCGCGCGCCAGCGCCACGCGTTGGCGTTCGCCGCCGGACAGCTCTCCGGGCAGGTGGAGGACGCGCTCGCGCAGGCCGACGCGCTCCAGCATCGCCTGCGCGGCGGCGCGCGCGGCGTCCGGTGCGACGCGCCGGATCGACAGCGGCATCGCGACGTTCTCGAGCGCCGTGAATTCGGGCAGCAGATGGTGGAACTGATACAGGAATCCCAGTGCGCGATTGCGCACCTCGCCGCGGCCGCGCTCGGTCATCGTCGCGAGCGCCGCACCGTCGATCCACACCTCGCCCGCCGACGGGACGTCGAGGCCGCCCAGGAGATGCAGCAGCGTGCTCTTGCCCGCACCCGACGTGCCGACGATCGCGATGCGCTCGCCGGGCGCCACCGCGAGGTCGACGCCCGTCAGCACCGGCACTTCCAGCGGGCCGGTCCGGTACGTCTTGGCCAGGCCGCGGCACTCGACGACGGCGCGCGCGTCATTCATACCGCAGCGCCTCCGCCGGATTGACCTTGGACGCGCTCCACGCTGGGTAGATCGTCGCGAGCAGCGCGAGTGCCAGCGCGATCAGTGCGATGGTGATGACGTCGCCGCGCTGCAGGTCGGACGGCAGCTCGTTGATGTAGTAGACCGTCTTGTCGAGGAACTGCGTGTTGAACAGCCGCTCGAGCGCGGGCAGCACGGTGCCGACATTGAGCGCGAGCAGCACGCCGCCGACCACACCCAGCAGCGTCCCGGTGAGGCCGATCAGCGCACCCTGGATCATGAAGATCGCCGTGATCGACCCGGGCGATGCGCCCAGCGTGCGCAGGATCGCGATGTCGGCCTTCTTGTCGGTGACCGTCATCACCTGCGCGGAGACGATGTTGAACGCGGCCACCGCGATGATCAGCGTCAGGATGATGAACATCACGCGCTTCTCGATCTGCACCGCGCGGAAGAAATTGGCGTGGCTCTGCGTCCAGTCGCGGACCTCGGCGTTCACGCCGAGCTTGCCGATGAGGTCGCGGGCGACGGCCGGTGCCGTGAACAGGTCGTCGAGCTTCAGCCGCACGCCGCTGACGCCGTCCATCCGGTAGAGCTTGCGCGCGTCGTCGATGTCGATCAGCGCGAGCCCGCTGTCGAATTCGTACATGCCCACCTCGAACACGCCGACAACGTGAAATGTCTTGAGGCGCGGCAGCGTGCCGGCCGCGGTCAGCGTGCCCTGCGGCGCGATGACGACGATCGGATCGCCCATGCGGGCACCCATCGCCCGCGCGATCTCCGCGCCGAGCACGATGCCGTACTTGCCGGGGGCGAGCGCGTCGATCGAGCCCGCGCGCATGTGCGTGCCGATGTCGGCGACCTTCGCTTCCGCCGCCGGCTCGACGCCGCGGATGATGACGCCGCGGTTGACCTCGCCCGAGGAGAGCATCGCCTGGCCCTGCACGTACGGCGCCGCCGCGATCACGTGGGCGGTGCCCTGCGATCTCGTGGCAACCTGCGCGGCGTCGGCGTCGCTGAGTTCCGGCATCCCGCGCACCTCGATGTGCGAGGCGACGGCGAGGATGCGCCCGCGCAGTTCCTGCTGGAAGCCGTTCATCACGGACAGCACGACGATGAGCGCCGCGACGCCGAGCGCGATCCCCGCCATCGACGTCAGCGCGATGAACGAAATGAACGAGTTGCGGCCCGAGCCGCGCCGCGCCCGCGTGTAACGCAGCCCGACGACGAGTTCGTAGGAGCTCACCGGCGCGGTCCGCGTCGACGCAACGCGCGCCGGCTCATGCTTCCCAGTCGACGACGCGGCGCTCCGTGAGGAGCGGCGTGACGACGTCCTTCACGGCGACGTGCAGCGGGTGCCGCTGGTAGAGGTCGAGCGCCGCGCGGTCGGTGAATTCGCTGTAGAGCGCGACGTCGGCCGCGCCGCTGTCGTACCCGGCGTCGAGGCCGACCTCGATCGCGAGGAGGCCGGAAATCCTTCCTCGCACGGACTCGAGCGCGGCCTTCGCCACGGGCCCGTCCGTCGCCTTGCGCGACCGATCGCGGAGATTCCAGACGACGACGTGCTTCAGCATGGGGATTTTCCGGCGAAGAAACAGGAGGACAGCGCACGCAGCGTGCCGTGGCATTATCGCACGCCGGATTTATGCGGCGCCCGCGCTCACCTATACTTGACCGGATCGCGGCCTGCCTTTGGAGGTCGCCCGCCTTGCCGCCACCGCGCAAGCGTCACCGGCTCCAGCGAACTCACCGCACCCATCGCCAAGCAACGGCGGCCGATCGCCCGTCCGATGATTCGATGCACCTCGTTCTGACCGTCCCCGGCCTCGCCGAAATCGTCCGCGCTACGGACGCCAAGGCAGTACGCCTGCAGCATCTGGCGCGCCTCATCGCGGCCGCCGGTGCAGCGACGCGTGAAGCGGACGGAATCGCCGCGGCCCTCGCCCCGTATTTCGGCATCACCCGCCAGATCGACTGGCCGATGGCGCCGCTTCGCCTTGCCATGCATGGTGTCGATCCGGGCGACGCGTACTGGCTCGCCGCGGATCCGGTCACGCTCATTGCGGGCCGCGACGACGCGCAGGTCGGCGCGGCGGTGCGCGATCTCGACGCGACCGAAACGGCCTCGCTCGTCGCGACACTGAACGCGCATTTCGCAGGGGACGGCTTGCATTTCACCGCGCCGCGGCCCGACGCCTGGTTCGTGCGCGCGCCGAGCGTGCCTGCGCTCTCGACCCGGCCGCTCGTCACCGCAAAGGGGCGAAGCCTGCGCGCGCAAATGCCCAAGGGCGCCGACGCGAAGACCTGGTGGCGCTGGCAGGAGGAGATCCAGATGCTGCTGTTTGCGCACGACGTGACCACGACGCGCGAGCGTGACGGCAAGGCGAGTGCGAACGGGTTGTGGCTCTCCGAAGGCGGCACGCGCCCGGTGCGGCCACCGGTGTCGCCTTCGATCGCGACCTTTGTGGGCGATGATGCAGTGCGGGCGCTTGCAACTCACGCGGGCGCTGCGGCGCGGGCCCTGCCAACCGATCTCGACAACGTGCTCGCACAGGCGAAGGACGCCGCGACGGTTGTCGTCGCCTTCGCCGAACCCGCCGACGTCGCGGCCATCGATCGCGACTTCGCGGCGCCCGCCGCGGCCGCGCTCGCGCGCGGTACGCTCGAGCGCGTGACGGTGATCACCGATGACCATGGCAGCGCGCGCATTTGGAGCACCGGCAGACCTTCCTGGACCACGCGCATCGCCAACCGTTTCCGACAACCTGCAATCGCCGCGCTTCTTGGCGCGACGGAAGACGAGACGCACTGATGGAGATCGTCCGACGCACCGTTCCCGCCGCGGCCGAGACATTGGCCGCGGCCGGCGTGCATCCGGTCCTCGCCCGCGTGTTCGCGTCGCGCGGCGTGACGGCGGCCGACGAGCTCGACGCCGACCTCGCCCGACTGCCGCCGTTCGCCGCACTGAAGGGCATCGACGCCGCGTCGGCGCGGCTCGCCGACGCGATCGAGCGCGGCGAGAAGCTCCTCATCGTCGCCGACTACGATGCCGACGGCGCCACCGCGTGCGCGGTCGGACTGCGCGGCCTGCGCGCGCTTGGCGCCAGCGTCGACTTCATCGTTCCGAACCGCTTCGAGTACGGCTACGGCCTCACGCCCGAAATCGTCGTGCAGGCGGCGGCGCGCTCACCGCGCGTCATCGTGACCGTCGACAACGGCATCGCGAGCCACGAGGGCGTCGCCGCGGCGGCGGCACTCGGGATCGAGGTGCTGATCACCGACCACCATCTGCCGGCGGCGACGCTGCCGCAGCCGGCGCTGATCGTGAATCCGAACCAGCCGGGCTGCGACTTTCCGAGCAAGCATCTCGCCGGCGTGGGCGTGATGTTCTACGTGCTGCTCGCGACCCGCGCGGCGCTGCGCGCGCGCGGCGCATTCGCGACGCGTGCCGAGCCCAATCTCGGCACGCTGCTCGACCTGGTCGCGCTCGGCACCGTCGCCGACGTCGTGCGGCTCGACCGGGTGAACCGCACGCTGGTCGCGCAGGGCCTCGCGCGGATTCGCGCCGGCCGCGCGCAGCCCGGCCTCGCCGCGCTCTTCTCCGTCGCCGGGCGCGACGCGCGCCGCGCGAGCGCCTACGACCTGGGCTTCGTCGCGGGCCCGCGCCTCAACGCCGCCGGCCGCATGGCGGACATGTCGATCGGCATTCGCTGCCTCGTCGCCGAAACCGGCGTCGCCGCGCTGCCGCTCGCCGTCGAACTCGACCGCTTCAACCGCGAGCGGCGCGAGGTCGAGGCCACGATGCAGGAGGACGCGCTGAAGGCGCTCGCCGGCCGCACCTTCGATGCCGGCACCGACGATGCCTGCACGCTGTGCCTGTTCGACGCGGGCTGGCATCAGGGCGTCGTCGGCATCGTCGCGTCGCGCCTCAAGGACCGCTACCACCGCCCGACGATCGTGTTCGCGCCGGGCAGCGCCGGCGAGATCAAGGGCTCGGGACGCTCGATTCCCGGCTTTCACCTGCGCGACGCGCTCGACCTTGTCGACAAGCGCGCGCCCGGCCTCATCGCCAAGTTCGGCGGCCACGCCTACGCCGCCGGCCTGTCGCTCGCCGCGACGGAGCTCCCGCGCTTCGCCGCGCTGTTCGAGGCGCTGGCGCGCGAACAGCTCACCGCGGCGGAACTCAAGCGGACGATGGAAACGGATGGCGCGCTGGGCCCGGGCGAGCTCGACATCGCGCTCGCCGAGGCGCTGCGCGCCGAGGTCTGGGGCCAGGGCTTTCCGGCGCCCCAGTTCGAGGGCCGGTTCGCGGTCGCCGACCAGAAGACCGTCGGCGGCAAGCACGCGAAGCTCGCCCTCATCCGCGACGGCGGCGAACGCATCGGCGCGATCCTCTTCAATCACGTCGACCCGCTTCCGCCGACGATCCGGGCGGTCTATCGCCCCGAACTCAACGAGTGGAACGGCAATACGACCCTCGAGCTTGTTCTCGAGCACTGGGAACCGGCCTGATCGAACGGGTCCGTGCCAGTCGCTCGTCGTCGTATCCGCGGCAATGCGTGAACGATCCCGCGAGCCGCCGCGCGGCACCAAGCGGCGGCGGTCGCCCTTCCCGGCGCCGCTTCGGTGCGGGCGGCGGACGCGGCGCCATCCGACGCAATGCGCCACCGGGTCGACGAGAACTGGTGCGCCGCACAGTACAACGCTCGGCGCGCGATCCCGGCACAACCAGATCAATTCATAACTGTTTGTTTATCAATTGATTTGCATCAACCAATGCCCCGCCTCGCTCGCCCAAGTTGGGGTTGTGCATTGCACCAAGCTGACTATAATGCACAGGTTTGCTCACGCTTCAGCCAAGGCAATATTTCCGGGAGAACGAAGATGCGGTTGATGGATAAAGTGGCGATCATCACGGGCGCAGGCTCGGGCATCGGGCATGCGACCGCCGTCAAGTTCGCGCGGGAAGGCGCGAAGGTCGCCGTCTGCGACATCAACGAGAAAGCCGCCCACGACGTCGCCAGAGACATCAACGACGCCGGCGGCGAAGCCATCCATTTCCATGTCGACGTCACCGACAAGGACAGCATCGGCCGGATGGTCGAGGGCGTGATGGCGAAGTGGGGCCGCATCGACACGCTGGTCAACAATGCGGGCATCGTCCAGGACGCGCAGCTCAAGAAGATGACCGAGGAGCAGTTCGACGACGTGATCGACGTCAACCTCAAGGGCGTCTACAACTGCACCAAGGCGGTCGTCGACATCATGCTGGAGCAGAATTCCGGCTGCATCCTCAATGCGTCGTCGATCGTCGGCCTGTACGGCAACTTCGGCCAGACCAATTACGCCGCCACCAAGTTCGCCGTCATCGGCATGGTGAAGACGTGGGCGCGCGAGCTTGGCAAGAAGGGCATCCGCTCCAACGCGATCTGCCCCGGCTTCATCGAGACGCCGATCCTGAAGTCGATGCCGCACAAGGTCATCGCGATGATGGAAGAGAAGGTCCCGATGGGACGCCTCGGCAAGCCCGAGGAAATCGCCAACACGTACGCCTGGCTCGCCTCCGACGAGGCCTCCTACATCAACGGCGCCGTCATCGAAGTGTCGGGCGGCGTAACGATCTAGGAACGCCGGGCGGGCCGCTGCAACGGGTGCAGGGCCAGTGGAACTCCACCCGCCGCGCGTCGTCCATCCGTCCGTCTTGAGCCGCGACCTCGGTCCGCGGTAGCATTGCCCATTCCCCGCCGCTTCCGGGACACTGCCATGCTGCGCACACTGATCGCTGTTTGCCCTTCCCGCCCTGATCGCGCTGGCCGCGCCGGCCGCCGCGCAGCAGGGCGGGTTCGTTCCCAAGCCCGACACGTACATCTGCCCGAACGCCACCGGCACCGGAGCGGTCGACTGCTTCCTCGACGCCGTCGATCACCTCTACACGATGTGCCGCCACGTGAAGAGCATCGAGATCATCGAGTTCGGCTACGAGAAGTCCGAGGACGGCGTCAACGGCGCGAAGAGCGAGTACTGCGTCGACAAGCAGAAGATCAACATCACGCGCCCGTACCAGGCGGCGCTGCGCGAAGCGACCGGCAGCCGCACCGCGGTCGACGACCTGCGCGCGCTCTACGACCTGTGGATGCAGGCGATCGTGAGCCTCAAGTGGCAGCGCGGCGAGGACGACGAGACGTACAAGGCGCGCGTCGCCAAGCCCTACGACGCGTTCCACCAGCAGGCGAGCGCGGTGCGTACCGCCCTCTCCGGCGGCTTCACCAGCGCGTCGACCACGGCGGCGCCCGCGGCGGGAAGCGGCAAGCGCTGATCGAAGACGTCCACGACCGGACGGCGGCTGCGGCCGACGCTTCCGGATTCCCCGGTGGAGAGGATTCCGAGCTCGCCGCGATCTTCCGCGAGGGCGGCACGCTCGCGCGCGCGCTGCCCGGCTTTCGCTTCCGCCCGCAGCAGCTCGCAATGGCCGAGGCCGTCGCGCAGGCGATTCGCGCGCAGGGCACGCTGATCGCCGAAGCCGGCACCGGCACCGGCAAGACGTTCGCCTATCTCGTGCCGGCGCTGCTCTACGGCGGCAAGGTCATCGTGTCGACCGGCACCAAGACGCTGCAGGACCAGCTGTTCCAGCGCGACCTGCCGCTGGTGCGCGACGCGCTCGGCCTGCCGGTGACGCTGGCGCTACTCAAGGGCCGCGCCAACTACGTCTGCCACCATCACCTCGAGCGTGCCGCCGCCGAGGGACGCTTTCCATCGCGCGACGATGCGCGGCATCTGACGAAGATCGTCGCGTTCACGCACGCGACCGAAAGCGGCGACCGCGGCGAGCTCGCCGACGTCCCGGAGAACGCCACGATCTGGCCGCTGGTCACGTCGACCCGCGACAACTGTCTCGGCAGCGAGTGCGCGCATCACGCCGAGTGCTTCGTGCTGAAGGCGCGCAAGGCGGCGCTCGAGGCCGACGTCGTCGTGATCAACCATCATCTCTTCTTCGCCGACGTCATGCTGCGCGACGAAGGTCTCGCGGAGCTCCTGCCGGCGTGCAACACGGTCATGCTCGACGAGGCGCACCAGCTTCCGGACACCGCAACGCTGTTCTTCGGCGAGCAGCTCGGTGCGGGCGAGCTGGCCGAGCTCGCGCGCGACGCCGAGGTTGCGGCACGCACCGACGCACGCGAGGTGGCCGATCTTCCCGACGCGGCCGCCGACGTCGGCCCCGCCATCCGGAAGGTCCGCCTCGCGCTCGGCGACACGCCGGGCAAGCTCGGTCAGGCGATGGCCGCGTCGCGCGAGGGCTTCACCGAAGCGCTCGATCTTCTCGGCGCCGCGATCGATCGTCTCGCCGCCGAGCTCGCGCTCTTCGCCGAACGCAGCGAGGAGCTCGGCAACTGCGCGCGCCGCGCCATGGAGGCGGCCGCGGCGCTCGCGCGCTGGCGCAATACCGGCCCGGTCGCGGACGTCGAAGGCGGCCCGCCGAAGGAGTGGATCCGCTGGGTCGACGTGACGAACCAGGGCTGGCAGCTCTTCGCCTCGCCGCTGTCGATCGCCGACACGTTCGGCAAGCAGGTCGAGCAGTCGGGCCGCGCGTGGATCTTCACCTCGGCGACGCTCGCGGTCGGGCGCGACTTCTCGCTCTACCAGAGCGAGCTCGGCCTCGACGACGCCGCCACCGGCTGCTGGGAATCGCCGTTCGACTACGAGGCGCAGGCGCTGCTCTATGTGCCGCGCGGACTGCCGCCGCCGAATTCGCGCGAGCACACGACCGCGGTCGTCGCCGCGGCGCTGCCGGTGCTGAAGGCGAGCGGCGGGCGCGCGTTCATGCTGTTCACGACGCACCGCGCGCTGAACGACGCGCGGACGATGCTGGCGGATGCCTTTGCGCGCGAAGGGCTCGACTGGCCGCTGCTCGTGCAGGGCGAAGGCTCGCGCAGCGAGCTCCTCGCGCGCTTTCGCGAGCTCGGCAACGCGGTGCTGCTCGGCAGCCAGAGCTTCTGGGAGGGCGTCGACGTACCCGGCGACGCGCTGTCGGTCGTCGTCATCGACAAGCTGCCGTTCGCGCCGCCGGACGATCCGCTGCTCGCGGCGCGGCTCGAGCACCTGCGCGCGGCAGGCGGCAATCCGTTCTTCGACTATCAGCTGCCGCAGGCGGCGATCAGCC
Organism: uncultured beta proteobacterium; assembly: GCA_963717695.1. Lineage (GTDB taxonomy): Bacteria > Pseudomonadota > Gammaproteobacteria > Burkholderiales > Casimicrobiaceae > CAIWHR01. The sequence continues at coordinate 181,337 of CAVQWR010000007.1, read as the reverse complement.
TGAAGCAGGGCGCCGGCCGGCTGATCCGCACCGAGACCGACCGCGGCGTGCTGATGATCGGCGATCCGCGGCTCACCGACAAGCCGTACGGCAAGCGCATCTGGCGCAGCCTGCCGCCGATGCGGCGCACGCGCGAGATCGCCGACGTCGAGGCGTTCTTCGCCCGGCGCGGGTGATGCGCCGTCAGACTAGTAGAGCTGCCACCAGGGCTTCGCGTCGCTCGGCGCGACGTAGGCGCGCTTCGACCAGAACTTCCACCACGGGCGCTGTCGGCGCCCGTGAGGAACGGGCTTTCCGGATACGTCTTCGCGAGGATGGCGCGGGCATCGTCGCGCAGCTGGATCATCCCGAGCCGGTCGTACGCCTGCACCATCATGATCAGCGCAGCCTCGTTGGCGGGCGTCTGCGGATAGGTCGTCAGCGACGTCTGCGCGCGGTTGACCGCGGCCACGTAGGCGCCGCGGTTGTAGTAGTACTCGGCGACGTGCACGTCGTACATCGCGAGCGCGTTGGTGAGATAGCGCATCCGGTCGCGCGCATCCGGCGCGTACTTGCTGTCCGGGAACTTGGCGATCAGGTCCTTGAACGCCGCATAGGACTCGCGCATCGCCTTCGGCTCGCGCTCGGACAGGTCGAGCTCGTAGACGTATCCCAGGAGGCCCTGGTCCTCGCGGAAATACACGAGGCCCTTGAGGTAATACATGTAGTCGACGTTGGGATGATTGGGATAGGTGCGGATGAAGCGGTCGCACTGCGCGACCGCCGCCGCCGTCTCGCCGGCGCGGTAGTTCGAGTACGCCGACTCGAGGATCGCCTGCTGCGCGTAGCGCCCGTACGGGTAGCGCGACTCCAGCGTCTCGAACATCTTGACGGCCTGCGTATAATTCCCCTGCCGCATCAGCGAGTGCGCGTCGGCGTAGAGGCGCTCGGCGGTCCAGCCGGCAGTCTCGTCCTTCACTTCGGGCAGGAGGTCGCAGCCGGCGACCACGAATGCCAGCGCGAGCGTGAGCGCGAGGAAGCCGCGGCGTGCGGCGACGCGCGCGGCGCCGGAGGCATTGCTTGAATCGTGGGGTGCGGCATTGGTTCGACTGGCTCCGTCTGGATCGCGAATTATAACCGACCCGCCCCCTCGCCCGAGGTTCCCCTGAGCCCACGCACCACACCGAGCGCCGATTCCTCCACCCGCCGCGCCGCGCCGACTCGATCGCGCTGACGCTTTCCCACGATGCGGTCGGCTCGCGCTTCGACGCGGCGCTGGCGAAGGCGCTGCCCCGGTATTCGCGCAGCCGCCTGCGGGCGTGGATCGACGCCGGCCAGGTGATGGTCGACGGACAGGTTCCGCTCGCGACGCAGAAGGTCCGCGGCGGCGAGCGCGTCGTCGTCGCCATCGTTCCGGACGCGGTCCACGACGTGCCGGCGCCCGAAGCGATCGCGCTCGCGATCGTGCACGAGGATGACGCGCTGCTCGTCATCGACAAGCCCGCGGGACTCGTCGTGCATCCGGGAGCGGGCAATCGCGCCGGCACGCTGCAGAACGCGCTGCTGCACCACGCCGCCGCCGCTCGCCGCGCTGCCGCGCGCCGGCATCGTCCATCGGCTCGACAAGGACACGAGCGGCCTCATGGTCGTCGCCAAGACGCTCGACGGCGCAGACCGATCTCGTGCGCCAGCTGCAGGCGCGCACGGTGACGCGCGAATACCTGGCGCTCGCGGCCGGCGACATCGCGCGCGGCGGCATCGTCGACGCGCCGATCGGCCGCCATCCGACGCGGCGCACGACGATGGCGGTCGTCGCGAGCGGCAAGCCGGCGCGCACGCACTACCGCGTGATCCGAGCGCTTCGGCACGGCCACGCTGCTCGCGTGCCGGCTGGAAACCGGACGCACGCACCAGATCCGCGTGCATCTCGCCTCGCTCGGTCATCCGCTCGTCGGCGACCCGACCTACGCCGCGCCGCAATCCGCTGCGCTTCGGGCGCCAGGCGCTGCACGCGGCGCGGCTCGAGCTTCAGCATCCCGTCACGCGCAAGTCACTGCGCGTTCACCTCGCCCTTGCCGCACGACTTCGAGGCGCTGCTCGCGTCGCTGCGCGAAGCCACCCACGGCGGAGAAGTCGTGACGCACTCGACGCGCTGGAGGCGCGCGTTCGCGACGCCGGGCTCGACTGGATCGTTCCGGACTGGCCGCGCGCGCCGGCGTGCGCGCGCTGGTGACGACGCGCGCATGGCGGCGTGTCGGCCGGCGAATACGCGACGATGAACCTCGCGCGACATTCGGGCGACGATCCGGACGGCCGTCGCCGAGAATCGCCGCCGGCTGCGGGCGTTCCTGCCCGCGGCGCCGGTCTGGCTCGCTCAGGTGCACGGCGACGACGTCGCCGTGCTCGACGGCGACGCGCACCGATGCGGCGTCCCGCCGCCGACGCCGCGGTGACGCGCGATGCCGGGCGTCGTCTGCGCGGTGCTCACCGCCGATTGCCTGCCGGTGCTGTTCGCCGACCGCCACGGCACGCGCCGTCGGCGTCGCGCACGCCGGCTGGCGCGGACTCGCGGCGGGCGTGCTCGAGGCGACGCTCGCCGCACTGCGCGACCTCGGTGTGCCGCCGCGCGACGTGCATGGCGTGGCTCGGTCCCGCGCATCGGGCCCGCGCGCGTTCGAAGTCGGCGCCGACGTCCACGCCGCGTTCTGCGCGCGCGATGCCGATGCGGCCGCACGCGTTCGTCGCGCGGAGCGCCCGGCAAGTGGCCCGCCGATCTCTACGGCGCTCGCCCGCGCGACGGCTCGCCGCGCGCGGGTGTCAGCGCCGTCACGGGCGGCGGCTTCTGCACGACGACGAGTCGGCGCGCTTCTTTTCGTTTCGCCGCGACGCAGCTATCGGGACGGATGGCCACGCTGGTCTGGCTCGAGCGAGGCCCTGAGGCACGCCCCGGTACGTATAATGCGACGCTCGTGCCTGCCGGCGTCGCGCGCATTCGCGCTGCCGCGCCGCCACGACGCCCACCACCGCCCGTGATCGACCTTCACGCAAATCCTGCTGGCCGCCGCGTCCGGCGGCGTGCTCGCGACGCTCGCCGCCGCCGGCACGCTCGCGCTGCACCGTCGCTGGATCTCGCGGCTCGTCTCGTTCGCCGTCGGCGCGCTGCTCGGCGCGGTGTTCCTCGAGCTGCTGCCGCACGCGCTCGAAACGGGCAGCGCCGAGCGCGTGATGATGCACGGTGCTGGCCGGCCTCCTCGCGTTCTTCCTGCTGGAAAAGCTCGTGCTGTGGCGGCACGCGCACGGCCACGACGAGCACCGCGAGGACGAGCGACGAGTCCGAGCACGATCACGCGCTGCACGCGCACCACGGCGCCGACCAGGGCCGCTCCGGGCTGATGATCCTGATCGGCACGAGCGTCCACAATTTCTGCGACGGCGTCGTGATCGCCGCGTCGTTCCTCGCCAGTACGGCGCTCGGCGTCGCGGCGACGCGTCGCGATCGTCGCGCACGCGGTGCCGCAGCAGGTCGGCGATTTCGCGGTGCTGCTGCATTCGGGCTATTCGCGGCCGCGGGCATTCGCCTACAACGTCGCCGCGGGCCTTGCGACGCTGGTCGGCGCGCTCGCCGGATACTTCGCGCTCGCCGACATGCAGCACATGCTGCCGACGGTGCTCGCGATCGCCGCCGCGAGCCTGCTCTACGTCGCCGTCGCCGACCTCATCCCCAGCCTGCATCGCCGCCCCGAGCCGCTCGAGACGGCGAAGCAGCTCGTGCTGATCGGCCTCGGCATCGGCGATCATCGCCGTCGCGCACGCGGCGCTCGAGCACTGAGCCGCAGCTCGTCATGCGCGAAGCGCCGCGGCGGTCGCGACCGAATCCATGGCAGGCGCTCGCCGAGGACTGGCAGCTGCGCAGGCGGCGAATGGCTGCACGCTGGTGGACCGGCGCGCGATGGATGCCGGGCACGCCGCCGGCGCGCGGAACGCCGGATCCGTCCGCCGCTGCCGCGGCCGATGCCGCCCGCGGCGCATCGACGCGAAGGCGCTCGCCGCGCTCAACGCGCGCGGCCGAAGCGCAATTCAGCCGCACTGTGGAAAGCCGCGGAAGCCGCGCGCCATCGCCGGCCCGGCGACCGCGCATTCCGGAGATCGTCGCGCCGGCGCCGGGCGACCGCCGCTTCGCGGCGCCGGAGTGGAGCGAGCTGCCCTATTTCGCGCTGCTGAAGCAGGGCTATCTGCTCTGCGAGCGAATATCTGACCGAGCTCGCGGCGCTCGCGCCGCTGCCCGACGCAGCAGAAGCAGCGGCTCGCCTTCGCCACCCGCCAGTTCGTCGACGCGATCGCGCCGTCGAATTTCCCGGCGACGAATCCGGACGTGCTGAAGCGCGCGCTGGCGACCGAGGGCGCGAGCCTCGCGCAGGGCATGGCGAATCTCGCCGCCGACGCGCGCATCGGCCGCATCTCGATGACCGACGAGCGCGCCTTCGCGGTCGGACGCAACCTCGCCATCACGCCCGGCGAGCGTCGTGTACCGCAACGACGCTGATCGAGCTGATCCAGTACGCGCCGACGACGCCGAAGGTGCATCGGCGCCCGCTGCTGATCGTTCCGCCGTGCATCAACAAGTACTACATCCTCGACCTCCAGCCGGACAATTCGTTCGTGCGCTAGGCGGTCGGACCAGGGCCACACGGTGTTCATGATCTCGTGGCGCAACATTCCGCCGCGAAGCTCGGCGCCTGACCTGGGACGACTACCTCGAGCAGGGCGTGCTCGACCGCCATCGGGCATCGCGAAAGCGATCGCCGGCACCGCGACGGTCAACACGCTGGGGTTCTGCGTCGGCGGCACGCTGCTCGCGTGCGCGCTCGCCGTGCTCGCGGCGCGCCGCGATCACTCGGTCGAATCGGCGACGCTTCTCACCACGATGCTCGACTTCGCCGACCCGGGCGAGATCGGCGTCTACGTCTCGCGCGAGTTTCTCGACGGCGCGCGAGCCCGCGCTGCTGGCGGGCGAGCGCGTGCACGGCAGCGAGCTCGCCGGCGCCTTCGCGAGCCTGCGCGCCAACGACCTCGTCTGGAACTACGTCGTCAACAACTACCTCAAGGGCGAGACGCCGCCGGCGTTCGACCTCCTGTACTGGAACGGCGACTCCGCGAACCTGCCGGGCCCGATGTACGTCTACTACCTGCGCAACCTCTATCTCGACAACCGGCTGCATCGAGCCCGGTGCGCTGACGATGTGCGGCGAGCGCATCGATCTCGGCGCGGATCGCCGCTGCCCGCCTACGTCTACGCGTCGCGCGACGACCACATCGTGCCGTGGCGCTCGGCCTACCGGACGACCGCGCTGCTGGGCGGCGAGCCGACCTTCGTGCTGGGCGCGTCGGGCCACATCGCCGGCGTCGTCAATCCGCCGGCCAAGGGACCGGCGCAACTACTGGACCAACGAGCTCCTCACCGACCTGCCCGACGACTGGCTCGCGCGCGCGAGCTCGCATGCCGGGCAGCTGGTGGCCGCACTGGGGCGCATGGCTGCGCGGCCACGGCGGCGCGATGCGCCCGGCGCCTGCACGCTTGCGGCGACGCAGCACACCAGCCGCTCGGAGCCGCGCCGGGACGCTACGTGCGGGAGTCGGCCTGACGGGGAACGTCAGCGACGCTGCGACGCGCGCGTCGCACGCGCGCTTCTGACCCGGTGCGGCCTTGCCTCACCCGCCGCGCCGCGAGTTCAGATGCGGGATAACAAGGTCGCAGCCACGAACCGAACGATTCATCCCGGAGGAGAAGCAAAATGCCATTGAAGATTTCACGCGTCGCACTCGTCACCGGCGGCATGGGCGGCCTCGGCGAGGCGATCTGCATCAAGCTCGCGGCGCTGGGCTACAAGGTCGTCACCACGCATTCGCCCGGGCAACACCAAGGCGCACGAATGGCTCGACGGGATGAACAAGATGGGCTACGGATTCCGCGCGTATCCCTGCGACGTCGCCGACTCGACTCGTGCGCCGCCTGCGCCGCGGTGGTCGTGAAGGAGGTCGGCCCGATCGACGTGCTCGTCAACAACGCCGGCATCACGCGCGACATCACGTTCAAGAAGATGGACAAGGTGCAACTGGGACGCCGTGATCAAGACCAACCTCGACTCCTGCTTCAACATGACGAAGCAGGTCTGCGACAGCATGGTCGACCGCGGCTGGGGCCGGATCATCAACATCTCGTCGGTGAACGGCCAGAAGGGCGCGTTCGGCCAGGTCAACTACTCGGCGGCGAAGGCCGGCATGCACGGCTTCACCAAGGCGCTGGCGCTCGAGGTCGCGCGCAAGGGCGTCACCGTCAACACGATCTCGCCCGGGCTACATCGGCACGAAGATGGTGATGGCGATTCCGAAGGAAGTGCTCGACAGCAAGATCATTCCGCAGATTCCGATGGGCCGCCTCGGCAAGCCCGAGGAAGTCGCGGGACTCGTCGCGTACCTGTCGAGCGACGAGGCGGCGTTCGTCACCGGCGCCAACATCGCGATCAACGGCGGCCAGCACATGTTCTGACGGTCCTCTTCCCGGGCAAATCGGGATCCGGAAGTACGCAGGGGCGACCGCCCACAGGGGCCGTCGCCCTTGTCACGTCAGGAGCGCTGGCGAATAATCGCCGGCACGGGTTCGACACGATCTGCAGGCGCGCGGACCGTGCGCTTCGTTCCGCCATCACGCCTGTCCAGGGAGGATTGCATGCGAAACGAAATCGCGTCCGGCGTGCGTCGTCGTCGCCATCGTCGCGTTGCTGGCCTCCGGCTTCGCGGAGGCGCAGTGGGTGCTGGTCGCGCGGAAGGTCGTCGGCCGCGTCGAGCAGATGTCGCAGTCGCAGGGCGGCAACGGCGCGAGCTACGATTCCGCCGCGGTGATGCTGGAGGCGCCCGCGGACAAGGTGTGGGATGCGGTGCTGCGCGGCCTGCGCGGCAACACGCAGGGCGTCACCGTGACGCAGGAGAATCCGGCCGATCACGTCGTCCAGTTCACCAATGGCCAGCAGATCGCCGGCATCAAGGTGAGCAGCATCGGCGACAACCTCACCCATCTCATGATCTCGTCGGCGCATACCGGCGATCAGCCGAACGCGGCCGCGCTCGTCCTCAGCAGCGTGCTCCGCGTCTGCAAGGAGACGGGTGTCGAATGCTCGCCGTCGAAATGATGCCGCGCGGAGCCGTGCGTCGACTTCGTTGCGTGGCGCTGATAGCGCTGGCGCTCACCGCCGTTCTCGGCGCGCTGCCCTTGCCGGCATTCGCCGACGAGCCGTGGCCGGCGAAGCCGATCGCGATGGTCGTGCCCTTCCCGCCGGGCGGTGTCGCCGACATCGTCGGACGACCCGTCGCCGACGCGATGAGCCGCACGCTCGGCGTGCCGGTCGTCGTCGAGAACAAGCCGGGCGCAGGCGGCGGCATCGGCATGGGCTACGTCGCCAAGGCGAAGCCCGACGGCTACACGATCCTGATGGCACTGTCGTCGATCTCGATCCTGCCGGAGGCCGACAAGGTGATCGGCCGGGCGCCGATGTATCAGCTGAATCAGTTCGTGCCGATCGCGCGCTTCACCGCCGATCCGACGGTGCTCGCGGTGCGCGCCGACAGTCCGTGGAAGACGCTTGCCGATTTCGTCGCCGACGCGCGCAAACGCCCGGGCGCGATCAGCTATGGATCGTCGGGCAACTACGGCACGATGCACGTGCCGATGGAGATGTTCGCGAGCGCCGCCGGCATCAGGCTGCTGCACGTGCCCTACACCGGCGCCGGACCCGCGGTCATCGCGCTCCTCGGCGGCAGCATCGATGCCGTCGCGTCGGGACCGTCGACGGTCGTCCAGCACGTGAAGGCAGGCAAGCTCCGCGTGCTGGCATCGTGGGGCGACAAGCGGCTCGCATCGCTGCCCGACGTGCCGACGCTCACCGCGTCCGGCTATCCGGTGGTGTTCTTCCAGTGGTCCGCGCTGTTCGCGCCTGCGGGCACGCCCGCGTCCGCGCTCGCGAAGCTGCGCGAGGCCGCGCGCGTCGCCGCAACGGATCCGAAATTCGTCGCCGCGATGACGACCGTCGAGACGCCGGTCCAGTATCTCGATGCGCCCGAGCTCGCGCGCTTCTGGGAAGTCGACTCACAGAAGCTCGGCGAAGCGGTCCACGCAATAGGAAAGGTGGAGTAGCTCGACGTCGCGATTGCACGATCGCGAACTCGTCGCGTTTCGCGCGCACAAAAAAACCCCGACCTTGCGGCCGGGGCTTGAGGCTGTATCTTCTAGGAGGAGGACGAAGATACAGAAGGAGACATCCACGCCCTACATCGGGACGAGGTCCGCGTTTTCAAGAGCCGGGGTGTAACCTCGTCAGCCCTTCGCTGCGCGGACCGTCCAGCGTGTCCGGCGACGTGCCGCGACGCGAGGCCGGCGGCACGACGTCGGGCGGTATTACGCGGCCTTGCGGCCCTTCGGCGCGGCCTTCGACGCATTCGCCGCAGCTGCGCGGACGCTCGCATCGGCAAAGCTCACGACCTGCTTCGTGGCCTTCTGGAACTGGTCGAACGCGGCGGTCGTCGCGGCGACGGTGGACTTGAGCGCGTTGAAGCCCGCGTCCGAGCCGGCCGGGGCAGACTTGCTGGCCTTCTCGACCCAGACGGCGAGGCCCCTCGTGTACGCGTTCCACGATTCCTCGGCGAGCGCCGCGTATTGCGCCTGCGCTTCGGAGGCGAATTCGTACAGCGTCTTCGAGTAGCCGACGGCGGCGGCAACGCCGCTTTCCGCATACTTCGCGCGGAGCGCGAGCATGTCCTGCACGTCACGGACCGAGCTCGCCGCCGACACGCCTTCGACGCCCTGCGCGAGCGCGACCTTGGCGGTGGCGATGTTGAGCTTGGCGATCTTCTCGGCGTTCTCGATGGCGAGCGCGGCGAGCTTCGTCACTTGCGCGACATTGGCCTTGTTGAATTCAGCGAATTGTTCCGGTGCGTTGTACATGGCGATCCTTTTCGTCGATGGAAATGGGTCGTCCCGCGACCCTCGGCTGGTGTTCCGCTGCGGCGGCTTCGCCTCCCCCGCGGTGATCCGTGGTAGAGTGCTTTTGCTGCACCGCACAAATGCATTGTAGGGACGGCCGGCGGGGTAGTCAAGGGTTTTTTGCTGCACTGCACCAATAGGGTTTTTTGTCCCGCTGCACCAAAATCAAACGCCCTTTAAATCAGCGGGTTATAATTGCGGTCTCAGTCCGAGGGAGCAGCAAATGGCCGACACGCCCAGAACCATCAAGAAGTATCCCAATCGCCGGTTGTACGACACCGCGAACAGCGGGTACATCACGCTGGCCGACGTCAAGCAGATGGTGCTGGAAAACATCGAATTCCAGGTCATCGACGCCAAGTCCGGCGACGATCTCACGCGGGCGATCCTGCTCCAGATCATCCTCGAGGAAGAGGCCGGCGGCATGCCGATGTTCAGCTCGGAGATGCTGGTCCAGATGATCCGCTTCTACGGCAGCGCCCAGCAGACGATCATGGGCAGCTACATCGAGCAGAACGTCAAGGCGTTCCTCGCGATCCAGAAGAAGCTGCAGGACCAGGCGAAGCAGATCTACGGCGACAAGATGATGATCACGCCCGACCTCTGGAAGCAGTTCATGCAGATGCAGGCGCCGGCGATGCAGGGGATGCTCGGCAACTATCTCGAGCAGAGCGCGAAGCTCTTCATGGACATGCAGCAGCGGATGCAGGACCAGACGCGCGGGATGTTCTCGGCGTTCCCGTTCCCGAACTTCGCCACACCCCACGAAGCGGCCGCCGACGACGAAAAGAAACGCTGAGGCGCCAAAGCATCGCAACAAGCCGGGCCGCGTGCCCGGCTTTTTTGCGTCGCGTCACATCGCCCGCCTCCGTTCGTGTTCGCGCCGCACTATGACGCCGGCATGACCCTTCGCGCGAACGGGTTGAAGCATCCGACCCGCGGGCGCGCAAACCGCGATAATCGACTCCTCACGCTCCGAAACACATCATGACCTCATCGCGCAACGCCTCGCCGGTACGTCCCGACGCCACACCCGCGCGCAAGCGTGCTGCCCCAAAGGCCGCCGCCCCGCGCGTCGGCTTCGTCTCGCTCGGCTGCCCGAAGGCGCTCGTCGACTCCGAGCAGATCGTCACGCAGCTGCGGGCGGAAGGCTACGCGATCGCACCGACATACGAAGGCGCCGACCTCGTCGTCGTCAACACCTGCGGCTTCATCGACGCTGCCGTCGCGGAGTCCCTCGATGCGATCGGCGAGGCGCTCGCCGCGAACGGCAAGGTCATCGTCACCGGCTGCCTCGGCGCGAAGGACGGCGGCGGCTTCGTCCGCGCCGCGCATCCGAAGGTGCTCGCCGTCACCGGCCCGCACGCGACCGCCGAAGTGATGTCGGCCGTCCATGCGCAGCTGCCGAAGCCGCACGATCCGTTCGTCGATCTGGTGCCCCCGCAGGGCATCAAGCTGACGCCGACGCATTACGCCTATCTCAAGATCAGCGAAGGCTGCAACCACCGCTGCACGTTCTGCATCATCCCGTCGATGCGCGGCGACCTCGTCAGCCGCCCGATCGGCGAGGTGCTGGCCGAGGCGGAGCGGTTGCTGCAGGCCGGCGTGCGCGAGCTTCTCGTCGTGTCGCAGGACACGAGCGCGTATGGCGTCGACGTGAAATATCGCACCGGCTTCTGGCAGGGGCGGCCGCTGAAGACACGGATGACGGAGCTCGCGACGGCGCTCGACGCCCTCGCCCGCAGTCACGGCGCCTGGGTGCGCCTGCATTACGTCTATCCGTATCCGCACGTCGGCGAAGTCATCGAGCGAATGACCGCCGATCCCGCGCAGGGCGGATTGCTGCCTTATCTCGACGTGCCGTTCCAGCACGCGAGCCCGCGCATCCTCAGGCTGATGAAACGCCCCGCCAACGCCGAGGGCACATTGCGCACGATCGAGGCGTGGCGCGCGGCCCGCCCCGACCTCGTGATCCGCAGCACGTTCATCGTCGGATTTCCCGGCGAGACCGAGCGCGAATTCGACGAGCTCCTCGCCTTTCTCGAGGCCGCGCAGCTCGACCGCGTCGGCTGCTTCGCCTATTCGCCGGTCGAAGGCGCGAGCGCGAACGCACTGCCCGATCCCGTGCCCGACGCGGTGAAGGAAGAGCGCCGCGCGCGCTTCATGACGGCGCAGGCCAGGATCAGCGCGGCCCGGCTCGCGCGCCGCGTCGGCGCGACGATCTCCGTTCTGGTCGATGCGCACGAGGGCAGGAGCGCAATCGCCCGCAGCGCGGCCGACGCGCCCGAGATCGACGGCATCGTCCGCATCGACAAGGGCAGCCATCTCCCGATCGGCTCGTTCGCGCGCGTCGTGGTGACGGGCGCCGATGCGCACGATCTCCGCGCAACGCTTGACGCCTAGGTTGTCACCGCTCGCGCTGCGCCGACAGCGGCTGCCGCGTCGCAGCGCATCCGGACTTTCCATTGGACAGTGCAGGCGCCTTCATCCGCGGCAGGCGACGACCACGCACTCGTCCACGATGCGATCGTCGTCGGCACACATAGTGCGCTGCCGTACAGATCGGGCGGGAAATCCAGGTTAGAAGCAGTCATTCCGGCGGCTGCATCGCATCGACGGATGCGCCTCCGCCCACCGCGCTCCCGGTCGCCATGACGGTTCGCGGTGCGGCAGTCACTCGCTTTCGGCAACCCGCCGCCGGCCAACCTGCGAGGCCATCATGCAACTGCTTTTGATCCTGGGAATCATCTTCGCCCTCGGCGCGGTGACGTTCGCGCTGCAGAACAACGAGCCCGTCACGGTGACGCTCGCGTCCTGGCAGTACGACAGCTCACTGGCGGTCGTGCTGCTTGCGGCAGTGGCCTTCGGCGCGCTGATCGCGGGACTGGTGTCGACGCCCAGCGTCATCAAGGGCCAATGGACGGGAACGCGCCTCCGCCGCCAGATCGTGATTCTCGAAGACGAGAAGGCCGCACTCCAGCAGCGCATCCGCGACCTGGAATCGCTCGTGCCGGCCGCGCCCGCCGCCTCGTTGCCGATTGCCGAAGGCGCTCGCCCCTACGTCGGGATGCGGGAGATCATCGCGGGCCCGGGATGAGCATGCCGCATGTTGATACCCTCGCGCGACCACAGGTCCCGCGATCTCGGCACGACATGCTCGCGCCCCCCTTCGCGGCGACATCGCGCCGTCGGGGCCAATGAATGCCCGAACTGCCGCGGCACCCGCTCCGGCGTCACCAGCCGATGCCGGCGGCCCGCCGGCCGGACTCGAGCGCGACCAGATCACGCAGAACATCGCCGCCGTGCTCGATTTCTACTCGCGCGAAGAGGAGAAGATCAGCCGGTCGCAGCGCATCGTCGAGCGCATCAGTGCATTTGTCGGGCAGCCCGTGTTCCTCGGCATCATCGTGCTGTTCGTCACGGCATGGATGATCGCCAACGAAGTCCTGGCGAAGTTCGGCGTCGCGCCGTTCGATCCAGCGCCCTATATTCTGGCTGCAGGGGATCGTCGGCCTCGGCGCGCTCCTGACCGCCACCGCGGTGCTGGTCAAGCAGAACCGGCTCGCGCGCCTCGCGCAGCAACGCGCGCACCTCGACCTCAAGGTGACGCTGCTGACCGAGCAGAAGGCCGCGAAGATGATCGATCTTCTCGAGGAGTTGCGGCGGGACCTGCCGAACGTGAGGGATCGCCACGATTCGGGTGCCGCGGCGTTGCAGCAGTCGATGGATCCCGACCTGGTGCTGGCGGCGCTCGACGAGCACAAGGGAATCGCGACGCCCGCCAAGGCCACGGCGAAGGCCGACGCGGCCGGTCAGTAGCACCCCGCGCGCGCAACGTGCGCAATCGAACCGACGCCCGCCCGTGTCGCGCGCAGGATGGACTTCATTGTCCCGTCCGGTTCTGCAATGGCCCGCGCGGCATCGGCCTGTCCCACCCTGAACGCCGCCATCGGCGGATCGACCTGAAAGGCATTCGCCCATGCATCCCCGCGTCAGCTGGCCGCCGCACGCATGGATCTGGAGCGCAGGCATCCTGACGTGCCTGCTTGGGGCCTCGGGTGTCGCCGTGATGGTCCGCACTGCAACGCCGGCCCTTGCCGGCAACACATCCGGCGATACACCGACCGGCGACGCATCTTCCGCGACCCTGCCGCCGCCGATGCGTATTTCGAAGGCAGGCGCCGCACGGGCGAGCTGCACCGAATGCGGAACGGTTGCCTCGATTCGCGAGGTCGCGAGCGCCGCCGACACGGCACGGCAGGAAATCAGCGAAGCGCGACGCGACCACGGGATCGCCCTCGCGCCGTCGACGCGCACCTTCGCGGCGGCCGACGCAGGCGCGCAGGCCTACGAAATCACGATTCGCTTTCGCGACGGACGGACCAGCGTCTTCACCGAGCCGGGGCCGCTGACGTGGCGCGTCGGCAGCCGGATCGTCCTTATCGACGGGGCGACGCCCAGCGCAAACTGATCGACGGTCGTGCGAGCGCTGCCCGTGATCGCGACCCGGCGGTTCGGATTGCGTGACGATTCGGTCGGAGACGACCAGGCGACACGACGAACGTTGCGGCCGCGGACCTAAACGAAGGCCTGATCGTAGGATTCCCGATCCGCCTTGTAGCAGCCGCAGGATGCGGCCTTGAGGCCCCGGCGATCGAGCACGGTAATGTCGCCGCGGCTGTAATGGATCATCCCGCGCTCCTGCAGGGCCGAGGCGGCCTTGGTCACGCCGACCCGGCGCACGCCGAGCACCGATGCGAGCAGCTCCTGCGTGAGGTGAAAGCTGTTCGCGTGGACGCGATCCTGCGTCATCAGCAGGCAGCGCGCGAGCCGCGCCTCGACCAGGTGAAACCGCGTGCAGGCCGTCGCCTGCGCGAGCTGGCTGAGATGAACGAAAACGTAGCGGTCCATCACGGACTGCAGCGGCGCGCTGCGCGCGAGCTCGGCGCAGAAGGTCTCCGCATTCATCCGCAACGCCGACCCTCCCGCCTGAACCACGACGCGCACGCGCGAAATTTCCATGCCGAGCGCGAGCGGGATGCCGAACATGCCCTCGTCGCCGATCAGCCCGACCTCGAGATGCGACGATTCGTCGATCGGCATGATCATCGAAATGAGGCTGCGCACGGGAAAATAGACATCCCGGATGCGATCGCCCGCGGAAAGCAGTACCTCGGCGAACGCGAGCTCGACCGGTTCGCAGCCGGCAAGCATCCGCTGCCGCTCGTCGCCCGGCAATGCGTCGAGCAGGCGGTTGACGACGGGGGCGCGCTGCATTGCTGGCACGACATACCTCCTAAAAGCAGAAGCAAATGAGTCGTCTATGGACGGATCTGCCGCGCCGGATCGAGCTTCAGGGTTCGCGGCGCCGCCGCGACGACGTGCGTCGCGATGCCGTTAACATTGAACCCTGGTGCTGAGGCCGTCTGCGCGGTGGCGCACACAGACGAGAGGCGCGACGACAGGGGCTGTCTGCACGGTGGCGCACGAAGATGCGAGGCGCGCCTGCAGGCGCTGCGCTGGCTACGCCGCGGTCGGCATCACCCGCACATAGGGCAGCAGACGATCGAATTCCGTCTTGACCACCTGGTAGCACTCGCAGGAACGGGCCTCCAGCCGCGGCCGGTCGAGCACGGTGATCTTGCCGCGCTGGTAGCGGATGAGCCCGGCATCCTGCAGCTTCCCGGCAGCCTCGGTCACGCCTTCGCGGCGCACGCCGAGCATGTTGGCGATCAGCTCCTGCGTCATCGTGAGCTCGTTCGACGCGAGACGGTCGAGGCTCAGGAGCAGCCAGCGGCACAGCTGCTGGTCGACCGAATGGTGCCGGTTGCACACCGCAGTCTGCGCCATCTGGGTGATCAGCGCCTGGGTGTAGCGCAGCAGCAGCTCCATCGTCGGGCCGAAGCGTCCGAACTCGTCCTTCAGCAGTTGGGCTTTCAGCCTGAAACCGTGTCCGGCGCTCTGCACCACCGCGTTGCTGGGTGTCGTGTCGCCGCCCATGAAGAGCGAGATCCCGAGCATCCCCTCGTTGCCGACGATCGCGATCTCGGCCGACGCGCCGTCCTCCATCACATAGAGCAGCGAAACGATGGACGTCGTCGGGAAGTAAACGTAGTCGAGCTTGATGCCCGGCTCGTAGAGCCGCTCGCCCAGCGGCATCGGAATCAGCTCGAGATGCGGCGCGAGCCGGTCGTAGTCGCGCTTCGGCAAGGCATTGAGCAGGTGGTTCTGGTGCGGGCTGTGATCCGCAACCGCGTTAGCGTGCGTCGCCTCCTTCGCGGCAGCCGCCGACGTTGGTCCTTCGCACGCCTCGAGAGACTTTCTTCGCTGTCATGCAATCAATATAGTCTTTTTCAGGATCCGTGTCCGGTAGCGAACAAAGCGACGGTGCCGACTTCGAGCGCATGGCCCGGATGCCGCAGATCAAAGCCGACCAGAGCGCATCCGCCCTGCCGATGCAGCCCCGCCCCGCGAACCGTTGCTCGGCGGCGCCGGGTGCGGTGGCGCACAGACCGAAACCGCTGCCGGCCCCACCCTGCGCTACCTGCTGCGCTGCGAGAACGCTCGCAACGTCGATCGCAAGTCCCCCGAGGAGCCCACGATGAGCATTGGCACCATTCTCCTGGTCGTACTGATTCTCATGCTCGTCGGCGTGCTGCCGGTGTGGCCGCATGCGTCCAGCTGGGGCTACGGGCCGAGCGGCATCGTCGGCGTCGTGCTGGTCATCATTCTCGTCCTGTTCCTGATGGGACGCCTGTAACACCGCGCCGTCACGGCGCAGCTGTCTCGCTGGAGTCAAAACCATGAAATACAAGCTCGCAACAACCTGCTTTGTCATCGGATCGGCATTGGCATCGGTCACGGCCTTCGCCGCCGATTCGGACGCGGATCGCAACAATCCGGAGAACTACGTCAAGGATTCGGTCATCACGACCAAGATCAAGGCGAAGCTCGCCTCGGATCACCTCGGCAGCATGAACCACATCAAGGTCGACACCGACAAGAACGGCGTCGTCTGGATGAGCGGCACCGCCAACACGCAGGACGAAGTGAACCAGGCGGTGACGATCGCGAAGAACACCGAGGGCGTCAAGTCGGTGCACAGCGACCTCAAGATTCAGCCGGACAAGTAGCAGTCGACGCAGCCGGCGGGTCGGCGACGGAGTGCCGACTCGCGCCTGACGGCTCCGCACACGAACGAGGCGCGCTTGCGCCTCGCCTCGTTTCAACGACGGGTTCGCATCGAACACGTACTCGCGGCGTACGCGTCCGCGAACCGCAGCGACGGAGCACGTTCGCCAGCGTACAGACGCTGCGCGGCGCCGGGCCCATCGTGGATTGACGCGGGCCCTCTCCCGCGACGCACGCCTACAAGGAGATTCAACATGCTGAAACGAACCATTGCGGCGCTGGCGCTGCTGGGAATGCTGGGCTCGGTAGTTGCAGTCACGGGTTGCAATACCGTCGCCGGCGCGGGTCAGGACATCGAGCGCGGCGGTCAGAAGGTGACCGGCGAAGCCAAGGAAGTGCAGAAGAAGATGTGATCGGCGTCTTGATCGCGGCCGGACGTTCCGGTCGCGAGCCTTGAGTCGCCCCCTTCGGCTCCAACCCTCATGGAATCCGCAATGAACCTCAGCCTCGCTCCGCTCGTCTCGCTGCTTGCCGGCATCCTGATCCTCATCGTGCCGCGGCTTCTCAACTACATCGTTGCGGTCTACCTGATCCTGATCGGTCTCATCGGGCTGTTCGGCACCGGAACGTTTCATCTGAAGTGAGTACGCTTTCGCATTCTGTCGATAGTGATTGCACGCGGCTCGCGCGGCCCCTCGGACCTGTGGACGACGCCGTGCAGTCCACGGCGCGGACGACCCGTGTGATCCGCGCGCTGCTGATGCTTGCCGGCGGCGCGCTGCTGGCAGCGTGCGCCTCCCTCCCCCCCGGATCGTCGTATCCGAAATCGGCATCGAACGCGCTCGTGCGGCCGGAGCAGTCGCAGCTCGGCGTCCAGCTGGCCGCGGCAAAGGCAGCGCATCCGGGGCTTTCGGGATTCAAGCTGCTTCCGGTCGGCATCGACAGCTTCCTGCTGCGGATGGAAATGGCCAACGCCGCCACCCGCACGCTCGATGTCGAGTACTTCCTCATCCAGAGCGACGACACGGGCCAGCTGCTGATCGGCGCGCTGCTGCGCGCAGCCGATCGCGGCGTGCGGGTGCGGGTGCTGCTGGACGACGCCGGCTCGTTCGGCCGCGACGCGCAGATCCGGACGCTTGCCGGCTATCCCAATATCGAGCTGCGCCTCTTCAATCCGTTCGCCTACCGCGGAACGGTCGACTTCTTCCACGTCGTCGAGTATGCCGGCGATGCCTCGCGGCTCAATTACCGTATGCACAACAAGCTCATCGTCGTCGACAACGAGATCGGCATCGTCGGCGGGCGCAACATCGGTGACGAGTATTTCCAGGGCGGGCGCGACTTCGAGTTCGGCGACTACGACGTGATCGCCGCGGGACCTGTGGTCAACCAGATCTCCAAGACTTTCGACACCTTCTGGAACAGCCCGATGGCGATTCCGATCGAGGCGCTGGCGGAATCCACGCCGACCGCGCCCGAACTTGATGCCTACCGTCAGGTCCTCGCTGCACACCAGGCCCGGCTGATCGATGCCGGCACCCCCTACATGCGCAGGCTCGTCACCGGCGAGCCGCTCGCGTCGATGCTGGCAGGGAAGCCCCCGCTGGTGTGGGCCACGGCCGAGGTCATCTACGACAGCCCGCAGAAATCGATGGTGGAGGATGGCGAGCAAGGCGGCCGGCTGCTGCGGAAGCGCCTCGGCGAGGTTGCCAAGCAGGTCAACACCGAACTCATTGTCGTATCGCCCTACCTCGTTCCGGGACCTGGCGGAATGCAGTTTCTCGAAACTTTGCGCAAGCGCGATGTCAAAGTTCGCATCCTGACCAATTCGCTCGCGTCGACCGACATGTCCATCGTCCACTCCGGATACCAGGCTTATCGGGTGCCGCTGCTCGAGATGGGTGCCGAGCTCTACGAGGTGCGGCCCGTTCCCGGGGCGCCGG
The DNA here is from genome assembly GCA_963717695.1 of uncultured beta proteobacterium. GTDB lineage: Bacteria > Pseudomonadota > Gammaproteobacteria > Burkholderiales > Casimicrobiaceae > CAIWHR01. Next base: position 163,250 of record CAVQWR010000007.1, on the reverse strand, counting down.
CCGAGCGCGGCCACCAGCTGAAGTCGCCGAGCTCCGGCCGGTATGCGCTGCATGCGAAGGTATTCGTGTTCGACCGCCAGCGCGTGTTCGTCGGATCGATGAACCTCGACCAGCGCTCGCTGCACATCAACACGGAAATCGGCCTCATCATCGACAGTCCCGAGCTTGCGCGCCAGATCGCCGCGCGGTTCGCCGAAATCGCGCAGCCCGCCAACAGCTATGTGCTCTCCCTTGGCGAGGCCGACGCATTCGGCCGGCGTCAGGTCGTCTGGCGCACGCTCGAGGACGGAAAGCCGGTCGAGTATCTTCAGGAGCCTGCGGTGACGTTCTGGCAGAAGCTCAAGGTCGACATGTATTCGTGGCTGCCGCTCGACGAGCTGCTCTGAGCGGCGGACGAGTCCCAGAGGCCTCGAGTCGTGCCCGCCCTCGCAATGCCGCAGACGGCGACATTCAGCATCGTAGGGCCGCTGCTCACCGCGCTGCTGTTCGCGCTCTTCCCTTCCTGCGCGTGGCCCGCCACCACCGCAGACGACATCGTCGTCGATGTCCGCAAGGAAGGTCCTGAAGTTGCCGTCGACGTCGACTGCCCCGTGGATGCGCCCCGGCAACTGGTGTGGGACGTCCTTACCGACTACGAGCACATGGCGCAGTTCGTCTCGAATCTCGACTACAGCGGCATTGACCGCGCCGCGCCGACAACGTGCTGCGCGTTCACCAGAAAGGCAAGGTGTCGCGCGGCATCCTGTCGATGTCCTTCGACAACGTCCGCGAGATCGAGCTGGTGCCGCGCCGGGAAATCCGCTCGCGACTGATCAGCGGCGACATGAAAGCCTCCGCCTTCACGACCAGCATCATCGAGGTCGGCGGGCGCCTCCACATCGTCAACGTGGGGCGCTATCAGCCGAACCTGTGGATTCCGCCGATCATCGGCCCGGCGCTGATCCGTGCCGAAACGCAGAAGCAGTTCGGCGAGATCAGGGCCGAGATTCTGCGCCGGACCGCGTTGACCCACCCGCCTGCCTATCGGCGACTCCGGCCGCGCGGTGGCGTACCCGCCGAGGCGTACGCGAGACGGAGCCGGCGGCGAGGCGACGTGCAGCGCACGAGGCTCATTTCGGGGCCGCAAGCCATTGCCTGATCTGCGCGTAGACCTGCCGCTTGCTGAGCAGGTCGAGGTGGTTCGTCGACAGCGCCACCCACTGTCGCGACGCGTCGATCGGCAATGCGCGCCGGGGATCGGAATGACGGCCAAGCGCGCTCGCAACGGGGACGATGCCGTCACCGATCAGCCTGTCACTGAAATCGCCCGCCTTCCTGCCCGTGGTCGCGGCAATGGCATAGCACGCGACGCCTTTCGGCAGCGGCACAACCTTCCGCCGATCGCCGCGGCGTTCGAACCGACCGTGGCGCTTCCAGTCCTCATCCACCAGATTGCCGTAACGCAGATCGGTGATGCCGGCACTTCGGATCTTGCCCAGCCGCGCGAATGGCGCGGAGTAGGGGCTCGCGCCGAGCAGCAGGTCGATACCGTGACCGCCGCGCTCGAGCGGCGCCCCCTGGTGCGGCGTCCCGATGAAGACGAGCTGTTCGAGGCGGGAGAGCCACGGGTGACCTGCCTGCGCGGCGTAGTGGCAGGCGCTCCGCGCGACGAGGCCGCCCATGCTGTGTCCGAGGATCGCAAGCTCGGTCACCGGTACCGGCCAGCGCTTCACCAGGGCGTCGAGCTGCTGCGCGAGCTCGCGGCCGTTGACCGAAACATGACGGCCGCTGTTGTAATGCAGGTAAACCGGCGTGTATCCAAGGTCGCGCGCGAGCGAGGCGCCGTGATCGTGTCCGCGGCGGCGCCACTGCAGGTCATTCATGCAAAGCCCGTGCACGAGCACGAGCAGCTTGCCATGGGCTCGCGGGATCGCCGCCGCCAGCTCGGCGCGCCCCTCCGGCAGCGCGACGCCGCGCCGGCGCATCTGCATCGGGATTGCCAACGGATTGCCGGAAGCGTCCAGGTAGTCGCCGAGCACACCGTTCAGCGCCGCCAGCAACGCCGCGCGTCCGGGCCAGTCGCTGCGCTCGCCGAGCAGAGGTTCGAGCTGCGCAAGAAGCAGGTCGAGCCCCTGTCCAACGACGCCGACGACACCCCTGACCCCGCGATAAACGAGACGCGTAATGCCTGTCGTCCGGTCCCGCTTTGGCGCACCGAGCAGACCCGGAACGCCCGGAATGCTGTGATGAATCGCCTCGACGACGTCGACGATGCCGGCAATTCCGGCGATGGTCAGACGATTGACGGCGCGCAGATCAGCTGCGACGACGGCGTCGTTGCTCATCTTCGGCTCATGCCAGGGCGATCGATCGCATTCCGCGCGCCGACGCGCCCGGGTCGAACGCCCGAGGCGCGCGCAGGTCGCGCACCACGACTAGGTCTTGCGCTTCGCGGCAGACCTCTTTGCCACCCGCTTGGCCGGCTTCCTCGTCGCCCCTTTGGCGGCCTTGGTGACGGCGGCACCGGCCTTGCGCGCCGTGCGCTTCACCTTCGCGACGCCCCTCTTCACGGCGGTACGGGCGGAGGTCGTCTTGCGTGCCGCGCCTCGTTTCGCCACACCGGCCTTCCGTTTCGCCGCCGGCTTTTTTTTCGGGCTCATCGCACGTTCGACCTTTCCTGCGGCTTTTTTCGCACCGGCTGCCGCAGCCTTGACCTTGCGCTTCACCGAGCGCTCGGCCTTGCCAAGCGTCTTGCGCGCACCCGCTTCGGCGGCCTTCGCCTTGCTCGTCACCTTGCGCCTGGCCTTGCCGTACGTCTTCTTCGCGCCTTCTTCGACGGACTTGACCTTGCGCTTGACGCTCGCCTTGGCAGCCTTCGCCTTTCTCGTCACCATTGCCTGAGTCTTCACCGCCTCGCGCTTCGCGTCGGAAGTTGCGCCTTCCGCCTTTTGCATGAGCGCGGCACCGACTTCCTGCGCCTTGTCCTTTGCCGCTCCCATTGCGTCCTCGATCCGGTTCAGCAAGCTTTTTTCTTCAGCCATCTCGTTCTCCTGTCAACTCATGAATCTCGTCAGGACCCGCCAAATGTCATGGAATGGCGCGGGTCACCGTCAAGTTTGCGCTTCTATGCGCGATAACGCTCCAGAAAATTGGCACTCATACCGGATATTGCGTCGGGAGCGCGAAGCGGCGCTCAGCCACCGCGCGCGAAGTGTCCCTTCACAAACGTGATGTGATAGCAATTGATGATCTCTCGTGCCGCGGCGAAGGTCTCGGCGGCGCCTCCGAGGTAGTACAGCCAGGTCCGACGGAATTTCTCGCCGAAGCGGGTCGGGTCGATCGCGCGGATCTGCTCCCAGCGCGTTTCGAAATTCCGCAGCCATTCGGTTACGGTCCGATGGTAGTGGCGCGAGCGATTCTCGATGGATCGCACGTCGAGGCCGTACTTCTCCATGAAAAGCAGCGTCTCGGCGAGGCTCGGGATGTAGCCGCCCGGAAAGATGTGCCTGATCGTGCAGTAGTTGGTCGGCCGCTTCTTCGTGTTGAACGTGGCCGATATCACTCCGATGCCGCCCGGCCGCAGCCCGGTGGCGATGCTCCTGACCCACTGCTCGTTGCAATCCCTCCCGGCATGCTCGTGCACGCCGATCGAGACGAAGCGATCGTAGCGGGAAGGCTCGTCCGCCAGCTCGCGGTGATCCTTCTCGACGAGCCTGACGCTGCCGCGGATGTCGCGAGCTCGCATCAGCGCGCGCATGCCTTCGTTCTGGCTTGGCACGAGACCGTAGGCGGTCACGTCGGCGCCGTACTTCGCAGCCGCGAGCATCGTCATGTATCCCCACCCCGGCCCGACTTCGATCAGCCTGCTTCCGGGTACGAGCTCCAGCTTCCGGCAGATGAGGTCGAAATTGTTGTGCTGGGCCTCGTCGAGCGTCCGGGCGTCACCGTCCCACGATCCCTCGCTGTAGCCATACGTGTCACCGAGCACGAGATGGAAGAATTCGATGGGCAGGCCATAGTGGAACGCCGCATTGCGCTTTGCCTGCCCGAAGTCGCGGTTGTTCTGCTGCCACTCGAGCAGGCGGCGTTTCACCGCCGTCAGCGGGTGCTCGAAGCGGCCGAATGGCTTCCGGAATCCGATGTTGCAGAGTCGCCGCACCCCCTCCTCGCCGACGATGTCCACGTCGCCGTCAAAGTGGGCCTCGAGGAACTCGAACACGCCGCCGAACGCCATGCGCCATTCCGCGGCGCGATTGCGCAACACTATGGTGATGTCTGGCGCGCCCAGTCCGGTGCTGTGATATGCGCTGCCGTCCGCGAAGACGAGTTTCAGATGATATTTCTGGCCGCTGGCGACGCTGTTGACGATGCGCCGGATCGACGCGCGCACGGGGTCGATGCCGGAGAAGCGGCCGTTGGCGGACTCGCTTCGGTGCGCCGCCCGCTCCATCGTCCCGAATGCCATCGCCGTCCTCTCGATCTGTCGTGTGTCGGGCGCCGCGACGCCGATCACGCAATCGCTCCGAAGAGGGCGCCAACTCCGGCCGTCAACCCCATCGCGAGCGCGCCCCAGAAGGTGACCCGCGCAGCGCCAGTCGCCACACCCGCGCCGCCCACGCGCGCCGCCAGCCCGCCCAGGACCGCGAGGAAAACCAGCGACGATCCCGCAACGAGCAGGGTGAGCGCGGACGGTGCACTCAATGCTGCGACGATCAGTGGCAGGGCGGCGCCGACGGCAAAGCTCGCGGCGGAGGTCAGCGCGGCCTGAATCGGCCGCGCGCTGAGCGTCTCCGAGATGCCGAGCTCGTCGCGCGCATGCGCGCCCAGCGCGTCGTGGGCCATGAGCTGGTCGGCGACCTGCTTCGCAAGCGCTGGCGAGACGCCGCGGCCGATGTAGATCGCCGTCAGCTCGCGGCGTTCTCCCGAATCGTCGGCCGCGAGCTCCGCCCGCTCCATGTCGAGTGCGGCTCCTTCGGAGTCGGCCTGCGATCGCACCGAAACGTATTCACCGGCAGCCATCGACATGGCGCCGGCGACCAGACCCGCTATTCCTGCGACCATCACGCTGCCGTGGCTGCCGCCGGCGGCCGCGACGCCGAGCACCAGGCTCGCGGTCGAGACGATGCCATCGTTCGCGCCCAGGACCGCCGCGCGCAACCAGCCGATGCGATCCGTGCGATGCCGCTCGCGGTGGCGGATCGTCATCCCGGGACCGCGACGCGAATCGCGGACTGATGCGAACGCGGAAATGGCGCGTGGCTGAAACTCGAGGCGACCTTCCGGTATCCGGGAGGCAGACCATCACTCATTTCCTGGAGGATGCCATGGCATTCGCATGCGCGCGCCTCCAATCCGACTGCGATCGATCACGACGATATGGCTGCGGCCGCAATGGATGAGGCCGGCGTCCTGCAGAACTCCGGCGGCCTGTGAGACACACTCCCGGCGCACGCCGAGCATTTCCGCGATCAGTGCCTGCGTCATCACGAGTTCGTTCGTGGGCAACCGATCGAGGCACGAGAGCAGCCACCGGCACAGCCGCTGCTGCAGCGAGTGCCGACGGTTGCATGCCGAAATTGCCCCATCTGTGCAATCAGCGAGAGCGTGTAGCGCAGAAGCAGGCGTGGCAGCGCGCCGTCCCGATCGAATTCGCGCTTGACGATGGGTGCCGGCAGGCGATAGCTGTGCCCCGCGCAGAGCACGAGTGCATGACTCGTCATGCTTCCGCCGCCAAGGAACGACGCTACCCCGATCACGCCTTCGCGGCCCGTCAGCGCGAATTCAGCGGTCGCCCCGCTTGCGGTGACCTGCATCCGGGAGACGATGCCGGAGGTGATGAAAAGCACGTGCGCTGACCGCTCGCCGGGGCGCTGGACCGTCGAGCCCATCGGCAGCGCGAAGGGCTCGAGATCCGGAAGCAGACGGCCATAGACATCGGCCGGCAGCGCGGCGAGAAGACGGTTGCGGCCGGGTGCCGGCACTGCTGTGCACTGCGGGGCGACGGGCTGCTGGAGGCGCGACACTCGACTCGGTCGCAAGGGTTGTTGTTCCAACATTCTCCCCTCCCTTTTGGGAAACGCGCGCCGCCGCGTCCCGCTAAGAAAGTGTATTCCTCCGTAACGTCGCTTCATTGACCTGCATTAAACGTCATGTGCGACAACGCACAGACCCCTACGGCGCGCGATCCTATGTTGCGATCGTATGCGAGAGGAATCCGCAGCATCGATATCGCAATCGGGGCGGCATGCAACCGCGAACAGTCGCTCGCGCATCCAATCCCAGGTTTATCCAGGCCAATCTCGAATACGGCGTGCCGGTCGCTTATCGGCATGTAATTCCAGGAGCAACTCATGAGCATGAACAAGGACCAGGTCAAGGGCCGCGTCAAGGAAGTGAAGGGATCGATTCGCCAGGCCACCGGCAAGCTGATCGGCAACAAGACGATGGAAGCGAAGGGAAAGGCTGCAGAAGATCGTCGGTGAAGCGCAGGCCGATCTCGGCGACCTCAAGCAGGAAGTGAAGGATTCGAAGTAGGCGGCGTGGGGCGAGGCCGGGACGGCGGGGTCGTCGTTCTCCGGCTTTCGCCAGCGGGTCGGCATCGTGCAGCGAACGGGGCGTGCCAAAAGGACGCAGCGACCATAAGCCGCAGGCGACATTCACCTTGAAGCCTGCCTGCGCGCCGGACCCCGCAGCTTCCGTGTGCGCTGGCGTACATACATTGCCCAGCGCGCTCAATACGCTGTAGCTGGCATTGTGGCGCAACGACCGTTCTGGTCGACTCCGTTTCGAGCTCGGCATGTGAAGGACAGTGGCGGTCGACAACAAAGGAGCATGTCATGGGTCTTGGCACCATTCTGCTGATTGTTCTGATACTGATTCTGATAGGCGTCATCCCGGCGTGGCCGCATGCGCGCAACTGGGGCTATGGTCCCAGCGGGATTGTCGGAATCCTGCTGATCGTCGTGATCGTCCTGTTCCTGCTCGGACGAATCTGACGTCGGAGTGAGTTCGAACGCGATCCACATCCAAGGAAGCAACATGAAAAACATCACCCGCAAACTGGCCTCGCTGGCCGGCATCGTCTTCGTCGCGCTCGCACTGGGCTGCGCTTCGACGGCGAAACAGGAAGGCACAGGCGAATACGTGGACGACACGGTGATCACGACCAAGGTCAAGGCGGCGATCCTGAACGAGCCTTCGCTCAAGTCCGCGGAAATCAACGTCGAGACGTTCAAGGGTGTCGTTCAGCTGAGCGGCTTCGTGACCTCTGCCGGCGCCGAGACCACCGCCGTCGCGGTGGCGCGCAAGGTCGAGGGCGTGAAGTCGGTCAAGAACGACATGCGCCTCAAGTAATCCGGATCCGCTGCGGGCGGCCGGTCGTTGCAACGCGATCGAGCCGTCCGAGGGCGGCAGCGCAGGACGGAACCTCGGCTGTGGATCATGTCTCGAGGACCCAAACGGACTGCTGGCGGTTCTCCTCATGTGCGCCAGCGTACCGACTTCAGGCCGTGCTCCCGGCAGTCTGCGGAAGGGCGTTCGGGCATGCGCGGCTGGATCACAGGTCCGCGCGGATCGAAGCCTGCCCCCGACGCATCAAGAGTGTCGCCGGAGTCCCGATGAAATCAATACTTGATCCCTCGTTTCAGTACACCACGAGCTTCAACACCGACATTCAGAAGACGTTCGCCCGGATCCGGCGCGAGCGCCAGAAAAGCACGGAACGACTGACACGGGCGACCGGCGCGACGTACCTCGGGATTCCGACGGTGCACAGGAAAGCTGCCGGCGGCCCGAAATGACGAGCGGACAGCGGATCGAAATTCGTCGATCGCTGCGCTGACACGGAATGGGAAGGATTAACCATGCGCTACCTCGCGATTGCATTCTGGATGCTGCTTGCTTCGATCACCGCCGCCGAGGCGCAGGTCACGGTCGGCATTGGCGTGCCTGGCCTCAGCATCGGCATCAATTTTCCGGTGTACCCGCAGCTCGTTCCGGTGCCGGGCTACCCCGTGTACTACGCACCGCAGGCGAATTCGAACTACTTCTTCTACGACGGCATGTACTGGGTCTACCAGCAGGACAACTGGTACGCGAGCTCCTGGTACAACGGTCCGTGGCAGCTGGTGATGCCTGAGGTGGTGCCGCTGTACGTGCTCCGCGTCCCCGTGCGCTACTACCGCCGGCCGCCGGCGTATTTTCACGGATGGCGCTCCGACGCACCGCCGCGCTGGGGCGACCACTGGGGCAACTCGTGGCAGCAGCAGCACGAGGGCTGGGATCGATGGGACCGCCATGCGGTGCCCGCGCCCGCACCCCTGCCTACCTATCAGCGCCAGTATTCCGGCAGCCACTATCCGCAGCTGCAGCAGCAGCAACAGCTGCAGAGCCAGAACTACCGCTACCAGCCGAAGGACGCGGTCGTGCAGCAGCACTATCAGGCACAGCAGACGCAAACGGCGCCCGCGGTGCAGCCGCGGCCGGACAAGAGCGTTCCGTCTCAGGGCTACAGTCGTCCGCCGTCAGTGCAGCAACCGAATCCGGTCACGCCGAGCAATGCGCCGGCACGTGCGGGCGGTGGTACGCAGCGACCCGTGACCACCAACGCGCCGGCCGAGCGCAGCGGTGCCGCCGCCCAGCCGCCGCGGGCAAAGCCGCAGCAGGAGCCGACCGCGCAACGTCAGCCGGGCCAGCCGCAGGGCAAGGCGCCCACGCAAGAGTCGAATGTCAGCGTCAGCCGGGGCAGCCGCAGGGCAAGGCGCACGCACAACGAACGTGCAGCGCCAGCCGACGCCATCGCCGCAAGCCGCAACGCCGCACCAGCCGCAGGCACCGAAGGCACAGGGCCAGGACAAGCCTGCGCAGGCGAACGCACCCGCGCAGGGACAGAAGGCGGTACGCCAGCCCGGGCAGCCGCCGGCGGCCCAGCATCAGGACAAGGGGCAGGGCAAGAACGAAGGCAAGGATCAGAAGGACAAGAGCGAGCCGCAGGGTGGGGACCGCGGCAAGTGACACGGTGCGACAGCACGCAACGGGTAGCGAATGACACTTGGCACCATCCTGCTGATCGGCGTGATCCTGTTGGTCGTCGGGCTCTTCAGGGCGCGATGAGCGGACCGCAATCGCCTTGATGGTTTGCTTCCTGGACGGCGCGACACATCAGAACGGCTAGCGTCCTTCCTTTGGTTCCGGCCGGACAGTCCTCCTCTAATGTCCGGCCGGCCTTTCTTGATGCCGCGGCCGCTTGTGGCGACCGCGCCTTCGCGTTGATCGCATTGCTCCCGACGAACCACTTGCCATGACAAAGAAAAAGCTGCACACGAAACCGGCGAAGCGCAAACGCGCGACCCCGAAGACGCCTGCGAAACCGGCGAAGCGCAGACGCGCAGCCCCGAAGACGCCACGGGCGCCTGTGCCTCCGCCGCTGTGCGCGCACCCCCGACTCGTCCACGGATTTCTCGTCCGCCTCACCACGATGCCGAGCGGCCTCGCTGGACCACGGAGGCCGATCTCGATCGATGCCGCGCCGGCCAAAACACGCACTTCGATTCCCGTCGACGTCCGGCACGAAGGTCCGGCCGACGACGCGACGTTCCACTGATCTGGGCTTGCGGCGCGGAGGCGCAATTCGCGCCACGCAGCGCCGACACGGGCTGGCACTCTTCCACCGTCGGGCGCCGGTCTCGGAAAGAAAAACGGCCGGAGGGATCTCCGGCCGCATTCTCCGATCACTCGCTCCGCGCGTTTTCAAGCGCAGGCCCAGCCAGTTCAGGACTTGCCGTACTGCGCCTTCGCGTTGCTGACGCAGACATCCTTCGCGTTGCCCGCCAGTGCATCGCACTTCTCGATCGCGACCTTGAACTCGGCGTCGCGCTTGTCGGCTGCTCGCTTCTGTGCGCGCATCGGCCTGCTTCGTCGCGGCTTCCTTGTTCGTGTCGGCGGCGACGCGGTCGACCTTGGCGTTGGCCTTGCCCTTGACGAGCTCGGCCTTCGCTTCCTTGACGCAGACCGCCTTGTGATTGCCGGCCAGGTCGTCGCATTTCTCGATTGCGACGTCATAGGCTGCCTGCGCGTGCGTGACGCGGGCGTGCTCGCGAGCCTTGGGCGTGTTTTCGTACATGCGCTTCGGCATCGGCCTTGGCGTTGTTCTCCTTGCCCTTGGCTTCCGCGATGCAGATGTCCTTGGCGTTGCCGCTCAGCGACCCGCAGGCGTCCTTGTCGAGCTTGTATTGCGCCTCGGCATTGGTCTTCGCCATCGCGTAATTGTCCTTCGTGATCGGCGCCGAGGCGCTGTTCATCGCGGTCGTTTGTGCCGCCGCGGTCCCGGCAAGGCCGAGCGTGGCAGAGACAGCTATCGCAATCATCAGTTTGTTCATGTCATTTTCCTGTAGGTTCAAATACGTTTTGGAACGCCTGGCGACGGCCGCAAGGGAGCGGCTGCCGTTTCGGCGGCCGCAGGACGATTGCATGTCGGCGACATCATTCACGAGCCCTCAGCGTGAAGGGCAGGGATTCCCACTGGGACGAAGGATGGGCGCATTCGCATCGACGGGTCTGTTCGCTGGCGCACGTGTCGCAGCCCGCGGCAAATGCAGCCGACCACGCTCTCCGCGTCGCTGCCACCGCCGCAAATCCGCGCTCTGGGTCAAGCGAGATTGGCCGCGGCGAAGTCCCAGTTGACCAGCCGATCGAGCAGCGCATTCACGTGGTCGATGCGCCGGTTCTGATAGTCGAGGTAGTACGCGTGCTCCCAGACGTCGATTGCCAGCAGCGGCGTGATGCCCTTGGTGAGCGGCGTTCCGGCATTGCCGCTCTTCATCACCTTGAGCGCTCCGTCGTCCTGCACGAGCCACGCCCAGCCGCTGCCGAACTGCGTCGTCGCGGCCGTCGCGAGCTCGGCCTTGCAGGCATCGACCGACCCGAAGGCCTTTTCGATCTTCTGCTTCAGCGCCGCCGGCGGCTCGCCGCCCCCGTTCGGACGCAGGCTCTGCCAATAGAACGCGTGATTCCAGGCCTGCGCCGCGTTGTTGAAAATTGCCGCGTGCTCGGGCTTGCCCGCCGTTGCGACGATGAGTCCCGCGAGCGGCAGGCGCGTAAATTCCGTTCCGTCGACCAGCTTGTTCAGCGTGTCGACATAGCCCTTGTGATGCTTGCCGTAGTGAAAGCTCATCGTCCGCGGCGAAATCACCGGGTCGAGAGCATTCTCCGGATACGGCAGCTCGGGCAGGACGTGCAATACGGCGCGCTTGTCGATCGTTGCGACTGCGTTCATTGGATTTCCTTCAGGTTGCAGAAATGGTTGCGCGGCAGTTCGTCGAGCAGGACCGCCATCGTCAAAATACGAAGCCGGGCTCAGGCGGGATTTGCCGCCCAGGTGGCTGCGAGCAGCAGCACGAAGCCGACGACGGCCACGCCCGCATGGCCCACGATCAGGCCTTTCGGCAGGGCCAGCATCTTCGCGTGATAGTTGAGATTCACGAAGGCGCCTCCCGCCGCCGTAATCAGGAACAGCACCAGCGCCCATAGCGCGAGCGCGGGCAGCCCGACCGTGAACGATGCATAGAGCAGCAATGTCACCGCGGCACCGGCGAGAAATCCGTGCAGCATCGCGAGCCATGCAGGTGGCTGGGGTTTGCCGGCGAACCGCATGCCGGCCATCGTGATGCCGCCCAGCGCCGCGAGCGCCAGCAGGCAGGACGCCGTCTTCATGATCAGGAGCGATTCCATGGTCCGTGCCTACCTTGTTGATGTGCGTGCTCCGCACCGGTGACGCGCTGCATCGCACGTCTCGCACTCTGACTCCGGCGCCGTGCCTGCGGATGCAGTGCGCCCGCAGGTCAGCCGGACCCTGCTGCAGGCGCCGGCCTCCGGACGTCCCCCGACGCAGCAAACCCCTGCCTCGGGTTCGGTCGGCCCTAGGATTCGGACCCGGAGTCGCGTCCTCCGGCAACCAGCATTCCGATGAGCAAGCCCGCGAAGCCGGCGATCGCAGCCATTTGCCATGGATTGGCGCGAACATACTCGTCCGCAGCCTGACCGGCCGCACGTGTCTTCGCGATGGCGATCTCCTGCATTTCCGCGGCGCGAATCCCGCGCCGCCCTCAGCGATTCCTCGGCCTTCGCGCGGACGCGGGCGATGCTCTGCCCTGCTTCGCGTCGCGGCTGCGCGACGCAGCTCCGCGACGTCCGCGGTCAGCAGCGTCGAGATCGGCAATCAGCTTGTCGGTATTGACGCGGTCGCCGTCGACACTCGTATTTCTTCCTGTCGTTTCCATTTGCAGATGACCTTTGATAACGCATTTGTCTGACGCAGACGCCGCCGGCGAATCCGCGGATTCGCACAGCGCATCGACTTCGCGCGAGCGGCTTCCTGCACGCGCCGCGTCCGTTGCCGGCACGGCGCCCGCAGTCGGCCCCAGGGGCCTACAAGCTGCGTCGGCCGCTGATCAGGTTGACGAGAATCATGATGACGGCGACGACCAGGAGGATGTGGATGAAGCCCCCCATGGTGTAGGACGTGACGAGTCCCAGGAGCCACAGAATGACCAGAACGACCGCAATCGTATACAGCATGGAATTCACCTCTTTCGTTGTCACAACTGCCGTTTGGCCGACGCGGGAATCCGCGTCATTCGACGAAGCGTCGTCCGGCAACGACCCGCCCGGGCGCGATGCCTCGACACGATGCTGCATGCGATGCACGGAGCCCTGACGTGAGCTCAAGATTGAGTCCGTTCCGCTCCGACGTCTGTTCGGCAACGCACACGTAGCGATGCACCGCGAGCACCACTTGGGCCACCGGTCGGGCGAGCCCGCTGGGACCGGCGTCGCATCGAGAAATCTCTGTGCGCTGGCAGACGGACCGGTCTCCCGGGCGCGGCTATCCTGGTTTCCTGCCTCACGGAGTGCTGCAGCAGTGTCCGCGGCGAAGTAGACCGTTGCCGAAGACGAGCAAGAACGTTTGTTCCATCCCATCCGCGCGAGCGCGCCAAACGCCCGCAACGGCAAGCACGCAGGCCGCCAACATTCAATTCATCGGACCCCCACATGCCCAAGACCTCCTTTCTTACCGACGTCCCGACGCTGCGCAAGCGCGCGCGGCAGCACATCGATGACGGCTCCGTCACCGCGGGCTATTCCGCGGACCGCGAGATGGTGCTCAAGCTGCTGAATGATTCTCTGGCGACGGAACTCGTCTGCGTCCTGCGCTACCGGCGTCATCACTTCATGGCGCGCGGCATTCATTCGCAGAGCGTGGCACAGGAGTTTCTCGACCATTCGAACGAAGAACTGGGACACGCCGACGAGATTGCGGAGCGCATCGTGCAGCTGGGCGGAGCGCCGGATTTTGCGCCCGGACGGGCTTGCTCGCCGCAGCCACGCCGAATACGTCGAGGGCGACTCGCTGGCGAGCATGATCAAGGAAGACCTGGTGGCGGAACGAATCGCCATCGACAGTTATCGCGACATCATCAAGTACCTCGGCGACCAGGACCCGACCACGCGGCGCATGATGGAGGGAATCCTGGCCGTCGAAGAGGAGCATGCCGACGACCTGGCCGACCTGCTCGTGGCCTTCCCCGAAGCAGGGCCGCCAAAGGCAACCGTCCGCGAAGTCGAAGTGATGAGCGTGCGCCGCGTCGGCGAGACGCGCATGGCGTTACGCTCCTTCGCCGGATGGCGACTGCGCACCATGATTCCCGCCATGGCGCGCCTGTCCGCCGACGGCGACCGGACTCGGCGCGCGCGGTGGATCGAGCCCGGTGCGCCGGCACACGCGTCGCCCGTCACGCTGCCGCCGACGCGGCTCAGGTCGACGCGCGCGGGCCTGGCGCTCGGCATCCTCGCAGCGCTGGCGTCGGTCTTCGCGCTTTCCTGGGCGCAGGCCTTCGTGGTGCCGCTGCTGCTCGGCATCGTCATCGCCTACACGCTGAACCCGCTCGTCGACCTGGCTCGAGGCGATCAGGATCCCGCGCGTCGCCGGCACGGTCATCGTGATGGCAAGCGTGATCGGCGCGCTCGTCCTCGGCACCTATTCGCTGCGCGGGCAGATGCAGACCATCATCGAGCAGTTGCCCGAGGCGGCGACCAAGTTCGCCGCCGGGATCGCGCGCATGCAGCTCAGCCAGACCGGCAACATGCAGAAGATGCAAAATGCCGCGACCGAGGTGGAAAAGGCGACGACGCAGGCGGCCGGCGGTGCGGCCGCTCGCGCGCCAGCCCGCCACGCACGTCATCGTCGACAAGCCCACGTTCAAGCTCGGCAGCTTCCTGTGGGAGAGCTCGATGGGCGCGCTGGGCGCCGTCGGCCAGGCGGCGATGGTCGTCTTCCTCGTCTTCTTCCTGCTGCTCGGCGGCGATACGTTCAAGCGGAAGCTGGTGCGGCTGACCGGGCCCTCGCTGTCGAAGCGGAAGATCACCGTCCACATCCTCGACGACATCAACGGACTCGATCCAGAAATACATGCTCATGCTGCTGACGACCAATCTGCTGGTCGCGCTGCTGAGCTGGACCGCGTTCGGCTGGATCGGTCTCGACAACGCCGGCGCATGGGCCGTCGCCGCCGGGCTGCTGCACGTCGTTCCCTACCTCGGACCCGGCGTCACCGCCGCCGCGACGGGCATGGCGGCCTTCATGCAGTTCGAATCGTTCGCGATGGCGCTGCTGGTCGCCGGCGCGTCGCTGGCGATCGCCACCGTCGTCGGAACGTTCGTCACGACCTGGATGACCGGCCGCATCGCGAACATGAACTCCGCGGCGGTGTTCATCTCGCTGCTGTTCTGGGGCTGGCTGTGGGGCGTCTGGGGAATGCTGCTCAGCATTCCGATCATCGTCATCGTCAAGGTCGTCTCGGAGCACGTCGAGCAACTGCATCCGCTCGCGGAAATGCTCGGCGATGACGTAGACGGCTCGCTGCAGGAATGCCACGTCCTCTCCGTCGGCAATCGTTGCAAGCAGAAGCGGGACATCCCGCAATTGAAGGCGAGCAAACAGGACATCGATCTTTGAGCGGTCTGACTCGAGTTCACGGCGCGCTTCGCGCCGTGCCGACTCGGCCTCGAAGATTCGCCGGCGAGGAGCCGCTGCTGCGGTCGGAATTGTTCAGCGCCGATCAGATGGAGCAGCACGGCAAGAACCTGGCCGCGGCGCATCAGGTTGACGCCGCGGCACGCGCCGCCGACCACCTGCTGGCGCGGCTTGCCGAGAACGAAGCGATCCTGGTGGACGTCTGCGACCTGCTGACGGCGGCGGTCTCGGCGAATCGCCGCATCACGCCCGCCGGCGAGTGGCTGCTCGACAATTTCCACCTGATCGAGGAGCAGATCCGCACGGCCAAGCGGCATCTGCCGAAGGGCTACAGCCGCGAGCTGCCGCGCCTGGCCTACGGGCCCTCCGCCGGCTTCCGCGCGTGTACGACATCGCGCTCGAGACGATCTCGCACGGCGACGGCCGGGTCGATGCCGAGAGCCTCTCGCGTTTCGTCGCCGCGTACCAGACGGTGACACCGCTGAAGCTCGGCGAGCTGTGGGCGATTCCGATCATGCTGCGGCTGGCGCTGATCGAGAATCTCCGCCGCGTCGGCGTGCGGATTGCCGCCGGCACGGTCGAGCGCGACCGCGCCACCAGCTGGGCCGACCAGATGATGGAAGTCGCCGAGCAGGATCCCAAGAGCCTCATCCTGGTGATTGCGGACATGGCGCGGTCGAACCCGCCGATGGCAAGCGCGTTCGTCGCGGAACTGCGCGCGCGGCTGCAGGGACAGAGCGCGGCACTGGCGCTGCCGCTGACGTGGATCGAGCAGCGCCTTTCCGAATCGCAGCTTCACGATCGAGCAGCTGGTGCAATCGGAAACGCAGCAGCAGGCCGGCAGACCAGGTCTCGATCAGCAACAGCATCGGCAGCCTTCGCTTCCTCGGCGCGATCGACTGGCGCGAGTTCGTCGAGACGATGAGCGTTGTCGAGCAGAAGCTGCGGGAGGATCCGGGCGGGCTCTACGGCAGCGATGGACTTCGCGACGCGCGACCGTTATCGGCACGTCGTCGAGCGAGATCGCGAAAGGGAGCGACCTCTCCGAGAGCGAGGTGGCGCGCAAGGCGATCCAGCTGGCACGCGACAGCACCGCCGGCGCGATCGGCATGAGCGGCGACGACGATCGGCGCGCGCCACGTCGGCTTCTATCTGATCGACAAGGGGCTGGCCGCAGCTCGAACGCGCGGCCGAGGTGCGCCTCTCGTCCCGCCGAGGCGCTTCGCAGGGTCGGGGCGACGGATTCCGCTGCTGCTGTATCTCGGCGCGATCGCCGTCATCACGGCGGCTCGTCACCGCGGCTCTGCTGGCGACGGCGCATCGCGACGGCGTCGCCGACGGATTGCTCGCCACGGTCGGATCCTGCTTGCTCCTGGCCACCAGCCAGCTGGCGGTGGCGATGGTGAACTGGCTCGCGACCCTGCTGGTGACGCCGCACCCGCTGCCGCGAATGGATTTCTCCGCGGGACTTCCGCCGCAAGCACGCACGCTGGTGGTGGTCCCGACGCATGCTCACCAGCGCCGAAAGCATCGAAGACCTGGTCGAGGCGCTGGAAGTCCGGTTCCTCGCCAATCGCGATGCCCATCTGCATTTCGCACTGCTGACCGATTTTCCGGACGCGCCCGCGGAATCGCTGCCCGGAGGACGCGTCGCTGCTGCGCTTGCGCACAGCGCGGATCGACGAGCTGAATCGAAAAATACGGCCGACCGTGCCGCGAGCGTGCCGGACGACAGCGGCGCGTTCCGGCGACACATTCTTTCTGTTTCACCGCCCGCGCCGCTGGAATGCCGAGGAACGGATCTGGATGGGCTACGAGCGCAAGCGCGGCAAGCTCGGCGACCTGAACGCGTTCCTGCGCGGCGGCCGGTCCGACCGGCTTCTCGCTCATCGTCGGCGCGACGCGCGGTCCTCGTCGCAGGTGAAATACGTGATCACGCTCGACACGGACACGCAGCTGCCGCGCGATGCGGCGCGGCAGTTCGTCGGCGCGATGGCGCACCCGCTGAACCGCGCCCCGCTTCGACGCGCCGGCAAGCGCAACCGGCCGCGAAGTCGTGTCACCGGGGCTACGGCATTCTGCAGCCGCGCGTGTCGCATCAGCCTGCCCGGGCACCAACCGCTCGTGGTACGCCCGCCTGCACGGGGGCGAGCCGGGCATCGACCCGTACACGCGCGCCGTGTCGGACGTCTACCAGGACGTCTTCGGCGAAGGCTCGTTCATCGGCAAGGGCATCTACGACGTCGACGCGTTCGAGCGCGCCCTGAAGGACCGCTTTCCCGAGAACCGCGATCCTGAGCCACGATCTGCTCGAGGGCTGCTACGCGCGCGTCCGGCCTCTTGAGCGACGTGCGAGTTGTACGAGGATTATCCGGCGCGCTACAGCGCCGACGTCAGCCGCCGGCGCGCTGGATCCGCGGCGACTGGCAGCTCGGCGGGTGGCTGCGGCGCGCGTGCCGGGTCCGGACAGCGCCGGCGAGCCAATCCGCTTTCGATGCTGTCGCAGTGGAAGCTCTTCGACAATCTTCGGCGCAGCCTCGTCCCCGCGGCGCTGACGCTGCTGCTGCTGCTCGGGTGGACCGTGCTGCCGCCGCGTGGCTGTGGACGCTGGTCGTCGTCGGGATCCTGCTGCTGCCGTGCTGCATGCGCGTGCATCTCGGATCTGCTGCGCAAGCCGGACGAGCTGCCGCTGCGGCAGCATCTCGCTGCAATCGCGCGCGTCGCGCGCCGCCATGCCGTGCCAGGCGCTGCTCGCGCTCGCCTTCCTGCCGTACGAGGCGTTCTTCTACCTCGACGCGATCGTGCGCACGCATGGCGGATGCTGGTCACGCATCGCCGGCTGCTCGAATGGAATCCATCGGCCGGCGACGAGCCAGATCGCTCGATCGGCGTCGGCGACACGCACCGGCGCTCTGCGCTTGCGAGTTCGATCGGGTCGATGTGGATCGCCCCGGTCATCGCCGCGCGGCGGCGGCGATCCTGCTGGCGGTCGTTCGCTCCGTCGCGCTGCGTGGCCGCCGCTCCGATCCTGCTGCTGTGGTTCGCGTCGCCCGGCATCGCCTGGTGGATCAGCCGGCCGCTCGCGCGCCGCGAGCGCGGCTGACGATCGGACCAGACGCTCTTCCTGCGCAAGCTCGCGCGCAGGACCTGGGCGTTTTTCGAGACGCTTCGTCGGTCCGGACGACCACTGGCTCCCGCCCGACAACGTGCAGGAGCATCCGGTCGCCAGCGTCGCGCACCGCACGTCGCCCACCAACATGGGGCTTGCGCTGCTCGGCGAATCTGGCGGCGCTACGACTTCGGCTATCTCGCCGGCCGGGCCAGCTCGTCGCGCGCACGGCGAATGCGCTGCGCACGATGGAATCGCTGGAGCGGTACCGCGGGCACTTCTACAACTGGTACGACACCCAGACCCTGAAGCCGCTGCTCCCCTCTATGTCTCGACGGTCGACAGCGGCAACCTCGCGGGCCATCTGTTGACCTTGCGACCGGGACTGCTCGCGCTCGGCGACGCGCCGATCCTGGATGCGCGATGGTTCGAGGGCCTGAGCGACACGTTCCGGATTCTCGTCGACGCGGTCGGCGGGACCGTGCCGGCGTCGCTTGTTCGCCTGCAGCAGGGACCTGGAATCGGCCGTACGACTCGCGACCCGCGACGCTCGCTGGAGGCGCGGCAATGGCTCGACGCGGCTCGGCGCCGGCGTCGCCGAGGTCGCCGCACAGCTCACCGGCGTTCCCGGCCCGGAATCCGCCAGCGAATCCGCGGCTGCCGAGTGAAACGACCTTCTGGACCGATGGCCCTCGTCCGCGCAATGTCCGGACGATGCGCGACGATCTCGGATTTCTCGCGCCGTGGATCGCGCTGCCGGCGGCGCCGAACGGACTGGCGACGACCTCGGCGGCAGCCGACGGCATTCCGACGCTGCGCGAGCTCGCCGCGCTCGAGCGGAGTTGCTCCGGCGATGAGCGCCGACGGCACGCGGAGCGTCGCCGGCGGAGAGCGCTTGGCTCGACGCAGCTGGCGCACACCGCGGCGAAGCGAGCCGTCGCGCCACCGAGCGAATGGCGGAGATCGAACGCCTCGTGCTGCCGCGCGACGCGCTGGCCGCGCATGGACTACGACTTTCTGTTACGACAAGGCGCGCCACCTGCTCGCCATCGGATACAACGTCGACGAGCGTCGCTGCGATGCGAGCTATTACGACCTGCTCGCCTCCGAGGCGCGGCTTTGCAGCTTCGTCGCGATCGCGCAGGGCAGGCTGCCGCAGGAGAGCTGGTTTGCGCTCGGGCGCCTGCTGACGTCGGCCGGCGGGCGATCCGGTCCTGCTGTCCTGGAGCGGCTCGATGTTCGAGTACCTGATGCCGCTGCTGGTGATGCCGACCTACGAGAACACGCTGCTCGACCAGACCTATGCCGCGGCCGGTCGAGCGGCAGATCGAGTACGGCAAGCAGCGCGGCGTGCCGTGGGGCATGTCGGAATCCGGCTACAACGCCGTCGACGCCCACCTCAACTACCAGTACCGCGCGTTCGGCGTCCCGGGCCTGGGCCTGAAGCGCGGGCTCGGCGAGGATCTGGTCGTCGCGCCGTATGCGTCGGCGCTCGCGCTGATGGTCGCGCCCGAGACAGCGTGCCTGAACCTGCAGCGGCTCGCCGCCGGAGGGTTCGCTGGGCCGGTTCGGCTTGCTACGAGGCCATCGACTACACGCCGTCGCGGCAGCGCCGCGCGGCACAACGCAGCGCGGTCGTGCGCTCGTTCATGGCGCACCACCAGGGCATGAGCCTGCTGTCCTGCGCCTACGTGCTGCTCGGCCGGCCGATGCAGAGGCGCTTCGAAGTCGGACCCGCTGTTTCAGGCGACGCTGCTGCTGCTGCAGGAGCGCATCCCGCAGGGCAACGCTCTTCCAGTCCAGCGCGACCGACCTCTCCGCATCCGCGAGCCGCGGGCAGCGGCCTCGAGGCTGCCGGTGCGCGTGATCTGCAACGCCCGGACACGCGCGATTCCGGAAGTGCAGCTTGCTGTCGAACGGCCGCTACCACGTCATGGTCACCAATGCCGGCGGCGGCAGCAGCCGCTGGAAGGACCTCGCCGTGACGCGCTGGCGCGAGGACGCACCTCGCGACAACTGGGGCACGTTCTGCTATCTGCGCGACGTGGCGAGCGGGTCGTTCTGGTCGACCGCGCATCAGCCGACGCTGCAGCGCGCCGAGCACTACGAGGCGATCTTCTCGGAAGGCCGGGCCGAGTTCCGCCGCCGCGACGGCGATTTCGACACGCACACCGAAATCGTCGTTTCGCCGGAGGACGACATCGAAGCTGCGCCGGGTGCGCATCACCAACCGCTCGCGGACGCGCGCGGACGATCGAGGTCACGAGCTACGCGGAGGTCGTGCTCGCGCCCGCGGCCGCCGACGCACTGCATCCGGCATTCAGCAATCTCTTCGTGCAGACGGAAATCGTGCCGGAGCGCGCACGCGATCCTGTGCACGCGCCGGCCGCGCTCGCACGGACGAACCCGTCCCTGGATGTTCCACCTGATGGCCGTGCACGGCGCGCAGGCGCGGGACGTTTCCGTACGAAACCGACCGCCTGCGCTTCATCGGCCGCGGCGGCGCACGTCGCCGCGCCGCTGGCGATGACGGATGCGCGGTCCGCTGTCGGGACACCGCAGGGCTCGGTGCTCGATCCCGATCGTCGCGATCCGCCAGTCGCGATCACGCTCGACGCCGGAGCAGACGGCGACGATCGACCTCGTCTTCGGCGTCGCCGAAACGCGCGACGCCGCGCTGGGCCTGGTCGACAAGTACCAGGACCGGCAGCTCGCCGACCGCGTCTTCGAGCTGGCGTGGACGCACAGCCAGGTGGTGCTGCGGCAGCTCAACGCCACCGAAGCCGACGCGCAGCTCTACGCGCGCCTCGCCAGCTCGGTCATCTACGCCAATGCGTCGCTGCGCGCCGACGCCAGCGTGCTCGTCAGCAACCGGCGCGGGCAGTCCGGCCTCTGGGGCTACGCGATCTCCGGCGACCTGCCGATCGTGCTGCTGCAGATCGCCGACGCGGCCAACATCGAACTCGTGCGCCAGCTCGTGCAGGCGCACGCCTACTGGCGCCTCAAGGGGCTGGCGGTGGACCTGGTGATCTGGAACGAGGATCACGCCGGTTATCGGCAGGGCTGCAGGAACAGATCATGGGCCTGATCGCGGCCGGCGTCGAAGCGCAGGTGATCGACCGGCCCGGCGGCATCTTCGTGCGCCAGCGGAGCAGATCGCCGACGGAGGACCGCGTCCTGCTTCCAGTCGGTGGCGCGCGCGATCATCACGCGACAGCCGCGGCACGCTCGCCGAGCAGATCGAACCGCCGACCGCCACCGCGGAGGTGCGCATACCGCGGCTCGTCGCCGACGCGCGTGCGTCGCCGGCGATGCCGAGGCGCAGGCGGCCGATCCGCCGGCGGACGCGAGCTGATCCTCGACAACGGCATCGGGCGGATTCACCCCGGACGGGCGCGAATACGTGATCACGCCCGCGCGCGGGCAGACGACGCCGGCGCCGTGGGTGAACGTGCTGGCGAATCCCCACTTCGGCACGGTCGTCTCCGAGAGCGGGCTCGGCTACACGTGGAGCGAGAACGCCCACGAGTTCCGCCTGACGCCCTGGCACAACGATCCGGTGTGCGATCGCTAGCGGCGAAGCGCTTCTATCTGCGCGACGAGGAGACCGGCCACTTCTGGTCGCCCACGCCGCTGCCGCGCGCGGCGACGGCGCCGTACGTCACGCGGCACGGCTTCGGCTACAGCGTCTT
The DNA here is from genome assembly GCA_963717695.1 of uncultured beta proteobacterium. Lineage (GTDB taxonomy): Bacteria > Pseudomonadota > Gammaproteobacteria > Burkholderiales > Casimicrobiaceae > CAIWHR01. The sequence goes on along the minus strand of CAVQWR010000007.1, from coordinate 141,442 downwards.
CGAGCACACCGAAGACGGCATCCGCTCGGAGCTCACCGTGTTACGTGGCGCTCGATGCCGCGGTGAAGTTCTCGGTGCTGAAGGTGCGCAACGCCTCCGGCCGCGCGCGCCGGCTGTCGGCGACCGGCTACGTCGAATGGGTGCTGGGCGACCTGCGGGCGAAATCGGCGATGCACGTGGTCACCGAGATCGACGCGCAGCAGCGGCGCGCTGTATGCGCGCAACCCCTACAACAACGAGTTCGCCGGACGGGTCGCGTTCTTCGATGTCGACGACGCCGACGCGCACCGTCACCGGCGACCGCACCGAATTCCTCGGCCGCAACGGCACGCTGGCGAATCCGGCGGCGATGCGCGCGCACGCGCCTGTCCGGCAAGGTCGGCGCGGCGCTCGATCCCTGCGCCGCGATCCAGGTCGCCTTCGAGCTCGCCGACGGGCAGGAGCGCGAGATCGTGTTCCGGCTCGGCGCCGGCCGCGAGCGCCGACGACGGCGGCCAGCCTGGTGCAGCGCTTCGCGGGGTCCGCCGCCGCGCGCGAGGCGCTCGAAGCGGTGCATGGCGCACTGGAAGCGCACGCTGGGCGCCGTGCAGGTCGAAACGCCCGACCCGGCGCTCAACGTGCTGGCCAACGGCTGGCTGCTCTACCAGACGCTCGCGTGCCGCCTGTGGGGGCGCAGCGGCTACTACCAATCGGGCGGCGCGTTCGGCTTCCGCGACCAGTTGCAGGACGTGATGGCGCTGGTCCATGCCGAGCCCGCGCCTCGCGCGCGAGCACACTGCTGCTGTGCGCGGGCCGCCAGTTCTCGCGAAGGCGACGTCCAGCACTGGTGGCATCCGCCGGCCGGACGCGGCGTGCGCACGCATTGCTCGGACGACTATCTGTGGCTGCCGCTGGCGACCTGCCGCTACGTCCTCAGCGACCGGCGACACCGGCGTGCTCGACGAAACCGTCCATTTCCTCGAAGGCCGCGCCGTCAAGGCCGGAGGACGACTCCTACTACGACCTGCCCGGCCGCTCGGACGAGCGGCGCACCCTGTACGAGCATTGCGTGCGCGCGATCCAGCACGGCCTGACGTTCGGCGCGCACGGCCTGCCGCTGATGGGCTCCGGCGACTGGAACGACGGCATGAATCTGGTCGGCGAGCAAGGGCAAGGGCGAAAGCGTCTGGCTCGCGCTTCTTCCTCTGCGACGTGCTGGACGAGTTCGCCGAAGGTCGCACGCATGCGCGGCGACGCGGCGTTCGCCGAGCGCTGCGACGTCGGAAGCGCGGCAGCTGCGCGCAGCGCATCGAGCAGCAGCGCGCTGGGACGGCGAGTGGTACCGGCGCGCCTACTTCGACGACGGCACGCCGCTGGGCTCGGCCGAGAACGCGGAATGCCAGATCGATTCAGTCGCGCAAAGCTGGTCGGTGCTCTCCGGCGCCGGCGACGCGGCGCGCTCGCGGCAGGCGATGGACGCCGGTCGACGAGCGCCTGGTGCGCCGCGACCACGCGCTGATCCAGCTGCTCGACCCGCCGTTCGACAAGTCGGCACTCGATCCGGGATACATCCGGGGCTACGTGCCCGGCGTGCGCGAGAACGGCGGCCAGTACACGCACGCGGCGATCTGGGCGGCGATGGCGTTCGCGGCGCTGGGCGACGCGCAGCGCGCCTGGGAACTCACGGCAATGATCAACCCGGTCAATCACGCCCGGACCGCGGAGGGAGCGGCGACCTACAAGGTGGAGCCTTACGTCGTCGCCGCCGACGTCTACGCGCTGCGCGCCGCACACGGGCCGGGGCGGCTGGACCTGGTACACCGGTTCCGCCGGCTGGATGTACCGGCTCGTCGTCGAATCGCTGCTGGGATTGCGGCTCGAAGTCGACCGGCTGCATTTCACCCCGTGCCTGCCGGCGGAATGGGCGGAGTTCACGCTGCATTACCGGTATCGCGGGACCACGTACCACATCGTCGTACGGCAACGCGCGACCGCTGCCGAGCGCGCGCGCGCATCGGTCGTCACCCTCGACGGGGTCGCGCAGCAGGACGCATTCGTGCGCCTCGTCGATGATCACGTCGATCACGATGTCGAGGTATTGGTCGAACGCGCCACGGCGCCCGCTGAATTGGCGGCAGTCGCCGGAGACTAGACGGACGACCGGCAACGCGGCCGCAGCGGCGCCGGCCGCGTCAGCCCAGCATTGTCGACGCGGAAAGTGTTCGGCCCTTCCAGAACATCCCGTTGAGGCGGATGCTGAGGTTGCCCAGCGAATCGAACTTCTTGTTGCTGAACGTCAGCATCGCCGCCGGCCGGCTGCCGTCGCCTTCGACGCGCTGGATCTCGCTGCATTCGATGTCCGGCGCGTATTTCTTCACGAACGCCTTCAGCTCCTCGTCGCTCGTGCCCGGCGCGATGTTCGCAATCCAGAGTCGTTCCATTGATGTCTCCTGCGCTTTTTGCAACCCTTGTGGACATTCCGTCAGGCCGCGGCCTCCAGCACCCGATTCGCTGCTCCGCGGTCCCTTTGTCGGCCTTCCATGTCGATTCGCCTTGGTCGCATCCCCGCGCCAAATACCGCCGCGGGGCCCCTGCTCCCGGGCTCACGCCATGATGTTGACGCCGCCGTCGACGTAGAGCGTCTCGCCCGACAGGCGCCGCGCGTACGGCGTCGCGAGATAGGCGCACGTGAATCCCACGTCCATGATGTCGACCAGCTCGCCGATGGGCGCGCGCTGTTCGACCTCGGCGAGCAGCAGATCGAAGTCCTTGAGGCCCGATGCGGCGCGCGTCTTCAGCGGGCCCGGCGAGATCGCGTGCACGCGTATGCCTTTGCCGCCGAGCTCGTAGGCAAGGTAGCGGCAGCACGATTCCAGCGCGGCCTTCACGGGACCCATGACGCTGTAGGTCGGGATCACCTTGGTCGCGCCGTGATAGCTCATCGCGAACATCGTGCCGCCGTGCTCCATCAGCGGCGCCGCGAGGCGCGCCATCCGCACGAACGAATGGCACGACACGTCCATCGCCTTCGCGAAGCCCGCCGCGGAGCAGTTGAGGAGGCCGCCCTGCAGGTCCTCCTTGGGCGCGAACGCGATCGAATGCACGAGGATGTCGAGCTCGCCCCAGTGCCGCGTGACCTCGCCGAAGACGGCCTCGAGCTGCCCGTCGACGCTGACGTCGAGCGGCAGGAACAAAGGCGCCTCGAGCGCCTTCGCGAGCGGCTCCACGAACGGCCGCGCCTTCTCGTTGAGGTAGGTGATCGCGACTTCGGCGCCGAGCTCGTGGAATGCCTTCGCACAGCCGTAGGCAATCGAATATTCGTTCGCGACGCCGACGACGAGCGCCTTGCGGCCCGAGAGCACCGGACGGGGAATATCGGGTTTCATGGTCGGGTTTCCTTCAGCGTCCGGCGAGTGTTGCCCAGGTGTGCCGCGCAATCATCAGTTCCTCGTTGGTGGGAATCACCCACGCGGGCACGCGGCTCGCCGGAGTGGCAATCCGCGGTCCGTTGCTGTCGTTGGCGGCGCCGTCCAATTCCACGCCAAGCCACGCGGCGTTCCGGCAGACGCGCTCGCGCAGGCTGCGGCTGTTCTCGCCGATGCCCGCGGTGAAGACAACGGCATCGAGGCCGCCGAGCGCCGCGGCGAGCGAACCCATTTCCCGTCCGATCCGGTAGATGAAAAGATCGATCGCTGCCTTCGCCGCAGGATCCGTGCTCGCCTCCAGCGTGCGCATGTCGCTGGAAATGCCCGAGACGCCGAGCAGGCCCGATTGCTGGTAGATGAGCTTCTCGATGGCCCGCGCGTCCATGCCGAGCTCGTCCATCAGGTACAGCATCACGCCGGGATCCAGTGCGCCGCAGCGCGTGCCCATCGGCAGACCATCGACAGCGGTGAAGCCCATCGTGCTCGCCACGCTGCGGCCATTCGCAATTGCGCACATGCTGGCCCCGTTGCCGAGATGGAGCACGATCGTGCGGCCCGCCGCAGCGCGCGCGTCGTAGCGCGGCAGTGCCTGCGCGATGTATTCGTACGACAGCCCGTGGAACCCGTACCGGCGCACGCCGCGATCCGTGATCGCCTTCGGCAGCGCGAACGCCTGCGCGACGGGCGGCTGCCCGCAGTGGAATGCCGTGTCGAAGCACGCAACCTGCGGCAGCGTCGGCGCGCGCTCGAGCAGCGCCCGGATGGGCGCGAGGTTGTGCGGCTGGTGCAACGGGGCGAGCGGAACGAATTTCTCGAGCGCGGCGAGGATCGCCGCATCGACACGAACCGGCTTGCTGTACTCCCGCCCCCCGTGCACGACGCGATGGCCGACGGCGACGAGATGGTGTTCAGGGAACTGGGCGCGCAGGAACGCGACGAGATGATCAAGCGCACCGCCGTGCCCGAGCTGAACCTCGTTCCCCCATGCCTTTTCGGCGATCGCCTCTCCGTCGGCGTCCCTGGCGACGAACCGCGGCGACGTAAAAAGCCCCTCGGCCTGACCACGCGCAACGAGAGTCAGCTCGCCGTCCGTCGCGGTGAACAGCGAGAACTTGATGCTGGACGACCCCGCATTGATGACGGCGACCGAGTCCATGCTTTCAGCCCACTGCCTTCGCCGCCGACTCGCGGCGGACGTTCGCGACCAGCACGGCGATCGCGCAGGACGCGAGCCGCGTGATCACCGAGTCGGCGCGGCTCGTGAGGATGATCGGCACGCGCGCGCCGAGCACGATGCCCGCGGCGTCGGCCTGCGCCATGAACGACAGGCTCTTCGCCAGCATGTTGCCGGCCTCGAGGTCCGGGACCACCAGCACATTGGCGCGTCCCGCAACCGGCGAGTCGATCTTCTTGATCGCGACCGATTCCAGGCTGATCGCGTTGTCGAGCGCAAGCGGCCCATCCAGGATGGCGCCGGTGATCTGTCGCCGGTCCGCCATCTTGCACAGCGCGGCAGCCTCGATCGTCGACGGCACCGCCGGATTGACGGTTTCCATCGCGGAGAGGATGGCCACGCGGACCTCGGCAAAGCGAAGTGCATGCGCCAGGTCGATCGCGTTCTGGATGATGTCGACCTTGTCGCTGAGGCGTCGGCGCGATGTTGACCGCGGCGTCGGTGACGATCAGCGTCTCGGCGTACGTCGGGACGTCCATGATGAAGCAGTGGCTGACACGGCGCGCGGTGCGAAGCCCCGTGTCGCGCTTCACGACTTCGCCCATCAGTTCGTCGGTGTGGAGGCTGCCCTTCATCAGCGCCTCCGCCCTGCCCTCGCGCACCAGCGCCACGGCCTTCGCGGCGGATTCGTGGCTGTGCGCGGCCTCCACGATCTCGAGCCCCGTGATGTCGAGGCCCTTCTCCTTCGCGATCGCCTCGATGCGGGCGCGTGGTCCGACCAGGATCGGCGTGATGAGACCCATCCTAGACGCCTCGACGGCGCTCGCGAGCGAGCTTTCGTCGCATGGGTGCGCGACGGCCGTGGGCGTGGGCGGCAGCGTCTTGCAGAAGTCGAGCAGCCGCTCGTACTTCTCGTGCCTGCGTTCCTTGCGTGTCTCTGTCTCTGCGCGTGGCATCACTTGCTCCCGCGGCGTCTGGCGGCAGGGGCGCGCGCCGCCTTTCGCGCCGGTGCGCGTTTGCGACCCGGCAGTGGCGTCACGTCGAGCGTCTCGCCGATATTCTCCAGCACGGCGATCTGCTCCGTCGTCGGCGCGTAACGCCGCATGCGCTCGTCGGCGAGAAGCCGCCGCACGAGCTTGACGAGCCGCTCGCGGTCGCCCTGCTTCGCCAAGAGCTTCGGCAGCGTCGCGATCGCCTTCTCGGGCTCGTAGCGGACGACGATGTCCTGCTCGCCGCGGATGCGGCGCCACTGGTCGGGCCGGACGTCGGGCAGGAGATCGCGATATTCGGCGGTCAGCTCGTGCTTCAGCGCGAGCTTCGCGAGCGGGAGCGGTGCGCCGCGCCGCGCAAGCAGTGCGCCGACGCGGGCAAGCGCTTCCGCGAAGCCGCCTTCCTCGATCGACGCGAGCGCGTCCTTCACGAACGGCAGTTCGCGCGGCTCGGCCGCCGCTTCCGCCGCGCGTTCGTCGGCCTCGTGCTTGTCGGCGAGGTAGAGCGAGAACACGTTGCCGTAGGTCTGGAAGAAGGCCGCTTCGCTGGTCGCGTCGCGCACTTCGCGATAGTAATCGAGGGACGCGCTGACGCCTTCCGACACCATCTTCTCGATCTTGCGCGCGGGATTGTCCGCGCCGACTGCCTTGCGCTGCGCCTTCACCATCTCGGCGGCGGGTCCGAGCCAGGCGAGCCACGGATTGAGGTCGGAGAACGCCCAGCGCTGCGAGCGCAGCGGATGGAGCTGCCGGCTCACCTTGGCACTGACCTCGTTGCCGAGCGACTGGACGAACGGCTGCGCGAACAGCTCGTACGCGCGCTGGTTGAATTCCGAGATCGCGGCGACGGCCTCGAAGGGCTTCTCGTCGTTGCGCTCGAAGCGGTTGAGCCGCGCGGCGATCTCCTCGAGCTCGCGCTCGACGAACGTGACCTCGTACTCGACCTTGCCGTCGCGCCCCTTCACATCCTTGATCTGCATGCCGTAGAGGCCGGGCGGCAGCGACTCGATCGACTTCAGCACCGAGACGATCTGCGCGTGCTCCTTCTTCGCGACCTTGCCGGAGACGAAGATGCCGAGATGGCCGATGTCCTCGTGCAGCAGTCCCACGATGACCTGCCCGCGCGACTTGATCTCGTCGGTCGAGCCGTAGACGTCGGCCACCCAGTTGAAGGCCTGCTGCGGCGGCGTGATGTTGTCGCCCATCGAGGCGAACAGCACGATCGGCGCCTTGATGTCGCGCAGGTCGAACGTCTTGCCGCCCGTTGCCTTGGTGCCGGACCACAGCTTGTTGCCGACGAAGAGGTTGCGCGTGATCCACTCGATCTCCTCGCGGTTCATGAGGTAGAAGCCGCCCCACCAGCGCTCGAACTCGAGGAAGCGCGGCGGCTCGGTGTCGACGTTCGCGAACAGGTTGTAATACTTGTCCCAGAACGTGTTGGCCGGGTTGAGATTCTCGAAGTTCTCGACGAGGTAGGCGCCGTCGAACACGCCGTCGCCCAGGTCGGCCGCGAACGACGAGAGCCACGTGCCGCCCAGCATGCCGCCGGCGTAGCGCATCGGGTTGTCGCCGGCACCTTCCTGGAACGCGCCGCCCCAGTACGACATCGGCGCGCCGTTGATCACGATCGGCCCGGTGTCCTCGGGGTCCGACGCGGCGAGCATCATCGCCGCCCAGCCGCCCTGGCAGTTGCCGACGATCGCGGGCTTGGCGCTGCGCGGATGGAGTTCGCGGACCTTCTTCACGAACTGCTGCTCGGCGTCACAGACATCGAGCAATGTCTGGCCGGGCTCCGGATCGCGGAAGAAGATGACGAAGTAGACGGGATGGCCGTCGCGCAGGGCGACGCCGACCTGGGAGTCGTCCTTGAAGCCGCCGATGCCGGGACCGTGCCCGGCGCGCGGGTCGATGATGATGTATGGACGGCGCGTCGGGTCGACGCGCACGCCTTCCGGCGGCACGATTCGCACCAGCGCGTAGTTCACAGGACGGGCGAGCTTGCGCCCGTCGACCACCATCTCGTGGTCGAAGTGCAGCACCGGCGGCAGGCCCGCGCGGTTGTGCTCGACGAAGTTGTTGCCGCGCTGGCGCAGCGTGTCCCAGAACAGGATCGAGCGCTGCGCGAAGTCGGTCGCGTAGCCGTACCAGTTCGACCAGACTTCCATGGGCGCCACGGGCTTTGCCGCGAGACCGGCGGCACCGTCGGTGCAGGCCTTGGTCAGTCGCTCGCGGAAGTGGTCCTGGGCGATCTTCGTGCGCTTCTGGTAGAGCTGCACGACCTTGGACGATATTTCGTAGCTTCGTGCCACCTGATGGGTTGCGTTCATGAACGAACCTTTTCGAGAAGGGTGCGAAACGCGGCCTGATGCGACAAGTCGTCGCGGAGGAAAGTTTCGTGTCGAGGACCCGCACTTCGGGGCCCGGTAGGAGCCTCGGGATCGAGAAATGCGGGGGAATCGCGCCTGCGCCCGATTCACCCCGCCGACCACGGGGAGCCCGCCCGGCCGTGCTGCTCCGCGCGCGTTGCTCATCGGAAATTATGGGCGGCGCAACATGACACGCCGTTGACGAGCATCAAGGGCTGCGTCACGAAATTCAGCGCGGACTATGCCGCGGGCGCCGTCCTGCCCGTGCGCGCGCGCCAGACCGCGTAGGGGACCGCGACGAGCGCGGAAACGACGACGTAGGCGAGCACCGTCGCGATGATGGCCGGCGACGCGGCGTTGAGCGTGGCCACCAGCAGCGCCAGGCCGGGATTGCGCGCGGCGCTGCAGATGGCGGTGGCCGTCCGCGTCGCCGGCTCGGGACCGCCCAACAGATGCCCCACCGCAAGCGCGAGCGCAGTCGTCGTTGCGATCGCCGCTGCGACGCGCCATCCGGCGCCTATCACGGGCTGCCAGATGTCGATCAGGACGAGCACGAGCAGCACGATGAGCAGTGCGCCCCCCAGCCGGCGCAGCGTCGGCTCGATCCGGGCCGCGAAGGGCGTGTGCAAGCGACGGGCGAGCAATCCCAGCGAAAGCGGCAGCAGCTGTGCCATGAAGACCTGACGTGCAAGGTGCTGCGGAGAGGCCACCGCCGTTGCGTCGTAATACTTGTTGAGCAGCGCAATGAAGAGGGGCATCGATGCCACGGCGAGCACGGCGACTGCGATCTGGAGCGTCGGCGCGAACGAGCGGTGCCCGCCGGCGTCGAGCGACCGGCGCAGCGCGACCGGCGCGCCTGGCGAGATCGCCATCAGCACGACTCCGACTTCCGCCGCGCGCGTGAGGCCGAACGCCTGTGCGACGAGGAGGGCCAGCACCGGCACGGCGATGAGGACTGCGAAGAGCCCCTTCAGCACGAGGCCGGGGTGGCGCGCCACCCAGCGGAATTCGCCGGGCACGAGTGCCAGGCCCAGGTCGAACATCACGGTGAAGAGCGTCGCGGCCGCGACGAACGTCAGCACCGTTTCGGGAATCGGTCCGTCTATCGGCATCGAAGCCACCGCTTCATTCGAGTCGCCGCGCCCTCCGGACCGGACGTGGGTCGGCGCGTGACATCATGAATCTGCGTAGCGGACGGATTCACGGGTCTGAAGGTATGCATCGGGATTGCTGCGTGTCGGAACGACGTTCGGGCGGGTACATTCTAGTCCGCGGCGTCCGGGTCGGGAAACGGCGCAGCCGCGCGCGTGCCGGGGCCGGACAGGGTTGATCCACGTCAACGCAGGCGATCGCCGGGCGCCTACGATCGATATTCGACTCGGCAATCCGGTCGACGTTTCGGCATCGGCAATTCGTCGCGCCGTCACGAACGAACAGGGGCCGGATGGATCGGCAGCCGCAGCGGTTCTCGCCCACGGGAACAAGAACGGGACGCAGCGCGGCGGACACCCGACGCATTGAACTGTCAAGGAGACTCCGATGAATGTGAAGACACGATTGGGAACTGCAATGCTCGTGACGTGTGCCGTCCTCGCCATGGCATTTGCAAGCACTGCGCGCGCCGATGACATCCCGCTGGTCACGGGAGAGCACTGGGTCAAGTCCTCCGACCAGATGAAGAAGGCCTACCTCGTCGGCATTGCCAACGTGCTCCAGGTCGAGACCGCATTCGAGGGCGCGAACCCGCCGCCCGATGCCCAGAGCGTGGTTCCACGCTTCGTCAAGGGACTGAAGGGACAGACGCTCGACACGGTGCGGGAAGGGCTCGACAAGTGGTACTCGGCCAATCCCGACCGGTTGCAGCGACCCGTGATCGAGACGATCTGGTTCGAGATGGTGGTCCCGGGGCTTCCGAAATCCAAATAGCGGAGACAGAACATGAAACGACTCGGATCGATCGCGGCAGGAGCTGCAGTAGTGATGCTCATCTCGTGCACGACGATGACGCCGCAGCAGCAGGGAACGGTGACCGGAGCGGCGATCGGCGCCGCGGCAGGCGCCGGCATCGCGGCGATTGCCGGCGGCAGCGGCTGGACCGGCGCCGCCGTCGGCGCGGTCGCGGGCGGCGTCGTGGGCAACATCAAGGGCAGCAAGCAGCAGTAAGAGCGACGGCCGAATCGCGCGATGGAGGACAGCTTGATCGCCATCCCGATGGAAATTGCGCACCGTGCGCTGCGATTCGGCCCCGCACTGCGTTCCGCCGCTTTTGCCGGACTGCTGGCGCTGGCCGCGTGCGGCCCTTCACCCGAGCCGGCGGACGTTCGCGCCGCGGCCGGCGGGTGGCGCGAATTTCAGGGAACATGGACCGCCGCCGGAAGCCGCCACCGCATCGATCTGGGCGGCGATCGGCGGGCGTCCATCGCCAGCTTCGAGGGATCCGTGGTGCTCTCCGGGACCTCGCGGCCGGCCGTCGGGTTCCGCGCGGAGGCAATCGTTCTCAACGACAGCGCCATCGGCATGGTCGGTCGTGCGGTCTGGACTGACCAGAACGGGGATCGCGCCTACAGTGAACTGAAAGGCCAGGGCACGAATACGGGAAACACCGTCGTCGGCACCTTTGTCGGCGGAACGGGTCGATACCGCGGCGCGACCGGCGCCTATGAGTTCTCGTGGCGATTCGTGCTGGAGACGGAGGACGGGACCGTGCAGGGCCAATCCGCCGGCCTCAGGGGGCGTGTCCGGTTCGATGTGCCGCCGGGGATGCCTGACGCGGGCGGGGCGCAGCGATGAACAGCCCTGCGGTGCTGCTGAAGCGCGCCATACCCTTGGCGCTTGTGCTCGGCATCTGGTTTGCGCCGATCCCGGCCGGGCTCACTGCGCCCGCATGGCACCTCTTCGCGGTGTTCGTGGCGGCGATCGCGTCGGTTCTCGTGGGCGCGTTCCCGCTGCTCACATCCACCATGCTTGCCGTGGCGGCCGTGGTCCTCACCGGCACGATCTCGCCGGCCAAGGCGTTCGCGGGATTTGCCAACGCGAGCGTGCTGCTCGTCGTGATCGCTTTCCTCGTGGCGCAGGCCGTCGTGAAATCCGGACTGGGTCGCCGCATCAGCCTCTTCATGGTGAGCCGCTTCGGTCGGTCATCGCTGGGGCTCGCCTACAGCATCGTGCTCACGGATGCGTTCATCGCGCCGGCGTTCCCGAGCAACACGGCGCGCGGAGGTGTTCTCTTTCCGATCGTGCTGTCGGTGGCACAGGGATCCGGATCGCGACCCGACGATCCCGAGGGGCGCCGGCTCGGCGGCTACCTCATGTTCTGCGCGATGGCGAGCCTCGCGGTCTCGTCAGCGCTCTGGATGACGGCGACGTCGGCCAACCCGATCGGCATCCAGGTCGCGCGCGAATTCGGACTGGAGATCGGGTTCGGCAAATGGCTCCTCGTTGCCTCGGTGCCGGCGCTGGCGGCAATCCTGGTGCTGCCGTTGTTCGTCGCGCGGCTTTTCCCGCCCGGCGTCGGCGAGACCCCCGACGCACCCGTTGCCGCGCGCAAGGACCTCGCCACACTGGGACCTCTGTCGCGCAACGAGTGGATCACCGCGGTCGCCTTCGTGCTGATGGTCTCCGGCTGGATCTTTGCCGACGCGCTGCAGCTCAACGTGACCAGCATCGCCTTCGCCGGGCTCGGCCTGCTGTTGATGACGAATGTGCTGACGCTGGATGACATCGCGGCGCAGGGCGACACGCTCGCGACTTTTCTGTGGCTGGCGGTCCTGTTCGCCCTGAGCGGGCAATTGAACGAGCTGGGCTTCATGGGTTACGCGGGGCAGCGGCTCGCGTCGCACATGGGTGGCCTGTCGTGGCCGGTGACCTACGTGACGCTGATACTGATCTATGTCGCGATCCACTACATGTTCGTCAGCCAGTCGTCGCAGGTGCTCGCATTGATGGGCGTCTTCCTCGACGTCGGAATGCGGGGCGGCGTCCCGGCACCGCTCATGGCGTACGGGCTGTTGTTCGCGAGCAGCTATTTTTCCGTTATCACGCCCCAGGGCGGCAGCCAGAACGTCATTTTCGTCGGCAGCGGCTACCTCACACAGCGCGAACTCTACCGGCTCGGGTTGCTGACGACGCTCTTCTTCGCCGCCGTGTTCCTCGTGATCGGAACCGCATGGATTCTCCTCGTCACGCGATGACGCGATCACGCGATCGTCGGCATCAGCTTCACGCGCCGGCGTTGCCGGTTCGTGCGATCGGCAAGCTATCATTGCCCCGGGGTTGACCCGGGAAGGGCCTGCGATGCGGTCGAAGCTCACGATCCTGATACTGGTCGCGGCAGTGCTCGGCATCGTTGCCGGTCACATCGCGCACGAGGCCGCATCCGACGCTGCCAGCGCGGCCGTCATCGCCGGATACTTCGGCATCCTCGCCGACATCTTCCTGCGGCTCATCAAGATGATCATCGCGCCGCTCGTGTTCGCGACGGTCGTGGCGGGATCGCGGGCTCCGGCGACTCGAAGACGGTCGGACGCATCGGCCTCAAGGCGCTTGCGTGGTTCATCACGGCGTCACTCGTGTCGCTGCTTCTCGGCATGCTGTTCGCGAATCTCTTCCAGCCGGGCGCCAACCTGAAGTTGCCGCTTCCCGATGCCGGGCTTTCGACCAATCTCAAGACCGGGAGCCTCAGCTTCAAGGAATTCATCGTCCACGTCTTTCCCCGCAGCTTCTTCGAGGCGATGGCCGGCAACGAGATCCTGCAGATCCTCGTCTTCAGCGTGTTCTTCGGGCTTGCGCTCACTGCACTCGGCAGCAAGCACGTCGCCACGGTCGTCGGGTTCGTCACCGAGCTCGGGCACGCGATGCTCAAGGTGACCGAGTACGTGATGCTGTTCGCACCGGTCGGCGTCTTCGGCGCCGTCGCGGCGGCGATCACGACGCAGGGCATCGGCGTGCTGGCGACGTACGGTAAATTCATCGGCACGTTCTACGTGAGCCTCTTCGTTCTCTGGGGCGTGCTGATCGCCGCCGGGCTCGCCTTCCTCGGTCCCCGCGTGTTCTCGCTGATGGCGAGCGTGCGCGAGCCAATGCTGATTGCATTCACCACGGCGAGCAGCGAGGCCGCGTATCCCAAGCTGATGGACCGGCTCGACCGTTTCGGCGTCGACGAGCGCGTGACGGCGCTGACGCTGCCGCTCGGCTATTCGTTCAACCTCGACGGGTCGATGATCTACCAGGCGTTCGCGGCACTCTTCATCGCGCAGGCGTACGGGATCGAGATGTCGTTCAGCCAGCAGCTCGCGCTGCTCCTCGTGATGATGGTCTCCTCGAAGGGTGTTGCCGGCGTGCCGCGTGCGTCGCTCGTCGTCGTGGCGGCGGTGCTCCCGATGTTCGGCCTGCCGGAGGCCGGTCTTCTCCTGATCATGGGCATCGACCAGTTCCTCGACATGGGGCGCACCGCGACCAACGTCATCGGCAACGCCATTGCGACGGCGGTCGTTGCCAAGTGGGAAGGCGCGCTCGGCCCGCCGCTGCCCGATGCGTCCGTCGCGCCACAGGCAGCCGCGGCGCCTGCCGGATGACGCATTCCCTGCGATTGCTACTCGCGCTGGCCCTCGCCTGCGGCGGGGGGCTCGCGCACACCGCATCGGCCGATTGGCCGGACGCCGTAAAAGGCCGGCTCGCGCACATCAAGGATACGAATGTCATCCGTCTCGGGTTCCGCGAGAACGCCATCCCGTTTTCCTATCTCGGGCCCGATGCGGCACCGGCGGGCTATTCGCTCGATCTCTGCCGCGCGATCGTCGCGGACATCGCCGCGGAGCTCGACCTGCCGGCGCTCGGAATCGAATATGTCCGCGTAACCGCGCAGGACCGCATCGAGCGCGTGCGCTCGGGCGCAGTCGACATCGAGTGCGGATCGACGACACGCACGGCGCAGCGGCAGAAGGAAGTCGCGTTCTCGCCGACGATCTTCGTCACGGGGACGCGGCTTGCGGTCCCGCGTGCCAGCGCGATCCGCGACGTGAAGGACCTGGCCGGCCGAAAGGTCGCGGTCGTCGGGGGCACCACCAACGAGGCGGCGATGCGCGACGTCGATCGTCTGCGCGGGCTCGCCGCGACCTTTGTCGTCGCCGACAATTATCGGGCAGCGCTATCGCTTCTGGCGTCCGGGGCGCGCCGACGCGCTGGCCGCGGACGAGGTGCTGCTGCGCGGCCTCCTCGCCGAGACCGGACGCATGCGCGAGTTCCGGCTGGTCGGCCCCATGCTGTCGTTCGAGCCGTACGGCCTCATGTATCCGCGCGACGATCCCGCGCTCGCCGAGATCGTCGAGCGCACGCTACGGGATCTCGCGGCGAGCCGCGAGATCGCCTGGATCTACGACCGCTGGTTCGTGCGCGCGCTGCCTTCAGGCGCTCGCATGGACCTGCCGATGAGCGTGGAACTGCGGCGCTCGCTCGAGCTGATCGGGCTGCCGCCCGACTAGGACCCGCGGCGGCGTTGCGCCCCGGTCACCCGGCATATCAGCCGCGCGGTTCGCCGGAAGCTCCGCCAAGCCCCTGCGAATCGGGAATGCGGGCGAGCGCAAGCTCCTCGGCGCGGCTGAAGTGGGTCTGGATCGCCCAGTCCAGCAAATCGAGTTCCGTTTCCAAGGCCGGCCGGCGATGCGGCGAAAGCGTGTCGCGCAGGTTCAGGAGCATCGCGCGCATTCGCCGCGCGACCTGCAGGTTGTTCGCGCCGCACGCGCGAATTTCGCTGCAGGCGACCTGGACGTAGTCCTCCCAGTTCGGCGTGCGGAAGATGACGCGCGGCTGCCCCGTGCCGTCGAGGATGACCTCGCCGCGCAGCTTGCGCCGGCCGACCATCCGCAGCAGCCGGTGCACCTGGTCGAGGGCGAGCACGGCGGTCGTCGGATCGTTGATCGCCGGCGACAACGCCTTCAGCCCGATGTCGACGATGATCCGGAACGCGAACATCGGATCCTGCTCGAGCGTACGCTCGGGGCCGAAGGCCACCGTCGAGCTCACCGCACGGTCGTCGATCGCCGATCGCGCCGCCGTGGAGCACGAACAGCGGCTCGTCCGCGGCGACGAAATCCCCGACCTGCGGCACGAAATCGATCCTGCCGTCGTGACTTCGCGCCAGCGCCACGAGCGTCGGGATGTCGATGGCGAGCACGATGGCCGACGTGCCCCGATGCCGGACCTCGCGACTGGGCGCCGGGGACCACGCATCCAGCGCTGCAACCTCGGGCGGCAGCGCCGTCGCCGGGTCCGGGATAGACGGACCTTGATCATCGCCACGCCCTCGTCGCCGACCCTGGCGACGACGCTGACCGGCCGCAGCAGGCGCGCCGCGTAGTCGATGAGGAACAGGAAGTCTGCGATGCAGGCAACGCCGAGAATCCCGGTGACCGTCGCCACCAGTTCGTGCACCGTCTCCACCTGCCGGTTGAGCGCGCCGACGGCAAACACGAGCGTGAAGACGAAGAGACCAACGCTGTAGCGCACGACGTTGTTGCGCAAGCAGTATCGTGGCGATGATCCGCGGCGTCAGCTGGCCGCCCGCCACCTGGATCGCCACCAGCAATGAGCCGAACGTGAACACGAGGAACGATAGCGTCAGCGTGATGACGGTCTGATAGAGCGCCGTCGCGCCGGCCGGCGCGAGCTCGGCGAGATTCCACCGCTGCCACGTGTCGAGCGCGCGGATCATCGGCGCCAACATCAGCTCGACCGCGATGGCGACGAGCGGGACCGTCCACAGCGCGGACTTGAGGTAGCTGGTCGATGCGGTAGATGCGACCCCAGGCCAGTCTGCTGCGGACAAAGGTCCGCAGCCGCCGCAAGCGCGAGGGCGCGATCATCTCGGTCATGGCATTTTCGTTGGCACGCTCGCTCATCGCCCGATGTCCCTCGTCGTCAGGATCATGCTGATTTCAATAGCCCGAGTGCGACTCGATCCGCCGGGTCGACCGACGCTATTCCAGAAAGCGCACACGACCCGTGGCGAGGTCGTAGACGGCCCCGACGAGCCTGACTTCGCCCTCGGCCACCCGCGCCCTTCCCTCGGGTGACTCGGCCACTTCGCGAACCGTCCAGCGGACGTTCGCCTCGACCGCGGCGTGCAACAGCGCCGGAGGCGCGAGACTCGCGGTCGAGGTGGTCGAGCGCGGGATCGATGTACTTCAGCAGAACGCGCGATTCGGCTGCGATGGCGAGTGTCGTGGAACTTCCCGGCGATCGCCGCTTCGACTGCGCCGCAGCCTTCGTGCCCCAGGACGACGAACAGCGGCGTATGGAGGTGCGTTCCCGCGTACTGCAATGTGCCCTCGATCGAAGGGCCGAGGACGTTTCCCGCGACGCGTATGACGAAAAGCTCGCCGAATCCGGCATCGAACAGGAGCTCAGGCGGCACCCGGCTGTCGCTGCAGCCCAGCACCGTCGCGTAGGGCTGCTGGCCCTTGGCGAGCTCGGCCAGGACTTCCTTCTGCACCGTCGGAAATCGAGCGCGCCCGCCGACGAAGCGCCTGTTGCCCGCCTTCAGGCGAGCAAGCGCCTCGTCGGCGGTTCTCACGGGTCGAAGCCTGGCTGTCACGATTCGCGTTCCCCTGCCGTCGGCGATGGACGCGATGATAGCCGGTACCGGCGCCCCATCCCACGAACTTGCGGGGGTGGCGGCTTCCTGCCCATGCCGCGGCCCGACGCATGGCGTCGGGGCGATCGAGCTGCGAAATGAGCTTCCTGACCCGGGGCGCGACGATCGGACCCTTCCTCGGGATGATCCGGAGCAACGGAAGCTCCGTCTTCAGACCACGGCGTCCGCTGCCGTTGCAGTTCGCGCAACAGCGACAGCTAGGGCTTTGCGGCCTTTTGCAGCGCCTCTTGGTGCTCGCCCATCACCGGCTTCGGCTTCTTGGGCGTGTTCTTCTCGGCCGCCGCCTTGGTCGACTTCTTCGAAGTCTGCAGACTTGGAATCTGAGTGGCTTCCGTGGTGGTCTTGACGGCCTCCTGCTTGGCGGCCTTGTCGGTCAGTGGTTTCGGCGTGTCCTTCGTCGCGGCTGCCGCGGTCGACTTCTTCGACGTCTGCAGGCTTGGAATCTGCGTGCTTTCCGTAGTCGACTTGACCATCTCCTGCTTGGCCTTGGTGTCAGGGGGCGGTGCTGTCGGCGTCGCCGTCGTTTGCGCCACGGCGGATGCCGCAAACACGGCCGCAATCATTGCGATCAGCCTCTTGAACATATCTCTCTCCTTGGTGAAACCCGGTTGATAGTCGTTGCTGCCGTACGTCCTGGTCCAGCACCTCATTGTTTCACATAAGCGCATTGGACCTCCGGTCGCCTGCAACTCGGCCGGCGAACCTTCAGAACATCAGCTTCGCGAGGAAGAGACCGGTAGTTACCGTCACCGCCGTCGCGACGAGCCCCGGGATCATGAACGAGTGGTTGAGCACGTACTTGCCGATCTTCGTCGTTCCCGAAAGATCGAAGTTGATCGCCGCGATCAGCGAGCCGTAGGTCGGGATGAAGAAGTAGCCGTTGACCGACGGGAACATGCCGATCAGGAACTGCGGCGGGATGCCGAGCGCGATGCCCAGCGGCATCAGCGCGCGGGTCGTCGCGGCCTGGCTGTACAGCAGCACCGATGCGAAGAACAGGCCGAACGCGAACGTCCACGGCGCCTGCTCGGCCCAGTGGCCGATCGCCGGGACGATCACGTCCTTGTTCGCCGCGATGAAGCTGTCGCCGAGCCACGCGAGCCCGAAGATGCCGATCACCGCGACCACGCCGGCGCGCAGCGTCGAAGTCTTCGGAATGTCGTCGACGTTGACCTTGGTGACCAGCAGCATGATCGCCGCGACCGCCATCATCAGGATCTCGATGACGATCGGCATCTGCAATGCGCTCTTGGCGCCCGGCAGCGTGCGCAGGGCCGGGAAGAAGCCGAACAGCACCACCAGCGCGACACCGGCAAGAAAGATGAACGCCGATGCCTTCGCGGCGGGCTTCAGTGGAGGCCTCTCGGCCGCCGATTTCGGCGCCGGTATCTCGCCTGCCGCGAGCCGCTTCTGATATTCGGGATCGTCCTTCAGGTCCTTGCCGAGGAACATCGAGACGATCGCGGCGACGAGGACGCCGGTCAGCGTGGCCGGCACGCAGATCATCAGGATCTGCGGCAGGCCCCATTCGGTCATCCCTTTTTCCGCAAAGAGCCCGATCATCGCCGCCGTGGCGGCGGCGACGGGACTCGCGGTGATCGCCTGCTGCGAGGCGATCGTCGCGATCGCCATCGGACGCTCCGGCCGTATGCCGCTCTGGTGCGCGGTCTCGTAGATCACCGGCAGCAGCGGATAGACGATGTGGCCGGTCCCCGCGACGAACGTGAACGTCCACGTCGTCAAGGGCGCGACGATCGTCACGTACTTCGGATTCGCCCGGATGATGCGCTCGGCGATCCGCACCAGGAAGTCGATGCCGCCCGACGCATCCATCACCGACGCGGCCATGATGACCGCGAGGATGATCAGCATCACGTCGATCGGCGGCGACGTCGGCGCGACGCCGAACGCGACGACCAGCACGAAAAGCCCGACGGCACCCCACAGGCCAAGGCCGACGCCCGAGTAGCGGGCGCCCATCCAGATCGCCGCGAGGACGACGACGAATTGCAGAACAATCGATACCGACATGACCGTGCTCCCGGTCGGGCGTTGACCGCCTTATTGGCGGCCTCATTGGGCCCGAGTGATATTCGTGTTGCTGCGCGTCGGCCGCTTGCGTCGACTCGCGTTTGCCGTCGATCCCCGCGGACCCTCTCGCGGGGCCCCTCGTCGGCCGCTCGCGCCGCTACTGTTCAAACTTGGGGCTGATGAGGTTCTCGAACGAGAACACCTCGTCCCACTTTTCCTGCGTCAGGAGCTTCTTCTCCTTGACGACGATGTCGTGCAGCGACTTGCCGGTCTCGTAGCCTTCGCGCGCGATGTCGGCGCACTGCTTGTAGCCGAGCGACGGCTTCAGCACCGTGACGATGCCGAGCGAATTCAGGACCATGTCGCGCGTGCGCTCCGCGTTGGCCGTGATGCCGTTGATGCAGTTGACGCGCAGGCTGTTGACCGCGTTCTCCATCGTGGCGAGCGACGTGAACAGCGAAAACGTGATCACCGGCTCCATCACGTTGAGCTGCAGCTGGCCCGCCGAGGCGGCGAGCGTCACCGTGAGGTCGAGGCCGATCACGAGGAATCCGACCTGGTTCATGACCTCGGGGATCACCGGATTGACCTTGCCCGGCATGATCGAGCTGCCCGGCTGCATCTGCGGCAGATTGATCTCGTTGAAGCCGCAGCGCGGACCGGACGCGAGCAGGCGCAGGTCGTTGCAGATCTTGGTGAGCTTCGACGACGTGCGCTTCAGCACGCCCGAGAGCAGCACGTACGCGCCGGTGTCGGAGGTCGCCTCGATCAGGTCGCCGGCGAGGATGAACTTCGTGCCGGTCAGCTCGGACAGGTACTTGGTCGCGAGCTCCGGATATCCCGGCGCCGCCGTCACCGTCGTGCCGATCGCCGTCGCGCCGAGGTTGATCTCGTGCAGGAACTGGCGCACCTCCACGATCCGCTGCACCTCCTCGCCGATCGTCGTGCCCCAG
This sequence comes from uncultured beta proteobacterium, assembly GCA_963717695.1. Taxonomy (GTDB): domain Bacteria; phylum Pseudomonadota; class Gammaproteobacteria; order Burkholderiales; family Casimicrobiaceae; genus CAIWHR01. Next base: position 121,875 of record CAVQWR010000007.1, on the reverse strand, counting down.
CCGTGGAACTCCTGGCCGAGCGACATCGGCACGGCGTCCTGCAGGTGCGTGCGGCCCATCTTCAGCACGCGGTCGAACTCCTTCGCCTTCGCGAAGAACGCCTGCTGCAGCGCGGTCAGCGACTCCATGTAGCTCTTGAGCCGCAGGATCAGCGCGAGCCGGAACGCGCACGGATACACGTCGTTGGTCGACTGCCCGAAGTTGACGTGATCGTTCGGGTTGACGAACTGGTATTCGCCCTTGCGGTGCCCGAGCTCCTCGAGCGCGAGGTTGGCGATCACCTCGTTCGCATTCATGTTGGTCGACGTCCCGGCACCGCCCTGGATGAAGTCCGTGACGAACTGGTCGCGCATCTCGCCGGCGATCAGCTTGTCGCACGCCTTCGCGATCGCGTCCGCGATCTTCTTGTCAAGCACGCCGAGGTCGCGGTTTGCCAGCGCGGCGGCCTTCTTCACGTAGCCGAACGCCTTGACGAAATTCGGCTCCAGCGACATCGGGATGCCGGTGATGTGGAAGTTCTCCTTGCCGCGCAGCGTCTGCACGCCGTAATACGCGTTGGCCGGAATCTCTTTCTCACCGAGAAAGTCTTTTTCGATGCGGGTTGCGATGGCGTCCATGGCGAATCTCCTGTGTCCGAACGGCCGCGTCGGCAACGCACGCTGTGCGGGCGCGCGCCCCGGTGCAATCAGGTCAACAGAGGGGTGCGCGATACGCAGGCATGCGCCGCGCGGATGGGATGATAGTGAGCATTGTCCCCCCGGCAGAGGGGGATGCATTGATCGCGCTCAAGAAGCCCTCGGCGTATTGCATTGCAGCACGCCATGCCGCGGCCGTGTTGCAATGGAGCAAGGCGCAGTCCAGGCTCGTTCCGCGTCAATGTGCCGCAGCCCACGCCGGCGGCACTGCGAATTCAGCCTTCAGGTTCGCGCAGCGACAACGTCACGTGCACGGTGCCGCCGTCGCTGCGCCGTTGCATCGGCAGGCCGCACCGGGCGAACACGGCCAGCATCGCCTTGTTCTCGCCGAGCACGTCGGCCTCGAGCTCCACGATGCCCCGATCCCGGGCCAATCGCACGAGATGCCGCAGCAGGCGCGAGGCGATGCCAAGGCCGTGGTAGTCCTCCTCGACGACAAAGGCGACCTCCGCCTTGCGCTCGCCGCCGCCGGTTCCGGATTCCATGCATCGGCCGGACGCGATCACCGTCTCGTCTGCGCCTGACCCGACCGTCACCACGAGCGCGATGTCACGCGCCGGGTCGACCCGCATGACGCGGTCGAGCCCGGCCTCCGTCAGCTCGGTGCGGCGGCTGAAAAGCCGCGTGTAGATCGACTCCGCATCGAGCTGTCGGATGGCGCGGGCGATTCGCTCGCGGTCGTCGGCGCGCAGGTCGCGGATCGTGACGGCGAGGCCGTTGCGAAGCGTCTCCGTGCAAAGTAATCCCTGCGGATCGGCCATGTCCGTCAGTAGCGCTCCGGCACGTACTTGAACGGAAAATCGACCGCCTTGTATTTCCCGATCTTGCGCTTGGGCAGCTCGACCTTCTTCGCCGGGATCGCTTCGTAGGGAACGTGCTTCAGCAGATGGCTGATCACATTGAGGCGCACGCGCTTCTTGTCCTCCGAGCGGGCGACGAACCACGGCGCCCACGGGTTGTCCGTTGCGGCGAACATCTCGTCGCGCGCCTTCGTGTAGTCGTCCCACTTGTCGTAGGACTTCACGTCCATCGGCGAGAGCTTCCAGGTCTTGCGGCCATCGTCGATGCGTGCGCGGAGGCGCCGCGTCTGCTCCTCCGGGCTGACCTCCAGCCAGTACTTCAGCAGGATGATGCCGGACTTGACCATCAGCTGCTCGAACAGCGGCACCATCTTCAGGAACTGCTGCGCCTGCTCGTCGGTGCAGAAGCCCATCACGCGCTCGACGCCCGCACGGTTGTACCAGCTGCGGTCGAAGATCACGACCTCACCTGCCGCCGGCAGGTGCGGCAGATACCGCTGCGCGTACATCTGCGATTTCTCGCGGTCGGTCGGCGCGGGGAGCGCGATCACGCGAAACACCCGCGGGCTCACGCGCTCGGTGATTGCCTTGATCGTGCCGCCCTTGCCGGCGCCGTCGCGGCCCTCGAAGATGATGCAAACCTTGAGTCCCTTGGCCACGACCCACTGCTGCAGCTTGACGAGCTCGACGTGCAGCTTCTTCAGCTCGCGCTCGTAGTCCTTGCCGGAAAACTTGTCGGCTGGCGCCGCGCCGCGCGCCTTGACTGGCGCGCCCTTACTGGCGGCGGCCTTCGCCTTGCCGGCGTCCGTACGTTTGTCAGCCTTGCTCTTTTTCGTCATTTGCGTCTCCATCGATTCGAACCGTCGTGCCGACGAACTCTCGACACCAGAGGATTTCCCTGCCGGTTCGGCGGGAAGCGCGCCGGATGGCACCGTCCTCGCCGGACCCGCGGGCCGCGATTCCACACTCTAGGCGGGAACTCGCGCCACGCTGCTTGCGTGAAATCAAACAACGGGCGACGAGTTTCCGCCGCCCGCCTGCATCGCCTGATACTTTTCGATCGCCGCCCGCGCGTTGAACAGCAGCCGCTCGCGGCCGAGACGTACATCGAGGCCGGCGCGTCGCGCAACCTCGAGCACGCCCGGGTTCATCCCCGCCAGCCACACGGTGATGCCGCGCTCTGTGACGCGCCGCTCGCCCTCCATCAGCGCCTGCAGCGCCGAGTATTCGATGTCCGGCACCCGGCTCATGTCGATGGCGAGCACCCGGGGCTCGCGCTTTGCGACCAGCTCGGCGATCTGTTCCGCGACATATTGCGCGTTGACGAAAAATAGACGGCCTTCCGGGCGCACGATGAGCAGCCCTTCGAAGGTCTCGTCGTCGGAATGTTCCGGCGAGAGGGGTCGCAGGACATCGGCTCCGCGCTTCCTGCCGATCACCGATATGCGCGGATGGGCGGTCTGGCTCGCGAGCCCGATCATCGACACGATAATCGCCACCACGATGCCTTTCAGCGTGCCGAACACGAGCACGCCGACGCAGGCGATCAGCGCCCAGCGAAATTCCATCGAGCGCACGCTGCGGATGGCGCGGAACTCCGCCGGCTGGATCAGCCCGACCGAGTAGAAGATGACGACGGCCGCGAGCGTCGCGTGCGGCATCAGGCCCAGCACCGGCGCCAGCAGCAGCATCGTCGCCAGTGCCGCGCCGGCAGTCACCAGCGAGGCCTTCTGCGATCGACCTCCGACGGCACGCACGACCGCAGTCTGCGACGTGCCGCCGCCCGCAGGCATCGCGCCGAACAGCGCGCCACCGAGGTTCGCGGCGCCGGTCGCAACAAGCTCCCGGTTCGCGTCGATCGGCGGATCGCCGGATCGGGAGAATGCCCGGCCTGCCGCGATCGTCTCGGTGAAGCTCATCAGCGCGATTCCCAGTGCGCCCGGCGCCAGCTGACCGATCAGGTCGGCATCGGGCAGCGTGAGCGACGGGAATCCCTGCGGGATCAGGCCGACCGTCGACACGCCCGCTGCGTGCAAGCCGAAGAACCACGATGCGGCGATGCTGCCGCCGACCACGACCAGCGGCGCCGGCGAATGCGGCCACAGGCGCTCCATGAGGAAGAGCACCGCAAACGTCGCCACGGCCACGGCGAGCGTGAGCAGCGACGTCTCGGGAACGTGATGGGCCACGCTCAGCAGGTCGGCAAAGAATCCGTGCTTGGTGATGTGGACGCCGAGGAGCTTCGGCACCTGATCCAGCACGATCACCAGGCCGATCCCGGCCTTGAATCCAGTCAGCACCGGCGCGGAAATGAAATTGGCGACGAACCCCAGCTTCAACAGTCTCGCCGCGAGAAGCATTGCACCGACAAGTGCAGCCAGCGTGGCCGTCGCCGTGACGAGCTTCCCGGCGTCGCCGTCGGGCACGACCAGTCCGAGTTGCGTGGCGGTCAGGATCGCCAGCGTCGCAGTGGAGCTGACAGAAAGCACGCGCGACGAGCCGAGGAGCGCATAGACCGCCATCGGGATGAACGCGGTGTAGAGGCCCACCGCGACGGGCAAGCCCGCCACCGTCGCATACGCCATCGCCTTTGGCAGGACCACCGCGGCGGCCGTGAGGCCGGCGACAATGTCGAGGCGGAGCGCGGGAGGCGCGGTGCCCGCGGATCCGGTTTGCGTCGAAGGTTGGTTCATTGCGCCACTCCCATCAGAACGCCAGGCTGATCAGGCCGACGAAGACCTGGTCGGTCGCTCCCGGATTGAACCAGTATCCGCCGACCGTGACGTGGTCGACCGTGACCTGCGCGAACGGTCCGCGCTGGATCTCGCGATCGCCACCATAGATCCGGGTGCGTTGCCCCGCGATCCCGACGCGGAGCCACTCGGCGGGCCGGTATCCCAGCTCGCTCCAGGCATAGGCATAGCTGTCGCTTTGCGAGTGACTGTCGCGCACGTATTCGGCTTCGATGTAGACGTCGACCGGCCCCCACGTCACGCTTGCCTCCAGTCCCGGCACGAATGCCTGCGTGGTGCCCCACGCGCCGCCGACGATCGGCGTCAGTTCCCAGGTGATGGTCTCGCCGCCGGAGAACATCCAGCCGACGAAGGCCGAGCGGGCGCCGACCGACTCGTAGTTGTACCTGGCCTCGAGATGCAGCGCGCCGCGATCTGCGGTCGCGATGGCCGACGTGTAGTTGTCCCCGCCGCGAACGGCCGTCGGATACGCGCTCACCGCGAACTCCCAGCCTGCGGCCTCGGGAGAAGACGTGTCACCGAGGCTGCGTTCGCTCTCGGCGGCGAACGTCGACGTGGCGACGAGCGTCGCAAGTGCGGCGAGGACGGGCAGCGTGGCGTTCATCCGCCGAGCGCGTTGATCGCGAGGACGAGCGCCGTCCCGAGACCGACCATCAACAGGCCGGCTCTCCAGCTGCCGTAGCCCGCGTAGCGGCCAAGCACAAGGCCGCCGATAAACAGCATTGCGAGCGCGACCCAGCGCGAAACCGTCTTGGCGGTCGCGACATCCGCGAAGATCGCGAAGGGCAGCACCACCGGAAACGTCGATGCGACGACGATCAGGAATATCGCGAGCGCAGCGAGCAAATCGTCGCGCTGCAGCGTCGGTCGCGCCGGCGGTGGGGGCATCGCGACGATCCGCTCGCGCATTGCCTCGATCTCCGGCGTCGCGACGAGGCCCGCCGCGACGTGCGACAGTCGCTCCTCGATCAACCGGCGACCTTCGGCCTCATCCGTGGCGCGCTGGACCGAGCGCAGGAGCGTGAGCGCCTTGCCGCGCTCGGTGATGGTACGCACGACATACATCACCGCGTCGACGAGGCCCCACGCGAGGTTGCAACCGAGCGCCGCGATGAACATCGTGCGGATCTCGTTGCGTCCTGACTCCGCCACCGAGACGGCGCCCGTGAAAGTCAGCGCCATGAACAGGCCGAACAGCAGCTCCGACACCCGGTCGACCGGGCTCAGCACGGGTTCGCGCACCGCTTCGGCCTCGCGCTCCCATTCGCTCATGGCTTCCTCGCGCAAACGTCGTTCCTAGCGATCATGTTCGAGACGCCGGTGCCGACGATCTCGATCATGACATCCGGATTCGTCAGCCTGTGGAAGGATACCCGATCACTTGTTCTGTACGATTCCCGATGCAAAGGCCAGGGCAGCGGCCGCCGTGAAGACATTGGCGTGGGCATCCTCCGTCTGTGCGTCGGCCATCGCGAGCGAGCTCAGCTCGTTCGCCGCGTCGGTATACGTCCCAACGCCGCTATTGAAAGCGCCCAGGGCCGCGTCGTACGCCGTTTGTGCCGCAGTGCGCAACGCCACTGCCGCGGAATAGGCAGCCAGGCTGGTCTTCAGATCGTTGTACGCGCTCACCACCTGCAGGGTGGCGGCATCGCGCGCCTGAGCGAGACTGTCGCGGGCCGCCGCGACCTCGGACTGCGCCGAGGCGACGCGGGAGTCGCGCCCTCCTCCATCGTACAAAGGGACGCTCAATGTCAGCAGAATGTTGCCCCCGGGTTTGTTCACGGTCGACCAAGGGCCGCCGTCGGTGCTGAATCCACCGATGTTCTGGTAGACCTGGGCGCTGAGCCCTATCTTCGGATAATAGTCCGCGCGTCGGCTCTTGAGCGCGCCCTCGGCAGCCTCGATCTTGCCGATCGCGGCAATCACATCCGGGCGATGCGTCAACGCGTCCCGCAGCACCGCGTCGAGGTCTTCCGGCGGCTCCGCGGGCAGCGGCAGCTGCGAACTGTCGGCGATGTCGATGCGCGCATCGGCCGCGACACCCAGAGACGCGATGAGGTTCGCGTAGGCGGTGCGCTCGTCGCCGGTGGCTTTGGCCAGGTAGTACCGGGCTTGCGCGGTCTGCCGCTGTGCCTGGGCCGGCACCACCACGGTGGCCAAGCCGCGCTCTCGTCGAGACACCGCGGCGTCCTGCACGGTTTCGGCCGCCGTCACGGCCCGCCGGGCGGCGCTCAGCCGGCCGCGTGCGGCACCGAGCGAAAAATAGGCGCGACTCACCGTGTAGACGAGCTTCTGATGAACCCCTGTGAACGTGACGTTGGCGACGAAGGAATTGGCCCGAGCCGCCTGGTCCTTGCCCTCGCGGCCCCCGAAGTCGAACAGGAGCCATTTCAGCGCGAGCACCGGGAAGATTTCGCGCGAGTCCGAGATGAAATAGCCTGCGGGTATGACGGTGTCCGGCATCGGCAACGGGGTGCGCTGGTATCCGCCGATCACGTCGATCGAAACCTGCGGCGCGTACTCGCTTTCGTCGAGCCCCACGGCCAGCGCGGCACGTCGTGCCTGTTCCCACGCAATGCGCGTCTCAGGGTTGTTGCGCTGCGCGATATCGATCAGCTCGGCAAGGCTGTAGCGTCGATTCTGTTCGATCGGGATGCCGCCGCCCTTGCCGGAGACCCCGTCGCGTTGCACCCACGGCCCCGCACGCTCCGCCGTGTCGGAGAACGGCGGAATGACCCACGGCTTGTCCGGCGATTCCGGCGCAAGCTGCAAGGCATCGGCCGCCCAGGCCGCGGGCGACAGCAGCAGGAGCCACGCGGCGGCGCGGCACGCATGCCTGGCGAGATTAGGCGGAAATGGCCGCGACATGCTCGATTTCACGCTGCAGCAGCGTCCTGGCTTCGATCGCTGCCCGTGCGAACGACCGATCCATTCCCGGCACAACTGTCTGCGGCTCGGTGGCGATTGCTGGACCGGGCGCCGGAGGCGCCGAATGGGCCGCCGCGTATCGCTCCGCGGCATCGGCGAACCAGTGTGACGTCTCGGCGTCCTGCCTGCGGCTCGTTTCGCTGACGTCTTCACCACTGGATTGACCGGCGACGACGAAGACCGCCATGGCGAGGCGGTCCAGGTGAGCGATTGCCGTTTCCTCGAAGCTCTCACGCCGCGCTCGCCCCCCCAGCAGGTTCGCCTCGAACGCCGCAACCGACGTGAGTTGCCGTGCCTCGGTCAGCTTCTGCACCGCGGCGAGCCGTGCACTGGCAGGAGGATGGATCGCATCTCGCATGAGGTCTCCCAACGCGTGCAGTGCCTGCACGATGGCGGCGCGGGCGCGGTCCAGAGCGCTTATCGGCCAGACCACACCGAAGACGATCGACATCAGCAGATTGCCGAGGAGTATCCCGACAACGCGGTCCCACAGCACCGTCATGCTGGTGTTTGGACCATAGCCTTGCAGCATCCCGAGAAGAAAGGCGAGCGCCATCTGCATGCCCATATAGGAGAGGCGATCGCTGCCGGTCGCGACCCAGGCGAAGAGCGCCGACGCCGCAGCAACCAGCAGGCAGAGTTGTCCGATGTCGGTCATGTGCGGCAGGAAATACACGATGCACAGACCCGCCGCGAGTCCGCCGATCAACGCTCCGGAGATCCGCAGCCACATCTTGTGGATCGTCTCGCCCATGCTTCCCAGTGCAACGACAAAGCAGGTGGGGACGGCCGTCGAGATGCCCGGCCAGTCGAGAACGCTGTAAATGAAATAGGCCGCCATCACCGCAATCGTCGTCTTCAGCGCAAAGCGCCCGTGCTCCGGATTGCTCCAGGCGTCGGGGACGAACAGGTTCTTTGGCGTCCGTACGGGCGGCGACTCGGCGACACTGCGGCGGCGTGCGATGTCATCGGCAATCCGGCCGAGCGCGCTGTCGATTGCCACCACGACCGGCAAGACCTCGGGAGCGAGGCCGTTCAGCAATGCGGGGGGCACGGGGCGCCGTCTTGGCGCCGGGGCGCCTGCCCATGCCAATGCGCGACGGCATTCCGCGCTTGCTTCGACGAGCAGCGTGCGGACATCGCGCGGAAGATCGGAAGGAATCGCACCGAGCAACGTCAGCAATTCGACGAGGGTTTCGATCAGGCGATGGTCGACCTCGCCAGACTCGCGCAATTGGCGATCGGCGATCTGCGCATCCTTTCGCAGCGCGACCAGATGAAGTGCTTCGGCCTGTTGCCGGGCGAGCTCGGGAGAATGGCGTTCGCGCAATGTCGCGGTGACGGCATCGAGCAGACGCAAGGCCGTTTGCCGCGCAAGCTTGGCCGGATCCTCGCCGAAGACAAGATTGACCAAGGTGGAGACGACGGCGGGAATCATCACCACGACCCACAGCCAGAGCACCAGCCGCGTCAGCATTTCCGGCGACGGGACGGTATCGACCATGGTTTGCGTCAGCACCATGATGATACCCACGAGATAGGCGAGGGGCCCGAGTGCGGAAATGCGCGCCAGATACATGGTGAGGAAGGCAATCCCCGCCATCAGGGGCAGACGAAGCGCGGGATCGCCTGCGTCGACGGTCAGGAGCACGAGTGAAAGGGCCACGGCCAGCGTGGCGCCCACCGCAACGCCGATGCCAGCGATCAGCGTTGCGACGGACTCCCGTCGACTGATCACGAACACCAGATAGACCACATACTCCGGCAGCGGGATTTGAAAGGCCATCGCGATGGCCACGGCGATGGCGCAACTCCCGGCGATGCGCGCCACCGCCGCAAACCTGCCCGGCCTGGGTGCCAGTTCTTCGCGTAGCCACGCGGACAGTTCCAGCCCGCGCGTCGCGGGTTCACTGTCTCGCGTCATGCTCCACCCGAACCGATGCCGTGGCCCCGATCCGCATGTCTTGCCGGGGTGGATCGTTCAGGCGGATCCATACCGGAAAGCGTTGCGCCACGACAACCCAGTTGAGTGTGCGCCCGACCACGGGCAAGCCCGGGCCGCCCGATCCATCCCCGGTCTGGGGCTGCACGCCACGATTCAAGCTCTCGACTTGCCCCTGCATCGGCCGGGCGTCGTCGGCCATCAACCATATGGTTGCGCGATCGCCCACTGCGATGCCGGAAATTTCGGTTTCGCGGAAATCGGCAACCGCATACCAGTCCTGGTCCTTGATCAGCGTGAACAGCGGACGCCCCGCAGCGGCAAAGGTCCCCTCCGCAATCTGGAGCCCGACGACGGTTCCGTCGAACGGGGCACGCAGGACCGACTCGCGCAAATCGCGTGCGGCGATGGCCTCGGTCGCTTCGGCACCGGCAAGCTGGGCGACGAGGCTGGCAGTGCCGCCCACGGCTTCGCGCGCCTGCGCGGCCTGCTGAGTGGCCGCGGTCAGCGCGACGGCGGCATTGCGCTCGTTGGTCCGCGCTTCGTCGACCTGCTGCTGGGTCACGTAGCCCTTCGCCAACAGCGGCTCCATGCGGCGCAGGCTCTCCTGCGCCAACGCAAGCTGCGCCTTGGCATGGTTGATCTGGGTCGCCGCGGCATCCGCACCGGACATCTGCGACGTCACCTGTCGCGATGTCAGGCCGATCTGCGCCTTCAATGCCTGCACCTGCGCCTGGGCCTGGCGCTGGCGCAGCTCGAACGGTTGAGGATCGATCTCCAACAGTGGCTGGCCCTTGGTTACGCGCTGATTGCTGGTGACGTGCAGCGCGACGATGCGTCCGCTGACCTCCGGGGCCATCTCCGCGCTGTAGGCGAAGAGGTGAGCGTCATTCGTCTGCGGTCGCCGGCTCAATGCGGCAAGCGTCGCGAGGCCGAGCGCGACGGCCGCAGCGACGGCAAGGATCGCGACGATGCGGCCGCGCCAGGTAACGCTGGATTTCATCGCCCTGCTCCGCCTAGGCCAGCCATAGAAGCCACGCGCCAAAGGAAAATGCAATCGCGAGCGCGAGATGGACCACGATTGGAACCGGCAACTCCTTCTCCATGCCCAGCTTCACCAGAATCAAGCGAACGACGACGGACAACCCCACGCCAATCAACGCGCAGATCATCCAGGACGGAAAATACGAGCCCAGGATGTTCCTCGACGGCGCAGTACTGCATCCCGTCAGAAACAGGAGCACAGCCAGTACGATCGCGCGGCGCTTGATCAGATCGTTCTGCATGTTGAACTCGATGCTGATCGACTGGACCAGCCTCCACTCTCCATTCGATTCGTTGAGCACGCCGGTTGCCATTTGGACGAAGGGGCGTGCGATTGGCGAAATCGCAGTTCGCCAGCATCTGCAGCTTGGCCGGAAGCCCGCGGCTCTCTCGCGCACTGGCAATGCGGACAATTATCGGGATGTTTTCAAAAACGTACTGGACAATTGGAGACGCTCAATTGACAATTGGGGACACAATCAAGCCCCCTCCTTGACACACGTTAAAGGGACGAATTTGGGCCCCACCCGATCGCGGGCGGTCAGGCTCCGCCGCAATGACGCGACAGTGCGCATAGGCGGCACGATGGACATTCCAGAGGTCCTCCGGAGCCTGGGCCACGATCCGGCAAAGGTGCTAGCCGAGGCGGGATTCGATTCAAGGCTCTTCGACGACCCCGAGACTCTGGTTTCCTTCGCGGCCCGGAATCGCCTGATGGCGCATTGCACGGCTCGCACCAACTGCGCTCACTTCGGACTGCTGGTCGGTCAACGGGGCGGCCTGCATTCCATGGGACTTGTGGGTTTGCTGGGGAAGTACTCGCCGGATGCCGGAGCGGCATTGCGCAACATCGTGCGCTATGTCCATCTGCATGTTCGCGGCGCGGTGGCTGACCTGACGGTGGACGGCGATCTGGCAACGCTGCGCTACGAGATCTACCAGCCGCATGTCGAGGCCACGGACCAGATTGGGGATGCAGCATGCGCCGTCATGTTCAACATCATGCGGGACTTGTGCGGCCCAGATTGGAGCCCCGTCGAGGTCCGATTCGCCCATCGCAAACCGAAGGACATTGGGCCCTTCTTGCGCTTCTTTCAGGCACCTCTGCTCTTCGATGCCGCCGAGAACGCCATCGTGTTCTCCGCCGCCTGGTTGAATTGTCGTTTGACCGCAATCGAGCCGGAGTTGCGCCGCCTGCTGCAGAAGCAGATCGACGCCCTCGAGGTTCGCCATGGCGACGACTTCCCGGCGCAGGTACGCAGCGTGCTGCGCACGGCGCTCGTCACCGGCAACGGCGGGGTCGATCAGGTTGCCGAAGTATTCTCGATGCACCGCCGCACATTGTGCCGCCGGCTCAGTCGCTTCGGCACGAGCTTCCAGCCGCTTGCGGACGAGTGCCGCTTCGAGATTGCCCGGCAACTGCTTGAAGATTCGGCGATGGCGGTGACCGAGGTTGCTGGGTTGCTCGACTATGCCGACGCGAGTGCCTTCGCGCGGGCATTCCGGCGTTGGAGCGGCACGACGCCGGCCCAATGGCGCAATACTAGGAAAGGCGCTCCTTAGGCTCGGATGACAAGAGCATGAGTTGCCCAACCCCAACCCTCGCTGTTCAGTCGAGATCGCGGGCAACTATCGCAAGGACTCCCGCGGAACGCGATGCTGGAAGGTGGCGATGTGGGGTTGAACGTCTCAATTCGCTGCGCCTACTGGTTCACTTCGGCGATTGCATGCCGCATCGGCGCGACCGAGATCTTGAGCAGTCCGGCGAAGGGCTGGTGCAGCGGCCCGGCGATCGCGGTCGGTAGAATGGCAAAGGCTCCCATCGGGGCGCCGCCCCTCCCGGGATTTGCAGGCAGCTGCTAACGATGTTTTCAACAATCCTCGCCGCTCTCGTTCTCGTGGCCATCACCATGATGTTGCACATCGTCGGATTGGTCACCCTGCTCTTGGCGCTTGTGAGAAAGCACGCCCACGCTCCAACGCGCTTCTGGCCCATGACCCTGCTGCTCATCCAGGTGACGTGGGGGCTGGTCCTGATCCACGCCATCGAGATCGGGGCCTGGGCATTGTTCTATCTCTGGACGGGATGCCTGCCGGATGCCGAATCAGCGATCTACTTTTCCGGAGTCACTTATGCGACGGTCGGCTATGGCGACGTCGTGCTGCCGCAGCCATGGCGGATGCTCGGACCGGTCGAGGGATTGACGGGCATCCTCATGTGCGGCCTCTCCACCGGTCTCTTCTTCGCGATCATCGCCAGATTGATCGCGCCCCGGTTCAAGGCTGGGGTCCATTAAACCTTGAGCCAGCCCCATCGACGAACTCGGTCACGGTCGCCTGCCAGGTCTGCTCCTCGTGGTGCCCGCGCCCGCGACGGTCGCGAACGCGTCGCGGTGAAGCGCTCGATTGAGGCTGCGCCGGAGTCGACAATGCACATTTCTGCGAGGACAATTGCCGAGTCACATTCGGCGAAGCGAAGAAGATCGCTCGACGCGGTACTTTCGCCTTGAGCGCCTGATCGCGCGATACCCATGTTTGCGTCCTTCGGCCTTGGTGCGCTCGCACAGCTGTCGCTGGTCCTTAGCGGCATCGCCGTGTTCCTGGTCAAGGTACCGAGGCGCACGGTCGGCAATCTCGCGGGATTCGGTGCGGGCGCGCTGATTGCCGCCGTCGCTGCGGATCTGTTGCCGAACGCAAAGCTGCTGGAGATGTGGCAGGTTGCGTTATGGACCATGCTCGGCGCCGGCACATTCATTCTCGGCGAGCGCTATGTGGAACACAAATTCGGCGCCGAAGGCGGCGGCGGTCCGCTCGGGATCGTCGTCGGGGCGATCGTCGATGGCGTGCCGGAGTCCATCATCTTCGGCGTGCAGATGGCGCGAGGGACCGAGATAAGCCTCGCATTTCTCGCGGCGGTCTTCGTCTCCAATATTCCCCAAGCGCTGGCTCCCTCCGCCGGCCTTGCGGAAAACGGGTGGAATTGGCGCCGGGTCGCAGGCATGTGGCTCTGGGTGATGCTTGCCTGCGGTGTCGCTGCCGCGTTCGGCCATCTGGCGGCGACGACCTTTGGCGGCGCCAATGGCGCGCGCGCGGCCGCTCTGGCTTCGGGGGGCATTCTGGCGATGCTGGCCAATTCCCTGATCCCGTTTGCCCATGAGCGCTCGGAAAGTGCCGGCACATGGACAGTGGTGGGTTTCTGCTCCGCGCTGGCGATGGGCGGATGACGCCATCGAGTCGGATCAACCATCAAGGGGCTCGCGCAATGACTGAAGTTCGCTTCCTGATGCCCATTGCGCTGGCCGCGCTGCTCGGCGCGGGCGGATGCGCGACCACGCATCCGCTGATGCCGACGCCGGTGTTGTACACCGGGACGCAGGCGAAGCCGCTGTTCACGAACGCGCCCGCCGCGGTTCGGACACCCCCGCTGGATCTGCTTTTCATTACCGACCGCGCGCCCGCGGCAGGGCCCGACCAGCCCGAACCGTACACGGCGGAGAGGTCGCGCTACATGGCGTTCGGGTCGACGACGATCCTGTTCGGCGAGGACATGACGTGGGACGCGCTGGTAGCGCAGAGCCTGCTCGCCCACCGCCCGGCTCCGACGAACCTCAAGCTCGGTCCGACGAAGGAACTCGGGCGTTATCCGCGCATTCCCTACGCGGTCGTCGAGACGCCTGCGGGCCTGACGCGCGCCCCCGCTGTCATCGAAGCGCACGAAAAGGCGAACCGGGCGCTGCAGGCCGAGATCGCGCGACGCCTCGCCTTGAGCCCGCGCAAGGAAATGGTCCTCTACATCCACGGAGTCAACAATACCTTCAGCGAAGCAGCCCTCACGATGGGCGAAATGTGCCATTTCCTGGGTCGCGAGTTCGTCTGCGCGATCTTCACCTGGCCCGCGGGCGGAAAGCACGGCATCCTTTTCGGCTACGAAGAAGACTACGAATCGAGCACGTTCGCGGTCGAGCACCTGCGGAAGGCGATCCGCACGATCGCGGACACGCCGGGGCTCGAAAGAATTCATATCCTGGCCCACAGTCGCGGGACCGACGTGCTCGCCACCGCGCTGTCCGAACTTTCCTTCGAGTCGTACATGCAGCGGACTACGCTGCCCAAGCGCGCCAAGCTCGGCAATGTCGTTCTGCTGGCACCGGATCTGGACGTCGAGGTGGCTCCGGAAAAGATCCTGGCGATAATCTCCGATCCCGACGTGCCATACGGCGCCACCCCGGATCCGCATGCGGTGTTCCGCGCACTGCGCCCGTTCCACCTCACCATTTACGTCTCGCCCGACGACAAGGCTCTCGCCACGTCGGGCTGGCTGTTCGGCAGCCTTGCCCGACTGGGGCGTGTTGACACTTCGATACTGACCCCGGAGCAGGTCGACCTGGCGGAGAGTCTGGGCTTTCTCGACGTGATTCAGACTCGCGGGACGACCGACCTTTTCGGGCACGGCTACTTCGTCTCGAACCCGAGGACAAGCGCCGACCTCATCGCGATGATTCGATACGGACTGAAACCCAACGAACCGGGCCGCCCGTTGGAGGAGGTCAAGCGACCCTTCTGGCGAGTCCCGATGGGATCCGATGCCGGAGGGGCTGACTGAACAGCCCGCGCAGGGCCGGACTGGATCGACCGCGCACGCCCCCCCGCCCCTCGAAGCACGGACTGGCCCAAATGTTCGGACGATAGCGCGGCCCGCAAGACATGACGGCCAGCAGATTTTTCGGCGATCCAACGAGGGATCGCTCGGTTGCCGCGGCCGCGGTTACCGTTGGCAGGCACTGGCGGCCCTGCGAAATGCGGCGTACTTGTTTCGCAAGCGCGACCACGGAGCGATCCGGAAATCGGGCTCGGCAGGTTCGCCTGAAATGCGGCCTCACCCTGTTGCACGCGCTTGGCAACAGTCTCCAAGGGCGGAAGCGGACGTCGAACTCACTCGTGCGCGGTGTCTATTGGCTCATTTCGGTGATCGCATGCCGCATCGGCGCGTCGGAGATCCTGAGCAAACCGGAGAAGGGCTGGTGCAGCTCCAGGATCAGGAAGATCGAGCCGGAGACGGACAGTGCGCAGGCGAAGATGACCGCGTAGATGAAGCCGTGCCGCGGCGCGAGCAGGCCGAATCCCGCGAAGATGACGACGAGCCAGAGCACGAGCGCGACCAGGATCGGAACCTGGACGGCCTTCTCGCTGCGCTCGAGCCCAAGCCAGCGCACCTGCTCCACGTCGGCCGCGATCTGCAGCACCCGGGTCTGCAGCCATCGCTGTGCATCGCTGTGGGGGGCAAGCGCCCTCAACTTCTCCTGGATTTCCTCGATGTTCGCACCGCCCCTTCCCAAGGCGGTGCGAACCGGCGAGGCGGCCCCCGACCACAGCAGATCGGTGTTGGCCGTGACCATCCGGCGCAGGAGACTGCGCACTTCGTCCGCTTCCGGTCCGTAGTGCCGCAGGTTGCGGTCGAGCTGGATGATCTTGGCGGCGATCTGCTTGACCTCGTCCCCCGTGACGTCGGCGGAACTCTTGGCCGACGTGATCAGCAGGCCGAGCACGAGAGCGGTCAGCGTCGAGAGCAGCGCCGTGGCCAGCTTGATGATGTCCTTTGATTCGTCACTCAGCTGGTCCTTGGGAAGGAGCCTGCGCAGCACTACGCCGAGCGTCGCGCCACCCAGCACGCACGCGAGGACGATCAGCGAGACCGCCAGCGCTCCCGTGTCCGACTCAAACATGCCGACCCCTCGCGCCGGCCGGCGCACGGCGACGCAGGCTTCCCGAATTCGTTGCGGCGCCGGTTCGCGGCTGGCCGGAAGCGGAGTTCGTCACCGCGCGGCCGGTCATTGCGCGGCCACCGGCTCCATCGCCGGCAGATCGAAACCGCCGCCGAGCGCAAGGTAGAGATTGACGCGCTGCGCGAGGCGCTCGGTCTGCACGCGCAGCAGCGCGAGACGGGTCGAATACAGCGCCAGCTGGCTCTGCTCGACGGTGCGCAGGTCGACGCTGCCCACGCGGTACTGGACCTGCGCGAGCTCCAGCGCGCGCGCACTGTCGCGAACGGTGGCCTCGAGAATGGCCTGGCGGTCGCGCAGAACGCTCTCGGCCGCGAGCGCATTCTCGACTTCCGCGAATGCGCGCTGCCCGGCACGGGCGTATTCCGCCACCGCCTGCTTCTGCTCGGCCGAGCGGATCTCGACCTGCGCCTGCAGCGTGCCGCCCTGGTAGATCGGCGCGATCAGGTTGGCGCCGAAGCTCCAGATGGGGTTGCTCGTGTCCTTGAGGACAATGAGGTCGCTCGACACGCTGCTGCCGCCCGCGGTGAGGCTGATGCGCGGCAGCTGAGCCGCGCGCGCTTCGCCGACACGGTTGAAGGCCGCGGCCACGCGCCGCTCGGCAGCGACGACGTCGGGCCGACGCTCGAGAAGCTGCGATGGCATGCCGACCGGGACCGGCGCCGGCACCGGCATGAGATGCGCGGCGACCGCGATCTCCGCCGACGGATAGCGTCCGAGCAGAAGTTCGAGCGCGCGTAGCGCGTTCTCGCGCGCGAGGTCGATCTGCCGCAGGTTGTCGCGATAGGTGCCGACGTTGACGCGCGCCTCCGCGACCGCCTGCTCGTTGCCGTTGCCGACGCGCAGCCGCTCCTGCGCGACGCGCAAGAGCGACTCACCCGATTCCACGGCGTTCTGTGCAATCGAGCGCTGCAGTCCGGCTTCGATCGCGACGAACCAGCTCTTCGCCACCATCGCCGCGAGCGACTGGCGCGCATACGCGTAGTCCGCTGCCGCGGCTGCTGACTGCGCTTCCGCGGCCGCGCTTCCGTAGCGCAGGCGTCCCCAGACGTCGAGCTCCAGCGACGCGTTGAGCCACACGCCGTCGAGGCCGCCGCTGCCGCCCGACTTGCCGCCGGCCATGCCGAGGACGCCGACCGACGGGAGCAGCGCACCGCCCGCCACCTTCACATAGCCCGCGGCCTGCTCGACGCGCGCGGCGGCCACCTGCAGGTCGGCGTTGTACGTGATCGCCTCGGCCACGAGCGCCGACAGCGCCGGATCGTCGAACGTCGCGAGCCAGCGGTCGGGCACTGGTGCGCTCGTGCCGCTGCCGGCCCTCCAGCCCGCCGGCACCGCCGTGTGCGGGAGCGCATCCTTCTGCAGCTCGCCGGCCGTCGGCGGCGGATTGAGCGCACAGCCGGCGACGGCGATCGCGAACGCGCTCGCCAGCACCGCCGGGCGGATGAACGTCGTGCGCATCAGTGCATCTTCAATACGAGGTAATCGGTGATCGCGCCGATGCGCAGGATCACCATCCGCAGGATGTGGATCGCTGCCGCGTGGTCGGTGTAGATCGCGCCGTGGCCCTCCGCGCCGGCGGCGAGGAATACACCGCGGTCCTGCTCCGCGACGTCGAGCTTGACCGGAAAGCGTCCCGGCACCTGCGGGAAGGCACCCGTCTGCGGCAGCACGCCCGACTGCGCCACCTGCCCCTGTCCCTGCGCCCAGATGATCGAGTCGACGGTCGCCTTGAAGATGCGCCCCGGATACGTGGTCAGCGCGAACTCCGCATGATTGCCCGGCTCGACCGCCCACAGCTCGTTCTGCGCGTAGAGCGCAATCACCTGATACGTTTCCTCGACGAAGCTCATCGCCGGCGCAACGGGAAACGCGGTGACGAAGGAGCCCGGCCGCAACTGGACGTTGATCGCATAACCGTTGGCCGGCGCGTAGACCGCCGTCTGGTCGAGATTCCACTGCGCATTGGCGAGGTCGGCGCGGCTCAAATCGACCTGCGCCTTCGCGGTCGCCAGCTGGGCGCGCGCGCCCGCGACCGATGCCTGCTCGCCGTTGACCTGTCCGGAAAGCTTCTGCGAAACCTGCGCCTCGTTCGCCGTCGCGGTCGCGATCTGGCCTTCCAGCTCGGTCACGTTGGCCTCGGCCTGCTCCAGCGCGAAGCGATCCCCGGCGCCGGTTGCGACCAGCTCGCGGTTCTGCCTTACGCGAAGCCTGGCGAGCTCCAGTCTCGGCTGCAGGGCGGCCACTTGCCCGCTGGCGGATTTCAGCTGCTCCTGCAATTGCCGCGCACCGGCCGATGCATCGACGAGACCTGCACCCGCCTGCGCGAACTTCGCTTCATCGGCGGCGAGCTTCGCCTTGGCAACATTGAGATCGTTCTGGTACTGGGTCGGGTCGATGCGGAACAGCAGCTCGCCCTTCTTGACCAGCCGGTTGGGCTCCACCGGCACCTCGGTCACGCGCCCGCGCACCTGCGGAATCACCTGCACCACGTACTTGATGACACGGACGTCGTTGGTCGACGGCGCCACGATATTGAGCGCGAGGATCAGCGCGGTCAGCGCCACGACCGGAATGATGACGACCGTGACCTGCCAGGCGGTGTTCCACGGCAGCCACTTGAACTTGATGAAGATCAGCCAGACGAAGAACGCGTAGATTCCAAGCAGCAGGGCTTCCATCAGGCGCTCCCCGCCTTCGCGCCGGCTCCGGCGGGCGCCGCCTGCGCCGACGCGAGATCCCTGCGCAGCTGCTTCAACTCCGCGGTGAGCGTTCCCTTGGCATCCATCGCGTCGAGCTCCTCGCGCAGATGCGCAAGCTCATGCTCCAGCAACGTTCCCGCTTGCGCCTTTTCGCCCTGTTCGTGGTAGTAGTCCTCGTGCTTTTCGGTGCCGTAGGCGATGCGGTAGGCCACCGGCTTCGTGTACGCCCACAGCCACGCGATCGGCCACAGCAAGCCGCCGAACAACAGCGACAGGAGGCACAGCGTGTGGATCGCGTCCTGCTGCGGATGATGGCGCTTGTGCGCGATCTTCTCCGGCAGCACGTGCACCAGCCAGAACAGCACGATTCCGCCGATCGGCATGACAATGAGGATGAACCACGCCAACCCCGTCGCCGCCTTGTCCATCAGCTCCGGAGGGAGGAACGAGGCATGCGCGGAAGGTGCGACAGCCGTCACGGTCAAGGCGAATGCGGACAGCGACAACTTGCGCGATCTACTCATGAGGGTGACTCCAGGCAGACATCCGCATGCGCTCGATTGTGATGCGGGCAAGGTCGAGCAATTTAGCACATTGACGATGCTTTTTCATGAACGCCATCGGTCACGCCGCTCGAGCGAAATCAACCAAGCCGCGCTTCGAGCGGCAAGCGGCGAGCGATGAGGCAGAGCCCCGCCGCAGCGCCATCGCCCCCCTCACGGTTGCCGGGCACCCGCGGTTCGCCCGTCCGAGCGCATGGCTTTCAGCTGGGACGAGAACCATTCCCCGCTCTCGACCGGCGCGCCGTTCCCGCACTTGATCAGATAGGGCTGTCCCGTCGAGCTGCTGCGCGAGGCGACCTGCTCGATGAACTGCTCGGTGGTCTGCACGGTGCCCTTTTCCTCGAAATATTGCAGTTTTCGAAGCAGATGCGGTTTCGCCTCGCTACTGGTGTGCCACGTGCCATTGCGATTCACTTCGCACCCGGATGCCTCCAGCTTCGCCATCAAGGCGGCAATCTCTGTCCGGGCCGCGGGAGGAAAGGGCGCCGCGATGCCCGCGGCGACGACGACGCAGCCGAGCACAAGAGTCAGAAGGCGCCGCATGATCAGGAGACTAGAGCAGCCACTCGATCGGCAGGATCGACATGAACTGGACCCGAGCGCGCTTGAATGCGTCCGTTTCCGGATCGGCGTCGTAGCGCTTCTCGTCTCCCGAAGCACTCCGCTCGACCCACAGCAGACTCTCTCCATCGGGCGCAAGCCGGACTTCGTACGCCAGCGCCGGCACGGACGTGTCGAAGAAGTCGGAGAGTTGCTTCGCCAATACCGGGTCGGCAATGACGATCCCCATCTCGGTATTGAGTCGTGCCGAACGCTGGTCGAAGTTGAACGAGCCGACGAAGACGCGGGCGCCGTCCACCGCGAAGGTCTTCGCGTGCAGGCCGGCGACCTTGCCCGCGCCGAATCTGCCCTTGACCTCCAGCGACGCCGTGTTCGCGGTCGGCTTGAGCTCCCAGAGGACGACACCTGCACGGAGCAGCTCCACGCGACGCCCCATGTAGCCCGCGTGCACGACACTCTCGTCCGATGCGGCCAGCGAATTGGTGAGGACGCGCACCCTCACGCCGCTTCTGGCAAGGTCGGTCAGCATCGCGCTGCCACCGTCGCCGGGCACGAAATACGGCGTGACGATGTCGAACGTCTTCTCGGGTCGGCCCATCTGCTTCATGAGCTCGGGAAAGAGCAGCACGTCGGTGCGGGAGGTCGCGTCGAGCGTCTTCGCCGGGTCGTCGTACACGACCTGCGCCGTCGTCCACCCGATCGGCAATCGCCGGTTGAAGAGCTCGGTAATAAGCGGTGCTTCCCTGACCGCCTTGAGGTAATCGAGCGATACCGGGTCCGCATGCGTTGCCGCAAATCTCTCCTGAAGACCTGCGGTGGCGCCCGGCCCGGGCGCGCCGACAAATCCGGCGGCCGGATAGGCAGACGCGCTGTTCCAGTAGAGATCGAATTCCTTCGATACCTCGTGCACCGCGGGGCCGACGACGAGCACGTCGAGGTCCGCGAAGCCAAGCGCCGCTGCCCGCGCCGAAATACTCGTTGGCGATGTTGCGGCCACCGACCACGCTGACCTGGTTGTCGACGGTGAACGACTTGTTGTGCATGCGCCGGTTCAGGCGCTCGAAGTCGGTCAAGTAGCCGAGCGCGCGCGAACCACGCTGGGTGAACGGGTTGTACAGGCGCACCTCGAAGTTCGGGCGCATGCCGAGCGCTGCGATCGTGGAGTCGAGCCCGCTGGTATTGGCATCGTCGAGCAGGAGGCGCACCCGGACGCCGCGCTCGGCCGCCTTCCACAGCGCCTCGAAGAGCAGGTACCCCACCTGGTCGCCATGCCAGATGAAATATTGCGCGTCGATCGACTTCTCCGCCGCGATGGCGAGCAGCATGCGGGCCGCGAATGCGTCGTGAGGGTCGGCGAACGCGTGAATTCCGGACTTCCCCGCATTCGCATTGACCAGTGGGGTGACGGCGCGACCCAGTCGCGTATCGGCCGTATCGGTGAGCGCGGTCGAGTCGACCCGACCCTGCGGCGGCGGCAACGTTGCGCAGCCGGCGACAAGCGCCGCGACTGCGGCGACGAGGAACGACAGTGTCCGGCTCATACGCACGGCTCCGATAGGCGAGAAGACGTTCGGACTCCAAGGCCCGCAAGTCCGCATGCGCGGCCGGGGACAGACGCCGTGACTCGGCACCGGAACTTCCGGCGGTGAGCAGACTGAAACAGTATCCTGCGGCGCCGATCCTGCATTGAGGCAGATCAACTGCGGTGGGTGGGACGAGACGCGCGTGCGGGCGAGCGTCAACCGTGCGCGCCGCAAGGACCAAACGCGGACCGCGTGTCGAGTCGACAAGCCCCTGACATTGCGGTACAAATAACATTTGCTACGGATGTCGCGGCGGCTTGCCGCGCCCCGCCATTTCCTGTCCCCCTCTCCGTCTGGAGTTCCGCCGATGAATCCTGCGGACCGTCGTCCCGCCTGCATCCCTGCGTCGCGCGCCCTCGGCCTCGTCCTCCTCGCAGCCCTCGCCCTCGCCGGCTGCGGCAAGGAAGAGAAGAAGGATGCGGGACGCCCGCCCGTCGAGGTCACGGCGCTGACGATCGCACCACGCGACGTGCCGGTAACCTCCGTGTTCGTCGCGCAGACGCAGAGCTCGCAGGCGGTCAACATCGCGGCGCGCGTGTCCGGCTTCCTCGACAAGCGCATCTACACCGAGGGCTCGGTGGTCAAGGCCGGCCAGGTGCTGTTCAGGATGGACCCGAAGCCGTTCCAGGCGCAGGTCGACGCGGCAGCCGCCGCGCTGCAGCGCAATCAGGCGGCAATGGAGGTCGCGCAGGCGAATCTCGCACGCACCAAGCCGCTTGCACAGCAGAACGCGCTGTCGCAGAAGGATCTCGACGATGCGCAGGGCCAGTACGAGCAGTCCGCCGCCGCGGTCGCCCAGTCGAAGGCACAGCTCGAGTCGGCGCAGCTCGATCTCTCGTACTGCACGATCGTCTCACCCGTCGACGGGGTCAGCAGCTTCGCCGCGGTCGCCGACGGCACGTACGTCAATCCGCAGAACAGCCAGCTCACCACGGTGTCGGTGCTGACGCCGATGTGGATCAACTTCAGCGTTTCCGAGAACGAGATGGAGCGCATCCGCGGCGAGGTGCAGAAGGGGCTCCTGAAGCTTCCGGCCGACCGCCAGTTCATCGTCGAGATCGAGCTGGTCGACGGCTCGATGTTTCCGTACACCGGCAAGATCACGTTCGCCGACCCGTCGTACAACTCGCAGACGGGTACGTTCCTGATCCGCGCCACGGTCGACAATCCAAAGGGCGTGCTGCGCCCCAACCAGTACGTCCGCACGATCCTGCGCGGCGCGAGCCGCCCCAACGCCATCGTCGTTCCGCAGCGCGCCGTGCAGCAGGGCGGCAAGGGCCACTACGTCTGGGTGGTCACGAAGGACAGCAAGGCGGAGCAGCGGCCGGTGGTCGTCGGCGACTGGTACGGTGACGGCTGGTTCATCTCGCAGGGCCTCGCTGCCGGCGACCAGGTCGTCGTCGACGGCGCCATCCGGCTCGCCCCCGACACGCCGGTCAAGGCGACGCCGTACGTGCCGAAGCCGGGCGCGACGGAAGCAGCGCCCGTGTCGAGCCCGCCCGGCGCCTCGCTGGTCGTCCATTTCGCCAAGGGCAAGTCGACGCTCGACGCCGAGGCGCTGCGCCTCCTCAAGGGCTTCGCGCCGCCGATGAAGGAAGGGCCCAATCCGATCAGCGTGACCGGCTTTGCTGACCGCTCGGGCAATTACGCGGCGAACGTCGAGCTGGCCAAGCGCCGCGCCGCCGCCGTGCGCGACGCGCTCGTCACCGAAGGGCATTCCGGCCGAACGCATTCGGCTCGCGCCGCCACAGGACGTGACCGGCAGCGGCAGCGACGACGAGGCGCGGCGCGTCGAGCTCGCGGTCGGCAAGTAGCCGGAGCGCCGCCGACCATGTTCTCCCGCTTCTTCATCGAACGGCCGATCTTCGCGGCGGTCGTCGCGATCATCATCAGCCTGGGCGGCCTGGTCGCGATGTACGTGCTGCCGGTGCAGCAGTACCCGACGATCACGCCGGTGCAGGTGACGGTCTCGGCAACCTATCCCGGCGCCGACTCGAAGACGCTCGCCGATTCGGTCGCCTCGCCGATCGAGGCGCAGATCAACGGCGTCGACAACATGCTCTACATGTCGTCGACGAGCTCGGCCAACGGACAGCTGACGCTGACCGTCTATTTCTCGCTGGAGACCGAATCCGGACATCGCGCAGGTGCAGGTGCAGAACCGCGTGAACCTCGCGCTGCCGCAGCTGCCCACCGCGGTCACGCAGCTCGGCGTCTCGGTGCAGAAGAAATCGTCGTCGATCATGATGCTGATCGCCGTCTTCGCGAAGGGCGAGCGCTACAGCGCCGACTACATCGCGAACTACGCGAACGTCTACGTGCTGGACGCGATCAAGCGCGTCAACGGCGCCGGGCAGGCGCAGGTCATGGGCGTGCCCGACCAGGCGATGCGGATCTGGATGAATCCGGACCGGATGACCTCGCTCGGCATCACGACGACCGACATCGCCAACGCGGTCAACAAGCAGAACGCGCTGTTCGGCGCCGGGCAGATCGGCCAGCAGCCGACGTCGGGCCCGGTCGAGCTCACGTTCCCGGTGGTGACGCAGGCGCCGTTCACCGACCCGCGGCAGTACGAGCAGATCATCCTGCGCGCGAGCCAGGACGGCAGCGCGATCGTGCGCGTCGGCGACGTCGCGCGCGCCGAGGTGGGCCTGCGCCAGTACATCGTCGACTCGAAGCTCAACGGCACGCCGGCGACGTTCATCGCCGTCTACCTGCAGCCGGGCGCGAACGGCCTCACGGTGTCCAAGGACGTGCGCAAGACGCTGGAGGACATGAAGGCGCGCTTCCCGGAGGGCATGGACTACGTCGTGTCGCTCGACACCAACGACTTCGTCAAGCTGTCGATCGAGGAAGTGATCCATACGCTGTTCGAGGCGGTCGTCCTGGTGGTGCTGGTCGTGTACCTCTTCCTGCAGAGCTTCCGCACGACGATCATCTGCACGGTCGCGATCATGGTCGCGCTGATCACGACGTTCGCAGGCATGCTGGCGCTCGGCTTCTCGATCAACCTCATCACGCTGTTCGGGCTGGTGCTGGCGATCGGGATGGTCGTCGACGACGCGATCGTCGTCGTCGAGAACGTCGAGCGCAACATGCACGAGCATCACTTGGGCCCGAGGGACGCGACGATCAGGTCGATGGAGGAGATCTCGGGCTCGCTCGTCGCCGTCGTGCTGGTGATGGCTTCCGTATTCATCCCGGCCGCCTTCCTGCCCGGCACCACGGGCCAGCTCTACAAGCAGTTCGCGATCACGATCGTGGTCTCGGTAGCGGTATCGGGCTTCGTGGCGCTGACGCTGACGCCGGCGATGTGCGCGCTGATGCTGAAGCACAACCCGCCGCCGCAGAAGGGCTTCTTCGCGTGGTTCAACCGGCAGGTGGACGCGGTGACGCGTGGCTTCGGCCACGCGGTCGAGTTCGTCATCAAACGCTTCGTCGTCGCGCTGGTGATGCTCGCGGTGTTCCTCTACGCGGTCTATCACCTCTTCACCGTGCTGCCGACGAGCTTCGTTCCGAACGAGGACCAGGGCTACGTGATGGCGGCGATCATCATGCCCGAGGCCGCGAGCATGGACCGCACGCAGGCGGTCGCCGAGAAGGTCGACGCGATCTTCGAGAAGATCCCGGGGGTTGCGACGCGCTCGATGATCACCGGCTACAGCCTGCTCGACAGCGGCTTCAAGACCAACGCCGGCGCGTTCTTCGTGACGCTCAAGGACTTCAAGGAGCGCTACGACACCACCGACGCCGCGAAAACGCAGAACGCGCGCGCCGTGCTGCTCAAATTCTACGGCGAGGCGCAGAAGATCGGGCAGGCGGTCGTCCTCCCGGTCGCGCCGCCGCCGATTCCCGGCATCGGCACCACCGGCGGGTTCGAGTTCTGGATCCAGGACACGGGCTCGGGCGACCCGGCGCGACTCGACGAGATCACGCAGGATTTCCTGCGCAAGGCGCGCGCCAGTCCGGAGCTCACCAGCCTCTCGTCGACCTTCCGCGCCAACACGCAGCAGCTGCGCGCCGTCGTCGATCGCGACAAGGCGACGCTGCTCGGCGTGCAGATCGAGGACGTGTACAGCGCGATCCAGGCGCAGTTCGGCTCGCTGACCGCGTCGCAGTTCAACCAGTTCAGCCGCGTCTGGTGGGTGATCCTGCAGTCGGACGCGAAGTTCCGGCAGGATCCGGGCGACCTGACCCGCCTCTACACGCGCTCGAAGGACGGCAAGATGGTGCCGCTGTCCGCGCTCGTCACGACGAAATGGGTGTCGGGCCCCGACCTGCTGCCGCACTTCAACGGCTTCCCGGCGGCGAAGATCAACGGCAATCCGGCGCCCGGCTTCAGCTCGGGCGACGCGATCGCCGCGATGGAGGCGACGGCGAAGGAGGTGCTGCCGCCCGGCTACACCTTCGCGTGGTCGGGCCTCGCGTACGAGGAGAAGAAGTCGGGCGGCACGTCGGCGATCGCGTTCGTGTTCGGCCTCATCATCGTGTTCCTCGTGCTCGCCGCGCAGTACGAGTCGTGGACGCTGCCGGGCGCGGTGATGTCGGCCGTGCCGTTCGGCATCCTGGGCGCGCTCGTCACCAACTGGCTGCGCGGCCTCGACAACGACGTCTATTTCCAGATCGGCCTCCTCGTGCTGATCGGCCTCGGCGCGAAGAACGCCGTGCTGCGCGTCTCGGCCGCCGTCGAGTTCCGGCACCAGGGCAAGTCGATCATGGAGGCGACGGTGCTGGCCGGCGAGCAGCGGCTGCGCCCGATCATCATGACCTCGCTCGCGTTCGCGGCGGGCTGCCTGCCCCTCGCGCTGGCGCTGGGCGCCGGCGCCAACGCGCGCCATTCGATCGGCACCGGCATCATCGGCGGGATGCTGGGCGAGACGACGTTGGCGATGCTCTACGTGCCGCTGCTGTTCTACCTGTTCGACCAGCTCGAAAAGGGCCAGGACGGGCCGGCTGCGACGACGCCGGATGCGGCGCCGCCCGCGCCGCCGCTGGCACCGGCCGCCGCGGCGACCGGCAGCGCCGGCGCGCCGCCCCATTCCGCACGGGAGATCGAATGATGCCGCCGTGCACGACTGACGCGGGAGCGATGCGACGCGCTCATGCGGTCGCGGCCATGGCGATCGCGCTGCTCGCCGGCTGCGCGATCGGACCGGATTACGTGCGCCCGAAGGTCGACGCGCCGGCCGCGTTCCGTTTCGAGCCGGCACAGGTGGCCGCGACGGCGAACACCGCGTGGTGGAAGCAGTTCAACGATCCGGTGCTCGACCAGCTGATCGACACGGCGCTCGCCAACAATCTCAACGTGAAGATCGCCGCCGCGAACGTCGAGCAGGCGGCCGCGATCATCACGCAGACGCGCTCGCAGCTCTTCCCGCAGATCGGCTACGCGGCCACCGGCGAGCGGGCGCGCATTCCCGACACGGGCATCGTCGCCGCGATCCCCAACTATCCGAACCCGCAGAACGCGTACCAGGCGCTCCTCACCGCGACCTGGGAAATCGACCTCTGGGGGCGCATCCGCCGGCTGTCCGAATCCGCGCAGGCGAACATGCTCGCGACCGACGAGGCGCGCCGCGGCGTGATCCTGACGCTCGTCAATTCGGTCGCCACCGACTACCTCACGCTGCGCGGTCTCGACGAGCAGCTCGCGATCGCGAAGGCGACGCTCGGCACCTATGGCGAATCGGTGAAGCTCTACCAGCTGCAGTTCAAGTACGGGCAGACGTCGCAGATGACGGTCTCGCAGGCGCAGTCGCAGTACGAGACCGCGGCGGCGCAGATCCCGCTGATCGAATCGCAGATCGCGCAGACTCGAGAACGCGCTGTCGGTGCTGCTCGGCCACAATCCGGGCCCGATCCCGCGCGGCAAGTCGATCTACGATCTCGCGCTGCCGAGCGTCCCCGCCGGCGTGCCCTCCGAGCTGCTCGAGCGCCGGCCCGACCTCATGCAGGCCGAGCAGACGCTGATCGCCGCCAACGCGCAGATCGGCGCCGCGAAGGCGCTCTACTTCCCGGTGATCTCGCTGACCGGCGCGCTCGGCAGCTCCAGCACCGCGCTCTCCGACCTGTTCAAGGGGCCGACGCGCGTCTGGAACTACGCGGGCCAGGTCGTCGGCCCGATCTTCACGTTCGGCGCCGTCAGCGGGCAGGTGGCGCAGGCGGAAGCCGGCGCAGCAGGCGGCGCTGCTCAACTACCAGCTCTCGATCCAGAACGCGTTCGCCGACGTCGACAACGCGCTCGTCGCCAGCCAGAAGCTGAAGGAGCAGCAGGCGGCGCAGGAGCGCCTCGTCGTCGCGCTCAAGGATTACGCGCGCCTCGCGAAGCTGCAGTACGACGGCGGCTACACGTCCTACTCGACCGTGCTGCAGGCCGAGCAGGCGCTCTTCCCCGCCGAGCTCAACCTGGCGCTGGTGCGCGCGCAGGTGTTCACCTCGGCGGGGAACATCTACAAGGCGATGGGCGGCGGCTGGGTCGCGCAGGCGGACCAGCTGACCGGCAGCACCGGCGTTCCCGCCAGCGAACGCGGCACCGGATTGCCGCCGCTCTTCTGACACGATGACGCGGGACGGTGCCCGCTGTGCGCGGAGCGGCGCTGCGTGGCAGCGCGGCGTCCTTCGACTGGTCGCGGCGGCGCTCCTCGGCGCCGCGCTCGCGGCATCGGTGCATGCCCAACCGTCGCCGCTGCCGAAGGCGGCTCCTGCGAATGCCGCCGCGACACCCGAAGCGAAGGCCGGCGATGCCGACACCTCGGCGTCGCGCGAGCAGATTCGCGCGGAGCTCGAGGCCGCGCGGACGCGGCTCGCGGCGATCGAAGCATCTCCCGACCAGGCACTGGACGCTCCACCGAGCACGCCGCCGGGCGAAATCTCGGCGCGCCTCGCGCTCGCGCGGCAGCTGACCGGCCTCTACCAGCAGCAACTCGATCTCCTCGATCGCCTCGACATCGCGCGCACCGAGCGCACCGATGCCGACAAGGCGCTGGAGAGCTGGTCCGGATTCGCGACGCCCCCGCCCTACTCGGTCCTCGTTGTCGACGGTCTGCGCGATGACGAGGAAAACGCCGAGGCTCGGATCGCGAGCGCGACGGCACGGCGCGGCCTGTTCGATCGCCTGACGAGCGAGCTTGCGCCGCGGTTGCGGGCCAGCCAGTCGTCGGCTCGGCTCGCCGCCGAGGCGGCCGAACGCGCGCGCGGTACTCCCGACTACCCGCAGCTCGCGTGGCGCCATGAGCTGGCACTCGCACAGTCCAAGGTCGACGACGCGACGCGAGAGCTGCTCGAAATGGCTGCGCGCAATTCGCGCGAGGAGACGGCCGGGGCCACTGCCGTGCGCGATCTCGCGCGACGGAAGCTCATCGCGGCGGGAGACGGCATCACGTTTCCCGAGGACGACCTGGCGCGCGTGCGGAGCGAGCTCGCGGGACGAAGGCTCGCCGTGCAGCGCGAGCTCGATCGCTCGGCGCGCGCGTCCGCGGCGGCGATCGACGCCCGCGTTGCCGCCGACAAGCGCGTCGCGCAGGCGCGCGCGCAGCCCACGCTCGCCGGCGAATCCGCCGATGCGCGGGCCGAGCGCATCGCCTCGCTCGCGCGCGACGCGGAAGTGCGGCGCGAGCAGGCCGCAACCGTCAATCTTCGCGGCGACCTTCTGAAGCAGTACCTGCTGATGCTCGATGGCGAGCAGACCGCGTGGGAGGCGCGCGCCGACGCCGCCCGCGCGCATGACCCGATCGCCTCGCGCGCCGCCTACGAGCGGCTCACGGCGTCGCTCGCCACCGTGCGCGCATGGGACGAATATCTCGCGCAGCAGCTGGCCGCCACGCGTGCGCGCGTCCGCGAGCAGGAAAGCCGGCTGCGCACGGTGACCGGAGACGAGGCGGCGCAGGCGACGCAGCTCCTCGACACCTACCGCGACCGCGAGGCCGACCTCAACCGCGCGATCGAGAGCGGAAAGCCGCTGCAGCGGCTGCTGACGCGCTTCCGCGCCGACTTCGAGGGCCGGCGCCAGGTGTCGTTCTGGGAGCGCGTGCAGGACGCCGCCGCCGCGACGTTCCTCGCCGTGCGCCGCGTCTGGAACTTCGAGGTCTTCACCGTCGACGATTCCTACCAGACCGTCGACGGGCGCAAGCTCGACGTGACGCGCAGCATCACGCTCGGCCGCACCGTGGGCGCCATGCTGATCGTCGTGGTCGGCTACCTGCTCTTCAGCGGCATCGCGCGCCTCGTCGAGCGCTTCTTCGTCCGGCGCACGCAGGTCGCGCGGCAGTCCGCGGCACTCCTGCGCAACTGGATCGTCTTCCTGCTGACGCTGTGCCTCATCATCTTCGCGCTGCTCCAGGCGAACATTCCGCTCACCGCCTTCGCGTTCCTCGGTGGCGCACTGGCGATCGCGGCGGGCTTCGGCCTGCAGACGCTGCTCAAGAATTTCGTCGCCGGCATCATGCTGCTGTTCGAGCGGCCGATGCGGCTCGACGACCTGGTCGAGGTCGACGGCATCCGCGGCCGCGTGACGTCGATCGGGATTCGCGCGTCGACGCTGACGAGCGCCGACGGCATCGAGACGATGATCCCGAACAGCGCCTTCATCGAGAACAAGCTCACGAACTGGACGTACACGAGCCCGACGACACGGCACACGGTGAAGATCGGCGTCGCCTACGGCACGCCGCTGCGCAAGGCGGCCGACGCGCTGCAGGACGCCGCCGCGCGGCACGGCCTCGTGCTGAAGGAGCCCGCGCCGCAGGTCTACCTCGAGGAATACGCGGACAGCGCGGTCGTCTTCGCGCTCACCTACTGGGTCGACATGTCGCCAACCGGGGACTCGCGCCGGATCAGGAGCGACGTGCTGCACATGATCGACCGGGCCTTCGCCGATGCGGGCATCCGGATGCCGTTCCCGCAGCGCGACGTGCACCTCGACGCGACGGGGCCGCTCAGGGTCGAGGTGGTCGCGCCCGCGCCGAAGGACGCGGCGCCGACCGGCTGACGCGCCGCTCAGCGCTTCGCGAGGTCGACCGCGGCGAGATCGCGCGCGAGTTCGGCCATGATGGCGCCGAATGCCGTCGAAAGCCCCGCCGCGTACGCGCCGGGCGACGCGGCGGAAAGCGGCACCTGCTGCCGGTATTCCTTCGACCAGAACGGCACGGGATTGTCGGCGCGCGCGAGGTAGTAGGTGACGACGATGTCCGCGGCGGGCGCCGCCGGATTGCGCAGGTCCTCGTAGAGCGCGGACACGAAGCCGTCGAGGATGTAGTCGGCGTCCGGCGGCGCCCCCGGCGCCACCACGCGCGCGAACACGCGCGCGCTGCCGAGCGCACGCGCGGTCGCCTCGCCCAGCATCGGCGCCGGCGCGACCAGGAATTCGGAGTAGAAGTCGGTCTCGTAGCGGAGCTCGCCCTCGCGCACGACGAACGACCGCCCGCGGAACGGCGCGGCGACGTTGATCGTGCCGACGCGCAGCGTAGCCGCCTGCGGCGTCGCGACTGCCGGCGGCGGCGCGGGCTCGATGAGGTAGGACTGCTTGACCGGCGACGGACGCGACAGCGAGCAGCCGGCGATGAGCGCCGCAGCGGCGAAGGCCGCCGCGGCGAAGGTGAGCGGCGCGCGCGGCGCCCGTTTCGGTCCCGAGTTCATTTTTGGCCTTCGAGCGGTCGCGGCGGCTCGCCGTAGATCACGTTCGCCGGATAGCGCTTCGCGTCTTCGGTCAGGTCGCGCAGATTGTCGGAGATCTGGCGCAGGTTCTCGATCGTCACCTTGAGGTCGGTCTCGCCGCCGCCGAGGATGCGGTCGATGCGGCCGAGCGTGCGCTCGAGGCTCGCGAGCGTCTGCGCGAGCTTGGGATCGGTGACGATCTCGCGGATGCGCGCCACCGCGGCACCGGCGTCGTCGGGCAGCTTCTGCGTCGCCGGGTTCGCGAGGATCTTCTTCAGGTCGGCGTTGGACGCGCGCACCTCGGCCATCAGCGCGACCGCCTCGTCGGACAGCCGCTTGCTGTCGATGTTGTTGAGCGTCGTCTCGACCTTGGCGAGCACGCGGTCGGTGCGCTGCGAGATCGACTTCGTGTCGATCGACGCGAGCTTCTCGTTGGCCGTCACGAGCAGCTTATTGAGATTGCCCGTCGTCCTGTCGATGTCGAGCTTGCGCAGGTGGTCCATGATCTCGGTGGCGGCGCTCAGGAGCGCGGTGACCGTCGACGTCGTGCTCGGAATGTAGGTGTTGTCGGGCGTCCAGTCGATCGGGATGATCGGCGGCGGCGGGTCGACGTAGTCGATCTCGAGATAGCTCGTGCCGGTGATCCCCTGCGGCGCTAGGCGGACGCGCAGCCCTTTCTCGACTTCGAGCGCGGCGTTCTGCGGATTCGTGATGTCGCCTGCGGCGACCCGGCCGCCGAGGAGCCGCGGCTCGATCTGCGCCTCGACCAGCACGTAGCGGTAGCGCTGCGTGCTCGGGATGTCCTGCTGGTACTGGTTGTACGTGAATCCGATCCGCGTGACCTCGCCGATCGCGACGCCGCGGTACTTGAGCTTCGAGCCGATGTCGAGCCCCTGCACCGATTCGTTGAAGTAGGTCTCGATCGTGAGCTTGGGCTGGAACCAGCGGCCCGACCCGATCACGATCAGCAGCAGCACGCCGCTCACCAGCGCGCCGATCACGAAGAGGCCGAGCTTGAAATAGTTGGCTTTGAGGCTCATGGGCTGCGGGGCTCAGGCGGGAACGATTTCCGCTTCGCGGCGAAAGAACGCGCGGACGCGCGGGTCCGTCGACTCCTCGCGAAGGCGGCGCGGATCGCCCTCGGCGATGATACCTTTCGCCGCGAGATCGAGCAGGATGACCCGGTCCATGGCGACGAAGACGCTGCCGAGGTCGTGCGAGACGATCACGAACGTCACGCCCAGGTTTTCGGAGAGGCGGCGAATCGTCGCGTCGAGCGACGCGGCAGTGATGGGATCGAGTCCCGACGACGGCTCGTCGAGAAAGAGAATCGACGGGTCGAGCGCCATCGCGCGGGCGATGCCCGCGCGCTTCTGCATCCCCCCCGAGAGCTCCGCCGGGAGGTGACCGGTGAAACCCTCGAGCCCCACCAGTTCGAGCTTCATCCGCGCGATCAGGTCGATCGCGTCGTCGGGAAGGTCCGTGTACACCTCGAGCGGCAGCCGCACGTTCTCGAGGAGGCTCATCGAGCCGAACAGCGCGCCCGACTGGTACATCACGCCGAAGCGGCGCTGGATGCGCTCCAGCATCGGCTCGTCCGCGTTCACGATGTCTTCGCCCGCGATGGAGATGGTGCCGGCGATCGGCGGGATCAGCCCGATCATCGCCTTCATCAGGGTGCTCTTGCCGCAGCCCGAGCCGCCGAGAATGCCGAACACTTCGCCGCGCCGGATCTCGAAGTTGAGGTTCTTCTGGATCGCGACGCCATCGTAGCCGGCATCCACGCCCTCGACGCGGATGATGACGTCGTTGTCGCCGGCGCTCATGGAGAATCCTCCCCCAGGCTTGCCCGCTGCGCGGGCTTCGCGCCCCCCCTCCACGGGAGGGGGCGAGCGCCTGGGACGGCCCGGCGGCGCTCATGGAGAATCCTCCCCAGCTTGCCCGCTGCGCGGGGCCTCCTTGGGACCGGGAAACATTCGGAGCCACGTTCAGCCGCCGGCCGCCGCTCGCGGACGCGCCCTTCGGGTCTGGGCTTCGCCCCGCTCGCGCCGACGTCCCTGGAACGGCCCGGCGGCGCTCATATGTTGAGCATGTAATAGGCAACGGCGAAGATCCCGTCGACGACGACGAGCAGGATGATCCCCGAGACGACGGCGCGCGTCGCGGAATCGCCGACGGCGGACGCGCCCGCGCTCGTCTGCAGCCCGCGCAGGCAGCCGATCCCGGCGACCAGCAGCGCGAACACGAACGACTTCACGAAGCCGGCGAGGAAGTCGGACATGTTGACCGCCGTGTCGACTTCCTTGAGGAACGTCACGTAGGGAATCGAGAACGACTGCATCGTCAGCGCGCCGCCGAGGAGGCCGACGAGGTCGGAGAAGAGCGTGAGGAGCGGCGTCATCAGCACCGCGGCGATGATGCGCGGGGTGACGAGGAAGCGCACCGGGTTCAGGCCCATCGTCGTCAGCGCGTCGACTTCCTGGTTCACCCGCATCGTGCCGATCTCGGCGGCGAACGCGGCGCCCGAGCGGCCGGCCAGCAGGATCGCCGTCATCAGCGGCCCGAGCTCGCGCAGCATCGCGAGTCCGATGAGGTCGGCGACGAAGATCTCGGCGCCGAAGCGCTTCATCGGCACGGCGGACTGGAACGCGAGGATCATCCCGAGCAGGAACGAGATCAGCGCGACGATCGGCAGCGCATCGGCGCCGACGCGCTCGCAGATGCGCCACACGTCCTTCCAGCGCACCGAGGCGGGATGCCGCAGCGCGAACCAGAGCGCCGACGTGAGCTCACCGATGAATTCGACCTGCGTGCGGATGTCGCGCCACAGGATCGACACCGCGAAGCCCACCTCCTCGACGGCGGGTCGCGCGCGGCGGCTCCGGGTCGAGGTCGTGCGCGAGGACGTCGGGATGAAACTGCTTCAGCAGGACGGCGAACGCGGGCTTGAGGTTCGTCACCTCGACGGTGCCTTCGCGCGGGTGGCGCAGCAGCTCGACGAAGAGCGCGGCGCCCGCGCCGTCGCAGTAATCTACGCCGGCCGCGTCAATGACCAGCGGACGCGTCGGCGCGTCGGCGGCGGCGCGCCTTGACGCGTTCCAGACGTCGGGCAGCGTGGCCGAGTCGAGTCGGCCGGACAGGGCGAGGATGCGACGGCCGTCGGGCGTGTCGCTTATCGAGACCGCAGCCATCGGCAGTTGGTCGCGCCGGCGTCCCGCATCAATCGACCAGCTCGACGTTGTTGCCGACGACGCGCACGTAATCGCCTTCGCGCACGTACGGTTCGAAACCGAGCGACACGACGCGCGAGAGGCCGCTGTCGAGCTTGACCGTGACGTTCCAGCGCGCCTTCTGGTAGCTGTTCGGCGTCTTCTGGTACGCGGCCCCGCCGGCGGCGCCGAGCAGCACCATGCCCTGCGGCTTCAGGCCCGGGCCGAACTGGATGTTGGTGACGGCGGCCGGCGTGCCGCCCATGCCGGTGCTGCCGTAGGTGCCGGCGCCGAGCGGCGTCCAGCTCTCCGTCGTGGTCGACCGCACGATCGATTCGACGTGCCCGCACGGCCACGTCGTGCAGTCCGGCTTGAGTGTTGATGCGCTCGTCTGCGCCGCGGCGCCGGCGGACGCGCAAAGCGCCGCGACGCACAGCGCGGCGCCGCAGGCGCGATAGGACAGGATGCGCAGCGTCGCCATCACGTCACTCCGGAAGCGTGTTGAGGTAGAACATCGCGTGCAGCAGCGGCCCCGGCTTGCCGTAGGGCGCGAGCCAGCGCTGGAAGATCGGATCGATCTCGCCGGTGCGATAGAGCGTCGCGAGCGTGCGGTCCACGGCCAGGCGAAAATCAGGGTCGTCGCGCGGCAGCACGAGGCCGTAGGGCTCGAACGAGAAATCGTTGGAGAGGAGCTCGAAATCGGCGGGACGCGCCGCCGTCAGCTTGAGCCTGCCCAGCACCGTGCGGTCGCCTGCGAAGGCATCGGCCTTGTGCTTCGTCGAGCATCGCCATGCCTTCCGCAGTGCTCTTCACCGGCACGAGGATCGCCTTCATCCCCATCGCGTTGAATTCGCGCACCAGCGCCTGCTCGGTCGTCGTGCCCGCGATGACGGCGATCCGCTTTCCCTTGAGGTCGGTGAACTGGGTCAGCTTCGACTTCGCGTCGACCAGCGCGCTGCCGCCCTCGACGAAGATCGGCAGGCTGAAGGCGACGGTCTTTTCGCGGGACAGCGTGATTGTCGTCGTGCCGCATTCGGCATCGGCCTTGCCGCTCGCCACGAGCTCGAGCCGGGTGGCGGCATCGGCCGGCACCCATTCGACCTTGAGCTCCTTGATGCCGAGATCCTTCTGGATCGCGCCGGCGATGCGCGTGCAGAGCTCGACGCTGTAGCCGCGCACGCGACCGTCGCGGTCCTTGAACGAGAAGGGCGCGGCGCCTTCGCGGTAGGCGAAGCGGATCGTCGAAGTGTCGCGGATCCGGTCGAGCGTCGCCGCGGCCGGCGCGGCGGCGGCGGGAAGCGCGACGCCGGCGAATGCGAGGGAAAGCAGGAAAAAATGTGCGAGCCGCATCCGGATCTTCCCCGTGTTCCGCATGATTCTTCAACGAAAAATACCGGCCAGAGTGTAGCATGTGCGACCTCCGCCGCCGGTACGACGGGCGCCGTGCGCGCCGTTCCGTCCATGCGGTGGACTGCAATGCTTGGGCTAGAATGCGGGCGCAGCAATTGCGGCCCCGAAACGGTCCCGGGGCCCGCGCCCGCCGGAAGCCGCGGCGATCTTCATCGCCGCCAAAACATCGACAAGAGGCCCCGTGGATTCACATTCGCCTTTCCGAACGTTGGCGCGCGCCGGCATTGCCGGCTTCGCATTCGTCGCCCTGGCCGCCGTCGCGCAGACGGCAGCGCCGCCCGCCGCACAGCCCGCGCCAAAGCCGGTGTTCAAGTCGGCGGCGGCCACTGCACCGCCGGCGATGCGCACGCTGCCCGACACGCTCGGCGCGATCAAGTCCGCGGGGCAGATAAGCGTCGCGTTCTCGGGCGACTCGCTGCCGTTCTCCGTCGTTGGCGAAGGCAGCCGTCCGGTCGGCTATTCGATCGACCTCTGCAAGCGGGTCATCGCGCACCTCGGCCGCGTCGTCGGCGTGCCCGACCTCAAGGTCAACTGGCTGGTCGGCACCGCGGCTGAGCGCGTCGCCATGGTCGCCTCCGGCAAGGCGCAGCTCGACTGCGCCAACACGACCGCGTCGCGCACCCGGATGAAGAGCATCGATTTCTCGTCGCTCGTCTTCCTCGACGGCGGCGGCATCATCGTGAAGTCGGCGGCGTCGATCCAGAAGTTCACGGACCTCGCCGGCAAGCGCGTCGGCGTCATCGCCGGCACGACGACCGAGGCGCGGCTCGACGCGATGCTTGCGCAGAAGCTCGTCAACGCCAAGGTCACGCGCCTCAAGGACGGCAACGAGGGCATCGCGATGCTGGAGTCGGGCTCGCTCGACGCGTTCGCCAGCGACAAGATCAAGCTGATCGGCCTCGCCGTCCAGGCGAAGCATCCGGAAGAGCTCTCGATGATGCCGGAGGACCTGTCGATCGAGCCGATCGCCTTCGGCCTGCCGCGCAACGACTCGGCGTTCCGGCTGGAGATCAACACCGCGCTGACCCAGGTCTACCTCGGCGGCGAGATCGATGCCATCTTCACGCAATGGTTCGGCACGCTCGGCCGCCCCTCCGGACTCCTGGCGGCGATGTACCTGCTCAACGCGATTCCCGAGTAGACCGGACTGGCCCGTACCGCGCCCGGGCGAACCGGGCGCGAAACGTGGTAAGCTATTGACCCAGCGCAATTTGCGCCAGTTCCAAGGAGAACCCGATGTTTCGCAAACTCATGCGCCTGACGCTGGTGCCCGTCGTTGCCGCCGGCATGCTTGTGTCGCTTCCCGCGCACGCGCAATCCGAGCAGCAGCAACTCGTCAACAGCGCCGAGAAGACGCTTTCCAATTTCCTGCGCGACCCGCAGATGTCGTGGCTGCAGACGCACATCGGACGCGCGTACGGCGTGCTGATCGCTCCGCAGGTGGTCAAGGCCGGCTTCATCTTCGGCGGCTCGGGCGGGCGCGGCGTGCTGATCGGCCGCGATTCACTCTCCGGCAAGTGGAAGGGCCCCGTCTTCTACACGCTGGCGACCGCGAGCGTGGGATTCCAGGCCGGCATCGCCGCGTCCGAGAACATCACGCTCGTGATGACCGAAAAGGGGCTCAACACGCTGCTCGCGCCGTCGGTGAAGCTGGGCGGTGACGCCAGCGTCGCGGCCGGCCCGGTGGGCGCAGGCGCTGCCTCCGACGTCACGACCGACTTCGTCGCGTTCGCGCGCTCGAAGGGCGTGTACGGCGGCGTGAACCTCGACGGCACCGTCATCACCGCCAATGGTGACTGGAACAACGCGTACTACGGCAAGACCGTGCTGCCGCCCGACATCCTCGTGCGCGGCGCGGCGACCAACAAGGGCGCGAACCGCCTCGTGGCCGAAGTCGCGAAGGCTTCGGGCGGGAAGTAACCCGCGCGCCGCAGCAGCACCAACGAAAACGGGGCCCGCGGGCCCCGTTTTCGTTGGTGCGACGAGATTCGGATCCGCGGCGCGCGTCGTCAGCCGCCGGGCAAGGCTGCCGCCGCTGCAGCGAAGAGCACGAACACGCACGTCCCCTGCCCGCTTCGCGGCGTCTCGATCCCGACGCGCGCGCCATGCCGGTCGGCGATCTCCTTCACGATCGCGAGGCCGAGACCGGTGCCTTCGCTCGTCGTCCCGGCGACGCGGTGGAAGCGCTCGAAGACTCTTTCACGCTCGGCAGCCGGAATCCCGGGGCCCGTGTCCTCGACGGCGACGTACGGCACCTTTTCGCGGATGCCGCACAGCACCGTGACCGCGCCGCCCGGCGGCGTGTAACGCAGCGCGTTGTCGATCAGATTGTCGAGGAGCGTCGGCCAGCAGCGCCGCGTCGCCCTGCACGGTCGCGTGCTCCAGCGTGAAGCCGAGGTCGATCCTCCGCGCGATCGCGACGGGAACCCAGTGCTGCGCCGACGCCTCCGCGCACTGGTAGAGATCGACCGGCTGCAGCGCCGCCTCGGGGCCGGACGTGCTCTCGGCCTTCGCCAGCGCGAGCAGCTGCTTCGTCATGTGCCCGGTGCGCAGCGTCGCCTTGTGCAGGCGCTCGAGCTCGGCGCGGATCTCCGGCGGCTGCTCCCGCCGCAGCTGCAGCTCGAGATGCATCTGCAGACCCGCCAGCGGCGTGCGCAGCTGATGGGCGGCGTTCGCGAGGAACCGCTGCTGCAGCGCATTCGCCTCGCTGAGGCGACGCAGCAGCCGGTTGAACGCATCGACGACCGGCGCGATCTCGACCGGCGCGGTATCGTTCGGAAGCGGCCGAAGATCGTGCGACGAGCGCTTGAGAAGCTCGGTGCGCACCCGGGCGAGCGGGGCAAGCCCGTGCACGATGCCGCCCCATGCGAGCGCGATCGATGCGAGCGCCACGAGCAGCGTCGGCACGAGCTCGGCCGCGAGGATCTCGCCGATCAGGCGGTTGCGCTTGTGCCGCGTCTCGCCGACCTGGATCAGTACGTCCTGCTCGTTCCTCAGCGCCGCGACGCGCAGGTTCCGGCCGCCGTAATCGATGTCGTAGAACCGCTGCTGCCCCTGGCCCAGCCCGGCCTCCGCGGGAAGGTCGGCGTTGCCCGCGATCACCTTCCCGTCGCTGCCGCGGACCTGGAAGAAGACCTCGTCCGCTTCGTCGTAGAGCAGCGCCTGCAGCGCCTTCGACGAGAGGTCGAGGCGAGGTGCGCCTTCGGCCGTCCGCAGGTTCTGCTGCAGGCTGTGGACGGGATCGAGCAGCGCCCGGTCGTACGCGTCGTTGGCCGCGCGGGCCGCGACGAGGTAGGTGATGATGGCCGCCGCGCCGACCAGCAGCAGCAGCATCGTGACGAGGAACAGGACCAGCCGGCGGCGGATGCTCTGGCGCGCGCGTGGCGCACTACTCATTGGCACCGTCCCACAGATATCCGAATCCGCGGACGGTGCGCAGCCGCGCGCCTTCGGGCTCGATCTTGGCGCGCAGCCGCGAGATGTGCACCTCGATCGCGTTGGCGGACAGGTGCTCGTCGCAGGCGAGGAGGTGCTCGGAAATGCGGTCCTTGCTGAGCACGTGGCCCGGCGCGGGTGAGGAAGAGCTCGAGCAGCGACCATTCGCGCGACGTGAGCTCGATCGGGCGGCCGCCGACGCGCGCGCGCTTCGCCGACAGATCCATCGCGAGCGTCCCCGACGCAAGCTGCGCCTCGGGCACCGCCGAGCGGCGCAGCAGCGCCCGGATGCGCGCCTCGAATTCCGCCACCGAGAACGGCTTCGTCATGTAATCGTTGGCGCCGAGGTCGAGTCCGCGCACGCGGTCCTCGACGGCGTCGCGCGCGGTCAGCACGAGCACGCTCGCCTGCGAGCGGCGCCCGCGCAGGTCGCGCAGCAGCTCGAGGCCATCGCGATCGGGAAGGCCGAGGTCCAGCACCACGACGTCGTACTCGGCGGCCTTCAACGCCGTCTCGGCGCGCGCGGCGGTCTCGGCATGGTCGACCGCATGCCCGGCGCGGTTCAGCACGTTGACGAGACCCTCCGAGAGCAGCGGGTCGTCCTCGATCACGATCATTCGCATTGGAGCCTGTCCATGGGTCGCTGCGCCAATTTCGACGCGGCTTCGATGATAACCCCGGTCCGCCGTTGCGACGAAGCGGCCGCACGCGCCCCCTGTGCGCCCGCTTCGCGCAACACGGCGCGGCATCCGAAAAAAGTCGGGCCCGGCGTGCGCCGACGACAGACGTGGCGCGCTGGTGCCGGGCCCGAGCGGAGGTCACTGGAAGCCGCGGGTCGCATGCGCCGCAATTCCCGCCGGCTGCGCCGGCAACGCGATGCGTCCCATTGCTTCCGCAGGTGCCGCGCAGCCGCCGAACCGAGGTTTCGAGTCGACGCAGCTGCGGGCACCAAGGGGAAACGTTGCACCTCGCGCGCGTCCAATGCACGTCGCATCGCGGCGAATCCGCGTCGACTTCGCGAATCGTGTTGTGCGTGCGCAACGGCGCGCAGAATCGAAGGCGCCTTGCAAGCTTTGCGTCAGTTTCGCGTCAGTTTCCGGCGCTGGTCGCAAGACATCTGTTGGATCACCGGATGGCGCATACGAGTAAGGTCAATGGCGGCGGCCACGTCGCCGCCGATCACGCCATGTCAGGCAAGCACGCCGCGCAATGCGGCGATTGCGCGTCGACTGGCGCATCCATTGCGCGCGTGCAACGCGCGGCGCGTTGTGCCTCGCAGTGCGAAGTTGCGGGTCGCCGGCTACTGCGGCTTTCGCTCGAGGGCCCCGATCGCGTCGGCGATGTCGCGGCTCATCCGGTCGAGCGCGCGGCTGTGCGCACCCGCGAGCGCGTCGAAGCCGCCCCCCGTCGCGGGCTCGCGCACCGACGTCCGCCCGTTCTCGCTCTTCCCGTCGCGGGTCCGGCGCACGCTCCAGGCGGCGTTGAGCGTCGCGGCGTCACCGGGCGCCGATTCGAAGCCCTGCACCTCGATCGCGACGCGATAATCCGCGGCGACGTTGAGCGACTGCTGGAACAGCGACACGCGCGGCGTCCCGAGGATCGTCACGAGATCCTGCGCGACGACGCGGGCGATGTTGTCCGCGAGCGGCGACGCCCAGCGGTTGAACTCGTCGAGCGACACCTGGTTCGGTCCCGTGCTGATGACGATCTGCGGCTGATCGACGATCGCCGGGACCGACACGGGGCCGACCACGACGGAGATGGCGGACGCCTTCGCCGAAGGCGCCGGCGCGGCGACCGGGGCGAGCGTGTAGAAGCGCGACGGCGTGCTCGCGCATCCGGCGGCCAAGGCGATGGCCGCGGACAACGCGGCGATGAGAGCGGTGCGGCGCATCACTTGTTCCCCTCTGTTTTGCCCCGGATCAGCATCTCCGGATGGCGCTCGAGATAATCGACGAGAATGCGC
Source organism: uncultured beta proteobacterium (assembly GCA_963717695.1). GTDB lineage: Bacteria > Pseudomonadota > Gammaproteobacteria > Burkholderiales > Casimicrobiaceae > CAIWHR01. The sequence goes on along the minus strand of CAVQWR010000007.1, from coordinate 80,850 downwards.
ACGCCGCGGGCCGCGCGCGTCACTTCCTGCAGCGTGTCGCGCAAGTCCTGCGGCGCGGGCGAATCCTTCCCGAAGAACGTCGTGTCGGCGTTGACCAGCGCGCGGTCGGCATCCGTGATCGCCTGGTGCAGCGCCTCCAGTGTCTTCGTGCCCTCGGGCACCCACTGCACGTCGACGCGCTTGATCAGCGTGTCCGCGTCCTTCAGCGTCGTCGTGAGCGTCTCGATCGCAGTCCTCACGTCGACGCCGATGGCGTCGAGCGGCATGTTGTCGATCTTGGTGAGGATGCTGCCGAGCTTCGCCTCGAGCGACGCGAGCCCGCCGGGCACCACGGGCAGTTCCAGCGGATCCTTCGTCGTGTCGATTTTCACCCGGGGTGCCTTCGGGAAATACTCGAACGCGACATACATCTCGCCGGTGATGAGGCTTCCGGTGCGAAGCTGCGCGCGCATTCCCTGCTCCTCGACGATCCGCCGCAACACCTTCATGCGCGCTTCGCCGCTGACCTGGGAGATTTCCTTGCCCGCGCCTGCCTTCTGCTGCTGCGATAGCTGCGCAACCACACGCTCGGGGAAGAACGTGATCAGCACGCGCGGGCGGAACTTGAGCGTCGCGCGGTCGAAGTCGAGACCAACGCTGGTCACCTCGCCGACCGGAAGCCCGTAGAGCGTCACCGGCGCCCCCACCGACAGCCCGCGCACCGACTCGTTGAAATAGAGGACGAAGCGCCGCTCGACGGGGTCCGGCTGCTTCATCGCGACGATCTGCGTGCGATACAGCGTGAACGCCGTGTCCGCAGGAACCTCCGTGCCCGGTGCCAGGAAGTCGGGCACGTCGAACGCGACGCCTCCGGCAATGAGCGCGGCGAGCGATTCGGTCTTGACGTCGACGCCGTCCGCGCCGAGCGTGATGTCGACCCCGCTTGCGTTCCAGAAGCGCGTCTCGCTGGTGACATAGCGGTCGTACGGCGACACGACGAAGATGCCGACCTCGACGGACTTGCCGTCCGGCGCGAGGTTGTAGCCGGTCACGCGGCCGACGGCGATCTGCCGGTAGTAGATCGGGGAGCCGACGCCGAGCGACCCGAGCGTCGGGGCCTTCAGCACGAACTTGCGGCCCTTCTCATCGGTCACGGCGGGCGGCACGTCGAGCCCGAGGAAGCTCCGCTGCGACTCGGTCGAGGTGCCGGCCTGGAAGCCGATGTAGTTGCCCGAGAGCAGCGTGTTGAGCCCGGAGACGCCGGAGAGAGAGATGCGCGGTTCGACGATCCAGAATTTCGCGTCTGCGACCATGAGGCCGCCGGCGTGCTTCGCCACCTTGGCCTTCACCACGACCCGGCCGTAGTTTTCCGAGAGCTCCACGGCCGTCACGAGTCCGATGTTGACGTCCTTGTACTTGATGAACGTCTTGCCGGCCTCGATGCCCTGCGCCGACTTGAAGATGATGTAGATCGTCGGGCCCTCGCTCAGCACGCGCTGCACCACGATGCCGATCGCCACGACCGCCGCGAGGATCGGGATGATCCACACGATCGAGACGCGCGTGCGCTTCCTGCGCACGACCGTCGCCTGCGGGAGCTCGTTGGGATCGATTTCGTCAGCCATGGGGGTTCCGGTGGGGGTTGGTCGCGTCCCAGATCAGGCGCGGATCGAAGGTTTCGGCGGCAAGCATCGTCAGCACCACTACGGCCGCGAAGAACAGCACGCCGGTGCCGGGCGCGACCGACATCAGCGGCGAGAGCTGGACGAGCGCCACGGTGAAGGTGTCGACGAACACGTCGAGCATCGACCAGCGCCCGATGAATTCGACCATCCGGTAGAGCCGTGTGCGGTCGTGGCTGTTCGCAACCGAGCCCTGCTGCACCGAGATCAGCAGGTACGCGAGCGCGACCAGCTTGCCGAGCGGAATCATCACGCTCGCCACGAGCACGATCAGCGCCAGGGGCCACGAGCCCGACGTATAGAGGAACGCGACGCCGCCGAGGATGGTGTCGGCCTCGGTCTCGCCGAGCGACGTCGTGTTGAGGACGGGCAGCGCATTCGCCGGGATGTAGCAGATCGCGGCGGCGATGATGAGCGCCCAGGTCTTTTCGATCGACGCATGGCGGCGGAACTCGAGCTCCTCGCCGCAGCGGCGGCAGTACCCCGGCGCTTCCGCGCTCGCCGGCCGCGACAGGAGCTGGCACGCCTCGCACGAAACGAGCCCGGCCTGCGCGGCGGTGGTCGTGACCCGCGTCATCGCGGCGCCTCCGCGACAGGCACCGGGCCGTTCGCGACCTCGGGCGGCACCTCGCCGTCGGCCCACTCGATGCGGTTCCAGAGATCGTCCGCGTCGAAGGTGACCGCGATCGCCGGGAACAGGATCATCAGCGCGCCGACCGCGTACATGCCGATCCCGGCGGCGACGGTGGCGAGCTCGGCGATCTTCACCAGCGCGACGAGAATCCCCAGCATCATCACCTCGAGCATCGACCACACCTCGAAATGGCTCGCCCAGCGCAGCATCTCGCCGACCCACGGCGGCGCCACGGTGCGCCGCGCCCCGAGCAGCAGGGTCAGCATGAACAGGAGGTAGCCGCCGGGCGCGATCACCGCGCAGAACGCGACGAGGACCGCCGTGATCGCCTCGTCCTCGATCCACATCTGGTAGGCGCCGCCGACAATCGTGGTGCTGGCCGTGCGCCCCACCGCGGAGAGGTCCATCAGCGGCACGGTGTTCGCGATGACGAAGATGATTGCCGCCGCGACCGTCAGCGCGAGCGGAAGATCCTTCGGGACGGCGGGCTGACGCGCGAGCACGCGGCCGCAACGCCCGCAGGTCGCCTTGGCACCGGGCGGGACCGGAGGCAGCGACTGCAGCAGGTCGCAGTCCGGACAGGCCACGGCTTGCGATGCCGACCGAAGGGTCAACGCAGACTCCCCATTCAAGAAATTCCTGCACCCGCTGCGTGCCGCCCCGACCCGATCCGTGACCATCGTCGGGCGTCTTCGCGACGCGCACCGATTTCGGGCGAGATCCGGCTTCGCGTTTCCGAACGGCGGCGCGCCCCAATCGGCACACGCCGCACCGGAAGGCATCTCGCGCAAACGGCAACAGGGCGAGAATAGCATCGGGCGCGCGTGCATCAAACAGCGTTGCCGTTCCGCGGCTCCGCTTCAATGCCTGGCGTCGTGCCCCGCGCAACAGCGCGCGGCATCGGCGGCGGGCATAATGTCGCCATGATCGCTCCGCCCGGCGAACCCGCACGGCTTTCCCTCGCCGGCATCACCAAGGCGTACCCGACGGTCGTCGCGAACGACGGCATCGACCTCGCCGTCGCGCCTGGCGAGATCCATGCGGTGCTGGGCGAGAACGGCGCCGGCAAGTCGACCCTGATGAAGATCATCTACGGCGTCGTGCGTCCCGATTCCGGGGACATCCGGTGGAACGGCGCCCCCGTTGCGATTCCAAGCCCGGCGCGGGCGCGGGCGCTCGGCATCGCGATGGTGTTCCAGCACTTCTCGCTGTTCGACACGCTGACCGTGGCCGAGAACATCCTCCTCGCGCAGGACGGCCCGCGCACGCACGCCGACGTCTCGGCGCAGATCCGCGACATCTCGCAGCGTTACGGCCTGGAGCTCGATCCGGCGCGCCCGGTGCACACGCTGTCGGTCGCGCGAGCGCCAGCGCGTCGAGATCATCCGCTCGCTGCTGCAGGACCCGTCGCTTCTCATCATGGACGAGCCCACGTCCGTGCTGACGCCGCAGGCCGTGACGAACCTCTTCGCCACGTTGCGCACGCTCGCGGCCGAAGGCTGCAGCATCCTCTACATCAGCCACAAGCTCGACGAGATCCGCGTGCTGTGCGACCGCGCGACGGTGCTGCGCGGCGGCCGCGTGACCGGCGAATGCGTGCCGCGCGACGAGACGCCGGCGTCCCTCGCCCGGATGATGATCGGCGGCGACCTGCCGCACCCGCACCACCGCAAGGCGCGCGCGCAAGGCGCCGCGCGCCTCGTCGTCGACCGGCTGACGCTGCCGGCCGCCGACACGTTCGGCACGTCGCTTTCCGACATCTCGATGAGCGTCGCCGCGGGAGAGATCCTCGGCATCGCCGGCATCTCGGGAAACGGCCAGCGCGAGCTCGTCGCGGCGCTGTCGGGCGAGGAGCCGCTCGGCGCGGCCACACGCGCCGACGCGATCACCATCGACGGCACACCGGCGGCGCGGCTTCCGACGCGGGCGCGGCGCGCGCTGGGTCTCGCGTTCGTGCCCGAGGAGCGGCTTCCGCGCGGCGCGGTCGGGGAGATGTCGCTCGCCGAGAACACGCTGCTTACCGCCCACGGGCAGGCGCTCGTGCGCGCCGGATTCGTGCGCGAGCGCGCCCTCGAAGCGTTCACGGCCGCGACGATTGCGCAGTTCGACGTCAGGGCTTCCGGCCCGGGCGCGACGGCGCAGTCGCTGTCAGGCGGCAACCTGCAGAAGTTCATCGTGGGGCGCGAGATCCGCCAGCGTCCGAACGTCTTCATCGCGGCGCAGCCCACGTGGGGACTCGACGTCGCCGCGGCCGCCGACGTCCGGCAGGCGCTCCTCGACCTGCGCGACGAGGGGGTTGCGGTGCTGGTGGTCTCCGACGACCTCGACGAGCTCTTCGAGATCTGCGACAGCATCGCGGTGATCGCCGGCGGCCGCCTGTCGCAGAAGTTCGCCGCGCGCGACACCGACACCGCGGCGATCGGCATCTTGATGAGCAGTGCGCCCGGAGCGGTCGCCGCGCCGAAACCGCGCGACGCGGTGCGGCCGGAATGACCCGCGCCGCCGCACGACGCGGAGCGCGGACGTGATTTTCGTGCGCCTCGAAGCGCGCCCCGCGCCGTCGCGCGCCGCCGCGTACGCGTCGCCATTCATTGCCGCGGCGGCGACCATTCTCATCGGCGGCGCGCTTTTCGCAGCGCTCGGCATGGACCCGGTCGAGGCGCTTTACGTGTTCCTCGTGAAACCCGTGGCCACGCGGTACGGCATCGGCGAGCTGCTGCTGAAGGCGGGGCCGCTCATGCTCTGCGCCGTCGGCCTCGCCGCGGGCTATCGCGCGAACGTGTGGAACATCGGCGCCGAGGGCCAGCTGACCATGGGCGCGATCTTCGGCGGCGGCCTGGCGCTTGCATTTCCGGAATCGCATTCATCGTGGCTGCTGCCGGCGATGATCGTTGCCGGCGCCGCCGGGGGCATGGCGTGGGCGGCCATCCCCGCATGGCTGCGCACGCGCTTCAACGCCAACGAAATCCTCGTCTCGCTGATGCTGGTCTACGTCGCGAGCCACGTGCTGTCGCTGCTGGTGCACGGTGCATGGCGGGATCCGGAGGGCTTCAACTTTCCGCAGTCGCGGATGTTCGGCGCCGCGGCGATGCTGCCGATCCTCGTGCCGGGGACGCGCATCCACGCGGGCATTCTCCTCGCACTCGCGGCCGTCGGCGCTGGCTGGCTCTTCATGCGCAAGAGCCACGCCGGATTCGAGATGCGCGTCGCCGGACTCTCCGCGGATGCCGCACGCTACGCGGGCATTTCCACGCCGCGCACTGTGTGGACCGGACTCCTCATCGGCGGCGGCTGCGCCGGCGTCGCGGGTGTGCTGGAGGCGGCGGGACCGATCGGCCAGCTGCTGCCGACGATGTCGCCGGGATACGGCTTCGCGGCGATCGTCGTCGCGTTCGTCGGGCGTCTCAATCCGGTCGGAATCCTCGGCGCGAGCCTCCTCATGTCGCTGCTCTATCTCGGCGGCGAATCGGCGCAGATCGCGCTGAAGCTGCCCTCCGCCGTGACCGGCATCTTCCAGGGTGCGTTCCTGTTCCTGCTGCTCGCCGCCGACGTGTTCATCCGGTATCGCGTGCGCATCGGCCGCACGCCGGCCACCGCGCCGGTCATCGCGGCCGCGGAGTGAGCTGATGGGGTCGCTCACGGACATCCTCGTGCTGACGCTCGCCGCCGGAACGCCGCTCGTGATGGCCGCGCTGGGCGAGCTCGTCGTCGAGAAGGCCGGCGTGCTCAATCTCGGCGTCGAAGGCATGATGCTGGTCGGCGCGGTCGTCGCCTTCATCGTGGCGACCGACACGCAAAGCGCCTGGCTCGGCGTCGCCGCCGGCGTCGCGGCGGGCGCGGCGCTGTCGTTCGTGTTCGCGGTGCTGACGCTCACGCTGCTTGCGAACCAGGTGGCGGCGGGACTCGCGCTCGCGCTCTTCGGCGTCGGACTCTCGGCGTTCGTCGGCAAGGCCTACGTCAACGCGGTGATCGCGGGCCTGCCGCCATTGGCGATCCCGGGATTGAGCGAGCTCCCGCTCGTCGGGCGTCTCGTGTTCGGCCAGAACCCGCTCGTGTACGTGTCGCTGCTGCTCTTCGCGGGCGTGCACTGGTTTCTCTACCGGACGCGCGCCGGGCTCACGCTGCGCGCGGTCGGCGAGGCGCCCGACTCCGCGCATGCGATCGGGCTTTCCGTCGTGCGCGTTCGCTACGCCGCAGTGCTCTTCGGCGGCGCGTGCGCCGGACTTGCCGGTGCGTTTCTCGCGGTCGCCTACACGCCGATGTGGGCGGAAGGCATGACCGCCGGACGCGGCTGGATCGCGCTGGCGCTCGTCGTCTTCGCGACGTGGAAGCCGTGGCGCGTGCTGCTGGGCGCGTACCTCTTCGGCGGCGTGACGCTCGCGTCGTTCCAGGCGCAGGCCGGCGGCCTCGCGCTTCCGTCCCAGGTGCTGTCGATGCTGCCCTATCTCGCGACCATCGTCGTGCTGGCGGCGATCTCGCGCGACGCCGCGGTGATCCGACGCAACGCGCCGGCTTCGCTCGGCAAGCCGTTCCACCCGGACGCGTGACGCCGCGCCGCGTCGCGGCGCTCCGGGTTCAGGATTTCGCGGAGGGCCGCTCGGCGATCCAGCCTTCGAACAGCATGTAGGCGACCGCCAGCACGACCGGCCCCACGAAGATGCCGATCATGCCCATCGTCAAGAGCCCGCCGATCACGCCGGCGAAGATCAGGAGCAGCGGCAGGTCGGCGCCCTTCTTGATGAGATAGGGGCGCAGGAAGTTGTCGAGCGTGCCGACGAACACGGTCCAGACGAGGAGCACGATCGCCCACGCGTGCGCGTCGACCCAGTAGAGGTAGATGCACGCGGGCAGCAGCACCAGCGTCGGGCCGAGCTGCGCGAGGCAGAACATCAGCATCACCGCCGTGAGGATGCCGGCGAAGGGCACGCCGGCGACCGCGAGACCGATGCCGCCCAGCACCGACTGCACGAGCGCGGTGACGACGACGCCGAGCGCAACGCCGCGGATCGCCTGCGCGGCGAGGCGCACCGAATGCTCGCCGTGCTCGCCGGCGAGACGCTGGCCGAAGCGCATCACCTTCTCCGCCGCGGCCTCGCCATTTGCATAGAGGACGATCGAGATCACGATCGTCATCAGGAACTCGACCAGCAGCATCCCGATGCTGCCCGCCTGCGCGGCGAGGTATTTGGCGATCGTTCCGGCGTAGGGCCGCACCTTCGCCGCGAGCTCGGCGGGTGCGAGCTCCGCCGCCTGCCGCCAGGGTTCCGCGATCGAGTGGCCGACGAACGGCAGCGATTCGATCACGTCCGGAGGCGGCGGCAGCTTCAGTTTCGCCAGCGTCTCCGGCCAGTCGTCGACCGCGCGCGCGTAGTCGCTGATCGTGCCGATGGCGACCCAGAACGGCAGGACGAAGACGAGGATCATCGCGAGCGTCATCACCGCGACGGCGATGGAGCGTCTACCCCCGACGCGCGCCTGGATCCGGCACAACACGGGCCACGTCGCGACGACGATCATCGTCGCCCAGATCACTGCCGCGAGAAACGGCCGCAGGATCCAGAACGACGCCATGATCAGGCCGACCAGGAACAGGACGGCGAGCGTGTTGCGGGTCAGTTCGCGTTGCATGCGGGTATTCCCATCGTTCTTGTCGCGCGTGACGCCTGCGCGGGTGACGCGCCAGGGTCCCGGGCCGCCGGCGCCATCATCGCCCGCGAATGCGTCGCTCCGCAAGCCTTCGGCAGACGCCGAAGCGACGGCAGCCGGACGTGCGGCCGGCACGCGCGGGTCGGTGCCGGAGTAGAATTCGCACCTTCGCGGGGCGCGACGATGCCGGCCCGCACGTCGATCCGGAGCGAGCCTTGCACACGAACATGAACCGACTTTTCAAGGCGGCGCTTCTCGCCGCACTCGTCGTCGTTGCCGGGTGCGGCCGCGACGAGCCGAAGGCGCCCGCCCCTTCGCCTGCCCCGGCCCCGGCCGGCGCCACGGGCACGGCACCGCTCAAGGTGCGCGTTCGTCTACGTGAGCCCGGTGGGCGACGCCGGATGGACGTCGCAGCACGATCGCGGCCGCCGGCAGATGGAGGACGCCCTCGGCGGCAAGGTCACGACGAAATATGTCGAGAGCGTCCCCGAAGGCGCCGACGCCGAGCGCGTGATCCGCGAGCTCGCGCAATCCGGCTACAGCCCGATCTTCACGACGTCGTTCGGCTACATGAACCCGACGCTGAAAGTCGCCCAGCAGTTCCCGCAGACGAAATTCGACCACGCGACCGGCTACAAGACGGCTGCGAATGTCGGCACGTACAACGCGCGCTTCTACGAAGGGCGCTACCTCGCCGGACAGGTCGCCGGGAAGATGACCAGGTCGAACGTGGCCGGCTACGTCGCCGCGTTTCCGATTCCGGAAGTCGTGATGGGTATCAACGCATTCGCGCGCGGGATGCGCAGCGTCAACCCGGCGGCCGAGGTCAAGGTGGTGTGGACCAACGCATGGTACGACCCCGGCCGCGAGAGCGAAGCCGCGAACACGCTCGTCTCGCAAGGCGCCGACGTACTGACGCACCACACCGACTCGACCGCCGTCGTGCAGGCCGCCGAGGCGAAGAAGGTGTACGCCATCGCGTATCACTCCGACATGTCGAAGTACGGCCCGCATGCGCAGCTGACCGCGGTCACGCACCAGTGGGGCGACTACTACACGAAGACCGTCAACGACGTGCTCGCGGGCACGTGGAAGCCCGACGCCGTCTGGGGCGGATTGAAGGAGGGCATGATCCGCATGGCGCCGATGAATCCGATCGTGCCGTCCGACACGCAGGCGCTGGTGGACAAGACCGCTGCCGACATCGCGGCCGGAAAATTCCACCCGTTCAGCGGTCCCGTCCGCGACAACGACGGCAAGGAGCGCCTCGCCGCCGGCGCGGTGATGTCCGACGACGCGTTGTCGAAGATGGACTATTACGTCGAGGGTGTGCAGGGCAAGCTGCCGACGGCGCAGTAGCCCTCGCGCCGCGCGGCGCTATTTCGCCGGCGGCACGATCACCGCCGCGTGCAGCGTCGTCATCAGCCGCTGGAAGTCGGGCGACGCCCACAGGATGCGTGCCGCGGAGGCGCGCAGGCGGTCGACGGCCTCGGGCGGCAGCACGAACGAAGTGGGAAGATCGTTGAGGTAGGCGCGCTCGACGGCGTCCGGATCGGCGGCGAAGCTGACATCGATCGGGTACACGTCGATGTCGGGGACGTCGGACGCGCGCGACAGCAGCGGGTTGCTGCCGCCGACGAACGCACTCGACGCGCGGATCGCCCGCGCCGTCTGCCACCGCGCGATCAGGTCCTTCAGGAGCTCGATCGCCTCGTAGGAATAGCGGTCGATCGGCACGCCCGCCGCCTTGATCAGGATCGCGACGTCGCTCGGCGGCCGTTCGCTCCGGTCCCAGTCGACCGCCGGCTGCGACAGCGAATTGACGACGAGCACGACGATCCGCTTCACGCCCTCGAGGTATCTCATCCTGCGGCCCGCCTCGGCGCTCTCGAGCACCTCGAGCAGCGCCCGCATGCCGAGGTTGTCGGACACGCCGCCGTCCACGAGATGAATGTAGGGCCGGTTCGCGCTGTCCTCGAACATCTTCATCTCGTGATAGCGCTTCACCGCGCGGCCGGCCGGCCGCGACGTCGCCGCGGAATCGGCAATCGCGCGAGTCCAGCTCCCGTACCGGTAGCCGCACTGGCCGCCATAATTGTTGAGCGTCACCGGCGACAGCACGAGCGGGACCGCGGACGACGCAGCCGCCGCGCGCGACAGCGGAAACTTGTCGAGGTCGGAGCAGATGAGATCGAAATCGGACTGCACGAACCCCAGGCGCGATCCGGTCGAGATGTCGGTGGCCGTGACCAGCACGAACGGCCCCTCCTTTCGATCGAGATCGCCGAACGTCGCGCCATCGAAGAGGATCTCGTCGTAGAGCTGTGCGGCGAGCTCGGAGCGGCCGAATCCCTCCGACGCCAGCGCCGGCCATTCGAGCGGCGAGAGAGCGCGCGCGACGAGATCGCCCTGCACGTTGCGCTTCAGGAAGCGGCGCTCGTACTCGTCGAAGAGCTTGTTGCCGTAGAGACCGTAGGCGAGCGCGGTGAAGCTTCCGCCGGACACGCCGGTGATCACGTCGACCTGGTCGATGAGGCGGGAGCGCCCGCCGGGAATGTCGATCTCGATCCGGTTGAGCTCCTCGAGCACGCCATACGAGAACGCCGCGGCACGGGTGCCGCCTCCCGAGAACGCGAGGACGATGACCGTCGAGTCGTCGGTCGGTCGCGGCGGCCGCGTCTCGACGCGATATCCTGCCTTGGTGTCGACCTGGGCGAGCGGCGCGTTGATCGGGCGCGTCGCGCATCCGCCGAGCGCCAGCGCGCAGAGCAGCAAGGCGAGCGCGAGGGCTCGGGAACGGGTGACAATCATCAAAGCGACACCGCGCGGAAATTTCGATGCCGCATTATAGCGGCGCGCGCGTGAGCCGCGGTTCAGCGCGTTGCCGCTCCGAGCGCCGGCGTCCGCAGCACCCACACGCTGCCGCCGATGATGAGCGCGCAGCCCGCGAGCATCGGCGCGGTGATGAGCTCGCCGAGAAACAGCGCGCCCCACAGCATGCCGAAGAGCGGCATCAGGAAGGTGACGGTCATCGCGCGCGTCGGCCCGATGTCGACGATCAGCCGGTAATAGAGAAGATAGGCGATCGCGCTGCACAGGAGTGCCAGCGCGAGCACATTGCCGACGACGCCGGCGTCGATCGGCTTGGGCGGCGCACCGAGCGGGAGGAGCGGCAGCAGCACGAGCCCTGCGAATACCTGGCTCCATGCGGCGATGCCGATCGGGCTGACGCCGACGGCACGGCGCTTGATGTAGACGCCGGCGACGGCGTAGCAGAACGCCGCCGCGAGGCACGCGAGGATGGACCACGCGAACATCGCGTCGGGCACGACCGGGCCCGCCTTGCTGACCAGGGCGACGCCGCCGGCACCCGCGAGGAGGCCGGCGACCTTGCGCGGCGTCAATCGGTCGGCGAGGAGCGCGACCGACAGCAGCGCCGCGAAGATCGGCGTCATCGCGTTCATGATCACCGAATACGACGCGGGGATGTGCAGCCCCGCGAATGCGTAGAGCACGAACGGCAGCGCCGAGTTGACGACGCCGACGACGAGGTAGTGCCGCCAGTGCGTGCGCACGTTCGCGTCGAACCCGGCCGCGCGAAGATAGACGACGAGCGCGGCGCCCGCGATCAGCACGCGCGACGCCGCCGTCAATAGGGGTCCCAGCACTGGTGCCAGCGTGCGGATGAAGACGAACGACGCGCCCCAGATGGCGGCGAGCGCGACCAGCCGGCCGATGTCCGCGGGACGCATCAGACGGCGAGTGCGAGCTGGGCGTGCGCCACGCCTTCGAGCGCCAGCAGCGCGCGCTTCCTCGGAAGCCCGCCCGCGTAGCCGGTGAGCGAGCCGTCGGCGCCGATGATGCGATGGCACGGCACGACGATCGCGAGCGGATTGCGCCCCGTCGCGGCGCCGACCGCGCGGAAGCTCCCGGCGTGCCCGGCACGGCGCGCGAGCTCGGTGTACGAAATCGTCTCGCCCGCGGGCACCGTCGCGATCGCCTTCCACACGTCGTGCTGGAACGGGGTGCCGGTCGATGCGAGCGGCAGGTCGAAGACACGGCGGCGGCCCGCGAAGTACTCGCGCAACTGCGTCGCCGCGCGTTGCAGCACGGCCGCCGCCGGATCGCGGGCCCAGTCCGCCCCTGTCGGCGGCATGCCGGTTTCGTCGATGAAGAAAATGCTCGCGAGCCCTTGCGGGGTCGCCGCGAGGCGCAGCGTTCCCAGAGGGGACTCAATGAGGTCGTAAACGGTGGTTGGATTCATTGCGCGGATCTCCATAGATGCATCACTGCGTAGGCGCGCCATGGCTGCCATTGGCGCGACCGTTCGAGCGCCTGCGCGGGGCGCGGCGTATGCAGCATCCGCCGCACGACGAGATCGCCGGCGGGAAACGCATCGGGCCAGCGCAGCGCGCGCATCGCGATGTACTACGCCGTCCAGGCGCCGATGCCCGGCAGCGCGACAAGCCGAGCCATCGTCGTGTCGACGTCGGCTTCCGGATCGAGCACCAGCACGCCTTCTGCAACCGCGTGCGCGAGCGCCACGATGGCGCGGGCGCGGGCCCCGGTGAGCCCCGTTCGAACGAGCTCCGCGACCGGCGCTGCGGCGAGCTGCTCCGGCGCCGGGAAGAGATGCGCGAGCGCGCCGTCGCCCGTCGCGAGCGGCGTGCCGAACGCGCTCGCGATGCGCCCGAGCACGGTGCGCGCACCGCGCACCGACACCTGCTGGCCGACGATCGCCCGCACGGCGAGCTCGAAGCCGTCGAAGGTGCCCGGCACGCGCAGCCCGGGATGCTTCGCTGCAAGCGGGCCGAGCGCCAGCGCGACCTGTGCCGGATCGCAGGCGAGATCGAACGCGTGCTTGACGCGCGACAGCACCACCGGAACGACCGGCGCCAGCGACGCCGCCACCGAAATCGCCAGCGCATTCCTGCGCGGCGCGTGCCGGACGTCGACGCGCCCGGTGTGGACCACCCCGCGATGGAGGATCGCCACCGTGCGCGCATAGCCGTCCTCCGTCACACTTTCCACGCCGGCAATCGCGCGCCGGCCGAGAAATTCGTGGATCGACTTCCAGTCGTATGGTGCGCGATAGGCGAGCAGGAACAGCAGCGTCGCGGGCAGCGCGCCCCTCGCACGGTCCTTGCGCAGACGCGACGGCGCCATCCGGTAGCGCGTGCGGAAGAGGTCGTTGAAGCGCCGCACGCTCGCGAAGCCGCTGGCGAGCGCCACCTCGGTCACCGGCAGCGCGGTGTCGGTGAGGAGCCGCTTGGCGAGCAGCAGGCGCTGCGTCTGCGCGTATTCGACGGGAGACACGCCGTACTCGGTCTCGAAGATGCGGCGCAGGTGCCGGCTCGTGACACCAACCCGCGTGGCGAGCGCCTCGATGCCGCCGTCGTCCATGACGCCGTTCTCGATCAGGTTCACCGCCCCCCGCGCCAGCCGCGCCGACGCATCCACGCTCGCGTGCCCCGGTGCGAGCTCCGGGCGACAGCGCAGGCAGGGGCGGTAGCCCGCGACTTCGGCAGCAGCGGCGCTGGGGAAGAACGAGCAGTTCTCCCGCCGCGGCATGCGCACGTTGCAGATCGGCCGGCAATAGATGCCGGTCGACGACACGCCGACGTAGAACCGCCCGTCGAAACGGGGATCGTGCGCGGCGAGCGCGCGGTAGCAGGCATCGGGGTCGAGCGTCATGGCCGGATTATGCGCGCCGCCGCCAGCGCCGACTCGCCATTTTCGGACATCTCGTTCCCGTGTGCCGGAACCGGGTCCGAGCGCCTCCCCGGCAGGTCCGTCGAACATGGCGGCCGCCCCGATGCAAATTTTTCAGCTCCGCGCTTCCCTGCCATTTGCAGCCATGACGCGTTGCCAGTGGAACTTCATCGGGTGCATCATGGTCTTTGCAAAGGCTGCGTCTGCGAACATCCCAATACAACGACGCGCGCCTTGTCCCTTTGATGCACCGGACTATTCGGAAGCGAGGCCGAACCCGTGCGACTCTCGTTGCGCTTCATCATCCCGCTGCTCATCGCGATCGGCGCCGCTGCCTATGTCGCGGTGCCGCTTGCGGATTCGCTGATCCTTCGCTGGTTCGTGCGCGACCTCGATGTCCGCTCGAGCCTCATCGCGTCAACCGTGCGCGACCCGCTGGCGACTCTGATTGCGGCAGGCTCAGACGCACACATCCTGAAATTCTTCAGCGGGATGCTGCGCGATGAGCGTCTCTACGCAGTCGGACTGTGCGTCGCCGGCAACGTCCACCCGATTGCCTCGCCGAACTTTCCGCGAACTCTCGATTGCGCCGACCTCGAGTCCCGCGACGGGCAGCCGCAGGCGCTCTTGCACGTCGGCACGCGGACGCTGCACATCGCGGTGCAGAAGATCGATAGCGAAGGCATCCCGAGCGGCTGGCTGGCACTCGTCCACGACATGAGCTTCGTCGAGCGTCGCAACGAGGAATTCCGCCGCTATCTCTTCTATTTCTTCGTCGCCCTGGGCGCGGCCGTCGCGCTCATCACCGTGATCATCGCGCAGATCTCCTGGCGCGGCTGGGTGCGCGGGCTGCGCTCGCTCCTGCGCGGCGAAGGCATCCTGCGCCCCGCCATGTCCGCCACGGCGCCGGAGCTCCGGCCGATCGCGCACGACCTGCGCGATCTCATCCGCGACCTCGAGCGGCAGTACCGTCCGCTCGACGGCAGCCAGCGGATCTGGGACCAGCAGGCGCTCCGCGCGACGCTGCGCAGCGAATTGCACGGCAACAACGTGCTCGCCGTGTCCAACCGCGAGCCGTACATCCATGTGCGCACCGAGGACGGCGGCGTGCGGCTGCAGCGTCCGGCGAGCGGGCTCGTCACTGCGCTCGAACCCGTGATGCGCGCCTGCTCCGGCACCTGGATCGCGCACGGCAGCGGCTCCGCCGACCGGGACACCGTCGACCGGCACGATCGCCTCGCGGTGCCGCCCGAGCACCCGCTCTACCAGGTCCGGCGCATCTGGCTCTCCAAGGAGGAGGAATCGGGCTACTACTCCGGCTTCGCGAACGAAGGGCTGTGGCCGCTCTGCCACATCGCGCACGTGCGCCCGACGTTCCGCTCGACCGACTACGAGTTCTACCGCAAGGTCAACCAGAAATTCGCCGACGCCGTCGTCGACGAGGCCACCACCCGCGATCCCGTGGTGCTCGTGCAGGACTACCATTTCGCGCTGCTGCCGCGGATGATCCGCGAGCGGCTGCCCGACGCGACGATCCTCACGTTCTGGCACATCCCGTGGCCCAATCCCGAGGCGTTCGCGATCTGCCCGTGGAGCCACGAGCTTCTCGACGGTCTGCTCGGCAGCAGCATCCTCGGCTTCCACACGCAGTTCCACTGCAACAACTTCCTCGACACCGTCGACCGCCTGCTCGAGGCGCGCGTCGACCGCGAGTCGTTCACGATCTCGTTCCGCGGGCAGCCGACCTCGGTGCATCGCTACCCGATCTCCATCGAATGGCCGCCGGCGGCGCTGGCGACGGTCCCGCCCGTGCCCGAGGCGCGTCGCATCGTGCGCGAGCGCCTGGGCCTGCCGCCGGCGCACCGGATCGGCATCGGCATCGACCGGCTCGACTACACGAAGGGGATCATCGAGCGCTTCAACGCGGTGGCGCGCCTCCTCGAGATGGAGCCGCGCTGGGCCGGCCGCTTCACGTTCGTCCAGATCGCGTCGCCGTCGCGCGACATGATCGCCGACTACCAGAACTATGCGGCACGCGTGCGCGAGCTGGCGGACTCGATCAACAAGCGCTGGGAGAGCGCCGGACCGCCGCCCATCATGCTCATGATCGAGCATCACGAAACCGAGGCCGTCTACGAGTATCACCGCGCGGCCGATCTCTGCTTCGTCAGCAGCCTGCACGACGGGATGAACCTCGTCGCCAAGGAGTTCGTCGCCGCCCGCGACGACGAGCAGGGCGTGCTGATCCTCTCGCAGTTCACCGGCGCGTCGCGCGAGCTCGCCGAGGCGCTGGTCGTCAATCCCTACGACGCGGACCAGTGCGCCGCGGCGCTCCAGCTCGCGCTGACGATGAAACCGGAGGAACAGCGGGACCGGATGCGGCTGATGCGCGCCGTCGTCCGCGAATTCAACGTCTACCGCTGGGCCGGGCGGATGCTGCTCGACGCGTCGCTGATGCGCCAGCGCGGACGCTTCCGTGCGACGGACCCCTCGCCGACCCATGCCTGACGCCGTCCCCGCCCCCCGGGTGCCGCCATATCGGCGCCGCCCGGAACCGCCGCTGCTCGTGCCGCACTGTGCGCTGTTTCTCGACATCGATGGCACGCTGCTCGATATTGCCGCGACCCCGGACCTCGTGCGCGTCGACGGCCGCGTCACCGGCCTTCTTCCGCAGCTTGCGCAGCGCCTCGGCGGCGCGCTTGCCCTCATCACCGGACGCTCGATCGCCGACGTCGACCGGCTCTTTCCGGAGTTGCGGTTGCCGATCGCCGGCCAGCACGGCATCGAACGGCGCGACGCCGCCGGCACGGTGCACCGGCTGCCAGCCCCGGCCGGCATCGAGCCGCTGCGGCGCGAGCTGCAGCAGCTCGCCGCCGAGCACGACGGCCTCGTGCTCGAGGACAAGGGCGACACGCTGGCGCTGCACTACCGCCAGGCGCCGCGGCTCGCACCTCACCTGCATCGTACCGTGCGGGCGACGGTGGAAGGCGCCGACAACGCCGACGACTGGCGACTGCAGCCCGGCAAGGGCATCATCGAAGTGCGAGCCGGTCGGACGCGACAAGGGCACGGCGATCGCGGAGTACATGAACGAGCCGCCTTTTCGCGGCCGCACGCCGGTGTTCGTCGGCGACGACCGCACCGACGAGTTCGGGTTCGCCGCCGTCGAGCGTGCGGGCGGCTGGGCGGTCAAGGTGGGCCCCGGGAGAACCCACGCGAGCTACCGGCTGCGCGACGTCGCCGCCGTGCTGCACTGGCTCGGCGACGGCATCGCGCCGCCCGCGACGAACACGAAGGAGGCCTGATGCGCACGCTCGACCTCGCCCTCATCGGCAACGGCGCGATCGGCCTCCTGGTCGACCCGAAGGCCGACATCGTCTGGGGCTGCTTCCCCCGATTCGACTCGGACGCGACGTTCTGCGCGCTGCTGGACGACGCGGCGGCTGGCGCCGAGCGCGGCATCTTCGCGATCGACCTCATCGACATGGCGCGCAGCGAGCAATCGTATGCGATCAACAGCGCCGTGCTGGTCACGCGGCTCTACGACAACGCCGGCGGCACCGTCGAGATCACCGACTGCGTGCCGCGCTTCCTGCACAACGGCCGCATCTTCCATCCGATGATGCTGGTGCGCCGGATCCGCCGGATCGCCGGCAGCCCGCGCATCGCGATCCGGCTGCGCCCCGCCGTCGCGTACGGCAGCGACCGGCCGGTGGTGACGAGCGGCAGCAGCCACATCCGCTTCGTGACGCCCGACGTCACGCTGCGGCTCACGACCGATGCGTCGCTCACGGCGATCCGCGAGGAGCGTCCGTTCTTCCTCGACGACACGGTGACGCTGCTGCTCGGTCCGGACGAGACGGTGCAAAGCGCCGTGGCGGAGGTCGGGCGCCGCTTCATCGAGGACACCGACGCCTACTGGCGCGACTGGGTGCGCCGGCTCGCCATCCCGTTCGAATGGCAGGACGCGGTGATCCGCGCGGCGATCACGCTGCAGATGAACGCCTACGACGACACGGGCGCCATCGTCGCCGCGATGACGACGTCGATCCCCGAGGCCGCGAACTCCACGCGCAACTGGGACTATCGCTATTGCTGGCTGCGCGACGGGTACTTCGTCGTCGACGCGCTGAACCGCCTCGGCGCGACCGACACGATGGAGCGCTACCTCGACTATTTCGTGAACATCGCGGCCGGCGCCGTCGACGGTCCGCTGCAGCCCGTCTACCGAATCAACGGCGGCGCAGGGCTCGCCGAATCGGTTGTCGACGCGCTGCCCGGCTACCGCGGCATGGGGCCGGTGCGCATCGGCAACGATGCGTGGCGCCAGGTCCAGCACGACGTCTACGGCTCGGCGATCCTTGCCGCCACCCACGTGTTCTTCGACGAGCGGCTCATCCGGCGCGGCGACGTCGCGCTGTTCGAGCGCCTCGAGACGCTTGGACGGCGCGCCCTCGCCGTGTACACGCGAGCCCGATGCGGGCCTCTGGGAGCTGCGCACGAGCGCGCAGGTGCACACGTTCTCGGTGGCGATGTGCTGGGCCGCGTGCGATCGACTCGCGCGCATCGCCGCGCGCGTGGGCCTGCCCGAGCGCGTGCGTGAATGGCGCGGGCACGCGGCGACGCATCGCCGCCTTCGTCGACGAGCATTGCTTCGACGCGAAGCGCGGCACCTTCGTCGCGACGGTCGACGGCACGGGACTCGACGCGAGCCTGCTGCTGCTGCAGGAGATCGGGCTCGTGAAGGCGTCCGACCCGCGGTTCGTCGCCACCGTGAACGGGGTCGAGCGGGAGCTGAAGCGCGGCGACTTCATCTATCGCTACCTCGAGCGCCGACGACTTCGGCGTGCCCGAGAATGCGTTCGTCGTCTGCACGTTCTGGTACGTGAATGCCCTGGCGGCCATCGGGCGCCGCGACGAGGCGCGCGCGATCTTCGCGCGGCTCCTCGCCTGCCGCAACGCGCACGGCCTGCTCGCCGAGCACATCTCGCCGGCAACGCGCGAGCCGTGGGGCAATTTCGTGCAGACCTACAGCATGGTCGGGCTCATCACCTGCGCGATCCGCCTGTCGATTCCCTGGGACGAGGCGTTCTGACGCCTCCCGCTCAGGCGTGCGGCGCCTGGGTCTCGGCAGGCTCGACGTGGATCGTCACGTGGGCGCGCGCGAGGTGCGCGGTCAGCGCGCCCTCGATGCGATCGCACAGCGTGTGCGAGTCGGCGACCGACATCGCGCCCGGAACGGCGAGATGCAGCTCGAGAAAGCGCCGCGCGCCCGCCTTTCGCGTGCGCAGCGCGTGAAAGCTCGTCCCCGGCGGCAGTTCCGCCTGGATCAGCGCCTCGCTCTTCCGCAATTCGTTGTCCGGCAGCGCGGCGTCCATCAGGCCGTCCGCCGAGCGGCGCACGAGGTCGAACCCCGTCTTGATGATGTGGATCCCGACGGCGATCGCCATCAGCGGGTCGAGGATCGCCCACTGCGGCATCGCCATCACGACGAGGAGGCCCGCGAGGATCCCGACCGAGGTCCAGACGTCGGTCATCAGGTGCTTCGCGTCGGCCTCGATGGTGATGCTGTCGTGCGTGCGCGCCGCCTTCAGCATCACGCGCGCGGCGACGAAATTCGCGACGCCGGCGACGAAGGCGATGGCGAGGCCCGGCCCGAGGTTGACGATCGGCTGCGGATCGACCAGGCGGCGGATCGCCGAGCCGATGATCGCGATCGCGGCGACGAGGATGAGCCCGCCTTCGACGCCGCTCGCGAAATACTCGGCCTTGTCGTGGCCGAAGGCATGGCGCTCGTCGGCAGGACGCCCGGCGAGCGTGACGGCGCCGAGCGCGATCAGTCCGGCGCCGAGATTGACGAGCGACTCCAGCGCGTCAGACCACAGGCTCACCGAGCCCGTGACGAAATACGCGGAGAACTTGAGCGCGATCGTCGCGAGCGACGTCGCGATGGAGAGCATTGCCATTCGACGCATGGCCTGCATCGCGGACTCCAGGTCACGCCGCGCGCGGGCGCGGCGCGATCATCCTCCGCCGGATCATGTGCCCGGAGGTTGAGCAGGATCAACGGCACGGCCGGGCGGGAGGCTGGGCGATAATCGGGCCCGGACAGGGGGCAACGATACATGCCGGCGCGCTGGGACATCTTCTGCAAGGTGGTGGACAACTACGGCGACGCCGGCGTGTGCTGGCGCCTCGCGCGAATCCTCGCGCGCGAGCACGCTGTCCAGCCCGCGCTTTGGATCGACGACCTCGGCGCGCTCGCGTGGCTCGCCCCGGCGGTCGACGTCCGGGCCGCGTACCAGCGCATCGACGGCGTCGACGTGCGTCGCTGGACGCATCCGCTGCCGCCCGCGGAACCGGCGGAGGTCGTGATCGAGGCCTTCGGCTGCGGCCTGCCCGACGACTACGCGCGCGCCATCGCGTCCCGCACGCGACCGCCCGCGTGGATCGTTCTGGAATACCTGAGCGCGGAGCCGTGGGTCGAGCGCGCGCACGAACTCCCCTCCCCGCATCCCCGCCTCAATATCGCGCGCCGGTTCTGGTTTCCCGGGTTCGCCGAGGCCACCGGCGGGCTGCTGCGCGAGCGCGGGCTCCTCGAGGCGCGCGACGCCTTTCGCGCGGAACCCGAAGCCGACGCGACGCTGTGGCGCGCGCTCGGCATGCCGGCGCCCGCCGCCGGCGACACGCGGGTCTCGCTCTTCTGCTATCCGAACGACGTGCTGCCGGATCTCCTCGACGCGTGGGCCGACGGCGAGTCGGGCGTGACCTGCATCGTTCCCGAGGGCGTCGCGGCCGGCGCGCTTGATTACTGGACCCGTGGCGACGTCCCGCACCCGGGGCATCCGGTCAGGCGGGGACGCCTCGCGCTCCACGGCGTGCCCTTCGTGGACCAGGATCGCTACGATCGGCTGCTGTGGTCGTGCGACGTCAACTTCGTCCGCGGCGAGGACTCGTTCGTGCGCGCGCAGTGGGCGGCGCGTCCGTTCGTGTGGCACATCTATCCGCAGGACGAGCACGCCCACTGGACCAAGCTCGAGGCGTTCCTCGACCGCCACCTCGCGGGCGCGGATCCGGCCGTGGCCCGCGCCGAGCGACGCCTGTGGCGCGCATGGAACGGGGATTCGCGCGCCGGTCCGATCGCCGACGCGTGGCGCGAGTTCGCCGATGCGCGCCCGCTGCTCGCCCGGCATTGCGAAGCGTGGGCGCGGCATCTCGCATCGCTTCCCGATCTCGCGAGCGGACTGGTCAGGGCCGCCGCCGCTCTGGTATAATTGAGAGTTTCCCAAACCAACGGCATCCAATTCCGGCCACCGTGGCCGCTGCCAAATATTCGTCAGGTGCATTCATGAAAATCGCCCAGGAAATCCGCGCCGGCAACGTCATCATGGTCGGCAACGACCCGATGGTCGTGCAGAAGGCCGAGTTCACGAAATCCGGCCGCAACGCGTCGGTCGTCAAGATGAAGCTGAAGAACCTCCTCTCCGGCGGCGGGACCGAGACGGTCTACCGCGCCGACGAGAAGTTCGACGTGATCCAGCTCGAGCGCAAGGAAGTCACGTACTCGTACTTCGCCGATCCGATGTACGTGTTCATGGACGGCGAGTTCAACCAGTTCGACGTCGAGAAGGAGAACCTCACCGACGCGCTGCCGTACCTCGACGAGGGCCTCGCCTGCGAGCTCACGTTCTACGACGGCAAGGCCATCTCGGTCGAGCTGCCGAACACCGTCCAACGCGAGATCAAGTACACCGAGCCCGCGATCCGCGGCGACACGTCGGGCAAGGTGCTGAAGCCCGCGCAGCTCGCGAACGGCTTCGAAATCCAGGTGCCGCTGTTCGTCGCGACAGGCGACCGCATTGAGGTCGACACGCGCACCGGCGAGTACAAGCGCCGCGTCTGACGTCGACGTACGCCGTCCGGAAGTGAAAAAAGGGCTCCCGCAGGAGCCCTTTTTGCTGACCGGCATGCGCCGGCGCAGGATCAGGCGAGGTTGATCTTGTGCAGGAACGGCGTCCAGCGCGGGTCGCCGTGCAGCGGCCGCAGGAACTGGTCGTGCGCCGAGTAGACCACTCCGGGGTCGCGCTGCGCGTAGGCGCGCTCCAGCCACTCGAACGCCTGGTCGAGCTCGCCGCGTTGCGCGCAGACTTCGGCAACCTGGTAGGCAGCCGTCCAGCCGAATCCGTCGATCAAGGTCTTCAGCGCGGCGTCCGATTCGGATTGATTGCCCAGCGCATGATGGACCATCGCGAACGCCACACAGCGGAAGACGTCGTGCGACTCCTCGCGTGCAATCGTCAGCGCCTCCTCGCCGCGCCCCTGCAGCAGGCGCGTGACCGCAAGGAATGCGTGCGTGAGGCCGGCGCCGGGGCTGAGTTCAAGCGCGTGCTGGAACGCCGCGGCCGCCTCGTCGAGGCGTCCGGCCATCATGAACACGAGTGCCATCTGCCGGTGGGTGCGCACCGACAGCGGGTCGAGCGCGACGGCCATGCGCGTCAGTTTCATGCCTTCGTCGAAGCGGCCGAGCACTCGCGCGAGGCCGGCCGCCGACATGAGCGCGTGCGCATCGCCCGGCGCGAGCTCCAGCGCACGCCGGAACGACTTGTCCGCGGCAGCCCAGTTCCAGTCGTGGCTTTCCTGGACCAGACCCAGTTCGATGTGGCCCTCGGCAAGGTCGGGCGCGATGCGCAGCGCGTGATTCGCAGCCTCGCGCGCCCGCTCGTAACCCTCGTCGATCGGCGCGAATCCGAAGCCCGCCTGCACCTGATGGATGCGGGAAAGTCCCGTCCACGCCAGCGCGAAGTTGGGGTCGAGCGCGAGCGCGCGCTGAAACAGCGCGATCGCCTTGTCGGTGTCCGCCTGCGTCGTCCGCTCGCCGAAGAACTTCCCCTGCAGGTAGAGCTGGAATGCCTCCGGATTGTCGCTGCGGCCGAGTGCGGCCTCGCGAACGTCGGCCGCGGCCGTCCTGTTGCTTGCGCTCGTCCCGGGCGCGCCCATGAGCGCCGCGCGCAGCTCCTTGACCACTGACTGCGCAATGTCGTCCTGCACCGCGAAGATGTCGTCGAGCTCGCGGTCGTAGGTCTCCGACCACAGGTGCGAATCGGAGGCCACCTCGATCAGCTGCACCGTGATGCGCACGCGCTTGCCGGACTTGCGCACGCTGCCCTCGAGCACCGTCGCCACGTTGAGCTTCTGCGCGACGGTCGCGATGTCGACGTCCTTGCCCTTGAACGAGAACGCCGAGGTCCGCGACGCGACGCGCAGGCCGCGGATCTTCACCAGCACGTTGAGGAGCTCCTCGGAGAGTCCGTCGGCGAAGTATTCGTTTTCCTCGTCGCGGCTCATGTTGACGAAAGGAAGCACCGCGATCGACGGTGCCTCGTCGGCGCGTGGCGCCTTCGCGGGCGAGGTCGCCGGCGCCGAACGCGCCTCGGAACGTGATGGGGCGGGCACAACGCCGGCGAGGAGGCGCTGCACGCGCTCGGCGAACACCGCCGCCGCTTCGCCGCCGGGCAGGTGGGTCCACTGCACCTCGCGGAATTTCTCGGGGACGCGCGCGCCGACGTCGAGCGTCGCGTCGATGACGACCGGCAGGAGGAAGGCCTTGTCGTCCGCCATGTCGAGCGTGCGGCTCACCGCGAGGTTCCATTCGCGCCGGAAGTAGCCCTCCTCCCGCGCCTGCGTGTTCGCCGAGATGATCGGCACGAACAGCGCGCATTCCTTGATCTGCCGCCGGATCGACGCGTCCCAGGCATCGCCCCCGCGCAGCGCGCTCTGGTCGAACCACACGTCGAGCCCGACGGCGCGCAGCGCGTCGCAGATCCGGCGCGCGATGCCGGCGTCCTGCGACGCGTAGCTCAGGAAGACGGCTTTGGCTTCGTGGGTCATGGCGCGTGGATTGGGGAGTCGGGCCGAGCGCAGTGGCGAAATGCCACGCCCGGCAGATGCCGCACGGATTCTCACCCACTTCGCCTCGGAATCGCAATCGGTATAGCGGAAATACGTCGGGGCAACCGGATTCCGACAACATTGCCGTGACGAACGGCAATACGGCGGTCGGGGGCCGTTGATCCACGTCAACGCCCCTAAAGGGACCTGGTGCGAACATTCGGCGTGGCAGCGCTTCATGGGCGCATCGGCGACGGGGTCGCCGGAACGCAGTCCCATCCGCAGGCCAGCGGGACGGCAAATGAATCCGAAAATCATCATGCGGGCGGCCGGCGCAATCGTGTGCGTCGCTCTGGCGCTCACCGCTCATGGCAAGCCCAATGCAGCGGCTCCCGCGGCGCCCCCCGGACCCAACGAAACCTGCCTCATGTGCCACTCGGCGGCGGATGCCAAGGGCCCGGACGGCAGGTCAATCGCCGTCGACGGCGCGAAGTTCGCGACCTCTGTGCACGGCAGCCTCAATCTCAAGTGCACGGACTGCCACACCGACGTGTCGGCGGACAAGATCCCGCACGCCGAGAAGCTGAAGCCCGTCAACTGCGCCACCTGCCACGAGCAGGCGGTGAAGGAATACAGCACCACCGTGCACGGCACGTCGCGCAAGGGCGGCAACACCGTCGCCGCAACGTGCACGGACTGCCACGGCACGCACGACATCCTGCGCGCGAAGGATCCCGCCTCCCGCACGAGCCACGCCAACATCGAGGCGACCTGCTCGCGCTGCCATGGCAGCGAGACGACGATGGCGAAGGGCAAGCTCCCGAGCGGCAACATCGCGAGCAAGTTCCATGACAGCATCCACGGCAAGGCGCTGCAGGGCGCCGCGCAGGGCTCGGCACCGACCTGCACGAACTGCCACGGCGCGCACAGCATCCTCGCGAAGAGCGAAGCCGGAAGCCGGACGAATCGCGCCAACGTACCCGACACCTGCGGGGCCTGCCACAAGCCCGAGCGCGCGGCGTGGGCGAACGGGATGCACGGCAAGCTGCGCCAGGACGGCATGCTCGCCGCGCCGGGCTGCACCGACTGCCACAGCGCACACTCGATCCAGCAGCACGAGGTCGCGGGCTTCCAGACCGAGGTGATCAAGGAGTGCGGCACCTGCCACGCCGAGTACCTTTCGACGTACCGCGACACGTTCCACGGCCAGGTCACCGCGCTGGGCTACGCGCGGATGGCGACCTGCGCGTCGTGCCACGGCGCGCACGATGTGCTGCCCGCGTCGAATCCCGCGTCGCCGGTGTCCAAGCAAAACCGACTGAAGACGTGCCAGAAGTGCCACGCTGGCGCCAGCGCGAACTTCGCGAGCTTCGACCCGCACGCCAGCAAGCATGACAAGGCGCGCGATCCCTTCTACTACTACGCCGCGAAGTTCATGGAACTGCTGCTGCTCGGCGTGTTCTCGTTCTTCGGCATCCACACCGTGTTCTGGCTCTACCGGGAGCTTCGCGAGAAGTTCGGCAGCGGCAAGCGCGACGAGAGGCAATGATGAACATCGCTACGGGTAATCCGGCCGCGGCCATCGCCGCCGGGGGCGCCGCCCTCAGGCAACGCTACTACCGGCGCTTCTCGCCGATCGAGCGCGTGATGCACGCGGCGCTGATGCTGACCTTCGTCGGCTGCGCGCTGTCGGGCCTGCCGCTCCTGTACTCGGAGAAGGCGTGGGCGGCGACGCTCGCGCGGCTCCTCGGCGGCTTCGAGTCCGCCGGGCTGATCCACCGGATCTGCGCCTTCGTGATGATCCTGGTGTTCGTGAGCCACGTGGTGCTGGTGTTCTGGCGTGCGATCGCCGGCAAGCGTCTCCTGTCGATCCTCTGGGGACCCGACTCGATGGTGCCGCAGCCGCAGGACGCGATCGACGTCTGGAACAACTTCAAGTGGTTCCTCGGCCGCGGACCGCAGCCGCAGTTCGACCGCTGGACGTACTGGGAGAAGTTCGACTACTGGGCGGTGTTCTGGGGGATGTTCATCATCGGCGGTTCGGGGCTCCTGCTCTGGTTCCCGGTGTTCTTCTCCAATTTCATCCCCGGCTGGATGTTCAACATCGCGGCGCTGGTGCACGGCGAGGAAGCGCTGCTCGCCGCGGGATTCATCTTCACGTTCCACTTCTTCAACGGCCACGTCCGCCCGGCGAAATTCCCGATGGACGTCGTGATCTTCACGGGACGCATCTCCGAGCACGAGATGAAGGGCGAGCGCAGGGTCGAGTACGACCGCCTGGCGCGCGAGGGCCGGCTTGCCGGGAAGGAAGCGCCGCCGCCGACCAACGAGGCGCGCTGGTTCGGCTGGGTCGTCGGCGGGGCCGCGCTGGCGCTCGGCATCGTCGCGATTGTTTTGATCGTCTACAGCATATTCAAGTAATCTCACCGCGCGGCCATCGGCGCATTGCGCCGGCGCGCGTGGGGAGCAGCAGTAAATGGGCCTTCGGGCCCATTTGCGCATGCGACGGAACGGCCCGTATCATCGTGCCGGTGCCGTCTTGCGATACCGCGCAACGACACTGACTTGGGAGATCGGGCATGAAGATCAAGCTGGGGCCGCGCACGTTGATGGTGGGCACGGTGACGACGATCGTCGTCGGCGCGATCGCGCTGGCGCTCCTGGGCGCCGGCGGCATCGTCGCCTGGGAATACAGCAACAGCAACGCGTTCTGCACCAACATGTGCCATGCGGTCCACCCCGAGGAGCCGATCGCGCACGCCGCGTCGTTCCACGCGCGGGTCAACTGCGTCGAGTGCCACATGGGCCGGCTCTCCACGCTGCAGCTGATGGCGATCAAGCCGACGCACATGAACGAGCTGATCGGCATGGTCACCGGCTACGAGCGCCCCATCACCACCCACAGCCTGCGCCCGGCGCGGGAATCGTGCGAAGCGTGTCACTGGCCGGAAGCGCGCCACGACGACACGGTCCGGGTGAAGTACCGCTACGCCGACGATCCGAAGAGCATGGAGAGCAGGACGACGCTGCAGATGCACACGGGGACGGGCACATCACAGGCGAGTGGCGACATCGAGATCACGCCGCAGCTCCGTCCGGGCGGCGCCATCAAAAAGGGGATTCACTGGCACATCGCGCAGGACGTCGAGTACGTCGCGATCGGGCCGCAGAAGCAGAAGATGGCGCTGGTCCAGGTCCGCGGCGCCGACGGCAAGGTGAAGGCGACGTATTTCGACGCTTCGGCGGGGATTTCCCGCGCCGATGCCGACAAGATGGAAACGCGCCGCATGGACTGCATCGACTGCCACAACGCGTCGGGCCATCCGTTCACCAACCCGGCGGATCTGGTAGACGATGCCATCGAGGAAGGCCGCATCGATCGCAGCCTCGGGTCGATCAAGGCGCGCTCCGATGCGATCATCAAGACCTCAGCCGGCATCGGCGGCCCGGACAGCGAACGCGCGACGAAATTCGCGCAGATCATCGCGGCGGCGGCGCCGAAGGACATCGCGCCGGCGAACAAGGACAAGGAGGCAAAATTCTCGAAAGAGATGCAGCAGATCCTCATGCTGACGTCGTTCAGCGGCGAGATCCACGGCAAGCCGCTCACGTGGAAGAATTTCCCGAACAACGTCGGCCACAAGGACTTTCCCGGCTGCTTCCGCTGCCACGACGGCAAGCACGTCAATGAGAAGGGCGAGGCCATCCGCCTGCAGTGCACGCTGTGCCACGCGCTGCCGCAGGTGCAGAAGGAAAACGGCCAGCACTCGGTCGCCTCGACCATCGTCGCGGGTGTGACACCACCGGACAGCCACGAGGCGCCGAACTGGATGCACGAGCACCGCTCGCAGGTCGACAGCTCCTGCGCGATGTGCCACGGCCCGCTGAAATGGGGCACGGACGGCGGCAACTTCTGCGCCAATCCCGCCTGCCACGGCCGCAAGTGGCCGGAGCTCGATCTCGACGCCAAGAAGAGCTAGCTTCCGCGACCCGAAGAAACGAAGCCGCGCCGCCCCGAATGGGTCGGCGCGGTTTTTTCATGGGCATCGGGCGGAACGCGCCAATCGGCGCAGCGAGGCGTGGGCGTACGTCGCGCCGCCGGCGCAAAGTCCCGCGCGACGGCGTTGAAGGAACGGATTGTCGCGCGCCGAAGCGGCCGCCCGAAGGCGGCCCGGCGGGCGCCGCGGCTCAGGCCTTCGCGGGCCGCTTCTGGAGCTTGCGCTGCAGCGTGCGCCGGTGCATCGACAGCGCACGCGCAGTGGCGGAGATGTTGCCCTCGTTGTCATGGAGCACGCGCTGGATGTGCTCCCATTCGAGGCGCTCGACCGACATCGGCCGCGTGTCGACGGCGAGCGTGTCGTCGCCGCCCTCGCGCGCGAAGCTTGCGACGACGGTGTCGGCGTCGGTCGGCTTCACGAGGTAGTAGATGGCGCCCAGCTTGATCGCCTCGATCGCGGTGGGAATGCTGCCGTGACCGGTCAGCACGACGATGCGCGTGTGCGGGTCCGCGGCCTTGAGCTTGCTGACGAGGCGCAACCCGGACTCGTCGGGGAGCTTCAGGTCCACCACGGCGAACTCGGGCGGATCGGTCTCGATCGCGTGAAGCGCGTCCTGCACGGTGTGCGCGACCGTCACTTCGAAGCCGCGGCTCCTGAGCGCGCGGCTCATGACGTCGCACAGCGCCCGGTCGTCGTCGACGAGCAGCATGCTGGCGCGTTCGTTGTCGTTTTCGGTTGTCGCGTTCATCGGTTCTCGCTCGTCAAAAGTAGTCCCCGGAGCGGCAGTGTGATCTCCGCTGCGAGTCCGCCTTCCGGGCGGTTGGACCAGTCGACGCTGCCGCCGAGCCGATCCACCGTCGACGCCATGAGCACGAGGCCCATCCCCGTGCCCTTGTCCGGCGGCTTGGTCGTGAAGAATGCCCGGCCGAGCTTCCCCAGCGATGCGGCATCGACACCCGGCCCACGGTCGCCGACCGAGAGCCGCAGCGTGCTCTCGTCCCAGCGGCCGTGAATGTCGACATGATGGGGGGAAGCATCGGCCGCATTGTTGAGCAGGATCAGAATCGCCTGCTGAAGTGCGGCGTCGGCAAAGATCTCCGGGGCGGGCGACGTGCCCTCCCAGCGCATTTCGAGGGGAATCTCGGGCCGCATCGCCTGGAAGCGGGCCGCGAGGCCCGCGAGGAAGCGGTCGAGCGGCGCGCGGCCGCCTCCCGGCGTCCGCACGTGGCCGGCCGCGGCCGCAAGGTTGCCGAGTGCCTGCCGGCAGGCGTCGATCTGCGCCTGCAGGATCGCCGCATCGCGCTCCCGCGCCGGCGTGTCGGCCTCGCGCGCGAATTCGCCCGCCATCACCGCCATCGTCATCAGCGGCGTGCCGAGCTCGTGCGCGGCCCCTGCAGCCAGCGTGCCCAGGCGCAGCAGCGCGGCGTCGTTGAGCTCGCGCCGCGCCGCCTCGTGCAGCAGCCGGTCGTGCGTGCGGAGGTCGACGACGATGCGGCCGACGAGCCAGGCCGTCATCGCCGCGGTCAGCGTGAAGCTTCCCCACAGCCCCAGCGTCAGCAGCGAATGCGGCAGCGGCACGCCCCACCAATCGTGCAGCGGTTCGGAAAACGCGTAGGCGAGGCCAAAGCTCGCGATGACGAGCAGCGTGCCGCCGATCGCGAGCCGGACGGGAAGAAGCAGAGCGATCAGCACGACCTGCAGGAGGAAGAGACTCGCAAACGGGTTTGCGGCACCGCCGGTGAGGATCAGCAGCAGCGTGAACGCGGCAAGGTCGAAGGCGAGGTGGAACGCGACTTCGCGATGCGTCGCCGGACGGCCACGCCGCAGTCGCGCTGCCGCGTAGACGTTCATCATCACCTCAGCCGCGACCACCACCCCGAGCGGCGCCAGCGGCAGCGCCACATCGAGCGCCACGGCCAGCCCGATGGCGACCGCCTGTCCTGCGATGGCGAGTCCGCGCAGCCACATGAGCCGGCGCAGGCTCGCGACCAGCGCCGGAGGATCGTCGTCGCGCGGACGCCGCGTGCGGACCAGCGTCTGCCGCAGCGGCGCGAGTGCCTCGGGCGCATTCATCGGTCGTCGCGCCATGAGGGCCGCATGCGCGCAATCGCGACAAAAAAGCCGGCGAGCGCCGGCTTTTCCGTTGGCGACCGAAAATCGCTTACAGCGAAAGCACCCACTTGACGACACCGGTGACATCCGCGTCCGAGGCCTTCACCTGCGGATGGCCTGCATGCGTCGTGATCTTGGTGACGAGCGTCTTCTCGGCGTCCGCCTTGCCCTTGTACTTGGCGGCGACGTCCTTGAACGCCGGGCCCATCTTCTTGGTGTCGACCGCATGGCAGTTGAGGCAGCCGCTGCTCTTCGCAAGGGCTTCCTGGGCGCTCGCCGTGCCGGCGAACGCGAGACCTGCGGCCACGGCCGCGACAATGACGACAGATTTCATGTGGGACGCTCCTGAAAGAGTTGGTTTGTGAACCGGCCGACGCACGAGCCAATCTGCTGGTGACCGTCGTCGGCGCGCGGTCATCGATTGTAACGCACCGGCCCGCGGCAGGTTGACACACCCGCCATTTCGTCGCGACGCGACGGGCCTCGCCTGCGCCCCGAAGCGAACCGGAGCCGGCATGCGCCGGCTCCCGTCCATGCAGGGCCGCCGGCTTACAGCGTCTGGATGTACTTCGCGATCGCGCCAAGGTCGGCATCCGACGCCTTAAGGGCGCTGTGTGCCTTCGATCCCTTGATCGCCGCGACGACGTCGGCTTCGGACTTGCCCTTGAACTTGGCGGCGGCGTCCTTGAACGACGGGCCCATCTTCTTGGTGTCAACGGCATGGCAGTTGAGGCAGCCGCTGCTCTTCGCGAGGGCCGCGCCATCCTGCGCACCGGCAATTCCGGCTGCGAGCAATCCGGCGGCAGCCACCGCCACGACAACGAACGATTTCATTTTTCTGCTCCTGAGTTGAGGGTCCTGCTCCTTGCGCCGCCAAACGAACGACCTGCCGTCGGCGGCACGCAGGCTCGATGGTTCCACAACGGGGGGCCGGAGGCGTTGACGTAACGCAAAACCGCTGCCGCGGGCGTTGCCCTCAGGCCGCCGCACGCCCCGAGGCGGACGCGCGGTGGCGGGCGAGCCACAGCGGCGTGCGCGAACGCGGCACCTTGGCGACGAACTGGTGGCGCGCCACGTGGTAGCTCGAGTCGAACCCGTAGAAATTGAGCCGCATTCGCGCGAGCTCCTCCGCGCGATAGGAGGCCAGCGGCTTCGCGGCCTCGTCCGCCTGCCGGCGCATTCGCTTCTCCTCGAGCATCGCGGCGAGGCCGGGATCGGCGGCCAGCAATCGCGCGCGCGTTTGCACCTCGGCCGAGAAGGCCGCGGGCGACGCGCCGAAGGCGGCGTCGACGAGCCCGACGGCGACGGCTTCGCGCGTGCCCACCGGCATGCGGTGCTGCGTGATGCTGCCCGCCCGCTCGGGGCCGACGCGTCGCGGCAGCAGGTAGGTCCAGTATTCCGACCCGTAGAGATTGCCCATCGACTTGTAGTGCGGGTTCAGCACCGCCCCTTCGCGGGCCCAGACGCGGTCCGCGGCCAGCGCCAGGAACACGCCTCCCGCGCCGGCATTGCCCTGCATCGCCGCGATGGTGAGCTGGCGATCGGTGACGACGATCTCGCGGACGAGGTCGTTCATCGCGTTGATGTTGCGCCACGATTCGTCGGCCGGATGCGCGGCCGCCTCGATCAGATTGAGGTGGATGCCGTTCGACCAGAAATCCGGCCCTCCCATCAGCGCGATCACGCGTGTCGGCCGGGCGCGGGCGCGGCGATAGGCGTCCAGCAGGGCTTCGCACTGCGCAGTGCCCATTGCGCCGTTGCAGAACGGAAAATGCAGATAGCCGACGCCGTCGGCCTCCTCGTAACGGATCGGTCGCCAGGTGTCGCCCGCCACGACCGCATCCGGCGCGAGCGCAACGTCGGGAACGCCGTCGAGCCGCGCCCCCAGTACCATTGCGGCGGGCAGCTTGAACGTCGGCCCGTCGCCGGCCGCGCGCCGCAGATGCGTGATCCACACCGCGCCGTCGACGCTCGCGCGGAGGATCGCGCCGGCGCGCTGCGCAATGACGGCGCCCGGCTCGCCTATGAGCGCGCTCTCGGCGTGTGCGTCGTGCAGATGGACGCGCTCGCCCAGCACCTCGTCCAGCACGCCCGGCATGCCGTCGCCCGCGCGAATCTTGCGCAGCACGGTCGCCGTGTCGTCGCGGGACCAGTCGATGCGGCGCTCCGGCTGGCGCAGCAGCGGACGCTCGCAACCGCGCACCGACGGATCCGCGCAGTCCAGCGGGTCAGGCGCTTCGCCCCGCGCGAGGCGCGCGAGCATCGCGTGCGTGGCGGCGACGGCCGCCTCGGTGACCTCGTTGCGATAAAGGCTGCTCTTCGTCGCTTTACGCATCGGAAAACGCGCTTCGGCCCAGACATCGCCTGCGTCCATCTCGCCGTTCGCCTCGAGCGCGGTGACGCCCCATTCGGCTTCGCCGTTCATGATCGCCCAGTCGAGTGCGGAAGGACCCCGGTCGCCGCGAATGCCCGGGTGGATCACGATGCAGCGAAACTTCCGCCACACGGACTCCGGGATCCGGCGCTTGAGGAACGGCGCGATGACAAGGTCCGGCTGCCACAGCGCGACCGCTTCGCCGGTGACGCTGTCGTGGACGTCGAGCTCGGTGGAGACTTCGTGGCCGGCGGCGCCGAGCTCGATGTGGAGGCGCTGCGTCAGGCTGTTGAATGCATGCGCGAGCAGAAGGATTCTCATGAGCTACGAATCGATGAAAAGCGTCGCGAGCAGCCCTTAAGGCGAGGCGGACCGCAGCGAGGTGCGAGACAACATCGATCGGCTCCTTCGATCGATGGTGCGGCGGAGGCTGACGTGAGCGGAGCGAACATCAAGCTCGCCCGTCCAGGGCGGGCGGCCGCAGCCACAGTTCAGTTCCGGCGAGCCCCGAGCGAGGACACAACAAAGCATGGAGGGCGCGCAGCAGCTTTGCATCGATTCGTCAGCAGATGCGGGGCAGCTGCTCGCCCGTAAGCCAGTCGACGACGCGGCGGCCGCCGAAGCTCGTGTCCATCTGCACGAAGTGGTGCGGATCGGCGACCACATTGCCCACGATCGACGCGCCCTGCCCCAGCGGGTGCGCGCGCATCGCCGCCAGCAGCCGGTCGGCGTCGGCCGCCTCGCAGATCGCGACCAGCTTGCCCTCGTTCGCGACGTAGAGCGGGTCGAGGCCGAGGAACTCGCACGCGGCCGCCACCTGCGGCGCGACGGGGATGCGCTTCTCGTCGATGATCATCCCGCAGCCCGATTGCCGCGCGAGCTCGTTCAGCGTCGTTGCGAGCCCGCCGCGCGTCGGGTCGCGCAGGCACCGGATGCCGGGGACCGCGGCCAGCATCGCCGCGACGAGGCCGTGCAGCGCCGCCGTGTCGGAGCGGATCGTCGTCTCGAATTCGAGGTTCTCGCGCAGCGACATGATCGCCACGCCGTGATCGCCCATCGTGCCGCTGACGAGGATCGCGTCGCCGGGGCGGGCACGATTGCCGGAGATGTCGATGCCCGGCGCAACGATGCCGGTCCCGGTCGTCGTGATGAACACGCCGTCGCCCTTGCCGCGCTCGACGACCTTGGTGTCGCCGGTGACGACCGGAACGCCGGCCTCGCGCGCCGCCGCCGCCATCGATTCGACGATGCGCTTAAGGTCCGCAAGCGGGAAGCCTTCCTCCAGCACGAATCCGGCCGCGAGATTCAGCGGCGTGGCGCCCGCCATCGCGACGTCGTTGATCGTGCCGTGCACCGAGAGGCACCCGATGTCGCCGCCAGGGAAGAAGAGCGGCGACACGACGTGGCTGTCGGTCGCGATCACCATGCGGCCGGCGGGCACCGTGAAGCGCGCCTGGTCGTTCATCTCGCGCAGCCACTCGTTGTCGAACGCGCGCAGGAAGAGCTCGTCGATGAGCTGCGCCATCGCCCGCCCGCCGCTGCCGTGCGTCATGTCGACCCGGCCGTTCCTGAAATCGACAGGCCGCACGTAGCCGCTGCGCACGCCGCTCACGACAACTTCCCCCGATGGCGCTGCGCGGCTTCCTCCCGAGCGCGGTGAGTGCATTGAAAAAGTTCATGGATGCTCATGCCGCGACCTCCGCCGGCGCCGCGACGATTGCCGCGTCCTTGAATCTGCCGTAGGTGTAATGCGCGGCGCAGGCACCTTCGGAGGACACCATGCAGGAGCCGATCGGGTTCTCCGGCGTGCAGACCGTGCCGAACACCTTGCAGTCGACGGGCTTCTTCACGCCGCGCAGGATCGCGCCGCATTCGCAGGCCTTGTTGTCGGGGACGGACACGTACGCGATCGCGTAACGCGTCTCGGCGTCGTATGCGCGATAGCGCTCCTTGATCCTGAGCGCGCTGTAGGGCACTTCGCCCAGCCCGCGCCACTCGAACGTCCGGCGCAGCTCGAACACCTCGGCGACCAGGCCCTTGGCCTTGGCGTTGCCGTCGCGGGTGACGGCGCGGGTGAATTCGTTCTCGACCTCGGCGCGACCTTCGTTGAGCTGCCGCACCAGCATCAGGATCGCCTGCATCACGTCGAGCGGCTCGAAACCGGCGATGACGACCGGACGACCGTATTCCTCGGCGAAGTATTCGTAGGGCTGGCTGCCGATGACCGTCGACACGTGCGCCGGGCCGATGAAGCCGTCGAGCGGCACCGTGCCGAGCTCGCGCACTTCCTTCGACTCCAGGATGTTGCTGATCGCGGCCGGCGTGAGCACGTGGTTGCAGAACACGCTGAAATTCGCGAGGCCCTCGGCCTCCGCCTGCAGGATCGCGACCGCCGTCGGCGGTGTCGTCGTCTCGAAGCCGATCGCGAAGAACACGACCTCGCGGTCGGGGTTCTCGCGCGCGATGCGCACCGCATCGGCGCTCGAGTAGACCATCCGGATGTCGGCGCCGCGCGCCTTGGCCTTGAGGAGCGACAACCCCTTCGACGCCGGCACCCGCATCGTGTCGGCGTACGTGCACAGGATGAGCCCCGGACGCGCCGCGAGCTCGATCGCGTTGTCGATGCGCCCGATCGGCAGCACGCACACGGGGCAGCCCGGGCCGTGGATCATGTTGACGTTGGAAGGCAACAGATCGGCGAGACCGTAGCGCGATATCGCGTGCGTGTGGCCGCCGCAGAATTCCATCAGGTTGTAGCGCCGCGAGGCATCGGCCTCGGCCGCGATCGCACCCGCGATACCGCGCGCGAGGTCGCCGTCGCGGAACTCGTCGATGTATTTCATGCCGGCACCCCTGCGGCCAGACCGGCCTCGGCGAACGTCGCCAGCGTGCGCTCCGCCTCCGCCGGATCGAGCTTCGTCAGCGCATAGCCGACGTGCACGATGACGAAGTCGCCGACGCGCACGTCGTCGACCAGTGCGAGCGAGACCCTCATCTGCACGCCGCCGACGTCGACCTGCGCGCCGTCGGGCTCGGTCAGCGCGACGACGCGCGCCGGAATGGCAAGGCACATGTTCAGCGACTCCTGTTCGCGGCGCGCAGCGCCACCCACGCCTGTCCGAGCGCGAGGCCGCCGTCGTTGGGCGGCACCTGCTGCGCTTCGAGCATCGTGATGCCGCGCACCGCAAGCCGCGCCCGCAGTCCGCGGGCGAGGATGGCATTGAGAAAGCAGCCGCCGCCGCAGGCGACGGTCGTGACATCGAGCGTGTCGACGGCGCGCGCCGTCCATTCGGCGAGCCCGGCGACGAGCGTCGCGTGGAACAGCGCGGCGCCGAAGCCCGCGTCGCGCTCGTCGGCGAGGCGCAGCACGAGCCCCGTCAGGTCGAGTTCGTTGGCGGCGTCGATCGCGTACAGCGTGTGATCGGGAGGAACCGCGCCGTGCCGTTCCGCGAGACCTTCGAGCAGCATCGCCGCCTGGCCTTCGAACGCCATCCTGCGCTGCACGCCGAGGAGTCCGGCGACGGCGTCGAACCATCGGCCCATGCTGCTCGTCTGCGGCGCCTGCACGCCGCGCTCCAGCAGCGTCGCCACCGTCGGTGCGGCCGGCTCGTCGGCGAAGCGCGAGGTGATGAGATCGCCGCGTCCTGCCCGGTGCAGCGCCGCCGCCGCCATGCGCCAGGGTTCGCGCGCGGCGCGGTCCCCGCCCGGCAGCCGCAGCGGTGCGAGGCGGCCGACGCGATCGCTGCGCGCACCGACGACGTGCAGGAGCTCGCCGCCCCAGGCCGTGCCGTCGATGCCGAGGCCGACGCCGTCGAGAGCCAGTCCCAGCACCGGCTGCAGCACCCGATGCTCGGCCATGACGGCGGCGATGTGCGCGTGATGATGCTGGACGCCGCGCATCGGCACGCCCCAGCGCGCGGCGAGACGCGCCGCATGCCGGGTGCTGAAGAAATCCGCGTGCAGGTCGTGCGCGACGACCTGCGGCTCGATCGCGAGGATCGACACGAGGTGCTCGACCGTGTCGACCAGTGCGCTGGCGGTCGGCGCGTTGTCGAGCTCGCCCACGTGCTGCGAGACGAACGCCTCGTCGCCGCGGGTCACGCAGACCGTGTTCTTGAAATAGCCGCCCAGAGCAACGACCGAAGGCCCCGCCGCTGCGAGACGGATCGCGCGCGGCGTGTAGCCGCGGGCGCGGCGGACGAACTGGAAGCGCGGCGCAGTGCCGTCGCCGCAGGCGCGGAGCACGCTGTCGTCGCAGCGCGTGACGATCTCGCGGTCGTGCAGCAGGAACGCATCGGCGATGCCGGACAGGCGCGAAAACGCCTCGTCGTTGCGCGTCACCAGCGGCTCGCCGCCGGGGTTCGCACTCGTCATCACCAGCACGAGATCGTTGCGGCCGTCCTGCCACGCGGTGCCCGCGGGCCGGCCCGCCGCCTCGTGGAAGAGGAGGTAATGCAGCGGTGTGGACGGCAGCATCACGCCGAGCCACGCGAGCCCCGGCGCGATGCCGACGAGCGCGGCGTCCGTCGCGGGGGTCTTGCGCAGCAGCACGATCGGCCGCTCGGGCGATTCGAGCAATGCCCGTTCCGCAGGCGTCATCCGCGCGAGCGCGGCGGCTGCGGCGGCGCCCGCGACCATCACGGCGAACGGC
This sequence comes from uncultured beta proteobacterium, assembly GCA_963717695.1. Lineage (GTDB taxonomy): Bacteria > Pseudomonadota > Gammaproteobacteria > Burkholderiales > Casimicrobiaceae > CAIWHR01. The sequence goes on along the minus strand of CAVQWR010000007.1, from coordinate 44,174 downwards.
TTTTCCTCGCGCGCCTTGCGCTCGCGCAGACGCGCGACCGCGGTGGCGTTGTGCGCGTCGCAGGCGAGATGAAAGCCGCCGAGGCCCTTGATCGCGACGATCTCGCCGCGCCGCAGGCGCGCGAGCGTCGAGGCGATCGGATCGATGTCGCGCTCCGCCGCGCCGCTCGCGACATGCAGTGAAAGTCGCGGCCCGCACACCGGACAGGCGTTCGGTTCGGCGTGAAAGCGACGATCGGCCGGCGACGTGTACTCGCCGAGGCAGGCGGGGCAGAGATCGAAGGCCGCCATGCTCGTCGTCGCGCGGTCGTAGGGAAGGCTTCGCGCGATGGTGTAGCGCGGTCCGCAATGCGTGCAGTTGATGAACGCATAACGGTAGCGCCGCCCGTTCGGGTCGAAGAGCTCCGCGAGGCACTCGGGACACGTCACGGTGTCCGGTCCGATCGCCGTGGCGGAGCGCCCGGTGCCGCTTTCGAGAATCGCAAACCCGGGGCCCGGCCGCAGCAGCGCGCAGGCTTCCACCGCCACGCTGTCGACGCGTGCGCGTGGCGGCGCATCGGCCTTGAGGCGACCGACCAGGCCGTCGATCCGCTCCTCGTCGCCTTCGACCTCGATCGTCACGCCCTGCGGGTCGTTGCGCACCCAGCCCGCGAGTGCCAATTCGGACGCAAGCCGGTACACGAACGGACGAAAACCTACGCCCTGCACGACGCCGCGCACGACGACCCGCCGGCGTATCGGCGCGTCGGCTGCCGCGGTGGCGAGGTCTGCGATCATGGCGTCTGCGTTCCGGCGTCGCGTCAGCGCACCAGTGCGCCGGCCGGCTGCGCGGCGATCTGCGCCTCGAGCTCACGCACCCGCTCGCGCAGCGCGCCGATGTCGTGGTCGCGCGCAGCGCGTGCCGCGCGCACGCCGGCTTCGAGCCATGCGGTCCACGCCGGGAAGCCCTCGCCCGACGTCGCCGAAACGAGCATCACCTCGAGGCCGGGCCGCACGCGGCGCGCATATTCGATCGCGCGGCCGACGTCGAATGTCACGTACGGGAGGAGATCCACCTTGTTGATGAGGAGAAGATCTGCCGCGTGGAACATGTCGGGATACTTGAGCGGCTTGTCCTCGCCTTCGGTGACCGACAGGATCACGACCTTGTGCGCCTCGCCGAGGTCGAAGGCCGCCGGGCACACGAGGTTGCCCACGTTCTCGATCAGCAGCAGGCTGCCGTCGGCAGGCTGCACCTGCTCCAGTGCGTGCCCCACCATGTGCGCATCGAGGTGACAGCCCTTGCCGGTGTTGATCTGCACGGCCGGCGCGCCGGTGTTGCGAATGCGATCGGCGTCGAGCGAGGTCTGCTGGTCGCCCTCGATCACGGCGACGGCGACGCGCTCGCGCAGTGCCTCGATGCTCTTCACGAGGAGCGTGGTCTTGCCGGACCCGGGGCTCGACACCAGGTTCAGCGCGAACACGCCGCGATCGGCGAGCAGACGCCGGTTGCGCGCGGCGTACACGTTGTTCTGCGCGAGGATGTCCTCCTCGATCTGCACCGCGCGCGTCGCCGACATACCCGGGGCGTGCGCGCCGCGCGGTCCGGCCGCAGCGCCCAGCCCGTGTGCATGCCCGTGTGGATGGTGGTGCGCGTGGTCGTGCCCGTGGGCAGCGCCGTGATCATGATCGGCGTGCACGCTGCCGTCGTCGTGGCGGTGCCAGCCGGCCGCCGGCGCATCCGCCGCAGCGGTCACCGGAATGCCTTCGACCCTCGCCTCGCCGTGCCCACATCCGCATGTCGTGCACATCGCCTGTCTCCTGTTGCCGGGAACGCGCCTTGCGCGCTCACGCGATTTCGATTTCCTTCACCCGCATCTCTTCGCCCGCGACCACGGTGAGCTGGTAGCTGCCGCACACCGGGCACGCGTCGCCCAGCCGCGCGAGCGGCACGCGGTCGCCACAGGGCATGCACCACGCGAGCCCCGGCGTCGTGACGACGTCGAGCCGCGCGCCGGCCGCCGGACCGCCCCGCGCCACCGCGTCGAAGCAGAAGCGCAGCGCCTCGGTTTCGACGTGCGCGAGCGCGCCCAGCTCGAGGCACACCGACGCGACCCGCGTCGCGTTGTTCCTGCGCGCGGTGTCCTCGACGATCGCGAGCATGCCTTCGGCAAGCGACATCTCATGCATGGCCGACCTCGATGCGGCAGGCGACGCAGGGATCGAGTCCCTGCACGACGAGCCGCGCGCGTCCCTGCAGCGTCGCCTCGTCGTCGGCCTCCACGCCATCGAGTCCGCGCGCGAGCGCTCCCGCCGGATGAAAATTCCACTCGGTCGGCGCGACGATTTCGTAGCCGGCGACGCGCCCCGCGTCGAGCCGCGCGCGATGCAGCAGCAGGCCCCGCGCCGTCTGCACCGCCGCAACGCCCTCCCCGGGTGCCGTTGCGAACGCGTCGATCCAGCGCCGCTCCTCGGCTCCGGCCGCTTCGCCTTCCAGCCCGACGAGGAGTGCGGCGAGCTCGACGAGGCGCGCCGTCATGCGCACGGCGACGGCGTTGCCCTGCCGCGCGCGCAGTGCCTCGAGCAGCGGGTGCGATTGCATGCGGGCGAGCGCGCCCGTTTCCACCGGCGCTCCGGCCCAGTCGGGCGCGCGCGCGAAATCCGGGCGCTCCCCGAACGCCGGCAGCACGTGCGCCACGAATTCGAGGCGCTCGACGTCGGGCATCAGCGCGACGTCGCTCTGCCCGAGTGTGGGCAACTGCGCCTGCAGCATGCCGAGCAGCACGGCGGGCAGCGTGTGCGCCCGCGTGATCCAGTCTTCGAGTGCGTCGATGTCCCGCAGCGCGAGGAACGCCTTCGGCGTGATTCCGTAGACGTGCGCAGCAGCAAGCGCATCGAGCGGCGCACGCGGCGGCGCAGGACCAGCCTCGTCCGCGGCGCGCAACGCACGCTGCATTTCGGAAATGCGCCGCCGCGCCTCGGCGACCGGCGGAACGAGCGCGTCGCGCCCCATCGCCTGCGGCCAGTCGATGAGGATGCGCCACAGGTACTCCTGGATCGCCTCGAGCTTGACGGCAACGCTCGCTCGATCCGGCACCGCTACGTCGTCGCCGGCGGCCGCCTCGAGCGCGCGCGCGGAGGCGGTCTCCTGCGCGCAGCTGCAGATGCTGTAGAGACGCGCCACCGTGGCGCTCGCATCCGAGGGCACCATGCCGGTCAGCAGGCGCGCCGCGGCGAACGGACGGGTCGAGGCGATGCGCACGCTGCGCACGGCGCGCCCGTCCCAGCCGAGCCGGACGCGAAGCTCACCTTCGATCGCCATGGTCGCCTCCGAGGAAGCGCGCGCGCAGGAAGTCGCGCTTCGACATCGGCGCCTCGAGCTGCGCCTCGATCTGGGCAAGCGGTCCCGGGCCCGCATCGAGCGGATCGGGCAACGGCGTCAGCACAGGGGACGTCGGCGCCTGCGGCTTTTCGGCGTTGGCGGGATCGAACAGCGCCTCGCGCGCCAGCGTCGCGACGAGCTGCGCGGTCGCATGATCGGAGAATTCGTGCAGCGGCGAGAACAGCGAGCAGACCTGGTATTCGCCGATCGCCGCGTCGCTCGCGCCGACGAACTCGTAGTCGCCGGCCGGAAAGCGGTAGCGGCGCTTCGCTCCCGTCGGCAGCGGGTGCCATTGCGCGACATCCCGCGGCAGCAGCATAAGGTTCATGAACCACGGCGTCAGCATCACACCGAGCCAAGCGTCGCCCCACGGCGCGAACGCGACCGCCTCGACGTCGAGCGCCGCGTTGTAGACATTGAGACCGCACATCCGCGACGAGACCTCGCGATAGGCGGTGACGAGACGTGCGCTGGGGTCCGGCAGGACGGTCGCGTCAGGCATCGGGCAGCACCAGGAACTGGTCCTTCGTCGCCGAGCAGTTGGGGCACGTCCAGTGCGGGGGCAGCGCGCTGAAGGGCGTGCCCGCGGGGATCTGCCAGACGACGTCGCCCTCGGAGGGATCGTAGACGTACCAGCAGATCTTGCATTCCATGCGTGTCGAAGGCGTGATCCGGCCGGCGTCGCCGAAGGTTTCGTGGTCGCTCATCGCAGACCGCTCCGCACGCTCATTCGGCGAGCGACGCCGTCATCCAGTCGACGAGCTCGGACAGCCGCTCGCGGCTGTCCTCGAGATCCTCGGCGGCCGCGAGTGCCACTTCGGGGACGTCGACGATCTCGATGGTGTTGAGGATCAGCGTGTTCATGTTGTTGAAATACTGGACGCGCCAGACATCGCGCACGCCGGTCGACGTGATCCGGCAGTTGCCGAAGCCGCGCGAAATGATCGCGACGAGACCGACCGGCAGCGCGGCATCGAGTGCCGCATGGTCCTGCGGCGTCATCGGGAAAAGCGTGAGGTTGATCACGTGGGCAGGGGCGCCCGCGACGCGCGATGCCTTCTGCGCGCGGATCTCGGCGATCAGCGCCGGGGCATTCATCACGCCTTCCGCGCTGGCGCTGCCGTCGACGATGTCGGGCTGCGCCGCACGCCGCGCCGCATCGACGACGACACGGGGCAGCGCGCCCGCTTCCAGCCAGTCGGCGACGATGCGCCGCTCGGCATCGAAACGGACGACGCGCCAGAGGCCCGTGAACACGCTTTCCTGGATCCGGAGGTCCTCCTCGCCGCCGACGACGATGCTGACTTCACCCTCGCCCAGCATCTGGTTGGTGACCGTCAGGGTCTCCGGCGACATCCGCGCAAGATCGCATTGCGGGCCGTTGCTGTCGGTCGCGGGATTCCAGCGCGACATTGCATCCAGGAATCCGCCGAGCAATTCGCGCGACGCGCGGAGCGCAGCCGCGTCGGCGGTCTCGGGGACGACCGGCATGCGGAACGTGTTCATCTCGCGCGGCATCTGCAAGTACTCGAGCGTCTCGGCGTCTTCCGGTTGCGAGCCGGGGCCGACCATGCGCACGGGAAGGGGGAACTCGTTCATTGCGCTCTCCAGAATTATTCGTGATTTCAGCCGGTGCAGCCGGCGGCGCTTCCGCCGGGCCCGGTCACGGCGATGCCGATCGAAGGCGCGCGTGCGACGGGCGCCTCGAGCAGACGCGTGAGCTCGGTGATGTACTCGCTCCAGTCGCGCAGGCCGTCGACGGCACCGACGTAGCGACCGTCGCGCAGCAGCACGATTGCCGGCCAGCGGCGGAAGCCGTAGCGCACGGCAATCTTGCGTGCCGCGTCGGGCAGGAGAATGCCGACCGCGAACGCGCCGGGGAACGCGCGCCCGAGCTCGGGCACGATCACCGCGAGATCGAGGGTCTCCTTGTAGCGGACGGGATCCTCGGTGAACACGAGGAGCACATGGCCGCTGCGCGCGCTGAATTCGTCGAAGTTGGCGGCGTCGACCTCGACGAAGCCATCGCGGGCGACCAGGCGCGCGATCAGCGGGTGCGAGCGCGGATCGGCGCTGTTCGGGGGCATCGGGATCGTCATGGCTTGTTGCCTTTGAGGTGGGCCGGCAGCTCCGGCGCGCGAGTCGGTGAGGTCGGCGAAGAATCGGTCGAGGTTGTCGTCGCCGCCCGAGACTGCCTCCAGCGCATCCAGCGCGCGTCCGGTCTGCTCGGCCTCCTCGGCGGACATCGTGCGCAGCGCCGCGCCCTGGAAGGCCAGCACCCACGTGCCCGGCGGCTGCTCGCCCAGCAGCATGAAGTTGAGCTGCTCGCGGCGGCCGCGACCTTCGCAGTCGCCGGTGTCCTCGCGACACGCGATGACCATCATCGGAATCCCGATGCACATGTCAGCGCGACTCCGGGGAAGGCGACGTGGATTTGCTGTCCGGCGTCGAAGCACGCTCGTCCGCGGTGCCAAGCCGCTCGAGGAGGCGCGGGTCGCCGGCGCGACAGGCTTCCGCGTCGGTCGGCCGGCCGGATTCGTACACCGTGAGCGCGAGTGGCGTCGCGTTGAGCGGATCGACGATCTCGTCCGCGGTCCGCGCGCGGCCGGCGAATCCCCATGCGGCAATCTCCCGCGCGGCGAGGGTCACCGTTTCGGCCAGCCTCGCGCGCACGGGTCCCGTCAGGCTGCCGCCGAAATCGGAAAGATCGACCGGCTGCACGCCGATCGCGACGATCGCTTCCGGCTCGCGGCCGTTGAGTTGCGCGAGCGCCAGCACGTCGTTGAAGCCGGTCTGGTGCGGCGAGAGCTTGGTGCGGCCCCATGCCGGCACTTCGTCGCCGCGCAGCACGCGCAGCGTGCCGGGCTCGAGCGAAAAGTCGATCGCGTCGAGCACGAGGACGCGTCTGGCCGTCGCGACCGGCTCGTACAGGTTGAGCCCGAGCGTGCCGCCGTCCATCAGCTCCACGCCGGCGGGAAACGCGAACGCCGCGTGCAGCGCCTCGACGGCCCGCACGCCGAATCCCTCGTCCGCCCAGAGGACGTTGCCGATTCCCAGCACCAGAACTTCGATCTGCGGTTCCATCTCGCCCCGTGTTACGCAGTCCGTAACAGGTGCAAGACTACCGGGGCCCGGGGAACGCGTATTGCGCTATGTCAACGGGACTCCGCGCCGAGCGGCGGGCCGAGGTTCGGGCGCCGGAGCCGGCGTCCGGGAAGGCTCAGGCGGGACGCTTGGCGGGGCGCCGCCGCACGACGACGTCGCGCATCGCCGCGTGCATGTCCCACGCGACCTGCAGGTGCATCCAGAACGACGCCTCGTTGTCGAAGTACATCGCGAGGCGGACCGCCGTGTCCGGCGTGATTGCGCGGCGCCCGTTGACAAGCTCGTTGACGCGCCGGCGCGAGATGCCGAGCGCCTCCGCGAGATCGGTCTGGCTGATCGACAGCGGCTTCAGATACCGGGTTTCGAGGAACTCGCCCGGGTGCGGCGGACGCCGCGAGGACAACGCAAGGCGCGCCGGCCGTCGGCCGGCGGTCTTGGCGGCAGTGCTAGACGCGGCCAGCACGGCGGCCCGCCGCGTGCGGTGCAAGCGGGCCTCCTGCGTTCATGCCCGCGGCTCGCGCTTGAACATGCGGATGCCGTTGGTCATCGTGCCGATGACCGATTCGCCGCTCATGATGTCCTCGCGGAACACCATGTACATGTGGACGATGGCGAACAGCACCAGGTACCACATCCCGAGGTGGTGCAGCGTGCGCACCATCTGCGGGTCGCCGAACAGCACGAACACCCAGCCCATCAGGTTCATCGGCGTCGTGCCCCAGCCCCACTGCTCGGCGTAGAGCGCGAATCCCGTGACGATCATGAAGATCGTGCCGAGCGCGTACATCGCGAACATCGCGAACTGCGCGAGCGGGTTGTGGCCGACCCAGAGCTTCGACTCCTTCTTCAGGAACAGGTAGTACAGCATCTGGTCGAAGAAGCCGCGCCACCAGCTGCCACTCCACACCGGCACGATGAACAGCGCCCGCGACGAGTGGTTGCCGACGAACGCCCAGTAAATGCGGTAGGCGAACGTCACCGCGAACACCATCGCCGCGATGAAGTGGATCATCCGGATGTAGGCGAACATGTAGCTGAACGCCGCCTCGCCGCCGATCGCCGGCGGCGGGCTGCCGATCAGGTACCCGGTGCCCACCAGGACGAACATCGCCACCATCATCACCCAGTGCCAGAAGCGCACCGGCGCCTCGTACACATAGACGGGCTCGAGCGGACCGGCGAGCACTTCGCCGGAAACCGGATCAACTCTCATGACAGACTCCTCACCGGTTCAGCTCACCTTGACGGATACGATCTCTTCGCCCTCGGGCGTCATCACGTGCGACGCGCAGGCGAGACAGGGATCGAAGCTGTGGATCGTGCGCAGGATCTCGAGCGGCTGCGCCGGGTTCACCATCGGCGTGTTGAGCAGCGCCGCCTCGTAGGGGCCGATCTGGTTCTTGGCGTCGCGCGGACCCGCGTTCCACGTCGTCGGCACCACGCACTGGTAGCTCTCGATCCTCGTGTCCTTGATCCTCACCCAGTGCGCCAGCGCTCCGCGCGGGGCCTCGCAGGGTGCGACGCCCTTCAGCTCGGCGCTGCCCCAGGTCGACGGCTCCCACTTGTCGACGTTGGCCGTCGCGAAGTCGCCCGCCTTGAGGTTGCCCATCAGCTGATCGTAGAAGTACTTCATCTTGTGCGCGGCCCACGACGCCTCGAGCCCGCGCGCGGCGGTGCGGCCGAGCGTCGAGAACAGCGCGGTGACCGGGACGTCGAGCGTCTTCAGCACCATCGTCGACCTGCTCGGTGACTTCCTTGTTGCCGCGCGCGTACGCGACGAGGTAGCGGGCGAGCGGACCGACTTCGACCGCGTTGCCCTTCCAGCGCGGCGACTTGACCCACGAGTACTTGGCGCCTTCGTCGACGTTCTCGATGTTCGTCTTCGTGCCCTTGGTCTTCGGTCCCAGCACGAAGTTCGGGTCGGTCACGCCGTCGAACGGGTGCAGGCCCTTGTTCTCGTCGCCCTGCTTGTACCAGGAGTGCGTCACCCATTCCTGCACCTGGTCCGGCGCCTTCAGGTCGACGTCGTAGACCTTCTTGAGGTCGCCGTTCAGGATCACGCCCGACGGCAGCAGCATGCTGGCGTTCGAGTAGTCGTTGGCGATGTCCGGGAACTCGCCGTACGACAGCACGTTCTTGCTGGACAGGCCGCCGCCGATCGCCGCCCAGTCCTTGTAGAACCCGGCGATCGCGAGGAGGTCGGGGACGTAGACCTGGTCGATGAAGTCGATCGTCCGGTTGACGATGTCGCCGATCATGTTGAGCTGCGTCATGTTGATCGCGCCGACCGCCCCGGTGCTGTCGAGGTTGATCGAGCATGGGACGCCGCCGACGAGCCAGTTCGGGTGCGGGTTCTTGCCGCCGAAGATCGTCTGGATCTTGACGATCTCCTTCTGGAAGTCGAGCGCCTCGAGGTAGTGCGTCGTCGCCATCAGGTTCGCCTCGGCCGGGAGCTTGTACGCCTTGCTGCCCCAGTAGCCGTTGGCGAAGATGCCGAGCTGACCGCTGCCGACGAACTTCTTCAGGCGGTTCTGCACGTCGCGGAAGTACGCCGGCGAGCTGTTCGGCCACGGCGAGATGCTCTGCTGCAGCTCGGAGGTCTTCTTCGGATCGGCGGAGAGCGCCGACACGACGTCGACCCAGTCGAGCGCGTGCAGGTGGTAGAAGTGGACGAGGTGATCCTGCGCGTAGAGCGTCGAATGCATCAGGTTGCGGATGACATTCGCCTGCTTCGGGATCTTGATCCCGAGCGCGTCCTCGACCGAGCGCACCGACGCGAGCGCGTGCACGCCCGTGCAGACGCCGCAGATCCGCTCGACGAACGCCCACGCGTCGCGCGGGTCGCGGCCCTTGAGGATCACCTCGAGGCCGCGCCACATCGTGCCGGTGGACACCGCATTGCGGATGACGTTGTCCTTGTCGACGTTGACCTCGATGCGCAGATGGCCCTCGATGCGGGTGATCGGATCGACGACGATGCGCTTGCCGCTGTCGTCAAGCGTGAAACCCTGGGTTTGAATGGTCGCCATGATCACTTCTCCGTTTCGCTGACCTTGTCATTTCGGCTCGGGCTGCGCGCCTGCCTGATCGCGCTGACCGCGGCATGCGCGACCACCGCCGCGCCGGCGATCCCCACGGCCGCGAGGCCGATCCGGTCCGCCGTGCCTTCGATTCCGAGCCCGCCCGGAGGCGTGATCGTGGTGAGGTGGTCGTAGAACGACCCCTTGTCCCAGAACGCGTCCTCGGAGCAGCCGATGCAGCCGTGACCGGACTGGATCGGGAACGACGTCCCCTCGTTCCAGCGCACGGTCGAGCATGCGTTGTACGTGACCGGGCCCTTGCACCCCACCTTGTAGAGGCAGTAGCCCATGCGCGCGCCGGCGTCGTCGAACTTCTCGACGAACTGGCCCGCATCGAAATGCGGCCGGCGATAGCACTTGTCGTGAATGCGCTGGCTGTAGAACATCTTCGGGCGGCCCTGCGAATCGAGGTCGGGCAGGCGGTCGAAGGTCAGCATGTATGTCACGACGCCCGTCATCACCTCGGCGATGGGCGGGCAGCCCGGAACCTTGATGATCGGCTTGTCGGTGATCACCTTGTGCACCGGCGTTGCCTGCGTCGGGTTCGGCTTCGCGGCCTGCACGCAGCCCCACGACGCGCAGGAACCCCACGAGATGATCGCCTTCGCGTCCTTGGCGACGTGGCGCAGCTTGTCGACGAACGGCTTGCCGCCGGGAATGCAGTAGACGCCGTCGTCGCCGAGCGGCGGGTTGCCCTCGACGGCGAGAATGTAGTTGCCCTTGTACTTCTTGATCGTCTCTTCGAGCGCCTCTTCCGCCTGGTAGCCGGCGGCCGCCATCAGCGTGTCGTCGTAGTCGAGGGAGATCATCGACAGGACGACGTCCTTCGCGAGGGGGTGCGCCGAGCGGATGAACGACTCGCTGCAGCACGTGCATTCGAGACCGTGCAGCCAGATGACCGGCGTGCGCGGCTTCGTCTGCATCGCCTGGGCGATCTGCTGCGCGCCGGCGTCACCGAGTCCGAGCGAGGCCGCGGTGAGACTGCAGAACTTGAGGAAGCTGCGACGCGATATTCCCTGCCGGCGCATCAGCTCGTAATAGGTTTCGATCATTTGTTTCCCTCCTGGCGGCGCGCGGCGCTGCAAACCGCAATCACTGCACGCAAGAAATCGTCGGGTCGCTGCAACGTCGCCATTTAGAACCTGCGCGATGCCCACGCGGTTGACGTGGATCAACGGAGTCTTTCGCGTTTCGCGGCATCCGAGCGTTTGTCCACGAAGCGCAAGAAAATCGCTCCCGTCGCCTATGGAATGTAACGGGGTCCGTAACACGCAGATCGCGACCTTTCGACACGATCCGCACGCGTGCGGATCGCCACGAGCCGTCCTGCAAATCGCAGCGGCGGCCTGTTGGTCTCGTCCCGCGCCGCCGCGGCAAAATGCCTCGCGAAATAGCGACGCTAATGCATCGCTGCGTGACACAGATCAAGCCATGCGGGAGGGGGCGGTAGCATGCTTTTTCCCTAGGAGTGGCGCCACTGGGGATAGCGCGTTCGCGTGACGCGGACGCCGTCGCCGCCGGGTCAGGGAAGAAGTCCCCGGCGGACGCATCGGCCGCGCGCCGCCTCGCCGAAAAATGGCTGACACCCGCGTTCCCGACAGCGCCGTGGAAACGGCGATTGCGCAGGTGCTCGACGCGGAGCATGCCGCCCGCGACGCCGTCACCGCCGCCGAGACCGCTGCCGCCGCGATGGTCGAGGCCGCGCGCGCCGCCGGGCGCGCGCTCGCCGAGCGCACCGAGCGCAGGATAGGCGCCATCCGCGCCACGTTCGAGCGGCACGCAGTCGAGGCCGTCGCCGCGCTGGACGCCACCGGCCACGATGCGGAAGCGCGTCAGGACCTCACGCCCGACGACGAAGCACGGCTCGACGCCGCCGTCGCCGCGCTCGCGGGCGAGCTCACGCAACGATGATGGGCAGCCTCGAATACGCGCAGGCGCGACTGTCGGCCCGCTTCGGCGCCCGCCCCGACGAACTTGCATGGCGGCGCATCGAGCATCTGCGCGAGCTGCCTGCGCTGATCGACACCGCGCGCACCGGCGCTCTGCACGTCTGGATGGCCGGGATCGGGCCGATGAGCACGCCGCACGAGATCGACCGGCTCTTCCGTCAGCGCTGGCGCGAGCAGGTCCGCGAAATCGCCGCGTGGATGCCCGAAACGTGGGAACCGGCGGTCGCGTGGTGCGCCGTCGTCGCCGACCTTGCCGTCTGCGCCCACCTCGCACGCGGTGGCAAGCCCGCGGCATGGATGGCCGACGACGAGCTCTACTGCGACCTTTGCGAGCGCGATGCCACCGGAACGCACGCGCCGTCCGGCGGCGTGCTCGCGCCGCTCTCTAGACGCGTGGGCGGAGTCCGACCGGATCGGCCGCCTCTGGCTGCGCGAATGGGAGCGCCGCTTGCCGCACGGGGCGCTGGACGCGACGCTGCTCGCCGAGCTCGTGCGAACCGTGGCCGCGCATCTCGCGCAGTTTCGCGATCCCGCCCTGCGCGACGGCGACGCGCTGCGGCGCGCGCTCGGCGCGCGCCTCACGCTCCTGTTCCGCCGCGCGATGCTCGATCCCGCCGCGGCATTCGTCTATGTCGCCCTGATCGCGCAGGACGGCGAGCGCCTGCGCGGCGAGCTCGTGCGCCGCGCCGCGCTGCCCGGCGTGCCACTGGTCGCCTGAGCGCCCCATGATCCGTCCGAAGTCCGCGCGCTGGTTCGAGATCCTCGCCGCCCGCGACGACGCCACGCTTGCGCTCGAGGCGCTGGCCGCGACGGGTGCGGTCGAGCTGGAGGCGCGGCCGTCGGCCGTGCTGCCTGCCGCACTTGCCGACCTCCGCCCGCAACTCTCCGAATTCGCGGAGCTCTCGCTGCGCTATCGGCGCTACTGGCCGCGTTCGCAGCACGCGCCGCGCCCGTTCCCGGAGGCGCCGGCGGCGACGCTCGCGCGCAGCCTCGCGCATCTGCGCGCATGGAGCGAGGCGGCGGAGCCCGTCATCGCGCAGCTGCAGCGCTGCGAGTCCGAGCGCGGCGAGATCCTGCTGTGGCGGCGCGTGCTGACGACGATCGGCGATAGCGTCATCGACTTCGCGCGACTGGCCGGCGCGGGGCCGGTGCTGCACGCGCGGCTCTTCGTGTTCCCGCCCGGCAGCGAGCCGGAGCTGCCGCCCGGCACACTGGCGCGCTCGGTCGACCTCAACGGGACGATGCCCTGCGCGCTGTGCGCGCTCACCGTGGGCGCGGCCGACGACGTGCTGGCGCTCGCGCAGCAGGCTGCGCTGCTGAAGGGTCGCGCCTACGACACGCCTGCGTGGCTCAAGGTCGATGCCGCCGAGACGGAGCGCTACATCGCGCCGCGCCTCGCGGCGCTCGACCAGGAGCAGGCGCGGCTCACCACCGAGCTCGATGCGCTTGCCGTGCAGCACGAGCTGCACGCGGCGCTCGGCGACGCCGCGCGGCTGCAATGGGTGATCGACAACGTGCGCGCGCTGGAATCGGGCGAGCACTTCTGCTGGATCACCGGATGGACCAGCGATTTCTCCGGAATGCGCCTCGGCGCCGCGCTCGACGCGGCGCAGGCGCGCGCGCTGCTGCATTTTCCGCCGCCGCCGCCCAAGGCGAAGGCGCCGCTGCTGCTCGCGAACCCCGCCTGGGCGAAGCCGTTCGAGATCTTCAGCCGCGCGCTCGGCATGCCGTCGCGCAACGAGGCTGACCCCAGCGTGCTGCTCGCGCTTGCCGTGCCGCTTATGTTCGGCTACATGTTCGGCGACGTGGGCCAGGGCCTCGTCATCGCCGCGGCCGGATTCGCGCTGCGCAACCGCTTCGCGATCGCAAAGCTCTTCATCGCCGGCGGAATCTCCGCCGTGGTGTTCGGCCTCCTGTTCGGGAGCGTGTTCAGCGTGCACGCGCTCGAACCGCTCTGGGTCGCCCCGCTCGCCGCACCGCTGACGATCCTCGGCGCGCCGCTCGCGGGTGGCGCCGTGCTGCTGACGCTCGGTCTCGTCCTCAATGCGCTCGAAGCGTGGTGGCGCGGCGAGTTCGCCGCGTGGGCCTCGACCGACGCGGGCTACGTCGCAACGTACCTCGGCCTGCTCGCGGGCCTCGTCGATCCGCGCGGATTCGTGGTCGCCGGCGTCGGCGCCACGGCGTTCTGCGTCGGGCACGCGCTGCATGCGCGCCGCGTCACCGCGGCGCTCTCCGCCATCGCCGAGCTCGTCGAGCGGCTGCTGCAGATCCTCATCAACACGCTGTCGTTCGCGCGCGTGGGCGCGTTCGCGCTGGCGCACGCCGGGCTGTCGTCGGCGATCGTCGCGCTGATGGACGCCGCCGACAACATCGTAGCCAAGGCGGTCGTGCTCGTCGTGGGCAACTTGATCGTCCTCGTGCTGGAGACGATGGTCGTGTCGATCCAGACGACGCGCCTCGTGCTGTTCGAATTCTTCACCCGTTTCCTGACGGCCGAAGGACGGATTTTCCGTCCGCTGCCGGCACCCCCATCCACCGCGCAGGAGAAGCCCTCATGAAATCCCCCAACCGTTTCGTCGCCGCGCTGGTCGCGCTCACCGCAATGCTCGCCGCCATGGCCACCGGATTGCTCCTGGTCGCTCCCGGCGCACTCGCCGCTGGCGCGGCCTCCGGAGCGCCGAGCCTCGCCCCGGAAGCGTGGAGCTTCGGGCTCGTCGGCGCCGCGCTCGCGACCGGACTGTCGTCGCTCGGCGCGGGATTCGCCGTCGCCAAGGTTGGCACCGCGGCGATCGGCGCGCTCGCCGAGAAGCCCGAGCTCTTCGGCCGCCTGCTGATCTTCGTCGGCCTCGCCGAGGGCATCGCGATCTACGGGCTCATCGTGTCGATCCTGATCCTCAACCGGCTCGTCTGATGGCGCTCGCGTGCTACCTGGGCGACGAGATCAGCGCGGCCGGCTTCCGGCTTGCCGGCGTGAACACGCGCGTTCCTGCCCCCGGCGAGGAAGCCGACGCGCTGGCCGCGGCCCGTGCCGAAGCGAAGCTCGTGCTGGTCAGCGCCGCCGTCGCCGCGCACATTGACGACGCGTCGCTTTCCCGCGCGCTGGCCGCGCTTTCGCCGCTCACGGTGCTCGTCCCCGATGCGGCGGGCAAGGTCGAATTGCCCGACATCGCGTCGCGGCTGCGCCGGCAGCTGGGACTGGAACCCTCATGACGCTCGATCGGCAGACCAAGGCACTCCTCGCACTGATCGAGGCCGATCGCGCGCAGAAGTGCGCCGCGATCGACGCCGACGCACGCGCGCGCTGCGCGGCGATCCTCCGCGAGGCGCACGCCGACGCGCGCGCGCGAATGCGCGCTGCGTTCGCCGAGGAACGCGCGCACCGCGACCTGCGGGTCGCCGCGGCGCAGGCCACGCTGCAGACGCGGCTGCGCCTCGCATTGCAGCACCGCTCGTCCACCTTTCTCGCCGCCGGCTGGCGTCGCCTTCCGCGCGCGCTCGACGCACGCTGGGCCGACGCGGCCGCGCGCGCGTCGTGGGTCGACGCAATCGTCGCTGCAGGCGAAGGACGCGCTGCCGAACGCCCTGCTCCACATCGCCTGTCCACCGGGGTGGGCCGCGGACGAGCGCGCCGCGCTGGCCGCGCGGATCGCCCGCGAGTTCGGCAGCGCGCCGACGCTTGCCGCCGATCCCGCGATCACCGCGGGACTGCGCATCACCGCGGGGGCGAACGTCATCGACGGCACGCTGCGACGGCCTCTGCGCCGACCGTGCCGAAATCGGCGCCCGCCTGCTCCACGAGCTCGAGCAGACGCGCGCCATGGAGCTCGCATGAGCCGTGCACTGATCCGCTGGGTCGCCGGTCCCGTCGTCCGCGCGATTGCCGAGGGCCCGTTCGCGATGCGCGAAGCCGTCGAGGTCGGTCCGGACGCGCTGCTCGGCGAAGTCGTGCGCATCGAGGGCGACGAGATCGTCGTGCAGGTCTACGAGGACACCACCGGCTTCCGGCCGGGGACGGTCGTCGTCGGCCACGGCCTGCCGCTCGCCATTCCGCTCGGCCCCGGTCTTCTCGGCAACATCTTCGACGGTCTCCTGCGTCCGCTCGCGGGCACGGATTCTGCGTTCGTGCACCCCGGCATGCGGCGTGCGACCGCGGCGGAATTCGCGTTCACGCCGCGCGTGGCGGTCGGCGACACCATTCGGGCCGGCGCGATCATCGGCGACGTCGCCGCCGCCGGACGGCGCACGCAGGCGGTGCTCGCGCCGCCGGACGTCACGGGCGTTGTAACGCGCGTGGCGGCGACAGGCGCGAGGCGCGAGGACGCGACCATCTGCACACTGCGCCTTGACGACGGCACGGCGCGCGACGCTCGCGATGCGACACGACTGGCCGGTGCGAACGCCGCGCCCGGTCACGCGCCGACTGCCGTCGCAGGCGCCGCTCGTCACCGGCCAGCGCATCATCGACTCGCTTTTCCCCGTCGCGCAGGGCGGCAAGGCCGCGGTGCCCGGGGGATTCGGCACCGGCAAGACCGTGCTCCTCGAAGCGCTCGCGAAAGGCTGCAACGCCGACGTCATCGTCTATCTCGGCTGCGGCGAGCGCGGCAACGAGATGGCGGGCGTGCTCGAGGAATTTCCGCTGCTGACGGACCCGCGCACCGGCCGGCCGCTGATGGAGCGCACCGTCATCATCGCCAACACGTCGAACATGCCGGTCGCGGCACGCGAGGGGTCGATCTACTCGGCGATCACCGTCGCCGAATATTTCCGCGACCAGGGCCTGCACGTGGCGCTCATGGCCGACTCGACGTCGCGCTGGGCCGAGGCACTGCGCGAAGTGTCGGGACGCTTCGGCGAACTGCCAGGCGAAGGCGGCTACCCAGCGTATCTCAGCTCGCGTCTCGCCGACTTCTACGAGCGCGCCGCTGTCGTGGAACCGCTCGCGGGCGGGCGCGGCTCCGTCACCGTCATCGGCGCGATCAGCCCGCCGTCGGGCGACTTCTCCGAGCCCGTGACCTCGCACACCAAGCGCTACGTGAAGGCGTTCTGGGCGCTCGACGTGAAGCGTGCGCAGGCCCGCTTCTATCCCGCGATCCATCCGCTGCAGTCGTATTCCGAGGACGCGCGGACGTTCGTCCCGTGGTGGACCGAGCAGGGCCTCTCCCAATGGACGGTGCTGCGCCGGCGCTTCCTCACGCTGCTCGACGAGCAGGCGCGGCTCGACCGGATGGCGCGCATCATCGGCAAGGACGCGCTGCCGCTGAAGCAGCAGCTGACGCTCTTCTGCGCCGACCTCGTCAACGAGGCGTTCCTGCGCCAATCGGCGTTCTCGGAGGTCGACCGCGTCTGCTCGCCGGCGCGCCAGGGCACGATGATGCGCGAGATCGGGCGGTTCATCGATCTCGCCGAGCGCGCGCAGGCGGCGGGCATCCACCCCGACCGGATCGCGCGGCTCGACTGCGTGCGCGCGCTGCAGCGGATGGGCGAGGAAATCCCCGACAGCGAGCTTCCCCGCTTCGACGCGCTCGAGGCGGCGATGGAGCGCGAGTTCACCGATCTGTCCGAGGCCCACGAGGCGACCCATGCGGCTCACGGTTGAAGGCGCGGCGACCCGGCTCGAGGGGCCGCTTCTCTTCCTGAAGCGCACGCTCGACGTCGGCTTGAACGACGCGGTCGAGGTGCGCGGCAGCGACGGCCGCACCCGGCTCGGGCGGATCGCCGCGATCGATCGCGACTTCATGACGATCGAGGTGCTGGAGTCGACTTCCGGCCTGTCGCTCGCCGGAACAGTCGTGCGCTTCATCGGCGAGCCGCTGTCGTTCGGGCTTTCGCCCGGCATCCTCGGCCGCGTGTTCAACGGCGTCGGCCAGGTGATCGACGGCGGGCCGCCGGTCGCCGCGCGCGCCACCTATCCGATCGAAGGCCTGCCGATCAATCCGGTCGCGCGCGCAATGCCGCGCGATTTCATCGAGACCGGCGTCACCACGCTCGACCTGATGAACAGCCTCGTGCGCGGGCAGAAGCTGCCGATCTTCTCGGGCGGCGGGCTGCCGCACGACCGGCTCGCGGTCGAGATCGCGGGACATGCGCGCCTGCGGCAGGCGGCGGCGCACGCGCAGGGCGGCGAATTCGCGATCGTGTTCGCCGGCATCGGCGTGCCCTACGACAGCGCCGAGTTCTTCCGCAGGAGTCTCGAGCAGGACGGCGCACTCGAGCGCACCGCGCTCTTCCTCAACCTCGCGTCGGACTCGTCGACGCAGCGGCTCCTGACGCCGCGCTTCGCGCTGACCGCTGCCGAGTACCTCGCGTTCGTCGAGGGCAAGCACGTGCTCGCGATCCTCACCGACATGACGAACTACGCCGAGGCGCTGCGCGAGGTCTCGTCGTCGAAGGGCGAGATCCCGAGTCGCAAGGGCTTTCCGGGCTACATGTATTCGGACCTCGCGACGCTGTTCGAGCGCGCCGGCTGCATCCGCGGCGCCAAAGGGACGCTGACCCAGCTCTCCATCCTCACGATGCCGGCCGACGACATCGGGCACCCGATTCCGGACCTGACCGGCTACATCACCGAGGGCCAGATCGTGCTCTCGCGCGACCTCGATCGGCGCGGCGTCTATCCGCCGGTCAACGTGCTGCCGAGCCTCTCGCGCCTCATGAAGGACGGCACCGGCGGCAAGTACACGCATCCCGATCATCCGGCGCTCTCCTCGCAGCTCTATGCGGCCTACGCGCGCGCAGTGCAGGCCCGCGTGCTCGCGAGCGTCGTCGGCGAGGAAGGCCTCGCCGAGACCGACCGGCTCTATCTCGCGTTCGGCGCCGCGTTCGAGGGAACGATCGTCACGCAAACGTCGCCACGCACGCTCGAGGAGAGCATGGCAGCGGGCTGGAAGCTCCTTGCGCGGCTGCCGAAGGTCGAGCTCTCACGGCTCTCCGACGCACAGATCGCCGCGCATCTCGGCTGACGCGCACGCATCGCGGCCGCAGAATCTTCATGGACATCACCCCGACCAGGAGCTTCGTCCTCGAGCAGAAGGAGGAGCGCAGGGCGATGCAGGAGGGCTACGTCTTCCTGGACGAGAAATGCCTGCTGCTCGCGGGCGAGATGCTGCGTCTTCTCGCGTGCTACGCCGAACAGCGGCGCGAATTCAACGTTGCCTGGAACGCCGCGCTCGCTGCACTCGCGGCAGCCTTCGCGCGGCACGGACTCTCCGCCCTCGAGGTCTATCCGCCGAGCGCGGACCCCGGCGCGCGGGTCCACGCCACGCCCCGCGCGCTGATGGGCGTTCGCCTGCAGGACGCCGAATACGTTGCCGACGCCCCCGTGGCGGTGCCGTCGGTCGAGCGCTCGCCGGAAGCGGAGTCATGCCGGCGCGCGTTCGCGGCGCTCCTGCCGCTCGCGGCGGCGCAGGCCGCCGTGACCGGCAACCTCGAGCGGCTGCACCAGGAATACCGGCGCGCCGTACGCCGCGCCCGCGCGTTGCAGGACGTGCTGCTGCCCGAGCTCGACCGCACGGTCGCCGAGATCGAAACCCGCCTCGAGGAGCAGGAGCAGGAGGACGCGATCTGGATGCGCCGCGGGGCCGGGGCCTCGGCGTGAGCGATACGCCGGATTCCGCGGGCGAACGTTCCGGGCGCCGGCCGGCCGCAGGCACGCCGGGGCACATACAATACGCGGCATGGAAGTGCGCCGCAGCCTGCTGGTCCTCGATTCCGCCGAGCGGATGTTCGATCTCATCGAGGGCGCCGAGCACTACCCGGAATTCCTCCCCTGGTGCGCGGGCGCGACGATCGTCCTGCGCACCGACGAGATCGTCGTCGCCGACATCACCGTCGCCGTGCATGGCGTGCGCTTCGAGTTCCGCACGCGCAACCCGAAGCGACGGCCGGAATGGATGTCGATCGAGCTCGAGCGCGGCCCGTTCCGGCATTTCCACGGCGAGTGGCAGCTGACGCCGCTCGACGCGACGGGCTGCAAGATCCGGTTCGACATGCGCTACGACTTCGAGCATTCGGTGCTGGGCCGCCTCGCGTCGCCGGTGTTCGACCGCATCGCGAGCACGCTGGTCGACGCCTTCGTCGTTCGCGCCGAGACGACGCGCGGCGCGGCGGCAGTGTCGGCACCCCGGCCCGCGCCGGACGCCGCCGTCGCGGCCCCCGTTTCCCCATCAAGCGATCCTGGAGCACCTGAACATGGCTGACCAAGCCCGATTCGAAGCACTGCAGAAGACCCGACTTGCGGCGGAACTCGACGACGCGCAGTGCCGCACGCTGTCCGACCTCGTGACGCTGCGCGACCTCGCGCAGGGCGAAATGCTGGCGCGCGAAGGCACGATCGACAACCACCTCTACGTCGTGCTCTCCGGCACGCTCGGCATCGTCAAGGGCGCCGGCAGCGACGACGCCGTCACGATCAACACGCTGGGCGCCGGCGATTTCGCGGGCGAGCTCGGCTTCATGGACGGCACCGAGCTCTTCGCATCGAAGGTGGCGCTCGGCGAGACCCGCGTGCTGGGGCTCGAGCGCGAGCAGCTCGAATCGCTGCTCCACTCGCATCCGGAGATCGTCTACCGCGTGATGCGCTCGATCATCCGCGTCGTCCACCAGATCCAGCGCCGGCTGTCGATGCAGCAGGCAGAGCTCTCGAACTACATCTACAAGCAGCACGGCAAGTACTGAGCCGGCGCTGCGCCGGTCGGGGCGTGCAGCGCCTTTCGGCGGCTTTTGCGGCCGCGGGCAAGGATCCGGCTTGATCCGCATCAAACGCGGCGCAGGATGCGCGTGCGGGGGCTTGCCCGATGCCGGATAATGAGAATCATTAGCAAACGCCCGGCAACGCCCAGATGAACCTCACCCTCGACCGACTCCTTCCGGAGCACTCCGCAGCAATCTCGTCGGTGCACGCCACCGGGATGGCAGGCGAGCGGATGGCAGCCCTCGGGCTCACGCCCGGCCGGCAGGTCACGCTGCTGCGCCGCGCGCCCTTCGGCGGCCCGCTGCACCTGCGCATCGGCCCGACCGAGCTCATGATCCGCCGGATCGACGCTCGCGCCATCCTGCTCGACCGCGTGCACCGTTGGAAGCCGCAGCACAAGTCCTGACCGGTCGCGGACGCACCGGCGCGCCGCGCACGCGCGTCGTCGCCGTCGTCGGCCCGCCCAACA
Source organism: uncultured beta proteobacterium (assembly GCA_963717695.1). Taxonomy (GTDB): domain Bacteria; phylum Pseudomonadota; class Gammaproteobacteria; order Burkholderiales; family Casimicrobiaceae; genus CAIWHR01. The sequence continues at coordinate 23,522 of CAVQWR010000007.1, read as the reverse complement.
CCGGCAAGTCGACGTTCTTCAACCGGATCACCGGGGCCTCGGCCCGCGTCGCCAACTGGCCCGGGATGACCGTCGACGTCCTGACGGCGCGCGTCCTCGTCGGCGACGCGATGGTCAAGCTCGCCGATCTGCCCGGGATCTACACGCTCGACGGCCATTCGGACGACGAGGCCGTGGTGCGGACGTTCATCGAGACGGTGGAGCTCGACGCGATCATCGCGATCGTCAATGCCACGCGCATCGAGCTGCAGCTGCCGCTGGTGCTGGCGCTCCGCGCGACCGGCGTTCCGCTCGTCGTCGTCGTCAACATGTCGGACGAAGCGAAGACGCTCGGCGTCAGCATCGACACCGCGAAGCTCGCGGAGGCGCTTCAGGCGCCGGTCGTCGCCGTCTCGGCCAAGTACGGCGAAGGAATCGCGGCGGCGCAGGACGCGCTCCGGACGACGCTCGATGCGACGGCCGCCCCGGTGCGCGCCGACCTCGCGGCCCTGCCCCCGCGCGCCGACCGCGAGCTCGAATCCGCGCGGATCTGCGAACGTGCGGTGCACATGCCGGTCGTGCTTCCCGTCGGAACGACCGCCGCCATCGACCGGGTGCTGCTCAATCCGTGGGTGGGCCTGCCGCTCTTCTTCGCGGCGATGTTCGGCGTGTTCGAGGCGGTCTACGAGATCGCGGTGCCGCTGCAGGACGCGATGAAGTGGCTGCTCGACCTCTTCAAGAACGACGTCGTGGCGCCGCTCCTCGCGGGCGCGCCGGTGATCGTGCAGAGCTTCGTGCAGGACGGCCTCGTCGACGGTCTCGGCACCGTCGCGGCCTTCGTGCCGCTGATGGCGGTGTTCTTCGCCGCCATGGCCGTCGTCGAGGACTCGGGGTACCTCTCGCGCGCGGCGTGGCTGATGGACGCCGCGATGGCGCGCATGGGCCTCGACGGACGCGCGTTCGTGATGCAGCTCCTGGGCTTCGGCTGCAACGTCCCGGCGCTGCTCGGCACCCGCGTGATGCGAAACCGCGCGGCGCGGCTCCTGTCGATGCTGGTGATTCCGTTCTCGCTGTGCTCGGCGCGCCTCCAGGTGTTCATGTTCATGACGAGCGCGACGCTGTCGCCGCGCGCCGCGCCCGTCGCCCTTTTCGCGCTCTACCTCATGAGCTTCGCCGCGGCATTCCTCACGGCGTTCGTCTGGAAGCGCCGCTTCGTGAGCCACGAGCCGCTGATGATGGAGCTGCCGCCGTACCGATTGCCGACGCTGGGAATGGTTGCGTCCGAGGCCTGGCGGGCGACGTCGCACTTCCTGCACCGCGCGACCGCGTTCATCATCGTCGGCGTGCTGCTGATCTGGGTGCTGACGCACTTCCCGACCAGCGCCGCGCCGGCGGGGCCGGACACGCTCGCCGGGCACCTCGCGGCGTGGCTCGCGCCGGTGTTCGCGCCGATCGGCATCGACCCCGTGATGTCGATCACGCTGCTCTTCGGCTTCGTCGCCAAGGAGATCGTGCTGGGCGGCATGGCCGTCGTCGTCGGCGCCGGGCCGAACGAGCTCGCCGGCGCGGTCGCCGCGCGGCTCGACTGGGTCGCCGCGATGAGCTTCATGATCTTCACGCTGATCTATACGCCGTGCCTGTCCGCGATCGCGACGATCCGGAACGAGTCGAAAAGCCTGCGCTTCACCGTGCTCGCCACCGCCTGGCCGCTGACGCTCGCGTGGCTCGCGAGCTTCGCGTTCTATCAGGGCGCGCGAGCGCTCGGCTTCTAGCGCCTCGCGCGGCGGCGCTGCGCACCGCGCTCAGGTCGAGAGCTTGCGGCCGAGCCGCTTTTCGATGGCGTCGACCTTTGCCTTGATGCGCCCGCCCGGCCCCGCGCGATAGTCGATCCGGATCTGCGTGCTGACACGGGCACAGTCCGCGCGCATCGCCTCGAAGCACGCCGTCACGACGGCCATCACCTCGGCCCACTCGCCTTCGATGATCGTCCCCATCGGCGTCAGCTGATACGGCAAGCCGCTGCGATCGATGATGTCGATCGAGCGCGCGACGTAGGCGCTGAGACTTTCGCCCTTGTCGAACGGCGACATGGAGAATTCGAGCAGGACCATTTCAGTACTCCGGTGCCGGCGCGACGTGCTCGCCGCGCTCGAAGACGACCTGCGCACGCCCGACCAGCAGCGCGTCCACCGCGCCGATCTGCTCGGCATTCTTGGTCTTGTATGGCAGCTTGTGCAGTAGGTAGCGCAGCGCATTGAGCCGTGCACGCTTCTTGCAGTCGCTCTTGATGACGATCCACGGCGCGTCCGCCGTGTCGGTGTGGAAGAACATCGCCTCCTTCGACTGCGTGTATTCCTCCCACTTGTCGAGCGACGCAAGGTCGATGGGCGAGAGTTTCCACTGCTTCAGCGGGTGCACCTCGCGCTCCCTGAACCGGCGCCGCTGCTCGCGGCGGCTCACCGAGAACCAGAACTTGAAGACGTGGATGCCCTGGCGCACCAGCATGCGCTCGAACTCGGGCGCCTGGCGCAGGAACTCGCGGTATTCGGCGTCCGTGCAAAAGCCCATCACGCGCTCGACGCCCGCGCGGTTGTACCAGCTGCGGTCGAAGAACGTGATCTCGCCTGCCGTGGGCAGGTGCTCCACATACCGCTGGAAGTACCACTGCCCGCGTTCTCCTTCGGTGGGCTTCTCCAGCGCCACGACGCGCGCGCCCCGCGGATTCAAGTGCTCCATGAAGCGCCGGATCGTGCCGCCCTTGCCGGCTGCGTCGCGCCCCTCGAAGAGCACGACCACACGCTGCCCCGATTCCTTTACCCAGGCCTGCAGCTTCAGGAGCTCCACCTGCAGGCGATATTTCTGCCGCTCGTAGCTCTTGCGTGACAGGAGGTTCTTGTAGGGGTAGCCGCCCTCCTGCCAGTTGTCGGCAAGCTCGCGGTCCGCCTGCCGGCGCGCGAGGTTGGCGAGGCCCCGCTGCTGGCGCAAGGCGGATTCCAGGATGCGCACGGCGTCCGCGGGACCCGTGCCTTCGAGCAGGTCGCCGATCGCGCCTGCCTTCACCTCGTCGGCCGCGGCGCGCGCTTCCTCGATCGCGTAGGCCTCGATCGCGGCCGCCTCCAGTACCGGCGCCGTGTCGCCGCTGCTCGCAGGCCGGGGGGCGCTGTTAGCGACGCGGCGCGCTGGAATCTTCGCGGCGGGCGTCTTCGGCGCCGGCTTCGCGGTCGCGCGGCGCTTCTTCCTGGCTGGAACGCGGGCACGCGTCGATCGCATTGCAGTCTCCTCGAAACATCCGAGCTGATGAACCGTGTCCGGCAGAACAGGATTATCGCCGATTAAAAAAAAGCCAGCCCGAAGGCTGGCTGTCGTCCAGTAGAGGACTCGAACTACTTGACCGGAACCGCGACCGGGCCGATGACCACTCGGCGGTTCGGCGCGAGGCACTTGATCAGCGCTTCGCGATTCTTGTCGGTGCACTGCACGACCGGATCGGCCTCGCCCTTGCCCGTCGCCTGCAGCCGGCTCGCCGCGACACCCTTCGACACCAGGTAGTTCTTGACGGCGTCGGCGCGGGCCTGCGAGAGCTTCAGGTTGTAGGCCTCCGAGCCCAGACGGTCGGTGTAGCCGACGATCGGGACCATCGGTGCCTTCGGGTCGCGATTGAGGTCCACCGCGATCGCGTCGAGCGCTGCCTTGGCCTTGTCCATCAGCACTGCCTTGTCGAACGCGAAGAGCTCGTCCGCGGACAGCGTGGTGAACTTAGGTGCCGGCGGGGGAGGCGGCGGCGGCGGGGGCGGCGGGGGCGGCGGGGCCGCCACGACCGGCGCCTGCGCGACCCTCGGCGCCACGTACACCTGCGGCGGCGGGTCGAACCTGTACGTCGCCGTCACCCAGACCAGATTGGTCGTGTAGCTCGGGTTCGCGAACGCGCCCGAATACCAGGCGTAGCCGGAGCCGACGGCCCCCGTGTTGAAGTTCGCGAAGTACGGGTAGTAGCCGCCGTAGCCCGCCATCTGGCCGTCGCTGTATTCGTATTTCTCGTACGCGTAGCCCGCGTTCACCGCCCATTGCTTGTTGATGCTGTAGCTGCCCTTGATCTGGAAGCGTTGCAGCGTCGTGTTATCGCTCACGTAGTTGACGAGGGGACCGCCCTGATATCCGCCGCCGGCCTGCGTGTTGTTCGAGTTGAAGTTCACTCCGCCGGACGACTTCTGGTAGCTGTACGACGTCGTGAACACCAGCTTGTCGGTGGCTGCCCAGTCGGCGAGCGCCGCCAGCATCCAGCCGTCCTGGCTGTTGTCGCTGCCCCAGTTGTAGTTGACGCTGTTGCTGGGATCGTCCGGCTTCGCGCCCGTGAACGTCGGCGGGCTGCTGGTGGTGCTGCCGACGTTCCGGTAGAACTGGTTGTTCTCGACCTTGCCCCAGTTGCCGATGCCGGTGATCCGCAGCTTCTCGACGTCGCCCCACGACACCGTCGCGTCGTACTGCTGGTTCTTGTCCTTCGTGCGGCCGTAGTAGTTGTCCTTGTAGTCGACGTCGCGCCACGTCGCGCCGAGGCCGACGAACCAGAGCGGTGCCGGCGTCCAGTCGATGTTCAGCTTGACGACGTTGGCGTCGAAATTATTGACGTCGTAGGCGGTGTAATAGGCGGCGACGTTGGTCGGCGGGTTCGTGTTGACCAGATCGGACCGCCGCTGCAGGAACTCGTATTTCAGCCGGCCGCTCAGCGTTTCCCAGCCGCTGTTGCGGTACTCGACCCAATAGCGATAGTCGTCGCTCTTCGGGGCATCGGCGAGATTGCGCTTGATGCCGTCCCAGTCGAAGCCGCCGAGCAGCCTGTTGGTCCGGTTGAACGCCCACGCCGCGTCGAACCCGGCCGAGTTCTTGGTGTAGCTGAACTGCTCGCCGTTTTCCTCCGTGAGCGCCGCCATCGTGTAGCACGTCGCGCTGTTCACGGGCGGGGTCGCGCAGCTGGTCCCCTGGCTCGCGGCCCGGTACGACACCGCCGTCGAGTTGTTCTGCTTGTCGTAGTAGTTGTAGTAGACGCGCGTGTCGAGCTGCGCCATCGGGCTCGCGTTCCACGCGACGTTCGCCGTCGTCGTCTTGATGTTGCCGTCGTAGCCGGACAGGTTCTGGTTCGTCCCGACGTCGAACGGCTGCGTGAAGAGGTAGGCGGCACCCGGCGGGATGGCCGGATTGGTCGTCGCCGCGTTCCCCGTCGGCTTGAGGCCCGACGTGTAGAGCGGCGACGAGAACGACACGTTGTCGGTCAGCTTGCTCTGCGTGAAGCGCGCGATGATCGCGGAATCCCACGGCAGCTGCTTGATGTAGCCGTTGAGGCTCCACTTCTTGAGCTCGTTGTCCGGCGGCGTCAGCGACGTGTCGAGGGCGCTCCGCAGGTAGAAGTTCGTCCACTGGAAACTGTCGTTGCCGTCGGAGAACTTCGAGTCGAGGAAGGCGAGCTTGAGGCCGTACTGCTTGCCGCTGTAGCCACCCTCGATCAGCGCGTTCTTGGTCTTGTAGTCGACCGGCGCCCCGAGCTCGATCAGCCCGTTGCCGGATCCGGTGCCGAGCTGGGCGCTGCCGGGCTTGACGCCATTGGTCGTCACCTCGTTGTAGTCGGCCCTGATGTACCAGGGCGACTTGTTCGAGAACTCGGCGTTGCCGCCCCAGGTGTTGCGCTGGGTGCTGTAGTTGAACGGATGCCAGGTCGTCGGATCCTTCGCGTTCGGATACGTGCCGCCGGGCCCGACCTGCACGGTGCTGTCGCTGCTCGTGAGCGGCGAGAGCGCGTTGAACGAGTAGTTGTGGGGAATGTCGTTGTTGTACAACGACGCCTTCCACACCCCGTAGCTGCCGCCGACCATGTTGATGAACTGGTCGTCGCGCCCGAATTCCTCGCCGAACACCCGGAAATACGACGTCCGGCTGCTGCCGCGCACGTCGAGAACGCCGATCGGCGCGCTGTTGATGTCCTGGTATTCCTGCGCCTTGGCGCCGTCGCTCGGGCCGGAGAACGGCGTCAGCGGGTTGGTCGCCGAGAGCGGGGTCGTGTTGCCGACCGCGCCGTTGCGGTTGACGCCGTCGACGTTCGTGCCGCGGTAGCCGACTTCGGCCGATCCGCCCCACATGAAGTTTTCATCGGCAGATGCGCCCTGTGCGAACAGGCCGGCGATGACGATTGCAATGAGCTTGGTTTTCATGATCGTCCTCATCTCAGCGCAGGAAGAATTGGCCGAAGGCGGAAGCCGGCGCATTGCTGCCGTGGATCTGCCTGTGGCACTCGACGCAGCCGCTGCTCTCGAACCGGATGTTCGACGGCAGCGTGTTGGGCAGCGTCCCGCGCCCGTCATAGATGCCGTGCGTGTGGCCGCCCGGATGGCAGTCACCGCAGAGCACCGGCGCCTTCTGCGCAAGCAGGGCACGATGCGAAGAGCCGTGCGGCGTGTGGCAGGTCGCGCAGTTCTCCTCGACCGGCGGATGCTCGTGGATCCACGGGCCGCGCTTGTCGGCGTGGCAGCTGTAGCAGAGGTCGTTGACCGAATCGTTCTTCAGGCTCGCCTTCAGCAGCGAGCCGTGCGGCTCGTGGCAGTCCTGGCAGCCGACCTTGCCTTCGATGATCGGGTGATGCGACGGCTTCAGGATTTCGCCGCGCACGTCGGTGTGGCACTCGATGCAGCGCTTGTAGGTGAGCTGGCGCGCCGTCGTCGTGTACGGCGCAGCGGCGAACTGTGCGCCCTTCACTTCCTTGTTGTTGCTTGCCGACTGCACGCCGTGGATCGAGTGGCAGTCAACGCAGGACACGCTGACCTTGCGGTGCTTGGCAACGGACCAGTTCTCGAGCGCGCGTGCTGCGCTGTGGCAGGCGAGGCAGACGGCCGACTTCTCGGCCGCGGTCGCCGTCTTGGAGCCGAGCACGTTCGCCGGCTTGACCGAGGGATCCTTGAGGTGCGCCGTGGCGTCGCCATGGCAGCTCTGGCACGCGCTGCCACTGGAGTCGTTGGAGGCGCCGTGTCCCGTGAGCAGGATGGTGCTGTTCTGCTTCTCGTGGCACGTGACGCAGATGGGCACGGCGTCCGCGGCCTTCGCTTGAGCGAAGGCGGGCGCCGCCAGGAACGCAGCGAGGATCGCCAGGACCCCGGACGCCGCGATGATGGATTTGATTCGCATGTGAGCCCCTTTTCTGTCGTTCGACCCATCGTCGGTGCCAGTGCCCGGCGCTTTCGGGTCCGCGGCCACGTGCCGCCCTTCGGTTGCGCGGAGAAAAGTCCCGCGCCAGCTCTTTACCGGCCCCGCGCCGGATCCGTGTCCGCCGAGTGCCCGTCGCTGCTGTGTTCTTGTTCGAGCGGCTCTTGGTTGTGCGCGCTGCGTTCCTCCGCACAACGAAAGACCGCTTCCGCAGCCATGGCCGATTCTTGCGATTAGCTGACGACGACGTCAACGAAACAGGGTGCGACCATTTGTCGCTGTGGTATTTGCGTCACATTGATTTGCATGACTTTTTCGTTTTCGCGCGCACGATGCTTGACCTGCGTCAATCGGAGCTTGGAACTTGGGCCCGCATTGCCGCCGCCAATCGGCGTCCCGCGTGCAAATCGGGTGCGCGCATTGCGCGTCGCGCATCGGTGGTCGATGACGAAGCGCGCGCTGGTCGGCGGCGCACGACACCGCGCGACGCCGCACCAAAAAAAAGCCAGCCCGAAGGCTGGCTCATGTCCCTAGTGGAGGACTCGAACTACTTGACCGGAACCGCGACCGGGCCGATGACCACTCGGCGGTTCGGTGCGAGGCACTTGATCAGCGCTTCGCGATTCTTGTCGGTGCACTGCACGACCGGATCGGCCTCGCCCTTGCCCGTCGCCTGCAGCCGGCCCGCCGCGACACCCTTCGACACCAGATAGTTCTTGACGGCGTCGGCGCGTGCCTGCGAGAGCTTCAGGTTGTAGGCCTCCGAGCCCAGACGGTCGGTGTAGCCGACGATCGGGACCATCGGTGCCTTCGGATCGCGATTGAGGTCCACCGCGATCGCGTCGAGCGCTGCCTTGGCCTTGTCCATCAGCACTGCCTTGTCGAACGCGAAGAGCTCGTCCGCGGACAGTGTGGTGAACTTAGGTGCCGGCGGGGGTGGCGGCGGGGCGGCGGCGGCGGCGGGCGGCGGCGGCGGCGCACGACCTTCGGCGGCTCAGGACCAGCAGCTGCGCGACCGGAAGCGGCGGCGCGTCGAACCGGTACGTCGCCGATCAGGAAGAAGATGTTCTGGTTGCCGTTCGGGTTGAGGTTGTAGCCGTTGAGGTAGCTCGCGTGCTGGTCGCCCTGACGCCGCGGCGACCGATCGTACGGCTGCGGCACGATGTTCGTGTAGTTGGCCGCCCCGATGTCGTCGCGGCTGTACTTCTCGTACGCGTACCCGCCGGAGAACGACCAGCTCTTGTTGAGCGTGTAGTTCGCCTTGAGGTTGAAGTACTGCTGCTTCGTGTCGTCGAAGTTGCCGATGTTGAGCGGATTGCCGTAGTTGTTGACCGACGAGAACGTCGCCTCACCCTGGTTGCTCACGTAGATGTACGACGCCTTCACCATCCACGCCGGGTTGATCGGCCAGTCCGCGCCGACGCCCAGCATCCAGGTCTGGTCCTTGGTCTGCGACGACCAGTTGTACGAGCCGGTGGGCGACGTCGAGCCGGCCGGGATGAAGTAGTTGTTCTGGCCGGGCTGTAGCAGTTCGGATTCGCACTCGCGCCCGTCGCCGTGCAGTATCCCGGCCGGCGGCGTCGGGCCGCCGCAACCGTGCCGATGTAGCGATGGCTCGACGGGTACTTGACCTGTTCCCAGTCGCCGAAGGCATTGATCAGGAACTTGTTCGGGTCGCCCCACGCGCCGTTCAGGTAGTAGGCCTGGCGGTCGTTGTTGTTGCGCCCGTAGGTGACGTCGTCGAAGTTCTGCTTGACCCAGTTGGCCTCGAACGACAGCGCCAGCAGCTGCATCGGCTGCCAGTCGAGGTTCAGCTTGACCTGGTTGGTGGTCGAGCTCTGCATGTCGTACGCCGACGTGAAGTTCGCGAGGTACTCGGGGTTGTTCGCCCCGCCGTTCACGTCGAGGCCCGGATCATTGCGATGCCCGTCGCGCTTCAGGTACTGGTACTTGAGGCGTCCCGAGACCGTGTCCAGCATCGTGTTCTTGTATTCGACGAACACCTTGTTGTTCGTCGCCCCGCTGTAGTCGATGCGATCCTGGTCGAGCTTCAGGTAGTCGTAGCCGAAGCCGAGGCGCTGGCCCTTCGCGAAGCGCCACCAGACGTCGAACCCGATCTCGTTCTTCGTGTAGGCGAAGAGGTCCGGCTCGCAATTGCCGACGATCTGCGTCGGAATCCCGGTGGTCGGCGACAGGAAGTTGCCGCAGCCGAGGCCGCTCGGCAGCGCGGTCGTCGGCGCGTTGCCGTACGTGACTTCGCTCGAGTTGTTCTCGAGCTTCGTCCAGTAGTAGTAGACGCGCGATTCGACGTTCGACACCGGAATCGCAGTCCAGCCCAGCGCCAGCGACTGGTTGACGTGCTCGCCGTTGAACGTGCTGCTGTCAGGCAGCGTGAGGTTGTTCGCCGCGACGACGCCGTTGAGCGCCGAGGTGGCGAGGTTCACGTCGCTCGTGGTCTTCGCGTACGTGTAGCGCGCCGCGATCACCGAGCGCCACGGCAGGTCGCGGTAATTCGCAGTCGCCGTGAACTTGTTGAACGTGTTGTCCGGCGCGAGATACGTCGTGTCGAGCAGGTTGGCCGTCGTGGTGGAGGTCGGTCCGAAGAACGGATTCGTCCACTGCAGCGTCTCGTCCTGGTTGTTGAACTTGCTGTAGTCCCAGCGCAGCGCCGCGGTCAGCTTGCCCGACTGGTAGCCGGCTTCCACGCCGGCGTTGGTCGTGTAGTTCTGTATCGGGATCGGCAGCGCGACGTAGCCGTTGCCGGGACTCGTGCCGTTCGAAGCCGAGCCGACCTTGGTGCCGTCGAACTTTACCTCGTTGCCGTCGACGCGGAAGTACCACGGGCTGTTCCTCTGCCATTCGAAGTATCCGCCGGCGTCCTTGCGCTCGTAGCCCAGGTTGTACGAATTCCAGCTGCCCATGTTCTGCTGCGGGAACGTCGCAGTGAGCGTCGTCCCGCCCACGCCGTTGTACGGCCCGGTCGCGTTCGACTGGAAGTTGTGCGGCATCTCGTTGAGATAGCCGCCGTACTTGAACGAGTCGTACATCCCGCCGCGCAGGAACATGAACTGGTCGGTGCGGCCGAAGTTCTCGCCGTAGCCCTGGAACCAGGTCGTGCTGTTGCGACCCTGCAGCATGATGCTGGACAGCGCGCCGCTGTTGAGGTCCTGGTATTCCTGCAGCTTCGCGGTGTCGGCCGCGTTCTGGTCGGTGAAAATGCCCCCGATGGTCGCGGAACCCTGCACGCGCATCGGGTCGTCGCCGGACTGCGCGAACGCCGGTGCGGCGGCGAACAGGCTGGCGATGAGGGTGGAAAGCAGCTTCTTGCTCATGATCATTTTCTCCCGATCCCTAGCGGATGAAGAACTGGCCGCGGTTGGCGGGTGCGTTCGAGCCGTGGATCGCGTTGTGGCAGTTCAGGCAGGCGCGGTCGACCAGGCGGGTGCTCACGCCCGAGATTCAGCTGACCTTCCTTGCCGAAGCAGGCCGGATAGTTGACCTTGTCGTTACCGGATCCCGGCGGGCAGGTGAAGCCGACGCCCGCACCGTAGATCGTGCCGGGGTGACGGCTGCCGTCGTGGCAGTCCTCGCAGAGGTTCGGCAGGTGCTCGTTCAGGAGCTTGTAATGCACCGAGCCGTGCGGGTTGTGGCACGTCGCGCAGTTCTCTTCGACCGGCGGGTGGTTGAACACGTACGGGCCGCGCTTGTCGGCGTGGCAGGAGTAGCACTGGTCATTGATCGTGGGCTGCTTCACCATCGACGGCGACAGCGCGCCGTGCGGGTTGTGGCAGTCCGTGCACTTGACCTTGCCTTCCTGGATCGGATGGTGCGACGGCTTGAACGTGGCCGCGCGGATCTGCTGGTGGCAGGTACCGCAGAGGTCGGCCTGGTTCGGCAGGAACGTCGTCGTGAACTTGTTGATCGTCGGGGTGAGCTTCTTCCCGTGGATGCTGTGGCAGTTCGTGCACGCGACCTCGTTGATCGAGTGCTTGCCCGAGGTCCAGAACGCGAGGTTGCGATTGCCGCTGTGGCAGGTCAGGCACACCGCGGATTGCTTCTCCGCGGGAACGCCGGCCCTGAACGGGCTGTCGGGCTTGACCGACGGATCCTTCAGGTGCGCCGTGGCGTCGCCGTGGCAGGCCTGGCACATGCTTCCGTTCGCATCGCTCTTGGCGCCGTGCGCCGTGAGGTCGATCGCATTCCACTGGTCGAGGTGACAGTTCGCGCAGACCGGTGCAACCGGTCCGCTCGCAGCCGGCTTCGGCTGCGCAAACGCAGGCGTCGCCAGGAACGCGGCGAGGATCGCCAGGACCCCGGACGCCGCGATGAATGACTTGATTCGCATTTGAACCCCTTTCTATCGTTCGACCCACCGCCGGTGCCAGTGCCCAGCTCCTGAGTCCGCGGCCACATGCCGCCTGTCGTTTTGCGCGGAGAAAAGTCCCGCGCCAAATCTTTGCCGGCCACCCACCGGATCCGTGTCCGATGCCTGTCCGTCGCTGCTGTGTTCTTTTTCTTGCGGCCCTTGGTTGTGCGCGAATAAATCATCCGCACAACTAAAAACCGCTTTCGCAGCTATGGATGCATTCTTCGTTTGCACGGGTGGCAGGGTCAAGCAAATGGGGTGCGACAAGTTGTCCATGTTGCAAAAATACGTCATTGATTTAAAAGGAATATTCATTTTCACGAACACCACTGTTGACCTGTGTCAACGTATTCGGGGAACCGACGCCAAAAGCGGAAGCTGACAACAACACAGAGCGAAGGGTTTAATCCAAAAAGCAACGCGCGGCGCGAGCCGCCGCGCTCGCGCGCCGCGTGGATGCACGCAGGTCACGGCGAAGGAATCACAGATCGGACCGGGCGATGCAGCACGCATCCGCGCCGCAGATGCCCGTGCGGCGCGGCGCGCTCATGTCCGTGCGTCAGGAGATTGGCGGCGAATCGACGACGGGCATCACGTGGATGCCGGCGCTCAGCAGCGAAATCGTCGCTTTGACGCCTCGTGCGAGACCGTTCCTGCGCGCAGCGTGCGTCGGCAGCGAGAAGGAGATGTCCGCCCGCTCCCCGGCGCCCACGCGCAGCGACAGCGCCGTGGTCTCGCCGAGCTCGATGCAGCGCTCCACGATCCCCGATACCGGGTTCTCGTGCTCGCCGCGCGACGGCCGGTCGCGCCGGTGAACGACGATGCGCGACGGCGCGACGACCCACGTGATTCGGGTCCCGGCGGCGACGTGCGGCGCGTGCGCCGCCTCGAGCACGTGGTCCTGCCAGCGGATGCGGGTGAGCATGCGCGCGGCGTCGTGATCGACCACCTCGCCGGGGAAGATGTTCTTGAGGCCGACGAGACGCGCGACCAGCGGCGATACCGGACGCATCATCACCGCCTGCGGCGTGCCGGCCTGAAGCGTGGTGCCGCGGTGCAGGATGCACATGCTGTCCGCGAGCATCGCAGCTTCGTCGAGCGCGTGCGTGACGAGAATCATCGGGACCCGCAGATCGCGGCGCAGCGTCGCGAGCTCCTCGTAGAGCTTCTCGCGCGTGACCTGGTCGACCGCGGAGAACGGCTCGTCGAGCAGCAGCACCTTCGGGTCGCGGGCGAGCGCGCGGGCGACGGCCACGCGCTGCTGCTGCCCGCCGGAAAGCTGCGCCGGGCGGCGCGCCTCGAGCCCCGCGAGATTGGTCCGCTCGAGCAGCGCACGCGCACGCGCCGCGCGTTCGGCCGGGGCGATGTGGCCCATCGCCTGCACGACGTTCTCCTCGGCCGAGAGATGCGGGAACAGCGCGTAGTTCTGGAACACGAACCCGACGGAGCGCTCGCGCGCCGGGCGGAAACGCCCCGCCGCCGAATCGAGCCAGGTGTCGCCGCCGACCGTGACGCGTCCGTGCGCCGACGGATAGACGCCGGCGATCGCGCGCAGCACCGTCGACTTGCCGCTGCCGGACGGCCCCACCAGCGCGAGCAGCTCGCCCCCCGTGCACGTCAGCGACACGGCGAGCGGGATGGGCCGCGCCTGCGTCAAGAGGACGCGGAGCGCGCCGCTAGGATCCATGCCGCCGCCGCTTCGCCGACGCGAGGAACGTGATGCCGATGGCGACGATCGACAGCAGGAGCAACACCGCCGACATGACGCCCGCCCCCGGCGAATCGAAGGCCTGGACGCGGTCGTAGATCGCGATCGCGATCGTCTTCGTCTCGCCGGGAATGCTGCCGCCCACCATCAGCACGACGCCGAACTCGCCGAGCGTGTGCGCGAAGGTCAGCACGGCGCCGGTCACGAGCCCCGCCCACGCGAGCGGCAGCTCGATGCGCCAGAGGGTTTGCAGGCCGGTGAGGCCGCAGCACGCGGCGGCGTGGCGCAGGTCCGCCGGAATCGCCTCGAACGAGCGCTGCACCGGCTGGATCGCGAACGGCAGGTTGAAGATCACCGAGGCGACCACGAGCCCGTCGAACGTGAAGACGAGCGGATGCCCGAACGTCGCCTCGTACCACTGGCCGATCGGCGAATGGCCGCCCAGCGCGACCAGCAGGTAGTAGCCCAGCACCGTCGGCGGCAGCACGAGCGGCAGGGCGAACGCGGCCTCGACGAAGGGCTTTCCGGCGAATTCCCGCGTCGCGAGCCACCGCGCGACGAGGGTGCCTACCGGCGCGAGGATCGCGACGGTGCATGCCGCGAGCTTCAGCGAGAGCAGGAGCGCGGTCGTGTCCATGCGCGTCAGGCCGGTGCGGCGAAGCCGTGGCGCTCGAACACTGCACGCGCCTGCGGGCCGCGCAGATACGCGTAGAACGCGCGCGCCGTCGATTGCGCGCGCTTGGTCAGCGCCATGCGCTGGACCAGCGGCGCGTGCATGCTCTCCGGGATGACCGCGTAGCGCGCCTTGCCCGCGACCTCGGGCGAGCGCGCGAGCGACAGCGCGACGATGCCGCCCTGCGCGCCGCCCGAGATCGCGAACTGTGTGGCCTGCGCCACGTTCTCGCCGAGCACCAGCCGGTCCTGCAACCCGTCCCATGCGCGTGCCTTCTGCAACGCCTCGCGCGCGGCACGGCCATAGGGCGCATGCTCGGGGTTCGCGATCGCGAACCGGCGCACGCGGCCGGCGCCGACGGCGGCCGCGAGATCGACGAGCTCGCCGTCGAGCTTGAGCGGCGAGCCTTCCGGCACGACCAGCGCGATCCGCCCGATGGCGTACGGCACGCCGTCGTCGAGCAAAAAACCCTCGCGGGCGAGCGCAATGATGTAGGCCTCGTCCGCGGACAGAAACAGTTCGAACGGCGCGCCTTCGGCAATCTGGCGCCGGAAGTTGCCCGACGAACCGTACACGATGCGAACCTCCTGCCCTGTCGCACGCCGGAAATCGGCGGCGATCTCGTCCAGCGCGAAGCGCAGGTCCGCCGCGGCCGCGACGAGCGGCGCGTCCGCCGGCGCGGCGGCTTCCGCGAGCCCCGGCGCCATGGGCCAAAGCACCAGGGCGGCGAGTGCGTGCAGCGACCTCCGGCGGCGTTCGAATCGGGTCATGACACCAGAGACTGCCAAGCCATGGAGATTGGCGCAAGTGCGGTGCAAAAAGCGCACGCGGACCCCGCTGCGATCCGCTCCGAAAGGCCCGGTGCCGCAGGAAGGCGGGTGCCGGGAAAAATGCTTCGCCGCAATAAGAACGCCACGTTGACCCTGGTCAAGACAAGTCGTCCCGGCGCGAACAGAATGAACCGAGGCACAGTCCCATGTGGTTCGCCTGCGCGGCGTGTCGCGCCGCCGGGGCAACGGGACGCGCGGCGAGGTCTTCCGCCCACGCCATCGCCTCGCTCCACCGCGCGACTGCCGCATCCGCGAGCCGTTTCACGGAAGGAGGCCGATCATGACACGCAAGCACGGCACGCATGGCGCGGCGCGTCCCGCCCCGAGGAGCGCGCATCCCCACAGCGTTGCGATCCTCGAGACCGATGCGCTTCCGCCGCTCCCGCCCGACCAGCCGTTCGTCGAGGGCCAGGGCGACACCGTCGACCCGGATCTGCGGCACAGGATGATCAGCGAGGCCGCGTACCGGATGTACGAGGCGCGCGGGTATTCCGACGGCAATGACGTCGAGGACTGGCTCGTGGCCGAAGCCGAGGTCGAGCATCTGCTGCGGACGCCCGGCGACCCCGACGCAGGCGTCCCGCACTGAACGCGCGCAGCGCGGTCCCGGCCATCGACCGGACGCCTCCCGTGCTTGACACGCCGACGCGACCTGCAGGGGTCGTCAATGCGCTCGAGGTGCACCGCCAACTCGTCGCGGGACTCGCGCGTGGACTGGCGCGCGAAGCGGGCCCCGGCGGCGTGAAGATCATCGAGACGCACATTTCGTCGGTGCTTCTCACGGGAGTGCACGCGTACAAGCTGAAGAAGCCGGTCGCGCTCGGGTTCTGCGACTTCACGACGCTCGCCGCGCGGCAGTTCTACTGCGAGCAGGAGCTTCGTCTCAACCGCCGGCTCGCGCCCTCGCTCTATCTTGCGGTGGTGCCGATCACCGGTCACATCGCCGCGCCGGTCGTCGGCGGCACCGGCGAGCCGATCGACTATGCGGTGAAGATGCGCGAATTCCCGCAGGAGGCGCTGCTGTCCCGGGTGCTCGCGCGCGGAGAGCTTGGCGTGGCCGACATCGACGCGCTCGCCGAGGAAGTCGCCCGCTTTCACGCGCGGATCGACGTCGCGCCCGCGGCGTCGCGGTTCGGGACGCCCGACCTCGTCGCGCTCTACGCCCGGCAGAATTTCGAGCAATGCGAGGGCGCGCCCAGCGTTGCACGCCCTCGTGCCCTGGCGGCACTGGCACGCTGGACGGAGCGGGAGCTCGCCGCACGCGCGCCCGACTTGCGCAGGCGCCGGCAGGACGGCTTCGTGCGCGAATGCCACGGCGACCTTCATCTTGGCAACATCGCGCGCATCGATGGCCGCAGCGTGATCTTCGACTGCATCGAGTTCAACGACGACCTGCGCTACATCGACGTGATGAGCGAGATCGCGTTCACCGCGATGGATCTCGCCGACCGCGGCCGGCCCGATCTTGCGCGCCGCTTCCTCAATGCGTACCTCGAGCGCACCGGCGACTACGCGGGCCTCGCCGTGCTGCGCCTTTATCTCGTCTACCGCGCGATGGTGCGGGCCAAGGTCGCGCACGTGCGTGCGGCGCAGGTCGAGGCGGGTCCGCAGCGCGCCGCCCTCGACGCCGAATGCCGCGGCTACGTCGTGCAGGCGCGCCGCTATGCCCGCGGCGCGCGGCCGCTGCTCGTGCTGATGCACGGATATTCCGGCTCCGGCAAGTCGACGCTCGCGCAATCGCTGCTGGAGGCGATCGACGCGGTCCGGATCCGCACCGACGTCGAGCGCAAGCGCCTCCACGGGCTTGCCCGCGACCAGCGTACCGGTTCGGCAGTCCTGGGCGGCCTCTATTCGGCGGCAGCCACGCGGGAAACCTACGAGCGGGTGCGCGAGCTCGCCGGAAACGCCCTCGACGCCGGCTTCACGGCAATCGTCGACGGCACGTTCCTGCGGCGCGAGCAGCGCGACCTCCTGCGCGCGCTCGCCGTCGATCGGCACGTCAGCTTCGTCATCGTCGACGTCACCGCGGACGCGGACGCCGTCCGCGAGCGCCTCGCGCTTCGCGCCCGCGATGCGAGCGACCCGTCGGAAGCGGGCGTCGAGGTGCTGCGGCACCAGCTCCGCACGCACGAGCCGCTGACGGCGGATGAAGCGCGCCACGTCGTGAAGGTCGCGTCCAGCCTGACGCTGGCCCCGGCGGACGTCGCGCGCATTTGCGCCGGGTCGGCGATTCCCGTCGCGTGAATCGCCGCCGGGCCCGGCGCGGATCCTGCGCGCCTGCGCTATAGTGCGCGAGCACTCGCGCGCCATGCCGGCCGCGCAGCCGTGAACGGACCTTGCCGCCAATCGTCAACGTCCACGCCCCTCGACTCCGGACCAGGAACGCTGCCGTGACCGACCTCGCGATCGCTTTCCTGACCTTCGTCTGCATCGCCGGCAGCACGTGGGCCGGCGGAAAGGTCCGCGAAGTCACGCCGGCCGAGCACCTGACGCCCGACACGCGCGAAATCGTCATCGCGGGACTGGGCCTCATCTCGACGCTGGCGGCAGTGGTGCTGGGACTTCTCATCGATTCGTCGAAGGGCTCGTTCGACGCGATCAACAACGACGTCAAGCAGCTCGCGTCCAAGGTCGTCGTGCTGGACAGCGTGCTCGCGCAATACGGACGCGAGGCCACCGAAGCGCGCACGCTGCTGAAGCAGGTCGTTGCCGGCAAGGTGGCGGCGGTCTGGCCGGAGCAGGTGAAAGGCGGCGGCAACGCGACGACGTCGGCGCCCGTACGCACGCTCTATGTCGCGTTCGCAGACCGGATCCAGGGCCTTGCCGCCGCGACCGACGAGCAGCGGGCCGCGAAGGCGCGCGCCCAGCAGCTTGCCGTCGACCTTGCCCAGACCTACGTACTGATGCAGGAGGAGCGCACCGAATCGGTGATGTACCCGGTGGTCGGCGTGCTGGTCATATGGCTCGTGGCGATCTTCGCGGGCTTCGGCCTGATCGCCCCCGCCAACCGGACCGTCCGGCACGTGCTCCTGCTTTGCGCATTGTCGGTGGCCATCTCGATCTTCCTGATCCTCGAGCTCGACGATCCGCTGACCGGAGTGCTCAAGGTGTCGAGCGCGCCGCTCGTCGCCGCGCTCGCGCAGATCGGTTCCTAGGCAGCCGCCGATCGGGTCATTGCGCACGCGTCGTTCGGAGCGTAAATTCGGGCCGCGGCGCACGGTGCGACGACTCGCGGATGCGCAGGATCGGAGCGAATGCCCGTGCGATCCCGCTGCCGCCGCGATTCAGGCGCGGCGGCATCCCGGTTTCCGGCACGTATCCACGCCCGCCGCATGGTCCCGGGTCTCGTGTCATCCAACAACGAAGGAGTGCCCTCATGTCCGTCCGCCTGTCCCTCGTCGCCTTCGCCGTGGCCGTCGCCGCGGCGGGCTGCCAATCGCAATCGCAGCAGGTCGAAGCGATGACCGGCATCGCCGCGCACACCGCGCAGCGCCGCGCCGCCTTCGAGATGAATTGCCCGGCGGCAACGGCGAATGTGCTTTCGCAGGAAATGATCCAGACGCCGACCTACGGGATCCGCGACTTTCCGGTGCAGCGCGCCGAATACACGGTCGGCGTCGCCGGCTGCGGGCAGCGCGCGACCTATCTCGTGATCTGCGCCGTCGACGGCACCGGCTGCTTCGCCGGCGGCACGCGCAACGAAATTCGTCAGTAGTCCAATCGGAGCGGGCGCCGCGGGGCGGTGACGTATCTCGCCGCACCGCCGCGGCGTCCCGACGTTCGCGTCACGAGCGATTGCGCGACCATTTGTTGTTGCGCGCGCCGCGCTCAGGCCTGTTTCGGCAAATGCGTGCCGAATCTCCATGCCTGGAAGAGGCCTTCACGCAGCCCTCTGCTGATCCGGCGCCCCGCCGGCCCGTGTACACGCCCACGAGCGGGTAATACAATGCGCCGACGCGGGCGCAATCGTCCCGGCGCTGCAGGGTGATTCCAATCGTCCGGCATCGCGCCGATTCGGCGACGCTTCGAACAACCTCGCTGTCCCGCGCCGTTGCGGCGGCGCCCTTCCGGAGAACCTTTCATGAGTGCTCGCAACCGTTTCGCCACACCACTCGCCGCGCTTGCCGCCGCGGCCACCCTCGGCATGACGATGCCCGCCGCCGCTGCCGACACCAACGCCTGGGACGGCAACTGGCATTACAGCGCCGCGATCTACGGCTGGTTCCCCGGCGTCAAGGCCAACATGAACTTCAACCTGCCGTCGGGAGTGATCATTCCACCGCCCGGGATCGACATCTCCCACAGCGCGTCGGTGACGCCGAACGACTACTTGAGCGACCTCCAGTTCGTCGCGATGGTGGCCGGTGAAGCGCGCAAGGGCAACGGTGCGATCTTCGGCGACCTCATCTACATGGACATGGCAAGCCTCAAGTCGAAGGTGCGGCACGTGACGACTCCCGGAGGCGACGTCACGCTGCCGATCAACGCGGATGTGAACACCGGCCTGCAATCGACCATCTTCACGCTCGGGGGCAGCTACACCATCGACCGCACGCGCCTCGGCAATTTCGACCTGCTGGGCGGGTTCCGCTACGCCAACATGAAGACCTCGCTCGACTGGAACTTCTCCGGCCCGAACGGCATTCTCAGCCAGTCTGGCGGCGTTTCGGACAAGATCAACCTGTACGACGGCATCGTCGGCTTCCGGGGCGCCGTGTCGCTGAGCCCGGACGGCAAATGGTACGTGCCGTATTACGCCGATATCGGCGCCGGCAACAACTCGAACTGGACGTGGCAGGCGTATGCAGGCATCGGCTACCGCTTCGACTGGGGCAACGTGCTGGTCGCGTTCCGCAACCTGTCGTACAACACGAGCAAGAGCAAGTCGGTCGAGAGCCTCGACTTGACCGGCCCGCTGATCGCGTTCGATTTCCGCTGGTAGCCGCAGCGCTCCATGCATGGACTCGGCATTGCGCCGCGGCGGCACCTGTCCCCGCGGCGCATTGCCTTTCGGCCACAACTTCTGAAACTTCGCTGACGATCATGAAACCCTTTTCCTTCTCCTTCGCCGTCGCCGTCGTCACCACCCTTGCAACGCTCGCCGTCGCGCCGCAGATCGCGATCGGGCAGCCGGCGTCGCCGCCGAAGCCCGCGGCCGCCGCCGCGCCGGACCAGCCGCCGGCCGACCCGTGGCCCCGCGTCGTCGACCTCAAGGGCGCGCAGGTGCTCGTCTACCAGCCGCAGGTCAACAAGTGGACCGACAACCGGATCGACTTCCGCTGCGCGCTCGCGATCAAGCAGGACGGCGCGAAGGACGAATCGTTCGGCGTCATCTTCGCGACGGCGCGCACGCAGGTCGACAAGGTCGCGCGCACCGTCGTGTTCGAGAACCTCAGCATCACCAAGACCGACTTCCCGACGCTGCCCGACCACGGCGCCGTCGTATTCGGCGGAGCTGCAGAAGGAATTCGCGGCCAGCATCCGCACGATCGCGCTCGACCGGCTGGAGGCCTCGCTGGCGCTGCTCGGCATCAAGCCGCCGACGGTCGCGGTGCAGAACAATCCGCCGCAGGTGTTCGTCAGCTATTCGCCGGCGATCCTCGTGCCGATCGACGGCGCGCCGGTGCTGAAGACCGTTCCCGGATACCCGCACGCGCAGCGCGTCATCAACACGCGGGCGCTGATCCTGCAGGGCGGGCTCGGCAACACGTTCTACATGCACGTCTACGACGGCTGGCTCACCGCCGGCGACATCGCGGGACCGTGGACGCAGACGTATCCGGGACCGCTCGATGGCGGACAAGATGAACGCGATCGCGCAGACGCTCTCGAAGAAGGGCGTCGTCGACCTGCTCGACGGCGGCCCGAAGGCCAATCCGAAGCCGTCGCTCGCCAACGGCGTGCCGACGATCTACACGAGCGCAGGTGCCGACGCGAGCTCATCGTGTTCAAGGGCCAGCCCGACTTCGTGCCGATCGTCGGCACCGCAGCTCCTGTGGGCGTCGAACACGACGAGCGACGTCCTCATCGACACCGCGAACAGCAACTACTACGTGCTGCTCGCCGGCCGCTGGTTCACGTCGCGCGCGCTGACGGGGCCGTGGACCTTCGTCGCCAGCGACGCGCTGCCGCCGGATTTCGCGAAGATTCCGCCGCAGTCGCTCGCCGGCGCCGTGCTGCCGACCGTCGCCGGGACGCCGCAGGCGCAGGAAGCCGTGATCGAGAACTCGATTCCGCAGACGGCCACGGTGCCGCTCAAGAACGGGCCGAAGTTCACGCCCGAACTTCGACGGCCCGCCGCAATACGCGCCGATCCCGGGCACGCCGCTCTCCTACGTCGTCAACTCGTCGGAGCCGGTCATCCAGGTCGTCGCCGACGCAGTATTACGCGGTCGTCGCCGGCGTGTGGTTCACCGCGTCGCAGCTGACCGGGCCGTGGGGCGTCGCGACGTCGGTGCCGCCGGTGATCTACACGATCCCGCCGTCGTCGCCGATCTACTACGTCACCTACGTCCGCATCTACGAGGCGACGCCGCAGTACGTCTACGTCGGCTACACGCCGGGCTATCTCGGCACGGTCGTGTCGCCGTACGGCACGGTCGTCTACGGCACCGGCTATGCGTATTCGCCGTGGATCGGCACCGTGTGGTATCCGCCGCCGTACACGTACGGCGTGGCGGCCGCGCCGATCTACAACCCGTAGGTCGGCTACACGTTCGGCTTCGCGATGGGGCTCGCCACCGCGGCGTGGACGCGAGCCCTACTGGGGCGGCGCGTACTACCACCCCGGCCTACTGGGGCGGCTATCCGTGCTGCGCGTCGGCCAGCGCCAACGTCTACGGCCACTGGGGCGCGACCACCTATTCGGGCACGCGCTCGTGGTACGCGGGCGGCGGCGTCGCCGGCACCACCGCGAGCGGCAACTACTACAACTCGCGCACCGGCACGTCGGGCAGCTACAACGCCGGCCGGCAGTACAACGCGTGGACCGGCAATGCGACGCGCGGCTACGACCGCACCGCGAACGGCGCCAACGGCGGCTCCGGCAGCGTCGCGCGCGCCAGCAACTACAACACGTACACCGGCCAGCGCTCGACGGCCAACGCCGCGTCGGCGACGGGCGCGGGCGGCAGCTCGTACAACCGCGCCGGCGCGTCGACCGCGGGACCGGAAGGCAACGCGCACGTCGGCGGCGGATCGACGTACAACGCGAAGACCGGCAAGACCAACACGTGGGGCACGGCGAGCGCTCGGCAACAATCACTACGCCGACGTCAACGGCAACGTCTACAAGAACACCGGCGACGGCTGGCAGCAGCACTCGTCGAGCGGCTGGAACAGCGCATCGCGGCGACACTTCGTGGGCCGACAGGGAATCGCAGGCGCGCAGCGCGGGCGACGACGAGGGCGAGCAACTTCTCGGGCGGCGGCTGGGGTGGTGGCGACCGCTCGTTCGGCGGCGGCGGCTGGGGCGGCGGCGATCGTTCCTTCGGTGGCGGCGGCTGGGGCGGCGGCGATCGTTCCTTCGGCGGCGGGGGCTGGGGCGGCGGCGGACGCTTTGGCGGAGGGGGCTTCGGAGGCGGCGGCTTCCGCGGCGGCGGCCGGCGCTGAATCGCGCGCGGGCGCAATCGTCGCGGTTTCGGCGCCAGGAACGGGGCCTGCAATTGCAGGCCCCTTTTCATTGCAACTTCGACTGCGCGCGCACGGCGCGACCGACGACGTCGTGCCGACCTCCGGGGCAGACGGACGCGCCCTGCGCTGCGCGGAACGGCCTATTCCAGCCGGACCTCGCCGTCGAAAGTGACATGGAGCGCGAGTCCCGCGACCTCGAGCGTCATCCGCGCCGGAAAGGCTTCGGTGCCTTTGGCGCGGCCTTCCGCAATCGCCGTCGTCACCGCGCGCTCGATGTCGCGCTGCGCGTTGACGCCGACCGTCTTCAGAAACTTGCGGATGCTGAGATTCAGCGTTTCTTCGTTCATCGAAAGCTCCCGGACGTGATCGAGCGGCCATTATGGCCGATGCGCCCGCGTCGGGGCAGCGCGCCCGATCGCGGACATCGCGTCGTCCACGGCGTTTCGCGAATGACCGCGCGCAGGCCGCGGACTTTCTCGGCCCGCGGGGAGCCTTCGCACAACGGGACGGGCGACCAACATCGCATCCGTGTGCTAGATTGGCGCGGCGCGCCGCGAGCAACGCCTGCGGCGCGGGACCGGTCCCGGCAATCCTCGACTCCTGATTCGATGCTGGACACGCGCAAACGCTTTCTCGTCATCGTCCGTGCGGGCGACCGGTCGCTGCATCCGCTATGGACCTCCTCGCCCGCGACGCGCAGCTGGGATCTCGTCGTCAGCTATTACGGCCGCGATCCGGTGCGTTACCGCGATGCCTCGGCGCATCGCATCGACGACGACGGCGCGAAATGGCCGGGCCTCAACCGGCTGCTCCGCCGCGAGCGCTTCTGGCGCGACTACGACTACGTCTGGTTGCCTGACGACGATCTCGCGATCGACGAAGCCGGCGTCGACGCGCTGTTCGCCACTGTCGCGGCGCATGATCTCGCCCTCGCGCAGCGGCACTGTCGTGGTCGAGCTTCTCTACTCGCATCCGATCACCATCCGCCATCCGAGCTTCCGGCTTCGCTTCACCGACTTCGTCGAGATCATGGCGCCCTGCTTCGCGCGCGGCGCGCTCGAAACCTGTGTCGAGACCATGGCGGAAAGCGCCAGTGGCTGGGGTTTCGACTGGACGTGGCCACGGCAGGTCGGTGCCGACCTGCGGCGT
>CAVQWR010000006.1:0-810242 GCA_963717695.1 uncultured beta proteobacterium | reverse complement strand
GCCGCCACTGCTGCCGAACCCGCCGCCTCCGCGCTCGGATTCCGCGAAGTCGTCGACGACGTCGAACACCGCCCTGACGACCGGGACGATCACGAGCTGCGCGAGGCGCTCCATGCGGCTGCAGCGCGTAGTGATAGCTGCCGCGGTTCCAGCAACTCACCATCAACTGGCCCTGATAATCGGAATCGATGAGGCCGACGAGGTTGCCGAGCACGATCCCGTGCTTGTGTCCCAGTCCCGAGCGCGGCAGGATGATCGCGGCGAGCGACGGGTCCGCGATGTGCAGCGCAATGCCCGTGGGCACGAGCTCGACCTGACCGGGTGCCAGCGTCAGCGGAGCATCGATGCAGGCGCGAAGGTCCATCCCGGCCGATCCCGGCGTCGCGTACGCCGGCAGGCTCGCGCGCACGCGCTCGTCCAGCACCTTGAGCTCGATGCGCGCAGTC
This sequence comes from uncultured beta proteobacterium, assembly GCA_963717695.1. GTDB lineage: Bacteria > Pseudomonadota > Gammaproteobacteria > Burkholderiales > Casimicrobiaceae > CAIWHR01. Next base: position 809,796 of record CAVQWR010000006.1, on the reverse strand, counting down.
TCCTTCGTCATTTCCTTCGGCCCTTGGCTGACCGCGGCGCCGGGAGTCGTCGCGCGATTTCCGCGACAAGCCGGCGCGCGAGCGCGAGCTTGTCCATCCGTGGCAGCGGGTGCAATCCCTGATCGTCGCAGAGCACGACTTCGTTGTCGTCGCGGCCGAACGCATCCTGCGCGCGATTGGCGACGATCAGCGGCACCTTCTTGCGCTTGCGTTTTTCTTCGGCGTGACGTTCGACGTCGTGGCTTTCGGCGGCAAAGCCCACGCAGTACGGCGCGTTGCGACGCGCAGCGACGGAGGCGAGGATGTCGACGGTGGGAACGAGTGCGATCGACAGTGGCGCACCTTTCTTCTTGATCTTCTGCGGGGCGCTTTCGCGCGGGGTGTAATCGGCGACCGCGGCAACGGCGACGAAGACATCGGCGTCGCCGACCCGCTTGTCGACGGCGGCCGCCATGTCGGCGGCGCTGGTGACGGCGATGCGCGTGACGCCCGCCGGGAGGGCAAGCGCCGTTGGCCCACTGACCAGCGTGACGCTGGCGCCGGCCTCAGCGGCTGCCTGCGCAAATGCGTATCCCATCTTGCCCGAGCTCGTATTCGTGATGCCCCGCACCGGGTCGATCGCCTCGAACGTCGGGCCCGCGGTCACCAGCACTTTCTTGCCGGCGAGGAGCTTTGGCTGGGCCCACGCGACGATTGCCGCGAAGATCTCCTCGGGCTCCTGCATTCGGCCTTCGCCTGTTTCGCCGCAGGCCTGATCGCCGACGCCGGGGCCGAGGATCGTGACGCCGTCGGCGACGAGCTGCGCGACGTTGCGTCGGGTCGCGGCGTTGGCCCACATCTGCCGGTTCATCGCCGGTGCGACGAACAGAGGGCAGTCGCGCGCGAGCGTCAAGCGTGGACAGGAGGTCGTCGGCAATGCCGTGCGCGACCTTGGCGATGAAATTCGCCGAGGCCGGCGCGACGACGATGGCATCGGCCCCGCGCGAAAGGTCGATGTGGCCCATGCCGTTGGCGGCGCCCGATTCCCACAGATCGGTTAGCACCGGATGGCCGGAAAGCGCCTGCAGCGTGATCGGCGCGATGAACTGGCAGGCGCCCGGGGTCATGACGACGTTCACGTCGACGCCCGCCTTCACGAACAGGCGAACGAGCTCGGCGGCCTTGTACGCGGCAATGCCGCCGGTCAAGCCGACGACGACGCGGCCAAGCGATTTCCCGGGAGTGGCGGTCATCCTTCCTGCCGATACGTTCTCGAAGTGAGCGAAGTTTACACTGCCCCGCACGCACGGATCATGCCCGGACGGCGCACCGCGAGGGATCGCAATGCAACTTCGCCACTGGCAGCAACAGGACCGTCCGCGGGAGCGCCTGCAGTCGAAGGGGGCGGCGGCGCTGTCGGATGCCGAGCTCGTCGCATTGCTGGTGCGCACGGGTGCCGCGGGCCGCGACGCGCTCGAGCTTGCGCGCGATCTCATCAATCGCTTCGGCGGGCTTGCGGCGCTCTGTTCCGCGCCGGTGGCAGCCATCGCCGCAGTACCCGGCTTCGGCCCCGCGCGAGCGGCGACGTTCGCCGCCGCCACCGAGATCGTCCGGCGCTCGCTCACCGAGCAGGCCCGCGAGCGCGACGCGCTCGTCTCCCCGCAGGCAGTGCGCGATTACCTCCGTCTCACGCTCGCCGCGCGCCCCTGCGAAATCTTCGTCGGCCTCTTTCTCGACAGCCAGAACCGCGTGCTCGCCGCGGAAGAGCTGTTCCGGGGAACGCTCGCGCAGACCAGCGTCTATCCGCGCGAAGTCGTCAAGGCGGCACTGGCGCACAATGCCGCGGCAATGATCTTCGCGCACAACCATCCCTCGGGGATCGCGGAACCGAGCCGCGCCGACGAGCTCCTCACGCAGGCGCTGAAGCAGGCGCTGGCGCTGGTCGACATCCGCACACTCGATCACTTCGTCGTCGCCGGCGGGCAGCTCACGTCGTTCGCCGAAAGGGGGTTACTGTGATTCGAAGCCTACGGCCGATCGCGCCATGGCATCGCCGTCGTGCTTGCGGATCGGTGCAGGCGGGAAAACCGGGTGAGCGTCAGTCTCCAGCTGTCGTCTGACACCAAAATTGGTACATGCCGGAAAACGTCTCGGGAAATTCTGTCTCGAAGTAGTGCCAGTAATCAAGATTTGTCCGTGTCTTGTCGCCCGGGAAGCGCACAGCGTATTCGTTGAGCACCGTCGCATCGAGAGTCGCAAATCCGAGAAAATTCAATCCAAAATCTTCAAGCATCGTCTTGATTTGCGGGATGGTTAACCTGTGCTCCTGGACGTGGAAAAGCAGATCGCGACATTCGCTCGTGACATAAAAATCCCTGGAGCCGATCAGTTGCTCGAATTCATTTCCTTGCCACCCGATCAGATCCTGGCGGCAGTGCCGTATGTCCTTGGCATTTGGGGCGTAATCTCGAGCCGCGATGAATTCTCTCGCGGCGACAACGGCTTGCCTCGCCATCTCGCTATAGAATCCCAATCGAATGATCCCGCCGGGTCGAAGCAAGGAGACTAGCTCGCGCAATCCTACCAGAGGGTCTGCCAAGTGATGAAGGACGCCCATCGACGTGATGACATCGAAGGTTCGTTCGACCGAGCTAAGCCTTGTGATGTCAGCCTGCGCATATTCGATGTTTTCTAACCCAAGCTCCCGTGTCTTCCTCCGGGCGTAGCACAGGCTGGACATGCTGAGGTCAATCGCAAGAATGCGGGCTTCCGGAAATCGTTGCGCAGTCGCAACCGATTCCATCCCAGTGCCGCAACCTGCTACCAGAATATCAATGTCACCGGCTTTGCCCGAGGGGCGAAACCGGGTGGCAGGAAGTTCCTGACGAAGCAGCTCATCAATCGAGCGTGCGGCGCCCGCAGCCGGGATTTTGATCCACCTCGGGTACGGATTTTCCTCGTATTGCTGCATTACGGAGCGGGTGATCTCTCCTTCGAGCGGAGTGATCCGGAGCACCTCAATACGATAGCGCTCCTCCTCCTGCGGCTCCGCGATCTGTTGCCTGAGCACGGCTGCAAGCGATGCCGGCCAAGGCCGCTCCAAGAGCTTCGCTGCGGAAGGAAGCAGGGACAACGGCCAATAGGCCGCAACAATCGCGATCCAGGACGCCGAAACCCTGCCTCCCTTGTTCAAGGCGGCGAGTAACCGGTCCTTCAGCAATCGGGCTCGGTCCTGCTCTGCGCCGTCGCAGTAATACACATATTCATTGATAAAGCACTGTCGCGCCACCGCGCAGCAGAAATCGATGAGACTGTCTTCGATTTCCATGCATTCCGGAGTTTCGGTGATCACGCGCAGCATGGCATGCCGAATGACAGTCAGGAAGCGTTCCATCGCGACATCGCAAATGGGAGTGCTTTCGAGCAACGCTCGAAACAACCGGTCATTCACGATCGCATTGATACCTCTTTGCGCGAACAATTCTCGCGCATCCAATGGAATCGGCCACGCACTCGACGCGCGTTCAATCGCGGCGTTTGCGTCTTCGTCGACTCTGATCAGACGGATGGCGAAATTCGCGAGCTCCGATTGCCAGGCCCAGGGTTCCTCGATCGCCCTGACGACGAGCCCGCGGAACCCCGGGTCCACCTGACGGAAAACGCGGCCCTTGATGCACGCGACAAAAGCCGCCTTGATTTCGGGTGCTTCGTCGAGCTCAAGCGCGCGTCGAAAACTTGCAATGGCGGCGTCAATGCGCCCGAGCTCGTTCAGTGCGTTTCCAAGGTTGCAATGTGTGCGTGCACGGTCCGGCCTCAACCGAATCGCATTTTCGTAGCTGACGACCGCTTGTTCGAGCTCGCCTTCGTCCTTCAGGGCATTGCCCAGGTTGTCGCTTGCGTCCGCAAAGTCCGGCTTGATGGCAAGTGCCGTGCGAAAGTGATCGGCGGCCTCGCGCGAATCGCCGCGCGCCAGCAGAATTGCGCCCAAATTGTTGCAGACCTCGGCATCTGCAGGATTGAGAGCAAGCGTCTTGTTGTAGACATCGGCGGCCTCCTGGATACGGCCGACGGAATGCAGGGCGATCCCCAGGTTGTGATAAGCATCCGCATAATCCGATCTGGTGGCAAGAGCATCACGGAAGCTGTTCACGGCGTCATCCAATTCGCCCTTGAAGGAAGAATACGGCCCCCAGGCTGTTATGCGCTTCGGCGAGATCCGACTTCAGCACAAGGGCGCCGCGATAGGAAGCGACGGCCTCCTCGAGCCGGCCGTCGGACCATTGCGAATTTCCCATTTCAAAGAGAGCGCTTGCGTCCGCCCCAGTGTTACGCATAGTTATTGACCAAGGTAGGTTGTTTGCGCGGATTCGCTATTCTGGACAATGTCGCCACAATGGACAAATGCGCGCCATCGCGCCCAGCCCGTGGTGCTCGTCGCTGTTCGCACACTCGATCACTTCGTCGTCGCCGGCGGACAGCTCACGTCGTTTGCGGAGCGCGGTCTCCTGTGAGGCGGAGCTCCGGGACCCAGTCCGGCCGGAGCTAGGAGGCGCTTCGCGATGGCCTGAGGTAACAGCTTGATTCGGGAAGGAAGTCGCGCTACAATAACCGGCTTTGCACCCGTACTACCGCTATTCAAAGGAGCGAGCGATGGCTCGAGTCTGTCAAGTTACCGGCAAGGCCCCGATGGTGGGCAACAACGTTTCGCACGCGAACAACAAGACCAAGCGCCGCTTCCTGCCCAATCTGCAGCGGCGCCGGTTCTGGGTCGAAGGCGAGAACCGCTGGGTCAGCCTGCGTCTCACCAACGCGGGCCTGCGCACGATCGACAAGAAGGGCATCGAAGTCGTCCTCGCCGAGCTTCGCGCCAACGGCCAGCACGTCTGACCGGCGCACTGCGCTGCCCGTCGCCCTAAACCCGCGAACACCCGTCAAGGAACACCGCCATGCGCGAAAAGATCAAGCTCGAGTCCTCCGCCGGGACCGGCCACTTCTACACGACGTCGAAGAACAAGAAGCTGATGCCGGAGAAGATGGAGATCAAGAAGTTCGATCCCGTCGCCCGCAAGCACGTGATGTACAAGGAAACGAAGCTCAAGTAATCCGGCAGACGCGCGCCGACGGCGTTTGCCGCGGCACGCGAACGATTGGTGCCGCGACGAACCATCGGCGCGACGCAACATCAAGCCGCGACAAAAAGGCCCGCATCCGCGGGCCTTTTGCATTTCTGTCGCGCGCTTCCGTCGACTAGGCGTAGCGCTTCAGCTGCAGCGAGAACTGCGCGAGCGGCGCGATGCCGGAGGCCTCGGCACGGTTGCACCAGTCCTGCAGGCGGGCGAGCAGCTGCTCGCTCGAGTCGGTGGAGCGCTCCCACAGCGCGTTGAGCTCCTGGCGCATCCGGTAGATCGTCGCGAGCGAGGTGCTGCTCTCCATCGCCTTCGACAGCGTGACCTGGTCGCGCTCGGGGATCTTCGCCACCGTGTCGCCCGAAAGCCAGTGCTTCAGCCGGCGCATGCTGGGGGCGTAGCGAAAGCTCGCCGCGGCCGGCGCGCTCGCGCAGCGTCGCGAGCTCGGCGGCGCAGGTCTCCTTCAGCGTCCGCGCGTAGATCTTCATCACGGTGTAGCGATGCGTGATGACGGCCTCGAGCGTCGCGTGATCGGGCACCGGCTTGATCGTGGTTTCGATGCTGAGCTTCGGCGCGACCTTGCGCACCTTGGCGAGGCGGAAGAATTCGAGCGCGCGGATGTAGGTCCAGCCGAGGTCGAACTCGTACCAGCGCGACGAGAACTTCGCCGACGAGCCGTACGCGTGGTGGTTGTTGTGCAGCTCCTCGCCGCCGATCAGGATGCCCCACGGCACGATGTTGGTCGACGCGTCGGCGGTGGCGAAGTCGCGGTATCCCCAGTAGTGGCCGATGCCGTTGATGACGCCGGCGGCCATGATCGGGATCCACATCATCTGCACGGCCCAGATCGCGACGCCGGCGGCGCCGAACAGGACGAAGTTGATGATGACCATCAGGCCGACGCCTTCCCACGAGTGGCGGGTGTAGACGTTGCGCTCCATCCAGTCGTCCGGCGTGCCCTTGCCGTAACGGTCGATCGTGTCGGCGTTCTTCGCCTCGGCACGATAGAGCTCCGAGCCCTCGAAGAAGACCTTCCCGATGCCGCGCGTCTGCGGGCTGTGCGGATCGTCGACGGTTTCGCACTTGGCGTGATGCTTGCGATGGATCGCCGTCCACTCCTTGGTCACCATGCCGGTCGTGAGCCAGAGCCAGAAGCGGAAGAAATGGCTGATCGCCGGATGGAGGTCGAGCGCGCGATGCGCCGAGTGACGATGCAGGTAGATCGTGACGGCAGCGATCGTCACGTGGGTGAGCGCGAGCGCCACGACGACGTAGCCCCAGAACGGGAGCGGCATCAGGCCGTGGGCAAGAAACGAAAGGAAATCGAAATTCATCGAGGAGGGGGCGCCCGGGAGGTCCCGGTCGGCTGTGAGAATCCCAAGATTATACCTGATTAGGGGGCCATCAACGGGCCGCGGATCTTTATTTAGTCGTTGAAAATCAATTGGCTAAGCGCTCCGGCCTGGCGCCGGGCGAGCTGCCTCAGCCCGCCTGGGCGGGTTGGGGCGCCGGAGCATCCGTCGCGGGCCCGGAAGGCGGCATTTTTCCGGCGTCGAGGAGGCGCAGTTCCCGCTGCGGATACGGGATCCTGATGCCGCGCTCGGCGAACGATCGGAAGATCGCCCGATTGAGGTCGCTGCGAAGGTTGAGCTGACCGTTCTCGGGATCGAGGATCCAGACGCCGAGCTCGAGGTCGATGCCGCTTTCGCCGAAGCGGACGACGAAGGCCTTCGGGGCGTTGGGCGTCTTCATCACCCTGGGATGCGCGGCGCCGGCGGTCTCGAGCAGCTGCAACGCGAGCTCGAGGTCGCTCTCGTAGGCCACCTGCACCGGCAGCCCGAGCCGGACGTCGCGGCTCGTGTACGAGTGGTTGAGCACGGTCGTCGTCACCAGCGTCTCGTTCGGCACGATCGCCTCGACGCCGTCGAGGCTCCGCACGACGACGTAGCGCGACGTCACCCGCGTGACGACGCCGTGCCGCGAGTCGACGGTGATCATGTCGCCCAGCCGGATCGAGCGGTCGATGAGGATCGTGAAGCCGGCGATGTAGTTGCTCGCGAGCTTCTGCAGGCCGAGACCGATGCCGACGCCGAGCGCGCCGCCGAACACCGAGAGCAGCGTGAGGTCGAGCCCCACCGCCTGCAGCGCGATCAGCACGGCGACGACGAGCAGCAGCGCGCGGATCGTCTTCGCCATCACGACGCGCAGGTTGCTGTCGACCGCGCTCGCCTTCAGGAGCCGCTGCTCGACGAGGCTGGACAGCCACAGCGACACCGTGACCGTGATCACGATCAGCAATCCCGCCTTGCCGATCGCCAGCAGCGAGATGCCGTGCTTGCCGAACGGAATCTCGATCGCGTCGAGCTCGTCGCCGATCTGCGGCAGCACGCCCAGGAAGTGCAGGATCGCGACACCCCAGATCGTGAACGCGATCGCGCGCTCCGACGTTTTCAGCCACGGCGGCGAGCCAAAGACACCCCGCAGCGCGTAGACGAAAAGCCGGATCAGCGCGAGCGCGACGACGAGCGGGATTGCAAGGGAGAGGAAGAACGGCGGGTGGAAGTGCCGAAAGGCGAAACGCGCGATCAGCAGCAACACCATCGTGACGAGCGGGAAGATGAGCCGGTTGAAGCCGCCGGCGCCGACGCGCATCGCTTCAGTCTGCGTTTCTCCCGGAGTCCAGTGCATTCGCCGGTCGATGAGCCACCCGGCGAGGAAGCAGAGCGCCACGACGCCGAGCTCCAGCCAGCCGTCGCGGCTCGAAAGGGCCGTCACGATCCGATCGTAATCGAGGGGTTCGAGCACGGCGGAAGTCTACCGGAAATCGCCGCGGCCTTTGCCGCGCGCGCGCCGTCCGCGACGGCATGCGACCGCGATGTCGCAGCGCGAGCCGGATCAGCGCTTGCGCGGCGATCGCTGCAGCGCAGGTGGTTCGTCGCCGGTCCAGCGCTGCGCGCGCGACTGCAGCCGGCGGAAGTATCGGCGGTACGCCTCTCCCACGTCCGGATTGGCGCGGAAGATCACGACATTCTCGGCGTTGCGCGTCTGCGCCGCGATGCGTGAAGTTGTAGCTGCCGGTGATCGTCGTCGCGCGCGGCAGCGCGGCGTCGATCACCATCACCTTGTTGTGCGCGTTGGCGAAGTTGGGATCGAGCCACACGGCGACGCCGGCGCGGGCGAGTCCCGGGACGGCGCTCTGCGCGACCTCGAGCGCCTGCTCGCGATCGGCGACGATCTCGACCACGACGCCGCGGTCGTGCGCCGCGGCGAGCGCGCGCGCGAGCTTCGGCTGCGTGAACGCGAAGGCGAGCACGAGGACCTCGCGTTGCGCGGCGTTGATTTCGGCAACGAGCTTCGCGTCGATCGGGTCCCCCGGCGTGAAGGCGATCTCGACGGTGCCGGTCCCCGCGAATTCCGTGGGGGAAGTTGCCGCCGCCGCGCCGGCGGCCGACGCCTGCGCGGTGACGACGGCGAACGCCGCCGCGGCCAGCGCGCGCAGGATCATTCGCGTCGTTCGAGAATCGCCGCGAAGAATCCGTCGCAGCCGTGCCGGTGCGGATAGAGACGCAGGAACGCTCCCGTGTCGAGCGCGATGCCCGCGCGGGCGAGCTCGGCCGCGGCATCGCCCGCGACGAATCCGGGATGCGCTGCGAGGAACGCGGCAACGACCTCGTCGTTTTCCTCGGGCAGCACGCTGCACGTCGCGTAGACGAGGCGGCCGCCGGGCTTCACGAGCGTTGCCGCGTTGGCGAGGATCGTGCCCTGCTTCTGGGCGAGCTCGGTGACCGCGGCTGCGGTGTGGCGCCATTTGAGGTCGGGATTGCGCCGCAGCGTCCCGAACCCCGTGCACGGCGCATCGACCAGCACGCGGTCGAGCTTTCCCGCAAGGCGCTTGATCTTGGCGTCGCGGCCGCTGCTGATGAGCTGCGGATGCACGTTCGACAGCCCCGAGCGCGCGAGCCGCGGCTTCAGGTTCGCGAGGCGCTTCTCGACGACGTCGAAGGCGTAGAGGCGCCCGTGCGAGCGCATCAGCGCACCCAGCAGCAGCGTCTTGCCGCCGGCGCCGGCGCAGAAGTCGACGACCATGTCGGTGCGCTTCGGCGCGACGAGGAAGCCGACGAGCTGGCTGCCCTCGTCCTGGATCTCGATCGTGCCGTCGGCGAAGAGCGGGTGCTGCGCGAGCGCGGTGCGGGCGGCGACGCGAAGGCCGAGCGGCGAATACGGCGTCGGCGTCGCGTCGATGCCCGAGGAGGCAAGCGCGGCGCGTGCGCCGTCGCGCGTCATCTTGAGCGAGTTGACGCGCAGATCGAGCGGCGCGGGGGCCTGCCATGCCCGTGCGAGCGCGTCGCGCTCGGCGTCGCCCAGCACCTCGCCGAGACGTGTCCACAGCCAGTCGGGAAGATCGGCGGCGACTGCCGGCGGCAGCTCGATCGATCCGCGCGCCTTGAATTCGGCGAGCCACTGCGCGTCCGCCGGACTGACGACGGCGCCGAGCTCGCGGATGCTGTGGCCGAGCTCGCGCACGGCGACCGCCAGCGCAAGCCGGTGCGGGTCGGCCGAGCCCACCTGCGCTTCGAGCGAGAGCCGGCGCCGCAGATACGCGTAGACGCCGTCGGTGATGAGCGCGCGGTCCGCCTTGCCGATCGCGTGCCGCTGGCGGAAGAAGCGATAGAGCAGGACGTCGGCGGGGCCCGTGAGGGCGCGCACCTCGGCGATCGCCGCCGCGAGGCCCGCGAGCTGATTCGCGCGCAACGTCATCGCTGCGCGATCGGTTCGTCGACGTGGATCGAGTCGAGCAGGCCCTCGACGGTCGCGCGCGGGCCGATGTAGCGCATCTTGATCGGGATGAAGTGCATCGACGGCGCGAGCCACGCGTAGCCTTCGATGCGGCCGTCGTCGCTCCTGTGATGCCAGCGGATCGTGTCGATCTCGCCGTGCGCCCAGCGGATCGTCTCGTGGCCCTCGCGCGTCACGGTGTAGCGGTTGACCTTGCGCGTGGTCGCGAGGCTGAAGGTGACCTCGTCCTCGGTCGGCGGCGAGAAGTAGTACTGCCACATGATGGACAGCGCGTCGAAGGTCGGGATCTCGAGCGATGCGGTCTTCTGCTCGAACAGCGAGACGATGCCCGTCTCCCAGTCGAACTGCGCGACCTCGCGGCGGTCCCTGCTGCCGCGCTCCAGGGCGAATTCGTGCGGCTGCAGTCCGGCGGACGAGATGGTGCCGCTGCTCTCGAGCTTCGCCTGGCCCGGGAAGAAGAGCGCCAGCAGGCCGCTGAGCTGGCCGATGGTGGTGATCCGGTATTCGTTCGCATCGTGCTCGAAGCGATACGTGGCACGTCCGATCTCGAAGCCGTTGGTGCCGAGATAGCCCTTGTAGACGAGGTCGACGCGCGGGGGCAGCACGTCCGGCGACACTTGGGCCACCGGCGGAATTTCTTCCGCAGCAGTCTCGACCGGGACGGCGGGCAGTTCCGGGCCCATCGCGATCGCGTCGGGTGTGGGCTCGATCGGTGGCGCTTCCGCGGGCGCGGGCTCGTCCGTCTGCATCTGCGCCACGGGCGCTGCGGGTGTGGCGACCGGTGCCCGCTTCGCCTTCGCGCGCGGCTTCGGCGCTGCGGTGGCGACGACCGCAGGCGGCGGCGGCAGCTCGGTGATCGTTGCCGTCAGCGGTGGCGGCTCGACGTCGCCTTGCAGCCGCACCGGCCACAGGGTGAAGGCGGCGTGCAGGAGCAGCGAAAGCGCGAGCGCCACCGCGAGCCCGCTTCCGACGACGCGGCGTGCGCGTCCCCCGCCACCGGCGGCGCCGGTGCGGTCATGCGACGTGCCTGCGGTGGGCGTGGAAGGTTTCATCTGAGTCTTCGATGCCGAATCGCCTGCGCGGTTCGGCGACGGCGCCGGATGCGCGCCGATCAGGCGGGATCGCCAGGCACCTGCAGTGCGCCCTCGGGGATCGTTCCCCCCTTAACGCGCACCTGCCGTCCCGCGATGACGATACGCCCTTCGCAGAAGGCGCGCACGGCCATCGGCAGGATGCGGTGCTCGACCTCGAGGACGCGGGCGGCGAGCGAAGCCTCGTCGTCGTCGTCGCGCACCGGCACGGCGCCCTGCGCGACGATCGGGCCGTGGTCGAGATCGTCGGTGACGAAATGCACGGTGCAGCCGTGGATGCGCACACCGTCGGCGAGCGCACGGCGATGCGTGTGCAGTCCCGGATAGAGCGGCAGCAGCGACGGGTGGATGTTGAGCATGCGCCCGGCGTGTGCGGCGACGAATCCGGACCCGAGAATGCGCATGAAGCCGGCGAGCACGACGAGATCCGGCGCGCTCGCGTCGACCGCGGCGCCCAGTGCCGCGTCGAACGCGGCGCGCGATGCGCTCGCAGCGGAGTCGACCACGCGGGTCGCGATCCCGGCGCCCGCCGCGAGCGCGAGGCCGGCGGCGTCGGCACGGTTGCTGATCACCGTCGTGATCGCGCCGGACAGCACGCCGCTGCCTTTGCGCGTCGATCAGCGCGCCGAGGTTCGAGCCGCGGCCGGAAATCAGGACGGTGATGCGCGGCGCGACCATGGGATGCGCGAAGCGTCGGCGCGCGTTCTCGCGCGCGCCGTCAGGCGACGACGGTCGCCGCGGCGCCGGCCGCGCGCGGCACGACGCGGCCGATCACGCTGACGGTCTCGCCGGCCGCCGTCAGCAGCGCCTCCGCGCGCGCGACATCCGCGGCGGCGACGACGACGACCATGCCGATGCCGCAGTTGAACACGCGGTGCATCTCGGCGTCGGCGACGTGGCCCTGCTGCTGCAGCCACGAGAAGATCGGCGGCCGCTTCCACGAGCCTGCGTCGAGGTGCGCTGCGAGGCCGTCGGGAAACATCCGGTGCGTGTTCTCGACGAGGCCGCCGCCCGTGATGTGCGCCATGCCCTTGACGTCGACGTCCTTCATCAGCGCGAGCATCGGCTTCACGTAGATGCGCGTGGGCGAGAGCAGCGTCTCGCCGAGCGAGCGCCCGCCGGTGACGCCCTCGATCGGCAGCGCGAGATCGGCGCCCGACACGTCGAGGATCCGGCGGATCAGCGAAAAGCCGTTCGAGTGCGGCCCGCTCGACGCGAGGCCGAGCAGGACGTCGCCCGCCGCGATGCGCGAGCCGTCGATCGCCTTCGACTTCTCGACGACGCCGACGGCGAATCCCGCGAGATCGTATTCGCCGGGAATGAAGGCCTTCGGGTGCTCGGCGGTCTCGCCGCCGATCAGCGCGCAGCCCGCCTGCTCGCATCCCGCGGCGATGCCCTTGATGACGTCGGCGGCGACGGCGACGTCGAGCCGCTCGCAGACGTAGTAGTCGAGGAAGAAAAGCGGCTCCGCGCCCTGCACCAGGATGTCGTTGACGCTCATCGCGACGAGATCGATGCCGATGGTGTCGTGCCTGCCCGTCGCAAACGCGAGCTTCAGCTTCGTGCCGACACCGTCGGTGCCGGCGACCAGCACCGGTTCGCGATAGCGCTTCGGCAATTCGATCAGCGCGCCGAAGCCGCCGATGCCGGCGAGAACCTCGGGACGCATCGTCCGCTTCGCGAAGGGCTTGATGCGCTCGACCAGCGCGTCTCCGGCGTCGATGTCGACGCCGGCGTCGCGGTAGGAAAGCGGGGTGGTCGGAGCGGAGGCGGGAGGGGTCACGGTGGCGATTCGGGAGCGCGGGATCGGCCCGGCAAACGCGACGTCGGCGCGGGATCGATTGGTCGAATCGCGCCCGTCGCGGTAAAGTGGCACGGTTCACTGCCGGTCGCCGCGAATTTTACCGGAAACGACCGCCCGCGGCCGCCTCATGTCGTCGCGGCCGCAGCTTTTCCCCTGCCACTCCGCGCCCGCCATCTCGATGGAACAGCTGATATTCGATCTCGCGGACGTCGAGCCGCCGTCATTCGCGAATTTCCTGCCCGGACGCAATGGCGAGCTGGTCGCGACACTTCAGCGGCTCGCGGCGGGCGAGGTCCCCGAGACCGGGATTCTGCTCTGGGGTGCTGCCGGCACCGGCAAGACCCACCTCCTGAACGCGGCGATTGCGGCCGCCGCCGGGCACGGCGTCGCAACGCTCGCCATCGCCGATCCCGGCCTGCTCGTCGCGGCCGATCCCGAAGTGCTCGCCGCTCACGCACTTGTCACCGTCGATGCGCTCGACCGTGCCGACGCGGAGGCGCAGGCGCGCCTGTTCACGCTCTTCAATGCGCTGCGGGCGCGCGGCGGACACCTGGTCGCCGCGAGCCGCATGCCTCCTGCGGCGATGCCGGTGCGGGAGGATCTCCGCACGCGACTCGGCTGGGGCCTCGTCTACGAGGTTGCCGCCCTCGCGGATGCCGACAAGCCCGCGGCGCTGCTCGCGTATGCGCGCCAGCGAGGCTTCGGCCTGCCCGACGACGTGATCGGATACCTGCTCGCCCATGCCCGACGCGACATGCCGACGCTGCTTCGAACGCTGTCGTCGCTCGATCGGCACTCGCTTGCAACGAAGCGTCCGATCACCGTGCCGCTCGTGCGCGATTGGCTGCAGCGCGAATTGCGTTAATCGGTTCGCCATTTCAACTCCTGCGGCAACCGCCCCGAAACCTCGGGCCGCGCGATTTTTTGTTATTTATAATCAATGGCTTGATTCATTCTGCTCGGAGAGGCCATGCTGCCATCTCTGTCAACCGGGCCTTCGAGTCGCGCGTTTAGGGCGGCGACACGCATGAAAAGAGTGTCGTCCCGTATCGCAACCATTGAGGAAAAACGAATGATCAAGCTCCTTTCGGCCCTGATCGTCAGCACATTTGCGCTGACGGTTGCCGCCCAAACCCCCGCGCCGGCGGCACCGGCTCCGCTGGCGACGCCGGCTCCGGCCGCAGCGCCGGCGAAGGCTGGCGACTCGACCAAAGCCGCCGCGCCCACCAAGACCGACGCGACGACGACCAAGTCGAAGAAGCACAAGTCGTCGAAGAAGAAGGCACATGCGAGCACGACGACGGCGCCCGCCGACGCGAAGCCCGCGAAGTAATCGATTGATCGGGCGAGGCGACCCGGGCTTCTGGGTTGCCATTTCGAAAGGAAATCAGTACCATTTCAGGGTTTTCGACTTGTTCCAGCCGGCGCGATTCCGGAGGACATTTACCCGTATCCAGCAAACTGACAATAGAGGACGAGATGAACAAGCTTATCGTTGGATTGATCGTCGGCGCGTTTGCATCCACCGCATTCGCGCAGGCCGCGATGGAGACCCCGAAAGACAAGGCGAAGCAGAACGAAGTGTCGGCCACTACGAAGTCGGCGGTCGATAGTGCCAACACGACCAAGCAAGCCGAAGAAGCTACCAAGCTCAAGGCGCAGAAGGGCACGCCAAAGGCGCTGACGACCAAGCAGGAGAAGCAGCAGGCGGTTTCGGCCACGACCCAAGCGGGCTCGACGAGCACGACGTCGACGTACAAGGACGCCAACGCCGCCACCAAGGACAAGGCCCAAAAGGGCACGCCCAAGGCGCTGCCGACCAAGGCCGACAAGCAGAAGGCCGCCGCGGCAACGACCGAAGGAGCTGTCAAGAAGGACGGCAGCAACTAAGGTCGGCACAGATGGACAGGACGGCGATCGCGACGTAAATCGTCCGGTCTGCCGTGGCCGGGGCGTCGCGACCGTTGCGGCGTGCGGCATCGACGTCCGAAAGGCAGGGGCCGCAAGTCCCCTGCCTTTTTCATTTGTTGCCCGCGGCGCGTCCGCAGGACGAGCGCGGCGCGCCGACCATCGGGACGCCGTCGGGCGATAGCGCAAGACCTGTACGGGACGAAAACGATGTCCGAAATGCAGTTGCCGCGGCCACGTGTCACCGTTGCGACGATCGTCGCGCGCGACGACGCGTTCCTCGTCGTCGAGGAGACGACCCCCCGCGGCCTGCGCCTCAATCAACCCGCAGGACACGTCGAAGCCGGTGAGACGCTGGTCGAAGCGGCGGTGCGCGAGACCCTCGAGGAATCGGGCTGGAGCGTGACACCGACGGCGCTCGTCGGCATCTACAAGTGGCGTTCGCCGTCGAGCGGCGAAACCTTCGTCCGCTTCGCCTTTGCCGCGGATGCGCTCGGGCACGATCCGCTGCGCCCGCTGGACGAGGGCATCGTCCGCGCGTTGTGGATGCCCTGGGCCGAGCTTGCCGCGGCACCCGAGCGCCACCGCAGCCCGCTGGTATTGCGCTGCGTCGACGACTTCCGTGCCGGTCGGCGCCATCCGCTCGACTTCGTGGCGGAGGTCTAGCCATGGCCCGCCAGGAGCGCGTGATCGTCGGCATGTCGGGCGGGGTCGACTCGTCCGTTGCCGCGTGGCTCCTGAAGCAGCAGGGCTTTGAGGTCGTCGGCGTCTTCATGAAGAACTGGGAGGACGACGACACGGAGGAATACTGCACGTCGCGCGTCGACCTCGTCGACGCGGCGGCGGTTGCCGACGTGATCGGCATCGAGCTCGAGGCGGTCAACTTCGCCGCCGAATACCGCGAGCGCGTGTTCGCGCACTTCCTGCGCGAGTACGAGGCCGGGCGCACGCCCAACCCCGACGTGCTCTGCAACAGCGAGATCAAGTTCCGCGCGTTCCTCGATCACGCCCGCACGCTGGGCGCCGACCGCATCGCGACGGGCCACTACGCGCGGCTCGTCCGCGACGGCGATCGGGTGATGCTCGCCAAGGCGCAGGACGCGACGAAGGACCAGAGCTACTTCCTGCACCGGCTGACGCAGGAGCAGCTCGCGCCGGTGCTCTTTCCGCTTGGAGAGATGGCGAAGCGCGACGTGCGCGCGATCGCGAAGCGCGAAGGCATCCCGACGTGGGCGAAGAAGGATTCGACCGGGATCTGCTTCATCGGCGAGCGTCCGTTCCGCGATTTTCTCGCGCGCTACCTGCCGCGCACGCCCGGGCCGATCGAAACGCCGGACGGCACGCGCCTCGGCCAGCATCACGGGCTCGCCTACCACACGCTGGGTCAGCGGCAGGGCTTGCGCATCGGCGGTGCGAAGGGTGCGGCCGAGCTGCCCTGGTTTGTCGCGCGGAAGGACATGGCGCGCAATGCGCTGGTCGTCGTGCAAGGGCACGACCACCCGGCACTTTCGCGCAGCGTGGTCGACGCGCAGGACATGCACTGGGTCGCCGGCGCGCCGCCGCCATCGTCGGTGCTCGCGCACCTCGGCGCGAAGACGCGCTACCGGATGCCGGATGCGAGCTGCCGTGTGGAGCTCGTCGAGGGCAATCGCGCACGCGCCGCGTTCGTCGCGCCGCAGTGGGCACCGACGCCGGGCCAGTACCTCGTGCTCTACGACGGGGAGATCTGCCTCGGCGGCGGCGTCATCACGGCCGAGGCGATTGCGACCGCACCGGCGGCTGCTGCCGCCGCCTTGGCGTAGCGTCCGCGTCACGAGCGCGGCGTGAGCTCCGCTTCCAGCTTGTCGTAGTCGGTGCTCTCGGGATCGAGCTCGCGCAGGCGCTGGATCCGTGCGCGTGCGCCGTCGATGTTTCCGTTGGCGGCATCGAACCGGACGAGCATCACGTTCAGGCTGCGATCGTAGGGGTTGCGCTTTATCGCTGCGTCGACGACGGCCTGCGCATCCTTCGGCTTGCCCGAGTTGATGAGCGCCACCGCATATACGTAGGCGAAGCGCGCGTCGTCGGGCGCCAGTTTGTTCGCGTCCCGCAATTCGGACAGCGCATCCGGCAGGCGCTTCTGCCGCACCAGCGACAGCCCGAGCGAATGGTGCAGCACCGCGGTGCGCGGATTGCGCGCGAGTCCCTGCCGCAGCGTGAGGTCGGCCTCGCCTTCGGCGCCGCGCGTCCGATAGAGATCGGCGAGGTTCGCGTAGGCCTGCACGAACGCCGGATCGATCTCGATCGCCTTCTTGTATTCGGCGATCGCCGCGGCGGCGTCGGCGCGCGCGGCGTACAGATTGCCGAGGCTCATCCGCGCCTCGGGACGGTCGGCGTTGTACGTCTGCACGGCGATGTACTCGGCGATCGCCTTGTCGAAGCGCGGGCGGTCCTCCGCGGAAAGCGATCCTTCGGTGTCGCCGGCGAGACCGCGCGCGGCCTCGATCCGCACGGGCAGGATGGGGTCGCCCAGCATGCGCGGCAGGTAGCGCTGCCGCAGCACGGGATCGCCGTTGGCGAGCACCTCGACGGTCGCGAGCCGGACAACCGGATCGGGGTCGTTGAGCGAGCGGGTGAGCGCGTCCAGCGTCGCCGGCGTGAGCCAGCGTCCGAGGCGGTCGATCGCGCTGGCGCGCACGATCGCGGGCTGCGCCTTGTCGTCGATCAGCGCCATCAGCGCGCCGCGCGTGTTGGGGCCGCCCAGTGCGCCGTCGTGCAGCGCATCGGCAAAATTCTGGAAGCTCGCCGGCGCCTTGCCGGTCCACTGCCGGATCGCGTCCGCGGCCCACTGCGGCGTCTGCTTCGTGTGACAGTTGTTGCACGCGTTCGGCATGCCGAGCCGCACCGAGACGTCGGGACGGGGGATCCGCATCGAGTGGTCGTGGCGCGGGTCGACCACCATGTACGTCGTGGTGGGCATGTGGCAGGCGGCGCAGGCCGCGCCGGCGGAGCCCGCCGCATGATGCGTGTGCGCCGGCGTGTCAAAGCGCGCGGCCTGGTGGCATTGCGCGCAGACCGCGTTGCCCGACGCGCGCAGCTTGAGCGAGTGCGGGTCGTGGCAGTCGGAACACGTGACGCCGGCCGCGTACATCCGGCTTTGCAGGAACGAGCCCCAGTTGTAGACCTCGTCGCGCATCTGCCCGTCGTTCCAGTAGAGGCCGTCGTCGAGCCGCGCGAGCCGGTGCGTGTCGAACGGCGACTTGCCGTAGACGTAGTCGTCGGACAGGCGGCTCGAGCGCGCGTGGCAGCGCGCGCAGGTGTCGATCTCGCGCGACGCCTGCCGCGGCGTGCTGCGCACGCTGTTGCCGGTGTCGCCCTTTGCCGCCCACGTCACGCCCTTGCGCTCGTCCAGCGCCAGCGCGAGCCCCTTGGTCGCGTCCCGCGACTTCCAGTCGCCTTCCTTCTTCGCCCACGCGACGTGGCGTCGAACCGGGGCCGTGGCAGGCCTCGCACGACACGTCGAGCTCGGACCAGGTCGTGTGGAACGTGTCGGTTTTGGCGTCGAATCCCTTGCGCAGGTTGGTCGAGTGGCATTCCGAGCACATGAAGTTCCAGTTCTGTCCCGGTGCCGTCCAGTGCAGGTAGTCGCCTGCCTTCACGTTCTGGCCGGGATAGAGATGGAACCAGCGCTGGCCGCCGGCGTCCTTCGGGCGCGAATCCCACGCGATGCCGAGCGGCTGCATGCGTCCGCCCGGGAACTCGATCAGGTATTGCTGCAGCGGGCGCACGCCAAAGGTGTACTTGATCTCGTAGTCGTGAAGCTTGCCATCCGGGCCATCAGTGCTGACGTAGTACTTGCCGTCGCGCCGGGAGAACGTGGTGGTCGTGCCGGCATAGGTGAATTTCGCATCGGCGAAGTCGCCCAGCATCGTGTGCTCGTCCGCGACCTGCATCGCGAGGTCGTGGTCGGAGCCTTTCCACGCGGCGTCCTCGTTCGCGTGGCAGCCGGCGCATTGCGCACGGCCGACGAATTCAGCTGCGACGGGGGGCGCGGCGACATTGCGTGGCTGGGGCGGGGCCGGCGCGCGCTGCACGAAATAGGCGACCGCGCCGGCAAGCGCCCCCACCACCAGCAATGCAATGCCGACGAGGCGCACGCGCCCTGAGGACGCGGCGGTATCGGGCGCGGCGTTCATGACGCGCCGGCGGGCGGATCAGCGGCCGGAGGCAAATTCGCCGACGTCAGAATGGAATGTCGTCGTCGAAGTCGTCGGTCTTGGGCTTGGCGCCGCCGCCCTTCGGCGCACCGCCGCCCGATCGGGCTGGTGCGCCCGAGGTCGCCGGTCCCGCGCTGAAATCGGTGTCGCCTGCGCCGCCCCCGCCACCACCCTCGCGGCCGCCGAGCAGTTGCATGCGGTCCGCGACGATTTCGGTCGAATACTTTTCGACGCCTTCCTTGTCGGTCCACTTGCGGGTCTGCAGGCGGCCCTCAATATAGACGGGGCGGCCCTTCTTCAGGTATTCGCCGGCGATCTCCGCCTGGCGCCCGAAGAGAACCACCGTGTGCCATTCGGTCTTCTCCTGCTTTTCGCCGCTCTTGTCCTTCCACGCTTCGGTGGTGGCGATGCGCAGGTTGGTGACGGCGTCGCCGCCGGTCGTGTAGCGCGTTTCCGGGTCACGGCCGAGGTTGCCGATCAGGATCACTTTGTTCACCGAGGCCATGTCAGGTCGCTCCGTTGGAGAATTTACAGGATTGTACGTCCGTCGCGCCCGCACCGCGCCGCGCTCGGATGGCGCGAAGGGCGATGCCGCAAATCGTTGGCGCGACAAGGAAAACTGCGGGAAGAGTGCGCGCCGCAAACGTGCCGGGCCGGGCGGATCGTGTAGGGGGATTCGTGCGGCTTCAATGCAGGTACGGAATGGCAGTATAGTAGCAGGTTGCCCCGCGCTTACGGCATGCGCCGGATGACCTAGACCGAACGATCCGGTGCGCGAAGCGCATCGACTACCCAACCGGGACGCCGCGCCGACGCAGGTTTTGCGCGACTCCGAAGGCCACGACCAAGACGCATGGAATTCATTCGCATCCGCGGCGCACGCACGCACAACCTCAAGAACGTCAACCTCGAGCTGCCGCGGCACCGGCTGATCGTCGTCACCGGGCTTTCCGGTTCCGGCAAGAGCTCGCTCGCGTTCGACACGCTCTACGCCGAGGGACAGCGGCGCTACGTCGAGTCGCTGTCGGCGTATGCGCGCCAGTTCCTCCAACTGATGGAGAAGCCGGACGTCGACCTCATCGAGGGTCTGTCGCCGGCAATCTCGATCGAGCAGAAGGCGACCTCGCACAATCCGCGCTCGACGGTCGGCACCGTCACCGAGATCCACGACTACCTGCGCCTGCTCTACGCGCGGGTCGGCGACCCGTACTGCCCCGACCATCCCGAGCAGAAGCTCGCCGCGATGACGATCTCGCAGATGGTCGACGCGACGCTCGCATTCCCCGAGGACACGAAGCTCATGATCCTCGCGCCGGTCGTCGTCAACCGCAAGGGGGAGCAGCTCGAGCTCTTCGTCGAGCTGCGCGCCAAGGGCTTCGTGCGCGTGCGCGTCGACGGCAAGGTGCATGAGATCGACGCGGTGCCGAAGCTCGCCAAGACCACCAAGCACACGATCGAGGTCGTCGTCGATCGGCTGCGCGTGAAGCCCGACCTCAAGCAGCGCCTCGCCGAATCGTACGAGACCGCGCTGCGCGCCGGCGACGGCCGCGCGATCACCGTCGAGATGGACACCGGGAACGAGCACCTCTTCTCGGCCAAGTTTGCCTGCCCGGTGTGCAACTACTCTCTGTCCGAGCTCGAGCCGCGCCTCTTCTCGTTCAACAGCCCGATGGGCGCCTGCCCGCGCTGCGACGGCCTCGGCTCGATCAGCTTCTTCGATCCGAAGCGCGTGGTCGCCTTTCCGCAGCTCTCGCTCGCGAGCGGCGCGATCAAGGGCTGGGACCGGCGCAACCAGTTCTACTTCCAGATGCTCGGCAGCCTCGCGAAGCACGCCAACTTCGACCTCGAGAAGCCGTTCGACCGGCTCACCGAGCGCGCGCAGCAGATCATTCTGTACGGCAGCGGCGACGACGCAATTCCGTTCACGTACCTGTCGGATCGCGGCAAGCCGACGATCCGCGAGCACGTGTTCGAAGGCATCATCCCCAATCTCGAGCGGCGCTATCGCGAGACCGATTCGATGATGGTGCGCGAGGAGCTCGCCAAATACCTGAATTCGAAACCGTGCCCCGAATGCGGCGGCACGCGGCTGCGCCGCGAGGCGCGATTCGTGAAGGTCGGCACCGGCGCCGACGCGCGCGCGATCTACGAGGTGTCGGGACTCGCGCTGAAGGACGCGTCGTCGTATTTCGAGCGGCTGACGCTCGAGGGGCAGAAGCTCGCGATCGCCGACAAGATCGTCAAGGAAATCCAGAGCCGCCTGCAGTTCCTCAACAACGTCGGGCTCGACTACCTGTCGCTCGACCGCTCGGCGGAGACGCTCTCCGGCGGCGAGGCGCAGCGGATCCGGCTCGCGTCGCAGATCGGCTCGGGGCTGACCGGCGTGATGTACGTGCTGGACGAGCCGTCGATCGGGCTGCACCAGCGCGACAACGACCGGCTGCTCGCGACGCTGAAGCACCTGCGCGACCTCGGCAACAGCGTCATCGTCGTCGAGCACGATCACGACGCGATCTGCGCCGCAGATTACATCGTCGACATGGGGCCGGGCGCCGGCGAGCACGGCGGGCAGGTCGTCGCGCAGGGCACGCCGGAGGAGATCCGGCTCGCGCCACATTCGCTGACGGGCCAGTATCTCGCCGGGCGGCGCCACATCCCGATGCCCTCGCGACGGCACAAGGCCGATCTCGGCCGGATCCTGCGCATCGAGGGCGCGTCGGGCAACAACCTGAAGGACGTCACGCTCAACCTGCCGGTCGGACTGTTCGTATGCGTCACGGGAGTGTCGGGCTCCGGCAAGTCGACGCTGATCAACGACACGCTCTATCACGCGGTCGCGCGGCACCTGTACGGCAGCGCGGTCGAGCCGGCTCCGTATCGCGACATGCACGGCATCGAGTTCTTCGACAAGGTGATCAGCGTCGACCAGAGCCCGATCGGGCGCACGCCGCGCTCGAATCCGGCGACGTACACCGGACTCTTCACGCCGATCCGCGAGCTCTTCGCGCAGGTGAAGGAGGCGCGCGAGCGCGGCTACGGTCCCGGACGCTTCTCGTTCAACGTGAAGGGCGGCCGCTGCGAGGCGTGCCAGGGCGATGGCCTCATCAAGGTCGAGATGCACTTCCTGCCCGACGTCTACGTGCCCTGCGACGTCTGCCACGGCCAGCGCTACAACCGGGAGACCCTCGAGATCCGCTACAAGGATCACAACATCCACCAGGTGCTGGCGATGACGGTCGAGCAGGCGTTCGCGTTCTTCGAGCCGGTGCCGGCCGTCGCGCGCAAGCTGCAGACGCTGCTCGACGTCGGCCTCGGCTACATCACGCTCGGCCAGTCGGCGACAACGCTTTCCGGCGGCGAGGCGCAGCGGGTGAAGCTCGCCCTCGAGCTTTCCAAGCGCGACACGGGCCGCACGCTCTACATCCTCGACGAGCCGACGACCGGGCTGCACTTCCACGACATCGAGATGCTGCTGACGGTGCTGCACCGGCTGCGCGACCACGGCAACACGGTCGTGGTGATCGAGCACAACCTCGACGTGATCAAGACCGCCGACTGGATGATCGACCTCGGTCCCGAGGGCGGTGCGGGCGGCGGCCGGATCATCGCCGAAGGGCCGCCCGAGGAGATCGCGAAGATGGCGTCGAGCTATACCGGGCGCTACCTGCAGCCCGTGCTCGATGCGCACTCGTCGCGGCGCAATCGCGATGAGTCGCGCGCAGCGGCACCGGCGCGCGCGCGCCGGGCGGCCGGCACCCGCAAGGGGGCGCGCGACCTGCTCGACTGACATGGGCGCGGCGCCCCGCGCGGTCGCGATCCGCCGTCCGGACCCGCTGCGCCTCGCGACGGAGGCCGATGCGGCCATGGCCGTGCATCGCACGTCCATTTCGACGACGCTGCCCGGCATCGCGCACCCGCATACCGAGGCCGAGGATCGCGCCTGGATTCGCGGCATCTTCGCGCGGCAATCGGTCTGGCTTGCTGTCGACGGCGACACCGTCGTCGGCGTCGCCTCGTGCGACGGCGAATGGCTGACGCAGCTCTATCTGCTGCCGGCGTACACCGGGCAGGGCATCGGCAAGGAGCTGCTCGAACGCGTGCTCGCGGAA
The DNA here is from genome assembly GCA_963717695.1 of uncultured beta proteobacterium. Lineage (GTDB taxonomy): Bacteria > Pseudomonadota > Gammaproteobacteria > Burkholderiales > Casimicrobiaceae > CAIWHR01. Next base: position 786,786 of record CAVQWR010000006.1, on the reverse strand, counting down.
ACGCCTGCCTTGAAGCTGTACACGTTCGCACGCAACGCCGGCGCGCGCCGCTTCTACGAGCGCAACGGTTTTGTTGCCGTGGAATTCGGCGACGGCAGCGGCAACGAGGAAGGCGAGCCGGACGTGCGCTACGAGCGCGCGGCCGGCGCGTGAGGCGCCGGGCCGGTCAGTCGATCTGCCGCGGCACGATCGGCGTTTCGCGCGCCCGCTTCCCGGCACGCAGGACGAGATACGCGCGGGCTGCCGGCCGCGCGCTGACGACGTCGTGCAGATTGCCGTTGACGAAGTGCAGCGCCACGCCGTCGTCCGCGGCGATGCCCTCGGGAATCGCGCCGGTCCCGACCAGCCGCTGATAGGTGGGACGCCGCTCGGATTCGCTGTCGTAGTGCGGACAGGCCGACCCGGGCAGCCAGCCGAGGCAGGACAGCGGCGTCAGCGCGCCGGGGATTGAATCGGTCACGCCCCAGTCGAACCAAGCGATCATGCCGGCGCTGACGCCGCCGATCACCGTGCCGCGGCGGTACGCCCGGCGCAGGATCGCATCGAGCCCCCATTCGCGCCAGAGCGCCAGCAGCGACCGCGTGTTGCCGCCGCCGACGAAGATCGCATCGTGCCGTTCGACGAACGCGGCGAGGTCAGCGGTCGGCGGCGTGAACAGCGACAGATGCGTCGCGCGGCAGGGCAGTTCCGCCATCGCCTCGTAGAACTTGTAGCGATACGATTCGGCGTCGCCGCTTGCGGTCCCGATGAAGAGGACGCGCGGGCGCTTCTTCCCGGTCTGGGCGAGGAAGTGGCGGTCGAGCGCCCGATTCTTCTCCTGCGAGAAGCCGCCGCCGCCGAGGAGGATGAGCTGGCGCACCGCGCGGGGCACGTTACGGTCCCGCCGGCGCATCCGCGGCGGCCGCCGCGTTCGGCGCGGCGCGCACGAGCGCCGCGAGGATGCCCTGCAGCAGCGCGACCGGCGTCGGCGGGCATCCGGGTATCGCGACGTCGACCGGGATCACGTTGGCGACGCGGCCGAGACTCGCATAGCTCTCGCCGAAGATGCCGCCGGTGCAGCCGCAGTCGCCGACCGCGACGACGAGCTTGGGATCGGGTGTGGCCGCATAGGTCTGCTTCAGCGCGATCGCCATGTGCTTCGAGACGGGGCCCGTGACGAGCAGCATGTCGGCGTGACGCGGGCTCGCCACGAACTTGATGCCGAGCCCCTCGATGTTGTAGTACGGGTTGCCGAGCGCGTGGATCTCGAGCTCGCAGCCGTTGCACGAACCGGCGTCGACCTGGCGGATCGTCAGCGCGCGGCCGAGCGTGCGCAGCACCTTCCGCTGCAGTCGCGCGACGACGATCATCTCCTCGTCGGGCGCGGGAGCGGGCTCGGTGCGGATGCCGGTGCGGGCGATCTGGCGGAGGATGTAGAGCATGTCGGTGGCGGCGCGGGGTGCGGGCGACGGGCCCGTCAGAGATCCTGGCCGCTGTACGTGAGATTGAACGATTTGTTGATCAGCGGGAAGTCCGGAACGATGTTGCCGATGACCGCATGCTCGACGACCGGCCAGTTGAGCGACGACGGGTCGTGCGGGTGGCAGCGCCGGATCGTGCCGTCGGGCCCGCTTTCGAGCGCGATCAGCACCGGGCCGCGCCAGCCTTCGACGTAGCCCAGGCCCAGCTTGAACGCCGGAATCTCCGGCAGCGCCGCGCACACCGAGCCGTTGGCCGCGTCCGGCAGCGCGTCGACGAGCGTGCGCACGAGCCGCAGCGACTCCTTCAGCTCGTCGAAGCGCACCGACACGCGCGCCGCGACGTCGCCGTCGGTGGCCGTGGCGATGCGGACGCCAAGGGTGTCGTAGGGCGCGCACGGAAAGTCGCAGCGCAGCATCGCGCGCGCGTCCGCTCGCGCGTCCGGCGAGTCCCGTGAGGCCGAGCTTCGCCGCAAGCGCCGGGCTGACGACGCCGCAGCTGCGGAAGCGGTCCTGCAGGCCGGCGTGCTCGTCGTAGATTCCGTGGAGAACGTCGATCTCGCGCGCGAGGGCCGTGCACTGCTCGCGCAGCGCCGCGATCACGTCGGCATCGATGTCGCTTCGAACGCCGCCGGGCACGACGTAATCCATCAGCAGCCGGTGCCCGAACGCGCGCTGGTTGAGCCGCAGCACGTCCTCGCGCAGCCGGGAGAATTGGGCGAGGCCGAACGCGAACCCGCCGTCGTTGCCGAGGTAGCCGAGGTCGCCCAGATGGTTGCCGATGCGCTCGCGCTCGAGGGCGAGCGCGCGCAGCCACGCGGCGCGCGGCGGCGGTGCGATGCCGGCGATGGATTCCAGCGCCTGCGCGTAGGCGCACGCATACGCGACGGTCCTGTCGCCGGAAATGCGTCCCGCCAGCCGGTGCCCCTCGGCGAGCGGCATCGACTCGAAGCGCTTTTCGATCCCCTTGTGCACGTACCCGAGGCGCTCCTCGAGGCGCAGCACCTTTTCGCCGACGATCTGGAAGCGGAAATGTCCCGGCTCGATGATGCCGGCGTGCACCGGCCCGACGGGGATCTCGTGAACGCCGTCGCCTTCGACGCGGACGAATGCGTAGTCCTCCTGGCCCGGCTCCCACTTCGGCGACGCGGCGAAATCGCGGCGCAGCGGGAATTGGTCGATCGGCCACGCGGCCATCCACGCCCACGGGCGCTGGTCGTCGGCGTCGGACGCGATGCCGACGAGGTCGAATGCCGCGCGCTGCATCCGTTCCCGCCGCCGGAAAGATGAGCGAGAGGTCGGGATAGTGCGAATCGGGATGCGGCATCTGATGCTCGAGCAGCGTCAGTCCGTCACGATCCTCCAGCACGACGCGCACGCAGAAGCCGCGCTTGCGATCGCGCTCGTCGGCGGCCCACAAGGCGACCAGCCGTCCGTCCTGCTCCCATGCGAGGCGGCACGCGGTCAGCAGCTGACCCGAGCTGACCGGCACGCGCTGCGCGGGCACGCCGGCGGGAAGCGTGGCGGCGGCGAGTCCGAGTGGCGAGACGTTCATCGAGGCGGTCCCGGTCTATCCGATCAGAAGCGCCGCCTGGCGATACCACTCGGCCAGCGCCGGCGGGATCCAGAGGCCCAGCATCAGCACCAGCGCGAGGTGCACGAACACGGGAATCATCGCGGGCCGCACCGGCAGCCGCTTGGCGTTGGTCTCGCCGAACACCATCGGCTGGACCTTGGAGAACACTGCCGCGAACGCGACGCCGAGCGCCAGCAGCAGCAGCGGCGTCGCCCACGGCTGCTGCCGCATCGCGGTCGTCAGCACGAGGAACTCGCTCGCGAACACGCCGAACGGCGGCATGCCGAGGATCGCGAGCGAACCGAGGATCAGTCCCCAGCCGATCGCGGGAGGATCGTGACGAGGCCGCGGATGTCGTCGATCATCTGCGTGCCGGTCTTCTGCGCGGCGTGGCCGACGGCGAAGAAGATCGCCGACTTGGTCAGCGAATGCACGGTCATGTGGAGCAGCGCGGCGAAGTTGGCGATCGCGCCGCCCATGCCGAACGCGAACGTGATGATCCCCATGTGCTCGATCGACGAGTAGGCGAAGAGCCGCTTCACGTCCTTCTGCCGCGACAGCAGGAAGGCGGCGACGACGACGGACAGGATGCCGAAGCCCATCATCAGCTCCTTCGCGTACGACGTGTGCAGCGAGCCCTCGACCAGCACCTTGCAGCGGACGACCGCGTAGAGCGCGACGTTGAGCAGCAATCCGGAGAGCACGGCCGAAACGGGCGTCGGGCCCTCGGCGTGCGCGTCGGGGAGCCAGTTGTGCAGCGGGACGAGGCCCACCTTGGTCCCGTAGCCGACCAGCAGGAACACGAACGACAGCGACAGCACGGTCGGCTCGAGCTGCCCCTTGATCGCATTGAGCTCGGTCCACAGCAGCGCGCCGCCTTCCGCGCCGAGCAGCTTTTCCGCGGCGAAATAGAGCAGGATCGTGCCGAAGAGCGCCTGCGCGATGCCGACGCCGCACAGGATGAAGTACTTCCACGCGGCCTCGAGGCTTGCCGGCGTCCGGTACAGCGACACGAGCAGCACCGTCGCGAGCGTGGCCGCCTCCAGCGCGACCCACAGGATCCCCATGTTGTTGGTGAGGAGCGCCAGCAGCATCGTGAAATTGAAGAACTGGTACATGCTGTGATAGAGCCGCAGCCGTCCGGGCGTGAGCCGGCCGTGCTCGTGCTCGATGCGCATGTACGGGCGCGAGAATATCGACGTCGTGAAGCCGACGAAGGCGGTCAGCGCGACCAGGAATACGTTGAACGGATCGACGAAGAACTGCTTGTCGGCGACCAGCAGCGGTCCGTCGCCGATCACGCGCCACGTGAGCGCCGCCGCCGCGACGAGCGTCGCGAAGCTGAAGCCGACATTCATCAGCGCCGCGCGGTCGCGATGCCCGTAGAGTGCGAGCACGGCGGCGCCGAGCGAGCGGGAAGGCGAGGACGGCGAATATCTCGATCATGATCGCGGCCGCCTCAGACGTGTCGCCGGACGCAGAACGGCGTCTGACGCATCGTCATTCGGACTCTTTCAACTTTTCCATGTGCTTGAGGTCGAGGCTGTCGAACTGCTCGCGGATCTGGAAGAAGAACACGCCGAGGATCAGCATGCCGACCAGCACGTCGAGGGCGATGCCGAGCTCGACCACCATCGGCATCCCGTAGGTCGCGCTGGTCGCGGCGAAGAAGAGCCCGTTCTCCATCGACAGGAATCCGACCACCTGGGGAATCGCCTTGCGCCGCGTGATCATCATCAGGAACGACAGCATCACGCTCGCGATCGCGATGCCGAGCGTCGAGCGGGTGACGGTGCTCGCGAGCTGCGAGATCGGCACGGCAAGATTGAACGCAAAGACGACGAGGACGATGCCGATCAGCATCGTCGTCGGGATGTTGATGAGCTGCTCGAACTCCCAGCGCACGTCGAGCCGCCGGATCAGCCGATGCAGGATCCAGGGCAGCAGCACGACCTTCAGCGCAAAGGTGAGCCCCGCGGACCAGTAGAGGTGCGCCTGGTGCGTGCCGAAGGCGACCGTGGCCGTCGACATCGCCAGCACGAGTCCCTGCGCTGCGAACAGGTTGATGAGCGACAGCACGCGGCGCTGCGACAGCATCGCGAACGCGAGCAGCAGCAGGATCGCCGCGAAGAGGTTGATGAGCTGCGCGTAGAGAGGGATCGCGGTCATCTCAGCTTCCGAGCAGCAGGTTGACGAGCATCGCCAGCACTGCGAGCAGGAACGCCGTGCCGAGGAACTCGGGCGCGCGGAAGATCCGCAGCTTCGCCGACACCGTTTCGATCAGCGCGAGGAAGAAGCCGCCGATGGCGAGCTTCAGCACGAGCACCGGCACTGCCGCGATGATCGCCTGCCAGTGGCCGCCCTCGGCGATGCCGAACGGGAAGAAGATCGCGAGGCCGATGCACGAGTAGTTGAAGAGCTTGAGCGCCGCGGCCCACTCGATCAGCGCGAGATGACGCGCCGAGTATTCGAGCGTCATCGCCTCGTGGATCATCGTCAGCTCGAGGTGCGTCGCCGGATTGTCGATCGGAATGCGCGCGTTCTCGGCGAGCGACACCATCACGAAGGCGACACCCGCGAGCGCGAGACTGGGGTAGATCGCGAGCTCGCGGTGGGCGAGCGTGTCGACGATCGAGGGCAGCGAGGTCGACCCCGAGATCAGGGATGCCGTGAAGAGCACCATCAGCAGCGCGGGCTCGGCGAGGAAGCCGATGAACATCTCGCGGCGCGCGCCGAGCGTGCCGAACGCGGTCCCGATGTCCATTGCGGCCAGCGCGATGAACACGCGGGCGAGCGCGAAGAGCCCGACCAGCGCGATGGCGTCGGCGGCGCGGGCGAAGGGAAGGTCGGTCGCGAGCGAGGGTACGATCGCCGCCGCGGCGCACATCGCGCCGAACACCACGTACGGCGTGATCCGGAAGATCGGCGAGGCGCCGTGCGCGACGACCGCATCCTTGATGAAGAGCTTGCGGATGGTGCGGTAGGGCAGCGTGAGGGGCGGCGCGCTGCGATTCGAGAGGAGCGCCCGGCACTGATTGACCCAGCCCATGACCAGCGGCGCGAGTGCCAGCGCAATCGCGAGCTGCAGGAACTGCGACAGGAGGGCGGACGCGTTCATTGGACGAAGTAGAGCAGCGCCAGCAGCGTGACGAAGCTGAACGTCAGGTAGACGGATATTCGGCCCTGCTGGATCAGACCGGTGAAGCGGGCGACCGCCTCGGCGGCGCGCGCGATCGGGAGGTACAGCCAGTACCACCAGTGATCGTCCGCCTTCACCGAGTAGCGGGGCTCGGTGTCGAACGGCGACGGCAGGTGGCGCTCGATGCGGAAGAACGGCTCGAACACCTGTCGGATCGGCTGGCCGAAGCCTTCGGCGGTGTCCTGCATCCGCGGCGTCTGCGCCGGAAAGCCGCAATCCCATGGTGCGGACCGGCGCACCCGCCCGTGATAGAAACGGTGCACGATCTGCACCGTCAGCAGCACGACGCCGACGATCACCGCGAGAAGGATGAGCGGGCTGTAGCTCGACCGGGTCGCGCTGATCGGTACCAGGAAGAGCCAGCTGCCGGCCTGTGTTCCCATGCCGGTGCCGACCAGCATCGTGTTCACCGGATCGATGAAGCGGATCACGCTGCCCGGGAACAATCCGAGCAGCACGCAGCCGGCGGCGAGCGCGATGAGTGCAATGCGCTCGAAGGTGCCCGCGTCGTGTGCATAGGCGAGATTCGCCTCGCGCGGCCGGCCGAGGAAGATGATCCCGTAGAACTTGACCATCACGTACGCCGCCAGTGCAACGGCGAGCACCAGCGCCGCCGCGACCACCGGCACCAGCATGTTGACGAACGACTGCGGCAGCCCGGGCGTGAACAGGAACGCCTGCAGCAGAAGCCATTCCGACACGAATCCGTTCAACGGCGGCAGACCTGCGATCGCGAGCGTGCCGATCAGCGCTGGCCACGCGACCCACGGCATCCGGTGGATGAGTCCGCCCAGCTTGCCGAGGCTGCGCTCCTTCGTCGCGTGCAGCACCGATCCCGTCGCGAGGAAGAGCAGGCTCTTGAAGAACGCGTGGTTGAGCGAGTGGTAGAGCGCCGCGGTCAGCGCGAGGGCAGCGAGCAGCGTCTTGCCGTAGGACTTGAACACGATCGCGAGCCCGATGGCGGCAACGATGATCCCGATGTTCTCGATCGACGAGTAGGCGAGGAGGCGCTTCATGTCGGTCTGCGCGGCGGCGAACACCACGCCGAAGAGCGCCGTTGCGAGGCCGAGCGCGAGCGCGAACACGCCCCACCACCACAGCTGCGCGTGCAGCAGGTCGAACGTGATCCGAAGCAGCCCGTAGATCGCGGTCTTCAGCATCACGCCGCTCATCAGCGCCGACACCGGCGACGGCGCGGCGGGATGTGCTTCCGGCAGCCAGACGTGCATCGGCAGCAGGCCCGCCTTCGCGCCGAACCCCGCGAGCGCGAGGATGAAGGCTGCCGTGGGCCACATGCCGGTCAGCACCATCGAGCGCATCGAGCCGAACGTGTAGTCGCCGGTGCCCCCCTGCAGCACGCCGAAGCAGAGCAGGATGGCGATCGCGCCGACGTGCGCGATCAGGAGATAAAGGAATCCCGCGCGGCGGATCTCCGGAATGCGATGGTCGGTCGTGACGAGGAAATACGATGCCAGCGCCATCGTCTCCCACGCGACCATGAAGGCGTACGCATCGTCCGCAAGCATCACGAGCGCCATCGCCGCGAGGAAGACGTGGTACTGGAAGCACAGGAGGCCGGGCGCGGCGCCGCCGCCGGAGCGGAAGTAGCCGGACGAAAAGATCGAGATCGGCCCGGCCGTGGCGCCCAGCAGCACGAGGAAGAACGCCGACAGCGGATCGATCCGCAGATGGAACGGGAGGCCCGGCAGCCCGAACGGAAGGATCGTGAACTCGGGCATCGATCCGATGGCCGCGTACGCGGCGATTCCGAGCCCCAATCCGACGATGGCGCCCGCGGGAAACAGCAGGCGGCTGATGTAGCGGAGGTCGCGCGGCCGGGCCATGCCGAGCAAGCCGATCACGAGCCATGCCGCGATGGCGGCCAGGACGAAGTCGAACGGGCGAAGGTCCACCGCGACCGCGATCAGCGCATGCGTGGCGCGACGACGGTGGAGATGCGCAAGGTCATTTGACGCGCATGCCGGGCTGTGCGCCGCTGTCGGGCGCCAGCAGGAAGATGCCGGGACCGTCGCCGGAGGCGGCGAGCACCATGCCCTCGGAGAGCCCGAACTTCATCTTGCGCGGCGCGAGGTTCGCGACCATCGGCGTCAGCCGGCCGACCAGGTCCTCCGGCTTGTACGCGGACTTGATGCCCGCGAACACCGTGCGCGTTCCCAGGTCGCCGACGTCGAGGGTCAGCTTCAGGAGCTTGTCGGCGCCCTCGACGTGCTCGGCGTTGACGATCTTCGCGATGCGCAGATCGATCTTCGCGAAGTCGTCGATGCCGATGTGGGCGGCCGACGCGTCGGGCTTCGGTGCCGCGGCGCCTCCGGCGGGAAGCGGAGATGGCGGGGCGGCGGGTGCTGCGGTCATCTTCGGTCCTTCGAGCAGCGCGTCGACCTGCTTGGGATCGATGCGGGCCATGAGGTGTTCGAAATTTCCGACGAGTTCTGGAATGCGCGGCGCGTTGCGTGGCTTGCGCGCGACATCGTCCCACGTCAGATTCGGCGTTCCGAGCCAACGCTCGACGCGGCTCGCGAGCGTCGGCAGGACCGGCTTTAGCATCACCGTCATTTTGAAGAAAGCGGAGACGCAATCGCTGCAGATCTCGTGCAAGTCATGTGTGCGCGCAGGATCTTTCGCCAATACCCACGGCTTCGCCGCGTCAAAATATTCGTTGATCTTGTCGGCGTAGGTCATGATCAGGCGCAAGGCTTTGCCGAATTCGCGGTTTCGATACGCGTCCGCTACTTCTTCCTCAATGTCGACGGCACCAAGGATGGCGGGTCCCATGCGACCCTCGTGTGAAGGCGGCGTGAGGCGCCCGTCGAAATGCTTTGTGAGAAACGGCGCCGCGCGACTCGCGATATTGACGTACTTGCCGATGAGATCGCTGTTGACGCGGGCGACGAAGTCATCCGGATTGAAATCGATGTCCTCGACCTTGTCGTTCAGCTTCGCCGCGATGTAGTAGCGCAGCCACTCCGCGTCCATCCCGAGATCGAGGTAGTAGTCGGGGCTGATGCCGGTGCCGCGCGACTTCGACATCTTCTCGCCGAGCGCCGTCAGGAAGCCGTGCACGAACACGTTGGTCGGGGCCCGATATGGCTTGCCGGCGAACTGCAGCATCGCCGGCCAGAACAGCGTGTGGAAATAGACGATGTCCTTGCCGATGAAGTGATACTGCTCGGTGTCGGTTGCCGAGAGACATTCGGCGAACGTCCTTGCGTCGCCCGCTGCCCTCGCCTTGCCGCTGTCGAAATAGCTCTTCAGCGCGGCGAGGTAGCCGACCGGCGCGTCGAGCCAGACGTAGAAGTACTTGCCCGGCTCGTCGGGGATCGGAATCCCGAAGTACGGCGCGTCGCGCGAGATGTCCCAGTCGGAGAGCTTGTCCGCGCCGCCCGCGTCGCCCAGCCACTCGTGGATCTTGTTCAGCACTTCCGGCTGCAGCGACTGCCCGGGCGCGGGCGCGCGCGTCCATTCGCGCAGGAACGCGACGATCTTCGGGTCCGACAGGCGGAAGAAGAGATGCGACGACGTGCGCATCTCGGGCCGCGCGCCGGAGAGCGTCGAATACGGGTCGATGAGATCGGTGGGCGCGTTCAGCGTGCTGCACTTCTCGCAGGCGTCGCCGTACTGGTCCTTCGTCCCGCACTTGGGGCACGTGCCCTTGATGTAGCGGTCCGGGAGGAACATCGCCTTCACCGGATCGTAGAACTGCTCGATCGGCTTCGCGTAGACGAGTCCGCCCCTCTTGAGGCGCGCGTAGATGTCCTGCGAGAGCTCGACGTTCTCCGGCGAATCGGTCGAATGCCAGTGGTCGAAGCTCAGGTGGAAGCCGTGCAACGTCTTCGGACGGGTGGCCGCGATCGCCGCGACCAGCGCCTGCGGCGTCACGCCCTCGGACTCGGCCTTCAGCATGATCGGCGCGCCGTGCGTGTCGTCGGCGCCGACGAAATGGACGCGGTGCCCCTGCATCCGCTGGAAGCGCACCCAGATGTCGGCCTGGATGTACTCCATGATGTGGCCGATGTGGAACGGACCGTTGGCGTACGGCAGCGCGGTCGTCACGAACAGCGTTCGCGGCGGCGGTCGACGGCTCTTTCCCTGCGGCGGGCATCGCGCAAGACCTTGAAATGGGGAGGGGAAAGAGGCGATTCTAGCAAAGCGCGGGGCAGTGACCCTCGGTGGCGGTGCCGTAGATCGTCACCACGCTCCGCATTCGTGCCGGTCCGGCTTTGGGGCCGGCATGCGATCGGGCGCGGATTTTCGCTAGAATCGAAGTCTTTTCCCGCAATGCACGCGACGCCCCAACGGAGCTCCCCGATGGCCATCACCGAGGCCGACGTCCAGACCAGCCTTCGCACGCTCACCGATCCCAACACCGGACGCGATTTCGTCACCGGCAAGTCCGTCAAGGCGGTCCGCGTCAGCGGCGCCGACGTCGCCATCGACGTCCAGCTCGGCTATCCGGCGAAGACGCAGCACGAGATCCTGAAGAAGCTGATCGTCGATAAAGTGGCGGCGCTGCCGGGCGCCGGCCGCGTCACCGTCAACATGACGCAGAAGATCACGTCGCATTCGGTGCAGCGCGGCGTCAAGCTGATTCCCGGCGTCAAGAACATCATCGCGGTGGCGAGCGGCAAAGGCGGCGTCGGGAAGTCGACCACCGCCGTGAACCTCGCGCTGGCGCTTGCCGCCGAGGGCGCGAAGGTGGGCGTGCTCGACGCCGACATCTACGGGCCGTCGCAGCCGATGATGCTGGGCATCGCCGGGCGTCCGGAATCGCAGGACGGCAAGACGCTCGAGCCGCTCGAGGCCTACGGGCTGCAGGCGATGTCGATCGGCTTTCTCATCGACCCGGACACGCCGATGGTCTGGCGTGGCCCGATGGTGACGCAGGCGCTGGAGCAGCTCCTCAAGGACACCAACTGGCGCGACCTCGACTATCTCGTCGTCGACATGCCGCCCGGCACCGGCGACATCCAGCTCACGCTGGCGCAGAAGGTGCCCGTCACCGGCGCGGTGATCGTCACCACGCCGCAGGACATCGCGCTGATCGATGCACGGAAGGGACTCAAGATGTTCGAGAAGGTCGGCGTGCCGATCGTCGGCATCGTCGAGAACATGAGCATGCACATCTGCTCGAAATGCGGCCACGCCGAGGCCATCTTCGGCGAGGGTGGCGGCGCGAAGATGTGCGCCGACTACAACGTGCCGTTCCTCGGCGGGCTGCCGCTCGACATCAGGATTCGCGAGCAAACCGACGCCGGACGGCCGACCGTCGTCGCCGATCCCGACGGCACGGTGGCGCAGATCTATCGCGAGATCGCCCGCCGCACAGCGGTGTTCGTCGCGCAGAAGGCCGAGGACTTCTCGAGCAAGTTTCCCAGCATCGTCGTCCAGAAAGATACCTGACGGCGGCCCGCAAGGCTGCTGCGGGACCGATCTGCTTCGTTGTCCGTTCGCTCGGGATCCTCATGTACTGCCGCGTACACTCCGGTCCCTCGCTCGCGGACGCCTCGCATCTCGGTCTCCTCGCGACGCTTTTCGGACCACCGTCGACCTCCGGGTCGCGAAATCTGCAGCGAAAAACAGGAGATTGAGGTGATCAAGTCCGACAAGTGGATCCGCCGGATGGCGGCGGCGCACCGCATGATCGAGCCGTTCGAGCCGAACCAGGTGCGCGAGGCCGACGGCCACAAGATCGTGTCGTACGGCACGTCGAGCTACGGCTACGACATCCGCTGCTCGCGCGAATTCAAGATCTTCACCAACATCAACTCGACGATCGTCGACCCGAAGAACTTCGACGCCGGATCCTTCGTCGATTTCGAGGGCGACGTCTGCATCATCCCGCCCAACTCGTTCGCGCTGGCGCGCACGGTCGAGTACTTCCGCATCCCGCGCAACGTGCTCACGATCTGCCTCGGCAAGAGCACGTACGCGCGCTGCGGCATCATCGTCAACGTCACGCCGTTCGAGCCGGAGTGGGAAGGCTACGTCACGCTCGAGTTCTCGAACACGACGCCGCTGCCGGCGAAGATCTACGCCAACGAGGGCATCGCGCAGGTGATCTTCTTCGAATCGGACGAGGTCTGCGAGACGTCGTACAAGGACCGCGGCGGCAAGTACCAGGGCCAGCAGGGCGTTACCCTGCCGAAGATCTGACGTTCCTGGCGGAGTACCTTTCTCGCTGCGAGGATTCCGCCGCGCGCGCATTCGACCGACATTCGCGTGCTCGCCGCGACTACAGCGGGTCGGGCTGCGCACGGACGAACGCAATCCGCTCGGCGGCGCATCTTAGGGGTGCCTGTGCAGTCCAGCATACAGGTCAACGCCCGTAAGGAGCCGCAATGATCAAGCGCCTGACACTCTCGGCAATTTTAGCAACTCTGCTCGGCGGCTGTGTGGTCGCGCCCTATGGCTATCGCGACCATGACGATCATCGCTACTGGCACGACGGCTACCATCGCGATTATTACGACCGCGGCTACTACCGCGGCGAGAATATGCGCCGCGAGTCGTACGACCACTGAGCGGCGAGGCATTGCCTGCGGCCGACCGGCCGCAGCGCAGCGCAGCCGAGCCCGTGCGGTTTCCGGTTCGGCGCGGGGAATCGCGGCGATAATGAACGCGCTCGCCGCGATTCCCCGCACTCATGCCCAAGCCCCGCCATCTCCGCCTCTCGGACCTCCGAGGCATCCAGCGCCTCGCGGCCGATGCGACGCTCGGCGTCACCGATCTCGTCGAAACGATGCACCGGACGATCGCGGGGGTCCCCGGAATCCTGGGCGACGCGCCCGCCGGCCGAACGCGCGGCATCACCGGCTTCGTCTACAAGTCGGTTCGCGGCGTCACGCGCGTGGTGGGCGGCGGTGTCGACGCGCTGCTGGGCGCCCTCGAGCCGCTCGTCGCGCAGCCACCTTCGTCCCCGCAGCGCGAGGCGGCGCTCGCCGTCATCAACGGCGTGTTTGGCGACTACCTAGAAGCATCCGGAAATCCGCTCGCGATTCCATTGCAGTTACGCGCGCATGGCCTGCCGCTGGCGACGACGGCGGCTGCGCTTGGCTCCGCCTTTCCTGCACCGACGCGTGGCATCGTCGTGCTCGCCCACGGACTGTGCATGAACGATCTGCACTGGAACCGCAACGGGCACGATCACGGCGCGGCGCTCTTACAGGATCTCGGGCTCGCGCCGATCTATCTTCACTACAACAGCGGGCGCCACATTTCCGTCAACGGCCGCGCGTTTGCCGACGCGCTCGAAGCGCTGGTGCGGGCGTGGCCGCATCCATCCGGCGCGCTCGCCATCGTCGGGCACAGCATGGGGGGCCTGGTCGCGCGGAGCGCATGTCACTACGCGGCGCTGGCGGGACACGCGTGGCTGCAACAGCTTGACGATCTCGTGTTCCTCGGAACGCCTCATTTCGGCGCACCGCTGGAGCGGGCCGGCGCATGGGCCGACTATCTCATCGGCGTGAGCCCGTATTCGGCGCCGTTCGCGCGGCTCGGCAAGACCCGCAGCGCGGGCATCAAGGACTTGCGGCACGGCGACATTCGCGACGAGGACTGGCAGGCAGCGACAGGTGCCGGCGCACGCGGGCGGCGCCACGCGGTCCCGCTCCCCGCCGGAGTGCGAAGCCTTGCGATCGCCGGCAGCAGGCAGGAGCGGCCCGGTACGCCGGCCGCGCGCGTCCGGGGCGATGGCCTGGTACCGATGGCGAGCGCGCTCGGCCGGCATGTCGACGGCACCGGACTCGCGCTCCCTGACTCCCACTGCCGCGTCGTCTACGGTACCGGCCATTTCGATCTGCTCGACAGCCCGCAGGTCTACCGCGCGGTTCGGGACCGGCTGGAAGGCGACCGCTAGAACGGGTGCCGTTGCGCCGCCGTGCGCGGTCGCGACCGGCGTGCGCAGCGTCTGCGTGTCGCGACGCCGGGGCAACGACGGGAATATCGGCTGTGGCGCTGCTGCAACGCCCCGGCGCTGGAATTGACGCGCCGCATAGCCACGGCGGGCGAATCGTCCCATAATGCGCGCCTTTCCATGCCGTCGGCCGAAGTCTCGAGTCGGCGGCGCCGAGGCCCGGCAGGACAAGGCAGCCGGTGCAAGTGACAGATCCATTCGCGGCGAGGTCGCGCATTCCATGAAGTTCCGTTTTCCGATCGTCATCATCGACGAGGATTTCCGCTCCGAGAACACTTCCGGTCTCGGCATTCGCGCGCTCGCCTCCGCCATCGAGGCCGAGGGCATGGAGGTGCTCGGCGTGACGAGCTACGGCGACCTCTCGCAGTTCGCGCAGCAGCAGAGCCGCGCCTCCGCATTCATCCTGTCGATCGACGACGAGGAGTTCACGCCGGGCCCCGAGCTCGACCCGGCGGTGCTCAACCTGCGCACGTTCATCGAGGAGATCCGCTTCAAGAACGCCGAAATCCCGATCTATCTCTACGGCGAGACGCGCACGTCGCGCCACATCCCGAACGACGTGCTGCGCGAGCTGCACGGCTTCATCCACATGTTCGAGGACACGCCGGAGTTCGTCGCGCGCCACATCATCCGCGAGACCAAGGCCTACCTAGATTCGCTGGCGCCGCCGTTCTTCCGCGCGCTGGTCGACTATGCGCAGGACGGCTCGTACTCGTGGCACTGCCCGGGCCACTCCGGCGGCGTCGCGTTCCTGAAGAGCCCGGTGGGACAGATGTTCCACCAGTTCTTCGGCGAGAACATGCTGCGCGCCGACGTCTGCAACTCGGTCGACGAGCTCGGCCAGCTGCTCGACCATTCGGGGCCGGTCGCCGCCGCGGAGCGCAACGCGGCGCGCATCTTCAACGCCGACCACTGCTTCTTCGTCACCAACGGCACGTCGACGTCGAACAAGATGGTCTGGCACGCCAACGTGGCGCCCAACGACATCGTCGTCGTCGACCGCAACTGCCACGTGTCGATCCTGCACGCGATCACGATGACGGGCGCGATCCCGGTGTTCCTGCCGCCGACGCGCAACCACCTCGGCATCATCGGCCCGATTCCGCTGTCCGAGTTCCGGCCCGAGAACATCCAGAAGCGGATCGACGCGAACCCGTTCGCGCGCGAGGCGAAGAACAAGAAGCCGCGGATCCTGACGCTGACGCAGAGCACCTACGACGGCATCGCCTACAACGTCGAGATGCTGAAGCAGACGCTGAACGGCAGCATCGAGACGCTGCACTTCGACGAGGCGTGGCTGCCGCACGCGGCGTTCCACGACTTCTACCGCGACATGCACGCGATCGGCCGGGACCGGCCGCGCAGCAAGACCTCGATGATCTTCGCGACGCACTCGACGCACAAGCTGCTCGCCGGCATCTCGCAGGCGTCGCAGATCATCGTCCAGGAGTCTGAGACGCGGAAGCTCGACCGGCACCTCTTCAACGAGGCCTACCTGATGCACACGTCGACGTCGCCGCAGTACGCGATCATCGCGTCGTGCGACGTCTCCGCGGCGATGATGGAGCCGCCCGGCGGCACCGCGCTGGTCGAGGAGTCGATCATCGAGGCGCTCAACTTCCGCCGCGCGATGCGCAAGGTCGACGACGAGTGGGGCAAGGACTGGTGGTTCAAGGTCTGGGGGCCCGACAAGCTCGCGCCCGAAGGCATCGGCGACCGCGACGACTGGCTGCTGCGCGCCAACGACAAGTGGCACGGCTTCGGCGACCTCGCGCCCGGCTTCACGATCCTCGACCCGATCAAGGCGACCATCATCACGCCGGGCCTCGACGTCTCCGGCAAGTTCGCGAAGACCGGCATTCCCGCTTCGATCGTCACCAAGTTCCTCGCGGAGCACGGCGTCATCGTCGAGAAGACGGGCCTCTACTCGTTCTTCATCATGTTCACGATCGGCATCACCAAGGGCCGCTGGAACACGCTCGTCACCGCGCTGCAGCAGTTCAAGGACGACTACGACAAGAACCAGCCGCTGTGGAAGATCCTGCCGGAGTTCGTCGCCAAGCAGCCGAAGTACGAGCGCGTGGGCCTGCGCGACCTCTGCCAGCAGATCCACGACATGTACAAGGCGAACGACGTCGCGCGCGTGACGACCGAGATGTACCTCTCCGACATGCAGCCGGCGATGAAGCCGTCCGACGCCTACGCGTCGCTTGCCCACCGCGATCTCGACCGCGTCGAGATCGACGATCTCGAAGGTCGCGTGACGGCCGTGCTGCTGACGCCGTATCCGCCGGGCATTCCGCTGCTGATCCCCGGCGAGCGCTTCAACCGGACGATCGTCGAATACCTCAAGTTCGCGCGCGAGTTCAACGCGCAGTTCCCCGGCTTCGACACCGACATCCACGGGCTCGTCGAAGAGACCGAGGGCGGGCGCACGCGCTATTTCATGGATTGCGTGCGCCAGAAATAGCCGAAGCGGATGCCGGCGTGCCATTCCGGTCCGCGCGGGGCATTCCGTCCGGCAGTCGGGTCGCACATTCGGTGAAGATCCGCGCCGTGCAGTCCCGGCAGACCGCCGAATCGAGCGTCGCGTAGATCGAGCGGATCGCGTCCTCTTCGGTTTCGAACACGCGGTGGCGGCCGAAGCTCTCCATGTAGCCGCTGCGCTCCAGCACCTCGCGTACTGCGGGCTTGAGACCGGCGACGAACAGGCGCTGCCCGTGCTCCTCGGCGAGGCGCGCCTCGTCGACGAACATGCGCGCGCCGGCGACGTCGATGAAATTGATGCTGCTGGCGACGATCAGCATGTTCCGCCGATCCGCGGCTCCGGTTCTCGCGGCGTGCAGCTCGTCGCGGACGTGGTCGATGGCTCCGAAGAAGAGCGACCCGTCAATGCGAAACACGTGCAGCTGGGGGCAGGTCGTGCGCGCAGGGGTGCCCATGCCGCTGCGCGTTGGCACGAGGCGGCGGGTTGGCGAATTCGCGTCCGGCGCGACCTCGACCACGCGGGGGCGCGTCGTGCGCTTCAGATAGACGAGGAGCGATGCGAGCACGCCCACCAGGATCGCGAATTCGATCTGCAGCTCTAGCGTCGCGACGAACGTGAGGGCGAGCACCAGGGTTTCGCCGCGACTCGTGCGGATCGTCCGGCGGATCTCGGTGAAATCGATGAGGCCCCACGCGACGATGAACAGCAGCGCGGCCATGACGGCCAGCGGCAGATAGCTTCCCAGGGGGGCGACGACCAGGACGATGGCGAGCAGGAAGAACGCCGAGAACGTCGCGGCGAGAGGCGTGCGCGCACCCGCATGGTAGTTGAGCCAGATGCGGTTGAACGAGCCGGACGACGGATATCCGGAAACGAACGCCGCGACGATGTTCGAGAGCCCCTGGCCGACGAACTCCTGGTTGCCGTCGATGCGCTGTCCTGTCTGTGCGGCGACGGCACGCGCGACCGACACGGCCTGCGCGAGTGCCAGCACCGTGAGCGCGAGGGCGGAGGGCGCGAGCTGTCGCCAGTCAGCGAGCGCAAACGAGGGGGTCGACACGGGCGGCAGGCCCTCAGGGAGTGCGCCGACGACGGGAACCTGCGCGATGCCGAATTTCGCGAGCAGCCAGGCGAGGACGCTTCCGCCGATCATCGCGACAATCATGTACGGGACGCGCGGGACCAGGCGACGTGACGCCACGCCGACGACAAGGGTCGCGGCGGCAACCCCGACGACCGCGGGATTAAGGCCCGTGACGTGCGTGGCCAGGGCGGCGATGTTGTGGAGGAACCCCGGGGCCGATGGCGATGGCGTGCCGAAGAAATTCGGGAGCTGCGCGGCGATGATAAGGAGCCCGGCGCCGGCCGTGAACCCGACGATGACGGTTTGCGAAATGAAGTTGACGAGCGTGCCGAGCCGCGCGAGCCCCATGACCAGCTGAACGACGCCGATCATGAGAGCGAGCGTCAGCACGAGCGTGATGTAGCGCGGCGAACCGGGAGCGGCGAGTGCGGCCATCGACGCGAAGACCGCCAGCGACAGCGTGTTCGTCGGGCCGGACACCTGGTGCAGCGACGAGCCCCACAGCGCCGCGATGGCAACGGGCAGCATCGCCGCATACAGCCCGTATTCCGGTGGCAGGCCCGCCAGCGTCGCGTAGGCGACTGCCTGCGGCAGGACCACCAGAGCTCCGACGAGGCCCGCGATCAGATCGGCACGCAGCGAATCGCGGTTGACGCGATGCCGCCATGCAAGGAAGGGGAGGAATCTCGAGGCGAGCGGCGACATTCGGGCCGGCGGGAGCAAGCGACGCGCACGGCGCGCGTTGGTACTGAATGGTAAAGCATTGCGCGCGGCCGGACGCGGCCGTTGCGGCGGGACGACGCGTCAGGCGGCGGCGCGGGCCGGCGCCTCGGCGCCGGAAGGAATGCGCGCAGGAATTTCCTTGGCGGTGCCGGCGCCCGACGAGGCGTTCGCGACGAGCGAGGCCAGCACGCAGGACGCCATCCGCACTTCCATCGATTCGTTCTGCGCCGGGATCACGATCGGGCAGCGTGCACCCAGCACGATCCCCGCGGCGAGGCCGTGGGTGAGGCCGACGAGGGTGCGGAGCACGAGCGACGCGCCTTCCATCGTCGGTGCGAACAGGATGTCCGGACGACCCGCGAAATCCGACTGCACGCCGTTGACGCGCGCCGCCTCGGCGGAAAGCGCGCTGTCGGCGGTCAGCGGCCCCTCGACGCGCGCGCGGCCGAACGTTCCCTGCTCCGACATCACCTTCAGCGCGGCGGCGTCGGTGGTCGACGGGAACGCGACCGAGCGCTGATCCATCGCGGCGAGGAGCGCGACCGCCGGCACGTCGACGCCCAGCATCCGTGCGAGCTCGATCGTGTTGGCCACGATGTCCTTCTTGGCGGCGAGGTTCGGCGCGATGTTCAGCACCGCGTCGGCGAGCAGCATCCCGTTGGGGCGCGACGGCAGGTCGACGAAATAGGCGTGCGACAGGCGCCGATCGGTGCGCAGCCCCGACTCGGACATTGCCACCGGCGCCAGCAGGTCGCCGTCGCTCATGCTGCCCTTGACGAGCGCGGTTACCTTGCCGTCGCGGACCAGCAGGATCGCGCGCTCGGTGGCGGACTTGGCCGTATCCGCGGTGTCGACGATCGGGAGCCGAGAGATGTCGAGCCCGGAGCGGCCGGCGAGGTCGCGGATGCGCGCCTCCGGACCGACCAGCACGGGCGCGAGGTATCCCGCGAACGCACCCGAAAGGGCGAGCTGGATCGAATCGCGGTCGCAGGGGTACACGAAGGCTGCGGGCAGGGGCGGCAGCAATCGCACCCGCTCGACCAGGCGCTGGAAATGGGGACGGGTGGGCATTTCCGGCAGACTCGCTTGCCCCCGAGGCAATGTCAACTCCCTTCCAAGGCGAGTCGACGGCAGGAGCGGGAGGTCCGACAGGCGGACGCGGATGTCGGGATTTTGCCTACAGGTAGACGACAGCAGGCTCGGCTCAGGCCTTGCCCTTCCAGGGCACGAGCACGCGCTCGGCGTAACGCATCAGCAGGTCGAAAAGGTACGCAATGGCCCCGATGACAATGATTCCCATCATCACGATGTCGGTGCGCAGGAAGTTCGACGCGTTGAGCACCATCTGGCCGAGGCCATGCGTGGCGGCGACCATCTCGGCGGCGACGAGCGTGGTCCAGCCGAACCCGATTGCGATGCGCATCGCGGTCAGGATGTCCGGCAGCGCGGCCGGGACGATCACGTGCAGGATCACCTGCCAGCGCGACGCGCCCATCGAATAGGCGGCATGGAGCTGCTCCTGCGAGACGGAGCGCACGCCCGCCCGTGCGGAGAGCGCCAGCGGCGCGAAGCAGGCGAGGTAGATGAGGAGCACCTTGGCGAACTCGTCGATGCCGAACCAGATCACGATCAGCGGCAGATAGGCGAGCGGCGGCAGCGGTCGGTAGAACTCGATCGGCGGGTCGAAGATGCCGCGCGCAATGCTCGAGACGCCCATCGCGATGCCGATGGGAATCGCCGTCACGCAGGCGGCGATGAACGCGCTGAAAACCCGGAACATCGACCAGCCGAAGTGCGTCGCCAGCGGCGCGTCGGTGAGCTGTCCCATTGCCGATTCGTAGAGGCGCGTGAACACGGCTTCCGGTGTCGGCAGGAAAAGCGGCGGCAGCCAGCGCAGATGGCTCGCGACCCACCACAGCGAAAAGAGCGCGACCATCGTGACGACGCTGATCGCAGTGGTGCGGCCTTCGCCGGGTGCCGCGTAGCGCGAGGTGCGCTCCGACGCCGGCGCATGGCGATTCATGCGCGCTTCTCCAAGTGCGCGCCCTGCGGCCTCCGACCGGTTGACGGGACGTGCTGCGTCGGGATGTCGGCCGCGCTCAATCGCTCGGCGACGCGCGGCCTCGCTGTGTGCGTGGAGAAGGGCAAGCCGTTTCGCGTCGGCCGCCAACCGCGCTCGCAGACGGGAGCCTCGCTCCTTGGCTTCGCCCTGCTCGCGCGGGTGTCCTCGGGCCTTGGCTCGCTCATGCTCGCCCGCCTCGCTCATTCGGGCTCCGCCGCAGGATCACGGCGAGGACCTCCTCGCGCACGCGAATGAAGTCGGACGACGATTTCACGGCGCGCGCGTCGCGGCCCTCGATGAAACGGCGGCCGAAGTCGAGCGTGTATTCATGGGCGATGCGTCCGGGACCGGGCGTCATCACGACGAGGTGCGTGGCGAGGAAGAGCGCCTCCTCGACCGAGTGCGTGATGAAAAAGCACATCTTGCCGGTCGCGTGCCAGATGTCGAGGATCGTCTCCTGGATCGCCTCGCGCGTGAACGCGTCGAGCGCGCCGAGCGGCTCGTCCATCAGCAGGAGCTCGGGGTCGTTGGCGAGCGCGCGGGCGATTCCCACGCGCTGCTGCATGCCGCCCGAGAGCTCGTACACGGCGCGATCGGCCAGCGTGTCGAGCCCGACGAGATGGAGCTTCTCCTGCGCGATCCGGCGGCGCATCTGCGCCGGCACGCCGCGCATCCTGAGGCCGAACTCGACGTTGCCGGCAACGCTGAGCCAGGGCATCAGCGCGTGCTTCTGGAACACGACGCCGCGATCCGCGCCGGGGCCCGTCACCGGGCGTTCGTCGAGCAGGATCGTGCCTTCGGTCGGCGGCAGGAAGCCGGCGATGCAGTTGAGGAGCGTGGTCTTGCCGCAACCGGATGCACCGATCGCCACGACGAATTCGCCGGCGCGCATCGACAGGTTGATCCCGGCGAGCGCGTCGACGGTCCCGGTGCGCGTCGCATAGCGGACACCGAGGTCGCGGATGTCGAGGGTTGGCACGAGAGCTCGCGGCGAGGCAAAAAAACGGCGGCGCTTCGCAGGCCGCCGGTTTTTCCGTGTGTCGGGCGCCTACTTCATCGCCTTCTGCACGAACTCGGGCGTCACCGCCGCGCCGTAGTCCTTGGCGACTTCCTGGATGCGGCCCTGGTCCTTCAGGAATTTCGCGGTTTCGGCGAGCGCCTTCGCAGCGCCGCCGTTGGCGCCGCCGCCGAGCCACGCAGGCGACGCCTGCTCGGCAAGGCTCGGGAAGTAGTAGAGCGCCATCGCCGCGTCGACGTCCTCGGCCTTGCCGCCCGACCATTTCGCCACGGCGGACACCTTTTCCGTGTTGCCGGTCCAGCCCTTGGGATTCGCGCGATAGTCGCCGTCGGCCTTCGCGATCGACTTCACGAGTGCGACCATGAACTCCGGGTTCTCGCGCGCGAATTTCTTCGACACGATGAGTCCGTCGAACGTGCACTTGCCCTTCTTGCAGAGCTCGCCGGAGGTGACCAGCACCTTGCCATTCTTCTTTATCGTCGCGAGCGCCGGGTCCCAGATGAACGCGGCGTCGATGTCGCCCCGGCCCCATGCCGCCGCGATCTCGGGCGGGCGCATGTTGAGCACCTGCAGGTCCGACGCCTTGAGGCCCGCCAGCTCCAGCGCGTACATGAGGTGGAAGTGCGACGTCGAGACGAACGGCGTGGCGACCTTCTTGCCCTTGAGGTCTGCCACGGAGTTGACGCCGCTGCCATTGCGCGCCACCAGCGCCTCGGCCGCCGCGATGTCCTCGAGGATCCAGAAGAGCTCGACGTCGAGGCCCTGGCTCACCGCCGTCGCGATCGGCGCGGATCCCGCTTCGCCGAGCTGGACGTCGCCCGAGGCCATCGCGCGGATCACGTCGCCGCCGCCGCCGAACTGGCGCCAGTTGATCTTGTAGCCGGTCGTCTTCTCGAGCTCCTGCGTCTGCTGCACCCACCGGAACGGGTTCATCATGTCCTGGTAGGCGAACGTGACGGTCTTCTGCGCGAGCGCGGGCGCGGCCGCGACGAGCGCGAGGACCAGTCCGGCGACGAATCGTTTCATGGTGCATCCCCCCTTGCGGTTGCGGCGGGCGCCCGTGGGGCGCCCGCATGCTCGAACACTAAATGACGGCGATCGTCCGGCGCAAGACATCCGTGATCATATCGATATGCTGTTTCTCGGCGATCAGCGGCGGCGCGATGAGCGCGCAGTCGCCGGTCGTCTTGAGATTCAGGCCGTTGTCGAAGAGCTTCTTCTGCAGCACGTGCCCGCGCGCGCCGGGCGCACCCGCAGCGTGCACGTCGATCGCCGCCAGCATCCCGTAGCCGCGGATGTCGGCGACGGCGGGCAGGTCGCGCAGCGAGAAGATCGCGTCCTGGAAATACGGCGACAGCGCGCGGCCGCGCTCGAACAGACCGTCGTTGCGATAGATGTCGAGCGTCGCGAGCCCCGCCGCGCACGCCGCCGGATGGCCCGAATACGTGTAGCCGTGGAAGAACTCGATCGCGCCTTCGGCCGCCGCGCCGCTGATCGGTGTCGTGGATGCGCTCGCTCACGGCCACCGCGCTCATCGGCTGCGCGCCGTTGGTGAGTGCCTTCGCCATCGTGATCATGTCGGGCGTGACGCCGAAGCTCTGCGCGGCGAACGCCTGTCCGGTGCGGCCGAACCCCGTGATCACCTCGTCGAACACCGAGCAGGATGCCGTGCGCGTCGCAGATCTCGCGCAGGCGCTTGAGATATCCCTTGGGCGGCACGAGGCAGCCGGTCGACCCGGCGATCGGCTCGACGAAGCACGCGGCGATGTTCTCGGCGCCATAGAGATTCACGAAGCGCAGCAGGTCCTCGGCGAGCTCGGCGCCGTGCGCGCCTTCGCCCGGCGTGAGGAAGTTCTCCTTGATGTGCGTGTGCCGCATGTGGGCGATGTTGGGAAGCCCGGGGCCGAACTTGCGGCGGTTGTTGACGAGCCCCGACAGCGCGACGCCGCCGAAATTGACGCCGTGGTAAGCGCGCTCCCGCGACACGAACACGTTGCGCCCGCCTTGGCCGCGCGCCTGGTGGTAGGCGAGGGCGACCTTCATCGCGGTGTCGACGGCTTCCGAGCCGGAATTGCCGAAGAAGATCCGGTTGAGGTCGCCCGGCGTGAGTTCGGCGATGCGCGTCGCGAGCTCGAACTGCTTGGGATGCCCGCGCAGGAACGGCGCCGAGAAGTCGAGCTCCGAGAGCTGCCGGCCGACCGCCTCGGCGATCTCGCGGCGGCCGTGTCCCGCGGCGCAGCAAAAAAGGCCCGACGACGCGTCGATGATCTTTTCGCCCTTGTCGCTCCAGAAGTACATGCCTTCGGCGCGGACGATCATCCGCGGATCGGCCTTGAATTCGCGGTTCGGCGTGAACGGCATCCAGTACTCGTCGAGCGAGATCTGGCGCGTCGTCGCCTGTTCCTGAAGGGTGAGTTCGGCGTGGCCCATGGCGGTCTCCGGTTGCGGTCCCGAGCCGGCCGGAATGGCAGCCAATCCGGGAAGGGGCGGGAACCGGAAATGCTACACCCGGCGGCTCAGGCGCGGAGCGTCATTGAGGGCACGCCCGGCCGGGCACGGGTGCTGTCCGCAAGCCGAGGGAGTCCAGCGAGCGCCGGCGACCGGGAACCTGCCCCAGGCGCTGTCGAATATTCGCGATCATGGGTCCATCGTCTCGCGCTACACTCACCGGGCGTAACGTGCCGGGCTGCGGAGCGTCCGGCTGGGGCCTTGCCTTGCGCGAGCGCTGTCGCGCGGGCCGGGCGGCGAATGCAGCAACAAGGGAGAACAAGATGACTTCGAAGGCGCTGATGATCGCGGCTGCCTCGGCTGCCGCCGTTGTGATGTCCGGATGCACGACCGTGCAGTATCCCGTGGATGCGAGCGGGAAGACGCAGGTGGACTGCAGGTCGACCGGTTCCTGCCAGGTGGATCTGCCGCACAACTGGTGGCACACGGGGTACCCGGACGAGATCCTCGTCAACGTTCCGGCGGGCGGCAAGGTGACGATCACCTGGACGCTCAAGGGCAACGACGGAACGACGTTCAACCAGGACGGCGGCATCACGCTGAAGGACGAGTCGGGCAACGCGGCGTTCGGCTGCGCCCCCGATTCGACGCAGAAGCACGTCTACACATGCACGAACAAGAGGGACCTGCCGGCGGGCGGCACGTACCGCTATGGCATCAAGACCAAGGGAATTCTCTCGGGTCCCGACATCGATCCGGTGATCCGGAACGGTGCATCCTGAGCGCCGCAATTGCCGGTCGACCCGATATCGATGCGGGGGAGCGCGGCGTCACCGTCGCGCAGTTCGAGTGAACACGTGGCAGGATCGGGAGAGAAGAACATGACATCCAAAGTCCTCGCATGCACCGCGGCGGCGACCTTCGCGCTTATTGCATGCGCGCAGCCGCCGGAGGGTGCCGGCGGCAAGCCCTGCAACAACGGAGTCTGCAAGCTCGAAGTGACGGTCGCGGCGGCCGGTTGCGCAAACGCCGCGAACATCTCCGTGACGCCGGATCCGTT
The DNA here is from genome assembly GCA_963717695.1 of uncultured beta proteobacterium. Classification (GTDB taxonomy): domain Bacteria; phylum Pseudomonadota; class Gammaproteobacteria; order Burkholderiales; family Casimicrobiaceae; genus CAIWHR01. The sequence continues at coordinate 761,741 of CAVQWR010000006.1, read as the reverse complement.
GCCTGTTCCGCTGGGCAGTTCGAACAAGATCGAGTGGACCATTCGGACCAGCGGCTACACGTGGGTGCCGGCACCGAACGGCATCACCGGCCTGCCGGACCCTCCCTTCAGCAATCCGCATGACACGGGCAGCGGCAAGAAATACGACATTCACGACGCCAACCCCGAGACGAAGCCGACGGACCACAAGTACGCCATCCATCTCAACGACGCGAACGGCCACGCCTGCGCCGTAAAGGATCCCGTCATCAAGAACGGGGCGTGAACCGCGGGCTTTGACGGAACCGTCAGGCGTCCCGCGCGAGCCACGCGCGGGCGTCGGCCAGCGCTTTTGCGTAGGGCAGCGCGCCGCCCGCGGCTTCGTGGGCCGCGAAGACATCCGGGCCGAGCGCGGCGCGCACCTTGGCGACGTGCGGCATCAGGAACGCTTCGTCGGCCTGGCCCCGCCGCAATCCGGTTTCACCGGCCTGCACTTCGGCTGCGCCGTAAAAACGCGCGGAACGAATCCACTCCCCGCGCGCGGCGGCCAGTCCGGCCGACACCTCCAGCACGCTTTGCCCAACCGGCTTCGAGGCGTTGTCGATGGCGATGTCGACGACCTCGAGGAGCATGGCGCGCGCCCGTTCGACCGTACCGCGGTCGACCGACACCATTGCGAGGTTGAGGAGGCCGATGGCGATGCTCTCCCGATCGCCCAGCTGGCGCAGCAGCGCGAGCCCCTCCTCGTAGAGCGGCTCGGCCGAATCGGTCTCGCCCATCGCGCGTTGCAGCTGCGCGAGGTTCACGAGCGCGGCGGCGAGCTCGCGCTTGTCCGACAGCATGCGCGCTCGCGCGACCGCTTCGTCGAGGTAGCGCCGCGCGGCGGCGAAGTCACCAAGCTCGCTCGCCGTCTCGCCGAGAGGCTGCAGCGCGGCCGCAATTCTATGGGCATCGCCGACTTCCCGCGCGATCGCGAGGCTCTCCTCCAGCAGCTGCAACGCGTCCTGATAACGACCGATCGAGCAGCAGAACTGGCCCGCATCGAAAAGTCCGCGGCAGCGCGCGACGTTGCGTTCTTGCGCGCCCTCCCGCGCCAGCGCTTCGATCAGAAGGCGGTGGCCGAGTGTCGAGCAGGCCGCGATTGAAACAGTACATCTTGATCGAGTCAAGGAGGCGCAGGCCGATTTCCGCACCGTCCTCCGCGTTGTCGCACCACGCGTGCGCCGCCAGCAGATTCTCGCGCTCGGCATCCAGTCGCGCCAGCCATGCGCCCTGGCGCGGGCCGACGAGCTCCGGCTTCGCCCGTTCCGCGAGCGCGACGTAGAATGCGAGATGCCGCGTACGAGTGGCGTCGGCCTCGCCCGAACTCGCGCAGGCGATCCAGCGCGTAATGCCGCACCGTTTCGAGCAGCCGGTAGCGCTCGCCGCCGGCGTCCATCGTCACGAGCGACTTCTCGACGAGATTGGTGAGCAGCGAAAGAACGTCCGTGCCGGCGCAGTCCGCCGCCAGCGCCGACGGCTTCGGCCGCTTCGATCGTGAATCCGCCGGCGAAAACCGCGAGGCGGCGGAAGAGCACGCGCTCCGGCGGCGTCAGCAGGTCGAAGCTCCAGTCGATCAGCGCGCGCAGCGTCTGCTGGCGCGGCAACGCGGTGCGGTCGCCGCCGGTGAGGAGCCGAAAGCGGTCGGAGAGCCTTGCGGAGATCTGCTCGACCGACAGTGACCGGACGCGCGCGGCGGCGAGTTCCAGCGCGAGCGGAATACCGTCGAGGCGCTGGCAGATTCCGGCGACGGCCATCGCGTTGTCGTCGGAGAGCGCGAACGCCGGCTGCGCGGCCGTGGCGCGCTCGATGAAGAGGCGCGCCGCGGCAAAGCCCTCGAGCGCCTGGCGCTTGAACGATCCGTAGGGATCGGGCACGGCGAGCGGCTGAAGCGGAAATATCGCCTCGCCCGCGACGTGCAGCGGCTCGCGGCTCGACGCGAGGATCCGTACGTGCGGTCCGGCGCCAAGCAGCGCGTCGCGCGACCTGCGCGCATGCATCGACCAGGTGCTCGCAGTTGTCGAGGATCACGAGCAGCCGCCGGTCGGCGACGAACTTGGCGAGCGCGTCGACGACCGGGTGCCCGGCTTCCTCCTTGACGCCCAGCACCGACGCAATTGCCTGCGGCACGAGTCGCGCGTCGTTCAGTGCGGCGAGCTCGACCAGCCAGACGCCGTCGGGAAAGTCGTCCATCAGGTCGGCCGCGACCTGCAGCGACAGCCGGCTCTTGCCGATGCCGCCCGCGCCCTGCAGCATCACGAGCCGGTGCTTCGCGAGAAGATCCGCGACTTCCTTCACCTCGCGCTCGCGGCCGATGAACGACGTCACCTGCTGCGGCAGGTTGTTCGGGGTCGCCTCGAGCGAGCGCAGCGCGGGAAAGCCCTCCCGCAGCGTCGGATGCAGGACCTGGTAGGTGCGCTCGGGATTCGCGAGGTCGCGCAGCCGCACCTCGCCAAGGTCGCGCAGCGTGACGTCGGCCGGCAGGCGGCCGCGGACGACGAGCGCGACCGCTTCGGAGGCAAGGATCTGCCCGCCGTGAGCGGCGGCCATGATGCGCGCGGCACGGTTGACGGCGGGACCGTAGAAATCGTCGTCGCGCCGCTCGTCGACGCCAAGATGAATCCCGCAGCGCACGCGCAACGCGACGCCGGCAGTCGCGGCCGGATCCGCAAGTGCCTGCTGCAGCGCGACCGTCGCGGCGATCGCGCCGAGCGGATCGTCGAACACGGCGTGCATGCCGTCGCCGGTGGTCTTGACGACGCGTCCGCCGTGGGTCTCGACCGCGTGCCGGCCGATCGCGTCGTGCCGGGCGAGCGCGGCGCGCATGGCGTCGGGCGCGGTCTCCCAGAGGCGCGTGCTGCCCTCGATGTCGGTGAAGACGAACGTGACCGGAGCCGTTGCGGGCTGCATCTCGTTGTTGTTCTCGGCCGTGGCGCCGCGATACGTCCCGGGGAAGGAGGTGTGGATCGGGCACCAAGTATAAGGGCGGCCGTCCCGCCGCGCACAGAGCCGGGAAGGCTCCCCGCGGGCGTGTGCCGGTCGCCGCCGCGGGTTACCATTCGCGTCTTTCCGGAGCGCCCTCGCGCCCCGGCCCCCCATTCGAACAAGAGAGGCGTCATGCGCATCGGCGTTCCGAAGGAAATCAAGGTTCTCGAAAACCGCGTCGGGCTCACTCCGGGCAGCGTTCGCGAGGCAGTCGCGCACGGTCACGAAGTCGTCGTCGAGCACAACGCCGGCGAAGGCATCGGCATGGGCGACGACGCTTATCGCAAGGCAGGCGCCAGCGTCGCCGCCACCGCGAAGGAAGTCTTCGCCGCTGCCGACATGATCGTCAAGGTAAAGGAGCCGCAGGCGGTCGAGCGGAAGATGCTGCGCAAGGGCCAGGTGCTGTTCACGTACCTGCATCTCGCGCCCGATCCGGAGCAGACGAAGGACCTCGTCGACAGTGGCGCCGTCTGCGTCGCCTACGAGACGGTCACCGCGCCGTCGGGCGGGCTGCCGCTGCTCGCGCCGATGTCGGAAGTCGCGGGCCGGATGTCGATCCAGGCGGGCGCCTACTACCTCGAAAAGCCGCACGGTGGCCTCGGCATGCTGCTGGGCGGCGTGCCGGGCGTGGATCCCGCCAAGGTCGTGATCCTGGGCGGCGGCGTCGTCGGCTCGCACGCCTGCCACATCGCGCTCGGCATGGGCGCCGAAGTGTGGGTGCTCGACCGCAACAACGAGGTCCTGCGCGCGCTTTGGCGGCAGTTCGGGCGGCCGCTCAACACGGTGTTCTCGACGCAGGATGCGATCGAGCGCCACGTGACGAGCGCGGACCTCGTGATCGGCGGCGTGCTGATCCCCGGTGCCTCGGCGCCGAAGCTCGTGTCGGCGGCGCTCGTGAAGCAGATGAAGAAGGGGTCCGTGATCGTCGACGTCGCGATCGACCAGGGCGGCTGCTTCGAGACCTCGCACGCGACGACGCACGCCGATCCCGTCTATGTCGTCGACGGCGTTACCCACTACTGCGTCGCGAACATGCCGGGCGGCGTGCCGCGCACGTCGACGTTCGCGCTCAACAACGCGACGCTGCCGTTCGTGCTGGCGCTCGCCGACAAGGGCTGGAAGCAGGCGCTGGCGGACGACGTGCACCTGCGCAACGGGCTCAACGTCGCGTTCGGCAAGGTCACGTGCCAGCCGGTCGCCGAAGCGCTGGGCTACGCGTACGCGAGTGCCGAGTCGGTGATGCGGTGACGTGCGGGAAGGCGGAATCGTGAGCGAAGCGAACACGCGAGGGCGCGCCGTCGTCGCCGGCAGGCAGAAGATGACGCCCTCCGAGGCGTTCGTCGAGACTCTGGTCGCGCAGGGCGTGACCGACGTGTTCGGGATCGTCGGCTCCGCGTACATGGACGCGCTCGATCTCTTTCCGCTCGCCGGCATCCGCTTCATCTCGGTTGCACACGAGCAGGGCGCGGGGCACATGGCCGACGGCTACGCGCGGGTGTCCGGTCGCCACGGTGTCTGCATCGCGCAGAATGGCCCCGGCATCACGAATTTCGTGACGTCGACGGCCGCCGCGTTCTGGGCGCACTCGCCGGTCGTCGTGGTGACGCCGGAGACAGGCACTGCGACGCTGGGTCTTGGCGGATTCCAGGAGACCGAGCAGCTGCCGATCTTCTCGAAAATCACGAAATTCCAGGCGCACGTGAACAATCGCGCACGGATGGCCGAGCTGACCGGCCGCGCGTTCGACCGCGCGCGCCTCGAGATGGGGCCGGCGCAGCTCAACATCCCGCGCGACTTCTTCTACGGCGACATCGAGTGCGAGATTCCGCGTCCGCTCGTCATCGAGCGCGGCGCGGGCGGCGCGAAAAGCCTCGATGCGGCAGCGGAGCTCCTGGCCGGCGCGCTGTTTCCGGTGATCGTCGCCGGCGGCGGCGTCGTCATGGGTGGCGGGCTGGCCGAAGCCATCGCGCTTGCGAACCTGCTGCAGGCGCCCGTCGCGACGAGCTACCTCCACAACGACGCCTTTCCCGGCGCGCATCCACTCGCCTGCGGGCCGCTCGGCTACCAGGGCAGCAAGGCGGCGATGCGCCTCCTCGCGAAGGCGGACGTCGTGCTGGCGCTCGGCACGCGGCTCGGACCGTTCGGCACGCTGCCGCAATACGGCATCGACTACTGGCCCGCCGACGCGAAGATCGTGCAGGTCGACGCCGACGCGAAGATGCTGGGCCTCGTGAAGCCGATTGCCGTCGGCATCTGCGGCGATGCGGGCGCGGCTGCGGCGGCGCTGACGCAGCGCCTGGCGTCACGCACGCTCGCGTGCAATGCGAACAAGACCGCGCGCATCGCCGACATCGATGCGGCGAAGAAGGCGTGGGCCGCCGAGCAGGATGGCTGGACCCGCGAGACCGACGCATGGTCGCAAAGCGTCGCGAAAGCGTCCGGCGCGATGCATCCGCGCGAGCTGCTGCGCGAGCTCGCCCGCGCGCTGCCGGCCGCTGCGATGGTCTCGACCGACATCGGCAACATCTGCTCGGTGGCGAACTCGTACCTCGCATTCGACCGGCCGCGTTCGATGTTCGCGGCGATGAGCTTCGGCAACTGCGGATATGCGTTCCCGACGATCATCGGTGCGAAGGCCGCGGCGCCGGAGCGGCCCGCCATTGCCTACGTCGGCGATGGCGCCTGGGGGATGAGCTTCGGCGAGTTGCAGACCTGCGTGCGCGAGAACATCCCGGTGACCGCGGTCGTGTTCAACAACGGACAATGGGGCGCGGAAAAGAAGAACCACGTGGACTTCTACGAACGGCGCTTCGTCGGCGTCGATCTCGACCGGCAGCCGTCGTGGGCCGAGGTGGCGCGGGCGATGGGCGCCGACGGTCACCGGATCGACCGGCTCGCCGACGTCGGCGCGGCCCTGCGCGCGGCCACGTCCGCGCAGTCCGAAGGCCGCACCACGGTGCTCGAGATGATGGTCACGCAGGAGCTCGCCGATCCCTTCCGGCGCGACGCGCTGGCGCTGCCCGTGCGCCATCTCGAAAAATACCGGGCGACGGCCGCGAAGCGCCCGTAAGCCAGCGGCGTGCCTGCGCCGCGCTGCTGGCGGGGCGCAACACCCTGAATGAATGGCGGTTTTATTGCCGAAACGCAATTGTGACCATTCCGTCACGGCGCTGTCACGCCACTGTCACGCTGCACTGTGACAATCCACCGGGTCAAATTCGACAACGGGGATCCAAGCAATGCGCCACCTCACCACGAGCTTCATCGCCGCCGCGACATTCGCGTTCGGCATTACCCCGGCACTCGCCGTCGACATCACCGGCGCCGGCGCCACGTTTCCGTACCCGATCTACGCCAAGTGGGCCGAGGCCTACAAGGCGAAGGCCGGCGTCGGCATGAACTACCAGTCGATCGGCTCGGGCGGCGGCATCGCGCAGATCAAGGCGAAGACGGTCGACTTCGGCGCGTCCGACGCTCCTCTGAAGCCCGAAGACCTCCAGGCCGCGGGGCTCATGCAGTTCCCGGCGATCATCGGCGGCATCGTTCCGGTGGTGAACCTCGAGGGCATTGCGCCCGGCGCGTCTCAAGTTCACCGGCCCGGTGCTCGCCGACATCTACCTCGGCAAGATCAAGTCGTGGAACGACAAGGCGATCGCCGACCTCAATCCCGGCGTCAAGCTGCCAGCCGATCCCATCACGGTGGTCCGCCGCTCCGATGGATCGGGAACCACGTTCAACTGGACCGATTACCTGTCGAAGGTCAGCCCCGAATGGAAGGACAAGGTCGGCTCGGCCACGGCCGTCGCATGGCCTGAAGGCGTCGGCGGCAAGGGCAACGAGGGCGTGGCGGCATACGTGCAGCGGATCAAGGGCTCGATCGGCTACGTCGAATACGCGTACGCGAAGAAGAACAACATGACCTACGCGCTGGTTCAGAACAAGGAAGGCCAGTATCCGAAGCCCGACAACGACACGTTCCAGGCCGCGGCGGCATACGCCGACTGGAAGAACGCGCCCGGCTACTATCAGATCATCACCAATTCGCCGGGCAAGAATTCCTGGCCGATCGCCGCGACGTCCTTCATCCTGATGCACGTCAAGCAGGACAAGCCGCAGAACGCGCGCAGAGGTGCTGAAGTTCTTCGACTGGGCGTTCAAGAACGGCCAGAAGATGGCGGACGAGCTCGACTACGTTCCGCTGCCCGCGGCCCTGGTCGCCCAGATCGAGGATTCGTGGAAGGCCCAGATCAAGGATCCGTGCGGGCAAGGCGCTCTGGTAGTCGACGCGGCACGCGGCCGGCGCAGGTGCGCTGGCTGCGCGTTCCGCGCAGACCCGATGCGCCCGCGCGCAGCGACCTTGACGCCGCGTCAAGGCCGCGGCGCGCTCGCGGCAATCGAAGAGGTTAAGATGCCGGACAGTTCGGCCACAGCCACGCTCCCGCACCGTCCGGTGAACCTCGAAGCGCCCGCGCAGGACGTGCCGAACGTCAGAGCCTCCCCGTCCGAAGCACGATGCCGGTCGGCGGCAGGACTGGCTCTTCGAGCACGTCACGCTGTTCTTCGCGCTGTTCGTGCTGCTGCTCCTCGCGGGCATCCTGGCTGCGCTCGCGATCTCGGCGGCGCCGGCGCTGCAGAAGTTCGGTCCCGGGTTCTTCTTCACGAACGTCTGGAACCCGGTCAAGAGCGAGTTCGGCGGCCTCGCGCCGATCTACGGAACGCTGATGACCTCCGCGATCGCGCTCGTCGATCGGCGTGCCGGTGAGCTTCGGCATCGCGCTCTTCCTCACCGAGATGTGCCCGCCGATCCTGAAGCGTCCGCTCGGCACCGCCGTCGAGCTGCTCGCGGCGATCCCGTCGATCATCTACGGCATGTGGGGCCTCTTCATCTTCGCGCCGCTCTTCGGCGACTACGTGCAGCCGCTGCTGACGCAGACCATCGGCCAGCGTCCCGCTCGTCGGCCCGCTGTTCCAGGGCGCGCCGAACGGCATCGGCATCCTGTCGGCGGGCGTCATCCTGTCGGTGATGATCATTCCGTTCATCTCGTCGGTGATGCGCGACGTGTTCGAGATCGTGCCGCCGGTGCTGAAGGAGTCCGCGTACGGCATCGGCTGCACGACGTGGGAGGTCGTGCGCAACGTCGTGCTGCCCTACACCAAGGTCGGCGTCATCGGCGGCATCATGCTGGGGCTGGGACGCGCGCTGGGCGAGACGATGGCGGTGACCTTCGTCATCGGCAATGCCTACCGGATCAGCCCGTCGCTGTTCGAGCCCGGCAACTCGATCGCCTCGGCGCTCGCCAACGAGTTCAACGAGGCGGCCGATCCGGTGCACCGCGCGTCGCTCATCTCGCTCGGGCTCGTGCTGTTCCTGCTGACGTTCATCGTTCTCGCGCTGCTCGCGGATGCTGATCGCGCAGCTCGCCAAGGGCGAAGGGAAGGCGACCTGATGCGCGCGCCGATCGCAGCGGCAAGGCGGAGCGGGCTCTATCGCCGGCGGCTTTTCGTCAACCGGTTCAATCTCGTGATGTCGCTCCTCGCGATGTCGTTCGGGATGGTCTTCCTGCTCTGGATCCTGTTCGTGCTGTTCGAGAAGGGCTTCGAGGCGCTGTCGCCGGCGCTCTTCACGCAGATGACGCCGCCGCCCGGGTCGGCGGGCGGCCTGCTCAACGCGATCTACGGCAGCGTCGTCATCGTGCTCGTGGCCACGCTCATCAGCACGCCCATCGGCATCCTCGCCGGCATCTATCTTGCGGAATACGGCAAGCGCGGCTGGGTTGCGCCGCTGACGCGCTTCATCAACGACATCCTGCTGTCGGCACCGTCGATCGTGCTGGGGCTTTTCGTCTATACGGTCTACGTCGCGCAGGTCGGCCACTTCTCGGGGTGGGCGGGCAGCGTCGCGCTCGCGCTGATCGCGATTCCCGTCGTCGTGCGCACCACGGAGAACATGCTGCACCTCGTGCCCGCCAGCCTGCGCGAGGCGGCGATCGCGCTGGGCGCGCCGATGTGGAAGGTGATCCTGATGGTGACCCTGCGCGCGGTCCGCGCGGGCGTCATCACGGGCGTCCTGCTCGCCGTCGCGCGGATGTCCGGCGAAACGGCGCCGCTGCTCTTCACCGCGCTCAACAACCAGTTCTGGAGCTCCGACATGAACGCGCCGATGGCGAACCTCCCCGTCGTGATCTTCCAGTACGCGATGAGCCCGTTCGACGACTGGAAGACGCTCGCCTGGGGCGGCGCGCTGCTCATCACGCTGACCGTGCTCGTGATCAACATCCTTGCGCGCTCCGTGTTCCGGCAGCGCGGAACCCGCTGACCGCCCATGCCAACGAATCGCAGCGCCGCCACCGCGACGTCAGGCCCACATCAAGAAAAGCCCATGGATCACGCTCGGTTCTCCACCCCCGTCGCGCCGCCCGCGGAACCCACGCCGGCCCCCGCATTGCCGCCGAAGATGTCGATCCGCAAGCTCGATTTCTATCTACGGCCAGTTCCACGCGCTGAAGGACGTCAACCTCGACGTCGCCGAAGGTCGGGTCACCGCGTTCATCGGCCCGTCGGGCTGCGGGAAGTCGACGCTGCTGCGCACGCTGAACCGGATGTATTCGCTCTATCCCGGCCAGCGCGCGGAAGGGGAGATCATGCTGGACGGGGAGAATATCCTCGCCCCCGGCGTCGACATCAACCTGCTGCGCGCGAAGGTCGGCATGGTGTTCCAGAAGCCGACGCCGTTCCCGATGTCGATCTACGACAACATCGCCTTCGGCGTGAGGCTCTACGAGCAGCTCTCGCCGCGGCAGATGGACGAGCGCGTCGAATGGGCGCTCACCAAGGCGGCGATGTGGGGAGAGGCGAAGGACAAGCTGAAGCAGAGCGGGATGGCGCTCTCGGGCGGCCAGCAGCAGCGGCTGTGCATCGCGCGCGCGGTCGCGGTGAAGCCGGAGGTGCTGCTGCTCGACGAGCCCACGTCGGCGCTCGACCCCATCTCGACGGCCAAGATCGAGGAGCTCATCTCCGAGCTGAAGGAGGAGTACACGATCGCGATCGTGACCCACAACATGCAGCAGGCGGCACGGGTATCGGACTACACTGCCTACATGTACCTCGGCGAGCTGATCGAATTCGACGCGACCGACACGATCTTCCTGAAGCCGCGCCGCAAGGAGACCGAGGATTACATCACCGGGCGCTTCGGCTGATCCCATATCCGCGCAATCGAGACTGAACATGAACGAACACACGCACAAGCAGTTCGACGCCGAGATGGAGGCGATCCGCACCGGCGTCCTCACCATGGGCGGCCTCGTCGAGGACCAGCTGGGCCGTGCGATCATCGTGCTCGCCCAGGACGAGAGCGACGACGCGATCGATCGGGTCGGCGCGGCGGAGCAGGAAATCAACCAGATGCAGGTCGCGCTCGACCAGCAATGCAGCCAGATCATCGCCAAGCGCCAGCCGACGGCGATCGACCTCAGGATGATCCTGACCATCACCAAGATCGTCAACGATCTCGAGCGCATGGCCGACGAGGTGAAGAAGGTCGCGTACAAGGCGGCGGAGACGCATGGCTCCGACCGCCTCACCGAAGTGCGCTACCACGACGTGATGCACGCCGCGGAGCACGCGCTCACGATGCTGCAGATGGCGCTCGACGCGTTCGCGCGGCTCGACGTCACGGCGGCCGCCGAGGTGATCGACCGCGACGAGGAGATCGACGCGGCTTTCCATTCGATCCTGCGCCAGCTGATCAGCTACATGATGGAGGATCCGCGGACCATCTCGCACGCGCTCGAGATCGTGTTCATCGCGAAGTCGATCGAGCGGATCGGCGATCACGCCAAGAACGTCGCCGAGGCCGTGGTTCAGGTGGTCCGGGGCAAGGACGTGCGCCACGCGTCAGCGCAGGAAATCCGTGCGGAGGTCTCCGACGAATGAGCGCCGAAGGGCCGTCCCGAGTCGCGAATTGCGCGGCCTCCGCGAGGTCGTGCTGGATTCGCAATGTCGCAGGGTCGGCCGCCACCCGCGCTCGCAGACGCGCCCTTCGGGCCTTGGCTGCGCCCTGCTCGCACCGGTGTCCCTCTGGGGGCAGCGCAGCGGCGTCAGCCGCAAGCGTGGGGGCAGTGTGACGCCGACGATACTCGTCGTCGAGGACGAGCCCGCGATACTGGAGCTCATTCGCGTCAATCTCGAGGACGCCGGATACACGGTCGACGGCGCGCCGGACGCCGAGACCGCGCAGATGCGCCTGAACGAGACGCTTCCCGATCTCGTGCTGCTCGACTGGATGCTGCCGGGACAGTCCGGAATCGCGCTCGCGCGATCGCTTCGCGCCGAGCCGCGCACGCGCGAGCTGCCGATCATCATGGTGACGGCCCGCGCCGAGGAGGCCGACAAGGTCGCCGGACTCGAATCGTGGGTTGACGACTACGTGACCAAGCCGTTTTCGCCGCGGGAGCTCAAGGCGCGCATCAAGGCCGTGCTGCGCCGGCGCGCGCCCGAGGCGGCGCAGGAGATGCTCGAGGCCGGGACGCTGAAGCTCGACCCCTCGACGCACCGCGTGACGGCATCGGGGCAGACGGTTCCCGTCGGACCCACCGAATTCCGCCTGTTGCGCTTCTTCCTCGCGCGGCCGGAGCGCGTGCACACGCGGGCGCAGCTCCTCGATCACGTGTGGGGCGATCAAGTCTACATCGAGGAGCGCACGGTCGACGTCCACATCCGCCGGCTGCGCCTCGCGCTCGAACCCTTCGGCCACGACCGGCTGATCGAGACGGTGCGCGGCACCGGCTACCGACTGGCGGTTCCGCGCTGAGCGCGTCCGACGCAAGTCGATGAGTCCCGTCGTCCTGCGAGGGCTTGCCGCACCCACGGTGGTCGCCCTGCTGACCGCCGTCGCGGCATTTGCATTCGGTGCCGGTGCGGCCATCGCGGTGCTCGCGGTGGGCGCCGGCGCGATCGTCGCATTCCACGTCTGGCAGCTCGCGCGTCTCGAGCGCTGGGCGTCCGATCCGCAGGACGTCGACGCGCCCGAGGGGCTCGCGAGCTGGCGCGAGCCGATGGCGGCGCTCTACCGCCGCGTCCGCGCGCGCCAGCTGCATCAGGCGGATCTCGCGGCAACGATCGAGCGTTTTCGCCGCGCCGCCGAGGCGCTGCCGGACGGCATGCTGATCATGGATTCCGCGAACCGCGTGCAATGGGCGAACCAGCGCGCGCAGGTGCACCTCGGCCTCGACCTGCCGCGCGACGTCGGCGCGGCGCTCGCCAACCTCGCGCGCCAGCCGGTGCTGGTCCGCTACGTCGACTCGGAGCACTACAGCGAGCCTGTCGTCTTCGACTCGCAGCGCGAGCCGGGTGCGACGCTCTCGGTGCAGATCGTGCCGTTCGGCATCGAGGAAAAGCTGCTCATCAGCCGCGACATTTCCCGGCTCGAGGCGGTCGCGCGGATGCGCCGCGACTTCATCGCCAACGTCTCGCACGAGCTGAAGACGCCGCTCACGGTCGTCACCGGTTTCGTCGAGACGCTGCAGGACTTGGAGCTCGAGCCGCATCAGCGGCGCCGCTACCTGCAGCTCATGCAGGAGCAGGCGCGCAACATGCAGCGCCTGGTCGACGACCTCCTGACGCTGTCCTCGCTCGAGAGCGAGCAGAATCCGCTCGCCGACGCGCCGTTCGCGATCGTGCCGCTGCTGCTTGCGCTGTCGGCGGATGCGAAGGCGCTCTCGTCCGGAAGGCACACGATCGCGCTCGACATCGGCGATGCGGCGATGGTGACGGGCAGCCGCGACGAGCTTGCGAGCGCGTTCGGCAACCTGATCAGCAACGCCATCCGCTACACGCCCGACGGCGGCACGATCACGCTGCACTGGCAGGTGGCGCGAGGACGGCACCGGCGAATTCGCGGTCGAGGACACGGGCATCGGCATCGCGGCCGAGCACGTGCCGCGGCTCACCGAGCGCTTCTACCGCGTCGACCGCAGCCGTTCCCGCGCGAGCGGCGGGACGGGCCTCGGCCTCGCGATCGTGAAGCACGTGCTGCTGCGCCACCAGGCGGAGCTCGACGTGATGAGCGAGATCGCGCGCGGCAGCACGTTCACCGCGCGCCTTCCCGCGAAGCGCGTGCGGCGCGTCGCGGAGTCCGAAGGCGCGGCGCGAGGCGCCGGCGTCTACCAGTAGCTGAGCGCGTTGCCGAACAGCGCGACGAGGTCGTCGCGCGAGACGTCCTTCGGCGCGTTGCGTATCACCCGGTACTGCGGCTCGGCGCCGGCGGCAAGGGCGTCGAGGTGCGACGCGTCGAATCCCAGCGCTGCGAGCCCGTTCGGCATGCCGTCGCGCGCATCAGCTCGATCACCCGCGCCGCCAGCACCTGCCCGGCATCGTCCGCGCGTCGCGCCGGCGGTCGCGGCGCCGAGGCAGTGCGCGCCGTGGAGGTGCCGTTCCGGGCAGCACGGCGCGGTGAAGCGCCACACCGACGGATTGTTGAGCACGACCGCCATGCCGTGCGGCACCAGCGATTTGCCCGCCGGATAGCCGTCGACGTGCCAGTCCTTCGCGAGGCCCGACACCGCGTAGGAGAGCCCGTGCGGCAGATGGCAGCCGGCGGCGTTGAACGCGATGCCGGAGAGCATCGCCGCGTACATCATCTCGGTGCGCGCCTCGGTGTCGGACGCGTCGTTCACCGCGCGCACGAGGAACTTGCCGACGCTCTTCAGCGATTCGGTGGCGAGCATGTCGGAAAACGGATTCGCCCCCTGTGACACCGGCCGCGCGACGCCTTTCGCTGGATTGGCGCGCCGCGGATAGGCGCGCGCCGTCAGCGATTCCAGCGCGTGGCTCATGCAGTCGAAGCCGGTCGCGGCGACCGCGTTCTTCGGCAGTGTCGCCGTGACGTCGGGGTCGATCAGCGCCACCGAGGGAATCAGGCGCCGTGAAATGATGCCGGTCTTCGCGTTCAGCGAGCGCAGGTTGAAGATCGCGATGCCGGTCGTCTCGGAACCCGTGCCCGAGGTGGTCGGGCAGGCGATGTGCGGACGCACGGGCCCCGGCACCTTGCGACCCTCGCCGATCGGGGCGTTCACGTACGCCATGAAATCGGCCGGCTGCGACGCATACAGGTTCGCCGCCTTGCAGGTGTCCATCACGGAGCCGCCGCCGACCGAGACGTAGCCATCGAAACGGCCCTCGGCGGCGAAGCGCGCGGCGTCCTGCAGCGAGGCGTCGGTGGGCTCGACGACGACGTCGCGGTAGACGGCGACATCGACGCCGGCCGCCGCGAGCGACGCCTTGACGGTCGCGAAATAGGGGCTTGCCGCCACGACGGGATCGGTGAACAGCGCGACGCGCTTCATGCCGAGCTCGCGCGCATTGTCGCCGGCCTCGGCGAGCACGCCGGAGCCGAACGTGAACGTCGGCATCCCGACGGTGAAGCCGCGGTCGCTGCCTTCGAGGGCGGCAAAGTCGGCGTGGCAGCAGGGCATGGAGCCTCCGGAAATGTCTGGCGATCAACCGCCGCGGTGCATCGTCAAGCGTGAGATCGGGTGACTAGCGGACGTCATTGAGGATCATGTCGCTCGCCTTCTCGGCGATCATGATCACCGGCGCATTGGTGTTGCCGGATACGATGGTCGGCATCACGCTGCAGTCGACGACGCGCAGTCGCGCAATGCCGTGCACGCGCAGCGCCGCATCGACGACGGCGAGCGGATCCGACGCAGGGCCCATCTTGCACGTGCCTGCCGGATGGAAGATCGTCGCCCCCTTGTTGCGGGCAAAGGCGAGGATCTCGTCGTCGGTCGTCGCGTCCGCGCCGGGCAGATATTCGCCGGCCACGTAGGGTGAGAGCGCGCGCGTGGTCGCGAGGCGCCGCGCGAGACGGATGCCGGCGACGACGGTCGCGCAATCACGCGGCGTCGACAGGTAGCGGGGCTGCAGCGCCGGCGCCGCCTGCGGATCCGGCGACTTTGCGCGGACGGTGCCGCGCGATTCCGGCCGCAGCTGGCACACCGACATCGTGAACCCGGAAAACGTGTGCACCGGCGAGCCCGCCATGTCGGACGAGAGCGTGGCGAGGTGGAACTGGACGTCGGGGCGCGAGAGCGACGGATCGGTACGGGCGAACATGCCGCCCTGGTTGATGCCGATCGCCATCGGACCCGTGCGCGTCAGCACGTAGCGCGCGCCCATCGCCATTGTCCGCCACCACGATTTCAGCGTGTCATTGGTCGTGATCGGCTTCGTGCAGCGGAAGATCGTGCGCACCTGCAGGTGGTCCTGCAGGTTCTCGCCGACGCCATCGAGCGCATGCGCGACCGGTATGCCGAGGCCGCGCAGCACGTCCGGCGGCCCGATGCCCGAGAGCTGCAGCAGCTGCGGCGACTGCATCGCACCGGCGGCGACGATCACTTCGCGCCGCGCGCTCGCCGTCCGCTCCCGGCCGCCCTGGCGGAACACGACGCCGCGTGCCTGCCCGCCCGCGACGACGACGCGGAGCGCTCGTGCATTGGTCTCGACCGAAAGATTGCTGCGCGCGCGCGCCGGCCGCAGATAGGCCACCGCGGTGGAGCAGCGAAACCCGTGTCGCGTCGTCAGCTGGTAGTAGCCCGCCCCTTCCTGCGTCGCACCGTTGAAGTCGTCGTTGCGCGGAATGCCGAGCTCGCTTGCGGCCCCGATCCACGCCTCGACGAGCTCGTGCTCCGCGCGGATGTCGGACGCCCAGAGCGGGCCGTCGGCCCCATGCCATTCCGATGCGCCGCGCACGTTGTGCTCCAGCTTGCGGAAGTAGGGGAGAACGTCGGCGTAGCTCCAGCCGGCATTGCCGAGCGACGCCCAGTGGTCGTAGTCGGCGCGATGGCCGCGGATGTAGATGAGGCCGTTGATCGCGCTCGAGCCGCCCAGCGTCCGCCCCGAGGGCCAGTAGATCTCGCGACCGTTCATGCCGGGCTCGGGCTCGGTCCTGAACTGCCAGTTGTAGACGGGATGGAACATGGTCTTCGCGTAGCCGATCGGGACGTGGATCCACGGGTAGGCGTCGCGCGGACCCGCTTCGAGCAGCAGCACCGAATGGCGGCCGTCGGCGGAAAGCCGGTTCGCGAGCACGCAGCCCGCGGTCCCCCCGCCGGCGATGACGTAATCCCATTCGGTATTCATGGTCGGGGAGTCAACGTCGAATGTTCGGGGAAATGCGCGCCACGGGGCGCACCGATTTGGCCTTCGGCCCAGGAAACACATCAAACGGGGCGCGATGCACCCGGCCAAGGGAGCGAGTTTAGCTAAAACGGGTCGGGGAAGCGCGGCGGATGGGGCGGCGCCGCGTTTTTCCGGATTGGCGCACTGGTCGCGAAGGGGAGTTTAGGGCTAAAATCCATGTTTTACAGTGAGTTGGCCGATCCGGCCGGCTCGAGCGTGACTGGCGGCTGTCGCACCGCACCATGGGCTTTTACGGTTTGACGTACGGTATGAAACTTGCTAACATCGCACGTTTCGTCGGAGGGGTTCCCGAGCGGTCAAAGGGAGCAGACTGTAAATCTGCCGGCTCTGCCTTCGAAGGTTCGAATCCTTCCCCCTCCACCACTCGGGAATCAGTGATCAGTCATCGCGAGCCGGGTATCAGTGCAACCCGCGGCGGCGCATTGCGCGCTGCCCGGCAACGGAGCCAACCGAAAGCCAGTGCAGCATGCGCGGGCCTTCCCCATGCGCCGGCGCGACTGACCCCGATTTTCGAGCGCCGACTACTGAAACGCGGGTGTAGCTCAATGGTAGAGCAGAAGCCTTCCAAGCTTATGACGAGGGTTCGATTCCCTTCACCCGCTCCAGAGAATCGACGAGGGCAAATATGGCAGCAACCCGGAAAGCGAGTGTTCGGGCGTCAGGCGCGGCGCGAGGAGAATTCCGCAGCGCCGTGTACATGAGAAGTACACAAGCAAGGAATTCGACGAGCAACAAAGCATGGCGCTCGAAGACGAAGCTTTGCGAGCCCATGTAGCTCAGTGGTAGAGCACTCCCTTGGTAAGGGAGAGGTCGAGCGTTCAATCCGCTCCATGGGCACCACCGATTTCGCAGCAACACGAATCTGAAACGACGTCTGAAGGAGTCTTGAAAAATGGCCAAGGGCAAATTCGAGCGTACGAAGCCGCACGTGAACGTGGGGACGATTGGACACGTGGATCACGGCAAGACGACGCTGACGGCGGCGATGACGCTGGTGCTGTCGAAGCTGTTTGGTGGTGAGGCGAGGGCGTACGACCAGATTGACAACGCGCCGGAGGAGAAGGCGCGGGGGATCACGATCAACACGGCGCACGTGGAGTACGAGACGAAGAACCGGCACTACGCGCACGTGGACTGTCCGGGTCACGCGGACTACATCAAGAACATGATCACGGGTGCGGCGCAGATGGACGGCGCGATCCTGGTGGTGAGTGCGGCGGACGGGCCGATGCCGCAGACGCGGGAGCACATTCTGCTGGCGCGGCAGGTGGGGGTGCCGTTCATCGTGGTGTACATGAACAAGGCGGACATGGTCGACGACAAGGAGCTCTTGGAGCTTGTCGAGATGGAGGTCCGCGAGCTGTTGTCGAAGTACCAGTTTCCTGGGGACAAGACGCCGATCGTGATTGGGTCGGCGAAGATGGCGCTGGAAGGCGACAAGAGCGAGATGGGAGAGGGGTCGATCCTGAAGCTGGCGGAGGCGCTGGACAGCTACATTCCGCAGCCGAAGCGTGCGATCGACGGGCCGTTCCTGATGCCGGTGGAAGACGTGTTCTCGATCTCGGGTCGGGGGACGGTGGTGACGGGGCGGGTGGAGCGGGGCATCGTGAAGGTGGGCGATCCGCTGGAGATCGTGGGGCTGAAGCCGACGCTGCAGACGGTGTGCACGGGGGTGGAGATGTTCCGCAAGCTCTTGGACCAGGGTCAGGCGGGGGACAACGTGGGGGTTCTCCTGCGCGGGACGAAGCGGGAGGAAGTGGAGCGTGGGCAGGTGCTGGCGAAGCCGGGCTCGATCACGCCGCACACGAAGTTCACCTGCGAGGTGTATGTGCTGAGCAAGGATGAAGGCGGGCGGCACACGCCGTTCTTCCCGGGGTATCGGCCGCAGTTTTATTTCCGGACGACGGACGTGACGGGGAGCTGCGAGCTGCCGGCGGGGACGGAGATGGTGATGCCTGGGGACAACATCGGGATGACGGTGACGCTGATTGCGCCGATCGCGATGGAAGAGGGGCTGCGCTTTGCGATCCGCGAAGGCGGCCGCACCGTCGGCGCCGGCGTCGTCGCCAAGGTCATCGAGTAAGGTTTTTCGTAAAGACGTTCTGCGGCGAACTTACGGGCTCTGCTCGAAGTTCGCCGGAAACGATTATCCGGACCAAAGTAGGGGTTCACTTTGGTCCGATATAGCGTTAGGCCAGTAGCTCAATTGGCAGAGCGGCGGTCTCCAAAACCGCAGGTTGGGGGTTCGATTCCCTCCTGGCCTGCCACCGCAGGCGCTGGCGGTGGCGCAAGAGGATTGCGTAGGGTCGTGCCGCCGGCAGCGGTTACTGCCGAAGGACCACAGTCTCAACTGAGTCTCAACTGAGTCAACTGGCACCTGAATGATCGACAAGATAAAAATCGCATTGGCATTGGGCTGCGTCGTGCTCGGCGTCGCGGGGTATTACTACTTCGGCGACACCGCGCTCGTGCTGCGCGTGCTGATGGTGCTGGGCGGCCTCGTGCTGGCCGGCGTTGTCGCGTGGCTGTCGACGCCCGGGCAGCGAGTTCCTCACGTTCGCCCAGGAATCCTGGCAGGAAGCCGGGCGGGTGTCGTGGCCGACACGCAAGGAAACGCTGCAGACGACCGCGATCGTGTTCGTGTTCGTCCTGATCATGGCGCTGTTCCTGTTCTCCGTCGATACCACGCTCGCGTGGATCGTGAAGCTTCTCACCGGGCGGGTCGAGCGATGAGCAAGAAGTGGTTCGTCGTCCATGCCTACTCGGGCTTCGAGAAGAGCGTGCAGCGCGCGCTGACCGAGCGCATCAAGCGCTCCGAGCTCGCCGACCAGTTCGGCCAGATCCTGGTCCCGGTCGAGGAAGTGGTCGAGATGAAGGGCGGGCAGAAGGCGATCAGCGAGCGCAAGTTCTTCCCCGGGTATGTGCTGGTCGAGATGGAAATGACCGACGACACCTGGCACCTCGTGAAGAGCACGCCGAAGGTCACCGGATTCGTCGGCGGCACGGCGAACAAGCCGACGCCGATCACGCAGAAGGAAGTCGACGCGATCCTGCGGCAGGTGCAGGAAGGCGTCGAGAAGCCGCGCCCGAAGGTGCTGTTCGAGATGGGCGAGGCGGTGCGCGTCAAGGATGGCCCGTTCACCGACTTCCACGGCAACGTCGAGGACGTGAACTACGAGAAGAGCAAGCTCCGCGTGTCGGTGACGATCTTCGGTCGCTCGACGCCGGTGGAACTGGATTTTTCGCAAGTCGAAAAGGCTTAAACGGGGAGGGCGCCGATGGCGTCCGTCTGCACCCACATGGAGAACTGAGATGGCAAAGAAAGTAATCGGCTACATCAAACTGCAGGTGCCCGCCGGCAAGGCGAACCCGAGCCCGCCGATCGGGCCGGCGCTCGGCCAGCGCGGCCTCAACATCATGGAATTCTGCAAGGCGTTCAACGCGCAGACGCAGAAGGTCGAGCCGGGCCTGCCGATTCCCGTGGTGATCACCGCGTACGCGGACAAGAGCTTCACGTTCGTGATGAAGACGCCGCCCGCGACGGTGCTGATCAAGAAGGCGTCCAAGGTCGAGAAGGGCAGCAGCAAGCCGCACACCGACAAGGTGGGCAAGCTCACGCGCGCCCAGGCCGAGGAAATCGCGAAGACCAAGATGCCCGACCTCACCGCCGCCGACATGGACGCCGCGGTCCGCACGATCGCCGGCAGCGCGCGCAGCATGGGCATCACCGTCGAAGGGGTGAAGTGATCATGACGACCGAAGCGAAGTCCCCCAAGCTCTCGAAGCGGATGAAGACCGTGCTCGGCAAGGTCGACCGCAGCAAGGCCTATGGCGTCGACGAAGCGCTGAAGCTCGTCAAGGAAACCGCCGTCGCCAAGTTCGACGAGTCGGTCGACGTCGCCGTCAATCTCGGCGTCGATGCAAAGAAGTCCGACCAGACCGTCCGCGGCTCGGTCGTGCTGCCCGCCGGCACCGGCAAGAAGGTGCGCGTCGCGGTGTTCGCGCAGGGCGACAAGGCGAAGGCCGCGCTGGACGCGGGCGCCGACGTCGTCGGCTTCGACGACCTCGCGGCCAAGGTCAAGGAAGGCTTCATGGATTTCGACGTCGTCATCGCGTCGCCGGATGCGATGCGCGTCGTCGGCCAGCTGGGCCAGATCCTCGGTCCGCGCGGGCTGATGCCGAACCCGAAGGTCGGGACGGTCAACGCCGACGTCGCGCTCGCCGTTCGCAATGCGAAGGCGGGCCAGGTCCAGTACCGCACCGACAAGGCCGGCATCGTGCAGTGCACGATCGGCCGTGCGTCGTTCGCGCCGGAGCAGCTCAAGTCGAACCTCGTGGCGCTGATCGACGCGCTCAACAAGGCGAAGCCGGCCGGCACGAAGGGCATCTATCTCAAGAAGGTCAGCGTCTCCAGCACCATGGGTGCGGGCGTGCGCGTCGACACGGCAGGGCTGGTGTCCGGAGGACCGGCGAACTGATACGAAGACGTGGTGTGCCCGTTCATCCGCACACTGCGTCATACGAGGATTTGAGGGAGCGCCGGGCCGGCAGCATCGGCACGGCGGGCCGTCAAAGACCGCAGGGGCGAAAGCTCAAATGCAGGGCGCCTTCGGGAAGTGACCGGCGAGTTGGCCGGATCACCGAGCGAAGGCAACCGAACCCCGCGCAGATGGTGTCCCCGTACAGGATTTCCTGGACGTAAGGTCACCGCAAGTGTCTGCCGTGGAGTTGTTTTCCGGGCGGGCGGCGGAATCTGAGGCGATCGGCGCGTGTCGCGGCAGCGATGCGACGCGCAACGGTTTCCGCGGACTTCCGATGGCACTAGGAGAAAAGACCTTGAGTCTTAATTTGGAACAGAAGCAGGCGGTAGTCGCGGAAGTCGCGAAGCAGGTCGCCGGTGCTCAGGCCATCGTCATGGCCGAGAACCGCGGCATGGCGGTCGCGGACATCACGAGGCTCCGCGCGAAGGCACGTGCTTCCGGCGTTTATCTCAGGGTGGTCAAGAACACCCTGGTGCGCCGCGCGGTCGCGTCGACGCCGTTCGAGGGGCTGGCCGAGAAGATGGTCGGCCCGCTCGCGTACGGCATCGGCACCGACCCGGTTGCCGTGGCGAAGGTCCTGAACGACTTCGCCAAGGGCAACGACAAGTTCGTGATCACCGGCGGCGCGATGCCCGGCCGGATGATGTCCGCCAAGGACATCTCCGCGCTGGCGGCGCTGCCTTCGCGCGACGAGCTGCTCTCGAAGCTGATGGGCACGATGCAGGCACCGATCGCGAAGTTCGTGCGGACGCTGAACGAGGTACCGGGCAGGTTCGTCCGTACGCTCGCCGCGGTCCGCGACGCGAAGCCGGCGGCGTGACGCGCCTTTCCCGACACCGAATCACCAAACCTTACGAAATCAGGAGCCACACATGACCGCAGTCCAGACTGAAATCCTCGACAAGATCTCGTCGATGACCGTTCTCGAGCTCTCGCAGCTCATCACCGCGATGGAAGAGAAGTTCGGCGTCTCCGCCGCTGCTGCCGTCGCCGCCGCCGGCCCCGCCGCAGCCGCACCCGCTGCCGCCGCCGAAGAGCAGACCGAGTTCACCGTCGTGCTGACCGCATTCGGCGAGAACAAGGTCAACGTCATCAAGGCCGTGCGCGAGCTGACGGGCCTCGGCCTGAAGGAAGCCAAGGACCTCGTCGACGGCGCGCCGAAGCCGGTCAAGGAGGGAGTCTCCAAGGCCGACGCCGAAGCCGCGAAGAAGAAGCTGGAAGAAGCCGGCGCGAAGGCTGAACTCAAGTAATAGACGAGTTACCAGGGAATCGGAGGCTCCGCCCCGATACCCTGCGGAAGAATCACGAAGCCGTTCGCATATCGAGAAGCTGAAGTGGGGCAAATCCCCGGCGGAGCCGGCGGATTTGCTGGATCGGCTGTAGATACGTCACCAGGGAATCGGAGGCTCCGCCCCGATACCCTGCGGTTGGTTGTAAACGAGTCAGCGGGTATCGCAGGCTCCGCGCGATTCGCCTGGGGAAGAATCAC
The DNA here is from genome assembly GCA_963717695.1 of uncultured beta proteobacterium. GTDB lineage: Bacteria > Pseudomonadota > Gammaproteobacteria > Burkholderiales > Casimicrobiaceae > CAIWHR01. The sequence continues at coordinate 739,505 of CAVQWR010000006.1, read as the reverse complement.
AAAGCGTTATCGCCATTCGAGAAGCTGAAACGGGGCAAATCGCCGGCGGAGCCGGACGACTTGCTGCAAATTCGGAAACACCCGGGGGCCGAGGAACTTTCGACCCCCGCTTCGATCAGTGATCGGAGCGAAGCGTTTTCAGGTCGAAACCGCTTCGCTCCGCTTTCTGAAGCGACTGCAGGAAGCGCAAGGCATGGTCGGGCGACGCAGAGAATCGCGCCGCCGTCCGCCAGCGGTTGGTAGTGGCCAACCACCAAGCCAGGGGGTGCAACGCCCCCGCACAGTCGCAACAATGCTGGCCGCGCCGCCCAGGGCGCGCCCCGCGAAGGCCGCCGGCGCACCCGCGCCGCGGCCGCACGTAATCCGGAGAACGCATGGCCACCGAAGCGACGACAACGTCCCAACCGTACTCCTTTACCGAACGCAAACGCATCCGCAAGAGCTTCGCCAAGCGCGCGAGCGTCCTGCCGGTGCCTTTCCTGCTGGAGACGCAGCTCGCCTCCTACCGCGCGTTCCTGCAGTCGGACGCCGGCCCGGAATCGCGCAAGAACGAGGGCCTGCAGGCCGCGTTCACGTCGATCTTCCCGATCGCCTCGCACTCGGGCAACGCGAGACTCGAGTTCGTGAGCTATTCGCTGCTCGCGCCGGCGTTCGACGTCACCGAATGCCAGCAGCGCGGCCTCACGTTCTGCTCGGCGCTGCGCGCCAAGGTCCGGCTGATCCTGATGGACAAGGAAGCGCCGAAGGAGACCGTCAAGGAAGTGAAGGAGCAGGAGGTCTACATGGGCGAGATCCCGCTCATGACGGGCAACGGCTCCTTCGTCATCAACGGCACCGAGCGCGTGATCGTCTCGCAGCTCCACCGCTCGCCGGGCGTGTTCTTCGAGCACGACCGCGGCAAGACGCATTCGTCGGGCAAGCTGCTGTTCTCGGCACGGGTGATCCCGTACCGCGGCTCGTGGCTCGACTTCGAGTTCGATCCCAAGGATTTCCTGTTCTTCCGCGTCGACCGCCGCCGCAAGATGCCGGTGACGACGCTCTTGAAGGCGATCGGCCTCACCAACGAGGACATCCTGAAGCAGTTCTTCGTGTTCGACACGTTCCACGTGTCGGCGAAGGGCGCCGAGATGGAATTCGTGCCGGAGCGCCTGAAGGGCGAGATGGCGCGCTTCGACGTCGTCGGCAAGGACGGCAAGGTCATCGTCCAGCGCGACAAGCGGATCACCGCGAAGCACGTGCGCGAGCTGGTCGAAGGCGGCGTGAAGCGCATCGCGGTCCCGGCGGATTACCTCGTCGGCCGCGCGCTCGCGACCAACATCGTCGACACCGGCACGGGCGAAGTGCTGGCCCGCGCCAACGACGAGATCACCGACGAGCTCCTCGAGAAGCTCGTCGCGGCCGGCGTCGCGACGCTGCAGACGATCTACACCAACGACCTCGACCAGGGCGCATACATCTCGCAGACGCTGCGCAGCGACGACACGCCGGACCAGACCGCGGCGCGCGTCGCGATCTACCGGATGATGCGTCCCGGCGAGCCGCCGACCGAGGACGCCGTCGAAACGCTGTTCCACGGCCTCTTCTTCTCGGAAGAGCGCTACGACCTGTCGGCCGTCGGCCGGATGAAGTTCAACCGGCGCGTCGGCCGCAGCGAGCTGAAGGGCGCGTCGACGCTGACCAACGACGACATCATCGCCGTCATCAAGATCCTGGTCGAGCTCCGCAACGGCCGCGGCGAAATCGACGACATCGACCATCTCGGCAACCGCCGCGTGCGCTCGGTCGGCGAGCTTGCGGAGAACCAGTTCCGCTCGGGCCTCGTGCGGGTCGAGCGCGCGGTCAAGGAACGCCTCGGCCAGGCCGAGAGCGAGAACCTGCTGCCGCACGACCTCATCAACGCGAAGCCGATCTCCGCGGCGATCAAGGAGTTCTTCGGCAGCTCGCAGTTGTCGCAGTTCATGGACCAGACGAACCCGCTGTCCGAGATCACGCACAAGCGGCGCGTCTCCGCGCTCGGCCCGGGCGGCCTGACGCGCGAGCGCGCGGGCTTCGAGGTGCGCGACGTGCACCCGACCCACTACGGACGCGTGTGCCCGATCGAGACGCCGGAAGGTCCGAACATCGGCCTCATCAACTCGCTGGCGCTCTATGCGCGCACCAACGAGTACGGCTTCCTCGAGACGCCGTACCGCAAGGTGTCGAACGGCAAGGTCACCGACGAGATCGACTACCTGTCGGCGATCGAGGAGGGCGCGTTCGTGATCGCGCAGGCGAATGCGTCGCTCGACAAGAGCGGCAAGCTGAAGGACGAGCTCGTCTCCTGCCGCAACAAGAACGAGTTCATGCTGTCGACCGCCGACAAGGTCAACTACATGGACGTCGCGCCGGCGCAGATCGTGTCGGTGGCGGCGTCGCTGATCCCGTTCCTCGAGCACGACGACGCGAACCGCGCGCTGATGGGCTCCAACATGCAGCGGCAGGCGGTTCCCTGCCTTCGCGCCGAGAAGCCGCTGGTCGGCACCGGCGTGGAGCGCACGGCGGCGGTCGACTCCGGCACCGCGGTGCAGGCGCGCCGCGGCGGCAAGGTCGACTACGTCGACGCGAGCCGCATCGTCGTCCGCGTCAACGACGCGGAAACGATGGCGGGTGACGTCGGTGTCGACATCTACAACCTGACCAAGTACACGCGCAGCAACCAGAACACCAATATCAACCAGCGCCCGCTCGTGAAGGTCGGCGAGACCATCGCGAAGGGCGACGTCATCGCCGACGGCGCGTCGACCGACATGGGTGAGCTGGCGCTCGGCCAGAACATGCTGGTCGCGTTCATGCCGTGGAACGGCTACAACTACGAGGACTCGATCCTGATCAGCGAGCGCGTCGTCGCCGACGACCGCTACACGTCGATCCACATCGAGGAGCTCTCGGTCGTCGCGCGCGACACCAAGCTCGGCCCCGAGGAAATCACGCGGGACATCTCGAGCCTCGGCGAGTCGCAGCTCGGACGCCTCGACGACGCCGGCATCGTCTACATCGGCGCCGAAGTGGAAGCCGGCGACGTGCTGGTCGGCAAGGTCACGCCGAAGGGCGAGACGCAGCTCACGCCGGAAGAGAAACTGCTCCGCGCGATCTTCGGCGAGAAGGCCTCCGACGTGAAGGACACGAGCCTGCGCGTGCCGTCCGGCATCTCGGGCTGCGTGATCGACGTCCAGGTGTTCACGCGCGAAGGCATCGAGCGCGACAAGCGCGCCGCGCAGATCATCGACGACGAGCTCAAGGGCTACCGCAAGGACCTGAACGATCAGCTGCGCATCGTCGAGAACGACGCGTTCGCGCGGATCGAGAAGCTGCTGCTCGGCAAGACCGTCAACGGCGGTCCGAAGCGCATCGCCAAGGGCACCAAGCTCACCAAGGAGTACCTGGAGGGCGTGGGCCGGTACGACTGGTTCGACATCCGGCTCGCCGGCGAGGAATCGGCGCGTCAGCTCGAGGCGATGAAGGATTCGCTCGCGCAGATGCGCGTCCAGTTCGACGCGATGTTCGAGCAGAAGAAGAAGAAGCTGACGCAGGGCGACGAATTGCCGCCGGGCGTGCAGAAGATGGTCAAGGTCTACGTGGCGGTGAAGCGCCGCCTGCAGCCGGGCGACAAGATGGCCGGCCGCCACGGCAACAAGGGTGTGGTGTCGAAGATCGTCCCGGTCGAGGACATGCCGTACATGGCGGATGGCACGCCGGTCGACATCGTGCTGAATCCGCTCGGCGTGCCGTCGCGGATGAACGTCGGCCAGATTCTCGAAGTCCACCTCGGCTGGGCCGCGAAGGGCCTCGGGCGCCGGATCGACGACATGCTGAAGGCGCAGGCCAACATCGCCGACGTGCGCAAGTTCCTGGAGAAGATCTACAACACGACGGGCAAGCCGGAGGACATCGCCGGTCTCACCGACGAGGAGCTCGTTCGCCTCGGCCACAACCTGCGCGGCGGCGTGCCGTTCGCGACGCCGGTGTTCGACGGCGCGACCGAGGAGGAGATCAAGGGCATGCTGGAGCTTGCCGGCCTGCCGCGCTCGGGCCAGGTCACGCTGCACGACGGCCGCACGGGCGAGGCGTTCGACCGCCAGGTCACCGTCGGCTACATGCACGTGCTGAAGCTGCATCACCTCGTCGACGACAAGATGCACGCGCGCTCGACCGGCCCGTACAGCCTCGTCACGCAGCAGCCGCTCGGCGGCAAGGCGCAGTTCGGCGGCCAGCGCTTCGGCGAGATGGAAGTCTGGGCGCTGGAAGCCTACGGCGCGGCGTACACGCTGCAGGAGATGCTCACGGTCAAGTCCGACGACGTCAACGGCCGCACCAAGGTGTACGAGAACATCGTCAAGGGCGAGCACAAGATCGAGGCCGGCATGCCGGAGTCGTTCAACGTGCTGGTGAAGGAAATCCGCTCGCTGGCCATCGACATCGACCTGGAACGATTTTGAGGTTGTGCGTTTCGCCTCCGGCACCGCGCGCAGTCGCGCCGTGCCGGATGCAACGGGAAACGTTCCCGACGCTCAACGCCCAACGCTCAGCTAAGGAGTCGCAATGAAAGCACTGCTCGATCTGTTCAAGCAGGTAACGCAGGAAGAGGAATTCGACGCGATCAAGACCGGCCTCGCTTCGCCGGAGAAGATCCGCTCGTGGTCGTACGGCGAAGTGAAGAAGCCGGAAACGATCAACTACCGGACGTTCAAGCCCGAGCGCGACGGCCTCTTCTGCGCCAAGATCTTCGGGCCGGTCAAGGACTACGAGTGCCTGTGCGGCAAGTACAAGCGCCTCAAGCACCGCGGCGTCATCTGCGAGAAGTGCGGCGTGGAAGTCACGCTCGCCAAGGTCCGCCGCGAGCGGATGGGCCACATCGAGCTCGCGAGCCCGGTCGCGCACATCTGGTTCCTGAAGAGCCTGCCGTCCCGCATGGGCATGGTGCTCGACATGACGCTGCGCGACATCGAGCGCGTGCTGTATTTCGAGGCATACGTCGTCACCGACCCCGGCCTGACGCCGCTGAACCGCGCCCAGCTTCTGACCGAGGACGACTACCTCGCCAAGGTCGAGCAGCACGGCGACGACTTCTCGGCGTCGATGGGCGCCGAGGGCATCCGCGAGCTGCTGAAGGCGCTCGACGTGCCGCACGAGATCGAGAAGCTGCGCGCCGAGCTCGAGACCACCGGCTCCGACACCAAGATCAAGAAGATCGCCAAGCGCCTCAAGGTGCTCGAGGCCTTCCACAAGTCGGGCATCAAGCCCGAGTGGATGATCCTCGAAGTGCTGCCGGTGCTGCCGCCGGAGCTGCGCCCGCTGGTGCCGCTGGACGGCGGCCGCTTCGCGACCTCCGACTTGAACGACCTCTATCGCCGCGTGATCAACCGGAACAACCGGCTGAAGCGCCTGCTCGAGCTGAAGGCTCCCGACATCATCGTCCGCAACGAAAAGCGGATGCTGCAGGAAGCCGTCGACTCGCTGCTCGACAACGGCCGCCGCGGCAAGGCGATGACGGGCGCCAACAAGCGTCCGCTGAAGTCGCTCGCCGACATGATCAAGGGCAAGGGCGGACGCTTCCGCCAGAACCTGCTCGGCAAGCGCGTCGACTACTCGGGCCGCTCGGTCATCGTCGTCGGACCGCAGCTGAAGCTGCACCAGTGCGGGCTGCCGAAGCTGATGGCGCTCGAGCTCTTCAAGCCCTACATCTTCAACAAGCTCGAAACGATGGGCCTCGCGACCACGATCAAGGCCGCGAAGAAGATGGTCGAGGCGCAGGAGCCGATCGTCTGGGACATCCTCGAGGACGTGATCCGCGAGCACCCGGTGATGCTGAACCGCGCACCGACGCTGCACCGCCTCGGCATCCAGGCCTTCGAGCCGGTGCTGATCGAAGGCAAGGCGATCCAGCTGCATCCGCTCGTCTGCACGGCGTTCAACGCCGACTTCGACGGCGACCAGATGGCCGTCCACGTGCCGCTGTCGCTGGAAGCGCAGATGGAAGCGCGCACGCTGATGCTGGCGTCGAACAACGTGCTGCTGCCGTCGAACGGCGAGCCCTGCATCGTGCCGTCGCAGGACATCGTGCTCGGCCTCTACTACGCGACGCGCGACAAGATCAACGCGAAGGGCGAGGGCATGTTCTTCGCCGACATCGCCGAAGTCCAGCGCGCGTACGAGTCGCGGATGGTTGAGCTGCACGCCAAGGTGCACGTGCGCCTGAAGCAGACCGAAACCGGCGCGAACGGCGAAGCCGTCGACAAGATCGTCCGCTTCGAGACGACGGTCGGCCGCGCGCTGCTCTCCGAGATCCTCCCGACCGGCCTGCCGTTCGCGACGATCAACAAGCCGCTCAAGAAGAAGGAGATCTCGAAGATCATCAACGCGAGCTTCCGCCGCTGCGGACTGCGCGAGACGGTGATCTTCGCCGACAAGCTGATGCAGGCGGGTTACAGCCTCGCGACGCGCGGCGGCATCTCCTTCGCCGCCGACGACATGCTGGTCCCGCTGGAAAAGCCGCAGATCATCGCCGAGGCGGAGTCGCAGGTGAAGGAGATCGAGGCGCAGTACACCTCGGGTCTCGTCACGCAGGGCGAGCGCTACAACAAGGTGGTCGATATCTGGGGCCGCGCCGGCGACGACATTGCGAAGGCGATGATGACGCAGCTCGGCGCCGTGGACGTCGTCGACCGCGACGGCAAGACGGTCAAGCAGGAGTCGTTCAACTCGATCTACATGATGGCGGACTCGGGTGCGCGCGGCTCTGCGGCGCAGATCCGGCAGCTCGCCGGCATGCGCGGCCTGATGGCGAAGCCGGACGGCTCCATCATCGAGACGCCGATCACGGCGAACTTCCGCGAGGGCCTCAACGTGCTGCAGTACTTCATCAGCACGCACGGCGCGCGCAAGGGCCTCGCCGACACGGCGCTGAAGACCGCGAACTCGGGCTACCTCACGCGCCGTCTCGTCGACGTCACGCAGGATCTGGTCGTCACCGAGGACGATTGCGGCACGACCAACGGCGTCGCGATGAAGGCGCTGGTCGAGGGCGGCGAAGTGATCGAGGCGCTGCGCGAGCGGATCCTCGGGCGCACCGTCGCGGCCGACGTCGTCAATCCGGAATCGCAGGAAACGCTGTACTTCGCCGGCACGCTGCTGGGCGAGGACGAGGTCGAGCAGATCGAGCTTCTCGGAGTGGACGAGGTCAAGGTCCGCACGCCGCTCACCTGCGACACCCGCTACGGCCTGTGCGCCAAGTGCTACGGGCGCGATCTCGGCCGCGGCCATCTCGTCAACGTCGGCGAGGCGGTCGGCGTCATTGCCGCGCAGTCGATCGGCGAGCCGGGCACGCAGCTCACGATGCGGACGTTCCACATCGGCGGCGCCGCGTCGCGTACCGCGGCCGCGTCGCAGCTCGAGAGCAAGTCGGCGGGCACGATCCGCTTCTCTGCGCTGATGCGCTACGTGACCAACGCGAAGGGCGAGCTCGTCGTCATCGCGCGCTCGGGCGAAGTCCTGATCCAGGACGAGCACGGCCGCGAGCGCGAGCGCCACAAGGTGCCGTACGGCGCGACGCTGCAGGTGAAGGATGGCGACACGGTCAAGGCCGGCAAGATCCTCGCGCTGTGGGACGCGACCTCGCGTCCGATCGTCACCGAGTACGCGGGCCGCGTGAAGTTCGAGAACGTCGAGGAAGGCGTGACCGTGGCGAAGCAGGTCGACGAGGTGACGGGGCTCTCCACGCTCGTCGTCATCGACCCGAAGCGCCGCGCCGGCGCCGCCGCCAAGGGCGTGCGGCCGCAGGTCAAGCTGCTGACGCCGGATGGCGACGAGATCAAGCTCGCGGGCTCGGAGCTCCCCGTCAACATCACGTTCCAGCTGGGCTCGATCATCACGGTGAAGGACGGGCAGGACGTGTCGATCGGCGAAGTGCTGGCGCGCATCCCGCAGGAGACGTCGAAGACGCGCGACATCACGGGCGGCCTGCCGCGCGTGGCGGAGCTCTTCGAGGCGCGCTCGCCGAAGGACGCGGGCCTGCTGGCCGAGGTCACCGGCACGGTGTCGTTCGGCAAGGACACGAAGGGCAAGCAGCGCCTCGTGATCACCGATCTCGACGGCGTCGCGCACGAGTACCTGATCCCGAAGGACAAGCACGTCACGGCGCACGACGGCCAGGTGGTGAACAAGGGCGAGACGATCGTCGACGGCCCGGCGGATCCGCACGACATCCTGCGTCTCCTCGGAGTGGAGGCGCTCGCGCGCTACATCACCGACGAAGTGCAGGACGTCTATCGGCTGCAGGGCGTGAAGATCAACGACAAGCACATCGAGGTGATCGTGCGGCAGATGCTGCGCCGCGTGCAGGTGCTCGATGCCGGCGACACGCGCTTCATCGTGGGCGAGCAGGCCGAGCGCTCGGACCTTCTGGACGAGAACGACAAGACGACGAAGGAGGAAGGCAAGCAAGGCGCGACGTACGAGCACATGCTGCTCGGCATCACCAAGGCGTCGCTGTCGACCGACTCGTTCATCTCGGCGGCGTCGTTCCAGGAAACGACGCGCGTGCTGACCGAAGCGGCGATCATGGGCAAGAAGGACGACCTGCGCGGCCTCAAGGAGAACGTCATCGTCGGCCGGCTGATCCCTGCCGGCACCGGCCTCGCGTATCACAACGCGCGCAAGAAGCAGAAGCTGCTCGGACCCGAGGCCGGTTTCCTGGCCCCGGGCGAGGAAGTGCCCGCGGAAGCGGCCGCTCCGGCGGCGCCCGAGATCTCGGCCGACGCGGCCTGATCGGTTCTCTGCAGCAAAGCGGGCCGGCGAAGCGATTCGCCGGCCCTTTTTTGTCCGTCAGCCGTGCGGATGCGGCGCGGGCGCAGCGCCGGACGGGGGCGCCTCGGCCGCGCGCTTCACATGGTGGTCGGCGCCCAGCAGCATGTACATGGACGGCACGACGAAGAGCGTGAAGAGCGTGCCGACCGACATCCCGGTGAAGATGACGAGGCCCATGGCGTGGCGCCCGGCGGCCCCGGCGCCGGCCGCGATCACGAGCGGGACCACCCCCAGCACCATCGCCGCGGTCGTCATCAGGATCGGGCGCAGCCGCACCGCCGCGGCCTCCTCGATCGCGTCGCGCTTGGACCGGCCCGCCACCTGCAGCTGGTTCGCGAACTGCACGATCAATATGCCGTGCTTGCTGATGAGGCCCATCAGCGTCACGAGACCCACCTGAGTGTAGATGTTGAGCGTCGCGAGGCCGAGGTTGATGAACACCAGCGCCCCGAAGAGTGCCATCGGCACCGAGACCAGCACCACGATCGGGTCGCGGAAGCTCTCGTACTGCGCGGAGAGGCACAGAAAGACGATGATGATCGCGAAGAAGAGGGTCGTGACGAAGCCGCCCGACTCCTGGATGTACTGGCGCGACGTGCCCGAGTAGTCGACCGCGTAGCCCGTGGGCGCGGCCTCCGCGATCGCGCTCTTCATGAAGTCCAGCACCTGCTTCTGCGACACCGACGGCGCGTAGACGCCCATGATCGTCGCCGAATTGAGCTGCTGGAAGTGGTTGATCCCTTCGGGCACCACCTGCAGCCGCTCGTGCGCGATCGTCGACGCCGGCAGCAGCGAGCCGTCCGGCGTGCGCAGGTAGTAATTCAGCACCTGCGACGAGTTGAGGCGGTCGACCTGCAGCACCTGCGGGATCACCTTGTAGGAGCGCCCGGCGATCGAGAAGTAGTTGACGTAGCCGCCGCCGAGCGCCGCCGACAGCGCCGCGCCGACGTCCTGCTGCGTGAGGCCGAGCGTGGTCAGCATGTCGCGGTCGACCTCGACGACCGTCTGCGGCTTGTCGACCTTGAGGTCGGTGTCGACGAAGAAGAACATCCCGCTCGCGCGCGCCTTCTGCAGCACCGCCTGCGTGACCTCGTTCAGGTTCTGGTAGGACTCCGTGGTCTTGATCACGACCTGCATCGGCAGGCCGCGCGAGCCCGGCAGCGGCGGGAACTGGAACGCCGCGACCGTCGCGCCCGCGATGCCGCTCCACTTCTGCTGCAGCTCCTGCTGAAGCGTCGCGGCGTCGCGCTTGCGCTCGTCCCAGGGCTTGAACAGCACGCCGCCGATGCCCTGATTCGTTGCCGGCACGCCGGTGATCTGGAACATCTGGTCGTACTCGGGCAGCGCGTGCGCGATGTCGAACACCTGCTTCGCATAGGTGTTCATCTGCTGCGGCGTCGCGTTCGCCGGCCCGAGGATCTGCGCCAGCACGACACCCTGGTCCTCCTGCGGCGCGAGCTCCGACTTCGACGTCATGAAGAGATAGACGACCCCGCCCAGCAGCAGCGCGCCCATCACGACCGGAACCTGCCACGTGTCGAGCGTTCCGTGCAGCAGCCGCTGGTAGCGCGCATGCAGCCGGTCGAACTGGCGGTCGATGTGGCGAACGAAGCGGTTGTCCTCCTGCTCGGCGCGGAAGATGCGCGAGGTCATCATCGGCGACAGCGTCAGCGCGACGATGCCGGACACGGTCACCGCGCCCGCCAGCGTGAAGGCGAACTCGGTGAACAGCGCCCCGGTGAGCCCGCCCTGGAAGCCGATCGGCACGTACACGGCGACCAGCACGATCGTCATCGCGATGATGGGGCTTCCCAGCTCGCGCGCCGCCGCGAGCGCCGCGTCCATCGGCGTCTGGCCCTCCTTCTTCATGTGCCGGTCGACGTTCTCGACGACGATGATCGCGTCGTCGACGACCAGGCCGATCGCGAGGACCAGCGCGAGCAGCGTCAGCAGGTTGATCGAGTATCCAAGGGTCGACATCGCGAAGAACGCGCCGATCAGCGACAGCGGCATCGCGATCAGCGGCACGACGACGGCGCGGAAGCTGCCGATGAAGAGGAAGATCACGACGCTCACGATGACGAGCGCCTGCGCCAGCGTCTTGATCACCTCGCTGATCGAGCTGCGGATGAACTTGGTGCCGTCGTAGACGATCTCGCCCTTCACGCCCTCCGGCATCTGCGCGACGATCTCGGGAAAGGCGTCGCGCACGCGCTTCGCGACCTCGAGCACGTTGGCCTCCGGCGCCACCTTGATGCCGATGAACACCGAGTTGCGCCCGCCGAAGGCCGTCGTGAAATCGTAGTTCTCGGCGCCCAGCGTCACGGTGGCGACGTCCTCGAGCCGCACGATCGCACCGTCCTTCTGCTTCACCGCGAGCTGCTTGAAGTCGTCGACCGAGTGGAGGCTCGTGCCTGCCGTCAGGTCGACGGTCACCATCTGGCCCTTGGTCGAGCCGAGCGCCGCGAGGTAGTTGTTGTTGCCGAGCGCGGTGCGCACCTCCGCCGCGGTGACGCCGTTCGCCGCCATCCGGTCGGGATCGAGCCACGCGCGGAGCGCGAACTGCCGCGCGCCCAGGATCTCCGCCGTCTGCACGCCCTCGATCGAGTCGAGCTTGGGCTGCACGACTCGCATCAGGTAATCCGTGACGCTGTTGTTCTCCAGCTGCTCGCTGAAGAAGCCCATGTACATCGTGTCGACGGTCTCGCCGACCTGCACCGAGAGCACCGGCTGCTGGGCCTCGGGCGGCAGTTGATTGCGCACCGAGCTCACCTGCGTCGTGATCTCGGTCAGCGCGCGGTTGGCGTCGTAGTTGAGGCGCAGCGTCGCGGTGATGACTGAGACCCCCGAGATACTGGTCGACGACAGGTAGTCGATGCCCTGTGCCTGCGCGATGGCCGCTTCGAGCGGCTGGGTGATGAAGCCGGCGACGGTGTCGGCGTCGGCGCCGTAGTAGGCGGTCGACACTGTGACGACGGCGTTCTGCGTCCGCGGGTACTGGCGGACCGGCAGGTTCATGAGCGCGCGCGCGCCGAGCACGAGGATCAGGAGGCTCAGCGTCGACGCGAGCACCGGCTTCCTGATGAAGATGTCGGTGAAGTTCACGGCCGCTCCCTCAATGCTCCTGCGGCGTCGGCGCCGGATTGTTCGCGGGCTGCACCGTATTGTCGATAACGACCGGCGTACCGTTCTTGAGCTTGGTCTGGCCGCTCGTCACGATCAGCGCGCCCGGCTCGATGCCCTTGAGGATCGCGATCTGGTCGCCGCGCGTCGCGCCCGTGGTCACGAAGATCTGCTTGGCCACGAGCTGGGCCTCGCCCTTGGCGTCCTTCTTGTCGGAGGGTGCGGCCGCGAATACCGTGTTGCCGTAAGGACTGAACGTGATCGCCGTCTGCGGCAGCGTCAGGTAGCGCTCCTCTCCGCCGGAATCGACGCGAACCGAGCCGAACATCCCCGGCAGCAGCAGGCGCTTCGGATTGGGAATCGTCGCCTCCACCTGCACGTTGCGCGTGCTGACGTCGACCTTGGGGTTGATCGCGCTGACGCGGCCCGGGAAAGGCGTGTCCTTGAAGGCATCGACGGTGAGCGTGACCCGCTGTCCCGTCGCGACCTGCGTCAGCTGCTTCTGCGGCACTGCGAAGTCGACGAAAATCGGATCGATCGCCTGCAGCGTTACGAGCTTGTCGCCGGCGTTGAGATACTGGCCGACATTCACCGTGCTGATGCCGAGCCTGCCTGAGAATGGCGCGCGGATCGTCTTCTTGGCGATCAGCGCCGCCTGCTGCGCGACCTGCGCGCGCTTGCTCTTGAGATCGGCCGCGTCGGCATCGACCTGCGCCTTGCTGACGGCCTCGGCTTCGAGCTGCGCCTTGTCCCGCTCGAGGACGGTGGCGGCGAGATCGGCCGCGGCCTCGAGCGAGTGCAGCTGCGCGATTTCCGAATCGGCGTTGAGCTCGGCCAGCACGCGGCCCGCCTGCACCTCGTCGCCCGACTTGAAGTTGAGCGTGCGCACGAGCCCCGCGATCTCGGTCGTGACGTCCACGCCCCGCAGCGCGCGCAGCGTTCCGACGGCGCCGAGCTGCAGCTGCCACGGCTGGAAATCGGCCTTCATCGCCGTCACCGTCGCAGCCGGGACCGGCGCGCTTGCCATGTACTTCTGGATCATGTAGCCCTTGAACAGGTTGAAGCCGACGATGCCGCCGAGCAGCACGGCGACGGCGATCAGCATGATCACCATCCGCTTCGTGAGCGAAGCCTTGCGAGGAGAGTCGTTCATCGCGCGTGGGTCCCCTTGGAAGATTCAGTCGCGGCTCACCGCACCGGCGGTCGCATCGGCCGCCGTCGCATTGGCGTCGGGGCGATTCCACCAGCCGCCGCCCAGTGCCTGGAAGAGCGCCGCGGTGTCGGCATAGCGCGCGGCCTGCGCCTGCACAAGCGCTATGCGCGCGAGCTCGTACTGCCGCTGCGCGACGAGCAGCGCGAGATAGTTGACGGCGCCGAGCTGCAGCTGCCGCTGCGTGAGGCTCAGCGTCTTCGCGGCAAGGCGCTCGGCCTCCGCCTGCGCCTGCAGCGTCCGCGCGTCGTCGTCGAGCGCGCGCAGCGTGTCGGCGACCTGCTGGAACGCCTTCAGCACCGTCTCGCGGTATTGCGCCCCCGCGGCGTCGTAGGCCGCGATCGCCGCGCGTCGCTGCGCGGTCAGCGCGCCGCCGTGGAAGAGCGGCTGCAGCAGCGCCGCGCCGATGCTCCACACCGAAGGGCCCGCCAGAAGGTTGGCGAACTGCGTCGTCTGCGCGCCGAATGCGCCCGTCAGCGTGATCTGCGGATAGAGATTGGCCGTGGCGACGCCGACGTCCGCGCTCGCGCGGTGCCAGCAGCGCTTCCGCGGCGCGGATGTCCGGCCGCTGCCGCACCAGCGACGACGGCAGGCTCACCGGCACGTCCGTCGGCAGCGTCAGCGCGTCGAGCTCGAATGCCGGCAGCGCGGCCTCGCTCGGCAGGCGGCCGGCAAGCACCGCGAGCTCGTGGCGCGTCCGCGCGAGCTCGCGCTCGAGCGGCGGCAGCGTCGCGCGAAATTGCGCGACCTGCGTGCCCTGCGCGTAGACGGCGAGGCCCGCAACGGCGCCGAGCTGGCGCTGCCGCTCGGTGAGATCGAGCACCTTCTGCTCGGAGGCGATGATGTCCTGCGTCGCGCGGATCTGCGCGCGCAGCGACGCTTCGCGCACGGCGGCGGTGACGATGTTCGAGGTCAGCGTGAGATACGCCCCCTCGAGCTGGAAGCCCTGGTAGTCGACCTGCGACTGAAGGCCTTCGAGCTCGCGCTGATTGCGGCCGAACACGTCGAGCGTGTACGACACGTTCACCGACGCGTTGTACAGATTGAAGATGCTGGTGCCGAGCGTCGGGTTGCCGAGCGCGGCGCCGGAGAATCTTCTCGCGCGTCGCGCCGACATTCGCGTCGACCTGCGGGAACAGAAGCCGGCCCGTGCCGGCGTTGTATTCCTCCTGCGCCTGGCGCAGTGTCGCCTGCGCCGCGGCGAGATTCGGGCTGTCGCCGACGGCCGCGCGAATGAGGGAATCGAGCGGCTCCGAGCGGAACAGCGTCCACCATTCGGCGGGCAGGTCGCGCCCCGGCACAAGGCGCTGCGCTTCGCCGCCGGTCGTTCCGGGCGCCGCCACCGTCACGGGCGGCAGCGGTGTCTCGGTATAGGTGCCCGTCGCCGGTGCGGTCGGCTCGTGAAAATCGGGACCGACCGCGCAACCGCTCAGCATTGCGCCGGCGAAAAGGCCGGCGGCACATGCGCGCCGCATTTGTTTCACGTTGTCGCGCTCCTGCGTGTGTATTCGGACGGCGCAAACGATCCGCACTCCCTCGCGAAATGGCTCGATGCGAAGGACACGGCTCCAAGCTTTCCGGAGACGGTGAGGCGGATCGGTCGATAACGCGCCGGCAAAAAACCAAGCCAAAAGGAGACCGGCAATCTCCCGAATCGTTCAAATCGGCAACCGCATACGCATCGCTTCGCCACGTCCGCGCGCGGCTTCGCGGACGGCCGGGTGCAGATTATGCAACAGCTGCGCGCCTTCGTGCCGGTCAGGCGCCGTTGCCGCGGCGCTTTGCCGACGCGCGCGTGCGCGCCGGCTTCGGCGGTACGGGACGCGCTCCCCAGACCTCGGCAATGACCTCACGCAGCGCGCGGAGCTCGGGCTCCTCCCGTTTTTCGCTTGCGTAGATGAACTGCAGCGTCGTCGCGAGACGCACGTCCGACCACACGATGAGCTCGCCCGCGGCTTCGCCTTCCCGCGCCAGGTCCTCGCGCACGAGCGCGACGCCAAGCCCCGAGGCCACCAGCGCGCGCAGCACCATCTCGTTGTCGGCCTCGATCAGCGTGGAAGGCGCGCTGCCGCGCTCGGCGAAGAGCGCGGTGGCGAGCACGCGATGCGTGCTGATCGCCGGCGCCATCAGCCAGGGCAGCGCGACGATATCCCTCCAGGGCGCGCCGACCACCTTGTCACGCCACATTGCGGGCGCGGCGATGCGGTAGGCGATCTCGCGCAGTGGGTATGACGCGACGGCCGGGTGCGCGAGGTCGCCATAGTAGAAGCTCGCATCGAGCGCGCCGTCGCGCACCTTCTCGAACGCCGCGCCGGACACCTCGTGGTGCAGCTCGATCTCGAGCAGGGGAAAGCGCACCGTCGCCAGCGTCAGGAAGTCGGCGAGCCGGATGAACTCGGGGTCCGCCAGCGTGCCGACGCTGACGTGGCCCGCGACCTCGCCTTCCATCGCGCGCGCCTTGCCGTGAAGCGCGGCGACGTCCGCGAGCACGCGGGCCGCTTCGGGCAGAAGCCGCTTGCCAGCTTGCGTCAGCGTCATGCCGGCGGAGCTCCGGTCGAAGAGAAGTACGCCGAGCTCGTCTTCCAGGGCCTTGATCTGGGCCGAGAGCGCCGGCTGGCTGACGTGGAGCTTCTCCGCCGCCCGCGTGAGGTGCGCGAGTTCGGCGACCGCAAGAAAGCCGCGAAGTTGGTAAAGCTCCATCAGGATAAGTGAGAATCAGTACCGTGACATATTGCAATGCAACATTGGTGGAAGTCCAATCGGTTGGGCTTATGCCATTGATCCAAAAGAACGATTTGAATTATAGCTGCCCGAGCCGTATGTTGGCGTTGTGCGGCGCGTCACAAATGCCCGCGCAATGGTATATCGAGTGGCCCATCCGGCCTGGAAAGAGTCAATGAAATCAGTTAATTACAGTATAGCGTCGCAACCTTTCGGCGGTCTGTTCAGCGCGATCGCCGATGCCCTCGGCCGCAGCCGTCGCCCCGCGACGTGCGCCGCCCCCCGTGAGGACGCTGCCACGGAAGGCGTAACTTCCCGCATCGGCCAATGGCTGATGCGCCGCCAGATGGTGGGCGTCGCCCCGACGCTCGCCCGATCGCAGGACGTCTTCGACCGGCTTGATAGATGGATGTGGCGCCAGCAGAACCGGCAGATCGAATCCTACCTTGCCCGGTCGACCGACGTGTTCGACCTCGAGCGCCGCCTTCAGGCGCTGGAGCGCGGAACGCGCCCCGGCGTGCTCTGATCGACGCACCAGTCGCTACCCCGGGCTGCCGCAGGGAACGCTGTCGGCGCGCGGGGCTCCTGGGCTTGTCCACGCCCGCACCGCGCCGGTGGGGCGGTGCGGTTTCGCACCGATTCCCCCGAATGGCGACGCCGATTGGCCCGCGGCCCGGTTTGCGCGCCGCAACAGCGGTTGACGCTCGAGTGATTATCTCGTTATAATTGCTGTCTTTTCCGCCCCCCGATCGCCTTAAACCGCGGCCGGCAAGTTTCACGGGGCGCGCGTACCCGGACGTCCCATGTGGCAAATGATCGTGGCAAACAAGCGATCGTGGGATCGGCCGTGGCGCAAGAAGAGTGGCCCGGGTTGGCGCAAAAGCGCCGCGACGCGGGCCACTTTGATTTCTCGAAGGGTAATGCGCGAAGCGCGGGTCGAATCCGCGCCAGCGGTTTCGCCAAGCGAACAGCCTGCAGCCGCATTCAACGTGCGGCGGCACGAAACGGACAATCAGGATGCCAACCATCAATCAGCTCGTGCGGAAGGGCCGTGCCCCCGCCGTATCGAAAAGCAAGGTGCCGGCGCTGCAGCAGAGCCCGCAGAAGCGCGGCGTGTGCACGCGCGTCTACGTGACCACGCCGAAGAAGCCGAACTCCGCGCTGCGCAAGGTCGCGAAGGTCCGCCTCACCAACGGCTTCGAGGTGATCAGCTACATCGGCGGCGAAGGCCACAACCTGCAGGAGCACTCGGTCGTGCTGATCCGCGGCGGCCGCGTGAAGGACCTGCCGGGCGTGCGCTATCACATGGTCCGCGGCAGCCTCGACACCGCAGGCGTCAAGGACCGCAAGCAGGCGCGGTCGAAGTACGGCGCGAAGAAGCCGAAGGCCGCCTGAGCATTCGTTGATTTTTTGCGTTGAATCGTCAGGCATCGGTTGCCAAATGAGTTGGCAGATGAGCCTGCGAGTCAACGGTAAACCCTCCGGCCAAAAGCAGGTTTTCAGTTTTGGCCGAATGGAGATTTCATGCCCCGACGCAGAGAAGTAGCCAAGCGCGAGATTCTTCCCGATCCGAAGTTCGGCTCGGGTGATGTCGCCAAGTTCGTCAACGTGCTGATGACCGCCGGCAAGAAGTCGGTGGCGGAGCGCATCCTGTACGGCGCGTTCGAGTCGATCGCGAAGAAGGGCGGCAAGGATCCGCTCGAGATCTTCAACCAGGCGCTCGCGAACACGCGGCCCATGGTCGAGGTCAAGAGCCGCCGCGTCGGCGGCGCCAATTTCCAGGTCCCGGTTGAAGTCCGCCCCGTGCGGCGGATGGCGCTCGCCATGCGCTGGCTGCGCGAAGCGGCGCGCAAGCGCGGCGAGAAGTCGATGGGGCAGCGCCTCGCGGCGGAGCTGCTCGAAGCGGCCGAAGGGCGCGGCGGCGCGGTCAAGAAGCGGGAAGAAGTCCACCGCATGGCCGAGGCCAACAAGGCGTTCAGCCACTTCCGGTTCTAGCCGCCAGGTCCGACGCGCCGCGCATTCCGTGTGAATGCGCCGGCGGCGGCGCTCCCGGCGCGGGACACCCGACCGAATCCGACACCCAACGAACAACCTTCTGACAGTGAACATCGTGGCACGAACCACTCCAATCAACCGGTACCGCAACATCGGCATCAGCGCGCACATCGATGCGGGCAAGACGACGACCACCGAACGCATCCTGTTCTACACCGGCGTCTCCCACAAGATCGGCGAGGTGCACGACGGCGCGACCGTCATGGACTGGATGGAGCAGGAGCGCGAGCGCGGCATCACGATCACGTCGGCCGCGACGACCTGCTTCTGGAAGGGGATGGACAGCGCCCATCCGGAGCACCGGATCAACATCATCGACACGCCGGGCCACGTCGACTTCACGATCGAGGTCGAGCGCTCCATGCGCGTGCTGGACGGCGCGTGCATGGTGTACTGCGCGGTCGGCGGCGTGCAGCCGCAGTCCGAGACCGTGTGGCGCCAGGCGAACAAGTACAAGGTACCGCGGCTCGCGTTCGTCAACAAGATGGACCGCCAGGGCGCGAACTTCTTCAAGGTCTACGACCAGATGAAGTCGCGGCTGAAGGCCAACCCGGTCCCAATCCAGATCCCGATCGGCGCCGAGGAGAAGTTCGAGGGCGTGGTCGACCTCGTCAGGATGAAGGCTCTTTACTGGGACGAAGCGACGCAGGGGATGAAGTACGAGACCCGCGACATCCCGGCCGAGCTCGTCGAATCGGCGAAGGAGTGGCGCGAGAAGATGGTCGAGAGCGCCGCCGAGGCCAACGAAGAGCTGATGAACAAGTACCTCGAGAGCGGCGAGCTCTCGCAGGAGGAGATCAAGCACGGTCTGCGCCTGCGCACGATCGCGAGCGAGATCGTCCCGATGATGTGCGGCTCGGCGTTCAAGAACAAGGGCGTGCAGGCGATGCTCGACGCGGTGATCGACTACATGCCGGCGCCGACGGACATCCCGCCGGTGAAGGGCGAGCTCGAGAACGGCAAGACCGGCGAGCGCCGCGCGGCCGACGACGAGCCGTTCGCGGGGCTCGCGTTCAAGATCATGACCGATCCGTACGTCGGCCAGCTGATCTTCTTCCGCGTCTACTCGGGCGTCATCAACTCGGGCGACACGATCTACAACCCGATCAAGGGGCGCAAGGAGCGCATCGGCCGCATCCTGCAGATGCACGCCAACCAGCGCGAGGAAATCAAGGAAGTCCGCGCCGGCGACATCGCGGCGGCGGTTGGCCTGAAGGAAGCGACGACGGGCGACACGCTGTGCGACCCGCAGCACGTGATCATGCTGGAGAAGATGATCTTCCCCGAGCCGGTGATCCACGTCGCCGTCGAGCCGAAGACCAAGGCCGACCAGGAGAAGATGGGCATCGCGCTCAACCGCCTGGCGCAGGAAGATCCGTCGTTCCGCGTGCGCACCGACGAGGAGTCGGGCCAGACGATCATCTCCGGGATGGGCGAGCTCCATCTCGAGATCATCGTCGATCGCATGAAGCGCGAGTTCGGCGTCGAGGCGAACGTCGGTGCGCCGCAGGTGGCGTACCGCGAGGCGATCAAGAAGTCGGTCGAGCAGGAAGGCAAGTTCATCAAGCAGTCGGGCGGCCGCGGCCAGTACGGCCACGTCTGGCTCAAGCTCGAGCCGAACGAGCCGGGCAAGGGCTTCGAGTTCGTCGACGCGATCAAGGGCGGCTCGGTGCCGCGCGAGTTCATCCCGGCGGTGGAAAAGGGCCTCAAGGAAACGCTGCCGAACGGCGTGCTCGCCGGGTTCCCGGTCGTCGACGTCAAGGTCACGCTGTTCGACGGCTCGTCGCACGACGTCGACTCGAACGAGAACGCGTTCAAGATGGCTGCGTCGATGGCGTTCAAGGACGGCATGCGCAAGGCAAACCCCGCGCTGCTCGAGCCGATGATGGCGGTCGAGGTCGAGACGCCCGAGGACTTCATGGGCAACGTCGTCGGCGACCTGTCGTCGCGGCGCGGCATGATCCAGGGCATGGAAGACCTGCCCACCGGCAAGACGATCCGCGCCGAGGTGCCGCTCGCCGAGATGTTCGGCTACTCGACGACGCTGCGCTCGCTGTCGCAGGGGCGCGCGACGTACACGATGGAATTCAAGCACTACACCGAGGCGCCGAAGAACGTCGCCGAAGCGGTCATCAACAAGAAGACGTAACGCAGTCTGACACTCCGATATCGAGGTAAATGAAATGGCCAAGGGCAAATTCGAGCGTACGAAGCCGCACGTGAACGTGGGGACGATTGGACACGTGGATCACGGCAAGACGACGCTGACGGCGGCGATGACGCTGGTGCTGTCGAAGCTGTTTGGTGGTGAGGCGAGGGCGTACGACCAGATTGACAACGCGCCGGAGGAGAAGGCGCGGGGGATCACGATCAACACGGCGCACGTGGAGTACGAGACGAAGAACCGGCACTACGCGCACGTGGACTGTCCGGGTCACGCGGACTACATCAAGAACATGATCACGGGTGCGGCGCAGATGGACGGCGCGATCCTGGTGGTGAGTGCGGCGGACGGGCCGATGCCGCAGACGCGGGAGCACATTCTGCTGGCGCGGCAGGTGGGGGTGCCGTTCATCGTGGTGTACATGAACAAGGCGGACATGGTTGACGACAAGGAGCTCTTGGAGCTTGTCGAGATGGAGGTCCGCGAGCTGTTGTCGAAGTACCAGTTTCCTGGGGACAAGACGCCGATCGTGATTGGGTCGGCGAAGATGGCGCTGGAAGGCGACAAGAGCGAGATGGGAGAGGGGTCGATCCTGAAGCTGGCGGAGGCGCTGGACAGCTACATTCCGCAGCCGAAGCGTGCGATCGACGGGCCGTTCCTGATGCCGGTGGAAGACGTGTTCTCGATCTCGGGTCGGGGGACGGTGGTGACGGGGCGGGTGGAGCGGGGCATCGTGAAGGTGGGCGATCCGCTGGAGATCGTGGGGCTGAAGCCGACGCTGCAGACGGTGTGCACGGGGGTGGAGATGTTCCGCAAGCTCTTGGACCAGGGTCAGGCGGGGGACAACGTGGGGGTTCTCCTGCGCGGGACGAAGCGGGAGGAAGTGGAGCGTGGGCAGGTGCTGGCGAAGCCGGGCTCGATCACGCCGCACACGAAGTTCACCTGCGAGGTGTATGTGCTGAGCAAGGATGAAGGCGGGCGGCACACGCCGTTCTTCCCGGGGTACCGGCCGCAGTTTTATTTCCGGACGACGGACGTGACGGGGAGCTGCGAGCTGCCGGCGGGGACGGAGATGGTGATGCCTGGGGACAACATCGGGATGACGGTGACGCTGATTGCGCCGATCGCGATGGAAGAGGGGCTGCGCTTTGCGATCCGCGAAGGCGGCCGCACCGTCGGCGCCGGCGTCGTCGCCAAGGTCATCGAGTAAGGTTTTTCGTAAAGACGTTCTGCGGCGAACTTACGGGCTCTGCTCGAAGTTCGCCGGAAACGAACCCGGCCGAAAGTAGGTTTTCACTTTCGGCCGACAAACGAAAGTTGGGACCATGCAAAATCAGAGAATCCGCATCCGGCTGAAGGCGTTCGATTACAAGCTGATCGACCAGTCGGCCATGGAGATCGTGGAGACGGCGAAGCGCTCGGGCGCCGTCGTGCGCGGCCCGGTGCCGCTGCCGACGAAGATCGAGCGCTACGACGTGCTGCGCTCGCCGCACGTCAACAAGACCTCGCGCGACCAGTTCGAGATCCGCACGCATCTGCGCCTGATGGACATCATCGACCCGACCGACAAGACCGTCGACCAGCTGATGAAGCTCGACCTGCCGGCGGGTGTCGACGTCGAGATCAAGCTGCAGTAGGAGATCGCCGCAGCAGAAGCATCTGCAGTCGAAGTTGCAGCAAAACGTGAGCCGCCGGTCAATCGCAATCTGCGGCGTTAACTTGGAAAACCAAGGAATACGAAAATGTCATTCGGAATGGTAGGACGGAAGATCGGCATGACGCGGATCTTCACCGACGACGGCGCGTCCGTCCCGGTGACGGTGCTCGACGTCGCCAACAACCGCGTCACGCAGATCAAGACCGCCGAGATCGACGGCTATTCGGCCGTGCAGGTCACCTACGGCAAGCGCCGCGCCTCGCGCGTCGCGAAGCCGCAGGCCGGGCATCTCGCCAAGGCGGGGGTCGAGGCCGGCGAGCTGCTGCGCGAATTTCCCGCGGCGCCCGCCGAGATCGGCGAGCTCAAGGTCGGCGCGACGATCGCGCTCGACACCGCGTTCAAGGTGGGCGAGCTGGTCGACGTCACTGGCACGACGAAGGGCAGGGGCTTCTCCGGCGTGATCAAGCGTCACCACTTCAGCTCGAACCGCGCGTCGCACGGCAACTCGCGCTCGCACAACGTGCCGGGCTCGATCGGCATGGCGCAGGACCCGGGCCGCGTGTTCCCCGGCAAGCGCATGGCAGGACAGCTCGGCAATGTCCGGCGCACCGCGCAGACGCTGAAGGTCGTCCGCGTCGACGGCGAGCGCGGCCTGCTGCTGGTGAAGGGCTGCGTGCCCGGCGCCGACGGCGGCCACATCATCGTCCGCCCGGCCGTGAAGACGCCGGCGAAGAAGGGGGCCTGACGATGGATCTCAAGCTCATCAACGACAAGGGTCAGGCGGCGTCGACCGTCGCGGGCTCGGACGCGCTGTTCGCGCGTGACTACAACGAATCGCTGATCCACCAGCTCGTCACGGCGTACCAGGCGAATGCGCGGCAGCGGCAACCGCAAGCAGAAGGGCCGCGCCGACGTCAACAAGTCGCACAAGAAGCCGTGGGCGCAGAAGGGCACCGGACGCGCACGCGCGGGCCAGGCCAACAGCCCGCTGTGGCGCGGCGGCGGCAAGATCTTCCCGAGCTCGCCCGACGAGAACTTCTCGCAGAAGATCAACCGCAAGATGTATCGCGCGGGCATCGCGTCGATCCTGTCGCAGCTCGTCCGCGAGGACCGGCTGTCGGTGGTCGAGAGCCTTGCGCTTGACGCGCCGAAGACCAAGCTCTTCGCGCAGAAGATGAAGGCGCTGGGCCTCACGGGCAACACGCTCGTGGTGACCGATACGCTCGACGAGAACGTGTTCCTGTCCTCGCGCAACCTGCCCAATGTGCTCGTGCTGGAGGCCCGCGAGGTCGATCCGGTGAGCCTCGTCCGTTTCCACAACGTGCTGCTCACCAAGGCCGCCGTCGCGCAATTCGAGGAGATGCTGGCATGACCACCGTCAGATACAACTCCGAGCGCCTCGCGGTCGTGCTGCTCGCCCCCGTCATTTCGGAAAAGGCGACGCAGATCGGCGAGAAGCACAACCAGATCATCTTCAAGGTCATTGCGCGACGCGACCAAGCCTGAGGTGAAGGCCGCCGTCGAGGCGATGTGGAAGGTCGAGGTCGACAGCGTCCAGATCGCCAACGTCGGCGGCAAGACCAAGCGCTTCGGCCGCTTCACGGGCCGCCGTCGCGGCTGGAAGAAGGCGTACGTCTGCCTCAAGGCCGGCCAGGAAATCAACTTCGGGGCGGAGAAATGACCTCCCCCGAAGCTCACTTCGTTCGCTGCCCCCTAGGGGGCGCCGGTCTGCCTTGGGCGGCCCGGCGGGAGACCTAACATGCCACTCCAAAAAGTAAAACCGACATCGCCGGGCCGGCGCGCGCTGGTCAAGGTCGTCCATCCGAACCTGCACAAGGGTCCGCCGGTCGACGCGCTGACCGAGAGCCAGAAGCGCGGATCGGGCCGCAACAACAACGGCCACATCACGATGCGGCACAAGGGCGGCGGCCACAAGCAGCACTACCGGATCGTCGACTTCCGCCGCAACAAGGACGGCATCGCCGCCAAGGTCGAGCGTCTCGAGTACGACCCGAACCGCAGCGCGCACCTTGCGCTCCTGCTCTACGCCGACGGCGAGCGCCGCTACATCATCGCGCCGCGCGGCGTCACGGTCGGCACGCAGCTCATCTCCGGCGCCGAAGCCCCGATCAAGCCGGGCAACTGCCTGCCGCTGCGCAACATCCCGGTCGGCACGACGGTGCACTGCATCGAGATGCAGCCGGGCAAGGGCGCGCAGATCGCGCGCTCGGCGGGCGCCGCGGTGCAGCTGCTCGCGCGCGAAGGCGCGTACGCGCAGCTGCGGCTTCGCTCCGGCGAAATCCGCCGCGTGCACGTCGACTGCCGCGCGGTGATCGGCGAAGTCGGCAACGAGGAGCACAGCCTGCGCTCGATCGGCAAGGCCGGCGCCAACCGCTGGCGCGGCATCCGTCCGACGGTGCGCGGCATCTGCGATGAATCCGGTCGACCACCCGCACGGCGGGCGCACCAACGGCGGCGGCCATCCGGTCTCGCCGTGGGGCACGCCGACCAAGGGCTACAAGACGCGCAAGAACAAGCGCACCGACTCGATGATCGTGCGGCGCCGCCACGCGAACAAGGGCTAATTGAGGGCAACGAGAAATGGCACGTTCGATCAAGAAGGGTCCGTTCGTCGATGACCACCTGCTGCGCAAGGTCGAGGCAGCGCGTGCGGTCAACGACAAGAAGCCGATCAAGACCTGGTCGCGGCGCTCGACGATCACGCCCGATTTCGTCGGCCTGACGATCGCCGTGCACAACGGCAAGCAGCACATCCCGGTCTATGTGTCCGAAAACATGGTCGGCCACAAGCTCGGCGAGTTCGCGCTGACGCGCACCTTCAAGGGCCATTCGTCCGACAAGAAGGTCGCGGCGCCCGCGCGCACCGAGAAAGTAGGGGACGACATGATGGAAACCTATGCAATCCTGCGCGGCGTGCGCCTGTCGGCCCAGAAGGGCCGGCTCGTCGCCGACCAGATCCGCGGCCTTCCGGTCGGACAGGCGCTGAACGTCCTCGCGTTCAGCCCGAAGAAGGGCGCCGTGATCATCAAGAAGGTGCTGGAGTCCGCGATCGCCAACGCCGAGCACAACGACGGCGCCGACGTCGACGAGCTCCGCGTGAAGACGATCTGCGTCGACAAGGCCGAGAGCCTGCGGCGCTTCACCGCGCGCGCGAAGGGCCGCGGCAACATGATCATGAAGCAGACCTGCCACATCCACGTCACCGTGGCGACGGCAAAAAATAGGGAACGCGCATGGGTCAGAAAATTCATCCTACGGGATTTCGCCTCGCCGTCACGCGCAACTGGACGTCGAAGTGGTACGCGAACAGCAAGAACTTCGCGCCGCACGCTGAAGGAAGACATCAAGGTCCGCGAATACCTGAAGAAGAAGCTCGCGCACGCGTCGGTCGGGCAAGATCACGATCGAGCGGCCGGCGAAGAACGCGCGGATCACGATCCACAGCGCGCGGCCGGGCGTCGTCATCGGCAAGAAGGGCGAGGACATCGAGACGCTGCGCACGGACCTGCGCCGGATGATGGGCGGCGACGTCGGCCTCAACATCGAGGAAATCCGCAAGCCGGAAATCGACGCGCAGCTCATCGCCGACTCGATCGCGCCAGCAGCTCGAGAAGCGGATCATGTTCCGCCGCGCGATGAAGCGCGCGATGCAGAACGCGATGCGCCTCGGCGCGCAGGGCATCAAGATCATGTGCGCCGGGACGCCTGAACGGCATCGAGATCGCGCGCACCGAGTGGTACCGCGAAGGCCGCGTGCCGCTGCACACGCTGCGCGCCGACATCGACTACGGTTTCTCCGAGGCGAGGACGACCTACGGCGTCATCGGCATCAAGGTCTGGGTCTTCAAGGGCGAAGTGCTGGCGCACAACGCCGAGCCGGCGGCAGCGCCCGCGCCGGCGCCGGAAGCGCCGAAGCGGCCCCGCCGCGCAGGAGCGAAGAATGCTGCAGCCAGCTAGAAGGAAGTACCGCAAGGAGCAGAAGGGCCGCAACAAGGGCGTTGCGACCGTCGGCAACAAGGTGAGCTTCGGCGAGTACGGCCTCAAGGCCACCGGCCGCGGCCGCCTCACGGCGCGCCAGATCGAGGCGGCGCGGCGGGCGATGACGCGCCACATCAAGCGCGGCGGCCGCATCTGGATCCGCATCTTCCCGGACAAGCCGATCTCGCAGAAGCCCGCCGAAGTGCGGATGGGCAACGGCAAGGGCAACCCGGAGTACTACGTCGCCGAGATCCTGCCCGGCAAGGTGCTCTACGAGATGGACGGCGTGGAGGAGATCGCTCGCGCGCGAGGCGTTCGCGCTGGCCGCGGCCAAGCTGCCGATCCGGACGACGTTCGTGCACCGCCTGATCGGCGGCTGACGGAGAACGATGATGAAGATATGCAGAAACCAAGGAAGGCGCTCGCGGCGAAGTCGCCGGCCGAGCTCAAGACCGAGCTCGACGCGCTGCTGAAGGAGCAGTTCGGCCTGCGCATGCAGAAGGCCACCCAGCAGCTCACCAACACCTGCAAGCTGAAGGACGTGCGCCGGAACATCGCGCGCGTGCGCACCCTGATGCGCCAGAAGGCCGACGCGGCATGACCGCGACGGGCCAGACGACACCAAGAGGCATGGCATGAACGAGCAAGCGGCAGCGAACGTACAGGCGGGCACGGTGGCGACGCGCAAGGCGATCTGCAGACGCTCACCGGCCGCGTCGTCAGCGACAAGATGGACAAGACGGTCACCGTGCTGGTCGAGCGGCGGGTCAAGCACGCGCTCTACGGCAAGATCGTCACCAAGTCCAGCAAGTACCACGCGCACGACGAGAACAACGAGTGCAAGGAAGGCGACCTGGTCGAGATCGAGGCCGTGCCGCAAGCTCGCCAAGACCAAGGCGTGGCGGGTGAGCCGGGTGATCGAGAAGGCGAAGGTCGATCTGACCCGGTCGGGGCGCGATGCCCCGCCGGTAGCAAGGGGCTTGCGCAGAATGCGGCAATTCCTGTCATAATTTCTGTTTGTCGCCTGCCGCGGCACATGACCTAGCTGCGCGATCCAGCGTAGCGCCGCGGTCCCTCCCCGAACGGGGTCCAAAACTGGCCGCAGCAGCACCGGCCACCGTCGCCGAAGCGACGAGCACCGGCGGCGGCGGGCAACGCGGATAAAGTTGGAGAAGCAGCAATGATCCAGATGCAGTCGGTGCTGGACGTCGCCGATAACACCGGCGCGCGCCGGTCATGTGTATCAAGGTGCTGGGCGGCAGCAAGCGCCGGTACGCCGCACATCGGCGACGTGATCAAGGTCTCGCATCAAGGACGCCGCGCCCCGCGGCCGCGTCAAGAAGGGCGAGATCTACAACGCCGTCGTCGTGCGCACCCGCCACGGCGTGCGCCGCGACGACGGCGCGCGCTCCGCTTCGACAGCAACGCCGCCGTGCTGCTCAACCCCAAGCTCGAGCCGATCGGCACCCGCATCTTCGGGCCGGTCACGCGCGAGCTGCGCACCGAGCGGTTCATGAAGATCGTGTCGCTGGCGCCGGAAGTGCTGTAACGGAGAACGAGATGCGCAAGATCAAGAAAGGCGACAACGTCGTCGTGATCGCCGGCCGCGACAAGGGCAAGCGCGGCGACGTCACGCCGTCGTCGATCGCCGAGCACGTGATCGTCGACCGGCATCAACCAGGTGAAGAAGCACCAGCGCCCGAACCCGATGAAGAACCAGCAGGGCGGCATCGTCACCAAGGAGATGCCGATCCACGTCTCGAACGTCGCGTCTGGAATCCCGGTGACGCAGAAGGCCGACCGCGTCGGCATCCGCGTGCTCGAGGACGGCCGCAAGGTCCGCTTCTTCAAGTCCAACGGCGAGCTCCTGGGCTCGTGACAACCGGACGAATGAGATCATGGCCCGCCTCAAGGAAATCTACACGCAAGGAAGTCGT
This sequence comes from uncultured beta proteobacterium, assembly GCA_963717695.1. GTDB lineage: Bacteria > Pseudomonadota > Gammaproteobacteria > Burkholderiales > Casimicrobiaceae > CAIWHR01. Next base: position 711,798 of record CAVQWR010000006.1, on the reverse strand, counting down.
GCCCGCGCTGACGAAGCAGTTCGGGTACAAGTCGGCGATGGAAGTGCCGCGCATCGACGAAGATCGTCCTCAACATGGGCGTCGGCGAGGCGATCGGCGACAAGAAGCTGCTCGACAACGCCGTCGGCGACATGCAGAAGATCGTCCGGCCAGAAGCCCGTGATCACCAAGGCGACGCAAGGCCATCGCCGGATTCAAGATCCGCGAGGGCTATCCGATCGGCTGCATGGTGACGCTGCGCCAGGACCGCATGTACGAATTCCTCGACCGCCTGATCACGATCGCGCTGCCGCGCGTGCGCGACTTCCGCGGCGTGTCGGGGCGCTCGTTCGACGGCCGCGGCAACTACAACATGGGCGTCAAGGAACAGATCATCTTCCCCGAGATCGAGTACGACAAGATCGACGCGGTCCGGGGCATGAACATCACGATCACCACGACCGCGAAGACCGACGCCGAAGCCAAGGCGCTGCTCGCCGCGTTCCAGTTCCCGTTCAAGAACTGAGGACGCACATGGCGAAACTGTCCCTGATCAACCGCGACGAAAAGCGCCGCACGCTGGTCAAGAAGTACGCGAAGAAGCGCGAGGCGCTGGAGGCGATCGTCGACAACACGAAGGCGTCCGACGAGGACCGCTTCGCGGCGCGGCTCAAGATCCAGCAGCTGCCGCGCAACGCGAACCCGACGCGCCTGCGCAACCGCTGCGCGCTTACCGGCCGCCCGCGCGGCTTTTTCCGCAAGTTCGGCCTCGGCCGCAACAAGCTGCGCGAATTCGCGATGCGCGGCGAGATCCCCGGCGTCGTCAAGGCCAGCTGGTAGGCGCCATGCGGACCAATGCAGGTGAGGTGACAACATGAGCATGACTGATCCGATCGCCGACATGCTGACCCGCATCCGCAATGCGCAGATGGTCGAGCAGACCGTCGTCGCGATGCCGTCGTCGAAGGTGAAGCTGGCGATCGCCAAGGTCCTCAAGGACGAGGGCTACATCGACGGCTTCAAGGTCTCCGGCAGAGGAGAAGCCGGTCCTCGAGATCGCGCTCAAGTACTACGCCGGGCGCCCGGTGATCGAGAAGATCGAGCGCGTCTCGAAGCCGGGCCTGCGCATCTACAAGGGCAAGGACGACATCCCGCGCGTGATGAACGGGCTGGGCATCGCCATCGTCTCGACGTCGCGCGGCGTGATGACCGACCGCAAGGCGCGCGCCACCGGCGTCGGCGGCGAAGTGCTCTGCATCGTCGCCTGACGCAAAAGGACAGAGGCAAGACATGTCGCGCATCGGCAATCAACCGGTTCCGCTGCCGCCCAAGGTCGAAGTCACCCTCGCGCCCGGCGAGATCACCGTCAAGGGCCCGCTGGGCTCGCTGACGCGTGCGTTCGGCGAGAACCTCTCGATCGAGAAGGACGGCGACCCGCTGGTGTGCAAGGCGGCGAACGCCGAGGCGAACGCGATGCACGGCACGCTGCGCGCGCTGGTCGCCAACATGGTGAAGGGCGTGACCGTCGGGCTTCGAGAAGAAGCTCACGCTGGTCGGCGTCGGCTACCGCGCGCAGGCCGCAGGCGACAAGGTCAACCTGTCGCTGGGCTTCTCGCACCCGGTCGTGCACAGCGATGCCGAAGGGCGTCAAGGTCGAGACGCCGGTGCAGACCGAGATCCTCGTCAAGGGCATCGACAAGCAGCAGGTCGGCCAGGTGGCCGCCGAGATCCGCGCGTACCGCCCGCCCGAGCCGTACAAGGGCAAGGGCGTGCGCTATCACGACGAGCGCGTCGTGATCAAGGAAACGAAGAAGAAGTAACTCCGGACAAGCAAGAGAGGCAGCCGATGAACAAGAAGCAAGCTCGAGTCCGCCGCTCCCGCAAGACGCGGGTGCGCATCGCCCTGCAGCGCGCGACGCGGCTTGTCGTCAGCCGCTCCAACCTCCACATCTACGCGCAGATCATCGCGCCGACCGGCGACAAGGTGCTCGCCAGCGCGTCGACGCTCGAGGCGGAAGTGCGCAAGGACGTGAAGAACGGCGGCAACAAGGCGGCGGCGGCGGTGGTCGGCAAGCGCATCGCCGACAGCGCGAAGGCGCTCGGCATCGAGGCGGTGGCGTTCGACCGCTCCGGATATCGCTACCACGGCCGCGTCCAGGCGCTCGCCGAGGCGGCCCGCGAAGACGGCCTGAAGTTCTGACGAGCTAGAACGGACAAACCATCATGGCAAGAATGCAGCAGCGGCAGCAGCAGCAGGACGAACGCGGCGACGGCCTGCGCGAGAAGATGATCAGCATCAACCGCGTCACCAAGGTGGTGAAGGGCGGCCGGATCCTGGGCTTCGCGGCGCTCACCGTCGTCGGCGACGGCGACGGCCGCGTCGGCATCGGCAAGGGCAAGGCGAAGGAAGTCCCGGTCGCCGTGCAGAAGGCGATGGAAGAGGCGCGGCGCAAGATGATCAAGGTCAGCCTGAAGAGCGGCACGCTGCACCACGCGGTCGAAGGCCGTCACGGCGCGACCAAGGTGTTCATGCAGCCCGCGTCCGAAGGCACCGGCGTCATCGCCGGCGGCCCGATGCGCGCGGTGTTCGAGGTGGTCGGCGTCACCAACGTGCTCGCCAAGTGCCACGGCTCGACCAACCCGTACAACCTCGTCCGCGCCACGCTGAACGCGCTGTCGAACCTGCAATGCGCCGGCCGAGATCGCCGCCAAGCGCGGCCTCAAGATCGAAGAGCTGACCGGAGCCTGATGATGGCCGCGCCGAAGAAGATCAAGGTCACGCTGGTGAAGAGCATCACGCCACCAAGGAGAGCCATCGCGCCACGGTGCGCGGGCTCGGCCTCAAGTGGACCAACCACACGGTCGAAGTCATCGACACGCCCGCGACGCGCGGCATGATCAACAAGGTCAGCTACCTGGTCAAGGTCGCCGAGCTAGGAACGACGGAGCAAGCGATGCGTCTTAACACGATCAAGCCGGCCGCAGGGCCAACAAGGCGAAGCCGCCGCGTCGGCCGCGGCATCGGCTCCGGCCTCGGCAAGACCGCGGGGCGCGGCCACAAGGGCCAGAAGTCGCGCTCGGGCGGCTTCCACAAGGTCGGCTTCGAGGGCGGCCAGATGCCGCTGCAGCGTCGCCTGCCGAAGCGCGGCTTCGTGTCGCTCGCGAAGAACGACCAGGCGGAAGTGCGCCTGTCCGACCTCGCGCGGCTGCCGGTCGACGAAATCGACCTCCTCGCGCTCAAGGCGGCGGGGATCGTGCCGACGCTCGCGAAGTCGGCCAAGGTCATCAAGTCCGGCGAGCTCGCCAAGGCGGTGAAGCTCACGGGTATCGGCGCCACCAAGGGCGCGAAGGCGGCGATCGAAGCCGCCGGCGGCAGCGTCGCGTGACGCTGGCGATCGCAAACGAATCGGGAATTACACGTTGGCTCTGAACAACCCGGCCCTGAAGTCAGGACCCAAGTACGCCGATCTGAAGCGGCGGCTGTGGTTCCTGCTGGGCGCGCTCGTCGTCTATCGCATCGGCACGCACATCCCGGTGCCGGGCATCAACGCGGACGTCCTGGACGACCTGTTCAACCGCCAGCAGGGCGGCATCCTCGGCCTGTTCAACGTGTTCTCGGGCGGCGCGCTGCAGCGCTTCTCGATCCTCGCGCTGGGGATCATGCCGTACATCTCGGCGTCGATCATCATGCAGCTCTGCACGGTGGTCGTGCCCTCGCTCGAGGCGCTGAAGAAGGAAGGCGAGGCGGGCCGGCGCAAGATCACGCAGTACACGCGCTACGCGACGCTCGGGCTCGCATTCTTCCAGGCGCTGGGCATCTCGATCGCGCTCGAGGCGCAGGCCGGCCTCGTCATGGCGCCGGGGCTCACGTTCCGCGTCGTGACGGCGATGACGCTGGTGACCGGCACGATGTTCCTGATGTGGCTCGGCGAGCAGATCACCGAGCGCGGCCTCGGCAACGGCATCTCGCTGATCATCTTCGCGGGCATCGCCGCCGGGCTGCCGAACGCGATCGGGCTCACGCTGGAGCAGGCGCGCACGGGCGCGTACTCGATTCCGCTGGTGCTCGGCATTGCGATCCTGGTCGTCGCCGTCACCGCCTTCGTCGTGTTCGTCGAGCGCGCGCTGCGCAAGATCCTCGTCAACTACGCGAAGCGCCAGGTCGGCAACAAGGTCTACCAGGGCAGAGCTCGCACCTGCCGCTCAAGATCAACATGGCCGGCGTGATCCCGCCGATCTTCGCGTCGTCGATCATCCTGTTCCCGGCCACGCTCGCGCAGTGGTTCGGCAGCGGCGACAACACGATCTGGCTGCGCGACCTCGCAGCGGCGCTTGGGCCCGGGCCAGCCGGTGCACGAGATCCTGTACGCCGGCGCGATCATCTTCTTCTGCTTCTTCTACACGGCGCTGCAGTACAACCCGAAGGAGACGGCGGAGAACCTGAAGAAGAGCGGCGCGTTCATCCCGGGCTATCGCCCGGGCGACCAGACGGCCAAGTACATCGAGAAGATCACGCTGCGGCTCACGCTGATCGGCTCGCTCTACCTCGTCGTCGTGTGCTTCATCCCGAATTTCCTGATCGCGTGGAAGAACGTGCCGTTCTACTTCGGCGGAACGTCGCTTCTGATCATCGTGGTCGTGACGATGGACTTCATGACCCAGGTGCAGGCGTACCTCATGTCGCAGCAGTACGAGAGCCTGCTGAAGAAGGCCAATTTCAAGGGTGGGTTGCCGACGCGATGAGTTCCGTCCGCGCCTGCGGTTGTTCCCCGGCAGCGGGCACGGGGAGACGAGTTCGCCACTGCATGGTCTGGTGACGAATGTCGAAGGAAGACCCGATCCAGATGCAGGGCGAGATCCTCGAGACGCTGCCCAACGCGACGTTCCGGGTGAAGCTGGAAAACGGACATGTGGTGCTGGGCCACATCTCCGGGAAGATGCGGATGCACTACATCAAGATTTTGCCGGGCGACAAGGTGACGGTGGATCTGACGCCGTACGACCTCTCCCGGGCGCGGATCATCTTCCGGGCCAAGTAGGCGCGGAGGGCGGAAAGCGGAAACACGGGGCGCCGGCCAGGGCCGGCGGCGCGGCAGGACAGCAGTCAGGAGAGCGAAATGAAAGTACTGGCATCGGTGAAGAAGATCTGCCGCAACTGCAAGATCATCCGGCGCAACGGCGTCGTGCGCGTCATTTGCACGGACCCGCGCCACAAGCAGCGGCAAGGCTGACCAATTCGATTTTGACAGGGTAGAGACATGGCCCGTATTTCAGGCGTCAACATTCCGAACCACCAGCACGCGGAGATCGCGCTCACCGCGATCTACGGCATCGGCCGTCCGCGCGCCCAGGCGATCTGCACGGCCGCCGGCATCAAGGGCTCGATGAAGATCAAGGATCTTTCCGACGCCCAGATGGACAAGCTGCGCGAGCAGGTCCAGAAGTTCACCGTCGAGGGCGATCTTCGCCGCGAGGTGACGATGAGCATCAAGCGGCTCATGGACCTCGGCTGCTACCGCGGCGTGCGGCATCGCCGCGGGCTGCCGGTGCGCGGACAGCGCACCCGCACCAACGCGCGCACCCGCAAGGGCCCGAAGAAGTCGCGTCAGGCCTCGTCGCCGAAGCCGGCGTCCAAGTAAAGGTCAAGGAACCGAAGAATGGCACAGCAACCGTCGCAGAAGGCCGCCGCCACGCGCGTCCGCAAGAAGGTCAAGAAGAACGTCGCGGAGGGCATCGCGCACATCCACGCGTCCTTCAACAACACGATCATCACGATCACCGACCGGCAGGGCAACGCGCTGTCGTGGGCGACGTCGGGCGGCGCCGGCTTCAAGGGCTCGCGCAAGTCGACGCCGTTCGCGGCGCAGGTCGCGGCCGAGAAGGCCGGCCGCGCCGCGGTGGAATGCGGCGTCAAGAACCTCGAGGTCCGGATCAAGGGCCCGGGCCCCGGCCGCGAATCCGCGGTGCGGGCGCTGAACGCGCTCGGCATGAAGATCACCAGCATCTCGGACGTCACGCCGATCCCGCACAACGGCTGCCGTCCGCCGAAGCGGCGCCGGATCTGATGCGGCATCCGCTGGACATCGTTTCTATTTCGGCAGTTTCCGCTGCGAAGCGACGGGCAGGGCCCGTCGCGCGCAGGTAATTTGATCGAGCGAGAGCCGGTTCACGCTTTCGCGCGGAGGGATACAAAGTGGCTCGATACATCGGACCCAAGTGCAAGCTGGCGCGCCGGGAAGGCACGGACCTCTTCCTGAAGAGCGCGCGCCGTTCGCTCGACTCGAAATGCAAGCTCGAGACCAAGCCCGGACAGCACGGCGTGAAGTCCGGCATGCGCATGTCCGACTACGGCAAGCAGCTCCGCGAGAAGCAGAAGCTGCGCCGCACCTACGGCATCCTCGAGCGCCAGTTCCGGCTCTACTTCAAGACGGCCGCCGGCATGAAGGGCTCGACCGGCACGAACCTGCTGCAGCTCGTGGAGTCGCGCCTCGACAACGTCGTCTACCGGATGGGGCTCGGCTCCACCCGCGCCGAAGCGCGGCAGCTGGTCGGCCACAAGTCGATCACGGTGAACGGCAAGGTCCTCAACATTCCGTCGGCCCGCGTCAAGGCCGGCGACGTGATCGGCTGCACCGAGAAGGCGAAGGGACAGCTGCGCATCCAGGATTCGCTGCAGCTCGCCGAGAAGGTCGGCTTCCCCTCGTGGGTCGAGGTCGACGTCAAGAAGATGTCGGGCACCTTCAAGGGTGCGCCGGACCGCTCGGAATTCGGCCAGGACATCAACGAAAGCCTGGTCGTCGAACTCTATTCGAAGTAATGGATTCGCGGCGGATGCGGCAATGCCGCCCGCCGTCGGATCCATCTGAAGTTTTCTCGCCTAAAGGTCACGCATGCAGACGCAACGTTCTGTTGAAACCGCGCATCATCGACGTGCAGTCGACCTCGCCGTTCCACGCCAAGGTGGTCATGGAGCCGTTCGAGCGCGGCTACGGCCACACGCTCGGCAACGCGCTGCGGCGCGTGCTGCTGTCGTCGATGCCCGGCTACGCGCCCACCGAAGTCCGCATCACCGGCGTGCTGCACGAGTACTCGGCGCTCGACGGCGTGCAGGAGGACGTCGTCGACATCCTGCTGAACCTGAAGGGCGTGGTGCTGAAGCTCCACAACCGCGACCACGTGCTGCTGAAGCTCGCGAAGTCCGGCGAAGGTCCCGTGACCGCCGCCGACATCGAGCCCAACCACGACGTCGAGATCATCAATCCCGAGCACGTGATCGCGCATCTGACGGCAGGCGGCAAGATCGAGATGGAGATCAAGGTCGAGAAGGGCCGCGGCTACCAGCCCGCGACGGCGCGCGCCAAGCCGGAAGGCGGCCGCACCATCGGCAGCATCCTGCTCGACGCGTCGTTCTCGCCCGGTCCGCCGCGTGAGCTACGCGGTGGAGAGCGCGCGGGTCGAGCAGCGCACCGACCTCGACAAGCTCGTGCTCGACATCGAGACCAACGGCGTCGTCGAGCCCGAGCAGGCGGTGCGCTACGCCGCGTCGGTGCTGGTCGAGCAGCTGTCGGTGTTCGCCGACCTGCAGGGCACGGAGGTGACGTCCGCCGAGCGTGCGTCGCCGCAGGTCGATCCGATCCTGCTGCGCCCGGTCGACGACCTGGAGCTCACGGTGCGCTCGGCCAACTGCCTCAAGGCCGAGAACATCTATTACATCGGCGACCTCATCCAGCGCACCGAGACCGAGCTCCTCAAGACGCCGAACCTCGGCCGCAAGTCGCTGAACGAGATCAAGGAAGTCCTCGCGTCGCGCGGACTTTCGCTCGGCATGAAGCTCGAGAACTGGCCGCCTGCGGGGCTCGACCGCCCGTAGGCCACGATCACAGACCAAGAAACGAGCGCGGTGAAAAGCTGCGCCACTTGAATCAAGGACCACGATCATGCGTCACCGTCACGGACTGCGGAAACTGAACCGCACCAGCAGCCATCGCCTCGCGATGCTGCGCAACATGACCAATTCGCTGCTCACGCACGAGGTCATCAAGACCACGCTGCCGAAGGCGAAGGAGCTGCGCCGCGTCGCGGAGCCGATGATCACGCTCGGCAAGACGCCGACGCTCGCCAACCGCCGGCTGGCGTTCAACCGGCTGCGCGATCGCGACGTCGTGACCAAGCTCTTCAACGAGCTCGGTCCGCGCTATCAGCAGCGCGCCGGGCGGCTACCTGCGCATCCTCAAGTTCGGCTTCCGCGTCGGCGACAACGCGCCGATGGCGCTGGTGGAACTGGTCGATCGGCCGGAAGCGGTCGAGCCGGCCGAAGGCGAGAAGAGCGCCGCCTAGGCACAACGCAACACCCTGCGGCCGAACGCCGCGACGTGAAGGCCGGGACGTTCTCCCGGCCTTTTTGTTTCCGGGCGCCCTGTTCCGGTCCGCGCGGCTAAGGTAGCATCGACAGCGCCATGTCAGAAACCATTCTTGTCACCGGGGGTGCGGGCTTCATCGGATCGCACATCGCGGTCGAGCTCGCGACCAGCGGCTACGACGTCGTGCTGCTCGACAACTTCGGCAACAGCACGCGGGCGGTCTTGCCGCGCATCGCCGAGCTCGCCGGCAGGCCGGTTCCCTGCATCGAGGGCGACGTCCGCGACATCGACGTGCTGCGGCGCGCGTTCCACGATCACCCCGTGACGGGCGTCGTGCATTGCGCCGGCCTCAAGGCCGTCGCCGAATCCGAGCAGCGGCCGCTCGCCTATTACAGCGTCAACGTCGGCGGCACCTTCGCGCTTGCGGAGGTGATGGGCGAGGCGGGGGTCGCGAAGCTCGTGTTCAGCTCGTCTGCGACCGTATACGGCCAGCCCGAGAAGCTGCCGGCCACCGAGGACACGCCGACCTCGCCGCGCAGCGTCTACGGCCGGACCAAGTGCTCAGGTCGAGCTGTTCCTGCACGACCTCGCGCACGCCAACCCGAACTGGCGGATCGCGATCCTGCGCTATTTCAATCCGGCGGGCGCGCATCCGTCGGGCCTGATCGGCGAGGCGCCGTCGGGGCGGCCCGAGAACCTGGTGCCGCTGCCTGTCGCGGATCGCCGCGGGGGAATTCTCGGAGTTGACGATCTGGGGCACGGACTGGCCGACGCCCGACGGGACCGGCATCCGCGATTACGTCCACGTCCAGGATCTCGCGCGCGGCCACGTTGCCGCACTGGAATACCTCGCGCGCGAGCACGGCGCGCTGACGCTGAATCTCGGGCTGGGGCGCGGCCATTCGGTGCTGGACATGGTCACCGCCTTCGAGCGCGCCTGCGGGCGCAAGATCACGACGACGCTCGGGCCGCGGCGACAGGGCGACGTCGCCTGCAGCTACGCCGACGCGACGCGGGCCAACGCCGTGCTGAAATGGCGCGCAACCCGCGGGCTCGATGCGATCTGCGCCGATGCGTGGCGGTGGCAGCAAAACGGCGGCCGGTATTGAAACTCATCGCAAAAATGGCTGCGCGACCCGATTGCTTTGTAGCTCCGGCCGCCGCTGCGCGGCTTAACGTTCGCCGTGCTCACGTTAGCCTTCACTGAAGCTTCGCTTTCGTGTCCTCGCTCGCCCCTCGCTGTACCTTTGAGTACTATCTCGGGGCTCGCTGCGGGCCCTCATTCGGCAAATGAGGCACTCGGGTCTGCTCGCGAGATTTTTGAGATGAGTTTCGGTGCCATGGCAAATGGTACTGATCGCCAGTCTTGAGATGAGATTCGGTGCCATGCGGGTCGACGCTTTCACATGAAGCTCTTCGCCGATGACGCGCTGCTGCCGGAAGGCTGGGCACGCAATGTCACGATCGACATCGACGCGGAGGGCGTCATCACAACGGTGACGCCCGCCTCCGCCGCGAACGGCGCCGAGCACGTCGCGGGTGCGCTGATCCCCGGCATGCCCAATGTCCATTCGCATGCGTTCCAGCGCGCGATCGCCGGCCGCACCGGCGCGCGGGGCGAGGCGGGCGACAGCTTCTGGACGTGGCGCGCAGGCGATGTACGGCTTCCTCGACCACGTTGAGGCGGACACGTTCGAGGCGGTGACGACGCAGTGCTATGTCGAGATGCTGAAGGCCGGCTACACGTCGGTGGCCGAGTTTCACTACGTCCACAACGATTCCGCCGGCCGGACATATGCCGACCCGGCCGAACTCGCGCACCGCGTCGTGGCGGCGGCCGCGCAAACCGGCATTGCGCTCACGCTGCTGCCCGTGTTCTATGCGCACTCGAATTTCGGTGGCGCGTTGCCGAGCCAGGGTCAGCGTCGCTTCATCAACACGATCGACAGCTTCGCGCGACTCGTCGACGCGCTTCGTCCGGCGGCGGCCGGCCACGGCTGCGCGCTCGGCGTCGCGCCGCACAGCCTGCGCGCGGTGACCCCCGCCGAGCTCGCCGCCGTCGTGGCGATGGCGCGACCGGAGTGGCCGATCCACATCCACGCGGCGGAACAGGTGCGCGAGGTCGCGGACAGCATCGCCTGGAGCGGCGCGCGCCCGGTTCAATGGCTGCTCGACAATGCCGATGTCGATGCGCGCTGGTGCGTGGTCCACGCGACGCATCTCCTCGCCGCCGAGATACGCGGTCTCGCCGCCGCCGGCGCCGTCGTGGGCCTCGCGTCGACCACCGAAGCGGACCTCGGCGACGGAACGTTCGCGGCGCGGGCGTGGCAGGACGCAGGCGGCGCGTTCGGCGTCGGCACCGACTCGAACACGATCGTCGATCCGTTCGCCGAACTGCGCCAGCTCGAGTGGTCGCAGCGCCTCGCGCACGGCGCGCGCAACGTGCTCTGCGGCGACGCCACACCGGTCGGCCAGTGGCTGTATGCCGGCGCCGTGGGCGGGGGCGCGCAGGCGCTTGCCCGTCCCAGAGGCGGCATCGTCGCTGGCGCGCGCGCCGATCTCGTCGTGCTGAATCCGGAAGACGCGGCATTTGCCGGACTGCCCGTCGGCGCGCTGGTCGACGCCGCGGTGTTCGGCCCGTGCAGGCAGCCGGTGCGCGATGTCATGGTGTCGGGCCGCTGGGTCGTGCGCGACGGACACCACCCGCGCGAAGCGGAGACCCTCGCCCGCTATCGCAGCGAAATGCTGCGGCTGAACGCCGCCTGAGCGAGCGATGCCGGCCCCATTCGACCTTCTCATCACCGGCGGCCATCTTGCCACGATGGCGGGCACTGCACCCTATGGCATCGTGCGGGACGGCGCGATCGCGGTGGCCGACGGGCGCATCGCCTTTGCCGGTGCCGCGCGTGACCTGCCGGGCGATGCACGCGCGGCGCGTATTCTCGACGCGAGGGGGCGCTGGATCACGCCGGGTCTCGTCGACTGTCACACACATCTCGTCTACGCCGGCAATCGCGCCGATGAATTCGAGGCGCGCCTCAACGGCGCGACCTATGCCGACATCGCCCGCGCAGGCGGAGGCATCAACGCGACCGTTCGTGCCGTGCGGCAGGCCACGGTCGACTCGCTCGTCGCGCAAAGCCGGCCGCGCCTCGAGGCGCTCGCCGCCGAGGGCGTGACGACCGTCGAGATCAAGTCGGGCTACGGGCTCGACACGGACAACGAGCGCAAGCTGCTGCGCGCCGCGCGAACGCTTGCGGGCACCTGCGGAGTCGATGTGCGCACGACGCTGCTCGCGGCACACGCGGTCCCGCCCGAATTCGCCGACCGGCGCGCCGGCTACCTCGATCTCGTCTGCGCCGAGACGATCCCTGTGCTCGCGCAGGAGGGACTTGCCGACGCGGCCGACGCCTTTTGCGAGACCATCGGCTTCACGCCCGCGGAAACGCGCCGCGTCTTCGCGGCGGCGCGTGCCGCCGGCCTGCCGGTGAAGCTGCACGCCGATCAGCTGTCGGACACGGGCGGCGCCGCGCTCGCCGCGGAATTCGGGGCGCTCTCCGCCGATCACCTCGAATACGCGAACGATGCCGGCATCGCCGCGATGGCACGCGCGGGAACCGTCGCGGTGCTCCTTCCCGGCGCGTTCTACGCGCTGCGCGAGACGCGCCTCCCGCCCATCGCCGCGCTTCGTGCGCATGGCGTGCCGATGGCCGTGGCCACGGATTGCAATCCCGGAACCTCGCCGGTATCGTCGCTCCTGCTCATGCTGAACATGGCGTGCACGCTCTTCGGAGTGACGCCTGCGGAGGCGCTCGCGGGCGCCACCCGGCACGCCGCGCGCGCGCTCGGCCTCGCCGATCGCGGCACGATCGAGGCCGGCATGCGGGCCGATCTCGTGCTCTGGGACGTGACGACGCCGGCGGAGTTGTCGTACCGGATCGGCGCGAACCCGTGCGCGGGCATCGTCCGCACCGGCGCGGTCGCCCATTGGCCCGGAACATGAACCTCGCCGTCATCGAGCGTGGCGACGCGCCGCTCGTCATCGACATCCCGCACGCGGGCACGTTCGTGCCGCCGGAGATCGAGCAACGATTGCAGGGCCCTGCACGCGCGCTTCCCGACACCGACTGGCACGTCGACAAGCTGTTTCACTTCGCGCTCCGGATGGGGGCGACAGCGGTCGCGGCGACCCATTCGCGCTACGTCGTCGATCTCAACCGCGATCCGGCCGGTATCGCGCTCTATGCCGGCGCCGACAACACCGAGCTTTGCCCGACGCGCACGTTTGCCGGAACGCCGATTTACGCCGAGGGCGACGCACCCGGTGCCGACGAGATCGCCGCGCGCCGCGCGGAATATTTCGAGCCGTATCACGAGGCGCTTGCCGCGGAGATCGAGCGCATCCGCAGCCGTCACGGCCACGCCGTGCTCCTCGACGGGCACTCGATTCGCGCCGAGGTGCCGCGTTTCTTTTCCGGCCGGCTGCCGGACCTCAACCTGGGGACGGCCGACGGCGCGAGTTGCGCTCCCGTGTTGCGCAGCGCGGCTGCGGCCATCCTGGCCAAGGCTTCCTGCTTCACGCATGTCGTCGACGGCCGCTTCAAGGGCGGCTACGTGACGCGGCATTACGGCCGGCCGGAACGCGCCGTGCACGCGCTGCAGCTCGAGACGGCGCAGGCCTGTTACATGGACGAAGACGTGCCGACCACATACGATGTGGTGCGCTCGGGGCGGCTGGTCGCCACGCTGATCACGCTGGTCGCCGCGCTCGTCGAGTGGCGCCCGGACCGCGCCTGAGCATGCTGCGCTTCTTCGTCGCGTCGCAGCGGTTCGAGGCCTACCTGCTGCTCGACCGGCTGGCGCAAGCGGGCATCAAGGCGCACGTCTTCAACGAGCACATGTCGAGCATCGTGGGCGACGTCCCGCCCGATGTCGCTCTGCCGCAGGTATGGCTCGACGACGACGCGGATCGCACGCGCGCCGAAGCGGTGCTGCGCGAATATCGCGTCGAGCGCGCGCGCACCGGCAGCGTGTTCTGCCGTTCGTGCCACGAGGAGAATCCGGCGACGTTCGAGCTTTGCTGGAAGTGCGGCGCCGACCTCTGATCAGGCGCCGCCGCAGCAGCGTCAGCCGAGCCGCTGCAGCACGACCTCGGCGGCCGCCTGCGCGGCCTTGATGCGATCGCCGACGGAGACGCCGTCGCGGTAGCTGCCGCGCAGGAACAGGCCGGGGACGGCCGTCTCGGTCTGCTCGATCAAGGCGACGCGTCCGAGGTGGCCGAGCGTGTATTGCGGAATCGCCTGGCGCCACCGCGAGACTTCGGTCCATTGCGGCGGCGCCTTTGCGCCGACGAGAGCTGCGAGTTCGGCGTGCACGAGCGCCGCGATCTCGTCGTCGGGCTTGCCCGCGAGCTCGGGCTGCCGCTTGCCGCCGACGAACGTGGTGAGGAGCGCGCTGCCTTCCGGTGCGCGGCCGTCGAACATGCTGCTGGAGAAAAGCGACCCCAGCACGCGCCGACGCTCCTTCTTGGGCACGAGGAACCCGAAGCCGGCGAGGGAATGCACGATGTCGGCGCGCCGATAGCACGACGCCGCGATCGCGATCGGCGCGTAGTCGATCGCCGCGAGCGGCGCCACGGCTGCCGGTGCGACCTCGCGCACGAGATCGGCACTCGCATAGGCCGGCGTGCAGAGCACGACCGCTCTCGCCGTATGCGCGAACGGCGCGTCGTCGCGCACGCCTTCGACGACGAACGTGCCGTCCGCGTTTCGCGCGATGCGACGCACGTCGACGCCGGTCTCGACGCGCAGCGCTGCGGCAAGTGCGTTGGTCAGTGTCTGCATGCCGCCGTGGAACGAGAAGCTGCCTGCCGTGTTCTTCGCCTTCTCGGCATTGGCGCGGCGCTCGCGCGCGCCCTGGATCTGGCCCTTGATGAGGCTGCCGTATTTCTGCTCGAGCGCGTGCAGGCGCGGAAACGCCGCCGCCACCGAGATCTCCTCGGGATCGCCCGCGTAGACGCCGGAAACGAACGGGTCGATGGCGTAGTCGAGGAACTCGTTGCCGAGCCGCCGCCGGACGAACGTCGCGATGGACTCCTCCTTGTCGGGAGGCGCTGGCGGCACGAACGGTTCGCGCATCAGCGCAAGCTTGGAACCGAGCGAGAACGCGTGGGTCGTGAAGAACGAGCCGGGCGAAACGGGCAGCGCGACCAGCCTGCCGCCGCGGACGATGTAGCGGGTCGACGCGACGGCGCTCGCGTCGTGGCGCTCGTCGCGGATGCCGAGCCGGTCGAGCAGCGCATTGATGAGCGGCGTCGTGTCGAGCGTGCTGTTCGGCCCGGTCTCGATCAGCGCGCCCGCGTGACGCCTCGTCCCGATCACGCCGCCGGGCGCCGGTGCCGCTTCCTGGACGGCGACGGACTTGCCGCGCTCGCTGAGGTAGTACGCCGTGGCGAGGCCCGAGAGCCCGCCGCCGATTACCAGCACATCCACGTCGGTCGACATCGATCCATCCGTTTCACTTGCCGGGCGCCGGCGCGCCGGATTGCGCGATGGCTCCATCGGTCATTTGTTCCGCGCGCGCGATCGCTGCGGCGAGCGTGCGCTGCGCTGCCGGGTCACCTGCGAGCTGCGGCAGGAGCTCTCGCCAGAACTGCGCCGCGGCCGCGTATTCCTGCGCCTCGAACGCGGCGCTTCCGGCCATGTCGAGCGCCTTCGGAAACGCGGGATTGCGTATCAGCACCTGCATCACGATCTCGCGCGGCCGTCCCGCGAGCGATCCGCCCTGCGCCATGCCAAGCGCATCGGCGTATTCGCACCAGATGCCCGGATCGCCTGCCACCTTGGTGCCGGCGTTGAGCGCTCGCTCGTATTCGGCCGCCGCGTCCGCGAACCGGTCGGCGGCAAAGTCGGCGCGCGCCAGCAGCACCCATGAGCGCCCGTCATTCGGGTTGTGCTCGAGGTGGCGGGCGAGGCCGGTGCGTGCCGTGTCCGCGGAGCCGCCGGTGGTCGTCGCGGGTGGGACGCTCGCGGAAAAGAACGTGAAGAACCCGAGCCCCATGGCGAGGATCCCCGCGGCCGCCGCGCCCACGATGACCAGCGATGCGCGGCTTCGCGGCGCCGTGCCGTTGGCCGAAGCCGGGCGCGCTCCGTCATCGCGGGGCTGCAGACGCGCAATGGCGAGCGCCAGAGCGACGGCGGCGAGGGCGCCCGCGATGGCGAACGCGGCGGTGTCGAACGTTGAAACCATCATGGAAGTCGTGCGGGCGGCGTGCCGCTCGCGCCATGCAATGCGACGGCGCGAAGCGTTGCGCCTCGCCCGGATTATCGCCGTTCGGGCAAAAAAAAGGCGAGGCAACGTGCCCCGCCGTTGAGGAGAATCAATGGCCCCTATTTCGCCGGCACCGGCGGTGCGGCCGGCGTCGCCGCGGACGCGACGGCCGGCGTCTGCTTCGCCTTGATCGCATCGTCGAGGATCTTGATGCCGTCCTGCGATGCGGCGACCGATCGCGCGAGCGATTCCTTCGCGAGGTCGAGATTGTGGAACGACGCGCCGTTGACGGCGGTCCACCATTCCCAGTTCGCGTGCGCGTCGCCGTGCTTCGCGCGCGCGGCCTTCAGCGCCTCCTCGGGCACGCCGAATTCCTGCGCCTGGATGAAGCGGTTGACGAGTTGCGACAGCCAGAACTCCGCGTTGCGCACCTTGCCCTGGTAGTGCGATGCCATCGACTCGATCACGTAGCGCGCCTGGGTTTCATTCCACTGGTGATGGCATTGCAGGCAGGTTTCCTTGAGATAGTTCTTCGGGTTCGTCTGCCAGTGCGAGGTGAAGAGCTTGCCGGTCTTGGGATCCTTGATCTTCGGCATGTGGCAGGTCGCGCAGTCGATGCCGAGCTTTTCGTGCGTCGAGCCGTAGTACGTCTCGGTGTCGGGGTGCTGCGCCTTCCACAGCGCCGCGCCGGTGAACTGGTTCTTGAAGTCGCGGAACTGGATGTGGTCGTACGCCTTCAGGATGTCGGCCGGCCCGACGTACGGGAAGTAGTTGGTCCGCCGGTCCGACATCGGGATGGCCTCCCCCGTGGTCGGGTTGAATCCCGGGTTGCAGTTGTACTCGACGTGGCATTGCGCGCATTGCAGCTTGCCGTCGTAGCGCTCGAGTATTCCGATCTTGCGCGTGTAGCCGCGCACGCCCATGTCGATCACGTCGACCTTGGTCTTGCGCGGATCCTGCGAGTACAGCGTCGGAAAATCCGTGCGCGTCACGACGTCGATCATCGCGTCGCGAACGATGCGCGGCTTCGCGGCGTGCGGGTCGTGGCAGAAGATGCAGTTGAGCGAATGCTGCGACGCGCGGGCAAGCTCGACGACCTTCGACGTGCGGCTCCATTTGGCACCCGGCGTCGGGTCTCCCATGTATGCCCAGTCGAGGATGTGATCCTGCGTCTTGCACGAGAGGCACACGGGATTGGCCGCGGCCGCGGTGCCGGGCTTGAACGGCTTCTGGTCGGCGTTGTCGGGATACTGGTCGACGACGACGTCCATCACGCTGAAGTCGCCGGATCCGGCGAGATAGCGCCAGCCATCCTTCGGAACGAAGCGGCCGCCGAAGGCGCGGTCGACGACGTACTGGTCGAGCAGCGCGAACGTGTGCGAGCGTGGCAGGTTGTGCTCCTTGGTGAAGCCGTGCGGCGTCATAAGGAGGTCGTACGCGGGGTCGGGCGCGGGTCCGATCGCCTGCTTCTTCTCGAAGCGGGCGGTGCGGCGCCAGTCCATTTCGGCGTACGTCTTGTACTGGTTCTGGTGGCAGCCGCCGCAGGTCGCGAGGTCCGTCTTCGTGGACGGATGCTGCTTCGAATCGGCAAGGTGGGCCGCGGTGCCATCGTGGCATGCATTGCAGGCGACCGACTTGTGCTTGCCGGAATCGTGCAGCGCCTTCACCGGCGTGTGGCAGCCGAGGCACGGCGCGGCGTCGAACGCGGCGGGTTTGGCGGCTGGAGTCTTTTGCGCGGCGACGATTGCGGGTGCGACCGCGAGTGCGATAACGGCCAGCAGGCGGACGCCTGCGCGAACGATCGAATGACCCATGCTCTATCCCCTTGCGACGTCTGCACGGTCGCCCGACGCGCCCGCACAGCGCACCAATATCGTGCGCGCCGGCATGCGGGCCGGCGTTGACGCACATCAACGGGGAGGATGCGCGCCCGGAGACGGGTGCGCACCTGCGGCAATCGGTCGCTAGGGAAGCGTCTTGTCGATGACCACGGCGACACCCGCGGCACCGGGCTTCACCGGTGCGGACAGGCCTTCGAGATCACCGCTTGCGGGCATCACCTGCCCCGATTTCGAGATGCGTGCGCCGACGACGACTTCGGCGGCGCTCGACAGCGTCATGCCCGGCGCCATCGCGGTGCTGTCGTCGAGGGTGAACTTGTACGGAAGGTCCTTCACCTGTGCGCGGACGAGCGCGAGCGGCATCCGCGAGCCCTGCGCCGCGCGCGCGAACACGATCACGAGGTCGTCAGGCGCCGCCTGCGCCGCCATCGAGGGCGCGAGCCTGACCGTGCCGGCAAGTGTCTTGCCGCCGGCCGCGGCCGGCAACGATTTGGCGGGCGCGGCATTTGCGACAGGCGCGGGCTGCACCGCCGCGGATGCTGGTGCAGCGGCCGCAGCAGCCGGCGCCGCGGAGAACGCCGCCATGCCGCCCAGCTCGCGCGCTTCGGCGATGCTGGCATCGAGTCCCTTCGCGAAATCCGATTCCGCGGGGATGACTTTTTTCGTGCGCTCCCAGTAGTCGACGGCCATGCGATAGTCCTTGGCGTCGAACGCCGCGGTGCCGGCGAGCGCCAGCGCCTTCCAGTAGTTCGGATCGATCTTCAGCGCGCGGTTGATGAGCTCCGTCGGTTTGCCGGCGAGCGTGCCGCCCTGCGCGGAGCCCAGCGTGTCGGCGTAGTCCGAAAGCAGCGCCGCGTTGTCGGGCACGAGTGCCACCGCGTGCTCGAACGCGCCCGCGGCGTCGGGGAAGCGCTTCAGCGCGTAGTAGGTGCGCGCGAGCATCACCCAGCCCTCGGCATTGTTGGGGTCCTGCTGCAGCTTCGTCGTGAGCTGCGCAGCCATCGCTTCGATCTCCGCCGGCGTGACCGGGTGCTCACCGCTCTTGGCCGGAGCGGCGGCGACGGGAGGAGAGAACGCGTCGCGACTGCCGAGCGCGAGATAGAGGCTCACGGCCACGATCGGAACGCCGGCGGCAATCACGACCGCCGTCCACGTCGAAGAGGTCGGCGTTCCGGTCGGCGCCGGGGCATCGGCGACCGCGGTCTCGTCGAGCACGCTCCGCTCGAGCTCGGCCAGCGCCTGCGTGTAGCGTTCGGGCGTGAGGACGCCGCGGGCGAGGTCGCCGTCGAGCTCCTGACGCTGCTCGCGCAGGAGCGAGAGGTTGGACGCGGCGCGGTCGACGCCGACACGGCCCTGGCGGCGCAGGAGCGGCACGAGGACCCATGCAAGGGCAGCGGCGACCATCACCGCGGCCGTGATGACAAACGCGATCACGATGGCTTCTTTCCAGGTTCGCCGCCGAGGAGCTGCGCGGCACGGGATTTCTCTTCGTCGGTCAGCGCGACTTCGCTCACGCGGCGGCGCCTGAGAATGCGCACGAGCATTGCGATGCCGCCGAGCATGAGCACGGCGGGCCCCAGCCACAGCAGGACCGTCGTCGCCTTGAACGGCGGCTGGTAGAGCACGAAGTCGCCGTAGCGGTTCGTCATGTACGTGAGGATCTCGTCGTCGCTCTTCCCCGCGGCGATCTGCTCGCGGATCTGTCCGCGCAGATCGTTGGCGAGCTCGGCATTGGAGTCGGCGATCGTCTGGTTCTGGCAGACGAGGCAGCGGAGCTTTTCGGCGAGCTTGACTGCGCGGGCCGCCTTCACCGGGTCCATCTCGGTGGGCACGGCCTCGGCCGCGAGGACCGGCGCTGCGGCGAAGAGAGCGATCGCGGCGAAAAGGACAATGCGGGAGCGCATCATGATTTCTGCAATTCGCGAACGAGGGGGAGGATCGTCTTTTCCAGCGCCTCCGCCGTGATCGGGCCGATCTGCTTGTAGCGGATCGTCCCGGCCTTGTCGATGACGAACGTCTCGGGAACGCCGTAGACGCCGTAGTCGATGCCGACGCGGCCGTCCTTGTCCTGCACCGACGTCGTGTACGGGTTGCCGTTCTGCGCGAGCCACTGGAGGCCCGGCGCGGGCTGGTCCTTGTAGTTGAGGCCGATTACCGGCGCGATCTTCGCCTTCGCAAACTCGACCAGCAGCGGATGCTCCTCGCGGCACGAGACGCACCACGACGCCCAGACGTTGAGGAGCCACACCTGGCCCTTCATGTCTGCGGTGCCGAAAGGCGTGCTCGTTCCGTCGAGCTGGGTGAGGCTGAACGCCGGCGCCGGCTTGTTCACGAGCGGCGAGGGCACCTCGCGCGGATCGCGCCAGAGGCCCACGAACAGGAACCCCGCGAGGACGAAGAAGACGACGAGAGGGATGAGCAGCTTGCGGTTCATGATGTGTGCATTCCTAGTCGGCGCCGACGGCGCCCGAAGCGCGACTCGTCGCGGCGGCGGGTCGCTCCTGACGGCGGTAGCGGCGATCCATCAGCGCGAGGAAGCCGCCGAGCGCCATCAGCACGAAGCCGCCCCACACCCAGGTGATGAAGGGTTTCGAGTAGACGCGGATGATCCACGCAGCGCCGCCGCTGACGGGCTCGCCCATCGACACGTAGATGTCGCCGGTGATGCCGCTGTCGATCGCAGCGTTGGTCATCGGCATGCCGCCGGCGTTGTATGCGCGCTTTTCCGGATAGAGCGTCTCGATCACGGTGCCGCCGCGGCTCACGGCGACTGCGCCGCGGGCGGCCGTGTAGTTCGGCCCCTTGCGCTCGGTCACGCCGTCGAAGCGGAAGACATAGCCGCCGACGTGCACCGTGTCGCCGACTTTCATCTGCACGTCGCGCTCGGTCTCGTAGCCCTTGACCAGCGTCACGCCCGCGACGAACACGGCCACGCCGAGATGCGCGAGGATCATGCCCCAGTAGCTGCGCGGCTGCCGCCGGAAGAGACCGACGATGCCGCCGGTCGTGCCGCGGGTGCGCTCGAGGATGTTGACGACGGTCGACGCGACGATCCAGAACGCGAGCAGCAGGCCGAAGCTCACGTACAGGTTGAACGAGCCGCCGATGAACGGCACGACGAGCGCAGTGCCAACGCTGACCGCGAGCGCCCAGCGGAGCCGGCGCCAGAGGTCGGGCACTTGCGCTTCCTTCCAGCGCGCAAGCGGCCCGATGCCCATCAGGAACACGAGCGGCGTCATCAGCGGCACGAACACCGAGTCGAAATACGGAGGCCCGACCGAGATCTTGCCGAGGTTGAGCGCGTCGAGGAACAGCGGATAGAGCGTGCCGAGCAGCACCGACCCGCAGGCCGCGAGCAGCAGCACGTTGTTGGCGAGCAGCATGGACTCGCGCGAGACGAGCTCGAAGCGGCCGCCGACGCCGACCTTCGGCGCGCGGATCGCGTAGAGCGTCAGCGATCCGCCGATGACGACGACGAGGAACGCGAGGATGTAGACGCCGCGGCGTGGATCCGTCGCGAACGCGTGCACCGACGTCAGCACGCCGGAGCGGACGAGGAAGGTGCCGACGAGCGACAGCGAGAATGCGCTGATCGCGAGCAGCACGGTCCAGTTCTTGAACGTGCCGCGCTTCTCGGTGACGATCAGCGAGTGCAGGAGCGCCGTGCCGACGAGCCAGGGCATGAATGACGCGTTCTCGACCGGGTCCCAGAACCACCAGCCGCCCCAGCCCAGCGTGTAGTAGGCCCACCAGCTGCCGAGCATGATGCCGAGCGTGAGGAAGCACCACGCGACGGTCGTCCACGGGCGCGACCAGCGCGCCCACGTCGCATCGAGGCGGCCGCTCAGGAGCGCCGCGATCGCGAAGGCGAAGGCGACGGAGAAACCGACGTAGCCGGTGTAGAGCATCGGCGGATGCACGACCATGCCGGGATCCTGCAGCAGCGGGTTGAGGTCGCGGCCGTTGGCCGGGACCGGGAAGATGCGCTCGAACGGGTTCGACGTCAGGAGCACAAACAGGATGAAGCCGACGCTGACGAGGCCCATCACGCCGAGCACGCGCGCGACCATCACGTCGGGCAGGTTCCTGCTCTTCAGCGACACGGCGAGCGTCCACATCGCGAGCATCATCACCCACAGCATCATCGACCCTTCGTGCGATCCCCAGGTCGCGGCGAATCGGTAGAAGAGCGGAAGCTCCGAGTTCGAGTTCTCCGCGACGTTGAGGACCGAGAAGTCGCTCGTGACGAACGAATACGCGAGCACGCCCCACGCGATGGCGACGAACACGAACTGCGCCTGCGCAACGGGTCGGGCGAGCGCGGTCCACGCGGGAATGCGCCGCGCGGCGCCGATGATGGGAAGCGTGCCCTGTACGAGCGCGAGGAGCAGCGCCAGCATCAGCGCAAAGTGGCCGAGTTCTGGAATCATCGTGTTTCCTTCGCTATTGCTTCAGGGTCTTGCCGGTCTTTTCGGCCATCGCCGTGCCGCGCGCCTTGTTCACTGCATCGGCGGCGTCGGGCGGCATGTAGTTCTCGTCGTGCTTCGCGAGGACTTCCGTCGCGTGGAACTTTCCGTCCGGCTCGAGCTTGCCCTGCGCGACGACGCCCTTGCCCTCCTTGAAGAGGTCCGGGAGGATCCCCGTGTACACGACCGGGATCGTGCTGCCGGTGTCGGTAACGTTGAACTGCACGTTGAGGCCGTCGCGGCGGAGGCTGTTGTCGACGACGAGGCCGCCGATGCGAAATGCGCGACCCTTGGGCGCCTCGTTCGCCGCGACCTGCGTCGGCGTGAAGAAGAACACGAGGTTCGAATTGAAGGCGTTGAGGACGAGGGCCGCAGCGACGCCGAGCAGCCCGACGCCGGCGCCGATCCAGAGAAAGCGGCGGTGGCGGGCTTTCATCGGAGGCTCCCGGTGGCGGCTGCGGGCCGCGCGGGCTCGTTCGCGACGATGCGCGCCAGCGCGATCGCGGCCTTGCGCCGCGCGCGCACGGCGATGATTTCCCCGGC
This sequence comes from uncultured beta proteobacterium, assembly GCA_963717695.1. Lineage (GTDB taxonomy): Bacteria > Pseudomonadota > Gammaproteobacteria > Burkholderiales > Casimicrobiaceae > CAIWHR01. The sequence goes on along the minus strand of CAVQWR010000006.1, from coordinate 689,340 downwards.
GATCACGACCGCGGTGATGCCGTAGGCGCTCCACACGTAGAAGCCGTAGCCGCCCATTGCGAAGAATTCGTTCATTGCGTCAGTTCCCTTCAGACTTTGTTTCGGCGAGCGCGCCGACCCATGCGGCGCCGCTCTCGCGTTCGAGCATGATGCTGCGTGCGCGGTGCAGCACGACCGCAATCGCGTAGAACCACGCCGCGAAGGACATGATCAGCATTCCCAGCAGCATGATGGTAGCCATCTTCGATTCGCCGGGGCGCACCGACGAGCCCTGGTGCAGCGTGTTCCACCACTTGACGGAGAAATAGATGATCGGGACGTTGATTGCGCCGGTCAGCGAAAGGACTGCGCACGCCCGGTCGGCGCGGCGCGGGTCGTCGATCGCGCTCCGGAGCGCAATGACGCCGAGGTAGAGGAAGAGCAGGATCAGCTCGGAGGTCATCCGCGCATCCCACGCCCAGTACGTGCCCCATGTCGGCCTGCCCCAGAACGAGCCCGTGACGAGCGCGATGAGCGTCATCAGCGCGCCGGTCGGCGCGATCGCCTGCGCCACCATCGCGGAGAGCCGCGTGTTGAAGCCGAGCGACATCGCGCCCCAGAACGCCATCACGAGGTAGAGGAACATCGACATCCACGCCGACGGCACGTGAATGAAGATGATCCGGTATGCGTCTCCCTGCTGGAAGTCGGTGGGGGCGCCGGCGAGCCCCATCGCGGTGCCGACGCAGGCGAGCAGCACGGCCGGCCACGCGAACCACGGAATCAGCCGTCCCGCGACCGGGTAGAACGTCGCGGGAGAGGCAAGGCGGAACCAGTTGAGCGTCATGTCTCTTCGTCTATACGGGTTGCAGGTTCAGTCGAGCGCGATCCGGACCGCCGCGGCCGCCGCGAACGGCGCTCCGACGATGGCGACGATGAGTCCGGCCGTCAGCAGCGTGAGGTTCGCCGTCGCACCGAGTCCGGCGCGCACGGCATCGACGCTTCCCGCTCCGAAGATCAGCACCGGCACGTAGAGCGGCAGGATCAGCAGCGCGAGCAGGCTTCCACCTGCGCGCAAGCCCAGGGTCAGCGCCGCGCCGATCGCGCCCAGCAGCGACAGGATCGGCGTGCCGATCAGGAGCGCGACCGCCAGCACCGCCATCGATTCGCCGTCCATCTGGTAGACCACGCCCAGAAGCGGCGCCAGCAGCGCGACCGGCAATCCGGTCGTCAGCCAGTGGGCGAGTATTTTACCGGAGACGAGCGCTTCCAGCGGATACGGAGACAAGGCAATTTGCTCCAGGGTTCCGTCCGCGTAATCTGCGGCAAAGAGTCGCGGCAGCGACAAGAGCGAGGCGAGGAGGGCGGCGACCCACAGCACGCCGGGACCCATCGTCGAAAGGAGTGTCTTTTCGGGTGTGCTCGCCAGCGGAAAGAGCGCGACGACGATCACGTAGAACAGGAGCTGCACGGCGAGCTCGGAGCGCGAGCGCAACGCGATGCGCAGGTCGCGCTGGAGCGCCCAGCGCACGCCGGGAAGCACCGCCCCGGCGGCGCTCGACACGGGAGCGGGTTCGGCGACGGTCGTCATGCGAGCTCGAGCGAGCGCACGCGATCGCCGGACAGGTTGAGCGGCGCGTGCGTGGCGGCGATCGCGACGCCGCCGCGATCGAGATGGCCGGAGACGATGTCGCCCAGCATCGAGATCCCCGCCGCGTCGAGCGCGGTGACGGGCTCGTCCAGCACCCAGAGCGGCCGGTTGAGAAGCAGAAGCCGCGCAATGCCGATCCGGCGGCGCTGTCCCTGCGAGAGCACGCGCGCCGGCAGCAGGCGCTTCGCCCCGAGGGCGACGGCATTCAGGGCGTTTTCGAAGGCGTGCTTGGTGACCGTCTCACCGGCGAGAGCCATTAGGACCGCCAGATTCTCCTCGGCGGTCAGTTCGTCCTTCAGCGCGGGGGCGTGGCCGGCGAATGCGAGCGACGCCCGGAGCTCGGCGTCGAAGGGCTCGCAGGCGCGGCCCATCCAGCGAATCACGCCGTGGGCCGGCGCCGAAAGGCCCGCCAGCATCCGGAGCAGCGTGGTCTTGCCGGTCCCGTTCGCCCCGGTAATGACGAGGGCGGTGCCGGCGTCGACGCGAAACGACAGCCCCTCGAACAGCCGCGCGCGGCCGCGCTGCGCGGCGAGTTCGTGGACTTCCAGCATCGTCAGGTCGGGGATCGGGAGGGGCGCCGGATGCACCGCGCGGAGGCGCCGGTGGTGACGGCATTATATCGAGGGCCCCCTCGGCGGCTTTGGGCTAGATCAAGTCGGCTGCCACCCCCTGTGTATCACCTACTTACGACATGGTCTTTGCCGCGATCAAACCGCGCAACGATCGAGGGCAACGGGACGTCGACACACCGGTCGATGCAGCGCAGCTGAAATGCCGCCGTCGCGGGGGCCGTCGGCCGGGGCGGTCCCGACGCTACTTGGTCATCACCCAGTTCGGGAACGCGGTCGCGATGCCCGGGAAGAGGCAGATCAGCACGATCGCGACGAACATCAACACGACGAAGGGCAGCACGCCCCAGATGACGTCGCGCAGCGGGATATCGGGCGCGATGTTCCTGATGACGAAGAGATTGAGCCCGACCGGCGGATGGATGAGTCCCATCTCCATCACGATCGTCATCAGCACGCCGAACCAGATGAGGTCGAACCCGGCGGCCCGCAGCGGCGGCAGGATGATCGGCGCCGTCATCAGGATGATCGACACGGGTGGCAGGAAGAATCCGAGCACGACGACCAGCAGAAGGATCGCGGCCAGCAGCATCCATTTCGACAGCTGCATCGCGACGATCGCCTGCGCCGCCGACTGGCTGATGTGCAGGTAGCTCATCACGTAGGAGAAGAGCAGCGACATGCCGATGATGAACATCAGCATCGTCGACTCCTTCAGCGTCGCGCCGAGAATCGGGGCGAGGTCGCGCGGTCGCCACACGCCGTAGACGAGCGCGATCAGCAGCAGCGCGAGCACCGCGCCGAGACCGGCCGTTTCCGAGGGCGTCGCGTAGCCGCCGTAGAGCGCGACCATCACGCCGATCAGCAGCACGACGAAGGGCACGACGCGCGGCAGCATCTCGATCTTCTCGTGCAGCGTGTACGTGTGCTGCTCGAGGTACGCCGACTGCGTGCCCGAGCGCTCGAAGGCGGCGTGCGCCGCCGCGTATTCGCGCCGGAAGCGCCACGCGGCATACAGCGCGAACAGCGCGACCAGCAGCATTCCGGGCCCGATGCCCGCGAGGAACAGCCGGCCGAGCGAGACTTCCGCCGCGACCGCATACAGGATCATCGTGATCGACGGCGGCAGCAGGATGCCGAGCGTGCCGCCGGCGGCGATGATGCCGGCGGCAAATCCCGGCGAGTAGCCGCGCATGCGCATTTCCGGGATGCCGGCGCTGCCGATCGCCGAGCAGGTCGCGGGACTCGATCCCGCCATCGCGGCGAAAAGCGCGCAGGTGAACACGTTGGCGATGCCGAGCCCGCCCGGCACGCGCTGCATCCACGCGTGCATGGCGAGGTAGAGGTCGCGCCCCGCGTTGGAGCGGCCGATCGCCGCGCCTTTCAGGATGAAGAGCGGAATCGACAGCAGCGTGATGCTCGCCATCTCCTCGTAGACGTTCTGCGTGACGGTATCGAGCGAGGACGCCGGCATGAAGATCGCCATGAACAGCATGGCGACGAAGCCGAGCGCGAAGGCGATCGGCATGCCGGAGAACATGACGAGCAGCGTCACGCCGCCGAACAGCAGGCCCAGCGCGAGCACGCTCATGGGCGCGAGCGACCCGTCGCCGCGATGCTCACGCCGGCGGCTCCTTCGGTACGAAGTGGCCGATCGCCTGCAGCACGAGCTGGGCGACGAGCAGCGACATGCCGGTCGCCATCAGCCCGTACGGGATCGTCAGCGGCGGCGCAAACGTCGACGACGTCGTCATCTTGTCGACCCAGGCCTCGTGGAACAGCGTCCACGATTTCCACGCGAAGAACGCGCAGAAGGCGAGCGTCATGAAGTCGACCAGCACGACCCGGATGCGGTTGACGCGGTCCGGCAGGATCGAGGCCACCGCCTCGATGCCGATGTGGCCGCGCTGCGACTGCACCCACGCGCCCGCCAGAAACACGGCGCCGACGATGCAGAACACCGCGGCCTCGTCCTGCCAGTCGGTGCCGGCCTTGAACAGGTAGCGCGAGAACACGCTGTAGGTCAGCACCAGCGACGCGACGAGCAGCGCCACCATGCCCACGATCGACACCGCGCGGTTGACGCGATTCAGCGCAATCTCGAGCAATCCCAGCACGCCGGCGTGGACCGCGAGCTTGCCTTCCGGCGCGCCCGGCAGGTCGACGCCGTGCGTCACCGATGCGCCCCTTCCGGACCGGCGCGCGACCCGCCGACCGTCACAGCAGCTTCTCGGCGAGCGCGAGGAGCTTCGCGCAGTTGGCGTTCTTGTCGGAGTAGTCCTTCCATACCGGCTTCGCGAGCGCCTGCCATTTCTTGAGTGTCGCGTCGTCGAGATCGGCGACCTTCGCGCCGGCCTTCGTGTACACGTTCGCGACCGCGACGTCGTCCGCCATCGCGCTCTCCACCGCGAACTTCTCGAGGTCGGCGCCGACCGCCATGATCGCGTCCTGCTGCGGTTTGCTGAGCTTGTCGAAGACCTCCTTCGACATCATCAGCGGCTCGAACATGAACCAGTACGACTTGCCGCGTCCGCTCGTCAGGAACTTCGACACTTCCTCGAGCCGGAACGAGATGAGGCTGGTCGACGACGTGAGCGCCGCGTCCATCGCGCCGGTCTGCATCGCCGCGTAGATCTCGTTCGACGGCAGCGACAGCACCGACGCTCCGGCTGCCTTGAACATCATGTCCATCTCGCGGCTGCCGCCGCGGACCTTCACGCCCTTCGCGTCCTCGGGGCCGACCAGCGGCTTGCTGCGGCTCGCGACACCGCCCGCCTGCCAGATCCACGTGACGATGATGACGCCCTTCTCAGCGAGGAACTGCGACAGGAACTTCCCCACCTCGGCGTTCTTCCACTTGCTGCCGACGTCGTACGACGGCACGAGCGCGGGGAGGAGGCCGATGTTGGTCTCGGGCACTTCGCCGCCGGCGTAGGAAAGCGGGACCAGCGAGAGGTCGAGCGCGCCCTTGCGCAGCGCGCTGAACTGCGAGTTCACCTTGACGAGCGACGAGTTGGGATAGATGTCGAACTTGAGCGAGCCGCTGGTGCGCTTCTCGACGTCCTGCGCGAACTTGCGCACGAGCCGGTCGCGGAAGTCGCCCGAGTCGATCGTGCCGCCGGGAAACTGGTGCGAGATCTTGAGCGTGGTCGTGGCCTGGCCGAGCGCGCGCGGCGAAAGCGCGGCAACGGGCAATGCGGCGAGAGTGCCGGCGACGAACCGGCGGCGGTCGAATCCCATGGTTCCTCCAATGGAAAAATGTGCGACGGGCAGGCCCGGCTGCGCTGCATCTGGCGCCGTTCTTCTTGCGAACACGGACTGCGTGGCGGCCTATGATATCCGAAGGCGGGCACGCGCCGGCACCGCACCGCACCATTGGCCGCCTTGGGCTATGATGCCGTTTCCGCGTCCCGAGTACCGCTGCCATGCCCGACAAGGAAATCCGCGAGGCCTCGCTCGAATACCACCGGCAGTCGCCTCCCGGCAAGATCTCGATTGCGCCCACCAAGCACCTCACCAATCAGCGCGACCTGGCGCTCGCGTACTCGCCGGGGGTCGCCGCCGCGTGCGACGAGATCGTCCGCGACCCGGCAGAAGCGCGCAACCTCACCGCGCGCGGCAACCTGATCGGCGTCGTCACCAACGGCACCGCGGTGCTGGGGCTCGGCCCGATCGGGCCGCTCGCGGCGAAGCCGGTGATGGAAGGCAAGGCGGTGCTCTTCAAGACGTTCGCCGGCATCGACTGCTTCGACATCGAGATCAATGAGCGCGACCCCGACAGGCTGGTCGAGATCATCGCGGCGCTCGAGCCCACGTTCGGCGGCATCAACCTCGAGGACATCAAGGCGCCGGAGTGCTTCTACGTCGAGCGCAAGCTGCGCGAGCGGCTCAACATTCCGGTGTTTCACGACGACCAGCACGGCACGGCGATTGTCGTGGGTGCAGCAATCACGAACGGACTTCGCGTCGTCGGCAAGGACCTCGGCAAGGTCAAGGTCGTCTGCTCGGGCGCGGGCGCCGCGGCGCTCGCCTGCCTCGATCTCCTCGTCTCGATCGGCATCCCGCAAAGGAACATCTGGGTCTCCGACATCTGCGGCGTCGTCTACGCCGGACGCAAGGAGGAGATGGACGAGAACAAGGCGCGCTACGCGCAGAAGACCGAAGCGCGCACGCTGGTCGACCTCCTGCCCGGCGCCGATATCTTCCTCGGGCTTTCCGCAGCGAAGGTGCTGAAGCCGGAATGGCTCGCGCAGATGGCGGACAAGCCGCTGATCATGGCGCTCGCCAATCCCGAGCCCGAAATCATGCCCGACCTTGCGAAGGCGGCGCGACCCGACGCGATCATCGCGACCGGCCGCTCCGACTATCCGAACCAGGTCAACAACGTCCTCGTCTTTCCGTTCATCTTCCGCGGCGCGCTCGACGTCGCGGCGACGCGGATCAACGAGCCGATGAAGGTCGCCGCGGTGCGCGCGCTCGCCGATCTCGCGATGGCCGAGCAGTCGGACATCGTCGCGCAGGCATATCACATCGAGAACCTGAAATTCGGCCCGGAATACCTGATCCCGAAGCCGTTCGACCCGCGCCTCATCGTCGAGATCGCGCTCGCCGTCGCGAAGGCGGCGATGGAATCGGGCGTCGCGACGCGGCCGATCGCCGATTTCGCCGCCTACCGCGAGAAGCTGACGCAGTTCGTCTATCACTCGGGCCTGCTGATGAAGCCCATCTTCGCCGCGGCGAAGAAGGACCCGAAGCGCGTCGTTTACGCCGAAGGTGAGGAGGAGCGCGTACTGCGCGCGGTGCAGGTGGTGGTCGACGAGGGCCTCGCGCAGCCGATCCTCATCGCGCGCCCCGCGGTGCTGCAGCAGAACATCGAGCGCTACGGCCTGCGGCTCCGGCCCGGCGTCGACGTCGAGGTCGTCAACCCGGAAAACGACTCGCGCTACCGCGCGTACTGGACCGAGTACTACCGGTTGACGCAGCGCATGGGCGTGTCGCCCGTTTCCGCGAAGGTGGACCTGCGCCGCCGCTTCACGCTGATCGGCGCGATGATGATCCACATGGGCGACGCCGAAGGCATGATCTGCGGCACGTTCGGCACGCACGAGTCGCATCTGCGCTTCATCAAGCAGGTGATCGGCCTGCGCAAGGGCGCCAAGGTCTACGCCGCGATGAACGCGGTCGTGATGCCGAACCGCACCGTCTTCATCGCCGACACCTACGTCAACGTCGACCCGTCGGCGGAGGAGATCGCCGAGATCACGCTGCTCGCCGCCGAGGAGATCCGCCGCTTCGGCATCACGCCGAAGGTCGCGCTGCTGTCGCATTCGAGCTTCGGCAGCGGCGGGGACCCGCAGGCGCGCAAGATGCAGAAGGCGCTCGCAATCGTCGCGACAATGGACCCCGACCTCGAAGTCGAGGGCGAAATGCACGGCGACGCCGCGCTCGACGAAGCCGTCCGCCTGCGCGTGTTCCCCGACTCGCGGCTGAAGGGCGAGGCGAACCTCCTCATCATGCCGACGGTCGACGCCGCCAACATCGCCTTCAACCTTCTGAAGGTCACGGCGGGAAGCGGCGTAACGCTGGGGCCGATCCTGCTCGGCGTGGCCAAGCCCGCGCACATCCTGACCCCGTCAGCGACGGTGCGGCGCATCGTCAACATGACCGCGCTGACCGTCGTCGACTCCAACGTGCAGCGTCAGTCGGCGCTGCTCTGATGCGGGACAGGGTGCGTTTCGGGTAGAATAGCGGGCTTTTCGCGCGGCGCCGATGATCAAGACGACGCGAAGGCCGAGCGGCCGACGCCAAAGCGTGTTTGGTGATACAGGCAGCACACGGAGAGGTGGATGAGCGGTTTAAGTCGCACGCCTGGCAGCATGCCGACGCATTTTCGGCATGCTGAGGTGGAGGCTAATGCGCGCGCAGTCGCGCGTTAAGCGAGGCGGATGCCGAGCGGCCGACGCCAAAGCGTGTTTGGTGATACAGGCAGCACACGGAGAGGTGGATGAGCGGTTTAAGTCGCACGCCTGGAAAGCGTGTTTAGGTTAATAACCTAACGCGGGTTCGAATCCCGCCCTCTCCGCCAAAAACAAAACGGGCGCGAGGCCCGTTTTGTTTTGGCGAGAGCGGTCGACAACCTCGAAGGCTCAATTCCGTCAGGTCGATTCAGCCTGGGGCCGATAAATCCGTCCATCCGCGCTTATGGCGCCGGCAATGCGTGAGTGAGACTGGCATTGACGATCGCTTTCTCGCTGACGGTAAGCGCGCCGTTCGCATTGACGTCCAGATGGAAGTTCGCAGCGGTCAGAGGATGACTCTGGGCGGCGTTCACCAAGCCGAGATCCGCCAGCGTCACCACGCGGCTCTGATTCACGTCCCCGGCGAGCATGCCGACACGCACCGAGCCTGCGACGCCCGGCAGGGAGCCGTCCGTCGTCTCAACATTGCTGACGCGAACCGTGACGTACTGCTGGTCTGCAACACCGCTGAGGTGCACGATGAGCGTATTGCCGGAAGCGGACGTTCCGGAAACGGTCGCGATGCCCTCCGTCACGTCAGCCGTGGCCGACGTTACCGGGTGGTCGAAAGTGAAGACGATCGTATGATCCGGGCCCATTCTCGGTTCGGTCGTCGGATTGGACGGGGACAGCGCGAGCGCAAGTTCGAACGGACCCGCGCCAGCATGGTTTCGCTTCGATGCGGCGGACGTGAATGCGGGCACGTCGGGGGCGGGCGGAATGTGAGCGAGATACAGCCCGGCCCAGCCGACCGAGGTCAGCGCGTCCTCGTAGAGCATCGATACCGCGACTGCGAGATGACCGCTGCGGAACCCGTCCCGCTCGAGTCCGATCGCCGTGACGATGGAGTTCGCCGGTGCCATCGGATCGATCCCCTGCCCCGATCCGATGATCGTTTCGACGACGGTCAGCAGCGGCACGTGCGCGCCGAATCCGTTCCTCACGTAAATGCCGTCATACGCAATCGATGCGCCGCGGGGGTGAAGCGGTGACGCCGGCGACAGAATGGACTTGCTCCCCTTGAATGCGGTCTGGATCGCGTTGCCGTGCGTCGCCGAGAGCGCAGCGAACGCCGAAGAGCGCCAGCGTGGCGGCTCGAGACTCGGCTCGTCGCCGCCGCCGGTTCCCGGCGGCCGGCCGGAAAACACCCAGTAGAGGAAATCGCTGAAGCCGTCCTCGCCGGTCTTCGCAACGGGAAACGTCAGCCCGTCTTGCGCATCGTGAACGAAGATCCCCTGATGAACCGGGATGTTCACGACGTATCCGTCCGGGAAGTGCTCATTGCAATATGCGACCAGGTCCGCGTTGCCGTCGGACGGGCAGCGCAGCGTCTTCGCCGTCGTCTGCGTTCCCCACGCGCCCCAGAACGACACAAACCTTCCGTCCGCGCTGATCGACAGCCCTTCCCCGAAAGCGCGGAAGGTCGCGCCGGACCGTTCGCCGGGTACGGGGTCGCCGATGCCGACGAGCGTTTGCAATGCCGGTGTCGGCTGGAGTGGCGCCCGATAGATGCCGCCCAGCGTCGGGGCGTCCTCCACGTCGAGGCCGGTGAACACGATGAAGCCGTTGGCGGCGCTCGGTGGCGCCGTTGACCCGAACAGAACCGTCCCACCTGGCGGCTGGTTCGGTATGACCATATTGCTGTTCGCGACCACCTGGATCGATGGCGGTACTGCGGGCGGGGCGACGGGCGTCACGTCGCGGTAGTACACGCCGGTCCTGCCCAATCCGTCGGACGGATCGGTGTAGTTGCCCTTGAAGGCGATGTACTGTCCGTTGGTCACCGCCGGGCTGCCGGGAAACTGGTCGAACCTCGTTCCAGGCGGCGCCCCCGGCACCGAGAACCACGGGAATGTCAGCGTCGTCTGGTCGATGTCGACTGCGGCGCCAAGCAGGTTCGCGCCGGTGACGAGAACGCCGCCGGGGTTCGCGTAGATGCCGGAAGTGCCGACGCGAGTGTCGGTAAGCACCGGGGGCACGACCGTTTCATCCAGAAGCTGGTAGGTCCACACCGGCTGCGATTGACCGCGCGTCGCGATCAGCGGGGACGCGATGTCGATACGTGGCGTCGACGGAAACTCCTGGAAGCTCGAAAGCTCGCTGTTATAGAGCGTATTGTTCGGCGCCGGCACCGTGTCGCCGCGCGCGGTGATCATGATGATCGGATGGGCTCCCGACATGTCGCGAAGGTAGATGCCGTGCAACGGCTCGCCGCTGGCACCGCCCTTGCTGCGCGCGCGGAACACCACCAGCTTGCTCTCGTTCAGCGAAGGCTGGTTGAAGCTGTTGAACAACTTTGGCGCGGCTTCGGTCCCCGGCATCGTGTCGCCGTTGTTGACGATGGTCGACCAGCTCAGCGGCTGCGCGTTGCCGATCGAGGCCGCGGCACATGCCAGGACACCGATTCCGACTGCGCGCATACGGCGCCGCATCAGGTTGGTGCGTTGTTCGCCTATCACTACTGGACGGGTAGATCCCATTGTTGCGTGCATGGTTGGCTCCCCTGCATGAAATGACCTGTGTTCGAACACCTGTGCGAATCTCCTCTTATCGCCCTGGACGCAGTCGGATTTGACGAGGCGACGATGCGTGTCGACGCAAGACGTGCCTGCCGCAAACGCAAGCGAATTCGCATTCGTCTCTTTGAACGTGATCCTGAAGTCGCGTGTCCATCACATCGCGAAGCGATCGCAGCGGGGGACCATGACAGCGACTGATCGACAGCGAGCATCGCGGTCGCGGATTCCGTGATTGGGCTCGCGCTCGGTCGCCTCGACAAGGTTGTCGTGCACAATTCTCGTCGGCGCATCGCACGTGAGGCGTCGCGGTACGATTCCTGCGACGTGCTCCGATTCATTCGAGCTGTGATGCATGTGCGTCAACTGACCGCAGCGCGTTTGGCTTCGAGCCGCGCAATACAACTGCATCGACGATGCGATTGATTCATCGATGACGTGTTGATGCAAATCAATGATGCTGGCTCGATGAACGAGTTACCGACGCGCGGTCGGATGCGCGTGATCGATCGCTCGCGGGGCTCCTACGATTCATGCGGCAGATTGCCGCTTCGGCATCACGCCGAAGGTTGCGCCGATGTCGCATTTGCGCCATTTTTTTGCAGCGGCACCGATACGCAGTCGCGCAAGGTGCACAAGGCGCTCGCGATCGGCGCGTCGATGGACCGCGATCTCGAAGTCGATGGCGAATTGCACGGCGACGCGGCGCTCGACGAAGCCGTCCGGATGCGCGTATTCCCCGACTTGCGGTTGAAGGGCGAGCCGAACGAAAGGTTGATGAGTGGTTTGAGGCGCGCGCCTGAAAAGCGTGCCTAGACTAACAACCTGACGCGGGTTCGAACCGAACTCCGCACTCTCTGCCAACAAAAAACGGGCCTCGCGCCCGTTCTTTTTGCGCAAGAAGCCCGAAAAACAGGTGCTCGCTCTTCTCCCGCCGGCGAGTCTCTTAGGCGTGCAGATGGACCTTCTTCGTCGTCATCAGGTTTGGCCGTAGCGCTTCGAGCCGTCGGCTTTTCGGCTTCGCGATGGGCATCGTATTCACCGGCGCGTTCACCACGCGGCGCGGCGGACGCTGCATTTGCACGAGCGCACAAAGGAGGAATCCCGCGCCGCAACCAATCCAGCAACCCAGCATGAACCAGAGCATCGAGCTCATGGCAATACTCCTTGTCGAACCTCCACTCCCTGCATCTCGATAGTGGAGGTTTGTCTCAGCAATGTGTGCAGGCGGCTCGCGGAAGGAGCTGTAAGGCTGCCGACGACGCAGCATGTCAGGTAAATTCCAGGTGCTCGCGATCGACAGGCACGTGGCGACCCTCTTCGCGCTGCATCAGCGTTGCCTTTCGCTCTCGCAAGAGATTTCGTGGCGAGAGAAATGGCGGTCGTGTTGCATTCCAGCGGCGGCGCTCGCCGTCCATCAGAAGTTGCGCTATCACAAATGCGTGCTGGCTCGGAATTTGCTCGCCGAAGTTGAAAGTGTGCGCGGAATCAACATGCGAATCGAAATGAACGCGAGTTTGCCCCCGGAGCGGAAGTCTTGCGCCGCCATTCGGAGCCTATTGGCCATTGCCCTTGTGCTCCTGCCGATCGCCGTCCCGACGATCGCGAGTGCCGCCCCGCCCGGCCCGACGAAGTCCGACGCGAAAACAGCGGCTCCGGTCGACACGACGCGAGGTTGGATGATCGCCGATCCTGCCGCTGCCGGTTCCATTCGGTACACGCCTTCCGGCGTGCCCGTCGTATCCCCGCGCAGCGGAGCGGCAGGCGCCACCGCATCGCAATCATCGCGGGAGTGGCTCGTGGCAGATCCAGGGCGCGCGAGCGCGGTGCAGTTTCCTCCTGCAGGCAACCCGTCGATGGCACCGGCGAACGGAATCGCTGGCGCTTCCGCACCGAACCCGCGCGATTGGACCGCGGCGGATGCCGACCGCATGAGCAGGGTGCAATTCGTCGCAGGCGTCCCGAGCGTTCCCGCGGACACGCGAGTCCCGGCAGACAGTGCCGCACAGCGGCAGTGGATCGCGGCGAATCCCGCCGCGGACAACGTCCAAATTTCGGCGACGGGCATTCCGACCGTTGCACGCACGCAGACACCGGCGCCTGTGGCCGGCTCGCTGTCGTCGACGCAGGGCATTGCCGTCGACGGCCGCGTCGTGACGCTTCCGGCAATCGGCACGCGCCCCGGCGGCGCGACAGCCGATGGCTTCGCGAACCCGCCCGCCGCAAATTTCGGCAATGTGCCGATCAACACGACGGTGTCGCAGAACATAACGATCACCGTGGATGCGGGTTACCAAATCGCGCTCGCCTCGGGCAGCGGCATCAGCGCTCCGTTCAGCTTCAGCTTCAACACGTGCGGTGCGGGAGGCGGATTCACCGGCCCCGGAACGTGCATCGTCACCGAGTCGTTCAATCCGACGAGCTTCACGGCGTCGTCCGGCGTCACGAACGTGTTCGAATGTCCGGTTGGTGGCGGATCGTGCATTCCCATTCCGTTCTCCGTGAGCGGCACCGGCGTCAGCGTCGCGTTCGCAGCCCCGGCTGCGGTCAATTACGGCAACGTGCCGATCAACACCACGGTGACTCAAGGCGTGACGATCACGGTGGATACGGGTTACCAGGTCGCACTCGCAACGGGCAGCGGCATCAACGTTCCGTTCAGCTTCGCCTTCGACACGTGCGGTGCGGGCGGCGGATTCACCGGGCCCGGCACCTGCAACGTCAACGAATCGTTCCACCCGACCGCCTTGGCCACGTCGAACGGCACGACCAACGTGTTCGAGTGTCCGGTGGCGGGCGGCTCCTGCCTTCCCATTCCCTACAACGTCAGCGGCACCGGCGTCAGCGTCGCGTTCGCAGCCCCGGCTGCGGTCAATTACGGCAATGTGCCGATCAACACCACGGTGACTCAAGGCGTGACCATCACGGTGGATACGGGTTACCAGGTCGCGCTCGCAACGGGCAGCGGCATCAACGTTCCGTTCAGCTTCGCCTTCGACACGTGCGGCGCGGGCGGCGGATTCACCGGGCCCGGCACCTGCAACGTCAACGAATCGTTCCACCCGACCGCCTTGGCCACGTCGAACGGCACGACCAACGTGTTCGAGTGTCCGGTGGCGGGCGGCTCCTGCCTTCCCATTCCCTACAACGTCAGCGGCACCGGGATCAGCGTGGCGAGCGCGAACCCGGGGGGAATCGATTTCGGCGACGTCGCCATCAACACGACGGTGCTGCAACACACTACGTTGACCGTCGATGCCGGCTATTCGATCCAGATCGCGTCCGGATCGGGCATCAATCCGCCGTTCATCTTCGGCTTCGGCAACTGCGGCGGCTACGCGGGTCCCGGAACCTGCGTCGTCGATCAATCGTTTCATCCGACCAGCCTCGGATCGGCGAGCGGAAGCACGAGCGTGTTCGAGTGCCCGATCGCCGGCGGTTCGTGCATTCCGATTCCGTACGCCGTGAAGGGCAACGGCATACCGCCGACGCCCGTGTTCCAGGGGGCCGCCTCGCGCCGGGTACACGGCGCGGCCGGCACGTTCGACCTGCCGCTTTCGCTCGTGCCGACAAATCCGACCACCGAGCCACGACAGGGGCCGGCGCAGGCTATCGTGTTCACGTTCGACAAGCCGATCGCGAGCGCCAATGCAGCTGTCATCGAAGGTGCGGCGACGGCCGGGGCGCCGACGTTCAGCGGCAACGACGTGGTCGTTCCGCTGACGGGTGTCGCCGACGCGCAATACCTGACCGTCACACTCGGCAATGTCGGCTCGGTCGACGGCGGCACCGGCGGCGCCGCGAGCGTTCGGGTCGGCTTCCTGCTGGCGGACGTGACCCAGAACCGGGTCGTTACGGTTGCCGATCTCGGCCTCGTCAATGCGCAGCTGTCGCAACCGGTCACCGCCGCAAACTTCCTTAAGGACGTCAATACGAGCGGCGCGATCAGCGTGGCCGACAAGGGGATCACAAACGCCAGCCTCACGCATTCGTTGCCGCCGCCGTAGCGATGGCGGTGGGACGGCAGGGGAGGCGCAGACGCGAGCCGGTTCCGCGGGCGCCCGGCCGCTGCAGCGAATCAGGGCTTGCCAGCGCAGGCTTGATCTGGAGCCGGGGCGCGATGTGGGTGGTCCGGGCTCCGAAAGGGTGACGCGGGTTAACCCTTGCCCATTTCTTGCTTCAAATTGGCGCGCCAGTGCCTTGCGGGTGTCAAAAGCGGCGCTCCGTTGCATTTTTTTGCACCGCACCATGGCGCTCTACGGGGGCGCCGCCGGGGACACCGCTGTTGGATTTTCACCGCATGACAACGGAATACGCCTAAACATACCGGCAAGAATTGGCCTGCTCCAGATTATTGTGATTCAATTCCACGAGTGGCCGTCCGGGCGTCTTGTCCATTCGTCCGATTGGTGAAGGCACGAGTGCCGCGGCTCAATCGTCGCGGCGACCGAAAAAAAAGGAATCACGAACAACGATCTGACCGGGCCTTCGCCCGTGGCGTAACCGGCGCGCGCACCGCGCAAAAAGTGGTTCCCGTATTGAGGGGCTGCTGTTACTATCCACGCCTGAGGCTTGTTCGCAGTGAATAAATTGTTCCGGAAACCGGGGAGTCAGTGATGAGATTCGGAAAGCGTTTTTGTCAGGCAGTAGGACTGGTTGCGCTGGGGGCGCTTGTATCCACCGCGGCAATCGGCCAGGTGACCTCCCGCTTTGCAGTTCCCGGCGGCGCAGCGACTTCGACCAAGGTCACCCCGGGCTCGAGCTTCTCGATGGACGTGCGCGTCGATGCGCCCGCCACCGCGACGATCGGCGCCGCCTTCCGCATCCTCCAGACGGCGCCGGCAACGCCGCCCGTTGCATTCCAGATCACCGCGCGCGATTTCACCGGGTCGATCTACAACGACACGTCGTCCGGCACCGCTGACGCCACCGTCCTCGCGCTGCCGAGCGCGCTGCTCAATCCCGACAACGACGACAACCTCGGCCGCAACACCATCGGCCTCGGGCCCTCCGCGACCGGCAACAACCTGTTCGTCGAGAAGATCACGTTCAGTGTCGACCCGGCGACGCCGCTCGGCACGTACAACATCAAGCCCACGCCGGGCGGCACGTCTGCCGTCACGGACACGACATTCGTCGACTACGACATGGCGCTGACGGCGACGTTTGACGTCATCGTCGGCCAGCCGCTGACGGTTGTCCTGGCCGGCGGCGGCACGGGCGGCGTCGTCAGCGACGTCGGTCTAATCAATTGCACCAACCCCGGCCCCGGAACCTGCTCCGACATCTATCCCGGTTCGACCGTCACGCTGACGGCAACCGCGACGGGCACATCGACGTTCACCGGCTGGTCCGGCGGCGGCTGCTCCGGCACCGGCACCTGCGTCGTCGCCGTTACCGCGGCGGCGACCGTAACTGCCACGTTTACTCCGCCGCTTCCCCCGGTCACCCTCACCGTGACGAAGTCGGGCACGGGCACGGGCACCGTGACGAGCGCGCCGGCCGGCATCAACTGCGGCGTGACATGCAGCTTTGCGTTCCCGAATCCAACGACCGTGACGCTGACGGCCACCCCAACCGGCGCCGACACGTTCGCGGGCTGGAGTGGCGGCGGCTGCTCCGGCACCGGCACCTGCGTGGTGAACCTCTCCGCGGCAACGACGGTAAATGCCCAGTTCACCGCGGGTCCGCAAACGCTGACGGTCACGCTGGCCGGCACGGGCACAGGCTCGGTGACGAGCGCGCCGGCGGGCATCGCCTGTCCTGGAACGTGTGCTTTCGCGTTCCCGGCCGCTTCGACCGTCACGCTGACGGCCGTCGCCAATGCCGGCTCGGCGTTCACGGGCTGGAGCGGCGCGGGCTGCTCGGGCACCGGCACCTGCGTGGTCACGATGTCGGCGGCACAAGCAGTCACCGCGACGTTCGACCTGCCGCCGGTCACGACGATCACGGGCTTCCCGACCAACCCGTCGAGCGTTCCGAACCCGCAGTTCACGTTCACCTCGAGCATCGCGGGCTCGACGTTCCAGTGCCAGCTCGACGGCGGCACGGTCTTCGCCTGCACGTCGCCGACGACGGTTTCGGTGGGCAACGGCAGCCACACGTTCAAGGTGCAGGCGATCGGTCCGGGAGGCAATCTCGACCCGGTCGGTGCGACCTACACGTGGACGGCAGCCGGCATCGTCAACAACACGCCGATCCCGACGCTGAACGAGTGGATGCTGCTGCTCCTCGCGCTCATGCTCGGTGGCGCCGGAATGCTGATGATGCGTCGCAAGGCCTGAGAAACGCTCGCACGCGGGTGATCAAAGCCCGCGGCGATTGAACCGGAAAAAGGGGGCTGCCGGAGACGGCGGCCCCCTTCTTTTTGGCACCGGACTTGCTTCGAGCTTCCGGTATCGCGCGGGGCGAGATTTTCTTCGCGCGCACTTCTGCAGTGCCTGGATCAGGGAGAGCCGCATGAACGTCACGTCGTCGCGTCGCAATCTGCTTGCGCTCGCTTTCGTCTTCCTGCTCGGCGCAGGCAATGCGCTGGCGCAGACTTCGACGCCCGGGGATTCCGTGTCCGTGCCGGCGCCGGTGGGAGGCATGGCGCAACGGACGCCGGCCGAGAAGAAGATTTCATCGATGCTGCTGCTTGCGTCGCGTGCATTCGCGCCGACCCGCGGTGCGATCCCGCAGGGATGGGAACCCCAGGTGCAGGAGTTCATCGACGCCAACGTCGCTGCGGACCGGACGGTCTTCGTCGTGATCAAGGGCGAGGTGACGCCTGAGCTCGTCGCGGTGGTGAAGGCGAGCGGCGCCTACGACGTCGAGGAGTTCCCGGTCTACGGAACGATCACTGCGCGCGTGCCGATCACCGCCCTCGTCGATATCGCGCAGCGCAGCGACGTGCGCTCGATCGGACCGAAGGAGAGGGTGCGCACGAATCGCTGGATCGAGGGGCCGGAATCGGTTGCCGACATCGGCGGCGCAATCACCAACGTTGGCGCCGCGAACTGGCAGGGCGTCACCGCGCACAAGGCCAACCTCGTCCAGAGCTCCGGCATCGACGGCACCGGCGTCAAGGTCTGCGTGCTGTCCGACGGCGTCGATTCGCTCGCCGCACGGATCACATCCTTGGACCTGCCGGCGGGCACCCTCGTGCTGGCCGGCCAGGCCGGCACCGGCGACGAAGGCACGGCGATGATGGAGATCATCCACGACATGGCGCCGGGCGCCACGCTGGAATTCGCTACGGCCTTCACCAGCGAGGCGTCGTTCGCGACCAACATCACGTCGCTGCAGGCCGCCGGCTGCCACATCATCGTCGACGACGTCACATATTTCGACGAGGGCGCGTTCCAGGACGGCCCGGTGTCACTGGCGGTGAACACGGTGACAGCGGCGGGCGCGCTCTACTTTTCCTCGGCGGCGAACTCGGGCAACAAGACGCAGACGCAGTCGGGCACCTACGAGGGCGACTTCGTCGCGAGCGCCATGGCGATTCCCGCATTTATCACGACCCAGGAAACGGCCAAGAATGGGAGCCTGCCGGCGGGCGGCATTTCGCTGCACCAGTTTCCCTCGGGCCTCAACTACACGACGCTGACCGGCGACACCAGCGTCATCAGCCTCAAGTGGAGCGACCAGCTCGGTCACTCGGCGAACGACTATGACATCCTCGTCGGCAACAGCACGGGAACCGCGCTGCTGTGCTCCTGGACCGGCGACTTTCAGACCGGCACGCAGGACCCGGTCGACTTTGCGTTCTGCAATACCGGCTCGTTCGGCGTCAACGCGCGCATCTACGTCGTCAAGTACGGCAGCGCGGCAGTGGCGCGGGCCATTCGCATCGACACCAATCGCGGGCGCATCACCGCGGGCGACTCGACCACCGGCAGCACCTTTGGCCACAATGCCGCGGCGAGCGCGCTCACGGCCGCGGCGATCGACGTGCGTCCCATCGGCGCCGGCGTGTTCACTGGCGGCACCGGCGTCCACGTCAACTACTACAGCTCGGACGGCCCCCGGAAAATCTTCTACAACCCGGATGGCTCCGCGATCACACCCGGCAACTTCAAGTTTGGCACGGGCGGCGGGACAACGTTGGCCAAGGTCGACCTGACCGCATCCGACTGCGGTGCGACCGCCACGTCGGGATTCCTCACTTTCTGCGGCACGTCGGCCGCCGCGCCGACCGCGGCGTCGATCGCCGCGCTGGTCAAATCGGCGAAGGCTCGCTGACCAAGGCCCAGATCACGACGGCGCTCCTCAGTTCCGGCCTCGACATCGAAGCGACCGTCGGCGCCGATCGCGACTCGGGTGTCGGCATCGTGATGGCGGATGCCGCGGTGCGCAGCGTGCTGACGCTGACTGCGGCACGGAGCTTCGCGCCGCCGTCGATCACGACGGGCACGACATCGGTGCTGACGATCCAGCTGACCAACACGAACACGCGCGCGCTGACCGGCGTCTCGTTCACCGATACGTATCCGGCGGGCGTCGTGAACGCCGCGAGCCCCAGCGCGTCGGTGAGCGGAGCGGGGTGCGTGGCATCGCTCGCGGCGTCGGGCGGGGGCGGAACGCTCGTCGTCACCGCGGCGACGCTGCCCGCGGGCACGATGTGCACGTACACCGTCACCGTGACGAGCAGCAGCGTGGGCAGCCATCCGGATGCCTCGGGCACGGTCACCAACCCCATGGCATTCAACACCGCGCTTCCGTCCGCGACGCTCACGGTGACCAGCGGTGCCGGCACGACACCGGTGCTGCAGGGCATCGTCGCACGCAAGGTGCACGGCGCGGCCGGTACGTTCGACCTGCCGCTGACGTTCACGACGCCGCCAACGGTCAACCATGCGCCAACGACCGAGCCGCGGCAGGGACCCGCGCACCAGATCGTCTTCACCTTCGACAAGCCGCTCAACGCGGGGACCGCCACGGTCACCGAGGGTACGGCGACGCCAAGCTCGTCGGTCGTGGGCAGCACCGTCGTCGTGAATCTGACCGGCGTGACGAACCAGCAGTACGTGACCGTATCGCTCACCAACGTCGGCTCGACCGACGGCGGCACGGGCGGCGTCGGCGCGGCGCGCGTGGGCTTCCTCGCGGGCGACGTCAACGCCAGCCGCACCGTGTCGGTGGCCGACGTCGGCCTCGTCAATGCGGTGCTGGCGCAGCTGGTGAATGCGTCGAACTACCTGAAGGACGTCAACTTCAGCGGGACGCTCAGCGTTGCCGACAAGGCGATCGCCAACGCGAATCTCACCAAGGCGCTGCCGGCGCCGTAACGATGCTTGACGCGACGCGCGCCTCACGTGCGCGTCGCGCCAACTTGCACGGGCATGGGATGTTGCGGTGCGGCGAACGCGTGCGCGCCAAATGGCCGGCGGCAATCGGATTCGGATTCCGGCCCATCACGGTCCGTCTCATCTCCGTGGACTACAAGTCCGCCAGCATCGTATTTTTCGCGCTGTTGCGCTGGACATGTCGGCGCACCGCATGGATGATGCCGGCATGCGGGGGATCGATGCGCCGCGCGCCCTGATGACAGCGCCGGGAGCTCGATCCGCGCAATGACGCAGCGGGGATTCGCGGGGTTGCCCGGGACCACTGCTTCGCGTACGAACATGCATCGGGCAAGGGGAAAATTCATGCGAGATCCGGACGTGCGCCTTGCGGCGCCGTGACGAGGGCGGCTGCGCCCGTGCGCTCGCGACGCAACGTGCCCCGCGTGCGCGCCAGGCGCGCCGATTCATACCCAGCGATTTGATCGTCACGCGAATCCACGCGCGTGACCGGACGCGCTCGCCATTGCCCGGTGCGAGCGTGCAGCCATCGCTTTGCGCAATCGATGTTTGATCCGCACGCCTCGTCCACGACTTCCAAACGGATCCCCGACATGAAAATTGTTCGAACCCGTGTCACCTTCTTCGCGGCGGCAATGCTGCTCCTCATGCCGGCAATCGGCCTGTCCCAGGTCACGTTCTACGGCGTCGGCGACCTTCCCGGCGGCATCACCCAAAGCGAGGTGCGCGACACGACGCGTGTCGGCACCGTCCTCTACGCCGTCGGCGGTTCGGCGGCGAACTCCGGCTCGGTCGGCAATGACACGGCCTTTCTCTGGACCTCCACTGGTGGCATCGTTGCGCTGCCGCCGCTCGTGCCCGGCGTGATCGATGTCAATGGGGTCATCGCGTCGGCCATCACGCCGGACGCCGCCTTCATCGCCGCGCGGGCGCACTTCAATCCGGTCGCGACGGGGCAGCGTCACGCGGTGCGCGTCAAGACCAGCGATCTCACCCAGATCGATCTCGGCACCCTGCCGGGCTTCCCGCAGCAGAGCATGGCCACCGCAATATCGAGCGACGGCTCGATCCTGTACGGCGCTGCGAAGTACAGTGGCGCGGGCCAGCTTCAGGCCGTCCGATACACCGTCGCCGGTCCCACGGTCACCGCGATCCCGTTCCTGAACGCCGGCGACAACGCGAGCTTCACCGCCGGGCACACGGTGTCGTCCGACGGGTCCGTGATGGTGGGCACCAGCAGCAACACCGTTATCAGCGGCGGCAAACCTTATGGTCCGGGCAACGCCGCGTTCCGCTATGTCGAGGGTGCTGGCGTCTCCGCCATTCCTCTTCTGACGGGGGGCACTTGGAGCTTTGCTCAGGCCGTCTCTCCCGACGGCAAACTGGCCCTGGTCGTCGGCGACAGCCCCGCTGCACCCTATGGAGAGCTGTATATCTACAACGCGACCACAGCGACCAGTACGCTGTTGGGGACCCCCGCGGCCGGTTGGGTAATCAATGGCCTCGGAGGCATGAATTCGGACGGTTCCGTCGCGGCAATGCAGCTGTATGACCCGCAGGGAGCCGTCGGGGCAAGCATGCTTCGCAACGCCAGCGGCTGGCACGACGTCCAGACGATCGTGTCTGGCGCGGGGGTCGACCTCACGGGCTGGACGCTGGATGCCGTCGAGGGCGTGTCCGCGGATGGAACGCGGATCTGGGGTGTCGGCAACCACAACGGCAACGCCGAGGGCTTCATCGTCGAATTTCCCGTCGGCTATCTCGCGGCCTATGCTGCATCGCCGCCGGCGCAGTCGATCGTCGGCTCGTACTCGAATTCGGACAACACCGGCGAGGGCGCCAACGTCATCGTCTTCCTCGCCAACGGGACGTACTACCAGATCCAGGATGCGCCTGCCGCCGATGCGCCGACGGGGGTCGACGGCTTCGAGCGCGGCACCTACACGTGGGATCCGGTCACGCACGCGTTCGCGCTGACCACGCTGCTCGACACCAATGGCGATGAAGGCGCGTCGGGCATCAGCGGCGTTTCGGGCGTCACGGTCACCATGCTGGGCAACTATCTCACGGCGAGCTTTCCGGGTGGCGGCGGCGCTTCGAGCCTGGCGTTGGCGACCGGCAGCAGCCCCATCGTCGGTAGCTGGGTGATCGGCGACACGACGAGCGCCGACAGCTCGGCCGTCATCTCGTTCTTTGCCAACGGCACGTATCTCATGGCGGAGGACGGGCCGCCGGGCGACCCGAACGGGCAGGACGGCATGGAGCGCGGCACGTACACGTGGAACCCGGGCACGGGTGCGTTCGTCGCGACGACGCTCCTCGACACAAACGGCCAATGGGGCCTGTCGAATCCGGCGGGCGGAAGCGCAACCGTGACCGTAACCGGAAACACGCTGACCTACACCGACGGTGCCGGCCCGAGCGTCTTTACCCGCGTGGTCGCGCCTCCGCTCGCGCCGAGTGTCGCCGTCACGATGGCGGAACGGACGCATGGGGCGGCGGGGCTGTTCGACCTGGTCACGAGCACCATCCCCACCAATCCGACGACGGACCCGCGCATCGGACCGAATCACAACATGGTCTTCACCTTCGACAAGCCGGTCACAGGCGGCACGGCAAGCGTGACCGAAGGCATCGCGACGGCGGGGACGCCGATTTTCAAGGCGAACACGATGACGGTGCCGTTGACGGGCGTGACGGACAAGCAGTACGTGACCGTGACCGTGAGCAGCGTGGCGTCCGCCGACGGCGGCACCAACGGGTCCGGCGTCATGCGCGTCGGATATCTGCTGGGCGACGTCAATCAGAGCCGCGTGGTGTCGGTCGGCGACCTGGGCCTCGTGAATGCGCAGCTTTCGCAGCCGGTGACCGCGGCGAATTTCCTGAAGGACGTCAACGCGAACGGCACGCTGACGCTTGCCGACAAGGGCCTCACCAACGCCAATCTCACCAAGGCGCTGCCGGCGCCATAACACGCGCACCTTCCCCCGGACGCGGCGGCGCCATTGCGCCGCCGCGTCGCGGCCGGACTGGGCGCGGTGCCGTTTCCGAAGTAGTGCCCCGGCGACCTGCGGCGAACTTCCTCAAGGACGTGAATGCGAGCGGAACGCTGACGGTCGCCGACAAGGGCATCACGAACGCGATTCTGACGCGGGCGCTGTCGCTCCCGTAGCCGGACCGACATGGCGGGGCGGGGGCCGCGCCGCGGCGCCCGGCGCGCGTGCGCTGTCGAATATTCACCGGAAGTCGAGGCGCGTGCCGCTACGGCTTGAGCTAGACTGCCGACGATGCATCGCGGGCACCTCCGCCGCGATCGGCACCGGGCGCGCCGCGCGCCGGGACCCGTGACGGTACCCCCGAACCCCATTCGCGGCAGCGATGCCGCCGGAGTCACCGTCATGCGATGCACGTCCCGCCTCGTGTCGTTCCCGTTGCGCCTCGCACTGACTCGTGTTCGCACTGGTGGCCGCCGGCGGCGCCTTTGCCCAGACCGTGCCGCCGGATCCGGACATCGGCCTGAACCCAATGCTGCCACACCCGACCGCTGCGAGTACCGTTCAGTGCGCGGTAATCGAGCCGCATTTCAGCGCATTTTCGCGTTTCAATTCGGCCAGGACCGCGTAGAGTTCTGGCTGCACGATGGCGCCAGTTCGCCCGGCGCGTGGGTTCACTGCTGAAAAGGGGACGATGACATGAGCGCCGGGCACGAGGGTAGTTTTCGTCACGATTCAGCCGCACCTTATGCGCATGGCATTGGCGGGACGCCAGGCGCGACCACGCATCGCATCGCTGTTCTTGACCTGCGCGCTGTCGCGGTGCGGATGGCGGCGGCCGCGTGCACACTCTGCCTGCTCGCGGCGACATCGGCCTTCGCCGCCCTGACGCCCGATCTCACCATCACGAAGACGCACAGCGGCAACTTCACGCAAAGCCAGTTCGGCGCCACGTACACCATCACCGTCAGCAACATCGGCCCGGGGGACGTCCAATCGGGCAACAGCGTCATCGTCACCGACACGATGCCGGCCAGCGGGCTCACCGCGACGTCGATCAGCGGCTCCGCCTGGAGTTGCACGCAACCGTCCGGGCCGTGCACCCGCGACTTCGGCAACACGGTGCTCGCCGCCGGGTCGAGCTATCCGCCGCTCACGCTCGCGGTGAATGTCGCCCCCAACGCACCCGCTTCGGTCACCAACAGCGTCACCGTGTCCGGCGGCGGCGAACTGAACACGGCCAATGATGCGGCATCGGACCCGACCACCATCGGTCCGGGCCCGGACCTCACCATCACCAAGACCCATGTCGGCAACTTCACGCAAAGCCAGAACGCGGCGACCTACACCATCACCGTCACCAATGTCGGCCCCGGGGCGGTGCAATCGGGCAACAGCGTCATCGTCACCGACACGCTGCCGGCCAGCGGGCTCACCGCGACGTCGATCAGCGGCTCCGCCTGGAGTTGCACGCAACCGTCCGGGCCGTGCACCCGCGACTTCGGCAACACGGTGCTCGCCGCCGGGTCGAGCTATCCGCCGCTCACGCTCGCGGTGAATGTCGCCCCCAACGCACCCGCTTCGGTCACCAACAGCGTCACCGTGTCCGGCGGGGGCGAACTGAACACGGCCAATGATGCGGCATCGGACCCGACCACCATCGGTCCGGGCCCGGACCTCACCATCACCAAGACCCATGTCGGCAACTTCACGCAAAGCCAGAACGCGGCGACCTACACCATCACCGTCACCAATGTCGGCGCCGGGGCGGTGCAATCGGGCAACAGCGTCATCGTCACCGACACGCTGCCGGCCAGCGGGCTCACCGCGACGTCGATCAGCGGCTCCGCCTGGAGTTGCACGCAACCGTCCGGGCCGTGCTACCCGCGACTTCGGCAACACGGTGCTCGCCGCCGGGTCGAGCTATCCGCCGCTCACGCTCGCGGTGAATGTCGCCCCCAACGCACCCGCTTCGGTCACCAACAGCGTCACCGTGTCCGGCGGCGGCGAACTGAACACCGCCAATGATGCGGCATCGGACCCGACCACCATCGGTCCGGGCCCGGACCTCACCATCACCAAGACCCATGTCGGCAACTTCACGCAAAGCCAGAACTCGGCGACCTACACCATCACCGTCACCAATGTCGGCGCCGGGGCGGTGCAATCGGGCAACAGCGTCATCGTCACCGACACGCTGCCGGCCAGCGGGCTCACCGCGACGTCGATCAGCGGCTCCGCCTGGAGTTGCACGCAACCGTCCGGGCCGTGCTACCCGCGACTTCGGCAACACGGTGCTCGCCGCCGGGTCGAGCTATCCGCCGCTCACGCTCGCGGTGAATGTCGCCCCCAACGCACCCGCTTCGGTCACCAACAGCGTCACCGTGTCCGGCGGCGGCGAACTGAACACGGCCAATGATGCGGCATCGGACCCGACCACCATCGGTCCGGGCCCGGACCTCACCATCACCAAGACCCATGTCGGCAACTTCACGCAAAGCCAGAACTCGGCGACCTACACCATCACCGTCAACAATGTCGGCCCCGGGGCGGTGCAATCGGGCAACACCGTCACCGTCACCGACACGCTGCCGCCCAGCGGGCTCACCGCGACGTCGATCAGCGGCTCCGCCTGGAGTTGCACGCAACCGTCCGGGCCGTGCACCCGCGACTTCGGCAACACGGTGCTCGCCGCCGGGTCGAGCTATCCGCCGCTCACGCTCGCGGTGAATGTCGCCCCCAACGCACCCGCTTCGGTCACCAACAGCGTCACCGTGTCCGGCGGCGGCGAACTGAACACGGCCAATGATGCGGCATCGGACCCGACCACCATCGGTCCGGGCCCGGACCTCACCATCACCAAGACCCATGTCGGCAACTTCACGCAAAGCCAGAACTCGGCGCCACCTACACCATCACCGTCAACAACGTCGGCCCCGGGGCGGTGCAATCGGGCAACAGCGTCATCGTCACCGACACGCTGCCGCCAGCGGGCTCACCGCGACGTCGATCAGCGGCTCCGCCTGGAGTTGCACGCAACCGTCCGGGCCGTGCACCCGCGACTTCGGCAACACGGTGCTCGCCGCCGGGTCGAGCTATCCGCCGCTCACGCTCACGGTGAATGTCGCCGGCAGCGCGCCGACCAGCGTCACGAACAACGTGACAGTTTCAGGGGCGGCGAGCTCAACACGACCAACGACGCCGCGAGCGATCCGACGACGATCTCGGGACCCGCCGCAAAACTCGCCTTTACCGTGCAACCCTCGAATGCCAACGCGGGTGCGGCGATCACGCCGGCAGTCGTCGTGCAGGTGCAGGATGCCGCGGGCATCCCGGTCACCATCTCGACGGCGCAGGTCGGCATGGCGATAGGCAGCAACCCATCCGGCGGCACGCTGGGCGGCACCGCCTCGATCAGTGCGAGCGGCGGAATCGCGACGTTCAGCACGTTGAGCATCGACAAGGGTGGGCCTGGGTATACCTTGACGGCCAGCAGCGCCGGGCTCGCTTCGGCAACATCGAACCCTTTCAACATCATCCCCGTGCCCACGCTCGTCAGCGCGAGCTCGCGCAAGACGCACGGCGCTGCGGGGTCGTTCGACCTCGGACTCTCGGTGACGGGCGTGGGCGTCGTCAATCACAATCCGACCACCGAGCCGCGGCAAGGTCCGGCGCAGAATATCGTGTTCACGTTCGACTTGCCGATCAACGCCGCAACGGCCGCAGTGACCGAGGGCACGGCGACGGCCGGGGCGCCGACGATTTCCGGAAACGATGTCGTGGTGCCGCTCTCTGGGGTGACGGACCAGCAGTACGTAACACTGACGCTCACCAATGTCATGCCGACCGGCGGGGGGCCCGCCGGCAGCGGCGAGGTGCGCGTCGGGTTCCTCGTCGGCGACGTCAACCAATCCCGGGTTGTATCGGTCGCGGACCTCGGTCTCGTCAACTCGAAGCTCGCGCAGGCCGTGACGGCGTCGAACTTCATGATGGACGTCAATGCGAGCGGCGCCATCTCCATAGCCGACAAGGGCATCACGAATGCGAACCTGACGAAGGCGCTGCCGGCGCCGTGATGATGCAGGCGCGGCGCGGGTTCGCGCCGCCGACGAAAGGGCCCGACGGCCGGAAGGACGCTGACCTCATTCCCCACCGCCGATAGGGCGAATGGTTACAATAGGTCCGTCCCGGCGGCGCCGGGACAGAGTCCGCCGGACAACTTCGCCCGTCGGCATGCCTATCGGAGCGGCGATGCGCATTCGCTTTTCTTGTCTTATGGTTGTGTTCGCAGGCGCGCTCGCAATCTTCGCGACGGCGTCATCCGCGCAGCCGGTGATGCAGGGCGCGCAAGTCAGCGACGCCGTGCATTTCGACGTGTCGCCGGCGGTGCGCGACCTTCCGGCGCGGCCACCGGTCCCGAGGGCCCGCTTTCAATACGGCGTCCGTCTGCCGCCGTGCCGCGACGCGCTGGCGCACCCGGCGTCGACACGGCGATTCAGGCGCATTCCCGCCGCACCGAACATGCCGGCCACGACCGTCAACGTCGCCGGCCTCGGCACGGGCTTCACGGGATTCACGATTTTCGGGCGCGCCGTCCGACGACAACATCGCGGTCGGGCCGAACCACATCGTGCAGACCGTGAACACGATGTTCGCCGTGTTCAACAAGTCCGGCGCCATCATCGGCGTGCCGCACGACATCAACTCGCTCTGGGCCGGCTTCGGCGGACTGTGCCAGAGTAGACAACGACGGCGACCCGGTCGTGCAGTACGACAGGCTCGCGGACCGCTGGCTGATCACGCAATTCGCGGTGACCGGCGCGCACGCGAACCCGCCGACACCGATTCCGTATCTGGAGTGCTTCGCCATCTCGACGACGAATGATCCGACCGGGACGTACACGCGCTACGCGTTTCTCGTACCAGAATTTCCCCGACTATCCCGAAGGTCGGCGTGTGGCCCGACGCCTATTACTTCACGTACAACATGTTCACCACGATGCCGGCCCGCTTTCCTGGGCGGACGAGGTCTGCGCGCTCGACCGCGCGAAGATGCTGGCGGGGCTTGCGGCGACGCAGCAGTGCTTCCTCGACGCCAGCAACGGCGCGCTTCCTCCCGCCGACCTCGACGGCGCGACGCCGCCGCCCGCCGGCGCCCCGAATTACCTGCATCAGCTGCAGACTACTTACCAGCCTCGGGCTGTGGAAGTTCCACGTCGACTGGACGACGCCGGCCAACTCGACGTTGACGGGGCCGACGATCCTCACCGTCACCGCCGTTCACGCAATTTCCCTGCACGGCTCACAGGCGGCATCTGCGTTGCCGCAGCCGATCTACGACGCAAGACCGATCACGCTCGACGACCGGCTGATGTACCGGCTCGCCTATCGCAACTTCGGCACGCACGAGTCGCTGGTGACGAACCACACGGTGATCGCGGGCACCGTCCACGGGCTGTGCGCTGGTACGAGGTGCGCAGCCCCGGTTCGCAGCCCCGTCGTCTTTCAGCAGGGCACCTACGCGCCTGACGCGAGCTATCGCTTCATGGGCAGCATCGCGATGGACCAGTCCGGCAACATGGCGTTGGGCTTCAGCGTGTCGAGCGGAACCGTCTTCCCGTCGATCCACTACACCGGACGCCTTGCCGCCGATGCGGCCGGCACGATGGCGCAGGGCGAAGCGTCGATCATCGACGGCACGGCGTCGCAGACCGGCACGCAGGGACGCTGGGGCGATTACACCTCGATGCGCATCGATCCGTCGGACGACTGCACGTTCTGGTACACGAACCAATATGCGTTCCCTCCCACGGGGTCGTTCAACTGGGCGACGAAGATCGCGTCGTTCAAGTTCCCCACGTGCGGCGCAGTCGGGGCGATGCCGGTCTTCCAAAGCGCCGCGTCGCGCAAGGTTCACGGCGCGGCGGGCACGTTCGACCTCCCGCTGTCGACGGTCGTGCCTCCGGCCATCAATCACAACCCGACGACCGAGCCGCGGCTCGGGCCTGCGCAGACGCTCGTGTTCACGTTCGACAAGCCGCTCAACGGAGCGACCGTCAGCGTCACCGAGGGCACGGCAACGGCAGGCGCGCCGACGTTCTCCGGCAACAGCGTCGTCGTCGGGCTGACCGGCGTCCTCAACGAGCAGTACGTGACGGTGGCGCTCACCAACGTCACGGCGACTGATGGGGGCACCGGCGGCGCGGCAACGGTGCGCGTCGGCTATCTCGCGTGCGACGTCAACCAGACGCGCGTGGTCTCGATCGCGGACCTCGGGCTCGTCAATGCGCAGCTCGCGCAGGTCGTGACGGCCGCGAATTACCTGAAGGACGTGAATTTCACCGGAACGCTCACCGTCGCCGACAAGGGCATCACCAACGCGAATCTCACCAAGTCGCTGCCGGCGCCTTAACCGCGGCGACGTACGATCGCAACGCGTAGGCGCACTCCTACGTCGCAATGAGCAAATGGCTCGTAGCGAGCGCTGCGGGTTGCGGCAACAATGGCATCGTCATCAAGGCAGTCCCTGTCCGCGGGGCCTCAGCACAACGAGGAGCAATCCGAAGCTGTGAAGCCGTACGCCGAAAGGCGAAGGCGAGGTGCTCAAGGACAATACGGATCGGAGCCAGTCTCCACGCTGCGATGACACTAGCGGCCGCCTACGCGGCCGCTTTTTATTTGCCGAAGCGAAGTGATTCTCTTGGCTTCGGCGTTCCGACTCGCCCGACGCCAAACTTGCGTGTTGCGGCGCGCAACGCAGCGGGATGCGCCCCCGCCGAGGGACCGGACTGCCTCTGCCGTCGCGCCAGCCGCCGCGAAAAAGTGTTGACGCGTGGGCGGAAGCGACTAACATCTGCCGACGCAGTACGCCTCGGGCATGGCGGGGGGGCAATGATCCCGGGGGTGGATGGCCTGATAAGAGGGCCCCCGCTTTGACGCGCGCCACGCGCGTCGTGCATGGAACACAAGGGGGCTCCATGAATGTACGCATCGTCGCCGCGAACTCCGCGCGTCTCGCTGAATCCTGTTGCGGGCACCGGAGGCTCGCGTCATGGGCGCTTGCGTTCACCGTTGCGCTCGTCGCGCTGCAGTTGATCGCAGGTTCCGCGCATGCGCAGATCGTCACGGAGTTCAGTGCAGGCATTCCACCGGCGCCCGCAAATCGCGCGTTGGCGCTTGGCGCCGACGGCAACATCTGGTTCACCGAATTCACTGGCAACCGGATCGGCAAGATCACGCCTGCGGGCGTGGTCACTGAATACAGCGCAGGCCTCTCCGCCGGAGCGGGTCCGGGCGGAATAGCCTTGGGTCCTGACGGAAACATCTGGTTCGTCGAACGCCTCACCAGCAAGATTGCGCAGATCACGCCGGCCGGCGTGATTACGGAGTTCAGCGGGCTCGCAGCCAATTCGGTGCCCATCGCCATTGTGACGGGCCCCGATGGCAACCTGTGGTTCACGGAATCCACTGCGAACAAGATCGGGCGAATCACCACTGCTGGAGTCATCACCGAATTCAGCGTCGGGATCACCGCCGCCGCAGGCCTCAGCACCATCGAGAAGGGCCCCGATGGCAACCTCTGGTTCACGGAACAGGGTGTGAGCAAGATAGGGCGGATCACCACCAGCGGTGTGGTCACCGAATTCAGCGCCGGCATTACTCCGGGAGCGGGCCCCGCCAGCATCGCGCTGGGTCCGGACAACAATCTGTGGTTCACGGAGTTCAATGTCAACAAGATCGCGTACATCACGACGGCGGGAGTGGTTACGGAGTTCGGTGGACTCACGGCAGGCGGAGGTGCCAACGGTCTGGCACCTGGCCCTGACGGGAATATGTGGTTCACGGAACTCAACGGCAATCGGATCGGTAAGATCACTCCCGCGGGTGTCGTTACCGAGTACAGCGCCGGCCTCAGCCCCAATTCGGGCCCCCGCAACATCGTCACGGGCAGCGACGGCAATCTGTGGTTCACCGAATTCAATGCGAGCAAGATCGGCAAGAGCACGACGCTTGGCGTGATCACCGAATTCGATGTGGGCATTACCCAAGGCGCGCAACCGGTCGGTATCACTACGGGGCCGGACGGCAACCTGTGGTTCACCGAGTCCGCCAACGGCGTCGATTCGATTGGGCGGATCACGCCCGCCGGTGTCATTACCCAATTCATCGCCGGCATCACGCCAGGTGCGCGGCCCGCCTTCATAGCCCTCGGACCGGACGGCAACCTGTGGTTCACCGAATACGGCGGCAGCCGGATCGGGCGCATCACGCCGGCCGGGTTGGTCACCGAATTCAGTACGGGCATCACCCCGGCCTCGGCGCCATCCGACATCACCGCCGGGCCCGACGGCAACATGTGGTTCGTGGAGGAGCTCGGCAACCGCATCGGGCGGGTCACGATGGCCGGTGCCATCACCGAATTCAGCGCTGGCATTACACCCGGTTCCGGCCTCTCGGGGATTGCCGCGGGGCCGGACGGCAACCTGTGGTTTACCGAATGGGACGGCAACCGGATCGGGCGCATCACCACGTCCGGCATCGTCACCGAATTTAGCGCCGGCATCACCGCGTTCGCCGGGCCTAGCAATATTACCACCGGGCCCGACGGCAACATGTGGTTCACCGAATACGACAGCAACCGGATCGGGAAGATCGTCGCGCTGCCGGCGAACGGAACCGTTGGCACCGTCACCGAATTCGGTCCCTTCAGTGGGGCGGGCGCTGGACCGGACGGGATTGCGGCCGGCCCGGACGGCAACCTCTGGTTCACCGCAGACAAGGGAAACCGCATCGGGCGGATCACACCGGCTGGAGTCCTGACCACTTACCCCCAAGGCATTTCGGCAGGTTCGGGGCCGCTTGGAATTACTGCCGGACCCGACGGCAACATGTGGTTCACCGAGTATGTAGGCGCCCGGATCGGTCGCTTGCTCATGCCCGCGGCGGGCTACGTCGTCACGAACAACAACGACAGCGGACTGGGCAGCCTGCGCGACGCGATCGCGCGGGCCAACGCCGATCCGGGCCCGAACACCGTCACGTTCGATCCGGCGGTCACCGGCACGATCACGTTGACATCCGGGCAGATCCAGATAGCTCAAGCGATGTCGATCGTCGGCCCCGGCGCGGGCACGTTGACCGTGGACGCCAACGCCGTTGGTCGGCACTTCTCCATCTTCGCGACCGATCCGGCATGTCCGGCGCTCGACGGCACGGATTACCTTGTGTCGATCTCCGGACTGCGGCTCACCAATGCGCGGCGCACGCAGAGCAACGCCGGCGGCGCGATCTTCACCGAGCACAGCCTCGCGCTCGACGGCATGACGTTCGACAACAACGTGGCAGCGGACGGCGGCGGCCTTTTCTTCCAGGCGCAATACGCCGGACAGGCGTTGACGATCACCAATTCGCAGTTCGTGAACAACAAGGCGCAACCGATCGGACCCAGCGACGTGAATGTTTCGGGCGGCGCCATGGTCGTCTTCGAGCGCTGCGCGGGGACGCACGTTGCGCCTGTCGTGAACATTTCAGGCAGCGTTTTTTCCGGCAATCAGGCGCTTCCGGTCGGATTCAACGGCTTCGGCGGAGCCATTCACATGGATACGATCGGCGACGCAACGATCACCGACACGCGGATCGTCAACAACCAGGTCGTCCTGCCGGCGTCCCCGCCCCCGACGCAGATCTATCGCAGCGGCGGCCTGCATGTGCATATGAAGTCACTGCGCATCGAGCGTTCGGAGATCTCCGGCAATTCGCTGGTCGACGCTACGGCCTCCGATCTGACGCGGGGCGGTGGCCTCACCACGTACAACACCGCCGCGGACCTGCAGGGCGCGGGCGACACGATGAACGCGATGATCGTCAACTCCACGATCTCGGGCAATTCGTCGCCGGCCACGGCAGGCGCGATGCTTATCAGCAGCAATGTCGCCATGACGATCGACAACTCGACGGTGGCCAACAACACGGCGCCGCAGACGCGAACCGGCGGCGTCGCGATGGGCGTCAGTGCAGGGCAGTTGGCGCCCACGCTCACGCTCGCCTCGACGATTCTGGCCAACAACTCCAGCGACGGGGGTGACATTGCGGCAAGCGTCGCGGGAGGGTTCCCGTCGTTCACCGTCAACGCGACAAACTCGGCGATCCAGACGATCTGCCCGCTCCCGTCGTGCAACATCACCGTATCGGGCAGCGGCAACCTGCTCGCCACTGATCCGATGCTGGGGCCGCTCGCGAACAACGGCGGGCCGACGCAGACGCAGGCGCTGCTTGCCGGCAGTCCGGCGATCAACACCGGCAGCAATCCGCTGTCCCTCACCACCGACCAGCGCGGCGTTCCGCACGCGCGGGTCGTCGGCGCGGCGGCGGACATGGGCGCATACGAGGTGGGTGGCACACCGCCCACACTGCAGAGTGCCGCGTCGCGCCGCGTGCACGGTGCGGCGGGCACGTTCGACCTTCCGCTCACGCTCACAGCGGTGGGCGTGGTGAATCACAGTCCGACCACCGACCCGCGCCAGGGTCCGAACCAGACGATCGTGTTCACGTTCGACAAGCCGCTCAACGCGGCGACGGTGACGATCAACGAGGGTGTCGCCACGGCGGGCGCGCCGACGTTCTCCGGCAATGCCGTCGTGGTGCCGCTGACCGGCGTCAACAACCAGCAGTACGTGACGGTGACGCTGAGCAACGTCGCGTCGACCGATGGTGGATCCGGCGGTACCGGCGAGGCGCGGGTCGGTTTCCTGCTGGGTGACGTGAACGGGAGCCGGGTGGTGTCGGTCGCCGATCTCGGCATCGTCAACTCGGTGCTCGCGCAGGTCGTGACGGCGTCGAACTACCTGAAGGACGTCAACGTGAGCGGGTCGCTGTCGGTCGCCGACAAGGGGATCACCAACGCGAACCTGACGAAGGCGCTGCCGACGCCCTAGCCCGGCGACGCACGTCGGAACCGCGGACGGTCAAGCGGCACCCTGAATTGGGGCGCGGGGCAGGGTGACCGTTCGTCGGCGGTCGACCGAGGCGATGGCCCTCTTGACCGAAACGCGTTGCAGGCGAACCCTGTGGGATGACGTGGGTGTCGCCACTCGGAAACGCAATCCTGTTGCGCTAATCCCGGTCCCGGGATAAATTGCGGCACTTGCGGGGACCGCAACATGTCGCGGCTCCCGGCACGTAGAAGAACACAAACAAGCGGTTTCGGCAGGCATCCTGCCGTTCGTGTGAGCATCCAATTTCGCTGCCACCTTTAGGGTGGACATCCGCCACAAGCGGAGGCCCATCGTCACAACGTTTTCTGCACGAGTCTGGGGGAATACATGAGCTTCGACCTTTCCGCGATCGTCCGGCGCTGTATCGGCACGGCTGCGTCGACCCGAAACGGCTTCGCGGCGGCGCTGGTTGCGCTGTTCGCGCTGGGCCTCGCCGGCGCGGCACCGGCCGCCACGTTGCGCGAAGCGGGCGCAACTCCGCCGACGCTCTCGACGAGTGCTGATCTCGGGCCCGGCCATCTCAAGGACGTCGTCACGGTCATGGTCGAGTTCTCCGACCGGCCCGCCGCGCTCGTCTATGCCGATGCACTGAAGGCCGCCGTCGCCCAGGCCGGCGGCAACTACGCCGCGCTGTCGCAGGCAGCCCAGGCCAATCTTAAGAGCGCCGCATCCGCGCAATCCAAGGCGCAGGTCGTGCGGATCGAAGCGGCGCAGCAGGCGCTGCTGCCGACGCTCCGGTCGATGGCGAGCGGCGGCAACATCCTCTTCCGCACCCGCAGCGCCTACAACGGCGTTTCGATGCTCGCCCACCGCGACCAGATCGATGCGATCGCGAAGCTGCCCGGCGTGAAGGCGGTGCACATCCAGATTCCGAAATTCCAGACGGCCGCGACCGACATCGATTTTCTCGGCGCGCGCGCCGCATGGACGAAGACCTCGCCGAGCACGCCATACGGCGTCCACGGCGAGAACGTCAAGATCGCCATCATCGACAGCGGCCTCGACTACATCCACACCAATTTCGGCGGCCCCGGCACGCCGGCGGCATACGCCAGCGTCACCGACGTCGGCCCGGTCCCCAACGCGTATTTCCCCTCGTTCAAGGTTCCGGGCGGCTGGGACTTTGCCGGTGACACCTACAGCGCCGGGGTCCAGGACGTTCCGCATCCGGATGCCAATCCGATGGACAGCAGCAACGGCCACGGCACCGCGTGCGCGAGCCTGATCGGCGGCCTCGGCGTCGCGTCGAACGGCAGCACGTTCGTCGGCGTCTACGACAATGCGACGGACATCGCGTCGCTTCGCATCAGCCCGGGATTCGCGCCCAAGGCGCAGCTCTTCCCGCTTCGCGTGTTCGGCGTC
Source organism: uncultured beta proteobacterium (assembly GCA_963717695.1). GTDB lineage: Bacteria > Pseudomonadota > Gammaproteobacteria > Burkholderiales > Casimicrobiaceae > CAIWHR01. The sequence continues at coordinate 653,969 of CAVQWR010000006.1, read as the reverse complement.
TCCGGCTCGACCAACCTCGTCACCGAGGCGATCGACTGGGCGGTCGATCCGAACGGCGACGGCAACGTCGCCGACCACATGGACGTCATCAGCATGTCGCTCGGCGCCAACACCGGCGCGGTCACCGACCCTGACGTCGTCGCCGCGTCGAACGCGTCGGCCGCCGGCGTCATCGTCGCCGCTGCGGCGGGCAATGCGGGAGACTCGTACTACATCGTCAGCAGCCCGTCGGTCGGCAACGGCGTGCTGAGCGTTGCCGCCACGTTCAACAGCAATGGCGGCTACTTCTACAATGCGAACGTGACGGGCAATTCGCCGGTCGCAGTCGCCGGTCAGAAGTACCCTGCCATCTACGGCAGCCCGAGCCCGGCGGTTCCGCTGGCGGGCATGACCGGCAACATCGTCTACGCCAATCCGCCGGACGCCTCCACGCCGCTTACCAACGCGGCGGCGATCGCCGGCAATATCGCGCTGATCGATCGCGGCGCCGTGTCGTTCGTCGCCAAGGTCCAGGCGGCGCAGGCGGCGGGCGCGGTTGGCGTCATCATCGTCCAGAGCGCGGGTGGCAGCGGCACGCCAAGCCCGATCGTGATGGCACTCGATGGCACGACCAGCATTCCCGCGGTAATGATCGGGCTCAACGAAGGCAACGCACTCAAGGCGTCGCTCGATCCGATCACGCGCACGGGCGTCAACGTGACGATCAACAACGACAACGGCTTCGTCGGCCTCCCGAGCACGGCGGCCGACACGATGCCGACCTACAGCGCGCGCGGTCCGCGTCTCGGCGACAGCATGCTGAAGCCGGACCTCTCGGCTCCGGCGGAAGTCGTGGGCGTCGCCACCAGCCTGACCGGCAACCAGGTCGAAGGCTTCAACGGCACGTCGTCGGCCACGCCGCACGTCTCGGGCTTCATGGCACTGCTCCGGCAGATGCACCCGACCTGGACGATCGAGGAGCTGATGGCGCTCGCGATGAACACCGCGACGCATGACGAGTTCGTCGGTCCGTCGACGGGCGGCGGCGCGCAGTACGGCACGGGCCGTGTCGGCGCCGGGCGCATTGACATCGCCAACGCATCCGCGGCGCACGTCGTGGCGTTCAACCAGACCGACCCGGGCCTCGTCAACGTCTCGTTCGGCATCGTCGAGGTGCCGGTGGCATCGTCGGTGACACTGAACAAGACGATCGCGATCAAGAACAACGGCCCCGACCCGGTCACCTACAACGTGACCTACCAGGACGCGACGCCGCTTGCCGGCGCCACGTTCACGGTCGGCACGGGTTCGCCGGTCACGGTGCCCGCGGGTGCCACGGTCACGATCCCGGTGCAGTTCGACGCGACGGGCAGCGTGCTGAAGCACGTTCGCGAAGCGTCGGTGCCGCTGCAGCTTCCGGCCGGCACGTCGCGCCAGTGGCTCACGGAAAAGACGGGGTATGCGGTCCTGACGCCGACCGCCGGGCCGGAGCCGGTCCTGCGCGTCGCGCTGTACGCATCCCCGAAGCCGGTCTCGGCGATGGCGGCGGGTACGCTGATCCCTGGCGCACCCGGCAACTTCACGCTGCCGCTGACTGGCGCGCCGGTGAACACGGGTTCGAGCTTCCCGACCGACATCGTGAGCGTCGTCAAGCCGTTCGAGCTGCAGTACCGGCTCCCGGCGTCGCCGCCCGCCCCGGCAGATCCGAACGTACTCAAGACGGTCGGCGTGACGAGCGACTTCATCGAGCGCGGCGCGAACCCGCAGAACACCGTGGTGACGTTCCTGCTCGAGGGCAACGGCAATGCGTCGACGCCGGATTACTTCAGCTCGGACAAGGAGGTCTACATCTCGCTCGATGGCGTGAATTTCCAGTACGTGGTCTATCTCGGCTCCGCCGCGAACGGTACCGCCAACAGCAACGCGTACTACCCGGTGGTCGTCAATCTCGGCACGGGGTCGGGTCTGCTGCGCTACCGCACCAACGGGTTCAATCCCAATGCGCTCGACACCAACGCGTACAACAACAGCGCGGTCATGATGCCGGTGCTCGCCACCGACATCGGTCTCGCGGGGCCGAGCATGCCGACCAGCTTCCTGTACGAGGTCGTCACGTACGACCGGTCGGGCGCTCAGGTAGACGACTCAGGGGTGCTGAGCTACAACCTGGCCGCGCCGGGCGTGGATGCTCAAGGCGGCAATACCGATCCGTTCGTGTATTTCGATCTGCCGACGACGACGATCCCGGTGGTGTTCAACAGTGCGAACCTCGCTGCCAACGGCTCGCTGGGCATGGTGCTCGCGCACATGCACAACGGCGCCGGCTCGCACACCGAGGTCATCACGTTTGCACCGCCGACGTTGCAAAGTGCGGTGTCGCGCAAGGTGCACGGCGCGGCGGGAACGTTCGACCTGCCGCTGTCGGCAGTGCCGACGAACCCGACCACCGAGCCGCGGCAAGGTCCGGCGCAGACGATCGTGTTCACCTTCGACAAGCCGATCACCGGAGCCACGGTGACGGTCACCGAAGGCACGGCCACGGCGGCGGCACCGACGTTCAGCGGCAACGACGTCATCGTCAGCCTCACCGGCGTCACCGACATCCAGTACGTCACCGTCGCGCTCAGCGGCGTGACGTCGGCGGACGGCGGCTCGGGCGGCACGGGCTCGGTGCGGGTCGGCTATCTCGCGGCGGACGTCAATCAGAGCCGGGCGGTCAGCATCGCCGACGTCGGACTGGTGAATTCGGTGCTCTCGCAGGCCGTCACCGCGGCGAACTACCTCAAGGACGTGAATGCCAGCGGCACGCTCTCGCTCGCCGACAAGGCGATCGCCAACGGCGACCTCACGCACGCGTTGCCGGCGCCGTAGTCAGGCGTCACCCGCAGCACACGGCGGCCATCGCTTGCGATGGCCGCTTTTTTTTCGTGCAACGGATTCGCGGCAACGCCGTGAAGGACAGGATCCCGCCGGCCATGCCGGCACCTTCTGCGTCGGCTATGCCGGCGCGATGTCCGATGGCGTGCCGGCCGCCGACCGTGCCAGCAACTCGCGCAGCGGCGTCAGCAGCGCGCCATAGCGCCCGGTGCGGGCGGTGTCGCGTCGCAACGGCTCGCGCACCTGGGCGGCGCTGGCCGAGCGCACGCTGCGCTGCGCTTCGTGGAAGCGCAGGCATGCGGCATCGAATTCGAGACCGCAGAAATCGAGCAGTGCGCGCGTCTCTTCGTCCGGCGCGGCGAGAAAGCGCTCGTAACCCTGAATGCGGAACCGCGCCGGGAATCGCTCTTCCCAGAAGCCGCACAGCGCGACGTAATCGCGCCAGTACGCCGCCAGTGTCGCGAAGTCATAGGCATACGCCGCGCGGCCGGGCGCGAACAGCTGCGTGAAGCACGACCAGCACGTCTCGACGGAATCGCGCCGGCAGTCGACGATTCTCGCGCCGGGCAGCATCGCGAGCGCGGCACCCGCATAGCGCCAGTTCTCCGGCATCTTGTCGGTGGCGATCGGCCGTCGCGTGCGCCAGCGCGCGCTCATTTGCAGATAGCGCGCGCCAAGACGCTGCCAGTCGTCGGCAGTCGCCGCCGCGACCCAGCCTGGAAAAGGCCTGCCGCACCTGCGCGATTCCTCGTCGACGACCATCTCCAGGTACGGAAGCTCGCTCGCACCCTCGACGCGCGGGTGCGCGGCGAGCACCTGCTCCACCAGCGTCGTGCCGGAGCGCGGCAGACCGACGATGAAGATCACTTCACTGCCGGTCTCAGCAGGCGCCGTCGCGCTCGGCGCGGCGAACGCGGAGCGGATCGCGGCGACCTCGCGTGCAAATGCAGGCGGATCCCACGGCTGCTTCGCGCGCACCAGCGAATTGGCGCGGATGAACGCGGCGAAGGCATCGGCATGACGACCATCGCCGTCGTAAGCTCGGCCGAGCGCGAAGGCGAGCATCGCAGGTTCCGGGTCCCGGAGGGTCGCGTCGGCGGAGAGACGCTCGAGCGCGTCCAGTTCGGCGGCATCGATGCGGGTCGTCTTGGCGTCGAGCAGGCCGAACCACGATTTCGCGACGTGGTCGTGCTGCGCGATCAGGGCCCGATACTCGGCGGCAGCGCTCGCAGCGTCGCCCAGCGCCTGCGTGGATTGCGCGCGCAGCAGCCGCGCCAGCGGATCGTTCGGACGGAGTGCGAGCACACGATCCGCCGCGGCGAGTGCCTCGGCACTGCAGCCCTGACGCGCCCATTCGACGCCGAGCGCGAGCCACGTCGTCGCGTCCGCGGCGAGCTCCGCGGCCCGGTTCAGATGATCGAACGCGTCGGCGTAATCGAAAAGATCGGCCTCGGCCGCCGCGAGCTGGATGAGCGTGGCGGCGTCGTCCGGCGCGACCGCGAGCGCGCGGGCGAAACTTTCGGCGGCATCACGCGGACGTCCTTGACGATACTCGACAAGGCCCGACAACCGGAGGACGGCGGGACTCGCCGGCGCGTGGAAGCGGGCGACGAGGAGCGCCCGCTCGGCAGCGCGCAGGTCGCCTCGTTCGGCCGCCGTGGTCGCGTCGCGCAGCGCGGCGGCGGCGCGCGGAGGCAGCTTGGCGCTGGCGGAGAGCGCTCCCGAAGGCCCCGCACCGCGACTGTGCTTGGAGGCGGCGGGCTTCGGCATCGTCGGGCAAGTATGCCAGAGCGAACGGCGCATGCCGACGAGATGTGGAAACGCCGCCGGTGCAATTGCGAGCACGTGCAGCGGCGACACCGGACGAGCGCGGTTGACTACAACGTGTTCACTGACGTACATGCTGCGATGTGAACGTCGGTAGCGTGGACGCAAACGTCCGGATCAAGTACAAGCATTGTTGGGATTGCGTGAATCAGGGAGAACAAGAATGCGAGCAACCGAAACACGCCGCGCGCGCTTTCGCCGCGGCGCCGCGACCATCGCGCTGGCGTCGATCCTCGGCGTCGCGTCGTCCGCGTCGATGGCCGCCATCGTTGACAGCGGCACCGTCAATCTGTCCGTGCCGGCAACCATCGACGGCCTTTATCTCAACTTTGTTACTGGTGCATTCGCGTCCCTGCCGCCGCCCGCGGGTTGGGACTTCAACCCGTTCCAATCCGCCGGCCCGGTGCTGAAATTTTTCACGACGGCCGGAGCCGGCCAGATTGTCGGATCCGGCACGCTTGCCTCGGTGCTGGCGCCGGGAGCCACGATCGGCCCCGCGAGCACCTTCGCGGCCGCAGGCGTCGTCACAGCGACCGGGTTCCTCGTCACCGCGACGCAATACGTCGGGGTCCGTTTCACCAACGAGGTGACGACCGCGATCAACTACGGTTACGTGCAGCTGCAGACCACGGCGGGTTCGGGCTTTCCCGCAACCATCGTCCGTTATGTCTACGAGAACACGGGCGCGGCGATCACGATCCCCAGTGCGCCTCCGGTTCTGGTCGGCGTCGTGTCGCGCAAGGTGCACGGGGCGGCAGGAACGTTCGACCTGCCGTTGTCCGCCGTGCCGACCAATCCGACCACGGAGCCGCGAACGGGGCCCGACTTCCAGCTTGTGTTCACGTTTGACAAGCCGCTGGCCGGAGGCGCGGTGAATTTCACCGAGGGAACCATTGGCGGCATCGGCGGTTCCATCAGCGGTGCCGATGCCATCGTCAACGTCACTACGGCGCCCGATGCGCAATACATTACGGTCAATCTGGTGAGCATGTCATCGACCGACGGAGGTACCGGCGGCACCGGGTCCATCCGCGTCGGCCTGCTGTTCGGCGACGTCAATCAGTCGCGGGCAGTGTCGATCGCCGACCTCGGACTCGTGAACCAGCAGCTTGCGCAGCCGGTGACGGCGGCGAACTACCTCAAGGATATCAACGCCACCGGGACGCTGACGCTCGCCGACAAGGGCCTCACCAATGCCAACCTGACGCACGCGCTGCCGCCGCCCTGACCAGCGCACTTCGGATGTGAATGTCGGCCATCGTTTGCGCGGTGGCCGTTTTTTTCTGCGCAATGTAGGCGAGTGCGCGGTGGCACCGCCGGGCAATTCTCGCATTCAGTCGAAGCGGCGTTGCGCCAACGCAATGACGCAGGCGTCATTCGATGCGGCACGTGCCACGCCCGGCGCATTCCCGGAGAAACGCGATGACGTGGAGACGCACCGCGCTCCTTGCAAGGTGTGCACCGGAGCGCGTTGAACGCCGGTGGCACAGCCGAGTCGAATGGAACGCGCGGCAACTTCAGCGCAGCGGAAGGCTGAACGCGCAGTCAACCATCCGCCGCCCTGTCGCGTTAGCAGGCAACACGACCCGGCGTCGAGGAGAACCACATGCAACGGACCATCAATCCGGCCGCTTTGCTGCAACGCACATTGCGAAATGTGACGATCGCCGTGCTCCTTGCGGCCTCGGCGGTCGCTTCCGCGGCGACGTTCGTCTCGGTCACGATCGCACCGCCGCCGCTGCCGGTGTATGCACAGCCACTGATCCCCGCACCGGGATACATCTGGATTCCGGGCTACTGGGCGTACGGGCCCGGAGGATATTTCTGGGTGCCCGGCACATGGGTGCTGCCACCGTCCGTGGGGTTGCTGTGGACGCCGGGGTACTGGGGATGGCGCAGCGGCGCGTACCTCTGGAACGCCGGCTACTGGGGGCCGCGCGTCGGCTATTACGGCGGCGTCAATTACGGCTTCGGCTATTTCGGAACCGGATATCAGGGTGGTTACTGGAAGGGCGGTTCGTTCTACTACAACCGCGCCGTGAACAACGTCAATGTCAATGTGGTCCGCACCACCTACAACACCTCGGTGCACACGACGACGGTCAATCGCGTCAGCTACAACGGGGGCCCGGGCGGCGTGCGCGCCGAACCGACGTCGGTCGAGCGCCATGCGATGAACGAGCGCCACGTCGAGGCGACGTCGATGCAGGTGCAGCACCAGAACGCGGCGGCGACGAATCGCGAATTGTTCGCGTCGGAAAATCACGGTCGGCCAACCATCGCGGCCACGCCGCAGCCGGGCGCGTTCAATCAGCCCGGCGTCATGCCGGCTCGAGAGAGCGCCACGCGAACAGCCACGACGCGCGGCACGACATCGAGTGCCGCCCAGGGAGCGGCCGTGGGAACGATGCCGAGCCGGGGCACCGCGCCTTCCAACACCTATGGCACCACGGCGTCAACGGGCACGGAGTCGAAGCAGGGCCGCAACAAGGCGAATGCAGGCGCGACGACCACGACGTCACCGCAGGGCTATCCCGCGGGCAACGGCGGACGCCATGCCAGCAACGCCCAGGCCGCGACGCCAGGCGCGATGCCCCCGCGCGGTCAGGGCTCGCATCCGCCGAGCGCTGCGATGAACCCGCAGGCCGCCGGAGCGCCCGGCATGCGTCCGCAAGCTGCCCCGTCGCACCCGCAAGGCGGCCCGCAGGGCGCCACCCCCAACGGTGGGCAGGCGGCGAGGTCGCGCGAGTCGGGCGAGCCGAAGGGCGACGGACAGCGACACTAATCGCGGCGAGCGCGCGACGCCTCAACGCGAAAGGCGACGCGGCCGACGGGACACCGCGTCGGCCGCGCACTTCGATTCCGCGGAATCAGATCGGTGAGCAGAACGCCACGCCGCGCGGGCCTGCGCCGTCGGGCACCCAGGCGCGATTCAGCATGGCGCGCTTCACCGACGGGTCGATCGTGTGGCGCTGGTTGAAGTCCTGCCGGTTGTCGTCGAAGCGATACACCGGAATCGTGCCGGCCGGACAGTTGCCCGCGTCGTCCGCGACGGGAACGTAAAACGCCGCGAAGCTCTGCTGCGACCAGGTTGCCGACGCATAGGCGCCGACGTAGCTGCACTGCGCCGCGTTGGCGCTGAAGAAATGCGAGTCGATCATCGGGTTGTCCGCGTGGAAGCGGCACACCGGCGCCGCCGGCCATGGCGACGCGAAGGGATCGGCGTACGCGTAGAAGAAGAGGCCGGTGCGCACGTACTTGCGCGAAAGATCAGCGTCGAGATTCGCGGTCTCGAACCCGTCGCCCGTGATGAAATAGTGATCGCGTGCCGCGTCGTAGTATTCGACGATGGTGACGGTGCCGGCGGGGCCCGCGCCGGCCGGCGGGGTGCTCGCGAGTGCGATGCCCGCGTCGAGCAGGCCGGCGCCGCAGAGGTTGCCGAGCGCGCATGACGAGCCCGCCGGAAATTCGCGCGCGCTTCCCTGCAGGATGGAGAGCACGCGTCCGGGCGTGAGCGTCGGATTGCGCGCGAGCATCAGCGACACGGTGCCGCTCACGTAGGGCGTGGCCATGCTCGTGCCCATCGCGTATGCGAATGCGTCGTCGGCGGGTATTGTCGCACCGCCGTTCCACAGCGAAAGTATCGCGAGATCGGGGTCGAAGCGGAAGTCCGGCGCGATATCGCCGCCCGGTGCGGAGATGTCGACGCGACGGCCGAAATTCGAGTAGAACGAACGGTCGCCGCGCCTGTTGGTGGCGCCGACGGTGATGACGCCGCCGCAGCTCGCCGGCGCGAAGTTGTCGGCGTCGTCGGTCTCGTTGCCGGCGGCGACCACGACCACGGTGCCCATCGCCAGCGCGTCGTCGATCGCGCCCTGCACGGCCTGCGGGCACGCGCCGGCGCCGCCGAGGCTCATGTTGATGACGCGCGCGGGATTGAGGTTGAGCGGCACGCCGCTGATGCCGCCGCCGGCCGCCCAGAACATCCCCTCGAACACGTCCTCGTCGGTGCCGCCGCACTTCCCGAGCGCACGTATCGGCAGGAGGCTTGCACCCCAGTCCATGCCTGCGATGCCCGCGCCGTTGTTCGTGTCGGCCGCGATGATCCCCGACACGTGGATGCCGTGCCATACGCTGGCCGCGGCCGGCGCGCCGAAGCATTCGCCCTCGTCGTTCCACGTCCCTTCGTCGCGCGGATTGGCATCGCGCCCGTCGCCGTCGCGCGCATAGGCGGGATTGGAGATGAAGTCGTAGCCGGGAAGAACGCGGCCGGACAGCTCGCTGTGCGGCAGCGTGCCGGTGTCGACGACGCCGACGACGATGCCGGCGGAGCCCGTCTGCAGGTCCCACGCCGCTGGCGCATTCACGCCACCGACGGGATCCCACAGCGCCCATTGGCTGGAATAGAGCGGGTCGTTGGGAACGGCTTTCGCGTAGCGGTGCAGCACCGGATCGGCGAAGCGCACCGACGGGTCTTCCTGCAGCTGCGCGGCCAGCGCTGCGAGCGCGTCGCCACGCACGGGTGCCGCGAGCTCCAGCACCCAGACGTCGCCGATGGACCGCACGACGGAGAGGCTCGCGCCGAGGCGCGCGCCGAATTGCGGGAGCAGGACGCTCCAATCGGGCGCGGCGCTGTCGGCGAGACGCACCATCAGTCGGGCGCCGGTCTGATTCGCAAGCGGCGACGGCAGCGCCGACTGCACGCTTCTCGCACCCGCTGACGCGGGCACCGCGTCGATCCACAGCACGGCCCGGTCGGCGCGCATCGCGCGAAGCGCCGGCGTGAGCGCGACTTCGTCGACGGGCGTACCCAGCGTGAGGATGAGTGCGCCGGTGCGCGTGGTGCCCGTCAGCGCGAGGCTCGTGCCGACCATCGCTTCGAGACGCTGCTGCTGCAGCGCCGGAAGCGTGCCGGGCTCCGCGGCGTCGGGGTGCAACCTGACGCGCAACATCGCAATGCTTGTCGCGCACGCCGTATTCGCGAAGAGTATTGCCAGCAGCAGAAGGCCCGCGCCGGCGCGCGCACGCGCCAATCCCGGCGTAGCCAGCACCGCAAATGTCCGAAGCATGGACGCTCCCCTCAGCCTTCTTGTGCGATCGAGCGGAACTCGAGCAAATCCGGCGCCACGGGCGCCTGGAATTCCTGGCTTTCCCGCTGACCACCGTCATGGTATTCCAATGCGATGCGGCTGCGCTGGCCCGGCAGGGCGGCCCGAATCCGACATGTCCCACTTCGTCCGGAGTGCCGGCGCGCCCCGCCGCGCGGCTCAGCGTGTCGCCGTCGGCGCTCAGCCACACAATGCGGCGCCTCGAGGAGCGGCTGCGCATCCAGCTTCTCGCGCGGAGCACGAGGAGCGTGTCGACCACGCAGGCGGGTGAACGCCTTCTCGCGCGTCTGCGTCCCGCCCTCGACGAAATATCCGGTGCGGTCGACGATCTCGGGCGGCTGCTCGACCGTCCGTCGGGGCTCGTCCGGATCACGGCATCCCGGAGCGCAGCGCGAATGGTGATCGCGCCGATCCTGCCGCGCTTCACGCGGACGTTTCCGGAGATCGTCGTCGAAATCCTCGTCGACCCCGCGCTGACCGACATCGTCGCGCAGCGGTTCGACGCCGGCATCCGGCTGGGCGAATCGCTGCAGAAGGATGTGGTGGCGATTCCCGTCACGGGAACGCTGCGCATGGCGGTCGTGGGCTCGCCGCGGTACTTCGCCTCGCATCCGGCGCCGGCAACGCCGGACGACCTCGATCGGCACCGCTGCATCAACTTCAGGCTTCCGTCGGCGGGAACGCTCTACAAATGGGAATTCGCGAAAGCGAACCGGAGCATCGAGGTGGCGGTCGATGGTCCGCTCATCCTGGGGGACGAAGGCCTTGTCGTCGAAGCCGCACTGGCAGGCGTGGGCCTTGCGTACGTGATCGAGGATCAGATCGCGCCGCTCGTGAAGGCCGGTGCGCTCGCGCGCGTGCTCGACGAATGGTGTGCGCCGTTTCCCGGATTCTTTCTCTATTACCCGGGCCGACGCCAGGTGTCGCCGGCACTCGCGGCATTCATCGAGGCGGTCCGGTTGCCTGTCAAGCGGAGGAGGCCGCGCTGATCGTGCGCGGCCGCGTGCTCACGCCGACGATGCCGGCGTCAGGCCGCTCGCGAGCGCGTGAGCTCGCCGCGATACGGGGCCAGCACCGTGACCATCTGCGCGAAGATCTTCGGCGTGGCGGCAATCACCTGCCCGCCATGAAGGAAGTCGCCTTCGCCGGAAAGGTCGCCGATGAGCCCGCCCGATTCCTGCACCAGCAGGCTGCCCGCCGCGACATCCCACGGATTGAGCCCCACTTCCCAGAAGCCGTCGTAGAACCCCGCGGCGACGTAGGCGAGATCGAGCGCGGCGGCGCCCGGACGACGCAGGCCGGCGGTATTCTCGATCATCGTCTTCATCATCTGCAGGTAGGTGTCGAGATAGCTGCCGTCGCGAAACGGGAAAGCCCGTACCGATGAGGCAGTCGCGCAGATGCGCGCGCTTCGACACGCGCATGCGGTGGTCGTTGAGAAAGGCGCCGCGGCCGCGCGTCGCGGTGAAGAGGTCGTTGCGCACCGGGTCGTAGATCACCGCCTGCGTCACCTGTCCCTTCTGCGCGAGCGCGATCGACACGCAGTACTGCGGGAACCCGTGCAGGAAGTTGGTGGTGCCGTCGAGCGGGTCGATGATCCAGACGTTCTCGGCGTCGGCGTTGTCGCCCTTGGCGGTGCCTTCCTCGGCGAGGATCGCGTGGTCCGGATAGGCGTCGAGCAGCGTGTCGACGATCGCGCGCTCGGCGGCGCGGTCGATCTCGCTCACGAAGTCCTTCGGCCCCTTCGCGGTGACGGTGAGCCGGTCGAGGTCGCGGGCGCCGCGGGAAATCACGTTGCCCGCACGGCGCGCGGCCTTCACCGCGATGGTGAGCGTGGGATGCATGGGAACCGCCTGAATTGTTGCCGGCGACCGCGGGTGCACGTGCGGGGCGCCGGCTTCTGAAAGAACGAAATGCGCTATTGTAACCGGACGCCCCCGGCGGCATTCGTTGCCCGGCGCGCCGCGCCACGCCCGTGACTCCACCGCCCGAGCCTCTTTCCCGCATACGCATCGTCCTGATGGCGCCGAGCCATCCGGGCAACATCGGCGCGGCGGCGCGGGCAATGCTCACGATGGGCCTCGGCAGTCTGGTGCTGGTCGCGCCGCGGCGTTTTCCGGATCAGGAAGCGGTCGCCCTCGCGTCGGGCGCAACCGCAGTCCTCGATGCGGCGCGCGTCGTCGATTCCATCGACGACGCCTTGAGCGGCTGCCTGCTCGCGATCGGGCTCACCGCGCGCCCGCGCGAGTTCGCCGGACGCGTGCTCCCGATCCGGGAGGCGGCACGCGAGGGCATCGCGCACGCGGCGCGCGGCGAGGTCGCGCTCGTGTTCGGCTCGGAAATGTCGGGACTGTCGAATGCGGAACTCGCGCGCTGCGGCGTCGTCGCGACGATCGGCGCCAACGACGCCTACCGTTCGCTCAATCTTGCGGCGGCGGTGCAGGTGTGCGCCTACGAGCTGCGCGTCGCCGCGACGGGCGGCGAGGTGTGGCGCGCGCCGCGGTTCGCGCCGGCGTCGGCCGACGAGATCGAGGCGCTCTACGCGCACGGCACGAGGACGCTTTCGGCGATGCGATTTCTCGATCCGCGGATGCCGCGCCGCCTGCTGCCGCGGCTGCGCCGACTGTTCGCGCGTGCCGGACTGGAGCGCGAGGAGGTGAGCATCCTGCGCGGGATCCTCGCCCGCATCGACCAGGTGCTCGGCCGGTGACGCGCGCGATCGGCACCGTTCGCTCGGTTATGATCCGGGCGCGCTCCCGCCTGCGGGGCGAACGCGAAGCGACGTTGCCGAACCAGCCCGACAGCGCAGCCCCGACCTCCGTGACGCCGCATTGCCGCAACTGCGGCGGCGAGGCGCCCGGCGAGTATTGCCCGGCGTGCGGGCAGGAAACGCGCACCCGGCTGCCGACGTTCGCGCAATTCATGCGCGACGCGGCCGGCCGCTACGTCGCGCTCGACGGCAAGTGGTGGCGAACGCTCGGTGCGCTCATCTTCCGGCCGGGCTTCCTGACCCGCGAATATCTTGCCGGACGGCGACGGCGCTTCGTCCGGCCGTCGCGTCTCTTCCTTGTGGCGAGCCTTCTGCTCTTCGCGGTGCTGCGCTTCGAGGTCGATTTCGGCAAGATGAGTCTCGTCGACTTCGACGCCGCCACCAAGCCGGCAGGCGATGGGCGAGCCAAGACTGGCGTGCCCGCGGCACCGGCGCCGGCACCGGGGGTCGTGATCGACGACGACACGGGCGTCCAGCTGGGCGGCGCGGAGGACGCGATCCCGGGCCTCAAGGACCGGCTCGCGCAGTTCAATCGACAGACGGGGAAGGAGCGCCTGCGGCAGATGACGGACGGGACGCTGCGCTACGGGCCCTATGCGATGTTCGCGATCCTGCCGGCGTTTGCTGCGCTGTTGAAGATCCTGTATCTCGGGTCAGGGCGGCGCCGTCCGAACCGGCCGCGGCTCTACGGCGAGCACCTCGTGTTCGCAGCCCACAACAACGCGTTCCTCGCGTTCATCGTCGCGGCGGCCGTTGCCGTCCCGTGGCCATGGCTGCGGCACAGTGCTGCTGACGTGGCCGATGATCTACCTTCTCTGGGCGATGCGCACCGTCTACGGCGGCACCTGGACCGGAACGATCCTCCGAGCCTCCTTCCTGCTCATTTCGTATTCGGTCCTGTTCGGGCTCGCGACCGCGGGCCTCATCGTTGCGGCGGTCGTGCTTCGCTGACGACGTGTTCCCGCGATGCGGTCGGCGGCGTCGCGCGGCGTCAAGTTTTGAGCCTGGTCAAAACGCGCCGCGCCGCAATAGTTGAGCATGCCAGTCGGAAATGCGAAAATCGACCCATGTTCGATCGCCTGCGTGAAGACATCGCTGTCGTGTTCGACCGGGATCCGGCCGCGCGAAGCCACTGGGAAGTGCTGACCTGCTATCCCGGGCTGCACGCGCTCGTCTGGCACCGCGTCCTGCCGAACCGGCTGTGGCGGCACGGCTGGCGCTGGCTCGCACGGTGGCTCGCCCATTGCGGCCGCTTTTTCACCGGCATCGAGATCCATCCGGGAGCGACCATCGGACGGCGTGTCTTCATCGACCACGGGATGGGCATCGTGATCGGCGAAACGGCGGACATCGGCGATGATTGCACGCTCTATCATGGCGTTACGCTCGGGGGCACGTCCTGGAACAAGGGCAAGCGCCACCCGTCGCTGGGCAAGGGGGTCGTCATCGGCGCGGGCGCCAAGGTGCTTGGCCCCATTTTAGTGGGAGATGGCGCCAAGATAGGCTCGAATGCCGTCGTGGTGCGCGACGTTCCGGCCGGAGCCACGGCCGTGGGCATCCCCGCGCGCATCCTGACGGGCGACGACGCGGCGCGCCGCGAGGACCATGCCGCGAAGATGGGTTTTTCGGCCTACGCCATTGCGGAAGACATGAACGACCCCATGGTTCAGGCGATCCACCGGCTGATCGATCATGCGGCGGCGGCGGACGCACGGCTGCAATCCATCGTCGACCGGCTGCAGCAAGGCGGCATCGACGTCGACGACGCGCGGGCCACCGCCGAGGGTTTCGATCCGAAACGGCTGAACCAGATGATTGACTGAACTAGTCGGGCTTTTAGTTGACTAACTTAGTCGGAAAAGCTAGACTTTTCCAGGATCGTGCCGGGGCGCCGAGCATCCGCCGCGCGGCACCTACCTTGAGACGGGGCACCGCCCCGACCACTCGCGGGCTCGCTCGAAAGGGGTGAAAGCATGCGACTTACCACCAAAGGCCGATTCGCCGTCACGGCCATGATCGACGTTGCGATGCACGGCACCAGCAATCCGGTCACGCTGGCGGCAGTTTCGGATCGCCAGAAGATTTCACTGTCGTATCTCGAGCAGCTGTTCGGCAAGCTGCGCCGGCACGCGCTCGTCGAAAGCGTGCGCGGCCCGGGCGGCGGCTACCGCCTTGCGCGGAACCCGGCCTCGATGTCCGTGGCCGACATCATCCTGGCCGTCGACGAGCCTATCGACGCGACGCAATGCGGCGGCGACGAGAATTGCGCCGAGGACGGCGGGCGGTGCATGACGCACGAGCTTTGGACCGGCCTCAACGCCCACATCTTCGCGTACCTGCGCTCGGTGACGCTGGCCGACCTGCTCGCCCAGCAGAAGGGCAACGGCGAAGTCGCGGTCATGCACGACCACCGCGCGACGCCCGCGCGCCCGCGCGAGCCGGTCTCGGCGGACTGACGTCCGCGGGAACCTGATCGCATCCACGGGTAAACAGCGGGAAGGCAGCATGAAGACACCGATCTACCTCGACTATTCCGCGACGACGCCGGTCGACCCCCGCGTCGCGCAGAAGATGATCCCGTATCTGACCGAGCACTTCGGCAATCCGGCGTCGCGCTCGCACCAGTTCGGCTGGGAGGCCGAGAAGGCGGTCGAGGAAGCGCGCGCCGAGATCGCGGCGCTCGTGCGCTGCGACGCGAAGGAACTCGTCTTCACATCGGGCGCCACGGAGTCGATCAACCTCGCGTTGAAGGGCGCCGCGCATTTCTACCGCGACAAGGGCCGCCATCTCGTCACGGTGAAGACCGAGCACAAGGCGACGCTCGACACGATGCGCGAGCTCGAGCGCGAAGGCTTCGAGGTCACCTACCTCGACGTTCAGCCGGACGGCCTTCTCGACCTCGACGCCTTCGCCGCGGCGTTGCGGCCGGACACGATCGTCGCGTCGGTGATGGCGGTGAACAACGAGATCGGCGTGATCCAGGACATCGTCGCGATCGGCGAGATCTGCCGGGCGCGCGGCATCATCTTTCACGTCGACGCGGCGCAGGCGACGGGCAAGATGCCCATCGACCTCGGCACGCTCAAGGTCGACCTGATGTCGTTCTCGGCGCACAAGACGTATGGCCCGAAGGGCATCGGCGCGCTGTTCGTGCGGCGCAAGCCGCGGGTCCGCATCGAGGCCCAGATGCACGGCGGCGGCCACGAGCGCGGCATGCGCTCCGGCACGCTCGCGACGCACCAGATCGTCGGCATGGGCGAGGCGTTCCGTCTCGCGAGGCTCGAGATGGCGACGGAGATTCCGCGCATCCGCGAGCTGCGCGAGCGCCTGCGCGCCGGGCTTGCGGAGATAGACCAGGTCTACGTCAACGGCGACCTCGAGCACCGGGTCGCGCACAACCTCAACATCAGCTTCAACTTCGTCGAGGGTGAGAGCCTGATCATGGCGATCAAGGACATCGCGGTGTCGTCCGGCTCGGCCTGCACGTCGGCATCGCTCGAGCCGTCGTACGTGCTGCGCGCGCTGGGCCGCAGCGACGAGCTCGCGCACAGCTCGATCCGCTTCACGATCGGCCGGTTCACGACGGAAGAGGAGATCGATTACGCGGTCGACCTCCTGAAGCGCAAGGTGGGCAAGCTGCGCGAGCTCTCGCCCCTCTGGGAAATGCATCAGGAAGGCGTCGACCTCGAGTCGGTGCAATGGGCGGCACACTAGGCGAACGAATTTCAGCCCGAAGCCCGCTGAAATTCGTTCGGGCAAAAATGGCGGGAAAGCTCGGGGCGGCCCGTCGCTTTCCCGTGAGAAAAACGGAACACCCGAGCGCCGACGGCGTCAGGGACAGCAGGGCCGGGGCATCCCCGGCGAGGGGACTGGAGAACTACGATGGCATACAGTGACAAGGTACTGGATCACTACGAGAATCCGCGCAACGTCGGCTCGCTGCCGAAGGATGCCGACGACGTCGGCACCGGCATGGTCGGCGCGCCGGCCTGCGGCGACGTGATGAAGCTGCAGATCAAGGTGGGCAAGGACGGCCTGATCGAGGACGCCAAGTTCAAGACCTACGGCTGCGGCTCGGCGATCGCGTCGTCCTCGCTCGTCACCGAATGGGTGAAGGGCAAGTCGCTCGACCAGGCAATGTCGATCCGCAACACGCAGATCGCCGAGGAGCTCGCGCTGCCGCCGGTGAAGATCCACTGCTCGATCCTCGCCGAGGACGCGATCAAGGCGGCCGTGGCCGACTACCGCAAGAAGCACGATGCGGCGTCCGACGGCGTATCACAGACCGCGACCGTGCCGGCGAGCGCGTCGGTCGCCGCGGACTGACGGGAGCGTCCGGCCATGGGTGTCACTCTCACCGAATCGGCGGCGAAGCACGTCGCCCGCACGCTCGCGAACCGCGGCAAGGGCGTGGGCCTTCGCCTCGGCGTGCGCACGTCGGGCTGTTCCGGGCTCGCCTACAAGCTGGAATTCGCCGACGAGCTGAAGCCGGAGGACATTGCCTTCGAATCGCATGGCGTCACCGTCATCGTCGACCCGAAGAGCCTGCCTTATCTCGATGGCACCGAGCTCGACTTCGCCCGCGAAGGCCTGAACGAGGGATTCAAGTTCAACAACCCGAACGTCAAGGACGCATGCGGGTGCGGCGAGAGCTTCAACGTCTGAGGCCGCCGACAGCCTTCGCATAGCGCCTCGCTGCGGTTCCGGCCATTCCGTGGCGCCCGCCGGCGCGGGGCGGCGCGCAAGCCGATTCGTTCGATGATCGACTTCTCCCGCAACTACTTCGACCTCTTCGGCCTGCCGCGGCGCTTTCGCTTCGACCCGGCCGCGCTCGACGCCGCCTATCGCGCGCTGCAGCGCGAGGTGCATCCCGACCGTTTCGCCGCCGCGCGCGACGCCGAGCGTCGCCTCGCGCTGCAGTCCTCGGCGCGGGTCAACGAGGCCTACCGAGCGCTGAAGGATCCGGTGGCGCGCGCGCATTACCTGCTGTCGCTGGATGGCGTCGCCACGCAGGATGAGGCGGAGGGCGCGCTTCCGGTCGAGTTCCTCGAGCGCCAGCTCGAGCGGCGCGAGGCGGTGAGCGACGCGGCGACCGCGCGCGACGCGAATGCACTGGCGGCGCTGCGGGCGGAGGTGGACGCCGAGGCTGCGCGCGAGGAGCAGCGTGTGGCGGACCTCCTCGACAGCGGCAATGACGTCGACCGGCAGGCCGCGCGCGACGTGCTGCGCGAGCTCACGTTCCTCGCGAAGCTCGCCGCCGACATCGACGCGATGCAGGCGGAACTGGACGACTGATGGCGCTGCTGCAGATCTCGGAGCCGGATGCGCTGCCGGTGAAGCCGCCGCGACGACTCGCGGTCGGCATCGACCTCGGCACCACGAATTCACTGGTCGCGACCGTGCGGCACGGCATTCCCGTCGTGCTGCCCGACGCCGACGGCCGGCCCCTGCTGCCGTCGATCGTGCGCTACGGCGAAAGCGGCGTCGCGGTCGGGTACGCCGCGCAGGCGCAACAGGCGCGCGATCCGCAGAACACGATCGTGTCGATCAAGCGGCTGATGGGCCGCGGCCTCGCCGACCTCGCCGATGCGCGGCGCTTTCCCTACCGGTTCGTCGACACGCCAGGGATGGTGCGGCTCGCCACGCGCGCCGGCGTGAAGAGCCCCGTGGAGATTTCGGCCGACATCCTGCGCACGCTGCGCGAACGCGCCGAGGCAAGCCTCGGCGGTCCGCTCGCGGGCGCCGTCGTCACGGTGCCCGCGTATTTCGACGATGCGCAGCGCCAGGCGACCAAGGACGCCGCGCTTCTCGCCGGACTGCCGGTGCTGCGGCTCCTGAACGAGCCGACCGCAGCCGCGATCGCATATGGCCTCGACAACGCCGCCGAAGGCACCTATGCCGTCTACGACCTCGGCGGCGGCACGTTCGACATCTCGATCCTGCGCCTCTCCAGGGGCGTGTTCGAGGTGCTGGCGACCAACGGCGATTCGGCGCTCGGCGGCGACGACTTCGACCACCGCGTCTACTGCTGGGCGATCGAGGATGCGCAGCTGCCGCCGCTCGCTCCCGAGGACACGCGGCTCCTGATGGTGAAGGCGCGCGAAGCGAAGGAGAACCTCACGATTCATCGCTCGGCGCCGATCGGCGCGACGCTCGCCGACGGCACGAAGCTCGATCTCACGCTGACCGCCGAGATCTTCACGTCGATCACGCAGAACCTGGTCGCGAAGACGCTGGCACCCGTGCGGCGCGCGCTGCGCGACGCGGGGCTCACGACGGCGGACATCAAGGGTGTGGTGATGGTCGGCGGCGCGACGCGGATGCCGCAGATCCAGAAGGCGGTCGGCGAGTTCTTCGGCTCGCCGCCGCTCACCAACCTCAACCCGGACCAGGTGGTGGCGCTGGGCGCCGCGATCCAGGCGAACGTGCTGGCCGGCAATCGCACCGAATCCGACGACTGGCTGCTGCTCGACGTCATTCCGCTGTCGCTCGGCCTCGAGACGATGGGCGGCCTCGTCGAGAAGATCGTCCCGCGCAACGCGACGATCCCGGTGACGCGCGCGCAGGAATTCACGACGTTCAAGGAAGGACAGACCGCGATCTCCATTCACGTCGTGCAGGGCGAGCGCGATCGCGTCGCCGACTGCCGCTCGCTCGCGCGCTTCGAGCTGCGCGGCATTCCGCCGATGCCGGCCGGCGCGGCGCGCGTGAAGGTCACGTTCCAGGTGGATGCCGACGGGCTGCTGTCGGTGTCGGCGCGCGAGGAAACGTCCGGCACCGAAGCGGCGATCGTCGTGAAGCCGTCGTACGGGCTGTCTGACGCCGACATCGCGCGGATGCTGGAGGAATCGTTCCGGCACGCGGCCGACGACATGGCGGCGCGAGCGCTGGCGGAGGCGCAGGTCGAGGCCGACCAGGTCATCGCCGCGACGCGGCGCGCGCTCGAAGCCGACGGCGATCTCCTCAGCGCCGACGAGCGCGCCGCGATCGACGCTGCGCTCGACGCGGCGCTGCAGGCACGGGGCGGCAGCGACCATCGCGCGCTGGTCGCCGCGACGACGGCGCTCAATGCGGCGACGGGGGAATTCGCGGCGCGGCGGATGGATCGCGGCGTCGCCCGTGCGCTGACCGGCCGGCAAATCGACGCGTTGACCTGACGCGCCGGAGCCCCGCCTCATGCCGGAAATCGTCGTGCTGCCGCACCCGGACGTCTGTCCCGAAGGAATCACCTTCGAGGCGAAGAAGGGCGAGTCGATCTGCGACGCGCTGCTTTCGCACGGCGTCGAGATCGAGCACGCCTGCGAGAAATCCTGCGCCTGCACGACGTGCCACGTGATCGTGCGCGACGGCTTCGGCACGCTGGCGCCCTCGAGCGAGGACGAGGACGATCTGCTCGATCGCGCGTGGGGCCTCACGTCCCAGTCGCGCCTTTCCTGCCAGGCGATCGTCGGCGACGCGAACCTCACCATCGAGATTCCGCGCTACACCATCAACTACGCCAAGGAAAAGCACTGACCCTTGTTCGGCGCAGGGAGCCTCCGATGAAATGGACCGATGTGCGCGAGATCGCGATCGCGCTCGCCGACGCGCATCCCGATGTCGATCCGCGCACCGTGCTGTTCACGGACCTGCGGGCGTGGGTGATCGCGCTGCCCGGATTTGCCGACGACCCGAAGCACAGCGGCGAGAAGGTGCTGGAGGCGATCCAGCAGACGTGGATGGACGAAGGCGACTTCGACGACGAGGACTGAATGGCCGCGCCCGTCACCGGCTTCTACGCGGCGCTTCTCGCGTTCCTGATCCTGGCGCTCGGGCTGCGCGTCGTCGTGCTGCGCTGGCGGACGAGAACGGGGATTGGCGACGGCGGCGACCGCGGGCTCGCGCGCGCGATCCGCGTGCACGGCAACGCCATCGAATACGTGCCGCTCGCCCTGGTGCTGATGCTCGTCGCGGAGCTCGGCCATGCGAGCCCCGCGCTGCTGCACGGCTGCGGCATCGCGCTGTGCGCGGCGCGGGTGCTGCATGCCGCGGGACTGTCGCGCCGCTCGGGGGCCACACCCGAGCGTTTCGTCGGCACCGTGGGAACGTTCGCGGTGATTGGCGTGGTCGCGGCGATCGACCTCGCCGCGTTCCTCCGCTGAGCGTTCCGGCGCGGCCGCCGCGTCGTTCAGCCGGCGGCCGCCGCCGCGAGTCGCGCCAGCGCTCCGGCGTATCCCTTCGCCAGCGATTCCGGGCCGTCGGCGCCGATGCCAAGGTCGCGCAGCAGCCCGTTCTGGAGCCCG
The DNA here is from genome assembly GCA_963717695.1 of uncultured beta proteobacterium. GTDB lineage: Bacteria > Pseudomonadota > Gammaproteobacteria > Burkholderiales > Casimicrobiaceae > CAIWHR01. The sequence goes on along the minus strand of CAVQWR010000006.1, from coordinate 633,126 downwards.
TAGATCCAGCCGTGAACGGTGAGCGGCTGGCCGCGCCGCCAGGCGTCCTGCACGATCGTCGTGCGCGCGACATGGTCGACCTGCTCGATCACGTTGAGCTCGCACAGGCGGTCCTCGCGCGAGCCGTCGTCGGGCAGGCACTCGAGCAGAGCCGCGTGCTTGGTCGACACGTCCTGCACGTGCCGCAGCCAGTTGTCGATGAGCCCGAGCGGACGCGCCTGATAGGCCGCGTGGACGCCGCCACAGCCGAGATGGCCGACCACCATCACGTGCTCGATCCGCAGCGAGTCGACGGCGAACTGCAGCGCCGACAGGAAATTGAGATCGGTGTGGACGACGACATTCGCGACATTGCGGTGGACGAACAGCTCGCCCGCGGCGAGGTCGATGATCTCGTTGGCCGGAACGCGGCTGTCGGAGCAGCCGACCCAGAAGTAGCGCGGCGTCTGGCCTTTTGCGAGATCGGCGAAGAAGTCCGGCCGGCGCGCCTTCACGTCGTCGGCCCAGCGGCGGTTGCGTTCCAGCAGGTGCGTAAGCGAGGACATGGGCGGCGTCACCGGCAACGGAAGGGAGCCGCGATCATAACCGCTCGCCCGACGCCGCGAGAAGATCAGCGCTCAAAAAGGGCGATCGACTCGACGTGGGCCGTGTGCGGGAACATGTTGACGATCCCGGCGGCCGCCAGCGTGTAGCCGTGGTCCTGCACCAGCACCGCGGCGTCGCGGGCGAGCGTCGCCTGGCTGCAGGAGACGTAGACGATGCGGCGCGGCCCGCCGTCACCGGGCAGCGCCTTCACCAGCGCGATCGCGCCTTCGCGCGGCGGATCGAGCAGCACCTTGTCGAGCGGCCCCAGCGCCTCGACCGATTCCGGGGTGGCCTCGAACAGGTCCGCAACGCGGAACGATGCGCGCGCGGCGAGACCGTTGCGCTCCGCGTTGGCTTCGGCGCGCCGGACGAGCGACGCGCTGCCTTCGACGCCGACGACGCTCGCGCCGCGGCGCGCGATCGGCAGCGTGAAGTTGCCGAGGCCGCAGAAGAAGTCGGCGATGCGCTCATCCGGCTGCGGCGCGAGCAGCATCATCGCCCGGCGCACCAGCACCCGGTTGATCGAGGCGTTGACCTGCGTGAACTCGGTCGGGCGAATACGGGAACACGAGGCCGAATTCCGGCAGCGCGTAGGCGAGCTGCAATTCGGTCGGATAGAACGGCACCGCGGTCTCGGGACCGGCGGTCTGCGTGTAGAACTGGACCTCGTGCCGGTCGGCGAATTCGCGCAGCGCCGTCTCATCCTCGGGAGCGAGCGGCGCCAGGATTCGCAGCACCAGGACTTCGCGCGTTCCGGCATCGCCGATCGCGAGCTCGATCTGCGGCAGCCGGTCGCGGACGGTCAATCCGCCGACCAGCGTACGCAATGGCACCAGCAGCGCCGAGATCTTCGGCGGCAGCACCGCGCACGACGTCATGTCGGCGACGTAGCTCGACTTCTTCTCGTGGAAGCCGACCAGCACGCCGCCTTTTTTAGCGACGTGACGCACGGTGAGCCGCGCGCGATGGCGGTAGCCCCACGCCGGACCGTGGATCGGCGGCAGGAGCAGCGCGGCGCGCACGCGGCCGATGTGCCACAGCGTGTCCTCGAGTGTGCGCTGCTTCGCGGCGACCTGCGCGGCGGCGTCGAAATGCTGCATCGAGCAGCCGCCGCACACGCCGAAGTGCGGGCAGCGCGGCACGACCCGCGCGGCATTGGCGCGCAGAATGCGGTCGGCGCGCGCAATCTCGTAGTTGGGCTTGCGCTTCAGCGTCGTCGTTTCGACGAGCTCGCCCGGCAGCGCGCCTTCGACGAAGATGGCCTTGCCTTCGCGGCGCGCGACGCCGCGGCCTTCCTGGTCGAGCGACTCGATCGCGAGCGTCGGGTCGGGGACGGGGCGAGGCGGTGCGGAGGAGGCCGGGGCGGTCATGGATCGCGCGGCGCAGCGGGAAGCGCGCCATGCACAGCAGGCGCGCATTGTACCCGCCCGCCGGACGCGGCTCGCGGCCGGTGCGGGTAAAATCGCCGGATGAAAGTGCTGGCGCTCGAGACGGGAAGCGAGTGGTGCAGCGTCGCCGTGGGCGACGGCACGCGCTGGGTGGTGCGCGAAGAGCACGCCGGCCAGACGCATTCCGAACGCATCCTGCCGATGATCGATGCCGCGCTCGCCGAAGCGGGCGTCAGGCTGCACGACCTCGGCGGCATCGCATTCGGCGCGGGCCCGGGCGGGTTCACCGGGGTTCGCATTGCCTGCGGCGTCGCGCAGGGACTCGCGCTCGGCGCCGACATTCCCGTGGCGCCGGTTTCGACGCTCGCCGCGCTGTGCGAGGTCGCGCGGCGCACACACGGCGCTACCCGCGTGCTGGCGGCGCTCGACGCGCGAATGGGCGAAGTCTACGTCGCCGCGCATCGGTTCGACGCGGGACAGTGGAGCGAGGTCATCCCGCCTGCGGTGCTGCCGCCATCGGCGGTGATGTTGCCGTGCGCGCCCGACGACGCGAATGACCCGGCGCGCTGGTTTGCGGCAGGCAGCGCTTTCGCCACCTATCCCGCGATGGGAACGGCGCACGCGTTCGCCGGCATCGACGGTGCGCTGCGGCCCGACGCGCAGGCGATCGGCACGCTCGCCCTGCCGGTGCTGCACGCGGGAGGTGGCGTTGCCGCGGCGCTTGCACTGCCGCTTTACGTGCGCGATCGCGTCGCGCTCACTTCGGCCGAGCGCGCGGCCGGCATTCGGCTCTGAGCGTCTCGCGATGGCGACGCTGCCGCGCTTCAGCCCTCAACCCGAGCTCGAATGGCGCCCGCTCGCGCCGATCGACATCGCCTACGTTGCCGCGCTGGAAGCGCAGATCCACGCGGTGCCCTGGACGCCCGGAAATTTCCGCGACGCGATCGCTGCGGGCTACCTCACCGAGGCGGGCGAGCGCGAGGGCCGCATCGTCGTCTATGGCGTGATGCTGCTCGCCCCCGGCGAGGCGCAGATCCTCAATCTGTCCGTCGTGCCCGATGCGCGTCGCGAAGGACTCGGCCGCGCGCTGCTGCGCCGTTTCGTCACCCACGCGGCGCGTCTGGGCGCCGAGCAGATCTTCCTCGAGGTCCGCGTCTCGAACGCCGCGGCGGTCGCGCTGTACGAGAGCGAGGGCTTCACCTGTGTGGGGCGGCGCGATGCGTACTATCCGGCGCATCTCCCCGACGGCGTGCAGGAGGATGCGCTGGTGATGCGGCGCGCCGTCGGTCCCGACGTGCCGCAGGCTTCCTGATGGCGACGCGAGACGAGGTCCTGCAGGAGCTCGGCCTTGCGCCGCTCTGGCGCCGGCGCGCCGGCGTCGCGCCGCCGCAGACGATCGCCGCGACCGTTTCGGCCGGTGCGGCGGAGAACGCCGTTGCGATGGCGCCGACGCACGGCATTTCGACGGCCGATCCGTCCCCCATTTCCGCGGACGCAAGGAGCGCGCGAATCGCGCGACTCGAGTGGCGCGATTTCGCGGCCGACGTCGACGCCTGCACCGCGTGCGGGCTCGCCCGCCTTCGGAACAAGAGCGTGCCGGGCGTGGGCGATCCGCGCGCCGAGTGGCTGTTCGTCGGCGAGGCGCCCGGCGCCGAAGAGGACGCGAAGGGCGAGCCATTCGTGGGCCAGGCGGGACGGCTTCTCGACAGCATGCTGGCAGCACTCGGCATCGCGCGCGGCGACCGCGTCTACATCGCCAACGTGCTGAAATGCCGGCCGCCCGGAAATCGCGCGCCCGAGCCCGGCGAGACCGAGGCCTGCCGGCCGTATCTCGACCGCCAGATCGCGCTGATCGGGCCGAAGGTCATCGTCGCGCTCGGCAAGAGCGCGGCGACGACGCTGCTCGGCGTCGACGCGACCATCGCGAGCCTGCGCGGACGCGTGCACCGCTATGGCGGCGTCCCGCTCATCGTCACGTACCATCCGGCTTACCTGCTGCGCAATTTGCCGGACAAGGCAAAGGCGTGGGAAGATCTCCTTCTTGCCCGGCGCACCCTGCGCGAGGCTGGCGTGGCCGCCGACGCGGCGGCTCCTGCCTCCGTCGCACCGCAGGCCTGAAACCGCCAGAGGTCTTGCGCTCAGCCGCTGCCGGCCCCAATTAACGACCCGCCGGGCGACCCGCCCGATACGACAATAATGGAGACCCCATGATCCGCACCTTTGCCGCGCTCCTCGCCGTCGCCGCGACGCTCTTCCTCGGCGGCTGCGGCTACAACGACCTGCAGACGCAGGACGAAGGCGTCAAGGCCGCCTGGTCCGAGGTGCTGAACCAGTACCAGCGCCGCGCCGACCTCGTCCCGAACCTCGTCAACACGGTGAAGGGCTACGCGGCGCAGGAGCAGACGGTCCTGACCGAAGTGACCAATGCGCGCGCCAACGTCGGCGCGATCAAGGCCACGCCCGAGCTCATCAACGATCCGGAAGCGTTCCAGAAATTCATGAAGGCGCAGGGCGAGCTGACCGGCGCGCTGTCGCGGCTCCTCGTCGTCAGCGAGAACTATCCGCAGTTGAAGTCCGACGCGCTGTTCCGCGACCTGCAGTCGCAGCTCGAGGGCACCGAGAACCGGATCACCGTGGCGCGCAACCGCTACATCAAGACGGTGCAGACGTTCAACACGACGGTCCGCTCGTTCCCGACGAACCTGACGGCGATGCTGTTCAAGATGAACGTGAAGCCCAACTTCACCGTCGAGAACGAGGCCGCGATCAGCGCGCCGCCCAAGGTCGATTTCGGCAAGACGCCGGGCGCGCCGGCCGTCCGCCTGCTCCGGCGCCCGCTCCCGCGCCGAAGTCCTGAGTCCGCACGTGCGTCGCGGCGCGTGCCGGTCGGGTCCGCCCGCGGCGCGCGCGCTGCGCGCAAGGGCGCACACGCTCACCCCATCGCGGAAGACGGCGGCATGACCCTCGCGACCCGCATCACGTCCGCGCGCGGCATCCTGCTCGCCGTCGCGATGCTGCTGGCATCGGCGTTCGCGCTGGCGCAGACGCCGGCGTGGGAGGCGGGCACCGACGGCCTGCTGCCGATCCCGCCGCTGGCGGCGCACGTCACCGATCTCACGGCGACGCTCACTCCCGCGGAAAAGCAGGCGCTCGACGCGAAGCTCACCGACTGGGAAGCGCGCACCGGCAACCAGCTCGCGGTGCTGATGGTGCCGACCACGCAGCCGGAGCCGATCGAGGCGTATTCGCTGCGCGTCGCCGAGAAATGGAAGATCGGCCGCAAGGGGCAGGACAACGGCGTCCTGTTCCTCGTCGCCAAGAACGACAAGAAGATGCGCTTCGAGGTCGGCTACGGGCTCGAGGGCTCGCTCACCGACGTCACCGCGCGCCGCATCATCGCGGAGAACGTTGCGCCGCTCTTTCGCGAGGGGAAGTTCGCCGCCGGCATCGACGCCGGCGTCGATCGCGTGATCGGCGTCGTCTCCGAGGGCAAGCCGCTGCCGCCGCCGAAGGCCGCCAACGTGCATCGCGGCGGCGGCGGAATCGATTTCGGCACGCTGTTGCTCGTGCTCTTCATCGGCGTTCCCATCATCGGCGGCATCCTGCGCTCGATCTTCGGCAAGGTGCTGGGCTCGACCGTCGGCGCCGGCGTCGTCGGCGTCGGCGCCTGGCTCGTTCTCGGCTCGCTCGTCATCGCCGGCATCGCTGCGGTCGTCGCGTTCATCGTGATGATCGTCTCGGGCGCCGGCGTGGGCGCGGCGATGGGACGGCGGGGCGGGGGCGTGTTCATTCCGACCGGCGGCGGCTGGGGCGGGGGCGGATTCGGCGGTGGCGGCGGCGGCGGATTCTCGGGCGGCGGCGGCAGCTTCGGCGGCGGCGGCGCGTCCGGCGGATGGGACTGACGACGATGGGCTGGCAGAAATCCGGGCGCTCGCTGCGCCATTTCGCGACCGACGAGCGGCGGGTGCGCAAGGCCTTCTCCGACGACGCGCTGGCGCGGATCGGCGCGACGATCGCCGAGGGCGAGAAGCGGCATCGCGGCCAGGTGCGCTTCGTCGTCGAGCCGGCGCTGCCGCTCGCCCGCGTCGCGCGCAGGATCTCGCCGCGCGAGCGCGCGCTCGAGGTGTTCGGACTGCTCCGGATCTGGGACACCGAGGAGAACTGCGGCGTGCTGGTCTACCTGCTGCTCGCCGATCGCGCCGTCGAGATCGTCGCCGATCGCGGCATCGATCGCGCCGTGGGGGCCGCCGCGTGGGAATCGGTGTGCCGCGACATGGAGAAGGCGTTCGCCGGCGAACGCTACGCGGAAGGCGCCACGCAAGGCATCGCCGCGATCAACGAACTGCTCGCCCGCCATTTCCCCGACGACGGCAGGCCGCGCGACGAACGAGCTCCCCGACGCGCCTGTCGTCCTGTAGGGCCCGCCCCTGCTGAAATCTACTTCGCGGCCGGCCGCACCGCGGCGGCCGCGGGCGCGTGCGCCGGTTTCTCGGTGCCGATGAGATGCAGTGCGTCACCGTGCGCCTGGTTGAGCCGGAAGCGGATCAGCACCAGCACCATCGTGCCGGACACGAACAGCCCGAACATCACGATCGCGGCCTCGACCGGGACGCCCAAGCGCACCATCGTCGCGTAGAGCCCCACCATCACGAGGATGCCGATGTTCTCGTTGAAGTTCTGCACGGCGATCGAGTGGCCCGCGCCCATCAGAACGTGGCCGCGATGCTGGAGAAGCGCGTTCATCGGCACGACGAAGAAGCCGGCGCAGCCGCCGACCAGGATCATCAGGATCACGGTGACGGGCAGGCTGCGCACGAACAGCATCGCGATCACGACGAGGCCCATCGCGATGCCGATCGGCAGCACCCGCACCGATTTGCGGAGCGAGATCGTCTTTGCGGCGACGATGGCGCCGCCCGCGATGCCGAACGCGACGACGCCCATCAGGTTGGTCGCCTGCGTCAGGTTGAACCCGAGCGCGGAAGCGGCCCAGTCGATGACGATGAACTGAAGCGTGGCGCCGGCACCCCAGAACATCGTGGTCGTCGCGAGCGAGATCTGGCCGAGGCGGTCCTTCCACAGCAGCCGGTTGCAGTGTGCGAACTCGCGGATCAGGTAGAACGGATTGCGGTTCACCATCCGGCGGTCGACGCCGGTGTCCGGGATGAACCAGTTGAACGTCGCGGCGATCGCGTAGATGCCCATGATCACCGAGATGGCCGCGGCGGGCGGCGTGTCGACGCCGACGTCGATCGCGGGCATGTCGAAGCCGAGCAGCATCGTCGACACGCGCGGCCCGATCAGCTGGCCGCCGATCAGCGTGCCGAGGATGATCGAGCCGACCGTCGTGCCCTCGATCCAGCTGTTGGCGATCACGAGCTGCTCGGGCGGAAGCAGCTCGGTCAGGATGCCGTACTTGGCCGGCGAGTACGCCGCGGCGCCCAGCCCGACGACCGCGTAGGCGAGGAGCGGATGCGCGCTGAACAGCATGAGCGCGCAGCCGACGACCTTGATGCCGTTGGTCATCAGCATCACGCGGCCCTTCGGCCGCGAGTCGGCGAACGCGCCGACGAGCGGCGCGAGCAGGACGTACGACACGACGAAGCACTGCTTCAGCGCCGGCGTCATCCAGCGCGGCTCGTTGAGATCGGCAAGCAGGGCGATCGCGGCGATCAGGAGCGCGTTGTCGGCGAGCGACGAGAAGAACTGCGCCGCCATGATGGTGTAGAACCCGGACTTCATTGTCCTCCGCGTGGTCCCTGCAGGCGCCGCGCGCCCCCGGGCACTGCAGCAGCGATTCGGTATAATTATTCTGCACTGCCGGCAGCCCGCGCTTTATACCACGATTGATCGAGACGGGGGCGCCGGACCGCCGGACGCCGTCCGTTGCCGCGGCGCATCACTCGGGAACCGCAATCGCGCGCCATGGCCCGTCCGCTTTATGCCCAGGTGAATCTGACCGCGCTCCGCGCGAACCTCGCGCAGGTGCGCACGCGCGCCCCGAAGACGCAGGTGCTGGCGGTCGTCAAGGCGAATGCGTACGGGCACGGCCTCACGCGCGTCGTGCCGGCGCTCGCCGATGCTGACGGCCTCGCCTTGCTCGAGCGCGACGACGCCATCGCACTCCGCGCGTCGCACTACAAGCGGCGAATCCTGCTGCATCGAGGGATTCTTCGGCGCCGACGAGCTGCCGGAGGTCGCCGCGCACCGACTTGCCGTCGTCGTCCATCACGCCGACCAGGTCCGCATGCTCGAGCGCGCGCATCTCGAGCGCCCGCTCGAGGTCTTCGTCAAGGTCAACACCGGAATGAACCGTCTCGGCGTGCGCCCGGGCGAGGCGCGCGCCCTGGTCGAGCGCCTCGCGAGCTGCGATTCGGTCGCCGCGCTGCGCCTCATGACGCACCTCGCGCGCGCCGACGAGGACGACGGCCTGCGCGACCAGCTGGCGGCGTTCGAAGCGGCGTGCAAGGGCCTGCCGTATCCGCGCTCGATCGCGAATTCGGCGGGCGTGATCCGCTACGACGAGGTCGGCGGCGACATCGTGCGACCCGGCATCATGCTGTACGGGGCGTCGCCCTTTCCCTACCAGGCGGCCGACGAACTGCAGCTGCAGCCGGTGATGACGCTGCGCTCCGAGATCATCGCGGTGCAGGAGCTCCGCGCCAACGACAGCGTCGGCTACGGCGGCGGCTACACCGCGTCGCGGGCGCACCGCATCGGCGTCGTTGCCTGCGGCTACGCGGACGGCTACCCGCGCCACGCCCCCAACGGCACGCCGGTGCTCGTCGCCGGCAGGAAGGTGCGGATGGCGGGACGCGTGTCGATGGACATGATCACCGTCGACCTCACCGATGCCCCGGACGCGAAGGTCGGCAGCCCCGTCGTGCTGTGGGGCGAGGGCCTGCCGGTCGACGACGTCGCCAGCGCGGCGGCGACGGTCGGCTACGAGCTCCTCTGCGCCGTCGCGCCGCGGGTGCCGTTCGTCGTCACGAACGTCGGCCGCGTCGACGTCGAGCTCTAGGCGCGGGCGCGACCCGAAGCCGCCGCTGGCCTAGAATCCGATATCGGCCGCATCGCTGCCGCGAATCCGAAAGAACCTCACGTGTACACCGTCGTCACCGGAGCCGCCGGATTCATCGGCGCGAATCTCGTCCGTGCGCTGAACGACCGCGGCGAGACCGACATCATCGCCGTCGACAACCTTGCGCACGCCGACAAGTTCACCAACCTCGTCGACTGCGAGATCGCCGACTACATGGACAAGGAGGAGTTCCTCGCTGCGCCTCGCCGACGGCGACCTCGACGACGACATCGGCGCGATCCTGCACCAGGGCGCGTGCTCCGACACGATGGAGACCGACGGCCGCTACATGATGCGCAACAACTACCGCTACTCGGTGGCGCTCGTCGACTGGTGCCAGAACAACGACGTGCCGTTCCTCTACGCGTCGAGTGCGTCGGTGTACGGCGGCGGCAAGGTGTTCCGCGAGGAGCGCGCGCACGAGGCGCCGCTCAACATCTACGGATACTCGAAGTTCCTGTTCGACCAGTACGTGCGGCGACTGCTGCCGGACCGCACCGCGCCGATCGCGGGCTTTCGCTACTTCAACGTCTATGGGCCGCGCGAGCGGCACAAGGGCCGCATGGCGTCGGTGGTCATGCATTTCTGCGACCAGCATCGCGCCGGCAGCCCCGTCCGGCTGTTCGAGGGCGCCGGCGGCTATGCGGCGGGCGAGCAGCGGCGCGATTTCGTTTTCGTCGACGACGTCGTCAAGGTCAACCTCGCGTTCCTCGACCATCCGGAGCGAAGCGGCATCTTCAATCTCGGCAGCGGCGCGTCGGCCACGTACAACGAGGTGGCGCAGGCGCACGATCAACGCGGTGCGCGCGGCCGACGGCAAGCCTGCCCGCACGCTGGCCGAGCTCGTCGCCGAGCGCGCGATCGAGTACATCCCGTTCCCGCCGGCGCTCGTCGGCAGGTACCAGAGCTTCACCGAGGCCGATCTCTCGCGCCTGCGTCGCGCCGGCTACACGGCGCCGATGCAGAGCGTCGCGGAGGGCATTCCGCGCTACGTCGAACGGCTGATTTCCGCGACGGCGTCGCCCGCGTAACGTGGCCGCCGTGCGGTGGAAGATCGCGCGTGCAACGCGCGATCCGCGATCCGCCGCGCGTCCACTCAACGCCAAGGAGACCACCATGCGGCAACTGCTGTCGGCGCTCGTGCTTTGCCTGTGCTCGGGCATCGCGCTCGCCACCGTCAACCTCAATACTGCATCGAAGGAAGAGCTTGTTGCGCTGCCCGGTATCGGTCCGGCGAAGGCGCAGGCGATCCTCGACTACCGCAAGTCGCACGGCGCCTTCAAGTCCGTGGAGGAGCTGAAGGACGTCAAGGGGATTGGCGCCAAGCGCTACGAAAAGCTGAAGAGCGAGGTCACCGTTGGCGCGGGCAGCAAGTCCGCGGCAGCGACTGCGGCGAAGCCCGAGGCTGGCGCGAATCGCGGCGCCAAGGGAGACGTCGCCGTCGCGGCCTCCAAAGCCAAGCCGTAGGAGGTCGCCGCACTTCGGTCGCGCGCAGCGGTATCGCCGGCGCGCGATCGGCTCGTCTCGTCGTGGCGGCGTGTGCGCGGCTTCCGCGCGCCGGGGACGGCCACGGCCCGCCCGCCCCTCTTCGCATTGCTTGACGCAGGTCACTTTCCCTTGCCGGGTCAACCCGTACCATCGGGCGCGCGTTAGTCCCCTGTGCCGGCACACGTTCCGGCACCGGAGCGGCGCATCCGCTCATCACGACCCGGAGATTCCCCATGAAACGCCTCTTGCTGCTCGTCGCGACCCTGTTTTGCTGGGGCATCGCGCTGGCGGCCGTCAATATCAATACCGCGACCAAGGAAGAACTCGAGGCGCTCCCCGAGATCGGCCCGGTCAAGGCGCAGGCCATCATCGACTACCGCAAGGAGCATGGCCCTTTCAAGTCGCTCGACCAGATCAAGGACGTCAAGGGCGTCGGCCCGGTGACATTCGACACGATCAAGGGCGACATTTCGCTGACGGGCACCACCGTGCTTCCGGCCAAGGCGGCAACGAAGTCGGAGGCGGCGAAGGCCGCGGCTCCGGCGGCTGCGGCAGCCCCTGCACCCGCCAGGACGGTTGAACCGGCCAAGGCGCCCGCACCCGCCCCGGCAGCCCCTGCGGCTCCGGCCAAGGTCGAGCCGATGAAGCCTGCTGCCCCTGCCGCTGCTGCGCCGGCGAAGGCCGACACCGCGAAGGCGCCGGCCAAGGAAGCCGCCGCAACGGCCAAGACCGCCGATACCAAGGGCGCCGCACCGAAGTCCGCGAAGGAAGAAAAGGCCGCCAAGGCCGCGGCCGACAAGGAAGAGAAGGCGGCGAAGGCCAAGGCGGCGAAGGAAGAGAAGGCCGCGAAGGCCAAGGCGGACAAGGAAGCCAAGGACGCCAAGGCAAAGCCCGCGGACGACAAGGCCGCGAAGCCCGCGGACGACAAGGCTGCGAAGGCGAAGGCCGACAAGGAAGCCAAGGACGCGAAGGCGAAAGCGGACAAGGAGGCCAAGGACGCCAAGGCCGCGCAGGCGAAGGCCGACAAGGAAGCCAAGGCCAAGGCGGACAAGGAAGCGAAGGACGCCAAGGCTGCGAAGGCGAAGGCGGACAAGGAAGCCAAGGCCGCGAAGGCCAAGGAAGACAAGGCCGCGAAGTAACTCCAGCGCATCCCGCGATGCACGAAGCCCCGCCCGTCCGGCGGGGTTTTCGTTTGTGGCGTCGCGAACGCGATCCGAAGAGGCGCGGGGGTCGCTCGGATACAATCGGTGTCGAGCCTGCCGCGGTCACGTCGCCCGCAACTTCGATCCTCATGTATCCCACGCTCGAATCCACCGATCGGCAACACCCCGCTCGTCCGCCTGCAGCGGCTGCCGGGCGCCACGTCGAACGTGATCCTCGCGAAGCTCGAGGGCAACAATCCGGCCGGATCCGTCAAGGATCGTCCCGCGCTGTCGATGCTGGTCGAGGCCGAGAAGCGCGGCGAAATCAAGCCCGGCGACACGCTGGTCGAGGCGACGTCCGGCAACACCGGCATCGCGCTGGCGATGGTCGCCGCGATGAAGGGCTACCGGATGATCCTGGTGATGCCCGACAACCAGTCGCTCGAGCGTCGGCAATCGATGCGCGCGTTCGGCGCGGAGCTCGTGCTTACGCCGAAGGCGGGCGGCATGGAGCACGCGCGCGACGTTTCGCTGCGGGTGCGCTCCGAGGTGAACGGCGTGATCCTCGACCAGTTCGCCAATCCGGACAATCCGCTCGCCCACTATCGCGGCACCGGTCCCGAGATCTGGCGCGACACCGGCGGCGCGATCACGCATTTCGTTTCGGCGATGGGCACGACCGGCACGATCATGGGCGTGTCGCGCTTCCTCAAGGAACAGAAACCCGACGTCGTCATCATCGGCGCCCAGCCCGCCGACGGCGCGCAGATTCCCGGCATCCGCAAGTGGCCCGAGGCGTACCTGCCGAAGATCTTCGACCGCCGCCGCGTCGATCGCGTCGAGAACGTCACGCAGGCCGATGCCGAGGAAACCACGCGCCGGCTCGCGAGCGAGGAGGGCATCTTCGGCGGCATCTCCGCAGGCGGCGCGTGCGCGGTGGCGCTGCGCGTGTCGCGCGAGGTGACCAATGCGACGATCGTGTTCGTCGTCTGCGACCGCGGTGACCGCTATCTTTCGACCGGGGTGTTTCCCGGCTGATCCCCGCCGCCTGATTGCCGCTGCCGCATCCGCATGCCCCCCGCCCTGGCGCACCCATGACTCCGATCCTCGTTTTCGACATCGAAACGATTCCCGACGTTGCCGGCTTGCGCCGCGTGCATCCCGAAGCCGCGGGTCTCGACGACGATGCGGTGCTCGAGTGGATCGCGCAGTCGCGGCGCGAGCGGACCGGCACCGACTTCCTGCCGCTGCACTTCCAGAAGGTCGTCGCGATCGCCTGCGCGCTGCGCGACGGCGGCGGCATCAAGATCGCGTCGGTCGGCACGGTGGAGGACGCCGAGCCCGAGCTCGTGCGCCGCTTCTTCGACCTGATCGACCGGCATACGCCGCAGCTCGTGTCGTGGAACGGCAGCGGCTTCGACCTGCCGGTGCTCAACTACCGCGCGCTGATCCACGGTGTCGCCGCGGCCCGCTTCTGGGAGTGGGGCGACGACGACCGCGACTTCCGCTACAACAACTACCTGTCGCGCTACCACACGCGGCACGTCGACCTCATGGACGTGCTCGCGATGTACCAGCCGCGCGCCTCCGCCGGCCTCGACGTGATGGCGCGGCTCTGCGGATTTCCCGGCAAGCTCGGGATGGACGGCAGCGAGGTGCATGCCGCGGTGCGCGCCGGGAAGCTCGAGGACGTGCGCCGCTACTGCGAGACCGACGTGATGAACACGTACCTCATTTATCAGCGCTTCCGGCTGCTGCGCGGCGAGCTTGCCGCGGGCGAGTACGCGCAGGAGATCTCGCTCGCGCGGGAGCGCATCGCGGCGCTCGGCGTGCCGCACTGGCAGGAGTTCCTCGCCGCCTGGGATTCGAACACGCCCTGACGCGTCGGCAGGCGACGAACGCGGTGCGGCGACTGGTGTCGCTGGAGAGGCTCTCCGTTGCCCGCCCGAATTTCGCGTTCGTATCGACGGGCGCATCCTTCCGGCGGTTTGGGCTAGAGCCGGATCGTGCCCCGTCCGAGCTCGATCACCCGGCCCGACACGCGGATGCGACGGTCCGCCGTCACTTCAAGCCCGAGCCGGCACGGCCGGTCGATCTCGTCGCCCTGCGCAATGGCAAGCCGCTGCGGCAATGCCGCGCCGGTCGCGAGCAGCCATCCGCCCAGATTCGCGCAGGCGGACCCGGTGCCCGGATCCTCGACGACGGCGCCATATTTCGGGAAGAAAAAGCGCGCGGCGACATGTGTCCCATCCGCAGGCGCCTGCCCGTCGCGGGTTCCGCCTGCGAACACGTACGCCATCGCGCGCTTGCCGTTGCCGGCATGCGCCTGCATGAGATCGCCGTGCGGCGTCGTGCGCAGCACCGCATCGACGGATGCGAGCGGGATGATGAGCTGGTCGGACCCGGTGTCGACCCAGAGCGGCGGCGCCGCCGGATCGGGCGCGACATCGGCTTCGTCGAGTCCGAGCATCGCCGCGAGCTCGGTGCGCGTCGCGGCGACCGGCGTCACGGTCGGCGCGCCCGCGGTGAGCGTCCACACGTCGCCGTCGGCCTCGACGGGAATGAGGCCGGCCGGCATCTCAAGCGTGACGCGATCGCCGGCGCCGGTCATCGACCGCACGACGTGCGCCGTACCGAGCGTGGGATGTCCGGCGAAAGGCATCTCGAAGGTCGGCGTGAAGATGCGCACACGGGCGGTGGCCGCTTGCGACGGCAGCACGAATGTCGTTTCGGAAAGATTGAACTGCAGCGCGAGCGCCTGCATCGCCGTCGTGTCGAGGCCGCGTCCATCTTCGAAGATCGCGAGCGGATTTCCGGCGAGCGGCGATTCGGCGAAGACGTTGACGATTCGAAACGGATAGTCGGCCATCGGTTACTCCATGGTGGTCGCTTGAGGCTCCGCTGCGGGCTGCGCACGTATTCGCGAGTCGAGTGCGCGCGCCGCGTCCGCCCACGCCGCGGCGTCGATGCCGCGCGGCGTCACGACGATCGCGTCGCCCGCGCGCGGAAAGTTGCGTTCGATCGAGCGCAGGTAGGACGGGTCGTAATGCTCGGCGAGGAGCTCCGCGACGAGCGCGTCCCAGTCGCCGGATTCCGCCTGCTCGTTCCAGTGCGCGAGCCGGGCCTTGCCGTGCAGCGCGACGAGCGGGGCGAGGCGCGCCGCAAGGATCGCGGGGTCGGCGAGGAAATGGGCGTATTCCTCCTTCAGCAGCGCGACGCGCTGTGCGGCGCTCGCCTCGATCCGGATGCACGGGCTCGCGCGCATCGCGGTCAGCAGCGTGTCCGGAATCGCGACGCTGCCGATCCGCTTGCTCTCCGACTCGACGTAGACGGGGCGCGCCGGATCGAAGGCCGCGAGCGCAGCGGCGAGCTCGCTGTCGAAGAGCTTTTGTGGCGGCTGCGGTCGATCGGGAAGGTCGCCCAGAAGCGACCCGCGGTGGCGAGCGATCCGCTCGAGATCGAGCACCTGCGCGCCCTGCGCGGCCAGCGCCTCGATGAGACGGCTCTTGCCGGAGCCCGTGAGCCCGCAGACGACTTCGAAGCGAAATCGCGCCGGAAGCGTGATGAGCTCGGCGCGAACATGACGCCTGTAAGCGCGATAGCCGCCGGTGAGGCGCACGGCGCGCCAGCCGACTTCGCGCAGGATGTGCGCGAGCGAGCGGCTGCGCTGTCCGCCGCGCCAGCAGTAGACGAGCGGCGCCCAGTCGCGCGGCTTGTCGGCGAACGGGCCCTCCAGCATCGCGGCGATGTTGCGCGACACGATCGCGGCGCCGAGGCGGCGCGCGGCGAACGGCGATTCCTGCGTGTACATCGTGCCGATGCGCGCGCGCTCGGCGTCGTCCAGCACCGGATGATTGACGGCGCCGGGGACGTGGTCCTCGGCGAATTCGGACGGACTGCGCACGTCGATGCGCTCCGCATAGTCGCGGATCGCGTCTACGCCGACGTCGTGCAGCGTGCGTGGATCGAACGGAACCGTCGGTACGTCGGTCATCTGGGGCGGGCCAGCATCGGCTGCAGCGCTTTCCACACCGAATCCAGCATCAGCGTCTGCGCCGCCGGGGCGGGGTGGATGCGGTCGGCCTGGAACATTTCGTTGCGCTCGCCGAAGCCGGCGAAGAGCGACGGGACGAGCGCCGTGCGGTGTGCGCGCGCGAGGTCGGAGAAGATCGCTGCGTAATCGCGCGTGTACGCCGGTCCGTAGTTCGGCGGAAGCTCGGTACCGATCAGGAGCACCCTCGCGCCGGCGCGCTGTGCCGCGACGATCATCGCGTCGAGGTTCGCGCGCGTCGAGGCGAGGCTGCCGCCACGCAGGCCGTCGTTGCCGCCCAGCTCGATGACGACGATCGCGGGCTTTTCACGGGCGAGCATCGCCGGCAGCCGCGTGCGTCCGCCCGCCGTCGTGTCTCCCGTGATGCTCGCATTGACCACGCGATAGGGATAACGCTCCGCGGCGATCCTGGCCGCGAGCAGCGCGACCCAGCCCGTTCCCTGCGTCAGGCCGTAGCCCGCCGAAATGGAGTCGCCGACGACGACGATCGCCGGCGCTTGCGTCTCTGCGCTGGCTGCCGGCACGAGGACCGCGGCGAATGCCAGCAGCAACGCGATCGACCATGCGTGCAGTACCGAACGAACGCGGCGCCGCGGAGCCGCGGCGGTCGCGTCGTTGTCCGTCAATGATTGCCCGCCGAATGACATTGGGCGATTGTAGAGCATCGCCTGCGGCGCTCGACGCAGATCCGGCTTGAAGCGGCCGCGGCCACCCCCATGTCGGTACGGTACCATCGCGGCTTCGACCCATCCGCCCTCAGCGAAGTTGCCGCATCGCGGCGAGTTCCGTTTCCAGCGCAATCCTTCCGAGAATCCCCGACCGTGCCCGATCCCATCCTCCGCGCCGCGAGCCTCACCAAGACCGTGACGAGCGGCGACGCGCCGCTCACCATTCTCGACGACGTGAGCTTCGATGTCGCGCCCGGCGAATCGGTAGCGGTCGTCGGCGCCTCGGGTTCGGGCAAGACCACGCTGCTGGGTCTCCTCGCGGGCCTCGACCACGCGAGTTCCGGCGAAGTCTGGCTCGACGGCATCGCGCTGTCGCAGGAGGACGAGGACAGCCGCGCGGCGCTGCGCCAGCGCCTGCTCGGATTCGTGTTCCAGTCGTTCCAGCTCCTGCCCGCGCTGACGGCGCTCGAGAACGTGATGCTGCCGCTCGAGCTCGCCGATGCCGCGGATCCCGTGAAGACCGCTCGCGAGTGGCTCGACCGGGTCGGTCTTTCGCGTCGCACGACCCACTATCCGAAGCAGCTTTCCGGCGGCGAGCAGCAGCGCGTCGCGATCGCGCGCGCGTTCGCCGGCGAGCCGAAGCTCCTGATGGCGGACGAGCCCACCGGCAATCTCGACAACGCGACGGGCGTCGAGGTCGCCGACCTCATGTTCCGGCTCAACCGCGAGCGCGGCACGACGCTGATCCTGGTCACGCACGACACGGTGCTGGCGTCGCGCTGCGCACGCAGGCTCTCCCTTGCGGCGGGCCATCTCGTCGGCGACGAGCTGGCGCCGGCGTGATTGCGCGCGCATCATGAACACGCTGCGCCTCGCCCTGCGGATGCTGTCGCGCGATTTTCGCGCGGGCGAGCTCACCGTGCTCTTTGCCGCGCTGCTGCTCGCCGTCGCGAGCTTCGGCAGCGTCGGGTTCTTCGCCGACCGCGTCAAGACGGCGCTCACCCGCGAGTCGAATCTGCTGCTGGGGGCCGACGTGCTGATCTCCGGCGATCGCGCGCTGCCGGACACGTTTGCCGCCGAGGCGACGAAACGCGGCCTAACGACCACGCCGGCACTGCGCTTCAACAGCATGGTCCAGCGTGCGCCCGACGCGGGTTCCGCCGCCGTGCTGGCCGACGTGAAGGCGATCGCGAGCGGCTATCCGCTGCGCGGCGCCGTCACTCTGGTCGGCGACGCGGGTGCCGCCCCGACGACCGCAAGCGGGATTCCCGGGCGTGGCGAAGCGTGGCCGGATGCACGGCTCGCTGCGCGGCTCGGTGTCGGCATCGGCGATCGCATTGCCGTGGGCGAAGCGACGCTCAAGGTGACCGCGATCGTCGCGCAGGACCCGGAAGTGTCGAGCGGTCTGCTGGCGCTCGGCCCGCGACTGCTCCTCAATCTCGACGACGTGCCGTCGACCAATCTGCTGCAGCCGGGCAATCGCGCCACGTGGCGGCTGCTCGTCGCCGACACCGCGCAGCGCGGCGGTCTCGACGCCTACCTGAAATGGCTGACCCCGGAACTGAAGCCCGGCCAGCGCATGGAGAACGTGCGCGATCTGCGGCCGGAGGTAAGGCAGACGCTCGAGCGCGCCGAGCGCTTCCTGGGTCTTTCGGCGCTGGTCGCGGTGATCCTCGCGGCCGTCGCGATCGCGCTCGCGGCGGCGCGCTATCTGCGTCGTCATCTCGACGCGGCGGCGATGATGCGCTGCTTCGGCGCGTCGCGGCGGCGCACGCTGGCACTGTTCGTCCTGCAGTTCCTCGTGCTCGGCGCGGTCGCCGGCACCATCGGCATCGTCGTCGCGCTCTTCGGCGCGCAGCTCCTCACGTATTTCCTCGGTAGCATCACGGCGGCGGATCTTCCGTGGCCCGGCATCATGCCTGCGCTCGTGGCGTTCGGCACCGGCGTGCTGCTGCTGTTCGGCTTCGCGCTGCCGCCGCTCGCGGCGCTCGCCGGCGCGCCGCCCTTGCGCGTGCTGCGCCGCGACCTTCCGCGCCCGCGGCCCGGTGGCGTTCTTGCGTATCTGCTCGGCGCCGGCGTGATCGCGCTTCTCATCGGCTGGCAGGCGCAGGATCCGAAGACCGGCGCGATCATGGTCGGCGGCATCGGCGGCCTGTTGATCGCGGCCGCGCTCGCGGCGTGGCTCGGCATCGTGCTCCTGAAGCGCCTTCCGCAGCGCGGCGTCACGTGGCGCTTCGGGCTTGCAAACCTGCGCCGTCGCCCGCTTGCGTCCTCGCTGCAGGTCGGCGCGCTTGCGCTGGGGATGATGGCACTGCTGCTGCTCACTGTCGTGCGCGGCGACCTGATGCAGAACTGGCGCGCGAGCCTTCCCGCCGATGCGCCGAACCAGTTCGTGATCAACATCATGCCGGACCAGGCGCCGGGCGTGCGCGCCGCGCTGGCGCGGGCCTCGGGCAAGGACACGACGCTGTATCCGATGATCCGCGGGCGCCTCTCCGCCGTGAACGGCAAGCCGGTGGACACGACGCTCTACACGGACGTCCGCGCGCGCAGGCTCGCCGAGCGCGAGTTCAACCTGTCGTGGTCCGCCGACCTGCCCAAATCGAACAAGGTCGTCGCCGGGCGCTGGTTCGACGGCGCGACCGGGCCGGCGGCGGGTCTCTCGATCGAGGACGGGATCGCGGAGACGCTGAAGCTCAAGCTGGGTGACGAGTTGACGTTCGACGTGGCGGGAGCGAGCGCCAGCGCGAAGATAACGAGCCTGCGCAAGGTCGCGTGGGACAGCTTCCGGCCGAACTTCTTCGTGCTGTTCGCGCCCGGTGTCCTCGAGGATTTTCCGCAGACCTATCTCGGCGCCGTGCGCGTCGCCGACACCGATGCGAGCGGCGCGTGGCTTTCCGCACTGGTCCAGCAGTATCCGAACGTGCTGGCGATCGACGTCGGCGCCATGATCGCGCAGGTCCAGTCGATCATCGAGCAGGTCGCGCGTGCCGTCGAGTTCGTCTTCCTGTTCACGCTGCTGGGCGGCCTGCTCGTGCTGCAGGCGGCAATCGCCGCGACGCAGGACGAGCGGCGTTTCGACGCCGCGATCCTGCGCACGCTGGGCGCGTCGCGCCGGCAGCTCGTCGCCGCGCAGATCGCCGAGTTCGTCGTGCTTGGCGCGCTGTCCGGCCTTCTCGCTGCGGCAGGCGCGACGGCGACAGGCTATTTCCTTTCGGATCGGGTGTTCCAGATTCCGTTTGCACCCAATCCGCTGGTGTGGGCGATCGGCATCATCGGCGGCGCGCTCGCAGTGACGCTCGCCGGATGGCTCGGCACGCGCGGCACGCTGTCGCAGCCGCCGCTCGCCGTCATCCGGCAGCTCGGCTGAGCGGCCGTGCTCCTCTTCGGGAGTCTGCGCCAGCAGCGGGTAGCCCGCTGCGCCGGGCGCGGCGCCCGCTATTTGCCGGCGAGCACCGCTTCGCGCGAGAGCAGCCGCGCGAAGAGCAGCAATGCGACCACGGCGAGCGCAAGACAGACGCCCCACGACATCGCGAGATCGACCGCAGGCAGGGCCTCGCCGCGGAGCGCGCGCGAGAGCAGCGAATACTGGCCGGACACCGGCACCAGCGCGAGCCACGATGGATCCTTCCGCTGCAGGAACATCGGCAGCAGCGGGACCACGGCGACGACGGTCAGGATCAGCGAGACGTTCGCCTGCGCTTCCTTCTGCGTTCGTCCGCGCGCGCCCACGTAGAGAAGCGCCGCGCCGACCAGCGCAATCAACGGCAGCAGGACGACGACGAAGCGCAGCAGCTCGTGAATGCCGAATAGAAACGGGATGCCGATGGCGGGCAGCGGTGCAAAGCGCAGCGTCAGGTAGAACACCGTCAGCGTGAGCGCGACGACGATGCCGTCGAACGCGACGACGGCAAGCCACTTGCCGAGCGCCAGGTCGAGCGGACGCGCCGGGGTGGCGAGCAATGGCTCGAGCGAGGCGCGCTCGCGCTCGCCGGCGGTCGCGTCGAGCGCCATCGCCATGCCGCCCAGCAACGCGGCGAACAGCGCGTAGTAGGCGACGAGGAAGAGCACGACCGATCCCGAGCTCTGCGGTGTCGCGAGGTCCTGCGCCTCCACGCTCAGTGGATTCGCGACATCGGGCGCGACGCCGCGCAGCAGCAGCCGTGCGCGCCCCCATTCGCGATTGAACGCGCGCAGCAGCGCCTCGGTGCGGTCGATCGACGTGCGCGCGCGGTCGCGCGAACGGTCATAGACGAGCCGCACCGTGCCCGGCTTGCCGTTTGCGACGTCGTCGGCGAAATGCGGATCGATGTCGAGCACGATGTCGAGGTCGCCGGCGCGCACCCTGGCGTCGTAATCCGGAGTCACCGGCACGACGTTCACCTGCTGGCGCGCGAGGAAAGCGACGAGTGCGGGCGCGTGGTCCTGTCCGGCCACAGGAAGCGTGAGCTCGCGCGAGCGGTCGGATTGCGACGAAACGAGCTGCAGGACCAGCACCAGGAAGAGCGGGCCCGCGATGGCCGGCATCAGCGTGAGGAGCGTGCTGCGTCGGTCGCGCGTCATGTCGACCAATTCCTTGCGCGCGACCGCCGTCACACGCGCCGCACCCGATCCGGCGGAGCGGGTCGAGGTGCTCATGCGGCGAGGCCCTCGCCCGAACCCAGCAGCGCGACGAACGCATCCTCGAGCGAGGCGGCACCCGAACGTGCGACGAGCTCGGGCGCAGTCCCGGCGGCGACGACGCGGCCGTGGCCGAGGATGACGATGCGATCGCACAGTGCAGTCACCTCCTGCATCACGTGCGACGAGAACACCAGGCAGCGGCCCTGGTCGCGGAGCGTGCGCAGCAGCGTGCGCAGCGCCCGCGTGCTCATGATGTCGAGACCGTTGGTCGGCTCGTCCAGCAGCAGCGTGTGCGGATCGTGGACGAGCGCACGCGCGATCGCGACCTTCATCCGTTCGCCCTGCGAGTAGCCCTGCGCGCGGCGATCGGCGATATCCTCGATGGCCAGCGCGTGGACGAGCGCGTCGATGCGCGCATCGAGCGAGGCCGCCCGACAGCGCCGTGCAGCGTGCCGTAGTAGCGAATGTTCTCGCGCGCCGGTGAGTCGCGGATACAGCCCGCGCGCGTCGGAGAGGACGCCGATGCGGCGCCGAACCTCGTAGCGGTCGCGCACGACGTCGTGCCCGTCGATCGTCGCGGTACCGGCGTCCGGGCGCATCAGCGTCGCGAGGATGCGCAGCAGCGTGGTCTTGCCTGCACCGTTCGGCCCGAGGAGTCCGGTGATCTCGCCGTCGGCCGCGGTGAACGAGACGCCGGCGACGGCGGCGATCTCGCGGCGCTTGCCGAACGACTTGGCGATGGACTCGACTGCGATCACCGCGGTGCTCCCAGGCGGTCCGGCCAGAGCGCGGGCGCAGTGCTGCTGCGTGAAGTGCTCGACGCAATCCTTCGGCAGCTCTGCGAACGTCGGGTCGTCGATGAACGCAGCGATGAGCTGCGGGCCGCAGCCGTGTGGAGACACGATGTGGCCGTAGCCTCTGGCGACGACGTGACGGCTGTTCGGCAGCGTCTTCGCGACCAGCGCGCCGTATGCGGGTGGCGTCACCGGATCGAGGCCGCCGGAGAGAAGAAGCGTCGGGACGCTGCTTTCGAGCGGAACGAAGGCGTCGGCCGGCGCGGTTCCTCTTGGCCAGACGTCGCACACGGCGAGGCCGCGGCGCGCGAGCGCTGCCGTGCGCACGCGGGCGAGCGCGTGCTCGGCTTCCGCGGGTCCGACGCGCGGTACGTCCTCGGCACATGTCACCGAGTAATGCAGCGCCGTGTTGAGCTGTTCGGCGAGGTCGGCGGTGACGAGATCGACGGTGGCGAACAGAGGCGCGAAGTCGCCGGCGGCGGCACGCGCGATGACCTCGGGCAGCAGTGCGCGCAGCTCGGGCGAGTAGGTGAACGGCTGCAATGCCGCCAGCACGTGATCGTAGGTGATGCGCACGTGACGCGTCTCGCCGGTGCGCGGGTCGGCATAGGCGACGTCGCGTCCGGTTGATCCCAGTGACGCCCCGATTGACGCGAGCTTGGCGGCAAGGTCGGGATGGGCGCTGCGGCAGGCGACGGCGGCGGCGCAGGCGTCGATCAGGGCGGAAAGCGCCGCGTCGCGCGTCGGCCAGACGTCGAGCGAGATGCGCATCGCCGGCGGCGCGACGCCATCCAGCACCATGCTGCGCACGCGATCCGGATGGCGGCGCACGTACTCCTGCGCGACCCGCGTGCCGTACGAGCCGCCCCACAGGTTGACCTGCCGGTAACCCATGGCCGTGCGCACGGCGTCGAGGTCGGCGACCCACGCGGCGGTCGTGTACTGGCTCGCGTCGACGCCGCGTGCCGCGAGTTCGCGCGCGCAGGCCGCGGCGCTCGCGACGGGATCGATGTCGAGAACGAGCGACAGTGAATCCTGCGGCTTCAGCGCGGCGCACTCGAGCGGCGCGGAGCGTCCGGTGCCGCGCGGGTCGACCAGGACGATGTCGCGGTCCTTGCGCACGCCCGCGAGCTGCGCCGCGAAGACGCCCAACTGCGAAGCCGCCTGACCCGGTCCGCCGGCAAGGATGAACAACGGGTCGGGCCTGGGATTGAGCGTGTTGGCCGGCAGCATCGCGACGGCGATGCCGATCCTGCGGCTCTCCGGCAACGCGCGATTCTCCGGGACTTCGAGCACACCGCATTGCGCCGCGAACGGCAGCTTCGGCAGCCGGCATTCGGCGAGCGCCAGCGTGCGCGGGTCGCGGCCCGCCTGGTCGCCGCACGCGGCGACGAACGCCAGCATCAGCACGGCTTCCGCCAGTCTGCATGCAAAGTCGGCGCCCGGTTTCATCGCGGCCGATGGTAGCAGAGCGCGGTAAACGCGCCGCACCACCCCGCACCCGCGCGACGCCGCGGGTGCCGTGCGGCGGGGGCGGCGGCTATACTTGCCGACTCATCATCCTGCCGCCGGACATTCACCCGGCATTCGCCATGACCACCCGCGATCTCGAGCCCGGCCTCGTCACCGACCTCACCAATCGCCTGTCGTACGGCGGCTACCTGCGGCTCGATCGGCTGCTCACCGCGCAGGAGCCGCTGTCCGGCACCGCGGACGCGCCGCCGCGGCACGACGAGATGATGTTCATCATCCAGCACCAGACGTCCGAGCTCTGGATGAAGCTTATGATCCACGAATTGAAGGCGGCGATCGCCTTCGTGCGCGCGGACCGCCTCGCCGCGTGCTTCAAGATCCTCGCGCGCGTGAAGCTGATCCAGAAGCAGCTCTTCGAGCAGTGGGCCGTGCTGGAGACGCTGACGCCGTCCGAATACGAGGCGTTCCGGCCGACGCTCGGCACGTCGTCCGGATTCCAGTCGGCGCAGTACCGCGCGCTCGAATTCCTGCTCGGCAACAAGCAGGCCGGCGCTGGTCGACGTGTTCCGCTACGATCCCGCGGTGCACGCGGAGCTCGTCCGCGCTGCTGCATGCGCCCAGCCTCTACGACGAGTTCCTGCGCCATCTCGCGCGGCGCGGCCTGCCGGTTCCGGCGGAGTGCGTCGAGCGCGACTGGTCGCAGCCGCACGTGCGCAATCGCGACCTCGTCGCGGTGTTCAAGATCGTCTACGACGACCCGGAGACGCTGGTGGGAAGCCTACGAGATGGCGGAGAAGCTCGTCGACGTCGAGGAATCGTTCCAGCTCTGGCGCTTCCGGCATATGAAGACCGTCGAGCGGACCATCGGCCACAAGACCGGGACCGGGCGGCTCGTCGGGCGTGGGCTTCCTGAAGCGCGCGCTCGACCACCAATTCTTCCCCGAGCTGATCGACGTGCGCACCGTCATCGGCGCGCGCTCGACGTGATTGCAGGCGCCGGACGCGCTGCCGGAGGACGATTCGCCGATCGGCCGCGCCGTGGCCGCGCTGGGCAGCCGCGCCGCTGACGCCGGCGGGCATCGCAGCGCACGTGGCGCCGCTGTTCTCGCGCGTGCGCGCTGCGTACCGCGACCGCATCTATCTCGCCAACCACTCGCTCGGCCGGCCGCTCGGACGCGATCGAGGACGACGTGCGCGAGGCGCTCGCAGGCTGGTACGCGCGGATGGGCGGCGCGTGGGATGCGTGGAACGCCGAGAGCGACGCGTTCCGGGCCCGGATCGCGCGACTGCTCGGTGCGTCGCGCGCCGACTGCGTGGTGCCGAAGACCAGCGCGGGGCAGGGACTGCGCGCGGTGCTCAACACCTACGACACGCCGCCGCGGGTCGTCGCGACGCGTGGCGAGTTCGATTCATTGGACGTGATCCTGCGCACCTACGCCGAGCGCGGCCGGATCGGGCTGACGTTCGTCGAAGCGCGCGACGATGCGTTCGCGGCGGAAGACATCGTCGCCGCGATCGTCGAAGGCACCGATCTCGTCGTCGTGTCGCAGGTGATGTTCGAGACGGGATCGATCGTCACCGACCTTCCGTCCATCGTCGCGCGCGCAAAGGCGGTCGGCGCGCGGGTGCTGCTCGACGTCTATCACGCGGTCGGCGTCATCCCGGTCGGCGTCGCGGCGCTCGACGTGGATTTCGCCGTCGGCGGCAGCTACAAGTACCTGCGTGGCGGGCCAGGCGCGTGCTATCTCTACATCGCACCACGCCACGTCGACGCGGGGCTCGCGACGCTCGACACCGGCTGGTTCGCGAAGGAGTCGCCGTTCGACTACGCGCGGCCGCATCCGCCGCGCTTCGCCAAGGGCGGCGATGCCTGGCTCGAATCCACGCCGGCCGTGCTGCCGCTCTATCAGGCGCGCGCCGGGCAGCGCTTCACGCTGGCGATCGGCGTCGAACGCCTGCGGCCCTATTCGCTCGCGCTGCAGCGGCGTCTGGTCGAATTGCTCGCCGAGCGCGGTGTCGTCGCGCGCGGCGGCACGCCCGACCGCGGCGCGTTCGTCGTCCTGCGCGACGCACGGGCGCGCGCATTCGCCGACGCGCTGGCGGCAGCGCGGTGTGGTCACCGACGCGCGCGGCGAGTGGCTGAGGCTGTGCCCGGACGTGCTGACCGACCGATGCGGAGCTCGTTGCGGCCGCCGACGCGCTCGCCGCCGTGATTCACGGCTGAGTCCGCCGCAATGCGCGGCCTCACAGCCCGCGGGTGATGAACCGGACGAGCGCCACGAGCGCCAGCACGAGCACCAGCGCGGACACGAGTCCCACGATGATGACGTGCTGGGGCTTCAACCGCACCGCGTCCTCGCGCATGTCGCGGCCCTTCCGGACGCCGAAGAAGCTCCAGAACACGGCGCCCGCCGCCTGGGCGAAGGTCGCCGTCCGCGGCTCGTCGGGAGTGGGGGACGGCCCCGGCTCCAAGGATTCCGGAGGAGTCGGATTCGGCGGTCGATCGGAGGCTATCGGCTGGGAAGCGTCCGATGGTAGCACCGGGGCGCGGCCGCATCCGGAACGCTCGCGGGCGCGTATAGCGGGGTGCAGCCGAACCGGCCGCGACACCCACGTGGAGACCTCCCATGCTCGCTCGCCTCACCCGCTTTGCCCTACCGGCCGTCCTTGCAGTAGCAATCGCCGCGTGCCAGACCATGACGCCGGCGCCGCAGAAGATCCCTCTGACGACCGCCTCGGCGGCCAGCCCGCGATCACCGCGGTCGTCGACGACTTCGTCGGCAACGTCGCGGCCGACGGCCGGATCAACGGATTCTTTGCGAAGACCGACATCCCGCGCCTGAAGAAGCTGCTGGTCGAGCAGATCTGCGCCGGCACCGGCGGACCGTGCACCTACACCGGCCGCAGCATGCCGGAAGCGCACCGGGGAATGCACATCACCGATGCGCAGTTCAATGCGCTCGTCGAGGACCTCACGAAGTCGCTCATCAAGTTCAAGGTTCCGGAGAAGGAGCAGGCCGACCTTCTGGCGGTCCTCGGACCGATGAAGCCGGCGATCGTCGGTCAGTAGCGGCGTGAATCGGGCGTCGGCGCGCGTCGCCGCTCGCAATGCGGCGCGCCGGCGTTCGGCGCGCCCATTGCCTTCAGTCGCCGCTGTCTTCAGGCGACCGGAAGCGCTCGCGAATGCGCCCCTCGTCGAGCTCGCCGAACGAGTAGGACGCATCGAGCCACATCACGTTGATGATGCCGAACGCGAGCGCGAGGCCGAGGCCGAGAATCCAGGTGAAGTACCACATGAGTTCGCTGCTCCCGTGATCAGTAAAGGCCGTGACTGTTTTCCTGCACATGACGCTCGGTGACCTTGCCGCGCATCACGTGGTAGACCCAGGAGGTGTACGCCAGCACGATCGGCAGGAAGATGAGCGTGCCCCAGAACATCACCTGCAGCGTGCGCTTGCTCGACACCGCGTCCCATACCGTGAGGCTGCTCGCGGGATCGCTCGACGACGGCATGATGAACGGGAACATCGCGAAGCCGGCGGTCAGCACCGTGCTGGCGACTGCGATCGACGACAGCACGAGCGCGCGGCCCGGAGCCCGGCGCGACATCAGCTGGGCGAGCAGCGCGCCGGCAAAGGCGCCGATCGGCGCCAGCAGGGTCCACGGGTGCAGCGAGTAGTTCTCGAGCCACGCACCTGGCGCACGGACCACGGTCTTCGCGAGCGGCACGAACGACGCGTTCTCGGCGGGCATCGCGGTGATCCGATAGCCGTCGATGCCCATTGCGAGATAGACGCCGGCGAGGGCGAACATCACCACATAGACGCCCGTCGCAATGCGCCCGGCCGCGCGGGCGCGCTCCTGCAGCGCGCCTTCGGTGCGCAGCACGACGTACGCCGCGCTGTGCATCGCCAGCATCGCGACGCTGACGATCCCCGCGATGAGCCCGAACGGGTTCAGCATTTCGATGAAGGTGCCGGTGTAGAAGACGCGCATCTCGGTGTCGAAATGGAACGGCACGCCCTGCAGCAGGTTGCCGAACGCGACGCCGAAGACCAGCGCGGGCACGGTGCCGCCGACGAAGATGCCCCAGTCCCAGAAGCGGCGCCAGCGCGGATCGTCGACCTTGCTCCGGTAGTCGAAGCCGACCGGCCGGAAGAAGAGCGCGAACAGCGTGAGGATCAGCGCGACGTAGAAGCCCGAGAACGCGGTGGCGTACACCAGCGGCCACGCCGCGAACGTGGCGCCGCCCGCGGTGATGAACCACACCTGGTTGCCCTCCCACGTCGGGCCGACCGTGTTGAGCATGACGCGCCGCTCGAGGTCGGTGCGGGCGACGAACGGCAGCAGCGTGCCGAGCCCGAGGTCCCATCCGTCGAGGATCGCGAAGCCGACCAGCAGTGCGCCGACCAGGAGCCACCAGACGAGCTTCAGCGTCGCATAGTCGAAGAGGTAGATCATGCGATCCCCTCGAGGGCGGGTGCCGGGTCTCGTTCTGGTAGCGGCCGGTGCCGAGGCTGGACGGCCCGAGCCTGATGTACTTCAGCATCAGGTACATCTCGACCACGAGAAGCCCTGTGTAGAAGATCACGAAGCCGCGCGAGCGACGCCATCACGGTGCCCGCCGTCACCGACGACACCGCCATGTGTGTCGGCAGCACCTCGCTGATCGCCCAGGGCTGGCGGCCGTATTCGGCGACGATCCAGCCCAGCTCCATCGCCGACCCACGGCAGCGGAATGCTCCACAGCGCGACGTGCATGATCCAGCGGTTCTGCGAGAGGCGTCGCCTGGCGAGAATGAGGAACGACGCCGCGAAGATGAACAGGAACCACATCGCCGAGCCCCACCATGATCCGGAACGACCAGAACATCGTCGCGACGTTGGGAATCGTGTCGTCGACGGCGGCGCGGATCTGCTCCGGCGTCGCGTCGACGACGTTGCGCGTGTACTTGCGCAGCAGGAGCCCGTAGCCCAGGTCCGCCTTCAGTCGGCCGAATTCGGCGTGCGCCTCGGCGCTGTCGTCGCCGCCCTTGATCCGTTGCAGCGCGGCATAGGCTTTCATTCCGTTGCGGATCCGCGCCTCGTGCTCCTTCTTGAGGTCCTTGATTCCGGTGACCGGCGTGTCGATCGATCGCGTGGCGATCAGCCCCATCATCCACGGGACCTTGATCGCGAAGTTCGTCTTCTCGGCTTCCTGGTCGGGGAAGCCGATCACGGTGAACGACGCCGGCGGCTTCTCGGTCTCCCATTCGGCCTCGATCACGGCGAGCTTCACCTTCTGCACTTCGCCGGTCGTGTAGCCGGATTCGTCGCCCAGCACGATGACCGACAGCGCGGAGGCGAGGCCGAATCCCGCGGCGACCGCGAACGAGCGCACGGCGAACGACGGATCGCGCCCGCGCAGCAGGTACCACGACGAGATGCCGAGCACGAACATGCGACGCCGCGACGTAGCCGGCGGCCAGCGTGTGCACGAACTTCGGCCCGGCGATCGGATTGAAGAACAGGTCGGCGAAGCTCGCGAGCTCCATTCGCATCGTGTCGAGGTTGAATTCGGCGCCGACCGGATTCTGCATCCACGCGTTGGCGATGAGAATCCACAGCGCCGAGAAGTTCGAACCGAGCGCCACGAGGAAGGTCACCAGCAGGTGCGTGACCTTGCCCATCCGGCTCCAGCCGAAGAAGAAGATGCCGACGAACGTCGACTCGAGGAAGAACGCCATCAGCCCCTCGAGCGCCAGCGGCGCGCCGAAGATGTCGCCGACGTAATGCGAGTAGTACGCCCAGTTGGTGCCGAACTGGAACTCCATCGTGATGCCGGTGGCGACGCCCATCGCGAAGTTGATCCCGAAGAGCTTGCCCCAGAACTTCGTCATGTCGCGATAGATTTCCTTGCCGGTCATCACGTACACCGATTCCATGATGACGAGGATCCACGACAGCCCGAGCGTCAGCGGGACGAACAGGAAGTGGAAGAGTGCGGTCGCGGCGAACTGCAGCCGGGACACGTCGACGACGTCAATGGGCGACAACGGGAACCTCCGATGGCGTGGCGGGTGCGGCGATGTGCTGCCCTACGGATTGCGCGGCGGGGACGGGGGGCGGCGCGGCGCCCGGGCGGAAGAACGCGAGCCACAGCAGCAGGATGGCGGCGAGCTTGACCGCGAGCACCACGGCGATTTCGCGGGCCAGCGGATCGGTCCGCCGGGCGCGATCCCGCCGACCGCGGGCGGCGGCTGCGCCGAGCGGCGGATGCGGCGCGACGGTCGGTGAGGCCGGCATGGGGCCATTATTGCCGTCGCGGAAGCTTCCGTCGAGCCTGCCCGACTGGACGGGCGCCAGGCGGGGCCGCCGGCTGCAGTTCGGCGGCAAAATCATGCGCCGCCCCGCTTGATTCCGCGTGCGCAGACCCCATTTCTTCAGCAATGTCTTTATCGCCAGGATAGGCAATCATGCGTTTCGACAAGCTGACCACGAAATTCCAGCAGGCGCTCGCCGACGCCCAGAGCATGGCGCTCGGCAACGACAATGGCTACATCGAGCCCCAGCATCTGCTCGTCGCCCTGCTCGACCAGGAGGACGGCGGAACGGCGTCGCTGCTCGCGCGCGCCGGCGTCGCCGTGCCCAAGGTGAAGGCGGCGCTCGCGAAATCCATCGAGCGGCTGCCCAAGGTCGAAGGCACCGGCGGCGAGATCGGCGTGTCGCGCGAGCTCTCCAACCTGCTCAATCTCACCGACAAGGAAGCCGTGAAGCGCGGCGACCAGTTCATCGCCAGCGAGCTCTTCCTGCTGGCGCTGACGGACGACAAGGGCGAGACCGGGCGCATCCTCAAGGACAATGGCCTCACCCGCAAGGCGCTCGCCTCGGCCATCGAGGCCGTGCGCGGCGGCGCCGGCGTCGACAGCCAGGAAGCCGAAGGCCAGCGCGAGGCGCTCAAGAAGTACACGATCGACCTGACCGAGCGCGCCCGCGAAGGGAAGCTCGACCCCGTCATCGGCCGCGACGACGAGATCCGCCGGACGATCCAGATCCTGCAGCGGCGCACCAAGAACAACCCGGTGCTGATCGGCGAGCCCGGCGTGGGCAAGACCGCGATCGTCGAGGGCCTCGCGCAGCGCATCGTCGACGGCGAGGTGCCCGAGTCGCTGAAGAGCAAGCGTGTGCTGTCGCTCGACATGGCCGCGCTCCTCGCCGGCGCCAAGTACCGCGGCGAGTTCGAGGAGCGCCTCAAGTCCGTGCTGAAGGACATCGCCGCCGACGCCGGGCAGACGATCGTCTTCATCGACGAGCTGCACACGATGGTCGGCGCCGGCAAGGCCGAGGGCGCGATGGACGCCGGCAACATGCTGAAGCCGGCGCTTGCGCGCGGCGAGCTCCACTGCGTCGGCGCGACGACGCTCGACGAGTACCGAAAGTACGTCGAGAAGGACGCCGCGCTCGAGCGCCGCTTCCAGAAGGTGCTGGTCGACGAGCCCTCCGTCGAGTCGACGATCGCGATCCTGCGCGGGCTGCAGGAGCGCTACGAGATCCACCACGGCGTCGAGATCACCGACCCCGCGATCGTTGCGGCGGCGGAGCTCTCGCACCGCTACATCACCGACCGCTTCCTGCCCGACAAGGCGATCGACCTGATCGACGAGGCGGCTGCGCGCATCAAGATGGAAATCGACTCGAAGCCCGAGGCGATGGACAAGCTCGACCGTCGGCTGATCCAGCTCAAGATCGAGCGCGAGGCGGTGAAGAAGGAGAAGGACGAGGCGTCGAAGAAGCGGCTCGGCCTGATCGAGCAGGAAATCGCCAAGCTCGAGCGCGAGTACGCGGACCTCGACGAGGTGTGGCAGTCCGAGAAGGCCGTGGTCGCCGGCACGCAGCACATCAAGGAGGAGATCGACAAGATCAAGCTCCAGATGGACGAGGCGAAGCGCAAGGGCGACTGGCAGAAGATGAGCGAGCTCCAGTACGGCAGGCTGCCGCAGCTCGAGGCCCAGCTCAACAAGGCCGACAGGAAGCTCGCGAAGGACCAGGCGAAGAAGCCGCAGCTGCTGCGCACGCAGGTCGGCGCCGAGGAAATCGCCGAGGTCGTGTCACGCGCGACCGGCATTCCCGGTGTCGAAGATGATGCAGGGCGAGCGCGACAAGCTCCTCCACATGGAGGACGCGCTGCACCGGCGCGTCGTCGGCCAGGACGAGGCGGTGCGTCTCGTCTCCGATGCCATCCGCCGCTCGCGCTCCGGGCTCGCCGATCCGAACCGCCCGTACGGGTCGTTCCTGTTCCTGGGGCCGACCGGCGTCGGCAAGACCGAGCTCTGCAAGGCGCTCGCCGAATTCATGTTCGATTCGGAGCAGCATCTCATCCGGATCGACATGTCGGAATTCCAGGAGCGGCATTCGGTCGCGCGCCTGATCGGCGCGCCGCCGGGCTACGTCGGCTACGAGGAGGGCGGCTACCTGACCGAAGCCGTGCGCCGCAAGCCGTACAGCGTGATCCTGCTGGACGAGGTCGAGAAGGCGCACCCGGACGTGTTCAACGTGCTGCTGCAGGTGCTGGACGACGGCCGGATGACCGACGGGCAGGGCCGCACCGTCGACTTCAAGAACACGGTGATCGTGATGACGTCGAACCTCGGCTCGCAGCGGATCCAGCAGATGGCCGACGAGGGCTCCGATCAGGCCGTCATCAAGATCGCGGTGATGGCGGAGGTGAAGGCGCACTTCCGGCCGGAATTCGTGAACCGCATCGACGAGATCGTCGTGTTCCAGCCGCTCGGCGAAGCGCAGATCGCCGACATCGCGAAGATCCAGCTGAAGGGGCTGGAGGCACGGCTCGCGAAGATGGAGATCCGGATGACGGTGTCCGATGCGGCGCTGAAGGCCGTCGCCGCCGCAGGCTTCGATCCGGTGTATGGTGCGCGGCCGCTGAAGCGCGCGATCCAGCAGCAGATCGAGAATCCGCTGGCGAAGGCGATCCTCGGCGGCGGCTTCGCGCCGGGCGACACCATTGCGATCGACGCGGACGGCGGCGAGATCGGTTTCGCGAAAGGTTGAACGGAGCGGGCGGCGTCAGCCGCCCGCCTTCGCCCTTTCCTCGGCGTCGCGATCGGCGTTGACCTGCGCGACGAGGTTCATCAGCACGCTCGTCGTCCAGCCGAAGGCGAAGAGTCCGGAGATCGCGATCATCGGCGCCATCAGCCGCCACTCCGCCGGCAGCGTTCCCTCGCCATAGCCCAGCGTCGTGTAGGTGCCCGCGACGAAATAGAACGCGTCGCGCAGCGACGCAATGGCGCCGAGCCCGATCAGCGCGCCGCTCCACAATGCGATCTCGGACAGATGCGTGATCACCATCACGAGGATCGTTGCCGCGAAGAAGACGCCGTCGCGCAGCCGCGACGGATGCGGATTGCGCCGGTTTCGGCGAAATCCCCGCTGCACCACGTTCATGCCGGCGCCGTGGACGAACAGAGTCGCCAGCAGCGGCAGCGTGCCTAGAAAAATCTCCAGAAGTGGCGACGAAGGCTGCATCCGGGCGGGCGCGCGACCATTGGGGTCGCGGCCGCCGGATTCTGCCATATTGCGCTCGCGTGATCGCGCCGCGCGCCGCCGTTCAGTAGTACGGGGCGTAGCGGCGGTTGGCGGCCGCCTTGGACGCGGCACGCGCCCAGTGCAGGATCCGCCGCGCGACGCCGTTCGCGAACGCGCGCACGCCGGAGGGAAGCTCGATCCAGACGGTGGCGCGGTCCTGCGCCTCGACGATCGTGCGGCCCGGGCGGTCGATCGTGAACGACTCCCCGCCCGAGATCACGATGTCCCGCGTGTCGCGCTCCAAGGTGATCCAGAGGGTGCCGCGCGCCACGCGCAGCGTCGTGCCTTGCGCATCGTCCAGCAGCACCTGCTGGCGCAGGGCCAGGTTCCACAGCTTCTTGCGGGTTGCGCTGGTCATCGTCAATCTCCTTTTTCATGCGTAGAATGCATCCGTCACGGCCGGCCTCGACAGTGTTTTCGAGGCCCGTCATTGCCTTTGACGTGGCGCCATATTGGCGCCGCAGCCCGAGGCCCGCAAACGGTCTTTGCGAATGAATCGCATGAGCGTGGCGCATGCATAAGGAGTTGCGGCGGCTGCCCTCCCTCGACTTCCTGAAGGGGTTCGAGGCGGCCGGAAGGCTGCTGTCGTTCACGCGCGCGGCGGAGGAACTCTTCGTCACGCAATCGGCGCTGTCGCGCCAGATCCAGTCGCTCGAGGCGGCACTTGGCGTCGCACTCTTCGTGCGGCGGCATCGCGCACTTGCGCTGACCCGTGCGGGCCAGGCCTATCACCGTGAGATCTCGTCGTTCCTGGGCGCGCTTGCCGCGGCGACGGAAACGGTGCGCGGCTCGGTGCGCACGCCGGGGCTCGCGCTGTCGACGACCGTCTCGTTCGCATCGCTGTGGATCATTCCGCGCCTGAGCTCGTTTCGTGCGCGCTGCCCGGACGTCGAGGTGTTCATCTCGGCGGATGATCGTCTCGCCGATCTCACGCGCGGAGACGTCGACGTCGCGATCCGCTACCTTCCCGAGGAGACCGCGCCGGTGGGCGCGATCCGCCTCTTCGGCGAGCGGATGCTGCCGGTGGCGAGCCCGGCGCTCCTGAAACGTTCGGGCGACCCGCTTGCGCGCCCCGCCGATCTCGCGCGGCACGTGCTGCTGCACCTCGACGACCCCGATGGCGGCATGCCGTGGCTCGACTGGCGCGCGTGGCTCAGCGCGAACGGGCTGCCGGACCTGAAGCCGGCCGGATCGCTGCGCTTCAAGCTCTACGATCAGGTGATCCAGGCGGCGATCGGCGGCCAGGGCGTCGCGCTGGGACGGGTGCCGCTCGTCGCCGCGCTGCTCCGCGCCGGCGCGCTGGTCGCACCGTTTCCCAAGCGCTACGAATCGACGCGCGGCTATTTCGCGGTCGTCGCACCGCATGCGCACGAGCGTGCCGACGTCGCGGCCTTCGTCGACTGGCTGCGCGCCGAGGCGGCGCAGGAAGTCCGCGATTCCGATGCGTCCGTCACCGCCGCGCGCCCGGCCGCGCGCAGGAAATCCCGGTGAGCACGCCTTCCCGCACGCACGCGTCGTCGATCGCATCGCCGTGGGTGCTCCGCTTCGCGCCACTCGTCCCGGCGGGCGCACGCGTGCTCGACCTCGCATGCGGGCGCGGACGCCACGCGCGCCTGTTCGCGGCGCGCGGCTGCGCCGTGCTCGCCGCCGATCGCGACGCCGACGCGCTGGCTTCGCTTGCGGGCGTTGCCGGCATCACGACGCGCTGCGTCGACCTCGAGGCGGGCGGCTGGCCGTTCGCAGCGGAGCGATTCGACGCGGTCGTGGTCACCAACTACCTGCATCGGCCGCTCTTTCCCGGGATCCTCGCTGCCGTGTCGGATCAGGGCGTGCTGATCTACGAGACCTTCGCGCGCGGCAACGAGGTGTATGGCCGCCCCTCGAATCCCGATCATCTGCTGCACCCGGGCGAGCTCCTTGCGGCCGTGGCCGGTCGGCTCGCGGTCGTCGCGTTCGAAGAGGGCGTCATCGTCGAAGGCGGACGAACCGCCGTCGTGCAGCGGATCGCCGCGGTCGGTCTGCGCCGCGCCGGGCCCCAGCGCCTCCCGCCGGAAATCGTCGAACGCTGAAACGGTTCGTCCTCCCGGGGGTCGAATGCGGTAAAATTCGCCTTTTCGCGGCTGAGGAGCCTCTGAACAAGTCCCGCGCGTTTGCGCTGCAGGGCCGAATGCGGATGACTGCGAGACGCACGACGAAGGTCGTAGTTCATGCTACGAAGCCGAGGAGAGCGGCAAAGCAGGCGCCGCATTCGGCAGCAGCCCGGAGGGACGGGTTTTTTCGGGCGGTCTGCGTCGTCGCGAGTCTTGCCAAGGAGGTCAACCATTGGCTTCGCCTCGCTTCTAGCATCCCATCCCGAAAATTCCCCGTCGCAAACGCGCGCGACTTGTTCAGAGGCTCCTAATCCCTATGTTGACCGGTAGCATCGTCGCGATCGCGACGCCAATGCAGGAGGGCGGAGCGCTCGACCTTCCCGCGCTCGGCAGGCTGATCGACTTTCACGTCGCCAACGGTACGTCCGGGATCGTCATCGTCGGCACGACCGGCGAGTCTCCGACCGTCGACGTCGACGAGCACTGCCAGCTGATCACGGCCGCGGTCGAGTTCGCGCGGGGGCGCCTTCCCGTCATCGCGGGCACGGGCGCGAATTCGACCGCCGAGGCGATCGCGCTCACGAAATTCGCGAAAAAGGCGGGCGTGACGAGCTGCCTCTCGGTCGTCCCGTACTACAACAAGCCGACGCAGGAAGGGCTGTACCGCCACTTCCGCGCAATCGCCGAGGCGGTGGACGTTCCGCTGATTCTCTACAACGTCCCGGGCCGGACGGTGGCGGACCTCGGCAACGAGACGGTGCTGCGGCTCGCGCAGGTGCCGGGCGTCGTCGGGATCAAGGACGCCACCGCGGATCTCGGCCGCGGCAGCGAACTGTTGCGCAGCCTCGCCGCCGCCGGCCGGCAGGATTTCGCCGTGTACAGCGGCGAGGACATCACGGCGCTGCCGCTCATGCTGCTCGGCGGCCATGGCGTGATCTCCGTGACCGCCAACGTCGCGCCGAAGCTGATGGCGCAGATGTGTGCGGCGGCCCTGCGCGGCGACCTCGCCACCGCACGCGCCTGCAACGACCGCCTGCTGCCGCTGCATCGGCGTCTCTTCGTCGAGCCGAACCCGGTGCCGGTGAAATGGGCGCTGGCGGAGATGGGAATGATCAACAACGTGCTGCGGCTGCCGCTGGTGCCGCTGTCGCCGCAAAATTTCGAGACGGTGCGCGCGGCCCTGCGCGACGCCGATTGCCTCGCCCCAACCTGAAGGTGCATCGGATGAGAGCTTCAAGAATTTCCGCAATTTCCGTGCGTGTCGCCTGCGCCGCCGCATTGGGCGCGTTCGCGCTCGCCGGGTGCGAATCGATGCCGTCGCTCGGCAAGAAGATCGACTACCACACCGTCGGTTCCGCGCCGGCGCTGGAGCTGCCGCCGGAGCTCACGTCGCCGCAGTACGACGACCGCTACAACGTCTCCACCGCCTCGGGCCTCGCCGCGCGCGAAGCAACCAAGCCGAAGGCGGACCAGGTCGCCGTCAACGCGACTCCCGACGCGCGCATCGCCAAGGAAGGCAACGAGCGCTGGCTCGTGGTCAAGGCAACGCCCGAGGACACGTGGAAGATCGTGCGCCAGTTCTGGCTCGACAACGGATTCACGCTGACGGTCGAGAAGCCGGACGCCGGCCTCATGGAGACCGACTGGGCGGAAAACCGCGCCGACATTCCCCCCGACTTCATCCGCAGCACCATCGGCAAGTACTTCGACGCCTTCTACAACACCTACAAGCGCGAGAAGTACACGACCCGGATCGAGCGCGGCACGGATCCCGGCACGGTCGAGGTGTACGTCTCGGCCCGGATCATGGAGCAGGTGCCGACGCAGACCGACAACTCCGGCGGGAAGTCGGGATTCGCGTGGGGGCTGATGCCGCCCGATCCCGGCGTCGAAGCCCAGTGGCTCGGCCGGCTGATGGTGCGCTTCGGCGTGCCGGAAGGGCAGGCGACGCAGATGGTCGCCGCGAAATCGCCCACGGCGCCAGTCGATCGCGCGCGGCTCGAGAAGACCGCGACGGGGACGAGCCAGCTCGTGCTGGACGACAGCTTCGACCGCGCATGGCGGCGCGTCGGCCTGGCGCTGGACCGCAGCGGATTCACCGTCGTCGACCGCGACCGCTCGAAGGGCCTGTATTTCGTCCGCTATCTCAATCCCGACCTCGACTCGAAGAAGGAAGAGGGCTTTCTCTCGAAGCTGATGTTCTGGAAGGACACGACCGAGAAGCCGGAGCAGTACCGGATCATCGTGGCCGACAAGTCGCCGAAGAGTTTCGTCAGCGTCGAGGACCCGAACGGCGCGCCGGACAAGTCGCAGAACGGCGAGAAGATCCTCAGCCTGCTGCAGGGGCAGCTCAAGTAATGCGGGCCGCGCGCGGCCCGCGACCGGCGGGCGGCCGCCGTCTGCGCGCGCTTCGCGGGAGCGCACGCCGGTGATGCGCTTCGCGTCGCTCGGCAGCGGCAGCGAGGGCAACGGCCTCGTCGTCGAATGCGGCGACACGCGCGTGCTGATCGACTGCGGGTTCGGCGTTCGCGAGACGGCGACGCGTCTCGGCCGCCTCGGCCTCGTTCCCGGCGACCTCGACGCGATCCTCGTCACGCACGAGCATTCCGATCACGTCGGCGGCGTCCCCGCGTTCGCGGCGAAGCACGGGATCGCGGTATGGGCGACGTTCGGCACGCTGGCGGCCGTGTCGGAGCGCTTCGAGGGCATGGAGCGCGTCTACGGGTTCGACGGGCACGAATCCTTCGCGATCGGCGCGCTCGCGATCACGCCGATCGCCGTGCCGCACGACGCGCGCGAGCCGGTCCAGTATGTGATCAGCGACGGCGCGCGCAGGCTCGGCGTGCTGACGGACCTCGGCGTCACCACGGCGCACGTCGAGGCTTGTCTCTCCGGCTGCGACGCGCTCGTGCTGGAATGCAACCACGACATGGACCTGCTCGAGAAGGGCAGCTACCCGTGGCCGCTCAAGCGGCGCATCGCGGGGCGGCTGGGCCATCTCGACAACGCGTCGGCGGCCGCGCTCCTGAAGAGCATCGACACGTCGCGGCTCGTCCACATCATCGCCGCGCACCTGTCGCGGGAGAACAATACGCCGGCGCTCGCCCGGGCGGCGCTGTGCGACGCGCTCGCGTGCGCGGAGGACTGGATCGGCATCGCGGACCAGGCGCAGGGGTTCGGCTGGCGCGAAATGTAAACAAGGAAGCGACATGGAAAAGCGGCAGGAGCTCTACAAGGGGAAGGCGAAGACGGTCTACGCGACCGACGACGCGCATCGGCTCGTCATGCACTACCGCGACGACGTCTCGGCGTTCGATGGTGCGAAGCTCGCCAAGCTCGACAAGAAGGGCGAGACCAACAACAAGATCAACGCGTACGTGATGGGCAAGCTCGCCGCCGCGGGCATACCCACGCACTTCATCTCCGTGCTGAACGAGCGCGAGTCGCTGGTCAAGGCGATGAAGATGCTGCCGGTCGAGTGCGTGGTGCGCAACGTCTGCGCGGGGTCGATGGCGAAGCGCTATGGCATCGCCGAAGGCACGAAGCTGCCCGAGCCGATCTTCGAGTTCTTCCTGAAGAGCGATGCGCTGCACGATCCGCTCGTCAACGACGATCACATCCGAGTGCTGGGCTGGGCGAGCGCGGCCGAGATCGCCGAGATGAAGGCGATGACCCACAAGGTCAATGCGGTGCTGAAGCCTCTGTTTGCCGCCGTGGGCATCGATCTCGTCGATTACAAGCTGGAATTCGGCCATCCCACCGACGCGCCGTCGGGACCGCTGGTCCTCGGCGACGAATTCACGCCGGACGGCTGCCGCCTCTGGGATGCGAAGACCGGCGAGAAGCTCGACAAGGATCGCTTCCGGCGCGACCTCGGCAGCGTGATCGAGCACTATCGCGAAGTCGCGACGCGCATCGGCGCGCCGCTCTAGAGTGCGCCGCGCGACGCGCGCGGCGAGGCGCTAGAGCCCGAGCACCGTTCCGGACAGCCCCGCTTCGCCGGTCGCCCAGATCTCGTTGAAGCGATCGACGAGCGGCCGCGCGAGATGCGGCTCCTCGATCGCCAGCGCCGCACGCGGCTGCTCGACGTGGAACCGGTGCAGGAAATGCCGGTTGTCGACGATGACGAGTGGATCCATAGCCGCCTTGGCCTCCGCGCCTGTCCTGTAGACGGTGATCGCGCCGCTGAAGGTGCGCAGCAGGTTCATCAGGCGAGCACCCGAGGCCTCCAGCCACGCGGTGTCGTGGACGATGATGTCGAGCTTCGCCGCGCGCGAGCGGCGCAGGAACGACGCCACCTTCTCCGCGCGCGCCGGACGGTTCCACCCCATCTCCGAAAGGTCGTCGTCGAACACCCGGACCGTGTGCTCCGCGATGTCGAAGAGCTCGTCAAGGGCGGCGACCTGCTCGGCAATCGTCGTCAGCGACTGCTGGCGCGGCTCCCGCGTCGGCGTGCGTGCGGGCTCAGCGGGCGTCGGTGTGGGTGCGGGCTCAGTGGGCGTCGGTGTGGAGGAAGCCATGGCGGTACCAGTCGTAGAGTATCGAAACGACCGCTATGCCCGCGCCGCGAATCTCGCGCGGTGACAGCGCCCGGGCATCGGCGAGACGTTCGAGGGTTTCCTTGCCGTCGCGCGGCCAGTCCGCCGCCTCGCCGTTGATGTAGTGCCTGCGCTCATCGTAGAGCAGTTGCGAGCGCGTGTCCAAGCGAACGCCGCCGCGAACCGAGATGGCGGCGAAGGCGGCCCGCGTGCACGGGCGCTCCGGCGGGTTGAACGAAACGGTCGGCTTGGGCTCGGTGAGCCAGCAGCCGAGAAACCGTTCCACCGTGTCGTCGTTCCAGCGGATCTCCCGCAGCATATGCGCGATCCTGCGTCGCATCGCCGTCTCGATTTGCGCAGGACGCCGGGAGGGCTTGAGATCCGGATCGGCATAGCGTCCCTCGAGCTCAATCCCGTCACGCAGGAAATCCAGGAACGCTGTTGCGAGCTCGTTTGCGGATGCCGCGCGGAATCCGATCGAATAGGTGGTGCAGCGGTCGAGGGCGACGCCGTCGTGCGCGTACTGCGGCGGGAGGTAGAGCATGTCGCCGGCGTCGAGCACCGCGTCATGCGACGGCGTGAAGCGGCGCAGGATTTTCACGGGCAGTCCGGGCTTCAGCGCGAGATCGCTCTGGCGACCGTAGCGCCAGCGGCGCCTTCCCGGTCCCTGCAGCAGGAACACGTCGTACGAGTCGAAATGCGGCCCCACGCCGCCGCCCGGCGCGGCAAGGCTCACCATCATGTCGTCGAGGCGTGCGAACGGCAGAAAGGCGAAGCGGCGGAGGAAGGTGTCCGCCGCCGCCGAATGCAGGTTGACGCCTTGCACGAGCAGCGTCCAGTCCCTCGCGGGAAGGTGCGCGAGATCGGTGCGCCGAAACGGGCCGTGCTCGAATGTCCACTGGCGGCCGGTGCGAACGATGAGACGCGATTCGACGTCGTCGCGCTGCGCGAGAGCGAGGAGCTCGCGTTCGGTGAAGAGCCCGGCAAATCCAGGGATAGCGCTTCGCACGAGCAGGCCTTCCTTCTGCCAGAAGCGCGAGAGGAAGGCGCGCGGCGCCTGGCTGCCGAGGAGTCTCGTCACGTCCGATGTTTCCGGCGCTTCGGTGGGCGGTGTGACGGCGCGGCGCGCGGCTGGCATCGACGGATTATAGCGAGGCGTTGCGACGCCCGGCCTGTCGCGCGGCGAGCGCACGGCCTGGGCTACAATGGCGCGGCACTCGCGCGTGCCAAACCCACTTGCCCGGAGTCCGGATGAACATCCTCGCCAATACCGTCGTGACCATGACTTTCGAGCTCTTCGATTCGGAGGGCACGCTGCTGGAGGCGACTTCGGAGCCGATCACCTACCTGCACGGCGGGCATTCGGGGATGCTGCCGAAGCTCGAGGAGGCGCTCAACAACAGGAAGGCCGGCGACGCGCTGTCGATCGACGTCGAACCCGCCGACGCGTTCGGCGACTACGACCCTTCGCTGGTGAAGATCGAGCCGGTCGAGCGGCTGCCTCAGGAAGCCGAGGTCGGCATGCAGTTCGAGACGTACACGGCGACCGAGACGGATCCGGATGCCGGCGTCGTCTACACGATCACCGACATCGCCGACGGCAAGGCGGTGCTCGACGGCAACCATCCGTGGGCCGGCAAGCGGCTGCGCTTCGACTGCAAGGTGCTCGACGTACGCGCGGCGACGGCGGAGGAAGTCGAGCACGGGCATGTGCACGGCCACGGCGGCCACCACCATTGATCGAGGCGCAAAGCTGCTGCGCGGGCCGGCTGCTTCGTTGTGTCCGCGCTCGGCGCTCAACGTACGTTCGTGTACGTCTCGCGCCTCGCTGCGGGCCGCGTCGCTTCGGGCTCGCTCGCGACGCTTTTCGCTCTCGATCAGCCTCGGCTGGCCGGCCGCGGGCCTGCTCGCGACCTTTTTGAGATGGCTTCCGCCTCCTGGTTGCCAGAGCGATTGCGCGCGTCGTCGCCGACTCGCTCGCGACGCTTTTCGCTCTCGACCGCCTGCTGATTCGCGGCGGAAGGGCGCACGACCCGGTTGCTCTGCTGATGCGCGGTACTCAGCGTCCCAGCAACTTGCGGAGCTCGTAGAGCGCGGCCAGCGCGTCGCGCGGCGTCATCGAATCCGGATCCAGCTCAGCGAGACGCGCGGCGAGCGCGTCGTGGTCCGCCGCGCGCATCGTCGGTCTCGGAAGCACCGGCGCCCGCGTGCGCGAAGAGATCGGTCTGCGCCGCACCGGCGGCATTGAACTTGTCGAGGCGCGCGAGATAGCTCTTCGCGCGCCGGACCGCTTCGGCGGGAACGCCAGCGAGCTTTGCCACCTGCAGTCCGTAGCTCTTGTTCGCAGGCCCGTCGGCGGCGGCGTGCAGGAACACGATGCCGTCGGCGTGCTCGACCGCGTCGAAGTGCAGGTTCGCACATCCCTCGATCTCCGACGGAAGCGCCGTCAGCTCGAAATAATGCGTCGCGAAGAGCGCCAGGCTGCGGTTCTTTTCGGCGAGCTGGTGCGCGATCGCCCATGCGAGCGCAAGGCCGTCGAACGTCGACGTGCCGCGCCCGATCTCGTCGATCAGCACGAGGCTCTGCGGTGTCGCGCGATTGAGGATCGCGGCCGCCTCGGTCATCTCGACCATGAACGTCGAGCGCCCGCCGGCGAGATCGTCCGAGGAGCCGATGCGGGTGTGGATCGCATCGATCGGCCCGAGGATCGCCTCCGCGGCCGGCACGAACGAGCCGCAGCACGCGAGCAGCGCGATGACGGCCGCCTGCCGCATGTAGGTCGACTTGCCGCCCATGTTGGGGCCGGTCACGACGAGGAGGCGCCGCGCGGGCGAGAGCACGAGATCGTTCGGAATGAAGTCCTCGACCATGTGCTCGACGACCGGATGGCGGCCGCGCCGGATGGTGATGCCAGTGTCGGCAACGAAGACTGGTCGCGTGAAATCGAGCGTCATGCGCACGCTCGGCGAAATCGGCGAGAACGTCGAGGTCGCGAGCGCGAGCGCGCGCACGCTGCAGCGCCGGAATCGCAGCGGCAAGCTCGGCGACGACCGCCTCGTAGAGAACCTTTTCGCGGGCGAGCGCACGGTCCTGCGCCGACAGCGCGCGATCCTCGAATGCCTTCAGCTCGGGCGTGATGTAGCGCTCGGCGTTCTTCAGCGTCTGCCGGCGGCGGTAATCGTCGGGCACGCGCGCGGTGTTCGCATGCGTGACCTCGATGTAGAACCCGTGGACCTTGTTGTATTCGACCTTGAGATTGGCGATGCCGGTGCGCTCGCGCTCGCGCGTCTCCAGTGCTACGAGGAACTCGCCGCAGTTGGCGTCGATCGCACGGAGCTCGTCGAGATCGGCGTCGTAGCCGCCCGCGATCACGCCACCGTCCCGGATCTGCGCCGCCGGCTCGGGCACGATCGCGCGCTGCAGCAGATCGAGCCAGCGCGGGTCGACGTCGAGGTCTGCCGCAAGTGCCTGTGCGAGCGGCGCGGCAACGGCAGCCGCGTTCGCGCGGATCGCCGGTAGCCGGGCGAGTGTATCGCGCAGACCGGCAAGATCGCGCGGCCGCGCCGACGCGAGCGCGATGCGCGCGGCGATGCGTTCGACGTCCGCGGTCCCGCCGAGAAGCGCCGACATCGACCGGCGTGCCGGCGCATCGTCGCACCACGTGGCGACGACTGCGTGCCGCGCCGCGGCCTTGTCCTGGCTTCGCAGCGGATGCAGCAGCCATTGCCGCAGCAGGCGGCTTCCGGCCGCGGTCGCGCACTGGTCGAGCAGCGAGAGCAGCGTGGGGGCAGGATCGCCGCGCAGCGT
Source organism: uncultured beta proteobacterium (assembly GCA_963717695.1). GTDB lineage: Bacteria > Pseudomonadota > Gammaproteobacteria > Burkholderiales > Casimicrobiaceae > CAIWHR01. Next base: position 589,816 of record CAVQWR010000006.1, on the reverse strand, counting down.
CGTGCAGATCTCGAGATTGCGCCGCGTCGCAGCGTCGAGCTGCGACGTTGTCACCGCCGGTGCGCACGGCCAACGTGCGCACGTGCGTCAGCTGGGCTTGCTGCGTTCCCGCCGCATAGTTCAGCACCGCACCCGCCGCGCCGAGCGCGAGGTCGCGATCGTCGACGCCGAACGCGGCGAGATCGCGCGTGCCGAAGTGCTTGCACAGCGTGCGCGTCGCGGCCGCCGCATCGAATTGCCATGCCGGCAGGTTGCGAACCGGGACCGACGCGGCGAGCTGCGCGTGCGCGGCGCCCTCGGGAACGAGCAATTCCGCCGCGTCGAGCTCGTCGAGCGCCTGGGCTGAATCGGCCGCGCCGACTTCCGCGATCTCGAAGGCGCCGGAGGCGAGATCGAGCCAGGCGAGGCCGGTCCGATGCCTGCCGGGGTTGATGGCGACCAGCAGCGAAGCTCGCTTGGCGTCAAGAAGATTCGAATCGGTGACCGTGCCCGGTGTCACCACGCGCAGCACCTTGCGCTCGACGGGGCCCTTGCTCGTCGCCGGATCGCCGATCTGCTCGCAGATGGCGACCGATTCGCCGAGGCGCATCAGCCGGGCGAGGTACTGCTCAACCGCGTGGAACGGAACGCCCGCCATCGGGATCGGCGTGCCCGCCGACTGCCCGCGCGCGGTCAGCGTGATGTCGAGCAGCGTCGCGGCACGCCTTGCGTCGTCATAGAAGAGCTCGTAGAAATCGCCCATCCGGTAGAAGAGCAGCTTGTCCGGATGCTCCGCCTTGGCGCGAAGGTACTGCTGCATCATCGGCGTGTGCGCGCTCAGAGAGATGGCGGGCGTGGCGGGAGCGGCAGGGGCGGCGGACATGGCGGCGCAATTATAGATGGGCAGCGCGCCTTGCCGCCGGCATTCGCCGCGGATGCGTTGTGCCGCTCGCGCGCCCTGGTCTATAGTTCGACGGCCGCTTTGCGATCCGCCGGATCCGCGGCGCCCGGGAGTTCCGCGATGCTTCGACATGCCGCGCTGCCGTCTGCGCTGCCGCGATCGCGCTTTGCGCCGGTGCCGCCGCGGGCGCCGACAAGGTCGTTTTCGCGACGAACTGGAAGGCCGAGGCCGAGCATGGCGGCTTCTACCAGGCCGTCGCCGACGGCACCTACGCGAAATACGGGCTCGACGTCACGATCCGCGCAGGCGGACCGCAGTCCAACGAGCGCGCGCTGCTCGCCGCCGGCAAGGTCGACTTCATCATCGGCGGCAACATGATGCCGGCACTGTCCGCGGTGAAGGAGGGGATTCCGACGCGCGTCGTCGCCGCGATCATGCAGAAGGATCCGCAGTGCTTCATGACGCACCCGGGGCAGGGGCTCGACACGTGGGAATCGCTGAAGAAGGCGACGCTCCTCGTCGGCAAGGACGGCTTCGTGAGCTTCTACCAGTGGATGATCGCGGACTGGGGGTTCAAGGAGTCGCAGGTCAAGCCGTACCTCTTCAATCCGGCGCCGTTCCTCGCCGACAAGCGCGTCGCGCAGCAGGGGTACGTGACGGCCGAGCCGTATGCGATCGAGCGTCAGGGCGGGTTCAAGCCCAACATCTTCCTGCTCGCGGACTACGGCTACGATACCTATGCGACGACGCTCGAGACGCGCGTCGACCTGATCGAGAAGAATCCCGATCTCGTCCAGCGCTTCGTCGACGCGTCGATCGTCGGCTGGTACCACTATCTCTACGGCGACAACCGCGCCGCGAACGCGCTCATCAAGCGCGACAACCCGGAAATGGACGATGCCCAGCTCGCCTTCTCGATCGCGAAGATGAAGGAGTACGGCATCGTCGATTCCGGCGACTCGAAGAAGCTCGGCATCGGCGCGATGACGGACGCGCGGCAGAAGAGCTTCTTCGACAAGATGGCAAAGGCGAAGCTCGTCGACCCGGCGACCGATTACCGCAAGGCGTACACGCTGCGTTTCGTCGACAAGGGTGTCGGTCTCGACGCGAAACAGCCGTGACCGCAATCCCCGCGGCCGCCCGCAGGCGCCGATGACGGATTCGAATCCGTCGGCGCGTGACCCGCTGCTGCGCCTGCGGCACGTCGGCAAGACCTACGGCAGCGGCACGGTGGCACTCGCCGACATCGACCTCGACGTCGCCGCCGGCGAATTCGTCACGCTGCTGGGGCCGTCGGGCTGCGGCAAGAGCACCGTGCTGCGCCTGGTCGCCGGGCTCGCGACGCCTTCGTCGGGCACGATCGAATGGAGCGGCGCGCGACGCCGCGTCGGAATCGAGCCGGATCGGATTCGTCTTCCAGGAACCGACGCTGATGCCGTGGGCGAGCGTCGCCGCCAATGTCGCGCTTCCGCTGCGGCTCGCCGGCGTCGCGCGCGCGGAGATCGCGACGCGCGTCGCGGAAGCGCTCGGCCGCGTCGGCCTCGCCGCGTTCTCCGGCGCCTATCCGCGCGAGCTCTCCGGCGGGATGAAGATGCGCGTGTCGATCGCGCGCGCGCTCGTCACGCGGCCGCGAGTGCTGCTGCTGGACGAGCCCTTTGCGGCGCTGGACGAGATCACGCGCTTCCGGCTCAACAACGATCTGCGGCAGCTCTGGCGCAGCGAAGGCTGGACCGTCCTCTTCGTCACGCACAGCGTCTACGAGGCGGTCTACCTCTCGAGCCGCATCGTCGTGATGGCGACGCATCCGGGCAGGATCGCGAGCGAGCACGCGGTGCCGCTCCCTGCGGAGCGCAGCGAGGCGATGCGGGCCTCGGCGGAGTATCTCGCAGACATGCCGCGAGGTGTCGGCGGCGCTCGGCGCGGGCGATGGAGACCGAATTCGCATGAGCGCGACCGCGACGCGCAGCGCCGCGCCGCGCCGACGCTTTTCGCGGCGGAGATCCTGCTGCCGGTCGCGCTCGGCGCTGCGCGGCCTGCTCGCGTGGCAACTGGTGGTGAGCGCATTCGCGATCCCGCATTACATCCTGCCGGGACCGTGGCTCGTCGCGAAAACCCTCTGGACCGATTGGGGGACGCTCTGGCCGGCGCTTCTCGTGACGCTCGAGGTCACGTTCCTGGCGCTCGGCGGCAGCCGTGGCCGGCGGCGTCGCGCTGGCCCTGCTCTTCGCCCAGTCGAAGTGGATCGAGCTCGGCCTCTTCCCGTACGCGATCGTGCTGCAGGTGACGCCGATCATCGCGATCGCGCCGCTCATCCTGATCTACGTCGACAACACGCATGTGGCGCTCGTGCTCTGCGCGTGGATCGTCGCGTTTTTTCCGATCCTCGCCAACACGACGCTGGGACTGAACAGCGCCGACCACAACCTCGTCGACCTGTTCCGGCTGCAGGGGGCGACGCGCTGGCAGACGCTGCGCTACCTGCGCATCCCGACCGCGCTGCCGTACTTCTTCGGCGGGCTGCGCATCGCCGGCGGACTCGCGCTGATCGGCGCCGTCGTCGCCGAATTCACCGCCGGCACCGGCGGGGCGCGGCGCGGGCCTCGCGTTTCGGATTCTCGAGGCCGGCTACCGGCTCAACATTCCGCGGATGTTCGCGGCGCTCGCGCTCATCACCGCATCGGGCATCGCGATATTCGCCGCGCTGACCGCGCTGTCGCACCTCGCCTTGCGGCGCTGGCACGAAAGCGCGGTGACGCGCGACGCCTAGCGAATCATCCGGGCGGATTCCGCAGGTCAGCGATCGACCGAATAGATCGCCTGCATCGAGCTGTTCGCCCCGACGGCGTAGACGGTGTAGACCCCCTGGTTGAACACGACGCCGACGAGCGCCGGACTCACCGTTCCGGTGACCGGATCGACGAACTTGACGTGTACGTGCCGATCGTCAGCGGGACGTAGACCGACGCATCGCCGGACTTGAGGCCCGAGATCGTCTTGACGTCGTTGATCAGCACGTCGAGCGGCGGCGCATCCGGCGACGCATTGATGAAGCGCACCCGAGCCGTGCTCGTCGGCGGGGGCAGGTTGTTGTCGGGGATAGATCTTTGCCGTCTGCGCGCCCGGGAAACCGAGCAGCAGCACGGTGGCATCCGTGGCGGCCGGGATCGGGCCAGTGGCCTGGGCGATGATCGCGCCCGGCGTCGCGGTCGCCTGGAAGGCGAACGTGGTCGACGTCGACGGAATCTTGCTGTAGATCGAGGGCGACCCGAATCCGAGCGCGGGAAAGAGATTGGAGCCGTCGACCAGGAGATCGACGTTGCCCATGCCGGGCGAGGCGTTCAGCGCCTGCACCTTGGACAGCGTGTTATTGGCGATCACGGTGCCGCCGGCAGTGTCGAGCAACATCACGTTGACGAGCTCGTTGCTGCCTCGCGTGTAGATGATCGCGTTGGTGACGGCGGCGACACGAGCGTGTACGGGCCGGAATCGTAGAGGACGACCTTGGTCCCGGCGACGGTGATTCGCGTGCGATACGTGCCCTGCGGGAACGCCGTGTACCCGCCCGCGTTGCCGAAGGCCAGGTAGCTGATCGTCGGATAGATGTTGTCGATGATCGCATCGGGTGCAGTGACGTAGATGTCGGCGTATGTGAACCCGCGGCGACCAGCACGAAGCGTACCGAGGCGGTCTCGTTGCCGGTCTGTATCACGTCGGGCAGCATCAGCATCGACGGAAAGGCGATCGTGTCGTACGGCACCAGCGTGTAGTTCTGGGCGCCGGCGATGTTGAACTCGGCGGAGATGATGTCGGCGCTGGCGTGCCGTCGACGCGCAGGCCGAACGTGTGCTCGTTGGCGTCGAACGGCTTATAGGCGGTGACGGACTCGAAGGCGACGCCCGCCCACTTCGGCGTGCCGTTGACGCTGACGGCGATGGTCGCATCGGGGATGACGTTCGCGACGCGCACCTGCGCCGGTGCCGGATTGAAGCTGTTGATCGTATTGATCTTGCAGCCGGCGAGCGCCAGCGGCAACGCGATCAACACACCCAGGAGCAGACGACGAAAACGCATTGAATTCCCCGCGAACAAACGTGTATGATGCCACGCCTTGAGATTTCCCGCGCGCATCGTCGTGCGGCAGGGCGGCTTTCCGGAATGTTTTCAGTCTCCCGCCGCCGCAACGCAGAGCATTGGGTCGCGGAATCTCCGGATCGTTCCCGCCTCGCGCGGGTCCCGCGCGGGTGCCTCATGCCGGCCGCGGTTCCCGAGCGCGCCGTGCGGCCGCCGTTGAACCAGGTTTCGATCGCGCCGCCCACCTCGATGCCGAAGCAACGACTTCGTCCCGGCCGACTCGCGCTGTCGTCGTTGCGCGCGCTCTGGTCGGGGCCGATGCCGTTCACGATCGACCCCGCGGCCCGCCCTGCCGTCGACGCTGCCGCCGCGACGGTCCGGACTCTGCTCGCCTCGGGTCGCACGGTCTATGGCGTCAACACCGGCTTCGGACTCCTCGCGCGCACGCGGATCGACGCGCCGCGCCTTGCCGAGCTGCAGCGCGCGCTGGTGCTGTCGCACAGCGCCGGAACCGGGCCGCTGCTCGACGACGGCGTCGTGCGCCTCGTCATCGCCACCAAGGCGGCGTCGCTCGCGCGCGGCCACTCCGGCGTGCGCTGGGAACTCATCGAGCTGCTGGAAGCGCTCGCCAACGCGCATCGTGCCGTGCATTCCGGCGCAGGGATCGGTGGGCGCCTCGGGCGACCTTGCGCCGCTCGCGCACCTCGCCGCCGTCGCTGATCGGCGAAGGCGAGGCGCGGGTCGGCGGCACGGATCGTCCCGGCGCGCGAAGCGCTCGCCGGCGCCGGGCTCGCGTCCGCTCGTCGCTCGCGGCCGAAGGAAGGCCTCGCGCTCCTCAACGGCACGCAGGTCTCGACCGCGCTGGCGCTGGCGGGACTCTTCGCGGCCGAGCGCGCTGCTCGCGGCCGCGTTCGTCGCCGGCGCGATGTCGGTCGACGCGTGCCTCGGCAGCGACACGCCGTTCGATCCGCGCATCCATGCCGCTGCGCGGCCATCGCGGCCAGATCGACGCCGCGGCGCGTCTATCGCGACCTGCTGGCTGGCAGCGAGATCCGCGAGTCGCACCGGACTGCGACCGCGCGTGCAGGATCCCTACAGCCTGCGCTGCCAGCCGCAGGTGATGGGCGCCTGCGTCGACCAGATGCGTCACGCGGCGCGCGTGCTCGCTGACCGAGGCCAACGCGCGTCTCCGACAACCCGCTGGTGTTCGCCGACGCCGGCGAGATCCTCTCCGGCGGCAACTTCCACGCCGAGCCGGTGGCGTTCGCGGCCGACTACCTGGCGCTGGCGATCGCCGAGATCGGCGCGCTGTCGGAGCGGCGCATCGCGCTGATGATCGACCCGGCGCTCTCCGGGCCTGCCGCCGTTCCTCGTCGAGGACGGCGGCGTCAACTCCGGCTTCATGATCGCGCACGTGACCGCGGCGGCGCTGGCGTCGGAGAACAAGTCGCTCGCCCATCCGGCCTCGGTCGATTCGCTGCCGACCTCGGCCAATCAGGAGGACCACGTCTGCATGGCGACGTTCGCCGCGCGCCGGCTGCGCCGATGGCGGCGAACACCGCGCGCATCGTCGCGATCGAGCTGCTCGCCGCGGCGCAGGGCATCGAGTTCCGCGCGCCGCTCGCGACGTCGCCGAAGCTCGCGGCGGCGATGGCCTCGATCCGCGCCGACGTGCCGCCTGGGAACGCGACCGCGCGTTCGCACCGGACCTCGAGGCGGCCGCGTCGCGCGTCGAGCGCGGCGATTTCCTCCGTTCGCCGCCGGCGGCATTGCCGGATGACCGCGATGAGCCGCGACGACAGCAGCCGCCATCGCAGCGCCGCGCGGCATTCCGACCGCGTGGTGCGCGCGCCGCGCGGCACCGAGCGCACGCGCGAAGTGCTGGCTGACCGAGGCGCGCGCTGCGGATGCTGATGAACAACCTCGATCCCGAGGTCGCCGAGAACCCGCAGCGAGCTCGTCGTCTACGGCGGCATCGGCCGCGCCGCGCGCAACTGGGAGTGCTTCGACGCGATCGTCGCCGCGCTGCGCGACTCGAGCGACGACGAGACGCTGCTGATCCAGTCGGGCAAGCCGGTCGGCGTGTTCCAGCACGCACGCCGACGCGCCGCGCGTGCTGCTCGCCAACTCGAACCTCGTGCCGAACTGGGCGACCTGGGAGCACTTCAACGAGCTCGACCGCAAGGGGCTCATGATGTACGGCCAGATGACGGCCGGCTCGTGGATCTACATCGGCAGCCAGGGCATCGTGCAGGGCACCTACGAGACGTTCGCCGAGGCCGGCCGGCAGCACTTCGGCGGCGACCTCGCGGGCAAGTGGATCCTGACGGCCGGGCTGGGCGGCATGGGCGGCGCGCAGCCGCTCGCCGCGACGATGGCCGGCGCGTCGATGCTCGCGATCGAATGCCAGCCGAGCGCGCATCGAGATGCGGCTGCGCACGCGCTATCTCGACCGGCAGGCGCAGCGACCTCGACGACGCGCTCGCGATCATCGACGACGCGTGCGCGCGCAGGACGCCGGTGTCGGTCGGCCTCGTCGGCAATGCGGCCGAGATCCTGCCGGAGCTGCGTGCCGGCGCGGCGTTCGGCCCGGACATGGTCACGGACCAGACGTCCGCGCACGACCTCGTCAACGGCTACCTGCCGCGCGGGCTGGACGCGTCGCGCAATGGCAGCGCGGCGCAGGCGCGATCCGCGCAGCACGCGGCTCGTCGCCGCGGCGAAGCGCTCGATGCGTCGCGCACGTCGAGGCGATGCTGGCGTTCCACGCGCATGGGCGTCGCCGACGTTCGACTACGGCAACAACATCCGCCAGGTCGCGCTCGACGAGGGCGTCGCCGACGCGTTCGCGTTTCCCGGGTTTCGTGCCCGCCTACATCCGGCCGCTGTTCTGCGAAGGCAAGGGCCCGTTCCGCTGGGTCGCGCTGTCGGGCGATCCCGAGGACATCTACACGACCGACCGCAAGGTGAAGGAGCTCTTCCCGGACGACGCGCACCTGCATCGCTGGCTCGACATGGCGCGCGAGCGCATCGCGTTCCAGGGCCTGCCGGCGCGCATCTGCTGGCTCGGGCTCGGCGAGCGGCACCGCGCCGGGCCTCGCGTTCAACGAGATGGTGCGCGCGGCGAGCTGAAGGCGCCGATCGTCATCGGCCGCGACCATCTCGACACCGGCTCGCGTCGCGTCGCCCGAACCGCGAAACCGAGGCGATGCGCGACGGCTCCGACGCGGTCTCCGACTGGCCGCTGCTGAACGCGCTGCTCAACACCGCGAGCGGCGCGACCTGGGTGTCGCTCCATCACGGCGGCGGCGTCGGGCATGGGCTACTCGCAGCACGCGGGCGTGGTGATCGTCTGCGACGGCACCGATGCCGCGGCGAAGCGCATCGAGCGCGTGCTGTGGAACGATCCCGCGTCCGGCGTGATGCGTCACGCCGATGCCGGCTACGCGATGGCGATGGACGTGGCGAAGGCGAGAGGACTCGACCTGCCGATGCTGAAGCGCTGACGTCGCCGTCCGTTGCTCCGGCGCGGGCGCTATCGTCTCGCGCCTGTGCCGGGCCGTTTCGTCCCGCTCGTGGCGTCACCCGTGGAAAGCCCGACATTGCGATCAGAACACGAGGCGCGGCCCGCGATCCTGCACCGACGAAGGAAGGAGGACCGTCCGCTGATCCTGCTTGTTCTGCGCGCTCGCGGCGATCCGCGTATTCACGTACGCCGCGGCCTTCCCGCCGTTCAACAATGTGGATGAGCTGGTTCACTTCGACCTCGTGGTGAAGTACGCGCGTGGCCACATCCCGAACGCGCTCACGCCGATATCGCCGGAGTCGGCTCGCGTCATCGCGCTCCATGCTGTCGCCCGAGTACGCGCTGACGCCGCAGCATTTTGCCGACGGCCGGATTCCCGCGCCACGCTGGACGCAACCCGCAGGCAGCGTCGCCGAGGCGGTCGACCGGGATGCCGCCAGCCTCGCGGCCGTCGTCAATCACGAGGCGTCGCAGCCGCCCGCTGTACTACGCGATCGCCGCGCTCTGGATGCGCGCCGGCGAACCGTTCACCAGCGACGGTCCTTGATCTACTGGACGCGATTTCTCAATGTGCTTCTCGCCGCGGCGCTGGTGTGGGTCGCCTACGCCGCGTCCGCGCGCCTGTTCTCCCGAGAATCGCTTCGTGCGACTGGGCGTGCCGCTGCTCGTCGCGCTCGATTCCGCAGGACACGTATTACGGCATCCAGAGCGATGTGCTCTCGCCGTTGTGTTTCGGATTGGCATTCGTCGGGTTGACGGACTTCCTCGCGCCGAGGGTCCGAGACGCCGGCAGCGCGATGTTCACCGGCCTGGCCGTGGCGGCGACTTGCCTCGTCAAGTCGAGCAACCTGCCACTGCTGGCCGTCGCGGCGGTGACGCTGCTGTCGTGGGCGCGCCGCCCGGCTCGACGCGAACCGCGGTCGACGGCGGCTGCGCGGCTCGGATGGTTCGCGCTCGGCGCCATTCGGGCCCCGTCGTCGTCTGGTTCGGTTGGAATCTTGCGAACTTCGGCGACCTGACGGGCAATGCCGCCGAAGATCGCGTTGCTCGGCTGGACGTACAGCCCGGTGGCCGTCTGGCGGCAGCACCCGATGTTCTCGCCGCGGCGGGGCGCTCACGTTCTGGTCCGAGCTGATGGCAAGTTTCTGGCGGGGGGAGTTTGTCTGGGGAGGACAGCGCTTGGCCTCTGCGTGGGCCGATGCTTTCTACGCGCTGTCGTCCACGCTGCTGATCGCCCTCGCGGTCGCCGGACTGGCTTCGCGTTCGAACCGCGCCAGGCGCAGTCGCAAACACGGATGCTCTGGCTCCGATTCTGGAGTTTCGCGTCGCTGGTCGCGTTTCTCGGCGTGCTGCTCGGTGATCTTCGATTTCGGCGATTCGCTCTACCCTTCGCGGCAGCACCCGTTCTTCACCTCGGGCCGGCTGCTGAGCGCTGCGCTGATCCCGTTTCCTTGCTATACGTCTTCGGCCTGGATCGATTGCTTGGCCGGTCGAAGCACGAACCGCTGAAATTCCTCGTGCTCGCTGCCATCGTGGCCCTGATGAGCGCTTCCGAAGGCGTCGTGAACGCGCCAGCGTTCGCCAGCGAGTACAACTGGTTTCACATGGTGCGCTGGCGGCAGTAGCGCGAGCCGGCTTGCGGTTCGACGCCGGGTCGCGGGCGCGGGAATCGTCCGGCGCGTCAGAACACCCAGAGATCCTCGCGCGGCACGTCGAGCCAGTGCCTGCCGGGCTCGAGCGGCGTCGCGCCGAAGGCGCGCAGCCGCGATTCGCCGACATGGAAGAGGTGCTCCCACTTGTCGCCGAGATACATCGACGTCGTGAGGCTCGCCTCGAGGACGTTGTCTCCCGGCCCCGCCGCGAGACGGATGCGCTCGAGGCGGATCATCGCCGTGCCGTCCTTGCCCGGACTCGGCGCCGTCGCGCGCTCGGCCCCACAGCGATAGCCGTCGCCTTCCAGCCGCGCCGCGCCGTCGCGGATCTCGGTGACGCGTCCCGGCAGGCGGTTGTTGCTGCCCATGAATTCCGCGGCGAAGAGCGTCGCGCGGGTTGCCGTACATTTCCTGCGGCGTGCCCTGCTGCTCGATGCGGCCTTCGTTGAGGAGCAGGATGCGGTCCGACATCGCGAGCGACTCGCCCTGGTCGTGGGTGACGCACGAGCGCCGAGAGCTGCAACTCGACGATCAGCTCGCGCAGCCACGCGCGCGCCTCCTCGCGCAGCTTCGCGTCGAGATTCGACAGCGGCTCGTCGAGCAGGATCACCGGCGGGTTGTAGACCAGCGCGCGCGCGAGCGCCACGCGCTGCTGCTGGCCGCCGGAGAGCTGGTGCGGATAGCGCTCGCCGAGATGGCCGAGCGAGAGCTGCGTCGAGCGCCGGCGCGCACGCGCGCCGCCGTGTCGGCGCCGGTGCACCTTGCGCAGCTTGAGCCCGTAGGCCACGTTGTCGAACACGGTCTTGTGCGGCCACAGCGCATACGACTGGAACACGAGCCCGAGATTGCGGCCCTCGGCCGGCACGTCGACCTGCGCCGCGCCGTCGAAGACCACCTTGTCGCCGATCCGGATCGTGCCCGTGGTGGGCATCTCGAGCCCCGCCACCGCGCGCAGCAGCGTGGTCTTGCCGCTGCCCGAAGGCCCGAGGAGCGAGACCACCTCGCCGCGATTCAATGTCATCGACACGCCCTTGAGGATCGGGTTGTCCGCCATAGCGCAGGTGGAGGTCGTCGACGGAGAGTTCGGCCATGGTGGTCTTCCCGAAATCCTTCCTAGTCGCGCAGCCGCACGCCGAAGCGCAGCGCGAGGGCCAGCCCGAAGCCGACCAGCACGACGTTGATGAGCGAGAGCGCCGCGACGACGTCGATCGCGCCGCCCTGCCAGAGCGACACGAGCTCGGCGCCGATCACCTCGGTGCCCGGCGCGAGCAGGTACACGCCGGTCGAATACTCGCGCTCGAAGATCATGAAGACGAGGAGCCACGACGCGAGCAGGCCGTGGCGCAGCAGCGGCAGCGTGATGTCGCGCGACACGCGCCCGCGCGATGCGCCGACGCTGCGCCCCGCCTCCTCGAGCTCGGAGGAGACCTGCAGCAGCGACGAGGAGATGAGGCGCATCCCGTACGCGAGCCACACGACCGTGTACGCGAGCCACATGCTGAAGATCGTCGTGCGCAGCGGCGTGAGCGGCGGGAAGAACAGGAACACCCAGAGGAACGCGAGGCCGGCGAGCAGCCCGGGCACGGCGCGCGGGACGAGCACGAGGTAGTCGACGAAGCGCGACCAGCCGTCGTTGCGCCGGTGCGTCGCGAAGCCGATCGCGGTGTAGCACGCGACGGCGATCGCGCCGCCGACCGTGCCGATGAGGATCGTGTTCCAGATCGCGCGGACGAGCGTGGGCTCCTCCCACACCGACTGGAAGTGCTCGAGCGTCAGCACCTCGGAGAGCTTCGCGCCATAGCCCCAGTTCGACACGAACGCGCGGAGCGCGATGCCCGAGAGCGGCACGATGACGCCGACGAAGAGCCACGCGCCGATCAGCGCGCCGGCGACCCATTTCCAGGCGCGCAGCGGCAGCTCGCGCATCCGGCCCGCCTTGCCCTTGATCGTCGCGTACTTGCGCGGTGTTCTGCAGCAGGTAGCGCTGCAGCAGCACCAGCGGAAACGTCACCGCGACGATGCAGATCGCGACGGCTGCCATCAGGTGGTACGACGGCGTGCCGAGCTTGTTGGTGAGCTTGTAGAGGTACGTCGAGAGCACGAGGTGGCCTTCCGGGTCGCCCAGCACCAGCGGCAATCCGAAGAGCTCGAAGCCGAGAAAGAACACGAGCAGTCCCGAGAAGAGCAGTGCCGGCATGATGAGCGGCAGACTGACCGTGGTTGCGACACGGAAAGGCGACGCGCCCGCAACACGCGCAGCCTCCTCGACGTCGGAGCCGAGACTCTTCAGTGCCGCCGACGCGTAGACGTACACGTTCGGCACGTGCGTCAGCCCTGCGATGATGCCGATCGCCGTCAGCGAATAGATGCCCCACGGCGCGCCGCCGAAGAGCTCGGTCGCCCAGACCGTGTAGAAGCCGACGGGTCCCGCCGACACCACGTAGCCGAACGCCAGCACCATCGGCGAGACGAACGACGGCACGAGGATCAGCGGCTCGATCCAGCGCTTGCCCGGCAGGTCGGTGCGTTCCATGACGAACGCGAGGAGCCCGCCGAGCGGCACCGCGATGATCACCATCGCGGTGGCGATCAGCACCGAATTGAGCGAGGCCTGCCAGAAATCCGGATCCGCGAAGACGAACGCGTAGGCGCCGAGGCTGAAGGCCTTCTTCGCGTCGAAGAAGGGCGCCGAGAGGAAGCTCTGGTAGAGGATCAGCGACAGCGGCGCGAGCACCGCCGTCGCCGTCACGAAGATCGTGAGCGCGCGCGGAAACGCGGTGAGGCTCAGTGCGCGCGTTGTCACGCGCCGTCCGGTGGCGTTTGCAGCAGCGAAGGCGCGCGCGTCATCGCGCGTGGCCCGAGTTCGTCTACTTGCCGGCCGCTCCGGCCTGCAGCGTCGCCTTCCAGTCGGCGAGGAAGTCGAGCCGCTTCTTCTGGTCGAGATACGTGACGATCTCCGCGCTCACCGGGATCGGCTTCACGTTCGCGCCGAGCTGCTTCGCGAGCGATGCGGCCGTGTACTCGGCGTCGACGTCGGTGCGGATCGAGAAGAGCTCGACGTCTCCGCCGATCAGCTTCTGCCCGCGCTGCGACAGGATGTAGTCGGTCCACAGCTTCGCGGCGTTCGGGTTCTTCGCCTGCTTGCCGATGAAGAGCACGCGCGAGAGCACCAGCGTGTAGTCCTTCGGCAGCACGACGCCGAGCGCGGGGTCCTTCTTCGCGCGCACGAGCGCGTACGAGCCCAGTACGTTGTAGCCCAGCAGGTGCTCGCCCGAGCTACACTTTCTCCAGCATGTTGCCGGTGCTGGCGTAGACGCGGTAGCTCGACGCGCCGAAGCCCTTCTCGAGCTCCTTCATGCCAGGGAAGTACTTGGTGTCCTGCACGACGAACATGAAGCCGACGCCGCTCTTCTCGATGTCGTAGGTCGTGACCTTGCCCTTGAACTTGTCGGCCTTGGCGTTGATGAGCTTCGCGAACGCCGCGTGGTCCTGCGGCACTTCGTCGGCGGCGACGAGGCGCTTGTTGTAGATGAACACCGCCGGCTCGTAGGTCGTTCCGTAGGCCTGGTTCCTGTAGACGGCCCATGCCGGGAGCTTCGGTGCTTCCGGCGACGCGTAGGTCAGGGCTTGGCCATCGTCGACGAGCTTCACCTGGAGGTCCATCGCCGAGCTCCACATCACGTCGGCGGAGCCCTGGCCCGACGCCGCTTCCGCGATGAAGCGGTTGTACATCTCGGTCGAGTTCATGTCGTTGTACTCGACCTTGACTCCCGGATACAGCGCCTGGAAGTCCTTGATCAGCGGCGTCGCGGCCTTGGTGTCGAGCGCGCTGTAGATGACGACCTTGCCTTCCTTGTTGGCGGCGGCGATGGTCTGCGCGTAGTCCGCGGGATAGCCGGCGGGCGGCGTCTGCGCGAAGGCGGCGAGCGAGAATGCGGTGAGGATCACCGCGAGCAGGCGAGCGTGCATGGAAATCTCCTCCGGGGCATGCGGCCTCGGAAGGCGCCGCGATGCCCGATTATAGGGGAAGGCGCGGGCGGCTGCGCTCCGGCGCCGGCGCGAATTCCGGTCCCGCGACAGGATCCCGAAACCTGTCGACCGGCGCCCGCGGTCACGCGCGGATCAGCGCGAGCACTTCGTCGCGCCGGTCCACCATTTCGGCTTCGCTTCCCAGCGCCTCGAGGTTGAGCCGGAGCAGCGGCTCCGTGTTCGATGGCCGGACGTTGAAATGCCAGGTGTCGAAGTCGACCGAGATCCCGTCGAGATGGGTGATTCGCGCGCCTTGCGCCGCATAGCGTTCCTGCAGCAGGCGCAGCTTCTCCGGGACGCTCCCGACGCGCGTGTTGATCTCGCCGCTGATGAAGTACTGCGTGCGCAGGCGGCGCACGACGTCCGACAGCGCTTCCCCGCGCCGCGACAGGAGCTCCAGCATCAGCAGGAAAGGCACGACGCCGGTGTCGGCCTGCGAGAAGTCGCGAAAGTAATAGTGGCCCGAGACTTCGCCCGCGAAGGCGGCGTTGGTCTCGCGCATCCGATGCTTGATGAAGGCATGTCCGACCCGCGAGACGATGGCAACGCCGCCGGCGGCCTCGATCGTGCGCGGCACTGCCCAGCTCGCGCGAACGTCGTAGATGATCGTGGCCCCTGGTTCCTTCGCGAGGATCGTCTCGGCGAAAAGCGCGGTCGTGAAGTCGCCCGGCACGAACTCCCCCGTGTCGTCGACGAAAAAGCAGCGGTCGGCATCCCCGTCGAAGGCGACCCCCATGGCCGCGCGCTCCTGCAGGACCCGGCGCACGAGGTACTCGCGGTTTTCCGGCAGCAGCGGATTCGGCTCGTGGTTGGGAAAGCTGCCGTCCGGCTCGAAATGACAGCGCACGACCTCGATCGGGAGTCGGTCCAGCACGGCCGGCAGCATCGAGCCTGCCATCCCGTTGGCACCGTCGATGACGATCCGGAGCGGCACGAGCGTCGCCGGTTCGATGAACGACAGCACGCGCTCGACGTACGTGGGGCCGATGTCGTAGTCGCGCGGCGGCGCGACGCGGCGGGCCGGGCCGAATCCGGCGAGCGCGCGAGTGCGAATCCGGTCGAGTCCGGAGTCGCCGCCGACGGGCAGCGCCCCGGCGCGCACGATCTTCATCCCCGTGTATTCCTTCGGGTTGTGCGAGGCGGTGACGCAGATGCCGCCGTCGAGGCCGAGCTCGCCGACCGCGCAATAGAGCATCTCGGTGCCGACGAGGCCGATGTCGAGCACTTCGGCGCCGCCATCGGCCGCGCCTTCGATGACGGCCCTCGCCACCTGCGGCGACGACAGCCGCATGTCGCGTCCGATCGCGATGCGTCGTGGCGCGAACTCCTCGACGAAGGCGCGGCCGATCGCGTAGGCGCCGGCGTCGTCGAGCTCGTCGGGATAGATTCCGCGCACGTCGTAGGCCTTGAAAATCCCGGGGTCGAGCATGGATTCGATTCTACCCGGCGTGCCCGGCATTGCGTCGCGGCGTCCATCGCGCATCGTGCGGCGCACTACGGAAACCGGACGTTGCGCGGGACCGGCCTTGACTGGGCATGGAGGGAAAGCTAACCTGCGTCGGCCTCCGGTGCGGCGTTCACGGCGCGGCGTCACCGGGGTGCAGCGCGAGTCGTTTCGAGGCTGGCGCATCGGGTGATCGGCAGCATGCCATCGCCACGAATCGCCGGCCGACGCGCCCGTTCCTTGCCAGACCCCGACGGCTTGCGCGCCCCCGTCCAATCTTCGCCAAGCCCTCCAAGATGACCTGTCCCCTCCTTCCCTTGATACTGGCAGGAGGAGCGGGCACGCGTCTCTGGCCACTGTCGCGCGAGACCGTGCCGAAGCCGTTCATCGCGCTTCCTGACGGCGACACGCTGCTCGCCAAGACCGCGCGGCGGGCCATGCAGCTGCAAGGCGTCGCTGCGCTGACGACGATCACCAGTCGCTCGTACAGCCGGCAGGTGGCCGACGTCTACGCGGGCATCGGAAGCAGCGCGCCGCGCGACCCGGTGTTCCTGCTCGAGCCGTTCGGGCGCAATACCGCGCCTGCCATCGCGCTGGGCGCGATCTGGGCCCGGGCCCATGGACACGAGGACAGCGTGCTGCTGGTGCTGCCGTCGGACCATCTGATCCGCGACCAGGCCGCCTTCGCGAGCGCAGTGACGACCGCGGTCGAATGGGCACGCCAGGGACGGCTCGTCACCTTCGGCATCACGCCCACGCACCCGGAAACCGGCTTCGGCTACATCGAGTTTGGCGACGCGCTTGGCGACGCGGGGCGCATTCCGGCGGCCTATGTTGCCCGCCGCTTCGTCGAAAAGCCGCCGCTCGCGACGGCGCAGCACTATTGCGCGGCGGGGAATTTTCTCTGGAACTCCGGCATGTTCGCCTTCACGCCGCGCGCGATCCTCGCGGCGCTCGAGCGGCACGCGCCGCAGGTGCTCGCGGCCGCGCTGCCGATCGCGGCCCAGATCGAGGCGCAGGCGCCGGCCACGACGTTCGAAATCGACGCGACGCTGTTCGCCGCGATGCCGGACATCTCGATCGATTTCGCGGTCATGGAGCCGGCGGCGGCGCGGGGCGAGGTCGTCCTGGTGCGGGGTGCGTTCGACTGGAGCGACGTGGGGTCGTGGGAGGCGGTCGCAACGCTTTCCGAGCCCGACGACCTCGGCAACCGCGGTCAGGGGGATCGCATCTGCATCGACACGCGCAGGACCTACGTCCACGCGCAGGATCGCATCGTCGCGACCGTCGGCGTCGAGGACCTCGTGATCGTCGACACGCCCGATGCGGTGCTGGTCGCGCATCGCGATCACGTGCAGCGCGTCAAGGAAGTGGTCGGCGAGTTGAAGTCCCGCGGCCACGAGGCGTACCGGACGCATCGGACCGTGGTGCGGCCGTGGGGCACCTACACCGTCCTGGAGGAAGTGCCCGGCTACAAGATCAAGCGCATCGACGTCAAACCCGGCGCCGCGCTCTCGCTGCAGCTGCACCACCACCGCAGCGAGCACTGGGTCGTCGTGAGCGGGGTCGCGCGCGTGACCCGCGACGAGGCCGTCTTCGACGTGCATCCGAACGAATCGACGTTCATCCCGCCGCTGACGCGGCACCGGCTCGCCAATCCGGGCACCGAGCGGCTCGCGATCATCGAAGTGCAGTGCGGCGCGTATCTCGGCGAGGACGACATCGTCCGCTTCGACGACATCTACGGGCGTCGACCGGGCGAGTCCTGACGCGGCGGGGCGTGCGTGCGGATTCCGCGGCCGGACGACGCTATCGATGCCGTCCGGTACGACACTCCGCGCGGGCGTGCCAGGCGCCATCGGCGTCAGCGTTTGAGACAGGCGAGGGAAGATCGACCCGCGCGGATTCGCGCGGGAAAGTCTGGTCGGGGTGAGAGGATTTGAACCTCCGGCCTCTACGTCCCGAACGTAGCGCTCTACCAGGCTAAGCTACACCCCGGGTGCTCCGGTATTCCCGCGCCGGTGTGGCGCGTCCTGCGGGCATCCCCGCGTCGGGAGAACTGCGTGTTTCGCGGGTCGTTTGCCCTGCCGGCGCCGACGAAATCAGAACGTCCGCCGGGCGGCAAAGGACGCCAATTCTAGCAGAGTTTGCCGGTGCGGCGAAACGGGAAGCGTCTCCGCGAGCGCTACGGCCGACGCCGCCTCGCGCGCAGCGCGTTCCCGCGTGTAATCGAGGGCGCGCGTCCGGACGAGGATGTCCATCACGGGCCTGAATTCGGTGATCCGCCCGCCGGTGACGGCGTGGCGAATGAACGCCGCGTCCTCGGGACCGCCGACCGCCATCGCGCGGATCAGCGGCAGCGTCATCTTGCCTTCGGCAAGATCGTCGCCCAGGTTCTTGCCGATCTCCTCGAGGTCGCCCGAATAGTCGAGCACGTCGTCGACGAGCTGGAAGGCGATGCCGAGGTGCAGTCCGTAGGCGGCCAGCGCTGCCTCGCGCTCCGCATCGGCCCCACCCAGCACGGCGCCGAGCTGCGCCGCGGCTTCGAAGAGCTTCGCCGTCTTGCGCTGGATCACGCCGAGATAATCCGATTCGTCGATGTCGGGATTGCCCGCGTTCATGAGCTGCAGCACCTCGCCCTTGGCGACGACGTTGGTCGCCTGCGACAGGATCTCCAGCACGCGCACCGAGCCCAGCGCGACCATCATCTGGAACGCGCGCGAATAGAGAAAGTCGCCGACCAGCACCGATGCGGCGTTGCCGAACTCCGCGTTCGCCGTGGCGTGGCCGCGGCGCAGGTCCGACTCGTCGACGACGTCGTCGTGCAGCAGCGTCGCCGTGTGGATCATCTCCATCACCGCGCCGAGCAGGTAGTGGTCCGTGCCGGTGTAGCCGCAGGCGCGCGACGCGTGCAGCACGAGCGCCGGGCGCAGCCGCTTGCCGCCGTTGCCGATGATGTACTCGGCGATCTGGCCGATCAGTGCGACGTCGGAATCGAGGCTCGCGCGGAGGCGGCGGTCGATTTCGGACCGGTCGGACGGTGAAAGGAACGGAATGGGATCTTTGGTCACGCCGGTTGCAGGTAGGGTTGGCGCCGGGCCTGGGCGCGCTGCCGCCGCGGCTTGAGGCGCGGGGCGGCGGCGTGCGCTGGGGCGTTGCGCAATTCGGGCCGGATTGTAGCCGAACGCGCCAATGAGACTTTGCGCAAGAGCATGATTTCGTTCGGCGGACGCTGGTCGCGCCCCGTTCGGAATCCCGCCCGCTACGCGATATTGCCGCATTTTCCGCCGGCTTGTCCGGGCCCACGGCGTGCCGGCACGACGGGTGCCTTCCCGCGCCGGCGCCCCCGCGGTCGCAGGGTCCAAAAGGCGGGTTGCGGTGTTTGGCGCAAGTGTTTATAATGAAAGGCTTTCCGCGGTCGTCGCGGGAACAGCTTCAGTGAACAGCGGAGTCACGTCATGTACGCGGTCATTAAAACCGGCGGCAAGCAGTACAAGGTTGCCCCGGGCGAGAAAATCAAGGTCGAGCTCCTGCCGGCGGACGTCGGCGCCGAAGTCGTGCTCGACCAGGTGCTGATGGTCGGCGAGGGCGAAAGCGTCCGTCTCGGCCAGCCCATCGTCGCGGGCGCGACGGTCAAGGCGACGGTCCTGTCGCACGGTCGCGGCGAGAAGATCTCGATCTTCAAGATGCGCCGGCGCAAGCACTACCAGAAGCACCAGGGGCATCGCCAGGGATACACGGAGCTGTCGATCGACAGCATCGCAGGCTGACGGAGCGACCACCATGGCACACAAAAAAGCAGGCGGCAGCTCGCGCAACGGCCGCGATTCGGAATCGAAGCGCCTCGGCGTCAAGACGTACGGCGGCGAGGTGATCACGGCGGGCAGCATCATCATCCGCCAGCGCGGCACCAAGATCCACGCCGGCACGAACGTCGGCATGGGCAAGGATCACACGCTCTTCGCGCTGATCAACGGCCAGGTCTCGTTCGTGACCAAGGGCAAGGACAAGAAGAAGATCGCGAACGTCCTGCCGGTCGCCGCCTGACGCGTCTCGCGCGCAACCCAAAGAATCCCGGCCTCCGCCGGGATTTTTTTCGTTCTTCCTCGGGGCGGATTCGTTCCGCTAGCGCCGCTCCAGCCACCAGAGGAGGGATGCGGTAACCACGATGAACATCACGAGCGGGAAGACCGCGGAGAAAAGCGGCGGCCAGTCGTTCAGCACGCCGAGATTGCTGAAGAGCCGTCCGATCAGGAAGAACGCGAGGCCGAGGATCGTGCCGACGAAGATGCGGAAGCCGACACCGCCCGCGCGGCGCTGGAAATACGAGAACGGCAGCGCCAGCAGCATCATGACGATCACGCCGGCCGGATAGAACACCTTGTTCCAGAACGCGATCTCGAAGCGCGATGTCTTCTGGCCGCCGAGCGAGCGGATGTTGTCGTAGAGCGCGCCCAGCTCCAGCCGCTCGGGCGCGACCTGGTAGACGCTGAGGAGCGACGGTTTCAGCACCGTTTCCCACACCCAGCTCGGCTCCTCGGAAGAGGTCGCGCCGTCCGCGGTCAGGAGCGTCGTCTTCACGTTGCCGAGCTGCCACTGCCCGTTGCCGCTGAAGCGCCCCGTCTCGGCGACGCGCACGGCGATGAGGCGGAGCTCCTTGTCGAACTCGTAGATGCGCACGCCGAGCAGCGTCATGTCGTTCAGCACGCTGCGGATGTTGACGAACGTCCGGTCCTGCTTGAACCAGAAGCCCGACTGGAACTGGCGCGCGACGATGCGCGGCGCATCGCCCATTGCCGGTCCGCGGATCTGCTGGGCGAGGCGTTCCGCGGGTGGCGCCACGAACTCGCCGGCGAGGAACGTCGCGAGCGCGAGCGGGATGCCGACGCGCACCAGCGCCCAGACGACCTGCAGCAGCGACGCGCCCGACGCGCGCATCACCGTGTACTCGGAATTGCTGACGAGCTGCGCCAGCGCGAACAGCGTTCCGATGAGCGCCGCCACGGGAAAGAGCTCGTACGCAAGGGAAGGCAGCTGCAGCGCCACGTAGATGAGCGCCGTCGACAGCGTGTAGTTGCCGCGGCCGACGTCGCCCAGCTCGTGGATCAGCGCGAAGAAGGCGAACAGGCTCACCAGTGCCGCGAAGATCAGCAGGATCGCGGCGAGCAGCTCGCGCCCGATGTAGCGCGTCAGCGTCTTCATTCGATGCCCGAGGCGCGCGGGCGCCGGCTGAAGAGGCCGGCGAACGAGAGTCGCTGCCCGAAGAGCAGCATCACGACAGCGATGGCGATCACGTGCGGCAGCGCGAGCCCGGCCCAGAAGCCGAGCTTTCCCTGCGCGATGAAGCTCTGCACGATGTTGAGGCAGTTGCTGTAGAGAAGGTAGAGGAACGCCGCGGTGATGAGGTTGAACGAGCGGCCCATCCGCGGATTCACGTACGCGAGCGGCACGGCGAGGAGCACCAGCACCAGCGCCGAAATCGGCACCGAGATGCGCCAGAAGAGCTCCGCCTGCTCGACCTTGCCGTCGGCGACCATGAGCTCGGGGGTGGGGATCGCCTTGGTCGAAAGCGGAAGCTTTCTCAGTTCCGCGGGCTCGATCCGGTGCCCGAGCTTGTCGAATTCGACGACGCGGAAATCGGAAGAACCGGCCTTGCCTTCGTAGCGTCGTCCGTCGGACAGCACGATGAATCGGTCGCCATTCGGCGCTTCCTCGAGCGTGCCCTCGCGCGCGACCGTTGTCGTGTCCTTGCCCTCGTCCACCGAGTGCAGGAAAACGTTGCGGATCTTGCCGTCGAAGGAATTGATGCTTTCGACGAAAACCACCAGATTTGCACGCCGGAATTCGCGGAACAGCCCGGGCGTCACCAGCGCGATCTCATCCTTGGACTCGAGTTGCCTTTGATATTCGACCTTGCGCTGCTCGGCCCACGGCGACAGGAAAAATGAAAGAACGACGATTGCGAGCAGGAATGGCGCCGCGAACGCGAGGATCGGCGGGAGGCAGTTGGCGAGGCTCTGGCCCGAGGTAAACCAGACAATCATCTCGCTGTCGCGATACCACCGCGAAAGCGTCAGCAGTACCGTGAGGAACAGCGCGACCGAAAGTAGAATATTGAAATAAAACAATGCGTTGAATCCGAGCAACGCAAGAATGCCCTCGGGCGCCACCGCGCCGCCGGCCGCCTGCGCCAGGAGCCGCAGGACGAGGTTGGTGAAAAGGATCGCGAGCAGAACGATGAAAAGCCCGACCACGGTTGCGGTCAGCTCGCGCACCAGACTGCGCCGGAAAATCATGACAGCGGAAGAATTTTGACTTTTTCAGGCCGTTTTGCCAATAATGGCAGCCAGGCCGCTCAACTGAAAAGAATCAAGATCCTGGGGGAAGGGTGTCGCGATGGAATTTACCATAAAAAGTGGCAGTCCCGAGAAGCAGCGGAGCGCGTGCGTCGTCGTCGGTGTTTTCGACAACCGGAAACTGTCATTGTCCGCCGAGCTGATCGATCGGGCGTCGAACGGTTATATCAGCGAAATCATCCGCCGCGGGGACATGGAGGGCCGACTCGGCGCGACGCTCCTTCTGCACAATGTCCGTGGCACCCTCGCCGATCGCGTGCTGCTCGTCGGCCTCGGCAAGGAGCGTGATTTCCGGGACAAGGAATTCCGCTCGGCCGTGAAGTCCGCGGTGAAGCTCCTGAACGAGACGGGATCCTACGAGGCCGTCATCTATCTGACCGAGGAAAAGGTCAAGCGGCGGGAAGTGGCGTGGCGGGTCGAGCATGCGGTCGTCGTCGCGATGGAGGCGGTCTACCGCTTCGATCGCCTGAAAAGCGAAAAGGTCGACGTCCGCCGTCCGCTCCGGAAGCTCACGCTGTCCGTGCCCCAGCGCTCCGATCTCGACGACGGCGAAGCCGCCGCCGCGCGGGGCCTCGCGATCGCGCACGGGATGGACCTCGCGCGCGACCTCGGCAACCTCCCCGGCAACATCTGCACGCCGACCTACCTCGGCGAGCGCGCGCTCGAAATGGCGCAGGAGTTTCCCGATCTCAAGGTCACGGTACTTGACCGTAAGCAGATCGAGGAGCTCAAGATGGGCTCGTTCCTGTCGGTCACCAACGGCAGCGAGGAGCCGCCGCGCTTCATCGTCTTCGAATACAACGGCAGCGCGCGCAAGCAGCGCCCGGCGGTGCTGGTCGGCAAGGGCATCACGTTCGACAGCGGCGGCATCTCGATCAAGCCGGCGCCGGACATGGACCACATGAAGTTCGACATGTGCGGCGCGGCGAGCGTGTTCGGCACGCTCCGCGCGATCGTCGAGCTGAAGGCCAAGGTCAACGTGGTCGGGCTCGTTGCCGCCTGCGAGAACCTGCCGTCGGGCCGCGCCACCAAGCCGGGCGACATCGTCACCAGCATGTCGGGCCAGACGATCGAGGTGCTCAACACGGATGCCGAGGGCCGGCTGATCCTGGCCGACGCGCTCACCTACGCGGAGCGCTTCGAGCCCGAGGCGGTCGTCGACATCGCAACCCTGACCGGGGCGATGGTGATCGCGCTCGGGCACGTCGCCTGCGGCGTGTTCAGCAACAGCGACGCGCTTGCGCGCGCGCTCCTCACCGCGGGCGACGACGCCTTCGACCGCGCGTGGCAGCTGCCGCTGTGGGACGACTATCAGGACGGGCTCAAGAGCAATTTCGCCGATTTCGCCAACGTCGCGGGCCGTGCAGGCGGCAGCATCACCGCCGCGTGCTTCCTGTCGCGCTTCACCAAGAAATACGACTGGGCGCACCTCGACATCGCGGGTGTGGCGCACAAGGACGGCGCCGAGAAGGGCGCAACCGGCCGCCCCGTGCCGCTCTTGACGACGTGGCTCCTGACGCAGGAGGCCGCGGCCTGATGCATCACCCGGAGTCGCGCCGGCGATGACCACGATCGACTTCTACACGCACTGCGCCGACCGGCACGAAGTCGCCGCGAAGCTCGTGGCGAAGGCGTGGGCGCAGCACGGCAGCGTGCGCGTGCTGACCGAGGATGCGGCCGAGACCGACGCGCTCGACCGCTACCTGTGGCAGGTGCCGGCCACGGGCTTCATGCCGCATTGCCGCCTTGCGTCGGCGCTCTCCGCCGAGACGCCGATCATCGTCGACCACGCGCAGGAGCACTCCGGCCCGGCCGTCGTCCTCATCAACCTGCATCCTTCGCCGCCGCCGTTCTTCTCGCGCTTCGAGCGCCTCGCCGACATCGTCGGCGCGGGCGACCGGTTCGTCGCCGCGGGACGCGAGCGCTGGCGCTTCTACCAGACGCGCGGCTACGAGCTTCGCCCGCACAACCTGGCCGAGCGAGGCTAGCGCATGTCGAGCGCGCGCGAACTCCTGGAGCAGGCCGACGCGCTGATGCAGCGCAATCGCCGCCCGCCGCGCGGCGACGAGATTCCCGAGCTGACCGATGCCGTGTCCGCCGATGCGCTGCCGCACGCCGTGCGGATCGATACGGCGGCCCCCGTGGCGCGCGTGACCGAGTCGGTCGACGACATTCCCGAGCTCACCGAAGCCGTCGAGGAAATCGAGGCGCCGTCGATCCAGGATTATCCCGACGACCCGGACGAGCTCTCGCGCTGGCTGCAGGAGGAAGAGCCGAAGATTCCCCCGCGTGTTCGCGAGACGCCCCCGGCGGAGGCGGCGCTAGAGGCACCGAGCGTTGCCGTCGTGGATACGTCGCAAATGCCGGACCGGCTTCCGGAAGCCATGTTGCGCCCGGAGTTCCGTGTTGTGTCCGACGCTGAAATGCCGGCGGAGCCCGCCGCACCGGTTGCGACTGCGCACTGGCCGCTGGCAGGCGCCGTGCCCGGCGCCGATGAGGCGCCCGAAGAGATCTTTTTCGAGGCCGTCCCCGAGCCAACGGCGGCAGAGGAGTTGCGCTCGCCCGCACAGGCACTTGCCCCCGAACCGGAGCCGGTCGCCGCGGCGGAGCCGCCGGAAGCGTCGATCGAGCAGGTCGAAACGATCGAGCACATCGAATCGATCGAATCGATCGAGGCGATCGAGGCGATCGAGCCGATCGAGCCGATTGAAGCAATTGAAGCGATTGAAGACGATCGAAACGATTGAAACGATCGAGCCGATCGAGCCGATCGAGCCGGTTCTTCCGAGCGGTGGCGGCGACCCCGAGCGCTGGAATGCGCTGGCCGAGGAAATCCGCATGCAGGTGCTGCAGCGGATCGACATCTTCACGGACACCGGATTGCGTGAGCAGCTGACCGCGCGGCTTGCAGCCCGTCGTCGACCGCGCGAGCGCCGATCTCGTCGCGACGATCAATCGCGAGGTCGGGCAGATGCTTCGCGCCTACGTCGCCGAGGCCATCGAGCGCGAAATCGAGCACTGGCGCCACGGTGGCGGCTGACGCCGCGGCGCGCCCCCGCGAAACCGTGCTATGCTTTTTCCGCATGAACCGCGAATTCCCGACTGCCGCCGACCGCGCTTATGCGTGGGGCTCTTATTTCTGGGCGCCGACCCGGGACCGCACTCGACCGTAACAGCACCACAGCATTTCGCAAACGTCGGGCGGCCCCTCAAGGACCGCCCGATTTTTTTGTCCTATGGAGCGCTTCCCATGATCATCGTGATGCAACCCGAAGCCGACGCAGCCGCGATCGCGGCCGTCGAGGCGAAGATCCGCGCGCACGGGCTCGATGTCCACATCTCGCGCGGGACCGAGCGAACGCTGATCGGCGCGGTCGGCGACGAGCGCAAGCTCGAGCCCGAGATGTTCGACACGATGCCGGGCGTCGAGAAGTCGATGCACATCGTGAAGCCGTACAAGCTCGTCGCGCGCGAGTGGCACAAGGCGAACACGATCATCGACGTCGGCGGCGCGGCATTCGGTGGCAGGACGATCCAGGTGATCGCCGGGCCGTGCTCGGTGGAGACGCAGCCGCAGATGAACGCGGCCGCCGACGGTGTGAAGGCGGGCGGCGCGCGGCTGATGCGGGGCGGCGCGTTCAAGCCGCGGACGTCGCCCTACGCGTTCCAGGGAAAGGGTGTGGATGGCCTCAAGCTGCTGAAGGAAGCGGCGGGGCGGCACCGGCTTCCCGTCGTCACCGAGCTGATGGACGTGCGCATGCTGGACGCATTTGTCGAGCACGGCGTCGACGTGATCCAGATCGGCACCCGCAACATGCAGAACTTCGATCTCCTGAAGGCCGTCGGGCGGGTGCAGATCCCGGTGATCCTGAAGCGCGGGATGAGCGCCACCATCGCCGAGTGGCTGATGGCGGCGGAGTACATCGCCGCCGGCGGCAACCACAACATCATATTCTGCGAGCGCGGCATCCGCACGTTCGAGACCGCCTACCGCAACGTGCTCGACGTGACCGCGATTCCCGTGCTGAAGCGCGAGACGCACCTTCCGGTGATCGTCGACCCGTCGCACGCCGGAGGAAAGGCGTGGATGGTGCCGGCGCTTTCGCTCGCCGCCGTCGCAGCGGGCGCCGACGGCCTCCTGATCGAGATCCATCCGGTGCCCGCGGAAGCGTGGTGCGACGCCGACCAGGCGTTGACGCCCGGCGAATTCGCGAGCCTCATGGAGCAGCTGCGCGCGGTGGCGCGCGCGATCGGTCGCGATCTCTGAGCGGTGATCCCGAGGCGCGCCGGACAAGGGGAATCGTCATGGTCAAATCGCTGCGCTGGAGCGCCGTGTGCGCTGTTTTCCTGGTGGCCATCGGTGCGCCGATTGCCGCCTGCGCGGTGGAGCGCGTGCCCTTCACGGTGCCGGCCGATGCCACGATTCCCGCCGGACCCGACGGCGAGGCGGTGAAGCTCGGAAGAGCGCTGGTCACCGACACGCGCAGGCTGTTGCCCGAAAACGTCGGCAACGGTCTCAATTGCTCGAGCTGTCACCTCGGGGCGGGCACGACGCCGCTGGCGGGACCATTCGTGGGGCTTTGGGGAATGTTCCCCGAATATTTCGCGCGGAGCGGAGGGATCGATTCGCTGCAGCAGCGCATCAACGACTGCTTTCTGCGGTCGATGAACGGCAAAGCGCTCGCCTGGAATTCGAAGCCGATGAACGCAATCCTGATGTACGTGAATTGGCTGTCGAGGGGCGTGCCGGTCGGCGTCGCGGTCGCCGGGCGCGGGATGGGCGACATCAACGCCTCGCTCAAGCCCGACCGGCCGCATGGCAAAGAGATCTACGCCAAACAGTGCGCGAGCTGTCACGGTGCGGGCGGGGACGGCATGAAGAATCCCGCGGGTGGATATTTCTTTCCGCCGGTCTGGGGCAATGCTTCGTTCAACGTCGGCGCCGGACTCGCGCGCACCTACACCGCGGCGGGATTCATCAAGCACAACATGCCGCTGGGCCAGGGCGGCTCGCTCAGCGACCAGGACGCGGTCGACGTCGCCGACTTCGTCGCGCATCAGCCGCGCCCCGCGTTTGCGCCGGTCAGCAACGACTACGCGAACGGCGAGAAGCCGAAGGATGCCCGACGCTGAAGGTTCGGCGATGCTGCGCGACGCGCGAACCAACGGCCGCGTGAGCCGGTCGAAGCGTTTCGCATTACACTGCGCGGCCCGACCGGCGCGCGTAAGCGAGCCCAGGTCGGCATCGCGTCCCGGAGCCTGCCAGCCGCGGCTGCGCCCTGAGGCGCAGATCAGGCAGGCGATGGATGACGCCTCAACCCGCAATATCAACCGTCGGAGTTCCAGCCCCATGAATCGATTTGCACGACTGTTCTGCATGTGCCTGCTGTCGCTCGCATATCCGCTGCTGGCGTCGGCCAGCCCTGGTTGCCCTGAAATCAACGCGTTCCTCGCGGACAAGGCCGTGGGCGTCCTCTGTTTTCACAGCGATGACCTGCGCACCGGCAACCCGGTCACCACGCCGGCCAACAATTCGATACTGACCTTTGCCGACGGTGCGCCGCTCCCCGGCCTGCTCGGTGGCATCAGCGGCTTCACGCCGATCACCGATCGCGGCGTCATCTCGAACGGGCCCACGGCGCTGCCCAATCCCGCGCCGGTGCCGGGCGTGCAGGTCGAGGGCTGGTTCGCCGACGATCCCGCGAAGGAAGCGCGCTTCGTGCTGCGCTTTCCCGACAACTGGAACGGCAAGCTCGTCGTCGCGGGCGCCTCGGGCACCCGCAGCGAATACAACGGCGACTTCGCGTGGAGCGACTACGTGCTGCCCAAGGGCTACGCGTACGCGTCGCAGAACAAGGGCGTGCTCAATCTCAACCTTGTCTCGCTCGCGTCCGCGACGCAGCCGGCGAGCGATCCGCTGTCGTGCCGGCTGAATCCGACCTCGGTCACGTGGGTCCATTTCTACGACAACGACCCGCAGAAGCCTTTTACGCAATGGACGCAATACATGCTGCGCACCGCCACGCTCGCGCAGCAGGCGGTGCAGGTGAATTACCGGCACTTCCCGCGGCGGACGTATGCGGTCGGGACCTCGAACGGCGGCTACCAGGTCCGCCGCGCGATGGAGGAGGCGCCTGACCTCTTCGACGGTGGCGTCGACTGGGAGGGGACGTTCGTCGCACCGAACGGTCCCAACATCCTGATCGACCTTCCGCCCGCGATCAGGAATTTCCCCGACTACGTCGCATCGAATTACGACCCGGCGAGCCCGGCGGCGCAGGCCATTCGCGCAGCCGGCTATCCGCCCGACATCGTCAATCGCGCCGTCACTCCGGTCGACTCGCTGTGGGGCCGCTACAACGCGCAGTTCTGGGAGGTGACGGCCTGCCAGTGGCAGGAGCGCTTCGATCCGACATATCCCACCTACACGGCGGGACTCGGCAACTACGACTACCTGTCACGCGTCGGCGTGCCCGGCGTGTTCGCGGGCGTCGCGGCGGTCGAGACGACGGGCAAGATCAAGAAGCCGCTGATCACCGTGGCGGGGACGATGGACGCGCTGCTCCCGATCGAGCGGCAGGCGCGGGCGTACGAGGCGGCGGTGAATGCATCGCGCCGCGGGAACAACGACCAACGCAATGCGCAGTACCGGCTCTATGAGGTGCAGAACGGGAACCACATCGAGAGCTACGTCTTCCCGTTCCCGCAACTGGTCGAGATCCAGCCGCATGCGCAGAAGGCGTTCGATCTCCTCGTCGACCACGTCGAGGCGAAGGCGTCGCTGCCGCCCAGCCAGTGCATCGCCAAGGGCGCAACGATTTCGAACAATCCCTCGGAGCCGGGGCACTGCGCCAATCTGCTGGTGCCTTGAGGGAGGCGCCGCGCGCCGCGCCGGAATCCGATTCCGTGCGGCGCGCGTCCGGATCGATTACTCGGGGAGCGTCTCGCCGGACCCTCCCATTTCCTTCGGCAGGTCCTTCATCTTCGGCAGTCCGTCCTTGAGACGGAGCACGGTTTCGCCGTAGTGAACGTGTAGCTTCGGCTCGTGGCGATAGCTCGGGATCGTCGCGGCATAGACGTCGGTCAGGCTCCATCCCGGATGATCGGTCAGCAGGTGCCCGCCGCAGATCTTGCAGAACTTGCGGTAGCTCTGTTCAGTCTTGTGATAGACGCCGACGTTCTCCGCACCCTTGGTGACCTTCACCGATTCGGGCTTCCACAGGCTGAACGCATTGACCGGGGCGGCCGCCCAGCTGCGGCACGACGCGCAATGGCAATACCCGGCTGCCACCGGATCGCCGGTGACTTCCAGCTCGACGGCGCCGCAGAAGCAGCTGCCTTTGTAGGTTCCGCTCATGACTCCTCCATTGGGGACTCGGACGTCGCGCGGGACCCTGCCAAGGGCCGGCGACGAGCGGTATTCTTGCACCCTTTTCGGATTTCGGGACGCATGATATGAGTGTGGGATCGGCGCCCGAGAGTGGCCCGTTCAATCGCTGCCACGGGAGCCTCCAATGCGATACCGCACGCTGGTTCACGCCGCCGGAGTGCTGGTGTTCGTTCACGCGCTCTGCGCCGGGGCGGCGAACGGCGACATTCTCGAGCGCAAGACCCTCGCGACCGAGGCAGGAGCCACGTTCATCGCCGAGCGCATCGTCTACGAATCCGACGGGCTCCGCGTGGTCGGATTCCTCGGCTATCCCAAGGCGGCCCCGGGCGGAGACGCGCGACTCCCGTGCATCGTCTTCAATCGCGGCGGCAATCGCGAGTACACGGCGATCACCGAAACCTCGTTTCCCAATCTTGCGCGACGCATTGCGGGATGGGGTTACGTCGTGTTCGCCTCGAACTATCGCGGCTCGCCGGGGTCGGAAGGCAACGACGAGTTCGGCGGCAGGGACGTCGACGACGTGATCGATGGCCTTTCGGTGCTCGACCAGCTTGCGTTCGCGGATCGCGGGCGCATCGGAATGTGGGGCCACTCGCGGGGCGGGATGATGACTTACCTCGCGCTGACGAAGACCGATCGCATCCGTGCGGCCGTGGTCGGCGCCGGTATCACCGACCTCGCGCGCATGATCACGCTGCGACCCGAGATGGAGACGGACGTGGCCGCCGAAACCGTTCCCGGCTGGAGCGCGAATCGCGCGAGCGCGATCGAAGCCCGCTCGGCGCTGCGGTTCGTCGATCGCCTGCCGCGCAACGTTCCGATCCTGCTGATCCAGGGCACCGCCGACAAGCGCGTCGATCCGCGCGACTCGATGGACATGGCATTGGCGCTGTATGGAAGCGGGCGTCCGTTCCGCATCCTGATGGTCGAGGGTGCCGACCACGCGATGAGCGAGCGCCGCGACGTTTACGACGAGGCGGCACGAAGCTGGTTCGACCGGTACGTCCGCGATCGCGAGCCGCCGCCCAACCTCACGCCGCACGGCAAGTGAGCATTGCATTCGCGGACGCGACCGCGCGTATAATTTTTCCGACGCGTTCCCCGTTCGTTCGCTGAAACGCCGGCGACCGCATTTGCGCAGGGTAGCTTCATGAGAATTGCCGCAGCTATGGCCATTGTGCTTGCGTCAGCCGTCGCGCTGCCGCCGGCGGCGGTCGCGCTCACGGCTGTTCCTGCAGGCGGCCTGCCGCCCGCCGTCGATTACAGCAGCGCGATCCTTCCCGAGCTTGCCGGGGTCGTATCGTGGAAGACGCTCGCGAAGGTCACGCCGGTGGCGAAGAACGGCAGGATGGTCGCCGAGTTCTCGCCGGACATCCTCGGCCTCGACCGCAAGGACGTTCGGGTGCAGGGCTTCATCATCCCGCTCGACATGGGCGACAAGCAATCGCGCTTCCTGCTCTCGTCGGTTCCCCCCCACTGCCAGTTCTGCATGCCTGCCGGACCCGACGGCATCGTCGAGGTACGCGCGAAAAGGGCCGTCCAGTACGGCTTCGAGCCGATTGTCGTGTCGGGCCGCTTCGCGGTGCTGAAGGACGACGAGACGGGGCTGCTCTACCGGATGACCGACGCCGAGGAAGTCGCTACCGGCGCACCGACGAAGGCGCGTTGAGCGCCACGAAGCAGGCCGTACCGTACTCCACTGCAATTTTCGGCCGCGCGATGCGACATGCGTGTCGCGCGTGTCGGTTGCCTGCGCGCGGCATCACGCATCGCACCACGTGAGATCGCGTAGCGCAGCGCGTGCGCGTCTTTTCCGCTATAATTCAAGCTCTTGCAATCGACCTCCGCTTGCAGCACCGACGCCGCCCACTCCATGGAACTCGCAAAAAGCTTCGAGCCCTCCGCCATCGAGGCGAAGTGGTATCCCGAATGGGAATCGCGCGGCTACTTCAAACCGTCGTGGAAGGACGGCGCGCCGCCGTATTGCATCCAGCTGCCGCCGCCGAACGTCACCGGCACGCTGCACATGGGGCATGCGTTCCAGCACACGCTGATCGATGTGCTGATCCGATGGCAGCGGATGCTGGGCAGCAACACGCTGTGGCAGCTCGGCACCGACCACGCCGGCATCGCGACGCAGATCGTCGTCGAGAACCAGCTGAAGGCCGAAGGGACGTCGCGCGCCGACGTCGGACGCGAGAAATTCGTCGAGCGCGTCTGGCAGTGGAAGCAGGAATCCGGCTCGACGATCACCAACCAGATGCGCCGCCTCGGCACGTCGGGCGACTGGTCGCGCGAGCGCTTCACCATGGACGAAGGCCTGTCGGCGGCGGTGGTCGAGACGTTCGTGCGCCTGTTCGAGGATGGGCTCATCTATCGCGGCAAGCGGCTCGTCAACTGGGATCCCAAGCTCGGTACCGCAGTGTCCGATCTCGAGGTCGAGAGCGAGGAGGAGCAGGGCAAGATCTGGGAGATCCGCTATCCGCGCGTCGACGGCAGGGGCGACGTCGTCGTCGCGACGACGCGGCCCGAGACGATGCTGGGCGACGTCGCGGTCGCGGTGAATCCCGACGACGAGCGCTACACGGAGCTCGTCGGCAAGGAAGTGACGCTGCCGCTCACCGGGCGCACGATCCGGGTGATCGCCGACAGCTACGTCGACAAGGAATTCGGCACCGGCTGCGTCAAGATCACGCCGGCGCACGACTTCAACGACTGGGCAATCGGGCAGCGGCACGGCCTCGCGCCGATCGGCATCCTCAACCTCGACGCGACGATCAGCGACAACGCGCCCGCGAAGTATCGCGGGCTCGACCGCTACGCGGCGCGCAAGGCGGTGCTCGCCGACCTCGCAGCCGACGGGCTCGTCGTCAGCGAGAAGCCGCACAGGATGGTGGTGCCGCGCTGCGGGCGCACCGGCGAGATCGTCGAGCCGATGCTGACCGACCAGTGGTTCGTCGCGATGAGGACGCCTGCGCCTGCCGGACATCCATACTTTCCCGGCAAATCGATCCAGGACCTGTGCCTCGCCGCTGTCGACGCGGGCGTGCCGAGCCCGCGCACGGGCGAACCCGGGCAAGGTCGAGTTCGTCCCGTCGGAATGGCTGTCGACGTACCTGCACTGGATCAACAACATCCAGGACTGGTGCATTTCGCGCCAACTCTGGTGGGGCCACCGGATTCCCGCGTGGTACGACGAGAACGGCAACGTCTACGTTGCCCGCGACGAGGCCGAGGCGCGCGAGAAGGCGAGCGCGAAGCTCGGACGCGCCCCGGCTCGACTCGACGCAGGATTCCGACGTTCTCGACACCTGGTTCTCCTCGGCGCTGTGGTGCCACTCGACGCTCGGCTGGACCGGCGACGGACAGGCAGACGCGGCGAACCCGTGGCTGCAGACGTTCCTGCCGTCGAACGTGCTCGTCACCGGCTTCGACATCATCTTCTTCTGGGTCGCGCGGATGGTGATGACCACCGTGTACTTCACCGGCGAGGTCCCTTTCCGCACCGTGTACATCAACGCGATCGTGCGCGACGAGGAAGGACAGAAGATGTCGAAGTCGAAGGGCAACGTCCTCGACCCGCTCGACCTCATCGACGGCGTCACGCTCGAGCGCCTGATCGAGAAGCGCACCTACGGGCTGATGCTGGAGAAGCAGCGCGAGCCGATCGTGAAGCGCACGCGGCGCCAGTTCCCGAACGGCATTCCCGCGTTCGGCGCGGATGCGCTGCGGTTCACGTTCGCGAGCCTCGCGACGTACGGGCGCACGCTCAACTTCGACCTGAACCGCTGCGAGGGCTACCGCAACTTCTGCAACAAGCTGTGGAACGCGACGCGCTTCGTGCTGATGAACGTCGACGGCAAGGACGTCGGCGCTCGACGACACGCTGCCCGTCACGCTGTCGATCGCCGACCGCTGGATCGTCGCCGAGCTGCAGGACACGATCGGGGAAGTGAACGAGCAACTCGCGGCCTATCGATTCGATCACGCCGCGAAGGCGATCTACGAATTCGTCTGGAACGAATACTGCGACTGGTACGTCGAGCTCGCCAAGGTGCGATCTCGCGCGCGGCGACGAGGCGGCGCAGCGCGGCACGCGGCGCACGCTCGTGCGCGTGCTGGAGACCGTGCTGCGGCTCGCGCATCCGATCATTCCGTTCGTCACCGAGGAGCTCTGGCAGACGGTCGCGCCCTTGGCGGGACGGAAAGGCGAGACGGTCTCGCTGCAGCCCTATCCTGCGGCCGACATGCAGATGCGCGACCCGCAGGCGGGGACAGCAGTATCGATGCTTAAGGAAATCGTCGACCAATGCCGATCGCTCCGATCGCAGATGGAACTGCCCCCGGGGCAAAAGGTAGACATGTTGGTCGTAGGCGATGGCGCGGGATACGGGGCGGGTGCCTACTAGGCCATATGTGATGGCGCTGGCACGGCTCTCGGACTATCGAATCGTAGACGAACTTCCCGCAACGGATGCGCCGGTTGCCGTGATCGACAAGCTGCGCATCATGCTCGACGTGAAGGTCGACCCCGCGGCCGAACGAGAACGCATCGGCAAGGAAATCGCGCGTCTGGAAGGCGAGATCGCGAAGGCCAACGCCA
Organism: uncultured beta proteobacterium; assembly: GCA_963717695.1. Lineage (GTDB taxonomy): Bacteria > Pseudomonadota > Gammaproteobacteria > Burkholderiales > Casimicrobiaceae > CAIWHR01. The sequence continues at coordinate 555,865 of CAVQWR010000006.1, read as the reverse complement.
AGCTCGGGCAACGAGGGATTCGTCGCCCGCGCGCCGGCGTCGGTCGTCGAGCAGGAGCGTGCGCGGCTCGCCGGTTTCACCGCTACGCTCGGCAACCTCAGGATGCAGCAGGCGCGATTGTCGGGTTGATGCATTGATCGCTCGTTGCCGGGTCGCCGGTCCATCGGGGGCCAGTCGGCCACCGTCGAACTGCGCCGCAAGAACCAGCGCCGAACCGTGCCAGAGCGCGCCGTGCGCACCCAGGATTCGATGCTCCGCCAGCTGACGCACACGTTCCGCGCGCTTCGCCATGCGAACTTTCGCCGCTTCTTCATCGGGCAGGGACTGTCGCTGGTCGGCACGTGGCTGCAGCAGGTGGCGATGGGCTGGGTCACGTACCGGCTCACCGATTCGGCGTTCCTGCTCGGTGCCGTCGCGTTCTGCTCGAATATCGGCATCCTCGCGCTCGGCCCGTTCGCAGGCGTCCTCGCGGACCGGGTCGACCGCCGCGCTGCGCTTTACGTGACGCAGGCGCTGCTGCTGCTGCAGGCGGTCGTGCTCGCGGTGCTGTCGGCCACCGGGCTTCTCGCTGTGTGGCACCTCATCGCCTGCGCGCTCTGGCTCGGCATCGTTTCCGCGTTCGATGTGCCGCTGCGCCAGGCGCTCTACGTGCATCTCGTCGACGACCGCGCCGACCTGCCGAACGCGATCGCGCTCAATTCGTTCCTCGTCAACGGCGCGCGGGTCGTCGGGCCGGCGATCGCCGGCATCCTGCTGTCGGTCGTCAGCGAAGCGGCGTGCTTCGCGCTCAACGCGCTCTCGTTCGTGGCAGTGATCATCGCCATTTCGCGGCTGCGCTGGCCGCACGCCACGGCGCCGGAACGCTCGACGGCGAGCTTCTGGTCGAGCTGGAAGGAGGGCGCCCGCTATTCGTTCGGCTTCGCGCCCGTACGCGCGCTGCTGACGCTGGTCGCTGTGGTGGCCTGGACGATCACGCCGTATTCGTCGCTGATGCCGATCTATGCGGCGAAGATCTTCGGCGGCGGCGCCCACACGCTGGGATTCCTGCTGTCGGCCGCCGGCGCCGGCGCGCTCGCGAGCACCGGGTATCTCGCGAGCCGGCGCACCATCCGGGGGCTGGGCCGCGTGATCGCGGCCGCCGCCGCGCTCGCCGGGATCGCACTCGTCGCGTTCTCGCACCTGACGATCCTCCCGGTCGCGCTCGCGTTGATGGCCCTCGTCGGCGGCGGCGTCATCCTGGCCGCCGCATCGGCCAATACGATCATCCAGACCATCGTCGAGGACCGGATGCGCGGTCGCGTCGCGGGCTTCTATACGATGGCGTTCCTCGGCGTCGCGCCCATCGGCAATCTCGTCGCGGGCGCTCTGGCGCGCGGCATCGGTGTGGAGACGACGTTCGCGCTGAATGGCGCGCTGTGCGCGCTCTCCGCGCTCTGGTTCTGGCGCCGGCTGCCGAAGCTTGCGGCGATCCTGCGTCCAACCTACGTGAAGCTCGGGATCATCGCGGATTAGGCGTTCGCCGTCGCCGCTGAACATCGCCGGCGAAATCTTGCGCCAAGCTTACGGCGAACTTCGTTCGCCTTCCGGAATCCTAGACCCGCGGACCACGGCCTTGCGCGCCTGGCGAGGCGATGTTCGCATCGACACATCCGGAGTGGAACCATGGCGCTGGAGGCACGGCGCAAAGCGAGGCTCGTGCCTGCGCCGGAAGCCACTGGCGTACCGGCGCCGACGCTGACGAGCGCATCGCGCTGCTGGGACGGCGTCATCGTCGAGCATTACCGCGTCGCGCGGGTCGACATCGTCCGGTCGCTTCCCGAACACGTCGTCACCGTCTTTCTTCGCGGTCCTGTCGAGCTCTTTCAGGCGCGGCATGGGCGCACGTCGTGGCGGACGATGCACGCCGGCGATGCTCTCGTTGCCCCGGCCGGGGATCCCAAGACGCTTCGCCACGAGGAGGAGGCCGAGCTCATCAGGGTGCGCATCGCGCCGTCGTTTCTCGATCGCGTCGTCGCGGAGGCGGGCACGACCCGTGCGCCGGAGCACGAACTCCTCGACAATTTCGGAGTGCGCGATGCCAGGATCGAGGACATCGCCCGGCGGCTTCTCGACGAGGCGCGCTCCGATGCCCTCGCCGGGCGCCTCTGCGCGGAGGCGCTTGCCATCGATCTGTGCATCCATCTGCTGCGGCACTATTCGGCGAGCGCCAGGCTTGTAGATTTTTCAACCGCGATGCTGCCCCGGCACAAGCTGCAGCGCGTTACCGACTACATCAACGAGAACCTCCGCGAAGACCTCACGCTGAATCGGCTCGCGGCGACCCTGGCGATGAGCCCGTTTCACTTTGCGCATGCATTCCGCCAGGCAACCGGACTCGCCCCGCACCGTTTTCTGCTCCAGCGCCGCATCGAACGAGCGAAGATCCTGCTGCGCGAATCGGAACTATCGATTACCGAAATAGCGCACCAGATCGGCTATTCGAATCAGAGCAGCTTTTCCGCATTGTTCCGACGCATCACCGGCCGGACTCCCCGGCGATTCCGCACCGAGGGCTAGAGCGGTTGAACCGCCACTTGCGCGCACGTCTCCGTTCGCGACGGCACGCGCGGAGACGGTCCGATCGCGGGTCGGGCGAACCGATGGCGCGCGGGTGCCGCGCAACCCTCGCAACGATTCGCAAGACCGCGAACATTTTGGCAAGAAAGCGAAAGCGGCCGTCGATGGGCGCGACTAGATTTTGGGCGTGCCCGGTCCTGCATGCCGGACACCGTTTCCGTGAATGGCTGCAACCTCATCGGCAAGGCCATTCGTCCATTCAATCGTTCGTTGAATAGACCGCCGGTTTCACCGAGTCGACCGGCTGGAGGAGCAATCCCATGAAACAGCACAGGTGCAGTGGCGCGACGTCCTCGCCGGCAAGAATTCTCGCCGCGATCGGAATGGCCGTGTTTTGCGGTTGGGCGATGGCGGACAAACCGAATGAGGTGGCTGCCGACAGTCACAACATCCAGTGGCTCGGGCACGCCGATCTGCAGGGCCGCACAGCCTACCAGCCGACCCCGCACACGATCAACGGGCGGGTGTATCTCTTCGTCGGGCACTTCGGCGGGCAGTCGGTACTGAATCCGCTGACGGGTGTCGTCGAGCCCAACGGCACGACCATCACCGACGTCACGAATCCGGCGAATCCCACGCTGGTCGCGCACATCCCGTCGGCCAATGGTGCGCAGATGGTCCGCGTGTGCAACGGGCAGACCGGCGTGCTCGGGCAGACGGGCCATTACTACATGCTGCGCAACACGGGCAATTCGCACGAGGTCTGGGACGTCAGCATTCCGGCGAGTCCCACCCGGCTCGCTGTCATAACCCCGGCCACGGGATTCTTCACCGCAACCCACAAGAGCTGGTGGGAGTGCGACACCGGCGTTGCCTTTCTGGTCGCGGGCGCCGGCAAGGCCGCTCTGAGTCCGGACGGCTGGACGACGAATCAGCACATCAAGGTCTACGACCTTACCGACCCGGCCAATCCGACGTACGTCCGAGACATCGGTCTCGTCGGGCAGAATCCCGGGTCGTCGGTGGTGACGGCGACCGGGGGCGTGCACGGGCCCATTTCGATCCGGAACAACCCGGTGACAGGCGTTCCGGTGAACCGCATATACATTCCCTATGGCACGTCGTCGAATGGCGTGTTCCAGATCGTCGACCGGCTCAAGGTGCTTCCTGCGAAATTTGGCGGGACCTGGGATGGATCCGACCCGGTCGCACCGAGCGACGACGAGCTTCGCGCGCTGGTCGTCGGCTCGATGGACATGACGCCGACCGAAGGCGCACACACCTCATTCCCGGTGTTCGGCGTTCCGTTGACGCATTACCAGGGCTTTACCAGCAATTCGACGCGGGACCTGGTCGCACTCATCTCGGAGGAAACGGACAACCATTGCCTAGGGTCGCCGCATTTCGGCTACCTCGTGGATGCGACGATGACGAAGGGCGCCGGCGCGGCGTCCGCCGGCGAGAACCATCCGATGGTGATCTCGACGATGCAGGTCCAGGAAGATTCGGCCAAGCCCGATTTCTGCACGCGCGGGACGCGGTTCGGCACGCACTCGACGAATGAGTCGTTCTTCGCGCCGTACTACGGCAAGCTGCTCTTCGTCGCCTATTTCGACGGCGGCCTGCGCGTGTTCGACATCCGCGATCCGTATCATCCGCAGGAGGTCGCGCATTTCATCCCGCCGGTCAATGCCAACACCCGTCCGACGACCGTGACGATCAATGGCGTGACGCAGACGTTCTACGACGTGTCCACCGACAACGCCGAAGTCGACGATCACGGCCTCATCTACATCGTCGACCGTGTCGGCGGCGGCGCCGACATCCTGGCGCTCAACGGCTGCGCGAAGCAGATCGTGAATACCGGAAAGGTATGCAACACGGCTGGAGGGGACTGATCGCGACGATGTGGCCAGCGGACGCCTGCGGATGAACACGGCACAACCGTTCATTCGCGGCTGATCTCGGCCGACGGCGAGGGCCGGTCCTCGAAGGCCGGCCCTCTTTTCCGCCCGGGCCGCCGGCGGCGCGCATGCGCGACGGGCGCACAGCTGCGTCCATATCGTCGGCGCGCAGTACGCGGTTGGTGCGCTTTGCGCTCCAAACGAGTTGCGGAGCAAAGGCTCGAAACCGCGGGCGGCGTCAGCTCATCGCAAGAATCGGTACGCCATCGGAACGCGGTCCGCGCAGATGCACTCCGTCGACATGACCGCCGCGTGACGGCGCTCATCGGTCGGAGCGGCGCGCGTATCTTGTGCGGATGTGCTTACGAAACATTCGCGCTCAGCACACCAACGCCGGATCGACGCGATATGAGCCGCAAGATTGCCGCCAAAGCTGACGCTCAGCTGACGACTTCCTGTTCCTGTGGCAATCCGCACACTGCGTTGCAAGATTTGCGGCGCCAGCGCGTGCGAAATTGATCCATGTCAGAGACTTCGCGGCACGTGCCGCGACAATCGGTCACAGGTACGGCGCAAAATTGCGCACGAACAATGCGACGCGATGGATGCGAGTTCACGAGGAGCCGGTATGCAAAGTCGAAATGGAATGGGCGTTCTGTCTGGTGCGGTGGTCGCGATACTCCTGTACATAGGATGCGTCAGTCAGTCTGCTGCCGTTCCGTCATTCGCTCGCCAGACGGGACAGGAATGCCCGGCATGTCACGTGAGCTGGCCCGAACTCACTCCCTACGGCCGGTATTTCAAGCTGACGGGCTACACGATCGGCAAGACGTTCGTGTCCTCGGAAGGGTTCAATTACGTGCCGATGGCCGTCATGGCGCAGGGCTCGGTCACCCACATCAGCAACAACACGGTGACCGATCCCGATACCGGCGACACGTCGAGCGCCATACAACGGCAGAACAGCATGGTCTTCTCGGGCGGGAGCCTGTTCCTGGCAACCAAAGTCAACGACTACGTCGGCGGCTTCATCCAGTGGACCTACGACAATCTCGCGACCAAGGCGGACGGGACGCTCGGAGGGCACAGCAGCATCGACAACACCGACATCCGCGCGGTCTACAAGTACTCGCCCGCCGCCGATGCCGCCATCCCCGAATGGATCTTCGGCGTGACGCTCAACAACAACCCGACGATGCAGGACCCGTGGAACAGCACGCCGGCCTGGGGGTACCCGTACACCTCCTCGCCGCTCGCGATCACGCCGGCGGCCGCGACGATCATCGACGGCGGGCTCGCCCAGCAAGTCGCGGGCCTTGGTGCCTATGCGTACTGGAAGAAGACGATTTACATGGAGTTCTCCGATTACCGTACGGCCAACGTCGCGGGCAACGTTCTTCGCGCCGGTTTGCCGTACAAAGAGCCCGGCGGCGTGCTCGCCATCACGAACTTCAACCCGTACTGGCGTCTTGCCTACACGTACGATTGGGGTGTGAACTCGCTGATGATCGGCACGTACGGGATGAACGTGAACGTCTATCCCGACAATCTCGACACCAGCACGCCTACGGACCGCTACCGCGACGCCGCCGTCGACGCCCAGTACCAGTACATCACCGATCAGCACACGTTCACCGCGCAGACGACCTACATCTGGGAGCGCACGTCGTACAACGCCAGCTACCCGCAGACACAGGCGACCGGTTCTGGCTACGGCGCGGGTCCGACGCCGGCCAATCCCGATGACAACATGAGGACGTTCAAGCTCAAGGGTTCGTACTACTACGACCGCATGTATGGAGGTAGCCTCGCCTACTTCCAGACCACGGGCAGTGCGGACGCCGGACTCTACGGAACCGATTCGAACGGCAACGCGCTCTCCCCGAACAGCAACGGCTTCATTGCCGAGCTCGATTACCTGCCGATCCAGAACGTCCGGCTCCTGCTGCAATATACGGGCTACGGGAAATTCAACGGGCTGCGCACCAACTACGACGGCACGGGCCGCAGCGCGAAGGACAACGACACGCTGTTCTTCGACATCTGGCTGGCATTCTGACGAACATGCGACGACGCTCTCGAGGCCGTCTCAGGCCATCGACGGGGCGGCGGCCAAACGGGGAGCGGTGCAATGATGAAACTGGGCAGAGCGATTCTCGCAATCGGTGTTTCCATGGCGACTGCGATCGCCTACGCGCAGGGTGGGGCGACCGGGACGGCCGCGCGAACGCCGGGCGAAGACAAGGCGATCAACCTGTGCTCCACCTGCCACGGCCCGCGCGGCATCAGCGTGTCACCGGAATTTCCTATCCTGGCGGCGCAGCGGCCCGGCTACATCGTGGCCCAGATCGAGGCATTTCAGGCCCACACGCGCGAGGAGCGCGCCGCTCACGACATCATGTACGGCATTGCAGGCAATCTCAATGTCGCGTTGATGAAGAGCCTCGCGGAGTACTATGCGTCGCAGCCGCCGGCCCCGGGGCGCCCCGGAGATCCGGCCTTGATCGCCACCGGAAAGGCGCTTTTCGAAAAAGGCGTTCCGGGGCGCGGCATTCCGCCGTGCGCGAGCTGCCACGGCGCGGACGCCGCCGGAGTCGCGGACTTCCCGCGCCTCGCCGGCCAGCACGCGCGATACGTGGCGCGCCAGATCGAGTACATCCAGCAGGTCGTGCGCAAGGCGCCGGTGATGCACGGCATCGTCAAGGATCTGACGCCGGCGGAAATCGAGGCGATTGCGACCTACGTGCAATCGTTGTGACCAACGCCGTCGACGGCCGGCAGTCGCTCGGCGAGAACTGAGTCTCGCGAGACGGCCCGCTGCAGCGCACTACGCCAGCCCAGGATCACGCTGGCTCAGCCGATCCGCGCGCAGTAGCCGGTGATCTCCTCGCGGTCGTGATAGAGCTGCGCGAAGCGGAGCGTGTGCCGCACGTGCGCCTGCTCCAGCGCCTCGCGAATGATGGCTTCGCAGCGGCGCACCTCGGCGTATCGCTTCTTCATCGGCAGCTTGAGGTTGAAGATCGCGTGCCGCGCGTGGCCTTCGCCGATCCAGCGGCCGACCAGCGTCGCGATCCGCGACGGTTGCTCGACGATGTCGCAGACCATCCAGTCGACGCGCTTGCGCGGCACGAAGCTGAGCCCGTCGGCGCGGACGTGCGTGACGAGCGGGTCGGAGGCGATGTCGCCCTTCAGCGCCGCGTTGTCGACGGCCGTCACGCGAAGTCCGCGCTGCGCGAGCTGCCACGTCCACCCGCCCGGCGCCGCGCCGAGATCCACTGCGCGCATGCCGCCCTGCAGCACGTCGAGATCGCGGTCGCCGAGAAACGTCAGCAGCGCTTCCGCGAGCTTCAGCGTCGAGCGTGACGGCGCGGAGTGCGGCATTCGCAGTCGCGGAATTCCCATCGGCCAGCGGCTGCCCCATGGCGCGAGGCTGGCGCCGACATAAGCGTGCGCGCCGTCGGGCAGCAGGACATGCAATACCGGAAGCCGATGCGCCTCGACCTCGTCGTCCGCCGCGCCGAGGCTGTTCTGCTCACGCAACGCGGCGGCGAGCGGACGCTCGATCGAGCGGCAGAGGCCGGACATTTCCTTGCCGTCATTCGTGTCCGCGGTTTCCAGCCACACTGCCCCGAAACGCAGCGCCCCGCGCATTCCGCGCGCGACGCCCGGGAGCGCAAGCTCCTTCCGCAGTTGCTCGGTCAGCGCCACGAGAGGACTGACGCGATCGGGCCGGCCCTTCGTCTTCGTCGTGTCGAAGAGCGCGTGCGGCCCGCCGCCGAAGAACAGCGAGCGGATGAACATCGGCGGGGTGTGCTCCAGCGCGCGCGGCCAGCGCTGGGCGTCGAACGACCGGAGCGTGGCCACGACGAAGCCGCGACCGGCAGGCGCATCGACGGAGATCTCCGCTTCCGCGGATTCGGCGACGCATTGGAGGTCGGCCGTGGCCTCGGCTTCGAATCCGGCGCGACAATGCGCGACGATGCGTGGCGTCAAGTGGCGATCTCCACCCAGTCGGCAGCGATCTCCGTCAGCGCGTATCGGATATGGCCGGCGAAGCCCGTCACGGTCGTCGCGGCGAACAGGGCATCGACGATCGCCGCCTCGGTCGCTTCCGCCGCGGCGTCGAACAGCGATTCGAGCAGCGGCTCCGCCAGCACGGTCCGCGTGAGCATTGGCGTCGATGGTTCGTGCGGGACCGTGTGCGCGGTGGAGAATGCGAGCGCGATATCGCCGCTGCCATGGCCGTAATACGAGCCGGTGCGACCGATGCCGGCGGCGGCGCGCATCGCGATGCGCCTCAGTTGCCGATGGTCGAGCGGTGCATCGGTTGCCAGCACCACGATGATCGAGCCCTGGTCGCGCTGCGGCGTCATTCCCGCGAGGCGACGCGCGACGGCGGGGCCGATGCGCCGTCCCCCGAGCGTCAGGCTCTCGGTGCGGCCGAAATTCGCGAGCACGACCGCGCCCAATGTCATCGAAGTTCCGGCGACGGTGACCGTACGCGACGACGTCCCGATGCCGCCCTTGAGGCCGAAGCAGCTCATGCCGCGGCCGGCGCCTACCGAGCCGCGCGCGAACTCGCCGGTGGCGGCGGCCAGCGCTTCGCCGTAATGCGCCTCCGAGACGGCGAGCGCCTGCATATCCGAGAGATAGGCATCGCTGCACTCGAATACCAGCGGATTGATAGACGTCGTGCTGCGCGCGATGCCGGGATGCGCGGCAATCGCGTCCCGGATCTGTGCCGTCGCGATCGTTCCGACCGAGAACGTGTTCGTCAACGCGATCGGCGTTTCCAGCACGCCGAGCTCGTTCACCTGCAGCAGGCCGACGCTCTTGCCAAAGCCGTTGAAGACGATCGCCGCGGCCGGAACCTTGTGCGTGAACGGATCGTTCGCGTGCGGACGAATCACGGTCACGCCGGTCTGCAGGTCGCCGTCGGCGATCGTGCGATGACCGACCGTGACGCCCGCGACGTCGGCGATGGTGCCGTGAGGGCCGGCGGGGAGGATGCCGATGCGCGGAGGGACGCTCCTCGGCGCCGGCGCGCGCGTTGTCATGCGCTATCGCCTCGGCCTCTTTGTACCGTCGCGGTATACGATGTCTTGAGCGTCGGCCTCGAGCGACTCGCGCGGCGACGCGGCCTTCGGCCCTGGGCTTCGCCCGCCTCGCTCATCGCCTCGGCCTCTTTGTACCGTCGCGGTATACGATGTCTTGAGCGTCGGCCTCGAGCGACTCGCGCGGCGACGCGGCCTTCGGCCCTGGGCTTCGCCCGCCTCGCTCGTCGCCTCGGCCTCTTTGTACCGTCGCGGTATACGATGTCTTGAGCGTCGGCCTCGAGCGACTCGCGCGGCGACGCGGCCTTCGGCCCTGGGCTTCGCCCGCCTCGCTCATCGCCTCGGCCTCTTTGTACCGTCGCGGTATACGATGTCTTGAGCGTCGGCCTCGAGCGACTCGCGCGGCGACGCGGCCTTCGGCCCTGGGCTTCGCCCGCCTCGCTCATCGCCTCGGCCTCTTTGTACCGTCGCGGTATACGATGTCTTGAGCGTCGGCCTCGAGCGACTCGCGCGGCGACGCGGCCTTCGGCCCTGGGCTTCGCCCGCCTCGCTCATCGCCTCGGCCTCTTTGTACCGTCGCGGTATACGATGTCTTGAGCGTCGGCCTCGAGCGACTCGCGCGGCGACGCGGCCTTCGGCCCTGGGCTTCGCCCGCCTCGCTCATCGCTGCTCAATCTTCGGATCAAGGGCGTCGCGCAGGCCATCGCCCAGCAGGTTGAAGGCGAGCACGGTGAAGAAGATCGCCAGCGCCGGAAACAGCGCGACGTGAGGTGCCGTGATCATGTCGGAGCGGGCGGCGTCGAGCATCGCGCCCCATTCGGGTGTGGGCGGCTGCGCGCCCATGCCGAGGAAGGAGAGGCTCGCGGCGGTGATGATGGACGTGCCGACGCGCAGCGAGAAATAGACGACGACGGCGGAAATCGTTCCCGGGAAGATGTGGCGCCGGATGATCGTCGCATTGGACGCGCCGAGGCTGCGCGCCGCCTCGATGAACGTCAAATGCTTCAGCGCCAGCGTGTTGCCGCGCACGAGGCGGGCAAACGTCGGAATGCTGAAGATCGCGACGGCGATGATCACGTTGGCCATGCCGCCGCCGAGGATGGCGACAATGCCGATGGCGAGCAGGATGCCGGGAAAGGCGAACAGCACGTCGGAGAGCCGCATGATCGCGCGATCCCACCAGCCTTCGTAGTAGCCCGGCGACGAGGCCCAGCACGGTGCCGACGACCGCGCCGACGGCGACGGAGATGAATCCGGCGGCGAGCGAGATCCGCGCGCCCATGAGAATTCGGCTGAAGATGTCGCGGCCGAGCGAGTCGACGCCGAACCAGTGCGCCGCCGACGGGGGCGCGTTGAGCTGGTCGTAGTCGAAGAAATTCTCTGCGTCATAGGGCACGATCCACGGCGCGAGGATCGCGGCTGCGATCAAAAGCACGACAAACCCGCCGGCGATGAGCGCGACCGGCTGGCGGCGGAACTTGCGCCAGAATTCCGACCACGGCGTGCGCACGCGCTCCGGCGCGGCGGCGACGGCGGATTCGGGATCGGCGACGGGCGTGTCCATCAGCGATAGCGAATCGTCGGATTGATGAGGCCGTACAGCACGTCCACGACCAGATTGATCAGTATGAACTCCAGCGAGAACAGCAGCACCAGCGCCTGGATCACCGGGTAGTCGCGCATGTCGACGGCGTCGACGAGGAGGCGGCCGAGGCCCGGCCAGTTGAACACCTTCTCGACGACGATCGAGCCGCCGAGCAGGAAGCCGAACTGCAGCCCCATCATCGTCACCACGGGAATCAGCGCGTTGCGCAGCCCGTGCTTCACGACGACGCGGCGCTCGTCGAGACCCTTCGCGCGCGCGGTGCGGATGTAGTCATCGCCGAGGATGTCGACGAAGGACGAGCGCGTGAACCGCGCCATGATCGCGGCGACGGCGGCGCCCAGCGTCAGGCTCGGCAGGATGTAGTGCTTCCACGTCTCGTTGCCGACCGCGGGCAGCCAGTTGAGCTCGACCGCGAACACCTGCATCAGCACCATGCCGAGTGCGAACGCGGGGAACGAGATGCCGGACACGGCGAGCGTCATGCCGAGGCGGTCCGGCCAGCGGTTGCGCCACACCGCGGACAGGATGCCGATGGTCATGCCGAAGAGCACCGACCAGCCCATGCTCCACACGGTGAGCCAGAACGTCGGCATGAACCGCGAGCTGATTTCGGAGCTGACGGTGCGCTTGGTGCGCAGCGACCGGCCGAAGTCCCAGTGCAGCACGCCGTTGGTGAAGCGCAGGAACTGCTGCGGCAGCGGCAGGTCGAGGCCGAGGTCCTTGCGCACGAGCTCGACCGTCTCCGGATTCGCGTCGGGTCCCGCGGCGAGCCGCGCCGGATCGCCGGGCAGCAGGTGGACGAACAGGAAGACCAGCAGCCCGACGATGCCGAGTGTCGGCAGCAGGCCGAGGAGCCGCTTGACGATGTACTGGATCATCGCGCGTGCGACTCGTGGAAGTGGTCAGCACGCGGCGCGTTTGGCATGGGCATCGGGACGGCAGACGCCGCGCGCGGAACCGCTCCCGTCAAACGCGGGAGCGGCGCCGGCAAACGTGCGATTACTTGAGGTCGACTTCGCTGAACTCGAACGAGCCGTCCGGCATGGTGTAGACGCCGGAGAGCTTCTCGGTTCTTCGCCGACAGCAGCTTCTCGGTGACGAGCGGGGCCCACGGCGCGTCCTTGTACACGGTTTCCTGCGCGTCCTTGTAGAGCTTCGCCTTCTCCGCAGAATTGGTGGTGAGCAGCGCGCCCTTGATGTCGGCGTCGACCTTGTCGTTCTTGTAGTACGCCGTGTTGAAGAGCTTCGGCGGCCACGATTCGCTGTACAGGAGCGGTCGCATCGCCCAGTCGGCCTCACCGGTCGACGACGACCAGCCGACGTAATAGAGGCGCACGGGGGCCGTGGCCGGATCCTGCCAGCTCTCGACCTTTTCGACGCGCTGTCCCGCTTCGAGCAGCGTGATCTTCGTCCTGATACCGACCTGCTGCAGCTGCTGCTGCAGGACCTGCGTCACCTTCTGCGCGATCGTGTGGTTGTACGCGGACCAGAGCTCGGTCTCGAATCCGTTCGGGTAGCCCGCTTCGGCGAGCAACTGCTTTGCCTTGGCGACGTCGTACGGCCAGACGCCGGTCTTCACCGAATACTCGACGCCTGCCGGCACGATCGCATCGGCGGGTGTCGCGTAGCCGCCGAAGGCGACCTTGGCGACGGCGTCCTTGTTGATCGCGTAGTTGATCGCCTGGCGCACTTTCGGGTTGTCGAACGGCTTCTGCTGCGTGTTCATCGACAGGTAGCGGACGATGATCGACGGCGCGGCAACGAGCTCGAGATCGGGCTTCGCCTTCAGCACGTCGGCCATTTCATATGGCACCGGATAGGTGAACTGCGCTTCGCCGGTCTGCATCACCGCGGCGCGCGAGTTGCTGTCGACGACGGGCTTCCACGTGATTGTGTCGACCTTCGGCAGCCCCTTCTTCCAGTAGCCGTCGTTCTTGGCGACCTTGAGGTAATCGGTGGCCTTCCATTCGACGAACTTGAACGGGCCGGTGCCCACCGGATGGAACGCGATGTCCTTGCTGCCGTATTGCTTCAGTGCGGCCGGGCTGATCATCACGCCGCTCGGGTGCGCGAGATTGTTGATGAAGGCCGAGAACGGCGTCTTCAGCGTGATCCGCGCAGTGTACGGGTCGACGACCTCGGTCTTCGCGATGTTGCTGTACAGCGCATAGCGCTTCAGCTTGTTGTCGGGATTGGTGACGCGGTCGAAGTTAACCTTGACGGCCTCTGCGTTGAAATCGGTGCCGTCGTGGAATTTCACGCCCTTGCGCAGCTTGATCGTGTAGACGAGGCCGTCCGGGCTCACCGTGTAGCTCTCCGCGAGCACCGGGATCAGCTTCATGTCCTTGTCGAAGCCGTAGAGACCTTCGTAGAACGATTTCGCCATCGCCTGCGACAGCGTGTCGTTGGCGTCGTACGGGTCCGTCGTCGTGAACGTCGACGCGACCGCGAACACGACGTCCTTGGCCGCGAACGCCGCCGGCGCCGCGAGTGCCGTGACGAGCGCCGTCGCGATGGCCAGGCTGCGGAAACGATTCTTCATGGTGGAACCTCCTTCGGGGAAATGCGGGTGGCGCGGAAAGCGCAGCGGATTCAATAGGGGCCGGCGATCCGGTGCGTTGCGACGAAATGTCCCGGCCCGACCTCCGCGAGCGGCATCACGACGGGCTCGTCGCCCACGGCGCGGATCGGGCTCGGAATCTCGTCCGATGATAACTCGGTTTTGCGCCGCCGCTGCGCGGGGTCGGCAACCGGCACGGCGGCCATCAGCTTGCGCGTGTAGGGATGCTGCGGCGACTCGAAGATCGCGCGGCGGGGACCGATCTCGACGATCTGGCCGAGGTACATCACCGCGACGCGGTGCGAGACGCGCTCGACCACGGCCATGTCGTGCGAGATGAAAAGGTAGGACAGCCCGAACTCCTGCTGCAGGTCAATCAGCAGGTTGACGATCTGCGCCTGGATCGAGACGTCGAGCGCCGACACGGCCTCGTCGGCGACGATGATCTTCGGATTGAGCGCGAGCGCACGCGCCACGGCGATCCGCTGCCGCTGGCCGCCCGAGAATTCGTGCGGATAGCGCTGCGCGAGGTCGGGCGAGAGGCCCACGTGCTCCAGCAGCCACGCGACGCGCTCCTCGGCGGCGCGCCCGCGAGCGACGCCGTGCACGTAGAGCGGCTCGGCGATCGAGAAGCCGACCGTGAGGCGGGGGTCGAGCGACGCGAAGGGATCCTGGAAGATCATCTGGATGTCGCGCCGGATCGGGCGCACGGCATCGCCCTCGAGCTTCGTGATGTCGCGTCCGGCGATGCGGATGCTGCCGCGCTCGGTGTCGACGAGACGCAGCAGCGATCGGCCGGTGGTCGACTTGCCGCAGCCGGATTCGCCGACGAGCGCCAGCGTCTCGCCGGCGTCGAGGTCGAAGCTGACGCTCCTCGACCGCGTGCACGCGCCGCGTCACGCGGCCGAAGAAGCCGGCCTTCACGTCGAAGCGCGTCGTGAGGTCGCGCACTTCGAGCAGCGGCTGCTTCACTGCGGCGGCACCGGGTGGAAATGCAGGCAACGTCGGCTCGCTCGCGACGATCGCTCCCGGCAGCGGAAATTTCGCGGGAACGTCGGTGCCGCGCATCGAGCCGAGGCGAGGTACCGCCGCGAGCAGCGCCTTCGTGTACGGCTCGCGCGGCGCCGCGAAGATCTCGCCCGACCGGGCCCTGCTCGACCTTCTCGCCGCGATACATCACGACGACGCGGTCGGCGACTTCGGCGACCACGCCCATGTCGTGCGTGATGTAGATCACCGCCATGCGCATCTCCTGCTGCAGCATCCGCACGAGCGTCAGGATCTGCGCCTGCACGGTGACGTCGAGCGCGGTCGTCGGCTCGTCGGCGATGAGCAGCGACGGCCGGCACGAGAGCGCCATCGCGATCATCACTCGCTGGCGCATGCCGCCGGAGAGCTGGTGCGGATAGCGTCCGAGCACCTGCTCCGCCTCGGGAATGCGCACGAGGTCGAGCATCCGCAGCGTGCTTCGGCGCGTGCCGCGGCGCGATCCATGCCCTGGTGCAGCCTGATCGATTCGCCGATCTGGTCCGCCACCGTGAACACGGGGTTGAGCGAAGTCATCGGCTCCTGGAAGATCATCGCGATCTCGGCGCCGCGGATGCTGCGCATCGTCGCACCGTCGGCACGAGCGAGATCGACCCGGCTGCCGTCGCGGCGCGCGAAGTCGATGACGCCGCCGGTGATGCGTCCGCCGCCGTGCTCGACGAGGCGCATGATCGAGAGCGCCGTCACCGATTTGCCGGAACCCGACTCGCCGACGATCGCGACGGTCTCGCCGCGGTCGACGGCGAACGACACGCCGCGCACCGCGCGTACCACGCGGTCCGTCGTCGCGAATTCGACGGCGAGGCCGTTGACTGTGAGGGCAGGGGAGGGGTTCACCGGCGGTGCGGAAGGAGTCCGCGGCCGGCGGGACGCCGGGCACGGGAAGCGCCGCACATTATCGGCGACGTTCCCGGCCTTCGCAACGAACGGTCGTCAGACCTTTTCCGGCTCCGACGACGATCGCTTCATCAGCAGCGCGGGAACCGGGCGCCCGTGGCCGAACGACGGCCGGCGCGGGGACGTCGACGGCGTCAGCGCGGACTTCGACTCGGCAGCGGGCTCCGCCGCGCGCGCAATGGGCGCCTGGTCGGGATTCCGCGCATACGCGCGTTCGCGCTCCTCGCGCCGCGTCTCGGCGCGCACGGGGACTTGCGGCGCATCGCCGATCGTAATTTCGCGGTGGCGCGCAACGCCTTCCGCGCTCCCGGCAACCGGCTTCGGCCCGGGCGTTCCGCGTGGCGCGCGTGCGGCGCGCGGCGCCCCTTCCGCGGACCTGCCGCGCGGTGCGCGCGGCGGGCGCTCTTCGCGAGCCGCGCTCGCGTCGAAGCCTTCGGGCACCGTGGTGGTGATCGTCTTCTTGAGGAGCCGCTCGATGTCGGCGAGATAGCGCTCTTCCTCGGGGGCCACGAGCGAGATCGCCTCGCCCGAGGCGCCCGCGCGACCGGTGCGGCCGATGCGGTGGATGTAATCCTCGGGGACGTGCGGCAGCTCGTAGTTGACGACGAGCGGAAGGTCGTCGATGTCGAGGCCGCGTGCCGCGACGTCGGTCGCGACCAGCACCTGCAGCTTGCCCTCCTTGAACGCCGCCAGCGCTTCCATGCGCGTCTGCTGCGTCTTGTCGCCGTGGATCGCGTCGGTGACGAAGGCCGTCCTTCTCGAGCTGACGCGCGAGGCGCGACGCGCCGTGCTTGGTGCGCACGAAGCAGAGGACCTGCTTCAGATCGCGACTCCGGACGAGGTGCTCGAGGAACGCGCGCTTCGAGTCGGCCGGCATCTTGAACGCGCTTTGCGTCACCGTCTCGGCGGCGGTGTTGCGCTTCGCGACTTCGATCAGCTGCGGCGCGTTCAGCAGCTGGTCGGCGAGCTTCTTGATCTCCATCGAGAACGTCGCGGAGAACAGCAGGTTCTGCCGCTTCGCCGTCACCGGCAGGAGCGCCATGATCCGCTTGATGTCGGGGATGAAGCCCATGTCGAGCATCCGATCGGCCTCGTCCAGCACGAAGATCTCGACCTGGCCGAGATAGACGCTCTTCTGCTCGATGTGGTCGAGCAGGCGCCCCGGCGTGGCGACGAGAATCTCGACGCCGCCGCGCACGATCGGCAGCTGCTGCTTGATGTCGACGCCGCCGTAGACGACCGTCGAGCGCAGGTTGGTGTACTTGCCGTAGGTGCGGAAGGATTCCTCGACCTGCACCGCGAGCTCGCGGGTGGGGGTGAGGATCAGCGCGCGCACGGGATGCCGCGCGGGCGACGGGGACACGTTCGCCATCGGCGAGAGCTTCTGCAGGATCGGCAGCGCGAAGCCCGCCGTCTTGCCGGTGCCCGTCTGGGCGCCGCCCATGACGTCCTTGCCGGCCAGCACGACCGGAATCGCCTGCACCTGGATCGGCGTGGGCGTCGTATAGCCGGCTTCTTCCACGGCCCGCAACAGCTCGGGTCGCAGTCCGAGCTCGGCAAAGCTCGTTGCACTCATGTATTTCACTCCTGGTCGCGGCCCATCCCTTGCGGGATTTCCGGTCCAGGCAGCGGATGTCTGCTGGGGATGCTCGCGGCGCCGAACCTATCGGCGCCTGCGGCGAGTTGGGCGGTGACCGGAAAAACGGCCGCCCGAAGCCGCATTATAGCCTAAGTTTCGGATTTTGCGAAATATTTGTGGCAGAAACGGTCGAAAATCCGCTATAATCGACTGTTTTGCGTGGCACGCCTTTCCCGAGGGACGGCGAGGCCGCCGCTCTCCAGAGAACCGCCCCATGTCCAAGCACGCCAAGCACCTGCGCAACATCGCGATCATCGCCCACGTCGACCACGGGAAAACCACGCTCGTCGACAAGCTGCTCGTGCAGGCCGGGACGTTCGCGAAGCACCAGCACGTCGGCGAGCGGATGATGGACAGCAACGACATCGAGCGCGAGCGCGGCATCACGATCCTCGCCAAGAACTGCTCGATCCGCTACCACGACACCCAGATCAACATCGTCGACACGCCGGGTCACGCCGACTTCGGTGGCGAGGTCGAGCGCGTGCTGGGAATGGTCGACGGCGTGCTGCTGCTGGTCGACGCCGTCGAGGGCCCGATGCCGCAGACGCGCTTCGTCACGCTGAAGGCGCTGTCGCTCGGCCTCGCGCCGATCGTCGTCGTGAACAAGGTCGACCGTCCCGGCGCGCGGCCCGAATGGGTCGTCAACCAGACGTTCGAGCTCTTCGACAAGCTCGGCGCGACGGAAGCGCAGCTCGACTTTCCCGTGGTCTACGCGTCGGCGCTCAACGGATGGGCGACGACCGATGTCAGGCATCGCAAAGGCGCAGAAGACGCCCGAAGGCGCCGACATGCGGCCGCTGTTCGAGGCAGTGCTGGCGCACGTGCCGGCGCCCGTCGGCGATCCGAACGAACCGCTGCAGTTCCAGGTGAGCGCGCTCGACTACTCGAGCTACGTCGGCCGGCTCGGCATCGGCCGCATCCGCCGCGGGCGGCTGCAGGCGGGGCAGGAAGTCGCGATCCTCAACGGTCCGCTTGCCGAAGGCGAAGTCCCGCCCAAGGCGAAGATCACGCAGGTGTTCGCGTTCGCAGGAATGGAACGCGTGCCGGTCGACTCGGCGCAGGCCGGCGACATCGTGCTTGTCACCGGTGTGGACGACCTCACGATCGGCACCACGCTCGCGTCGATCGAGACGCCCGAGCCGCTGCCGCCGATCTCGGTCGACCTGCCGACGCTGTCGATGTATTTCCAGGTCAACACGTCGCCGCTCGCCGGCCGCGAGGGCAAGTACGTTACGTCCCGCAACCTGCGCGACCGCCTCGCCAAGGAAGTGCTGACCAACGTCGCGCTGCGTGTCGAGGAGACGGGCGACACCGATTCGTTCCTCGTCTCCGGTCGCGGCGAGCTGCACCTCACGATCCTGATCGAGAACATGCGACGCGAAGGCTACGAGCTCGCGGTGTCGCGCCCGCGCGTCGTGCTGCGCGAGATCGACGGCGTCGTCTGCGAGCCGTTCGAGGCGCTGTCGGTCGACGTCGAGGAGCAGCATCAGGGCGCGGTCATGGAAGCGCTCGGGCCGCGCCGCGGCGACATCACGCACATGGAATCCGACGCGCGCGGTCGCGTCCGCCTCGAATACCGGATTCCCGCCCGCGGCCTGATCGGCTTCCAGGGCGAGTTCATGAATCTCACGCGCGGCACCGGCCTCATGAGCCACGTGTTCGACAGCTACGCGCCGCAGAAGGGCGAGATTCCCGAGCGCCGCAACGGCGTGCTGATTTCGCAGGAGGATGGCGAGGCCGTTGCCTACGCGCTGTGGAAGCTGCAGGAGCGCGGCCGCATGTTCGTCTCGCCCGGCGACAAGCTCTACGAAGGCATGGTGATCGGCATCCACAGTCGCGACAACGATCTCGTCGTCAATCCGATCAAGGGCAAGCAGCTCACCAACGTCCGCGCCTCCGGCACCGACGAAGCGGTGCGCCTCGTGCCGCCGATCCAGCTGACGCTCGAATACGCGGTGGAATTCATCGCCGACGACGAGCTGGTGGAGGTGACGCCCGCGTCGATCCGGATCCGCAAGCGCTTCCTCAAGGAACACGAGCGCAAGAAGGCGAGCAGGGAGGCCGCGTAGTTCGACGGACCCCGCGGCGCTAGCGCAGCAGCCCGGGCCAGAGCACCTGGAAGCCCTTGGCGACGAACTCGACGCCCATCGCCACCAGCAGCAATCCGAAAATGCGCGTCGCGATGCCGACGCCGCTCTTGCCGAGGCGCCGCGCAAGCGGTTCCGCCGCGGCGAGGCAGGCCCACGTGATCAGTCCGATCGCGCCGCCGATCCCCAGCAGCACCACGTAGTCGATCAGGCTGTGCGCGCGGCTCGCGTAGACGAGCGTCGTCGCGATCGTTCCGGGGCCGGCAAGCAGCGGGATCGCCAGAGGCACGATCGCGATGTCGGGCTTCGCGGCATCCTCCTCGTGCTCGTCGGGCGTCCCGCGCTCTCCCTGCGGCGCGCCGCGCAACATGTTCCAGCCGAGTCCGATGAGGATGATGCCGCCGGCCGCGCGAAACGACGCGAGCTCGATGCCGAACACCGACAGGATTGCTGCGCCCGCGACCGCCGACACGCCGATGATCGTCGCGACGCCCATCGCGGCCATGCGCGCGATCGCGGCACGCTCGGGCGGCGCGCGGTCGCCGACGAGCCCGAGATAGATCGGCGCGACGCCCACCGGGTTCACCAGCGCGATCAGGGTGACGAACGCCTTCGCGGCTTCGCTGGGATCCATCCCGGTATCATGCCGGCAACGCCAGCGGCGGACAAGCGATGTGCTTGCACGCGCACGCCGCCAGACAAACCGCGCACCTCATTGCTGCGCACCCGACCGAACGCGCCATGGCCTCTCTCACACTCGAGCTCGCAAGCCGCTTCGCGGTGATCGCGCTGGACAACGTCGTCCGCGAGTATCCGAACAAGCTCGACCACGTGCTGTGCTCGGATGCCGATGCGCTGTCGCCGCGTGCGCTGCATCCCGCGTTCTACGGCAGCTACGACTGGCATTCGTGCGTGCACATGCACTGGCTGCTCGTCCACGTGCGCCGGCTCCATCCGGGTCTGCCGCAGCGCACGGCCATCGACGCGCTGCTCGCGCGTCACCTGTCGCGCGCCAACATTGCCGAGGAATGCGATTACCTCGCAAGACCGGGCGCGCAATCGTTCGAGCGTCCGTACGGCTGGGCCTGGCTCATGAAGCTCGCGCACGAACTGGCGCTGTGCGGCGACGCCGGGGCGCAGGCCCTTGCTGCGGACCTCGCGCCGCTGACGAACGCGTTCGAGCAGCGTTACCTCGAGTTTCTTCCCAAGGTCCATTATCCCGTGCGTCACGGCGTGCACTCGAACACCGCATTCGGCGTCATGTTCGCGCTGGATTATGCGCGGCACGCGCAACGCGCGGATCTCGAGGCGCTTTGCGTTGCGAAGGTCCGCGAATGGTTCGGCGCCGATCGCGACGCGCCCGTCGCGCACGAGCCCTCGGGCGCGGATTTCCTGTCGCCCTCACTTGTCGAGGCGGACCTTGTGCGGCGGGTGCTGCCGCAGGCGGATTTCGCGGAATGGCTTTCAGGCTGGCTGCCGGAGCCTTTGCTCGCCGGGACGTCGAACCTGTTCTCGCCGGTCGCGGTGAGCGATCGCAGCGATCCGCAGATCGTCCATCTCGACGGCCTCAACCTTTCCCGTGCGTGGTCGCTGGCAAGCATCGCCGCGGGACTTCCGATCGACGACAGGCGTTGCCCGGTGCTCCGCGCCGCGGCGGCCGCACACCTCGCGGCGGGCATGACGGGCCTCGCGAGCGACGACTATCTCGGCGCGCACTGGCTCGCGAGCTTCGCGGCGCTCGCACTGTCGGCCTGAGCCCGGCGGACACGTCAGGGCGTGGTCCGCTTGAGCGTCACCTTGAACATCGGCGCCCAGCCGTCCTTGGTCTCGGCCTCGCTGAATGCTTCATAGGAGGTGTCGTCGAGTCGCGTCCAGCGCACGCGGTAGGTCATCGCCTCGCCTTCAGCGACGTATTGGGTCGGCGGGAACACGAGCACCTTGCCGTCGCTCTCCATGCTGCCGCGGCTGATGCCGCCGAGATTCTCGATGTAGAGGAACATGACGCGCTTCGCGCCGGCATCCCAGTAATATGTCGTCTCGCCGACGTAGTCGGGCCGTCCCGGTGCGCGCACCGTGTGCGTGTCACGCAGTGCCTTGCCGTCGTAGAGCCACGTGAAGCAGTGCTCGTCGGTCTGCTTTCCTCCGGGGAACTCGCCCTTCCAGCAATGGCCGGCGAGGAAGGCCATCGGCTGCAGCGGCGCGATCGGCTCGGCGCGGACGGCGCCGGCGGCAAGGGCGAGAGCGATCAGGAACAGCGTCGACGGTGTGCGCATCGTGAGCCTCGGCGTGAGAGGAATGTTGGCGGATGAATTTCCGGGTGTTTTGCTATGGGCGCGGCGACTTTCGTGCCGGCGCCCGCTTGCGTGATGCGATCGTGCGGTGTGGCGTCGACCCGTCCTTCAGCAGGAGATCGAAGTAGGCGCGAAGCTCCTGCACCGAGCGATCGAAGTAGGCGACGTCGCGGTGCGTTCGTGCCTGCATGACGCCGCCCTCCATCGTGGTGAGGGCGAACGTGGCGAGCGCATGGCGGTCGACCCGGGCGGGAAGCCGCGGACCGGCGGCGGCGAGGCATTCCTCGATCGCCGCGGTCCATGCGGCGAAATTCGCGGCGAGGGCGGCGCGCACCGGCGGGTCGGGCTCGTGGATCTCCAGCGCGAGGCTGCCGATCGGGCAGCCGTAGCGGCAGTCGGTGCCGACGATCGCCTTGCGATACCCGGCGAGCAGCGCGAACACCTTGTCGATCGGATCGCGGACGCCCTTCCACGCGGGTTCGAGCAGCATCGGGCCGATGCCTTCCCGGTAGGCGTCGAGCACCGCGAGCAGCAGGTCCTGCTTGCCGGGGAAGAAGTGATAGAGACTTCCGCTGTTGACGCGCGCATGCTGCAGCACGTCCGCGACGCTGGTCGAGCCGTAGCCCTTCTCCCAGAAGAGGTGCATCGCGCTCAGCACGAGCCGCTGGCGGGTGTCAGTGGTCATTCGGCGACTTGATTGATCGTTCAACCAAGAGGCTACCGACGCCGGCGGGCGGTGTCAAGCGCCGTGGCAACGGCGTTCGGAATACGCGCCGCGGCAATCGTTCGGCGCCGCCCCGGCCGGAGCGCGGGGCAGCGTCCGGCAGTTCCTATTCCGCGGGCAGGAAGCCCTCGACGGACAGGTAGCGCTCGCCCGTGTCGTAGTTGAAGCCGAGGATGCGCGCGTCGGCGGCGAGTTCCGGCAGCTTCTTTGCGATCGCGGCGAGCGTTGCGCCCGACGAGATGCCGACGAGCATGCCTTCCTCGCGCGCGGCGCGGCGCGCCATTTCCTTGGCCGCCTCCGGCTCGACGGCGATCGTGCCGTCGAGGAGCTTGGTGTCGAGGATCTGCGGAATGAACCCGGCGCCGATGCCCTGGATCGGGTGCGGCGAGTGCGTGCCTCCCGCGATGACTTGCGACGGAGCCGGCTCGACCGCGAACACCTTGAGCTTCGGCCACTTCGGCTTCAGCACGCGTGCGCAGCCCGTGATGTGACCGCCCGTGCCCACCCCGGTGACGATCGCGTCGAGGCCTTCCGGGAAATCGGCGAGGATTTCCTGCGCGGTCGTGCGCATGTGGACGTCGACGTTGGCGGGATTCTCGAACTGCTGCGGAATCCACGAACCCGGCGTCGCCGCGGCGAGCTCCTTCGCCTTGGCGATCGACCCCTTCATGCCCTCGGCACGCGGCGTCAGCGCAAACGTCGCGCCGTACGCCAGCATCAGGCGGCGGCGCTCGACCGACATGCTGTCCGGCATCACGAGCACGAGCTTGTATCCCTTCACCGCAGCGGCCATCGCGAGGCCGATGCCGGTGTTGCCGGACGTGGGCTCGATGATCGTGCCGCCCGGCTTCAGGAGACCGCGCGCCTCGGCGTCCTCGATCATCGCAAGGCCGATGCGGTCCTTGATCGATCCACCCGGATTCGCGCGCTCGGACTTGATCCAGATGTTGCGGCCGGGACCGAAGAGCCGGTTGACGCGGATGTGAGGCGTGTTGCCGATGGTGGCGAGAATGTTGGCGTAGGGCATGAATTCCTCTCGAGGTCCGAACCTGGCGGGCAAATAGTTTAACTGTTTGGAAGCGGGAAGGTGCGCACGGCCCGCACGTCCCAAGCGCGCGGCGCGGCGCGCGTCCGCAGACGCACGGGTTGCGGGTCCTTCGTAGTAAACTTCGGCGCCATGCCGGACGCTTCCATCGCTGTCATCGTCGCGGCCACCCTCGTGGTCGTCGTGCTGCTGGCAATGGCGCTGGCGCGCCTCGGCCGCATTCTCGCGCTGCACGACGACGGCGTCCGCGAATCCTCCGAGATGAAGGAGCGGCTTGCGGTGCTCGCCGCCCAGAGCGCGGATTTCGAGCGCGACCTGAAGCAGGATCTCGCGCACGCGCGCACCGAGCAGTCGAATGCGGCAAAGGACGCCCGCGAGGAGCTCGCTGCGGCGCTGGCGCGGCACACGCAGTCGATGCAGCAGTTCCTCACCTCGATGGGGGGCGCGCAGGCCGAGCAGATGAAGCAGTTCGGCGAGCGCCTCGCCCTGCTCACGCAGACGAACGAGGTCCGGCTCGAGGCGATTCGCGCGACCGTCGAGCAGAAGCTCGACGCGCTGCGCAACGACAACGCGCAGAAGCTGGAGCAGATGCGCGCGACCGTCGACGAAAAGCTGCAGACGACGCTCGAGCAGCGCCTCGGCGCGTCGTTCAAGCAGGTCTCCGATCGACTGGAGCAGGTGCACAAGGGCCTGGGCGAGATGCAGACGCTGGCCGTGGGCGTCGGAGATCTCAAGAAGGTGCTGACCAACGTGAAGAGCCGCGGCGGCTGGGGCGAGGTGCAGCTCGGCACGCTGCTCGCCGAGATGCTGTCGCCGGGCCAGTACGCGCAGAACGTCGCGACGCGCCCGGGCAGCCGCGAAGTGGTCGAATACGCGGTGAAGCTGCCGGGACGCAGCGCCGACGGCACGCCGTGCTGGCTGCCGATCGACGCCAAGTTTCCGCTCGAGGATTATCAGCGGCTGCAGGACGCGGTCGAGCGCGCCGACGTCGCCGGTGTCGAGGCGAGTCGCAAGGCGCTCGAGGCCTTCTTCAAGGCAGAGGCGCGCAAGATCCGCGACAAGTACGTCGAGCCGCCGCACACGACGGATTTCGCGATTCTCTTCGTGCCCACCGAAGGTCTCTACGCCGAGGCGGTGTCGCGCACGGGCCTTGCCGATACGCTTCAGCGCGAGTTCAAGGTGATGCTGGCCGGACCGATGAACCTCGCCGCGATGCTGAACAGCCTGCAGCTCGGCTTTCGCACGCTCGCGATCGAGCAGCGCTCGACCGAAGTCTGGCGCGTGCTCGGCGCCGTCAAGGCCGAATTCCTCAAGTTCGGGGAGATCCTCGCCAAGACGAAGAAGAAGCTCGACGAGGCGAGCAACACGATCGACGACGCCGGGCGCAAGAGCACGACGATCGCCCGCAAGCTCCGCGATGTCGAGGCCCTGCCCGACGCCGAGGCCGACCGCCTGCTGACGGGCGACGACACGGGCACGACGCTCGACACGGACGCGGCCGGGCTGCTGCCGGCGCCGCCGGAGCCCTGAGCAAGCGATATCCGTGTTCGCGACGCTCAAGAACTGGCGGCGGCAACGCGTGCTGCGCACCGCCGAGATTCCCGAGCCGCTCTGGCGCGAGGCGCTCGAACTGCTCCCGTTCCTCGCGATCTGCACCGACGAGGAGTACGCGCGGCTGCGCCAGAAGGTCGTGCTCTTTCTCCATTCGAAGTCGATCGTCGGCGCGCGCGGCCACGTCGTGACGCCGCTGCAGCGCGTCGTGATCGCGGCGCAGGCCTGCATCCTCGTGCTGAATCTCGACATGGCGTACTTCGACGGCTGGGAAAACGTCATCGTCTACCCCGACGAGTTCGTTCCCGGCTGGGAGTGGGAGGACGACGCCGGCGTCGTGCATCGCAACGAGAGCGCGATGGCCGGCGAGGCGATGCCCGGCGGCCCGGTCGTGCTGTCGTGGCCGGACGTGCTCGCGAGCACCGACTGGGACGCGGCGGGGATGAACCTCGCCATCCACGAGTTCGCGCACAAGCTCGACATGCGCAACGGCGCCGCCAACGGATGCCCGCCGCTGCCCGCGATCGATGTCGCCGAAGGTGTGGAAGGACACGTTCGACAAGGCCTACGTGCATTTCTACACGCGCGCCGAGCGCGGCGACCGCACGGCGATCGACCCGTACGCGGCCGAGTCGGTCGCCGAGTTCTTCGCGGTGGTCTCCGAGGTGTTCTTCGCGGACCCGACGCTGCTGCTGCACGAGTACCCGGACGTCTACCGGCAGTTGCGGCTCTTCTACCGGCAGGATCCCGGCGGCGCGCACCGAGCTCCTGCAGGACGAGTGACGGTCCGCGAGATCGGTCCGCGTTGCCTCGCCCGGTCGCGGCGCGTCGAGCGCGGCGAGGGTCGCTATCGGCGGCAGGCGGCGATCACCTCCATCCTTCGCGCTGCTCCTCAGGCCGCCAGCGCCCGATCGATGATCGCCGACGCCGCGATGCTCCGCGGCAGCGTGCCGAAGGCGGCGCCCGCGAACGGCGCGGGCTCGAGACGTGTTGCGCAGAACGCAGTGCCGACGGGTTCGGGCGCAAACCGCAGCAGCAGCGACGCCTGCATCGCCACGGCAATCCGCTGTGCCAGACCACGCGCATGCCACTCGTCACTGGAAGGTGACGCGAGATCGCGTTCGAGGGTCGTGGAGAAAGCGGCGAACGCGGGATGCATGCCGCGTGCCGGACCGATCTCCGCGAAGAAGGCATCGACGGCGGCAGGCTCGCGCTTCGCTGCCCGCACGACGTCGAGACAGATGACGTTGCCCGATCCCTCCCAGATCGAATTGACCGGCATCTCGCGATAGAGGCGGGGCAGGGCGCTCTCCTCGACATACCCGCTGCCGCCATGCGCTTCCATCGCTTCGGCGGCCAGCGCCGGCCCGCGCTTGCAGAGCCAGTACTTCGCCGCCGGCGTGACGATGCGCGCAAGCGCGCGCTCGGATTCGGGCGCGTCCGCCTCGAAGGCGCGGGCAAGGCGCAATGCAAGCGCAGTCGCGGCCTCGACCTCGAGCGCAAGGTCGGCAAGCACGTTCTGCATCAGTGGCTGCAGGACGAGCTGGCGGCCGAACGCGACGCGGTGGCGCGCATAGTGAATGGCGCGTGCGAGTGCCGCGCGCATCATCCCGGCGGTGCCGATCACGCAATCGAGACGCGTGTGCTGGACCATTTCGAGGATCGTCGCCACGCCGCGACCTGGCGCGCCGATCGGCCACGCCAGTGCCCGATCGAATTCGACCTCGGCCGACGCGTTCGAGCGATTGCCGAGCTTGTCCTTCAGCCGGTTGATGCGAACGGCATTGCGCATGCCGTCCGGCAGATAGTGCGGCAGCAGGAAGCACGAGATCCCGACGTCGTCGCGCGCCAGCACGAGGTGCCCGTCGCACTGCGGCGCCGAGAAGAACCACTTGTGTCCGGTGAGACGCACTGCCCCCGTGCCGGCTCCGGGGTCGGGCGCGGCGACCGTCGTGTTGCTGCGCACATCCGAGCCGCCCTGGCGCTCGGTCATCCCCATGCCGATCAGCAGCGATCGCTTCTGCACCACGGGGAGCGCGCGCGAATCGTAATCGCGCTGCAGGAGGCGCGGGATCCAGTCGTGGGCGACGGAGGGCAGCGCGGGCGCTGCACGGGCGAGCACCGGAAAGCTCGCAAACGTCATCGTCAGCGGGCACTGCGTGCCGTTCTCGACCTGCGCGTGCAGGTGATACTTCGCGGCGCGGGCGACCTGGGCGCCGGACGTCGGTGCGCTCCATGGCGCACAGTGCTCGCCCTCGACCGCCGCGAGTCGCATCAGCTCATGCCACGCCGGGTGGAAGTCGACTGCATCGACGCGCTCGCCGCGCGCGTCGTGCGTACGCAATTGCGGAGGGTTCCGGTTGGCGGCGTCGGCCAGTGCCAGCGTCTCGGCGGTGCCCAACCGCCGTCCCCATGCGCGCACCTCGTTTCGCGCGTGGCCGCCGCCTTCGCGCTCCAGCGCTTCCTGCAGCGCCGCGTCGTCGGCGAAGAGGTCGCGCTCCGCATAGGCGGGAGGCTGGTTCGGGAACGGCGTGGGCATCGAATCACGCATCGAAGCGATGTTACACGCTGGTACTGGAGGGCTTCATGACGCCTCGCGGCGTCGTTGTCCTAGGTCGACACCCGCAGCGCGGATTTCGGCCGGAACACCTTGCACACGGCTTCGTGTGTCTCGATGTAGGGCCCGCCGATGAGATCGACGCAGTAGGGCACCGCGGGAAACACGCCATCGAGCGTTTCCCGGATCGCCTTCGGCTGACCGGGCAGGTTGAGGATCAGCGCGCGATTGCGCACCACGCCGACCTGCCGCGACAGGATCGCGGTCGGCACGTACTTGAGGCTCACGCGGCGCATTTCCTCGCCGAAACCGGGCAGCACCTTGTGTGCGACGGCAAGCGTCGCCTCGGGCGTCACGTCGCGTGGCGCCGGCCCCGTGCCGCCGGTCGTCAGAACAAGATGGCAACCGGCGACGTCGACAAGCTCGATCAGCGTGCGCTCGATCACGGGCTGCTCGTCGGGGATGAGGCGCGTCTCCATCGCCCACGGCGACGCGAGTGCCGCGGTGAACCATTCGGTCAGTCCGGGGAGGCCCTTGTCCTCGTAAATGCCGGCGGAAGCGCGATCGGAAATCGAGACGAGGCCGATGCGCAGCGTTTCGGTGGAGGTCATCAGGATTGCGCCGGGTCGTTCACGCGCCGCCGTCGAGCGCCTTCAGCACCCGGAATATTTCGCGGAAGGCATGCGGCGGCGTGCCGCGCAGGCGCTCGTCGCGTGCCTTGGCAATCAGCGGACGCAGCGTGGCGGCGTCGAGCGCGGGATAGGCGGACGCGAGCGCGGCGAGGGCGTCCGGCTCGTCGATCAGTCGCGTGCGCCAGCGCTCCAGCGCGTGCTGGCGTGCGGTGTCGGCGTGGAGCCCCTGCGACCACGCCTCGAGGCGCTGCTCGACCGGCGCGGGGTCGACCTCGCGCATCAGCCTGCCGATGAACTGGAGCTGGCGCTTGCGCGCGCCCCAGGCGGTGATCCTGCGGGCTTCGCGCACGGCCTCGACGAGCCGCTCGGGCAGCAGGGCTTCGCCGGACAACGCATCGAGCTTGCCGTCGTCGAGGTCGATCAGGCGCTCGCCCAGGTCCTGCAGCGCATGCATTTCCGCCTTGCGCCGGGTTTTCGACGGCGGCTGTCCGTCCTCGGCGGACGGACCCGGGTCAGCCGGGGCTTCGCGGCGGCGGCGCTGGCGCTGCTGTTCGTCGGCCCGGGACATCGTTTCGGCGGAAATCGTGAACTCGAAGGCGCCGGCGCGGGAGGCGTCGAGCGCGAGTTTGCTATGATAACCGACTGTCAGTGCGGGGATTCTCCCGTCACGACGCGGCGTCGTGCGCGCCATGCGCACCGTCGCATCGGCGCTGCGCGTGCGCACCAACGAGCCAGGCCCGGGAACATCGATGAGCGCCACCGTGAACGCCGAACGCAGCAGTCCCGCGCAAGGAAACGCGACGGCGGCCGCCGCAGGCGCCGGATCGCGGCGTCTGCCGTTGCCGGGCAGCGAACTCGCGCGCATCGCGGAGACGATCCTGGCCTCGGCGCGTGCAGGCGGCGCCACGGCGGCCGAGACGGAAGTCTCGCAGGCCGTGGGCCAGAGCGTGACCGTGCGCCGCGGCGAAGTCGAGACGATCGCCTACAACCGCGACAAGGGCATCGGGATCACCGTGTACCTCGGGCAGCGACGTGGTCACGCCAACACCGCGGACTTCGCGCCCGCCGCGATCGAGGCGGCCGTCGCCAAGGCCCTGGCGATTGCCCGGTATACCGCCGAGGACGGCGCGGCCGGTCTGGCCGATCCCGACCGGCTCGCGCGAACGGTGCCCGACCTCGACCTCTACCATCCGTGGGACCTCGACGTCGACGCCGCGATTGCGCTTGGCCGGGCCGCCGAGAGCGCCGCGCTCGGGATCGATCCCCGGCTCACCAACACCGAGGGCAGCACGGTCGCACGGAACGAGTCCGAATTCGTCTACGCGAACAGCAACGGATTCCTCAACGGCTACCGCGCCTCGCACCATCACATCGACTGCGCCGTGATCGGCGATCCCGGCGACGGCGCGATGCAGCGCGACTACTGGTACACCGCGGCGCGGGCGCCGGGCGATCTCGAATCGGCCGAGCGCGTCGGACGGATTGCCGGCGAGCGCACGCTGCGCCGCCTCAATTCGCGGAAGCTCGCCACCACCGAATGCCCCGTGATCTTCGAGGCGCCGGAGGCGGCCGACCTCATCGGATTCTTCGTGGGTGCCGTGTCGGGCGGGTCGCTGTACCGCCGCTCGTCTTACCTGCTCGACTCGATCGGGAAGGCCGTGTTCGCGCCGCACGTGTCGATTCGCGAGGAGCCCCATCTTCCACGCGGACGCGGCAGCGCGCCGTTCGATGCCGAGGGCGTTGCAACGGCGCCGCGCGACGTCGTCCGCGACGGCGTCGTGCGCGGCTATTTCCTCGGCAGCTATTCGGCGCGCAAGCTCGGGATGCAGACGACCGGAAACGCGGGCGGCAGCCACAACCTCGTCGTCTCGCATGGCGAGGACGACCTGCCGGCGCTCCTGCGCCGCATGGGCCGCGGCCTCCTCGTCACCGAGCAGCTGGGGCAGGGCGTCAATGCGGTGACCGGCGACTTCTCGCGCGGCGCGGCGGGCTTCTGGGTCGAGGGCGGCGTGATCGCCTACCCGGTCGAGGAGATCACGATCGCCGGCAATCTCAAGGACATGTTCCGCAACGTAGTCGCCATCGGCAACGATGTCGATCGGCGCAGCGCCCGGCACACCGGGTCGGTGCTGATCGACAACATGACGGTCGCCGGCCACTGATGCCCTCCGCGCACGCAGCCTCGCCCCGCATGATCGAGCTGACCCTGAACTTCCTGCGCTCGGTCAACGACCCGCTGCGCAACGCCAATGCGGCCTCGCGCTGGATCGCGTCGCTCCCGCTCGGCGGCGACGCGCTCGCGATCCAGAAGGAGGTGCTCGACGTCGTCAGCGAGTTTCCAGGCGCGCGGCGCGATGTCGGCCCCGCGCAGGTCGAGGCGCTGCTGCGCATCGACGCGCGGCTCGAGCCCGTGATCGCGGAGCTCACGCAGCAATACACGACCAATTACCAGAAGAGCACCGGCGTCGAGTCGCGGCTGTGGCACTCGGTGTTCGATCTCGTGAAGGCCTTTGCCAATGCCTATCAGGCCGCGCTGAAGTCGGGCTACCCGCGGGCCAGCAACAAGCGCTGGCGGGCGGTGCTGCCGTGGGCACTGGTGCGCCTCGCCCATTACAAGGGCATCGACGGCAAGTTCCGGCTGTTCCGCTACGGCACGTGGATACCGGCGCAGTGGCGCGAGTTCCACGAGCTCTACGAATTCGCGCGCATGCGCGGCTGGCAGAAGGAGCAGCTCGTGCTGGGCGCGGGATCGTTCGCGCACACCGGCGTCTCGGTCGAGAGCCAGTACCTGAAGACGCTTTTGATGATGCGGCTCGACTCGGGCAACTTCACGCCGGACCAGGTCGAGTGGGTCTTCCGCCAGCTCGAGGACTGGGCGCCGACGCTCGCCCTCGCGCCGCCGCCCGGTTCCGGCGCCGGGTTCTTCGTCGACCTGACCGGGACGCAGGGGCTGCGCCGCCAGGACGGCCGGCACACCGGCGGGCGCGTCATGTATCTCGATGCGTCGCCCGTGTACGCGCGGATCGTCGAGCGGATGCGCTGGCTCCCGGAGAAGGATGACGTCGTCACCAAGTCCGGCGAGCCGCCGGCGCGCGAGCAGAAGCTCCTGCTGATGCGCCTCGCGTCGCTCTTCGGCCCGGAGGCGCTTGCGCACGCCCCGCGTGCGGCGCGCGAGCCCACCGAGGGCGAGGTGCGCGTCGTGCTCGGCCTGCAGGCGCTGACCCGCGCGGTCGCCGAGATCGAGCGGCTGCCCGACGCCGCACGCACGCCCGCAATCGCGGCGAGCTACGACGAAGTCACGCAGATGGTGAATCCGACGGTCAACCCGGATTCGGTCGCCCGCCGGATCCACGGCACGACCTGGCGCATCGCCGATCGCAGCGACACCGGCTGCCGTCTGCTCGCCCCCGTCAAGGAGGCCCCCGCAAAGCTCGGCGACCTTCTCGCGATGCGCGAGCCCGACGGATGGGCACTCGCCGTCGTGCGGCGGATGCAGCGCCAGCACGTCGACGAGGTCACCGTGGGCGTCGAGATCATCGCCCGGCGGCTCGTCCGGGTGCTGCTGCGCACCTGGATCACGCCATCGGCCGCCGCGCGCGGCGGCGCTGACCGGCCCTTCTTTGGCATTTACCTGCCGGCACATCCGCTCAACCGGGCGTCTGCGCAGCGCAGCATCATCGGTCCC
Source organism: uncultured beta proteobacterium (assembly GCA_963717695.1). Taxonomy (GTDB): domain Bacteria; phylum Pseudomonadota; class Gammaproteobacteria; order Burkholderiales; family Casimicrobiaceae; genus CAIWHR01. Next base: position 524,027 of record CAVQWR010000006.1, on the reverse strand, counting down.
GACGACAAGTGCCCGACCGGCGGAATGGTCGAGCTCGACACCGGCAATGCGCGCTACCTGATCCGGTTCACGCAGACGCTGGAACGCCAGCCCGGATGGGCATGGGCGCTCTTCACGGCGGTGCGCAAGCTGACGGCTTGACCGCCCCCGATTTCGGTTAGAATCGGCCGTCGCCAAAGAGCGGCACCCTGCACGAGTCTCCGCGGGAAGCCGCCGGTGGATCGATACGCGCAAACCATTCGTCGCCGTGGCGCACCGTCGCCAATCGTTCATTCCTAGGAGGTAGTCCTCATGCAACGACGTTCGTTCCTGAAGCACACGGGCCTCGCGGGCATCCTCGCCGCCGGCTCCGCGCCCGCGTTCGCGCAGGCCGCACCCGAAGTGAAGTGGCGCCTCGCCTCGAGCTTTCCGAAGAGCCTCGACACCATCTACGGCGGCGCCGTGACGATCTCCGAGCGCGTCGCGTCAGCGACCAACAACAAGTTCCAGATTCAGGTGTTCGCCGGCGGCGAGATCGTTCCCGCTTTCGGGGTCGTCGACGCGGTCCAGAACGCCACGGTCCAGTGCTGCCACACCGCTCCTTACTACTTCTTCGGCAAGGACCCCACGTTCGCGTTCGGCTGCTGTATCCCGTTCGGGATGAACGCCCGGCAGCAGAACTCGTGGCGATACCACGGCGGCGGACTCGCGCTCTACAACGAGTTCCTGAAGGAATACAACATGGTCAGCTTCCCCGCCGGCAACACCGGCGCGCAGATGGGGGGCTGGTTCCGCAAGGAGATCAAGTCGGTAGCCGATCTCAAGGGCCTCAAGATGCGCATCGGGGGAACCGGCGGCCTGGTGCTCCAGGCGCTCGGCGCCGTGCCGCAGCAGATCCCCGGCGGCGACATCTACCCGGCGCTCGAAAAGGGCACGATTGACGCTGCGGAATGGGTCGGTCCGTACGACGATGAAAAGCTCGGCTTCTACAAGGTCGCCAAGTACTACTACTATCCTGGCTGGTGGGAAGGCGGTCCCGAGCTCTCGCTGTTCGTCAACACCAAGGCCTGGGCCGACCTGCCGAAGGACTATCAGTCCATTCTGACGGCCGCATGCTACGAGGCAAACGGCGACATGCTGGCGAAGTACGATGCCCTCAATCCCGCGGCGCTGAAGCGTCTCATCGCGAACGGCGTCAAGCTGCTGCCGTTCTCGAACGAGATCATGGCCGCCTGCTACAAGGCAAGCGCGGAAACCTACGACGGGATCGCCGCGAAGAACGAAAAGTTCGCGAAGATCTACACGCCGTGGAAGAAATATCTTGCCGAACAGGTCGAGTGGTTTGCGGTGGCCGAAAACCGCTTCGACAACTTCATGATCGCCGCCGAGCGGATGGCGATGGCCAAGACCAAGAAGTAGCTTGACCGAACGAGCCTGCCGCGGGCAGGCCTCGCAAGATGCGGCGCGCCGGCGAACAATTCGCCGGCGCGCTGTTTTTTGGGACAGCAGCGGGCGGCTTCGCAGTGCGGCGTTCGCGCACCGGCAGTCTTAGGGGGAACGTCCGCCTATTTCTTGTCCTCCGGCACCTTGTCGGGTGCCTTCTCGGCGCCGCCGCCCTCCATCTCCTTCTCCAGGGCCTTGGTGGCCTCGTCCTGCTCGGTGCTGCTGCCGCCTGAGGTGGACTCGCCCGGCGTCGAGACATCCTCGGGCGTCTGGATCTGGATGTTCTGAATGTCGATCTTCGCCTTCGTCGCGAGTCCGCCGGAGACGATGTTCGGGAACGCGATGATGAGGCCGACCATCAAGACCTGGATCAGCACGAAAGGCACGGCACCCCAGTAGATCTGCCCGGTGGTCACCGGTGCCGTCTTTCGGTGCGTGAGCCGATCGACGTACTCCTTGGCGGGGGCGACGCTGCGCAGGTAGAAGAGCGCAAACCCGAACGGCGGGTGCATGAACGACGTCTGCATGTTGACCGCGAGCAGGACACCAAACCAGATGAGATCGATCCCGAGCTTGTCGGCGACCGGCCCGATCAGCGGAATGATGATGAACGACAGCTCGAAGAAGTCGAGGAAGAACGCGAGGACGAAGATCAGGATGTTGACGACGATCAGGAAGCCCAGCTGTCCCCCGGGAAGGGCGGTCAGCAGATGCTCGACCCAGACGTGGCCGTTGACGCCGTAGAACGTGAGACTGAACACCCGCGCACCGATCAGGATGAACACGACGAACGTGGAGAGCTTGGCCGTGGTGTTCATCGCCTGCTTCAGGAGCGACAACGACAGGCGCCGCCGCGCGAGCGCCATGATCAGCGCGCCGGTCGCGCCCATCGCGCCGCCCTCGGTCGGCGTCGCCACGCCCAGGAAGATCGTGCCCAGCACGAGAAAGATGAGGGCGAGCGGCGGGATCAGAACGAACGTGACGCGCTCGGCGATCTTCGACAGCAGGCCTAGCTTCAGCAGCTTGCTGATCACCGCCAGGAAGAAGGCCACGCCGATTCCCACGGCCATCGTGATGACGATGCGCTCATCGGTCGCCGTGTCCGGGTTGAATTTGTCGTAGTAGATGAACCACCAGGCGGCTGCGGCCGCGGACGAGATGATGGTCAGCACGAGCAGCGAGCGGTTGCCCGAGGACCCGTCGGGCTCGCGCAATGTCCGCGCCTCGGCCGGCAGCGCCGGCGCCCAGTCCGGCTTCATGACCGAGGCGCCGATCACGTAGAAACAGTACAGCGCCGCGAGCGTGAGGCCGGGGATGAACGCGCCCGCATACATGTCGCCGACCGACTTGCCGAGCTGGTCGGCCATGATGATCAGCACGAGAGAGGGCGGGATGATCTGCGCAAGGGTCCCCGAGGCTGCGATCACGCCTGACGCAAGCCGGCGGTCGTAGCCGTAGCGAAGCATGATTGGCAGGGAGATGAGGCCCATCGAGATCACCGACGCGGCGACGACACCCGTGGTCGCGGCCAGCAGCGCCCCGACGAAGATCACCGCGTACGCGAGGCCGCCGCGAATCGGCCCGAACAGCTGGCCGATGGTGTCGAGCAGGTCCTCGGCCATGCCGCTGCGCTCCAGAATCAGCCCCATGAACGTGAAGAACGGCACGGCGAGCAGCGTATCGTTGGACATCACACCCCAGATTCGCTCCGGCAGCGCCTGCAGCAGCGAGGCGTCGAGCAGGCCGAGCTCGATGCCGAGAAGTCCGAAGGCAATGCCCACCGCGGCCAGGGAGAACGCCACCGGGTAACCGATGAGCAGCACGATCACCAGCGCCGCGAACATCATCGGGGCGATGTTCGCAATCAGGAACGCGCTCATGGCTGTGCCCTCCGGACGGGCGTTGCAGCGCGATCGCAAGGGCTGTCGGCCACCGCCAATCGCGCGCGGCCGCGCCCTTCGGGCCTCGGCTTCGCCCCGCGCTCTCATGGCTTCTCCCCCCTGCCAACGCCGATGCCCTCGATTTCCTCGGCGATCGCCAAGTCACCGCGCGACCGCAGGATTTCCTCGGCAAGCAGTTCCTCCGCTGTCTTTTCGATGTGTTTCTCGCTCGGGTCGGGAATCATCCCGCGCAGGAATGCGAAGCGCTTGATGAGCTCCGACACGGCCTGGACGATCAGCAGGAAGAAACCCACCGGCACCATCAGGCGCGCCGGCCAGATGATCAGGCCGCCGGCGTTGGTCGACACCTCGTGGCGCACATAGGAGTCGACGAACACCGGCCACGACAGCCACATGATCAGGAAAGCCATCGGCAGCAGGAAGAAAAGCGTCCCGAAGATGTCGATCCATGCGCGTGCCCGTGCCGACAGCCGCCCCGTGATGATGTCGATGCGCACGTGCTCGTTGTTCTTGAGCGTGTAGCCCGCGAGAAACAGGAAGATCGCCGAGAACAGGTACCACTGGATCTCGAGGAACGAGTTCGAGCTGTAGTTGAAGATCTTGCGGACGGTGGCATTGGCGGCGCTGATCAGAACCGCGACCAGCACCAGCCAGTAGACCGTGTGGCCGATGCGCTCGGTGATCCGATCGATCAGGCGGGACAGCGCAAGCAGGGCATTCACGGCACCTCCTCCTGGGATACTCGGGTGTCCCGCCGTCGTCCTGCGGCCCGCGGCGGCATCTGTCTCGCGCGGATTATAGCCGCCAATCCTGGTTGCGCGAGCGAGTCTCCCGACGCCCGGGTGCTAGAATCCGGGCTAGAAAAACACCCGAGGCCCGCCGTGTTTCCACGATCCCGCACCCTCGCCCAGTCCGACCCTGAGTTGTGGTCCGCGATCGCCGCCGAGACGCAGCGGCAGGAGGATCACATCGAGCTCATCGCCTCGGAGAACTACGCGAGCCCGGCCGTCATGGCGGCGCAGGGGTCGCAGCTCACCAACAAGTATGCCGAGGGGTACCCCGGCAAGCGCTATTACGGGGGCTGCGAGTACGTCGACGTGGCCGAGCAGCTCGCCCTCGAGCGCGTGAAGAAGCTGTTCGACGCCGAGGCGGCCAACGTGCAGCCGCATTCCGGCGCGCAGGCGAACCAGGCGGTCTTCTTCGCCGCGCTCAATCCGGGCGACACGATCCTCGGCATGTCGCTGCCGCACGGCGGCCACCTCACGCACGGGTCGCCGGTCAACATCAGCGGCAAGTGGTTCAAGGTGGTGCCCTACGGTCTCGATCCCGAGTCGGAGCTCATCGACTACGACGCCGCGGAGCGACTCGCGCACGAGCACAAGCCGAAGCTCATCATCGCGGGCGCGTCGGCCTATTCGCGCGTCATCGACTGGCAGCGCTTTCGCGCGATCGCCGACGGCGTCGGCGCATCGCTGATGGTCGACATGGCGCATTACGCCGGGCTCATCGCCGCCGACATCTACCCGACGCCGGTCGGAATCGCCGACTACGTGACCAGCACCACGCACAAGACGCTGCGCGGCCCGCGCGGCGGCTTCGTCCTCACGTCGTCGGCCTACGAGAAGGCGATCAACTCCGCGGTCTTCCCCGGCCTGCAGGGCGGCCCGCTGATGCACGTGATCGCGGCCAAGGCGGTGGCCTTCGGCGAGGCGTTGACCAAGGAGTTCCGGCGCTACCAGGAGCAGGTGCTGGTGAACGCGCGCGTGCTGGCGAAGGTGATGACCGAACGCGGATTGCGCATCGTCTCGGGCGGGACCGACAGCCATCTGTTCCTCGTCGACCTCCGCGCCAAGGGCCTCACCGGCAAGGATGCCGAGGCGGTGCTCGCGAAGGCGCACATCACCGTCAACAAGAACGCGATCCCGAACGACCCGGAGAAGCCGTTCATCACCTCCGGCATCCGGATCGGCAGCCCCGCGATCACGACGCGCGGCTTCTGCCGAGATCGAATGCGAGGAGCTCGGCCACCTCATCGCCGACGTGCTCGATGCGCCCGGACGACGAGGTCTCGCTCGCGCAGGCGCGCGCCGGCGTCGCCGAGCTCACCAAGAAATTTCCGGTGTACGGCTGACGATGAAATGCCCGTTCTGCGCCAGCGCCGACACGCAGGTGATCGATTCACGCGTGTCCGAGGCGGGCGACTCGATCCGCCGCCGCCGCCGCTGCTCCGCCTGCCAGAAGCGCTTCACGACGTACGAGACGGTCGAGCTGCGGCTGCCCCAGGTCGTGAAGGCGCACGGCACGCGCTCGGACTTCGACGTCGGCAAGCTGCGCAACGGCTTCCAGCGCGCGCTGCACAAGCGCCCGGTGCCGACCGAGTTCGTCGACCAGGCGGTCGATCGAGTCGTCGGGCAGGTGCTGGCGCTCGGTGAGCGCGAGATCGCGTCGCGCCGCATCGGCGAGATGGTGATGCAGGAGCTCTACAAGCTCGACAAGGTGGCCTACATCCGGTTCGCGTCGGTGTATCGCAGCTTTCAGGACGTCGAGGACTTTCGCGAGGCGGTGCGCAAGCTGAAGAAGCACTGACGCGCCGCGCCCCGGCGCGGACATCGCGAGCCTGCCATCGCCGCGACCCTGACCGCCATGACCGAATCCCCCGCCTCCGACCGCGCGCACATGACGCGGGCGCTTGCGCTTGCGGAGAAGGGGCTCTACACGACGACGCCCAATCCGCGGGTCGGCTGCGTCATCGTGAAGCACGGCATGGTCATCGGCGAGGGATGGCACGAGCGCGCCGGCCTCGCCCACGCCGAAGTGAATGCGCTCGCCGATGCGCGGGCGCGCGGCCACGATCCGCGCGGCGCGACGCTCTATGTGACGCTGGAACCGTGCAACCACGCGGGACGCACACCGGCCTGCACCGACGCGGTGCTCGCGGCAGGCATTGCACGCGTCGTCTTTGCGATGCGCGATCCGAATCCGTCGGCCGCGCACGGCGCTCAGCGACTGGCAGAGGCAGGCGTGAGCGCGGAAGCTGGGTTGTGCGAGCAGGAAGCGCGCGAGCTCAATCCGGGATTCATTTCGGCGCACACGCGCGGACGACCCTGGGTCCGGCTGAAGGCCGCCGCGAGTCTCGACGGGCGCACGGCGCTCGCCAACGGGGAGAGCCGCTGGATCACGGGCGACGCGGCGCGCAGCGACGGTCATCACTTTCGCGCCCGGGCGTGCGCGGTGCTGACCGGCATCGGCACCGTGCGCTCCGACGATCCGGAGCTCACCGTGCGCGCGGTGGCCACGACACGACAGCCGCGCCGCATCGTCGTCGATCGCAATGCGGAAATGTCGCCGACGGCGAAGGTGCTGCAGGGCGCGGGCGCGCTTGTCGTGACCGCCGGCGCGCGCCACCCGGCCTGGCCCGCGAGCGTCGAATCGATTGCGTTGCCGGACCCCGGCGGGCGAGTCGATCTCGCCGAGATGCTTCGCGAGCTCGCGCGGCGCGACGTGAACGAACTGCACGTCGAGGCCGGTGCGGGCCTCAACGGCGCCTTGCTCGCCGCGGGGCTCGTCGACGAGCTGCTGCTCTACGTCGCGCCGTCGATCCTCGGCGACCCGGCCCGCGGCATCGCCGACTTTCCGGGCGGGCTCGCCTCACTCTCGGCACGCGTGCCGTTCACGCTGCACGACGTCACGCGGATCGGCGACGATCTGCGCATCATTGCGCGCATTGCGAAAGGATCCACCTGATGTTCACCGGAATCGTGCAGGCGGTCGGCAAGGTTGCCGCCACCGCGCCCAAGGGCGACGGATTGCGCCTCGCCATCGTGCCGGGCGGGCTCGACCTCGATGGTGTGGCCATCGGCGACTCGATCGCGGTCAACGGCTGCTGCCTCACCGTGACGGCGAAGGAGGGGCGCACCGTGGCGTTCGACGTCTCCGCCGAGACGCTTGCCTGCACCGCGGGGCTCGACGGCGGCCGCGACGTGAATCTCGAGCTCGCGCTGCGCCTGTCCGACCGGTTGGGCGGACACCTGATGAGCGGCCACGTCGACGGTGTCGGCACGGTCGTCGCATTCGAACGCGTCACCGAAGTCGCATCGGGAGACGGAAGCTTCCGCCTCGAGATCGAGGCACCGGCAGCGCTCGCGCGCTTCATCGCCGCCAAGGGCTCGATCGCCGTCGACGGCGTGAGCCTCACCGTCAACGGCGTGGCCGGCTCGCGCTTTCACCTCAACCTGATCCCGCATACACTCGACGTGACGACGCTTTCGATGCTTCGCCCGGGTGCCCGGGTCAATCTCGAAGTCGACCTCATCGCGCGCTATGTCGCGCGGCTCGCCGAGCGCGGCGCCTGACGCTTCGCTCTGGAGGAACGCATGGAAACCGCTACCCGCGAAACGCTTCCGCTCTGGATCGGCGGCCGGCCCGTCGCCGCACTTGCGACCCGGCATGGCGACGTCACCAATCCGGCCACCGGCGCGGTGATCCGCCGCGTCCCGCTCGCCAATGCCGAGGACGTGGATGCTGCGGTGCGCGCGGCCACCGCGGCATTCGCCGAGTGGCGCACCTGGCCCGCGCTGCGCCGCGCGCGCATCCTGATGCGGTTTCGCGAGCTGCTCGAGGCGAACAAGCCCGCGCTCGCACGCGTCGTCACCGAGGAACACGGCAAGACACTTGCCGATGCCGCGGGCTCGATCTCGCGCGGCATCGAGGTCGTCGAGTTCGCGACAGGCATCCCGCATCTCGTCAAGGGCGAATTCAGCGACAACGTCGGCAGCGACGTCGACGCCTTCTCGCTGCGCCAGCCCGTCGGCGTGTGCGCGGGCATCACGCCGTTCAACTTCCCGGCAATGGTCCCGCTGTGGATGTTTCCCATCGCGCTCGCCTGCGGCAACACGTTCATCCTGAAGCCTTCCGAGCGCGATCCCAGTCTTGCGCTGCGGATGGCGGAGCTCCTTGCCGAGGCGGGGCTGCCCGAGGGCGTGTTCAACGTCGTGCACGGCGACAAGGAGGCGGTCGACGCGATCCTCGCGCATCCGGGCATCCGTGCGGTCTCGTTCGTCGGCTCGACGCCGATCGCGAAGTACATCTACGAGACCGGCGCTCGCCACGGCAAGCGCGTGCAGGCACTGGGCGGCGCCAAGAATCATGCGGTCGTGCTTCCGGATGCCGATCTGCGCCACGCCGCGAGCGCCATCATCGGCGCCGCGTACGGCTCCGCCGGCGAGCGCTGCATGGCGGTGTCCGCGGTCGTCGCCGTCGGCGACGCGGGCGACGCGCTCGTGGCAGAGCTTGCCGCACAGGCGAGGCGCATCACCGTCGGGCCCGGCGATGCCCCCGACGTCGAGATGGGCCCGGTCATCACCGCCGCGGCGCGCGATCGCATCATGGGGCTCATCGAGCGCGGCATCGGCGAGGGCGCCACGCTCGTCGTCGACGGACGCAAGCCGGGGGTGCGCGGGCATGAGCGGGGTTTCTTCGTCGGCCCGACGCTGCTCGATCACGTGACGCCTTCGATGTCGGTCTATCGCGAGGAGATCTTCGGGCCGGTGCTCGTCGTCACGCGCGCCGGCGCGCTCTCCGACGCGATTGCGCTGATCAACGCGAATCCCTACGCCAACGGCACCGCGATCTTCACGCGCTCGGGGCATGCGGCCCGGCGCTTCCAGCAGGACGTCGAAGTGGGAATGGTCGGCATCAACGTGCCGATTCCGGTGCCGATGGCGTTCTACTCGTTCGGCGGCTGGAAGAATTCGCTCTTCGGCGACCTCCACGTGCACGGGATGGACGGCGTGCGCTTCTACACGCGCGGCAAGGCGGTGACGGCGCGCTGGCCCGACGACGGCAGCGCCGCGCCGGGCTTCCACATGCCGACGCTCGGCTGAGCGAGCCCGGGAAGTCGTCGCGGATGCGCGCCCAGGCTAGCGCGCGGCCGCGGCCGTCGCGCCGGCGGAAGGCTGCGCGCCGTCGATCCGGAAGTCGAATTCGAGGACGGTGTAAAAGGAGATCGGCTTGCCGCCGATTTCCTCGGCCGGCGCGAGCCGCGCTGTGGCGAGTGCATCGGCGACCGCGAGCGATAGGTCGTCGTCGCCTTCGATGAAGTCGAGTTCCTGCACCGACCCGTCGGCCGCAACGACCAGGAAGGCGATCACGACGCCTTCGCGATGTGTCGCCAGCGCCGCGGGCGGGTAGGCGACGCGAATCGGGTCGGCAATCCTGACGGGATGCCAGACCTCGGTGGGAAATTGCTCGCGCACGCGCTCCTGCAGGAAGCGTCCGGCGCGGCCCACGGTCGCATCCGCGGCCACCGTCACGGTGCCGCTGATTTGTCGCAGGTCCGCGGTGCCATCCATGCGCTTTGACGCGACGTCGCGGATGGCAGGGACCGACACGGTGGGCGGCGCGACCGTCTGCGCCGCCGCCGCGACGGCGCTGGGGATGCTGGGCGTTGGAGTCATCGGCGCGACTGGCTGCGGTGAGGCGGGCCGAGGCCGGGCTCTGCACGGCGGGCGGGGATTCCGGGAGATTCGCGATGCGGATCGACAGCGGCGGCGACGGCAACGCAAGCGGCGTGGGCGTCGCACCGGCGTTCCTGCCGAAGGCCATGCCCAACGCGGCGTGAACGAGCAGCGACGCGGCGAGCGCCGTCAGCAGCGTGTCACGCGATCGGTCCGGGCTGCGCGTCATGTCGTCGTCGTGCAGGGTGTCGAGGGGCGCGCGCCGAAGGTGATGCGATCGAGCGGGCGCGCACGTCGCCGCTGCCCGGATAGCCGGCCGAACGATAGCACTGAGGGCCGCGCCCGCGGTAAAAGGAAAGCGGCGCCGCAGCGCCGCCCTCCGCCCATATGCTTACGCGCCCGTTCGGTCGCGGCCCCGTCGTTCCCCCGTCAGTTGCCGAGCATCCGCCACGACATCCGGTGCGCGCCGCCGAAGGACTTCGGCTGGACTTTGAACGTCGAGATGCCACCGGTCGTTTCCAGCGTCGTCCCAAGGCCGAGCACGGGGAACGAGCTCGACGGATCGAGGAATGCGATGAGGTCGAGGCCCACCGCGCCTTCCGCCGAATAGGCCGACGGCTGCGTCGTCCACGTTCCACCCGACAGCGTCTGGACGTCGGATTCGGCCGTCGCGTACTCACGGGCATAGATGTACGCGGGCAGCGACGTGAGGCACGGGTCGGGCTGAGTCGATGTCCCGATGAACGCCACCACGTTGAGATCGGCCTCGGGGTCGACCACGATCCGCTGGCCCGCCGGAAGGTCCATGTACCAGCCGTTCGGAACCGCGCCCGCGAGCGGCGTGATCGTCAGCGGATCGGCCTGGCGCAGCGTTGCCCGCGGCGCAATCGGAAGCCCCGCTGTCAACGGCAGCGCCAGCGCGCCGTCGCGAATCGCGTACATCGTCTCGATCTGCTCCGGTGACGGAGTGGTGAGGTCGTCGATGTGCAGCAGGCGCCCGGTGCCGACGAACACGTAGCGGTCGTTGCCGTTGTTGAGGTCGATCTCGATCTGCGGCGCGGTCGTCACGGGTTGGGGCTGCCCGGATGGGTCGGTCAGCTTGGCAAAGCGGACCGTGGTCCATGCCGCCGGGCTGAAGTCGGAAATGTCCCACCGCCAGACGACACCGTTGAGGTCGCCGCCGTAGATCTGCTCGATGAACTGGTTGTGGTAGTCCTTCGAGAAGCCGCTGATCTGGGCGAGGCCGCTCGGGTTGCCGGGCGTGCCCGTGTCGGCCGCAGTCGTCGTCAGCGTGCGGATCAGGGCTCCGGTGACCGGGTTGATCATGTAGATCTTGCCCTTTCCGCTTGGCGCGTTGTACCCGTTGGCGACGAGCACGACCCAGCCGTCGGTGTAGGTCTTCGCGATGATCGGCCGCGAGTACGAGTACTTCATGTCGGCGGCCGAGAATTCCCAGAGGACCTTCTTGGCGATGTTCGCCTCGGTGTCGGTCGTGTTGACCGGCGTCGTTGCATCGATCGCATAGTAGCTGCCACCGCCCTTGCCGAGGCCGCCGACGACGATCGTATGCCAGTCTGGCGTGCACGACGGGTCCTTCAGCTTCTGCTTGAGCGGATCGGTCGGATCCAGCAGTCCGCAGTTGTTGAAGTCGACGTCCGACTTGCGCGCCGAGGCGTTGACGAAGAAGTGGTGCTTGTAGGCCGGGGCGCCGCCGTCCTGGAAGGTCAGCGACTGGATGCCGCGGGGTGCACCGTCCTCGTCCGTCGCGGTCGTGAACACCGCGCGCGGGATGTAGGCGAACACCTCGGACCCGCTCGTCGCGCCGCCGGTAGTGCCATCGAAGACGTGCAACATGCCGTCATTGGAGCCGACGTATACGCGCGAATCGCGCGGGGTTCCGCCGGCCATCGAGTCGTACTTGTTGTGGTAGGCCGTGTATCCCGGGTCGTACCCGTCGATGAACGGCGAGTTCGGGTTGCCGACCACGAGTGGCGACGAGTCGCTGATGTCGCCGAGCTTGCCGTGACCGGAAAAGCCCGACCGGTCGCGGAACTGGCCGATCGAGGTGCCCTCGACCAGGACGTTGATGTCGCTGCCGCTCGTGTCCTTGCCGTGGATGTACGACCCGCCGCGCAGGTAGGCGATCATCGCTTTCTGGACCGATACCGTTGACGAAAGCGTCGCCTCCTGGCCATCCGTCATGATGCCGCCGGGGAGGAACGGCACCGCCTTGTTCTGTGGCGGATCCCAGGTGACGATGCGGCGGTTCGCGAACCAGGGGTACTGGCTGTCCGCCGCCGGCGGCGTCGTCGTCCAGGATCCCGTCGTGAGGAGGGTTTCGAGGAGCGCCAGCGCGCTCCAGTCGGGCGCGCCCGCCTGCACGCCGGACGTGGGATCGATCTCGATCTTGCGCAGGTCGCCCGCCCATCCCGGAAGAATCGACGGAACGTATATGGCGTGATCGGTCAGGGTCAGCACATCGGACGAGAACGCCGATCCCGCGCGCGACTTCGGCTCGTTCTGGATGCCGGCGAGGATGTGGCCGAGTCCGTAGGACACCTGGATCGGGTCCTTCGCATAGACGAACTGTCCGCGCGCGTTGACGGTGGCGTGCCACAGGTCGTCGACCGCAGTCGCTCCCTTGTTGCCGGCGGGCGTCGTCGGGCTGCGCGGCGGATTCGGCCAGTTCACGCCGGTGAACCATTGGGTCGCGCCGGACGCGATGCTGTTGGTGACGCCCGTCGCATTGCTCGCGTCGAGAATCCCCTCGGAGCCGAACGAGATGGCGCTGAAGTTGACGTGCTGCCAGAACGCCGGGTCGTTGGTCCAGAGGAGGTCCTTGCCTGCCTGGCCGTCGTTCGACGGCACATTGTCCTTGGCGATGCTCGCCGGCCACGATGCGGCCGGACGCAGGTCGTTCATCCAGTATTGGAGCGCGACGTCGGCGAGCGTGTTCGCCGTCGGCGTGGGGTCCTTGAACGGGTTGGGCCACGGCGTGCCGGTCAGCGCACGAAGTCCGGCCACCGTCACTTCGGGATGGTTGGTCGGGTCCGGGTCCGCGGGGAACGCAGGGATGTTTCCGCCGTCGATCTCGCCGAGGGAAATATCGTAGGCCTGGTTGGTGAACCCGTCGGTGAAGAGGATGTGGTAGTTCTTCTGGCAGCTGACGGTGATCGGGTCCTTGGCCGAGGCCGGGATGTAGCCCTCGTCCATCGTCGGCAGGCTGCCGCTGCCGCCTGTGCCGGTGCGGAAGAGTTCGCCGACGCGCAGCTCCGCGTTGATCGACGGTGTCAGGCCGGTGCCGATCGCCACGTTCTGCAGCTTGTTGTACCACTTGTCACGCTGGTTGCCGGCGCCGGGCGTCCAGTCGTCGACATCCACCCAGTTGGTCGCCGGCGTGTTCATTCCCTGGAAGCCGACGCGGTATGTCGAATCGAGGAACGAGAACGCGATCGCCGTCGTCGTCTTGGCGGCGAGCACGCGGGTGCGATAGTACGAGAACCAGTTCGAATAGTTCGTCATCTCCTGCGCGTACGTGCGCGTGCCGGCGACGCCGGTGTACGGATCGACGTAGTTGTACAGCCTGCCGTCGTTGACGAGGTCGACGCGCGTGAACGTGCCGTAGGCGACGTTGAGGAAGGTCGTCAGGTCGTTCTTGGACTGGCAAGGCGCCACGCCGAAGCCCTTCCACTGGTCGTTGTTGGTCAGGTCCTTGTTCTTGCAGAACTGCACCGACGCGACCGTGTAGTAGTGGCGCGGTATGCTGATTGAGCCCGAGTACGTCGGGCAGCCGCTGTTGACCGAGCGTCGTGAACGGCGCGACCGGATAGGTGACCGGCCCCTTGGCCGGCCCGCCGATGCCCGTGTAATCGAAATTGTTGTGCCGGCAAACGGCGCCCGTGCCTCCGTTGAGGAGTTCGGCGTCGTTCTGAAGCGTCGTCACCTTGTATGCCTTCGCGACGGGGTCCCAGACCTTGTCCGTGCACTTGGCGCTGGGCGCGGCGGGGCAGGACGCGATGAGCGTTCCCCCGAGCGTGCAGCCGGTCGGATTGGTCACGACGTTCGGGCACTTGGCATTTCCGTTGACCACGATCGTGCAGGGCGTTCCCGGCGGCGAGTCCGTGCAGCCGCACGACGCGCCGGCTGGTGCTGCAAGTCCCTTTCTCGCCGGTTCGCCTGCCGTTGCACGCGCAGCCGGCCGTGCATTCGCCGGGCAGGCCGATGCCCGGGGAGCAATACTCCGGATTCGTGCTCGTATTGCAGCCCGCGGGCGTAGTAGGTCGACGCGGCAGGGCAGCCGGCGACGGGGCTGTTGATACGCCGCGTAGCAGCACTGGTTTTGCTGGCCGGTGTCGTTGCAGGTCTGGACCGTCGTGGTGCCACCGGTCGGGACGCCGACCGTGCAGGTGAAGGTGCAGGAGGACTTGCGAGGTTGCGCGGCCATCCCGGCGCTGCTGTGTTGCAGTACAGCGCCTTGGTGCCGCCGTTGCGATAGAAGTACGTCGCCCCGACACCGGCCGATGGCGACCAGGGATAGTTGTAGTCGGCGGCGATGGACGGCGCCTTGCCGACTGCGTCGTACGCGTTGCCGTTGATCCGGCAGTGCTCGCCGGAGCCGGCCTTGTATTCGCCGTTGGCGTCGCCGACGTCTCCGGTGACGTAGCTCGTGCCGACCAGCGGCCAGTCGGAGTTGCAGTAGACGGGGACCGACACCTTGCTCGTGAGATTGGTGACGTGGGCGGCGAGGAAGTCGGGCGTGAGGTACGGGTCGTTCTGGACCTTGGTGAAGTTGGTGGTGAGGGCGGCGTTCTCGTCCGCGTACGACGAGCCGTCGTATTTCTTGGGCGCCGTGTACGTGATGTTGGGGTTGTAATAGAGATGGTTGAAATCCGAGGCCAGGAACGGCGGGAAATTGAAGTTGGCCGTACCGGAGCACGCCGTGGTGGCCTGCCCGGCGCGGCAGTAGCTGTTGACCACGAAATCCGGCAGATAGTTGTTGACCATGCTGCCGGAGTCGTCGAGCGTGTACAGGATGTTCGGCTTCGCCGTGACCTTGGACGCGATCGGCAGGTTGGAGAGCTCGGTCTGGGCCAGTGCGGACTCGCCGAGCGGCAACAGCGCGAGCAGCATCGTCAGCGCCCGGGGCAGGCCCTTGCAGCCGAGGTTCTTGAGGATCGTTGTCATTTTGCCTCTCCCGTACGGGCGGAATTCGGGTCAGCGCAGCATTGCCTGCGCGTACGTCACAGTGTTGGACGGGCCGTCGATGCGGATCGTCTGGCGGAAGATCGGCTGCGGATTCACCGGCGGCCCGCCGCCCTTCATCGTGGTCTTGCCCGGCGAGATCTTCGGCAGCAGCACGTCGCACCTGCCGATGTTGACCAGCGGGTCGCCGTCGACGGTGCACAACCGCTCGATGACCCACGTTGCCGTGTTGCCGGTGTTGGCGTCCGCGATTTTCTGGAACGCCCCGGGATAGCTGCCCTTCTTGAGGTCCGGCGGGACGCCCGGGACGCCGCCGACCCAAAGGGGCTGGAGCGTCGCGTAATAATTGTGCCCGGTGTCGTCGATCGTCGTGTCGGCGATGTTGTGGTGGTAGAAGAGGTCGTCGGTGGCCCGCTCGACCGCGAGGTTGATGAGCGCCATCGACGACTGCCGGAAAGCGAGGTTGCCTGCCACGGACGTGCCGGCGTCGGTGGCGCGCAGCAGTGCGACGCCCGCGAGGCTCAGGACGACCATCGCGATCAGGGCGACGAACAGCACCACGCCGCTCTGCTTTGCGCGGCCGGCGCACATTGGCGAGACGCTTCTGCGAAGGACGGGGTTCATTTGTTCCATATCATGTTGCGCAACGGGATCGTTGTTTCGTAGATCCGGTGCCGGTAACCGTCGGCGAGCACGCCGCCGGCGGCGGCGTTCTGCACCTTGATTCGCCCCTGGCAGCCGGCGTCGGTGTTTGCGGAGCAGTTGAAGAGATATTGATCGGCCTGATTGACGAGCGCCGGATCCTTGTCGAACTCCTCGCTGCGCACGACCACCGCGATGCGCACCGCCTTGATCGTGCGGATCGTTGCTGCCGTCGCGTTCGTGCCGAAGCTGCACTTCGCGAACTGGGTGTCGTCGCCGCCGGTGTCGCACGAGTAATCGACGCCGTTGGTGTTCGCCGCGTTCTTGGCCGCCGGCACCGCGGACGTCCAGAACGTCACGACGTTGTCGTTGGCAAGCGGGTCGATGCCGTACTGGGCCTTCACCAGCACGACGTTCTGCGCGAGCGGCAGCACCGGCTGCGCGGCGACGCCGGGCGCGGGATTGACGACCTGGCTGTCAAGCTGGCGCTTGGCTGCGTCCACCGTGTACTGGACGCGATCGATCGTGCCGTTGTCCTGGCCGAGATTGAGCACCCTGGACCTTTGATTGGGATCGAAGTGCAGCGCCGGTGCGGGCACCGGGGAGTATTGGAGATCCACCCCGCCTTGTCCGGAATTCAACGCATTGGGCGTCGGGGCGGCCGTTAGCTGCGTCAACCAGCATTTGGCCGCATTGAACCCGCTGTTCGGGTCGGAAGCGATCACCCAATCGCCCTTGCTGAATCCGTTCGGGCTTTGCACGTTGAAGCTTGCGGGCGTAATCACCCCGGTCAGGAACAGCACCGGATTGGTGACGCGCAGCGAATTGCTGTAGAAGATCACGAGGCTGTCGGAGGTGTCGGCGTTGCCGCCGTCGGTGATCAGCACCGGGATGGGCTTGAGGCGCCAGTCGCCGGCTCCGGCAGGGCCGTCATTGCAGGTTGAAAAATTGTCGGTGCCGATCGAGAGCCCGTTGCCTGCGTTGGAAATCTCGCGGTTGAGCACGAACTGCGCGAAGAGTCCGGTGGTCTGCGTGTCGGCGACGCCGATCGTCGTGCGCTTGTAGCCTTCGGCCAGCGACAGGACGTTGTAGATGACGAGCAGGACGACGAGCCCGATCAGGATCCCGACCATCGTCTCGACGATGCCGACGCCCGACTGGAGGCGCCTCGTGCGGAGCGGATGCGATCTGCGTGCCATTCGTGTCAATTGGTCGAGTTGACGGTTGCGGTGGCAATGTACTGGTGCATTCCGAGCGGATTCGTCACGGCGCTCTTCAGTTTCACGTCGCCGGGCGGCAGCCAGTAGACGGTGACCGTCACCTGCGTGCCTTGCGCAGGCGGTGCCGCCGGCGTCACCGTCACGTCGGGCGCCTTGCCGGTCGCTCCGGGGAGCCGCGCCTGCACCACCTTCGTGAACTCGTCATACGGAGTGCCTGCACCGGCAACGGTCGAGTCGAAGTTCGCGGCGAGCGTCGTCTGGTCCGCAATCCACATCTGGCCGATGTAGGAATTGGCGAGCGCCACCGCTTCGCTCCGGTACTGGGCGTCGTCGACGTTCTGCAACGCGCGCGATTCGAGTCCGAGGAGGCCCAGAATCCCGAACGCGACGATGAGGATCGCGACCAGCGCTTCCAGCAGGAAGCTGCCCCGCTGCATGTCGGTAGCCCGGCGGGTTTGCTGAAACGGCTTCATGACGGACAGGCCCTTGAATCGCCCGCCGGCAGCGATCCGCTCGGATCGCAGATCTTGACGCCGCTGCCGCCGACGCCGCCGAACACGACGTCGAGCTCGCGCGCAGACGGAATCTGGACCCGCACCGAGGTCATCACGGCGCTTGCGTCCTTGTTCGTGGGGCTGAGCTGTCCAAGCGCCGTGTACGTCACCGTGGTGGCCCCCGCGGGGGCCACCGTGAACTGGGCGCGCGACGCGGATTCGGCGAAGGAGCCCGTCTGCAGCACGGAGTCATCCGAATCGAGCTGCACCTGCCAGCCGCCGGTGGCCGTGGTCGGGTCGAGCACGAGGCGCACCGCCTCGTTGCGCACGATCGCCTGCGACTTGGCAAAGCGCAGGCCGCTGCCGAGCGACTCCGCCGCATTGCGGATCTGCGAGTCGGAGATCCACGCCGTATAGCTCGGGATGGCGAGCGTCACGAGGAGCGCCGCGATCGCAAGCGCGACCATCATCTCGATCAGCGTGACGCCGGATTGTGCGGCGACGCGCATCAGCAGGAACCATCCGACTTGATGACCCAGCAGGCGGCGCCGGCGCCCGACCAGCCGGTGTACACCTTGGGGGTCGCCTTCTGGTTCTGCTCGTTAATCTGATACTGGAAATTGGGCATTCCTCTCGCCGCGATGCCATCGGCCTGCAGCGTGTAGGTCGTTGCCGCCACCGCGGCACAGCTGAAATTGAAGTTTCGGGAGGGATCTGCGTTGTATCCGTCGATGATCGGCTGCACGCCGCAGGCGGCGCCGTTGAGGTATGTGCGGTTGTCCATGAAGAACTTCTCCATCTGCGTCCGCAGGTCGCCGAGGTGCGACGTTGCGTCGACGATCTTGCCGCGCATCACATAGCTGCCGTACATGGGGACAGCGATCGCCGCGAGGATGGCGATGACGGCGACCACCATCATCAGCTCGATCAGCGTGAAGCCGCGCGCGCGAGGCCGCGCCGCAATCCTCGGAATTTTCATGGTGGGCTCCCTTTTCACACGGCTATCGTAGGGGTCGGGCGAGGCTGCCGCAACGCTGACCGACTAATGGGCGCTCACCGGGAACGGACGGTGGGCCCGCAAGATGCCCCGCCGGGACCGCTCCTTGTGATTCGGGCGCCGCATCCGGATGCGCGAAGGTCCTTCCGCGCCGCCGATCGCCCGTTCGCTCCGTTCGTCGGCGCGAATACCGGTCGCCGCGACATTCGCGCACAACCATAGGCGCCCGTTTCGCGCCTGTTGCGTCACGGGCACTTGGCTGCGGTCTTCGCGATCCGGACACGCCCGGTCTGGACGAGGATCACGTCCGCCCCGCGCCGTCCGCTGCGGCAGACTGTAATCGTCCCCATCTGCAGCGCCCCGTTCAGGAGGCGCGCCGTCCCGAGGGGGGTGAACGACACGTAGTTCGCCACGGGGTGGTTCCCGCTGACGCTGATGCCGCGCGGCGCTGCCTCGGCGATGCGCAGGATGGGCTCCGCGCCGCCGTCGACCTGGCCGTCGTGGTCGGCATCGACGAACACGATGAATCCGTCACCCCAGCTCGCGGCGGAATCGCACTGGAGCCGGTCGCGCGATTTGCAGAGGTTGACCCGATCGCCCCGCTTGATCGCTTCCGAGCGCGCGACGCCCATCACCGCGGCCAGATGGCGCGCCTCGTTCGTCACCTCGCCCTCGGCGATCCAGTCCGCGACGTTCGGCAGCGCAATGACCACGAGCGTTGCGGCGATCGCGAGCGCGATCGCCAGTTCGACCAGCGTGACGCCGCGGCGACCGCGCGGCGCGTTGGCGCGCAGCGAGGTCCGGCTTCTCAGTTGCATGGCGTGGCTCCTGCAACGTGGGCGGGAGCGCGGGGGAGGCGCGCGGCAACACGTTGCCGGCAATGCCGCCTGGGGCGATATCGTCCGCATGGCCTAGGCGGGCGGGACGCGGCAGCGCGCCTTCGCTTGACAGCATTTATTTGAGGTCTAATATATTCAGACCTTAACTATTTGCGCGCCACCTGCGAGGCGGAGCTGGCGCGGAGCGACATGCGGATCCTGTGCATCGGCGGCGGCCCGGCGGGTCTTTATGCCGGACTCCTTCTCAAGAAGGCCGATCCCGCCAATGCAGTTCGCGTCGTCGAGCGCAACCGGCCGGACGACACGTTCGGCTGGGGCGTCGTGTTCTCCGACAACACGCTCGGCAATCTCGAGGCGGCCGATCCGGAGTCCGCGCGCGCGATCGTCGGCGCCTTCAATCACTGGGACGACATCGACGTCCACTTCAAGGGCCGCACGGTCACGTCCGGCGGCCACGGCTTCTGCGGCATCGGCCGCATGCGGCTGCTCCAGATCCTGCGCGAGCGGTGCGCGGAGGTCGGCGTCGAGCTCGAGTTCGCGACCGACGTCGGCGACGACGTCGCGGCGGCGGACGAGTTCCGCGCCGACATCGTGATCGCCTCCGACGGCATCAACAGCCGGATCCGCGAGCGCTACATGACGACGTTCAAGCCGGACGTGGACGTCAGGCGCTGCCGGTTCGTCTGGCTCGGCACGAAGAAGCGCTTCGACGCCTTCACGTTCGCCTTCGTCGAGACGCCCTGGGGCTGGTTCCAGGCGCACGCGTACCAGTACGACGGCGACACGTCGACGTTCATCGTCGAGACGCCGGAGGAGGTGTGGCAGAGGGCCGGCCTCGAGCGGATGTCGCAGGAGGAGGGGATCGCCTTCTGCGAGCGGCTGTTCGCGCCCTGGCTCGATGGCGAGCGCCTGATGAGCAACGCGTCCCACCTGCGCGGGTCGGCGATCTGGATCCGATTTCCGCGCATCGTCTGCCGCACGTGGGTGCACTGGCGCGAGCGCGAGGGCAAGCCCGTGCCGATCGTCCTCATGGGCGACGCCGCGCACACCGCGCATTTTTCGGTGGGCTCGGGCACCAAGCTGGCGCTCGAGGACGCGATCGCGCTGGCGCGGTCGCTTCGCCAGCACGCCGATCTGCGCGCAGGCGCTCGCGAGCTGGGAGGCGGAGCGCTCGGTCGAGGTCCTGAAGATCCAGAATGCGGCGCGCAACTCGACCGAGTGGTTCGAGCACGTCGACCGCTACTCGGGCTTCGAGGCCGAGCAGTTCGCCTACAGCCTGCTCACGCGCAGCCAGCGCATCTCGCACGAGAACCTTCGCCTGCGCGACGCCGTGTTCGTGCAGCGAGTCGAGAGCTGGTTCGCGGAGCATGCCTCCGCCGGCGTGACGGCCGTGCCGCCGATGTTCACGCCGTTCCGGCTGCGCGGCGTCACGCTCCCCAACCGCGTCGTGATGTCGCCGATGGCGCAATACTCGTGCGTCGACGGCACGCCCGACGACTTCTACCTCGTGCATCTCGGCAGCCGCGCGCACGGCGGCGCCGGCCTCGTCTTCACCGAGATGACCTGCGCCTTCCGCCGATGCGCGCATCAGCCCGGGCTGCGCGGGGCTGTACGAGCCGCGATCACGCGGCCGCGTGGAAGCGCATCGTCGACTACGTGCACACGCGCACACTCGGCGAAGATCGCGCTGCAGCTCGGCCACGCCGGGCCGAAGGGATCGACGCAGCTCGGCTGGGAGGATGCCGACGAGCCGCTGCCCGCCGGCAACTGGCCGCTGATCGCGCCCTCGGCGATTCCGTACGGTCCGCGCAACCAGGTGCCGTCGCGCGATGACGCGCGCCGACATGGACCGCGTGCGCGACGATTTCGTGCGCGCCGCCACCGCGGGCGCCGCATGCGGTTTCGACTGGCTCGAGCTCCACTGCGCGCACGGCTACCTGCTCTCCGCGTTCATCTGCCCGCTGACCAATGTCCGCGAGGACGAGTTCGGCGGCTCGATCGAGAATCGCTGCCGCTATCCGCTCGAGGTCTTTCGCGCGCTGCGCGCCGTCTGGCCGAAGGACCGGCCGATGTCGGTGCGCATCTCGGCGCACGACTGGGCACCGGGCGGCAACACGCCGGACGACGCCGTGACCGTCGCCCGACTCTTCAAGGACGGCGGGCGCCGATCTCGATCGACGTCTCGTCCGGCCAGACCACGCGGGACGCGAAGCCCGTTTACGGCCGGATGTACCAGACGCCGTTCTCCGATCGCATACGCAACGAAGTCGGCATCGCGACGATGGCGGTCGGCGCGATCTTCGAGCCCGATCACGTGAACAGCATCCTGATGGCGGGTCGCGCCGACCTCTGCGCGCTCGCCCGGCCGCACCTCGCCGACCCGTACTGGACGCTGCACGCGGCGGCGGCGCTCGGCTACGACGAATGCC
Organism: uncultured beta proteobacterium; assembly: GCA_963717695.1. GTDB lineage: Bacteria > Pseudomonadota > Gammaproteobacteria > Burkholderiales > Casimicrobiaceae > CAIWHR01. The sequence continues at coordinate 502,426 of CAVQWR010000006.1, read as the reverse complement.
GTGGCCGCCGCAATACCTCACGGGCCGCGATCAGCTCGAGCGCAACCTCGCGCGCGCCGCGCAGATGGCGAGTGACGCGCCGGAGGCGAACGGGTGATGAACGCCGCGACGCGCGCAAGCGATCTTGAATCCCGCGCGGAAGCGCACCACCACGATTCGCTGCGCCTGTGGCTGCGCCTCCTCGCCTGCACGATGCTGATCGAGCGCACGGTCAGGACGCGCCTTTTCGCGCCGGTTCGCGACGACGCTGCCGCGCTTCGACCTCATGGCCCAGCTCGAGCGCAGCCCCGACGGGCTCCGGATGGGCGAGCTGTCGCGCCGGATGATGGTCACCGGCGGCAATGTCACCGGCATCGTGGATCAGCTCGTGACCGAAGGTTTCGTCGAGCGCCGCGGAATCGCGACCGACCGGCGCGCGCTGGCCGTGAAGCTGACGCCGAAGGGCCGGCGCCGCTTCATGACGATGGCCGCCGAGCACGAGCGCTGGATCGAGGAGATCCTGGCCGACCTGCCCGCCGCCGAACGCGCGCGTCTCTACACGCTTCTCGGCGAGCTCAAGTCGGCGATCCGGGGCGATGCCACGGAGACTGCAGCAGCTTCCCACGGAGACCCCGCATGAGCATGCAACAGCAGCTGCGCCCGCTGCGCGACTACCGCGCGCGCGCATTTCCGCTGGGATGCGACCGGCGACGGCCGCGTCGCCACCATCACGCTCGACCGGCCGGAGAAGAAGAACCCGCTGACCTTCGACGCCTACGCGGAGCTGCGCGATCTCTTTCGCGAGCTCGTCTATGCGAACGACGTGCGCAGCGTCGTCGTGACCGGCGCCGGCGGCAACTTCTGCTCCGGCGGCGACGTGCACGAGATCATCGGCCCGCTGACGAAGATGTCGATGCCCGAGCTCCTCGCGTTCACGCGGATGACCGGCGATCTCGTGAAGGCGATGCGGCACTGCCCGCAGCCGATCGTCGCCGCGATCGACGGCATCTGCGCAGGCGCTGGCGCGATGATCGCGCTCGCCAGCGACTTCCGCCTCGGCACGCCGGCGGCGCGCACCGCGTTCCTGTTCACGCGCGTCGGGCCTCGCCGGCTGCGACATGGGCGCCTGCACGCTGCTGCCGCGGATGATCGGGCAGGGGCGCGCCGCGGAGCTCCTCTACACCGGCCGCGCGATGACCGCGGACGAAGGCGCCGCGTGGGGGTTCTTCAATCGGCTGGTCGAGGGCGCAAGGCTGCTGGAAGATGCGCAGACGCTCGCCCGCTCGCTCGCCGACGGACCGGCGTTCGCGCACGCGATGACCAAGAAGCTCCTGCATCAGGAGTGGGCGATGGACCTCGACGCGGCGATCGAGGCGGAGGCCGAGGCGCAGGCGATCTGCATGCAGACGCAGGACTTCCGGCGCGCCTACGACGCATTCGTCGCGAAGGGCAAGCCGGTCTTCGCCGGGCAATTGACATGCAGGCTGGAATGAACCGCGCCCATCTCGACTGGCCGTTCTTCGCCGCGCCGCATCGCACGCTCGCGACGGAACTTGGCGACTGGGCGGCGCAGGCATTGCCGTGGACCGAGCATGCCGACGTCGACGCGGAGTGCCGCCGCCTGGTGCGCGATGCTCGGCGAGGCGGGATGGCTGCGCTATTGCGTGCCGGCGGCCCACGGCGGCGCTCCTGCCGGAGCTCGACGCGCGCTCGCTCTGCATCGCGCGCGAGACGCTCGCGTTCCACGACGGGCTCGCCGACTTCGCGTTTGCGATGCAGGGGCTCGGCAGCGGCGCGATCACGCTCGCCGGGACGACCGCGCAGAAGGCGCGCTGGCTGCCGCAGGTCGCGAACGGACGCGCGATCGCCGCGTTCGCACTGTCCGAGCCCTTCGCCGGCTCCGACGTCGCGGCGATGACCACGCACGTGCGCCGCGCCGGCGCCCACTTCGTGCTCGACGGCGAGAAGACGTTCATCTCCAACGGCGGCATCGCCGATTTCTACTGCGTGTTCGCCCGCACCGGCAATGCCGGCGGAACGCGCGACATCTCGGCGTTCATCGTGCCGGCGGACGCGCCGGGACTGGTCGTCGCGGAGCGCATCGACACGATCGCGCCGCATCCGCTCGCGCGCCTCGAGTTCCGCGAATGCCGCGTCGGCAGCGATGCGCTGCTCGGGAGCGAAGGCGAGGGCTTCAAGCTCGCGATGCGCACGCTCGACATCTTCCGCGTGTCGGTGGCCGCCGCCGCACTCGGCTTCGCGCGCCGCGCGCTGGCCGAGTCGCTCGCGCACGCGCAGCAGCGCCCGATGTTCGGCGGCGTGCTCGCGGACCGCGAGCTCACGCAGGCGAAGCTCGCGCGACATGGCGACGGCGATCGATGCCGCGGCGCTGCTCACCTATCGCGCCGCATGGCAGGCGCGACGTGCAGAAGACGCGGACGACGAAGGAGGTCGCGATGGCCAAGATGACCGCGACCGAATCGGCGCAGCAGGTCATCGACGCCGCGGTCCAGCTCTTCGGCGGCCTCGGCGTCACGCGCGGCCAGGTCGCCGAGCGGCTCTACCGCGAGATCCGCGCGCTGCGCATCTACGAGGGCGCCACCGAGGTGCAGAAGCTCATCGTCGGGCGCGCGCTGCTGGACGAACTCCCGGGGAGGAGGAGATGACGGCACACGTCGACACGTTCGCCCGCGATCACCTGCCGCCGCAAGAACAGTGGCCGGAACTGATCTTCGATCTGCCCGAGCTCGCGCTGCCGGACGCAGCTCAACGTCGCCGGCGAGCTTCTCGACCGCGCGATCGAGCGCGGCTGGGGCGAACGCGCGGCGATTCTCGCGCCCGGCGGGTTGCGGTGGACGTATCGCGATCTCCTGGCGCAGGCGAACCGGATTGCGCGCGTCCTCGTCGAGGACATGGGGCTCGTGCCCGGCAACCGCGTGCTGCTGCGCGCGCCGAACAACCCGATGGTCGCCGCCTGCTGGTTCGGCGTGCTGAAGGCGGGCGGCATCGCGGTCGGCACGATGCCGCTGCTCCGCGCGAAGGAACTGACCGACATCGTCACCAAGGCCGAGATCTCGCATGCGCTGTGCGACGCGCGTCTCGCCGAGGACCTCGACGCGGCGCGGCCCGGCTGCCCGACGCTGAGATCGGTGACGTACTTCGGCGGCACCGGCGCCACCGACCTCGAGACGCGGATGGCGACCAAGCCGCCGACGTTCGCCAATGTCGACACGGCCGCGGACGACACGTGCATCATCGCCTTCACGTCGGGGACGACGGGCAAGCCGAAAGGGACGATGCACTTCCATCGCGATCTCATCGCGGCGTGCCGCTGCTGGCCGTTGCACACGCTGCGCGCGTCGCCCGACGATCTCTTCACCGGCAGTCCGCCGCTTGCATTCACGTTCGGGCTGGGTGGCCTCCTGCTGTTCCCGCTGTCGATCGGCGCGGCGACGCTGCTGGTCGAACGGCCCGCGCCGGACGCGCTGCTGCAGCCGTCGTCGCGCAGCACCGCGCGACGGTGCTGTTCACGGCGCCGACGTCCTACCGCGCGATGGCGGCGGTCGTCGCGAAGCACGACCTGTCGGCGCTTCGCAAGTGCGTCTCCGCCGGCGAGGCGCTGCCGGCGGCGACGCGCAAGCTGTGGAAGGACACGACCGGCATCGAGATCATCGACGGCATCGGCGCGACCGAGATGTTCCACATCTTCATCTCGCACGACGAGGCGCACGCGCGCGCCGGCGCGACGGGCACGGTCACGCCGGGTTACCGGGCGTGCGTGATGGACGATGCGCGGCCGGCCGCTTCCCGCCGGGCAGGTCGGCAAGCTGGCGGTCAAGGGCCCCACCGGATGCCGCTATCTCGCCGACGACCGGCAGGCGAATTACGTGCGCGACGGCTGGAACTACACCGGCGACGCCTACCTGATGGACGCCGACGGCTACTTCGTCTACCAGGCGCGCACCGACGACATGATCATCAGCGCCGGCTACAACATCGGCGGGCCCCGAGGTCGAAGGCGCGCTGCTCGCGCACCCGGCCGTCGCCGAGTGCGGCGTCGTCGGCGTCGCCGGACGCCGAGCGCGGGCAGATCGTCAAGGCGTTCGTGGTGCTGAAGCCGGGCGTCGACGCCACCGACACGCTGACGCGCGAGCTGCAGGATTTCGTCAAGCGCGAGATCGCGCCGTACAAATATCCGCGCGCAATCGAATACATCGACGGCCTGCCCCGCACCGAGACCGGCAAGGTGCAGCGCTTCCGCCTGCGCCAGATGGACGAGGAAAGGCGCCGCGGCAGCGCATGACTCCGAACCGCTACGTCACCACGCGCCGCGTCGGCTTCGGACATTGCGATCCGGCCGGCTTCGTGTTCTATCCGCGCTTCCTCGACTTCGTTCACGAGGCCGAGGAGGACTGGCTGCGCGAGGCGATCGGCTGGCCGTTCGCCGACGCGGTGCGCCGCCTGCACCTCGGGCTGCCAGTGGTGAAGGCTGCAATCGACTGGCAGGCGCCGACGCGGCAGGGCGACGTCCTCGCGATCGCGGTGAGCGTCGCCGACGTGGGCAACGCGTCGATGCGACTCGAGTTCGAGATCGAATGCGGCGGCGAGGCGCGCGCGAGCGTCGCCCTCACCGTCGTCCTGATGGATCTCCGCACCGGCCGGCCGGTGCGGATCGGCGACGACCTGCGCGGGCGCCTCGAGCGCTTTCGCGCGGGCGATGGATCAACCTGAAGGAGTATCAGATGCGAATGCTGCAACCCGCGGGGTGGGCGCCCGCAAAGGGCTACGCCAACGGCGTCATGGCGTCGGGCCGACTGGTGTTCGTCGCGGGGCAGGTCGGCTGGAACGAAGCGCAGCGCTTCGAGGCGGAGGATTTCGTCGGCCAGGCGCGCCAGGCGCTCGAAAACATCGTCGCCGTGCTCGCCGAGGCGGGCGCGCGGCCCGAGCACATCGCTCGGATGACCTGGTACGTGACCGACAAGCAGGAATACCTCGCGAGCCTCAAGGCGCTGGGCGCGGTCTACCGCGAGGTGATCGGCGCGCACTATCCGGCGATGAGCGCAGTGGCGGTGGCCGGCGCTGGTCGAGGAGGGCGCGCGGGTCGAGATCGAGGCGACGGCGGTCATCCCCGATCGATCGGAAATCTGATCGAGATCAAGCCGGCGCCGGTTGCCTTCACTGGTGCGCGTCGTGCCGGCGCGCCATAATCGTCCACCCGACCGGCCGCGCGCAGCCCGTCCCTCCCGGAGTCCCGCGATGAACGCTCCCGAAATGCCCGTCCACGCCGTCAAGGCCCGCTTCGCGTGGGACGACCCGCTGCTGCTCTCCGAACAGCTGACCGAGGAAGAGCGGATGGTGCGCGACGCGGCGCATGCCTACGCGCAGGAGAAGCTGCTGCCGCGCGTGACCGACGCGTTCCGTCACGAGCGCTCCGACCCGGCGATCTTTCCGGAAATGGGCTCGCTCGGCCTCCTCGGCGCGACGATTCCGTCGGAGTACGGCGGGCTCGGGCCTCAACTACGTCTGCTACGGTCTCATCGCGCGCGAAGTCGAGCGCGTCGACTCGGGCTACCGCTCGATGATGAGCGTGCAGAGCTCGCTCGTGATGTTTCCGATCTTCACCTACGGCTCCGAGGCGCAGCGGCGCAAGTACCTGCCGAAGCTCGCGACCGGCGAGTGGATCGGCTGCTTCGGCCTGACCGAGCCGAATCACGGCTCCGACCCGGGCAGCATGATCACGCGCGCCCGGACGGCTGCGGGCGGCTACTCGCTGTCGGGATCGAAGATGTGGATCTCGAACTCGCCGATCGCCGACGTCTTCATCGTGTGGGCGAAGACCGACGACGGCGTGATCCGCGGCTTCATCCTCGAGAAGGGAATGAAGGGCCTGTCGGCGCCGAAGATCGAGGGCAAGTTCAGCCTGCGCACGTCGGTCACCGGCGAAGTCGTGATGGACGAGGTCTTCGTGCCGGAGGAGAACCTGCTGCCGAACGTGCACGGTCTCAAGGGACCGTTCGGCTGCCTCAACGCCGCGCGCTACGGCATCGCCTGGGGCGCGCTCGGCGCCGCCGAATTCTGCTGGCACGCGGCGCGCCAGTACACGATCGACCGCTCGCAGTTCGGCAAGCCGCTCGCGGCGAACCAGCTCGTGCAGAAGAAGCTCGCCGACATGATGACCGAGATCACGCTGGGCCTGCAGGGCTGCCTGCGCCTCGGCCGCCTCAAGGATGAAGGCAAGGCGGCGCCGGAGATCACGTCGATCATGAAGCGCAATTCCTGCGGCAAGGCGCTCGACATCGCGCGGATGGCACGCGACATGCACGGCGGCAACGGCATCGTCGACGAGTTCCACGTGATCCGGCACGTGCTCAATCTGGAGACGGTCAACACGTATGAAGGCACGCACGACATCCACGCCCTCATCCTTGGTCGTGCGCAAACGGGCATCTCCGCCTTCTGACACGAGATCCCGGTGAAGCTCTACGACTACTTCCGCTCGTCCGCCGCGTACCGCGTCCGCATCGCGCTGCAGCTCAAGTCGCAGGTGCCGGAACGTGCGTTCATCCACCTGAAGCGCGGCGCGCAGCGCGACGAGAGCTATCTCGCGCTCAACCCGCAGGGCCTCGTGCCGATGCTCGTCACCGACGCAGGGCGACGTGCTCACGCAGTCGCTCGCCATCATCGAATGGCTGGACGAGACGCTTTCCGCAGCCGCCATTCCTTCCCGCCGATCCGATTGCCCGCGCGCGGGTGCGCGGCATCGCGCTCTCGATCGCCTGCGACATCCATCCGCTCAACAACTCGCGCGTGCTCAACTACCTGACCGGGACGCTCGGCGTCACCGAGGCGCAGAAGGACGGCTGGTACCGCTACTGGGTCGACACCGGTCTCGAGGCGCTGGAGACGAGTCTTGCGCGCGACAAGGCGACGGGCCGGTTCTGCCACGGCGACGCGCCGACCGTCGCGGACATCTGCCTCGTGCCGCAGCTCGCCAACGCGCGGCGCTTCTCGATCGACCTCGCCGCGTATCCCACGCTGACGCGCATCGAAGCGGCGTGCGTCGCGCTGCCGGCATTTGCCGCGGCCGCGCCCGCGAGGCAGCCCGATGCCGAATCATGACGCCCGCCCGATTCTTTCGACATGGATGACCCGATGACGTATTCGATTCCCGGCTGGGAGCTCCCGTCGGTGCCGGTGCACGGCAGCGCCGAAAGATTTCCCGTCCGCCACATCTACTGCGTGGGACGCAACTACGCCGAGCATGCCAAGGAAATGGGCGGCGACGCGGCGAAGGAGCCGCCGTTCTTCTTCACCAAGCCCGCCGATGCCATCCTGCCGGTGGTGGCGCCGGCGGTGGGGCGGATGCATTACCCGCTCGCCACCGCGAATCTCCATCACGAAATCGAGATGGTCGTGGCGATTGGCGCGCGCGGCGTCGGGCTCGCGCCCGAGCGCGCGCTCGACGTCGTCTGGGGCTACGCAGTCGGCCTCGACATGACGCGGCGCGACCTGCAGAACGAGATGCGCGAGAAGAAGCGACCGTGGGACATCGGCAAGTCGTTCGCCGACGCGGCGCCAATCGCGCCGCTGTACCCCGTCGCGGCGGTCGGCCATCCTTCGCGCGGAACGATTTCGCTCGACGTCAATGGTGCGCGAAGGCAGACGGGCGACCTCGCCGACATGATCTGGGACGTCGCGCACACGCTGCACTTCCTGTCGCGTTACTACGAGCTCCTTCCGGGCGATCTCGTGTTCACTGGCACCCCCGCGGGTGTCGGCGCCGTCGTGACGGGCGACCATCTCGTCGGCGCGATTGACGGGCTCGGGACGCTCGCGGTCACGATCGCGCCTCCCGCGTGAGCACCGTCGCGCTGACCGGCTACACGCCGGAGGCCGTCGAGCGCGGATACAACAACCGCGCCGCGGTGCCGGACCATCCGCGCTGGTTCGCGTGGTATGCCGAGAAGTCCGCCGCGGCGCGCGCGTCCCTCACGCATCACGCGGATGTGCGCTACGGTCCGGGACCGAAGGAGACGCTCGATCTCTTCGTGCCTGACAGCATGGCGCGCGGGACGCTCGTCTTCATCCATGGCGGCTACTGGCGCGCGCTCGACAAGCACGACGTGTCATTCGTCGCGACGCCGTTCGTCGCGAGGGGATACGCTGTCGCGGCGGTGAACTACGACCTGTGCCCGGCGGTGAGCGTGTCCGCCATCGTCGACCAGTGCCGGCGCGCGGTGGCGTGGCTTGCCCGCGAGGGCGCGAAGCACGGCGCGTCGGGAGAGCGCATCGTCGTCGGCGGCAACTCCGCCGGCGGCCATCTCGCCGCGATGATGCTTGCGACGGACCCCGCGTCGATGGGCCTCGATGCGACATCGTTCGCCGGTGCGGTGTCCGTGTCCGGGGTCCACGATCTCACGCCGCTCGTGCTCTTTTCGTTCAACACCGACATGAAGCTCGATGTCGGCGAGGCGCTGCGGCTCTCCCCCGCATTTCTCGCACCGCGCTCGAACGCGCCGCTGCTGCTCGCCGTCGGCGGAGACGAGACGGCCGAATTCCTGCGCCAGACCTGGATCCAGTGGGACCGCTGGCCGCAATCGCGGCCACCGGGTGCGGATGCGCCGCTGATCGTCCCGGGCTGCGATCACTTCAGCGTGCTGGCCGAATACGCGAACGACAACAGCGCCCTGACGCGCGCGACGCTCGCGCTTTTCTGATCGTGGCCGTGGCCGGGCCCGGTTCCCGGCGCGCAACCCCGCTTGACAAATGACCCGTGGTCACTTAAATTGGCGACTAAGTGACCGACGGTCATTTACGTGCACGCAAAGGAAATCCCATGGTCATCCGCCAGCGCGCCATCCTCGCCGAGGACAAGCAGGAGCGTCATCACGCCATCCTCGATGCCGCCGAGCAGTTGCTGCTGCGCTCGCCCGAGCACGGCGCGAGCGTCGCCGAGGTCGCGCAGGAGGCGCGCCTCGCCAAGGGCACCGTTTATCTCTATTTCCGCAGCAAGGAGGAATTGCTGCTCGCGGTCCACGAGCGCGGCATCGACCGGTTCTTTCGCGCGGTCGATGCGCTCCTCGCCGGGCCGGGTCCCGTCACCATCGACGACATGCTGGCGCTCACGCAGCGGCACATCGTCGAGCCGCCCCTCTTCCTTCCGATGGCCTCGCGCTGCTTCGGCGTGATGTCGCAGGGCGTTCCGGAGGAATTCGGCATCGCGTTCCATCTGCGGATGGCGGACCGGCTGGAGCGCGCCGGCGCCGGGCTTGAGCGGCACTTCAGGGAGCTCTCGCGCGGCGAGGGACTCGCGCTCCTGCGCCGCAGCTACGCGCTGATTCTCGGACTCTGGCAGATGTCGCTCGCGCGCGGCACCGAATGCGCGCAGGGAGGCGTGGCACCGGTGGTATCGGCGTCGCCCGTGTTCGTCTGGAGCTATCCGGCGGAACTCGATCGCGCGCTGCGCGCGCTGTGGCAGGGCAGCCTCGGCGCGGCGAGGAGGAAGTGAACATGAACGCCCAGGGTCCGGGACGTCGACCGGTATTCGCCGCGCTCGTTGCCGCGGTCCTGCTCGCCGCCTGCGCGCCGCCGCCGGCGCCGCCCGAATCCGTCCGCCCGGTGAAGCTCGCACAGGTCGTCGTCGGCGGCGCTGCCGAGCGCGCCGTGTTCGCGGGCGAGGTGAAACCGCGCTACGAGAACGACCTCGCGTTTCGCATCGGCGGCAAGGTCGTCGCGCGCGACGTCGACGTCGGCACGCGCGTGAGGAAGGGCCAGGTGATCGCGCGGCTCGATCCAGCCGATGTCGCGCTGCAGGCCGAGGCGGCGAAGGCGCAGGTAGCGTCCGCGCAGACCGACTACGAGTATGCGAAGGCCGAGTACGGGCGCTACGAGAATCTCTTCGCGCAGAAGTTCGTGAGTGGCAGCGCGCTCGACCAGAAGCGCAACCTGCTCAACTCGACGCGCGCCAAGCTTGGGCAGGCGCAGGCGCAGCAGTCGGTGTCGCGCAACCAGGCAGGCTACGCGACGCTCGTCGCCGACCAGGATGGCGTCATCACCGCCGTCAATGCTGAAGCGGGACAGGTCGTCGCCGCCGCGCAGCCGGTCGCGCGGCTCGCGAGGGAGAACGAGCGCGAAATCGCGATCAGCGTGCCGGAGAACCGCCTGCGCGAGCTGACCGGCAGCCGGGCGCTCGCCGTCGTGCTGTGGGCCAATCCGGCGAAGCCCTATGCGGCGCGCGTGCGCGAAGTTGCGCCGGCGGTCGATCCCGTGACGCGGACGTTCGCGGTGCGGGTGACGGTGCTCGCGCCCGATCCGGTGATGCAATGGGGAATGACGGCCAACGTCGTCGTCGACGGCACCGCCAACGCGACGACGGCGCTGCTGCCGCCGGCGAGCATCTATCACGATGCGGAAGGCAAGCCAGCCGTGTGGATCTACGATCCCGCGGCGAAGACCGTTGCGCTTCGCAGCGTCGCGATCGGACAGTTCCGCGAGGACGGCGTCGTCGTCACTTCGGGTGTTGCGAACGGCGAGTGGGTCGTCGCCGCAGGTGCCAACAAGCTGCGGCCCGGCCAGATCGTGCGGCCGTACGAGTCCGCCGCGGGCGCTGCGCCGGTTCCGGCGCCGGCGGCCAGGGGCTGAGCGGCGATGGCCCCGGCCGACGCGCCGCGCGGCGCCTCGCTGCTCTCCGTCAACCTCTCCGAATGGGCGCTGCATCATCGCGCGCTCGTCCTCTACCTGATCGTCGTATTCGCGCTCAGCGGCGCGTTCGCGTACACGAAGCTCGGCCAGTCGGAAGATCCGCCGTTCACGTTCAAGGTGATGGTCGTCAAGACGCAGTGGCCGGGGGCCACGGCGCGCGAGATGGAGCTGCAGGTCACGGACAAGATCGAGCGCAAGCTGCAGGAGCTGCCGCTACAGTTCGTGCGCAGCTACTCGAAGCCCGGCGAATCGCTGGTGTTCGTCGCCCTCGACGACACGCTGCCTTCGTCCGCCGTGCCGGACTATTGGTATCAGGTGCGCAAGAAGATCGGCGACATCCGCGGCACGCTGCCCTCCGGCATCTCCGGCCCATACTTCAACGACGAGTTCGGCGACACGTACACCAACGTTTACGCGTTGACCGGCCAGGGCTTCGGCTACCGCGATCTCAAGGAGTTCGCCGACCGCTTCCGCGAGGAACTGCTGCGGGTCAAGGGCGTGGCCAAGGTCGACTTCATCGGCGAGCAGGAGGAGAAGATCTTCATCGAGCTCTCCAACAGCAAGCTCGCCACGCTCGGGCTCGAGCCGGCGCAGATCTTCGCGACGCTCGGCGCGCAGAACAACATTGCCGCGGCGGGCGTGTTCGACACGGCAACCGACCGCGTGTACCTCCGCCCCTCCGGCGCGCTCGACTCGCTCGACTCGATCCGCGACATCGCGCTCCGCGCCAACAACCGCATGTTCCGGCTGGGCGACATCGCGACGGTAAGCCGCGGCTACGTCGACCCGCCGCAGCAGACGATGCGCTGGCACGGCGCCGAGGCGCTTGGCATCGGGATCACGATGGTCAAGGGCGGCGACGTGATCGAGCTGGGCCACGCGCTCGACGCCCGCATCGCGGCGCTCGCCGCCGAGCTTCCCGTTGGCGCCGAGGTCTCTCAGGTCGCCAGCATGCCGCGCGCGGTGCAGCGCTCGATCAACCAGTTCATCCGCTCGCTCGCCGAGGCGGTGCTGATCGTGCTCGCCGTGTCGCTCCTGAGCCTCGGCCTTCGCACCGGCCTCGTCGTTGCGGTGTCGATTCCGCTGGTGCTCGCGACGACGTTCCTCTTCATGTGGCTGTTCGACATCGGCCTCCACAAGATCTCGCTGGGCGCGCTGATCCTGTCGCTCGGCCTTCTCGTCGACGACGCGATCATCGCGGTCGAGATGATGGCGATCAAGCTGGAGCAGGGCTACGACCGGTTCCGCGCCGCGAGCTTCGCGTACACCAGCACGGCATTCCCGATGCTGACCGGGACGCTGATCACGGTGGCGGGCTTCCTGCCGATCGCGACGGCGAAGAGCGGCACCGGCGAGTACACGCGCTCGCTGTTCCAGGTCTCGGCGATCGCGCTCGTCGCCTCGTGGTTCGCCGCCGTGATCGTCATCCCGTATCTCGGCTACCGGATGCTGCCCGATTACGCGTCGGGGCGCCGTGCGTCGCTCGCCGCGCGGCTGTGGGCGCGCTGGCGCCATCTGCCGCCGCCGCCCGACCGTGCCACCGCGCACGGCGATCCCGACCACGTGTACCAGACGCCGTTCTACCGTCGCTTCGCCGCGTTGATCGCGTGGAACCTCGGACATCGCAAGACGGTGATCGCGCTCACGCTGGCGGCGTTCGTCGTGTCGCTCGGGCTCTTCCGTCTGGTGCCGCAGCAGTTCTTTCCGTCGTCGTCGCGCCCCGAGCTCCTGGTCGACATGCGGCTGCCCGAAGGCAGCTCGTACGCGGCGACTCTTGCCGAAGCGAAGAAGATGGAGGCCATCCTCGACAAGGAGCCCGGCATCGAAAGCCACGTCGCCTACGTCGGCGCGGGCAGTCCGCGCTTCTACCTGCCGCTCGACCAGCAGCTGCAGCAGTCGAACTTCGCGCAGTTCGTCGTCACGACGCAGGGCAACGTCGAGCGCGAGCGCGTCCGCGCGCGGCTCATCGCGCTCTTCGACGACGATTTCCCGGCGCTGCGCGGCCGCGTGTCGCGGCTGGAGAATGGGCCGCCGGTCGGATTCCCGGTGCAGTTCCGCGTGTCCGGCGACGACATCGGGCGCGTGCGCGCCGCGGCGCGCGACGTCATGGCGGTGATGCAGGGAAACGCTGACCTCACGAACGTCCAGTTCGACTGGGACGAGCCGACCAAGACCGTGCGGCTCGTCGTAGACCAGAACAAGGCGCGCCTTCTCGGCTTCACGTCGCAGGACCTCGCGGCGTTCCTCAACAATTCGGTGTCGGGGCTGACGGTCACGTACTTTCGCGAGCGCGACAAGCAGATCGAGGTGCTGGTGCGCGGCGCCGCGAGCGAGCGGGCGCAGCTCTCGTTCCTCAAGGACCTCGCGATTCCGTCGAAGAACGGCAAGGCGGTGCCGATCACGCAGTTCGCCGACGTCCGCTACGAGCTCGAGGACGGCATCGTGTGGCGCCGCGACCGGCTCCCGACGATCACCGTGCGCGCCGACGTCATCGGCGACGTGCAGGGGCCCGACGTGACGCGCCGCATCGACCCCGCGCTCGATGCCGTGCGCGCCACGCTTCCGCCCGGCTACCGGATCGAGATCGGCGGCGCGGTCGAGGACTCGGAGCGCGGGCAGCGCTCGATCGCCGCCGGCGTTCCGCTGCTGGCGCTGACCGTGTTCACGCTGCTGATGCTGCAGCTGAAGAGCTTCTCGCGCGCATTCATGGTCGTCCTCACCGCGCCGCTCGGGCTGATCGGCGTGACGCTCGGGCTCCTCGCCTTCCGGATGCCGTTCGGCTTCGTCGCGATGCTGGGCACGATCGCGCTCTCCGGCATCATCATGCGCAACTCGGTGATCCTGGTCGACCAGATCGAGCAGGACATCGCCGCCGGCCGCTCGCAGCGCGATGCGATCATCGGCGCGACGGTGCGCCGCTTCCGTCCGATCGTGCTGACCGCGGCGGCGGCCGTGCTCGCGATGGTGCCGCTGACGCGCAGCGACTTCTTCGGTCCGATGGCGGTGGCGATGATGGGCGGCATCGTCGTCGCCACGGTGCTGACGCTGGGCTTCCTGCCCGCGCTCTATGCGGCGTGGTTCCGCGTCCGCGCCGAGCCCGCGCCTGTGGACGCCGGCGCGTGACGCCGCGACCCGGGTAGAATGACGGCTTTTCCCGCCGCGCCGCCGCCATGACCCTGACGCCGACCCCCGAAATCGTTGCCGAGCTGAAGGCCGGACGCATGGTCGTGCTCGTCGACGAGGAAGACCGCGAGAACGAAGGCGACCTCGTGCTGGCCGCCGATTTCGTCACGCCCGACGCCATCAACTTCATGGCGCGCAACGCGCGCGGCCTCATCTGCCTCACGCTGACCGCGGAGCGCTGTCGCCAGCTCGGCCTGCCGCTGATGGTGTCGACCAACCGCTCGTCGCACGGCACGAATTTCACGCTGTCGATCGAAGCAGCGGAAGGCGTCACCACCGGCATTTCCGCGGCGGACCGCGCGCGCACCGTGCAGGCGGCGATCGCCGCCGACGCGAAGCCCGGCGACATCGTGCAGCCGGGGCACATCTTCCCGGTGATGGCCGAGCCGGGTGGCGTGCTGTCGCGCGCCGGCCACACCGAGGCCGGGTGCGATCTCGCGCGGCTCGCGGGCTGCACGCCCGCGGCGGTGATCTGCGAGATCATGAAGGACGACGGCACGATGGCGCGTCTGCCCGATCTCGTCGAATTCGCCCGCGCACAGGGCCTCAAGATCGGCACGATCGCCGACCTCATCCACTACCGCAGCCGCACCGAGCGCCTGGTCGAGCGCATCGCCGAGCGGCCGATCACGACGCCGCAGGGCGCGTTCCGGCTCGTCGTCTATCGCGACAAGCTTTCCGACGCGACGCATCTCGCCGTCGTGCGCGGCCCGATCAGCGCCGACACCGAGACGCTCGTGCGCGTGCACGAGCCGGTATCGCTGATGGATCTGCTCGACGCCGGCAGCACGTCGCATTCGTGGGCGATTCCCGCGGCGCTCGAGGCGATCGCCAAGGCGGGCCGCGGCGTGCTCGTGCTGCTGCCGCATCCGGAGAACGCCGAGGAATTGCGGCGGCGCGCGCTCGCCGACGATCCGCCGATCTCGGCGAAGGTCGACCTCCGCAACTACGGCATCGGCGCGCAGATCCTGCGCGACCTCAACGTCGGCAGGATGCGGCTGATGGCGAAGCCCCGCAAGATGCCCAGCATGACCGGCTACGACCTCGAGGTGACCGGATTCGTCGAGCCCCCGCAGGCCAGGGCCTCCTGAACGCAAGACGCGCGCCGCCGGCGCGACCTCTGCTCACCGCCTCCATGTCCATCCCGCGCATTGCTCCCAACGTCAACGGCGACGGCCGCCGCGTCGCCATCGTGCTGTCGCGCTTCAATGGCGAGATCGGCGACCTGCTGCTCGCAGGCGCGCTGCGCGCGCTCGCCGAGGCAGGTGTCGCCGAGCGCGACCAGCTCATCGTCACCGTTCCCGGAGCGCTCGAGACGCCGCTCGCGCTGCAGCGCATCGCGCAGAGCGGCGAATTCGATGCGCTGGTCGCGCTGGGCGCCGTGATCCGTGGCGACACGTACCATTTCGAGATCGTCGCCAACGAGTCGGCGGCCGGTGTCGCGAGCGTGCAGCTCGAATTCGGCATCCCGATTGGCAACGGCATCCTCACCACCGACAACGAAGAGCAGGCGCGCGAGCGCGCCGACACCAAGGGCTTTGATGCCGCGCGCGCGGCGCTCGAGCTCGCCAACCTGCAGGACGCGATCGACGAGGTCGAGTGATGCGCGCGAGCCCGCGCCGCCGTGCCCGCGAGTTCGTGCTGCAGGGGCTCTACCAGCGGCAGCTCTCCGGCAACGCGCCCGACGCCATCCGCGCAGCATCTCGTCGAGGCCTCGGGGTTTCGCAACTGCGACGCGGCGTACTTCGAGGCGATGTGGGCGGGGGTCGTCGCCGAATTCGGCAACCTGACCGCGGCGCTGCCGCTCACCGACCGCAAGGTCGCCGAGCTCTCGCCGATCGAGCGTGCGCTGATCGCGATGGGCGCATGGGAGCTCTCGCACCGGCCCGAGATTCCCTACCGTGTGGCCATCAACGAGGCCGTCGAGCTCGCGAAGTCCTACGGCGGCACCGACGGCCATCGCTTCGTCAACGGCGTCCTCGACAAGATCGCGGCCACCGAGCGTGCGGCCGAGATCGACGCCGAGAAGCGTGCCGCGGGCGCCGCCTGACGCGGTGCGCGCGGCGCCGGACCGGGTGACCGCATCTCCTATAATTCCGGCGTGAACGAGTTCGAGCTGATCGAGCGCTTCTTCACGCGGCCGCCGCGCTCGAAGTCCGTGGTGCTCGGGGTCGGTGACGACGCTGCGCTGCTGGCGCCCACGCCGGGCTGCGAGATCGCGGTCTCGGTCGACATGCTGGTCGCGGGCCGGCATTTCCTCGCGGACGCGGATCCGCAGCGGCTCGGGCACAAGACGCTCGCGGTCAACCTGTCCGATCTCGCGGCGATGGGCGCGACGCCGCGCTGGGCGCTCCTCGCCGGCGCGCTTCCCGACGACGATGCGGACTGGCTTGCCGCATTTGCCCGCGGGTTCTTCGCACTGGCCGACGCGCACGGCGTCGACGTCGTCGGTGGCGACACGACGCGCGGGCCACTCAATCTTTGCGTGACGATCCTGGGAGAAGTCCCCGCGGGGAGCGCGCTGACGCGCAGCGGCGCCACGGCAGGCGACGACGTCTACGTGTCGGGGATGCTGGGCGACGCGGCGCTCGCCGTCGCGGCAGCACAGGGCCGACTGGTGCTCGACGCGACGACGGCGGAATCCTGTCGCGCGCGCCTCGACACGCCCGACGCGCGCGTCGAGCTGGGACTCGCGCTTCGCGGCATCGCCTCCGCAGCCATCGACGTCTCCGACGGCCTCGTCGGCGATCTCGGCCACATCCTCGCGCGCTCCGGCGTCGGCGCCGCGATCGAGCTTGCGCGCGTTCCGCGGTCCGCGGCGCTCGACCGGTTGCTGGAAGGCACGCAGCGATCGCTCGCGCTCGAATGCCTCCTTGCCGGCGGCGACGACTACGAGCTCTGCTTTTGCGCGCCCGCGGAGGCGGACGCGACGATCCGGACCATCGCCCTGCGTCTCGCGCTGCCCATCGCACGCATCGGCGGCATCACCCGCGAGCGCGGACTGGCCGTGACGGACGCGACCGGCGTGCCGATCGAGCCGCTGCCCCGCGCGTTCGACCATTTCGCGACGGGCCGCGCATGAGACTCCCGCCGCCCCCGGCCCGTTTTCTCGTGAGCCATCCGGCGCATTTCCTGGCGCTGGGCTTTGGCGCCGGTCTCGCGCCGGTCGCGCCCGGGACTTTCGGCACGCTGGTCGCCATTCCGCTGGCGATGGTGCTGCGCGCCAACGCGACGGAAATGGGATTCATCGCCGCGATCGCCGCGGCCGCGGTGATGGGCGTGTGGGCCGCGACGGTCACCGGGCGCGACCTCGGCGTGCCCGATCACGGCGCCATCGTGTGGGACGAAGTGGTCGCGTTCCTGCTCGTGCTCTATTTCGTCGGCGACGACGCGCTGCGCGTGGCGTTCGCATTCCTCGTCTTCCGCTTTTTCGACATCGTGAAGCCGCCGCCGATCCGCAATATCGACGCCGCGATGAAGAACGGCGTCGGCGTGATGCTCGACGATCTCGTCGCGGCCGGCTACACGCTGCTCGTGCTCGCGCTGTGGCAGCGCATGTTCGGATGAGCACCGCTGCGAGCGCGGGCGGTGAACGCCTCGACGCGCGGCGCATCGAGGAGGCGGGGCTGAACGCTTTGCAGACGCAGCGGCAGCTCTTCTACGACGGCTGGCTGCTGCGCGTGTCGGCCGGAAAGGCAAAGCGCGCGCGCAGCGTCAACGCGCACTTCGGCTCGACGCTGCCGCTCGAGCAGAAGTTCAGCGCACTGCGAGAAGGTCTTCTCGCAGCACGGCCTGCCGATCCTTTTCCGGATGACGCCCTTCGTCCAGCCGGCCGGGCTCGAGGACGCGCTCGCCGCGCGCGGCTACGTCGCCTTCGAGGACACGCTGGTGCAGGCGCGGACGCTCAAGTCCGCGCCCGACGTTCCCGAATGCGGCCCCGGCGTCACGATCAGCGCGCCGGACGTGCGCGCGTTCGTCGACGCTGTGGCGGAGCTGCGCCAGTCGACGCCGGAACAGCGCGACGCGCACCTGGAGCGGCTTCTCCACTCGCCGCTCGGCAAGCGTTTCGTCGTCGTGCGCGAGGAAGCGCGCGTGGTCTGCACCGCCCAGGTCGCCGTCGAAGGCGAGCTTGCCGGCGTCTACGACGTCGTCACCGCGGAGGACGCGCGCGGCCGCGGCCATGCGACGCTCGCGTGCGCGTGGCTCCTGTCGTGGGCGTGGCAGCATGGCGCCCACGCCGCCTACCTGCAGGTCAGCGCCGACAACGCGCCGGCGCTTTCGATCTATCGCAGGCTCGGGTTCGCGACGCTCTACACGTACCACTATCGCGGCATGCCGGGGGCTTGTGAATGAATGGCACCGCGTCGCCCTGCGTGGTGCCCGGATGCCGATCGGACGAGGGCACCGAATGAGTGGGTCGACGTATCCACTTGCGGTCGAACTCGGCAGCGAGCTCCTGCGCCTCCGCCTGAAGGTCGCGACCGCCGAGTCCTGCACGGGCGGCCTCATCGCCGGCGCGATCACCGATGTTCCGGGAAGCTCCGACTGGTTCGACCGGGGCGTCGTCACCTATTCGAATGCAGCGAAGGTCGAGCTGCTCGGCGTGCGGCCGGAGACCCTCGAAGCGGAGGGCGCCGTCAGCGGGGCCGTTGCGCGCGAGATGGCCGAGGGCGCGCTCGCGCGAAGTGCCGCCGAGATTGCCGTTGCCGTTACCGGCGTTGCCGGTCCGGGCGGCGGCACGGCGCACAAACCCGTCGGGATGGTCTGCCTGGCGTTTGCCCGGCGCGGTCGGCCGACCGAGGTCGTGACCCGGCATTTTCCGGGGGACCGGGCGGCCGTTCGCGAAGCGACGGTGATCGCCGCGCTGCAAGGGCTTTTGCGCCGTCTCGGGGAGGTTCGGCAGGGCTGATTCGCGGCGAACGTGCGGCCGCCGGCCCGCGCACGAAATCGGTCGTTCGGGGGATTGCATCGAACGATCGTTCTATGCCATCATCGCCCCATCCATCGCCTGCCTTCCCGGCCGCCAGGCCGCCGGGCGATACTCCGGAGATCCCGATCATGCCCCTCGACAATTCCATGGACGACCAAAAATCCAAGGCGCTCGCCGCCGCGCTGGCCCAGATCGAAAAGCAGTTCGGCAAGGGCTCGATCATGAAAATGGGCGAGTCCCAGGTCCAGAACGACCTGCAGGTCGTCTCGACCGGCTCGCTCGGCCTCGACATCGCGCTGGGCTGCGGCGGGCTTCCGCGCGGCCGCGTCGTCGAGATCTACGGTCCCGAATCCTCCGGCAAGACGACGCTGTCGCTGCAGGTCGTCGCCCAGGTGCAGAAGGCCGGCGGCACGGCGGCCTACATCGACGCCGAAAATGCGCTCGACCCCGTCTACGCCGGCAAGCTCGGCGTCAACGTCGGCGAGCTCCTCATCTCGCAGCCGGACACCGGCGAGCAGGCCCTCGAGATCGCCGACATGCTGGTCCGCTCCGGCGGCGTCGACATCATCGTCATCGACTCGGTGGCGGCCCTCGTGCCCAAGGCCGAGATCGAGGGCGAGATGGGCGACGTGCTGCCGGGACTGCAGGCGCGCCTCATGAGCCAGGCGCTGCGCAAGCTCACCGCCAACATCAAGCGCGCCAACGTGCTCGTCGTCTTCATCAACCAGATCCGGATGAAGATCGGCGTGATGTTCGGCAATCCGGAGACCACCACGGGCGGCAACGCGCTCAAGTTCTACGCGTCGGTGCGGCTCGACATCCGTCGCATCGGATCGATCAAGAAGGCCGACGAGGTCGTCGGCAACGAGACCCGCGTCAAGGTCGTCAAGAACAAGGTGTCGCCGCCGTTTCGCGAGGCGCTGTTCGACATCCTCTATGGCGAGGGCATTTCGCGCGAAGGCGAGATCGTCGAGCTCGGCGTCGTGCACGACATCGTCGAGAAGTCCGGCGCGTGGTACGCGTACAACGGCGAGAAGATCGGCCAGGGCAAGGACAACGCCCGCGAATTCCTGCGCGAGCATCCCGAGATCGCGCAGGAGATCGAGAACAAGATCCGCGCGAAGGTCGGCGTTCCCGTCCCCGGTGCGCTGCGCGCGCGCGGCGAGCCGGCGCCCGAGGCCTAGGCTTCGCGGGTGTGCCCGCGCGTGATGCGTGGATGGCCGCGTCGCTGAGTCGCCCCAGGTGACCGACGAGCGGCCGCCGCGCGCGCCGCGGGCTCCGAAGCCGCCGCGCTCGATCAAGGCGCAGGCGGTCGCCCATCTCGCGCGCCGCGAATACTCGCGCACCGAGCTTCGCTCCCGCCTGCTCAAGGGCGAGGTTTCGGCCGAAGCGGTCGATGCCGCGCTGGACGAGCTCGCGGCGGCGGGCCTCCTGTCCGACGCCCGCTTCGCCAATGCGGTGGTCCGGCAGAAATCAGGGTCGTACAGCAAGCGGGCGATCGGCGAAGCGCTGAAAGCCAAGGGCGTGACCGGCGACGAGGTTGCCGACGCGCTCGCCGGCCACGAGATCGACGATGCGGACGCCATTGTCGCGCTGTGGCGGCGCCGCTTCGGGGTGGCACCCGGGGACGATCGCGAAAAGGCGCGCCAGGTGCGCTTTCTGCAAAGCCGCGGCTTCGCGCTGTCGGCGATTTTCCGCCTGCTGCGCAATCCGCCGGCGACCGAAGACGACGAGAGCGACCTGCCGCAGCGTCCGGCACGGTAAAATAGCGGCTTTCCATCGCCCTGCGCGCAGTCCCCCCCGCGGGGCGCGCGACACGTACGCAATGACCGCTGCCGAAATCCGCCGCACCTTCCTTCGCTTCTTCGAAGAAAACGGGCACACGAACGTCGCGAGCTCGTCGCTCGTTCCCGCGAACGATCCGACGCTGCTCTTCACCAATTCGGGGATGGTCCAGTTCAAGGACGTCTTCCTCGGCGTGGAGAAGCGCCCGTACGTCCGCGCGGTGTCGGTGCAGCGCTGCCTTCGCGCCGGCGGCAAGCACAACGACCTCGAGAACGTCGGCTACACGGCGCGGCATCACACGTTCTTCGAGATGCTCGGCAACTGGTCGTTCGGCGACTACTTCAAGCGCGAGGCGATCCGCTACGCGTGGGACCTGCTGACGCGCGTCTACGGACTGCCGCCGGAAAAGCTGTGGACCACGGTCTACATCGACGACGACGACGCGTACGACATCTGGACCAAGGAAATCGGCGTCGCGCCCGAGCGCTGCGTGCGCATCGGCGACAACAAGGGCGCCAAATACGCGAGCGACAACTTCTGGCAGATGGCGGACACCGGTCCCTGCGGACCGTGCTCCGAGATCTTCTACGACCACGGCCCCGAGGTGTGGGGCGGACCGCCGGGGTCGCCCGAATCCGAGGGCGATCGGTACATCGAGATCTGGAACCTCGTGTTCATGCAGTTCGACCGCGACGCGGCCGGCAACCTCGCGCCGCTGCCGGCGCCCTGCGTCGACACGGGGATGGGGCTCGAGCGCCTCGCCGCGGTGCTGCAGCACGTGCACAGCAACTACGAGATCGACCTCTTCCAGGACCTGATCCGCGCCGCGGTGCGCGAGACGGGCGCGAAGGACTATCTCAATCCGTCGCTGCGCGTCATCGCCGATCACATCCGCGCCTGCGCGTTCCTCATCGTCGACGGCGTCATTCCCGGCAACGAAGGGCGCGGCTACGTGCTGCGCCGGATCATTCGCCGCGCGATCCGCCACGGCTACCAGCTCGGCCAGACGCGAGCCGTTCTTCCACAAGCTGGTCGAGGACCTCGACCGGACGATGGGCGACGCCTATCCCGAGCTGCGCAGGAACAAGATCCGCGTCGCGCAGGTGCTGAAGCAGGAGGAGGAGCGCTTCGGCGAGACGATCGAGCACGGGATGAAGATCCTGAACGAGGCGCTCGCCGCGGTCGAGAAGTCGGGCAATCGCGAGCTTGCCGGCGACACCGCGTTCACGCTCTACGACACGTTCGGCTTTCCGTTCGACCTGACCGCGGACGTCTGCCGCGAGCGCAACGTCAAGGTCGACGAGGCCGGCTTCGAGAAGGCGATGAACGCGCAGCGCGACCGGGCGCGCGCCGCGAGCCAGTTCAAGGTCGACGCGCAGCTCGAGTACGCGGGTCCGAAGACGAAATTCCGCGGCTACGACACGCTGTCCGAGGAGGGCCGCGTCGTCGCGCTCTATCGCGAGGGCTCGCCGGTCGACTCGCTCGGCAACGGCGAGCGCGGCATGGTCGTGCTCGCGCAAACGCCGTTCTACGCGGAGTCGGGCGGGCAGGTCGGCGATCGCGGCGAGCTCACCAAGGGCGGCGCCTGCCTCACGCTCTTCGCTGTCGACGACACGCAGAAGATCCAGCCCGACGTCTTCGGCCACATCGGCAGCGTGAAGACGGGCGAGCTGAAAGTCGGCGACACCGTCGCGGCGAGCGTCGACCACGCGGCGCGGGCGCGCACGATGCGCAACCACTCGGCGACGCACCTGATGCACAAGGCGCTGCGCGAGGTGCTGGGCGGACACGTCCAGCAGAAGGGCTCGCTGGTCGATCCCGACAAGACGCGCTTCGACTTCGCGCACAACGCGCCGATGACCGACGACGAGATCCGCCGCGTCGAGGCGATCGTCAATCGCGAGATCCTCGCCAACGCGCCGACGCGAGGCGCGGGTGATGGGGATCGAGGACGCGCAGAAATCGGGCGCGGTGATGCTCTTCGGCGAGAAGTACGGCGACGAAGTGCGCGTGCTCGACATCGGCAGCTCGCGCGAATTCTGCGGCGGCACGCACGTCGCGCGCACCGGCGACATCGGCTTCTTCAAGATCGTCGGCGAGGGCGGCGTGGCCGCCGGCATCCGCCGCGTCGAAGCGGTCACCGGCGACAACGCGCTCGACTGGGTGCAGGCGCAGGAGGCGAAGCTGCAGGCGGCGGCGTCCGCGCTGAAGGTGCCGGTCGCGGAAATCGACGCGCGCATCGCGCAACTGCAGGAGGCCGTGAAGAGCGCCGAGAAGGAGCTGGCGCGGATGAAGTCGCAGGCCGCCGCCAGCGCCGGCGACGATCTCGCCGGCGACGCGGTCGACGTGAAGGGCGCGAAGGTGCTCGCCGTGACGCTCGACGGCGCTGACGTCAAGGCGCTCCGCGAGACGATGGACAAGCTGAAGGACCGTTTGAAGAGTGCGGCAATCGTGCTGTCGTCGGTCGCCGACGGCAAGGTGACGCTGATCGCCGGCGTCACCGCGGATCTCACGGCGAAGGTGAAGGCGGGCGAGCTCGTGAACCACGTCGCGCAGCAGGTCGGCGGCAAGGGCGGCGGGCGTCCCGACATGGCGCAGGCAGGTGGCACCGATCCCGCCGGGCTGCCGGCGGCGCTGAAGTCGGTGGCGGGCTGGGTCGAGCAGCGGCTGTAACGCGCGAGGTCGTTGCACGCCATCCCGGCGGGTGACGGCGACAACAGGGGAGGCCGCATGTCGTTGCGTCCGGAGTTCACGCTCGAATCCGCGAAGCAGCGCGGCGTCGGCCGCCTGCCGGGATTGGTCGGCTTTCGCGTGATGGCGGTCGAGCAGGGCATGCTCGTCGCCGAGCTCGACATCCGGCCGGAGCTCCTCGCGCCCAACGGCTACCTGCACGCGGCGACGGTCGTCGCGCTCGCGGACACCGCGTGCGGCTACGGCTGCATCGCGCACATGCCGGTCGGCGCCGAGAATTTCACGACGATCGAGTTGAAGACCAACTTTCTCGGCACGGCGCGCGAAGGCACGCTGACCTGCATCGCGAAGCCGGCGCACCTCGGCCGCACCACGCAGGTGTGGGATGCGACGGTCACCCGGCACGCGGACGGCGGCACGATCGCGCTCTTCCGCTGCACGCAGATGATCCTCTGGCCGAAGCCGGCGTGAGGTTCGCGGCATGCTAACCGTGCAGCGCGTCGATCACCTGGTGCTGACCTGCCGCGACGTGGCGGCCACGCTGCGCTTCTACACCGAGGTCCTCGGGATGAAGGAAGTGACGTTCGGCGCGGGGCGCAAGGCGCTCGCGTTCGGCCGGCAGAAGATCAACCTGCATCCGCTCGGCCAGGCAGCGAGCGGCCCCGATGGAAACGTCGCCGCGGTCGCGGCCCGTCCGACGCCCGGCTCGGCGGACCTCTGCCTCGTCGTTGCGGAATCCGCGGAAGCGGTCGTCGCGCATCTCGCCGCCTGTGGCGTTCCGATCGAGGAAGGCCCGTGCACCCGCACCGGCGCGCTCGGCCCGATCGAGTCGGTGTACATCCGCGATCCCGACGGCAATCTCGTCGAGCTCTCGCGTTACGTCGACTCGACGGCGTAGGATATTTCGTCGAATCTGCACGACGACGGGGCGCGGCGACCATTCGGCCCCAGCACCCGCTCAACCAACACCGCGTAACCCGTGAACACCTATTACCGAGACCTGATGGAACTGATCGGCCGGTCGGTCGATGCCCTCGGCGTGGCCATAATCGTGATCGGTGCCGTCGTCGCGACAGGTCGTTTTCTGATGGACAGACGAGCCGACTTCGCCAACTCGTACCGGTCCTATCGCCAGGGCCTCGGACGCGCGATCCTGCTCGGGCTGGAGTTCCTGATTGCGGGCGACATCATCCGCACGGTTGTCGTGGCGCCGACACTCGAAAACGTACTGATCCTCGCGCTCATCGTTGTCGTCCGGACCTTCCTCAGCGTGGCGCTACAGTTGGAAGTGGAAGGGCGTTGGCCATGGAATCGGGGCGAGGAAACGCCAAACCGCCACTCCTGACCGGTCGATCAGGAGCGGCATTGCGGCACGACTGCCTCGTCGCGGCCGCATCATCCATCCGGCGCATGGCGCGCCGCCGGTGCAACTCCTAGATTGACGGCGGGCCTGCGCCACCGCGGCACGCCGCGCGGGATCGCGCATCGCGTGCACCCTGCAACGACACGCGCGCTCGGCGGGCCCGCCCGCCATGTCCGCGCTGCCCTTCGCCCTTGCCGCGTTCGCCGCCGGCGCCGTGCTGCTGCAATGGCAGCCGGTGCTGCCTTCGCTCGCGCTCTGGTTCGGCGTGGCGGCCGGCGGTGCGCTGCTGGCGACGGCGTCGGCGCGGGCGCCGCACGATCGGACCGCGCTCCGAACGGTTGCGCCAACGCTGCTGATCGTCGCCGCGGGATCGTTCGGATTCGCCTACGCGGCGTGGCGTGCCGATCTTCGCCTCGCCGACGCGCTGCCGCCGGAATGGGAAGGCCAGGACATCGTACTGGTCGGCGTGATCGACGACATCCCGAAGATCTCTCCGCGCGGGAGCGCGCTTCACGTTCGCCGTCGAGAATGTCGAAACGGCGGGTGCGATTGTTCCGCCGCGCATCTCGCTGTCGTGGTACGCGCAGGCGCGCAAGGACGGCACGGGCGGCGACGTGCCCGAACGTGCCGCGGGAGAGCGCTGGCGCCTCGACGTACGCCTGAAGCGACCGCACGGGACGGTGAATCCCCACGGATTCGACGTCGAGGCGTGGCTCCTCGAAAACGGCCTTCGGGCGACAGGCTACGTGCGCGACGACGTGCGCAATGCGCGCATCGACGCGTTCGCGGGACGTCCCGGCGACTACGTCGAACGCGCGCGCACGGCGGTGCGCGACCGCATCGTCGCGGCGCTCGGCGATGCGCCCTACGCGGGCGTCGTCGTCGCGCTCGCGATCGGCGAGGAGCGGGCGATTCCCGACGCGCAGTGGCGCGTGTTCAGCCGGACCGGGATCACCCACCTCATCAGCATCTCGGGTCTGCATGTCACCGTGTTCGCCGCGCTCGCGGGCGGCCTCGGATTCGCGCTGGCGCGGCGCAGCGTGCGTCTCACCAGCCGCCTCCCAGCGCGAAAAATCGCGGCGATTGTCGGGGTTCTCGCGGCGACGCTGTACGTGCTGCTCGCGGGAGCGCAGGTGCCCGCCGTGCGCACGCTGCTGATGCTGCAGGTCGCGGCACTCGGCCTGTGGCTCGCGCGTCCGGGGACCGCGCGCATCGTCTGGCTGTGGGCGCTGGTCGCGGTGCTGCTCTGGGATCCGTGGGCCGGATTCTCGCCCGGCTTCTGGCTGTCGTTCGGGGCCGTGGGGCTCCTGCTCTACGCGCATGCCGGGCGCCTCGTGCCGCCGACGGCATCGACGCGAACCGCGCGCGCATTCGGCGCGCTGCGCGCGGCGGCCCGCACGCAGGCGCTGGTGACGATCGGCCTCGTCCCCGGGACGCTCGCGATCTTCCAGCAGGTCTCGCTGGTGTCGCCCATCGCGAATGCGATCGCGATTCCCGTCGTCACGTTCCTCGTCGTGCCGCTGGCGCTTGCCGGGATCGTGCTTCCCTTCGACTTTCCCTGGCAGGCCGCGCACGCCGTCTTCGCAGCCCTCATGGTCGCGCTCGACGCGCTCGCGCGAGCCCCGGCGGCGGTGTGGCAGCAGCATGCGCCGCCGGCGTGGGCGATCGCCGCGGCGCTTGCGGGCATCGCGTGGCTTGCCGCGCCGCGCGGTGTTCCTGGGCGCTTCCTCGGACTGCTCGCGCTGCTGCCGCTCTTCGCCGTCGCGCCGGACGCGCCTGCGCCGGGAACGTTCCGGCTGATCGTCCTCGACGTGGGCCAGGGGCTTGCCGTGGTCGTCGCCACGCATCGGCACGCGCTGCTCTACGACACCGGACCCGCGCTATCACGAGGAGGCCGACGCCGGCGGCCGCATTGTCGCGCCGTATCTTGCGCGCCGCGGGCATCGCTCATCTGGACGCGATGATCGTCACGCATCAGGACAGCGATCACAGCGGCGGCGCGCTGTCGGTGCTCGCGGCGGTCCCGGTCGACTGGCTCGCGTCGTCGCTGCCGGACGACCACGCGATTCTCGCGCAGCGTGCAAGCGACGGCGGCGCGGCACGGCGCTGCGAGGCGGGTCAGCGCTGGGAGTGGGACGGCGTGCGCTTCGCCGTGCTGCAGCCCGGGCCGCAGCATTATGCCAACCCGCGCCTCAAGCCGAACGACCTCTCGTGCGTCGTCCGCGTCGAATCCGCCTTCGGCACGGCGCTCCTGACCGGCGATCTCGAGGCGCGCGGCGAGCAGGAGCTCGTGCGGGCGGACCCGGATTCGCTGAAAGCCGACGTTCTCGTCGTGCCGCACCACGGCAGCTTGACGTCGTCGACGCCGGCGTTCATCGCCGCCGTCGCACCTGAAATTGCCGTCTACACTCCGGGGTATCGCAACCGGTTCGGCCATCCCCGCGCCGAAATAGTCGCGCGCTACGACGCGGCGCGTGTCACGACGTTCCGCACCGACTTCGACGGGGCATTGTCCTTCACGTTCGCGCCCGGTGCTTCGCGCGCGCCCCGCGCCGAGCGCGAGGTCGACCGCCGATACTGGCGCGACCCCCCGCAACCGCCGCGCGTGCCGTTGCCGGACGCGGCGGCGCAACTCGATGCGCTTCGCATAGACTAAGCGGCATGCTCCCGCGTTCCGCATGCCTCGTCCGGCTGGCCCACGCTCTGGTGCTCGCAGCATCGCTGCCGATGCAGTTCCCCGACGTCATGGCGCAGCCCGCGACGCCTGCGCCGGTCGAGCTGAAGCTCTCGGTCGCCGTCGGCCCGGCGTTCGCGCTCGGCAAGGCTGCCGCGGCGTGGGCGAGCGCGATCGGCGAGGGCAGTCACGGGACGCTATCAGTGGCGACGCATCCCGGGGCGACGCTCAGCCAGCGCGATCCCGCCCGCGAGTTCATCGCGCTGCGCGATGGCGCCGCCGATCTTGCCGTTGGATCGACGCTCTACTGGTCGGCGCAGGTGAATGCGCTGGCGGTCGTCGGGCTTCCCTGGATGGCCGCGGAACCCGTGGAGCTTGCGGCGCTGACGAAGGGCGACGCGGCGGACGCGCTTTCCGCCGCCGTGCTGCGCGCGGGCGCCGTCCCGCTGGCGCTGGCGCCGCTTGGCCATCGCGCGATCGCGACGACGACGCGCAGCGTGCGCACGCCCGGCGACGTCGCCGGCCTCGCGATCCGCATCACGTCGACGCCTTATCTGGTCGAGCTCTATTCGGGCCTCGGCGCTCAACCCAATGCCGTGCCGTTTGCCGAAGCCGACGCGGCGTTCCGCTCGGGAGCGCTCAATGCGCAGGAGGGCAGCGTCGCGACCTTCGCCGCTTCGCGACTCGACGCGCTCGGCTTCAAGGACGTGACCCTGTGGGGCGCCGTCGGAGAGGTGGCGGTGTTCGCCGTGAACGCGGCGACGTGGGCACGACTCGACGAGGCGCAACAGGCCATGCTCAAGGCGTCGGCGCGCGCCGCCGCCGATGATCTCGCGCAGGCGGCGGCGGCCGAGGAGCAGGCCGCGATCGGCGCGCTGCGCTCGCGCGGCGTCGCAATTCTGCGTCTCACTCCGAGCGGGCGCGCCGCGTTTGCGGCGGCGGCCCGACCGGTCTATGACCGCTGGGCGGCAGTGGCGGGCGAGGCCGCCGTCCACGCAGCAGAAGGCGCGGTCGCTTCGGCGCACTGAGCGGCGCACCCAGTCCCGTGATGAGCGGCGCGAACGGCCGCCGCTATTTCCTGGCGGGCGGCACGTAGTCCGGCACGCGGTTCCTGACCGGCGGAATCGTCTTCAGGTATGCGAACACGGCTCGGAGCTCGGTGTCGCTCAGGTATCCGTACCAGTTCCAGGGCATCGGCGGCATGATCGGACGCCCGCCGCCGAGATGCTTGCCGGTCTTGATCGCGGCAACGAAATCCTGTTCCCGCCATTTCCCCAAGCCGGTCTCGGGATCCGGCGTCAGATTGATCGAATAGGTGATTCCCCATGGGCCGGCGAACGCGGTGTTGGTCGCCGATGCGACGTTGTTCCACGCGGCATTGAGCGTCGGCGGCGGCGGGAGCACCAGCTGTTCGGGATGGCCGGACAGCATGCGCGCCATGTCGGGCTCCGGGCCGTTCGAGCCCATCTTGAACGGCGTGTGGCAGTCGTTGCAGCCGAGCGTGAGGACAAGGTGCTTCCCGCGCGCGACCTGGGCCGACTCGGTCGCCGCCATTACCGGCAACGTGACGATCAGGAGGAGCAGAGGGAGAGCTGCGGCGCGGCTTCGCATGGCGATCCTTGAGTTGGTGGCGCCCGGCGATTCCGGGCGCGGCGGATTCTAACCGACGACGCGGCCGAGGCGCACGGCGGTCTCGCCCTTTTTCGGGCGCCGCGTCGGCATCACGAGCACGCAGTCGGCATAGGGCGTGCGCACCTCGGCGCCGCCGTCGCGCGCCAGCAGCGTGCCGCTGGCGGGGACGATGCCGAGCGCCTCCGCGGGAAGGGCGAACGCGAAGTCGTCGCTTCCGATCGTCACGACGTCGGTGACCTCGATCACCTTCTGCGCGGCGGAGGAAAGCGGGGCGAGGTTCGCCTGCAGCAGCCCGGGATCGGCCATTCCGAAGTGCCCGAGGAAGCGCAGCGTCGCCTGTTTCGCGACGTCCGCCGCGACACGCTCCCAGTGCTGCCCGCATTCGACGAGCAGTGCGCTCCGCGGATCGTCGGGTGCGTCGAAGAACGCGTAGTCGCGCAGCCGCCTGCCGGCGACGTGTCCCGCGTCGACGACAATGTGCTGCGGATAGCCGAGCGCGCGCGCGAGTGCGACTCCCTTGCGCGTTCGTCCCGCCATCGCGAGCGGCGGGCAGGATTCGGTCATCGAGTGCAGATCGAGCAGGTGATCGGTTCGATCGTAAAGGGGCCGCAGCGCCCGCGCCCGGGTGAGCTCGACGCTTGCGCGCGGCCCCTCCAGCACGTCCGCGGTCCACAGTCGGTTGAAATCCTCGTCGACGCAGCGCGACCCGAACGGATCGGTGCGATCGAAGCGCTCGTACGCGTCGAAATTGGCGAACACGACGGACAGCGTTCCTCGCACGGGTCGGACGCCGGTCTCGAGCAGCCAGTCGAGCGCGATCGCACCGCAGACTTCATTGCCGTGCGTCAGCGCCTGGAGCACCACGTGCGGACCCGGCGTCGCGGAAGCGAACGTGTGGACGTAGGGGATGCCGGCGTTGCCCGCCGCCCACCGACCAATGTCGGGAAACGCGACTTCGATGGGCGGCACCGGCCTGCCCGGCGCGACGGCGCTCATCGCGGCGACAATGCGCGCCGCACGCGCGCCGCGACGATCAACCGACGCACAGCTCGTCGCACAGCCGGCGCATGAACGTCTCACAGAGAACGAGCTGCTCGCGCGCGATCCACTCGTTTGGCTGGTGCGCCTGCGCGATGTGCCCGGGGCCGCAGACGATCGTCGGAATGTTCGCGCGATGGAAGAGCGAGGCTTCCGATCCGAACGAGACCTTCCCGGCGCGCTCCTCGCCGCTGCAGAGGCGGGCGAGACGCGCGATGGCGGCATCGCCGCCGAGATCGAAACCGGGTGTCGCCGACAGCGGCGTGAACTCGATGAACGTCCCGGTATCCACCTGACGCATCGCGGGAAGGAAGCGCTCGGCGTATTCGCGCACCTCGGCGAAGAACGCCTCGGGGTCGTCGTGCGGCAGGTACCGGATCTCGAAGTCGAAGCTGCAGTCGCGCGGGACGATGTTGAGCGCCGTGCCGCCGTGGATCACACCGGTGTGCACCGTCGTCCAGGCGACGTCGTAAGCGTGATCGAACGGGCCCTGATCGCGGAACGCGCGCGCCATGTTGGCGAGGTAGGCGACGATCTCGCACGCGATCTCGACCGCGTTGACGCCATGCGGCGTCAGCGACGAATGCGCCTCGAAGCCGCGCACGCGGCAGCGCCAGCTCCGCTTGCCCTTGTGCGCGACGACGGTGCGCATGCCGGTCGGCTCGCCGACGACGCAGCCGAACGGCGTCACGCCGCGCCGCGCGATGTCGTCGATCATCCGGCGCACGCCGATGCAGCCGACCTCCTCGTCGTAGGACAGCGCGATGTGCAGCGGCCGCGCCAGGCCGCGCCGCAGGAACTCGGGCACGAAGGCGAGGGCGGTCGCGCAGAAGCTTTTCATGTCGGCGACGCCGCGGCCATGAAGCCGGTCGCCGACCCACGTCGCCTCGAACGGGTTGGTGTCCCACGGCTGCCCGTCGACAGGTACGACGTCGGTGTGGCCCGACAGCACGACACCGCCCTGCATCGCATTGCCGTCGTGCGCCGCGAGCGTCGCAAAGAGGTTGGCCTTGCGCCGGGTGTCGTCGAAGGTGAGTGCCGAGGTCACACCTTGCGCGGCGAGCCAGTCGCGCACCCACTCGATCAAGGCGAGGTTGGATTCCCGGCTCGTGGTGTCGAATGCGACCAGCGTCCGGATCATCCCCAGGGCGGTGAGCGGCGGGGCGGCGGTGGGAGTCGAAAGCGTGGCGACGGGTGCGGCAGGGGCGTTCATGCGGATTTGTCGCGCGCCGGAATGGCCGGCGGCGCGGATCAGTGCAGAATATTGAGCGGTCCCCGCGCTGTCAAATGAAACCGGGCCCTGGCGAGAGTGTCAATTTCCGGGCGCGCCGGCATTCCGACGCGTGCATCGATGCCACGGCGAACGGTCCGCGACCCCGGCGCACATGATTCCGGGCGGCAAATCCATCGATCAGGAGCGGCCATGACGAAGTCGTTGCAAAATCTTCACGCGATGCGATGGCCGTTTGCGCTCCTCGGCGTTCTCGTTGTCGGCGCAACACCGGCGCGGGCGGCCGATGCACCACTGCCCGTGGATTCGATACGACTTCCGCCGGGCTTCACGATCGAAGTCGTCGCGCGCGTGCCCGACGCCCGCGCGATGGCGTGGGGCGCGAACGGGACGCTGTTCGTCGGCTCGACGGGCGCAGGAAAGGTGTATGCGGTGACACTGCCCGCGCCGGACGAGAAGGGGAGCGCCAGCGTGCACGTGATCGCCGCCGGGCTCGCCGAGCCGGCGGGCGTCGCCTTTCGCGACGGCTCACTCTACGTCGGCGCGATCGACCGCATCGTGCGGTTCGACGGCATCGAGGCGCGTCTCGCGGATCCCCCGAAGCCTGTGCTCGTCACGGACAAGCTGCCGTCGGATCGGCACCACGGCCGCAAATTCATCGGCTTCGGGCCGGACGGAAAGCTCTACGTGAACGTCGGCGTGCCGTGCAACGTCTGCGAGTTCGATCGCAACCGCTACGGGACGATCATGCGGATGAACCCGGACGGCACCGGCATCGAGCCGTTCGTGCGCGGCGAGCGCAACTCGGTCGGCTTCGACTGGGATCCGCGCACCCGCGATCTCTGGTTCACGGTCAACGGCCGGGACCTGATGGGCGACGACGTCCCGCCGGACACGCTGGCGCATGCGCCGCGCGCGGGCCTCGATTTCGGATTTCCGTATTGTCACGCCGGCGACATTCCCGATCCGGAATTCGGCGGCAGGCGCGCGTGCAGCGAGTTCGCGCTGCCGGCGCAGAAGCTCCCCGCGCACGTCGCGCCCCTGGGCATGCGGTTCTACACCGGCACGCAGTTTCCGGCGGCGTATCGCCACCAGATCTTCATCGCCGAGCACGGCTCCTGGAACCGCAGCAGCAAGGTCGGCTATCGCGTGACGCTGCTGAAGCTCGACGCCGACGGCAAACCGGTGAGCTACGCGCCGTTTGCGCAGGGCTGGCTGGCCGACGGTCGCGCGTGGGGCCGCCCGGCGGACGTTCTCGTCGCGCCGGACGGCTCGCTGCTGGTGTCGGACGATTCAGCCGGCGCGATCTACCGGATTCGTTACCGCGGCAGTTGAATGGACGGCATCAATGCCAGCCGTAACCGTGTGCGTAATGCACCGGCCGGTGCCATCCGCGCCCATACACGTAAGGACGATAGCCCGCGTAATAGTACGGACGCGCGATGACGCCCACATACGGCGCCGCGTACGGATAGACGACGGGCGGCGCCACCGCCACGGGCGCATACGGAGCCGGTCCGTAGTAACCCGGCCCCCATCCGCCATAGGCGGGCTGTCCCGCGCTGATGGCGAGCCCGGGCACGCCGACCGTGACGCCCCAGGCGACATTGCCCGCCGTGGCGGGAGTCGCGACAACAGCGGCGGCGACGAACGCCGCGGCTGCGAGACCTGCGATTGCGAAGCGCTTGACCATCTTGCCTCCTCGAACGTCAGGACGTGGGGCCGGCGCGACATGCGCCGGCGCATCCATTCGCCCTTGTTTCCGACAACGCCGCCCATTTGTTTGGGGTTGACGCTGTTACGCCTCGAAACAAATGCGAGGCGGCACACATGCAGACAGACAGATCGGCCCGCACGCGGTTCCGGCGTTGCGTTATCCTTGCGCGCTCCAGGGTATTGAAACGAGGACGATCCCGATGCGCTTCCTTCGTCGATCCGCTTTCCTCCGCGCGCTCGCGACGCTTTGCGCGCTTGCCGCGTTCGGCACGATGCCTGTCCGGGGCGCCGACCTGTCGATCGGGCTCGCGACGGACGTCACGGCGCTCGATCCGCACTATCACAACGTGACGCCGAACAACAACGTCGCCGCCCACATCTTCGGGACGCTGGTGGAGCGCAATGAGAAATCGCAGCTGCAGCCGGGACTCGCGGTGGAGTGGAAGAACGTGGGCTCGCTTGCATGGGAATTCAAGCTCCGCAAGGGCGTGAAATTCCACGACGGCAGCGACTTCACGGCCGACGATGTCATCGCGTCGATCCAGCGCGTGCCGGCCGTTCCGAACAGCCCGTCGCCGTTCACGGCGTTCACGAAGCAGATCAAGGACATCGTCGTCGTCGATCCGTACACGATCCGCTTCATCACCGCGACGCCGTATCCGCTGATGCCGTCCGACATGACGCAGATCTCGATCATCTCCAAGGCGGCCGCCAAGGCGACGACCGACGACTTCAACAGCGGCAAGGCGGCGATCGGCACCGGCCCGTACCGGCTCGTCAAGTATGCGAAGGGCGACCGGATCGAGCTCGCCCGCTACGACGGCTGGTGGGGCGGGAAGACGCCGTGGGAGCACGTGACGCTGCGGCTGCTGCCGCAGGATGCCTCGCGGGTCGCCGCGCTGCTGGCGGGCGACGTGCAGGTGATCGAGGCCGTGCCCACCGCCGACGCGGCACGGCTCAAGTCGGACCGGCGGCTCGGCGTCTACCGCACCGTCGCCGATCGCCTCATCTACCTTCACATGGACAGCGACCGCGACGTCTCACCGTTCGTCACCGACAAGGCGGGCAATCCGCTGCCGCACAATCCGCTCAAGGATGCGCGTGTTCGCCGCGCGCTGTCGAAGGCGATCAACCGCAGCGCGATCGTCGACAAGGTAATGGAGGGCGAAGCGATCGCGTCGGGCCAGCTCGTGCCCGAGTTCCTGTTCGGTGCGACGAGGAACCTCAAGGTCGAGCCGTTCGATCCCGAGGGCGCGAAGAAGCTGCTGGCGGAGGCGGGCTATCCGCAGGGCTTCGGGCTCACGATCCACGCGCCCAACAACCGCTATGTGAACGATGCCCGGATCGCGCAGACCGTCGCGCAGATGCTCGCGCGGATCGGCGTCGACACCAAGGTCGTCGCCATGCCGTCCGCGACGTTTTTCACGCAGGCGACCGATCTCAAGTTCAGCTTCATGCTGCTCGGCTGGAGCACGGGAACGGGCGAGGCGTCGTCGTCGCTGAAGGCGCTGCTGATGACCTACAACCGCGACAAGGGCTACGGCACCGCGAACCGGGGCCGGTACTCGAACGCGAAAGTCGACGCGCTGACCGAAGATGCGCTCGCGACCGTCGACGATCCGCGCCGCGAAGCGCTGCTGCAGCGGGCGACCGAGCTCGCGATCGGCGACACCGGCGTCATCCCGCTGCATTTCCAGGTGAACCTGTGGGCCGCGCGCGACGGCATCACGTACGTGCCGCGCACCGACGAGTTCACGCTCGCCTGGAAATTCAAACCGGCCGGCGCGAGATGAATGGGTGTGCCGAACGCGCGCAGGGCGCAAGAGAGGAGAACCACGATGGGACACGTAGCGTTTCTCGGTACTGGATTGCTCGGGAGCGCGTTCGCGGAGGCCGCCGCCAAGCGTGGCGATCAGGTCACGGCCTGGAATCGTTCGCCCGACAAAATGCAGGCCCTGGCGCCATTCGGCGTCAAGCCGGCGCCAACCCCGGCGGAAGCCGTTCGCAATGCCTCGCGAGTGCATCTCGTGCTGAAGGACGATGCCGTGGTCGAAGACGTGATTGCGGCCGCGCGCTCCGGCCTTTCGTCCGATGCGACCGTGATCGATCACACCACCACATTGCCGAGGCTTACCATGGAGCGGGCCGAACGGCTCCGGGCCGAAGGCGTGAAGTATCTGCATTGCCCGGTCTTCATGGGGCCAGCGGCCGCGCGCGAAGCCAAGGGAATCATGATGGCGGCCGGGCCGCGATCGCTTTTCGAAAATGTAAAGGCCGATCTCGCCAGGATGACGGGGCGCCTGGAGTACATGGGCGAGCGCGCCGATGTTGCGGCGGCGAACAAGCTGCTTGGCAATGCCATGATTATCGGTGTCTGGGCTGCGATGGCGGATGTCCTCACCCTCGCCAAGGCGTCGCGCATCGATGCGGCGGGCGCCATTGATCTGCTCGGCAAGCTCGATTTCAATGCATTGATTTCGGGGCGCGGTGCGAATATGGCAAAGGGAAACTTCAGCCCCAGTTTCGAATTGGCAATGGCGCGCAAGGATGTGCGGCTGATGCTTGAAACCTCCGGCGCTTTGCCAATGGCAGCGCTGCCTGGCATTGCGGCGCGGATGGATCAACTCATCGCCGCAGGGTATGGTGCCGAGGATGCCAGCGTGCTTGCGATCGATGCGGTGCGTTGAGCCCCGGGGTCCGGCCTTGCCGCCTTCCCTCTGGCAGGGACCGCCAGGCATCGCGCTGCAGAAGTCGTGCGCTTGCCGGAGTGCGACCCTGCATCGGAGCTGGCATGGAGCGGTGACTTATGTTTCCAAGGCCAGTTCAGAAGCTTCAGCGGTGTTTCTCAGATTGACCATTCGATTCTGATAGGCCTCGTATTCCGGCAATTGACGCTCATACTCCGACGACAGCAAAGGAGAGGAAATCATGTAGTCCGCCGAGGCCCGGTTGCACGCCACCGGGATGTTCCAAACGACCGCAATGCGCAGCAGCGCCTTGACATCGGGGTCGTGTGGCTGCGGCTGCAGCGGGTCCCAGAAGAAGATGACAAGGTCGACGGTACCCTCGGCAATGCGGGCGCCGACTTGCTGGTCTCCGCCTAAGGGGCCGCTCTGGAGCTTGACTACCGGGACCTGCAGCGCCTCCTCGAGCAATGTTCCCGTCGTTCCGGTGGCCAACAACTCATGGTTGGCTAACAGGTCACGATTGTATTGCGCCCACTCAAGCAAATCCGCCTTCTTGTTGTCGTGGGCCACGAGTGCGATGCGCTTCCGAGGTGTCACTACGGCAACAGCTGTATCCATGATGCGGCTTCCTTACCGTGAAGGGGGCTGACCAGCCACCCGAATGGATCGGTTTGAACGAGGGACGTGCTCCGAGGCTGGCTGTGCATTCGCGGAACAATAGCGTCGCGCCAAAGGGCAGCCGCGATCTTCGGGATTGAGCGAAGTAGCGCGCGCGCTCGAATCGCCGCTCCCCGTATTGCCCCACGCGGGCACCCTGAATGTCGCGTCTACTGCCTTCGCCGCTCAACGTCCTTTCGGGTTGTTGGTCGAAGGGCATTTGGGACCGAGAAGGAATGGTGCAATGCAACATTGCACGATACGGATGGAGGCTAAACGAATCAAATCATCGTTCTAGATCAGCAGCATCAGGAAATATGATGGAACTTTGCGCTGGGAGACGATCAGGTCCCGGCGTCGGACGCGAAGAACCACGCGCGGAGTATCGCGAGATACCGTAGGTCCCATTGGTTGGGTCTTTGATCGAACACATTTGGTATCGGGCGGACCCTCGCTGAGCGCGCACCCCAATCATGGTCGGGCCAGTTCCGAAGGGGTGACGCTGCAGGTGCGGCGCTATTTTCGCGCGTGGAGCCGCACCTCGACCTGCAGATGGCCGTCCGCGCGGATCAATGCGAGGCCGGGTGCATGGCGGGTGAGGAGCCCCAGCATCGGATCGTTGT
Organism: uncultured beta proteobacterium; assembly: GCA_963717695.1. Lineage (GTDB taxonomy): Bacteria > Pseudomonadota > Gammaproteobacteria > Burkholderiales > Casimicrobiaceae > CAIWHR01. The sequence continues at coordinate 465,536 of CAVQWR010000006.1, read as the reverse complement.
CCCGCAGCACGATGCCGCGCAGCCGGTCGATGCCACGGGCAAGGGCTGACGCCGCGAGGCGACGCAGCAACAGCTTGCCGAGCCCCAGGCGCTGCCACGCGTCGACCACGACGACCGCGGCCTCGGCGGCGCGGCGCTCGCGCGCATCGCGCACGTAGCGGGCAATCCCCAGTCCTTCGGCCTTGCCGTCTGGCGAAACGGCGGATGCGCCGATCGCGAAGCGGTCGACGCCGTCGAGGTTCGTCAAGGCGTCGAGCTCAGCGTCGCTCATCCAGAAGCGGGGCGTGAAAAAGCGGCGCCGGCTCGATTCGGGCGAAAGCCGCAGCAGGGCCGCCGCGATCAGTGGTTTCGACGCGGGCGTCACGGGTGCCAGGGTGACCCGTCGCCCGCCGGCCAGCGTGACTTCTTCCGCGCAGGAGAGCACGCGCGCGACGCCAGGATCCATGGCTCAACCCCTGTTCCGGTGACGAAATAACGCTTGCTACTTTTAAATTACAACAGTAATATTATAGACATCATGCCACGCTACGATGCCGCACACAAGGGGGCGACCCGACGCCGGATTCTTGCGGCCGGGGAGCGGCTGATCAAACGCCAGGGCGCCGAAGCGGCGACCGTCGCGGCGACGATGCAGGCGGCCGGACTCACCGTGGGCGGCTTCTACGCCCATTTCGCGTCCAAGGACGAGCTCGCCCGCGAGGCATTGCTTTTCGGTCTGGAGGAAAGCTTCAGGCGTCTGACCGCCGGGCTGGACGACCACGACGACGCGGCGTGGCTCCGGGCGCTGATCCATCGCTATTTTGCGCAGGTGGACGACCCGTCGCTGGACGAAGGATGTCCGCTGACGCTGTCACTGCCCGAAGTCGCTCGGGGCGACGAAGCCGCGCGCGCCGAATTCGGCGCGCGGGCGGCGGCGCTCGTGAAATCCGTGCAGCACCGCTTTGCGTCCGTCGCCGGAATGTCGCCGCCCGAGGTCGCGCTTGCGGTGTTCGCGGCACTTTCGGGCGCGGTTGCCCTGGCGCGCGCGGTTGCTCGCCCGCACGTGCGACCGCGTGTGATCGCGGCCACCGAGAAGATGCTCTACGCGATGCTTGAGCTCGGTCCCGTGCCTTCAGGCGACGACGCCGCGTAAGCGCAGCGCGGCGATCGCGCCGTCGTCGTATCCCAGCCGGCGCAGGATTTCATCGGTGTGCGCGCCGAGCGCCGGACCGCCGCCCGCGAAATCGCCGGGCGTCGCGGAGAGCTTTGGCACGACGCCCGGCACCTTGAGCGGCGTGCCGTCGGCCTGCGTGATCTCGCGCAGCATCGCCCGCGCCGCGTAGTGCGGGTCGGCGACGATGTCGGCGATCGTGTAGATCTTCGAGGCGGGGACCGCGGCCGCCTCCATGGCCGCGAGCACGTCGGCGGGCGAGCGCTCGCATGTCCATTGCTCGATCTGCTCGTCGAGCCAGAGTTGCCGTGCCGCGCGGCCGTCGTTGTGCGCGAGCGTCGCATCGGCGGCGAGGTCGGCGCGCCCCATCGCGGCGCAGAGCCGCCGGAAGATCGAGTCGCCGTTCGCGGCGATGAGCACGTAGCTGCCGTCGGCGCAACGATAGGCGGACGTCGGCGCGATGCCCGGCAGGATCGAGCCGGTGCGCTCGCGCACCGCGCCGAAGGCGTCGAATTCCGGCAGCGTCGATTCCATCACCGAGAACACCGATTCGAACAGCGCGACGTCGACCATCTGGCCGCGGCCCGTGCGCTGCCGCGCCTGCAGCGCCATCAGTGCGCCGATCACGCCGTACAGCGCGGACAGCGTGTCGCCGATGGAGACGCCCACGCGCGACGGCGGCCGGTCCGGCGTGCCGGTCACGTGACGCAGGCCGCCGAAGGCTTCGCCGATGACGCCGAAGCCTGGACGCTCGCGATACGGCCCGGTCTGTCCGTAGCCCGAGATGCGCACCATGACGAGTCCCGGATTCTCCGCGGCGAGCGCGTCATACCCGAGTCCCCACGACTCCATCGTGCCGGGCCGGAAGTTCTCGACGACGATGTCGGCGGCAAGCGCCAGCCGGCGCGCGATCGCCTGGCCCTCGGGACTGCGCAGGTCGAGTGCGACGCTCTTCTTGTTGCGCGACTGCACGTGCCACCACAGCGACGTGCCGTCCTTCACGTAGCGCCACTTGCGCAGCGGATCGCCTTCGCCGGGCGGCTCGATCTTGACGACTTCGGCGCCGAATTCCGCGAGCGTCTTTGCGCAGAACGGACCGGCGATGAGCGCGCCCAGCTCGAGCACCTTGATCCCGTCGAGAGGACGGGCTGCGGGCGGATTTGACATGCGTCGGACCTGGGGCGGAGAGCGCGACGTGCGCTGCGCCCGATTATAGCGGCGCCACCGCCGCGGACCGCCGGCATCGAATCATGCGACAATCGCGCGCCGCTTCCGGGACCCGCCGATGCAAGCCACCTTCGACCGTGCCCTGATCCGCGCGAACCAGTGGGCCGTGATCGCGATGCTCGCCGCGATGGCGGTGATGGTCTTCAGCAACGTCGCGCTGCGCTTCTTCACGGATCGCTCGATCCTGTGGGTCGAGGAAGTCTCGCGCTTCCTGATGATCTGGCTCACCTTCGTCGGCTGCGGCATCGTGCTGCGCTACGGCGCGCACGTCGCGATCGACTCGCTCTCGCTCGCGGTGCCGCGCTTCGCGGTCGCGCTCCGCGCCGTCGTGCTTGCGGTGCTCGGCACGCTCTTCGTCGTCATGATCGTGCTGGGCATCCGCTACGCGACGCTCACGTGGGACCAGACCACTCCCGTGCTCGGCATCCCGTTCGGCGCCGTCTATCTCGCGATGCCGATCGGGTTCGCGCTGATGCTGGCCCACCTCGTCCTGATGGCATCCGAATTCGTTCGCCACGGGCGCTTCCTCCCGGCGCCCGAGCACACTGCGGAAACGCTCGACGCATGATCGCTACGCTCTTCCTCGGCTGTGTCGCGCTGCTGGCGTTCGGCGTGCCCGTCGCCTTCGCGCTGGGCGGCGGCGACGCTCGCCGCCATCGTCGTCGGCGGGCTGCCGCTGATCGCGCTGCCGAAGTACATGTTCAGCGGCATCGACGTCTTCGCGCTGATGGCGGTGCCGTTCTTCATTCTCACGGCGGAGCTCATGACCGGCGGCGCATTGTCCGAAGTGCTGCTGCGCTTCGCATCGCAGTTCGTCGGCCGCTTCCGCGGCGGGCTCGGCCACACGAACATCCTCGCGATCACGTTCTTCTCCGGCATCAGCGGCTCGGCGCTGGCCGATGCCGCGGGACCGGGCGCGATCATGATCCGGATGATGAAACGCGACGGCTATCGCGCCGAGTACGCCGCGGCACTGACGGCGGCGGTGTCGATCCTCGGGCCGATCATCCCGCCGTCGATCACGATGGTCGTCTACGCGCTCGCGTATCCCGGCGTCAATCTGCTCGGGCTGATGCTGGCCGGCGTGATCCCCGGACTCCTGATCGCCGTGGCGATGGCAGTGATCAACCATCGCGTCTCGGTGCGGCGCGACTATCGCGGCAGCCCGGAGCGCCCCAGCCCGCGCGACTACGTGCGCAACACGGTGCGCGCGTTGCCTGCGCTGGTGCTGCCGGTCCTGATCCTGGGCGGCATCGGCTCCGGCGCGTTCACGCCGACGGAGGCGTCGGTCGTCGCCGTGTTCTACGCGCTCGCGGCGGGGCGATGGATCTACGGCTCGCTCGAATGGCGGATGCTGCCGGCGATCCTGCTGCGCTCGGCGCTGATGTCGGCGTCGGTGCTCGTGATCGTCGCGATGTCGGCGGCGTTCGCCTGGGTGCTGACGGTGTCGCGGGTGCCGCAGCAGATGTCCGATCTCATCGTCGGCGCGCAGCTCAGTCCGCTCGTGTTCCTGCTCGCGGTCAACCTGCTGCTGCTCGCGTTCGGCATCTTCATCGAGCCGCTGCCCGGCGTCGTCGTGCTGGTGCCGATGCTGGCGCCGATCGCGCACGCGCTCGGCATCAGCGATCTGCAGTTCGGCATCATCGTCATCGTCAACCTGACGATGGGCATGATCACGCCGCCGGTCGGCGGGCTGCTCGCGGTCACGTCGGTCGTTGCACGCGTGCCGCTGGCGCGCCTCGTCGGCGAGCTCTGGCCGTTCCTTGGCGCGCAGGTCGCCGTGCTCGCGCTGCTGTCGCTCGTTCCGGCGCTCTCGACGCTGCTGCCCGCGCTGTTCGGCTACCGTTGAGCGGGCGCGGCGTCCGTCACTTGTAGTTGCGGATCCGGTCGATGTTGTCCTGGCCGAAGCGCTTGCCGAAATCCGCGTAGACCGGCGCCAGCGCCGCCTGGAATTTCGCCTTGTCGACGTTCTCGACGACGATCATTCCCTTGGCGCGCAGCTCCGCGACCGCCTTCTTCTCGTCGGCGTCGACGCGCGCACGGTTGACCTTCACCGCCTCGCGCGCGGCGGCGAGAAAGGCGTCCTTGTCCGCGGCGGACAGCTTGTCCCACTGCGCCTTGTTCATCAGGATGATCGCGGGTGAATAGACGTGTCCCGTGAGCGAGAGGTTCTTCTGCACCTGGTAGAGCTTCGCCGACTGGATGACGGTCAGCGGATTCTCCTGGCCGTCGACCGTGCCCTGCTGCAGCGCGGTGAATACCTCGGTGAACGCCATGGGCGTGGGCTGGATGCCGAGCTGGCGGTACGCCTCGATGTGGATCGGGTTCTCCATCGTCCGCATCTTGAGGCCCTTGAGGTCCTCGGGCGTGTTGATGGGCCGCTTGTTGTTGGTCATCTGCCGGAAGCCGTTCTCGGCCCAGGCGAGGCCGACCATCCCCTTGGCCGGAAATTTCTGCAGCATCTCCTGGCCGATCGGCCCGTCGAGCACCGCGCGCGCGTGCGCCGTGTCCCGAAACAGGAACGGAATGTCGAGGATCGCAACCTCGGGGACGAAATTCGGCAGCGGACCGGTCGAGGTCAGCGTGAGGTCGAGCGTGCCGAGCTGGACGCCTTCGACGGACTCGCGCTCGGCGCCCAGGGCGCCGGCGTAGAACGTCTGGACCTTGTAGCGGCCGCCGGTGCGGGTCTCCACCTCGCGCGCGAACGCGTCGATCGCGACCCCGTAGTGCGAATCCTTCGCGACCGCGATGTTCATCTTCAGCGTCGTCTGCGCAAATGCAGGAGACGCCGCGAGGACCATGACGGCGGCGAGTGCGGCCAGGATATTCAGCAGGCGGGCGGGGCGCATCGACGACTCCAATCGCAACGAAAGCATACGGGGGGACTCGCCCGGAGTCGCGCATTCTAAGGACGCGAGCCGCCGCTTGCATAGCCACGCGAGTCGGGCGGGCTGCGCGGGGAAGGCGGGCCGGCGGCCTCGACACCGCGCGGCGGCGCGTCCGAAGCACTCCGTGCGCCCGGGGCGCGAGGTAGAATGAATGTCAGCACCCTGCGCCGGGCGTACCCGCCGCGGCGCGGAGCTGCCGGGGCCCTCATCCGATGCTAGACCCGATCGTCCACGCCGATCTTGCCGCGATCCTGTCCGCGTCCGCGCTCCTGACCGCGGAAGAGGACACACGCCCCTACGAGTGCGACGGGCTCACGATGTATCGCGAGCTGCCCGCGGCAGTTGCGCTGCCCGACACCGAGGCGCAGGTCGCCGCCATCCTCGCGCGCTGTCATGCGGCCCGCGTGCCGGTGGTCGCTCGCGGCGCGGGGACGGGCCTCTCCGGCGGCGCGCTGCCGCACCACGACGGCGTGCTGCTGTCGCTCGCCAAGTTCCGCCGGATCGTCGTGATCGATCCGCTGACGCGCACCGCCGTGGTCCAGCCGGGCGTGCGCAACCTGTCGATCACCGAAGCGGTGGCGCCGCACGGTCTCTACTACGCGCCCGATCCCTCGTCGCAGATCGCCTGCACGATCGGTGGCAACGTCGCCGAGAACTCCGGCGGCGTGCACTGCCTCAAGTACGGTCTCACCGTGCACAACGTCCGGCGCGTCCGCGGCGTGCTCACCTCGGGCGAGGTGGTCGATTTCGGCGGCGACGCGCTCGACAGCCCCGGCTACGATCTGCTCGCGCTGATGCACGGCTCGGAAGGGATGCTCGCCGTCATCACCGAGATCACCGTCAAGCTGACGCCGAAGCCGCAGGCGGCGCAGGTGGCGCTGGCCGCGTTCGACGACGTGACGAAGGCCGGCAACGCGGTCGCGGCGGTCATCGGCGCCGGCATCGTCCCGGCCGGGCTCGAGATGATGGACCAGGCGGCGACGCGCGCGGTGGAGGAGTTCGTCAACGCCGGCTACCCGCTCGACGCAAAAGCGGTGCTGCTCGTCGAGGCCGACGGCACGGCGGAGGAAGTCGCGGCCGACATGGCCGACATCCGGTCGGTGCTGGCCGAGGCCGGGGCCACGCAGATCCGGGTCTCCAAGGACGAAGCCCAGCGTCTTCTCTACTGGTCGGGGCGCAAGGCGGCGTTTCCGGCGGTGGGGCGCCTCACGCCGGATTACTGCTGCATGGACGGCACGATTCCGCGCCGGGCGCTCGCCGACGTCCTGGAGCGCATCGACGAGATGTCCCGCAAATACGGGCTCCATTGCGCCAACGTCTTTCACGCGGGCGACGGCAACCTGCATCCGCTCATCTTCTTCGACGCCAATGTCGAAGGCGAGACCGAGCGCGCCGCGGAGTTCGGTGCGGCCATCGGCGAGCTCTGCATCGAGGTTGGCGGCACGATCACCGGCGAGCACGGCGTCGGCGTGGAAAAGCTCGCGCAGATGTGCGTCCAGTTCCGGCCCGCGGAGCTCGAATGCTTCCTCGGCATCAAGGCGGCGTTCGATCCGCACGGGCTCCTCAATCCCGGCAAGGGCGTGCCGACGCTGCACCGCTGCGCCGAATTCGGCAAGATGTTCGTCCACCACGGCCGGCTCCCGCACCCGGAGCTGCCGCGGTTCTGACGGAGCGAGCGATGAACGCGCACACCGACCTTCGCCACGCCCGCCCGGATGCACGTAGCGTGGCCGACGTCGTCGGCCGCCTCTGCGCCGATTTCGGCGAGCGGGCGTCGACCGCGCGCGCCGCACGCGATGCGCACAGCCATGGCGAAGGCATGGCGGACGCCGCGCTGCCCGACGTCGTCGTGTTCCCGCAGACGACGGAGGAGGTCGCCGCGATCGTGCGGCTCGCGCACGCCGCGCGCGTGCCGGTCATCCCGTTCGGCGTGGGCACCTCGCTCGAGGGCCACGTCGCCGCGCTCTACGGCGGCGTGTCGATCGACCTGTCGCGGATGAATCGTGTCATCGAGATCAACGCCGAAGACCTCGACTGTCGCGTCGAGGCGGGATTGACCCGCGAGGCGCTCAACGCCGAGCTCAAGGGCTCGGGCCTCTTCTTTCCGATCGACCCCGGCGCCGACGCCACCATCGGCGGCATGGCGTCGACGCGCGCGTCGGGCACCAACGCCGTGCGCTACGGCACGATGCGCGAGAACGTGCTCGGCCTCACCGTCGTCACCGCCGACGGCCGCATCATCCACACCGGCGGCCGCGCGCGCAAATCGAGCGCGGGCTACGACCTCACGCGCCTCTTCGTCGGTGCCGAGGGCACGCTCGGCGTCATCACCGAAGTGCAGCTTCGCCTTTACGGCGTGCCGGAGGCGATCTCGGCCGCCGTCTGCCAGTTCGCCGACCTGGAAGGCGCCGTCAACACGGTGATATCGGCGATGCAGCAGGGCATCCCCGTGGCCCGGATCGAGCTCCTCGATGCGATGCAGATGCGGGCGTGCATCCAGTATTCGAAGCTCGAAGGCTTCAGCGAGGCCCCGACGCTTTTCTTCGAGTTCCACGGCAGCACCGCGGGTGTCGCGGAGCAGGCCGAGGCGATGCAGGCGATCACCGCGGAGTTCGGCGGCAGCGCGTTCGAATGGGCGACGCGGCCGGAGGACCGCACGCGCCTGTGGAAGGCGCGCCACGCCGCGTACTATGCGTCGATGGCGCTCGCCCCCGGCAAGCAGGGCTTCGCCACCGACGCCTGCGTCCCGATCTCGCGGCTCGCCGACTGCATCCTCGAAACGCGCAGCGACATCGACGCCACCGGACTCGTCGCCTCCATCGTCGGCCACGTCGGCGACGGCAATTTCCACGTCGTCGTGCTGTTCGACCCGAACGACGCCGCCGAGCGCGCGAAGGCTGAAGGCTTCACGCAGCGCACGAGCCTCCGCGCGATCGCCATGGGCGGCACCTGCACCGGCGAGCACGGCGTGGGCGTGCACAAGCTCGCCGCGCTCGTCGCCGAGCACGGCGAGGCGGTCGACGTGATGCGCGCGATCAAGCGCGCGCTCGACCCGCACGACATCATGAATCCCGGCAAGACGGTGCCGATGTGAGGGTGCCGGCTGCAGAAGGCCGCGTCGCGCGGTGCCGTGCACGTGTGCGTGCGTGCGGCCCGAGCGCCGCGACGCGGGAGTCGCGCTGATATGTATACCCTGTACATCGGCAACAAGAACTACTCGACGTGGTCGGTGCGCGGCTGGCTTGCCGCGAAGCTCTCCGGTGCGCCCTTCACGGAAGTCCTGGTGCAGCTCTCCGGCACGCACAATCCGGAGTTCCTCCGCTTCTCGCCGACGGCGCGGGTGCCGGCGCTGCACGACGGCGACATCGCCGTCTGGGATTCGCTCGCGATTGCCGAGTATCTTGCCGAGCGTCACCCGGGCATGTGGCCGGCCGACCGCGCGGCCCGTGCGTGGGCGCGCTCGGTGTGCGCCGAAATGCACTCCGGCTTCGCCGCGCTGCGCGACGACATGACGATGTGCATCCGCGAGCGCCTCGACGTCCGGCCGTGGTCGCCCGCGCTCGCGGGCGACATCGCGCGCGTCGACGCGATCTGGAACGAAGGACGCAGGCGGTTCGGCGCGGGCGGCGCCTTTCTGTGCGGCGCTTTTTCGCTCGCCGACGCGTTCTACGCGCCGGTCGCGTTTCGCTTCCAGACCTACGGCGTCGCGCCGACCGGCGCCGCCGCAGGTTATCTCGCGGCGCTCCTCGCCCATCCATTCGTGCGCGAATGGGAAAAGGCCGCGCTTGCCGAAACGACGATCGTGGACGCGGACGAGCCGCGCGTCCTCTACCGCGACAGGATCAGGGCCGCCGGATGAGCGAAGCCGTGATCGCCGAGTGGCAGGCGCGCATCCGCGCGGCGGCGGCGTCCGGCACGCCGCTCGTGCTGCGCGGCGGCGGCACCAAGGATTTCTACGGCGAGCGGCCTCTGGGCGACGTACTCGAGACGAAGTCCTACGAGGGCATCGTCGACTACGATCCGACCGAGCTCGTCGTGACCGCGCGCGCCGGCACGTCGCTCGCGCACGTCGAGCGCACGCTGCGCGCATCGGGACAGATGCTCGCCTGCGAGCCGCCGCGCTTCGGCGAGGCGGCGACGCTGGGCGGATTCGTGGCCGCGGGGCTTTCCGGCCCGCGCCGCCCGTATTCGGGGGCCGTGCGCGACATCATTCTCGGGGTGCGCATCATCGACGGCAACGGCCAGGATCTCTCGTTCGGCGGGCGCGTGATGAAGAACGTCGCGGGCTTCGACGTCGCGCGCCTCATGACCGGCGCGCTCGGCACGCTCGGGCTCCTGACCGAGATCTCGCTGCGCTGCCTGCCGCTGCCGAAGCATGAAACGACGCGGGTGTTCCAATGCTCGGCGGACGAAGCGATACGGCGGATGAACGAATGGGGCGGCGTGCCGCTGCCGATCACGGCCACCACCTATCATGCCGGCCAACTTGCGGTGCGGCTTTCCGGTGCGCCGACCGCCGTCGCCGCCGCGGTGACGAGAATCGGCGGCGCGGGACTGCCGGGCAACGATTCGGGCGCCGCGTTCTGGCGCAGCATCCGCGAGCACACGCAGCCTTTCTTTCTCGACGCGGCAACGGCCGGCGTGGCGATGTGGCGCCTGTCGGTGCGATCGACGGCCCCCGACGGAGACCTTGGCGGCGACCAGTTGATCGAATGGGGCGGCGCGTTGCGCTGGCTCGCGGCCAACGAGCGCGCCGACGCGGCGCGCATCCGTGCCTGGGCGCAGTCGCACGGTGGTCATGCGACGCTTTTCCGCGCGCCCGACAAGAGCTCGGGCGCCTTCCAGCCGCTCGGCACCACGCTGCAGGGGCTGCACAAGCGGCTGAAGGCGGTGTTCGATCCCGCGGGCATCCTCAACCGCGGCCGGCTGTATCCGGATCTCTGACCGCGATGCAGACCGCGCTCGCCGACTTCATCCGCGACACGCCCGACGGGCGCGAGGCCGACGCGATCCTGCGAAGCTGCGTCCACTGCGGCTTCTGCACGGCGACGTGCCCCACGTATCAATTGCTGGGCGACGAGCTCGACGGGCCGCGTGGGCGGATCTACCTCATCAAGGAAGTGCTCGAAGGGGTGGCCCCGACCGAGAAGACGCAACTGCATCTCGATCGCTGCCTCACCTGCCTCAGCTGCGAGACGACCTGCCCGTCGGGCGTGAAATACGGGCGCCTCGTCGACATCGGCCGGCGCGTCGTCGACGCCAGGGTTGCGCGTCCCGCAGTCGAGCAGGCGAAGCGCTGGGGCATTCGCGCGGGACTCATGTCCGCGCCGCTATTCGGCACGGCGCTCGCTGCCGGTCGGATGCTCAAGGGCTTCCTGCCGAACGATCTCGCGAAGCGGATACCTGACCGGGCCGCGGCCGGCGCGTGGCCGGCGCCGCGGCATCCGCGCCGGATGCTGGCACTGACGAGCTGCGTGCAGGGCAAGATCGCGCCGTCGATCGATGCGGCAATGGCCCGCGTCCTCGACCGGGTCGGCATCTCGCTCGTCGCGATCCCGGGCGGGGGCTGCTGTGGCGCGATGCCGCATCATCTCAACCAGGACGATGTCGCGTTCACGGCAATCAAGCGCAACATCGACGCGTGGTGGCCGGAGATCCAGGCCGGCGCCGAAGCAGTCGTCGTCACGGCCAGCGGCTGCGGGGTGATGGTCAAGGACTATGGCCATCTGCTGCGCAACGATCCTTCCTATGCGGCGAAGGCGGCGCGCATCTCGGAGCAGGCGAAGGACCCGGTCGAGATCGTCGCCGCGGAATGGTCGCGCATCGCGCCGCAGATCGCGATGGACATGGGCTCGAAGAAGATCGCGTTCCATTCGCCGTGCTCGCTGCAGCACGGCCTCAAGCTCAAGGGCAGCGCCGAGGAGATCGTGCACGCGCTGGGCCACGAGCTCACGCCGGTCAGCGACGCGCATCTGTGCTGCGGCGCGGCGGGAACGTACGCGATCCTGCAGCCCGTCATCTCCGCCGCGCTTCGCTCGCGCAAGGTCGCGGCGCTGGAGGCGGGCGATCCCGAGATCATCGCCACGGCGAACATCGGCTGTCTCGTTCATCTCGCCGAGCGCGCGAAGGTCCCGGTCCGGCACTGGATCGAGCTCCTCGACGAACGGATGATGAACCGCAAGCGCGTCTCCGAGTGAGCGAAGCCGCATGTTCATGCCGAATGTCCTGATGCGATCCGGGGTCGCGCGATGAGCGGCGCTGCGTCGCCCCGCGCACCCGCTCCCGGCCGGCCGGGACTGCGCGACGGGTATCGCTATTTCCTCGCGATCCCCACCCGCTGGATGGACAACGATTCCTACGGGCACGTCAACAACGTGACCTATTACTCGTACTTCGACACCGTGGTGAACGAGCACCTGATCCGCATCGGCGGGCTCGACATCGCGCGCGATCCCGCGATCGGCCTCGTCGTCGAGACGCTCTGCAAGTTTCGGAAGTCGCTGACGTTCCCCGACGTGATCGACGCAGGGTTGCGTGTCGTCAAGCTCGGCACCTCGTCGGTCAAGTACGAGATCGGTCTCTTCCGCCACGACGACGCCGAGCCGGCGGCGACCGGCCATTTCGTCCACGTGTGGGTCGATCGCGCCACGCAGCGACCGGTGCCGATTCCACCCCCGATCCGTGCCGCGCTCGAGTCCCTCGTCGGGGACTCGCTTGAGTAAGAGCCCGGCCGTCGACGCGCTCGCTCGACGCGTACCGGTCGCTCGCAGCGGCGCGGATCAAGTTCGCTGCGCGGTGATGACGGCGGCGTCCCGCGGTGCGGCCGTTGCTCTGCTGGGGGCCTTCCTGCGCGACGACGATCACTACCTCGCGTCGAGCGCCGTCTACGGGGACGCGGGGCCCGGGGCGCTCGAGCGCGCTCTCGATCTCTTTCTGCAACATCCCGAGATCGGATTCGTCTGGCTGGCGTTCGCCGGCACCGAAGCCGTCGGCGCGTGCGTCGTGTGCCGCGCGATCTCGACGTCGAAAGGCTCGCTCGTCGCCAAGCTCGACGACGTGACGATCGACGCGAAGTGGCAGGGACGCGGGGTGGGCGGCGCAATGCTGGACGCGCTGGTCGCGCACCTGCTTTGCCTCGGCATCACCCGCATCGACACCGCGTGCCACCGCGCCAACGCCGGCGCGTGGCGCTTCTACGAGCGGCACGGCTTTCGTCCGCTCGACGAGGAGCGGATCGCGCGGGTGATTTCATGACCGGGCCATCGGCATTCATGTGGACGCCGTGGCAGCGCTGAAGGCTCCGCCGCGGATGCACATCCTGATCCCCGCTGCCGGCGGCGGCAGTCGCTTCGACACGCACGCGCCGAAGCAGTACGCCGATCTCGCCGGGCTGCCGGTCATCGCGCGGACGATCGACCGCCTGGCGAAGGCGCTGCCGCGCGCCGACGTGATCGTCGCGCTGGCGCCGGACGACAAGATGTTCGAAGCGAAGCTCGAATCGTGGCAGCGCGCCGAGGCGCTGCGGTGCGGCGGGCCGACGCGCGGCGACACCGTGGCGAACGCGCTTGTCGCGCTCGCCGCGCGCTGCGCCGACGACGACTGGATGCTGGTCCACGATGCCGCGCGGCCGTGCGTGCCGGTCGACGCGCTGCTGCGGCTCGTCGCCGACCTCGAACACGAGGCCGTCGGCGGTCTCCTTGCGATTCCGGTCGCGGACACGCTGAAACGCGAGGACCCTGGCGCCGCGCATCGCGTGCTGCGGACGGAGGACCGTGCCCATCTGTGGCAGGCGCAGACGCCGCAGATGTTCCGCTTCGGCATCCTGCAGGCCGCGTTCCGGCGTCTCGATGCGGGCGCGCTCACCGACGAGGCGCAGGCGGTCGAGGCGCTTGCCGCGACCGGCGCCTGCGCCGCGCCCCGCCTCATTCCGGGCAGCGCGCAGAACCTCAAGATCACCTATGCCGGCGACCTCGCGCTCGCCGCGGCGATCCTCGATGCGCAGGAAGGCCCGTGATGACCATTCGCATCGGCAACGGCTTCGACGTGCATGCGTTCGCCGCGGGACGCAAGCTCATCCTGGGCGGCGTGACGATCGCGCACACGCGCGGGCTCGCGGGTCATTCCGATGCCGACGTGCTGCTGCACGCCATCTGCGACGCGGTGCTGGGCGCGCTCGCGCGCGGCGACATCGGCGCGCACTTTCCCGATACCGATGCGCGCTGGAAGGGCGTCGACAGCCGGAAGCTCCTGCGCCACGTCGCGACGCTGATGCGCGACGACGGGCTCGCGGTCGCCAATCTCGACACCACGCTGATCGCGCAGGCGCCGAAGCTGGCGCCCTACGTGCCCGCGATGCGCGCCAACATCGCGCAGGATCTCGGCTGCGCCGTCCAGCAGGTCAGCGTCAAGGCAACGACGACCGAGCGCCTGGGATTCGCCGGCCGCGAGGAGGGCATCGCCGCGCTGGCGACGGTGCTGCTCGCCTCGGACTGAACGCCGGTTACGCCGACAGCGGAAGCGTCACGCGTGCGACGTTGCCGCCGCCGTCGCGCGGCGCGATGTCGAGCCGGCCGCCGTGCATCCGGGCGACGCGATCGACGATCGCGAGGCCGAGGCCTGCGCCCGCGACACCGTTCGCGTTGCTGCGCGCCGCCGACGCGCGCGTGAACGGCTGCTTCATCCGCTCGACGTCCTCCGGCGGAATGCCAGGCCCGCGGTCGGCGACCTCGACGACGAAATTCGCGCCGGACCGGGTGGTCGTGACCTCGACGGGCGGCGCGCCGTAGGCGATCGCGTTGTCGACCAGATTGGCGACGAGGCGCGAGAACGCCGTCGCGCGCAGGCGCACCGGCGGCACGTCGCCGGCGCGAAAGGCGAGCTCGCTCGCCGGACGGTGATAGCGCTCGATGCAGGCGGCGACGATCGCGTTGGGGTCGACGGGCTCGGCCGGCGTGTCGTGGCCGCCCCGCGCGAAGTCGAGGAACTGGCCGATGATGCGGTCCATCTCCTCGATGTCGTCGACCATGCCGTCGTGCGCGGCCGCGCCGCCGTCGCCCATCTCGATGCCGAGCCGCAGCCTTGCGAGGGGCGTGCGCAGGTCGTGCGACACGCCGGCCAGAAGCAGCGCGCGGTCCTGCTCCAGCTGGCGCAGGTTCTGCGTCATCACGTTGAATCCGTGGTTCAGCGTCGCGATTTCCGACGGGCCGCTTTCCGGCAGCGGCGGCGGCATCTCGCCGCGACCCACGCGCTCGACTGCCGTGTTGAGGTCCCGCAGCGGCCGCGCGATGTAGCGTGCGAACAGGAACGCCGCGGCGAGCAGCACCGCGGCGAGCGCGAGGCTCCAGGCGATTGCGTGGATCGGCTCGTCCTCGCTCGGGTGCCGCGGCAGCGGAAAGCCGATCCAGTACCCGGTGCCGCCCGCGACGACGCGCACGAACAGGAGACCACGGCCCGGCGCGATGCGAAGCTCCGTTCCTTCGCCCAGCTGCTCGCGCAACCGGCTCTCCAGCTCGTGCATCGCCGGGCCGAGCGGCATCGCACCGCCGGGATTCGGGCGCACGTCCTCGGGCAGGATCCTGACGTCGTATTCGCGGCCGATGCGCATCAGCGATTCGCGGCGCGCACCGGCGTCGGATGCCTCGACGGCCGCGCGCACCGCCTGCAGCTGCGCGATCTTGGTGTCGCCGAAGGCGCGGGCGAGGAGCGCCGCGCGATCCTGGCGGAAGAAGAAGATCGTGGCGACGAGCGAGATCGCCACGACGACGAGAAGCAGCAGCGCGAGGCGTCCGAACAGCGAGCGCGGATAGATCGTCACGGGGTCACGGCTTCGTCACGGCGGCGTCGGCGACATCGTCGGGGACGAACACGTAGCCGAAGCCCCACACGGTCTGGATGTAGCGCGGATTCGCGGGATCGGGCTCGACCAGCTTGCGCAGGCGTGAGACCTGCACATCGATCGCGCGGTCGAACACGTCGTGGTCGCGACCGCGCGCGAGCAGCATCAGCTTTTCCCGGGCGAGCGGCTGGCGCGGATGCTGCGCGAACACCTTCACCAGCGAGAACTCGCCGGTCGTGAGATGGATCGTCTCTTCCGCGTGCGTCAGCGTGCGCGCGGCGAGATCGAGCGTGAAGCGCCCGAATGCGGTCTTGCCGGCGGCCGCGGGCGCGCCGGGCGCAATGCGCTCGGTGTGGCGGCGCAGCACCGCGTTGATGCGCGCGACGAGCTCGCGCGGGTTGAACGGCTTCGGCAGGTAGTCGTCGGCGCCCATCTCGAGGCCGACGATGCGGTCGACGTCGTCGCCCTTCGCCGTGAGCATGATGATCGGCACCGTCTCGCCGGCGCCGCGCAGGCGCCGGCATATCGACAGCCCGTCCTCGCCGGGCAGCATGAGGTCGAGGACGATCAGGTGCGGCGGATCGCGTTGCAGCTTCTTGTCGAGGTCGCGCGCGTCGGCGAGCGTCGCGACGTCGAAGCCCTGCTCGGCGAGGTAGCGCGACAGGAGGTCGCGCAGGCGCACGTCGTCGTCGACGACGAGTATCTTTGCGGGTGCGTCCTTTGCGGCCATGGTGCATTAAACGATCCGCGGCGGGTCGCCGGGTCGCGCGGTTGTAACGGATTGTAACGCCGCAGGGTGCGCGCAACGTCCGGTTGCAAAGGAAGTCCCCGCCGGACGAACGGATGGCGATAATCGGGTCGAAGGGTCAGGAGCCGAGAATCGATCGCGGCACCGACTTCAACGACAGGAAAGGATTCATCATGGAACGGACCTATCGCAATCTCCTCGCGGCTTCGGCCGCCGCGCTGGCCCTGGCGCTCGTCGCCGCGCCCGCATCCGCCCAGCCCGGCCACCACGGCGGCCCGATGGGTGGCCCGATGGGCGGCCCGTTCGGCGATCATCTGGGCCAGGTCATCGAGAGCGCCCAGGCGCAGCTCAATCTCAACTCGTCGCAGCAGCAGATGTTCACGAGCAACGTCGCGCAGGCCAAGGCGGCGTTCGCGGGCGCGCGCTCGCAGATGCAGGGCGTGCACGACGTCCTGGCCGCCGAGCTCGCGAAGCCGGAGCCGAACCTCGCCGCCGTCGCCGCGGCGGGCGACGCCGCGCAGCAGCAGATGCTGACGGTCCGGCATCAGGTGCGCGATTCCTGGCTTGCGCTCTATGCGACGTTCACACCGGAGCAGAAGGCCGTGGTCAAGGGCATCATCCAGGAGCATCTTGCCAAGATGGACTCGATCCAGCAGAGAATGATGCAACGGCATTCGTCGGGCGGCTGACCCAGGTTCACCGCACCATCGGCACTCCGCGCGCTTCCGTCTCTCCGGTCGGGCGCGCGCGGACCGCAGGCCGAGGTTCCGCCCGGCGCATTGCGCCGGGTTTTTTTCGTTCGCGCAGGCCGAATGCGATCGCGGCAGTCACGCCGCGCCTGCGCGACGGATGCGCCGTGGCGGCGTGGCGGCGAGGGCGTCTTCCGCCGCGGTGCGCAGGGCCGTGGCCACCACCGGCTTCGACAGCAGCGTGATGCCGGCCGCGCCGGCTTCCCCGCGTGCATCCTCGCCGGTATCGCCTGACACGATGAGCGCGGGGACCGGGGCGCCTTGCGCGGCGCGGATCGCCGCCACCGCATCGATGCCCGACGCGCCGTCGGCGAGGCGCAGGTCCGCGACGATGAGATCGATGCCGGCGCTGGGTTGCATCTCCAGCGCCGCAAAGGCGTTCGTGCCGGCCGCCACGTGCGCGCCCCACGACGTGAACAGCGCCTCCATCGCGACGAGAATTGCCGGGTCGTCGTCGATGACCACGACGCTGCGTTCGACGAACGCGGACGAGGGCATCGGCGGGGGCGCCGGCGCGAGCGGCATGCCGCGCACCCGCGGCAGCGGCCGCCGCGTGGCGCGCGGCAGCAGCACCGAGAAGCGCGAGCCGGCGCCCGGCGCCGACACGACGTCGAGGCGATGCTCGAGCAGCGCGGCGAGGCGCCGCACGATCGCGAGGCCGAGGCCCAGTCCCCGGCCGGCCGCATGCCGGTGCGGTGAAGGCCCCAGCTGCACGAACTCGTCGAAAATGCGCTGATGATCGGTGGCGGCGATGCCGATGCCGGAATCGATGACGTCGATCCGGATCGCGCCGCCGACGCGGCGCACCCCGACGACCACTCCACCGTGCCGCGTGTAGCGCAGCGCATTGGCGATGAGGTTGCGCAGGATGCGCTCGAGAAGCAGCGGATCGGTGACGACGTCGACCGATGTCGGCACGGCGCGCAGCATGAGACCGTGCGCCGCCGCCTGCGGCGCGAAATCGGCGCAGATCCGCGCCAGCAATGGATCGAGCGCGACGTCTTCCCGCTGCGGGTGCAGCGCGCCGGTCTCGAGGCGCGACAGGTCGAGGAGTTGGGCGAACAATCCTTCGAGCGCCTCGATCGAGGCGTGGATGTTGGCGATCAGCGGCGCGACATCGGGATCGCGTGCCCGCGCCGCGAGGGCGGCGGCGAAAAGCCCGATCGCGTGCAGGGGCTGGCGCAGGTCATGGCTCGCCGCGGCGAGGAACTGACTTTTCGCGCGGTTCGCCGTCTCCGCGGCCGCGCGCGCGGATTCTGCGAGCTGTGTCTCGACCCGAAGCTCTTCGATCAGGTCGACGTTCTCGTGGCGCATCGCGAGCGAGAGCGTCAGGACGTGGTTGAGCTGGCGGCCGAAGCCCAGCACGAATCCCAGCACCACGAGGAGCACCAGCGCGGTGAAGAGGTGCACCTGTCCCCCTTCCAGCGCGACACGCGCGATCAAGGGAACGAGCGCCGCCAGCACGAATCCGAGGAACGCCGGCGTGTAGACGGCGGTGAGGTTGAGACCGCCGAGAATCACGCTGAAGAGGCAGACGATGAGCAGCGCCTGATGCGGCGGCGACGCCGGAAACATCGCAATGGCGGCAACGCCCCAGAGCGCGCCGGCAAGCGTCGCGCCGATCGACCAGTAACGGCCCCAGCGCGGCGCTTCCGCGACGGCGGGCGCGGCGCGGCGATACGCACGGGCGAGGACGCCGCGCCACGCCTGGTTCGCGAGAATCGCCCCGAACCAGAGTGACATCGCGGCACCCGACTCCGCTTCCCACAGCACGAGGCACAGGATCAGCGCGCCCAGCACCATCGACAGCGTGGTCCGGTGCCACGATCCGTACAGCGTCGCCACCTGGTCGGCGCGGGCGCGCGCGAGCAGCGGCGACGCGATCGACGCGACGCCCGCCATGTTCGCCTGCCTAGTGCCGCGTCGACAGCGTCTCGACGCTGATGCCGCGGCGCGCGAGCGACGCGACCGCCTGCGTGCGCGAGCTCACGCGAAGCGCCTTCAGGATGGCGCTGATGTGGACTTTCACCGTGCCCTCGGAGAGCTTGAGGTCGCGGCAGATGAGCTTGTTCGGCTTGCCCTGCACCAGGAGCTTCAGCACGTCGGCCTGGCGCGCGGTGAGCCCGAGCTCGTCCGGGCGGATGTGCACGCCGTCACGTTCGGGAGCTGTGGTGACGTCGTCGGTGCGGTACGCGCCGCCATTACGCACCTGGCGGATCGCATCCAGCAGGACCGCGGGGTCCGCGGTCTTCGGCACAAACCCGCGCGCCCCTGCGCCGAGTGCGGCGTTGACGGTCGACATGTCGTGCGTGGCCGACAGCACGACGACGGGGACGCCGGGATAGTCGAGCAGAAGGTCGGCGAGGAGGTCGAGCCCGCGCGTGCCGGGGAGCGCGAGGTCAAGCAGCACGAGCGCGACGTCCGGCTCGTTGTCGAGGATGCCGATGGCGGTGTCGACGTCGCTCGCGACGCGCACCGCGATTCCGGCTCCGAGCTGCGGCAGGAGCTGCGTCAGTGCATCCAGGATCAACGGGTGATCGTCGATGACGAGAATCTTCATTGTCGGTGCCTCCCGTGGTGAGCAACAGAGCGAGTCGTCGAAGCGCGATGCCTCGTCGCGGCATGCTGCGCGGCGAACCGACACCGTAGGCGCGCCGCGGATGCGTTGCACCTGTCGATGTCGACAGGTTTTCCGCGATGCCGACGAACGGCGGTCGCGCGGAAGCAATGCCGGGGCGATGGAGTGCGGTGCGTCGTCGCGGCGCAAACCCGCCGGACCCGCGCGCGGCGATCAGCCGTTCTTGGCGAGCGCCTTCTGGTCGTCCAGGTCGCGGCGCAGCGTGCGCAGGCGCGTCTCGACGACGGAATACTGGTAGAAGTCGCCGTCGTTGGCCTTGGTGGCGAGCTCGAGCTGCGTGATCGCGCCCTTGAGGTCGCCCTGCCATGCATAGAGCTCGGCCTGATGCCGATGCTCCTGCGTCTTCTGACCGAGCTCGCCGTACGCGCGTGCCGCAATGCCGTGCAGCGGGCCATTGGTCGGGAAGCGGGTGAGCTCCGCCTCGAGGAACTTGGCGGCATCGGCCGGCCGACCCTGGCGCAGCAGCACTTCCGAATAGTCGCTGATGAGCTGCAGCTTGTTCGGGTAGCGGGCGAGCGCCGCGTCGATGCGCTTCTGCGCGATGTCGAGGTCGCCGCTCTCCATGTAGACGTGGCCAGCCATCGCCTCGATCATCGGATGCGGGGGCGCGGTCTTTTCGAGCCTGGCGAGCTCGACCTTGGCGCGCTTCAGGTCGTTGGCGCGCAGGAGCGCGGCGACGAGCCCGTAGCGCACCGCGACCTCGTCGTTGAACTTCTTGTCCGCGATCGCGGCGTCGAAGAACTGCACCGCCTCGCGCGGCGTCCCCTGGTAGCTGCGCAGCAGCGCGCGCACCATCTGGAAGTCCAGCGAGTCGGGCACCTGCCGGTAGGGCTCCTGCTCGGCGCGCGCCTGCGCTTCCGCAATCCGCTCGGTGGTCACCGGGTGCGTCCGCAGGTAGCCCGGCGCGTTGCTGTCGGAAAAACGGCCCTGCTTCAGCAGCCGCTGGAACATCGTCGCCATCGCATTGACGTCGTATCCCGCTGCCCACAGCCGCTGGAAGCCGATGCGGTCGGCCTCATACTCGTTCTGCCGCGTGTAGTTCAACTGGCTCTGGATGGCGAGCCCCTGCGCCGTGGCGATCGCCGCGCTTGCCACCTGTCCGCCCTGGTTGCCGCCTTTGATCCCCGCGGCGATCGCCACGAGCATCGCCGCGATCGAATAGAGTAGCGAGCGCTGCGCGCCCGCGAGCCCGCGCACGTAATGGTGCTGCGTCACGTGCGAGATTTCGTGGGCCAGCACCGACGCGAGCTCGGATTCGTTCTGGGTCATCAGGATGAGGCCCATGTTGACGCCGACGAACCCGCCGGGGATGGCGAACGCGTTGATCGACGGGTCGGCCATCGCAAAGAATTCGAAGTCCCATGGGCTGTCGGGCTGCGCGGCGACGAGCCGATGGCCGAGCTCGTTGAGGTAGTCGTTGACCTCCGGATCGTCGAGATAACCGCCGGAGCCGTGGATCTGGCGCATCACGAACTCGCCGAGACGGCGCTCCTGCGCGGGAGACGCGAGCGACTGCGATTCGTCGCCTAGGTCGGGCAGCGACGTTTGCACGTTGGCGAGGTTGACCTGCGGCAGCGGCGGTATTGCGTCCGGCGGCAGGGCCGGCACGACGGTCGGCGCCGGCACCTGACTGTATACGGGCTTGTCCGATGACGGCGCGCTCGGCGCCGGATTGCCTTGAGCGTGCGCTTCGCCGACCGCCAGCACGGACGGCGCGAACGGATTGGCGCAAAGCGCCAGCGCCACCCCCGCGCAGAGGACGCGGCGAAAGAGCGGAGCGGCGTGCGGACGAATGGAAGGGGAAAGGCGCGACATGGGAGGGCGAAACGGCGCAAACGCTGATGCTAAGATGCGCAACGCTTGCCGAAGTTCACGTTGGGGAGGCTCGTTTTGGCGCGCACACGAGGTGCCGGGTCGAGAGGTGCCGGGTCGAAATCCGCGAGGGCCGCGGCGGCGGCACCAACTGAACGCGCGCCGTCGGCGCGAAAGCCCGTCAGCGCGCATTTTACCCATTTCGACGCAGCCGGTCAGGCGCACATGGTGGACGTCGGCGAAAAGGCCGTCACCCACCGCGTCGCGCGTGCCGGCGGGCGGATCGTGATGCAGCCGGAAACGCTTGCGCTGATCCAGTCCGGCAGCGCGAAGAAAGGTGACGTGCTGGGCATCGCGCGCATCGCCGCGATCCAGGCGGCGAAGCGCGCCTCCGATCTCATCCCG
Source organism: uncultured beta proteobacterium (assembly GCA_963717695.1). Classification (GTDB taxonomy): domain Bacteria; phylum Pseudomonadota; class Gammaproteobacteria; order Burkholderiales; family Casimicrobiaceae; genus CAIWHR01. The sequence continues at coordinate 444,084 of CAVQWR010000006.1, read as the reverse complement.
CTATGCCATCCGCTGCCGCTCTCGAAGGTCGAGGTCGCCTTCGCCATCGACGTCCGCGGCGCCGCGGTCGACATCGAGGTCACCGCGGAGACGATTGCGCGGACCGGAGTCGAGATCGAGGCGCTCACGGCTGCGACGATCGGTCTCATCACCGTCTACGACATGTGCAAGTCGGTCGACCGCGGGATGCGGATCGAGCGCGTGCGCCTCATCGAGAAATCGGGCGGCAAGTCCGGGCACTACGTCGCGCCGCGCTGAAGGGCCTGCGACCGCTTTTGGTCCGGTGGTTGGGCCACTTGACCGGCGTGCGGGCGCGCATTAAAGTTGCGCGAGATCAGACCGCGCGCATTCGAAAGCGCGGCATCATTCGTCGCAGGCCATGCGGCGGCGCGAAGCCGCGCCGCGACAGGAGGAGTCCCCGTGCCGTTCCAGGCGGTCGAGCCGTTGCGGCTCTACCGGCAGATTGCCGGACAGATCGCCGCGCTCATCGACAGCGGCGAATTCCCGGTCGGGTCGAGACTGCCCGCGGAGCGCGAGCTCGCGGCGCTGCTCGGCGTGTCGCGCACGTCGGTGCGCGAAGCGATCATTTCGCTCGAGATTGCCGGTCGCGTCGACGTCCGCGTCGGCACCGGCATTTTCGTGACCGGCCCGGCGGCGCGCCGACCGGACGCCGGCGACGCCGGTCCCGGACCGTTCGAGCTCCTCGCCGCGCGCAAGCTGGTGGAGGGCGAGATCGCGGCGCTGGCCGCGCGGAAGTCGTCGGCACCTCAACTCGCGGCGCTCGGCGAGTGCATCGCCCGGATGGAAGCGCATCTCGACGACTTCGCCGTGCGCGAGGAAACCGATCGGGCGTTCCACGTCGGCCTCGCACGCGCGACCGGCAACGGCGCGCTGATCCGCGTCGTCGAGGAGCTCTGGAACCAGCGCGCCGAGATGTGGCGGCGCACGCAGCAGCACTTCCACACCCGCGAGCTCGCCGAGAAGACGCTGCGCGACCACGCGGCCATATTGAAGGGCGTCGTCGCGCGCGATCCGGCACTCGCGCGCAATGCGATGCACCGGCACCTCACGCGCGTCGAGCGCGAGTTCCAGCGCGACGACGAGGGCGCCAACAGGAGTGCAGGTGCGGGCGCGAAGCGCGTCCGCGCCGCGGCATGATGGAATGGAATCAACGGGCCCCGGAAGCGGGACCGCCGCAATGAGTGGAATGCTTCGCACGCTGTCGCACACGCTGGTTCTACGAGGAGAGGAAGAAGACATGACAACAGATCGACAATGGATGGACGCATCGCGCCGCACGTTCGTGCGCAGTGCGATCGCAGGATTGGCCTTCGCCGCGGGCGTGGGTGTTGCACCGGCCGCGCTGGCCGATGTGCCCGCGCTGCCGAAGGCGCCGGTGACGATCAACATCGTCGACGTCGCGGGCAACCTCGCGCTGACTCAGGACGCGATCGAGGCCTATGCCAAGAAGCATCCGAATCTCGTCGCCAAGTTCAACTTCACCAAGGCGCCGGCGCCCGAGCTTCCGGGCAAGCTGAAGGCGATGCAGGGCGCGGGGCGTTCCGACATCGATCTCGTGCTGACGGGGACCGACTTCCTGGCCGCCGGCATCGAGCAGGGCCTCCTCATCAAGCTGCTGCCCGAGTACTCGGCCAAGTTCCCGAACCTCATCGCCAATTATCAGCCTGCGGCCGCTAAGATGCAGGAGCTCGCGATGGACCAGGGCGTCGAGGTCGTGTTCATGCCCGCGGGCCCGCTGGTCGAATACAACCCCGCCAAGGTCAAGCAGGTCCCGACCACGCCCGCGGAGCTCCTCGCGTGGTGCAAGGCGAACCCGAACAAGCTGATCTACGCGCGTCCCGCGAACTCCGGCCCCGGACGCACGTTCATCATGGGGCTGCCGTTCATCCTCGGCGACAAGAATCCGAAGGACCCCGTGAACGGCTGGGACAAGACCTGGGCCTATCTCAAGGACCTCAACAGCTGCATCGAGTACTACCCGACCGGCACCGGCGCGGTGATGAAGGAACTGGGCGAGGGCTCGCGCGACATCACGATCACGATGACGGGCTGGGACATCAACCCGCGCGTGCTGGGCATCGTGCCCGAAGGACTTCAAGGTCGCACCGTTCAAGGGCATGACGTGGGTCAACGACGCGCACTACATGGTGATCCCGAAGGGCGTGCCGCCCGAGAAGATCGCAGTGGTGCTCGACCTGATGGCGTACCTGCTCACGCCGGAAGCGCAGGCGTACACGTATGACAAGGGCTATTTCTACCCGGGCCCTGCGGTGAAGAACGTCCCGCTGTCGATGGCGCCGCAGGCGAGCCAGGACGCGATCAAGGAATACGGCCGGCCGGAATACGAGAAGTGGCTGACCGAGTTCCCGCACACGCAGTCGCTGCCGCCGTCGGCGCAGGTCGATGCGTTCCGCATCTGGGACCAGCAGGTGGGGGCGCAAAAGACCAAATAGTGTTGTCCCGTCGCGGAGATCGCGACGGAATAACTCGCCGCGTTGAACCGTCGGCACGCCGACGGTTCAACGCGGCGGGGGCTGGATCATTTGCATGCCCCGGCGCAGCGCGCGCCGGGTACCCTCTCGCAACGACGCACTGTTCCTGATCAAGCGAGGGCACAGTTGCGCCAAGCAGTGCCTGGACACACCCCCACATTGCTGCCCCACATTCAATGACAAACGATTTCAAGGAGCTGCGGCTCGATCGCGTGACGCGCCGGTTCGCCGGGGCCGCCGGCAAGGCGTTCAACGCGCTGACCGACATGACGCTCACGATCCGGCGCGGCGAGTTCATTGCGCTGCTCGGGCCGTCGGGCTGCGGCAAGTCGACCGCGCTCAATTGCATCGCCGGCCTGATGCCGCTCTCCGACGGCAGCATCTGGCTCGATGCCGAACGCATCGACACGCTGCCGCCGGAAAAGCGCGGGTTCGGAATGGTGTTCCAGAACTACGCCCTGTTCCCGCACATGAGCGTCGCGAAGAACGTCGGGTTCGGACTGAAGATGCGCGGCGTCGGCGCGGCCGAGGTCGAGACGCGGGTCGCCCGCGCGCTGAAGCTCGTGCAGCTCACCGGCCAGGAATCCAAGCTGCCGGGTCAGCTCTCGGGCGGCCAGCAGCAGCGCGTGGCCATCGCGCGCGCGATCGTCATCGAGCCGCCATTGATCCTGATGGACGAGCCGTTGTCCAATCTCGACGCCAAGCTGCGGCTCGAGACGCGTTCGGAGATCCGGCGCATCCACCGCGAGCTCGGCCGGACGACGATCTACGTCACGCACGACCAGGACGAGGCGCTTTCCCTCGCCGACCGCATCGTCGTCATCGAGGAGGGCCGCGTCCAGCAGGTGGCGCCTCCTGCCGAGGTGTACGCGCAGCCGGCGACCCTCGGCGTCGCCCGCTTCATGGGCTACCGCAACGTGATCACGCTCCCCGTCGAGCGCGACGAGGGCGCTCACGCGACGCTCGCGGGGTCCGGGCTCCGCATCACCGGAGTCAAGAAGCAGCCGCTCGCGGGCGCCGCGGCGGCCGTCGCGATGCGGCCCGAGGAAATCCTCGTCGGCGACGGTCCCGATGGCGTGAACACGCTCGCCGGCACCGTCGACAACGTCGAGTACTGCGGCCGTGATTCGCTGGTCGATTTCGTCGCCGCCGACGGCAGCCGCCTCCACGTGCGCACGACGGCGCACGTCGCGCTGGGTGATGCGCTCCGCGTGCACGTCCCCGTCGAGCGCGCGCTCGTGTATCCGGCCGGCTGAGACCGAGATGGCCGCCGCCGCACCACTCGCACGCCCCGCGTTCGACCGCACGCTGCTCCTGATCGTGCCGGGCGCAGCTTTCATGCTGCTGCTCTTCGTCTATCCGTTCCTGTACGGACTCGCGCTGTCGTTCAATCCGAACAAGGGCGGCGCGCTCGCGAACTACCAGAAATTCTTCACCACCGACAATCTGTGGCCGACGATCTGGACGACGCTGCGTCTCGCGCTTCCCGTGACCATCATCAACGTCGGTATCGCGCTGCCGATCGCGTTCAAGATGCGCATCAAGTCGCCGTACCAGCGCGCCATCACGACGATCCTCGTGATTCCGATCACGCTCGGCACCGTGCTCATCGCCGAGGGGATGCTGACCTACTTCGGGCCGAAGGGCTGGCTGTCGCAGTTCCTGCAGCTGATCCAGCTCTACGACGGTCCGATCCGGCTCACGCACAACTACACCGGCGTGCTGCTCTCGCTGGTGGTGTCCGGGTTCCCGTTCGCGTTCCTGCTGATCCTGTCCTACATCACCGGCATCGACCCGGGACTCGCGCGCGCCGCGGCGACGCTGGGCGCGCCGCCCGGAGCGCAGTTCCGCCACATCTACCTGCCGCTGCTCGCTCCCGGCCTCGCGATGTGCTTCTGCCTCGCCTTCGTGCAGGCATTCTCGGTGTTCCCGTCGGCCGTGCTGCTGGGCTCGCCCGCCGGCCCGACGCGCGTGATCTCGATCGCCGCCTATGAGGCCGCCTTCGAGCAGTACGACTACTCGCTCGCGTCCGCAATCGCGATGATCATGGGATTTGTCCAGCTCCTGATCGTCGCGGCAGTGCTGATGCTGCGCAATCTCTTCTATCGCGGGCCGGTCGTCGGAGGCAAAGGTTGAGCACGACTCCGCGAATCGCCAAGCGCTGGCTCGAAACCGCGTGGAGCGGCTTCCTGTGGGGCCTGATGATCGTGTTCGTCATCAACATCGGGCTCATGATCGCCGCCGTCGCGACGAGCTCGTTCGCGAAGCGCTGGCTCGGGACATGGCTGCCGGATGGCTGGACGATGGCGTGGTACACGTCGGCGTGGAAGGAATTCCAGCTCGATAGCGTGCTTTGGGTCACGCTGGAGGTCGTGTTCGCGGTGGTCTTCCTCGCGCTGCTGATCGGCGTGCCCGCTGCCTATGCGCTCGCCCGGCGCGACTTTCCGGGGAAGCGCGCACTGCTGCTCCTCTTCCTGCTGCCGCTGATGGTGCCCCCGATCACCTACGGCATTCCACTGGCGACGGTCCTCTACAAGGTTCAGCTTGCCGGAACGATCTACGGCGTGATCCTCGCCAACCTCATTCCCGCGGCACCCTTCGTGATCCTGGTGATGACGCCGTTCATCGAGCAGATCGACCCGAACCTCGAATCGGCGGCCCGCGTCTTCGGCGCGAGCACGCTGCGGATGTTCTGGCACGTGCTGGTGCCGCTGCTGGCACCCGGCATTCTCGCGGCGTCGCTGCTGGTGCTGGTGCGCACGATCGCGATGTTCGAGCTCACGTTCCTCACGGCGGGCTCCGATTCGCAGACACTCGTTGTGGCGCTCTACTACGCGGTGTTTGCCGCCGGCGTGCGGGCGCCGCAGTCGGTCGACGCGATGGCCATGATCTACATGGTGGTCACGCTGGCGTGGCTCCTGATCGCGCTGCGCTTCGTCAATCCGACGCAACTCGTGAGCCGCGTCAAAGAGCACCCGCGCGCCGCCTGACGGATGGAAGCGCTCTCGCTTGCCGCGCTGGGAAGCGTTCCGGACCGCGTGGCGCGCCCGGCCTATGACGTCGCCGCGGTCCGCGTTGGCATCGTCCACCTCGGGCTGGGCGCATTCCATCGCGCGCATCAGGCGATCTACACCGATGCGGTGCTCGCGCGGGACCCGCGCTGGGGCATCTGTGGCGTCAGCCTCAAGACGCCGCATGCAACACGCGCGCTCGCCGCGCAGGACGGCCTCTACACGGCGCTCGAGAAGGGCCAGGCGGGAACGCGTGCGCGGATCGTCGGTGCGTTGCGCGAGGCGCGCTTTCTCGGCGCGGAGCGCGACGCGGTGCTCGCGCGCTGTGCCGACGCGAACGTGCACGTCATCACGCTGACGGTCACGGAAAAGGGCTACTGCCACGACCCGGCCACGGGCGCGCTCGATCTTTCCCATCCCGACATCGTGCGCGATCTCGCGGCGCCCGCCGCCGCGACTTCGGCGCCGGGATTCATCGCGGCGGCGCTCGCTGCACGCCGCCGGGCCGACGGCGGCCCGATTTCCGTCGTCTGCTGCGACAACCTCCCGCACAATGGGCGTGTCGTCGCGGGCATCGTCACCGCCTTCGCCCGTGCGGTGGACCCCGCGCTCGGCGACTGGATCGAGCGCCATGTCGCGTTCCCCTCGACGATGGTCGACCGGATCGTTCCCGCGACGACGCCGGCCGACATCGCCGAAGCCGCACGGCTCACGGGATGCGCCGACGCCGCGCCGGTCGTGTTCGAGCCGTTCCGGCAGTGGGTGATCGAGGACCGCTTCGCCGGGCCTCGACCCGCCTGGGAGGACGATGGCGCGCAGCTCGTCACCGACGTCGCGCCGTTCGAGACGATGAAGCTGCGCCTCCTCAACGGCAGCCATTCGACGCTCGCGTATCTGGGATTCCTCGCGGGCCACGAATTCATCTGGCAGGCGTCGGCCGACCCCGCGCTCTCGGCGGTGGTCGAGCGGCAGATGGCGGACGAAATTGCGCCGACGCTCGTCGCCCCGCCCGGGGTGGACCTTGCGTCGTACCGCGCGCAGCTGATGACGCGCTTTCGCAATCCCGCGCTGCCGCACCGGACGCAGCAGATCGCGATGGACGGCTCGCAGAAGCTGCCGCAGCGACTTCTCGGCACGGTGCGCGACCGCATTGCTCGCGGCGCGCCCTATCGCCACCTGGCACTCGCCGTCGCCGCGTGGATCCGCTATGCGAGCGGCACGGACGAGGCGGGCGCCCCGATCGTCGTGTCCGATCCGCTGGCGGGAGAGTTCCGGCGCATCGCGCAGGCCGCGACCGGCGATCCGGCGGCGACGGCCGCCGGCTTTCTCGATATCCGCGCGGTGTTCGGCGACCTCGCCGACAATCCTTCATTCCGCGTCGCCGTCACACGCAACGTGGTCGCGCTGTTCGACGTCGGGGTGCGCCGCACGCTCGACGAACATCTCAGGGAAGGCTGAACGCCGATGGCAAAGATTCCGCTGGTGCTCCATCCCGACCGCCTGTTCCCGCCGGACCCTGCGACGCGCGATCTCGCACGACGGCTCTATGCGACGGTGAAGGATCTTCCGATCGTGAGCCCGCACGGGCACACCGACCCGCAATGGTTCGCCGACGATGCGCCATTCGCCAACGCGAGCGCGCTCTTCATCACGCCGGACCATTACGTGTTCCGGATGCTCTACAGCCAGGGCGTACCGCTCGAGGCGCTCGGCATTCCGCGCCGCGACGGCGGGCAGGTCGAGCAGGATCCGCGCAGGATCTGGCACACGTTCGCCGAGCGTTACCATCTTTTCCACGGGACGCCGACGCGGGTCTGGCTCGACCATGCGTTCGCGACCGTGTTCGGCGTCGACGAGCGGCTGACCGCAGAATCGGCGGACCGCGTGTTCGATCGCATCAACGCGTGCCTCGCCGACGCCGCATTCCGTCCGCGCGCGCTGTTCGAGCGCTTCAACATCGAGGTGCTCGCGACGACTGAATCGCCGCTCGACCCGCTCGCCCATCACGCGAAGATCCGCGCGAGCAGCTGGAAGGGGCGTGTCGTCACGGCCTATCGGCCCGACCCGGTCGTCGACCCCGATTTCGATGGCTTCCGCGACAACGTGCGCGCGTTCGGCGCGATGACGAACGAAGACACCTCGACCTGGCGCGGCTACCTCGCGGCACACCGGCAGCGGCGCGCGTTCTTCAAGTCGATGGGGGCGACGTCGACCGATCACGGCCATCCGACTGCGACGACCTGCGACATCCCCGAAGCCGCGTGCCAGCGCCTCCTGGACCGCGCGCTCGCCGGCACCGCGACTCCCGAGGAAGCGGAGCAGTTCCGCGGCCAGATGCTGACCGAGATGGCGCGGTTGAGCCTCGACGACGGCCTCGTCATGCAGATTCACCCGGGCAGCTTCCGCAACCACAATCCGGCCATCTTTCGCGACTACGGCCGCGACAAGGGCGCCGACATTCCGATGCGAACCGACTACGTGCGCGCGCTGAAGCCGCTGCTCGACCGGTTCGGCAACGAGCCCGGCCTTTCGGTGATCCTGTTCACGCTCGACGAAACGGTCTACGCGCGCGAGCTCGCGCCGCTCGCTGGCCACTACCCGGTGCTGAAGCTTGGACCGGCCTGGTGGTTTCACGACAGCCCGCAGGGGATGCTGCGCTTTCGCGAGCAGACGACGGAAACCGCCGGGTTCCACAACACGGTCGGCTTCAACGACGACACGCGCGCGTTCATGTCGATCCCCGCACGGCACGACGTCGCGCGCAGGATCGACTGCCGTTTCCTCGCGACGCTGGCGCTCGAGCATCGGATCGACGAGGATGAGGCGTTCGTGCTCGCGCCCGAGCTCGCCTACGGGCTTGCGAAGCGGGCCTACAGGCTTTGATCTGGCGTTCGTGCCGGGATTGAAGCACGCCGTGAGGACGCGTGCGGACATGCGGATCGGGCGGCTGCTTTGCGCATCGTTGACCGCGATGACGCTTGCGCCCGGCTACGCGGTCGCGGGACCGCCGCTGCGCACCGACGATCCCGGCATCGTCGACCAGGGCCATATCGAGCTCATCCCGTTCCATTCGTGACGCAGGGGTCGAGCACCGGCGTCACGCTCGGCGCGATCTTCCAGATCGACCGCCGCAGCCAGCTTCTGCCTTCGATCGGGAAGGGCGTGCAGGACGCCGCGCAGACGAACCGCGTCTCCACCTACGCTGGCTGCATGCTGAGCTTCCAGCGCGCGGTTGGCCGTGCTCCGTCGCCGCGTCGTATCATTCGCGTTCCGGGGTGCCGACGTGCCGCGCCCACCCGATAGGATGGAATTCTTCCCATGCTGACCTTGCGCAAAGCCGCCGAGCGCGGCCACGCCGATCACGGCTGGCTCGACTCGTACCACAGCTTTTCCTTCGCCGACTATCACGATCCCGCGCACATGGGCTTCGGCGCACTTCGCGTGATCAACGAGGACCGCGTGCAACCTGGCAAGGGCTTCGGCACGCATGGCCACCGCGACATGGAGATCCTGAGCTACGTGCTCGACGGCGAGCTCGAGCACAAGGACAACATGGGGAACGGCTCGGTCATCGTCCCCGGCGACGTGCAGCGGATGAGTGCCGGCCGCGGCGTGCTGCACAGCGAGTACAACCCGTCGCGCGAGAATCTCGTCCACTTCCTGCAGATCTGGATCGAGCCGGCGCAGCGCGGCATCGACCCCGGGTACGAGCAGACGAAATTTGAGCCGGGTGAGCTCCGCGGGAAGCTGCGCCTCATCGCTTCGCCGGACGGCCGCGACGGCTCGGTGACCATTCATCGCAACGCGTTCGTGCTCGCGGCAATGCTCGACGGCGGCGAGGCGGCGCGGCACGAGCTTGCGCCGGGTCGGCGCGCCTATGTCCACGCCGCACGGGGCAGCGTCCGGGTCAACGGCACCGCGCTCGGCGCGGGCGACGCCGCGAAACTTGTCGGGGAATCTGCTGTCATCCTCGACGGTGGCCGCAGCGCCGAAGTTCTGGTATTCGACCTCGATTGAAGGGTACGCGCATGAATGCGAACAACAACGACGTCGCCGCCCTGATCGGGCGCATCCTGCTCGCCTTCATGTTCGTCGTGGCGGGCTGGGGCAAGCTCACGGGCTTCGCCGGAACGGTGGGCTATGTCGCCAGCGTCCACGTGCCGATGCCCGAAGTCGCGACCGCGCTCGCGCTCGTTGTCGAGCTGGGTGGCGGGCTTCTGCTGGCACTGGGCTGGAAGGCGCGCTGGGCGGCGCTGGCGCTCGCGGGCTTCACGCTGGTGGCGTCGCTCGTCTTCCACGATTTCTGGAACATGAGCGGCGCCGAGGCAATGACGAATCAGCTGTTCTTCTTCAAGAACGTTGCGGTCATCGGCGGCATGCTGATGGTGTTCGCGTTCGGGCCCGGTCGGCTCAGCCTCGACAAGGGTTGAGCGGCGGCCGCCGCGCCGCGACGTCGTCGCGCGTGCCTCATCCGCGCCGCACGACGTCGTGATTGGGTGAATCGGACACGATCCGCCCGTCGACCAGCTCGACGATCCGGTCGCAGCGCCTGCGCAAGCCGCGGATCGTGGGTCACGATCAGGAACGTCGTTCCGTCGGTCGCGTTGACGTTTCGCATCAGATCGAAGACCGCGTCGGCATTCTCGGTGTCGAGGTTGCCGCTCGGCTCGTCCGCCAGCACCAGCGCCGGGCGCATGGCGAGTGCGCGCGCAATCGCGACGCGCTGCTGCTGGCCCCCCGAGATGTCGCTCGCCTTGTGGTCGCGCCACGGCGACAGCCCGACCTTGTCGAGCAGCTGCGCCGCGGTGTCGCGCATCGCGGCATCGAGCCGCCCCCGCTCGGCCAGCATCGGCATCATCACGTTCTCGAGCGCGGTGAAAGCGGGCAGCAGGTGGTGGTACTGGAAGATGAAGCCGATCGCGCGGCCGCGCAGGCGTGTCGCGTCCTGCTCGGACAGTGCGCTCGCCTCCTGCCCCGTGATGAAGAGGCGACCCGCGCCCGGTCGATCGAGGAGGCCGATGAGATTGAGGAGCGTCGTCTTGCCGGAGCCCGATGGGCCGATCAGCGCGGCGAATTCGCCACGCTGCAGCGTGAGGTCGATGCCGTGCAGCACTTCGGTTTCGACCGGGGTACCAACTCCGTAGGACTTGCGCACGCCGGACAGGCGCAACGTGGGCATCGGCGATGCTGCGCCGCGACCTGCATCGCCCTGCGCCACCTTGGCCGCGAGTGCCGGCGGAGCCTTTTGCGCGACGTCGATCATGTCAGCCGCGAATGGCGACCGCGGGATCGAGCTTCGCGGCGCGGCGCGCCGGAACGACCGCGGCAAGAATGCCCACCAGCGTCGCGCCGATGCAGGCGATCACGAACAGCGACGGCTCGATGACGACGATGAACAGCGGCGTCCCGTCCGGATTGCGTCGCCACGCCGCGCCAGAGCAGCAGGAAGCCCCACGCGAGCAGCGCGCCGGCGATCGCGCCGGCGAACGCCATCGTCGCGCCCTGGATCAGGAACAGCCGCAGCACCTGGGCGCGCGACGTGCCCATCGCGCGCAGGATGCCGATCTCCTTCGACTTCTGCACGACCGACACGACCAGCACGCTCGCGATGCCGAGCGCGACGGTGAGCCCGACGAAGATGCGGATCAGCGTGTTGGCGAGGATCTGCGCCGCCATCGCGCTGAAGAACTGCGCGTTGGTCCGCACCCAGCTGTCGACCTTGAGATCCGTGCCGGCGCGGATCGTCTGCGCCACCGTTTCCGCGGCGAACGGGTCGCGCACCTTGACCTCGAGGCTCGTCGCGCCGCCGGCGAGATCGAGGAGGTTCTGCGCGGAGCGGAACGCGACGTACACGTTGCGCTCATTCACGCCCTTGTTGCCGAAGTCGAAGATGCCGATGACGGTGAATGTCGACGCGCTGGCGCTCGCCGTGGCGAGGCGCAGCTTGTCGCCGACGTCGGCACCGAGGTCCTTCGCGAGCTCCGTGCCGATGATGACCTCGAGCGGACCGACGTTCTGTCGCCCGGCGACGATCTTCTCCTGCAGCGCAATCACGTCGAAATAGGTCTCGGTCTCGATCCCGGTGATCGTCACGGACTTGGTCGCGTCACCGCGCACGGCGAATCCGGGGCCGGCGACGATCGGCGTCAGTGCGACCACGTCGGGAATCTGCACGACCTGCATGCGGACCTTCTGCCACTGGTCGACCGAGCGAAGCTGCTGCGAGCGCGGCTGGACCTGCGCGGCCGTCTGCGCGTCGCCGCCCTCGCGGAGCGGCCTCGCCACCTGATCGGGGGCCTGGATGGAGATCGGTGCCTGGTAGTTGAGCGTGCGGCGCACGATGTTGGCCTGCATGCCGGCCAGGAGCGCCGACATGAAGATGATGACACCCGCGCCGAGCGCCACGCCGAATACGATCAGCAGCGTCTGCGTGAGGCCTTCGCGCATGAAGCGGAATGCGACGATCCACTCGAAGAACGCGAACGGATTCATCTGCCGTTGCGTACGACCGTCGTGCCGCGCACGCGCTCGCCGGGCGCAAGTGCAGTGCCCGCCGTCACGACCACGAGATCGCCCGGCGCGACGCCTTCGACCACCTCGATGTGGCCCTCGCCCCTGAGGCCGAGCTTCACCGGCGTCCGCGCGAGACGATGTCCGTCGACTTTCATGACCCAGGGCGCATCGCCGGCGGCGTCGTTGACGGCCTCCGCGGGAACGATGATCGCGTTGGCGCGCCGCCCGACCTCGATGTCGATCGAAACCGTCATGTCCTGGCGCAGGTATTCGGGCGGATGCGCAACGTCGAGCTTCACTTCGACCGAACCGCGCAGCGCGTCGATGCCGGGGTTGATGTAGACGAGCACCGCGTCGAAGCGCTGGCGCGGATAGGCGTCGGCGGAGCCCAGCGCCTTCTGGCCGAGCTTTAGCTGCCCGAGATTCTTCTCGTCGATCTGGGCGATGACCTGCGTCGCACCGGCGGGCGCCAGCACCATCAGCTCCTTGCCCGGCTGCACGACGTTGCCGGGCTCGACGTCGCGGGCGATCAGCGTCCCGTCGACCGGCGCCCGGATCACGGTCTGGTCGAGTCGCGCATTGGCCATCGCGAGATTCGCTGCGGCCTGCTCGCGTGCGGCCTGTGCGACGACGAAATCGCTGCCGGCGCTCCCGTTGGTCTCGACCTGGAGCCTGGCCGCGCGCAGCTGGCTTTCGGAGACGTCAAGGTTGCGCTTGGCGTCATCGAGCGCGGACTGGCTGACAAAGCCCTTCGCGAGCAGGTTCTGCGCGCGCTCGTATTGCTGCCGCGCGAGAAGGAGATTGGCTTCGGCCTGCGCGTGCGACTGCTGCGCCGCCGGCAGCGCCACTTCGCGCAGCTGTCGCAGCTTCGCCTCGGATTGCGCGAGCGCGGCGCGCGACTGGGCCACCGCGGCTGCGGCATCCTTGTCGTCCAGCACGATCAGCACGTCGCCGCGCCGCACCGTCTGGCCTTCGCTGACGGGAATGCGGATCACGGCGGCGGTGATGACCGAGCCGACGGAAACGCGCTGCGGCGACATGATCCGGCCGCTCGACACGACCGACTGCACGAGATCCGCACGCGTCACCACGAAGGCATCGACGTCCGGACCGAACACCGCGTCGCGAAAGGCGAACGTGGCGAGCGCGACCAGGGCGAGCGCAATCAGCACGCGTCGCAGCGACGCACGCTGCGCCCACGTCCGGATTGCACTGGAAAAGGTTTGCCGGGCTTCCGGCGACGGGTTGGGCATGAAGGATGCGGCATCCGCGCTCGCGGATTCGCATCCCATTATGGGCAGCGGACGCCCGCGCAGCCTTGATCGACGACAAAGGACTCCGCGGCGCCCGGGCGCTCGGCGGGGGCTGGAGGGCTCAAAGGCCCTATTCCCGCTGGCGCGAGTCGAGCCAGATCGTCACCGGCCCGTCGTTGACGAGGGCGACGTCCATGTCCGCGCCGAAGACCCCGGTCGCGACCGGTAGCGGCTGAAGCCGCGCGAGAGCGGCGACGAGCGCCGCGAACTTCGGCTGCGCGACCTCCGGCGGCGCCGCGGCCGACCACGACGGCCGGGCGCCCTTGCGCGTCGACGCATAGAGCGTGAACTGGCTGACGGCGAGCAGCGCGCCGCCGACGTCCCCGACACTGCGATTCATCACGCCGGCATCGTCGCCGAAGATGCGGAGCGCAACGATCTTGCGCGCGATCCACTCGATGTCCTCGTCGCCGTCGTCGGCCGCCACGCCCGCGAGTACGAGGAGCCCGCGGCCGATCGCGCCGACAGTACGGCCGTCGACGCGCACGCTCGCTTCGGCGACCCGCTGGAGCAACGCTCGCACGCGGCTACTTCCGGACGATGCGCCGCTCGACCGACGTGACGACGCCGTTCTCGAACGTGAGCGCCGTGATCGTGTCCGGATCGGTCGGCGACGGCATGTACTGCCAGCGCTTGACCTTCCGGCCGCTCCCGCCGCTCGTCACGTCCGGCGAGCCCAGAAGCGTGCGGACTTCGGCCTCGGTCATTCCGGAGTGCAGGAACTTGCGCTGCGCGTCATCGCGCGTTTCCGTCGCGGCCGGTTTGCCCTTGGAGGGGGCGGCACTCTTCGCTTCCTTCGCCGCCTTTGCCGGAGGCGGCGGCGCACTCGTGGAAGGAGAGGAGGGCAATACGGTGATCTCCGGCGGGTCCTTCTGGAAGTTGCGCAGCTCCTTGCCCTTGGCGCAGGGCATTTCCTGGTAGATCGGCGTCGCGTCGTCGCCCGCGCATTTGTAGACGTCGGCGCGCGCGGGCGTGCCGATCCCTGCGACCGGCAAGGCGGCGCACAGAATGACATTTCGAGCGAATGCGGCCTTGCCCATGGCGCGATCGTATCGGTTGCGGGCGTCGGAAGGCATTAACATAACGCCTTTTGCACCCTTCCGGCCTACTCCCTTCGATGGAACACCTCCCGCGAAGTCGGCTGACGATCGCCGCCGCGGCGCTGCTTCTGTCCGGCTGCCAGGCCGTCGAATACTACTGGCAGGGCGCCGCCGGCCAGGTGGATCTCCTGACGCACGCGCGCCCGATCTCCGAGGTCGTCGCGACAACGTCCGATGCGGCGCTCAAGAACCGGCTCGCGCGCGCGCAGGCGATCCGCGCATTTGCGTCGCGCGAGCTCGCGCTGCCCGACAACCTGAGCTATACGCGCTACACCGACGTCGGGCGTCCCTTCGTCGTCTGGAACGTCTTCGCGACGCCGGAGCTCTCGCTCGCACCGAAACACTGGTGCTATCCGGTCACGGGCTGCGTCGCCTATCGCGGCTACTTCGCCGAGTCCGACGCACGCGCCGAAGCGGCGCGGCTCGCCGCGGACGGGCTCGACGTGCACACCAGCGGGGTCCCGGCGTATTCGACGCTCGGCTATTTCGACGATCCCGTGCTGTCGACGTTCATCCGCTATCGCGAGGTGGACCTCGCGCGTCTCATCTTCCACGAGCTCGCGCACCAGATCGTCTACGCGAAGGACGACACGTCGTTCAACGAGTCGTTCGCGGTGAGCGTCGAGGAGGAGGGCCTGCGCCGCTGGCTCGAGGCGCAGCAGGGCGAGCCGGGCGCGGCGAGTCTCGCGGCCGATGCCACGCGGACGCAGCGGCAGCGCAGCGAGTTCCGCGAGCTCGTCGGCGCGACGCGCGACCGGCTGCAGAAGATCTATGCGTCGGACGCGCCCGACGAGGTGAAGCGCGCACAGAAGGCGCAGGCGTTCGCGGCGATGCGCGCGCGCTACGAACCGATCAAGGCCGAATGGGGCGGCGCGCCGGTCTTCGATCGCTGGTTCGCCGATGGCGCCAACAATGCCGGCATCGTCGCGGCGGGCCTTTATGCGGATCGGGTCGCGCAGTTCACGGCGCTGCTGGCCCAGGAAGGCGGCGACCTGCCGCGCTTCTACGCGCGGGTCCGGGAACTGGCCGGAATGCCCAAGGCCGAGCGCAACCAGATCCTTGCGGCACTCGCCCCTGAAACTCGTGCCGTTCCGGTCGGCTCGCTGCCGCTTCCGGGCGACACGCGGTGAGTCCGGTGTACCTATGGAAAGCACCCCGGCCGCCCCATCGAATTCGACCATATTGTGATGTAGAGTATTGCCTGCGGATTTCCATCCAACTCGAGGGGAGCGGGGGATGAACAAGGCAAGAGGTCTTTGCGGGTTCGCCGCAGTCGCGGCATTGGCCGGCGTCTCGGCGCTCGCGCCGGCCGGCGCGGCATCGGCAGCATGGGAGAGCGCACCGGGGGTCCTGGCGGCATCGACGGACTGCCAGGCGATTTCGTCCATCAGCGGCACCTATCCGGGCACGGGTGCCACCAATGGTCGCGTCGGCACGTTCGCGCCGGGCGATTTCGTCACGATTTCGGCGACGCTCGGCACGGCGACCACGGCCACCTACCGGATCGTCGACAACGCCTCCGGGGCGCCCTCGTCGACGCTCGCCGGCCCGTCCGGAGTTCCCGGGTCGCTGAGCTACTCCGTGACCGGGCCGCTTCCCGCCGGATCGCAGGGCATCGGCTTCTTCATCGACAGCGCGAACGGCACCGTCAACATCGCGGCGAGCTGCAGTGGTGCGGTCGGCGTCGTCCCGACGCTTTCGCAATGGAATCTGGTCGCCCTTGCCCTGCTGACGGCGCTTGCAGGCCTCGGCGCGCTCCGGCTGCGCCGCTTGCGCTGACCCCACGGGGCACCGACCGGCGCCGCCGGTCGGGAGCGCAGGGGCTGCGCCGGGAAACCCGCGGGGCAGCCCGCACGGTGCGCGTTTGCATGCATTTGAAATAACGGGCGAAATCGCCTATAATTATCAGTTCCCTTGCCTCACCCGCCGCAGACGGGGAGGCCACCGGGCAGCCGTTGGTGTTGCCCCAACCGACCAGAAGGAGCGATCTGCATGCGTCACTACGAAGTCGTATTCATCGTGCATCCCGATCAGAGCGAGCAGGTGCCCGCGATGATCGAGCGCTACCGCACGAGCATCACCGGCAAGAATGGCCGGATCCACCGCCTCGAGGACTGGGGCCGCCGCCAGCTCGCCTATCCGATCGCCAAGATGCACAAGGCACACTACGTGCTGATGAACATCGAAGTCGACCAGGAAACGCTGGACGAGCTCGAGCACGCGTTCAAGTTCAACGACGCCGTGCTGCGCCACCTGATCGTCGCCACCAAGGAAGCAGTCGTTGCGCCATCGCCGATGATGCGCGAGGAGCGTGCCCGGCCGGCCCGTGACGGCGAGCGCGGAGATCGTGGCGACCGTGGCGACCGTGGCGATCGCGGCGATCGCGGCGATCGTGCCCCGCGGCCCGCGGCTGAAGCCGCACCGGCCGCGGCGCCGCCTGCGGCTGCGCCGGAAACGGCGGCCTGACGAACAATCCACCGGAGCAGCGGAAGAGCCCATTGTCCGGCGCCAACCGGCTGACGCTCGACGCCACTCTCGCGGAACGCGGCGACCTGCGCTACACGCCTGCCGGCATCCCTGCGATCGACTGCGTGCTGAAGCACGCGTCGGTCCAGCGCGAAGCCGGCGGCGAGCGAAGCGTCGATTGCGAAATCGCGGCCGTGGCGTTCGGCGATCCGGCACAGGCGCTCGCGAAACTGGCGCCCGGAACGACGCTGCGCTGCACGGGATTTCTCGCGCGGCGCTACCGGACCGGAATCACCGTTGCGATGCACGTGAACGACATTCGAATTGATGGAAGGAAACTGACATGCCCCGTCCCCAGGGAAGATTCGGCAAGAAGAAGGATGGCAAGAAGCGCGAGCGCGGCAATAATCTCTTCAAGCGCAAGAAGTTCTGCCGCTTCACCGCCGAAGGCGTCAAGGAGATCGATTACAAGGACATCGACATCCTCAAGGACTTCGTCCAGGAAAACGGCAAGATCATGCCGGCGCGCATCACGGGCACCAAGGCCCGCTACCAGCGCCAGCTGTCGACCGCGATCAAGCGCGCGCGCTATCTGGCGCTGCTTCCCTACACCGACCTGCACTGAACAGGAGACCGACATGCAAATCATCCTGCTCGAGAAGGTCGTCAACGTGGGTGACCTCGGCGACGTCGTCAAGGTCAAGCAGGGCTACGCGCGCAACTTCCTGATCCCGCAAGGCAAGGCGAAGCGCGCCACGCCCGAGAACATCGAGATGCTGGAAGCGAAGCGCGCCGAGCTCGAAGCCGCCGCGGCGCAGAAGCTCGCCGCCGCGCGCGAAGCCGCCGAGAAGCTCGAGGGCTTCACCGTCGAGGTCACGCAGAAGGCCGGCGTGGACGGGCGCCTGTTCGGGTCCGTCACCAACGTCGACATCGTCGAAGCGCTGAAGAAGCACGGCTTCACCGTCGAGAAGGCGTCGATCCGCATGCCGACGGGCCCGCTGAAGCAGGTAGGCGAGCATCCGCTCGTGATCGCCGTGCACCCCGACGCGGTCGCGAGCATCGTCGTGCGCGTCATCGGCGAGACGGCGACGGCTGGCTGACGTCGCACTCGACCGAACGGGAAAGGGGCCCGCGCGCGGGCCCCTTTTCTTTGGCGGCGGCGGTAAAATCGACGTTCTCCTGCACGACTGCCATGCCCGACGATCCGCAACTCGAAACGCTGAAGCTCCCGCCGCATTCGCTCGAGGCGGAGCAGTCGGTGCTGGGCGGCCTGCTGCTCGACAACGAGGCGGTCGATCGCATCGGCGACGCCGTTTCCGACGCGGACTTCTACAGCGATGCCCATCGGATCATCTTCCAGCAGATCCTGCGCCTCGCCGCGGAGGGCAAGCCGGCCGACGTCGTCACGGTGTCCGAGGCGCTGGGATCCGTGCAGAAGCTCGATTACGTCGGCGGTCTCGCGTACCTCGGCATCCTCGTCGGCAACGTGCCGACCGCCGCGAACATCCGGCATTACGCGCAGATCGTCCGTGACCGCTCGATCCTGCGCCAGCTGGCGGCAACCGCCGGCGAAATCGCCGACAGCGCGTACAACCCGATGGGGCGCGCCGCGAAGGAGATCCTCGACCAGGCCGAGGCCAAGGTGCTGCACATCGCCGAGCAAGGGAGCCGCGGCACGCAGACAGTTCGCCGAGATCGGCAAGCTCCTCGCCGGCGTCGTCGAGCGCATCGAGACGCTCTACAACCGCGATGATCCGTCCGACGTCACCGGCGTGCCCACCGGCTTCGCCGATCTCGACCGGATGACGTCGGGACTGCAGCCGGGCGACCTCGTCGTCGTCGCCGGCCGGCCGTCGATGGGCAAGACCGCGTTCGCGCTCAACGTCGGCGAGCACGTCGCGCTCAACACCGGGCAGCCGGTCGCGGTGTTCTCGATGGAAATGGGCGCGTCGCAGCTCGCGCTGCGGATGATCGGGTCGGTCGGACGCCTCGACCAGCACAAGCTGCGCACGGGCCGTCTCGCGAGCGAGGACTGGGAACGCCTTTCCGCAGCGCTCGGCCGATTGAACGAGGCGCCGATCCTGATCGACGAGACGCCCGCGCTGAACGCGATCGAGGTGCGCTCGCGGGCGCGGCGCCTCATGAAGACGTACGGCAAGCTCGGCCTCGTGATCGTCGACTACCTGCAGCTGATGCAGGCGTCCACCACCGGAGAGAACCGCGCGACCGAGATCTCCGAGATCTCGCGCTCGATGAAGGCGCTCGCCAAGGAGCTGCGGGTCCCGGTGATGGCGCTGTCGCAGCTCAATCGCTCGCTCGAGCAGCGGCCGAACAAGCGCCCCGTGATGTCCGACCTGCGCGAGTCGGGCGCGATCGAGCAGGACGCCGACCTCATCCTCTTCATCTATCGGGACGAGGTGTACAACCCGGAGACGCAGGAAAAGGGCGTGGCCGAGATCATCGTCGGCAAGCAGCGCAACGGGCCGATCGGCACGACGCGCCTTACCTTCCTCGGCGAATACACTCGCTTCGAGAACTTCGCACAGCCGGGCTCGTACTGAGTTCGCTCCCGCGGCGACGCCCGCTGCAACGCTTCCTCGCGCCGCTCGCCGCCCGATGCGCTGCCTCCCGCTCCTCCTCGTGCTGGTCCTCTGCGCCTGCGGCGGGGGTGGTGGCGGTGGCAGTGCAAGCGTTGGTACGCCTTCCCCATTGCCACCGTTTCCGGCGTTCACCGACATTCGCTCGGACTTCCTCGACCTCCGCGAAGGGCTGGCGAACGATCCGATGAAGGTCGCCACGCCGCCCTGCGTCAACCTGCCGGCGGTCGAATGGCAGGACTGGCTCTGCTCGGGGGCACAGGCGCTGCCCACGGTGTACCCGGTGACGAACGGATTCTCCAGCGCCGCCGATCCGCGCTTCGCATGGATCGTTTCCCTCAACAACGAGTTCATCCAGGTGCCGGGATGCAACACCGGGCCGCCGAACCAGAGCCTCGGCCCGCAGGACTATCCGTACTCCGTCATCGCGACGGAATCCATGCTGCAGATGAAGCTCGTGCACGACGCACGCGAGTTCTGCGGAAAGATCCCGTATGTGTCGGCCACGTACATCCGCGGCGTGCAGGGCGACTCGCAATCCATGCTGATGGGATGGCGGGAATTGTCCGGGCACACGCTCGAGCTCGACTTCGACATCGAGCGGCCGAAGGACGACCTCGTCTGGTTTCGCGTGCTGCTGCACTTCCGCGATCCGCGCACCGGGCAGCGCTACGTGGTGAACAAGGACTACATCTCGCCCGATCCTACCGACGATTTCGTCTTCAACTGGAACTGGCCGTACATGTCGAGCTTCCAGTATCCGGGGGCGCGAATCGCGCAGCCCGCGCGCGTGCCCGCGGCGAACCTCCCGAATGGCCCGCAGCACCTGTCGATCGACGTGCGCGCGATGGGCCTTCGCTACTTTCCGGCCTTCGCCACGACGGAGCCCGACCTGCTGGGCGTGGAGATCGGCATCGAGTTGGGCTACGTGGTCAACCAGGTTGCGCTGACGCTGAATCAGGTCGCGTTCCGCTGAGGAACCCGGCGATCGCCGGCGCGGCCCTGCGGAACACCCGGAACGAAGTCCGGGTGTCGAAGCATTTTACAAACGACTTCGCGTGCCGTGCGGTGGCTGAGAAAGAACACCCGCGTTTCAATCGCTTATGCGCAGATCCGCGCGTTGGTGTGCTTCTTGCGATGATGTGCCGGAGCCCGATCCATGGGGCGGCTTGCGCATTTTCGCTTGATGGAAAGCCTGACGTGCGCACCGATGCTCAGCCTGGAGACACGCAATGAACCGCAAGACATTCCGCAACTTCCTGTGTGCCGCCGCGGCAGTCGCGTTCGGCGCGTTCGGCACTGCCGCCGCAGGCCATCCACTATGACGTCGGCTTCGATCCCATCGTGTTCGGCGGGGTCATTACGATCGATGTCAGCCCGACCTGCCTCGCCCCTTTCCCGGCGCGACAACGCGTGCAATTTCGATGTCGATAGCGTGGGCTTCACTGACACTCTCGGCAGAGTTATGGGATATTGCCGGCATTGACTCCGGGATCGGGAATTCCGTTCGACTCGATTCCAGCGACATTCTCACCGGTATCGCGGTGGACATTTTCAACCTTCAGCCGGTCGGCTTCGCATTCTACCTGCGACGGAACACCACCTGAGTTTTCGTCGCTGAGATGGCTCACGGTGTTCTTCAACTGCGGCGGAGATCACGATGCCAGCGGAGAGGGACGTGTGACCTTCATCACGCAAGGTGCCCGAGCCGGCGTCGCTGGCGCTCCTCGGCGTCGGTCTCGGCGGCATCGCCTGGGCGCGTCGCCGCAAGCGCAGCTGAGCGCACGATTGCAAATCAGCCCCGCCGAATGGCGGGGCTTTTTTTTGCGTCCCGAAGGTCGGATGTTCGAGGGCGCCGGTCGGTGAGAAGCCCCGACCGTTACGCCGTCACGGCGACCGCCGTGCTCAACGTCCTGGCACGCTCGACCGTCGCTTCGAGCGTCCATGCCGAGCCCTCCGACCAGGCCGCTGCGAACGCTGCCTCGCCCAGTGCCCGCCGCGCCGCCGCGAGATCGCTCTCGCGTGCTCCACCCGGCCCGGACGACTGGAGGGCAAGCGCACCGCGAATGGTGGCGGCGGCCGCGTGCAGCCGCACCGCATCGTCGGGCCGGTCGACGGCGCATAACAAGGCGGCACAGTCGTCGACGCAGTCGAGCGCCTCCGCATTCATTCCGAAGGATTGGAAGGCCGGCAATGCGTCGGCGAACTTCCTGCGCGCGGCATCGTGGTGTCCGTTCGCCGCATCGACTCTCCCGAGCGACCATACGGCGATGGCCTCGCCCCGCTTGTCCTCCGCGTCCCGGCAGATCTTCAGGGCGCGCGCGAACCGCGCCTCCGCTTCCCGCAGGTCGCCCGGGCGCAGCGCGAGATCGCCGATGCTCTCCTCGCATTCGCTTTCGAGCTCCTGGTGCCTGATGCTCCTGGCAATCGCGAGCGACTGCTCGCACAGCGCGACCGCGCTCTCGCGATCTCCCTGGCGCGCTGCGATTCCACCAAGATTGAGAAGGCTGATCCCCTCGCCGATGCGATCGCCTTGCTCGCGGAAGATGCCGAGTGCCTCGCCCTGGCATTCGCGCGCGCGGTCGAACTCGTTCATCTGCATACGCAGGGTCGACAGCTCGGAGAGCGTCGCCGCGATCTCGCGAGCGTCGCCGAGACTTCGCCAAATGGCGAGGCACTCGGTCAGCATCTTCGCAGCCTCCGCGTGATCGCCCTGGTTCATCGCGAGGGCGCCGCCCATGTAGAGCGCCTTGGCTCGGGCCGCGTCCGGCATGGCGATCGCGGGAAGCGCGAGCGCCGAGCGCACGTTGGCGCGGCCTTCAGTCGAATAGCCTCGAAGCGTCCGGAAGCGCATCAGCGTGACCTCGAGCTTGACCGCGATCACCGGATCGACGCCGCCGGCGAGCGCCAGCGCGATCGCGGCGCGCAGGTTGTCGAACTCGACTTCCACACGGCGGGTCCACTCGGCCTGCTCGCGTCCCGTGCAGCTGCCTGCGCGCCTTCTTGGCGAATTCCAGGTAGTAGTTGCAGTGCCGGGCCGCGGTTGCAGCGAGATCGTTGCGACCGATGAGCCGCTCGTGGGCAAATTCGCGCACCGTCTGCTGCAGGCCGTAACGACCGGTGTCGTCACCGAGCTCGATCATGTGCTCGCGCGCGAATTCCCGGATCGTCTCGAGCATTCCATAGCGTGACCAGCCGTCCTCCTGCTTGACCATGACGAGCGACTTCTCGACGAGCGACGTCACGAGGTCGAGAACCTCCTCCGGCGAGAGCGGCTCTGCGCTGCAGACCTCTTCCGCCGCTTCGAGATTGAATCCGCCCGCGAAGATGCTGAGCCGGTCGAGCAGGATCTGCTCGTGCTCGTGCAGGAGGTCGTACGACCAGCGCACGAGCGCGCGCAGGGTCTGCTGGCGCTCCAGCGCCACGCGGCTGCCTCCGGTCAGCAGCTTGAACCGGTCGTGCAGCCGCGCGTTGATCTCCTTCACCGACAGCGAGCGCAAGCGGGCGGCGGCGAGCTCCAGCGCGAGCGGAATGCCTTCGAGCCGCGAGCACAGCTCGGCGACGTCCGGCGCCTCGTGCTCGTCCAGCACGAAGCTTGGCTTCTGAAGTCGCGCGCGCTCCACGAAGAGCTGCACGGCCTCCGATCGGAGCAGGCTCTCGGCGTCGGTGTTGCGGCCGGGCACGGCGAGCGGCAGCACGGGATAGGTCTGCTCGCCGCGGATGCGCAGCGCCTCCCGGCTCGTGGCGAGAATACGGACTCCCGCAGCGGAGCCAAGCAGCGTGTCGGCGAGACTCGCGCAGGCAGCCACGAGATGCTCGCAATTGTCGAAGACGAGCAGCAGCGTGTGCTCGCGGACATGCGCGCAGAGTGTCTGCACGAGCGGCTTGCCGGCCTCCTCGTGAACGTTGAGCGCCTGCGCGACGGCGTTCGGCACGAGCGCGGGATCCTTGATCGGAGCGAGGTCGATGAACCAGACGCCATCGGGATACTTTTCCAGCGCGTCCGCCGCGACCTGCAGCGACAGGCGGGTCTTGCCGAGGCCACCCATGCCGAGCAGCGTCAGGAGCCTCGTGCCGTCGAGCATCACGCTCGCCTCGGCGAGCTCGCGCTGGCGTCCGACGAACGACGTGACCTGCTGCGGCAGGTTGTTGGGAATCGCCTCGAGCGAGCGCAGCGCGGGGAAATCCTGGCGCAGCTCGGGGTGCAGCAGCTGGTAGACGTGCTCCGACGTCGCGAGGTCGCGCAGCCGGACGGAGCCGAGGTCGCGCAGCGCGACCTGGGGCGGCAGCCGCTCCCGAACGTGATCGACGACCGCCTGCGAAAGCAGGATCTGGTCGCCGTGCGCCGCCTTCATGATCCGCGCGGCGCGGTTGACGGGGCTTCCGAACAGGTCCTCGTCACGGCGCTCGACGACGCCGAGGTGCAGTCCGTAGCGTATGCGCAGCGCGAGCCCGTGGGTTGCCTCGAGGTCGCGCAGGGCAAGCTGCAGCGAGACCGTGGCATTGACCGCATCGACCGGATCGGCGAAGGCCGCATACATGCCGTCGCCGGTCATCTTCACGATGGAGCCGCGATTGCTTTCGACCGACTGCCGCGACAGCGCATCGTGCTGCGCGAGCGCGCGCGACATCGTCGCGGCCTGCTGCTCCCACAGGCGGGTGCTTCCTTCTATGTCGGTGAAAAGAAGGGTCGTGGTGCCCGACTGCACGTGCACTCCAAACTCCTCATTGCATGAATCGCGTCAATACTCTACCCCGGCAGCGTGCAACCGCCAATCGGGAAAAATCACGCTTGCCGACAGGGAAAATTCGCCTTTCGGGCGAGACCGGCTTTCGTGCTGCCGGACCCGGGGCGCGGCGGTTGTGCCGCCTGCCCCGTCCCAATGTGTCGATTGCCGCGTGTCTAGAGGATCTCCGCGGCGTGATCGGCGAGCCGCGAGCGCTCGCCGCGCTGCAGCGTCACGTGGCCCGAGTGCGGCCAGCCCTTGAAGCGATCGACGACGTAGGTGATGCCCGAGCTCCCCTCGGTGAGGTAGGGCGTGTCGATCTGGGAGATGTTGCCGAGACACACGACCTTGGTGCCGGGACCCGCGCGGGTCACCAGCGTCTTCATCTGCTTCGGCGTGAGGTTCTGCGCCTCGTCGATGATGAGGAACTTGTTGATGAAGGTGCGCCCGCGCATGAAGTTGAGGCTCTTCACCTTGATCCGCGAGCGGATGAGGTCGCGCGTCGCGGCACGGCCCCATTCGCCGGCCTCGTCGTCGGTCTTGTTGAGCACGTCGAGGTTGTCCTCGAGCGCGCCCATCCACGGGTTCATCTTCTCCTCCTCGGTGCCGGGCAGGAAGCCGATGTCCTCGCCGACAGGCACCGTCACCCGCGTCATGATGATCTCGGAGTAGACCTTGAACTCGAGCGTCAGCATCAGCGCCGCCGCGAGCGTCAGCAGCGTCTTGCCGCTGCCGGCCTGGCCCAGCAGCGTCACGAAGTCGACCTCGGGGTTCATCAGGATGTTGAGCGCAAAGTTCTGCTCGCGGTTGCGCGCGGTGATCCCCCAGACGTTGTTCTTCTGGTGCGTGTAGTCCTTCAGCGTCTGCAGCACCGCGGTCTTGCCGGCGATCTCCTTCACCTGCGCGAACAGCGGCGCCTCGCCGGGCACGTCGCGAAACAGGAACTCGTTGACGAGGAGCGACGGCACGAGCGGCCCCGAGAGTCGGTAGTACGTGTGCCCGCCGTGCTGCCACGACTCGATGGCCTTGCCGTGCCGGTCCCAGAAATCCGCGGGCAGCTCGCGCGTGCCGGTGTAGAGGAGTTCGGTGTCCTCCAGCACCTTGTCGTTGAAGTAGTCCTCGGCGGCGATCCCCAGCGCACGCGCCTTGATGCGCATGTTGATGTCCTTGCTGACGAGGATCACCTGCCGCTTCGGATGCAGGTGCGCGAGGTGCATCACGACGGCGAGGATCTGGTTGTCGGCCTTGCCGTTCGCGAGCGAGGCGGGGAGCACCGTCGTGATCACCTCGGTCTGCAGGTAGAGCTTGCCGGTCGCGGCGCCGCCCGATTTCTCGGACAGCGAAATGCCCTCGGCGATGCCGTTCGGGGTCGCGGTGACGAGCTCGTCCAGGAAGCGCGACGCCTGGCGCGCGTTGCGCGCGACTTCGCTGACGCCTTTCTTGTTGTTGTCGAGCTCCTCGAGCGTGAGGATCGGGAGGTAGATGTCGTGCTCTTCGAAGCGGAAGAGGCTCGTCGGGTCGTGCATCAACACGTTGGTGTCGAGCACGAAGAGCTTGCTGGGCAGCTGGAGGCGGGTGGCGGGTCCTGGCTTGCCGGTGGTGCGCGGGGTCCTGCGGGCTACGAGGGTGAGCGGGGTGGGGCGGATCTTGCGCTCGACCATGGGCCTCCTTGGCTGCGACGCGTCGGGTGGATCGGTGGACTGCCTGTCGGGAATCCTAGCCGCGCGTTCCGGCGAACACAAGCGGTTGTGGAAAGCACACTCCGTTCCGCCACCTGTTGTGGTGCAAAGGGAACATCCGGCGGTAGAATTCGTCGCTACGGGTCGGCGCGAAGATTCCTGTTGGACACGGCGCCGGCGTGCCTCGCGCGCGGGGCCGGCGCAATGGAGACAACGCATCGATGCCTGCCGCATCCGCAATTCTGTTGGGGGGGCGTGCTGGCGCGGCGGGTCGGCGAGAATAGGAAATGAGTTTGGATATGCACATTCCCCCGTTGATTTTATGGTCTTTTTTCCTTGATCTTGGACAATGCAGCGCATTCACAATCGATGACAATGGGGCATCGGGCAAGAACCAGGGGCAGTGATGTACTTTGAGGTCTTCGAATGGGTCGTGCTGGGCGTGGTCCTCTGGGCGCTCGGTGTCATGTTCGTGCTGATCCTGATGCGAATGTCGGGCGACCAGGACCGCAATGCCCGCCGCGCGCAGCAGCAACTGATTCCGTACTCGGACGAGACGATCACGTCGATCAGCTGGTGATGCGGCGCGTTCCGCGCGGCCGGGCACGCGTTCGCGGCGGGTGCTCACCGGCAGCGTGGCGCGAATTCCGCTCTGCATTTCGCCACTGCAGAAGCGGCGCCCCGCCAATCGAGCCCGCGCCGGTCAGTCGCTTGCGAGGGCCTTGACCGCCGCCAGGACCTCGTCCGCATGGCCCGGCACCTTGACGCCGCGCCACTCCTGCGCAAGCCTGCCCTTGGCATCGACGAGGAATGTGCTTCGCTCGATCCCGCGCACCTTCTTGCCGTACATGTTCTTCATCTTGATGACGCCGAACTGCGTGCAGAGCGCCTCGTCGGCATCCGAGAGGAGCTCGAACGGAAATTCCATCTTTGCCTTGAAGCCCTCGTGCGACTTCATGCTGTCGCGCGACACGCCGACGATGACCGCGCCGAGCTTCGTGAACTGCTTGTGCCGGTCGCGGAAATCCGCGCCCTCGACGGTGCAGCCCGGCGTGTTGTCCTTGGGATAGAAATAGATGACCACCGGATGCCCGGCGTGGTCAGACAGCTTGAAGTCCTTGCCGCCGGTCGCGGCAATAGTGAAATCGGGAACTTTGGTCGAGGGCATGGCAGGCTCGCGATAAGAGTGGGGATCAGGATCGGACCGTGGTGGAGCGCGTCTGTTGCGGCAGAGTTCCGCGGAGCAGGGTTATCGTGAAGCGATGTCGTTGCCGACGTATGACGACGCGCATGCGGGCGCGCGTCACGCGGCCTGTGCGAGATTGACGTCCGCCAGGAATTCGTCGCCCTGGACCAGCAGCGTGCCGCTGCGTCCTTCGATGGCGCCGGCGCGCGCCTCGCAGCGCGGCAGCGCCATCGGCTGCAGCGTCTCGAACAGCGCCCGCGTCGAGCACAGCGTGTAGCCCTGCGCCTTCCAGCCTTCGAGCAATTGCTCGAACACCGGCGCGAAGCGCATGCCCTCGAGCTCCGCGTGCAGCGTGAAGACGTGGCCCGCCGGCGCAGGAACCTTGGTTCGCTCGAGGATGTGCGCCGCGACGTTCTCGCCGGTGATGGCGCCGACGCCGATCAGCTCGTCCAGCGTCGGCAGCGTCGTGGGCAGCTGCGGGCACCGGATCAGTTCCGCGTTCCAGACCGGCAGGTGCGGATGCGTGCCGCGGCCGTCGGAGCAGTATTCGAAGCCGAGGCGCTGCGTGAGCCGCAGCGCATCGGCGTTCATCTGCCAGCCGGCCGCGCCGTGGGTGAGCGGCGCCATCTTGAAGATGTCGGTGAAGCGCTCGCAGGCGCGCACCATTTCCGTCCGCGTCCACGCGGCGTCGGCGCCGGCGAGGCCGTCCTGCCAGCGCACATGGTCCCAGCAGTGGATCCCGACCTCGAAGCCTTCGTCGCGCACGCTGCGCATCACGTCGGCGGCGCGCTTTCCGATGTCGGGCCCGGGCAGCACGGTGCCGTAGAGCAGCGTGCGGATGCCGTAATGCTTGACGACCGACGTGCGGCGGACCTTGCCGAAGAAGCCGGGCCGCAGCACCCGGCGGATCGCGCGGCCGGTGTGATCGGGCCCGAGCGAGAACAGGAATGTCGCGCCGGCGCCGTGCTTCTTCAGGAGCGCGACGAGGTTGGCGACGCCCTCGCGCGTGCCGCGCAGCGTGTCGACGTCGATCTTCAGCGCGAGTTGCATCGGCGGGACGTCGCGTTCAGTCGACGAGCCCGCGCGCCTCGGCGACGTGGCCGCGGTAGGCGTCGAAGATGCGCGCGAGCGCCTCGTCCATCGGCACCACGGGCTTCCAGTCGAGCTCGGCGCAGGTATTCTCGATCTTCGGGACGCGGTTCTGCACGTCCTGGTAGCCCTTGCCGTAATAGTCGGCCGCCGTCGTGTCGACGATCTTCACGTGCGCGGCGCTCTCGCGGTACTCGGGATACGTCATCGCGAGATCGAGCATCATCCGCGCGAGGTCGCGCACCGAGAAGTTGTTGCGGGGGTTGCCGATGTTGTAGATCTTGCCGGTGGCGACGCCGCCGGGATTGGCGATGATCTTCATCAGCGCGGCGATGCCGTCGTCGATGTAGGTGAACGCGCGCTTCTGGGTGCCTCCGTCGACCAGCTTGATCGGCTCGCCGCGGACGATGTGCCCGAGGAACTGCGTGATCACGCGCGAGCTGCCTTCCTTCGCGGTGTTGATCGAATCAAGGCCGGCGCCGATCCAGTTGAACGGGCGGAACAGCGTGTAGTCGAGGCCCTCCTGCATGCCATAGGCGTGGATCACCCGGTCCATCAGCTGCTTCGCGCACGAGTAGATCCAGCGCGGCTTGTTGATGGGGCCGAGGACGAGCTCGGAATTCTCCGGATCGAATTCCTCGTCGTGGCACATGCCGTAGACCTCGGACGTCGACGGAAACACGATCCGCTTCCCGTAGCGGACGCAGGCGCGGACGATCGGCAGGTTCGCCTCGAAGTCGAGCTCGAACACGCGCAGCGGCTCGCGCACGTAGGTCGCCGGCGTCGCGATCGCGACCAGCGGCAGCACGGTGTCGCACTTCTTGATGTGGTACTCGATCCACTCCTTGTTGATCGTGATGTCGCCTTCGAAGAAGTGGAAGCGCGGCTCGCCCAGGAATTCGGCGATCCGGTCCGACTGCATGTCCATGCCATGGATTTCCCAGTCGGTCTCGTCGAGGATCCGCCGGGAAAGGTGGTGGCCGATGAAGCCGTTGACGCCGAGGATCAGGATCTTGCGATTGGGCATGGGGCGGGGCTCGGGAAGGGCCGTCGGTTGGGCTCGTTCTTGCCGCGGCGATGTGCCTGCCGGCAGCGGCGCGGCGTGCGGGTTCGCCGGGCGAGCCCGGATTATACGTGGCGTGGCTGGGTAGTCGCGAGCGCCTCAGCGCGCGCGGTCGCTGCCGAGTGAGAGCGGCGCGGTGCCGAAACGCCGTGCGAGGGTTGCCGCGTCCGCCGCGATGCCATCGATCTCGAGCGCCAGGATGGCGACACGCCCGCCGCCGCCGCAATGCGCGATCAGCACCGTGCCGTCGACGCCGAGCGTCGGCGCGAGGGTCGGTGGCGTTGTCATGTCGACGACGCGTGTGCGCAGCACGCGCGCCGGATGCCCTCCGACAGCGGTGAACGCGCCCGGAAACGGCGGCGCAACGGCGCGAACCAGATTGTGGATGGTCGTCGCGTCGCGATTCCAGTCGATGACACCGTCATCCGGGCCGCGACCGCCGAAATAGCTTCCCGCGGCGAGGTCCTGGGCGCGTCGCGGCGCATTTCCGGCAAGGAGCGCAGGCAGCGCGGCGTCGAGCGTGATTTCCGCCGCGACCGTCACCTTGTCGAACACCTCGCGCGCCGTGTCGTCGGGCAGGATCGGCACCGCCGTCTGGCCGACGATGTCCCCGGCATCCGGCTTCTCCGCCATGTAATGCAGCGTCGCGCCGGTGGCGCGCTCGCCGTGCAGCACGGCCCAGTTGACGGGCGCGCGGCCGCGGTATTTGGGCAGCAGCGAGCCGTGCATGTTGAGCGCGCCGCGTGCCGGGAGTGCGAGCAGCGCAGCCTTCAGCATTCGCCGGTAGTAGAACGAGAACAGGAAGTCCGGCGCGAGCGCGGCAATGCGATTGACGATTTCGCCGGCATTCGGATCGTCCGGAGCAATGGCCGGTATCGCGCATTCCGCGGCCGTCGCCGCGACCGACCCGAACCAGATGTTCTCGGCCGCCGCGTCGTCGTGGGTGACCACGAGAGGCACGTCGACGCCGTGCGCCAGCAGCGTGCGCAGGCAACGCACGCCGACATTGTGGTACGCGAAGACGACTGCGCGCGGGCGACGGGGAGGCGCGTCCGGCATGGTGCGTCGGCCTTCAGGCGTCGATCGCGATGGGCGCAAGCGCCTCGCCCGCGCGCGGACCCGTGGCGATCAGCAAGGCGTAGGCGCGCTCGAGCCCCGCGACGAATTCCGGCACGCGGCAGAGCGCCGTGCCGGGAAACGCGCGGAACAGTTCCTCGCGGATCTCGCCGGCCGCGACGCGCTCCGCAACCTCGACCGCGCGGGCCACGTACTCGTCCGGCGTTGCCGCCAACCACTCGTCGCGGCCCGTGGCATGCAGCAGGGCGGCGCTCTGGCGCGCGATCATCCGGTCGCCGGCCAGCGCGATCACCGGGACCCCCATCGACAGCGCATCGCAGGTGGTCACGCCGCCGTTGTACGGAAACGTGTCGAGCGCGACGTCGATGTCGCGGTAGGAGGCGATCGCGTCCTCGAGCGGCACGAACGGCAGGAAGTCGATCCGGTCGACCGGCATCCCCGCGGCGCGCCACCGCTCGCGCAGCCATGCGACGGTGCCCGGTCCGCGGTACGCGGAGGCGCGCAGCGACAGGCGCGCGCGCGGCATCGCCTCCAGCAGCGCCTTCCACGTGCGCAGCACGTCGTCGGTGATCTTGGCGTGCCGATTGAACGAGCCGAACGTCACACGGCCCGAACGACGCGACGGCGCCTCGGTGAGCACCGGCGCGACGGCCGGCCGGTAGACGAACCGGCTCACAGGCAGCCAGACGATGCGCTCGCGGAAATGCACGCGCTCGTCGGCAGGTGTGTGAATGGCGTCGCTCAGAACGTAGTCGATCTCGGGCACGCCGGTGGTGTCGAAATAGTCGAGCCAGGTGGCTTGCACGGGCGCGGGCCTGCGCGCCAGCACGGCGAGACGGTGCCGCGGCGAATGGCCGGCGAGGTCGATGAGGAGATCGAGCCCGTCGGCGGCGATCATCGCGGCGGCCGCGTCGTCGTCGGCCGGCAGGTCGCGCCACGCGTCGGCGCTGCCGCGCATCCTCGCGGTGACGTCGTCGTCCTGCGCGTAGGCGGAATACAGCGTGACGTGGAAGCGCGCGCGGTCGTGCGCCTCGAGGACCGGCAGGAACAGGTTCGCGAGCGGCCCGCCGCAAAGGCGCGGCGAGAGATAACCGATGCGCAGCCGCGCGCCTGGCTCGCGCGGAGCGCGCGCCACCGCGGCGACCTTGCGCACGCCACGCGTGTGCGCATCGGCCCACGCCCAGTGGGCGCGCGCCAGCGCGTCGCGCGTGCCGGCGCGGGTGTCGTACTGCATTTCGAGCAGCAGCGCACTGTGGCCCTGCAGGTCGCCGGGGTCGATCGCGTGCGCCGCGCGGAACGACACGAGCGCCTCGCCGTGCAGCGCGAGGCTCGACAGGTCGGCGCCGCGCGCGAGGTGCAGCGAAGGATCGCGCGGCTCGCGGGCGATCGCGCGGTCGAGCACATCGATCGCGGCGGGCAGCTCGGCGGCTTCGGAGAGCGCCGACACGGCCGCGGCGAATCCTTCGATCGTCGCCGGGTCGAGCGCCTGGGCGCGCAGGAACGAACGCGCCGCCGCGGCGCCGTCGCCGGCGCACCGCTGTGCGGTGCCGAGCGCCATGAACGTTTTCGCGAGCCGGTCGTCGATCTGGGCGGCTCGGGACAGGGCGGCCACGGCGCCGTGCGCATCGCCCGCGTCCATGCGGGCAATGCCGAGGTTGAACGCCGCGCGGTACGACGCCGGCGCGTGCTCGAGCTGGCGCTCGTACCAGCGCGCGGCTTCGGCGAGATTGCCTTCGTCGTGCCACGCGAGCGCGATCTGGTAGCGGGCGCTCGCGTCCGACGGGTCGCGCGCGAGCAGCGCTTCCCAGAGCGCGCGTGCGCCGTCGAGGTCGCGTTGCGCGACGTGCGCGAGCGCCGCCCCGTGATAGGCGGCGAGGAGCTCGGGACAGCGCGCGATGGCGTCGGCGTAGAGCGGTATCGCCTCGGCCGGCTTGCCCGCGCGGCGAAGCCCTTCGGCGCGCAGCGCTTGCGCCGGGCCCGACTGGGCATGCATTGGGTCGATGGCCGCAAGCGTGCGCGCGAGCCTTCCCGCATCGGGATCGCGCAGCGCCGCCGCCGCCGCGTCGCGAAGCTGAAGCAGCGTGGCGTCGGCGCCGGCGCGTGCTTCGTCGGGAATGGGCGGGGCGATCGGCATCACGGGGCGTCGTCCGGCGGCGATTCGAGCACGGCACGCACGGTATAGCGCGGGCGGTCGCGCACCTGCTGGTAGATGCGCCCGACGTACTCGCCGACGAGCCCGAGTCCGAACAGCAAGAGGCCGATCAGGAAGAACGTGAGGATGTCGCGGTCCCAGAACACGGGAATGGCGTTGCGCCAGTCGTCGACGTGGTAGAGGCGCCAGCCGATGACGACGAGGTAGGTCACGAGCGACAGCGCCGAGACCAGCATGCCGAACATCGAGGCGAGCTGCAGCGGCACCAGCGAAAAGCCGGTGACGAGGTCGAAGTTGAGCCGGATCAGCCGGTACAGCGAATACTTCGACTCGCCGGCCGCGCGCTCCTCGTGCGCGACGTCGACCTCGGTCGGATGGCCCGCGAACGTGTAGGCGAGCGCCGGGATGAAGACGCTCACCTCGCGGCTCGCGACCACCGCGTCCACGATGTCGCGGCTGTACGCGCGGAGCATGCAGCCCTGGTCGGTCATCGTGATGTGCGTGATCCGCTCGCGCAGCCGGTTCATCGCCTTCGATGCGACGCGCCGCCACCAGGAATCCTCGCGCGTGCGGCGCACGCCGCCGACGTAGTCGTGGCCCGCGTCCATCGCGGCCAGCAGCTTCGCGATCTCCTCCGGCGGATTCTGCAGGTCGGCATCGAGCGTGACGATGCGCTCGCCGCGGCAGCGCTCGAAGCCGGCGACGATCGCCACGTGCTGGCCGTAATTGGCGTTGAACAGCACGACGCGCGTGACGTCCGGCCGACGCTCCCATTGCTCGCGCAGCAGCGCAGCCGACCGGTCGCGACTGCCGTCGTTGACGAAGATGACCTCGTAGGGGATGCCGAGTGCATCGAGCGCCGGATAGAGCCGCGCGAAAAGCGCGGCGAGGCCCGCCTCCTCGTTGAAGACGGGGATCACCACCGAAAGCTGAGGGGCAGTGCGCGTCATGGCGACGTCATTTTCTGGCGCCGGCGATGATGTCGGCGGCGGCCGCGCAGACCCGGTCGACGTCGGCGACGGTCATGTTGGCATGGAGCGGCAGCGTCACCGTCTCGCGGGCGATCCGCTCGGTGTTCGGGAAATCTCCTGCGCGATAGCCGAACGTGCGGCCCAGCGTGCAGAGGTGCAGCGCCTCGTACGATACGCCGGTGCCGATACCCTGCGCCTCCAGCGCCTCGCGGAACTGCAGCCGGGAGATGCGAAGCGCGTCGAGCGGCAGCAGCACGCTCCACATGTTCCAGGATTGGCCGTCGCCGTCGACCGGTCGCGGCGGCAGCACGCACGCGGGATCGGTCGACCAGCGCTCGAAGTAGCGCGCGACGAGGGCGCGTCGCGTTGCGAGGAACTCGGGCAGGCGGGCGAGCTGCGCGACGCCGATGCGCGCGTTGACGTCGGGCAGGTTGAACTTGCCGCCGGGAAACGCGACGTCGCGCGTGCGGTCCGGCAGCATCGTGATGCCGTGGAAGCGCAGCGCCTCGGCCCGCTTCGCCTCATCGGCGCCGTTGACGACCAGCGCGCCGCCTTCGATCGACGTGATGTTCTTGTTGGGATGGAAGCTGAACGTGACGAGGTCGCCGAGCGCGCCGACGTTGCGGCCCTTCCACTGCGACCCCAGCACCAGCGCCGCGTCCTCGATCACGCGCAGGCCGTGGCGCTTCGCGAGCGCGTGAAGCGCGTCCATGTCGGTGAGCGAGCCCGGCCAGTGCGTCGGCATGATCGCCCGCGTGCGCGGCGTGATCGCCGCCTCGACCGCCGCGAGGTCGATGTTGCGCGTGACGAGGTCGCAGTCGACGAACACCGGTCGCGCGCCCACCTTCACGATCATGTTGAGCACGGTGAAGAAGCTCTCGGCGCAGGTGATCACCTCGTCGCCGGGCCCGATGCCCGCGATCTGCAGCGCCACTTCGACCGCGGCCGTCGCGGAGGTCATCACGCGCACCGGCCGGCCGCCGCAGAACGCGGAGAGGTCCGCCTCGAGCTGCTGCACCCACGGTCCGCTTGCGATGTGCCCGGAGCGCAGGACGTCGGCCACGGCGTCGATGGTCGCGGCATCGAGCGTCGGCCCGGCAAACTTGAGGAAGGGGGCGGCCATGGCGATGTTCCTTCGGCCCTAGCTGCGCGAGACGAGCGCGACGCCGATGACGATGCAGCCGATGCCGAGCCAGCGCGTCGCGGTCACGGTCTCGCCGAAGAGATACTGCGCGGCGATCGCGTTGACGATGTAGCCGACCGACAGCAGCGGATACGCGATCGAGACCGGCACCCGCGACAACCCGAGGATCCAGACGAAGAGCGACACCACGTAGCATCCGGCGCCCAGCACGAAATATCCCTGCGTCGCCATGCGCATCAGCGTATCGGCCCAGCCGTCGCGCGAGAGCGTGATCACGCCGAGCACGTTGGTGCCGGCCTTCAGCAGCAGCTGCGCGGCGGCATTGAGCAGCACGCCCGTCATCAGGAACGCGAATGCGGCGGCGCTCATCGGCGGCTCACCAGCACGCGGCGGCTGTCCCGCGCGAGCGCGCGCATCGGCACGCCTTCCGAAGCGAGGCGCGCGAATGTGGCGGGCGGCATCATCGCGTAGCCGCGCGCGAGCGCGTTCCACTGCGCGACCCACGCCTCGGTCGTCGGGATCTGCTTCGCGGGCTCGGCGTCGATGCCGAGCGCGAGCTCGTCGCGGATCGCCACCAGCGTGGTCGTGCGGCCGAGATAGAACGGAACGGTCTGATCGTACATTTCGACCTGGTAGAAAGGGGCGTCCGGGACGAGCGCCTCGGCGGTGCCAGCCGCGCGCAGCATAGCCGAAGTCGAGCGGGTTGCGCTGAACGCCTCGTAGCCGGCCACCGTCAGGGTGACGGCCGCCTGCATCGACACCGCAAGCGCGGCGACGCCGAGAAAGCGTGCCGCGGGAATTCGCCCGACGCGCCGGAACTGCGTCCACGCAATCAGCTGACCTGTGGCGACGACCGTCATCGCGGCCTTGATCCAGGGGCCGAAGGCCAGCAGGATCGCCGCAGGCTGATCGGCTTGGGCACTGCCGCCGCGCGTTGCGACCCAGCTGTCGTAGCCCGCGAAAAGCGCTATGGCGAACGCCGCGGCGACGATTGCGCCAATCGCGGCAAAGCGGGCGAGCAGCGCCGCCGGCAATTCGAGCAGCAGCGCGCCGATGACGAGCGCCAGCGGCGCGAAGATCGGCAGGATGTAGGTGGGAAGCTTCGAGCCCGACGCGCTGAAGAAGACGAACGCGAACGCGGCCCAGACGAGTGCTGCCCGCTGCCACGAGAAGCCGAGCGCATTCGGCACTCCGCCGCGCCACGCGCGCGGCAGGCCCGCTGCGAGCGGCAGCAGCCACGGCAGCACGCCGACGACGGCGATCGGAATGAAGTAGTACCACGGGCCGGCGCGCTGGTGCTCCTGCGTCAGGAAGCGCTCGAAGTGCTCGTGGATGAAGAAGAAGCGCGCGAACTCGGCATTCGCGTGCGAGACCAGCACGAACCACGGGGCGGCGAGCGTGAGGAAGATCGCCAGGCCCGAGACGATGTGGAGCCGCCGCCACAGCGCGACGTCGCGCGTGATGGCGGTGTAGACGACGAGCGCGCCGCCGGGGAGGACGATCCCGATCAGCCCTTTCGACAGCACCGCGCCTGCCATCGCCGCCCAGGCCGTCCACATCCATGCACGCCGCTCCGCGGCGCCTGCCTCCACGCGTTGGGCGATGACGAGCGCGGCGAAGGCGAGCGTCAGGAAGAATCCGAGCCCCGCAGTCGAGCGTGACGATCTGCGCAATCGCGCTGTGATAGAGCGTGCCGGCGAGCGCGACCGCGGCGAACGCGCCGAGCGCGGCGCCGCCCAGGGCCACGCCGGCCGCGCCGATCGCGACGACCGACAGCAGGCCCGCGACCGCCGGCCAGAGCCGCGCCGTCCATTCGTGCACGCCGAACGCGCGGAAGGCGGCGGCCGTCACCCAGTACTGGAACGGCGGCTTCTCGAAATACTTGAGGCCGTTCAAGCGCGGCGTCACCCAGTCGCCGCTAAGCGCCATTTCGCGCGCGATCTCACCGTAGCGGCCTTCGTCCGGGTGAAACAGGCTGTGGCTGCCGAGGTTCGCGAACCACATCGCGACGATCGCGAGCGCGATCGTAGAGAGAACGGCGCGCGAGGGGAGGAGCGGGGATGCAGGCATCGGAATGGAGGACGGGCGCGCGGACGGCCCGGAGGCCCGCGCGGCGAGCGCCCGATTGTACCGTGGCAAGGGCATCGGCTCGACGGGCACCGCGCTTCGCCGCCACGGTTGCGCCTGACCGGCGCGACGCGCCGGGTTGCCGGCGCGTCGCGGGTTGGTTACGATGCGGCATGACGAGCGCTTCCGTGAATCGCCGCTGTCCGCCGGGTGCCGGAAACCCCGCGCGGCGGCCCCGCTAGCAGGACGCGACCCCAACGAGCCGCCAGACCTGGCGGCTTTTTTTTGCGAACCGACGCCGGACCCGATGCCGAATCCGCTGCAACTCTACGACAACTACGAGCGCCGGCTCCGCACGTTCGCGCCGCTGAACCCCGGCGCCGACGTCGGCCTCTACACCTGCGGGCCGACCGTCTACGACTACCAGCACATCGGCAACTTCCGCACGTTCCTGTTCGAGGACGCGCTGCGCCGCGTGCTCGAATGGAACGGCTACCGTGTCCGCCACGTGATGAACGTCACCGACGTCGGCCATCTCACCTCGGACGCCGACGACGGCGAGGACAAGATGGAGAAGGGCGCCCGCCGCACGGGCAAGACGGCGTGGGAGATCGCGCAGATCTACACCGACGACTTCCTCGCCGACATGGCGCGCCTCAACATCGAAAGTCCCGACGGTGCTGTGCCGCGCCACCGACCACATCCGCGAGCAGATCGACTTCATCGCCGACATCGAGAAGAACGGCTTCGCGTACCGCACGCCGGACGGCATCTATTTCGACACGGCGAAGCAGCCGGACTACGGCTATCTCGCGCGGCTCGACGTCAAGGGCCTCGAAGCCGGCAAGCGCGTGGAGCTCGGCGACAAGCGCCACATCACCGACTTCGCGCTGTGGAAGTTCTCGCCCCCGGGCGAGAAGCGGCAGATGGAATGGGACAGTCCCGTGGGGCAAGGGCTTTCCGGGCTGGCACATCGAGTGCTCGGCGATGGCGCAGAAGTACCTCGGCGACTTCTTCGACATCCACTGCGGCGGCGAGGACCACATCCGCGTCCACCACACCAACGAGATCGCGCAGACCGAGGCGCGGGTCGGAACGCGGCTCGCCAACTTCTGGATGCACGGCTACTTCCTGCTGCTGAACGACGCCAAGATGGCAAAGTCCGCCGGCGAGTTCCTGCGCGTGCAGTCGCTGGTCGAGCGCGGCTACGACCCGCTCGCCTACCGCTACCTCTGCCTCACCGGCGCATTACCGCGGCCAGCTCAATTTCACGTGGGACGCGCTCGACGCCGCGGCGACCGCGCTCGACCGGCTGCGCCAGGGCGTCTACGCGTTGCGCGACGCCGGCGCCGCGGCACCCGATGCCGACCTGCGTCGACCGCTTCGGCAGCGATCTCAACGACGATCTCAACCTGCCGCGCGCGCTCGCGATCGCGTGGGAGGCGCTGCGCGGCGACCTGCCGCCCGCCGTGAAGCGGGCGACGCTGCTGCGCTTCGACAGCGTGCTGGGGCTCGGTCTCGCGCAGTGGACGCCGCGGGTCGACGCCGTGCCGGACGACGTGCGGGCACTCGCCGATGCCCGCGCTGCGGCGCGCAAGGCGAAGAACTGGGCCGAGGCCGACCGGCTGCGCGGCGCTTCTCAATGCCGCGGGCTGGGACATGGAGGACAAGGCCGACGGCTACGCGCTGAAGAAGCGCGCGAGTGTCGCCACCTGATGCGCCGATGAAGCTCGCGAGCCTTCGCAATTCCACCCGCGACGGCATGCTTGTCGTCGTCGCGCGCGATCTCACGCGCTGCGTCGCGGTCCCCGAGATGGCGCGCACGCTGCAGGCGGCGCTCGATGGCTGGGACGGCGGTCGCGCCGGCGCTCGCGGCGCTCTCCGACGAGCTCAACGCGGGGCGGCTCCCCGACGCGATCCCGTTCGACCCCGCGCAGGCGATGGCGCCGCTGCCGCGCGCCTACCAGTGGGCCGACGGCTCGGCATACCTCAATCACGTCGAGCTCGTGCGGCGCGCGCGCGGCGCGCAGATGCCGCCCGAATTCTTCACCGATCCGCTGATGTACCAGGGCGCGTCGGATCACATGCTGGGCGCGCAGGAGGACATCGAGCCGCCGACGAGGCATGGGGCATCGATTTCGAGGCGGAGGTCGCGGTGATCACCGGCGACGTGCCGATGGGCGCCCGCGCAGCCGACTGCGCCGCGCACATCCGCCTCGTGATGCTCGTCAACGACGTCAGCCTGCGCAACCTCATCCCGGCGGAGCTCGGCAAGGGCTTCGGGTTCCTCCAGTCGAAGCCGGCGAGCGCTTTCTCGCCGGTCGCGGTGACGCCGGACGAGCTCGGCGACGCGTGGCGCGGCGGCAAGCTGCACCTCCCGCTGACGTCGCACGTCAACGGCGCGCTGTTCGGGCACCCCGACGCCGGCGTCGACATGGCGTTCTCGTTTGCCGATCTCATCGCGCATGTCGCGAAGACGCGAACGCTCGTCGCCGGCAGCATCGTCGGCTCGGGCACCGTGTCGAACAAGGAGGACGGCGGTCCCGGTCGTCCCGCCGCCGTCGGCGGCATCGGCTATTCGTGCATCGCCGAGCAGCGCACGGTGGAAACCATTCTTGGCGGGCGGCCGGTCACGCCATTCCTGCGCTTCGGCGACCGCGTGCGCATCGAGATGCGGGACGCCGCCGGGCATTCCATTTTCGGCGCGATCGACCAGGCCGTGCGCAACGTGGTGAATTCGCCCCTGCCGTAGCGCGTCACGCCGTTTCGCGCGTCCGTCGCGCCCTGCATTTCCGCACGCACTGCTGCGCTTCATCGCGATTTCGCTGCGTTCGCCCCTCGAATCGATCGGTCCGTCGCGTGCGTCTTCCGCGCGTCACACGGTGCGCCTACGCTTCGAACCGTCCACACCGGAGCGGGAGCGCGGCCCCGCGGAACAAAACGTGAATCCGCCAGCCGCCTGCGATGCATCCAATCGCCAGATGACCTGTCCCGCACCCGGAACGGACCGAGGAGCTCATCATGCATAGCTACGTACCGCAGGAACCCCGCCCATTGTTCGGCGTCGCCGCTTTCGCGCTGACCGCGCTGACCATGGCCACGCTGGTGGTGGCGCCCGCGCTGCTCGCCCAGCGCCATGCGCCGGCCACGGCAATGCCGGAGGTCGCTCGCAGCGCACCGGCCGTGCGCGAGGTTCCGGCGGTGCGCGAGCGGATGGAAGTCGTTCTCCAGCGCGCCGCGTACGCCGACGCCGTGCGCACGTCCGTATCGATGCATCGGCGCGGACACCGCGGCTGACGGTACGGCGCGTCGCGCACCAATGCGGTTCGTCGCGCCGACGCTTCGTTCACGCCGCGAAACTCGCGCTTCGTCGCTTTCGGGTTGAGACCCGCGAACGGGCTCACTAGGATGCAACCTGGGAGCAACGGAAACGAACGCGGCGGCGACGCGCAAAGATCGTGAATCCGGAAGCGCGATCCGCCGCATCCAACCGACAAGCACCACGAAAAACGATCCACGACAACGAAACCAGGAGCCACCATGAAACGCTATCAACCGAAGACTTTTCGCCCGGCGTACGGTTTCGCGAGCGCGGCCGCACTGACCGCCCTGACCATCGCGATGGCCGTGGTCGTCCCCGCCGGACTCGCAACGGCCTGCGGCCCCGAGCTCGCTGCGACGCCTCCGGCGACCAACGTCGTCATGGTCGAGCGGATGGACGTCGTGGTGACGCGCTCCGCGCACGTCGCCGAGACGCCGGTCGCGCCGCGCGGCTGAACGGCAGGCACTTCCCCCCGCAGTTGCCTTCCCCCCCAGGCAAGCAGCTGCAGAAGGGCCGGGCGAGTTTCGTCCGGCCCTTCGTCTTTGTTGGGGCGGGCGTGCCCCTGCGTCAGATGCGCTCGATGCGGCCCGAGTAGAGCACCGGGCCCGTCGGTGCGCCGCTGGGCGAGCCGCCGGCGGGCTCGAGGCTGATCGCCAGAGCCGGAACGCCCTGCAGCACGTCCGCGGCGGGCGCGGGGAGCGCGATCCGGACGACTCCGGACGCATCCACCAGCCCCAGCGAACGCGGCGCCTTGCCGTCGGGGAGCGCCCAGAGTTCGAGCGAACGGCCGGCGGGAATCGCGATCGGCGCGATGGCCTTGACCGCGAGGGTGCGCCCGCCGCGCTCGACCGTTGCCATCAGCACGGGCTTGGCGTCGCTGCCCGCCAGCACCGCGACGATGGCCGGTCCGGGCACTTCCGCCACGGGCGCCAGGACGCGCAGCCCCAGCACGAGTGCGGCCGCCATTCCGGCAATGGCAAGGCCGCGCCAGAGGGCGAGGCTGGACCACCATCCGGCGTGATCCCGACCCGCGGAGGCGGTGGCGCCGGCAAGGCCGAGGCGCGCACGGATGGCCGTCCAGACGCGGTCCGGCGGGGCCTGCGGAGGAATCGCGGCGGCGAGGCCGGCCAGCCGAAGCTCCCAGGCCCGCAGCGCGGCGACCACCGCCGGCTCCCGCTGCGCGATCCGCTCGAGACGCCGCCGCGCGAGCGGGGACAGCGTGCCGAGCGCGTATTGGGCTGCAAGCGCGTCGAGGCGCTCCGGGCGGTCGGGGCGGTCGAGCTTCATCGCGGGCTACCGGCCGGCCATCCCGGCCCGGTCGAGGCAGGATTTCAGCCGCTCGAGCCCGCGCCGGATCCACGACTTGACGGTGCCGAGCGGCTCGCGCAGCTGGGCGCTAAGCTCGCCGTGCGACAGACCCTGGAAAAAGGCGAGCGCGATCGCCTGTTTCTGGCCGCCATCGAGTGCGTCGACGCAGCCGCGCACCAGCGCGGCGTCGGCGCCGGCCAGCAGCAGCTCGACCGGGGTCGGGCCTGTGGCCGGCAGCTCGATCTCGCCTTCGTCGTCGTCGCGGGTGAGGGTCATGGTGTCCGGCACGCGCCGGCGCAGGAGGTCGAGGCAGCGGTTCCTGACGATGCTCGTGAGCCAGGTCAGCGGCCGACTCTTCGCCGCCACGTAGCTGCCCGCGTGATGCCAGACGCTGACGAACGCCTCCTGCAGCGCGTCCTCGGCGGCTGCCTTGTCCCGGAGGATACGGACGGCGACGGCGAACAGATGCGAGGACGTCCGCCGGTAGAGCTCCGCGAACGCACGCTCGTCGGCCAGCGCGGTGCGGGCGAGAAGATCTGCGAGGTCCTCGCTGCGGCGCGCGGCGGCGGTGTCGTCCATGAAGGGGTCGCGGCCGAGGCGGCGGTCGCCGCGTCAGGACGCGGTGCCGTTGCGGTCGCGGCGCCAGAGCACGTCCGGCTTGCCCGCGGCGCGATTGAGGATCCTTGACAGTACGAACAGCAGGTCGGACAGCCGGTTGAGGTAGCGGCGCGCCGGCTCGCTCACGTCCTGCGTCTGTGCGAGATGCACGACAGTGCGCTCGGCCCGGCGGCAGACGGTGCGCGCGACATGGGCGAGGGCGGCCGGGCGGGCGCCGCCCGGCAGGATGAATTCCTTGAGCGGCCCGAGGCCCGCGTTGAAGCTCTCGACCGCCGCCTCGATGCGAGCGACGTGCCGCTCGGTGATCGCCGCGTGCCCCGGTATCGACAGTTCGCCGCCGAGATCGAACAGGTCGTGCTGCACGGCGGTGAGCACGTCCGCGACAAGCGCGGGGACGGGCTCCGCCAGCACGACGCCGAGCGCGCTGTTGAGCTCGTCGATGTCGCCGATCGCGTGGATGCGCGCCGAATCCTTCGCCACACGGCTGCCGTCGGCGAGGCCGGTGGTGCCGGTGTCGCCGGTGCGCGTGACGATCCTGGAGAGTCGGTGGCCCATGATTCGCGATATCGATCCGGAAAAGGAGAGGCGATCGAGCCTAACCAAATCCGCCGCGGGCGGCAAGCGCGCGCCGCCGCGGCGGGTCCGCCACGGCGCACGCGAAGGCGCAGTATCATCGCACTGGTCTCCGCACGCTTCCCTCCACCTTCCGAACGCATCATGGCCGACACTTCCTCCTACGAGCGCGACCTCGACCGCAACGCCGCCAACTACACGCCGCTGACGCCGCTTTCGCTGATCGCGCGCACCGCGTACGTCTATCCGCACA
Source organism: uncultured beta proteobacterium (assembly GCA_963717695.1). GTDB lineage: Bacteria > Pseudomonadota > Gammaproteobacteria > Burkholderiales > Casimicrobiaceae > CAIWHR01. The sequence goes on along the minus strand of CAVQWR010000006.1, from coordinate 401,342 downwards.
AGCTCGCCGTCGTGCACGGCGAGCGCCGCTACACGTGGGCGGAGACCTATGCGCGGAGCCGCCGCCTCGCGAGCGCGCTCGCGCGGGCGGGCGTCCGCACCGGCGACACCGTCGCCGTGATGGCGGCCAACACGCCGGAGATGGTCGAGCTCCACTTCGGCGTGCCGATGACGGGCGGCGTGCTCAACACGCTCAACACCCGGCTCGACGCCGAGACGATCGCGTTCATGCTGCAGCATGCCGAGGCGAAGGTGCTCGTCACCGACACCGAGTTCGCGGGCGATCGTCGGCAAGGCGCTCGCGCTGACCACGGCGAAGCCGCCGCGTCGTCGACATCGACGATCCGCTGGGACCGGGCGGCAAGCGGCTGGGCGAGGTCGAATACGAGGCGTTCATCGCCGGCGGCGATCCGGAGTTCGAATGGAGGCATCCCGACGACGAGTGGAACGCGATCTCGCTCAACTACACGTCGGGCACGACCGGCAATCCGAAGGGCGTCGTCTATCACCACCGCGGCGCCTACCTCAATGCGCTGTCGAACATCATCGACTGGGGCATGCCGCGCCATTCGACGTACCTGTGGACGCTGCCGATGTTCCACTGCAACGGCTGGTGCTTCGTGTGGACGATGGCCGCCAACGCCGGCGTCAACGTCTGCCTGCGCCGGGTCGAGGCAAAGGCGGTGCTGGACGCGATCCGCACGCACAAGGTGACGCATTACTGCGGCGCGCCGATCGTCCACGGAATGCTCATCAACGCGCCCGAGGAATGGAAAGAGGGCATCACGCACCACGTGAGCTGCCTCGTCGCCGCGGCGGCGCCGCCGGCGGCGGTGATCGAGGGCATGGAGCGTTTCGGCTTCGACATCACGCACGTCTACGGCCTGACGGAGACCTACGGTCCTGCCGCGGTGTGCGCGAAGCATGCCGAATGGGACGCGCTCGACATCGGCGCGCGGACCGAGCGCAACGGCCGGCAGGGCGTGCGCTACACGGTCGAGGAGGGCATGACCGTGATGGACCCGCATACGATGACGCCGGTGCCGTGGGACGGCGAGACGATGGGCGAGATCATGTTCCGCGGCAACATCACGATGAAGGGTTATCTCAGGAACCCGGCCGCGACCGCCGAGGCGTTCGCCGGCGGCTGGTTCCATTCCGGCGACCTCGCCGTGATGCAGCCGGACGGCTACGTGAAGATCAAGGACCGCTCGAAGGACGTCATCATCTCGGGCGGCGAGAACATCAGCTCGCTCGAGGTCGAGGACGTCCTGTATCGGCATCCGGCGGTGCTTGCGGCGGCGGTCGTCGCCCAGCCGGACCCGAAATGGGGCGAGACGCCGTGCGCGTTCGTCGAGCTGAAGCCGGGCGTCGCCGTCACCGAAGACGATCTCATCGCGCACTGCAAGTCCCACCTCGCCGGCTTCAAGGCTCCGAAGAAGGTGGTGTTCGGCGAGCTGCCGAAGACCTCGACCGGCAAGATCCAGAAGTTCCTGCTGCGCGACACGGCGCGCTCGACCAGCGCGATCGAGTGAGCGCCTGATCACGACACCGACGACACGATTGCGGAGACACCGATGAACGCTCGCGAGGACGCCGCACTGCAACCCTACGTGCTTGCCGCCACGCGCGATGGCGTGTGCACGCTGACGTTGAACCGCGGCGAACGGTTCAATGCGCTGTCGCGCGCAATGGTGGCGGCGCTCGAGACCGAGCTCGACCGGCTCGCCGACGACACCGCGACGCGCGTCGTCGTCCTCGCCGCCAACGGCCGCGGCTTCTGCGCCGGCCACGATCTCAAGGAGATGCGGGCGCACCCGGATGCGGAATGGCAGCGCGAGCTCTTCGGCGCCTGCAGCCGGATGATGTTGAAGCTGACGACGCTCCCGCAGCCCGTCATCGCACGGGTCCACGGCATCGCCACGGCGGCGGGCTGCCAGCTCGTATCGATGGCGGACCTTGCCGTCGCCGCCGAGGAGGCCCGCTTCGCGCTGCCGGGGGTCAACGTCGGCGTCTTCTGCTCGACGCCCGCCGTCGGCGTCGGCCGCAACGTCAGCCGCAAGCGCGTGATGGAAATGCTTCTTACGGGCGAGCTGATCGACGCGGCGACCGCGCTCGACTGGGGTCTCGTCAACCGTGTCGTGCCGGCGGCGGAGCTCGATGCCGCCGTGCAGGGCTTCGCCGACGTCATCCGCACACGAAGCCGGCGCGTCGTGGCGCTCGGCAAGCGCGCGTTCTACGAACAGATCGAGCGCGGGCTCGCGGGCGCCTACGAGCACGCCGGCGAGGCGATGGCCTGCAACCTGCTGGAGCCCGACGCCGCCGAAGGCATCGACGCGTTCGTGGAAAAGCGCAAGCCGGCCTGGGGAGACTGACGCTCCGGCGGATTGCCTGCCCGCTCGTCCGGGGCCGGAAGCGCACTGATGTCGAAAGGGCTGGCGCGGGGCGGCCGCTCGACCGATAATACCCATGTCGCTGATAGTCTTATATCTTATATAAATCAGGCGGCGCGACGCCGGGGCGGCCGTGCGCTGTTGATCTGCGTCAACGAGCCGCACCGGAAATCGTGAGGCAATGCGTCGTCCGGATCCGGGCCGGGACAGGGATGTGGCGCGGACGGAACGCAACCATCGACGGGGGAAACATGGCCGAGCTGTCGCAGGTGAACTGGAAGGCGATCGACGAGGACCCGAGGTTTCAGGCGCTTCACCGCAAGAAGACGATGTTCCTCTGGGGGCTGATGGTCTTCTCGATGGTCTATTACTTCCTGCTGCCGATCGGCGCGGCCTACTTCCAGGACCTGTTCAAGATCAAGGTCTGGGGACCGGTCAACGTTGGTATCCTCTTCGCGCTGTCCGAGTTCGTCGTCGCGTGGGGCCTCGCCTGGTTCTACTCGCACCGCGCGAATTCGGTGTTCGACATCGAAGCCGCCGCGATCGTCCGCGACGCCGAGAAGAGCATGGGAGGCCGCAAATGAGCTCCCGTCGCTTCGCCATCTTCGCGGGCCTCCTGTCGCTGTTCGCGATCGCCGGACCCGCACTCGCGCAGGGCGCCGTTCCGGAACGATTCCGCTGGCTCACGTTCGTCGTGTTCGGCGCGATCATCGCGCTGACGATGTACGTCACGTACCTCGCAGCCAAGCGCGTCAAGACCGCGTCGGACTTCTACGTCGCAAGCGGCGGGGTGTCCGGCCTGCAGAACGGCTGGGCGATTGCCGGGGACTACCTGTCGGCGGCGTCGTTCCTCGGCATCGCAGGCCTCATCTCGCTCTACGGCTACGACGGCTTCATGTATTCGGTGGGCTGGCTGGTCGCCTACATCACCGTGCTGCTGGTGATCGCCGAGCCCTGCCGCAACATCGGGAAGTACACGCTGTCCGACATCCTCGCCTACCGCAACGACCCGAAGAAGGTGCGGATCGTGGGCGCGCTGTCGACGATCACCGTGTCGACGTTCTACCTGACGGCGCAGATGGTCGGCGGCGGCGTGCTGGTGAAGACGCTGATCGGCATCGACTACGAGATTTCCGTGATCGTGGTGGGCGTGCTGATGCTGGGCTACGTGCTCTTCGGCGGCATGGTCGCGACGACGTGGGTGCAGATCATCAAGGCGGTGCTCCTGGTCTGCGCGTCGATCCTGCTCGTGATGTTCGTCTGGACGCCGTACGGCTTCAGCCTGCCCGGCTTCCTGACGGCGGTGATCGGCGACGCCAAGGTGCAGGCGCAGGTGGCAGCTCTCCTGGGCGATGCGAGCAAGAACATGTCGGCCGCCGAGCTTGGCCAGCGCTTCCTCGAGCCGGGGCTCCTCTTCAAGGCGCCGATCGACCAGATCTCGCTCGGCATGGCGCTGGTCCTGGGCACGGCCGGCATGCCGCACATCCTGATGCGCTTCTTCACGGTGCCGACCGCGCAGGACGCGCGCAAGTCGGTCATCTGGGCGATGGCGATCATCGGCGGCTTCTACGTGCTGACGCTGTTCCTCGGCATGGGCGCCGCGATGAACGTCGGCGCCGTCAACATCAAGGCGGTCGACGCGGGCGGCAACATGGCCGGCCCGCTGCTCGCGCAGTGGGTGGGCGGCGGTCCCGATTCGATGCTGGGCAACCTCTTTCTCGCGTTCGTCGCCGCAGTGGCCTTCGCCACGATCGTCGCGGTGGTCGCGGGCCTCGTGCTCGCCGCGGCGTCGGCGATGGCGCACGACCTCTGGGTCGGCGTGATCCGAAGCGAGCACGTGACGCCGCAGGAGCAGGTCAAGGCGGCGCGCATTGCAACGGTGATCGTCGGCGCAATGGCCATCACCATCGGCATTGCCGCCAAGGGCCAGAACGTCGCGCACCTCGTCGCGCTGGCGTTCGCGGTCGCCTCGTCCGCGAACTTCCCGTGCGTGCTGCTGACGCTCTTCTGGAAGAAGTGCAACACCGGCGGCATCGTGCTCGGCATGATCGTGGGCACGGTGGCGGCGATCGGACTCGTGCTCGTGTCGCCGAACATGACCTATCCGGCAGCGCTCAAGGCGTCGGCGCAGAAGGTCGTCGACGCGGCCGCGGTCGCGAAGCCGAAGCTCGAGGCGGACCTCGCCGCGGCGGCGGACGATGCGGCCAAGGCGAAGATCGCGACGGCCGTCGCGGCGCTCGACAAGAACGTCGCGGGCGCCCAGGCCACGCTGACGAAGTGGAAGGACGACAACACGAGTCTCGTCGGGCTCACCAAGCCGTGGTTCGAGCTGCGCAACCCGGGCCTTTACTCGATTCCGCTCGGCTTCCTCGCGGTGATCATCGGTTCGCTGCTCTACCGCGACAAGCGCGCCGAGGACATGTGGGACGAGCTCTATGTCCGCCAGAACACCGGCATCCTCGCCACCAAGGCCGCGGCGCACTGAGCGCGCTTGGCCTCATGAAGCGCACGGACCCCCGCCTTCGCGCGGGGGTTCTTGTTCCTGAACCGCCGCGCTGCGCTCCCGGCGCCGCATAATGGGTGGCGTCTTCGCCACCTGACCATGAATTCCGCGCACCGAATTCCCACGCCCGTTCCCGAGACGGCGAAGGAATTCCTGCGCCGCTTCGTACCGTTCGACCGCATGAGCGATGCCGCGCTCACGTTCCTCGTCGGGCGTCTCTCGGTGGCCCGCTTCGCCAAGGACGCGACGATCCTGGCCACGCATAGCGGCCCGGTCGCCCATCTGCACATCGTCGAGCGCGGCCTCGTCGGCAGCCGGCCGAACAACGTGCAGGCGGACCCCGACCGGACGCTCGGCCCGGGCGAGCTCTTTCCCGTCGGCGCGCTCTCGGCGGGCGGCACCACGACCAAGGTGTTCAGCGCGCTGCAGGACACGACATGCTGGCTGCTTGGCCGCGACGACTTCATCGCACTGCGCGCCGCGTCCCCGGAGTTCGAACGCTACTGCACGCAGGCGATCACCGAAACGCTGCGCCAGTCGCTGGAGAGTCTCTACGGGCAGTACAGCCAGCGGGCCGCCGAGCAGCAGACGCTGACCCTCTCGCTTGCCGAGCTGATCCGCAACGCTCCGGTCGCGTGCGCGGCGACGGCGCCGCTCTCCGAGGCTGCGCAGAAGATGGCCGATGCGCGGGTGCGCACGATCGTCGCGCTCGATGCCGACGGCGCGCCGGTCGGCATGTTCACGCTGGTCGACCTCCTGCGACGCGTGGTGCTCGCCGGGCGCTCGCTCGCTACGCCGCTCGCCGAAGTGATGACCGCACCGCTCGTCACGCTTCCCGCTTCGGCGACCGCTGCGGAAGGCATGCACGCGATGGCCGACCCGCGGCGTCCGCCAGATCGCGGTCGTCGACCACGGGCAGCTCGTGGGCGTCATCAACGAGCGCGACCTCTTCGCGCTGCAGCGCGTGTCGATGCGGCAGGTCAACGAGGAGCTGCACGGCGCCGCGACGATCGAGGACCTCAGGACGGCCGGCGACGACATCCGCAGGCTGACGCAGAACCTGCTCGCCCAGGGCGTGGGCGCCGAGCCGCTGACGCGCACCATCGCGTCGCTCAACGACGCGCTGTCGCGGCGCGCGCTCGAGATCGCGCTGCCAAGCCACGATCTCTCCGGCATCGACTGGTGCTGGCTGGCGCTCGGCAGCGAGGGCCGCGGCGAGCAGACGTTCGCGACCGATCAGGACAACGCGCTGATCTTCGCCGCCGGCGACGAGCACGAAACCGAGGAACGGCGCTCGCGACTACTCGCGTTCGCGCGCGAAGTCAACGCGAGCCTCGACCGGCTCGGGTTCCCGCTGTGCACCGGCAACGTCATGGCCGGCAATCCCGAGCTCTGCCTCTCGACGCAAGAGTGGAGGACCAAGTTCCTGGGATGGATTCGGCAGCCGACGCCGCAGGCGCTGCTCAACGCCAACATCGTGTTCGACTTCCGGGCGCTCTACGGCGACATGGCGCTCGCGGCGGGCCTGCGCGACTGGCTGTTCGGGTTCACTCAGGTCAACCCCACGTTCCTGCGGCTGCTGGTGCAGAACGCGCTCGGCGTCGAGCCGCCGCTCGGGCTGATCCGCACTTTCATCGTCGACGACGACGCGGGAGCGAAGGGAACGTTCGATCTCAAGGCCCGCGGAACCCGGATCTTCGTCGACTGCGCGCGTGTGTTCGCGCTGGCGCACGGCATTGCCGAAACCGGCACCGCCGCCCGACTTCGCCTTGCGGGCGAGCGGCTGCACGTCGTGCCGCGGCACGTCGATGCCACCGTCGACGCATTTCACTTCCTGCAGCTCCTGCGCCTGCGCCAGCAGGATGCGCCGGGGTCGCGCGGCGACCCGAACCGGATCGATCCGTACGCGCTGCACGACGTCGACCAGAGGATGCTGAAGGAAGCGCTGCGGCAGGCGAAGCAGCTGCAGGAGCGGCTGCGGCTGTCGTACCGGTTGTGAACGACGGCACGTGGCGCGACGGCGCGACGCGGCGGATGGCTGCCATGGGCCGCATGGCGTGACGCAGAGAGGATGCGCTCGATGTTCCAGTCAATCGTGAAGAACCAGCGCCTCGCGGCGGTGTTCCTGCTCGGTGCAGCGCTGTTCAACTATCCCGTGCTCGCGCTGTTCAATCGCGCGACCGACGTCTTCGGCATCCCGCTGCTCTACGCGTTCGTCTTCGGCGCGTGGGCGGCGCTGATCGGTCTCCTCGCGCTCGTGGTCGAGCGCTCGCGCTAGCGCGGCGACCGGCTCCCGAGAAGCGATATGCTCCACAGCTGGGTCGTGCTCCCCGTCGCGCTCGCCTACATCGGCGTGCTGTTCGCGATTGCGCGCTACGGCGACCGCTGCGCGGACCGCGGCCGCTCCATCATCGCCAATCCTTACGTGTATGCGCTTTCGCTCGGCGTCTACGCGACCGCGTGGACGTTCTACGGCAGCGTCGGTCGCGCCGCCGGCGACGGCGTCGGCTTCCTGCCGATCTACATCGGGCCGACGCTGATGATGGCGCTCTGGTGGCTGGTGATGCGCAAGATCATCCGCATCAGCAAGACCAACCGCATCACATCGCTGGCCGACTTCATCTCGTCGCGCTACGGCAAGAGCGCGCTGCTGGCGGGGCTCGTCACCATCATCGCCGTCGTCGGCGTGCTGCCCTACATCGCGCTACAGCTCAAGGCCGTGTCCTCCAGCTTCACGATCCTCGTCGGCTATCCCGAGGTCGCTGCGCAGGTGCCGCGCGAGGCGGTGCCGGTGCTGCGCGACACCGCGTTGTGGACCGCCCTGCTGCTCGCCGCGTTCACGATCCTCTTCGGCACGCGCCACCTCGACGCGGCGGAACGCCACGAGGGCCTCGTGGCGGCGATCGCGTTCGAGTCGACGGTGAAGCTGGTCGCATTCCTCGCGGTGGGGGTCTTCGTCACCTGGGGCATCTACGCCGGGCTTCCCGACCTCTTCGCCCGCGCCGTGCGAGATCCGCGGCTCGCGACGCTCATGGCGCCGCTCGGCGGCGCCGCCGGCAGCTACGCGAGCTGGGCATGGCTCACCGTCCTGTCGCTGTTGGCGTTCATGTTCCTGCCGCGCCAGTTCCAGGTGGCGGTCGTCGAGAACGTGAACGAGCAGCATATCGCGAAGGCGATCTGGCTGTTCCCGCTCTACATGCTCGCGATGAACCTCTTCGTCGTGCCGGTCGCGTTCGGCGGCGTGATGCACTTCACGGGCGTCAACGTCGATCCGGACACGTTCGTGCTGACGCTGCCGATGGCGCAGCGGCAGGAGGCGCTCGCGCTCCTCGTCTTCATCGGCGGGCTTTCCGCCGCCACGGGGATGGTGATCGTCGAGACGATCGCGCTTTCGACGATGGTCTGCAACGACCTCGTGATGCCGGTGCTGCTGCGCATGCCCTCGATGCGGCTCGGGGACCGGCGCAACCTCACCGGATTGCTGCTCGGCATCCGCCGCGGGGCGATGGTCGGCGTGATCCTGCTGGGCTATCTCTATTTCCGGCTGGCGGGCGAGGCCTACGCGCTCGTCGCGATCGGGCTCATCTCCTTCGCCGCGGTCGCGCAATTCGCGCCGGCGACCATCGGCGGCATCTACTGGAAGGGCGCGACGCGCGCCGGCGCGCTCGCGAGCCTTCTGGCCGGATTCGGCGTCTGGGGCTACACGCTTCTGCTTCCGTCATTCGCGAAGTCGGGCTGGCTGCCGCTGGGGTTCCTCGAGGACGGGCCGTTCGGGATCGCGCTCCTGAAGCCGTACGCGCTGTTCGGGCTCGGCGGCCTCAACGAGATCACCCATGCAATGCTGTGGAGCATGCTCGCGAACGTGGGCGCCTACGTGGTTGTCTCGGCGCTCACGCGCCAGACGATCGCGGAGCAGACGCAGGCGGCGCGTTTCGTCGACGTGTTCCGCCACACGGGCGACGGGCGCGACGTCCACGCCTGGAAGGGCACCGCGTCGGCACCGGAGCTGCAGGCGCTGCTGGCGCGTTTTCTCGGAGCGGAGCGGGCGGAGGCCGCGTTCATCGATTACGCACGCCGGCGCGGCGTCGCATCGGCCGCAGCCGTCCCCGCCGACGGCGGTCTCGTCCAGTTCGCGGAGACGACGCTCGCCGGCGCGATCGGTGGCGCGTCGGCACGCATCATGGTCGCGTCCGCCGTCAAGGAGGAGACGCTGACGCTGGACGAGGTCCGCGCGATGCTGGACGACGCGTCGCAGGTGATCGCCTACAGCCACGAGCTCAGGCAGAAGTCGCAGGAGCTGATGAAGGCGACAAGCGAGCTACGGGCCGCCAACCTGCGCCTGCAGGAGCTCGACCGGATGAAGGACGACTTCATCTCGACGGTGACGCACGAGCTGCGCACGCCGCTGACGTCGATCCGCGCCTTCACCGAGATCCTGCACGACAACCCGGACCTCGGCGCCGCGGAGCGGGAGAAATTCCTCACCATCATCATCCAGGAGAGCGAGCGGCTGACGCGCCTCATCAACCAGGTGCTCGATCTCGCCAAGCTCGAATCGGGCCGCGCCGAGTGGCAGGTCGTCGCGATCGACCTGCGCGCGGTGATCGAGGATTCGCTCGACGCGACGGGCCAGCTGTTCCGAGCGCGCAACGTCGGCGTCGAGACGCGCCTCCCAGACGTCCCGCTCGTCGTCAGCGCCGACCGCGACCGGCTCGTGCAGGTGTTCATCAACCTGCTGTCGAACGCCGCCAAGTTCGCCCCGGCCCACGTCGGGCGCGTCGTCGTCGCGGCCTCGACCGCGGACGGCAAGCTGCGCGTGTCGATCGCCGACAATGGGCCCGGCATTCCCGCCGCGGACCAGCGGCTCATCTTCGAGAAGTTCGGGCAGGCGGGCGACGTGCTGACCGATCGGCCGCAGGGCACGGGGCTCGGCCTTCCCATCAGCCGCCAGATCATCGAGCATCTCGGTGGCCGACTCTGGGTCGAGAGCATCGCCGGCGCGGGCGCGACGTTCATCTTCGATCTGCCGGCGGCGCGCAGCGCGTCCGCCCCCGACGCGGCGAGGACGGGCCCGAAACACAGCGCATGAAGCAGCACGGCGGCGACAACGATCGCGCGCCGGCAACGACGAGGAGACGATGGTGAAGAAAGTGCTGATCGCCGACGACGAGCCCAACATCGTGGTCTCGCTCGAATTCCTGATGCGGCGCCAGGGCTACGACGTGCAGGTAGCGACCAACGGCGAGGACGCGCTGCGCGCCGTCGCGGAGTTCGCGCCGGATCTGATCCTGCTCGACGTGATGATGCCGCGCATGAGCGGCTACGACGTCTGCCAGAAGGTCCGGGAGAACCCGGCCTGGCAGGGGATCCGGATCGTCATGCTCTCGGCGAAAGGCCGCGACATCGAGGTCACGAAGGGCATGGCGGTCGGCGCCGATGCCTACGTGACAAAGCCGTTTTCGACGCAGGACCTCCTTGCGACCGTCGGAAGGATGCTCGATGCGTGACGAGGGCCCGACGTGAAGGACCGGACCCGTATCGCCGTCGCCCTCGTCGCCGGCTGGGGGCTCGTCCTCGCCGCGATCGGGGCGACGCTGCTGCTCGTCGGCGCCGACCTCACCGTCGAGGAGCGCGGGCTCCTCGTACCGGTGCTGCGCGAGCGTGCGGCCAGCGTGGTTGTCGTGTCGCTGCTGTTGCTGGTGCCGCTCGTGTTCATCCTGAAGGCGCTGTTCAAGCGCTACGTCGTCGCGCCGCGCGCGCTCGTCGAGGACGCGCGCATCATGCAGGCGGCGAATCCGGCGCATCGGGCGACCCCGCAAGGTTCGGTCGAGGTCCGGCATCTCGCCGCGGCGCTCAACAGCTTTGCCGATGTGCACGAGCGGCTGCGCGACGACGTCGAGCACCGCGTCAAGGAAGCGAACGTCCGGATCGAGCAGGAGCGCAACAGGCTCGCGGCGCTGATGTCCGAGCTTGCGCAGAGCGTGGTCGTCTGCAACGCCGAGGGCCGGATCCTGCTCTACAACGCCCGGGCGCGGCAGCTGCTGCGCAAGGTGGTCGATGGCGCCGCGGCTGGCGCCAGGGCGCCGAGCCTCGTCGGGCTCGGGCGCTCCATCTTTGCGGTGTTCGATCGCAACCTCATCGTCCACGCGCTCGACAGCGTCCACGAGCGCCTGCGCCAGGGCAAGGCGGGCAGCATCGCGGCGTTCGTCACGACGGCGCCGAATGGCGCGCTGGTGCGCGTTCAGGTGGCACCGGTGCACGGCGGCGCCGAGGCGGACGCATCCGGCGCCGGCGCGATCACCGGGTTCGTGCTGGTGCTGGACGACATCACCCGCCGCATCGAAAGCGGAACCCGGCGCGATCTGCTGCTGCAGACGCTGACGCAGGGCACGCGCGCCTCGCTCGCGAGCGTGCGCGCCGCGGTCGAGACCATCGCCGCGTTTCCGGAGATGGACGAGGCCGCGCGGGCACGATTCATCGGCATCATCGGCGACGAAGCGCGGACGCTCTCCGAAAGACTCGACGCAACCGTCGGCGAGTTTGCCGATTCGCTGCGGACCGAATGGCCGCTCGAGGACATGCGCGGCGCCGACCTCGTCGCCGCGGCGCAGCGTCGGATCGCGGCGAGGCTCGCGCTGCCGACCAAGCACGAGGCGATCGACGAATCGATCTGGCTCAAGGTCGACAGCTATTCGCTGCTGCAGTCGATCACCTATCTCGCAGCGCGGCTCAAGGACGAGTTCGGCATCCGCGAGCTCCGCTTCGGGCTCGAGCGGGCCGGGCCGCTCGCGCATTTGGACCTCATCTGGACCGGCGCGCCGCTCGGCACCGAGACGACGATGGCATGGCAGACGGACGCGATGGAGCTCGGCGGCGAAGCATGTCCGCTCACGCTTAAAGAGATCGTCGAGCGCCACAACGGCGAGATCTGGTACCAGATCCACAAGCCGTCGCATCGCGAATTCTTCCGCCTCGCGCTGCCCGCGATCCAGCCGGAGGAATCGGCGTGGAACGCGCCGGCGGCCGAGAGCCGGCCCGAGTTCTACGATTTCGACCTCTTTCATCAGCCGGGCCAGACGCCGGAGCAGGATACCGTGCCGCTCGCGGCGCTGTCCTACACCGTGTTCGACACCGAGACGACCGGCCTCGAGCCGTCGGCGGGCGACGAGATCGTCTCGATCGGTGCGGTGCGGATCGTCAACGGCCGCCTCCTGGAGAACGAGATCTTCGAGCAGCTCGTCGATCCGCGCCGGCGGATGACGGAGGACGCGATCCGCATCACCGGAATCGAGTCGTCGCTGCTGCAGGGCCAGCCGACCATCGATCGGGTGCTTCCGGCCTTCGGCGAGTTCTGCGCGGATACCGTGCTGGTTGCGCACAACGCTGCATTCGACATGCGCTTCCTGCGGCTCAAGGAAACTGTGGCCGGCGTCTGCTTCACTCAGCCCGTCCTCGACACGCTGCTGCTGTCCGCAGTGATCCACCCCGATCTCGAGGCGCACAGTCTGGAGGTCATCGCCCAGCGCCTGGGCGTGCCGACGCTCGGCCGCCACACGGCGCTTGGCGACGCGATCATGACGGGCGAAGTCTTCCTCAGGATGATCCCGCTCCTCGCCGAGCAGGGAATCCGCACGCTGGGCGAGGCCCGCGAGGCGTCGCAGAAGACCTATTTCGCGCGCATCGAGTACTGACGGGCGCTTTTGTTGCTATTCGCACGGACGTTTCGCATAATGGCCCCCCTGTGGCTGAAAGGAGGGCGGTGCGCCGGGCGCGCCGGCGGCGGATGTCCGACGACACCATTCTCGAAACGCGCGCGCTGACCAAGGAGTTCAAGGGCTTCGTCGCCGTGCGCGACGTGAGCCTCAAGGTGCGGCGCGGCAGCATCCATGCGCTGATCGGCCCGAACGGCGCCGGCAAGACCACCTGCTTCAACCTGCTCACGCACTTCCTCGTCCCGACCCGCGGCCACATCTTCTACAACGGCCGCGAGATCACCGGCTCCCGACCCGCCGCCATTGCGCGCATGGGTCTCGTCCGCTCGTTCCAGATCTCCGCGGTGTTCCCCAATCTCAACGTGCACGAGAACGTCCGCATCGCGCTGCAGCGCCGCGACGGGCATTCGTTCGACTTCTGGCGCTCGACCCGCGCGCTGGCGAAGCACGACAAGCGCGCATCTGAGCTGATCGATGCCGTCGGGCTGACCGAGTTCGCGCGCACGCCGGCCGTCGAGCTTCCCTACGGCAGGAAGCGGGCGCTGGAGATCGCGACCACGCTTGCGCTCGACCCGGAGATGCTGCTGCTGGACGAGCCCACCGCCGGGATGACGCACGAGGACGTCGAGCGCATCGCCGCGCTGATCCGCAGCGTCGCCGCGAACCGCACGATCCTGATGGTCGAGCACAATCTCTCCGTCGTGTCGACGCTGTCCGACCACATCACGGTGCTCGCGCGCGGCGAAGTGCTCGCCGAAGGCGATTACGCACACGTGTCGAATCACCCGGACGTCATGCAGGCCTACCTGGGAACCGCGCATGCCTGACGCGCTCGCGGCTGCCATCCCGGGCGCGGCATCCGCCGCGGCCGCACCGCTGCTCGCCGTGCGCGGGCTCAATGCGTGGTACGGCGAGTCGCACGTGCTGCACGGTGTCGACTTCGACGTCGCCGCCGGCGAGGTCGTGACGCTGCTCGGCCGCAACGGCGCAGGCAAGACGACGACGCTGAAGTCGATCATGGGCGTCGTGCCGCGGCGCGCGGGCAGCATCACGTTCGAGGGACGCGAGATCGTCGGGCTCGCGTCGAACCGGATCGCGCGCCAGGGCATCGCCTGGTGCCCGGAGGAGCGCGGCATCTTCGCGAGCCTCGACGTCGAGGAGAACCTGATGCTCCCGCCGGCGGTGCGCGTAGGAGGCCTCACCGTCGCGCAGATCTTCGACCTCTTCCCCAACCTCAAGGAACGCCTCGCGAGCCAGGGCACGAAGCTTTCCGGTGGCGAGCAGCAGATGCTGGCGATAGGCCGCATACTGCGCACCGGGGCGCGGCTCCTGCTGCTCGACGAGCCCACGGAAGGCCTGGCACCGGTCATCGTCCAGCAGATCGGCCGCACGATCGGCCGGCTGAAGACGCAGGGGTTCACGATCCTGCTGGTCGAGCAGAACTTCCGCTTCGCCGCGACGGTGGCTGACCGCCACTACGTGATGGACCATGGGCGCGTCGTCGACATGATCCCGAACACGGAGCTCGACGCCAACATGGAGAAGCTCCACAACTATCTGGGCGTGTAGCAATGCGGGCGCCCGGACTGTTTCGAAAGATGCGCACTTCGCGCACGAATTACCTAAGGAGGCAGTACATGAAGGGCTTCAAGCGCAGCATCCTCGGCCTCGCCATCGGCGCGGCCATCGGCTTCACCGGCGCGGCGACCGCGCAGATCTCGGACAACGTCATCAAGATCGGCGTGCTCTCCGACATGTCGAGCCTCTACACCGACCTCGCCGGCGCCGGATCGGTGGTCGCCGCGAAGATGGCGGTGGAGGACTCCGGCATCGAGAAGCGCGGCTACAAGGTCGAGATCGTCTCGGCCGATCACCAGAACAAGCCCGACGTCGGCTCGGGAATCGCGCGGCAGTGGTACGACACTGACAAGGTGGACGTCATCGTCGACACGCCGAACTCCGGCGTGGCGCTCGCCGTCAACCAGATCACCAAGGAAAAGGGCAAGGCGTTCCTCGCGTCGGGCCCGGGCACGTCCGACCTGACCGGCAAGGCCTGCTCGCCCAACACGATCCACTGGGCCTACGACACCTGGATGCTCGCGAACGGCACCGGCACCGCGATCACCAAGGCCGGCGGCGACACGTGGTTCTTCATCACCGCCGATTACGCGTTCGGCGCGGCGCTGGAGCGCGACACCACCGCGGCCGTGGTGAAGAATGGCGGCAAGGTCGTGGGTGGAGTCAAGGCCCCGCTCAACAACCAGGACTTCAGCTCGTTCCTGCTGCAGGCGCAGGCGTCGAAGGCGAAGATCATCGGCCTTGCCAATGCGGGTGGCGACACGACGAACTCGATCAAGCAGGCGGCGGAGTTCGGCATCACCAAGGGCGGCCAGAAGCTTGCGGGCCTCCTCGTGTTCCTGACGGACATCCACGCGCTCGGCCTGCCGACCGCGCAGGGCCTCACGTTCACGGAGACCTTCTACTGGGACATGAACGACCAGACGCGCGCCTTCGCGAAGCGGTTCCAGGCGCAGGACAAGGGCATCTACCCGACGATGGTGCATGCGGGCGTGTACTCGTCGCTGATCCATTACTTCAAGGCGGTCGAGGCGCTGAAGAGCGACGACGGCACCAAGGTGATCGCCAAGATGAAGGAAATCCCTACCGACGACCCGCTCTTCGGCAAGGGATACGTCCGCGCCGACGGCCGCAAGATCCATCCGGCGTACCTCGTCCAGGTGAAGACCCCCGCGGAATCGAAATACCCGTGGGATTACTACAAGATCGTCGCGACGATCCCCGGCGACCAGGCGTTCCGCCCGCTCGACCAGGGCGACTGCTCGCTCGTCGCAAAGAAATAGCGCATCCGGCACCTTGACCCGTTTTCCGTCGCGCCGCGGAGTTCTGGCATGAGATTCGACGCTTCCCGGCGCGACGGACAAACGACAAGCGTTGAGCGGCGCCGCGCGCCGCTCCGACGCGCCAATGGACGCGACCGCGTGACGGGCTGAGAATGTTCGGGATTTCGACGCAGGCCCTGTTCGGCCAGCTGCTCATCGGGCTCATCAACGGCGCCTTCTACGCGATGCTGTCGCTGGGCCTCGCCGTGATCTTCGGCCTCCTCAACATCATCAATTTCACGCACGGCGCGCAGTACATGCTGGGCGCCTTCTGCGCGTGGTTCCTCCTGCAGTGGCTCGGCGTCGGCTACTGGTGGGCGCTCGTGCTCGCGCCGATCGCAATCGGAATTTTCGGCATCATCATCGAGCGGACGATGCTCTCGCGCCTCTACAAGCTCGATCACCTCTACGGACTCCTGCTGACCTTCGGCATCGCGCTGATCCTGCAGGGTGTGTTCACCAACTACTTCGGCAGCTCCGGTTTGCCGTACACGCTGCCCCCCGAGTTCTCCGGCGCCTTCGATCTCGGCTTCATGTACCTGCCAAAGTACCGCGCGTGGGTGATCGTCGCGTCGCTCCTCATCTGCTTCGGCACCTGGTTCGTCATCGAGCGGACCAAGCTCGGCGCCTACCTGCGCGCGGCCACCGAGAATGCGCCGCTGGTACAGGCGTTCGGGATCAACGTCCCGCGGATGGTCACGCTGACCTACGGGTTCGGCGTCGGCCTCGCGGCGCTCGCCGGGGTGATGGCGGCGCCGATCTACACGGTGAACCCGCTGATGGGCGCCAACATGATCATCATCGTCTTCGCCGTGGTCGTCATCGGCGGGATGGGATCGATCCTCGGCGCGATCCTCACCGGCTTCGGCCTCGGCATCGTCGAGGGCCTCACCAAGGTGTTCTATCCGGAGGCGTCGAACACCGTGATCTTCGTGATCATGGTGCTCGTGCTTCTCGTGAAGCCCGCCGGCCTCTTCGGACGGGAGCGCTGATGGTCGCGCCACAGCCTTCGACCGCGCCCTTCGTTGCGCCCACGGCGAAGGGATTCATCGTCGGTACCGCCGTGATGGTGGCGCTCTTCGCCGTCGCGCCGCTGCTCGGCGTGTACCCCGTGTTCCTGATGAAGGCGATGTGCTTCGCGCTCTTCGCCTGCGCGTTCAACCTGCTCCTGGGCTACGGCGGCCTGCTGTCGTTCGGGCACGCGATGTTCCTCGGCACCGCGGGGTACGTGTCGGCGCACGCGGCGAAGGCCTGGGGCCTCACGCCGGAGCTCGCGATCCTGTCGGGCACGGCGGCCTCGGCGCTGCTCGGCATCGTGGTCGGAGCGCTGGCGATCAGGCGGCAGGGGATCTACTTCGCGATGATCACGCTCGCGATCGCGCAGATGATCTACTTCTTCTACCTGCAGACGCCGTTCACGCACGGCGAGGACGGCATCCAGGCCGTGCCGCGCGGCGCGCTGTTCGGGCTGTTCGACCTCTCGGACACGGCCGATCCGGCGAACCCGGGCAAGACCCACTCGTCGCTCGTGATGTACTACTTCGTGCTGACGATCTTCGTCGGCGCGTTCCTGCTCATCCATCGCGTGATCCACTCGCCGTTCGGCAACGTGCTGAAGGCGATCCGCGAGAACGAGCCGCGCGCCGTGTCTCTGGGCTACGACGCCGAGCGCTACAAGCTGCTCGCATTCGTTCTGTCGGCGACGCTGTCGGGGCTGGCCGGCGCCACCAAGGCGATCGTGTTCCAGCTCGCCTCGCTGACCGACGTCCAGTGGCAGATGTCGGGCGAGGTCGTGCTGATGACGCTCCTCGGCGGGATGGGCACGATCTTCGGGCCGGTCGTCGGCGCCTTCGTCATCATCGGCATCGAGAACTACCTGTCCGCGGGCATCACCGTGTTCGGCGTCACCTTCGGCGCGCAGTGGGTGACGGTCATCACGGGAATCATCTTCGTCGTGTGCGTGCTCGCGTTCCGCCGGGGCATCGTGGGCGAGCTCGGCGCATGGTGGGCGCGGCGCAACGCCTGAAACACGGCGCACTGCGCGCGGCGGGGCGGGCCGCGTGGCTCTCGGCGGCGCTGTTCGCGTCCGCCGTGCATGCGCAGTCGCTCGTCGCCACCGGCGCCTGCCGCGACGGCCTTCCCAACGGGATGTACGAACTTCGCACGAAGGCCGGCGCGCTGCGCGTCGCCGGCGCCTTCGCGATGGACCGCCGCACCGGGACCTTCGTGTTCTGGACCGCCGCGGGCGCGCGCGTCGCGGTCATTCCCTATGACGAGGCCGGCACGCTCCGGCACGGTTGCGGTGTGGCACGTCGACGTGCACGCGGCGACCGAAGCCTCGCAGCGGCTCGAGGCACCCTACGTCGCCGGTCTGCGCCACGGCACGTCGCGCGCGTGGCACTACAATGGCGGTCCGCGCGGCGAATACGTCTACGAGCACGGGCGGCTCGTCGATGCACGCGCCTGGACGAAGGCGGGCGTGGCGCTGCCGGCGGCAGCGGCGAGAACGCAGGCCGACGCGGACTTCGCGCGGGACGAGCAATTCCTCGCGTCGCTCGAGCGGATGGTTGCCGAGCACAAGCCGCGCTGCGCCGAAGGCACGGCCGCACGCTGACGCGAAAGGAGGAGAGCAATGGCAAGCGAAGAGCGCAGGAAGATGCTGAAGTCGTCGGTCGCGCTTGCGGCGGGCGCGGCGCTGTCCGGATCGGCGCATGCGGAGGCGCCGGCGACGCCGTTCACCGTGGCGCCGACGTTCATCCCGATCGCCGGCACCGCGCAGCAGTTTCCGGTGCGGCGCATCTACTGCATCGGCCGCAACTACGCGGCGCACGCGCGCGAGATGGGCTCGGACCCGACGCGCGAGCCGCCGTTCTTCTTCCAGAAGCCCACCGATGCGGTGCAGATCGTTCCTCCCGGCGTCACCCTCGACCATCCGTACCCTACGCTGACGAAGAACTATCACTACGAGATCGAGCTCGTCGCGGCGCTCGGCAAGGGCGGCCGCGATATTGCGCAAGAACGCGCGCTGGACCTCGTGTACGGCTACACCGTCGGGCTCGACATGACGCGGCGCGACCTGCAGCGCGCGATGGGCGACGAGAAGAAGCCGTGGGAGATCGGCAAGAGCTTCGATCATGCGGCGCCGATGGGACCGCTGCAGCCGGCCGCGAAGACGGGTCCCTTCACGCGCGGCGCGATCTGGCTCAAGGTCAACGGCGAGACGAAGCAGAGCGCCAATCTCGACCAGATGATCTGGAGCGTCGCCGAGCAGATCAGCCACCTGTCGAAGGCATTCGAGCTCGCACCCGGCGACATCATCTACTCCGGCACGCCCGAGAACGTCGGCCCGGTGGTGCGCGGCGACGTCATGCTGGGTCACATCGACGGCCTGCCCGATATCAGCGTCCGCGTGGTCTGACGCCGCCGCGGTCGCGCCGCAATGCTGGTCGAGATCATCCGCCGCGGGCTGCAGAGCATCGTCGTGCTGTTCGCGATGTCGCTGCTCGTGTTCGCCGGCGTCTACGCGATCGGCAATCCGGTCGACATCCTGATCAACCCGCAGGCCGATCCGATCGAGCGGGAGCAGGCGATCGCCGCACTCGGGCTCGACAAGCCGCTGCCCGAGCAGTACGTGGACTTCCTGCGCGGCGCGGTGACGGGCGACCTCGGCAAGTCGTTCGTGCACGGAACCCCGGCGCTGGCACTCGTCGTCGAGCGGATGCCGGCAACGCTCGAGCTCGCGGTGGCGGCGATACTGATCGCGGTGGTGCTGGGGATTCCGCTCGGGCTCTTTGCGGGCCTGCGCCCGCACGGCATCGCGGGCCGCACGATCATGGCGGGATCGATCCTTGGCTTCTCGCTGCCGACGTTCTGGGTCGGGCTGATGCTGATCGTCGTCTTCTCGGTGATGCTGGGCTGGCTGCCGGCGAGCGGGCGCGGGCCCGTGACGCTGCTGTTCGGCGTGCTGCCGGTGTCCTTCCTGACCCTCGCCGGCCTTGCCCATCTCGTCCTGCCCGCCACCAATCTCGCGCTCTTCAAGCTCGCCCTCCTGATCCGCCTCACCCGCGCGGGGACGCGTGAGGCGCTCACGCAGGATTACGTGAAATTCGCCCGCGCCAAGGGATTGAAGCCGGCGCGCGTCATCGGCGTCCACGTGCTGTCCAACATCATGCTGCCGATCGTCACGGTGACCGGGCTCGAGTTCGGCTCGGTGATCGCCTTCGCGATCGTCACCGAAAGCGTGTTCGCGTGGCCCGGGATGGGCAAGCTGCTGATCGACTCGATCAACCTGCTCGACCGGCCCGTGATCGTCGCCTACCTCCTCGTCATCGTCGCGATCTTCATCGTCATCAACCTCGCGGTCGACCTCGTCTACGCGGCGCTCGATCCGCGCGTGCGCGTCGCCGACGCCGCATGACCATCGACTTCGCCGAAGCCTCGCCGCGCCCGCCGGAGACGCCATGGCGCCGCGTCGTCGCGGATTTCCGCGCGAATCCGCTGGCGGTCTTCGGCCTGGCACTGCTGGTCGCCATTGTGGTCGTCGCGCTCGCCGCGCCGCTTCTCGCGCCGCAGAATCCCTACGACCTCGCGCAGCTCGACGTGCTCGATGCGGGTCTGCCGCCCGGAGCGAAGGGCGCGGGCGGCATGACGTTCTGGCTCGGCACCGACGGACAGGGCCGCGACATGCTGTCCGCGATTCTCTATGGACTTCGCATCAGCCTTCTGGTCGGCATCACGGCCACGCTGATGGCGCTCGTCGTCGGCCTCCTCGCGGGTCTCGCGGCGGCCTATGCGCGCGGGCGCGTCGACACGGTGCTGATGCGGCTGGTCGACATCCAGCTTTCGTTTCCCGCGATCCTCATCGCGCTGATCCTGATCGCGGTGCTGGGGCAGGGAACGGGCAAGGTGATCGCAGCGCTGGTGACGGTCCAGTGGGCCTACTACGCGCGCACGGTGCGCGGCGCGGCGCTGGTCGAAATGCGCAAGGAATACATCGAGGCGGCGCGCGGCCTCGCGCTGTCGCCGTCGCGCATCGTGCTGCACCATCTGCTGCCGAATTGCCTGCCGCCGGTGCTGGTCGTCGCGACAGTGCAGGTCGCGGCGGCGATCGCGCTCGAGGCCACACTGTCGTTCCTGGGCTTGGGCCTCCCCGTGACCGAGCCGTCGCTCGGCCTGCTCATCGCCAATGGCTACCAGTATCTGCTGTCGGGTCGCTACTGGATCAGCTTCTTCCCGGGTGTCGCGCTCGTGGCGACGATCGTCGGCATCAACCTCGTTGGCGACCAGTTGCGCGACATCCAGAATCCGCGCCTTCGCGCGTAACGCCATGGCGACCGTCGTGACCGCCGCCAATGCGCCGCTGCTTGCCGTCGACGGGCTCGCGACGCACTTCGCCACTCGCGCGGGCGTCGTGCGCGCGGTCGAGGACGTGTCGTTCACGGTGGCGCGCGGCGAGATCCTCGGCCTCGTCGGCGAATCGGGTTCCGGCAAGTCGATGACCGGCTACTCGATCATCGGGCTCGTCGATCCGCCCGGGCGCATCGCGCACGGCAGCATCGCCTTCGACGGCGCCGAGATCACCGGGCTCTCGCCCGAGGCGATGCGCGCGCTGCGCGGCAACCGGATCGCGATGATCTTCCAGGATCCGATGATGACGCTGAATCCGGTCCTGACGATCCGCACCCAGATGGTCGAGGCGATCCACGCGCATCGCCGCGCTTCGCCGGAGGCGGCGCAGGACGAAGCGCGGACGGCGCTCGCCAAGGTCGGCATCGCCGCGCCCGACGAGCGGCTGACCGCATATCCGCACCAGCTCTCGGGCGGCACGCGGCAGCGGTCGCCATCGCGATCGCGCTCCTCAACGGACCCGAGCTCATCATCGCCGACGAGCCGACGACCGCGCTCGACGTGACGATCCAGGGCCAGATCCTCCACGAGATGCAGAAGCAGGTGCGCGACGCCGGCACCGCGCTCATCTGGATCACCCACGACCTTTCCGTCGTCGCGGGCCTCGCCGACCGCGTGTGCGTGATGTACGCGGGCCGCATCGTCGAGGAGGGCGCGGTGCGCGACGTGCTCACGCGTCCGCGCCACCCCTACACGCAGGGGCTGATCGACTCGGTCCCCACGCGCGCGCCGCGCGGCGAACGACTGCGCCAGATCCCGGGAATGCCGCCGGCAGCACTCGATCCGCCGCGCGGGTGCGCCTTCCGCGAGCGCTGCACGTACGCCGACGCGGCCTGCGGCGCGATGCCGGCGCTGCGCACGATGGGTGACCCGGCGCTGGCGCAGTCCGCGCGCTGTCACCATCCGCTCCGGGCGGGGACCGCATGAGCACGCAGGCGCTATCGGCGGCCCCCGGTGCCGGTCGGCTGCTGCCGCAGCTGGAGCTTCGCGGCGTGTCGAAGCGCTTCGTCCGGCATCAGGACGTGGCGGCGCGCATCGCCTCCTGGCTGCACGCGGGGCCGCGCGCGGAAGCGGTCGTCGCGGTCGACCGTGTCGATCTTGCAATCAGACAGGGCGAGGTGATGGGGCTGGTCGGCGAATCGGGATGCGGCAAGTCGACGCTCGGCCGGATCGCCGCGGGACTCCTGCAGCCATCGTCGGGCACCCGGCTCTGGCACGGCGCGCCCGTCGCCGCCGGGTCGTCGAAGCGTGCGCGCCGCGAGCAGCTCAAGCTCCAGATGATCTTCCAGGATCCCTACGCGTCGCTCAATCCGCGGATGCGCGTGGTCGACCTCGTCGGCGAGGCGCCGGTCGAGCACGGCCTCATCAGCGCGCGCGCCAAGACCGAGTTCGTCGGGCTGCACCTGAATCGCGTCGGGCTCGATCCGACGCTGATGCGGCGCTTTCCGCATCAGTTCTCCGGCGGCCAGCGCGCGCGCATCGGCATTGCCCGCGCGCTCGCGGTCGCGCCCGAGTTCCTGGTCTGCGACGAGTCGGTCGCGGCGCTCGACGTGTCGATCCAGGCGCAGGTGCTCAATCTCTTCATGGAGCTTCGCGCGCGCTACAACCTCACGTATCTCTTCATCAGCCACGATCTCGGCGTGATCCGCCACATGAGCGATCGCATCGCCGTGATGTATCTCGGCCGGATCGTCGAGACCGGACCCGCGCCCGCGCTCTTCGCGGCACCGAATCATCCGTACACGACCGCGCTCGTCGCCGGAATGGGGACGATGCAGCCGGGGCGCCGCACGTTCGTGCCGATCGCCGGGGAGATCCCGTCGCCGCTTTCGCCGCCGGCGGGCTGCCAGTTCCATCCGCGCTGCCCGCACGCGATGCCGCGCTGCCGCGAAGCGGCGCCGTCGTTGCGCGAGATCGCGCCCGCGCGCTGGTCCGCATGCCATCTCAACGAAATGCCGGCATGAGCGACGACGCGCCGTTCCTGCGCCATGCGCCGCAGGGCGCGGTGCTGCCGCTGGTGCTCGATTCGCCGCACAGCGGCGAGCGCTATCCGGAGGATTTCGACGCACGCGCCGCCGCGCGCCGAGGTCCGCCGCGCCGAGGATACGCACGTCGCGCGGCTGTGGCGCGGCGCGCTCCGGCATGGGGCCACGCTGATCGAGGCGTGCTTTCCGCGCGCGTACATCGATCCCAACCGCAGCCTCGACGACCTCGATCCCGATCTCCTCGCCGAAGCGTGGGACGGCCCGCTCACGCGCTCGCGCAAGACGGAACAGGGGATCGGCCTCGTCTGGCGGCTCGCGCGGGGCGGCGTCCCGATGTATGCGCGCAAGCTGCGCGCCGCCGAGATCCGTCGCCGCATCGACGACTTCTATCTGCCGTACCACGCGGTGCTCGCCACCGAGCTCGACGCGATGCACGACCGGTTCGGCGCGGTGTGGCACATCGACTGCCACTCGATGCCCGCCGTCGGCGACGTCAATTCGGACGATCCCGGGCGCATGCGTGCCGACTTCGTGCTGGGCGATCGCGACGGCACGACCTGCGCCGCCGAGTTCACGGCAGCCGTCGCCGCGGCGCTGCGCGGGATGGGCTACGGCGTTGCGATCAACGACCCGTACAAGGGCGTGGAGATCGTGCGCCGGCACGGGCGCCCGACGTCGGGGCGGCACAGCCTGCAGATCGAGGTCAACCGCCGCCTCTACATGAATGAGGAAACACTTGCTCCGAATGCGGGGTATGCCGCGCTCGAAGCCGACCTCGACCATCTCGCAGCAGCGCTCGCGGCGTTCGTCAGATCGCGCTGCCCGATTCGCTGACGCCGGCCGTCTGGTGCCTGCCGCTGCTCCTGCGGCGGCTGGCCGGCATCTGATCCGTGCCGCCGGCGCGTTGCCCCGGTTTCCCGCGCTGCGGTATAATCCGCCAGTTTTGCAGCCACGGCGGCCCTTTTTGGGGCGAAGGCCGTGTTTGCGCAAGAAAACCGGCAAATACGCATGCGCGGCAAACTCGTCGTCGGCAACTGGAAGATGAACGGCGGGCTCGCGGCGAACGCGGCGCTTCTGGGTGAGCTCGTCGCGAGCTGGGGACGCCCGCCCGGCCATGAAGTGGCCGTGTGCGTTCCGTACCCGTATCTCGTGCAGGCGCAGGCGGCACTCGCGTCCACGCCGATCGCGTGGGGCGCGCAGGACGTCAGCGAGCATGCGGCGGGGGCGTACACCGGCGAAGTGTCGGCAGCGATGCTGGTCGAGTTCGGGTGCCGTTACGTGCTCGTGGGGCATTCGGAGCGTCGCCAGCACTTCGGCGACACCGACGCCGTGGTTGGCGCAAAGGCGCGCGCGGCGCTGGCGGCGGGACTGACGCCCATCGCGTGCGTGGGCGAAACCCTTGCCGAGCGCGAGGCGGGAACGACCGAAGCGGTCGTGCTGCGGCAGCTCGATGCCGTGCTCGCGAGCGTTGCCGGCGACGCGCCGAGGCTCGTCGTCGCATACGAGCCGGTGTGGGCGATCGGCACCGGCCGCACGGCGACGCCGGGCGAGGCGCAGGCGGTGCATGCGACGCTGCGCCGGCGGATGGGCGAAGCGGGTGCGAAGGACGTGCTGCTGCTCTACGGCGGCAGCGTCAAGGCGGACAACGCGAAAACGCTGTTCGTGCAGGAAGACATCGACGGCGGATTGATCGGCGGTGCGTCGCTCAAGGCGTCCGAATTTTTGGCCATTGCGAATGCCTAACCGGGGCATGGCGCGGCGCGGAGAAGGCATCCGCGGTTGGAGCAACGAATGAACATGCTGGAAACGCTGGTATTGGTGTTCCATGTGATGATCGCGCTCGCGATCTGCGGCCTCGTGCTGCTGCAGCACGGGAAGGGCGCGGACATGGGCGCCGCCTTCGGAAGCGGCTCGTCGGGAAGCCTGTTCGGCGCCTCCGGGTCCGCCAACTTCCTGTCGCGCTCGACCGCCGCGCTGGTCGCGCTGTTCTTCCTCACGAGCCTCGGCCTCACCTGGTTCGCGACGACGCATGGCCCGAGCAAGAGCCTGATGCAGCAGCAGATCGAGCAGAAGGACGCATCGAAGTCGTCGGAAGTGCCGACCTCGCCGGGCGCGCTGCCGGCGGCACCCGCGCCGACGGATGCGGCCAAGGCGGCTCCTGCGTCGGGCAAGGCGGGAGAAGTTCCCAAATAGCGAAGTTTGCGTCTTCCGGGGCGATGCGCGCCGGAACAGAGTTTCAAGATCACGCCGACGTGGTGAAATTGGTAGACACGCTGTCTTGAGGGGGCAGTGGGGTAACCCGTGCGAGTTCGAGTCTCGCCGTCGGCACCAGGAAATCGAAGCGCGGAATACGGGACAGCCTGATGCTGGAACAGTACCTTCCGATACTGCTTTTCATCGGCCTCGGGCTCGTCGTAGGTCTCGTGCTCCTTTCGCTCGGCACGCTCGTCTCGCCGAACCATCCCGATCCCGAGAAGCTCTCGCCGTACGAGTGCGGCTTCGAGGCTTTCGAGGACGCGCGGATGAAGTTCGACGTCCGCTACTACCTCGTCGCGATCCTCTTCATCCTGTTCGACCTCGAGATCGCGTTCCTCTTTCCGTGGGCGATCGTCCTGCAGGAGATCGGCTTCTTCGGATTCGCGGCGATGATGGTCTTCCTCGCGGTGCTCGTCGTCGGGTTCATCTACGAGTGGAAGAAGGGCGCGCTGGAATGGGAGTAGCCATGCGAGCCGAGGAGCAGGGGCCCCGGCCGGCGGCCGGGGATGCGACTGGGGCGAGCAGGGCTGCCGCCGACACGCGCCGCTCGCATAAGCCAATTCGCGCTCAAGGAGGCAGCGGGCGCGAGCGATCATAGGGTTGCGACGTGGGCATAGAAGGCGTCCTCGAGAAGGGCTTCGTCACCACGACCGCCGACGCGCTCATCAACTGGGCGCGCAACGGCTCGATGTGGCCGATGACGTTCGGCCTCGCCTGCTGCGCCGTCGAGATGATGCACGCCGGTGCCGCGCGCTACGATCTCGATCGCTTCGGCATCGTGTTCCGGCCGAGCCCGCGGCAGTCGGACGTGATGATCGTCGCCGGTACGCTCTGCAACAAGATGGCACCGGCGCTGCGCAAGGTGTACGACCAGATGCCGGAGCCGCGCTGGGTCATCTCGATGGGCTCGTGCGCAAACGGCGGCGGCTACTATCACTACTCGTACTCGGTGGTGCGCGGCTGCGACCGCATCGTGCCCGTCGACATCTACATTCCCGGCTGTCCGCCCACGGCCGAGGCCACGCTCTACGGCATATTGCAGCTCCAGAACAAGATCTGGCGCACGAACACGATCGCGCGCTGATGACGACCCGGATCGAAACGCTGGCTGCGGCGCTGCCCGCCGTCCTCGGCGACAGGCTCGCGTCCGTCGGAATCGCGCTGGGCGAGGCGACCGCGGTCGTCGCGAGCGAGGACCTCGCCGCGACGATGCGCGAGTTGCGCGACCGCCCCGAATTCCGCTTCGAGATGCTGCTCGACGTCTGCGGCGTCGATTACTCGACCTACGGCGTGGACGAGCGGACGGGACCGCGCTTCGCGGCGGTGTATCACCTTCTCTCGCTCGCGAACAACGCGCGTCTCCGCGTACGCGTGTTCGCTCCGGACGACGCGTTTCCGGTGATCCCCAGCGTCATCGACGTGTGGCCGGTCGCCAACTGGTTCGAGCGCGAGGCGTTCGACCTCTACGGGATCGTCTTCACGGGGCATCCGGACCTGCGGCGCCTGCTCACCGACTACGGCTTCATCGGCCACCCGTTCCGCAAGGACTTCCCGATCTCCGGCCACGTGGAAATGCGCTACGACCCCGAGCAGGGCCGCGTGATCTATCAGCCGGTCTCGATCGAACCGCGCGAGATCACGCCGCGCGTGATCCGCGAAACGACGTATGGCACGGGCGAGTAGTGCAGTCGATGGCCGAAATCCGTAACTACACCATGAACTTTGGCGTTCGCCGCCTCGCGGCGCGAGCGCCGCTCGTCTTGACTTGCAAACGCAAGTCAGCGAACGCCGCAACAAGCCGCTTCGCATCTGCTCGCGGCGTGTTGTGGGCCCGTGCGAGGCTTGGCTGAGGCCCAAAGTCCATGGCTGAAATTCGAAACTACACCATGAACTTTGGGCCCCAGCACCCGGCGGCGCACGGGGTGCTGCGGCTCGTGCTGGAGCTCGACGGCGAGGTGATCCAGCGCGCCGACCCGCACATCGGACTCCTGCACCGCGCGACCGAGAAGCTCGCGGAGACGCGCACCTACCTCCAGTCGGTCCCGTACATGGACCGCCTCGACTACGTGTCGATGATGTGCAACGAGCATGCGTACTGCCTCGCGATCGAGAAGCTCCTCGGCATCGAGGTGCCGATCCGCGCGCAGTACATCCGAGTGATGTTCGACGAGCTCACCCGGATCCTCAATCACCTGCTGTGGCTCGGCTCGCATTCGCTCGACGTGGGCGGCATGACGACGTTCCTCTACTGCTTCCGCGAGCGCGAGGACCTCTTCGACATGTACGAAGCGGTGTCGGGCGCGCGGATGCACGCCGCATATTACCGGCCGGGTGGCGTCTACCGCGACCTGCCCGACGCGATGCCGCAGTACAAGGCGCAGCACACGCGGAGCGCGCGCGCGATGGACGCGCTCAACGCCAACCGCCAGGGCTCGCTGCTCGATTTCATCGAGGACTTCACGCGGCGCTTCCCCGGCAACGTCGACGACTACGAGACGCTGCTGACCGACAACCGGATCTGGAAGCAGCGCACGGTCGGCATCGGCGTCGTGCCGCCCGAGCGGGCGATCGCGCTCGGCTTCACCGGGCCGATGCTGCGCGGCTCGGGCGTGCCGTGGGACCTGCGCAAGAAGCAGCCCTACGAAGTCTACGACCGGATGGATTTCGACGTTCCCGTCGGCACCAAGGGCGACTGCTACGACCGCTACCTCGTGCGGGTCGAGGAGATGCGCCAGGCGAACCGCATCGTCCGCCAGTGCATCGACTGGCTGCGCGCAAACCCGGGCCCGGTCATCATCGACAGCCACAAGGTCGCGCCGCCGTCGCGCGAGGCGATGAAGGAAAACATGGAAGCGCTGATCCACCACTTCAAGCTCTTCACCGAGGGCATGCACGTGCCGCCCGGCGAGGCCTATGCGGCGATCGAGCATCCGAAGGGGGAATTCGGCGTCTACATCATCTCGGACGGCGCGAACAAGCCGTACCGCGTCAAGCTGCGTCCGCCCGACTATCCGCATCTCGCCGCGCTCGACGAGATGTCGAAGGGACACATGATCGCCGACGTCGTCGCGATCATCGGCACGCAGGACATCGTGTTCGGATCGATCGACCGATGAGCTGCCGCGCGCTCATCCTTGCCGTGCTGGTCGCGTTGTCGTGCCTGCCGTTCGTCGCGCGGGCGCAGCCGGCCGCTTCCGGTGCGCCGGCCGTTCCCGCCGACGCCAAGTCCGGGGCCCCGCGCAGCGAGCCGCCGGCGGATGCCGCGACGGAAAAGGACGACGACGAAGTCGTCGCTGAGTCGAGGAATTGGCTGGGCCTGATCGATGACGGCAAGGCCGGGCTCGCGTGGGATGGCGCCGACGCATCGTTGCGCGCGTCGGTCACGCGCGCCAAGTGGATCGACGGCATCCGCGACATGAGGAAGCCCTACGGAAAGGTGAAGCAGCGCAAGACCACGCAGATCGCGCGCGCGCATTCGCTGCCCGGCGCGCCCGACGGCGACTACGCGATCATCCAGTTCGACACCGAATTCACCAACGGCAAGCACGCCTCCGAGCTCGTCACGTGGTCGCTGACGAACACGTCGTGGCGCGTCTCCGGCTACCAGCTCCGCTGATCGCATGACTACGCTGCTGTCCCCTCAGGCCCTCGCCAGGATCGATCACGAGATCGCGAAGTATCCGGCCGACCAGAAGCAGTCGGCGGTGATGGCGGCGCTCGCGATCGCGCAGGACGAGAAGGGCTGGCTCGCGACCGACACGATGGACTTCGTCGCGCACTACCTCGGCATGCCGGCGGTCGCGGTGTACGAGGTCGCGACGTTCTACACGATGTACAACCGCGAGCCCGTCGGCCGCTACAAGCTGACGGTCTGCACGAACCTGCCCTGCGCGCTGCGCGATGCGGTGAAGGCGACCGAGCACCTCAAGAAGAAGCTCGGCATCGACTTCAACGAGACGACCGCGGATGGCCTTTTCACGCTGAAGGAAGGCGAGTGCATGGGCGCCTGCGGCGACGCTCCCGTGCTGCTCGTCAACAACAAGCGCATGGAGAGCTGGATGCAGCCGGAGCGGCTCGACGCGCTGCTGGCCGAGCTCGCCAAGGCGCGCGAACGGAAGCGGCGACTGATCATGGCCGACGTCGCACGCACGCTCGACTACGGCCCCGACGCCATCCTGATGGCGGGCCTCACCACGGACAGCTGGCGCCTCGACGACTACGTCGCGCGCGGCGGGTACGCGGCATTGAAGAAGCTCGTCACCGAAAAGGTGCCGCCGCAGACGGTGATCGCGGAGATCAAGAAGTCGGCGCTGCGCGGCCGCGGCGGCGCGGGCTTTCCGACCGGCCTCAAGTGGAGCTTCATGCCGCAGCAGTACGCGGGCGAGAAGATCCTCGTCTGCAACTCCGACGAGGGCGAGCCCGGCACGTTCAAGGACCGCGACATCCTCCGCTACAACCCGCATGCGCTGATCGAGGGCATGGCGATCGGCGCCTACGCGATGGGCTGCGCGCGCGGCTACAACTACATCCACGGCGAGATCTGGGAAATCTACGAGCGCTGCGAAGCCGCGCTCGCCGAAGCCTACGAGGCGGGATTTCTCGGCAAC
Organism: uncultured beta proteobacterium; assembly: GCA_963717695.1. Lineage (GTDB taxonomy): Bacteria > Pseudomonadota > Gammaproteobacteria > Burkholderiales > Casimicrobiaceae > CAIWHR01. The sequence continues at coordinate 371,581 of CAVQWR010000006.1, read as the reverse complement.
AACGTGCTGGGATCGGACTGGAGCTTCCACCTCTTCAATCATCACGGCTACGGCGCCTACATCTGCGGCGAGGAAACCGCGCTGCTGGAGTCGCTCGAAGGCAAGAAGGGGCAGCCGCGGTTCAAGCCGCCGTTTCCCGCGAGCTACGGGCTCTACGGCAAGCCGACGACGATCAACAACACCGAGACGTTCGCCGCGGTGCCGTGGATCATCAACCACGGCGGCGAGGCCTTCCTCGAACTCGGCAAGCCCAACAACGGCGGCACGAAGCTCTTTTCCGTTTCCGGCGACGTCGAGCGGCCCGGCAACTTCGAGGTGCGCCTCGGCACGCCGTTCGCGAAGCTGCTCGAGATGGCCGGCGGCGTGCGCGGCGGCCGCAGGCTGAAGGCAGTGATTCCCGGCGGCTCGTCGATGCCGGTGCTGCCGGGCGACGTGATGATGGCCTGCGACATGGACTACGACTCGATCGCCAAGGCGGGCTCGATGCTGGGCTCGGGCGCGGTGATCGTGATGGACGAGACGCGCTGCATGGTGAAGTCGCTGCTGCGCCTGTCGTACTTCTATTACGAGGAGTCCTGCGGCCAGTGCACGCCGTGCCGTGAAGGCACCGGCTGGCTGTGGCGCGTGGTCAACCGGATCGAGCACGGCGAGGGCAGGAACGAGGACCTCGATCTCCTCACTTCGGTTGCCGACAACATCGCCGGTCGCACGATCTGCGCGCTTGGCGACGCCGCGGCGCTTCCGGTGAAGAGCTTCGTCAAGCACTTCCGCGACGAATTCCAGCACCACATCGACCACAAGCGCTGCCTCGTGGCGCCGTACACGTGAGACTCACCCCGAAACTCGCTTTGTGCGATAAACCCGCATCCCGCTTCGCGGGACCAGCCTTCGGCTGTCCTGCGGCCTGCGGCCTGGTGCTCGCCCCCCCCAAGGGGGCTGCGCGCTCTTGTGGCGACCTCGGGGCGGCCCTTCGGTCACCCGGGCGCGCTCGGTTCCAGCCATGCTGAACATCGAAATCGACGGCAGGAAGATCGAGGTCGCGCCTGGGAGCACGGTGATGGATGCCGCGCACCAGCTCGGCATCTACGTGCCGCACTTCTGCTGGCACAAGAAGCTGTCGATCGCCGCCAATTGCCGGATGTGCCTCGTGCAGGTCGAGAAGGCACCGAAGCCGCTCCCCGCGTGCGCGACGCCGGTGGCCGAAGGCATGAAGGTCTGGACCGCGTCGGATCTCGCGAAGCAGGCGCAGCGCAGCGTGATGGAGTTCCTGCTGATCAACCACCCGCTCGACTGCCCGATCTGCGACCAGGGCGGCGAATGCCAGCTGCAGGACCTGGCCGTCGGCTACGGCGCGTCGGGCACGCGCTACAACGAGCCGAAGCGCGTCGTGTTCCGCAAGGAGCTGGGACCGCTCGTCGCCGCGGAAGAGATGACGCGCTGCATCCAGTGCACGCGCTGCGTGCGCTTCGGGCAGGAGATCGCCGGCGTGATGGAGCTCGGCATGATCGGCCGCGGCGAGCACTCCGAGATCGTCGCGTTCGTCGGCAAGAGCGTGGATTCGGAGCTCTCCGGCAACATGATCGACGTCTGCCCGGTCGGCGCGCTCACGTCGAAGCCGTTCCGCTACGCCGCGCGCACGTGGGAGCTCGTCCGGCGCAAGTCGGTGTCGCCGCACGACGCGCACGGCAGCAACCTCGTCGTGCAGGTCAAGAACGACCGCGTGCTGCGCGTCGTGCCGCTCGAGAACGAGGCCGTCAACGAGTGCTGGATCTCCGACAAGGACCGCTTTTCCTACGAGGCGCTCGCGAGCGAGGACCGGCTCGCGACGCCGATGGTTCGCGAAAACGGCGAATGGAAGGGCGTGGACTGGCACGAAGCCCTGGAGCGCGTCGCCGACGGACTGAAAACGGTCGTGGCGCAGCACGGGGGCAGCGCCATCGGCACGATCGTCTCGCCACACGCGACGATGGAGGAGATGGCGCTCGCGGCCCGCCTCTCGCGGACGCTCGACTCCGACAACATCGACTTCCGCCTGCGCCAGACCGACTTCCGCGCCGATGGCCAGGGCGCCGGCATCCCGTGGCTCGGCATGCCGATCGCCGACGTCGAGCGGCTCGACCGCGCGCTCGTGATCGGCAGCTTCCTGCGCAAGGATCATCCGCTGCTCGCGCAGCGCCTGCGCAAGGCGGCGCGGCACGGCGCGCAGGTGTCGCTGCTGCACGCCGTCGCCGACGATTCGCTGATCCGCGTCGCGCATTCGCTGGTCGCGCCGCCGTCGCAGTGGCCGAAGCTCCTCGCCGAAATCGTCGTTGCCGCGGCCACGGGCGCCGGCAAGGCGGTCCCGGACGCGCTCGCCAACGTGGAGCCCACGGCCGCGGCGCAGGTCATCGCCGCGAGCCTGCTGACGGGAGAGCGCAGGGCCGTGTTCCTCGGCAACACCGCGGAGCAGCACGCCGACGCCTCGCAGCTGCATGCGCTCGCGCAGGCGCTCTGCGAGATCACCGGGGCAACGCTCGGCTTCCTGACGGAGGCCGCGGGCAGCGTGGGTGGCTACGTCGCCGGCGCGCTGCCGCAGCTCGGGCGGCCTCAACGCGCGCACGATGCTCGAGAATCCGCGCAAGGCGTATCTCGTGCTCGGCGCCGAACCCGACTTCGACTGCGCCAATCCTGTCGCCGCGCGCGCGGCGCTCGATGCCGCGGAGTTCGTGGTCGTGCTGTCGCCGTTCCGGCACGGCGCCGAATGGGCCGACGTGCTGCTGCCGGTGGCGCCGTTCACCGAGACGGCAGGCACGTTCGCGAGTTGCGAAGGGCGCGTCCAGCCGTTCACCGGTGTCGCGCTGCCGTTCGGCGAGGCGCGCCCGGCATGGAAGGTGCTGCGCGTGCTTGGGCTCGCTGCTTGGCCTCCCGGGATTCGATTTCGATTCGATCGACGCGGTGCGCGCCGAGCTGCTGCCGCCGCCGGCGGAACTCGCCGCGCGGCTTGGCAATGCATCGCGCGTTGCGATCACGCCGCCCGCGGATGCTGCGCCGGAGCTCGAGCGGGTCGCCGACGTGCCGATCCATTTCGCCGATCCGCTGGCGCGCCGCGCGCCGTCGCTGCAGATGACCAACGACGCGAAGCCGCCGCGCGCGCGCATGGCGGCGCTGACGCTCGAGCGCCTGGGTGTCGCCGACGGCGCGATGGTCAGGGTCCGCCAGGGGCGCGGCGAGGCGGTGCTGCGCGCCGTGGTCGACGCCTCGGTGCCGGCCGGCGTCGTGCGGATTGCCGCCGCGCATCCGACGACCTCCGGGCTCGAAGGCCTGTCGGGCCCCGTCTCGATCGAGGCGCACTGATGCATTCGACGCTCGAACCCGTCGCGCAATTCTTCGGTTCCGGCTGGATCGTCGTCGTGACGCTCGCGCAGATCGTCGCGCTGGTCATCGTGCTGATCCTGTGCGTCGCCTACCTGACGCTGGCCGAGCGCAAGGTGATCGGCTGGATGCAGGTTCGCATCGGTCCCAACCGCGTCGGTCCGCTCGGTCTGCTGCAGCCGTTCGCCGACGTCGCCAAGCTGCTGTTCAAGGAGATCATCCTTCCGGCCGGCGCGAACCGCTATCTCTTCTTCTCGCGCCGCTGCTCGCGATCGGCACCGCGATCGCGGCGTGGGCGGTCGTGCCGCTCTCCGGCGACATGGTGATCGCCGACATCAACGCGGGACTCCTCTATCTCCTCGCGATGACGTCGGTCGGGGTCTACGGGATCATCCTCGCCGGCTGGGCGTCGAACTCGAAGTACGCGTTCCTCGGGTGCCTGCGCTCCGCCGCGCAGATCGTTTCGTACGAGATCGCGATGGGGTTCGCGCTGGTCGGCGTGCTGATGGCGGCGGGCAGCCTCAACCTGTCCGACATCGTCCGCGGCCAGGAAGGCGGCGCCGCGTACTGGTACCTGTGGCCGCTGCTGCCGCTCGCCGTCGTGTATTTCGTCTCCGGCCTCGCGGAGACCAACCGCCACCCGTTCGACGTCGCCGAGGGCGAGTCGGAGATCGTCGCGGGCTTCCACGTCGAGTACTCGGGCATCACGTTCGCGGTGTTCTTCCTCGCCGAATACATGAACATGATCCTGATCTCCGCGCTGACGGCGCTCATGTTCCTCGGCGGCTGGCTGTCGCCGTGGCCCGGCCTCAACGACGTCACGCTGCCCGGCACGGCGCTGCACCCGTTCGGCGACGGTCTGCCGTGGCTGGTCCTCAAGGTGCTGTGCGTGCTGTTCGTGTTCCTCTGGGTGCGGGCGACGTTCCCGCGCTACCGCTACGACCAGATCATGCGTCTCGGCTGGAAGGTCTTCATTCCGGTCACGCTGGTCTGGATCGTGTTCATCGGCGCGATGATGCAGACGCGCTGGGCCGGGCTCTTCCACTGACGGCGGATGCGGAACATGCTCGATCGCGATCAAGGGCTTCGCGAGGACATGGCTGCTGCTGGAACTGGGGCGCGGCCTCATGCTGACCGGCCGGCACATGTTCGCGCGCAAGGTCACCGTCCAGTTCCCCGAGGAGAAGACGCCGCAGGGCCCGCGCTTCCGCGGCCTGCACGCGCTGCGCCGCTATCCGAACGGCGAGGAGCGCTGCATCGCGTGCAAGCTGTGCGAGGCAGTCTGCCCGGCGCTCGCGATCACGATCGAGTCCGAGCAGCGCGCCGACGGCACGCGGCGGACGACGCGCTACGACATCGACCTCGTCAAGTGCATCTTCTGCGGCTTCTGCGAGGAGAGCTGCCCGGTCGACTCGATCGTGGAGACGCGCATCCTCGAATATTGCGGCGAGAGCCGCGGCGACCTCTACATGACGAAGCAGATGCTGCTCGCCGTCGGCGACCGCTACGAGGCGCAGATCGCGAAGGACCGCGCCGAAGATGCGAGGTACCGATGAGCGCGCGAGGCGAAGCCAAGACCCGAAGGGCCGATCGCGCGCGAAGCGGAGGAGGCCGACGCGTGAGGCATGGGATTCTCGGCGCATACAAGGAGGCCGAGCGCTAGACCCGCGCCTCGACATTCCCCACTGACTGCCACGACGCCAACGCCGCTTCACCCGCCGATCCCATGACCGTCACGACCGTCCTCTTCTACGTTTTCGCCGCGATCCTCGTGTTCGCGGCGCTGCGCGTCGTGACCGCGCGCAACCCGGTCCATGCGGCGCTGTGGCTCGTGCTTGCCTTCTTCACGGCGGCGGCGCACTGGCTGATGCTGCGCGCCGAGTTCCTTGCCATCGTTCTGGTCCTGGTCTACGTCGGCGCGGTGATGGTGCTTTTCCTTTTCGTCGTGATGATGCTGGACGTCAACTTCGACGTGCTGCGCAAGGAATTCCGGAGCTACCTGCCGGTCGGCACGGCGGTGGGCGTGCTGGTCGTCGTCGAGATGGCGCTGGTGCTCCTGTCGAACCGGCTGCAGGGCGTCATCGGCGGCGGCACCGCCGTCGTCCCGGGCGGAAACAACACGAGAGCGCTGGGCAACCTGCTCTATACCGACTACGTCTATCCGTTCGAGATCGCAGCGGTGATCCTGCTGGTCGCGATCATCGCCGCGATTGCGCTCACGCACCGCGAGCGGCGGACGAGCCGGCATCAGGACCCCGGCACCCAGGTGAAGGTGAGGGCCAAGGACCGGCTGCGCGTGCTTTCGATGCCGCCGGAGAAGAAAGAACTGTAGAAGCAAAGACGGCGTCGCGGCGGCCGGCGCGCGGAGCGCGCGCCACAGCCTGCGGCGACGGATCCGCAAGGATGTTTTCTGCAAAGGGAGGTTCGCGAGTGTTCTCGATTGCCGCGCCGTCGCTGTCGCACTATCTCGTGCTGGGCGCGATCCTGTTCGCCATCAGCATGGCGGGGATCTTCCTCAACCGGCGCAACGTGCTCATCATGCTGATGGCGATCGAGCTGATGCTGCTCGCGGTCAACCTCAACTTCATCGCGTTCTCGAGCTTCCTCGGCGACATGGCCGGGCAGGTCTTCGTGTTCTTCATCCTCACCGTCGCGGCGGCCGAGTCGGCCATCGGCCTCGCGATCCTGGTCCTCCTGTTCCGCAACGTCGGGTCGATCGACGTCGAGGACCTGGATCGCCTGAAGGGATGACGGCGCCGCCATGACGATGCAGCAACTCTACCTCCTGATCCCGCTGGCCCCGCTGGTGGCGGCGATCGTCGTCGGCCTCGCCGGCGGCACGCTTGGCCGTGCGTGGTCGCACCGGCTCTGCATCGCCGGCGTCGCCTTGTCGACGATCGCGTCGATCGTCGTGCTGCGCGACGTGATGGCCGGCCACGTGTTCAACGGGGACGTCTACACCTGGCTGCAGTCGGGCACGTTCAAGCTTTCGATCGGCTTCCTGATCGACCCGCTGACGGCGATGATGATGGTCGTCGTGACGTTCGTCTCGCTGATGGTGCACGTCTACACCATCGGCTACATGGAGGACGACCCCGGCTACACGCGGTTCTTCAGCTACATCTCGCTCTTCACGTTCGCGATGCTGATGCTGGTGATGAGCAACAACTTCCTCCAGCTCTTCTTCGGCTGGGAGGGGGTGGGCCTCGTGTCGTACCTGCTGATCGGCTTCTGGTACACGCGCGAGAGCGCGATCTACGCCAATCTCAAGGCCTTCCTCGCGAACCGCGTCGGCGACTTCGGCTTCATCCTCGGCATCGGCCTCGTGCTCGCGTACTTCGGCACGCTCGACTATGCGCCGGTGTTCGCGCAGTCGAAGGGCCTCGCGACGACGACGATCACGCTCTGGGGCGACCGCCAGGTGCTGCTGATGACCGCGATCACCATCGGCCTCTTCGTCGGCGCGATGGGCAAGAGCGCGCAGGTCCCGCTGCACGTCTGGCTGCCCGATTCGATGGAAGGCCCGACGCCGATCTCCGCGCTGATCCACGCGGCGACGATGGTGACGGCCGGCATCTTCATGGTGGCGCGGATGAGCCCGCTGTTCGAGCTTTCCGCGACGACGCTGTCGTTCGTCACCGTGATCGGGGCGACCGGCGCCCTGTTCCTCGGCATCCTCGGGATGGTGCAGTTCGACATCAAGCGGGTAGTCGCCTACTCGACGCTGTCGCAGCTGGGCTACATGACCGTGGCGCTCGGGGTGTCCGCCTACGCCGGCGGCATCTTCCACCTGATGACGCACGCGTTCTTCAAGGCGCTGCTGTTCCTCGGCGCCGGCTCGGTCATCATCGCGATGCACCACGAGCAGGACATGCGGCGGATGGGCGGGCTCGCCAGGTACATGCCGGTCACCTACGTGACGATGCTGATCGGCAGCCTCGCGCTGTGCGGCATCCCCCCGTTCGCGGGCTTCTTCTCCAAGGACGCCATCATCGAGGCCGTCCATCTCTCGACCATTCCCGGCCACGGCTACGCGTATGTGTGCGTCGTGGCAGGCGTGTTCGTGACGGCGTTCTACACGTTCCGCCTCGTCTTCATGACCTTCCACGGCAAGCCGCGCTTCGAGGCGCACGACGGCGACGCGCACGCGGCAGCGCATGACGGGCACGACCACGGCCACGCGGCGGGACCGCCGAAGGAAAGCCCCTGGGTCGTCACGCTGCCGCTCGTCGCGCTCGCGATTCCGTCGGTGCTGGCAGGCTGGGTCGCGATCCAGCCGATGCTCTTCGGCGACTTCTTCGGCAACTCGATCTTCGTGCTGCCGCAGCACGCGGTGCTGGCCGAGCTCGGCGACGAATGGCACGGCGTCGGCGCGTTCATCCTGCACGGCCTCGTCAGCGCCCCGTTCTGGCTGGCGGTGGCCGGCATTGCGGCCGCCGCGTACCTGTACCTCGTCAACACCAACCTTCCGGCCCGGATAGCGAGGGCGGCGGGGCCGGTCTACGCACTCCTCGAGAACAAGTACTACTTCGACCGCTTCAACGACTGGTTCTTCGCAGGCGGCGCGCGCCGCCTCGGCACGTTCCTCAAGACCGTCGGCGACGCCTCCATCATCGACGGCTTCTTCGTCAACGGCACGGCCAGGGTCATCGGCTGGTCGTCGGCGCTGATGCGGCACATGCAGTCGGGCTACGTGTACCACTATGCGTTCACCATGATCATCGGCCTCTTCGCGCTGCTCTCCTGGTACGTCCACTGACGCGACGACGATGACTCCGTATCTCACGCTCGCCATCTTCCTGCCCATCGCGTTCGGCGTCGGCGTGCTCTTCGTCAACCGCGACGAGGACGCGCCGACCGCGCGCCGCATCGCGCTCGTCGGCGGCCTCGTGTCGTTCCTCGTCACGCTGCCGCTGTGGTTCGAGTTTCTGCCCGGCACGTCGGACATGCAGTTCGTCGAGCGCGGCGAGTGGATCCCGCGCTTCGACATCCACTATTTCCTCGGGGTCGACGGCATCTCGATGCTGTTCGTGCTGCTGAACAGCCTGATGACGCTCTTCGTCATCTGGTCGGCCTGGGAGGTGATCCAGAAGCGCGTCGCGCAGTACATGGCCGCGTTCCTGATCCAGTCCGGCCTCATCAACGGCGCGTTCTGCGCCCTCGACGGCATGCTGTTCTACGTGTTCTTCGAGGCGATGCTGATCCCGATGTACCTCATCATCGGCGTCTGGGGCGGACCGAACCGCGTGTACGCGGCGATCAAGTTCTTCCTCTACACGCTGCTGGGGTCGCTGCTGATGCTGGTGGCGCTGATCTACCTCTACAACGTGTCGGAGACGTTCTCGATCCTCGAATGGCAGCAGGTGCCGCTGGCGCTGTCGGTGCAGGTGCTGCTCTTCGTCGCGTTCTTCCTTTCGTTCGCCGTGAAGGTGCCGATGTGGCCGCTGCACACCTGGCTGCCCGACGCGCACCCGGAGGCGCCGACGGGCGGCTCGGTGATCCTCGCGGCGATCACGCTGAAGATCGGCGCGTACGGCTTCGTCCGCTTCATCCTGCCGATCCTTCCCGATGCGAGCCGCTACCTCACCGGGTTCGTGATCGCGCTGTCGCTGATCGCGATCGTCTACATCGGCTTCGTCGCGCTGATGCAGACCGACATGAAGAGGCTGATCGCCTACTCGTCGATCTCGCACATGGGCTTCGTCACGCTCGGCTTCTTCATCTTCAGCCAGCTGGGTCTCGAGGGCGGCCTCGTGCAGATGATCTCGCACGGCTTCGTGTCCGCCGCGATCTTCCTCTGCGTCGGCGTGATGTACGACCGCATGCACACGCACCGTATCGCCGACTTCGGCGGCGTGGTCAACACGATGCCGAAGTTCGCCGCGTTCATGATGCTGTTCTCGATGGCCAATGCCGGCCTTCCGGGGACGTCCGGGTTCGTCGGCGAGTTCCTGGTGATCCTCGCGGCGGTCAAGTCGAACCTCTGGATAGGTTTTGCCGCGGCGACGACGATGATCCTCGGCGCCGCGTACACGCTGTGGATGTACAAGCGCGTCATCTACGGTCCGGTCGCCAACGACAACGTGGCCAAGCTGACCGACATCAACCGCCGCGAGTTCTGGCTGCTGGCGGCTGTTGCCGCCGGCGTCCTCGCGATCGGCGTCTACCCGAAGCCCCTCATCGACGTGATGCACACGTCGGTTGCCGACCTCCTGGCGCACGTTGCCCGGAGCAAACTGTGATGCCGCGGGCCCCGCAATGACGATCCCCAGCCTTTTCCCGGTGCTCCCCGAGATCGTCCTGCTCGCGGCCGCCTGCGCGATCCTGATCATCGACCTGTTCCTGGCGGACGACCAGAAACGGGTGAGCTACTGGCTCACGCAGCTCGCGCTCTTCGCCTGCGCAGTCATCACCGTCGTCACCGCGAACGCCGAGCCGGTGCGGGCGATGAACGGGCTCGTGATCGACGACATGCTGTCGGACCTCCTCAAGTTCCTCGTCTACGTTGCCGTGTCGCTGACGCTGTTCTTCTCGCGCGACTACCTCGCGCTGCGCGGACTCTTCCGCGGCGAGACCTTCGTGCTGGCGCTCTTCTCGCTGCTCGGCATGATGGTGATGATCTCGGCCGCCAACTTCCTCACGCTCTACATGGGGCTGGAGCTGCAGGCGCTGTCGCTCTACGCGCTGGTCGCGCTGCGATCGCACCGCGAAGCGCTCGTCCGAAGCCGCGATGAAGTACTTCGTCCTGGGCGCGCTCGCCTCCGGCATGCTGCTCTACGGCATGTCGATGGTCTACGGCGCCACCGGCTCGCTCGACCTCGACCAGATCACGCGCGTTATCCTCGCCGGCCAGGGCAACCGGATGATCCTGCTGTTCGGCCTCGTGTTCATCGTGTCGGCGATCGCGTTCAAGCTGGGCGCGGTCCCGTACCACATGTGGGTGCCGGACGTGTACGACGGCGCGCCGACGGCCGTCACGCTGATGATCGGCAGTGCCCCGAAGCTCGCCGCCTTCGCGTTCATGCTGCGACTGCTGGAGGGCGGGCTCCCGGGCCTCGAGTTCGACTGGCAGGGCATGCTGATGGTGCTCTCGCTGCTGTCGATGATCCTCGGCAACCTGATCGCGATCGCGCAGACCAGCATCAAGCGGATGCTCGCGTATTCGACGATCGCCAACATGGGCTACATGCTGATGGGCTTCCTGACCGCGAACCTCGACGGCTTCAGCGCGGCGATGTTCTACGTCGTCGTGTACGTGCTCACGACGCTCGTCTCCTTCGGCATGGTGATGCTGCTCTCGCGCCAGGGCTTCGAGGCCGACCAGCTCGACGACTTCAAGGGGCTGAACCAGCGCTCGCCGTGGTGGGCGTTCGTGATGCTGATCGTGATGTTCTCGCTCGCCGGCATTCCGCCGACGGTCGGCTTCTACGCCAAGTTCTCGGTGATCGAGGCGGCGGTCAACGCGGGCTTCGTCTGGCTCGCCGTGGTCGCCGTGCTGGCCTCGCTGGTCGGCGCGTTCTACTACCTGCGCATCGTGAAGCTCATGTACTTCGACGACGCCACCGACGCCTCGCCGATCGTCGCCCGCACCGACACGCGGGCGCTGCTGTCGGCCAACGGCATTGCGCTGCTGCTCCTCGGCATCGTCCCGCAGCGCCTCATGGGCTGGTGCGTGCTGGCGCTTGTCCAGTCGGGCTTCCTCTAGCGCGCGCGGGCGGCGGGAGCGTCGCGCACCGGCGGGTGCGTGCTAAGATTGGCCGCCCCTTTCGGCCTTCCTCCACCCGGTCGTCGAACCATGCGCGTCGGCTTTTTCGTCACCTGCCTCGTCGACCTGATGCGCCCGTCGATCGGCTTCGCCGCCATCGAGCTGCTCGAGGCGGGCGGCGCCGAGGTCTTCGTGCCGCCGGGCCAGACCTGCTGCGGCCAGCCCGCGTACAACTCGGGCGATCGCGCCGACGCCAAGGCGCTCGCGGCCAAGGTCGTCGCCGAGTTCGAGGCCTGCGATTACCTGGTCGCGCCCTCCGGGTCGTGCAGCGGCATGATCCGCACCCATTACGCCGATCTCTTCAGCGACGACCCGGCGATGAGCGCTCGCGTTGCCGCGCTCGCCGCCAAGACCTACGAGCTCACGGAGTTCCTGGTCGACGTCCTGAAGCTTGAACGTGTTCCCGGCCGATATGACGGCAACATCACCTACCACGACAGCTGCGCGGGCCTGCGCGAGATGGGCGTCAAGTCCGCGCCGCGCGCGCTGCTCGCCAAGGTGCCCGGGACTCTCGCTCAAAGAAATGGCAGAGTGCGAAGTCTGCTGCGGCTTCGGCGGCACGTTCTCGATCAAGTTCGGCGAGATCTCGGCGCGTCTCGCCGACAACAAGTGCGAGGCGGTCGCCGGCACCGGCGCGGACGCCGTCGTGCTGGGCGATCTCGGCTGCATGCTGAACATCGAAGGCCGGCTGCGCCGGCGCGGCGACACGACGACCAAAGTGCTGCACGTCGCCGAGGTGCTGACCGGAAAGGGCGACCGATGCAGGTCGCGTCGATGCACTTCAAGGAGACGCGCGCACGTCAAGCTCAACGACGAGCGGCTCCAGCTCAATCTCAAGAAGATGCAGGGCAAGTTCGTCGCCAATCGGCGGGCGTCGCTCGTCGAGCTCGACGACTTCGAGGGCACGCGCGACGCCGCGAAGGCGATCCGCAACCGCGCGCTCGACAACCTCGACGTCTGGCTCGAGACCTTCGAGCGCAACGCGACGGCGCGCGGCGCGACGGTGCTGTGGGCCGAGACGCCTGCCGACGTCAACGCGCTGGTGCTGGAGATCGCCGCGAAGCACGCGGTGCGGAAGATCATCAAGTCGAAGTCGATGGTGTCGGAGGAGTCCGCGCTCGATCACGCGATCGAGGCCGCCGGCATGAAGGTCGTCGAGACCGACCTCGGCGAGTACATCCTGCAGATCAACGACTACGAGCCGCCGTCGCACATCATCGGCCCGGCGCTGCACAAGTCGAAGGAGGAGGTCGCCGAGCTCTTCCGCGAAGACGCACGGCACGCCGATGCAAGACCGGCATCGACGAGCTCTGCCTCGAGGCGCGCGGCGTGCTGCGCGAGCATTATCTGACCGCCGACATGGGCATCTCCGGCGGCAATTTCTTCGTCGCCGAGACGGGCTCGGTCGTGCTCGTCACCAACGAAGGCAACGCGACGCTGACGACGACGCTGCCCAAGGTGCACGTCGCGATCTCCGGCATCGAGAAGATCGTGCCGACGCTCGAGGACGTCGCCACGCTGATGCGGCTGCTGCCGCGCTCGTCGACCGGCCAGTCGATCTCGAACTACGTCGACGTGCTGACCGGCACCAAGGGTCGCCGGCGAGTTCCACGGCGCCGAGCACATGTACTTCATCATCGTCGACAGCGGCCGCAGCGCCGTGCTGGCGAGCACCGTGCGCGAGGCGCTGCGCTGCATCCGCTGCGGCGCGTGCATGAACCACTGCCCCGTCTACCAGAACATCGGCGGCCATTCGTACGGCTGGGTTTATCCGGGGCCGATCGGCTCGATCCTCACGCCGATGTACGTCGGCCTCGAGAAGGCGCAGGACCTGCCGGCGGCATCGACGATGTGCAACCAGTGCGGCGTCGTGTGCCCGGTGCAGCATTCCGCTGCCCGATCTGCAGCGCAAGCTGCGCGAGCATGCGTTCGAGGAGGGCATGCGGCCGTGGTACGAGCGCGCCGCGCTGGCACTCTGGTCGTGGCTCGCGCAGCATCCGGCGCTCTACGGCCTCGCGAGCCGCATCGGCGTGCGTGTGCTGCGGTGGATGGGCGGCAGCGATGGCATGATCCACTCGCTGCCGCTCGGCAGCGGCTGGACCGCCGAGCGCGACATGCCCGCACCCGCGGGCCGCACCTTCCGCGAGCTCTACGCCGCACCGGAGCCGATCATGAACGCGCCCCACATGCCGGTGACGGCGCCGCCGCTGTCGCGGCGCGCCGAATCGCTCGGCACCGAGAATGCCTTCGTCGTGCTGGCCGAAGTCAACGCGCTGGTGCGGCAGGGCAAGGACATCGTCTCGTTCTGCATCGGGCAGCCCGACTTCCCGACGCCCGTCAACGTGCAGGACGCGGCGATCGCCGCCATCCGCGCCGGCAAGCACGGCTACACGCCGTCGGCCGGCATCGACGAGCTGCGCGCGGCGGCGGCGAAGGACATCGGGTCGCGCCGCGGCATCGATGTCCGCCCCGACGACGTCGTCATCGGCGCCGGCGCGAAGCCGTTCATCGCGTACGCGATCGCATCGGTCACCGATTACGGCGCGGGCGACGAGGTCATCTACCCGGTGCCCGGCTTCCCGATCTACGAATCGCAGATCGCGGCCAACGGCGCGGTGCCGGTGCCGATCTACCTGCGCGAGGCGCGCGACTTCGCGTTCGATCCCGCCGAGCTCGAGGCGAAGATCACGGCGCAGACGCAGCTCCTCATCCTCAACACGCCGCACAACCCGACCGGCGGCATGCTGCAGGCGGCGGACCTCGACGCGATCGCCGAGATCCTGCGCCGGCATCCGCAGGTGTGGGTGTATCGCCGACGAGATCTATTCGCGGCTCGCCTATGCAGGCGCGCTTCGACACGCTCGCGCGCCGCCCCGGGATGCAGGAGCGCACGATCATCTGCGACGGCGCGTCGAAGACCTGGGCGATGACCGGCTGGCGCATCGGCTTCGCCGCGAACCGCGCGCTGGCGCCGGTGTTCACGCGCTGGATCACCAACACCGACTCCTGCGCGTCGCAGATCTCGCAATGGGCGGCGGTCGAGGCGATCACCGGGCCGCAGGATGCGGCCGACGCGATGCGCGCAGAGCTTCCTCGAGCGGCGCGACCTCATCGTGCGGCCTGCTGAATGAAGTGCCGGGGATCACCTGCAAGGTGCCCGGCGGCGCGTTCTACGCGTGGCCCAACGTCACCGAGGCGTGCGCGATCACCGGCTGCGCAGGATTCCGAGGCGCTTGCGCAAGCGCCTGCTGACCGAGGCGGGCGTCGCCGTGCTCGCCGACATCCATTTCGGCCGCCGCGTGCCGGGCGAGGGCCAGCACATCCGCTTCAGCTATGCGGCGTCGCCTTCGACGCGATCCGCGACGGCGTCGCGCGCATCGATGCCTTCGTGCGCAGGCACATGGCGCCGGTCGACAAGGCCGCGGCCGTGCGGCGCACGCGAAAGTAGAACGATGGCCACGACACTCGCGTCCAACCGCGCGGCACGCGACGCGATCCTCGGCCGCGTGCGGCAAGGCGCTCGGCAAGAGCGGGCGACCGCTCCGCGGCGCGCGCCGAAGCGGAGCGCTACATGGCGGCACATGACGCAGGGTCCGCGCCCGGCGATGCCGGCCGACCTCGTCGGCAAATTCCTGCAGCGCGCGACCGACATGGAAAGCACCGTCGAGCGCGTGGCGGCCCGCGCCGACGATTCCCGCCGCCGTCGCCCGTTATCTCGACGCGCTGGTGCTGCCGCCGGCGCTCGCGGCGCAGCAGTCCCGCGCGGGCGTGTGCTGGCCGGAATTCGCCGACCTCGACTGGGCGTCGGCGGGGCTCGCCATCGAGGCGCGTCCCACGGTGGGCGACGATCGCCTCGGCATCACGGGCTCGTTCTGCGCGATCGCGGAAACCGGGACGCTGGTCGTGCTCCCCGGCGCCGACACGCCGACCGCCACGGCGCTCCTCCCCGACACGCATGTCGCAGTTCTCGCCGCCGACCGGATCGTCTCCGGCATGGAGGAAGCGTTCGCGCTGGTCCGCCGCGAGCGCGGCTCGATGCCGCGTGCGATGAACATGATCTCCGGCCCGTCGCGCACCGGCGACATCGAGCAGACCATCCAGCTCGGCGCGCATGGCCCGTTTCGCGTGCACATCGTGGTGATCGGATGACGCCGGCGCAATGCTGGCACGTCCCGTGCGTCACCGCGGCGGCGGCTGCACCCTGCGCGCTGCGCGCCACCGAGGATCGCTGATGCTCGGATTCCTGAGCCGCGGGCCAGACACGCCGCGGCAGCTTGCGCTGCGAAAGCTCTCGCTGCTGAAGACGCTGTCGCGCCGGGAGCTCAACGTCATCGATGGCCTCCTGCACGAGCGCCATTACCTCAACGGCGAGATCGTCTTCGATCAGGGGGAGGACGGGCAGGCGCTCCACATCGTGATCTCCGGACGGGTGCTGATCTGCCACCAGGGCGAGCCCGCCACCGGGCGCGTCCGCACGATCGAGCCCGGGGATCTCTTCGGCGAGATCGCGCTGCTCGAGAACATGCCGCGCGCATTGCAGGCGCGGGCGGAGGAGGACAGCGTGCTCGCGTCCCTCTCGCGCGGCGACCTCGAAAGCCTGATCGAAACGCATGCGGTGATTGCCTCGAAGCTGCTGCTGCAGCTCGCGCGTCACCTCGCGCGGCAGCTGATCCAGACGTCCTACATGGACGGGTCCGAGCCGTGAAGACGGGGCAGCGGATCGAGGCGAGGGGGCCGAGCCGCCATCTCGCCGCCGGTCCCGTCATCTGGGCGGCAAGCCTTGCCTGCACGCTCGCCCTGCTCGCGGTCCTCAACCAGCTGCTGTGGCTTGTCGTGCCGCTTCTGCTCGCGATCATCCTCTACTACGTGCTGTTTCCGGTCGTGCGCCGCCTCACTCTGTCGGGCCTTTCGCGCGAAGCGGCGGCGGCCATCGTCGCCGGCGGCTTTCTCGTCCTGATCGTCGGCGCGCTGATTCCGACGCTGCCGTGGCTCGTCGCGCAGGCCAACAGCGGCGAGGCGGCGCTGGTGCGCTACCTCGAAGGCGGCCGGATGCTGATCGACCGCACGCTGACCGCGCTGGAGGACCAATCGGATTTCCTGAAGCGCATGGAATTCCATACGGAGATGGCGCGGCGCATCGCCGAGTACAGCGGCACGTGGCTGCAGGATCACGCGACCAAGGTGCTGCTCGGCGCCGCGGCGTGGCTGCCGTCGCTGCTCCTCGCGCCGTTCCTCGCATTCTTCTTCCTGCGCGATGGCCGGCTCTTCCTGAAGCTGATCGGCGAATCGGTGCCGAATGCGTTCTTCGAGCGCACGCTGTACATGATCGAGACCGTCGACGCGACGGCGCGCGCCTACTTCCAGGGGCTCCTCAAGCTCACGCTGATCGACACGATCTGCCTCGCCCTCGGCCTTTGGGCCATCGGCGTGCCGGGCGCGCTGGCGCTCGGACTGATCGCGGCGGTGCTCGCCTGGATCCCGTTCATCGGCTCGGTGATCGCATGTGCGATCGTCGTGCTGGTCGCGGCCACCGACCTGCCGCTCAATCCCTGGGTCGCGTACGAAGCGGTGATCCTGTTCCTCGTCGTCAGGCTGCTCGACGATTTCGTCTTCATGCCGCTCACGGTCGGGCGCAGCCTGCGCATGCATCCGCTGCCGACGGTGCTCCTGATCTTCGCCGGCGGCGCCGTGGCCGGGGTGCCCGGGCTCATTCTCGTGCTTCCGCTCGCCGGCGTCGTGATGGTGATTGCCGGAACGATCGGCAGCATCGTGCACAGCCCGCGGCTGCGCGCGCGCCATGCCTTCGCGAAGGCGCTGGAAGCGAAGCGCGCGACGGCGGACTTGCGCTGAGATCGCTCGCCGTCCTTCCCTGGCGCCCCGGAGCATCCTGCGGAATCCCGCGGAATCCCGCGTTACAGGGAGCCCCCGGCTATTTCAGCGCGGCGAGCTCGCGGTTCGCCTGCCGCAGCATGCTGGCGAGGCCGAGCGCGAGATTCTCGAGCAGCCGGATCTTGATCGCCGGCGCCTCGCGGCCGAGCTTGTCGAAGGCCTCGCGCGTCAGGACGAGACATTCGACGGCGCCCAGCGCCGTCACGTTGGCCGATCGTGGCGAGCGATCGAGGAAGGCGACTTCGCCGAACGTCATCCCGGACGTGAAGGCGTCGAGCCGGGCGATGTCGTTCTGCGTCGGGATGCTGACCATCGCGGCGCCGTCGGCAAGGACGAAGAGCTCGTCCGACGCCTGCCCGGCGGCGATGATCGTCTGTCCCGCGTGATACGAGCGGCGCGCGAGCAGGCGCTCGAGCAGCGCGAGCTCGTCCCCGGCGAGGCCCGCGAACAGCGCGCAGTTCGCGAGCGGCACCTTCGCTTCCCATGCGGCGTCGGGAAAGCGCTCCGCCAGCAGCTGGTTCTCGCCGTGCTCCAGCGCGAAATCATCGTCGGCGTAGAACGCGTCGCGATCGAAGCCCGCGTCGATCAGCGGCTGCCACCACGAGCTCGCCTCGGTGACGACCATCGTCTTGCCGCGTTGGACGAGCTCGGCGCGGGACGCGGCAAGGAGCCGCATCGCCGCGCCGTCGATGCTCTGCACCATCCCGAGATTCACGATGAAGTGCGCGGTGTCGGCGGCGCGTGCCATGAGCTCGCGCACGACCGGCTCGATCGATGCGAACGCCAGCGCGCCCTGAAGGTGATAGAGCCGCAGCCGGTTGCCGACGTGACGCAGGTGCTCGGCCGCGGCCGGGCGGCGCCGCCGCTTCGATGCGACGCTCCGGCGCGTGGTGGCGAGGCGCACTGCCGGCACGGCGCGCTGCGACGGGCCGAAGAGATGCAGGCCGAGGTCGGACGCGAGCTCGCGACAGGCGGCGATGCCGCGCACGCTGTTGCCCTGCGCGTCGAGACGCGGCGAGAAGAGGCCGATGCCGAGCCGCCCGGGCTCGACGGCGAGGATGCCGCCGCCGACCCCGCTCTTCGCGGGCAATCCGGTGCGGTAGAGCCATTCGCCCGAAAAGTCGTACATGCCGCAGGTCGCCATCACCGCCAGCACGTTGTCGACATATTCCTCGGCGATGGCGCGTACGCCCGTGACGGGATTCACGCCGCCGTTGGCGAGCGTCGCGCCGATCATCGCGAGATCGCGGCAGGTGACGCGGATGGAGCACTGCCGGAAATATGCCTCGAGCGTGGGTGTGGGCTCGTCCGCGAGGATCGAGAAGTTGCGCAGCATCCAGGCGATCGCGCGGTTGCGGTGCCCGGTCGCGCTTTCCGACCGGTAGACCTCGAGGTCGATGTCGAGCGGCCGGCCGGTGTAGCGCGAAAATACCTCGAGGATCGACGCCGTCTTCTGATCCGCCGTGTCGCCGCCGATGAGACCGCACGCTGCGATTGCACCAGCATTGATCAGCGGATTGAGCGGGGCACCAGTTTGGGGCCGCAGGCTGATCGCGTTGAAGGCGTCCCCGGACGGCTCGACGCCGATCTTCGCGAGCACCGCGGTCTCGCCGTTCTGCTCCAGCGCGAGCCCGTAGGTCAGCGGTTTCGACACCGACTGGATCGTGAACGGCGCCGCGGAATCGCCGACTTCATAGACGAATCCGTCGCGGGTCGCAATGCAGATGCCGAAGTGATCGGGATTCGCGCGCGAAAGCTCGGGGATGTAGTCGGCGACCTCGCCGTCGGTCAGATCGTGCAGGCGGGCGCGAAGGTCTTCGAGGTAGGCGAGGATCGGGGAGAGAGGCAAGGCGGAGTTCCGAATGGCAGGCGGGTCCCTCGCTGCATTGCAATATTGGTGCCTGCGCCGCCTCTTCGGCGCGCGGGATTGCCGCCGCGCCATTTATGGAAGAAAATCGGACGCGCACGCGACGGCCGGGGTCGGGGGAGGCCCGGACGTAACTCGATGCCGGATGCGGCACGCGGCGGTCCGTGGGCGACTTCCGCTGCGACATTGAATCCATCGAGGCGAGGGCATGCGCATTCATCGATTGAACCCGGCGGGCACGACCCGCGGTCCTGGCGTCCGCTTCATGCTGGCGCTCCTGCTGGTGGCGGCCGCCGCGACGGCATCCGCCGCGGATTCGCCAATCCGCACCATCAGCGTTGCCCGCGAGGGTGATACCTACATCGTGAACGCCGTGATGTTCGCGCCCGTCCCGCAGCCGGTCGCGTGGGACGTCCTCACCGATTTCGACCACATGCAGGGATGGGTGCCGAACGTCGCTCAGAGCAAGGCGACGAAGCGTGAGGAGAACTCGGTGATCGTCGAGCAGCGCGGCGTCGCCAAGTTCGGCGCCGCGAGCTTTCCCTATGTCACCGAGCGCAAGATCGACCTGGCGATGCCGAGCTCGATCAAGACGACCCAGCTCAAGGGCAGCCTGCGCCGGGTCGAATCGACGCTGCAGCTCGAGCCCGACGGCAAGGGCACGAAGATCAATTACCACCTCGAGGTCGTGCCGAGCGTCCTCGCGAGCACGGTGATGTCGAAGCCGTTCCTCGAGCACGAGGTCACCGAGCAGTTCACCGCGATCGTCGGCGAGATGGTCCGGCGCTCGCCGCCCTAGCGAGCGTTGCCCCGCCGGTCGCGCCGCCGCGAACGGCCGTGGGGGAAACGCGGCGCCGGACCCCTTCCGGCCGACCTGCGGACCGGTCACTTCGAATGCTCCTCCGGCGGACGCACCTTGCCGAAATACGCGAGCAGCAGCAGGTCATAGGCGATCTTGATTCCGCCGGCGGCGAAGAGCGGCCAGCCGAACGCGGAGGCCGTGAGCATCCAGCCTGCGAGGAACGGGCTCGCTGCGGACGCAAGACTCCGCGGAACCGAAGTGATGCTGGCCGCGGCGGGCCGCTCCGCCGGCAGCACGATCGCCATCACGTACGAGCTGCGGGTCGGCACGTCCATCTGCGAGAGGGCGGCGCGCACGAACAGCAGCGCGATCACGACGGCGACGTCCGGCACGAACGGGATCGCCACGAGGCACAGGTTGGCCGGCAGGTGCGTGAACACCATCGTGTAGACGAGGCCGATCCGATTCGCGATGCGCACGGCGACGAGGTACGACGCCGCCGTCAGGAGGCCGGTCCAGAAGAAGATTGCTCCCGCGGTCGTGAGCGACAGGCCGAAGCGCTGGTAGAGCCACAGCGCGATCATCGACTGGACGACGAAGCCGCCGCCGAACGCGTCGAGGCTGAAGAGCGCTGCCAGCGTGTAGATCCTGCGCCGCGATTCGCCGAGCGGCGAGGGCGAACGCGGCCCCGCGGCGTCGAGGGTGCGCGGAAGCCCGCGATAGACGAGCGCCGCGAGCACTCCGAGAACCCCGTAGAGCACGAACATCGCCTGCAGCGCCGTGTGCAGCGCCAGCCCGGTCGCGCCCGCGAGCATCGCCGGCAGCGCAGCCGCCGCCGCGCCGACCGCGGCGGACAGCGTGCCGACGAGGCTGTAGCGCGCGAAGATCGCGGTGCGCTCGCGATCGCCCGCGAGGCGCGAGAGCACCGCATGCTCGAGCGGAAGGAACACGCTCACGTCGCCGCTCGATGGGTTGAGCGTGCCGACTACGGCGATCGCGAGGAGCGGCCAGAACGCCGTGACAAAGGCAAAGCCGATGCCGGTCGCCGCCATCAGCGCGGTCGCGGCGAGAAGCAGCGTGCGCAACACGTACCGGTGTGCGCGCAGGCCCACGGCGAGCGTCAGGAGGCCCGAGCCCAGCAGCGTCGCGGTGGCGATGATGCCGACGTCGAGCGCGCCGTAGCCCTGTTCGAGGAGATAGAGGGGCAACAGCACGCTGACGAAGCCGTCGCCGAACGCGCGAAGTCCCTTGGCGACCAGGACTCGTGTCACCTGCGGCGTGGCAAGGGCCGTCATGGCGCGGCGGCGCGGACGCTTCGCGCGAGCGCGGTGCGCCTGATTGCGTATATGTATGGGTTGAGATCGTGCATGCCGGTGTCTCCTGTCCGTCACCCGCGCCGCGGGCGACATGCAGATTTGGACGAGACACCGTCTGGGCGGGAAGCCGCCGGGGATCTGCCGACCCCGATGCGAAAATCCTAACCGATTCGTCCACTCAGGGCAACGGGCGCGCGCGGCGCGCGCGCCTCAGCGGCATTCGACCGTGCCGAAGCGGTCGTGGCCGAGGCACGTGAGAAAAGTGATCGGCCATCGGAACATTACCGGAGCGTGTCGGTCGCGGAATTGCGCGAAGGTGCGGCGATTGTCGCCAGCGCGCTAGGTAAACAGCCAGGTGATCAAGGCGAGCAGCGGCAGCATCACGACAGACGTGTATGCGACGTAGGTGAAGAAGCTCGGCATCGCGACGCCGCGGTCCTCGGCGACCGCCTTGATCATGAAGTTCGGCGCGTTGCCGATGTAGGTGAGTGCGCCGAAGTAGACGGCGCCCATCGAGATTGCCTGGAGCGTGGTGCGCAGCGGTCCCATCAATGTGGCCGCGTCCCCGCCGGCCAGGTTGAAGAACACCAGATATGTAGGCGCATTGTCGAGGAAGGCCGAGAGCACGCCCGTCACCCAGAGAATGCCCGCATCGCGTGGCGTGCCCGCGGGATCGATGACAAGGCTCGCGACGCCGCCGAGCGCGCCATGCCGGCCCAGGGACAGCATCGCGATCACGGGAACGATGGTGACGAAGATGCCGGCGAAGATCTTGGCAACCTCGACGATCGGCATCCAGTTGAACGCGTTGTGCTCACGAATGGCCTTCGGCGTCAGCGCCAGCGAGACGAGCGCCAGTGCGACGAGCGCGCCGTCGCGGAGCACCTTCTCGAGTTGCAGGTGCGCGCCAAAGACGTCGAACTCCACCCCCGACTTCCAGACGCCCGACATGAGTACGGCGCCGATCACCGCGGCGATCAGCAGCAGGTTGAACTTCCCCTCGACCGCGAAGCGCTGTCCGGAGGGTTCGGCTGCGCGGGGCGCCCCGTCCCGCCGGTAGAGCACCGTGTCCCAGACGAAGTAGATCGCGAGGAGTGCCCCGGCGAGCAGCAGCGTGGGCGCGAAAAGATTGCGTGCCGGCCAGAAGAAGTCCACGCCCTTCAGGAAGCCGATGAAAAGCGGAGGGTCGCCGAGCGGGGACAGCGCTCCGCCCACGTTGCCGACGAGCAGGATGAAGAAGACCACCGAGTGCATCCGATGCGCACGTGTCTCGTTCGCGGTCAGAAGGGGCCGGATCAGCAGCATCGCCGCGCCGGTCGTTCCCATGATGCTTGCGAGGCCGGCCCCGAGCGCGAGGATGCCGGTGTTGAGGGCGGGCGTGCCGACCAGGGAGCCGCGCACGCAGATGCCGCCGGCGATCGTATAGAGAGCGAAGAGGATCGCCAGGAAGGGGACGTATTCCTCCAGCATCGCGTGCGCGACACTGCGCAGCGTCTCGTCGACGCCGAACGTCAGCAGGAACGGGACGAGGAGCGCGAGCGCCCAGGCCAGCGTCACCTTGCCGAAATGCTCGTGCCAGAAGTGCGCCGCGAAGAGCGGCACGATCGCGATCGACAGCAGGAGTCCCGCGAACGGAGCGCCCCATATCAATCCGAATTCGGTGTCGCCGCCGGCGGCGCGGGCGGGCAGCGCGACGAGCAGCAGGGCGGCTAGCGCAAGCCGGGCACGGGGGAGCATGAGGATTTTCAAGCGGCGGGAGCGGACTCCGGGATTCTCTCACGAGGCCCACGCGAATCCGGGTGCAGCGCATTGGACGCGGCGGGTCGTTGGGCACAGCCCGTGGCCGATGGTGTTACTGATGGTCTGCTACACGATGACCAGCCTGTGGATCAATGCGCAGCCCATCGTCACGACGCGCTGAATCCCTCGGCGGGCAGCCCGAGCTGCGACCACAGCAGCATCCCGCCGCGCATGTTCGCGACGCGCTGGCGGCCGGCGCCGCGCAGCAGCACCGTCGCCTGCCCCGAGCGCATGCCGGCGTGGCAGACCGCGACCAGCGGCTTGTCGTCCGGGATGTCGGCGAGGCGCGCCGTGAGCTCGGGCAGCGGGACGAGCAGCGAGCCCGGGATGCGGCCCAGCGCCTCCTGCATCTCCTGCGGCTGGCGCACGTCCAGCACACGAACCTCGGACAGATGCTCGGCGACCCACTCGGGCTCGATCTCGAGGAGGCCCGCGTAGGTCTGGCGCACGGGGCCCCAGGTCGCGGGGCGCGGCGCGTCGCCGGCCACCGGACGGCCGGAGCGAAGATTCGCGGGCACCGCGACGTCGATCTGCTTCGGGTGCGGCAGGTTGAGGTTTTCCATGAACAGGACGAAGTCGCGCTCGTCGGCGCCAACGCCGATGCGCGGGTTGTGCGCCTTTTCCTCGCCGACGGTCGACATCGCGCGGCCGTTGTAATCGTGCGCGGGAAAAAGGAGGCACGCATCGGGAAGCGTGAAGATCTGCTGCGTGATCGAGTGGTACAGCACGCGGGCGCTCCCGTGCTGGAAGTCGCAGCGGCCTGCGCCGCGAATCAGCAGCGCATCGCCCGTGAAGGCGGCGCTGCCGTCGTCCTGCACGAGCGTCATGCATCCGTCGGTGTGCCCCGGCGTTGCGCGCACCTCGAGCCAGCGCTCGCCGAAGGCGACGCGATCGCCGTGATCGAGCAGCAGGTCCGCGTTCGCGATCGGCGGCTGGTAGCGCCGCGAGATGCCGATCCGGCAACCGGTGGCCTCGCGCATGAGCCATGCGCCGGTGACGTGATCGGCATGGCAATGGGTATCGATCGCGGCGATCGCCCTGAGTCCGAGCTCGCCGAGCAGCGCGTGGTCGCGCGGATGCTGCTCGAACACCGGATCGATGATCAGCGCCTCACGCGTGCGCGGGTCGCCCAGCACGTAGGTGTAGGTCGAAGACGTGGCATCGAACAGCTGGCGGAAGACGAGGCGGGCGAAAATGGCGGAGCTCCTCGTGACGTGATGCGCGATTAAAGCACGTCCGCGATTGCAGGGGCGTCGGACCGCGGCCGAGTGCCCGCACCGTGGCCGGCCATCGTCCGGTGCGGCAAGGCGTCGATCGAGACCCGGAAGGCAACCTGGCCGGGATCGAGCGCGTTGAATCTCGCCGCGATCGACATTTTGACCCAGGATGTACACGACAGCCAGCCATGTGCAATGTGTGTGGAGGCGGGACCGCCCGCGGGATCGGATGTTCAGTACCGGAACCGGCGACAGGAGCCGCCTCCCCAATGAAAAATGGGCAATAATTGCGGATCATGGATTCGCGGACACCTCAATTCGCGCGCATTTCGGCGACGCTCTTTTCGCGACTCGTCCGCTCGATCTGTATCGCACTGGTCGCGGGCGGCGCGCTCGCAACCGGGACGACGGCCGGTGCCGCGGATCCGTCCAAGGTCGCCCACATCTCGCTGCCGAGCGATCCGCCTGGGTTCGATCCCGCGGGCCCGACCGACGCGTACTCGGGTGTGATCCTCGAGGAAGTCTTCGATCGCCTGCTCACCTACGACTATCTCGCGCGTCCGGCGAAGCTCGTGCCGCTGGCGGCGGAAGCAATGCCCGAAGTTACCGACGCCGGAAAGACCTGGACGGTGCATGTGCGCAAGCGCATCTTCTTCGCATCCGATCCGGCGTTCAAGGGCCGGACGCGCGAATTGACCGCGCAGGACTTCGCGTACTCGTGCATGCGCCTCCTCGATCCGGCGGTGAAGTCGCCCTCCGCCTATATCTTCCGCGGCAAGATCGTCGGGCTCGATGCCGCGGCCGCGCGCGCCAAGACGACGGGAAGGTTCGACTACAACGCGAGGATCGCCGGGCTCGAGGTCGTCGACCGCTACACGCTGCGCTTTCATCTCGTGCGCACCGACTATCAGTTCGGCTATGTGCTGGCGCAGCCGAGCTACAGCGTCGTCGCGCACGAGGTCGTCGAGACGTACGGCGACGAAATCGGCGCGCATCCGGTCGGCACCGGGGCGTACTTCCTCAAGGAGTGGGTGCCGGGCACGCGCATCGTGCTCGAGGCGAATCCCGATTACAGGGGCTTCATCTGGAACTTCGCGTCCGGCGACGACATGCGCGATCGCGAGCTCGTGGCCACGATGAAGGGCAAGACGATGCCGCAGATCGGGCGCGCCGAGATCTCGATCGTCGAGGACGAGGATCTCGGCTGGACGGCGTTTCGCGCGAACCAGCTCGACGCCACGGAGATTCCGCGGCGCATCGTGCAAGGCTCGCCCGAGAGCGACCAGGTCCGGCGCGAGCTCCGCGAGCGCGGCATCGCCGCCTACCGCTCGTACAGCCCGGGCATCCGGTACGCGTCCTTCAATTTCCGCGATCCCGTGATCGGTGGATTCGCGCCGGACAAGGTTGCGCTCCGCCGGGCGATCGCGATGGCCTACGATCCGGAGGAGGAAATTCGGGTGGTCCGGAAAGGCAGCGCGTTCAAGCCGGAGATGCCGATTCCGCCGGAGATCGCCGGCTACGATCGCTCGTATCGCAGCGGCCTCCGGTTCGATCCCGACGGCGCCAATCGGCTGCTCGACCAGCACGGCTACAAGCGCGGCGCCGACGGCTATCGCACGCTTCCGAACGGCAAGCCACTGGTCATTGCGATCAACTCGACGGGCGACGCCGCGGCGCGCGATACCGAGCAGATGTGGCGGAAGGCCCTCGACCGCATCGGCGTGCGCGTGAAATTCGTCACCGTGCGCACGAGTGAGATGGCGACCATGTCAAACGCGTGCCGGCTGCAGATCTACAGCAACGGCTGGTCGGCCGACTACCCGGACGGCGAGAACTTCATGCAGCTCTACTACGGGGCCAACATCGGCGAGACCAACGTGCCTTGCTACCGGTCGGCGGACTACGACCGGATGTACGAGCGCAGTCTCGCACTCCCCGACTCGCCGGAGCGCAATGCGCTCTTTGTCGAGATGTCGCGCAAGCTCGAGGAGGACGTCGTATTCGTGCTGCTGACGACGCCGGTGCGGGTGACGCTCGTGCAGCCGTGGCTGCTCGGTCACAAGACGCATCCGGTGCTGCTCAGCACGCTGTCGTACACCGACATCGACGCGACGAAGCGCCCGCACTGATCCCAGCCGGGCGGGACTTCGCGGGAGTCCACACGGGCGTCCCGTGCGGCGCGGACCTGTCGTCGCCATACCTGCGATAATCGCAATCCGCCGACTCCACGGGGCTCTCCCATGTTCCGACTCGCCGTCCTTGGGCTGTACATGCTTGCCGCCTCCGCGCTCGCGGCCGATGCGCCACCGGCGGCGACGGGCGTCTTCAAGAGCCAGGATGTCACGCTCGAAGCGAATGGCGCGGTTGCGTTCCGCGGAAAGTCATTCTTCGACGACAAGACCGCGCTCATCGTCGCCGTCTCGAACGTGAACCTGCAGCCGACGGCGATGGCCGACTACGTCGATCGCCGGCGCCTCATCAGAAAGCGCGTGATTGACGACAAGACGGGCGTCGTCTGGCTCGAGTTCCGTCCCGACGGCACGTACCGCGGCATGAGCTATTACTTCGGGCAGGGCAACGGCTGCCAGTTCTGCACCGGCGAAGTCACGTCGACCGTGAAGCTCGTCGACGGCAGGCTCGTCGGCAAGGTCACCGACAAGGAGAAGGACCGCTCGTTCGACCTGACGCTCGCGGTGCCGATGCTGTCCGACGACCACGGTGCGGCACTCCCCGCCGACGGCGGTGCGCCCGGCAAGGCGTACATGCAGTATCACGCGGCGCTCGGCAAGGGTGATCGTGCTGCGCTGCGCGCGCTCCTGTCGACGGAGCAGCAGAAATTCCTCGACGAGGCGCAGAAGAACGGCAAGTTCGACGTGATGCTCGACGCCATGAAGGAAGGACATCCCAACAAGTCCGTGCAGGTCACCGGCGGCTTCTCGACGGGCGACAAGGCGGTGCTGCTGATCGCCGGCGAGGGCTCGGTCGGCCGGCTCGGCGGCGAGGCGCTGATGATCAAGGAGGGCGGCACCTGGCGCGTCGACGACGAGATCACCGCCGGCGAGTGATCGCGTCCCGCTCCATGTCGCGCAACGTGCAACCCGCCGGGCTGAGGCGCGGGCGCGGCCCTCGCTATAATGCCCGGCTACGAAACCTCATCGGGCGGACATCTGACGTGAGCAAGTCCCTTCTTTCGATCGCCGTCGCAATCGCGGCGGGCCTTTGCATCGCCGGCGGCGCGGCGGCAGCGCCCGCGAGCAACTGCAAGTACGCGAAATTCGCCGAATGGCCGGTGAAGGTCCAGAACGGCGAAGTGATCGTCGACGGCATGATCAACGACCGGAAGATCGGGATCCTGCTCGACACCGGCACCGAGCGCAGCCTCATCCTGCGCCGCGCGGCGACGCGGCTCGGCCTGACCACGCAGCCGCTGCCCGGCGTGAAGATGATCGGCGTGAGCGGCGAAACGGACGTCGAGGCTGCGCTGATCGACGAATTCAAGGTCGGCGAGGCGTCGCGCAAGGATTGGGGCGTGATCATCGCCGGCGACATCGATTTCGGGCGCGACACCGATTTCATCCTCGGCGAGGACTTCTTCCGGAACGTCGACGTCGAGTTCGACCTCGCGCACAACACCGTGCGGCTGTTCCGACCGATGGACTGCGAGAACGCGGCGCTCGCCTACTGGGCGAAGGACGGCGCCGGCCAGATCGACATCGAGAAGATCACCGACGCCAACTCCCAGATCACGTTCAGCGTGCAGCTGAACGGCCTGGCAATGCAGGCGGTGCTCGATTCGGGTGCCGCGACGAGCGTCGTCAATCTGCGCGACGCCGCACGCGCCGGCGTGACGCCGAAGTCGCCCGGCGTCATCGCGATCGCGAGCGGCCGCGGTGTCGGCGACAACACGATCGACAGCTGGATCGCGCCGTTCGCGAGCTTCACGATCGGCGACGAGAGGATCAAGGACACGTCGATTCGCATCGCCGACCTGTGGAAGGGCGCGGCGACACCAGATGCCGGAAACCGCAGCGCGAAGCCCGCGCCGGAGCTTCCCGCCATGCTGCTCGGCACCGATTTCCTCCGCTCGCACCGGGTGCTGGTCGCGCACAGCCAGCGCAAGATCTATTTCACGTATACGGGTGGGCCGGTGTTCTCGATCGACGATCCGATCGATCTGCCCGGCGAGACCGCGAATCAGCCCGCGAAGAGCGGGGGCGCGAAAGGCAAGCCCGCACCTGCCGGCAAGTGAGACGAGGTCAGCGCCTGCCGTGTCATTGCGCGTTCCTCCTTGCGCCGACACGCGCGGGATCGCTCCGTCGGACGGCCGGAGCACGGGTCCGTCGGTGACGAGACGGCGCATTCCGGCGGCGGTGCTGGCGGCAACGTTGCTGCTCGCCAGCGGCTCGGGCATGGCGGCGTCGACCTGCAAGCTCGGCAAGCTCGCGGAATGGACGGTCCGAACCGGAACGCCTCAGGTGATCGTCGACGGCGCCCTCAACGGCAAGCCGACCGGAATCCTGCTGGACACCGGCGCCGCGTACAGCATGGTCCTGTATTCGGTGGCGACCGAACTCGGCCTTGCGTTGCGGCCGTACGGCGGCGTCCGCATGTTCGGCGTCGGCGGCGAGACCAACGTCAATGCGGCTCGGATCGACGAGTTCAGGATCGGCGACACCGTGCGCAGGGACTGGCTGGTCGTGGTGGGAGGCGAGGCCGACACGTTCAAGGGCATCGGCTTCATCCTCGGCGAGGATTTCCTCGGCAAGGTCGACATCGAATTCGACCTCGCGCATCACGCCGTCCGCCTGTTCGTTCCCAAGGATTGCGCCGGAGCGCCTCTTGCGTACTGGGCCACGGACGGCTTCGGCGCGGTGGCGCTCGACGATTCGTCGAGCGCGCACAACCAGATCATGCTGACCGTGCAGGTCAATGGGCGCCCGGTGCTGGCGCAGCTCGATTCCGGCGCCGTGACGACGATCATGACCAAGGTCGATGCGGCGCGGCTGGGCGTCACCCCGGAAACGCCGGGCGTCGCGCCCGTCGGCGTTGGCGGCGGACTGGGACCGAGGACCATGCAGCTCTGGAACGGCCCCTTCGCAAGCTTCTCGATCGGAGATGAGACCATCCGGGACACGACGATCCGCTTTGCGGACTTGTGGCGCGACGCGACGCGCACGTCGACCGGCGGCCGCACGCGACAATCCGTGGACGTGATGCCCGGAATGCTGCTCGGCGCCGATTTCCTGCGCTCGCACCGCGTGCTGATCTCGAACAGCCAGCACCGGATGTATTTCACCTACGCGGGCGGACCGGTATTCTCGGCCCCGACGACGATCGGCGAGACCGATGACGATGGCAACGATGCGCCAGTGCCGGGCCGCGCGGACAATCCCGGCGCAGGCAAGTAGGGGCGCGATGACATCGACCGGGACGCCCGCCCCATGATCTTCCGCGTGCTGATATTCGGCAGTGCGGCGCTGCTCGCCATTTCGTGGTGGATGCGCGATCGCCTGCCGCCACCGACGCTGCTCGACGCCGCCGTGTTGGTCGAGCCGGACCAGCGCGCGACGGACCGGGCCCCGTTCAAGACGACCGTCGCCGGCGTCGAGTACACCGTGCGCCCGGTGTTCGCCTACGATTTGAGCGGGCTCGTCGTCAGCAAGCACAACGCCGACACCTGGTGGGACTGGGTGCACAAGGCGTGGCGCGATTCGCTCAACGTCACCGACCTTTGCGTCGTCTGGGGCGGCAACGCGCAGCGCGGCGGTTACCGCGACATCAGCTTTTCCAGCGGCGAGTTCGTCTGCTACTGGCAGTCGGCGTCGAGCGAGGCGTGGGCCGCGTTCGACCAATACTCGATCTCGAACAACCATCTGCTGACCGACGACCCGGCGATCGCGAAGGTGCTGAAGAACGCGCGCGTCGGCGATCAGATCCACTTCCGCGGCTATCTGGCCGAATACTCCCATCGCGACGGCTTCGCGTTCTTCCGCGGCACCAGCACCACGCGCCGCGACACGGGCAACGGCGCGTGCGAGACCGTCTTCACGACCGAGGCCGAAATCATCCGCCCCGGCAACCCCGGGTGGCGCCTCGCCTTCACGGTGGCCGCGTGGACGCTCGGCATCAGCATTCTCGCCTGGCTCTATCTCGCGTTCTTCGGCAAGGAAGATTAGGCATGCCGCAGGCCATGAAGGTCGCCGTCGTGTCCGCGTACTACCGGGAATCCGCGCAGGACCTGGCACGCTGCATCGACAGCGTCGCGGCGCAGACGCACCCGTGCACGCATTTCCTCGTCTCCGACGGTCATCCGCAGGAGCTTCCCGACAGGCGAGGCGTCCGCCACGTGAAGCTCGGCGCGGCGCACGCCGACTACGGCGACACGCCGCGCGCGGTGGGATCGCTGCTCGCGATCCGCGAAGGGTTCGACGCGATCGCGTATCTCGACGCCGACAACTTCTTCCTGCGCGATCACATCAAGGTGATGGTCGATGCGCTCGCCGCCGCGGGCGGCGGCTACGACCTCGTCACGTGCCGGCGGTTCCTGCTGCGCTCCGATGGCACGCGACTGCCCGCGCCGGACGAGTCGTTCCAGACGCACACCGACACCAACTGTTATCTATTGCTGCGCGGGGCATTCGCGCTGACGCCGATCTGGGCGCTGATGCCGCGTGAATTCAGCATGATTGGGGATCGGGTGTTCTGGCGGGCGATCGTCGCGCGCGGCTGCCGCATCGCCCACGTGCCGCGCGAGTCGGTCGGCTACCGCTCGCTTTGGAAGATCCACTACGAGCGTGCGGGCGAGACGCCACCGGAGGGCGCGAAGGACATCACCGAGCTGATCCGGGGCGCCGCGCGCTGGTGGGCGGCATTGCCGGAAGGCGAGCGCGCCCGCGTCAATGCCACGCTGGGCTTCGACGCGGGGACGCTCTTCCCCTGAGGTTCGCGCCGCTCAGATGCCCTCATGTGGCATCGCGCGCCCGCTGCACGCTGCCGGATCCCGCTACTGTCTTGGTCACCTGCGGCTTGCCGTAGTACCGGACGTCGCCCGAGCCGGCGATCGTCGCGGTGAGGGATTCGGTCGCCCAGACGATCGCGTCGGCCGAGCCTTGCACGCTGACCGACACGCGGCGCGATTCGAGCTTGGGGGCGACGAAATCGCCCGAGCCCGCGAGCGTGAACTCGACCGTGTCGGCGCGTCCGGCGGCCTTGAGCTTGCCGCTGCCGGCGATCGAGCCCTGCAGCGAATCGGTGTCGAGCGCATCGAGCAGGATGTCGCCCGAGCCCGCGAGCTGGGCCTGCAACGCACCCGTCTTGAGCCGGGCCGCATGGATGTAGCCCGAGCCGCCGAGGCGGATGCCGTCGATGTCCTTCAGGTTCACGACGATGTCGAGCCTCTTGTAGGTCAGCGAGAAATGCTTGTCCACTGGCCAGCGGATCTTCAGGACGCCCTTCTCGACGACGGTCTCGACCAGCGGGACGATGTTGTCGTCGCCGGTGATCGTCAGGCCCTCGGTGTCGCCCTGCCGGAGCTCGACCCGGGCGTCGATTCCGAGGGAGACGCCGTGAAACGCGGTCACGTTGCGGGATTCGGTCTTGCTGAGCCCCGAGCCCTTGATCATGTCGCCATCCCACGGCCAGGCATGGGCGCGGCCGGGAAGGAGCGCGAGCAGGGCGCTTAGAGCGAGTGCGGCGAGTAAGCGGTCGGGGGAGAGGGTGCGGGCGGCAGTCATGAGAGGCTCCGGGAGGCGACCAAAGGCGGCTCTCAATTTGATGCGGCGGGGAGGAGATTTGGATTCGGGGGAGGGCCCTGTCGGCGGGTCGCAAAAACGACCCTGCGCCGAACTACCATTTAGTGAAGCCGAACTGCGATAGGCCATTCGGATGAATTGACACCACACGCACCGCATTCCAGCATTCGCGCGTGCGCATCGTCGAACGTGCGACGCACCCCGCGGACATTCGTATGGTGGCGCCCGCGATGGAAGAAACTGTGTGGCAACCCTGCGGGTCCGGGAGGGCAACATGGCTTATGCAAAAGCGATCGACACTGCGCCGTTTGCCGCGGCTGTCACCGATGCCAGCGGTGCGGTGACGCCTGCCGGAGACCCGCCGATCTCCTACGTTGTCGCGGTCTGGCTCGGCACTTCGGACGAAGACATCGAGCGGGGCCTGCGTGAAGGCTGGATCGCGCCGCCTCCCGGCGCTCCTGCCGGCTGGCAGCCTCCGTGGGCCACACAAACTGACTCGGCAGCGGAGAGTCCCGACCCGGGTGGTGGTGGCAGCGTTGGGACCGGCACGAATGTCGGGCGCGCCAAACTCGGCGATTGGTTTCACGCGCTCGACCCGACATTGACTGCGACCGCCTTCGATGGAATCTGGGCTCATTCCGGTGCCGACGATTCTGCGCGGGCCGATGCCCTCTTCGGCTATTTGCAGCGGACGTTGCTGGGGAGGTCGGACGGCGCGAATTCCAGGGCACAGGCCGCGCCGGCCACCGAAGAATCGGGCGCGATCGCGGCATTGAATGCCTATCTCGCGGATCCCAGCCATCGCGCACAGATTGTCGATCTGGCCGGCAAGAGCGGGGCGGCCCTCGCGGAGCTTGCCAAATCCGATATCGGTTACCGGTATGCCCTCGCGAATCTCGACTCGATCGCGCTCACCGGCAACCGCGCGATGTTCGCGGGACGGGATTCGATCGGTGGGCTCGACCGCTACGATCCCGACACAGGCGAACTGAATCTGAGCGACGCGTGGATCGGGGATCGCGCGAAGTTCCTTGCATGGAAGATGAGAGCGGACGCCGGCGGCGATCTCAGCGTCCCCGGCACGGATCGCTGGGTGTTCAGCGATAGATCCTTGCGCGACGCGGACGGAAGTCCCGTGAAGATAGAGATCGGTGCGTCCGACGGCGCCGCCCGCACGAATCAGGTCATATTCGGACAGGACGTCAGCGGCGGCGAAACGATCAAGGGCGATGCGGGAACGGACCGCATCTACGGTGGCTCGGGCGATGACGTCATCCGGGGGAATGCGGGCGACGACCACCTCGAGGGAGGGCGCGGCGACGACATCGTTCGCGGCGGCAACGGCAACGACGAAGTGATTGGCGGTCGTGGCGACGATGAGCTCATCGGAGGTTCGGGCAACGATGTTCTCGATGGCGGATCGGGTGACGATACGCTGACGGGCGGCAGCGGTGACGACCAGCTCTCGGGGGGCGACGGGAACGATACCTACGTGATCGATGCGGGGCAGGGCAACGACACCATTGTCGACAGCGACGGCAATGGCAACATTGAGTTCGACGGCGAAGCGCTGGACGGCGCACTGGCGCGCGGCGACGGCACATACTTTTCCGGCGACGGCCGAGTGGTCTATTCGTTTTCCGGGGATGCCGACAGCGCTGGAACGCTCACGATCGCGTTGCATGATGGGTCCCCATCAAATGGCGATGAGACCCCCGTCAGCACACTCAAGGTCAGGAACTGGAAGAACGGCGATCTCGGCATCCAGTTGCGTCAGGGTGCGATCACGAACGACACGCCGACCGATCCATCGGATGCGCCGCCGGAAACGTCGAGCGATGCTGTGAGCAATACCTCGAGCTCCAATTCGGGAGCAATGGACGCTCCTGCCTTGGTCGATGTTGCGTTGCCATCCACCCCGCAGTCCGCAGCGGCACAAGGTGGCGACTCGACGATGCCACTATTCCCGCCCATGCCGACGCCTGACCCTGACGCATGGATAAATGGTCCTTCGGTCGGAGGTCCAGGCGAGCCGACGCGCCAGATGGCCCTGCTCACGGCCTACGCGGCGCAACAGGCGGTGAAACAGTTCAAGGGCGTGCCCGAAGCGCCGGACACTCCCACTGATGCGGTCGCCGCCGACCATGCATTCGCCGCACTGACACCATACGACGTGTCGAGCGCAATGCTCGACTTCCACGATTCCGGCGATCTCGGGCACGACGTTGGTATCGAGCGTGCGCCGATGCCCGCGCCGACATTGGGGGCTGAATTGCACACGACGGGCTCGTCTGTGATCAATCCCTCCAGCGTGGACAAGGCGGCCAAGGGCATCGGACGGATCAATTGAAACTGGGTGCGCCGGACGAAGCGCATGAAGGTCGCGTCAGTCAGCGAACTCCGCTTGGCATTGGATTGAATCATCCATGCCCATAGCTTCGCAGCGCTTCGCATACATCGGCGTTCTAGTGTCCACTCTGATCTTGTCGGGGTGCGAGAAGTATTTTCTGGACCGCAAGATGGAGGAACTGTGCAAGGTCGACGGAGGTGTAAAGATCTACGAGACCGTCACGCTTCCTCCGGAAATGTTTGATCAGTGGGGTGGACCTTTTCCAGGCTGGAACGATCGCTCCAGTAAGGACCGGTTGGGCCAGGAATATGGTTACGAATACAAATCTACTCAGTTAAAGAAGGGCGATGTAGATGGCGGAGAGGGGGCTCTGCGAAGAATTGAGGTGCGCATCTTCCGGAGATCTAATGGCAAATTGTTAGGCGAAGGCATTTTTTACGGTCGAACGGGTGGCGATTCGATAGTTGCACGTCTGCTTGGATCGCATCCGTCTTCGAAGGCCTGTCCGAACGCTCAGAGCGAAGGTGATGTCCTTCGCGGCGTCTTCATTCAGGAGGCGCATCGGCGATGCCAAGCATTAGCGACTATTTTAGATTCGCTGAGACTGCGTACGCGGCATATGCGAATAACTTGCATCTTGGTGATGGTAATGCGGCTGCATATGAGCATGCTGGTATGCCATCTAACGAGGCACAAGGTTTTGATTCAATATGGCGAGTCCTTGCACAAGTTGACCTGTCTGATGGATTTGCTGCGGTGCTGTTGCAACCCTCCGCTACTGGCGGTACGCCAGCTGGGCAAAAGGTATTGGCAATTCGAGGAACCGAAACCAGTCACTTGTTCGCCGACTGGACGACGGATCTTATCGACGTCGCTTGGCTCGGCACAGATATCGCCATGCCGCAATATCGATCCCTTTCCGACTTCTATGAATCGTTGGTTGCAAATGGAACGCTGAAAGCTAACGAGAAGATTGTCCTCAGCGGGCACAGTTTGGGTGGGTTCCTGGCTCAAGCATTTGCCGCGGATCACTTCGATGTCGTTAGTGAAGTGTTTACCTACAATGCGCCGGGGTTCTCAGCCGCCCCACTGCAGATATCGAATCTCGAAACGCAATTTCTCAAATTCTTCGGACTGGTCGACGAGTCGATTCCGGTCGGTAACATCTTTAACGTCCGGGCTTTCGATGGGCTTTCCGCTACCGCTGGCCTTGGCCGAATGTTTGGCTCGATCGACGCGGCGAGGATCGAGCCGGGGATCTTGGTCCAGAATCATTCTATCGGTAGGCTTACCGACGCGCTTGCTGTTCAGCAGATCTTCAATGAACTGGATCCGGATACGACTCTTGGAAGTCTGTCGCCAATCTTTCAGGCTGCTGGAAGACCGTCACTTCGACTGGAAGGCCTCGTTGATGGCCTGCGTCGACAGTTTTCGTCGGGATCTGTAGTTCCGACTACCGCGGAAGATCGGAACAACCTCTACGAAAATATCGATGCACTCACTCGCGGTCCGTCTGCGTCGACCTTTCAGAGCTTAATCGGAAAGGTGAAATTGGCCGATGCGACACGCCTGAGCATCGCGTCGTCGCGGGAGATGGCCAAGTCGGATTTCGCCTATTTCATGGCGCTGAAGGCCCTCACGCCGTTCGCCATCACCGCGCAGAGCAGCGACCCGACCGCTCAGGGCGCGCTCGACACCGCCTGGCAATCTGCTCAGAAGAGCAGCTTTGATCGCTGGACTGCGGACCGCGCTGCGAAAGCCGCAGGCAATTACACCAGTATCGAATTCACCAACGAGTGGTACGAGGACCGCGCTGGATTGCTGAATGCGTTGCTCACGGCGAATGCGCACGACTATGACCCGAGCCGGGTCTACGTCGACGATCCAGCGACGACCCTGACTAGGCAATACCACTATTACGAAGGCGGTGCGGAGCAGATCCTGGTTGCGGATCCCAACAACGGCCCGAGGACGCTCGTTCAGGTCGTGGAATTCGCCGACGACGCCGGACGCGTGCTGAATGGCACCGATTTCGCGGTCGGCGACCGGCTGCACGGGGGACTGGGCGACGACATGCTGGCCGGGAATGGCGGCGCCGACCTGCTCGAAGGCAATTCGGGCAAGGACATTCTCGACGGAGGCGCGGGGCGCGACGAGCTGCGCGGCGGCGCGGACGGCGACGTCCTGCATGGCGGGAGCGAGGACGACAAGCTCTTTGGCGGCGACGGAGTGGACGCGCTGACCGGCGGTGCTGGCGCGGACGCGCTCAGTGGCGGTGCCGGATTCGATTCGTACTTCCTCGCATCGGGCGACGGCGACGACACGATCGACGACAGCGACGGCGCCGGTGAGATCCGCATCAACGGGACGAAGCTCGCGGGCGGCAGTGCCACGGCACCGGGCCTTTGGAAGGAAACGGTCAATGGAAACGACGTTCGCTACGCGTACTCGCCGGATGCAAGCGGTCGCGGCAGCCTGCTGATCCAATCGACCGTCGGAACGACGCTCGTGCAGAACTTCAGGTCAGGCGATCTCGGCATTGCGTTGGCAAGTCCGACCGTGGTTCCCATCGTCGAGCCCAATCCGAGCGGTGCGATCGTCGGCACCTCGCTCGACGACAATCGGATCGGCACCGGCGGCAGGCATCCAGTACTGGGAACAGCCGGCAGCGACCGGGTCCAAGGGTTGGCCGGTCACGACGAAGTCTCCGGCGGCGCGGGCAACGATGTCGTCGAAGGCGGCCCCGGCGTCGACATCGTTGCCGGCAACGACGGCGACGACGCGATCTTCGCCGACAATCAGCTCACCGACACCGCGCTGCGAGCCTACATCGGCACGTCGGCGACGGGCGCACCTGCCCTTATGCCGAGCCAGCTCTCGATTGCGACGAGCGAGTGGATACAGGGAGGCCTCGGCGATGACACGGTTGTCGGGGCGGACAGCAGCGATGTCCTGTTCGGGGGAGGAGGTAAGGATTTGCTCGTCGGCGGCGCCGGTGCGGACGTCATAAACGGGGACGACGATTACGACCCCGGCGACATCTCCTCCATCTACGTCCAGTCCGGCGTCGGACCTGGAGCGCCGTTCGACGCGTATTACTCTTCGGTGAATGTCCACAGTTATTCGGGGACGGTCGGGGCGGCCGACGAAATACATGCAGGCTCGGGCGACGACTGCATCTTCGGGCAACTTGGCAACGACACCATCTACGCCGATGACGGCAACGATACGGCCTCCGGCGGCGAGAACGACGACGTCATCCTTGGCGGGCGAGGCGACGACCGCATTGCGGGCGACACGTACGGCCTCCTCGTCGGCGACCAGGTCGTCGTTCCTGTCGGAAATGACTACGCCGATGGCGGTGAGGGCAACGACACGATCTTCGGAGACGGCGGCGCCGACACGCTGATCGGCGGGGCCGGCGACGATTATCTTCGGGGCGACAACGATCGGGTCGGTGCGGGCTCCCTCAGCACGACGTCGGCGGCGGACGGCGGCGATTGGCTGAGCGGCGACGACGGCAACGATGCACTCGTGGGCGACGCCGGAGACGACCATCTGCTGGGCGGAAACGGAAACGACCAGCTGTTCGGAGATTCGAACCAGACGCCCGCCGAATTTCATGGCGCAGATTATCTCGACGGCGGTGCCGGCAATGACATTCTCCAGGGCTACGGCGGCGATGACACGCTTATCGGAGGAACCGGCATCGATCAGCTGTGGGGCGGGGACGGCGTCGACTTCCTCGACGGCTCCGATTCGGGCTGGAGCTACGCCGATCGCGGCGACATCCTGAGCGGCGGCAACGGCAGCGACACGCTGGTCAATGCCTACAAGATGCGCGGCGACGCCGGCGACGACACTCTTACGAATGCATACGCGATGTGGGGCGACGACGGCAACGACGCCCTGTCGGACGGAATGTGGATGATGGGAGGCAACGGCGACGACATCATCGACGCGTCGCTTCCGGGCAGCAGGGGATTTGGCGAGGCAGGGGCCGATGTCATGTATTCGGGCAGCACGGGCGGTCAGCTGTCCGGCGGTGCCGACAACGATGCGCTCTACGGCGGGAACGCGGAAGACCATTTGTGGGGCGATGACGGCAACGACGTCGTGAGCGGCGCTGCAGGGGGCGACCAGTTGCAGGGTGGCGCGGGCGACGATCAACTGTTCGGCGAGGCGAACGACGACGTGCTTTTTGGGGAAGATGGAAACGATACCCTTTCAGGCGGGTCGGGGCGCGACGACCTTCTCGGCGGCGCGGGGAACGACACCTACCTGATCGATTCGGCCGCGGACGATGACGTCATCATCGACAATGAGGGCGCCAACGTCGTCAAATTTGCGGACGGCATCACGCTCGACCAACTGTCCTTCCGGCAAGGCGTCGACGCGACTGGCAACGACCGATACCTCGTTATCGAAGGCGTTGGCACCGCATCCCGCCGCGTCGTAATCACCGGTGGTCTCGACGGAGCCGTGGGGCAGCTGCAGTTTTCCGACGGAACGACGCTCACCGCGCAGCAGGCCCGCGACCGGGCGCTTGCGCAGACCGCCCATCCCAGGAGCCTGATCGATGCCGGTGCGTCGTACTTCGGGCCGCGCTCGCTTGCCGGCAGCTCGGGCGACGATCACATCCGGCTGCCATTCGCGGGCATGACATTCTATGGCGGAGACGGCAACGACACGCTCGTCGGCACGACAGGCGCCGACACGCTTGAGGGCGACAATGGCGACGATCGCCTCGATGGCGGCGGCGGCAACGACACCCTGGACGGTGGCGACGGCAAGGATACGTATGCCTTCGGCCGGCAATCTGGCCAGATACTCATCCTCGACGCGCACGTTTCCGCCCAGCCGGAAACGCAGGTCGACACGCTCGAACTGGGGACGGGCATCGCGCCGACGGACGTCACGCTCGAACGTGACGGCAACGATCTGGTCGTCGTTCTCGACCACTCGCCCACTCAGGCGCGCATCGGCGGATATTTCAACACCCAGTCCGCGCTGGATCCCGTGGCCAAGACCACTTATGCCGCGGATCGCAAGATCGAAGCCGTCAAGTTCTCGTCGGGCACCGTCTGGGATGCGACGCAAATCGCGGCTCGCATTCAGGCGGGCACCGCCAATGCCATGACCGGCACGGCGGCGGACGACGTATTCGTCGTCGACAGCCAGGACGACACCGTCTCGGAAGCTGCCAACGCCGGCAACGACCGGATCCAAACCTCGGTGAGTTATGCGCTGCGGCCCAACGTCGAAACACTGGTGCTGACAGGCAATCTCAATTCGGCGGCATGGAGCACCTCGGCGAATCCGGTCAGCTACCTGTACGGCAATTCGGGCAACAACACGTTCAACGGTCCCGGGATGGTCTTCGGTGCCGATGGGCAGCCGATATACACCCTGTCCGGTGGCACTGCAGTCCACGGCTACTCGGTGATGTGGGGCGGAAAGGGTGACGACACCTACTATCTGGCGACGGCGTCATCGGGCCAGGTCATCGAGAACGCCGGCGAAGGCAACGACACCATCGTAATGACCGTCGGCGGCGGCATCACGCTTCCGGCCAATGTCGAGAACGTTCGCGACATGAACGGGGCGAAGGGTTGGGGCAGCAGCTCCACGATAATCAGTCTCATCGGCAACTCGCTCGACAACGTGCTGGAGTACGTCGGCGCCGACGCGGGGGCGTCGTACTACATCGACGGCGGTGCCGGTGCCGACACGATGCAAGGCTCGCTGGAAAGCGATGTCTATGTCGTTGACAATTCGAACGATCATGTCATCGATTTGAAATACGGAACGGGGACGCAGCCGACCGGGCGCGATGAGATACGCAGCTACGTGAGCTACGAGCTGCCCGAGAACGTCGAAATGCTGACGCTCGTGGGCTCCAACGCGACGACGGGTTGGGGAAACCGGGACGCGAATTGGATGGACGGCACGCAGGACGCCGCCGCGAACACGCTGTACGGCGGGCTGGGCGACGACTATTACATCGTCGGCGCGGGCGACATCGTCCAGGAGGCCGAGGGTGAAGGTGACGACACGGTGGAGTTCCGCGGGACCGGCACCCGCCTTTACACCATGGCGGACCGTCCTGCGAATACGGAAACCCTCGTCCTCGGCGATGATCTCGGCGCGTCGGATCTCCGGGGTGATGACGGCGACAACAGCCTCGTCGGCAACGCGTCCGACAACCAGATCGATGGAGGGGCGGGCAACGATCTGCTGCGAGGCGCGGCGGGGACCGACACCTATCGATTCGGCAAGGATTTCGGGCAGGACACGATCGACGATCGCTCGGGCGCAAGCCACATCGTGTTCGACGATTCGATCCTTGCGGCGGACGTCTATTTCGACGCGGGCCTGATCAGGATTCACGGCGCGGCGGATTCGATTGCCTCGAATGGCACGGTCGACATCGCGTTTTCCGATGGCACTGTCTGGGATGCTGGGCGTGTTGCCGCGCGACTGCACTCGAGCGGACAAATCGTGGCGACCGACGATGCCGATACCATTGCCGGGACCGACGGATCCGACACCATCGACGCGCTTGGAGGGGACGACGTCATTTACGGCTTCGATGGCGACGACACGCTTTCGGGCAGCGCGGGTTTCGATCGCGTCTATGCCGATAACGGTAATGACGTCGTGCGCGGCGGCGCCGGGATCGACACGCTGTACGGCGGAGCCGGCAACGATCGGCTCGACGGAGGCGGGGACGGCATCGACCTGGCGTCCAATATGCTGTTCGGCGAGGACGGCAACGACACGCTTATGGGCGACGGGGGCAACGACAGTCTCGATGGCGGCACCGGAGCCGATTCGCTGCAGGGAAACGCCGGCGACGACAGTCTCAATGGCGGCGAAGGCAACGACATTCTCCTGGGAAACGATGGCGATGATTGGCTTGCAGGGGGCGCAGGGGATGACGTGCTCGATGGAGGCGCAGGCAACGACGATCTTCGCGGGGGGGCTGGCGTGGACACATATGTGTTCACGTCGGGAGGTGGACAGGATTCGATACGCACCGGAGACGATGACCTCGCCGGAGAGAAATCCATCGTTCAGGTCGATCCCGAATGGCGCCCGACCGACATCAGCGTCAGCCGCGATGACCGTGAAGATGGCCATTGGCTGATCCTTTCGGCGAACGGCGGTGCCGATCTCATGCAGATCCAGGGTTTTACCGACGGCCGGCAACCCCTGGAAGTGCGATTTGCCGATGGAACGGTCTGGGATTCGGCCTCGATCCTCGACAACCTCTACGTTCACCGCGGAACCAGCGGTGCTGACTCGCTGATCGCGGCAACGGGTCCTGCTCAGCTCTTCGGATATGCCGGCAACGACACGCTGGTTGGCAGCGCGTGGGGCGACCTTCTCGACGGAGGAATTGGCGCGGACAGCATGACGGGTAACGGCGGCGGCGACACCTTTATCGTCGACGATCCCGGCGACGTCGTGGTGTCGACGACGGACTGGAACATCGTGCAGTCGTCGATCAATTACGCGCTGCCTTCCGGAGTCAGCGAGCTCCTGCTCACCGGGACGGCAGCGACCGGCACCGGCAACACCATGGACAACAAGCTCACCGGCAATGCCGCGAACAACACACTCAACGGCAAGGCGGGCGCGGATGCGATGGCCGGAGGCGCTGGGAACGACAGCTACGTCGTGGACAACCCAGGCGACTCGATCGTCGAAAATCCGGGGGAAGGTCTCGACACCGTGTCAGCCACGGTCTCCTGGACACTTGCTGCGAACGTCGAGAATCTCACGTTGGCCGGTGCATCGGCGATCAACGGAACCGGCAACGGCCTCGATAATGCGATCACCGGCAACGCCGCGGCCAACACGCTTGTCGGAGGCGCCGGCAACGATCAGCTGAATGGCGGCGCCGGCGTCGACACCCTCAGGGGCGGTACCGGCGACGACGTCTACGTAATCGACAACACCTCCGACGTGATCACGGAGCTTGCCGCCGAGGGCATCGACTGGGCCCAGTCCAGCGCTACCTGCACGCTAGCCGCCAACGTCGAATACCTGACGCTGACTGGCGCGAACGCGATCAACGGGACGGGGAACGCGCTGGACAACAGGCTTACGGGCAACACGGCGGCGAATACGCTGTCGGGCGGGGCTGGCGCCGACATCATGGCCGGCGGAGCGGGAAACGACACGTACGTCGTTGACAGCGTCGGCGACAATGTGACGGAAAACGTGGGCGAGGGCACGGATCTCGTGCAAAGCCCGATTTCCTACACGCTTGGTGCGAATGTCGAGAATCTCACTATGACCGGCTCTGCGTCGGTCAACGCCACGGGCAACGCATTGGCGAACACGCTCAATGGCAATGCCGGAAACAACGTCCTCGACGGCGGGTCGGGGAACGACGCCATGGCGGGGGGGGCCGGAAACGACACGTACGTCGTGGATGCCTCTGGCGACGTCGTCACCGAGGCGGCCGGTGCGGGCACCGATGCCGTGCAGT
Source organism: uncultured beta proteobacterium (assembly GCA_963717695.1). Lineage (GTDB taxonomy): Bacteria > Pseudomonadota > Gammaproteobacteria > Burkholderiales > Casimicrobiaceae > CAIWHR01. Next base: position 328,973 of record CAVQWR010000006.1, on the reverse strand, counting down.
CGGTGATTTCATACGTGCTGGAGCTAACGTCGAGAACCTCGTTCTTGCTGGCGGCGCCGCAATCAACGGAACCGGGAATGCTCTGAATAACTCGCTAACGGGCAACGTGTCGGCCAACACGCTGGACGGAGGCGCCGGCATCGACACCATGGCCGGTGGAGCAGGCGACGATGCCTACATAGTCGACAACGCAGGCGACGTCGTCACGGAAGCCGCAGGCGCTGGCACCGATGTCGTCCAATCAAGCGTCACGTACACCCTTGCGGCGAACGTCGAAAACCTCACGCTTACAGGGGCCGCCGCGATCAACGGCACCGGGAATGGCACCAACAACGTCATTACCGGCAATGCAGCGGGCAACGTGCTCTCGGGCGGCGCCGGCGGCGACACGATGAATGGAGGCGGCGGCAACGACACTTACGTTGTCGACAACACCGCGGACGTCATCGGCGAGGCGGCGGGAGCGGGAACCGATCTCGTTCAGAGCGGCGTGACCTGGACGTTGGGCGCCAACGTTGAATTCCTGACGCTTACCGGCGCGCTCGCGACCAACGGCACCGGAAACGCGACCGACAATTGGCTGCAGGGCAACGGTTCCGTCAACGCGCTGGACGGCGCCGGCGGCAATGACGTCCTCTGGGGAGCGGCCGGCGCGGATTCGATCACCGGCAATCTCGGAAACGACATGCTGCAAGGCGGTGCCGACAATGACACACTGAGCGACACGAGCGGCAACAATCTGATTGACGGCGGCGCGGGCGCGGATACGCTCGCGGGGGGCGCGGCCCACGAAATTTTCGTCGGGGGAACCGGCGCGGACACGATCACGACCGGCGGCTCCGCCGACGTGATCATGTTCAACAAGGGCGACGGTGCGGACGTCGTCAACGCCAGCGTGGGCACCGACGACACGCTGGCCGTCGGCGGCGGAATGGCATACGCCAGCATGAAGTTCTCCAAAGCGGGCCTCGATCTCGTCTTCGATGGCGGCAACGGCGATCAGGTCACGTTCAGGAACTGGTATCAGACCGGCGTCAACAACAAGAGCGTGCTGAACCTGCAGGTCATTGCCGATGCAATGTCCGCATTCAACGCGACGGGCAGCGATCCTCTCCTCAATCGCAAGGTCGTGACGTTCAACTTTGCCGGCCTGGTCGGCCAGTTCGATGCGGCACTCGCGGCCAACCCGACGATGACGAGCTGGAATATCGCAAACGCGCTGCCGATTTACTACCTCGGAGGGAGCGACTCCGCGGCGATCGGCGGTGATTTTTCCTATGACTACGGACATCGCGGCGTACTGGCGAGCATCGGGGCGGTGCCAGGACAGTCAGTGCTCGCGAACACGGGTTTCGGCAGCGCGGCACAGTCCCTGCAGGCTGCGGCAACACTGTATTCGGGCACGGTGCGGTTGCAGTAGCCGCCCCGGACGCTGCCTCTTCGTCGCCTGCGACGCGAGCCATGCCGGGTACAGCCAGCGCCGCCTCGCGGCACACGGGAGTCGTGCAACCCTCGTTCGATTTTCTGCCGGCGTACCTTCGTGTGCAGCACACGCCACCGGCGCCGCTCCCTACGATCGTCCTTTACTGCCTCCTCTTGCTGCTGACCGGGCTGTCACTGTGGGCGACCTTCGGTCACCTCGACATCGTCGCCAGCGCCGACGGAAAGCTCATTCCGAAAAGCTACCTGAAGATTGTCCAGCCGGTCGAAGGCGGCGTCGTGCGGGAACTTCTCGTAGAGGAGGGCGCGACGGTCGTCGCCGGCCAGCCGTTGCTTCGTCTGGATCCAAGCGTCGCGGACGCGGACACCCGGGCGTTGCGTCATGAGTTCGTCGCGCGAAGCCTCCAGCTTCGGCGCATCGATGCCGAGCTGTCCGATGGTGCGTTGACCGAATTTCCCGGCGATCCGCACGATGCCTTCGCAGGCGCGAGCGCGCAGTTTCTCGCCAACCGGCGGGCCTACGACGTCAGCGTTGCGCAGGAGCGCGCCACGGTGCAACGGATCGCGAACGAACTCGCGGCCGCGCGCGAGGTGCAATCCAAACTGCAGCGAACGGTGCCGATCTATCGGACCATGGCCGAGCGCTTCAGGACATTGAAGCAGGAAGGCTACGTCAGCGAGCTCTATCAGCTGGAGCGCGAGCGCGATCACATCGAGAAGGAGCAGGACCTCAAGGCGCAGGAATTCACGGTCGAAAGCCTTGACGCCAACCTTGCGCAGGCAGGAAAGCGACTCGCCCAGGTAACGCTCAATTACCGGCAACAGCTGCAGAGCGAGCGCGCCGCCACCGATGCGCAACTGAAGAAAGTCACCGAGGACCTGGCGAAGCAGCACTACCGAAATTCGATGATCGAGCTTACCGCGCCGCAGGCCGGCGTGGTCAAGGACCTTGCGGTCCATGCGCCAGGCAGCGTCGTGGCTTCCGGCAGCGTGCTTCTGACGATCGTCCCTGTCGGCGAGGAAATGCAGGCCGAGGTCATGGTCCGCAATCTGGACTCAGGCTTCGTCCGAGCGGGGCAGGCGGCGCGGGTGAAGGTGGTCGCCTACCCATTCCAGAAATACGGAATGCTGGATGGAGAAGTGGTTCGCATCAGCACGGATGCCAGCGAAGTGGGCGGGGGCAAGCTGCAGGAAGAGGATTCCGAGGGAAAGGCGAGCGCCCAATCGGCGTACCGCGTTCGAATCGCGCTTCCTTCGCAGCGAATCCACGTCGATTCGGCGGACCTTGCGCTGGTATCGGGGATGCAGGTCAGCGCCGAGATCAAGCTTGGCGACCGAAGCGTACTCGAGTATCTGCTGGCCCCGGTGCAGAAGGCATGGCACGAGGCGGCTCGGGAGCGCTGATGACTCTGCTGCGGTTTCGCCGGCCCCTGCCTCACGGCCATCGTGCGAGTTTCGATCAGGCCATCGATGCCGGCGAGCTTCTCTGGGCAGTCGGGAGCATCTGCAACCTTCGAAGGACGCGCTTCGATGCCCGGTTGCTGCAGATCCAGTTTCCGCCGCCCAACACCACGCTGACGCTGGTCGAGGCCATTCGTGCGGCGGGGTTTCGCGCGGAGGCAATCGTCATCGAGTGCGAGGTGCTCGCGACATTGCCCGCACCCAGCGTCGTCCTGCTGAACCGTGCGCGCGAGGCCACTGCCAGCCGCGGCCAGGAAGCCGCATACGCTCCGTCATCACCGGACCCGGAAGACGTGCCCGGCTTCCGTATTGCGCTCGTGGTCAAGGTGGAACAGGGACGCGTGCTTTACTTCTGCGCGGGCACGAACGCCCCGACCATCGCGACCATCGATGAATTCACCCGGATGTTCGCCGGTGTGGCGATCGTCGTCACGCCCCTCGAGCGGCCCTGCCGCGACGATGATCCCGCGACGAGTACAGAGCGCTTCGGATTCAGGTGGTTCGTCCCCGAGTTGTTGCGGCACAGGCGAGTTTGGCGCGACGTGCTGTTCGCGTCCCTTTTCATCCAGCTCATTGCCCTCGTCGTGCCGCTTTGCAGCCAGGTCATCGTCGACAGGGTGATCGTCCACCAGACGTCAAGCACCCTGACCGTGATCGCCGTCGCGCTGGCGATCTTTCTCGTGTTTTCGGCAAGCCTTTCCTGGATTCGGCAATATCTGGTGAGCCACACCGGCAATCGCGTGGATGCGGTCCTCGGTCGGGAGATCTTCACCCATCTCTTCCGGCTTCCGCTTCGATACTTCGAGCACCGGCCCACCGGCGTCATTGCCGCGCGCCTTCACGGCGTGGAGACCATCCGTGACTTCCTGTCCGGCGCAGCGGTCACGCTTCTCCTCGACTGCCCGTTCCTGTTGCTGTTCCTGGGACTGATGCTGACCTACAGTGTCTCGCTCACCCTGATCACCCTCGGGATCCTCGCGATCATCGTCGCGATGAGCCTCGCTGTTGCGCCGCTCTTCCAGGCGCGTCTGAACCAGCAATTCCTCCAGGGAGCGAGAAACCAGGCCTTTCTGACCGAATATATCGCGGGAATGGAGACGGTCAAATCGCTGCAGATGGAACCGCAGCTCGGCCAGCGTTACGAGGAGTACCTCGCGGCCTACCTTCAAACCAGTTTTGCGACGCGGCAGCTCACCAACACCTACAACACTTCAGCCAATGCGCTTGAGCAACTGATGTCGACCGCGATTCTCTGCTTCGGGGCGTGGCTCGTGATGCACAACGCCGACTTCACCATTGGAATGCTCGTCGCCTTTCAGATGTTCGCGGGTCGGGTCTCGCAGCCCATGCTGCGCCTCGTGGGCCTCTGGCAGCAATTTCAGCAGGCGAGCATCTCGGTCCAGCGCCTCGCCGACATCATGAATGCCCCCGCCGAGCCGTACGCGGTCGTTCCCGCGCGCGAGACGATCGGTCCCGGTCGGATCGAATTCAAGGGAGTGTCATTTCGCTACAGCGACGCGTTGCCGTATCTCTATAGAAACATGACCTTTGATATCGCGCCCGGGCACTGCATTGTCATCACGGGAGCTTCGGGCAGCGGCAAGAGTACGCTCGCAAGGCTCCTGCAGGGATTCTGCATGCCTACGGATGGGCAGATTCTTCTCGACGGCCGCGATTGTCGACATTTCGCAGCCAACGAGTTGCGCTCGTACTTCGGCGTGGTTCCGCAGGAAACGACACTGTTCTCCGGAAGCCTTTACGACAATCTCGTCATGGCCAACCCGTTCGCGACATTTGACCATGTGACGGAGGCATGCCGTTGCGCTGAAATTCACGACGCGATTTCCGCATTGCCAAATGGATATCAGACGGAAATAGGCGAGCGCGGCGTGGGGCTGTCCGGCGGGCAGAAACAACGAATCGCCATTGCCCGCGCGTTGCTGAAACGTCCGAGGATCCTCGTGTTCGATGAGGCGACCAGCAATCTGGACCAGCGGACCGCCGAGCATGTCGCTCACACCATCAACGCCCTCAAAGGCCGCGCGACCATCCTCTTCATCTCGCACCAGACCCCGCGAACGTTGACGGCCGATCTCGTCATAAGTATTGGTGAGCCGCTGGCGCGGGCGAGCGGGGGGAACTGAACCGGGGCCTTGGTCCGTCCCGTCGAGCTGGAATCAACGCTCGCCGACGATCGATTGATCGGGTTGCCGTCGTGAGTGGAGACCGGGGGCGGAGTCGCCCGGCGCGTCGTCAGAACGGGGCCTTGTGGCATGGATCGAGCTCGCCGAAGCGCGAGAGACGGGGGGTGCTAGGCGCCGCCCGCCTGCCACGCTAGACTTGGGCCCCGTTCAAATCTTCCGCTCCCTAAGCGCGACGAGCGCGACGCGCCCCCGTAATGCCTCCGATGTCACCGCGCCTGCGCCTGTTGCTGTCCCTTCTCGGGGCGTTCGCCATCGGTGCGTACCTGCGCCTCGAACAGATCTCGGCGCAAGTCCTGGTGGGTGATGAGTGGCACCCCATCCATGAGATTCTCTACGCTACTGCCGCGCATACGGCGACGAGTTTTGGACATGCCGACTACAGCATTCCTCTCGTCCTGATCTACCGACTCGAGATGCGTTGGTTTGCGCTCAGCGAGCTGACGCTGCGCCTGCCCATCATCGTGGCCGGACTCCTCACGCTGATCCTCTTTCCGGTGGCGCTGCTTGGACGTTTGAGCAATCGAACCATCGTGCTGTTTGCGATTCTTCTCGCAATATCGCCATTCCTGATTTCGTACGCGCGCATCGGCCGCCCTTATGCGCTGACGTTGCTCTGCACTTATCTCGCCTACTGGCTTTTCGAGCGGGCGATTCTGGATCGCGCGGTTCGCTGGAAGTTTGCCATCGGATACTCGCTACTCGCCGGCCTCGTGGTCTGGACCCACGCAATCGCTGGACCGATGGTTGTCGCTCCACTGCTCGCCCAATGGTGGGCGACATTGCGCCGCAAGGGACTTTCCTGGCGTCCCTTAATCGCGTGGACGGGGCTTGTGGGCCTGATCATGGCATTGGCGGTGCTACCCCCGCTCCTCGGCGATCCTGAAGCGCTTGCGGGCAAATCGGGCGTCGACAACGTTACGCTCGCGACTGTCTATGGTGCGTCGTTCCTCTGGTTTGGCACGGGGTCGCTGGCAGTTGTGCTTGTCGGTGTTGTGCTGGCAGGGGCCGGATGGGGAACGGTCTGGCGATCCATTGCAATCGCGCGGTGGGCGACTCTCGGCGTGGCCCTTACAGTGCTGGCCTTGCTGGCCATCCGACCATGGTGGGTGGACAAACCCCTTGCGTTCGGGCGATACCTGTTACCGGCGGTGCCGCTTCTGCTGCTGGCGGTTTCGGCGGGAATAGTACGCATTACTGACGGGTTGAGCGGGACTACCGGCACGGACAGGCGCCGCGTTATGTGGACATTTGCTCTGGCCATTCCGTTTGTGGTGGCCTCCTGGAGCACGTCGCCCTTGCCGGAAGTTCTCCGACGGCCCAACTCCTACGCGGAAGATTCCTATTTCCAGTACGACTATCGAACGGACGTCAATGCGGTGCGACTCGGGATGGAAACCATGGCCGTGTCTCCGTTCTGGACGGAACTGTCTTCCGCTCCACCGGGATCGATGACCGTAGCGGTCGCACCATTCCATTACGCAACCTACGATTGGCCCGCGCCGATCTGGGAGCGCGCCAGCCGGCAGCGCGTCATTCCTGCCTATCTGTGGGGTGCCTGCGCCGAATACGGGGCGGGCGAGATTCCTCCCGATGCGCGTTTTGATTTTCGGAATGGCGTTCACCTGAAGAACAGGTCAGAGATGGTTTCGCGCGGCATCAATTACCTCGCATATTATCGGCCGGCGGCCCGACCAGGCAGCATGACGCCTCGGCCTCAATGCGAGGTCTGGGTGCGCGAGCATTACGGTGCGCCGTACTACGAGGACGACGTGCTCGTGGTCTGGCGGCTTCGGTGATCGCGGTGAACCCTTCGTTCTTGTAGGACGAGAACGCATTGCCGCGTAGGGATGGCGCGCGTTTTCCCGCCGCGCCTTGCGGCATGCAGTGGCCGAACCTACACTTGTCGGATGTCTTTTCCGACCGCAATCATGGCCCGTGCACCCATCCCGCGTGTTGCGACCGGCATCGAAGGTCTCGATGAAATCCTGTACGGCGGATGGACGGCGAATCGGCTGTACCTGATCGAAGGGATGCCCGGTTCCGGCAAGACCACGCTCGCATTTCAGTTCCTCTTGGAGGGCGTGCGTCGCGGCGAGCGAGTGATGTATCTGACGCTGTCCGAAACCAAGGACGAGGTCGACGACGTCGCCGAGTCGCACGGCTGGTCGCTCGAAGGTGTCGACGTAAGCGAGCTGATGCCGTCGGAAACCGCGCTCGAGCCGGCCGAGCAATACACGGTGTTCCACCCGAGCGAAGTCGAACTCTCCGAAACCACGCGCAGAATTCTTGAGGAGGTGGAGCGCGTCAAGCCCACGCGGATCGTATTCGATTCGCTGTCCGAGCTGCGCCTGCTGTCGGGCAGCCCGCTGCGCTATCGGCGGCAGATTCTGGCATTGAAGCAGTTTTTCGCCGGACGACGCTGCACCGTGCTGCTGCTCGACGACCTGACCTCGACCGATCACGATCTGCAGGTCCAGAGCATCGCCCACGGCGCGCTGCTCCTCGAGCACACCGTGCCGCTTTTCGGCGGAGCGCGCCGCCGTCTCAGCGTCACCAAGTTCCGCGGCAGCGATTTTCGCGCCGGTTACCATGACTATACGATCCGACGCGGCGGCCTCGAAGCCTATCCGAGACTGATCGCGGCCGAACACCGGCGCGAATCGAGCCGCGAGCGCATCAAGAGCGGCCTGCCCGAGCTCGACACGATGCTGGGTGGCGGATTGGAGCGCGGCACGAGCACGCTGATACAGGGCGCGGCAGGCACCGGAAAGTCGACGATCGCGTCGCTGTTCGCCGCGCACAACGCGGCAACCGATGAGTGTGCCGCACTCTTCATCTTCGACGAGAGCACCAATACACTGTTCAGTCGCGCGCGCGGCCTCAACATCGGGCTGAGTGAAAATGCCGCAGAGGGCCGAGTCTCCGTGCGGCAGGTCGATCCGGCCGAGCTGTCGCCAGGAGAATTCGCGCACGCGATCCGAAATGAAGTGGAGAAGCGCCACGCGAAGCTGGTGGTGATCGACAGCCTGAACGGCTACCTCAATTCGATGCCGGACGAGAAGTTTCTCATCGTCCAGCTGCACGAGATCCTCACCTATCTCGGTCAGGCGGGCGTCGCGACGGTGCTGATCGCCGCGCAGCAGGGGACGATCAGCGGCCAGATGAGCAATCCGATCGACGCGAGCTATCTCGCCGACGCGGTCGTGCTGCTGCGCTACTTCGAGGCCGAAGGCGAGGTGCGGCAGGCGATATCCGTGATCAAGATGCGCGGCGGCGAGCACGAGCGCGGCATCCGGTCATTCAGCATGAAGGGTGGACGCATCACCATCGGCGAGCCTCTGCGCAACTACCGCGGTGTCCTGACCGGCGTGCCGCAGCCGAAATAATGGGCGAGCCGCCTGCTGATCGTCTGGAGCGCCGGCTGCTCATCCTGGCACCGGTCGGCAAGGACGGCGCGCTCATCGCTGATTCGCTCGCGAGGGATGCGGTGATCTGCGTCGCATGCCACGATCTCGAGCAGGTGGCGCAGGAGCTCGAGCGCGGCGCCGCCGCCGTCCTGATCGCCGAGGAGGCCATCGCCCAGGGCACCGGCCGGCTGACGACGCTGCTGGCCCGACAGCCCGCGTGGTCCGACGTGCCGGTGCTGCTGCTGTCGCTATCCGGCGCCGATTCGCCGATCTCGGCCCGAGCGCTGACGACGCTGGGTAACGTCACGCTGATCGAGCGGCCGGTGCGCATTGCCGCACTTGTGAGCGCCGTGCGCAGTGCGCTGCGCGCGCGCGGGCGCCAGTACCAGGCGCGAGCGCATCTTGAAGAGCGCGAGGAAGCCGACGAGCGCAAGAATCAGTTCCTCGCCACGCTCGCACATGAGCTGCGCAATCCACTGGCGCCGATCCGGAACGCCATCGGTCTCCTGCGCCGGACGGAATCGAGCGGGGCTGCCGCCACGGCACTTGAAATCATGGACCGTCAGGTAAACCAGATGGTGCGGCTGATCGACGACCTGATGGACGTCTCGCGCATCTCCCGCGGCAAGATCGAATTGCGCAGGGACGTCGTCGATCTTGCCGCGGTCATCGCCGCGGCGGTCGAAACGAGCCGCCCGCTGATAGATGCGGCGCAGCACGAGCTGACCGTCTTGCTTCCGGCGGACGAAATGCTCCTCGACGCAGACCCGATGCGTCTCGCGCAGGTGTTCGCCAACCTGCTCAACAATGCCGCCAAGTACACCGACCCCGGCGGCCGCATATCGATCGCGGCCAAACGCGATGGCACCAATGCGCTCGTCACCGTCAGCGATACCGGCGTCGGCATACCGGGCGAATCGCTTTCGCGTGTGTTCGAGATGTTCGCGCAGGCGGATAGCGGCGATCGGCGGGCGCGTACGGGACTCGGAATCGGTCTCTCGCTCGCGCGGAGCCTGATCGAGATGCACGGCGGCAGCCTGACGGCGGCGAGCGGGGGCAAAGGCAAGGGCAGCGCGTTCGTCGTCCGTCTGCCGCTCGACCACCACGGGGGCGCGCGCGCTTCGGTGGTCCCCGCCGTCGCGCCGAGGATTCGCGAACACGAGCGCATCCTGGTCGTCGACGACAATCGGGATGCGGCCAATACGCTGGCGGACCTGCTGCAGACGATCGGCGCCGACGTGCGCGTCGCATACGATGGCGCGACCGCGCTCGAGGCATTGAGCGCCTTTCGGCCGAGCGTGGCGATGCTCGACCTGGGCATGCCCGGCATGGACGGCTACGAGGTGGCGCGGCACATCCGCGCGCTGCCCGGCGCGCGCGACACGACGCTGATCGCATTGACCGGCTGGGGTCAGCCGAGCGATCGTCAGCGCACGCGGCAAGCGGGCTTTCACCACCATCTGGTGAAGCCCGTCGATATCGGTGCGATGCAGGCGGTGCTCGCCTCGCTGAAGGCGTAGCCAATTGGGCTGATCGCGTGCCGGGTGCCCGCGCCCCCGGGCCCGAGTTATGCCGTGCGGCCGATGCCGGCCACGGACCGATGTAACGACTTTGCACTCCAATCGGTTTTCGGGCCGCGCAATCGGTCAGGACTGCCCAGAAATCTGTGCGGGACGGGGCGGCCTGAATCGACCCGGCGCGGACGCCCGGCCACATGGCAGGCCATCGGCACGTCGCCTTGAGCGGACATCCCGCTGCTCATCTGAGTGGACCCGTATCAAGGCGCCGGCAACGCCCTGGTCAAATTGGTATTGGCGATGGCCTTGTCCGCTACCGTCAACGTGCCGCTTGCGTTCACGTCCTTGATGAAGTTCATCGTGGTCACCGGCTGGGCCAGTTGCGCATTAACGAGCCCGACATCCGCCAGCGACACCACTCGATTCTGGTTTACGTCACCGAGCAGGAATCCAACGCGAATTGAACCGCTGCCGCCGTTCGAGCCATTGGCCGCCGTAACGTTGGTAAGCGAGACCGTCACATATTGTTGGTTCGCGACGCCACTCAGGCTCACGACCACGTCGTTTCCGCTGAAGGTCGGTGCACCCGGCGTCGCGCTCCCTTCTGCGATGCCCACCGTAGCCGCGCTGATCGGTTCATCGAATGTCAGAACGATGACTTGTCCAGGACCCTGGCGCGGCTCCGTCGAGGGATTGGTGGCTGTCAGCGACAGTGGAAGGTCGAAAGTGCCCGCACTTCCGTGCGCCTTGCGCGACACCGCGCTGACGAGATTGGGCGGCGGTCCCAGCACGTTGCCATTCAAATATATGGGGACGGCCTGGGACGCGCCGTCGGCGATCGCGAAGCTGAACCCGGTGGTGGCGTTTGTCGGTCCCGTGGTGGTCGGAGTGAATTGGTAGGTGAATTGGCACGAGCTCCCGACTGCCACGCCGCCCGCGCAATTCTGGAAGCCGCCAAACGGCACGCCGACGCCGCCGCCCGCGAAGCTGCCCAGAGGCTGTGGACTGGTGTTGGTGACCGTCACCGGAACCGACACCGTGTGTCCGACGGGCACGTCGCCAAAGCCGATCGTGGTCGGGGTCACTTCTGCCAGAGTGGCGACCCCCTGTCCGCGCAGCGTCACCGTGACATTCTGGGAAGCGCCATTGGCAATCGCAAAGCTGAAGCTCGTCGTGCCATTGGCGACTCCGAGCACCGTCGGCGTGAAAATGTAGGTGAATGCGCAGGAGGCGCCGGGTGCCACGCCGCCCGCACAGTTCTGGAAGCCCCCGAACGGGGCGCCGATGCCGCCGCCCGCCCAATTCGTCAACGTCTGCGCACTGACGTTGGTGATGGTGACCGGGATGCTCACCATGTTGCCGAGCTTGACCAAACCGTAGTCGATGCTGACCGGGCTGACATCGGCCAGCGTACCAACCCCGTTTCCATTTACCGAGATCGTGACGTTCTGGCTCTGCGTTCCGCTCTGGAATGAAAATCCCGTACTGCCGTGGAACGCGCCGGTCGTGGTCGGGGTGAACGTGTAGGTGAATGCACACGAGCCGCCGACCGGCACGCCGCCCGCGCAATTCTGGAAACCGCCGAACGGAGCGCCAATGCCGCCGCCGGCAAACGCCGTCAACGGCGATCCGCTCGTATTGGTTACCGTCACGGCAACCGAGGCCGTGTGGCCCACCCGTATATCGCCAAAACCGATCGTAGTCGGCGTCACCTCCGCAGCTTGCGCGGCGCTGATGCCGTTTCCACCGAGTGTAATCGGGACGGCCTGGGACGCGCCGTCGGCGATCGCGAAGCTGAACCCGGTGGTGGCGTTTGTCGGTCCCGTGGTGGTCGGAGTGAATTGGTAGGTGAATTGGCACGAGCTCCCGACTGCCACGCCGCCCGCGCAATTCTGGAAGCCGCCAAACGGCACGCCGACGCCGCCGCCCGCGAAGCTGCCCAGAGGCTGTGGACTGGTGTTGGTGACCGTCACCGGAACCGACACCGTGTGTCCGACGGGCACGTCGCCAAAGCCGATCGTGGTCGGGGTCACTTCTGCCAGAGTGGCGACCCCCTGTCCGCGCAGCGTCACCGTGACATTCTGGGAAGCGCCATTGGCAATCGCAAAGCTGAAGCTCGTCGTGCCATTGGCGACTCCGAGCACCGTCGGCGTGAAAATGTAGGTGAATGCGCAGGAGGCGCCGGGTGCCACGCCGCCCGCACAGTTCTGGAAGCCCCCGAACGGGGCGCCGATGCCGCCGCCCGCCCAATTCGTCAACGTCTGCGCACTGACGTTGGTGATGGTGACCGGGATGCTCACCATGTTGCCGAGCTTGACCAAACCGTAGTCGATGCTGACCGGGCTGACATCGGCCAGCGTACCAACCCCGTTTCCATTTACCGAGATCGTGACGTTCTGGCTCTGCGTTCCGCTCTGGAATGAAAATCCCGTACTGCCGTGGAACGCGCCGGTCGTGGTCGGGGTGAACGTGTAGGTGAATGCACACGAGCCGCCGACCGGCACGCCGCCCGCGCAATTCTGGAAACCGCCGAACGGAGCGCCAATGCCGCCGCCGGCAAACGCCGTCAACGGCGATCCGCTCGTATTGGTTACCGTCACGGCAACCGAGGCCGTGTGGCCCACCCGTATATCGCCAAAACCGATCGTAGTCGGCGTCACCAGATGCAATCTGCGCAGCATGCCCGACTCCGCACGACGCGAATAAAATGAGCCCAAGAAGTCGATTCAGGCGAGGAATTGAAGGGTTGCTGACGATCGGCGTCATCCTAATCTCCCCAAGAGCACATCAAATATTTGGCTTGAATCGGCCTGCTATGCCGCGCGCCAATACTATTGCGCGAGCGGCGAAGAGTCCAGGTGCTCGCGCGAATCCCGTTCGCAGGCGGAAGTTTCGTACGATCGCAAGCAGGCCGATCCGTGCGACGACAGTTGAGCGTCCGGTCCGAAGCGCCGACAGGCCGCGCGGGAAAGCGCGCCTGGAACCTGACCTTCACCTGTCAGGTCGTAGCATTCCGGGGTAGCGGCTTTCACGCGAAGGAGTCCGGATGAACGCCGGCCAAATGTGCTTCCGTCCATCGCTCTGCCTGATCGTCGCGCTTGCGGTCGCGACGCTGTTCGGGTGCGCGCAGCCCGAGCGTGCGCCCGAGCCCGAACCGGCGCGGCCGACCCCGGCTGCTCCGCCTTCCCCACCCGCGTCGTCGGGAGAGGCTGCTACGAGCCAGCAGCGCGGACGCATTTCGATGTACGCCAACGAGTTCGCCGGCAGGAAGACGGCCAGCGGCGAGTTGTTCGATCCCGCCGCGCTCACGATGGCGCACCGCACGCTGCCCTTCGGCACGCGGGTGCGCGTCACCAATCTAGAGAATCAGCGCAGCGTGGAGGTCGTGGTGAACGACCGCGGCCCCTTCGTCGCGGGGCGCATTGCCGATCTGTCCGAAGCCGCGGCGCGCCGCATCGGGATGGTCGCCGACGGCGTCGTCGAAGGCCTGCTGGATATCCTCCGGCCGGGCAAATAGGTCGCAGGCGATTGCGCCGATCAGGCGTCAACGCGCCGCTTCGCGCGGCGTCAGCATTGCCACCGATGCGCACGCATCCGTGGCGGCATTCGGCTGAACGCGGTGCCGCTACGGCGCGGCCTTGCAGTTGCCTGAGTTCATGCACGCATAGACGAGCGAGCACGTCGCGCGGTTGCCGTCGATGTAGCAAGTGCAGGAATCGGGGAACGTGCCGCACCACGCGATCCTGCCAGAGCGGAGCCTATTCGGTCCGTGTCCCGGATGTCTGTAAGCCGGCTTTTACTCGCGATGTAAGTCGATTTCCTACGCCGGGACGGATGCAGATGCCGGCGTGTTCGAGGGCCATCGGCACCATTTCCGCAGATGCATCCACGCAGCCTCGAGATTTGCGCGTGCCGCAGAGGTGAGGTCGGCGCCGAGCTCGAACGACTCGCCGCGCACGCACAGGACGAACGCTGGCGGGGGGGCGCCGCCAGTCAGCTTCTTGTAGACCGCGAGCACCGCCTCGGGAGGCAGCGCATGTGTCGAATGGGTCGCCAGTACCTCGGCCGGCTCGATCGCACGGAAGGCAAATGGCGCCGGCGTGCCCGTGCCGGCGTCGATGAACAGCGCGCACTCCCGATCGGCGAGGTCGAGCGCGTGCTCGATCTGCAGCTGGAAGTCGTCGATCAGCTCGAAATGTCCGCTGCGTCCCTCGGCAGCAAGCACGCTGGCGAGACGGTCGAGCAGCATCGGGCCGAGCGCGTCGTCGCCACGGCTTCGATTGCCGACGGCAAAGATGACGACAGGCGCCGGCATCAGCGCGTTCCGTCTTCCATGTCGGCGCCGCCAGTGGAGAGGCGGTGAACGATGGTCCCCGCGGCGTCCACAAGCTCGACGGCGAGCGGCATCCGGCCGAGCGCGTGGGTCGCGCACGACAGACACGGGTCGAACGCGCGGATCACGACCTCGATGTGGTTCAGCAGGCCTTCCGTGAGCGTGTGGCCGTTGAGATAGCGCTTGGCGACGTTGCGGATGGCCTCGTTCATTGCCTGGTTGTTGTGCGTCGTCGACACGATGAGGTTACACATCGTCACGAGGTCGCTCTCGTCGACGCGGTAGTGATGGATCAGCGTGCCGCGCGGCGCCTCGATGACGCCGACGCCTTCGAGCGCGCGCGGGCCGCTGGTGACAAGGTCGTCGCCGAGGATGTCGTCGTCGTGCAGCAGGTCCTTGATGGTCTCGACCGCGTGCAGCATCTCGATCATCCGCGCCCAGTGATACGCCAGCGGCGCGTGCATCGGCGTGCCACCGCAGTAATCAAGGAACTGCCGGCGCTCGATTTCGGCCAGCGGCGTCGGAATGTGGTCGCAGTTCTGGAGGCGCGACAGCGGTCCGACACGATACCAGCCCTTTTCCTTGCCGAGCGAAGTGAGGAACGGAAACTTCATGTAGCTCCAGGGCTTCACCTCCTCCTCGATGTACCGGTCGTAGCCGCGATAGTCGACGCCGTCGAAGATGAGCTCGCCGGAATCGGTGCGGGCGCGCAGCTTGCCGTCGTAGAAGTCGAGCGCGCCGTCCGTGCCTACCAGCGACATCATGTTCGAGCGGAACACGCCGAAGCTGTTGTACAGCGCGGGATTCTGCGTGTGCAGCTGCTCGACGAGGCGCACCGCCTCCCGGCTCCACGCGACCATGTGGTAGACGTCGGCGAGCAGGGCGTCGCGCTCTTCGATCGTCACGGCCTTGTTGACGCCGCCCGGGATCGCGCCGGTGCCGTGAACGCGCTTCCCGGCCGTGATGCGGATCACTTCCTGGCCGAACTTGCGCAGCAGCACGCCACGTCGTGCGGTCTCCGGGTGCTCCTGCGCGACGCCGGCGATGTTGCGGCGCGCTACGTCGCTGTCGAAGCCAAACAGAAGATCGGGCGAGCACAAATGGAAGAAGTGCAGCGCATGCGATTGCATGATCTGCCCGTAGTGCATCAGCCGGCGGATCTTCTCGGCCGTCGGCGTGAGGCGCGTCGCACCGACGATCGCATCGAACGCCTTGGAAGCGGCGAGATTGTGGCTCACCGGGCAGATGCCGCAGAGCCGCTGCACCATGACCGGAACTTCCCAGTACGGGCGACCCTGGATGAATTTTTCGAAGCCGCGAAACTCGACGATGTGAAGGCGGGCCTGGTGGACGCGGCCATTCTCGTCGAGCAGCAGCGTGACCTTGCCGTGGCCTTCGACCCGCGAGACGGGGTCGATGGCGACCCGGCGCAGCTTCTCGGGATGGGCGGCAGTTTCGAGCGGGAACGTCATCGTCTTCAGTCGTACTGGATCAGTCCGTGGCCGAGATCGGGCTCACGTCCGGCGAGGATGTCGGTCAGCGCCTTCCAGATCGCGTCGGCGGAGGGCGGGCAGCCGGGAATGAAGTAATCGATCTCGACGACTTCGTGCAGCGGATGCACCTTGTTGAGCGGCAGCGGCAGCTCCGGGTCATTGGGAATGAGACCGTTGGCGAGTCCAAGGCTCGTCTGGTAGACCTCCTGCAGGATCATCGGCAGGCTGAGATGGTTGCGCTGCGCGGGCAGTCCGCCGTTGATCGCGCACGCGCCCAGCGCGATGAGCTTCTTGCAGTGCGCGCGGAATTCGCGCAGCACATGGACGTTCTCCGCGTTGCAGAGGCCGCCCTCGATGATGCCGATGTCGCATTCGCCGACTTCCTTGATGTCGGTGAGCGGCGAGCGGTCGAGCTCGATCAGGTCGAGGAGTCCGATGAGCCGCAGGTCGATGTCGAGAAAAGACATGTGGCAGCCGAAGCAGCCGGCGAGCGACGTGGTCGCGACCCTCACCTTCGTGCGCACGGGGGCATCCATCTACGCTGTCCTCGATCGCCGCCGTGGCGTCGACGTAGTCGGACAGCGGCTTCAGGTCGAACACCCGGCGGCCGATGGGCACCTCGAACCCGCGCCGCTTGGGGAGGATGGCGCCGACCGGGCAGACCTGCACCGCGCGATCGTCGGCGGTGACGTCGGTGTCCGCGAGGCGGCCCGACTTCGCGTTGACGATGAGCCGGGTCCGGATGCCGCGCCCGGACAGCGCAAACGCGCTCCTGCCGTCGACGTCACGGCTCGCGCGCACGCAGAGCGAGCACAGGATGCAGCGATTGAAGTCGAGCAGGAGGTGCGGGTGCGAGGCGTCGACCGGCCGATCGGGATAGAAGTGATCGTAGTGCGGCGACATCATGCCGAGCCCGTACGCCGTCGCCTGGAGCTTGCAGCTGCCGCTCTTCTCGCAGGAAGGGCAGAAATGATTGCCTTCGACGAACAGCATCTGCACGATCGCGCGCCGCTGCTCGTTGAGCGCAGCGGTGTCGTTCTCGACGACCATCCCCTCTGCAGCGCGCATCGTGCACGACGCGGTCTCGCGGCCGTCGGCCTTGACAGTGCAGACCCGGCACGAGCCGTGCGGCTTGAAATCCGGGTGGTAGCAGAGGTGCGGGATGTACACGCCCGCTGCCAGCGCCGCCTGGATGATCGTCTGTCCTTCCGTGAACGAAACCGACATGCCGTCGATGGTGAACGTTGTGCTCACGGCATTTCCTCCGACAGCAGGTCGAAATGCGCCTGCTCGTCATCGCGGCCGGTCATCCGCCGCGCGGACGCGAGTGCGCGGTCGAGATCGAATGCCGGGCGGAATTCGTCGTGCTCGAGGTGGCGCTGGTACGCGGGCCGGAACTTCGCGATGGTGTCGAGCACGGGATTGCATGCCGACTGGCCGAGGCCGCAGTGGCTCATCGACTTGAGGATGACGTTCATCTTCTCGATCTCGTCGAAGTCGTACGGCGAGCCGTGCCCGGCCGCAAGCTTGTCCATCATGTTCTTCAGGAGCGACGTGCCGACCCTGCACGGCGTGCAGAAGCCGCAGCTTTCCCGGACGAAGAAGTGGACGAAATTGCGCGCGACCTCGAACATGTCGCGCCGGTGATTGAACACCATGAAGGCGCCGGCGGTCGGAAGGTCCTCGAACGCGATCCTGCGATCGAATCCCGCCTCCGGTACGCAGGTGCCGGACGGGCCGCTGATCTGCACCGCCTGGGTGTCGGTCGCGCCGCAATCGGTGAGCACGTCGCGCACGCTGACGCCGAACGGGTATTCGTAGATGCCGGGACGCGCGCAGTCGCCCGATACGCAGAGGATCTTCGTGCCCGCGGATTTCCCGGTGCCGATGCCCGCATACCACGCGCCCCCGTTCTTCGCGATCAGCGCGGCCGCCGCGAAGGTCTCGACGTTGTTGACGACGGTGGGCTGCCCCAGATAGCCGCAGGTCACGGGGAACGGCGGGCGGTTGCGCGGCGTGCCGCGCTTGCCTTCGAGCGACTCGATCAGCGCGGATTCCTCGCCGCACACGTAGGCGCCGGCGCCCATGTGGATCTCGATGTCGAAATCGAAGCCCTTGCGTCCGAGGATGCCCGCACCCAGCAGGTTGCGATTGCGGCGATGGGCGAGCGCCGCGCTCAGGTGGTCGAGCAGGTACCGGTATTCGCCGCGCAGGTAGATGAAGCCCTTGCGCGCGCCGACCACGAATGCGCACAGCGTCATGCCCGCGAGCACGCGATCGGCGTAGGTGGAGAGCAGCACCCGGTCCTTGAACGTCCCCGGCTCGCCCTCGTCGGCATTGCACACGACGTAATGCTCGGTGCCGGCGGCGTTGCGGCAGGCCTCCCATTTCATGCCCGTGGAGAATCCGGCGCCCCCGCGCCCGCGCAGGTTCGACCGCTTGATCTCCGCCAGGAGCCCGTCGGCGCCACGTGCCAGCGCCGCCGTCAGCGAGGCGCCCGGATCCAGCTCGGTGGCGAGCATCACGTCCTCGCGCCGGATGTTGTCGTCGACGCGGAAGAATTCGGCCGGCCAGTCGGAGAGTGGCGTGCGCTCGCGGATCAGCGCGCAGATCTCCTCCACGCGGGCGCGCGTCAGCCGGGTGATCGCATGGTTGTTGACCAGCAGCGCGGGGCCCTGGTCGCACATGCCGGTGCACGATGTCGTGGCGACGCTGACGAGCCCGTCCTCGGACGTCTTGCCGCGCTCGACCCAGAGCTCGCGGCACATGTGCTCGAGGAGCTCCATGCTTCCCAGCATGCGGTCGGTGACGTTGTCGCTCCACAGCACCCGGTACCGGCCCCGTGGCCGCGTGTACAGGAACGAATAGAAGCCGGCGACGCCCTCGATCTTGGTCCGCGGGAGCTTGAGCCGCCGCTCGATGCGGTCGATCGCTTCGGGCGGAATCCAGTCGCAGGCCTCCTGCACCTCGCGCAGGATCTGGAGCAGGCTGCCGGAATCGCCGCGATACCGCTCGATGATCGAATCGACCGCGGCTTCGACGGCGACCGTCATTGCCGGATCCCGCGCCGGGTGGGCCACGCGCGACTTTCGCTGCGGCGCCGGCGGGCGAGCGTGATCAGAGGGTGGTGTATGCAGGCAAGCATCGGAGCCGCCCAACGGTGCAAAGCGCGCGATATGAACGGATGGTTCAATCTTGCGCGCGTGTCGCGGCGACAGGTTGACCGGCGTCAATGGCGCTCCGGCGCAAATGCCGACTGGCGCAAGGTATCTGCGGAAAGCCGCCTGTGGTCAGCCGCGAGTGATCGAAGGATTCCTAGCCAAGCCCCACGAGAGGCAGCAGAACGTACAGGCCGGCCCAGATGACGAGGCCGCCCAGCAGGTCGAAGAAGATGCCAGCCCGGATCATCGACGTGATCGGCACCATGCCGGACCCGTAGACGATCGCATTCGGCGGCGTCGACACCGGCAGCATGAAGCCCAAGCTCGCGCCGAGGGTCGCGCCGATCGCAGGCGGCAGCGGATTGACGCCTGCCGCCTGCGCGAGTGCGATCATCACCGGGATCACCATGTTGGCCGACGCCGTGTTCGACGAGGTCTCGCTGACGAACATCGCGATGTAGATCGCACCGAACGTGATGCCCCAGACGGAGGTCGCGCCACTGACCTTGAGGAGGCCCGTGCCGATTACCTCGGCGAGCTTCGTGTCGAACATCATCGTGCCGAGCGTGATGCCGCCGCCGAAGAGGAGCAGCGTTCCCCAGTCGATCTTCGTGGCCTGCGTCCAGGAGATCGTGAATTCGCGCTTCTTCCAGTCCACGGGCAAGAGGAACAGCAGCAGCGCACCCACAACCGCGGCGACGCCCTCCGGCATCATCTTGCTGTAGGCCTTGCTGATCGGCGCCGCATCCCCGTAGATGACCGACAGGATTCCGGGAATGAGCCAGAGTGTCACCGTGACCAGGAAGCAGAGCAGCGCATTCTTCTGGCCGCGCGTCCATTTCCCGAGCTTGCCGCGCTCCTCGAGCACGAACTCGGTG
This sequence comes from uncultured beta proteobacterium, assembly GCA_963717695.1. Taxonomy (GTDB): domain Bacteria; phylum Pseudomonadota; class Gammaproteobacteria; order Burkholderiales; family Casimicrobiaceae; genus CAIWHR01. The sequence goes on along the minus strand of CAVQWR010000006.1, from coordinate 309,079 downwards.
CCACCCTGGATCCGCGCGACCTCGGGCTTGTGCAGGAAGTACATCAGGAAATACAGGAGAGCAAAAAGCAGAACCAGCAGCGGTAGGGCGAAGCTCATCCACTGGAAGAATGCGATCTTCACGCCGCAGAACTTCTCGATCATGGCGATGCCGATCAGGTTCGGCGGCGTGCCGACGGGCGTGGCGATGCCTCCGGCCGACGCGGCATATGCCGCCATCAACATCATTCCAGTGCCGAAGCGCAGCTTCAACGGATCGACCTTCTTTCCGGTCTGCTTCATCCGGATGTCGGCGAGCGCATAGACGATGCCGAGCGCGATCGGGAACATCATGGCGGTCGCCGCCGTGTTGCTGATCCACATCGACAGAAAGGCGCAGATGAAGCCGAAGGCCAGAAGTATCCGGCCGGTGCTGTTGCCGACGAACTTGAGCGACATGATCCCGTACGCGAAGCGCTTGTCGAGACCGTGGATCGCCATCGCTTCCGCGAGCATGAAGCTGCCGAGGAACAGGTAGATGATCGGGTCGGCGTAGGGAGCGAACACCGCTCTCGCGTCGCTGACGCCGAAGATCACGCAGAGGACCGAGGACATCAGGGCGGTCATCGCGAGGGGAATGGGCTCGCAGATCCACCACACGACGGTCCAGCTCAGCACCGCGGCCAGCACGTGCGCCTTCGGACTCAGCGACGGCATGTCGATCAGGTAGAGCGTCACCGCCACGAGCGGCCCGAGAAACAGCCCGATCGTGTTCCGCCACTTGTCGAAAACCTGCTCCTGCGCGGAAACGGTCTCCTTGAGTTCGACGGAGTCCAGCGTGATTGCGCCCATGATTCGTGACCTTCCGAGGCGGTGTGCCGGCGAGTCGTGCTGCGGAAACGCGCACGGAATCGCGCGCTTCAACTCGTCGATTCAGCCTAGGCGCGCGCGCGTTTCCGCGCATTTGACGCACATCAACGTCAAATCGCAAAATTGCGCCCGCGAACACTTTCGCTTGCGCGGCAATTGGCGCCCATGCTTACCGCTGCGGCAATTTGGCGCGGCTGATGCCCAGTTTCAACGGCGAATGATCCTCATTGCCATTTGCCGCAGTCCGGCGCCGGCATTGCGCGGAAGGCGCTGCGACCACACGACGGCGATCGCCATCAGCACGCTGGCCGCGAAGAGCGCGCGCTGGAAATCGCCGAGGACCAGCTGCTGCCCGCCCCGAAGCGCCTGGAAGGCGCCGAGCGCCAGTGCCGCGACGGCCACGCCGATGGCGCCGGCGACCTGCTGCGCCATGGCGGCCAGCGTCGTCGCGCCCGGGCGACGGGCGGCGTCGACGTCGGCGAATGCAAGAGTCGCCATCGACGTGAAATGCATCGAGCGCGTCATGCCGGCGACAAAGAGGACGACGCAGATGACGGGCAGGGCAAGTCCCGGGGACAGGAGACCGCATGCGGCGAGTGCGGCTGCGCACACGATGCCGTTCACGCGGACGACGTCGCGGAAGCCGAAGCGGCGAAGGATGGGTGTCGTCACGCTTTTCATCGCCAGGTTGCCGCCCATGTAGACCAGCACCATGAGGCCCGATGCGAAGGCGCTTTCGCCGAACCCGATCTGGAACATGAGCGGGAGCAGGAACGGCGTCATGCTGATGGCGATGCGGGCGAGGAACCCCGCGGTCACGGTGGTGAGCGCGAACGTCGGAATGCGCGCGGCCGCGAGGTCGAGCATCGGGGTGGCGTGTCGGAGAGCGTGCCGGACGGCAACGCATCCGCAGACGAGCCCGAAGGCGACGAGCGCGCCGCCGAGCCGCGACGATGCGCCGCCCTGCGCAACGAGCGACAGGCCATGGATCAGCGCCGCCAGCGCGGCGCCGGTGAGGACGAATCCCCAGGCGTCGAACGCGCGTCGCCGCAGTCCGGCCGCGCTGCGGCACGAACTTCAGCACGAGGATCACGCCGGCAATGCCGATCGGAATGTTGATGAGGAAGATCCAGCGCCACGACGCATACGTGGTGATGAAGCCGCCGAGCGGCGGGCCGACGACGGGTGCGATGAGCGCCGGCCAGACGATCCAGCCGATGGCGTCGATGATCTGGTGCTTCGGAGTTTCGCGCAGCACGACGAGTCGACCCACCGGCGACATGAAGGCCGCGGCGGCGCCCTGGACCAGACGCGATGCGATCAGCGTCCAGAAGGTCGGACTGATCCCGCACAGCAGCGAGGCGAGCGTGAACACCGCAATTGCCGCGGCGAAGAGGCTGCGCGCCTCGAAGCGCTCGCTCGCCCAGCCGGCCGACGGCAGGAACACGGCCATGGCGCCGAGATAGGCGGTGATGCATGCGGTCAGCGCCAGCGTCGGCTCACCGAGGCTCCGCGCGATCGCGGGCAATGCCGTCGTGACGATCGTGCCGTCCAGCATCTCCATGAAGAACGCGGCGGCCACGATGAGCGCCACGCGGCGCGGAAACGCGGTGGACGCGGGATCGGCCGCGACCGGAGGCGATGCGGATTCGCGCGAATCCCCGGGGGGCGTTTGATTCACGGCACGGTTTCTTTCGCGCTTTGCGGCGCCGACCGGCGACGCAGTCGCCGGCGCGAGCGCCCGTCGTCACGGCAGCAGCAGCGATCCCAGCTCCCTCGCCGCATCCTGCAGCGGGTGAAAATAGCGCTCGGCCATTTCGCGGCGGGAGAAGAGGCGTCCCTGCAGGATGACGTTGATGCCGGCGACGTAATGCCCGCCCGCGTCGCGCACGGGCACGGCGAGCGTGCAGATGCGCGGCTCCATCATCTGGCTCGCGAACGCGAAGCCCGATTCGCGCACGGCATCGAGCAGCGGCATCAGCTTCGCCGCCGTGTTGGGCGTGTGCTCGGTGTAGGCGTGGAAGCGCCCGCGGGCGAGGAACGCGTCGAGTTCGGCCTGCGGCAGATGCGCGAGCATCGCGTGACCGATCGACGTGCAGTACGCCGGCAGCCGGCGCCCCACGTTGAGCGTGGGCGACATGATGCGCGACGACGTCGAGCGCGTGAGATAGACGATCTCGTCGCCGTCGAGGGTCGCAAGCGAGCACGCTTCGCGCAGCGAATCGCCCAGCCGGTCGAGGATCGGCTGGGCAAGCACGGCAATGGGCGACGCCGACAGGTAGGCGTGGCTGAACGACAGCACCCGGGGCCGCAGGTAGAAGCGGCGTGCGTCGTCGGCGGCGGCGAAGCCGAGCTTCGTCAGCGTATGCAGGCTGCGCCGTGCGGCGGCGCGCGGAATGCCCGTGCGATGGCTGACCTGGGCGATGGACATCCGGCGCCGCTTGTCCGAGAGCGCGAGCAGCACGGCGAGCCCCCGCGCGAGCGCGGTGACGAAATCAGGGTCGTCGGCAAAGCGCGCAATGGCGTCGCTGGCGAGCGCGTCCGGATCGGCGAGCGAAGGCGGCGGTACCGTAACCGGCGCGGACGGAGGCTCCGGGAGTTGCGTTTGCGCTGCGGCGGGGCGTTTGGCCATGGGATGATCTCGTCGGTTCGCGGGAGGCGGATACCGGTGTCTTCAAGGTCCGTCGACGGGCGTCTAGCGCCCATTATGTGCGAAAACGCGCTTTCGGAACACCGCGATATCCGCAATTCTGCTGATTATGCGGATTTTGTGTGCGCTTGGCGCACACATTGTCGCTGCACGTCCTTGCGACGATTGTGCCGAAGCCCTATCGTGGCACCACATTCGACGCGCCCCAGATTTACCGAAAGAGGAAGCCGCACCCAGCGGTCCCGGGCAGTGTCGATCCCCGCCATGCGCGTGCATGGCGGACGCCGGAGGAGATTCCCGAGTCAGCAACGACCACCGATGTCGCCGCCTGCACCCGCCCAACGGACGGGACCGGCGGGCGGCATTCGACCACGGGCGCGTCGGCACGGGCGCCCGTCACGACACGAGACACGACGAGGACCGCGAGATGGCCGCCCCCGAAGCGAAGAAAGGCATCACCGAGGAACAGCAGCAGGAGCTCGACGAGGTTTTTGCGAAGGCGCGCGAGGCGCTCGCGATCATCGAGACCTACGATCAGGCACGCGTGGACCGCCTCTGCCAGGCGGTGGCGTGGGCCGTCGCGAACAAGCAGACCTTCACGCGCCTCGTCGACATGGGCATCGAGGAAAGCGGCCTGGGCGACGCGGTCAGCCGGATGGGCAAGCGGATGAAGATCCGCGGGGTGCTGCGCGATGCGCTGCGCCAGAAGAGCGTCGGCGTCATCGAGGAGCTGCCGGAGAAGGGCATCGTGAAATACGGCAAGCCGGCAGGCATCATCGCGTGCATCGTCCCGACCACGAACCCGGACCTCACGCCGGCCGGCAACGCGATCTACGCGATCAAGGCACGCGACGTCGTCATCTACTCGCCGCACCCGCGTTCCAAGAAGACGTCGTTCGAGACGGTGCGGCTGATGCGCGAGGCGCTGGAGCGCGAAGGTGCGCCCGGCCGACATCCTGCAGTGCCTCACCCGGGTCAACATCCCCATGTCGCAGGCGCTGATGGCGCGCGCCGATCTCATCATCGCCACCGGCGGCCAGCCGATGGTGCGCGCCGCGTACAGCTCCGGCACGCCGGCCTACGGTGTCGGGGCGGGCAACTCGACGATGATCATCGACGAGACCGCGAACATCGAGGAAGCCGCGCGCAACACGCGCCTTTCCAAGACGTCGGACTTCGGCTCCGGCTGCTCGGCCGACGGCAACCTGATCATCGAGGCGTCGATCTTCGAGAAGATGCTCGCGCAATTGCAGGCGGAGGGCGGCTACCTCGCGTCGCCGGCCGAGAAGGAGCAGCTGCGCAAGGCCATGTGGGACGACGAGCGGCATCGCACCGTCGAAACGGTCGCGATCTCGCCGCAGCAGCTTGCCAAGATCGCGGGCTTCACGATTCCGGCCGACCGCAAGTTCATCATCGTCCACGGCGACGGCATCGGCAAGGAACATCACTTCTCGGGTGAGAAGCTCACGACACTGCTCGCCGTGTACAAGTACAAGGGCTTCGATCAGGCGCTCGACATGATGCGCGGCGTCTACGAGGTGGGCGGCAAGGGTCACTCCTGCGGCATCTACTCGTTCGACCAGGACCACATCCACCGCCTCGCGATGGCGGCGCCCGTGTCGCGGATCATGGTCCGCCAGCCGCAGTCGAAGGCCAACGCCGGGGCGTTCAACAACGGGATGCCGATGACCTCCAGCCTGGGCTGCGGCACCTGGGGCGGCAACATCATCTCCGAGAACGTGCACCTCAAGCACTATCTCAACACGACGTGGGTGTCGGTGCCGATCAAGGAGGACAAGCCCTCCGACGAGGAGCTCTTCGGCCCCTTCTACGATCCGGCGCTCGAAGCCGAGTTCGAGACGATCACGACCTGATCCGCGAGACCTCAACCTTCACGCCTGTTTCGATCGCACCCCGATGCCAGCCAAGACTCCCGAACAGATCCTCGCCGACGCCTCCGCGTGGTGGGACACATCGATCATCGACATCCACCCCGGCAAGATCGCCATTCGCGGCTATCCGATCGAGGAGCTGATCGGCAATGTCCGCTTCCCGGACATGATCTGGCTGATGCTGCGCGGCGAGCTGCCGACGCGCGCGCAGGGCGACCTGCTCGAGGCGGCGATGGTCCCCGGCGTCGACCACGGTCCGCACGCGCCGTCGATCGCGATCGCGCAGATGGCGGTGTCCTGCGGCCTGCCGGTCAACGGCGCGATGGCCTCGGCGATCAACGTGCTGGACGACGTCCATGGCGGCGCGGGCCAGCAGTGCATGGAGCTCTACCGCGAGATCGACGCCGTGGCGGGCGCTGATGGCGATCTCGTCGCGACCGCCGAAAAGATCATCCGCGGCCGCATGGCGGCGGGAGAGAAGATCGTGCCGGGCTTCGGCCATCGCTTCCATCCGATCGACCCGCGCACCGCGCCGCTGTTCGCGCTCGTGGAGAAGGCCAGAGCGCAGGGCGCGGTGAGCGGCCGCTGGGCGACGATCGGCCACGCGGTCGAGGCCGCGCTGCAGGCGATCAAGGGACGCCACATCCCGATGAACATCGACGGCATCACGGCCGTCATCTTCTGCGAGCTGGGCTTCGAGCCGGAGCTCGGGCGCGGACTGTTCGTCCTGTCGCGCTCGGTCGGCATCCTCGCCCACGCCTGGGAGCAGAAGCAGAAGGGCGTGCGGATCAAGGGGCCGATGCCGCGGGAAATTCCCTATCGCTACAGCGGACCGGCGCGGCGCGCACTGCCGCCCGAGGCGGAGCGTGGCGGCGACTGAACGACATCGCGCGCGGCGCGTGCCGCGCGCGCAAGGACCGAAGGAGCAGGCAATGAAGGACGTGATTGCGAACCAGCTGGTGAAATACCTCGAAGCACGCGGCGTCCACCACATCTTCGGGCTGTGCGGCCACACCAACATCGCCGTGCTCGCGGCGCTTTCGAAGAGCAGGAAGATCAAGTTCGTCAACACGCGGCACGAGCAGATCGCGGCGCACGCCGCCGATGGCTACGCGCGGGCGACGAAGACGACCTCCGTCGTGCTGTCGCACCTCAGCCCCGGTCTCACCAATGCGGCCACCGGTGTGGCCAATGCGGCGCTCGACTCGATTCCGATGGTCGTCATCGCGGGCGACGTGCCGTCGCACTACTACGGCAAGCATCCGCACCAGGAAGTGAACCTGCACGCCGACGCGTCGCAGTACGAAATCTACCGGCCGTTCGTCAAGCGCGCCTGGCGCGTTGACTCGCCGCACCTCCTTCCCGAGATCATCGAAAAGGCGTTTGCGCTCGCCGAGAGCGGGCGGCCAGGACCGGTGCTGGTCGACGTGCCGATGGACATCTTCTCGAAGGAAATCGACGTCGCGCTGTGGAAGCGCGCGCTCGCGAACACCAAGGTGCTGCGCAAGCCCTCGCTCGACGACGAGACCGCGGAGGAGATCGTCCGCCAGCTCATGAAGGCGAAGACGCCGCTGATGTACGTCGGCGGCGGCATCCTGCTCGCCGACGCGGCGGAGGAGATGCGCGAGTTCGCCGAGCACCTTTCGCTGCCGGTCGCGCACACGCTGATGGGCAAGGGCGCGCTGCCGGACGACCATCCGCTGATCCTCGGGATGACGGGCTTCTGGGGCACGAAGTTCATCAACGACAAGTGCAAGGGCGCCGACTGGATCCTCGGCCTCGGCACGCGGTTCTCCGAGGCCGACTGCAGCTCGTGGGAGGAGGAATACACGTTCAGCTTCCCGCCGACGAAGCTGATCCAGATCGACATCGACCCCGCCGAGATCGGCCGCAACTACCCGGTGGCGATCGGCGCTGTGGCGGACCTGCGGGAAGCGCTCAAGGTGCTGAACCGCGTCGCGCGCAGGATTGCACCCAAGGGCGTGCAGCGGCCGAAGCTCCTCGCCGAGATGGCGGCGAACCGGAAGGCGTTCGTTGCCGGCAACCGGAAGGCAATGGAAAGCAACGCCTGGCCGATGCGTCCCGAGCGCATCCTCGCCGATCTGCGGGCGGCGCTGCCGCGCGATGCGCTGATCTGCACGGACGTGGGCTGGAACAAGAACGGCGTCGGCCAGCAGTTCCCGATCTACACGCCGGGCACGATCTTCACGCCGGGCGGCTTCGCGACGATGGGCTTCGGCTCGCCCGCGGCGCTCGGCGCCAAGGTCGCGTGTCCCGATCGCGTGGTCGTCGCGCTCGTCGGCGACGGCGGGTTCGGCCAGAACCCGGCGGCGCTCGCCACCGCGTTCGAGGAGGACATCGCGGTGATCTGGGTGATCATGAACAACCACGCGTTCGGCACCATCGCCGGGCTCGAGGCCGCGCACTACGGCACGACGTTCGGGACCGTGTTCGAGAAGAACGGCAAGACCTGGTCGCCGGACTACGCAGCGATCGCCCGCGCCTACGGCATCGACGGCGTCAAGGTGGCCTCCGCTGACGAGTTCAAGCCGGCGCTCGCGAAGGCGATCAAGTCGAAGCGACCGGTCGTCATCGACGTCTACATGAAGAACGAGCCGGTGCCCACCGCCGGTCACTGGAACATCATGGACATCTATTCGCCCGGCAAGAAGGTTCATCACGTCGCCACCGACGGCTGAGTACTTCACGCGGACACGATTCCTCTCCCATCGCCAAGACACGGGGGCCCGGACCATGAAGCACGACTACTCGCTCGCGCACCTGACCGCGCTGACGCTGACGCCGCCGCAGCTCGTCGACGTCGCGGCGCGCACCGGCTATCGGTACGTCGGTCTGCGGATGACGCGCGTCACGCCCGACGAGGTGCTCTACGATCTCGCCCGCGACAAGGCGCTGATGAAGGCGACCAAGGCGCGGCTTGCCGATACCGGCATCGCGGTTCACGACGTCGAGCTCTTCCGGATGGATCCGACGCTCGAGCCCGAGGCTTTTCTTCCCGAGCTCGACGCGACGGCCGAGCTCGGCGCGCGGCACATCATCGCCCAGCTTCCGGACCCCGAGCGCGAGAGAAAGGTCGATCGTTTCGCGCGCCTGTGCGATCTCGCGAAGGCGCGCGGGATTTTCGTGAGCCTCGAATTCCCGCACTGGACGGAGACCGGCAATCTCGCCGAGGCGGCTCGTGTCGTGCGCGCGGTCAATCGCGAGCAACGCCGGCATCCTGGTCGACATGCTGCACTTTGGCCGATCGGATTCGAGCCTGGCCGAGCTCGCTGCGCTGCCGCGCGACTGGTTCCGCTTCGCGCACGTGTGCGACGCGGCGAAGGAAATCCCGTCGACGCTGGCAGGCGTCATCCACACGGCGCGCGACGAGCGGCTGTTTCCCGGCGAGGGCGGAATCGACATTCACGGTATCCTCGCCTGCATGCCGCAGGACATTCCCGTACGCGCTGGAGATCCCGCGCGTGACGCTGACGCAAGCCGTCGGGCCGGAGGAGGTCGCGCGACTTGCGATCACCGTCGCTCGCAGCCAGCTCGACGCGGCAGGCAATTGAGTCGCACTATCGAGCACCAACACAGGAGCGCGGCATGATCCGGATCGTCGATGGGACCTTCAAGCTCATGCGCGTCTTCATCGCGCTCTGCATGCTGGGAATGGTCGTGCTGGTATTCGGAAACGTCGTGCTCCGCTACGCCTTCAATTCCGGGATCTCGATCTCCGAGGAGCTGTCGCGCTGGCTCTTCGTCTGGCTGGTGTTCGTCGGCGCCGTCGTCGCGCTGCGCGACCACGCGCATCTCGGCATGGACTCGGTGGTGTCGCGGCTGCCGGACTGGGGCAAGAAGGCCTGCTTCATCCTGTCGAACCTGCTGATGCTGGGCTGCGTGTGGATGTTCTTCACCGGCACCTGGCAACAGACCATGATCAATCTCGGCAACATGGCGCCGGCGACCGACCTGTCGATGGGCTACTTCTACTACAGCGTCGGCCTGGTCTTCTCCGTGGGGGCCGGCGGCCTGCTGCTGCGCAATCTCTGGCACGCGGTGACCGGCAAGCTCACCGAAAAGGATCTCATCCAGATCCGCGAATCCGAGGACAAGGTCGAAGTGGCGAAGCTGCACGAAAAGGAGGCGGGCGGTTCCGCCGGCCGTCCGCACGATCACGGGAAGTAGGAATCCTCTCATGACCATCGCCATCTTCCTGTTCTCGCTGCTGGGCGCGATGGCGCTCGGCATGCCGATCGCGTTCGCGCTCATCGTCTGCGCCGTCGCGATGATGTGGCAGCTCAACATGATGGATGCGCAGATCATCGCGCAGAACCTCATTGCCGGCGCCGACAGCTTCCCGCTGATGGCGGCGCCGTTCTTCCTGCTCGCCGGCGAGGTGATGAATACCGGCGGCCTCTCGAAGCGGATCGTCAATGTCGCGCTGACGCTGGTCGGCCACGTCAGGGGCGGCCTAGGCTACGTCGTGATCCTCGCCTCCTGCATCCTCGCGGCGCTCTCCGGCTCCGCCGTCGCGGACGCGGCGGCACTTTCGGCGCTGCTATTCCCGATGATGGTCAAGGCGGGCCACAACCCGGCGAAGTCGGCGGGGCTGATCGCCGCAGGCGGCATCATCGGGCCGATCATTCCGCCGTCGATCGGCTTCATCGTATTCGGCGTCGCCGCCGGATTGTCGATCTCGAAGCTCTTCCTCGCCGGCATCGTGCCGGGCATCCTGATCGGCGCCGGCCTCGCGATCGCGTGGTGGTGGGAAGTCCGGCAGGAGCAGATCGTTCCGCCGCCGAAAGCGACGCGCCGCGAGGTGGTGCGCGCGCTCGTCGAAGGCGGGTGGGCGCTGGCACTTCCGGGCATCATCATCTTCGGCCTCAAGTTCGGCATCTTCACGCCGACGGAAGCGGGCGTGGTCTGCGCGGTGTATGCGCTCTTCGTCGCGATCTTCATCTACAAGGAACTCAAGTGGAAGGACGTCTTCGGCGTGTTCGTCACCGCCGCCGAGACGACGGCCATCGTGATGTTCCTCGTCGCCGCGGCGCTCGTCTCGGCGTGGCTCATCACCGTCGCCGAGCTGCCGGCGCAGGTCAACGCGCTCCTGCAGCCGTTCATGGGCAGCCCGATGATGCTGATGATCGCGATGCAGGTGCTGGTCGTCATCGTCGGCACGGCGCTCGACATGACGCCGACGATCCTGATCCTGACGCCGGTGCTGATGCCGATCGTCAAGTCGGCAGGCATCGACCCCATCTATTTCGGTGTGCTGTTCATCATCAACAATTCGATCGGCCTCATCACGCCGCCGGTCGGGACGGTGCTCAACACGGTCTGCGGGGTCGCCAAGATCAAGATGGACGACATCATCAAGGGTGTGTGGCCATTCATGGTTGCGCAGCTGATCGTGCTGTTGCTGCTGATCATCTTCCCGATCCTGGTCACCGGACCGGCGAGGTGGTTCAGCAATTGAGGATTCACCGTATTCATTAACGCGGGCCGGCGCGGAACCGCTGGCCGCGGCGTCAACGTGGTGTCACTGAGAGAGGAGCAAGAAATGAAGCAATCGACGAAACTGATGCTGGCGATCGCCTGCGGCGCGCTGGTGGTGGCGGGGGGCACGCAGGCGCAGGTGCGGGAGCAGACGTTCCGCTGGACGACGGCCAACCCGGCCGGACATCCGATCCCGGTCGGTGGCCAGAAATTCGCCGACCTCGTCGCTGCGAAGAGCGGCGGCAAGATGCAGGTCAAGGTGTTCCCGGGTGGCGTGCTGGGCGGCGACGTGCAGGTGCTCTCCGCGGTCCAGGGCGGCACGATTGACATGGCCTCGATGAATTCCGGAATCCTTCAGGGCCAGATCAAGGAATACGCGATCGTCGACTTCCCGTTCCTCTTCGACAACGCGAAGGAAGTCGACGCGGTCCTCGACGGCCCGATCGGCAAGCAACTCGCCGACAAGCTGCCCGAGAAGGGGCTCGTCCACCTCGCGTATTACGACCTCGGCTTCCGCAACATGACCGACAGCAGGCGTCCGATCAAGACGGCGGACGACATCGTGGGTCTGAAGATTCGCGTGATCCAGTCGCCGATCTACGTCGACACGTTCAACGCACTCGGCGCCAACGCGGTGCCGATGGCGTTCACCGAGGTCTACACGGCGCTCGAGCAGAAGGCGATCGACGGGCAGGAGAACCCGTACACGGTGATCGAGGCGAACAAGTTCCAGGAAGTGCAGAAGTACCTCGCGGCCACGCACCACATGTACAACCCGCAGTCGATGTTCATCAGCAAGAAAACCTGGGATCGCCTCAACAAGGACGAGCAGCAGATCCTGCTCGACGCGGCGAAGGAATCCGCCGTCTACCAGCGCAAGTTCTCCCGCGACGCGCAGGATGCGTCGCTCGCCACGCTTAGGAAGACGATGGAGTACACGGAACTGCCGCCGGCCGAGATCGCGAAGATCCGCGCCAAGCTTAAGCCCGTGATCGACAAGTACAGTGCCAACGTGGGCATCGATTTCGCGAAGCAGGTGTACGCCGAGGTCGAAAAGGTTCGCGCGGCGAAGTAACCGGTACCAGGCATGCGCCCCGGGGCCTGCCGCCCCGGGGATCTTCTCTTATCCGGCTCGGTCGTTCGCCGCGGCGCACGATGCGATCGCAATGCGATGATCCGCTCGCAGTGCCGATCGCGCGCGTTCTCCCGGTGAACCGCCTCGAGCGTTCGTGGATGCGGCCATGATCAGCGGCAAGACGGCATTGATTGCGCACATTGGTTATCCGACCGAGGCGTTCAAGGCGCCGCTGATCTACAACCCGTGGTTCGAGCATGCCGGCATCGACGCGGTCGTGATGCCGATGGGCTGCAAGGCCGATGACTACCCTGCATTCCTGAAGGCGCTGGCCCGGGTGACCAATCTGCACGGCGCGCTGGTCACGATGCCGCACAAGGTGACCACCGCGGCCCTTGCCGACGCGACGACCACGACGGCAAAGATCGCCGGCTCGGCGAATGCGCTGCTGAAGCGCCCGGATGGCACGCTGCTGGCCGACATGTTCGACGGCGCAGGCTTCACGCGCGGTCTCGCGCGCAAGGGCTTCCGCTTTGCGGGCGCCAGATGCCTCGTCGTCGGTGCGGGAGGCGTCGGCTCGGCCATCGCCGCGTCGCTCGCTGCCGAGGGCGTTGCCGGCATCGCACTGTTCGACACCCGAGCGGCGGCGGTAAGCGGTCTTGCCGGACGGCTGCGCGAGCACTATCCGCAGATCGACATCGCCGAGCGGGGCAACGATGCGGCCGGCTACGATCTCGTCGTCAACGCGACCCCGCTCGGCATGAATGCCGGCGACCCGCTTCCGTTCGATCCGGGCCGCCTGTCGCCGCAGACCTTCGTCGGCGAGGTCGTGATGCGGCAGGAGATCACGCCGCTCCTCGCGGCGGCAAAGGAGAAGGGCTGCCGCTTCGTCGTCGGGACCGACATGCTGTTCGAGATGATCCCGGCGTATCTCGAATTCTTCGGCTTCGGGACGGCAACGCCGGACGAGCTGCGCCGCGTGGCAAAGATCGCCTATTGAGCACCTCCGCGGCAGCTCTGCCGGCCCGGTGCGCTCCGAATGGAGCGAGGATGCGATAATTGCGCTTCGAGAGCGGAGCGGAACGCGATGAGCACGACCAAGGTGATCGACATCCGGGGACGGAAGCTCGGCGGGGAGACCCCGCTGATATGCTCACCGCTCGTCGGCAGGACGCACGAGAGGGTGCTCGCGGAGGCTGGGGTCGTCGTCGCCAAGAACCCCGACGTCATCGAATGGCGCGTCGACTATTTCGAGGCCATCGGCGACACGGCGGCCGTCCTCGCCACCGGCAAGGCGCTGCGCGCCGTCGCGGGGGACGCGCCGATCATTTTCACGCGGCGTTCGTCGAAGGAGGGCGGCGAGCGGATTTCGCTCGACGATGAAGGCGTCGTGCGCCTGTACGACGCGATCGGCGCAAGCGGGCTGGTCGACTTCCTCGACTTCGAGATGGGCAACGATCCCGGGCACGTGCAGCGAGTGCTGACGGCCGCGCATGCGGGCGCAACCCGCGTCATCCTGTCGCACCACAACTTCGGCTATACGCCCGGCATCGAGCTCATCGTGCAGCGCTTTCTCGAGGCGGAGCGGCTGGGCGGCGACGTCGCCAAGGTCGCCGTGATGCCGCGCGACCGTGCCGACGTGCTGACGCTGCTCGCGGCAACCGCCGAGGCGGCGGCGAAGTCGCGCATCCCGCTGATCAGCATGTCGATGGGCCCGCTCGGCGCCGTGACGCGAATGGTCGGCGGCGTGTTCGGATCCGCACTGAGCTTTGCCGTGGGCGAGGGCAGCTCCGCCCCGGGGCAGATGCCGATCGCCGACCTGAAGGCTGTCTACGAGATCATCGGCCGCGCGGGCGGCAGTGCCTGAAACCCACCGCGCCGGCACGGTACATCGTGCCCGCTGCGCGGCTTCCCGCAACCCTAGGCGGACGATGCGGTCCGCACCCTGATCGGCTGTCATGCGCATTGTCTGTCTCGACCTCGAAGGTGTCCTCGTCCCCGAAATCTGGATCGAATTCGCCGAGCGCACCGGCATACCGGCGCTCGCGCGCACGACGCGCGACGAGCCCGACTATGACAAGCTCATGGCCGGCCGCCTGACGATCCTGCGCGAGCGCGGTCTCGGCCTTCCGGACATCCAGCGCGTGATCGAGGGCATGGGGCCGCTCGCGGGCGCGCGCGGCTTCCTCGATGCGCTGCGCGAGTCCTATCAGCTCATCATCCTGTCCGACACGTTCTACGAGTTCGCGCAGCCGCTGATGCGCCAGCTCGGCATGCCGACGCTCTTCTGCCATTCGCTCGAATCCGATGCGGCCGGCATGCTCGTCGACTACCGGCTGCGCATGCCCGACCAGAAGCGCGCGGCGGTCCGACGCCTGAAGGAGCTCAACTTCCGCGTCGTCGCGGCGGGCGACAGCTACAACGACACGGCGATGCTGGGCGAGGCGCATCGCGGCATCCTGTTCCGGCCGCCGGAGACCGTCGCGCGCGAGTTCCCGCAATATCCGGTCGCGCGAAGCTACGACGAGCTGCGCGCGGCGATCGACGCAGGTTTTGACGAATCACGCGGGTGAGCGCCAACGCGACGCCCGCGTGGCGTCCCCCGGGGTCATCGGGCTGGCGCTTGCACGTTGCCGCACGTATCATTTGACGGTCGCGAGAGACGTTGCCGCTGCGCAAGACGCGCGGAACGATGGACATCGGGCCCGCGGGAATTCAGCTGGCATCGCAAAGGTTTCTGCGCGGGCACGGATCCGCTCGGCGACGACGAGGAGCGAATGTGACGAGTGAAACTGTCCGCGAGGGCGTGCCCGAGCCGGCCAATCCGATCGGGTTCGACGGCATCGAGTACATCGAGTTCGCCACGTCGAAGCCGCAGGCGCTCGGCGGCACGCTCGAGCTGATGGGATTCCGTCCCGTCGCGCGCCACCGCTCGCGCGAGGTCGAGCTGTATCGCCAGGGGACGATGAACGTCATCGTCAATGCACAGCCCGCCGACGTGCCGCGCACGGTGCAGCCGATGGAGCGCCCGGTGATCAGCGCCTTCGCGGTGCGCGTTCGCGATGCCGACCAGGCATTCCGCCGCGCGCTCGATCTCGGCGCGTGGGCGATCCCGGTACGGGCGCGCGCGATGGAGCTCAACATTCCGGCGATCCACGGCGTCGGCGACAGCCTGATCTACTTCGTCGACCGCTACGACAAGTTCTCCATCTACGACATCGACTTCGTTCCGATCCCCAACGTCGACCCGCATCCTCCCGCGCTGGCCGGGATGCACTTCTTCGGCATCGTCCAGTACATCGGCGCCGATCGCACGCCCGACTGGGTGGAGTTCTATTCGCGGATCTTCGGCTTCACGCCGCTGCCGAACCGCGTTCGCTTCGGGATCATGCCGAAGGGGCTGCTGCTCGAAAGCCCGTGCCGCAATTTCTACCTGCAGCTGATCGAGCCCGACGCGGCGGCCTCCGACGTGGCCTGGGAGGAGCATCTGCAGCGCATCGGCCTCGGCGCCCCCGACGTGGCGAAAGCCGTGGTGGCGCTCGAGAAGCGCGGCGTCGAATTCGTCGCCTCCGCCACCGTGCACACGAGCGATCGTGGCGCGTTGACGCGGCCCTACCTCGGCAACGTGATGTTCGAGCTCGTGCACAGCGAGCCCGAGCAGGTCGAAGCGAAGAAATGAACTTTGCCGATTTCGGCATGGACACAGCGTCGCTCGCCGGCACGCTGGAGCGCAAGCTCGCCGCGGTGCGCGAGGCGGGCTTCGTGCAGGTGATGATCTCGGCGGCCGACGTCGTCGCGCATCCCGCGGGTGCCGACGCCGGCGCGCGCTGCGTGTGCGAGAGCGGGCTGCGCATCACCGGCCTCGAATCGCTGTGCGACTTCGAGGGGCTGGACGGCCAGCTGCACGCGTACAAGGTCGACGTCGCGAAGTCGATGCTGGAAGTCTGCTCGAGCATCGGCGGACGCACGCTGCTGGTCGAGGCGACGACCTCGACGCATGCGGATCCCGATCCCGAGCGGACGATCGCCGACCTGCGCAAGCTCGCAACGCTCGCCATTCCGCTCGGCATACGCATCGCCTATCGCGCACGCGCGGGCAGCCGCACGGCGCCCGACCTCGCGACGGCGGGGGACCTCGTCTTCCGCGCGGCGTCGCCCAACCTCGGGCTTGCCGTCGATCTGTTCGACGTGCTGGCAACCAGCGCGCCGCAGGACGAAGTCGAGGCGATCGACCCGGAGCAGACCTACCTCGTCCAGCTCTCCGACTTCATGTGGAACGAGATCCGCTCGCCGGCCGAGCGCGAGGCCACGGCGACGCGCTTTCGCGTTTTTCCGGGCGAAGGCGCGCACAGCGATGCGCTGGCCGATCTCGTGCGCCAGGTCGACCGGCTGGGCTACTACGGCGACTACAGCTTCGACGTCTACAACGACGACTACCTCAAGCTTCCCGCGGAAGCCGTCGCCGACCGAGCGCGCCGCGCCGCCGACTGGCTGGGCGAGACCGTGCTGCGCCGGACGCTGCCCGTCCCGAATGTCGAACGGCTGCGCCGCGCCGGGTGAATCGGTTCGATCGTCTGCCGGCGGCGCGGATGGGGATCCCGACATTCGCGCGAATTGCACCTCGCCTGCGAGGTGACGTCGGATGAACTCCGGATCCCCGCTCAGGTTCGGAGTTCTCAGCACCGCGAACATCGCCCGGCAGTTCATCGACGGCGTTCGCGCGTCGACGAAAATCAGGATCGTCGCGGTGGCGAGCCGCAATGCGGACAAGGCGGCGGCGTTTGCATGCGAGACGGGCGTGCCGCATCCATACGCGACCTACGAGGCGCTGCTCGCCGACCCTGCGATCGACGCGATCTACAACCCGCTTCCCAACAGCCTGCACGCCGAATGGTCGATTCGCGCCGTCGAGGCCGGCAAGCACGTGCTCTGCGAGAAGCCGCTGGCGACGTCGCCCGCTGATGCCCGGGCGATGTTCGCGGCAGCAAGACGCGCCAATGTGATCCTGGTCGAGGGATATCCGTACCGCGCCCAGCCGCAGATCATCAGGCTGCGCGGGCTCCTCGCGGAGGGCGCGATCGGCGCCGTTCGGTACGTCCAGGCGTCAATCGGTTTTCCGATGAATGATCGAGCGAACATCCGCCTCGATCCGGCACTGGCCGGCGGCGCGCTGATGGATGCGGGGTGCTATCCGGTGAGCCTCGTCCGGATGATTGCAGGCAGGCGTCCGACGCGTGTCCAGGCGATGGCCGATTTCGCCGACACTGGCGTCGACCGCACGCTGGTCGCATCGCTCGAGCACGGCGATGGGTTGCTGGCGCAGGTCTCGGCCAGCTTCGCCACCGCGCGGCACCGGCACGCGTTCATCGCCGGCGACGCCGGCTCGATCGGCACGAACTACTTCAACGACACGTCGGAGGCGATGCCGGCGATTCTCGAGCTGAAGCGCGGCCCGGGCTGGGATGCGAAGCGCGAATCGATCGAGAATCCGGCGACGAACGGCTTTCTCGCGCAGGCCGAATCGTTCTGCGATCTGGTGGCCCATGGCTGGAATCGCTGGACCGGCGTGTCCGAGCAGGAATCGATCGACATTGCAGTGACGCTGAAGGCGCTCGCGACGAGCGCGCGGCACGGTATCCCCGTCGACGTCCAACCGTAGCCATGCCTGACCTTCCGAATCCGGATCCCACGAAAGAAGAGACCGCAGATGATCTTCCTCACCAACCATCCCGTGATCCTGTCCGTGGTCTCGATTGTTCTGCTTTCTGCTGCGGCCCATGCAGGCGTCGCCCTTGCCGCGCGGCGTAGCAGGGCCGATGACGGCAGCCGCGAGGATTTCGGCGTCATCCTGGCGGCCGCGCTGACGCTGCTCGGCCTCATCATCGGGTTCAGCTTCTCGATGGCCGTCACCCGGTACGACTTGCGCAAGACCCTCGAGGAGGCCGAAGCCAACGCGATCGGCACCGAGTACCTGCGCGCGGACCTGCTTCCCGCCGTGGATGCCGCACGCCTGCGCACGCTGCTCAAGGCCTACACCGATGAGCGCCTGCTCTTCTACCGCGCGAGAGATTACGAGCATCTGGAGGAGATCAACACGCGGACGGCGCAGATGCAGAGCGAACTGTGGGCCGCGGTGCGCGGCCCCGCGCTGGCGCAGCCGACTACGATCAGCGCTCTTGCCGTCGCAGGCATGAACGACGTGCTGAATTCGCAGGGCTACACGCAGGCCGCGTGGTGGAACCGGATCCCGCACGCGGCGTGGGGACTGATGATCGCGATGGCGGTCTGCTGCAACTTTCTCATCGGCTACGGTGTGCACAACGCGAAGACTGAGCGGCAGATGCTCCTCATCCTGCCGCTCGTCGTGAGTATTTCGTTCCTGCTGATCGCCGACATCGACAGCCCGCGCGGCGGCGTGATCCACGTGACGCCGCAAAACCTGCAGAGCCTGGCGGATTCCCTGCGCTCGCCGTGATTCCGCTGCACCGCTGAAGACCGGCACCTCGGCGTCGGCCTGACGGGCCCGTTCGATCCACCCACCCCCGCGCGCTTCGCCGGGTCCGCGACGCATCTTGGCGAATGCCTCTGTGTTCCGACCGGCGCGAGGTGCGCGCGGGCGGGCCGGGTATCCGCGGCGTCTCGCCGCCTGGTTTCGGCGCGCTGCCCACCCACACCCTGGACATACCTCCCATGAGACGGACAGAGCGGCCATTTCCGGTATAATTGTCCTGGACAACCAGCAAAGACGACAGGGTCTTTGTCCATGCTTGACGGCCCGTCGAACCTCGCGATCCGCGGACCCCGGGCCGCTGTTTCCGTACCCGATTCACGGCCGTTCCGCGTCGCCGCAAACGCGTCGACGCCGATCCTGAATCCAATTGGCCTCTTTACGAGTATCTGCCTCCATGAACACCGCCGACCGTGCCCTTGACTGGGTCGAACAGGGACTCGTGCCCGACCCGCTGATCCGTGCCGGCATCCGCCGGCTGGTGAGAAAACGTCTCGTCGAGATCGGCGCCGCCGATCCCGCCGCCGCGCCCGAGTTCTGCGCGTCGTTCATCGCCGACCTTCGCACGGCGCCGGTCGCCGTGGTCCCCGAGAAGGCGAACGAGCAGCACTACGAGGTGCCGGCGGCGTTCTTCGCCGAGATCCTCGGCCGGCATCGCAAGTACAGCGCCTGCTGGTGGCCCGAAGGCGTCACGACACTCGACGTCGCGGAGGAGGCGGCACTCGCCGCGACCTGCGAGCGCGCGCAGCTCGCGGACGGACAGCGGATCCTCGAGCTCGGATGCGGCTGGGGCTCGCTGACGCTCTACATGGCGCAGACCTATCCCCGCTGCCGGGTCACCGCGGTGTCGAACTCGGCGTCCCAGCGGGCATGGATCGAGGCAGAAGCCGCGCGACGCCACCTCGACAACGTGAACGTCGTCACCTGCGACATGAACACCTTCGCCGCGGAAAGGTGCTTCGATCGTGTCGTTTCCGTGGAAATGTTCGAGCACATGCGCAACTGGCCGGAGCTCTTCCGGCGCGTCGCCGGCTGGCTCGCGCCGCACGGCCGGTTCTTCATGCATGTCTTCGCGCACCGGTCGACGCCGTACCTGTATGTCGAGCGCGACGCGAGCGACTGGATGAGCCGCCACTTCTTCTCCGGCGGGATGATGCCCTCGGACGATCTTGCGCTGCACTTCCAGGACGATCTGCGCATCCTGCGGCGCTGGCGCTGGGACGGCACGCACTACGAGCGCACCGCGAACGCGTGGCTCGCGCGGATGGACGCGCGCCGCACGGCGATCTGGCCGGTCCTCGTGGCGACCTACGGCGCAGGCGATGCCGCGCAGTGGTGGATGCGCTGGCGTGTGTTCTTCATGTCCTGCGCCGAGCTCTTCGGCCACGACGGGGGTCGCGAGTGGTTCGTCAGCCACTATCTCTTCGAGCGGCGCGGATGACGACGGCGGATTCACGGCCGACGGCAACGGTGACGGCGCCCGCGAGCGTGCTCGTCAACTTCGTCCTGTTCCAGATCGGCTGGTTTGCCTGCGTGATCGGCGCCGGGCGGGGCGCTCCGGTGGCGGGCACCGTTCTGGCGCTGCTGATCGTCGCCGCGCACGTGATGCGCGCGGCGCGTCCCGTCGAGGAAATGAAGCTGATCGGCGTGGCGCTAGCGCTCGGGCTCGTCTGGGACAGCGCGCTCGCGTCGACCGGATGGATTCGCTTCGCGTCGGGGATGATTTTTGACGGCGTCGCACCGCCGTGGATCCTCGCGCTGTGGGCGCTGTTCGCGACGACGCTCAACGCATCGCTCGGCTGGCTGAAGGGCCGGACCGTCGTGGCGGCGTTGCTGGGTGCCGTCGCGGGACCGCTCTCGTACTGGGCAGGCGCGCGGCTTGGCGCGATCGAATTCGATGCATGGACGCCGGCGCTTTGCGCGCTCGCGGTCGGCTGGGGGGCGATGACGCCGCTGCTCGTCGCGGCGGCGACACGCTTCGACGGCGTCTCGGCGCGCTGAAGACTGCCATGGGCGACGCATCCGTCATCATGCACGCGGCGCTCTGCGGATGGGCCGCCATGCTCGCACTCGCGGTCGCGACCTGGATCGTAAGCATCGTCAAGCGCGACGTCAGCATCGTCGACAGCGTCTGGTCGGTGCTCATCGTGCTGGGCGCGTTCACGTTCCTGGCCGCCTTGCCGGCACCCGGTCCGCGCGCCGCGTGGCTGACCTGCCTCGCCGCGCTGTGGGCCGTTCGGCTCGCGGGCTATATCACCTGGCGCAACTGGGGCGAGCCCGAGGATCACCGCTATCAGGCGATTCGTGCGCGCAACGAGCCCCACTTCGCGCTGAAGAGCCTCTGGTTCGTTTTCTTCCTGCAGGGGGTGCTGGCGGCGATCGTCGCGCTGCCGCTGCAGGCGGCATATGCAAGCGACGCGCCGGTGAACGCCCTCGATGCGGTGGGCATCGCCGTCGCTGCGTTCGGCATCGTCTTCGAAGCGGTCGGCGACCGGCAGCTCGCACGCTTCAGGGCCGATCCGGAAAACAGGGACCGCGTGATGGACCGCGGTTTGTGGCGCTACACGCGGCATCCCAACTATTTCGGCGAGTTCTGCACATGGTGGGGCTTCTGGCTGATCGCGCTGGCGGCCGGCGCGTGGTGGTCGGTGGTCTCGCCGCTGCTGATGTCGGTGCTGCTGCTCAGGGTGTCCGGCGTGGCGCTGCTCGAAAAGGACATCGGAATTCGCCGTCCGGCCTATCGCGATTACGTCGCCCGCACCAGCGCGTTCCTTCCGCGTCCGCCGCGGCAAACCTGAAAGGAGACGTGACGTGCGCACATCCTGGCTCGGCAGCGTAACGGCATTGCTCCTCGCGGGCTGCCAGAGCGCAAGCGCACCGATGCCGACGGTGCCCCACGTGGACCTACCGCGCTTCATGGGGCCCTGGTACGTGATCGCGAACATCCCGACGTTCATCGAAAAGGACGCGTACAACGCCGTCGAGAGCTACAGCCTCGACGCGGACGGCACCATCGCAACGACATTCACGTTCCGCGCGGGCGGCTTCGACGGCGAGGAGAAGCGCTACACGCCACGCGGCTTCGTCGTCGACCGGACCTCGAATGCGCTTTGGGGCATGCAGTTCGTCTGGCCGGTCAAGGCCGACTACCGGATCGTCTGGCTCGCCGATGACTACTCGCAGACGGTGATCGGCCGCGAGCGGCGCGACTACGTCTGGATCATGGCGCGCACGCCCCACATTCCGGAGGCCGACTATCGGCGCCTGCTCGCGCTGGTCGGCGCCCAAGGCTACGACGTGACGCAGGTGCGCAAGGTACCGCAGCGATGGAAGTGACGCGCGCGGGACCGGAAGGGCGCTCGCGGATGGCGGCGATCGCGCGGTGGTTCGACAACGAGGCCGGCCGCGAGCCGCGCAACGACGTCGGGCCACGGCGCATCGACTGGCCGCGCGTGGTGCCGTTCATCGCACTGCACGTCGCCTGCCTCGCCGTCGTGTTCACCGGGACGAGCGCCACCGCGGTGCTCGTCGCCGTCGCGCTCTACGCGGCGCGGATGTTCGCCATCACCGGGTTCTACCACCGCTATTTCTCGCATTGCGCGTTCCGCACCTCGCGCGCGGCGCAGTTCGCGTTCGCGCTGCTGGGCGCCGCCAGCGTGCAGCGCGGCCCGCTGTGGTGGGCATCGCATCATCGGCATCACCACGCCCATTCCGACCAGCCGGACGACGCGCATTCCGCGCATCAGCACGGCTTCCTCTGGAGCCACGTCGGCTGGTTCCTGACGCGCGAGAGCTTTGCTGCGCGCACGTCGCTCGTGCCGGACCTCACGCGCTTTCCCGAGCTTCGCTTCCTCGACCGCTTCGATCTCGTCGTGCCGCTTGCACTTCTCGGGATCCTGTACGGGGCCGGAGAAGGCCTGGCGGCGTTCGCCCCGGACCTCGGCACGAACGGGCTGCAGCTCGTCGCCTGGGGCTTCTGCGTGTCGACGGTCGTCCTGTATCACGCGACGTTCACGACGAATTCGCTGGCGCATCGGTTCGGCTCGCGCCGCTACGCGACGCGCGACCACTCGCGGAACAACCCGCTGCTGGCGCTGCTGACGTTCGGCGAAGGCTGGCACAACAACCATCACCATTTCCCCGGCTCGGCGCGGCAGGGCTTCTACTGGTGGGAGATCGACCTCACGTACTACGGGCTGCGCGCGCTTGCGCGCCTCGGTGTCATCTGGGACCTGAAGGAGCCGCCGCCCGCGCTGCTCGCGGCGCGGCGCGTGCCCCGGGGCACCGCATGAAGATCGCGATCATCGGCAGCGGCATCGCGGGCAATGTCGTCGCGCACAAGCTGCATCGCGAGCATGCGATCACGGTCTTCGAGGCGGAGGACCGCATCGGCGGCCACACCCACACGCACACGGTCGAGGCGGCCGGCGTCACGCATGAGGTCGACACGGGGTTCATCGTCTTCAACGACTGGACCTATCCCAATTTCATCGCGCTGCTGGACGAGCTCGGCGTTCCGTCGCAGCCCTCGGCAATGAGCTTCAGCGTCCGCAACGAGGCGAGCGGCCTCGAGTACAACGGGACGACGCTCAATGCCCTGTTCGCGCAGCGGCGCAACCTGTTCCGCCCGTCGTTCCACCGGATGATCCGGGACATCCTGCGCTTCAATCGCGAGGCGCCCGCGCTCCTCGATGTCGCGGAAGAGCCCGTGCTTGGCGAATATCTGGCGGAGCACCGATATTCGCGCGAGTTCGTCGACGACTACCTGGTGCCGATGGGTGCCGCGATCTGGTCGACCGATCCCGCGGGCATGCTGGCCTTTCCCGCACGCTATTTCGTCCGGTTCTTTCACAACCACGGAATGCTGAGCGTCGACCGGCGTCCGCAGTGGAAGACGATCCGCGGCGGGTCCGCGCGCTATGCGGAGAGGCTGACGGCGCCGTTTCGCGACCGGATCCGGCTCGGTGCACGGGTCGAGCACGTGCGGCGCCTGCCGGACCGTGTGATGGTGAAGGCCCGCGACGCGGAGACCGAGCGCTTCGACCACGTGTTCGTCGCCTGTCACGCTGACCAGGCGCTGCGACTGCTCGCGGACGCCACACCGCAGGAACGCGAGGTCCTCGGCGCCATTCCGTATTCCGAGAACGAAGTCGTCCTGCACACGGACACGTCGCTGCTGCCGCGCGCGCGGCGCGCGTGGGCGGCGTGGAACTATCACGTCCGACGCGAGCCGGGGCAGAGGGTCGCGCTGACGTACAACATGAACATCCTGCAGGCCCTCGATGCACGCGAGACGTTCTGCGTGACGCTGAACGACAGCGCCCGGATCGCGCCGGACACGATTCTCCGGCGCCTCGTCTACCACCATCCTCTGTTCACGCCGGCCGGCATCGCAGCGCAGGCACGCCAGCACGAGATCAACGGGCCGCGGCGAACGTATTTCTGCGGCGCGTACTGGCGCTACGGCTTCCACGAGGACGGTGTCGTCAGCGCCCTCGACGCGCTGCGCCACTTTTCCGACGCGACCCATGCACAGCGCGATCTATCACGGGTGGCTTAGCCACCGGCGCTTCGCGCCGCGCCGGCACGCGTTCCGGTACCGCCTGTTCATGCTGTACCTCGACTTGGCCGAGCTCGACACGGTGTTCCGTGGCCGCTGGCTGTGGTCGACGCGCCGACGCGCGCTGGCCCGGTTCGAGCGCGGCGACCATGTCGGCGATCCTGGCGTGCCGCTCGATCAGACCATTCGTGACCTCGTGCTGCAGCGCACGGGTCGCCGTCCGGAAGGGCCCATCCGACTGCTCACGCATCTGCGCTACTTCGGGCACTGCTTCAATCCGGTCAGCTTCTACTACTGCTTCGCTGCCGATGGCCAGACGGTCGAGGCCGTGGTCGCCGAGGTCAACAACACGCCGTGGGGCGAGCGTCACTGCTACGTCCTCGACACGCCGCAACCGATGGCCGCCGGCCTTTCCCGCTTCCGCAGCGACAAGGCGATGCACGTCTCGCCGTTCATGCCGATGGACCTTCATTACGACTGGACGATCGGAACTCCGGACGAACGTCTCGGCATCCACATGGGGTTGGCACAGGAGGGTGGCGAGGGCAAGCTGTTCGATGCGACGCTTCGCCTCGAGCGAGCTCCGATCACCGGCCCGCGACTCGCCGGCGTCCTGCTCCGGTTCCCGCTGATGACGCTGCAGGTGGTGGCCGCGATCCACTGGGAGGCGCTGCGCCTGTGGCTGAAGCGCGTTCCCGTGCACACGCACCCGGCGGTGCTCGCGCCTCGCGCGTCGCAGCACAACGCATCCGATTCCAATTCCGAGATTCCGGAGATCCCTGCATGAAAGCGACCGCGCTCCCTGCGGCATTCCGCACGCAAATCACGCCGAAGCCGCATTTTCTCGACACCGTCGCACGCCGCGCGCTGCGCGAGCGCCTCGGGGGATTGCGCCATGGCGCGGTCACGCTGATCGACGGCGAGCGCGTCGAATGCTTCGGCAATGTCACGCCGCGCAGCGCGCTGGCGGCGACCGTCCGCGTGCACGACCCGCGCTTCTACGGCGAGATTGCATTCGGGGGCTCGATCGGCGCCGGCGAGGCCTACATGCAGGGGTTCTGGAGCGCGGACGAGCTGACGACCCTGGTGCGCATTCTGCTGGCGAACCGCGACGTCCTCGACGGCATGGAAGGCGGTGCCGCGCGGGTCACGGCGCCGCTGCAGAAGGCGCTGCACTGGGCGGCGCGCAACACGCGAAGCGGCAGCACGCGCAACATCGCCGCACATTACGATCTCGGCAACGAGTTCTTCCGTCTGTTCCTCGACCCGACGCTGATGTATTCCTGCGCCGTGTTCGAGCGCGCCGACATGACGCTCGAGGAGGCCGCGACCGCAAAGCTGGACCGCATCTGCCGCCGGCTTTCGCTGGGTCCGGATGACCATGTGCTGGAAATCGGGACGGGTTGGGGAGGCTTCGCACTGCACGCCGCCCGGAACTATGGTTGCCGCATCACCACGACGACGATCTCGCGCCAGCAATACGCGCTCGCGCGCGAGCGCGTTGCCGCCGCGGGTCTCACCGACAGGATTGCCGTGCTGCTCGAGGATTACCGCGATCTCACCGGCCGCTACGACAAGCTCGTTTCGATCGAGATGATCGAGGCGGTCGGGCACCAGTACTACGACACGTACTTTCGCGCATGCAGCGACCTCCTCAAGCCCGACGGCATGATGCTGCTGCAGGCGATCACCATCGCCGACCAGCGCTTCGATGCGGCACGCTGCTCGGTCGACTTCATCCAGCGCCACATCTTTCCCGGCAGCTGCATCCCGTCGGTCGCGGTGATCGCAGACGCGCTCGCGCGCGTCACCGATCTCAAGGTCTTCCATCTGGAGGACATCGGCCCGCACTACGCGACGACGCTCGCGCGCTGGCGCGAGAATCTGTTCGCCAACGTGGACGAGGTGCGCGCGCTCGGCTACTCCGACGCGTTCATCCGGATGTGGGAGTTCTACCTCTGCTACTGCGAGGGCGGCTTCGCGGAGCGCGCGACCGGTGACGTGCAGATGCTGCTCGTGAAGCCGCTCGCGAGGCCGTAACGCAGGGGGCCCGCCGTTTCGTCGCTGCTTCCCTCGGCCTCGCGGCGCGAGCCGGCCGCTCAGGTGGCGTCTCCAGCGGGCTCCAGCTGCTGCAGCCATGCGCGGGCTTCCGCAAGGGCCGCTTCATACGAGAGCGCCCGTCCGGCCGCCTCCGCGGCGGCGAACGACGCGGTGCCCAGGGCCTGCCGCGCCTTCGCGATCAGCGGGACAAGGAATGCCTCATCCACAGTTTCACGCTGGATCCCGAACTGCTCCAATTGCACATCCGCCGCCCCAATAAAACGCGCCGCACGCGGCCACTCGCCGACAGATGATGCCAGGCCGGCCACGATCTGGAGCACGTACGCTCCCAGCGGTTTGGAGGCAATGCCCTCGGCAAGCACAAACGCTTCGAGCAGCATTTCACGTGCCCGCCCACTGGATCCGCGCGCGATCGACACGCTCGCGAGGTTGACAAGATTGACGATGACGCTCCGCGGTCCTCCAATCGCGCGCGCAATTGCGAGGCCCATCTGGTAACGCGGCTCCGCCGCCTCGAGATCGCCCTCCAGGCGATCGAGCTCGGCCAGCGCCCCGAGGACACCTTCGAGCGGCATCATCTGCCCCGGCCGCCGCGCCAGAAGGAGCGCCTCTTCGAGAGGCGCGCGTGCTTCGAGCCGCTTGCCCTGCAGCAGGAACTGCTCCCCCAGCATCTTCAGTGTAATGATCAGTCGTTCTGTGTCCCCAAATTCCCGGGCAATGGAAAGGCCTTCCTCCAGATACTTCTGCGCTTGTGCGTAGCGCCCCATGCAGGATGTGAATACGGCGGCAGCCTGAAGGCCCCGGCTGCGGACAAGACTGCGCGATTGCGCGCGCGCGAGCGCCTCGGCCGTCACTCGATACCCAAGCTCCAGGCCGCCGCGGTGAATCCAATAGTGCCTTATCGCGAAGACCAGCCTCAACCCCAGCTCGGCACCGCCTTCCGTGTGGAGACACCACGCGTGGGCAGAAAGAAAGTTGTCCCGATCGAGGTCGAGCCGGGTGAACCACGCTGCTTGATCGGGGCCAAGGAGTTCAGGCGTCGCCTCTTCCGCCAGTGCCAAATAAAAATCGAGATGCCGTTTGCGCGTCTTATCTTCGTCACTCGATTCGCTCAGCCTCTCCAACGCGTAGGCGCGCGTGGTCTCGAGCAGCCGGTATCGCGTATCGGTCTGGTTCGTGTCGGCGACCACAAGCGAGCGCGCGATCAAGTGTGTCAGCACATCAACGACTTCGATCCTGTCGATCGCGTCGTCCGCCGCGATCGCACAAGCGGCGTCGAGGGTGAATCCGCCAGTGAAGACGGCGAGCCGATTGAACACCGTGCGCTCGTGCTCCGAGAGCAGGCCAAAGCTCCAGTCCAGGGTCGCCCTGAGCGTCTGGTGGCGAGGCAGTGCCGTGCGCAGTCCGCCTGTCAGCACGCGGAAGCGCTCATCGAGCAGCTGGGCGAGCTGTTCGACCCCGAGCATCGGAGCGCGCGCGGCCGCCATTTCGATTGCCAACGGAATGCCCCCGAGCCGCCGGCAAATGGCCGCCACCCCCGGAGCGTTTCGGTCGATAAGGCGGAAGTGCGGGTCCGCAAGCTTCGCGCGTTCCACGAACAGCTGCGCCGCTGCAGACGTGATGACCTGGTCGGCCGCAAGCCGGTCTTCGTCGGGAACGGAGAGCGACGGCACGTGGTAGGTCTGCTCGCCGGCAATCCCGATCAGCATCTGCGAAGTTGTCAGCAGGCGCACGCCTGGCGCCGCGCCGAGAACGGTTTCGACGAAAGCCGCGACCGCATCGATAAGATGCTCGCAGTTGTCCAGAACGAGCAGCACATTTTGTCGCAAGATCCCGTTGATCAAAGCCTTCAACGTCCTGTTGGCGCCCAACTCGATCCCGAGTGCCGCCGCGACCATCCCGGGAATCAACGCGGGATCTGAAACTGGAGCCAGCTCGACCAGCCAGACGCCATCGGCAAAATCGTGTATCGATTGCGATGCGACCTCGAGGGCGAGCCGCGTCTTGCCGACTCCGCCGCTTCCGGTGAGGGTCACCAGCCGGTGCGCCGCGAGCAGGTCCCGCAGCTCGGCAAGCTCGGATTCGCGGCCGATGATCGGCGTTGGCTGCAGCGCAAGATTCGTCCTGCCCCAATCGGGAAACGGACTTCCCGCGGGCTCGTGTAGCGCCGCTGCTTCTGCGAGTTCCACGGGCGCGACAAGCCGGTATCCGCGCTTCGGAATTGTCTCGAGGTAGCGCGGCTGGGAGCGGTCATCGCTCAGTGCATGGCGCAGCATCGATATGCAGCGCGACAGCGCTTCATCGCTCACATAGGGGTGCTTCCAGACCGCCTCGATAAGGTCGTCGCGGCTCACCGTGTCGCCGGCGCGGCGCGCGAGGGCGATCAGAACCTCCATCGCGCGCGGCTCGACATGCTTCTCGCCGGCCGCCGAAACGATACGGCCACGGCTCGGCTCGACCGAGTGATTGCCAATACGAAAGCCCCCGGCAAGGCGATCGCTCATCGCGAACTTCTCATTGCCGTCCTCCCCGACCGAACCCGGGGGCCGAGGCCAATCCTCAGCTTTCCATCAGGACTAACGCCAAGGCCGCGGGCAACATTGACTACCGAGTGACGTGCAAGCCGTCAGACGTCGGTGCGTCTTCATCATAGCGGAACGCCGCTTTGTGGTGTGACCCAATAGCCTTGAGCAATCGGGCGCGGAATGCGTCTCGTTTGCGCATGCCCATCGCCGTCCGGTCCCGCGGCAAATCATCAGCTTTCCCTCAGGACTCGGCCGATGCCTGTGCGCATAGTGCGAACAAGCAGCGCGACATTCCGTCGCAATCGCAACCGGGCTTTCGGAATGGAGCGTGTTTTGAGGCAGGAAGCCGCTCATCGCTATCCGCAGCGGGGCGAGTCGAGCGTTGTAGCGGCAGCGTCTCGCCCGATCGTTCAGACCGCAGAGGGAGTAATCATGAGAAAGCTTCAGCAACATATCGTAGTCACAATGTGCGCCGCACTATGCATGTTCGGGTTCGTACGCCAAGCCAATGCGCAGCCCGTGTTCACTATCGACAGCGTCAGCATGGCCCCGGACATCAAGGCCGTCGCGCAGTTGCCGGTATTGCAACTCGGACAGCCGGTGTCCTACGCGGCGCGCTTTTCGATGTTCGAAGGTGGGTATCCGCTTTACACGCTGGAGCACGACGGCGGCATCACGATCCACGCACCCAGTGCCCGCATCAACCTGGCGGGGCAGGATCCGGCGGAGTTGCCGTGCGCGGGCAAGCTGCTCGGGTACATCGTCATGGAAGCTCGTGGACTTACCGTGCTGGTGCCTGCGTACGACCCGGCGACCTACGGCGAACCGCAGACGTGCGCGCCTTGAAGGACAACAAGACGGGCAGGCAGGTATGCGCGTAGTGCCATCAAACAACGCCGTACGCAGTGAGGCGAGCCGGGCGGAAGGGACTGTGGAATCGTCTCGCCGAATCCTCTTGGACTCTAAAGGGAGACTTACATGAATCACTCGAAACTCCTGTCGTCGACCCTCTCGTTTCTCGCGGGCGCCATGTTGGCGCTGCTGCCCGCGATCGCGGCGCCCATGGGCGGCCCCCCGCCTGCCCAAGGGGTACGCATTACGCCGATCGGCGCCCCGACCTGGAAGCCCGTCGATTTCCATCTTTTCTCCGCGCCTCTCGGCACGGCCGAATCAGGCTACGTCGAGTTCGGACAGACCATGCAAGCTCTGCTGCCCCCTCCGAACCACGTTCCCCATCCGGCCTTGGGCATCGGTCCCGGCGCGCCGCACCAGCCGCCGTACGACTCCGAAATGGCGGATGGCGTGGAAGACCTCGGTTTTCACGAGGGCGTGCGCTTCGATATGTCGGAATTCTCCAATGGTCAGGGTATCTGGCTGGCATGGATGAACGTCCCGGCGCCGGGGGTCACGGGCTCGTCGCCGGACTTTGCATCCGGTCCGATCATCCCGAACACCATTTTCCCGATCCACTTTTACGGAACGGACGCGCACAACGGCAAGCCGTTCTCGGTACTCGGCGACTCCACCGTGCCTCCGCTGGATGGAAGCTTGACCCCGCCATTCTACGTTGACGGGCACAGCCATTTCCCGATGTTTGTTGCCGACAACGCGGACTTCGGCCCTTCGGGTGCAAAGCTGCGTGGAAGCTACGTATGGCAGATCACGATGATCGACCGGTCGGGCAACGGCTGGCACATCGAGGCGCATTACGCAGTGGCACCGTGATCACCGCGCAGTGCAGGACCGGACCGACCGCGCAATGCGTTGCCCATGGTATCGCCTAAGGGCAGCCCGTAAGCACGCGCGGAAGAGCCGACGAGCAACCGGCGCGCGCGCCGTGCTGGCATCGCGGCGCCGCGCGCCCCGCGTTGCGAGACCAGCGGACAGGACGAACAAGCGTTCAGGGAGACCGATTCATGAAACCTTGTCAATTCTTAGTTGGCTGCACGATTGCTTCAATCCTCGGGCTGTCCGCCGGCGCAGGGGCGCAAGTCATCACCGAGTTCAGCGCCGGCATCAGCTCCGGCATCACCGGTGGCGCAATACCTCTCCTCATCAAGGTCGGTCCCGATGGCAATCTGTGGTTCACGGAATATGCCGTGAACCGTATCGGGCGGATCACCACGCAAGGCGTTATAACCGAGTTCAGCGCTGGCATCAGCGCTGGCGCGGCTCCTAACGCCATCACGGCGGGTCCCGATGGCAACCTGTGGTTCACCGAAGATCTCGGCAACCGGATCGGGCGGATCACCCCGCTTGGGGTCGTCACCGAGTTCAGCGCCGGCATCAGCCCCAACGCGGAACCTCGCGAGATCGCGCTCGGCGCCGATGGCAACCTGTGGTTCACGGAAGGCAATGGCAACCGGATCGGGCGGATTACAACGAGCGGCGTAGTCACCGAGTTCAGCGTCGGCATCACCCTCGGCGCGCTACCCGACAGCATCACGGCCGGCCCCGACGGCGCTCTCTGGTTCACGGAAGCGAACGTCAACAAGATCGGGCGGATTACGACGAGCGGCGTGGTCACCGAGTTCAGCGCCGGCATCAGCGCCGGCGCGAACGTCATCAACATCGTGACCGGTCCGGATGGCAACCTGTGGTTCACGGAAGTTGACGGCAATCGAATCGCGCGGATCACCCCGAGCGGCGTCGTCACCGAGTTCAGCGCCGGCATCACGCCCGGCGCGGGGCCAGCCGGCATCACGGCCGGTCCCGATGGCAACCTGTGGTTCGCGGAATTCAACGGCAACCGGATCGGGCGGATTACCCCGCTCGGCGTGGTCACCGAGTTCAGCGCCGGCATCCGCCCCGGCGCGGGCCCCGCGGGCATCACGGCTGGCCCCGACGGCAACCTGTGGTTCGCGGAATATTACGGCGACCGGATCGGGCGCATTACCCCGCTCGGGGTCATCAGCGAGTTCGGCGCCAGAGCAACTCCTTACGGGATCACGGCCGGCCCCGACGGCAACCTGTGGTTCACCGAATTTGACGGCAACCAGATCGGCCGAATAACCCCGCTCGGCGTTGTTACCGGATTTCGTGCGGGCGTCAGCGCCGGCGCCGTGTTACGCGGCATCAAGGCCGGCCCCGATGGCAACCTGTGGTTTGCGGAAGCGGTCGGAAATCGGATCGGGCGGATTACCCCGCTCGGCGCCGTTACCGAGTTCAGCGCCGGCATCACCCCTGGTGCGACGCCCTACGGCATCACGGCCGGCCCCGATGGCAATCTGTGGTTCACGGAAATCGACATCGCCAGGATCGGGCGGATTACCCCGCTCGGTCTCGTCACCGAGTTCAGCGCAGGCATCACCATAGGCGCCGGTCCTTATGGCATTACCGCCGGTCCCGACGGCAATCTTTGGTTCACGGAATTCGACGGCAACCGGATCGGGCGGATTACTCCGCTCGGAGTCGTCACCGAGTTCAGTGCCGGCATCACCGCCGGTGCGCAACCTGTCGATATCACGGCCGGCCCCGACGGCAACCTGTGGTTCACGGAATTCAACGGTGACCGGATCGGGCGGATTACTCCGCTGCGGCGTCGTTACCGAGTTCAGCGCTGGCATCAGCGCGGGCGCGTAACCCCGCGGCATCATCGCCGGCCCCGACGGCAACCTGTGGTTCACCGAATTTGGCGGCGATCGGATCGGGCGGATTACCCCGTTGGGCGTCGTCACGGAGTTCAGCGCCGGCATCAGCCGCCGGTGCGGCGCCGCACGTCTTCGCTGCCGGCCCCGATGGCAACCTGTGGTTCACGGAATTCTTCGGAAACCGAATCGGGCGCGTTAGCTTTGTCGTCTCGCCCATCGCCCTGCTGAGCGCGGCATCGCGCAAGGTTCATGGCCCGGCCGGGACATTCGACCTGCCGCTGTCGTTGACGGCGACCAACCCGACCACCGAGCCGCGGCAGAGCTCGACGGCGACCATCGTCATGACGTTCGACGCGGCGATCACCAGCGCCACCGCCCTCGTCACCGAGGGCGCCGCCACAGTCGGCACGCTGACGTTCAGCGGCAACGACGTGATCGTGCCGCTCACCGGCGTGACGGATCAGCAATACGTCACGCTTTCATTGACGAACGTCTCGTCCGCAACCGAGACCGGCGGTTTCGGATCGGTGCGGCTCGGATTCCTGGTCGGCGACGTGAACCAGAGTCGCGTGGTGTCGTTGGCGGATCTGGGTCTTGTGAATGCGCAACTGTCGCAGCTCGTGACGGCGGCGAACTACGAGCATGGATGTGAACGCCAGCGGCACGCGTGTCGCTGGCCGACAAGGGCATCACGAATGCGAACCTGACCAGGGCGCTGCCGGCACCGTGACCCGGCATTCGACCGGCGGTCCGGCCCGCGGCACTAACTGTCCGTGGGCAGGTCGCCGGTCGTTTGGTCCGGCGGATTGGTCGCAGCCGCAGAACTTGGCGGAGGATGCGATGAGCGCGTGACTGCCCTCATTCCCCCGGCAGCCCGACCCCCAGCTGACCCGCCGCGAACGCCAGCACGTCGGCGCGCTCGGCGATCTGCTTGTCGGTCGGGCTGTAGCCGTGCGACGCCTGCATCTCGACGCGGATCAGCACCGGCCTTTCGCACGCCTGTGCCGCCTGCAGCGCCGCGATGAACTTGTACGAGTGGCTGGGCACGACGCGATCGTCGTGGTCGGCGGTGACCACGAGCGTCGCGGGATAGCACGTGCCGGGCTGCACGTTGTGCAGCGGCGAATAGCGGATCAGGTAATCGAAGTCCGCGGACTTCTGCGCCGTCCCGTATTCGACCGCCCACGCCGCCCCCCCGGTGAAGCGGTCGTAGCGGAGCATGTCGAGCACGCCGACCTGGGGAATGGCGACCGCGAAAAGATCGGGCCGCTGCGTCATCACCGCGCCGACCAGGAGACCTCCGTTGGAACGACCCTCGATCACGAGCCGCGTCGGCGTGGTGTACTTCTCGCTGATCAGGTACTCGGCCGCGGCGATGAAATCGTCGAAGACGTTCTGCTTCTTCTCGAACTTTCCGGCGCAATGCCACTCCTCGCCGTATTCGGCGCCGCCCCGCAGCGCCGGCTGCGCGAAGATGCCGCCCATTTCGAGCCACGCGGGAAGCGACAGGCGATACGCCGGCGTCACGCTGATCGCGAAGCCGCCGTAGCCGTAGAGCCACGCGGGGTTCGCGCCGTCCTGCACGAGTCCCTTGCGCGCCGTGATGAACATCGGGATGCGTGTGCCGTCCTTCGACGCGTAGAACACCCGTCGCGTCTCGAAAGCCGCGGCATCGAAGGCCGGTGTGCCGGTCTCGAGGGTCTCGGAGCGGCGCGCGGCGACGTCGTAGCGGCAGACGGTCGGCGCCATGAGGTGCGAGGTGACGACGTAGAAGAGCTCGTCGATGCTCGCGTGGCCGCTCATTCCCTGCACTGCTGGAAATGCCCGGCAGGTCGAGCGCGCCGTCGGCAACGCCGTCGAGCGTGAAGATGTGCACCTCGGACGCGACATCGACGAGGTACTGGCAAAAGAGACGCCCGCCGGCCATCGTCGCCGCTTCCAGCGCATTCCGGCTTTCCGGAACGACCGGCTTCCATCCGGCGCGGCCGATGCGCTCGCGCGGGTCGATGGCGACGATCCTGCGATTCGGTGCGTCGAGATCGGTGCGGACATAGAACACCGGCCCGTCGTTGCCGAGCACCGTCAGCTCCGCGATGTCCTCATCGGCAATGGCGACGATCGGCGCGCCGATGTCGGGATGCAGCGGATCGCCGAGGTCGGCATAGAGCAGCCGGTTCTTCCGGTCGGTGCCGTTGAAGAGGCTGATCGTCAGGTACCGGCCGTCGTCGCTCACGGCAGCGCCGACGAAATAGCGCGGCAATTCTCGCCGCCAGTAGATCAGCGTGTCCTCGTCCTGCGGCGTGCCGACGCGGTGATACCAGACCTGATGGTCGTGGAGGTCGGCCTCGAGCGCCTTGCCGGCGGGGGGCTCGGGGAAGCGTGCGTAGAAGAAGCCGTTGCCGTCGTTCGTCCACGCGATGCCCGAGAAGCGGAACCAGCGAACGACGCCCGGGAGATCGGTGCCCGTCGCGAGATCGCGCACGTGGACGTCGGCCCAGTCGGCGCCGCCCTGCGCCAGCGCATAGGCGAGATGGCGCCCGTCGGGCGAGGGCATCCACTGCGCGAGCGAAATGCTGCCGTCGGCGGATAGGGCGTTGGGATCGAGCAGCAGCTGCGGCGAATCGACGAGCGATGCGCACCGATACAGGGGCGCCTGTTGCTGCAGCCCGGTGTTGTGCTGATAGAAGAGTTGGCCGGCGGCGCGATACGGTATCCCGGTCCGCGGATAGTTCCAGAGCTCGGTGAGGCGCTTCACCAGCGCCGCGCGTTGCGGCAGATGATCGAGGTACCCGCGCGTCACTGCGTTCTCGCCGTCGATCCACGCGCGGGTGTCGGCGGAGCCCAGGTCCTCGAGCCAGCGATAAGGGTCGGCGACCACGTGGCCGTGATAATCATCCGCGACGTCGTCGCGTCGGGTTGGCGGGTACGACGACAATGCGCTCATCGCCGGGTGCGCCAAACAACACGACGCGAGACGCCGCGCACGGAGCGACGGGTGAACGTTTTCATGTATCGTCCTCATGGGCCGGCGGTCGACGTGCCATCCGGCGGAATCGCATTCGTCCCGGACCGCGAGGCCCGGTCGTCGGCGGGCGCGAGCGGCAAGGGCGGCAGCGTAGCACGCGGTCCCGCGTGGTCAAGCCGAATTTGAAGGCCGGCGGGACGGCGGCGCGCGCAATGGATTAAAATCATTCATTACAACATCGGTCGCCTTCGACGCGACCGAATACGAACGAGACGCAAGCCCGCCATGACACGCAAAGTAATCGTCGCCGGTGTCGGCATGGTGCCATTCGCCAAGCCGGGCGCGAGCGAAACCTACGATGTGATGGGCGCCGCGGCGGCCGCCGCCGCCCTCGCGGATGCCGGTCTCGACTACGCCGACATGCAGCAGGCGTATGCCGGGTATGTCTACGGCGACTCCACCGCCGGGCAGAAGACGCTCTACCGGATCGGCATGACCGGCATCCCGGTCATCAACGTCAACAACAATTGCTCGACCGGGTCGACCGCGCTCTTCCTCGCGCGGCAGGCCGTCGCGAGCGGCGCCGTCGACTGCGTGCTCGCCGTCGGCTTCGAGCAGATGTCGCCGGGGGCGCTGACCGCGAAGTTCCCGGACCGGCCGACCCCCTTCGACGA
Organism: uncultured beta proteobacterium; assembly: GCA_963717695.1. Lineage (GTDB taxonomy): Bacteria > Pseudomonadota > Gammaproteobacteria > Burkholderiales > Casimicrobiaceae > CAIWHR01. Next base: position 273,232 of record CAVQWR010000006.1, on the reverse strand, counting down.
CTTCGATCGCGAGACCGACGCGCTCGTCGGCATGCCCGACGTGCCGCTCGCGATCCGCTATTTCGGCGGCGCCGGACTCTCGCACATGAAAAAGTACGGGACGACGCTCGAGACCTTTGCGAAGGTCCGCGCCAAGGCGAGCCGTCACGCCGCAAGGAACCCGCTCGCGCTCTTCCGCAAGGAGGTGAGCGTCGACGAGGTGCTGGCGTCGCCGGTGCTGATGCCCGGCGTGATGACGCGGCTCATGGCGTGCCCGCCGACCTGCGGCGCCGCGGCCGCGGTCCTCGTGTCCGACGCATTCGCGGCCCGCCACGGCATTGCGCCGCGTGTCACCATCGCCGCGCAGGCGATGACCACCGACACGCCGAGCACGTTCGCCGCGCACGACATGATGCAGCTGGTCGGCTACGACATGGCGAAGGCGGCGGCCGCCGAAGTCTACGCAGCCGCCGGCATCGGGCCGGACGACGTCGATGTCGTCGAGCTGCACGACTGCTTCGCGCAGAACGAGCTCATCAGCTACGAGGCGCTCGGCCTGTGCGCCGAGGGCGAAGGCGCCCGCTTCGTCGACGCCGGCGACAACACGTACGGCGGGCGCGTCGTGACCAATCCGTCCGGCGGCCTGCTGTCGAAGGGACATCCGCTGGGCGCGACGGGCCTCGCGCAATGCTTCGAGCTCACGCACCAGCTGCGCGGCACGGCGGAAGCGCGCCAGGTGCCCGGGGCGCGCGTCGCGCTGCAGCACAATCTGGGGCTTGGCGGCGCCTGCGTCATGACCCTGTACCGCGGCGATTGACGCGATGGTCGACGCGAGCTGCATCGGGCGCGTCTATGCGCCGTATACGGTTGCGGTCACCGCGCCCGATCTCCTGCGCTTCGCCGCGGCAATCGGCGAGATGCGTCCCGAATACGTCGACGAGGCCGCGGCCCGCGCGGCGGGCCATCCCGGCCTCCTCGTCCCGCCCACATTCACCGTCTGCCTCGAGATGGACCGGCCCGAGCCGTTCGAGTGGCTGCGCGAGCTCGACATCGACATCGCACGGGTGATCCACGGCGCACAGAGCTTTCGCTATTTCGCGCCGGCATATGCGGGCGACCACCTCACTCTGACCGCGCGCATCGCCGACGTCGCGGTCCGCCGCCGCGGCGCGCTGACGGTGATGATCCGCGAAACCGATGTCACCAACCACCGGGGCGAGAACGTCATGCAGTTCCGCTCGACGGTGATCGTGCGGGCGTGACGGCGATGGCGCCCGCCTTTGCCAGCGTGAACGAGGGCGACTTGCTGCCCTCGCTTGAGCTTCCGCCGGTGACGCGCGAGATGCTCGTCGATTACGCGGAGGCGTCGCGCGACCGCAATCCGGTGCACACCGACAGCGAGGCCGCGCGCGCGGTCGGCGCGCACGACGTGTTCGCGCACGGGATGCTGCAGATGGCATGGCTCGGCCGCGTCGTCACCGACTGGACGGCACAGCGCGAGCTGCGCGAGTTCGACGCGCGCTTCGTTGCCATGACGCTTCCCGGCGAGCGCATTACGTGCACCGGCCGGATCGCGGAGAAGCTGATGCGCGACGGCGAAACCCTCGTCCGCATCGAGCTTGCCGCCGTCAACCAGGCCGGCGAGACCAAGGTCGCCGGCGAGGCGCTGGTCGCGCTGCCCTGATCACGCCGCACCATTCGGAAGCCAGCATGCCCGCACCGTATCCGCACCTCCTTGCTCCGCTCGACTTAGGCTTCACCACGCTCGCAAACCGGGTGCTGATGGGCTCGATGCACACCGGACTCGAGGAAGCCGCCGACGGCTACGAGCGGATGGCAGCGTTCTACGCGGAGCGTGCGCGCGGCGGCGTCGGCCTCATCGTCACCGGCGGCATCGCGCCGAATTTTTCCGGCCGCCTCGAGCCGCGCGCGTCGCAGCTGTCGTTTCCCTGGCAGGTGGGCAGGCATCGGCTCATCACCGAGGCCGTGCATGCCGCCGGCGGCAAGATCGCGCTGCAGATCCTGCACGCGGGACGCTATGCCTACCATCCGCTGTCGGTCGCGCCATCGGCGGTGCGCTCGCCGATCACGCCGTTCAAGCCGCGCGCGCTGTCCGACTGGGGCGTGCGCCGCACCATCGCCGCCTACGCGCGCTGCGCGCGCCTCGCCCAGCGCGCGGGCTACGACGGCATCGAGGTCATGGCATCGGAAGGCTATCTCATCAACCAGTTCATCGCGGCGCGGACCAACCACCGCGACGATGAATGGGGCGGCACGTATGCGAAGCGCATCCGCTTTCCGGTGGAGATCGTCCGCGCGTGCCGCGCGGCCGTCGGGCCGAATTTCATCATCATCTTCCGGCTGTCGATGCTCGACCTCGTCGAAGGCGGCAGCACGTGGGAAGAGGTGGTCGAGCTCGCCCGCGCCGTCGAGGCGGCCGGCGCGACGATCATCAACACGGGCATCGGCTGGCACGAGGCGCGCATCCCGACCATCGCGACGATGGTGCCGCGCGCAGCGTATGCGTGGGTCACCGCGAAGCTGCGCGGCGCGGTCGGCATTCCGCTGATCGCCACCAACCGGATCAACGATCCCGGCGTGGCCGAAGCGCTGCTCGCGCGCGGCGACGCCGACATGGTGTCGATGGCGCGGCCGTTCCTCGCCGACGCAGAGTTCGTCAACAAGGCGGCGGCGGGGCGCGCCGACGAGATCAACACCTGCATCGCCTGCAATCAGGCGTGCCTCGATCACATCTTCGAGCGCAGGATCGCCTCGTGCCTCGTCAATCCGCGCGCCTGTCACGAGACCAAGTTCCTGCCGCGCGCCGCCGTGACCAGGAAGCGCGTCGCCGTGGTCGGCGCGGGGCCGGCGGGCCTCGCCTGCGCGACGACCGCGGCGCAGGCCGGGCACGCGGTGACGCTGTTCGACGCCGCCGCCGAGATCGGCGGCCAGTTCAACCTCGCGCGCAGAATCCCCGGCAAGGAGGAGTTCGCCGAGACGCTGCGCTATTTCGGCCGCATGATCGAGCGCACCGGCGTTGCGCTGAAGCTCGGTGCGCGCGTCGACGCCGAGGCGCTCGCGTCGTTCGAGCACGTGGTGCTCGCCACCGGCGTCGTGCCGCGTCGACCGCCGATTCCGGGCATCGAGCATCCGAGCGTGGCGACCTACGTCGACATCGTCGAAGGACGACGCGAAGCGGGCCCGCGCGTCGCGATCGTCGGCGCCGGCGGCATCGGCTTCGACGTCGGCGAGTTCCTCACGCATCACGGCGGCGGCGACGCGATCGACGAATACCGCGACGAGTGGGGCATCGACGTCGAGTATCGGGAACCGGGCGGGCTGAAGCCGCCGGTCGAGGCCGCCCGGACGCGCGAGGTGTGGCTGCTGCAGCGGAAGTCGAGCAAGGTCGGCGAGGGGCTCGCCAAGACGACCGGCTGGATCCGGCGCACGCTGCTCAAGAAGCGCGGCGTCAAGTCGCTCGCCGGGGTCGAGTACGAGCGGATCGACGACGCCGGCCTCCACATCCGCGTCGGCGGCGGTCGCGCAGACGCTCGCGGTCGACACCATCGTCATCTGCGCCGGGCAGGAGCCGCGCCGCGATCTCGCGGAGCCGCTTGCGAAGCGCGGCATCCCGACGACGCTGATCGGCGGCGCCGACGTCGCGACGGAGCTCGACGCCAAGCGCGCGATCGCGCAGGGAACCGAGGTCGGGTTGAGCCTTTGACGGCGCGCGCCGCGCGCTCAGCGCAGCCCGCAGGCGACGGCGCCGGCGGCGAGCAGCACGCCGAACACGAGCTCGAGCTTCACCGCGCGGAACAGAAGCGCGTTCATCGCGACGCCGGTGAGCGTGGTCGCGACGTCGCGGACGAGCCGCCAGGCCGCGGGAAGCGCGACGAGCGGCAGCGCGAACCACATGCTTTCCCGCCACGCGAGCCACGCGGCCAGCGCGAACGGCGTCAGCACCAGCAGCGCGTGGAGCTGCATCGCCTTGCGCCGCGCGAGCAGGACGGCGAGCGTGTGCCGCCCGGTCGCGGCGTCGTGGTCGATGTCGCGCGTGTTGTTGACGAGCAGCACGTCGGCGGCGAGGAGCCCGATCGCCGTGGCCGCGATCACCACGGCCGGGGCCAGCGTCAAGGTCTGCACATAGTAGGTGCCGCAGACGGCGACGAGCCCGAAGAACACGAAGACGGTCGCCTCGCCGAGCGGCGTGTACGCGATCGGTCGCGGGCCGCCCATGTACGCCCACGCGGCGAAGGTCGAGCCCAGTGCCATTGCGGCGGCCGGCCAGCCGGCGCGGACGAAGAGAGGCACGCTGACGAGCCAGGCCGCGGCGATCACGGCGACGATCGCGCGCTTGACACCCGGAATGGGAAGCCAGCCGTTCGCCGTCGCGCGCGGCAGGCCGACGCGGGCGCCGGTCTCGCCGCCGCGCTCGGTGTAGCCGACGTCGTTCTGCAGGTTGGTGACGACCTGCATCAGCAGCGACGCGACGAGCGCGATCGCGGCGACGGCGAAGTCCACGCGCTGCGTCAGCCCGAATGCGAGTGCGGTGCCGACCAGCACCGGAATCATTGCGATCCACAAGGTCTTGGGGCGGAGCGCCACGACCCATGCATCCCACGATCCGGGGCGCACCGACGGCGCGGCGGGAACGAATTCCGGCGAAAGGCTCATGGGTTCGTCGTGTAGGCGGCAGTCTACAATTATAGCCGCGTCCGCACGTCATCCGCATGCCGCGGTCGCGGTGTATTCTGCCCGCAAGCGGTCGCGCGCCCGGGTGGCGCTGCACACCGTGGGTCGAATCCATCAACAACAAGGAGCAGCAATGGGCCTCATCGATTTCGTGAAGACCGCCGGAGAGAAGCTCTTCGGCAGCGGCCAGGCCAAGGCGACCATGCAGGCGGCCGAAGCGGCGCCGGCCGACGCGGAGAAGGTCAAGGCGGCAAACGACGCCGCGGCCGACGCCATTCTCGCCTACATCAAGTCGCAGAATCTCGCCGCGACCGGCCTCACCGTGACGTTCGACGGTGCGAGCTCGACGGTCTCGGTGTTCGGTGTCGCGCCGGACCAGCAGACGCGCGAGAAGATCGTGCTCTGCTGCGGGAATGTCTCAGGCGTCGCCGCGGTGAAGGACATGATGAGCGTCGACCAGAGCGCGCCGGAGGCGCAGTACTACACGGTGGTGTCCGGCGATACGCTGTCGAAGATCTCGAAGCAGTATTACGGCGATCCCAACAAGTACCCGAAGATCTTCGAGGCGAACAAGCCGATGCTCTCCGACCCGAACAAGATCTATCCGGGCCAGGTGCTGCGGATTCCGCCGGCCTGAGGGCGCGGCGAGCTGTTGCTGCGCGCATCCCGCCGTCGCGATGGCGGCGGGCCGAGGCGGCGAATCAGCGCCGCAGCACGCACTTCGCGTAGAGGTCGGGCAGGCGCCCGGCGGGATCGTAGCGCGCCTTGAGCGCCGTGTACGCGGAGCGGTCGAAGATGCGCCAGAACTCGGCGTCCGTGTAATACGAATCCGAATACAGCGACTTCAGTCCGCCGAGTCGCTCCACTTCCCGCTCGATCATCCGGTTGCGATAGCCGTCGGGCCTTTGCACGGTGTCCGTGACGACGTCCCAGAATCCGAAATTGACGTAGGTCGTGTCCGTGCGCAGCGGATAGAGCGCAAAGGGCGTTGCACCGGCCGGCGCCCTGATGGGGCAGAGCCAGATCGGCAGGATGCCGATCTCGCGGCGCAGGAACGCGAGGAACTCGGCGGCGTGCGCGAGCGGGATGTCGACGTCCTGGATGACCGATTCGGCGTGGCGCCCGGATAGTCTCGTGATGGCCCGCGTCACGCCCCAGCGGCTGTTCCACCGCATGATCCGCTGGTAGGTGACCGAATTGAGCCGGCTGCGGCCGAGGAAGCGCCGCACGATCGGGTGCTGCGCGCCGACGTTCTTCGAGCACCAGAACCAGTCGGTATCCCACCGCCACAGATAGTCGCGCGTCGTGAGACAGTCGACGGCCTTTTCGCGGATCGAGCGGTAGTAGATGTTCTCGTACGTGTAGTCGCTCGCGTGCGGCGCCGTGTCGACGAAGCGCCCGGTCGTGAGGTACAGCTCGTTGTCGCCGAACACCGTGCCGTCGAGGAAATCGGACGTCGGGTCCGCGCAGTGCGCAGCGACCGCAGCAAAGCAGGCGTCGGCGTTGGCGAAGCGCGTATGCGTGAGCGCGACGAACGGCTTCACGGGAAGCGTGCGCGCCGTCACCGCGACGGCGTAACCCAGCGTGCCGTACGAGTTGGGAAATCCGAAGAAGAGGTCCCGGTGTTCGTTGTCGGGCGTGCAGCGCACGATGCGGCCCTCGCCCGTCAGCACTTCGAGCGCGGCGATGCCGTCGTGCACGAGGCCCTGCCGGAACGACGACGCCTCGATCCCCACGCCCGCGACCGCACCTCCCAGCGTGATCGACTTCAGCTGCGGCACGACGGTGGGCATCACGCCGTGCGCGAGCGTGCGCTCGACCAATGCCGAATACGGGATCATGCCCTCCGCCTCGACGAGGCCGGCCGCGGGGTCGACGCGGATCACCTCGTCGAAGTGCGAGAGGTCGATCGCGGGCCGTCGCCGCGGCGCGCGATCGCGAAAGAGATTCGACGTGCGCTTGGCGAGTCCCGGGCCCGCCGCGCCGCCCGCCGCGGCGAGCGCGGTTTGGAGCTGCGCGATCCGGTCGGCGTGCGCGCTCACGCGCGCGGCGGATACAGGAACGAGCGGCTCATCGGGTAGTTGCTGCCGCCGAGGCCGCCCTTGCATACGGTGACCTGGAAGAGGTGCGTGCGTCCGTTGCGGGCGCGGAACATCTCCGCGCACGAGCGCAGGTACGTGCGCCACGTGCGGCGGAAACGCTCGTCGAATTTTACCGGGTCGAGCGCGTGGATCGTCTCCCAGTTGCGATCGAAGCGCTCCGACCATGCGTCGAGCGTCAGCGCGTAGTGACGGCGCAGGTTCTCGACGTCGACGACCTCGAGGTCATGGCGCTCCATCGCCTCGATCGCCTGTGCGAGGCTCGGGATCCAGCCGCCGGGGAAGATGTGGCGGCGGATGTAGAACTCGGTGTCGAACACGCCGACGTGGCCGATGAAATGGATGACGCCAAGGCCGCCCGGCTTCAGCGCATCGGCATGCGCACGTATCACGTCGCCCAGCTGATCGCGCCCGGCGTGCTCCAGCGTGCCGATCGAGAGCAGCTTGTCGTACTGGCCCGGGATCTCGCGGAAATCGCATTCGACGACCTTGAGCTTGTCGGCGAGGCCGCGACGCGCGATCTCGGCGCGCGTTTCCTCGACCTGCCGCGTTGTCGCGTTGATGCCGGTGCCGATCGCGCCGTAGTGCTCGAGCGCATGGAACATCAGGCCGCCCCAGCCCGACCCCACGTCAACGAAAGTGTCGCCGGGCGAAAGCCGCACCTTGCGGCAGACGTGGTCCATCTTGTTGCGCTGCGCGTCCTCGAGCGTCGTCGTGCCTTCCTTCCAGTAGGCGCAGGTGTACATCATCGCCGGCAGGTCGAGCCACTGCCGGTAGAACGGCTCGCCAAGGCCGTAGTGGAAGATCGCGTTCGCCTTTGCCTGCGCCGCCGTGCGGTTCGAGAAACGGCGCTCGTGCCAGCGGTTGCGCACCCTGACGATGGGATTCGGGACCATGTCGCTGCCGGACTCGAAGCCGGCGCGAAAGGCCGCGGAAAAATCGCCCTCGATGTCGATGCCCCCGTCGAAATAGGATTCGAGGAGGCCCACGTAGCCCTGCAGCGCGACGTTGCGCTGCGCCTTCCCGGTGCGGAAGACGATCGAGAACGCGGGCGCGGCGCTGTCGAGAACGACTTCGCCGCCGGCAAGCACCACGCGAAACGGAATGCTCGAGCGCAGGGCGACGGGGCCGAGCATGCGCATGACTCCGCGCGCGAGCGCCCCCGTGGGGGGGGGTACTGCGGCGACTTCGGAAGCGACCACGTCGTCTTTCATTCTTCGGTCCTCGTGAACGGATCCGCGGTTGCGGCGCCCCGGGTGGAATCCGCGGGTTCCGGGGCTCACCGTGGGACGGTGCCGGCATCTGCGGTATCGTGGCGGTTTTAGGCTGCCCTCCTGCTCATGACCTGCCTTGGTCCTGCACCTTCAGCTTCGTCCGCACCGGAACTTGCCGGCGGTGGATGGAGCAACGATACCTCCGAATGGTTCCCGCGCGCGGCCGAACAGGCGTTCCCCACCGGTCCCGGCGACGAGGACGACGACGAGACGGACGGGTCGGTCGGCAACATCGATCCGGAGGATGACGAGGGTTACGGCGACGACGAGGACGACGACGACGAGGAGGACACGCTCTGGGCCGCAGCCGGTCCGTCGTCCAGTCCGCCGAAGCGCGCGTAGAACGCGGGGTGGGCGGGCGGAAGCGGCCCGTCCGCACCCTCGAGCGTCGCCAGCAGATGCCGCTCCGCCGCGCGGTGCGTGAGCCGGTAGAAATCGCGGCAGAGCGCGAAGGCCGCGGCGCCCGGCCAGTCGAGCGGCAGCAGCGCCGCCGGCAGTTGCGGATCGCGCAGCAGCACGCGCCGGTATTCGTGAATCAGCAGCGTCCGGACGACGAAGCACTGCTCGGGGGAGTGGTGCTCGGCCGCGGCGTTGCGGAAGCGATCGATCACCGTCCCGAAGCGTTGCAGGAAGCGCCGGTAGTCGGCGGCGACGGAAGCAAGTTCCCAGGCGCGCGGCACTGCCGAGGCGAGCGAATTCGCGAACATCTGCTCGTCGTCGCGCGCCCGGAACGAGAGGATGGCGCGCTCGTCCACCGTGCCTTTCGAAAGCCGCGGCGGCTGCGCGCGCGGGTCCGACGGGCGCGCATAGATGCCGGGGGCGAGCTGGCCGAAAGCCTCCCAGCGCAATTCCTCGCGCAGGACGCGAAGCCGCGTCGGCGCGATGCCGGTCACCACGACCACCTCCCAGGTGTCGTCCCAGCGGTCGTCGCGCGGAACGTAGATGCGGCGATACGCGCGCTCGAAACGGCGCGCGCCGTCGCTGCTGAGACGATAGAGGCTGCGCCGGCCGACCGGCGTCGACTTGAGCCAGCCTTCGCGCGCGAGGCGGAAGATGCTGGTGCGAACCCGGCGCTCGTTCATGCCGAGCGGGGCGAGCAGCCGGATCAATCCGGGCAGCATGACCGCGCCGCCGTGCGGGGCAATCGCATCGCCCCAGACGGTGATCACGAGCGACGGTCCGCGCGGCGCCGCGGCCGCGAGCTCGCGCGCGATCCAGCGCCGGACCTGGGGATCGGCCTTGTCGGCAGTGGCTTTGTCGGGCATCGGGACGTCGCCGCGGCTTCGAGCGTCGCGGCCAACGTGATACACACTTTACATCAGATCTCGGAAAAGTGTATCGTTTCACCGTGGCCGGCGCGCGGCGCTTCGCCGCGGGAGCAGCCTGTCCCGGCTCGCGGCGCACATGGCGCCGAAGGAGATCACGTGTACGCACAGATGGTCGACACCGGCGTCAAGTCGGTACGGTCGGCGGCCGAGATGCCGCCGGAAGAGCAGGCGTTCCAGGCGCGCATCGATGCCGACGTGAAGATCGAGCCCAAGGACTACATGCCCGAGGCCTACCGGAAGACGCTCGTCCGGCAGATCTCGCAGCACGCGCACTCGGAGATCGTCGGCATGCTGCCCGAGGGCAACTGGATCACGCGCGCGCCGTCGCTCAAACGCAAGGCGATCCTGATGGCCAAGGTGCAGGACGAAGGCGGCCACGGGCTCTATCTCTATTCCGCCGCCGAGACGCTCGGCGTGTCGCGCGACCAGCTGGTCGCCGATCTGCATTCCGGCAAGGCGAAATATTCGTCGATCTTCAATTACCCCACGCTCACGTGGGCCGACGTCGGCGCCATCGGCTGGCTGGTCGACGGCGCGGCGATCATGAACCAGATTCCCGCTGTGCCGCTGCTCGTACGGCCCGTATGCGCGCGCGATGGTGCGCATCTGCAAGGAAGAGAGCTTCCATCAGCGGCAGGGCTACGACCTCATGATGGCGCTCGCGCGCGGCACGCCCGAGCAGAAGGCGATGGCGCAGGACGCGCTCGACCGCTGGTGGTGGCCGTCGATCATGATGTTCGGGCCGCCCGATGCCGAAAGCGTCCACAGCGCGCAGTCCGCCGCCTGGAAGATCAAGATCCTGTCGAACGACGAGCTGCGCCAGCGCTTCATCGACCAGACCGTCCCGCAGGCGGAATACCTCGGGCTCACCGTGCCCGATCCCGATCTCGAGTGGAACGCCGAGCGCGGCCACTACGACATCGGCGCGATCGACTGGACCGAGTTCTACGCGGTGATCAAGGGCAACGGGCCGTGCAACCGCGACCGGCTCGCGACGCGCGTCAAGGCGTGGGAGGACGGCGCGTGGGTGCGCGATGCGGCGGTCGCGCATGCGGAAAAGCGTGCGGCACGTCGCAAGCGCCAAGGCAGCGTGAGGAGGATGCGATGAGCAGCGAATGGCCGCTCTGGGAAATCTTCATCCGGTCGCAGCACGGGCTCGCGCACAAGCACGTCGGCAGCCTGCACGCGCCCGACGCTGAAATGGCGATCAAGAACGCGCGCGACGTCTACACGCGGCGCAACGAGGGCGTGTCGATCTGGGTCGGTGCGCTCGGCGGACATCGCCGCGTCGTCGCCCGCGGACAAGGATTCGCTGTTCGAGCCGGCGGCAAGCAAGGTCTACCGGCATCCGACGTTCTTCCCGATGCCGGACGAAGTGAAGCACCTGTGATGACACCGGACCGTCACGCCCTGTTCGAGTACCTGCTGCGTCTTGGCGACTCGCCGCTGATCCTGGCGCAACGGCTGGGAGAGTGCGTCGGCAAGGGGCCGGTGCTGGAGGAGGACATCGCGCAGGCAAACGTCGGGCTCGATCTCCTCGGCCAGGCGCGGCTGTGGCTCGCCTACGCGGGCGAGGTCGAGGGCGCCGGGACGCGACGAGGACGCGCTCGCGTTCCGGCGCGACGCGCCGCAGTTTCGCAACCTGCTGCTGGTCGAGCAGCCGAACGGCAATTTTGCCGACACCATCGCGCGCCAGTTCCTGTTCGACGCCTGGCACGTGCTGATGCTGCAGGCGTTGGCGGCATCGAAGGATGCACGGATCGCGGAAATCGCGGCGCGCTCGGTCAAGGAAGCCGCGTATCACGTCGAGCGCTCCGGCGACTGGGTGATCCGCCTCGGCGACGGCACGGACGTCTCGCACGAGCGGATGCAGGCGGCGCTCGATGCGCTGTGGATGTACACGGGCGAAATGTTCATGGCCGATGCCGTCGACGAGGCGCTCATCGGTGCCGGCATCGCCGCCGATTCGCGCGCGCTCGAGGCGCCGTGGCGTGCGCATGTCGATGCCGTCCTCGCGGAGGCGACGCTTGCGGCGCCCGCCGGCGGCTTCATGCAGGGCGCCAACGCGCGGGGCGGGCGGCAGGGCGTGCACACCGAGCATCTCGGGCACCTGCTGCCGGAAATGCAGTATCTGCAGCGCGCGTATCCGGGGGCGCAATGGTGAACGCCGAGCGCGATGCCGTCGCCGCGGCGCAGGGGGCGGCCGTTGCGAGCGACAGCGCGCTGCGGCCGTCGCTCGCGATGCTCTGGCGCGCCCTCGATGCGGTGCCCGATCCGGAGATTCCGGCGGTGTCCGTGCACGAGCTCGGCATGGTGCGCGGTCTCGAATGGGATGAGGGGGATCCCGCGACGCTCGTCGTCCACCTGACGCCGACCTATTCCGGCTGCCCGGCCACCGACGCGATCCGCGAAAGCGTCGCCGACGCGCTGCTCGCGCAGGGCGCGCCGAAGGTTCGCGTCGCGCTGCGCCTGTCGCCCGCGTGGACCACCGACTGGATGACGACGGAGGCGCGGCGGAAGCTGCGCGACTTCGGCATTGCGCCGCCGTCCGGCGTCGCGCGCGCGGCGGCGTCGTCGCCGTCTCCGCGATCGGCGGCATGCGGCGTGCGACCGAGAAGATCGCGTGCCCCCGCTGCGGATCGCGCAACACCGAATGTGTCGCGCAGTTCGGCTCGACCGCCTGCAAGGCGCATTATCGCTGCGTCGACTGCGCGCGAGCCGTTCGACTATTTCAAGCCTTTCTGATCGCCGCACGGCCAGGACACCTCCGCATGAGCCGATTCCACCGTCTCGCCGTCGCGCGGGTCGACCGCGAGACGCGCGACGCCGTCGCCATCACCTTCGCCGTTCCCGAGGACCTGCAACCGCTGTTCGGGTTCGAGCCCGGCCAGCACCTGACGCTGCGCGCCGGCATCGGCGGACAGGATGTGCGGCGCTCCTACTCGATCTGCTCGGCCGTGCAGGAAGGCGCGCTGCGCATCGCCGTGAAGCGTCACGTCGGAGGCGTCTTCTCCAACTGGGCGAATGACGCGATCAAGCCGGGCGACGTGCTCGAGGTCATGCCGCCGCTCGGGCACTTCAACGTGCCGCGCGACGCCGCGAAGCGCAGGCATTACGTCGGGTTTGCGGCCGGGCAGCGGGATCACGCCGCTGCTGTCGATCGTCAAGTCGACGCTGGCCGCGGAACCGTAGTCGGAGTTCACGCTCTTCTACGGCAATCGCGCATCGGGCACCGTGATGTTCAAGGAGGAGCTGGCCGCGATCAAGGACCGCAACCTCGAGCGCTTCAACCTCGTCCACGTGCTGTCGCGCGAGCCGCAGGACATTCGAGCTGCTGCACGGGCGCATCGACCGCGAGCGCGCCGACGCGCTGCTCGCGCACTGGGTCGACCTCGACGACGTCGATGCGGTGTTCGTCTGCGGCCCGAACGGCATGATGCAGTCGGTGGCCGAGGCGCTGAAGGCGCGGGGATTCCCGGAGGCGAAGGTGCGCATCGAGCGCTTCGCCGCCAGCATCCCGCAGCACGAGCACAAGGTCACGCGCCCCGCCGAGCCGGGGCACACGGAATGCGAGGTGACCGTCGTGCAGGACGGCGTCACCCGCACGTTCATGCTGGAGAAGTCGAAGCAGAGCATTCTCGAGGCCGGGCTCGCCGCAGGACTCGAGCTCCCGTATTCGTGCAAGGGCGGGGTCTGCTCGACCTGCCGCGCGAAGCTCGTCGCCGGCGAGGTCGACATGGACGTCAACTTCGCGCTCGAGGATTACGAGGTTGCGCGAGGGTTCGTGCTCACCTGCCAGAGCTATCCGGTCACCGACAAGGTGACCGTCGACTACGACCAGACGGGGTGATGTCGCGACTTCCGCCGCGCGGGTCGTGATAGAGTAAACGCAACGAAATTGGAAGGAGCATTGCCGTGTCGCATCCGTTTTTCGAACGCCATCGCGCAACGCTCGACCGTGCATTGCAGGCCATCGCCGAGCGCGGCTACTGGAGTCCCTATCCGGAGTCGGCGAGCCCCAAGGTCTACGGCGAAGGTGCGGCCGAGGCGGGCAAGGCCGCCTTCGACGCGCTGAAGGACAAGCCGTTCCCGCTGGAGCAGCCCGGCACCGTCGGCACGGTCGGCCAGCGAGAAGTCGCCGTACGGCTTCGCGCTCGGCATCACGTATCCGAAGGCCGACATCGATGCGCTGTTCGCGGCGGTCGCGAAGGCGCAGGTCGCGTGGCGTGCCGCCGGGCCCGAAGCCTGGGCCGGCGTCTCGCTCGAGATCCTGCACCGGATCAATCAGCAGAGCTTCCTCTTCGCCAATGCCGTGATGCACACGACGGGGCAGGCGTTCATGATGGCCTTCCAGGCGGGCGGGCCGCACGCGCAGGACCGCGGGCTCGAGGCCGTCGCCTACGCGTGGGACGAGCTCCGCCGCATTCCCGCGAAGGCGCACTGGGAAAAGCCGCAGGGCAAGAACGAGCCGATCCGGATGGAAAAGCACTTTCGCGTCGTGCCGCGCGGCATCGGCCTCGTCATCGGCTGCTGCACGTTTCCGACGTGGAACGGCTATCCCGGGCTCTTCGCCGACCTTGCCACCGGCAATGCCGTCGTCGTGAAGCCGCATCCCGCGGCGATCCTGCCGCTGGCGCTGTCCGTGAAGATCGCGCGCGAGGTCCTCGCCGAGGGCGGGCTTCGATCCCAATGTCGTCACGATGGTCGCGCATGCGGCGGGCGACGACGTCGCGCAGAAGCTCGCGCTGCGTCCCGACGTCAAGATCATCGACTTCACCGGCAGCGCCGCGAACGGCAACTGGCTCGAGGCGAACGCGCGGCAGGCGCAGGTGTTCACCGAGAAGTCCGGCGTCAACCAGATCGTCGTCGACTCGGCCGCCGACTTCAAGGGGGTCGTGCGCAACGTCGCATTCTCGCTGTCGCTCTACACGGGCCAGATGTGCACGGCGCCGCAGAACATCTACATTCCGCAGGGCGGCATCGACACCGCCGAGGGCCATCTGTCGTTCGACCAGGTGGCCGGCGCGCTTGCCGAAGGCGTGCAGAAGCTCCTTGCCGATCCGGCGCGCGCGGTCGAGTTTCTCGGCGCGGTCGTGAACGACGGCGTGATGCAGCGTCTCGAATCCGCCCGATCGCTCGGCACCGTCGTGCTCGACACGCAGGCCGATCGCGCATCCCGCGTTTCCCGAGGCCCGGATCCGCACGCCGCTCATCGTCAAGCTCGCAGCCGCGGACACCGCAAAGTATCGCGACGAGTGGTTCGGCCCGATCGCGTTCGTCATCGCGACGAAGGACACGGCGGAGAGCCTCGCCATCGCCAAGGAAACCGTCGTGCAGAAGGGCGCGCTCACGTTCTCGGTGTATTCGACGCGTCCGGAGATCATCGAGCAGGCGATCGCGGTCGCCGAGGACGTCGGCGTCGCGCTGTCGATCAACCTGACCGGTGCGGTCTTCGTGAACCAGTCCGCCGCATTCTCCGATTACCACGGCACGGGTGCGAACGCCGCGGCGAATGCCGCGCTGACGGATGCCGCGTTCGTCGCGAGCCGGTTCCGGGTGGTGCAGCACCGGATGCACGTCTGAGTGGCTCGGTTTCGGCCATCCGGCCGGCTGCGACGCTGACATCGTCACCATGAGCTACGCGCACATCCTGTTCACGCTGGAAGGCGGCATCGCCCGCCTGACGCTCAACCGGCCCGATCGCCTCAACAGCTTCAACGACGCGATGCACGCCGAAGTGCGCGATGCGCTCGGCCGCGTGCGCGCGGATGCAACCGCGCGCGTGCTGCTCGTCACCGGGGCCGGGCGCGGATTCTGCGCCGGCCAGGACCTGTCCGACCGGGCGGTCTCGGCGGGCGACGCGCCGGTCGATCTTGGCGCCTCGATCGAGCGCAACTACAAGCCGCTGGTGATGGCGCTGCGCGCGCTGCCGATGCCCGTCGTCTGCGCGGTCAACGGCGTGGCCGCGGGCGCCGGCGCCAACATCGCATTCGCGTGTGACCTCGTGATTGCCGCGCGAACCGCGAGCTTCATCGAGGCCTTCGCGAAGCTGGGGCTCGTCCCCGACACCGGCGGTACCTATTTCCTGCCGAGGCTCGCCGGCACGGCGCGGGCGATGGGCATGGCACTTCTCGGCGACAGGATATCCGCCGAGCAGGCGGCGGCATGGGGCCTCATCTGGCAGTGCGTCGACGACACTGAGCTCGCGCCGACGGTCGAGCGCATCGTCACGCAGTTCGCGCAGGCGCCCACGCGCGGCCTGGCACGCGACCAAAGAGGCGCTCTATGCGAGCCCGGGCAACACGCTCGAGGCGCAGCTCGACCTCGAGCGCGACTTCATGCGCGAGCTCGGCATGAGCGACGACTATCGCGAAGGCGTGGCCGCGTTCATGGCGAAGCGTCCGCCGCGCTTCACCGGACGCTGAAGCGCCGCGCGATGGCCGAAGCACTGCCCGCCACCAGCACCGTCGCCATTTTCGGCGCGGGCGCGATGGGCGCGGGCATCGCGCAGGTCGCGACACTCGCCGGACATCCGGTGCAGCTGCACGACGCCCGCTTCGGCGCTGCCGATGCGGCGAAGCAGGCGATGGCGAAGGCGTTTGCAAAGCTTGCCGCGAAGGGCAAGCTTGCGACGCCCGCCGCCGAAGCCGCGCTGGCGCGCGTGTCGACCGTCGGGACGCTGGCGGATGCCTGCACCGCCGCGCTGATCGTCGAGGCGATCGTCGAGGATCTCGCGGCGAAGCGCGAGCTCTTTGTCAGCCTCGAGAACGTCGTCGCCGCGGACTGCATCATTGCCTCGAACACGTCGTCGCTGTCGATCACGGCGCTCGCCGCCGGCATGAACCATCCGGAGCGATTCGTCGGCATGCACTTCTTCAACCCTGCGCCGATTCTCCCGCTGGTGGAGGTCGTGTCGGGACTCGCGACCTCGCCCGACATTGCAGCCACGACGTTCGCGACCGCGGCTGCGTGGGGCAAGTCGCCGGTGCATGCGAAGTCGACGCCGGGCTTCATCGTCAACCGGTGCGCGCGCCCTTTTTATGCGGAGGCGCTGCGCCTCGTCGCCGAGCAGGCGGCCGACCCGGCGACGATCGACGCGGTGATGCGCGACGCCGGCGGCTTCCGCATGGGCCCGTTCGAGTTGATGGACCTGATCGGCCTCGACGTCAACCTTGCGGTGACGAAGGGCGTCTGGGAGGCGTACTTCCACGACCCGCGCTACGTGCCGTCCGTGCTGCAGCAGGAGCAGGTCGCCGCCGGAAGACTGGGCCGCAAGACGGGGCGCGGGTTCTTCGATTACGCCCCGGGTGCCGCGGCACCCGTGCCGATCGTGATGGACGATGCGGCACGACCCGCGCGCATCACGGTCCACGGCGAGATTTCCCTCGCGGCGCCGCTCGTCGATCGGATCGCTGGCGGCGGCGTTGCCGTCGAGCGCGCACGCGCCGATTCCCGCTTTCCCGCCGGCGTGCTGCGCGTGCACGGTGAAGGCGGAGGTGTGTGGCTCGCGCTGACCGATGGGCGCACGGCAACCGCCCGCGCCGTCGCGACGGGCGTTGGCAACGTCGTGCTGTTCGATCTCGCATTCGACTACACGACGGCAACGCGCCTCGCGATCGCGCCGGCGGACACCTGCGATGCGGCGGCGTGTGCCGCGGCCGCCGGGGCGCTGCAATCCGCCGGACTGGCCGTAGCCGCTTCGACGACGCGGCCGGCCTCGCGGTGATGCGCACGGTCGCGCTGCTCGCCAACGAGGCCGCGGATGCGGTGATGCAGGGCATCGGCGCGCCCGCGGCGATCGACCTCGCGATGTGCAAGGGCGTCAACTATCCGCGCGGCCCGCTCGCCTGGGCCGATGCGCTCGGCACCGGCACCGTGCGCGACGTCGTGGCGAACCTCGCCGCGCATTACGGTGATGATCATTACCGCGTGTCGCCGCTCCTCGCGCGGCGCGCGCTGGCCGGGGGGCACCTTCATGAATGATCCGGCGCCACATCCCGCGTCGACGCGTTCGGGGCCCGAGGCGCACGCCCTTGCCGAGCGCGTGGCCGCGGCGATGTGGGCACGCGACGTCGCCTCGCAGGCGCTCGGCATGCGCCTCGTGCGCGTGGCGCCGGGTCACGCGGAACTCGCGATGACCGTGCGTGCCGACATGCTGAACGGCCATGCCATCTGCCACGGCGGCTTCATCTTCACGCTGTGCGACAGCGCATTCGCCTACGCGTGCAACAGCTACAATCTCAACACGGTGGCATCGGGCTGCTCGATCGACTTCCTCGCGCCGGCGCGCGAAGGCGACGTCCTGACCGCCATCGCGCAGGAAATGAGCATCGCCGGCCGTACCGGCGTCTACGACATCGGCGTCGTCGACGGCCGCGACGAGCGCATTGCGCTCTTCCGCGGCAAGAGCTACCGGATCAAGGGCCACGTGATCGACGCGCCGCAGGATTGACCGCGCCGCACCGCCGAGGCGATCGGAAGAATCGTCCGGCACCAAGAGGAGACCGCGCCACCATGCCCATCAGAAAACCGCGACCGGACGAGCTCGAGCCGATCGAGACCGCGAGCCGCGACGAGCTCGCCGCGCTGCAGCTGAAACGCCTGCGCTGGTCGCTCAACCACGCTTACGAGAACGTTCCGCATTACCGTCGTGCGTTCGATGCCGCCGGTGTGCATCCCAAGGACGTGCGTACGCTCGCCGACCTCGCACGCTTTCCGTTCACGACCAAGGTCGACCTGCGCGACAACTATCCTTTCGGGATGTTCGCGGTGCCGCGCACCGAGGTCGTCCGCATCCACGCGTCGTCGGGGACCACGGGCAAGCCGACGGTCGTCGGCTACACCGCGAAGGACATCGACACCTGGGCCACCGTGATGGCGCGCTCGATCCGCGGCGCAGGCGGCAGGCGCGGCGACATCATCCACGTCGCCTATGGCTACGGTCTTTTCACCGGCGGGCTTGGCGCGCACTACGGCGCCGAGAAGCTCGGTGCGACGGTGATCCCGATGTCGGGCGGCATGACCGAGCGGCAGGTGCAGCTCATCACCGACTTCAAGCCCGACATCATCATGGTCACGCCGTCGTACATGCTCGCGATCGCCGAGGAGATGGAGCGGCAGGGCGTCGACCCGCGGGCGACGTCGCTTCGCATCGGAATCTTCGGCGCCGAGCCCTGGACGCCGGCGATGCGTGCGGCCATCGAGGCGAAGCTCGACATCGACGCGATCGACATCTACGGCCTGTCGGAGATCATCGGACCGGGCGTCGCGCAGGAGTGCATCGAGACCAAGGACGGCCTCACGATCTGGGAAGACCACTTCTATCCGGAGATCATCGATCCGGAATCGGGGCGCGTCCTGCCGGACGGCGAGAAGGGCGAGCTCGTGTTCACTTCGCTCACCAAGGAAGCGCTGCCGATGATCCGCTATCGGACGCGCGACCTCACGCGGCTGCTGCCGCCGACCGCGCGCTCGATGCGGCGCATGGAGAAGATCACCGGCCGCAGCGACGACATGCTGATCATCCGCGGCGTCAACGTGTTCCCGACGCAGGTCGAGGAGCTGATCCTGAAGCAGCCCGAGCTCGTCGCGCACTATCAGCTCGAGATCACGCGGCCGAAGACGCTGGACGAGATGGCGGTCGTGGTCGAGCGCTCGCCGGGCTCGGGGTCGGCCGATGGCGAGGCCGCGGGCCTGCGCCTCGCGCATCTCATCAAGTCGATGATCGGCGTCACGGCGGAGGTGCGCGTAGTGCCCCCCTCGACGATCGAGCGCTCGCTCGGCAAGGCGAAGCGCGTCATCGACCGGCGTCCGAAGGGCTGAGTTTCGCAGTTCTGCCCAGTACATCATGTGACATTCGCCGCCGCGCTTTCCGCCCACGCGGGCCGCAACGGGCACTGCATTTGCGATACGATTGACACTGGCTGAGACGCTGCTTTGGCCGCGGTTCGACAGAAGTGGGCGGCGCGCGCCGAACGAGCGCTGACGGACGTGGAAGGCTGCCTTGCAGCGCGCGGTGTCACGATGCCGGTACGTACCCGGCGACAGGAGAGCGTACTGGACGAAATTCCGGAGGCCGTCCGCATCGCCGCCGCGCCGGGAAGCGCGGACGCCGCGGCGGACTCCCCGTTCCCGGCACCTGCCGGACGCGGCGCCGATCGGCACCGCGTCCGCGAACTGCGCTTCGTGAAGCGCATCCATCGGCTGCGCACGCTGGGCCTCGGCCTCGGGGCGCTGTGCGTCGCGTCGGTGCTGCGCCTGCACGATGCGCCGATGCCGTGGTGGGCCGTGCTTGCGCTCAATGGCTTCATCTGGCCGCACGTGGCCGCGCTGATCGCGAAGCGAAGCGCCAATCCGGCCGCTGCGGAGCTCCGCAATCTCACCGTCGACGCGCTCTTCGGCGGCATGTGGATCGCGGTGATGCAGTTCAATCTCCTGCCGAGCGTTCTTCTGATCACGATGCTCGCCATCGACAAGGTGAGCATCGGCGGCCCGCGCCTCTTCGCACGGACGCTGGTCGACCCTTGTCGTGGCCTGCGGAGTCATGTCCGCTGCGCTCGGGTTCCCGGTCGACATCGAGTCGCCGATGTCCGTCGTGGTCGCGTGCGTGCCGTTCATCGTGATCTACCCGATTGCGATCAATGTCGTCACGCACCTGCTGGCGAGCAAGGTCGTGCAGCAGAATCGGCTCCTCGACGAGCTCGGCCGGACCGATGCGCTGACCGGCCTCGCCAACCGCCGGCAATGCTTTCCGTCGCCGACAGCGAGCTCGCCCGCCACTTCCGCTCGGGCAAGCCGGTCGCGCTGATGATCCTCGACGTCGACCGTCTGAAGGAGATCAACGACGATTCGGGCATCCGGTCGGCGACGAGGTGCTCTGCGGCGTCGCGAGCGCGCTGCGCGAATGCTGCCGTGCCTACGACACGCCGGGCCGCTACGGCGGCGACGAATTCATGCTGGTGCTGCCGGAGACCGACGTGATCGGCGCGGCGGAGGTCGCGCGCCGCATCCGGAAGACGGTCGACGCACTGGTCATTGCCGGCGCGCCCGGCTTCAAGTGCACGGTGAGCCTGGGTGCCGCGGAAGCCGGCCGCGACGTGGTGAACGTCGAGACCTGGGTGCGGCAGGCCGATGCGGCGCTCTATCGCGCGAAGGATGCCGGGCGCGACCGCTTCGAGGCCGCCAGTCCCACCGTCTGATCGTTTCTGCGCGCTGAACCCGGCACGTCAAGCCCGCGCCGCGGGCCCTTCAATGCGCGCCGCCGGCGTCCGCAACGTGGCTCTTCAGCGGATGCGTGAACCAGAGCAGCGGAATCATCAGGACGAAGATCACCGTCGACACGTAGAAGATGTCGTCGGCGGCGAGCACGTACGCCTGCACGTTGATCATGCGGTCGATCATTGCGAGGCTCTGCGCGGGGTCCATCCCGGACCCCTGGAGGCCGGACGAGCGTCTGCGTCGTCGCGACGCTGCCCGTGTTGATCGATTCGACGAGGTGCGCGTGATGCATCGCGGCGCGGTTGTCCCATAGCGTCGTCGAGATCGAGGTCCCGAACGCGCCCGCCGTGATCCGCGCGAAGTTGGACAGCCCGCTCGCGCTCGGAATCCGCTCGGGCGGCAGGCCGGACAGCGTGATCGACACCAGGGGGATGAAGAAGCACGCCACCGCCGCACCTTGAAGCACGGTCGGGATCATCAGCGTGCCGATGTCGACCTGCGCGTTGAAGCGCGAGCGCATGTAGCTGATCAGCGCGAACAGCAGGAACGAGATCGACGCGACGTAGCGCTGGTCGACGCGGCCCACCATCCGGCCGACGACCGGCGAGAGCAGGATCGCGAGGATCCCGACCGGCGCCAGCACGTAGCCCGCGTCCGTCGCCGTGTAGTTGAGCTGGGTCTGCAGCCACAGCGGCAGGATCACGACATTGGCGAAGAAGACGCCGTAGGCGAGGCCGAGGCAGAGCGTCCCCATCGCGAAGTTGCGCCCCGCGAAGAGGCGCAGGTCGACCACCGGGTGCTCCTCGTGGAGCTCCCAGATGAGGAAAAACACGAAGCCGACGAAGGCGACGACGGCGAGCGTGATGATCTGGCGGCTCTCGAACCAGTCGAGCTCCTTGCCCTTGTCCAGCATGATCTGCAGCGCGCCGATCCACAGCACGAGGAGCGAGAGCCCGATCGTGTCGATCGGCAGCTTGCGCGTCGGCGTCTCGCGGTGCCGGTAGATCGCCCACGTGAGGTAGACGGCGAGGATGCCGACCGGGATGTTGATGTAGAAGATCCACGGCCACGAGATGTTGTCGGTGATCCAGCCGCCCAGCAGCGGACCGGCGACCGGCGCGATCAGCGTCGTCATCGACCACATCGCGAGCGCGGTACCGCTTTTCGCGCGCGGGTAGCTCGACAGCAGCAGCGCCTGCGACAGCGGAATCAGCGGGCCCGCGACGAGGCCCTGCAGCACGCGGAACACGATCAGCATCTCGATGCTGGTCGCGAGCCCGCAAAGCCACGAGCCCAGCACGAAGAGCAGCGTCGACAGCGTGAAGAGGCGCACCGCGCCGAAGCGCTGCGACAGCCAGCCGGTCAGCGGCACCGCGATGGCGTTGGCGACGGCGAACGACGTGATGACCCAGGTGCCCTGGCTCGTGCTGACCGCGAGATCGCCCGAGATCGCCGGGATCGAGACGTTCGCGATCGACGTGTCCAGCACCACCATGAACGTCGCGACCGACAGCGCGAACGTGCCCGCGACGAGCGGAGCGCCCCGGAGCGGAGGATGGGCCGCCGCGGGTGCAGGCGGCATCTCGGGTGCGGCGGGTGACGCCGCCGTCGCCGGCGTGGCCATGCGGATCGACCGCGCGTTGCGCTCGTGTGAACGGAGCCGCGCGCGGCTACAGCGCCGCGGGACCCGATGCCTTCGAGCGCACGCTGCGCGCGGCCACGTGCGGCGTCGTGGCCGCGACGCGGGGAATCTGGGCGCCACCCGGCGCGTGGCCCGCTTCGCCCGCGGCGTGCGCGCCGACGCCGAGGTTGGCTGCGATCGTCCTGCGGACGAGGGCGTCGGCATCCTCCGTATCGTGGGTGAACGCGGCTGTGGTGTAGGGTGCGGCGACACGCGACGCGGCGGCCAGCGTCGCGCCCGACGTGTCGCCGACGTCGACGGACGGCCTCCACCGACAGGCCGACCCGCAGCGGATGGTCGGCGAGCTCTTTCGGGTCGAGCGCGATGCGCACGGGCACGCGCTGCACCACCTTGATCCAGTTGCCCGTGGCGTTCTGCGCGGGCAGCAGCGCGAACGCACTGCCCGTCCCGACGCCGAGACCCGCGACCTTGCCGTGGTATTCGACGTTGGAGCCATAGGCGTCGGCCGTCAGCGTCACCGGCTGGCCGATCCGCATGCGGCGCAGCTGCACTTCCTTGAAGTTGGCGTCGACCCACACCTGGTCGAGCGGGATGATCGCCATCAGCGGCGCGCCGGGTGCGACCCGCTGGCCGACCTGCACCGTGCGTTTCGCGACGTATCCCGACACCGGCGCGGGAAGCGTCGCGCGCGCGTAGGCGAGATAGGCCTCGCGCACCTTCGACGCGGCGCGCTCGACGTTCGGATGCTTCTCGACGGTCGTGCCTTCGGTCAGTGACTGGTTGGTCGCGAGCTGCTGGCGCGCCGAGGCGAGCGCCGCCTCGGCGCCGGCGAGCGCGCCGTGCGCGGTCGTGACCGCCGACTGGGCGTGATTGATTTCCTCGCCGCTGACGGCGCCGGTCGACGCGAGCTTCTGCCGCCGAGCGAGGTCGTCCTCGGCGCGGGCGAGCTCGGTCCGCGCACGACTGACGTCCGATTCGCGCTGCGCGATGTTGGCGGTCCACGTCGTGTTGCTGACGTACAGCGTCCGGACCTCGCGCACGGTCTGCGCGAGCGCCGCCTGCGCCTGCTGCAGCGCGACCTCGGCATCGGCATGATCGAGCAGGACGAGCGGCGCGCCGACCTTCACGAAATCGGTGTCGTCGGCGTTCACCGAAAGGACCGTTCCCGCGACCTGCGGCGTGACCTGGACGACGTTGCCCTGGACGTAGGCGTCGTCGGTGCGCTCGTAGCCGCGCGCGAAGAGCGCCCACCATGCGCCCCAGCCAAGTCCGATGACCGCAAATGCCGCGGCGGCGTAGACGAGGAGCTTCCTGCGCTGTCGGTTGCGCTCGCGCCTGGTGGCGGGGTCGGGAGTGGTCGTGGCATTCATCCGGAATCCTCGGGCAGTCTCAGTGCGCAGTGCTCGGTGCGGCGGAGACGTTGACGCGGGCAGGTTCGGCGAAGCCTCCGCCGAGAGCGCGCGCGAGATTGACGTCGAGCTCGAAGGCGCGCGCCTTGAGATCGGCGTCGAGGCGGTCCTGCACGAGCTGCTGCGTCTGGGCGGTCAGCACCGTCAGGTAGTTGCCGAGGCCCGCCTTGTAGCGGATCACGGCGAGGTTGTAGGCGTCGGTGGTCGCGACGCGGGCCTTTTCCTGCTCGGCGGCGATCCGCGCGAGATGGTCGATCGACGAGAGGGCGTCGGCGACGTCGCGGACCGCGTCGATCACCGCCTGGTTGTACGTGCTGACCGCGAGGTCCTGGTCCGCCTCGCGGCCGCGCAGGTTTGCATTCAGGCGTCCGCCCTCGAAGAGCGGCAGGTGGATCGCAGGCCCGACGCCCGCGATGCCGCTCGCCGCCTCGAAGAGCTTGGACAAGCCGATCGACTGCAGGCCGGCGAACGCGACGAGATTGATGTTGGGGTAGAACATCGCCTGCGCCACTTCGATGTCGCTGCCGGCCGCCTCGGCACGCCACCGGGACGCGACGATCTCGGGCCGGCGGCCGACCAAGTCGAGCGGAACTGCGGCGGGCAGCGCCGTCGCCGGCGGATGCGCGGGCGTCGTCGCGACGATCGACTCGCCGCGCTCCGGTCCGCGGCCGACGAGCGCCGCGAGCTGGTGCCGGGTCGTCGCGATCGAATCGTCGTACTGCGCGAGCTCCGTGCGGACGGTCGCCAGCGCGGCTTCGGCCTGGCGCACCTCGACGCGGGTGTCGAGCCCCGCGGCAAACCGGTCGGAGGTGAGCCGCACGACGTCCTCGCGCTGGGCGATCGTCGCCCGCGAGACCTCGCGCTGCGCGAACAGCCGCTGCAGGTTGAAATACGAGCGCGCAACGTTGGTCGTCAAGAGCACGCGCGCGGCCTGCGCGTCGGCGTCCGCCGCCTGCGCCTGCGACAGCGCGGACGCGAGCGCGGCGCCATTCTTGTTCCAGAAATCGATCTCGTAGACGAAGTCGAGCGTGAGCCGGCTGTCGGCGCTCCAGTTGCCGGCGTAGGGCGGTGGAAAGATGTAATTCTCGGAGTAGCGCTGGTAGTCGATCGTGCCGTTGCCCGAGAGGCTCGGCAGCAGCGCGGCACGCGCGACGCCGGCTGCGGCGTCGGCGCGCGCAACGCGTGCGCGCGCGGAGGCAAGCGTCGGACTTCCCGCGAGCGCGTCGGTCTCGAGCGCGTCGAGCTGCGCGTCGCCGTAGCGCCGCCACCAGTCCTCGCGCGGCCAGTCGACGGCCGCGGGCTTGGCACCGAGCGACG
Source organism: uncultured beta proteobacterium (assembly GCA_963717695.1). GTDB lineage: Bacteria > Pseudomonadota > Gammaproteobacteria > Burkholderiales > Casimicrobiaceae > CAIWHR01. Next base: position 248,275 of record CAVQWR010000006.1, on the reverse strand, counting down.
CGATGTCGAGACGTGCCTCGGGCGCAGGCGCGGCATGCATCGGTGCGCACGCGGCGAGCGCCAGCGCCGCCGCGGTCGCGAGACACGCGGTCGCGATCGTGCGCAATGACTGCCGGCGATCAGCGGTGTTCGGCATTGGCGAGCATTCTGCGGACGAGCGATTTGAGCGTGTCGACTTCCGCGGCGGTGAAGCCGCGCAGCAGCGAATTCATCACGCGCGACAGGCCGTAGGGAATCTTCCGGCAAAGGCGTTCGCCCTCGGCTGTCAGCGCGAGGCGCATGACGCGCGCGTCGTTGCGGCAGGGATTGCGCCGCAGAAGCCCCTTGGCCTCGAGGCGATCCAGCATCCGCGTCATGGCACCGGTATCGACACAGCCGATGCGCGCGAGTTCGGCGGCGGTGTCGCCCAATCCGAGATGAAGCGCAAGGAGCGGCCGCCACTGCACACCGGTGAGATCGTAGGCGGCCATCTCGTCGTCGGTGGCGCGATCCATGTGGATGCGCAGCGTGCGCAGCAGGTAGCCGATGCTCTCCTCGACCTTGAAATCGTCGCCGCGGTAGAACTGCGGATCCCCGGGGTGCGCGGAGACGGGGCGCCGCGCGCGCGCCGTGGTCGCCTGCGCGGTGCGGCGTTCCGGGGCAGCGCGCTTCGAGGGGGCAATCACTGTCATGGCAGCAATATGGCTGCCTAGGCAGCAAATGTCAACCCCGTGCGGCGCAGGGAATTGCCCGCAGCTGCGGGGCGTCGCCGGTTCGTGCGCAATTCGGCGCCGGGCACGCGACGCCGCAGGGAAGGCGTCAGCCGAGCACGGTGGAAAGCAGTCCGTAGATGCCGAGGCCGAGGGCGGCCAGCGCGTCGCCGGCGATGAGGCCGCCCCCGACGAGGGACGCCGTGTTCATGTCCTCGGGCAGCGCCGAGGCTTTCTGCTTGCGTTGCGCGAGCGTGGTGCCGAGGCTTGCGACGACGCCGCCGGCCGCGAACCACGCCGAGGTCGCGAGATTCAGGAAGCCGCCGAACGACGACGCGTATGGCGAGGGCAGCACGCGCGGCGTCGAGCATGAAGTCGGTGACGAAACCCGTGCGGCTGCCGGCGACGAACGCCTTGTACCTGTCGCGCGACTTGATGTACTTGCGCAGGAACTCGGTGACGAAGCCGATCGCGAGGCCGACCCAGATCGCGGTGCGCTGGTACGGCTTGTCGTCGGTGAGGCTGCGCAGCACGCCGACGAACTTGTAGGTCATCGCGGATGCCCATTGCGCCGGCTGCTTGTCGGCGGGCATCGTGGTCTGGTCGAGGGTCAGCACCGGATACGCGCTCATGAAGAGCTTCGCGAACACGACCGCCAGGACCGCGCCCATCACGATGCCGACCACCTGGAAGCGGAACTGGATCGTGCGGTTCGTGCCGAGGCGCCAGCCGGTCGAGCGGTCCTGCTGCATGTCGCAGCCCTCGCTGGTCGACACGAGCAGCACCGTCGCGGCCATCATCCCGATCGACCGGGTCGCGCAGGCCGAGCGCGGCCATCAGCACGACGGTGACGACGAACGCGGAGGAGATGGGATTCGAGTCGGTGATGCCGAGCGAGATGCCGTTGACCAGCACGAACACGAACACCAGCAGCACGGCCACCACGAGATAACCGACCGGCTGGTGCAGCACCTGCGAGCCGACCACGACGATTGCGACGCCCCAGAACACGACCCAGGCCACCAGCCGCCGGTGTTCGTGCGCTTCCAGTCCTCCTGCTCCACGGGCGCCGCCGCGACCTCGCGCGAGCGCTGCCAGGCGCGGTAGAGGATCAGCGCGACGTCGACGACCGCCGCGCCCAGGATCATGCCGAGCGCGATGAGGAACGTGATCTTGCGGAACGGCTCGTCGGGCTGCAGCCAGCCGATCGAGATGAAGTACGGTATCAGCGCCCAGCCGGCGAGCCCGCCGACGATCGCGGCGATGCCGATGCGCGCGCCGACGATCATTCCGGCGCCGAAGGTCGAGGTCGACAGGTCGGTCGCGCCCAGCCACCCGATCTTGGCGACGCCGATGCCGCCGGCCGCGCCGACCGCCATGCCGCCGAAGAGCCGCGACACCGATTGCCGGAGGAGCACGGGGTCGGTCAGCGCGCGCAGGATGTTCGCGACCGCGAGGCCGGAGGGAAACGTGAGCTGCATCCGGTCGACCAGGATCGGCGTGTACAGCATGCCGACGCCGACGCCGAACATGCCGATGCACATGATGTAGAGGACGAGCTGCCACATCGGCGGCGCCGGCATCCCCATCCACGTCATCGCCTGGATGACCACCGCCATGCCGCTCATTCCCGCGACGGAGGCCGCGGTCGTCTGCATGTAGTTCGCGCCGTGCCGTCCCTGCGCACCGTACCCGTAGGTGACGGTCGAGCCCAGGATTCCGGCGAGCACCTGGCCGCCGACGAAGAACCCCAGCGAGAAGTTCATGTACGCGGCCGCGACGCCGCCCAGCGGCCCGAGGACGAGGATGCCGACGACGCCGAGCAGTGCGTAGTACTGCCACGTGCCGGTTGCGGGCAGCCAGCCCCAGCGACGCGTTTCGGTGGCCAGCGGGATCGAGGCAGAGGTCATGGGCGGCTCGCGAGATGACGATGGATGGGATCGTGTCGCAATCGTCCGGCGCGCTGCTCCGGTCGTGTCGGAGGGCGCGACGCGGGATCGCGCATGCTGGTCCGGCGCTATCTTAGTGGAGTTGGCGGTTCGGAGGAACCGCAACGCGCCTTGGCCCGAGCGGAAGCGGGCCGCCGCCGCGCTATGGGCCCAGCGTGATCTGCGACGGCAACGGCGATCCGTCCCGGGTGCCCTCGCCTTCGAAGCCGGGCTGGCCGGCCTTACCTTTCAGGGACGAACGTGACGCGACCGTTCCCGCATTGCCCATTCGGGCGCTGTGCGTTGACGTTTGGCCGCACCATCGATTCCAGGCGCAACTCGGTGCCATCCCAGGTCCCGGTCAGGGGCTCGTTCTGCGCGCCGCAGACGCCGCCGCGCAGCGTGAGGCGGCCGGCCAGCGCGCCGCCCTGAGGCGGGCCGTCGAGCGTGACGGAAAACGTGTCGGTGAAGGTCCTGACGTTGGGCACGACTGCAGTCCAGGTGCCGTGCATGATCTTCGGCAAGGGTTCGACGGATTGTGCCGCTGCGACGCCGGCAGCAAGCGCAAGAAGAGTCAGGGCGGGAAGGGTTCGCATGGGGCTCTCCGTCCGATCGGGTGGCGCAGGTGACAGGCAGCCGGCAACCGCCACGCAACGTGCCGCGCGGCGCTCACCGCTACCGGCCGCACACCCGGCGTCGCGGCAATCCCGCGGAGGCCGCGCGATGGCCGCGGCAGAGGGGAGGCTCCGGTTGAGGTCCTCCGGCGAACGCCCTATAATGGGAATGTTTGATATCAAACAAAAGGCCGCGGGGACGAACGGGTGGAAGTCTCGTTCAGCCGGGAAGTCGCAATGCTGCGCCGCGGCGAGGGCGAGCTGTTCCATGGCGAGGGCATCCTCGCGATCACCAAGGCGCTGCTGCAATCGGGTGTCGCCTACGTCGGCGGCTACCAGGGCGCGCCGGTGTCGCACCTGCTCGACGTCCTTGTGCAGGCGAAGGACTACCTGGCCGATCTCGGCGTCCATGTCGAAGCCTGCGCCAACGAAGCCTCGGCCGCGGCGATGCTCGGCGCGTCGATCCACTATCCGCTTCGCGGCGCCGTCACCTGGAAATCGATCGTCGGCACCAATGTCGCCGCCGATGCGCTGTCCAATCTCGCATCGCCCGGCGTCACCGGCGGCGCGCTGATCGTCGTCGGCGAGGACTACGGCGAAGGCGCGAGCGTCATCCAGGAGCGCACCTACGCCTTCGCGCTCAAGTCCTCGCTGATCCTCGTCGACCCGCGTCCCGAGCTCGCGCACATGGTCCGCATGGTCGAGGAAGCGTTCGCGCTGTCCGAGGCGGCGAACACGCCGGTGATGCTGCAGCTGCGGATCCGCGCCTGCCACGTGCGTGGCAGCTTCGTCTGCAGCGACAACGTCGCGCCGGCGGTGTCGACGCGGCACCTGATGGACGATCCCGCCGCATTCGACTACACGCGTCTTTCGCATCCGCCGTCGACCTACCGGCACGAGAAGCTCAAGACCGACGAACGGCTGCCGGCCGCGCGCCGCTACATCGTCCGTGCACAAGCTCAACGAAACGCTTGCCGGTCGCCGCGACGACGTCGGCATCATCGTGCAGGGCGGCCTCTACAACACGCTCGATCCGCGCGCTGCAGCAGCTCGGCGTCGCCGACGGCTTCGGCGCGAGCGCGCTGCCGATGCTCGTGCTCAACGTCACGTATCCGCTCGTGCCCGACGAGATCGTCGGCTTCTGTGCCGGCAAGCGCGCGGTGCTGGTGGTCGAGGAGGGCCAGCCCGAATTCATCGAGCAGGAGATTCTCGCGATCCTGCGCCGGCACGACGTCGCTGCAGCACTGCACGGCAAGGACCTGCTGCCGATGGCCGGCGAATACACGGTGGAGATCGTCGCGCGCGGGCTCGCCGCCTTCCTCGATCGCGCGGCGCCCGACGTCGCGATCGCGCCGGGGAAGGCGTGGCTCGCCGCAACGGACGAACGCCGCGCCGCGGTCGCACGAGCGCTCGGCGCGCCGCTGCCGGCGCGACCGCCGCAATTCTGCATCGGCTGCCCCGAGCGGCCCGTGTTCGCGGCGCTGAAGCTCGCTGCAGCAGGACATCGGCCGCCTGCACATCGCAGCCGACATCGGCTGCCACTCGTTCGCGTCGTTCGAGCCGTTCTCGTCGGGACACTCGATCCTGGGCTACGGAATGAGCCTCGCGAGCCGCGCCGGCGTATCGCCGATGATGTCGCGGCGCGCGCTCGCGATCATGGGCGACGGCGGTTTCTGGCACAACGGCCTCGTTTACCGGCGTGCAGTCGGCCCTCTTCAACGGCGACGACGCGGTGCTGCTCATCCTGAAGAACGGCTACACGTCGGCGACCGGCACGCAGGACATCCTCTCGACGCCGAGCGACGCCGCCAAGGCGCTCGCGCCGGACAAGGAGGCGAGCCTCGTCCACCGCAACCAGTCGATCGAGCGCACGCTGCGCGGCATGGGCGTCGAATGGCTGCAGAACGTCGACAGCTACCGCGTCGATACCGATGCGGCGCGCGCTGCGACGAGGCGTTCACCACCGACTTCGCAGGACTGAAGGTCATCATCGCCGAAGGCGAGTGCCAGCTCGAGCGGCAGCGCCGCGTCAAGCCGTGGCGGGCCGCGCAGCGCAAGGCCGGCCGGCGCGGCGTGCGGGTCAAGTACGGCGTCGACGAGGACACCTGCTCGGGCGATCACTCCTGCATCCGCCTTTCCGGATGTCCCGACCCTCTCGCTCAAGGACAGCACCGATCCGCTGAAGGTCGATCCGGTGGCGACCGTGCTGGACGGCTGCGTCGGCTGCGGTCTGTGCGGCGAGAACGCGCATGCGGCGAGGTTGTGCCCGTCGTTCTACCGCGCCGAGGTGATCAGCAACCCCGGCTGGCGGCGACCGCGTCGCGTCGCGCCTGCGCGGCGCGGTGATCGGGCTGTTCCAGCGCCCGTAGGCATGGCAATGCGGCCCATCACGCTCCTGATCGCGGCGCTCGGCGGCGAAGGCGGCGGCGTGCTCGCCGAGTGGCTGGTCGATCTTGCGAACGGAGCGGGCCATCCCGCGCAGAGCACGTCGATTCCGGGCGTGGCGCAGCGCACCGGCGCGACGACCTATTACGTCGAAGTGTGGCCGCAGCCGGCGAAAGCACTCGGCGGCCGGCAGCCGATCCTGTCGCTGCTGCCGGTGCCCGGCGGCATCGACCTCGCGATCGCATCGGAGCTCCTCGAGGCGGCACGCATCGTTCAGGCGGGCATGGTAAGTCCCGATCGCACGACGACGATCGCGTCGTCGGGCCGTACGCTGACGACGGCGGAAAAGATGCCGATCGCGGACGGCCGCCTCGATTCGGAAGCGTTGCTGGCGGTGGTGCGCGCGCAAAGCCGCGCGTTCCACACGTTCGACATGGGGCAGGAAGCGCGGGCGGCCGGAACGGTGGTGAGTGCCGTGATGTTCGGCGCCATTGCGTCGTCCGGCGTGCTGCCGTTCGCGCGCGCCGACTACGAGGCCGTGATCCGCACCGGATCGCGCGGCGCGGCCGAAAGCCTCGCCGGCTTCGCGCGAGGATTCGCGGCGATGACGGGACCGGCTGTGCGTGCTCTGATGGACGCCGGCGCTGCGCCCGCCGTTTCGGAATACGCGATGCGCGGCGCCGCTTCATTTCCCGTGGCCACCCGCGAAATTGTCGCGGCCGGCATCACCCGCCAGGTCGAGTTCCAGGACGCGGCGTATGCGGAGCTCTATCAGGCCCGCCTCGCACGGATCGCCGCCGCGGAATCCGCCGCGGATCCGACGGGCCGGCACGGTCACGCGCTGACGCGCGAGGCGGCGCGGTTCCTCGCGCTGTGGATGGCCTACGACGACGTGATCCGGGTCGCGCAGTTGAAGTGCCGCGCGTCCCGTTTCGCGCGAGTGCGGCGCGAGGCTGCGGCGGACGTCGCCGACATCGTGCGGATCGTCGACTATTTCGGGCCTGGCGCCGAGGAGATCGGCTCGCTGCTGCCGCCCGCGCTTGCGCATCGCCTTGCCGCGTGGGACCGCCGCCGGCAGGCGCGCGGCAAGCCAGCGCTCGCCTTTTCGCTGCACGTGCGTGCCGACAGCGTCGCCGGATTCCTGATGCTGCGGAGCCTGGCCGCTCTGCGTCCGCTGCGCCGACGCGGGTCGCGCTATCGCGACGAGCAGGCCGGCATCGAGCGCTGGCTGGCGGTGCTGGAGGCAGCGTTGCCGGAAAGCTGGGAATGCGCGTACGAAATCGCGCTGTGCGGCCGCCTGGTCAAGGGCTACGGCGCGACCAACGCGCGCGGCAAGGCCAATCTCGCGCACATCCTCGATCATCTCGCGACCGCGAACGCCGACGCGGCGGCGCGTGCCGCGGCCATTCGCGACGCGCGCGAGGCTGCGCTTGCCGACGAAGGCGGCAAGGCGCTCGATGCGGCACTGGCTCGCCACGGCGCGCCGCCGAGGCCCGCCGTTGCGCAGCGCATCCATTTCATGCCACGCGCCAGCGCGCCGCCGGCGCGCAGTCGCGCTCGTGTCTGATACCGGCGTTGCGGTTGCGGACGCGCCATGACCGACGTCACGCAGGACGAGCCCCCGCTCGGTCGCTCCGGATTCGGGCCGGCGGGACGGATGCTGCTGGCCCTTTCCCGGCAGCTCGCGATCGCGGGCGGCCTCGTCTTCGTCGCACTCGTCGCGATGTCGATCGTGTCTATCGCCGGACGCAAGCTCTTCGCGGCACCGCTCCCGGGCGACGTCGAGCTCCTGCAGATGTGCGCGGCGTTTGCGGCCGCGTCGTTCTTCGCCTACTGCCACCTCGTCAACGGCGACGTGAAGGTCGATTTCTTCACGCACGGGCTTTCGCCGCGGACCGTCGCGCGGCTCGATGCCGTCGGCTCGCTGCTGGTCGGGCTCTTCGGTGCGCTGATCGCGTGGCGCACGACCGCAGGCGCGCTCGCGCTGCGCGAAGTGGGTGAGACCTCGGCGGTCCTCGCAATGCCGGTGTGGATCGCGCAGATGCTGATGGTTCCCGGATTCGTGCTGCTCGCTGCCGCCGGCCTCTACATGGCAGTGCATCTGCTGCGTGCTGCGGCGGACGATCGCCGCGCATGAGCGGGACCGGCGTCGGATTCCTGATATTCGGCGTCATGCTCGCGCTGATGGTGGTGCGCATCCCGATCGGGATCGCGATGTTCGCCGTCGGCGCAGGCGGCTACCTGTACCTCACCGACGGCAATCTCCCGGCGCTCCTCAATTCGCTCAAGAACCTCGCCTATGCGCGGCTCTCCAACTACGATCTCGTCGTCATCCCGCTCTTCCTGCTGATGGGGCAGTTCGCGACGCATGGCGGGCTTTCGCGGGCGCTGTTCCGCTTCGTCGGCGCATTCCTCGGCCACCGGCGCGGCGGCATCGCGATGGCCGCGATCGGCGCGTGCGCAGGCTTCGGGGCGATCTGCGGCTCGTCGGTCGCGACGGCGGCGACGATGGGGCAGGTCGCGCTGCCCGAGCTGCGCCGCTTCGGCTACTCGGGCGCGCTCGCCACGGGCGCGCTGGCCGCAGGCGGCACGCTCGGCATCATGATCCCGCCGTCGGTGCCGCTCGTCATCTACGCGATCCTGACCCAGGAATCGATCGGCAAGCTCTTCGTCGCGGCGGTGCTGCCCGGGATCATCGCGATGCTGGGCTACATGCTGGTCGTGCAGATCGTCGTCGCCATCAAGCCCGCGGCAGGACCCGCCGGGCCGCGTGTCGCGTGGCCCGAGCGCATCCGCAGCTTTCTGCAGGTCTGGCCGGTGCTGGTCGTGTTCCTCGTCGTCATCGTCGGCATCTACGGCGGCTGGGCAAACCCGACCGAGGCGGCGGCGATCGGCGCCGCCGCGTGCGGCGGCATCGCGATCATCAGCGGCGGCATGCGCGCGCAAGGGTCTCGTCGACAGCGCGCTCGGCACCGCGCAGGCGACCGCGATGATCTATCTCGTGCTGCTCGGCGCCGACATGATGAACACGACGCTGGCGCTGTCGCAGATGCCGGTCGAGCTCGCGGGCTGGGTGAAGGGAAGCGGCGTCGCGCCGCTCGCCGTGATGGCGATGATCCTCGTCATCTACATCTTCCTCGGCTGCGTGATGGATGCGCTCGCCATGATCCTGCTCACGATTCCGATCTTCTATCCGATGATCATGGCGCTCGACTTCTACGGCCTGTCCGCGTCCGACAAGTCGATCTGGTTCGGCATCCTCGCGCTGATGGTGGTCGAGATCGGCCTCGTGCATCCGCCGGTCGGGCTCAACGTCTACATCATCAACCGGCTTGCCGGGGACGTCCCGCTGACCGAGACGTTCAAGGGCGTCGTGCCGTTCCTGCTGTCGGATTTTGTCCGCATCACGCTGCTCGTGATGTTTCCCGTGATATCGCTGTACCTCGTTCACGCCTTTCAGCGCTGACGAACTCAAGGAGGAGGTCGCATGAAGACTCGCAAGCTTGCGCGGTGGGTGATGCCGGCCGCGGCCGCATTCGCATGGAGCGCCGTCCCGGCGCAGGAAGTCGTGCTCAAGGTCGAGCACTTTCTCGGGCCGAACTCGACGGCGCAGCAGCAGCTGCTCGGGCCGTGGTGCGAGAAGATCGGCAAGGAATCGGGCGGACGCCTCAAGTGCCAGATCTATCCGGCGATGCAGCTCGGCGGCACGCCGCCGCAGCTCTTCGACCAGGCGAAGGACGGCGTCGTCGACGTCGTGTGGACGATCCCGACCTACCAGGCCGGACGCTTCGTCAAGTCCGAGGTGTTCGAGCTGCCGTATCTCATCAAGAGCGCGGAGACCGGCAGCCCGGCGCTCTGGGAATACGTGCAGAAGAATTCGCTCGACGAGTTCAAGGGCACGAAGCTGATCCTCACCCACGTTCACGACGGCGCGCAGCTCCACTTCACCGAAAAGACCGTGAAGACGCTGGAGGACCTCAAGGGGCTCAAGGTGCGCGCGCCCGACGCGGATCGCGACCAAGGTGCTGGCGGCGCTCGGTGCCGTGCCGGTGCAGATGCCGGTGCCGCAGGTGCCCGAGGCGATGTCGAAGGGTGTGGTCGACGGCGCGTCGCTGCCATGGGAGGTGGTGCCGGCGTTGAAGATCGACGAGATTGCGAAGACGCACACCGACTCGCCCCAGGGCCAGCCGACGATGTCGAACACGATCTTCGTCGTCGCGATGAACCAGGCGAAGTACGACAGCCTTCCCCCTGACCTCAGGAAGGTGATCGACGCCAACAGCGGCATCGAGGCCTCGCGCTGGGCCGGCAGGATCTGGGACGGCACCGTCGCGCCGGCGCAGAAGGCGGCCCTCGCGCACAAGGGGACGATCAACGTGCTGACGCCGGCCGAATATGATCGCTGGAAGAAGGCGACCGAGGGTGTGGACAAGGACTGGATCGGCGAGGCGAACGCCAAGGGCGCCAACGGCGCGGCGCTGCTCGAAGATGCGAAGGCGCTGATCAGGAAAAACGGCGGCTGACGTGTCCGATGCCGCGGCGGCGGGCGCGCGAATGCCGCCGTCCGTCGCGGCGATCGGTTAATATTTCCGGTCGCGCCGCAGGAGTTCCCCGCGGCGCTCCAGCCGGAAATCCCATGACCGACAAGAAGTTCGCATCCCAGGCCGATCTCGTCGAGAAGACGGTCAGCTTCGACAAGCTCTCCGACCACGCGTACGCGTACACCGCAGAGGGCGACCCCAACACGGGCATCGTCGTCGGCGACGACGCGGTGATGGTGATCGACACGCAGGCGACGCCGGTGATGGCGCAGGACGTCGTCCGCCGCATCCGCGAGGTGACCGACCTGCCGATCCGCTACGTCGTGCTCTCGCACTACCACGCGGTGCGCGTGCTGGGCGCCTCGGGCTACGGCGCGCAGAACATCATTGCGAGCCGCGACACGTTCGACCTCATCGTCGAGCGCGGCGAAGCCGACATGAAGAGCGAGATCGAGCGCTTTCCGCGGCTCTTTCGCGCCGTCGAGTCGGTGCCCGGGCTCACGTGGCCGACCCTCGTGTTCGAGCGGCGGATGTCGATGTGGCTGGGCAAGCTCGAGGTCGAGATCCTGCAGCTCGGCCGCGGCCACACCAAGGGCGACACCGTGGTCTGGCTGCCGCAGGAGAGGATCCTGTTCTCGGGCGACCTCGTCGAGTACGCCGCCACGCCCTACACCGGCGATGCCTATCTCTCCGACTGGCCGGCGACGCTCGACGCGATCGCGGCGCTTGCGCCCGAGAAGCTCGTTCCGGGTCGCGGCGCCACGCTGCAGAATGCCGCGCGACGTCAAGGCGGGACTCGACGGCACGCGAGCCTTCGTCACCGAGATGTTCGCCGCGGTGAAGGCGGGCGCCGCCGCGGGCAAGGATCTGCGCAGCGTCTACAAGGAGACCTACGCGCTGCTCAAGCCGAAGTTCGGCGACTGGGTCATCTTCGACCACTGCCTGCCGTTCGACGTGTCGCGCGCGTACGACGAGGCGACGTTGCACAAGGACCCGCGCATCTGGACCGCGCAGCGCGACAAGGAGCTGTGGGAAGCGCTGGAAGGCTGAGCCGGGCAACGTTGCCTCGAAGGCGGATCCGCGTGTGAAGACCTACACCAACCCCGTCTACGCCTACGAGCGCCCGGCGGACCAGGATGCGCCGCCGCGGCGGCGTCCGGTGGTCGTCGTCGGCGCCGGTCCGGTCGGGCTCGCGGCGGCGATCGACCTCGCGCAGCGCGACATCCCGGTCGTCGTGCTGGACGACGACGACGACGGTGAGCGTCGGGTCGCGCGCCATCTGCTACGCGAAGCGCACGCTGGAGATCCTCGACCGGCTGGGCTGCGGCGAGCGCGTCGTGCGGAAAGGCGTCGAGTGGAAGGTCGGCCGCGTGTTCTTCCGCGACGAGCTTGCCTATCGCTTCGACCTCCTGCCCGAGGCCGGGCACCGCCGGCCGGCCTTCGTCAACCTGCAGCAGTACTACCTCGAGGAGTACCTGGTCGAGCGCGTCGCCGAGCTGCCTTCGGCCGACGGTGCGCTGGCAGCACAAGGTCGTCGCCGTCACGCCGCAGGAGGACGGCGTCGTGCTGCGCGTCGAGACGCCGGACGGCGACTATTGGCTCAGCTGCGACTGGCTCGTCGTCGCCGACGGCGCGAAGAGCACGGTGCGCGCGCTGCTCGGCCTCGAATCCGAAGGCCAGGTGTTCCGCGACCGCTTCCTCATCGCCGACATCCACATGCGCTCGGATTTTCCCGCCGAGCGCTGGTTCTGGTTCGATCCGCCGTTTCACCGGAACCAGTCGGCGCTGCTGCACCGGCAGGCGGATGACGTCTGGCGCATCGACTTCCAGCTGGGCTGGGACGCGGACCCGGACGAGGAGCGCAAGCCCGAGCGCATCCTGCCGCGCCTTCGCGCGATGCTGGGTCCCAAGGCGGAGTTCGACATCGAATGGGCGAGCGTCTACACGTTCCAGTGCCGGCGGCTCGCAAAATTCCGGCACGGCCGCGTGCTGTTCGCCGGCGACGCCGCGCACCTGGTCTCGCCGTTCGGCGCGCGCGGCGCGAACAGCGGCATCCAGGACGCCGACAATCTCGTGTGGAAGCTCGCCCTCGTGCTCAAAGGGTTCGCTCCGCTGCGGCTGCTCGACACCTACGACGCGGAGCGCATTCCGGCGACCGACGAGAACATCCTGCACTCGACGCGCTCGACCGATTTCATCACGCCGAAGAGCGCCGTCTCGCGCACGTTCCGCGACGCGGTGCTGGCGCTGGCGAAGCGCCACGCGTTCGCGCGGAAGCTCGTCAACAGCGGGCGGCTGTCCGTGCCCCATGTCTACGCCGCATCACCGCTCCAGACACCGGATGCCGGCGACATTTGCGTCGGCACTGGGGCCGGGCGCGCCGGCTGCGGATGCGCCGGTGAGGGGCCCCGGATCGGACTGGTTCCTCGATTACCTGCACAACGGGTTCACGCTCGCGATCTTCGGCGAGCCCGTGGCGCCCGCGGCGACAGCCGCGCTCGCGTCCGACGCCGTTCCCTGCCGCGTGGTGCGCATCGGCGGCACGCCCGGCGGCGACGGGATCGTCGTCGACGATGTGGCGGGACTCCTGCGCGAGCGATATGACGGCACGTCCGGCACGTGCTACCTTTTCCGTCCGGACCAGCACGTGTGCGCGCGCTGGCGAAGCTTCGACCTCGGGGCGGTCCGCGCCGCGCTTGCGCGGGCGACCGCGAACGACTGAAGGCAGACAGCATCGTGGCGCTACTCAATACCGACCCCAACATCGCCGCGCCGGACGATTTCTACGCGGCGCTGATCGCGCTTCACCGCGACCTCGACGACGCGCAGAGCGCACTTGTCAACGCCAAGCTGATCCTTCTCCTCGCGAACCACATCGGCGACGCCAACGTGCTCGGCGCGGCGATGGCGGCGGCGCGCGAGGACGTCGTCGCGGCGCCATCGATGCCGCGCGAACCTTCGACCACGGACCCACGATGACGATGCGCAAGACCCGCGTCGAACCTCCGGTAACGAATCAGATCTCGGACAGGCCGGCGCCGAAGTACCAGTCCGGATTCGGCAACGAGTTCGCGACCGAGGCACTCGCCGGCGCGCTGCCCGTCGGCCAGAATTCCCCGCAGCGCGTCCCGTACGGCCTCTATGCGGAGCAGATCTCGGGCACCGCGTTCACGGCGCCGCGCGGCGCCAACCGGCGCTCGTGGACCTATCGGATTCGTCCTGCGGCCATGCACGAGCCGTTCCGCCTGCAGGACCGCGGCCGCCTCGAAAGCCGCTTCGACGGAGTCGTCACGCCGCCCGACCAGCTGCGCTGGGATCCGCTGCCGATCCCTTCCGAGCCCACGGACTTCGTCGCCGGCCTGGTCACGATGGCCGGCAATGGCGACCCGGCGGCGATGAACGGCTGCGCACTTCACGTCTATGCGGCCAACCGGTCGATGACCGATCGTTTCTTCTACGACGCCGACGGCGAGCTCCTGATCGTTCCGCAGCAGGGACGGCTGCGGCTCGCCACGGAATTCGGACGCATCGACGTCGCACCGCAGGAGATCGCGGTGATTCCCCGCGGCGTGCGATTTCGCGTCGAACTCCGCGACGGTGTCGCGCGCGGCTACGTCTGCGAGAACTTCGGCGCGCCGTTCCGGCTGCCCGACCTCGGCGTCATCGGCTCCAACGGGCTCGCAAATCCGCGCGATTTCGAGACGCCGGTTGCGGCATACGAGGACCGCGAAGGCCGCTTCGAGCTCGTCGCGAAGTTCCAGAGCAACCTCTGGTCCGCCGCGATCGGGCATTCGCCGCTCGACGTCGTCGCGTGGCATGGCAACTACGCGCCGTACCGCTACGACCTCCGCCGCTTCAACGCGATCGGCTCGATCAGCTTCGACCACCCCGACCCGTCGATCTTCCTCGTGCTGCAGTCGCAGAGCGACACGCCCGGCGTCGACACGATCGACTTCGTGATCTTCCCGCCGCGGATTCTCGCGATGGAGCACACGTTCCGTCCCCCGTGGTACCACCGCAATGTCGCCAGCGAGTTCATGGGCCTGATCGAAGGCGTGTACGACGCGAAGGCCGAGGGCTTCCTCCCCGGCGGCGCCAGCCTGCACAACTGCATGATCGGCCACGGACCCGACGCGGAGACGTTCGAGAAGGCGAGCCGGGCGGATCTCGCGGAGCCCACGCGGATTCGCGACACGATGGCATTCATGTTCGAGACGCGGGCGCCGATGCGGCCCACGCGCCACGCGCTCGACGCAGCCGCAGCTGCAGCCCGAGTATTACCGCTGCTGGCAGGGCCTCGCCAAGCGCTTCGATCCGTCGCGCGCCTGAGCCGGCGCGCCAGGGGCGAGGCGCTGCATTGCGCCGGCGGCACGAAACGCAACGCCGGGCATAGGGCCCGGCGTGCGAGGGTGCCGACGGAATCCGTCGGCCGGGGAGAGCGCGTCAGCGGCAGATCGTCCCGGCGTTCGGTCCGAACAGGAACCGCGTCAGCGTCTTGGTCTGCGTGACCGCGGGAAGGCCACCGGTGCCGTTGGTAGTGTAGGACAGCGTCCCCGCGTTGCCGTTGGTGAAGTTGAGCGTCATCGATCCGACGACGAGCGGCGGATTGCGCTTCGTCTTGTCGTACGCGTCGTAGCGCGGACCGGACACCTGGAGCAGCTGGCCCGAGAACTGCTGCCCGGTGGTCTGCGTCACCAGCGCCGCCAGCCAGACCGGCTGGTTGTTCGGCCCGTACGTGTACCAGGTCGCATAGATCTGGTTGGCCTGGTGCGCGAAGTTGATGCCCCAGCCGGATTCCGTCCCGCTCGCCGCCCACCACAGGTCCTGGTAGTTGGTCGCGGTCTTGAACTGCGGTGCCGTCGTATACGTGCAAATCGGCGGCACGCCCTGCGGATTGAGCTGGAAGCGGGTGAGCTGCTTGATCTGCTGCACGTTGCCGCCGCCCGCCGACACCGCATAGGACAGGACGCCGTTGTCGCGATCGGTGAACGTCAGAGTTCCGATCCCGACCGCGGTGGGCGTGCCGGAGCCGACGAAGACGTTGAATGGCGGGCCCGTGTCGACGTACACGGGGCCGCTGTAGACGTTGCTCGTTGCCGAGGTCCGCGTGGCCAGCATCGTCAGCCACCACGCCTTGCCCGTGGAGTCGTAGGTGTACCAGGTAGCGAAGATGAGATCGCCCTGGTGCGCG
This sequence comes from uncultured beta proteobacterium, assembly GCA_963717695.1. GTDB lineage: Bacteria > Pseudomonadota > Gammaproteobacteria > Burkholderiales > Casimicrobiaceae > CAIWHR01. Next base: position 232,927 of record CAVQWR010000006.1, on the reverse strand, counting down.
AAGTTGATGCCCCAGCCGTCCTCGGCCGCGGCGGGCACCCACCAGAGGCCCTGGTAGTTGTTGAATCCCGCGCCGACCATCGTGTTGAGATACGCCGCGATGTCGCCGAGGTTCGCCGCCGAGAGTCCGGTCAGCGCCGGGATGTTCATCTTCGGCACCTTGGTGGCGATGGCCGTCTGGATCACCGACGACACTGCGCCCTTCTGCACGAGCGGATAGTTGGGGAAGCCGTGGCAAGAATTGCAATTGGCGAGATACAGAGTCTTGCCGTTCGTGGGATTGCTTTGTGCCTGGGCCGTGGCGGCGAACGCCGCGATGCCCAGAGCCAAACCCAAGCAAAAGACCTGTTTGTACGCGAACATCTGCTTCTCCTTTGACTGGCTACACACGGCCGTGCCGTCCCTGTGGTGCGCTGTCTTCGCGTCGCCCGCCGGCTTCCGGCCGGCAGCCCCGCGGGCCAGTTCCTACAATTAGTTATTTAGAATCAATTCGATGGCGGCACACTTACGTTCCGGACCTGGTTCCGGTCCTCGGGATCCCGCCGCCACCCGCCTCCCCTGGATCCCGCTTCATGCCAATGTCATAGCACATTGTCATAGCGTTTCGGATCGGAAGTCAACCCGTTTCGTCGGGTCGGCCCGAATTGGATGTCGGGCGCCGGGACGGGCCCGCCGGGAGCCTCCGGAGGCGAGGTCGGGACGGGGCGCGACAACTGGACGGGGCCTGCCGGGACTCGACGCCTGCCTTCCGTCGAGGCATCCTTGCAGCCTCCTCCGGTCGTGCGGCGAAAAACGGTTCGCCGGCCGTCCCTTCCGCCCCCCATCGCCTCCGGGAATCGCCATGCCTTTTGAGACCATCCTCGTCGAGACGCGCGAGCGCGTCGGTGTCATTCGCCTCAACCGTCCGCAGCGCATGAACGCACTCAATGACCTGCTTGCGCGCGAATTGGGGGAGGCGCTCGAAGGCTTCGACGCCGACGACGGGATTTCGGTGATCGTCGTGACCGGCAGCGACAAGGCCTTCGCCGCGGGCGCCGACATCGGCGCGATGGCCGAATGGAGCTACCAGAAGGTGCTGCACGACAACTACATCACGACCGACTGGGAGCGCATCCGCGCGATTCGCAAGCCGGTCATCGCCGCGGTGGCGGGCTACGCGCTGGGCGGCGGCTGCGAGCTTGCCATGGCCTGCGATTTCATCATTGCGGCGGACACGGCGAAATTCGGCCAGCCCGAGGTCTCGATCGGCACGATGCCCGGCATGGGCGGAACGCAGCGCCTGCCGCGCGCGGTCGGCAAGGCCAAGGCGATGGACTGGTGCCTCACGGGACGGATGATCGACGCCGCCGAAGCCGAGCGCAGCGGCCTCGTCGCGCGCGTCGTGCCGGCAGCCGACCTCGAAAAGGAGGCGCTGGGGGCCGCCGCGAAGATCGCGACGCATTCGCTGCCGGTGATCCTCAAGATCAAGGAAGCGATCAACCGGTCCTACGAGTCGTCGCTCTCCGAGGGACTCCTCTTCGAGCGGCGCGAGTTCCATTCGACGTTCGCGCTCGACGACCAGAAGGAAGGCATGCGCGCGTTCGTCGCGAAGCGCAAGCCGGAGTTCCGCCACCGGTGACGCTCCGCTCCGCGCAGCGGACGACGTCGAAACGATAGAATGCACGGATGAAAGACGCTGCCCGCGACGAAACGGCATCGGACATCGAGGTCACGCGACCCGCCGCGGGCGTCGTGCTCATCACGCTGCATCGCCCCGACGCCCGCAACGCGCTTCGCACCAAAATGCTGCGCGAGATCGCCGCGACGCTCGACGCGGCCGCGGCCGACGACGCGGTGCGCGCTGTCGTCATCACCGGTGGCATCGACTGCTTCGCCGCAGGCGCCGACATTCGCGAGATGGCCCCGCTCGGTCCCGTCGAGGTGCTGCTGCACGAGCGGCAGCGGCACTGGCGGGCGATCGTCGATTTTCCGAAGCCGCTGGTGGCGGCCGTCAACGGCTACGCGCTCGGCGGCGGCTGCGAGCTCGCGCTGTGCGCCGACATCGTCGTCGCCGGAACCAACGCGAAATTCGGGCAGCCCGAGATCAACCTCGGCATGATCCCCGGCGCCGGCGGCGTGCAGCGGCTCGCCCGCACCGTCGGCAAGACGCGGGCGATGCAGATGGTGCTGACCGGCGAGCCGATCGACGCCGGCACGGCGCTTGCCGCCGGCCTCGTCGTCGAAGTCGACGAGCCCGAGAGCGCGATGTCGCGCGCGCTCGAGATCGCCTCCGTGCTCGCCGCGAAGCCCGCGCTGGCGCTGCAGGAAGCGAAAGCCGCGGTGCTGCGCGCGTTCGAGTCGCCGCTCACGAGCGGCCTTGCCGCCGACCGCCAGGCGTTCGCGCTGCTCGCGGCGAGCCACGATCGCAACGAAGGCATCGCCGCCTTTCTCGAAAAGCGTCCGCCGCGTTTCACAGGAAAGTGAATGCCGGCGATCCACCCCTCCGACAGTCCCGCACTTTCCCCCCGAGACGAGGTTCCGAGATGAAGACTTCCCTTTTCCGAATGACGGCGATGCTCGCGGCGACGATGGTTGTTGCGCTGTCGGGCTGCCAGTCGACGTCGATCCAGTCGGCATGGTTCGATCCCGCCTACAACGGCGGCCCGATGAAGAAGATCGACGTCGTGGGCATTGGCGCCAACGTCACCAACCGCCGCGTGTTCGAGGACATCTTCGCGCAGAAGCTGGCCGCGGCGGGCGTGGAGGGCGTGCCGGGCTATACCGTGATGCCGGACGACGCCCGCAGCGCCGAAGCGCCGTTCTCGAACGCGATCGAGCGCTCGGGCGCGCAGGGACTCCTGCTGGTCCGCCTGCTCGGCGTCGACACCAAGACGCAGGTGTCGACGACGGTCGTGCCGGCGGGCCCGGGCTGGGGTCCCGGATACGGCCCCGGGTACGGCCCGTACGGCGGCTTTTACGGACCGGCGTGGCTCCCGGTGACGCAGGTGTCGCAATACGATGTCGCGTCGGTCGAGGTGAGCCTCTACGACGTCAAGACGCGCCGTCTCATCTGGTCGGCGACCACGCAGACGATGAACCCGCAGTCGGTGGCGCAGGAAACGCCGGGATTCGCGGATCTCATCATCAAGCAGCTCGCGGCACGCGGGCTGATCGCCGCAAAGTAGGCGCCCGGGCGCTGCGCTCAGCGATCGGTCACGCGAAAGCGCATCGCCCCCGCGTTGTCGGCGAACGTGAGCACGAGCTCGCGACCGTTGTCGGCGTGCCCGCTCACCGCCGCGAGGTCGCGCAGGAATTCGACGTCGCGGGATCCGGGCGCGCACATCGCCCGCGTGAGCGCGAGCGGCCCGAGGGTGAGGCTGCGGCCGTTCAGCTGATAGCTTCCCGACCCTCGATTGCAGTCGGCGCGCACCAGGACGCGGCCGCCAGGCTGGAACTCCAGCGTGTAGCGCTCCGGCGCGTCCGGAACGATCCTCGCGTCGCTGCCGCGCTGCGTGCCCTGCCACAGCCAGATGCCTGCCGTCAGCAGCGTGTCCCCCGCGTCCGCGACCGGCGCGATCGCGGGGGGCGGTGCGTTGACCGATCCCGGCAGCACCGGAGGGCTGTCCGTGGACGCGCAGGCGACCAAGAACACGGAAACGGCAATGGACAGGAGGCGCAAAGGCATCATCGTGAAAGCTCCAGGCATCGCTGCGTCAGGCGCAGGTCCGGCAACGCCCAATTCTAGCAGCGCGATGCGCCCGCTCACGCGTCCTTTGCGCCGTGTGGTGCCGCGCCACGGTGTCGCTGCCACATCCGCCAGAAGATCCACGGAATGCCGACGATCGAGATTGCGGCGTACACGAATGCCGCGATTTCGGAGGCGCGTAGCGGCGGCGGCCGCAGGCCGGGCTCGCGCAGCGCCGGCGGAAAGGGACGCGGCGGCACGGGAATGATCTTGAGCTGTGTGCGATCCCGGGGCAACCGAGCATGGATCTCGCGGATCGACACCGCCGCATCGGCGCCCCACGCGCGACTCGACGGGAATTGCGGAAACCGCAGCAGCGCGAGCGCGTCGATGTCCGCCGCAAGCATCGCCTCGAACGTGTCGCCGGCCGGCCGCCGGGCGCCGCCTTCCAGCAATGCATGGAGACTTGCGAAGACTTCCTCGAGCGCCACCGCGGGCAGGAGGCGGGTCTGGTCCTCGTTGAGATAGTCGAATGCGTCCTGCGCCTTGGCGAGCGAACGTTCGCGCAGCGCGACGACGGGCAGCGTCGCCCATGCGAGCGCGCGATGCGTCGGGCCGCGCGCCGGGATGCGCCAGCCGAGCGCGCGCAGCGCGTCGACGGTGATACCGGCACAGTTCATCGTCGGATGCGCGTACACGATCCGGTGGCGGTAGAAATCGTCGTAGACGTGCGCGAGCGCGGTCTGGGCCAGCAGTGCCGCGCGCGGGGAGGCGAGCACGGCGACCAGCATGCACGACGGCCGGTACCAGTTCTGGCCGGCGTTGAGATCGGCGAGGTAATTGTCGAGCGGCACCGGCGCCGCGATGATCCCTTTCTCGCTTTCGCTGTCGAGCGTGTAGAAGCTGTTGACCAGCCAGTCGCCGATCGCCCCGTCGTCGCCGACGCGTCCGGTGGCGAGCGCGAAGTGGCCGCCATGCGCCTCGTCGTCGTCGCCCTGCGCGCCGTTGAGGATGAAGCCCAGCACCGCGCGCCCCGCGAGCGGCGCGTCGAATGCCGGCCGGCGCCACAATGTCGACACCGCGTACGGGCTGCGCGCACCGCCGGCGGGGAGTGCGCGCAGCAGCGCCCGAAGCGCAAGCGCAGGCGACGCGGCAGGCGGCAGCGGCGCCGCGGGCTCGAGGGCGGCGAACCGGAAATCCTCCGGCCACAGCGTGCGCGCAACCAGCGTCCCGCCGTCGCGGTGCCCGCGCACCTTCACCTCGCGCCGCGCGAAGAATGCGGCCGACGCGTCGTTGAACCACGATCGATTGAGCGCGATCTTGGGCACGAGGCGAAGCTGCAGAATCTGAGCCGAAGTGCTTAGCGATGCCGCGTCGCGCGCGAGGTTTGCGTGCACGAGCAGCGAGGGCTCGGCAATCCAGACGAGCGGCGGAAAGTCGGGCGCGAGGGAACGGCGTCCCGTCCGATGCGCGCCGCGCGGATGTGCGACCGGGGCGCCGTCGCGCCCGGACGCGGCGGGCGCGATGCCGTTCGCCGGAACGCCGATTGTCTCGTGCCCGAAGTACCACAGCGCCTGTGGCAGCGCCGCCGCGTCCGGCGCCGCCCCGGTCGTGATCGTGAAATCGGCCGCGCGATAGAGACCCAGCGCGCCCGGTGCCCCGGGCCCCGCGGCCGGAAGCAGCGGGTCAGGGGTGTCGGCAAAGCTCACGGTGGGATGGGAAAGGCGCGACGCGAAGGTCATGCCGGCGACGCCGCGCGTGCGCGCCGGATGAGTCGGCATCCTACGTCAAAATCGGCGAGCGCGAAGCGCGGCCGGGCCCGCGTGCAGGCTATCATTGCCGGTCGCGCAACGGGCGGCGCCCTTCCAAGAACGAAAACGATGTCGACCCCCCGAATGGTCCGGCGGATCGCTGGCGACGCCAACGCGCAAACGCGCGCGCTGGTCGACGGGCTTCGCGCATCCCCGGCACGCATTGCGCCGAAATATTTCTACGATCCGCTGGGATGCGCGCTGTACGGCGCGATCTGCGAGCTCCCCGAGTATTACCTCACCCGCACGGAGCGCTCGATCTTCGACGCGCACCGCGCCGACATCGCGGAGGGAATCGGTCGCGGGCGCCAGTTCGTCGATCTGGGCGCCGGCGACTGCCGCAAGGGCGAGGCGTGGCTCGACTGGATCGAGCCGTCACGCTATCTCGCGGTCGACATCGCGGAGGAGGCCATCGCGGAGGCGCTCGCCCGGATGGCGCCGCGCTACCCGGCGACCGAAATGGTGGGCATCGTCACCGACTTTGCCGGCGGCCTCGATCTGCAAAAGGATCTTTCCGCCGCACCTGCGGCATTCTTCTACCCGGGCTCGTCGATCGGCAACTTCACGCCGGACGAGGCGCTTCGCTTCGTCGCCGCAATCAGGCGCCACTGCGCGGTGCCGGGAAGCAGCCTCCTGATCGGCGTCGACCTCGTGAAGCCGGCGGCGCGCCTCGAGGCCGCGTATGCCGACGCACTCGGCGTCACGGCCGCGTTCAACCGCAATGCGCTCAATCACGTGAACCGCCTCGTCGGAAGCGACTTCGACGCATCGGCGTGGCGGCACTGCGCCTTCTACGACGCGAAGATGAGCCGCGTCGAGATGCATCTGGAGGCAAGCGCGCCCCAGGTCGTGCATCTCGCGGGTGTCACCCGGACATTTGCGCCCGGCGAGCGCATCCACACCGAGAATTCGTGCAAGTACACGCCGGAAGCCTTCGCCGCGCTGCTTGGCCGCGCCGGGTTCGCCAGCGTGCGCCGCTGGACCGATCCCGCCGCGGATTTCGCCGTCTTCCTCGCGCAATAGCGCGGCGCCGCGTCAGCGCGCGCTGCGGGCAAGACGCACGCCGGAAAACTGCCAGCGCGCTTCGGGAGGGAAGAAATTGCGATACGTGGCGCGGATGTGCGAGCGCGGCGTGGCGCAGGAGCCGCCGCGCAGCACGTATTGGTTGCACATGAACTTGCCGTTGTACTCGCCGACCGCTCCGGCCGCCGGAACGAAGCCCGGATACGGCGCGTAGGAACTCTGCGTCCATTCCCATACGTCGCCAAAGATCTGCGCGGGTGCGTTCTCCGGCGAAGCGACGTCGGGAGCGACCGGCTGCAGCACGCCGCTTTCGAGGAAGTTGCCGTCGATGCGCACGTTGCGTGCCGCGACCTCCCATTCGAATTCCGTCGGAAGCCGCGCGCCAGCCCAGCGGGCAAACGCGTCGGCCTCGAACAGGCTCACGTGCACGAGCGGCGCGTCCGGCGCGACGTCGACACGGCCGGCGAGCGAAAACGCGCTCCAGCGTCCATCGCGGTGCTCCCAGTAGAGCGGCGCCTCCCACTGCTGCGCCCGCACGAGCTCCCAGCCCAGCGCGAGCCAGAGCTCGGGCCGGCGATATCCGCCATCGTCGATGAAGGCCATGTACTCGCGATTGGTCACCGGATGGGAGGCGAGCTCGAACGGCGCGACGAACACGCGGTGCCGCGGCGCCTCGTTGTCGAACGCGAACGCAGGACCCTCGGCACCGACCTCGGTCAGCCCGCCTTCGTAGGCGATCCAGCGACGCAAGGGGGACGGATTCGCCGGCAGCGACCAGGGCCGCCGGTACGAAGGCGCGAGCGGATTGCGCGACAGGAGATGCAGGACGTCCGTGAGGATGAGCTCCTGGTGCTGCTGCTCGTGCTGCAGGCCAAGATCGATGATCTGCGCGAGCTCGGCGTCGTTGCCCGCCGCCGCGAACAGCGGGCCGATCGCCGCGTCGACGTGTGCGCGATACGCCTTCACGGCATCGAGCGACGGGCGCGACAGCAACCCGCGCTCGGGGCGCGGATGGCGCTCGCCGATCGCGTTGTAATACGAGTTGTAGAGAACGCGGAACGCGGGGTCGAACTGGCGGTAGCCGCGCAGATGCCGCTGCAGCACGAAGGTCTCGAAGAACCACGTCGTGTGCGCAAGGTGCCATTTGACCGGGCTCGCATCGGGCATCGACTGCAGCGCGCAGTCTTCCGCGGACAACGGGGCGGCGAGTGCGTGCGTGGTGGCGCGGATCGCGGCGAAGCGCGCCTGCAGGCCTTCGGGCGCCGTGTGCCTCGGGGCAGGCGGCGCGTCGTCGCGGGAAATGATCTTCCAGGCGGTCATCGCGGGCTCGATGCGGGGTGCCGTCGTCATCGTACGCTCACATGCGCGGGACCGGCGCCGATGGTCCCGATTTCTGCGGCTTCCGCAAAGCCGTCGGCGCGAAAGAGGGCCACGACCTCGTCGACGGCGTCGGGGGCGCACGCGACCAGAAGTCCGCCGGAGGTCTGCGGATCGGTCAGCAACGCGCGTTCCACGTCGGTGGCGCCGGGAGGCAATGCGACGTCCTTGCCATAGCCCGCCCAATTCCGGCCGGATGCGCCGGTCACGCGGCCGGCGCGCGCGTGGGCGAGCACGCCCGGGTGCAGCGGGATGCGCGCGAAGTCGAGCGTCGCAGCGACGTCCGAGGCACGGCAGACTTCGAGCAGGTGACCCAGGAGGCCGAACCCGGTCACGTCGGTCAGCGCGTGCACGGACTCCATCGTTCCCAGCGTGATGCCGGGCGTGTTGAGCTGCGTCGCGCTCGCGATCATGGCCGCGTATTGCGTCGCCTCGAGATGCCCCGACTTCAGCGCCGCGCTGTAGATGCCGATGCCGAGCGGTTTGCCGAGCACCAGCCGGTCGCCGGGCACGGCGCCGGCATTGCGCTTCAACCGCTCGGGGTCGACGATGCCGATGGCGACGAGGCCGTAGATCGGCTCGGCGGCGTCGATCGTGTGCCCGCCGGCGATCGGGATGCCGGCGCGCGCGCACACCGCTTCGCCGCCCTCGAGGATGCGCCGGATGGTGTCGACGGAGAGCTTGCCGACCGGCATGCCGACCAGCGCCAGCGCGAAGAGCGGGGTCGCGCCCATCGCATAGACGTCCGAGATGGCATTCGCTGCCGCGATCGCGCCGAAATCGTGGGGGTCGTCGACGATGGGCGTGAAGAAATCGGTCGTCGCGACGATCGCCTGGCGCTCGTTGATCCGGTAGACGGCCGCATCGTCGGACGTCTCGAATCCGACGAGAAGGTCCTTCGGCACGAGACCGCCGAGCCTCTCCCCCAGGATCTCGCGCAGCACGGCTGGCGCGATCTTGCAGCCGCAGCCCCCGCCGTGGCTGAGCTCGGTGAGTCGAACGGACGGGAGGGCGGCGTCGGGCATGGAGTGGGCCGGTGGAGGGTGGGCACGGGCACTGCGCGGCTGCGAGGACGGGAGTGCCGGCACGGCCGCAATTCGCATTGTAAATCCTCCCATGAGGCGGGCCGACCCCACCTCGTCGTGATAGGACTTTGCGAGGGGAGTTGAAGTTCAAACGCCCCGATCGCGCGGCCGGCGCGACTTGAATTGAGGCAAACCTGATGCAGATCAAACGTATCGGGGGTGCGACGCTTTGTAGCAGCAATGTGGCGGCGTAGCATCATCGCAACGTCCACATCGGATCACGTCCACATGGGATCGAATCACGCGACGCACCATGCCGATCCCGTGTGCCGCACCAAGCAACAGGGGGAATCCAATTGAACGCCCGCCAGGCATTGACCGCCCACCCATCGGGAAGGCGGTCGTCTGGCGTACGCCGTCCTAGCCTGTCCGCCCCGGCGTTCTCCTCTGCCGCACGTTTCCCCGCGCACATTGCGCGCCCCCGGTCATTCACCTGAGCCTCGCCATGTCGAACTTCGAAATCGTCACGCGCACCGATTTTTCCGACGTCACGTACCTCCTTGAGGTAAGCCATCCGCTGCTAGCCCGCGCGGCGCGGCCCGGCCAGTTCGTCATCGTGATGGCGACCGAGCACGGCGAGCGCATTCCGCTCACCATCGCGGACTTCGATCCGGCCAGGGGCACCGTCACGCTGGTGATCCAGGCCGTGGGCAAGACGACGCGGGAGATGCAGCAGAACTGCAAGGTCGGCAGCTCGCTGTACGCAATGGTCGGGCCGATGGGCGTGCCGAGCCCGATCGGCCACGCGAAGAAGGTCCTGTGCGTCGGCGGCGGCCTCGGCGTTGCGCCGATGTTCCCGCAGGCGCGGGCATTCCAGGATGCGGGCGCCTACGTGATCGGCGTCATCGGATTCCGCAACAAGGACCTCGTGTTCTGGGACGACAAGTTCAAGACCGTGTGCGACGAGGTGATCGTGTGCACGGATGACGGCTCGGCCGGTGTGAAGGGGACCGTCGCCGAAGGCATTCGCCTCGCGATCGAGAAGCACCCCGACATCGACGAATGCGTCGCCATCGGGCCGCCGATCATGATGAAGGGCAGCGCCGAAGCGACAAGACCGCACAAGATCAAGACGATGGTGAGCCTCAATCCGCTGATGGTGGACGGCACCGGCATGTGCGGCGGCTGCCGCGTCAAGATCGGCAACGAGATCAAGTTCGCCTGCGTCGACGGACCCGATTTCGACGGGCACCTCGTCGACTTCGACGACCTTATGGCGCGCCTGAAGCGCTTCACCGCGGAGGAGCGGATGGCGCTCGAGCACTGGAACGACACGTGCCGGCTGATGAAGCAGGCGGACGAGCTGGCGGCCGCGAACGCCAGGAACGATCCGGAGCACTACTGACATGGCTGCCAAGAAGAAAACGATCCGGACGATTCCGCAGGCGCGCACGCCGATGCGCGAGCAGGATCCGAAGGTGCGCGCGCGCAACTTCAGCGAAGTGTCGCTGGGCTACGGACTCGACGAGGCGCTGGTCGAGGCCGACCGCTGCCTGCAATGCGCCGACGAGCCCTGCGTGCGCGGCTGCCCGGTCGGCATCGACATTCCGGCGTTCATCCAGAAGATCGTCGAGAAGCACCACCACGGCGCGTACGACATCATCACCGACACGAATCTCCTTCCGTCGATCTGCGGCCGCGTCTGCCCGCAGGAGAACCAGTGCGAAGGTGTCTGCACGGTGGGTGAAACCCTGGAGCCGGTCGCGATCGGCCGCCTCGAGCGCTTCGTCGGCGACATGGCGATCAAGGAGGGCTGGGCCAACATTCCGTACATCGAGCCCTCCGGTCACAAGGTCGGCATCGTCGGCGCGGGACCCGCGGGCATGGCGTGCGCGGCCGACATGGCGAAGGCCGGATGCGACGTCACCGTCTACGAGGCGTTCCATCAGCCCGGCGGCGTGCTGAAGTACGGCATTCCGGACTTCCGGCTGCCGAACGAGGTCATCGACGCCGAGCTCGACAAGCTCGTGCAGCTCGGCATCAAGTTCGAGTGCAACACGCTCGTCGGGCGATTGTTCACCATTGAACAGATGGTGACCGAGCTCGGCTTCCACGCGGTGTTCATCGGCACTGGCGCCGGGTACCCGAGCTTCATGGGAATTCCCGGCGAATCGCTCAACGGCGTGCTGTCCGCCAACGAGCTCCTGACGCGCTGCAACCTGATGCGCGCCCGCGACTATCCCAATTTCGACACGCCGCTGAAACCCGGCAAGCACGTCGCCGTGATCGGCGCCGGCAACACGGCCATGGACGCGCTGCGCGTGTCGCTGCGCCTCGGCGCCGAGTCCGTGCACTGCGTGTACCGCCGCTCGAAGACCGAGGCACCCGCGCGCAAGGAGGAGATCCACCACGCCGGGGAGGAAGGTGTCGACTTCAACTGGCTGTCGAGCCCCGTGGAAATCCTGGGCGACGACAACAATACGGTGCGCGCACTGCGCTGCGTCCGGATGGAGCTCGGCGAGCCCGACGATTCGGGGCGCCGGCGTCCCGTCGTGGTTCCCGGCAGCGAGTTCGAGCTCGAGACCGACATGGTCGTGTTCGCCATCGGCACCAATGCGAATCCGATCATCGGCCAGACCTCGAAGCTGAAGCTCAACAAGTGGGGCTATATCGCCACCGATGAAGACCTCGCGACGTCGATCGCCGGCGTCTACGCGGGCGGCGACATCGTCACCGGCGCCGCCACCGTCATCCAGGCGATGGGCGCGGGCCGCAAGGCTGCGCGCGCGATGAAGGCCTATCTCGGCCTGCGCGACACCGAATCAGTCTACGACGCCGACCCCGCGGGCACGCGCTTCGGCATTCCGCGCAGCGAGCACGGCTTCGCGCGCATCCGCCTTGCGTGACCGGCGACTCTCCAACCCTCATCACGAATCAGGCCCTTCCATGAACGACGCCGCCTTGCTCGACCGACCCGCCACGACAGGAGCGAGCGCCAAGCGCGCGACGATCCTCCGCGAGCACATCGTCGAGGTGATCAGCGATTCGGGCGAGGGCGCGCAGCGCTGCGGCCAGTCGCTCGCCGCGATCGCCGCGCGCAGCGGCAACGGCATCTGGACCGTCGAGATCATTCCGGCGGAGATCCAGCCCCCGGCGCGCAGCGTCGCCGGCGCGTCGGGCATCCGCATCCGGATCGGCCGCGAGCGCGTGACCAACGGCGGCGACGAGACCGATCTCGTGGTCGCCTTCAACGAGCAGGTGCTGCTGGGGCGTGTCCGTGCCGGCGAGCTGAAGCCCGGCGCGACCATCCTGCTCGAGGACATGTGGCGCGAGCACAAGGACCCGAAGATCGTCGCGTCGTACGGCGAGGCGGTGGCATCGCTCAAGGATGCCGGCTTCCGCGTCATCGAGATCCCGCTGGAGCGCGAATGCCGGGCGCTGATGACGGATGCGCGGCGCGGCAAGAACATGTTCGTGCTGGGCATGCTCGCCAGCATCTACAGCCTCGACATGCAGCTCGCGCGCGATCAGGTCGCGCGCATCTTCGGCAAGAAGGACGCCAAGGTCATCGCCACCAACGTGCAGCTGCTCGAGGCCGGCTTTGCGTGGGCCGAGACCCACCTCGACTTCAAGTACGCGATTCCGGCCGAGCGCTCGAAGGAGCCGCAGATCGTCGTCAACGGCAATACGGCGATCGCGCTCGGCGTGCTCGCCTCCGGCATGGACATCTGCGCGATGTATCCGATCACGCCGGCCACCTCCGCGTCGCACTATCTGTCGGACGTGTTCGAGCGTGTCGGCGGCATGGTGCACCAGGCCGAGGACGAGATCGCCGCGTGCGCCTTCGCGATCGGCGCGTCCTACGCGGGACGCTGCGCAGTCACGATCACGTCGGGCCCCGGCTACTCGCTGAAGCAGGAAGGATTGGGCCTCGCCGTCATGGCGGAGATTCCGCTCGTGGTCGTCAACGTCCAGCGCGGCGGGCCCTCGACCGGCCAGCCGACCAAGATCGAGCAGGGCGACCTCCTGACGGCGGTCTACGGCAGCCACGGCGACGCGCCGAAAGTGGTGCTCGCCGTCAGCGACATCGAGGACTGCTTCTACTCGATGATTACCGCCCGGAAGATCGCCGAGACGTTCAACATGGTGGTCGTCGTGCTGTCCGACGCGAGCCTCGCCACTGCGCAGGCGCCGTTCCCGCGGCCGCAGTTCTCCGAGGACTGGCTCGCCCCTCCGCTCGACCAGACGCCGATCCCCGAGGGCGCGAAACCGTACGACTGGGATCCCGGTCACCGGCATCGCGCACCGTTTCATCCCCGGCCAGCCGAACGGCATGCACACGGTGACCGGGCTCGCGCACGACCGGAACTCCAAGGTCGCCTACGATCCGGCGATCAACGAGGAAGGCCTGCGCGCGCGCAGCCTTAAGCTCGCGGCGCTGCAGAAGACATTGAAGACGCCGGTGGTCCATGGCGATCCCGAAGGCGACCTCCTGGTCGTGGGCTGGGGCAGCAACCAGGGCGTGATCGAGGAGGCGGTCGACCGCGCGCGTGCCGAAGGCCTCAAGGTTTCGTCGCTGCACCTGCGCTTCATCCAGCCGATGCCCTCCGGCATCCGCGAGATCCTGCATCGCTTCGGCAAGGTCATGACGGTGGAGAACAACTGGTCGGACCGCCTCGAGGACGAGCTGATCGACGAGGACAACCGGCGCTATTCCGCGCTGGCGCTGATGCTGCGCTCGCGCTTCCTGGTCGACATCGACTGCTGGAGCGAGGCGCGCGGCCAGCCCATCAAGCCCGGCGACGTCGTGAAGGCGATGCGCGCGAAGCTCAACGAAGGAAAGTAGCCATGGCGATCCCGGTCACCCAATGCATCATCAAGCTCCACGAGGAGCATCACAGCCTCGAGGACTACCAGGGCGGCGTGCCGCGCTGGTGCAGCGGCTGCGGCGACAACGCGATCCTCACCGCCGTGCAGAAGCTGTGCCGCGACGAGGACCTCGCGCCGGAACGCACGGTCTTCGTGTCCGGCATCGGCTGCTCGAGCCGCTTCCCGCACTACATGAAGACCTATGGCTTCCACGGGATCCACGGCCGCGCGTTCCCCATCGCCGAAGGCGTCAAGATGGCGCGGCCGGACCTCTCGGTGTTCGTCAACACCGGCGACGGCGACTGCTGCAGCATCGGTGCCGCGCACTGGATCCACGCGATCCGGTACAACATGAACATGACGGTGATCCTGCACGACAACCACGTGTACGGCCTCACCAAGAAGCAGGCCTCGCCGACGTCGCCGATCGGATTTAAGAGCAACACGACGCCGCGCGGCTCCGTGCTCGATGCGCTCAACCCGCTGACGGTCACGCTGGGCGTGCAGAACGCGTCGTTCGTCGCGCAGGCGGTCGACTGGATCCCCGAGCTTCTCTACGACATCGTCTCCAAGGCGTATCACCACCGCGGCTTCTCGTTCATCCGCATCATCCAGCGCTGCCCGGAGTTCCTGCCCAAGATGTTCGAGCCCTGGCTGCACGACCCCGGCAAGACGCTGCTGCTCACGCATCCCAAGGGACTGCAGCTCTCCGCGGAGACGAGCCGGATCTACAAGAACCAGGTCGAGCACGATCCGCTCGACATCAACCGGGCGCGCGAGATCGCGTCGAGCGAGGATCCCATTCCGGTCGGCATCCTCTATCAGAATCCCGAGATTCCCTGCTACGAGGACCTGCGCGGCGCCGGTGCGCCCCGCACGCCGGAAAAGACCCGTGCCGGCCTCGAAGCTGAATTCGACAAGGTCACGATCTGGCCCGAGGACGGGGTTCCGCGCCAGCGCGCGGCGTAGCCCGCCGACCCGACGAAAAAGCGAGAGCGAACTTTCATGGACATGGTCGCGAAATTCCAGGACCAGCTGGTCTTCCACATGACCGGCAAGCGTGCCGGCGACGGCGTCGCGCCGATCGACATCGGCGCGCTGCGCCCCGCGCTTCTCGCGGGATACCGCGACCTCGCGCGGCTGCGCTACGACTTCCCGCTGGTGCTGCCCGAGGTGGCCGCGAACGGCGAGTACGTCCATTCGCTGTCTGGCATCGTCGGTGCGCTGATCCACGAGCTCGCGCCGCGCGGGCTCGAGGGCGAACGGTTTCGCAAGCACGCGCTTCGTCTCGAGCACGAGCTCCGCGCAATGGTGGCTGCGGGCGCGACCGGCACCCTTTCCGATCTGTGGGCCGACGCCGCGGGACGACTCGGCACGGATGCCGACCCGGCCGTGGGCAAGGTGATGGCGCAGGCCGGCGCCGCGCTGAAGCAGGACGGCCTCGTGGCCGATTGCGACGCGCAGCTGCCCGTGCGCTTCGTCACGCAGGCGTGGCAGCACGCGCAGGCGCAGAAGGGTCGGGAGTTCCGCACGCTGGTGGATGCGCTGATGCGCAAGCTCTCCGACATCCGGCGCGCGGCTTTCGCGCGCTCGGCAGCGGGACAGCAGCCAAAGGCGCTTGCCGCGGCGATCGGGTCGGGTCACGCCGACGTGTTCGACTTCGCCGTGATGTCGAAGCTCGTGATCCGCAATGCGCCCAAGGATGAGCTCCCGCCGGCGCGCCGCCAGCGGATCGAATGGGCGCTCGAAACCCTGCGCACGCAGCCGTTCTACGCCGACGCGGCGATTCCCGGCGCGACGCCGGCCTACGCCTTCGCCTTCGACAACTGCGCGGCAGCGGCCACCGCATATCGCGAGCGCCTGCCGCGGCTCGTCGAGGTGGTCAAGGCGATCGCGATCGCCGAGCTCGAAGCCGACGGCGCCTATGTCGAGACGGACCACGATCCGTTCTTCGAGCGCTACGACGAAAGCGCGCTCTCGGCGGAGGACCTGGCGCTCTTCCCCAACTACCTCGTCTGCATTCCGGCGGACCGGAACGATGCCCCCGAAAACGCCGGTCTGCTCGAGATGCTCTCGGCCGGACTTCCGGTGAAGGTGCTGGTGCAGCAGACCGAGCTCCTGGAAGAAGCGTCGATCGGGACTGGCCATTTCGCGTTCGGCGTGCGCAGCGCGCGCCTTGCCACCACCGCGATGGGCCTCGGCGGCATGTATGTGCTGCAGGCCACCTCGGCGGACCTCTACGCGATGCGCGGCGCCGTCGGACGCGGGCTCGCGACCCGCGGACCGGCGCTGTTCAGCGTGTTCGCCGGCTCGCCGGCGGCGGCCGGCGATCTGCCCCCGTACCTGACGGCAGCGGCGGCGAAGGAGTCCCGCGCGTTCCCCGCGTTCACCTACGATGCGGCGGCCGGCGACAACTGGGCGGACCGCTTCTCGCTCGAGCACAACCGCAATCCCGATGCCGACTGGGCGCAGGAGACACTCGAATACGCCGACGAGGCGATGCAGCGCGTCGGCGCGGACGTCACGTTCACCTATGCCGACTTCGTGCTTTGCGACCGCCGCTACGCGTCGCACTTCGCGGTCGTCCCGCGCGAGCGCTGGAACGACGGCATGCTGCCCGTCGCCGACTGGCTGAAGCTGCCCGAGCGTCCCGCCACCGAGCGCATCCCGTACGTGTGGGCGGTCGATGCCGACGACCGGCTGCACCGCGTGATCGTCGACGCGCGGCTGATGCAGGGGACGCGACGCTGCCTCCAGCTGTGGCATCGGCTGCAGGAGCACGCAGGCATCAATGATTCGCACGCCGAGCGGCTGCTCGCGCGCGAGCGCGCGGTGTGGGAGGCCGGGCGCAAGGACGCGGAGGAGGCGCTTCGGAGCGCCGGCGCGGTCACCGCCACGGCCGAGGCGACGAGCGTCGCACCCGAGGCCAAGGTGGCTGCGCCGGCGGCTGCCGAGGCTGCGGCGGCGCCGCCGTCGGACGATCCGTGGATCGAGACCTCACGCTGCCCGAGCTGCAACGAGTGCCAGACGATCAATGACAGGATGTTCGCCTACAACGACAACAAGCAGGCCTACATCAAGGACGTCAACGCCGGCACGTTCCGGCAGCTGGTCGAGGCCGCGGAGGTCTGCCAGGTCGCGATCATCCATCCCGGCAAGCCGCGCAACCCGAACGAGCCGGGTCTCGAGGAACTGATCGAGCGCGCGAAGCCGTTCCAGTAGCGCACACGGCCGCACGGGCGTCGTGTCACCAGCGCGCTGGCAGAAAAACGGGCGACCCATTCGGGCCGCCCGCGCCAGACTCTCGGAGTGAAGAGACTACCGGGTCAATCGTGCCCGTTGTGCCCGCTCTGCTGCATGGCCTTCAGGATCCCGTCCAGGTTGTAGGTCTCGGGCGCCTGCATCGGCGGAAATTCCTTGTAAGAGAGGAGTTCCTTCTCCCAGAGCAGCTGGCCGATCGGCAGCATGTTCCAGTTGTAGATGTACGCGTTGCCGGGCGAGCCAATCGCGCCGCCGTAACCCAGCAGCGACTTTGCGTCGTCGCCGACCGTCTGCTCGAACGGATCGCGCTTGAGGTTGAGGAGCTGGGTCCAGTGAAAGCTCTGCGCGCCGAACAGCCCGCCTGTCCCGGTGTCCGGTACGATCGTGTAATACATCTTCCAGTTCTTGTAGCGCACCGCCGACGGTTGCGAGCCGGTGTAGTAGAAGAACACCTCACGCGCCGACTTTTGCGACTTGCCTGTGAGGTAGTCGGTCTGGTCAAAGCCGTCGAGCTTGGTCTTGACGATGCCGGGGTATTTGCCGGCCATGATCTGCTCGTTGAGCGCATTGCCCTTGGGTCCGCCGGCGATGTCGACCAGCGTCGGCAGCCAGTCGAGCGAGGCGAATATGTCATTCTTCACGGTGCCCGGCTTGATGTGGCCGGGCCAGCGCACGACCATCGGCGCGCGCATGCCGCCTTCCCATGTGGTCAGCTTGCCACCTTTGAAGGGCGTTGTTCCGCCGTCCGGAAAGGTGATGTTCTCGGCACCGTTGTCGGTGGTGAAGACGACGATGGTGTTGTCGAGCTGGCCCATGTCCTCGAGCTTCTTGAGGACGTAGCCGATGTTGTCGTCCATCTGCTTCATGCCGGCTTCGTTGGTGCCCCAGTCCTTGCCGCCGGCTTCACCCACCATCGCCTCGTACTTCGGCGGCAACATGGTCGAGATGTGCATGCGCGCCGGGTTGTACCAGACGAAGAACGGCTTGTTGGTCTTCTTCGGATCATTGCGGTCGAGGAAGTCGATCACCTTGGCCGAGATCTCCTCGTCGACGGTGCGCGATCGATCCAGCGTCAGCGGACCTTCGTCCTGGCAAGTCGTGTTCTTCTGCGTACCGTCGCTGGATTTGCACCATATGACCGGGCGTGGCGGCGTCAAGCACGTCCCGGTCTTCGGGTCGATAGCCCCGGGCACGTCGGCCAAGCCGGTGATCGGCGTGTTCTTGCACGGCGGCGCGATGCCCTGCACCAGCGGCGTCTTGTTGATGTCGACGAAGCTCACCCCCTGCATGGCGTCGAGGTGATAAAGGTAGCCCCAGAATTCCTGGAAGCCGTGCGAGGTCGGCAGTGCCTCGAAATGGTCGCCGAGGTGATTCTTGCCGAACTCGCCCGTCGTGTAGCCCAAGTCGTGCAGGAACTTTGCGAGCGCCGGCGTGCCGGGGCGCAGCCAGGATGGGCTGCCCGGCAGTTGCGGCGGAATCATTCCCGTGCGCAGCGGGTGCATGCCGGTGAAGAACGCGTTGCGCCCGGCGGTGCAGCTCTGCTCGGCGTAATACGTCATGAAGATCGCACCCTCGTTGCCAATGCGGTCGATGTTGGGCGTCTCGCCCACCATCAGCCCGCGATGATAGATGCTTGGCTGCATGAACCCGATGTCATCGCCCATGATGAACAGGATGTTGGGTTTCTGTTGTGCGAAGGCCGTCGAGACCGCCAGCAATGCGAGCATTGGCGCGGCGATGAACACGGAGATAAGTTTTCGCAAAATCATGATGTGACTCCCGGTCGTTGCGACGAAATCGAAGCCTTGTCGCTGTAATTGCCCATGCCGCGCGACGGCGACACGGAACACGTTCTACCGCTGAACCGCCGATGTAGGCTACTGACCTTTGGTTCAGTTCGGCATGAGCGTGCCGAATCGAAATGTGACGTTTTCATGGCGCGTCGCATGCCTTGCTTCGCAGCGCCGTTTCCACCGCTGCGAGCAGCGCATCGTTGGAGAAGGGCTTGCGCAGCACCGTCGCGCCCCGGGCTGCGAGCGCCTTCTGATGGAGCGCGAGATCGTCGCTGGCGGTGATGAAGACAACCGGAATGTCACTGTGCGCGGTGCACAGCCGCGCCCGCACATCGAAGCCGGAGAGGCCCGGCATGTGGATGTCGAGAATTGCGCAGTCGGGGCGTCGCGTCGAGAGCGACGCGAGAAAGTCCTCGCCGGATGCAAAGGCGCTGACCTGGTAGTCGGCGAGGCGCAAAAGCCGCCCGAGCGCGGTAAGAACCGACGCCTCGTCATCGACTACGGCGATCCGGGGACCGGCATTTGTCACACGGCGAACGTTATGGCGTCGCGGGTCGGACCGGAACTATTCTTTGGGCTAGTGTTCCGGGCCCGCCTTGGGTGCGTTCTGCGCAGAGCCGGGGGCAGAGCCGGCAGACGCGGCTGACGGCGCTAGGGAATCGACCCCGAGCCGCCCCGCGATGTGCATCAGTTCTGCAACGGTCTTCGCCCGCATCCGCTCCATGATGCGGGCGCGGTGGAACTTGACGGTCTGCTCGACCACCCCAAGGTCGGCGGCAATCTGCTTGTTGAGCCGGCCTGCGGTCAGCGCCTTCAGCACTTCGCGCTCGCGTGGAGTGAGGCTGGCGAGTCGTTGCCGCAATTCGGCGGTCTCGGCTAGCCCCTGCCGCACCGAAGCGTGATGATCGATCGCAGCGTGCACGGCGAGTACCAGCACCTCGGCCCGCACCGGCTTGGTCAGGAAATCGGTTGCGCCTGCCTTGATCGCCCGTACGGACATCGGAATGTCGCCGTGCCCCGTGACGAAGACGATCGGCAAGGACTCACCGGTCGCGGCGAGCCGGCGTTGCAATTCGAGTCCATCGACTCCCGGCATGGTCACATCGAGCACGAGGCAACCATGTGCCTGGTCTTCGCGTCGCCCGAGGAACGCTTCCGCGGACTCGAACGTCTCGACGTTCCAGCCTTCTTCGCGCAGCACGCGCGAGAGCGCCTTCAGCACGCTCGGATCGTCGTCGACGAGGAAGACGTTGGGCTTGACGACAGTCTGTTTCACGTGGGATGTCTCACCGGCAAGCTGACGCAGAAAGTCGCTCCGCCCGTTGCGTTGTTGGAAGCCGTGATCCGGCCGTGATGCGCATCGACGATCGTCCGGCAGATCGCGAGTCCGATACCCATCCCGCCAGGCTTGGTGCTCCAGAATGCATCGAACACATGTTTCAGGTCGTTCTCGGCGATGCCCGGGCCGTTGTCGACGACGTAGAGTCGCACCTCGGCGTCGGTCGACTCGCTGCGGATCATAACGGTTCGCGCGTCGACGTCGATGCCGCTCATCGCGTCGACCGCGTTGAGGATAAGGTTGAGGACGACCTGCTGCAACTGCACTCGCCCGCCTTCTATCGTCGGCAGTTCAGGCGCCAGCTCAACGCGCGGCCCAATGTGTCGGGCCAACAGCTCGACGCGAACGAGCTCGAGCGTCTCGTCAATCAGGTCATTGACGTCGAGGGGCTCTACCTTCATGTCGTCCCGCCTGTACAGCGCCCCGAGGTGGCGAATGACCTCGGCCGCCCGATTGTTATCGGTCACGATATCGGCGCAGATCTCCCGCAGCTCGACGAGATCGACGCCGTCCCGGCTCAGCATTTTTCGCGCGGCTTCGGCGTTGCCGAGGATCGCGGCGAGCGGCTGGTTCAGCTGGTGCGCGATCGAGGCGGAAAGCTGGCCCAGCATCGATACGCGGGTCATGTGCCGCAGCGCGGCACGGTCTTCCACCGCGCGCAGCGCGGTGACTTTTCGCTCCGTGATATCGACTGCGACGCCGAGCAGGTGCCCGCCATTTCCCTTCTCCGCTCGTCCACGCGCGGCGATCCAGCGCACGGCGCCATCCTGTTCCACGATCCGGTACTCGACATCGAGCTCCTCGCCGGTCGCGAGTGCCTTTCTCACTGCGTGGTCGAGCTGTTCGCGATCCTCCGGATGCGCCGTCGCAAGGACGTCCTCGTAGGCTACGGGCTGTGTCTCCGCCGGGCCGGCTCGTGGCCGCGGATAGGTGGTCGCTTGGATCCGGTCGCGGGCCACGTCCCAGACCCACAGGGAAAGACGTGCCGCGCGCGCTGCCAGATTCATGCGCTTCTGGCTCTCCTCGAGGGCACTCGCCATGCGACGGCGCGATCGCCGCTCGAGGAGAAGCCCGACAATCAATCCGGCTTGAAGCGCCAGAATCGCAGCGCCGGCGGAGATCTCGCGCCAGTAGCTGTCCCACGCCGAGGGTTCGCGAAACCGCACGTCGGTCGTTGCGGGCAGCAGGTGCTCGTCAATTCCCCAGCGGTGAAGTGCGCGCCAGTCGACCACCGGCACATTGACGAACGAGGTTCGATCAATCGCCGTGGGCGGCGTGCCGTTCAAAAGACGCGCCACGATTGCGCCGGCCTGGGTCGCCTGATCTTCGTAGGGGGCCATATAGCCGCCGACGATGCCGGTGCCGATGAACGTATCGAGCGGCCCGTAGACCGGCGCTGCGGACGCCGAGCCGATGAGCTCCACCGAGTGGCGCGGCGTTCCGATCTGACCAGCGCCGTCGAGGAAATAGCCGGGTGTGTAGACGATCGTATCCCGCGACAATGCGCCAAGCCGCTGCAGGACATCCGCGGTCGGAAGGCCTGCGAGGTACTCGACCTCCGGGGGCCCGTCCAGCCGCGCTATTGCCATGCGCACCCGCTGCTCCCACATGCGGTCGCGCGAAGCCGCGCCGAGCACGATCACGATGCGCCTCGCACGAGGCTGCAGCCGAAGCGCGAACCGGAGCGTCTCCGTGGGATCGAGGTCGATGGTCTTGCCGACAACATCCGCCGGAAGCGAAGCGCCTTCCAGCTGATCGGCTGGAACCGCGACATGAACGATCGGCACCCCCGGAAGGATGCGATCGCGGAACTTGAGCGTGAACTGGAGCGCCGCCGGGGCCGCAGCGACGATGACACGGATGTTGCGCCTGCTGTATTTCTGTCGCAGAAATTCCACCTGGGCGGTCGAATACGCTTCGGTGGAAGCCCACTCGACGTCGAGATATTCGGAGAACATGTCGACCGGGCCGCGCACAGCGTCGGGCACCACGCTTCCGAGCGCATTTTCGATGACGACGGCCGCGGGCGTTGCGCGCTGATTGCTATGGATGATCAGCACGCCTGGGGCAGGGGCAGCCGCGACCGCTTGCCCCGTGAGGTCGGCACACAAAGCCACGATCGCCGCCATGGCAACGAGGGTGCGAATTTTGCTCAACAATTTTGCGTGTGCCACGGCCGAGCATTTTGACCGATTGTCGTTCATTGTGCGTTTCGACGTCCTCTCCGCACACTTTTGGTGCCCACGGCCTTTCCCCTGACATAGGGAATCAAGTTGCCGGCGGCGCACGATTTGTCCGCGGTTCACGCCAACGCGGCGTTAAGGAGGAAAAAGACCATGTGTGCATCACGCCTTTCGTCGGAAGCGGGCCAGGCGTAGCATGCCCGGCAGCACACACAGGTCCGGGCGCGGAACGTGCTTCTCGGGAGCGCGCCACAAGAAGAAGTCGAAGGCCTGCCGCTGCCACAGGAGAATCACGTTTGAACCCGACGGATATCGCCCAGCCCGACTACTTCCACAAGGTTGTCGATTGCCAGTGGGCGTGCCCGGCCCACACCCCGGTTCCCGAGTACATCCGCCTGATCGCCGCCGGGCGCTACGGCGATGCGTATCTCGTCAACTGGGAATCCAACGTGTTTCCCGGGATTCTCGGGCGCACCTGCGACCGGCCGTGCGAGCCCGCGTGCCGGCGCGGCCGCGTCGAGGAGGGCGGTGACCACAAGGCGAAGTCCGAGCCGGTCGCGATCTGCCGGCTGAAGCGCGTCGCCGCCGATTACAAGGACGACATCCGCGACCGGCTGCCGGAGCGTCCCGCGAAGCGCAACGGCAAGCGCATTGCGCTGGTCGGCGCGGGTCCGGCGTCGCTGACCGTTGCGCGCGACCTCGCGCCGCTCGGCTACGAATGCGTCGCTGTTCGACAGCGACGCGCGCAGCGGCGGCATGATCCGCAGCCAGATCCCGCGCTTTCGCCTGCCCGAGACCGTCATCGACGAGGAAGTGGGCTACGTGCTCGACCTCGGCGTCGATTTTCGTCCCGGCACGCGCATCGACAGCCTCAAGGCGCTGCTCGCCGAGCCGTACGACGCGGTCTTCATCGGCAGCGGCGCGCCGCGCGGGCGCGATCTCGACATCCCGGGCCGCGCCGAAGCCGCGGCGAACATCCACATCGGCCTCGAATGGCTCGCGAGCGTGTCGTTCGGCCACATCACGCGGATCGGCAAGCGCGTCGTCGTGCTGGGCGGCGGCAACACGGCGATGGACTGCTGCCGCAGCTCGCGCCGACTGGGCGGCGAGCAGGTGCAGGTCGTCGTGCGCTCGGGCTTCGACGAGATGAAGGCGTCGCCGTGGGAGAAGGAAGACGCGATGCACGAGGGCATTCCGATCCACAACTTCCTCGTGCCGAAGGAATTCACGCACGATGCCGGCAGGCTGACCGGCGTCACGTTCGACAAGGTCGCGCCGCGGTTCGACGACAACGGACGGCGCGAGCTCGTGGCGACGGGCGAGCCGCCAGTCCACATCCCCTGCGACGACGTGCTGGTCGCAATCGGCCAGGAGAACGCGTTCCCATGGATCGAGCGGGATCTCGGCATCGAGTTCGACCGGCACGGCCTGCCGGTGCTCGACAAGCGGACGATGGCGTCGACCCGCGCCGGCGTCTACTTCGGCGGCGACTCGGCGTTCGGGCCGAAGAACATCATTTGGGCCGTCGCGCACGGCCATGAAGCGGCGATCTCGATTGACCTGCAGTGCCGCGGCGAGGACGTCGCGCGGCGGCCGCCGCCGCATACCAGCCTCATCTCGCAGAAGATGGGCATCCACGAGTGGAGCTACGACAACGCGGTCTCGAACGACCGCCGCTTCCGCGTGCCGCTCAAGGACACCAAGATCGCGCTGAAGAGCATCCGCGTCGAGGTCGAGCTCGGGTTCGACCCCAAGCTCGCCCTCGCGGAAACGCGGCGCTGCCTCAACTGCGACGTGCAGACGGTGTTCAGCGACAAGCTCTGCATCGAGTGCGACGCCTGTGTCGACATCTGCCCGATGGACTGCATCACTTTCACCCATAACGGCGACGAGGCGGACCTCCGTGCGCGGCTGCGCGCGCCGGCGGAGGATCTCGCGCAGGACATCTATGTCTCCGGCACGCTCAAGACCGGCCGGGTGATGGCGAAAGACGAGGACGTCTGCCTGCACTGCGGCCTGTGCGCCGAGCGCTGTCCGACCGGTGCCTGGGACATGCAGAAGTTCCTGTTCGAGCCCGCGCAGGCGCACGATCGTTGCCGCACGCGGCACGTGACGACCATGGCTCCGGCATCGAAGGAAATTGCCGGCGTGGCGGCGGAGTGAGCGCGATGGCAAGACGCACCCGGGATCCGATCGCGCGGATCAACGACTTCGTCGTCAAGTTCGCCAACGTCAACGGCTCGGGCTCGGCGTCGGCGAACGCGCTTTTCGCACGGGCGATCCTGCGCATGGGCGTGCCGGTGTCGGCGCGCAACATCTTCCCGTCCAACATCCAGGGCCTGCCGACGTGGTACGAGGTGCGCGTCACGGCCGACGGCTGGCGTGGCCGCCGCGGCGGCGTCGACCTCATGGTCGCGATGAACCCGCAGACCTGGGACAAGGACGTCGGCGAGCTCGAGGGCGGCGGCTACCTCTTCTACGACTCGACGCGCGAGCTGCCGGCGACGAGCTTCCGGAGCGACGTCACGGTGCTCGGCATGCCGCTCACCGCGATCTGCAATGCGGCCTACACCGACGCGCGGCAGCGCCAGCTCTTCAAGAACATCATCTATCTCGGCGCGCTGTCCGCGCTCCTCGCGATCGATCCCGCGGAGATCGAGAAGCTCTTTGCCGAGCAGTACCGCGGCAAGGAGGCGCTGCTCGATTCGAACCGCAAGGCGCTGGCGCTCGGCCGCGATTACGCGCTTGGGAACTTCACGTGTCCGCTGCCGATGCGGGTCGAGCGCGCCGATGCGGTCGGCGACCGGATCTTCATCGACGGCAACAATGCGGCGGCCCTGGGCTGCGTGTACGGCGGCGCCACCGTGTGCGCGTGGTATCCGATCACGCCGTCGTCCTCGCTCGCCGAGGCGTTCGCCAAGCACTGCCGCAAGCTGCGCGTCGATCCGGTGACCGGCCGGCACAAGTACGCGATCGTCCAGGCCGAAGATGAGCTCGCCTCGATCGGCATGGTCATCGGCGCCGCGTGGAACGGCGCGCGCGCGTTCACCGCGACGTCGGGGCCCGGCATCTCGCTGATGCAGGAATTCATCGGCCTCGCCTATTTCGCCGAGATTCCGGCGGTGCTGTTCGACATCCAGCGCGGCAGCCCGTCGACCGGCATGCCGACGCGCACGCAGCAGGCCGACGTGCTGCTCTGTGCGTACGCTTCGCACGGCGACACCAAACATCCGCTGCTCTTCCCCGAGGATCCGACCGAGTGCTTCTCCATGGCGGCCATGGCGCTCGACCTTGCCGACCGTCTGCAGACGCCGATCTTCGTGCTCTCCGACCTCGACATCGGAATGCAGGACTGGCTGACGGCACCGCTCGCCTGGGACGACAAGCGCGTGCTCGACCGCGGCAAGGTGATGAAGGCCGAGGAACTTGCCGCCGGCAAGACCTTCGGCCGCTACCTCGACGTCGATGGCGACGGCATCCCGTACCGCACCTATCCGGGCACCCATGCGACCCGCGGCTCGTATTTCACGCGCGGGACGACCAAGGACCGCTACGCGCGCTACACGGAGGAGGGGCCGGCGTACGTCGACAACATGCAGCGGCTGCTGCACAAGTTCGAGACCGCGAAGTCGCTGGTGCCCGCACCCGTGATCGAAAAGGCCGAAAAGCCTGCGCGTGCCGGCGTGATCTGGTACGGCTCGACCGGCGCGGCGATGAGCGAATCGCTGGCGGCGCTCGCCGCGACCGGCATCCATCTCGACCGGATGCGCATCCGTGCCTTCCCGTTCGTCGACTCGGTCGCCGCGTTCATCGCCGCGCACGAGCACGTGTTCGTCGTCGAGCAGAACCGTGACGCGCAGCTGCGCATGCTGCTCGTCAACGAATGCGGCATCGATCCCGCCAAGCTCATTTCCGTGCTGCACTACGACGGCACGCCGGTCACCGCGCGCTTCATCACGCAGGAAATCGGGGAAAAGGCGGCGAACTTCAACGTGACGCCGCTGCGCAAGGTCGCGCCCCTGGGTGCCGCCGACTGATCGGATCAGCCATGACCTTTCTCGCCAAACCGAAGCTCCACCATCCCGGCCTGCCGAAGAACGCGCTCGGTTACACGCGGCGCGACTACGAAGGCGCCGTGTCGACGCTCTGCGCGGGTTGCGGGCACGACTCCATTTCCGCGGCCATCATCCAGGCGTTCTTCAACCTCGACATCGAGCCGCATCGCGTCGCGAAGCTCTCCGGCATCGGCTGCTCGTCGAAGACCCCGACCTATTTTCTCGGCAATTCGCACGGGTTCAACAGCGTGCACGGGCGCATGCCGTCGGTGCTGACCGGAGCGAATCTCGCCAATCGCGACCTCATCTATCTCGGCGTGTCCGGGGACGGCGATTCGGCCTCGATCGGCATCGGCCA
Organism: uncultured beta proteobacterium; assembly: GCA_963717695.1. Taxonomy (GTDB): domain Bacteria; phylum Pseudomonadota; class Gammaproteobacteria; order Burkholderiales; family Casimicrobiaceae; genus CAIWHR01. The sequence continues at coordinate 206,170 of CAVQWR010000006.1, read as the reverse complement.
GTTCATGCACGTGCTCCGGCGCGCGGTGAACATGGTCTACATCGTCGAGAACAACGGCGTCTACGGCCTCACCAAGGGCCAGTTCTCGGCGACGGCCGACAAGGGCTCGAAGGCGAAGCGGGGCGCGATCAACACCGACGAGCCGATCGACCTCGTCATGCTGGCGCTGGAGCTCGGCGCGACGTTCGTCGCGCGGAGCTTCTCCGGCGACAAGGCGCAGCTCGTGCCGCTGGTCGAGGCGGCAGTGCTGCACAAGGGTGCCGCGTTCATCGATGTCGTGAGCCCCTGCGTCGCGTTCAACAACCACCCGGGCTCGACCAAGAGCTACGATTACGTGCGCGAGCACAATGCGTCGGTCAATGCGCTCGATGTGATGGTGCCGCGCGAGCCGATCACCGCCGAGTACGGCAGCGGCAGCCTGGAGGAGGTCGTGCTGCACGACGGCGGCACGATCCGGCTGCGCAAGGTCCACGCCGACTTCGATCCGACCAACCGCCTCGCGGCGATGAATTACCTGCACGACCGCGCGGCCGCCGGCGAGATCGTGACCGGGCTCCTGTACATGCAGCCGGACGCGCACGACCTGCACGACGCGCAGGAAACGGTCGAAACCCCCTTGAACGCGCTGACCGACGCCGACCTCGTCCCGGGCAGCGCCGCGCTGGCGGCGCTCAACGCGACCCTGCGCTGACGCCGTTCCGCCGTGCCTTGACGCGGATCAATTCCCGTCGGACGGTTCGCGCGTAACGTCACGTGTAACACTTCGCCGTCCCATGACCCGTTCACGTCGCCGCCTCTTCGCCTGCCTCGGCATTCTGGGCATCGTCTTTGCTCAGCTTGCCGTCACGGCGCACGCCTGCGCACTTCGCGCAGGCACGTTGACGGTTGGCGCGCCGGCGGCGATGGCGAGCATGCATGAAGGTCATTGCGGCGCGCAGCATGCGACCCCGATGCCGCAGGCACCGTCCGGCAATGCGTGCGAGGTGCAGTGCACCGACGGCGCGCCCGTGGCCGTTGCGCCGGACCTGCCGCCCGTCATGCTCGTCGCGCTGATATCTCCGTTGGCGCCGACAGCGGCGCCCGTCGAAGCGCGCGAATGGGACCGCTCGGTCCTCGCCGCCAGTGGCGCCGCGCCACCGCGTGCGCTGCAGTTCTGCCGCCTGCTGATCTAGACCATTCCGGTTCGCCCGAGCCCGGCCGTGCGCGACGCGCGCGCGACCGGACCGTTCCACGCGTTCGCGGAGGTTGCATGTGGCATTTCCCGCCGTCGTCCCGGGCCACTCACGGGGCACCTGATTCACATCGATTGCTGCGCGGCTGCGTTCTGGCGCTTGGAGCCGGCGCGCTCCTCGCCGCGTTTCCAGCGGTGGCCGAGACGACGCTGTCGCTCGCCGAGGCGCTGAAGATCGCGGTCGCGCGGTCGCAGCAGCTCGTGTCGCAGCGGGCGATGGTCGACGCTTCGCGCGAGATGGCGATTCCTGCGGGTGAGCTGCCCGACCCCAAACTCAAGGCCGGCGTCGAGAACGTCCCGACGCAGGGTGACGACGCATGGTCGCTCACTCGCGACTTCATGACCATGTCGAAGATCGGGCTGATGCAGGAATTCCCGAGCGCGGAAAAGCGCCAGCTTAAAACGCAGCGGGCGGAGCGTGACGCCGAGCGCGGCACCGCGGTGATCGAGGCGACGACGCTTGCGATCGAGCGCGAGACGGCCACCGCGTGGGTGAACCGGCATTTTGCGATTGCCGCCGAGGCCGCCATCGCCGCGCAGAAGTCGGAGGCGGAGCTCAACGCGAAAACGATCGAGGCCGCCTACCGCGCCGGCAAGGCGGCGCAAAGCGAGCTCATCGCGGCGCAGAGCATGCTGATCGAGACTTCCAATCGCGCGACCGACGCCGCCGCGCAGACGCGCCGCGCGCGCATCGCGCTGGCGCGTTACATCGGCGACGCGGCACAGCTTCCGCAGGGCGACGCGCCGGATTTCGCCCGCCTGCCGGAAGCGGCCCGGCTCGCCGACGTCGACCTGCAGCCCGAGCTTCGCCTCGCCCGCGTGCAGACGTCGATCGCCGAGACCGAATCCGCGCTCGCGCGCGCCGCGAAGAAACCCGACTGGAGTGCCGAGGTCGCCTACGCGTACCGCGCCGCGCCGTACGCGAACATGGTATCGGTGATGTTCACCATCGACCTGCCGTGGTCGCAGGGGACGCGGCAGGACCGCGAGCACGCGGCACGGCTCAGGGAAGAGGATGCCGCCCGCGCAATGCTGGAGGACACGCAGCGCATGCGCGCGGCCGAAGTGCAGTCAATGCTGACCGAATGGGAGTCGGCGCGGGTGCAGGCGCAGCGCATCGAGACCGAGCTGCTGCCGCTCGCCGTGCAGCGGCGAGAAGCGGCGCAGGCTGCCTATCGCGGCGGCACGGGACCGCTTTCGGCCGTGCTCGAGGCGCGGCGCGCGCTGCTCGATGCCGAGCTTGCACTCCTGCAGCAGCAGCAGTCCGCCGCCAGGGCCTGGGCCTGGCTCAACTTCGTCGTTTCCGCCACGGAGGGGTCATGAGATCCGCCCGCTTCAACCAGCGTGGCGCCAAGCTCGCCACGCTTGCCGCTGCCGTCGCCATTGCTCTGATCGCGTCCGCCGCCGGATATTTCTTCGGCGTCCGGCAGGCACCTGTCGAGCGCGTTGCGCATGGCACGATGAATAGCGCGACTGCGCCGCCCGCCGCGCCCGCGTCCGCGTCCGACGCGTCGGGGCGCAAGGTGCTGTACTGGCACGACCCGATGGTGCCCGGCCAGCGGTTCGACAAGCCGGGCAAGAGTCCCTTCATGGACATGGACCTCGTCCCGGTCTACGCCGATGCCGCGACCGATGCCGGTGTCGCGATCAGCGCGCGCCAGCAGCAGAGCTTCGGCGTGCGCACGGCCGCGGCCACGGAAGGCACCCTCGACACCGGGTTCTCCGCAGTCGGGGCGGTCGTGGTCGACGAGCGCTCGCTTGTTGCCGTCCAGACACGCACCGCAGGCTACGTCGAGCGCCTGCTCGTGCGTGCGCAGTACGATGCCGTCGCGGCGGGGCAGCCCCTGGCCGAGCTCTACGTTCCCGAGTGGCTTGCCGCACAGGAGGAATTGCTCGCACTGAAGGCGAGTCCGCAGGCGGACGTCGCGAAGCTGGCCGACGCCGCGCGGCACCGCCTTTCGCTGCTCGGCATGCCCGATGCCGAAATTGCGCGCGTCGAGCGCAACGGCAAACCTTCGGCGCGAATCACCATCACCGCGCCCGAGTCCGGCGTCGTCTGGGAGATTGGTGCGCGTGACGGGATGGCCGTCATGCCCGGCACGACGATCTTCAAGCTCGCGAGTCTGGGCAACGTCTGGGTGATCGCGGACGTTCCGGAAGCACAGGCGGCACTCGTGCGCGCCGGCACGCCGGTCGAGGCACGAGCCGCCTCGTTTCCGGAAAGAATATTCAAGGGCACCGTCAACACGTTCCTCCCCGAAGTGAACGCCCAGACCCGGACGGTCCGCGCCCGGATCGTCCTCGCGAATCCCGGCGGTGTGCTGAAGCCCGGCATGTTCGCGACCGTGGCGTTCGGCGGCGCGCATGTCGCGCCCGCGGTGCTGGTGCCGAGCGAAGCGGTGATCAACACGGGCAAGCGCAACGTCGTGATCGTCGACGCGGGCAACGGCCGCTTCACGCCGGTCGACGTCGCGGTCGGCCGCGAGTCGGGCGACATGACGGAAATCCGCAGCGGCCTCGTGACCGGCCAGCGCGTGGTCGTGTCAGGTCAGTTCCTGGTCGACTCCGAGGCGAGTCTCAAGGGCGCGCTGGCTCGAATTGCCGTCAGCGGCGACGCGGCGACAGCGGATCCGCACGCCGGGCACGGCGCGGGCGCGGCCGCCACGGTCGCGACGCCGGCCACGCACAAGGCGGAAGGCGTGGTGCGTTCCGTGGGCGAGGAGGTGCTGATCAAGCACGGCGCGATTCCAACCGCTGGCATGGGCGCGATGACGATGCCGTTCAAGGCGCCGAAAGGCGGCGTGCCGAAGGAGGTCGCGCCGGGCACGAACGTGCAATTCGAGTTCGTGTTCACGCCGCAGGGCGACATGCAGCTGACGTCGATCGTTCCCGTGACGGCGGGCGCCGCGACGCCCGAGAAGAAATGATCGCGCACCTCATCCGCTGGTCGATCGCGAACCGCTTCCTGGTGCTGCTCGCGGCGGGGCTTCTCGCCGTCGCGGGCGTGTGGGCGGTGCGTACCACGCCGCTCGACGCGATTCCCGACCTGTCCGACACGCAGGTGATCATCCGCACGACGTACCCGGGACAGGCGCCGCAGATCGTCGAGGACCAGGTCACGTACCCGCTGACGACGACGATGCTGTCGGTCCCCGGTGCGAAGACGGTGCGCGGCTACTCGTTCTTCGGGGACTCGTTCGTCTACGTGCTGTTCGAGGATGGCACCGATCTCTACTGGGCGCGCTCGCGTGTGCTGGAGTATCTGAACCAGGTGCAGGGGCGGCTGCCTGCAGGCGCGAAAGCCTCGCTCGGGCCGGATGCGACGGGAGTCGGCTGGATCTACGAATATGCGCTGGTCGACCGCACGGGAAAGAACGATCTCGCGCAGTTGCGCGCGCTGCAGGACTGGTTCCTCAAATACGAGCTGAAATCGGTGCCGAACGTCGCCGAGGTCGCCACCGTGGGCGGGATGGTCCGGCAATATCAGATCGTCGTCGACCCGGCGCGGCTGAAGGCGTACAACCTGCCACTCGCGAAGGTCGTCGCCGCGATCCGCGATGCGAATCGCGAGGCGGGTGGCTCGGTGGTCGAGCTGGCCGAAGCCGAATACATGGTGCGCACGCGGGGCTACCTCAAGTCGCTCGAGGATTTCCGCGCGACACCGGTGATGGTGAGCGAAGGGGGCACGCCCGTCCTGCTGCGCGACATTGCGCGCGTGCAGGTCGGGCCGGAGATGCGGCGCGGCATCGCCGAACTGGACGGCGAAGGCGAGGTCACGGGAGGCATCGTCGTCCTGCGCTCGGGCAAGAACGCGTTGGAGACAATTCAAGCGGTCAAGGCGAAGCTGGAACAGCTGAAGCCGGGCCTGCCGCCCGGCGTCGAGATCGTTCCGGTGTACGACCGCTCGGCGCTGATCGAGCGCGCGGTCGACCATCTGCGCGGCAAGCTCTTCGAGGAGTTCGCCGTGGTGGCGCTCGTGTGCGCCGCCTTCCTGCTGCACCTGCGCTCGGCACTGGTGGCCGTCGTGTCGCTGCCGCTCGGCGTGCTGGCCGCGTTCATCGTGATGCGGGTGCAGGGCGTGAACGCCAACATCATGTCGCTCGGCGGCATCGCGATCGCCATCGGCGCGATGGTCGACGCCGCGATCGTGATGATCGAGAACGCGCACAAGAAGCTCGAAGCGTGGAAGCACGCGCACGCCGGCAGCAATGGCACGCTGCCCGAGCCTTCGATCGACGAGCGCTGGGCCATCGTCACCGATGCGTCGGTCGAGGTCGGCCCGGCGCTCTTCTTCAGCCTGCTCGTCATTACGCTGTCGTTCGTGCCGGTGTTCGCGCTGGAAGCGCAGGAAGGGCGGCTGTTCGCGCCGCTCGCGTTCACCAAGACCTACGCGATGGCTGCTGCCGCGATCCTCGCCGTGACGCTCGTGCCGGTGCTGATGGGCTACTTCGTGCGCGGTCGGATCCCGACCGAGAACGCGAACCCGCTGAATCGCTTTCTGATCGCCGGCTATCGGCCGGTGCTCAACGCGGCGCTGGCGTGGCCGAAGGTCACACTCGCGATCGCGGTGGTGGCGCTGGCCGCGACCGCGTGGCCGGTGCTGCGCCTGGGCGGCGAGTTCATGCCGCCGCTCGACGAAGGCGATCTGCTCTACATGCCGACGGCGCTCCCGGGATTGTCGGCGGGCAAGGCCGGCGAGCTGCTGCAGCAGACCGACCGGATGATCAAGGCGGTGCCCGAGGTCGCGCGGGTGTTCGGCAAGGTCGGCCGCGCCGAGACGGCGACCGACCCGGCGCCGATGGAAATGATCGAGACGACGATCCAGTTCAAGCCGAAGGATCAGTGGCGTCCGGGCATGACGACGGACAAGATTGTCGAGGAGCTCGACCGTACGGTGCAGGTGCCGGGCCTGTCCAACGTCTGGGTGCCGCCGATCCGCAACCGCATCGACATGCTCGCGACCGGGATCAAGAGTCCCGTCGGCATCAAGGTGTCCGGTCCCGATCTCGCCGAGATCGACCGCGTCGCGCAGGCGATCGAGCGTGCCGTCAAGGACGTGCCCGGCGTGACGTCTGCGCTCGCCGAGCGCCTCGAAGGCGGCCGCTATCTCGACGTGACGATCGACCGTGCTGCGGCGGCACGCTACGGGCTCTCGATCGCCGACGTGCAGGACATCATCGGCGCGGCGGTCGGCGGCGAGAACATCGGCGAGACGGTCGAAGGCCTCGCGCGCTTCCCCATCAGCGTTCGCTATCCGCGCGAACTGCGCGACTCGGTCGAGGCGCTGCGCATGCTGCCGATCGTCACCGAGCGCGGCGCGCAGCTGCCGCTCTCCGCGATCGCCAGCGTGCGTGTCGTCGAAGGGCCGCCGATGCTGAAAAGCGAAAACGCGCGGCTCTCGGGCTGGGTGTACGTCGACGTCCGCGGCCGCGATCTCGTGTCGGTCGTGCACGATGCGCAGGCCGCGGTGGCGCGCGACGTCCGGCTGCCCGCAGGCTACTCGGTCTCGTGGTCGGGCCAGTTCGAGTACCTCGAGCGTGCGAAGGCGCGCCTCGCCTACGTCGTGCCGTTCACGCTGCTCGTGATCTTCGTGCTGCTCTACCTCGCGTTTCGGCGGATCGACGAGGCGCTGCTCATCATGCTCGCGGTGCCGTTCGCGCTCGTCGGCGGCTACTGGCTGCTCTGGTTCCTCGGCTACTCGACGTCGGTAGGCACGGCGGTAGGCTTCATCGCCCTTTCGGGGGTTGCCGCCGAGTTCGGCGTCGTGATGCTGCTGTATCTGCGCCACGCATGGGAGGCGCGGCTCGCGCGCGGCGAGCCGGCAACGCTCGAGACGCTGCACGCCGCGATCGAGGAGGGCGCCGTCCTTCGCGTGCGGCCGAAGGCGATGACCGTCGCGGTGATCATGGCCGGCCTCCTTCCGATCATGCTGAGTGCGGGCACGGGTGCGGAGACGATGCAGCGCATCGCGGCGCCGATGGTGGGCGGCATGATCACCGCGCCGCTGCTTTCAATGCTGGTGATTCCCGCCGCCTACCTGCTGCTGCGCGGGCGCGGCCTGCGGTGGTCGCGTGAGCGCGCTGCCGTGGCGGCTTCGAGCGCGACGGCTGCTGCGGTAGCGCGCTGAGTCAGAAGAGGGATTCCTGTTCCGGAGCGGGCGGCGGCGCGTCGCCGTCCGCCACGTCGGCCGCGATCGGCTCCGCGGATTCGATCAGCGCCGCGTCGTCGTGGCGCACGTTGTTGACGCGCGTCGATACGGGATACCACGTCATCGCGTCCGAGGCGAACGGCACGACGAGATCGGCGACCTCCGCGTTGCCGGGATCGAGCCAGCGCGCATAGTTCTCCGGCGCGACGATCATCGGCATCCGCGAATGCACCGCCGCGAGCAGGCTGTTCGCCTCGGTGGTGACGATCGTGCACGTGTCGAGCACCTCGCCGGCGTCGCTTCGCCAGCGCTCGAAGAGTCCCCCGAACGCGAACAGCGACGCGTCCTTCATGCCGACGTGCACGGGCTGCTTGCGTGGCGGATTCCCGCCCGCGCTCATCCATTCGTAGAAGCCGTCCGCGGGAATGAGGCAGCGATGGCGGCGGTACGCGGTGCGAAACGACGGCTTGTCAGGAATCGTCTCGCCGCGCGCGTTGATCATCTTGGCGCCGATCGAAGGATCCTTCGCCCAGCGCGGCACCATGCCCCAGCGCATCCTCACGAGCTCGCGACTCCCGTCGGCACCGAGGCGCACGATCGGCACGTCGGTCATCGGTGCGATGTTGTAGTGCGGGTGGACATCCGGCGGCGCCGCGAGCCCGAACGCGAGCGCGATGGCGGCCGGATGGCTGTGCAGCTCGTAGCGTCCGCACATGGTCAGTCGGTCTCCTGCACCGCCTCGGATGCGGAGGTCTCGAGGAGCCGGCGCGCCGATTTCGCGACCTGCTGCGTGTCCCAGTACGCATAGGCGCCGACGGCTGCCGCGCCGACCACGGGCACCCAGCGGCTCGCGGCGGTGCCTGCGACGCGCTGCGTCACCGACACGCCCACGTTCTTCAGCAGACTTGCGACCGCGCCCGCCGAGAGCTGGCGGACGACGACGCGCTGACCCGCGCGCACCACGACGTCGCGGGCGACATGGCTCGCGAGGTGCCGGAAGAGGCAGTAGAGCATGTGCGTCGGCGTGAGCTCGGCGGCGCGGCCGTGCAGCGCGAAGATGTCGGCGACCATCTGCCGCTGCACCTTCCAGATGAGGTAGAGGTCGGGCAGGATCGGTCAGCATGCCGAGCGGGCCCGGCGGCAGCGCGAACGAGCCGGAGATCACGGCCGCCTTCTGCGCGGCCTCGCGCGCAATGCGGTCGGCCTCGCGCGACGCGTCCGACACGCGATGCGTGTGCGGCACCGGCACGTCGCTGATCACGCGCTCGATGAGGCCCGCCACGTCGGCGGGCGCGCCGCCGTCCACGGTGGTCACGGGAAGCATGGTTCGCCTGGTCATCGCGTCGATCAGTGCCGATCATTGCATTGCGCGCGAAGCTTATGCCCCCCGTCGCGCGTTGTCGACCGTTGCCCCGCGTTCTGGATGCCGCGGCGCGGGCCCCGGGAAACGTGGGCCCGGTAGAATCGGGCAGGGGAGGCGACGCGTCGATGCGCATTTTCGGATTCGCCGGCTGGTCCGGCAGCGGCAAGACGACACTGATCGAGCAGATGATCCCGCGCCTCGTCGCGCGCGGACTTTCGGTCTCGCTCATCAAGCACGCGCATCATCAGTTCGACGTCGATCAGCCGGGCAAGGACTCGTGGCGCCATCGGCAGGCCGGCTGCCAGGAGGTCCTGGTCTCATCCGGCGTGCGCTGGGCGCTGATGCACGAGTTGCGCGGGGCGCCCGAGCTTGGCGTTCGCGCCGCGCTCCGGCGGCTCTCGCCCTGCGATCTCGCGCTGATCGAGGGATTCAAAACCGAGCCGATGCCGAAGCTCGAGGTATGGCGCGCCGCGCTCGGCAAGCCGCTCCTCCACCTGTCGGATCCGCACATCATCGCGATCGCCACCGACAGCGCCGAAGGGCTTCCGGCCGCGTCCGGCGGGCGCCTTCCCGTGCTCCGCCTCGACGACTATGACGCCGCCGCAACGTTCGTGATCGCGAACGCCGCCGATGCGTCGCAGTTCGATTGACCCGCCGGCATCGGGCGAGTAACGTGAAAGGCGAGGGGATTTCGTCCCGAAAGCCCATATTTGAAACTCGGGATCGGAATCGTTGTCCAGATCAGCGTCTCGGGAAAGGCATCTCGATCCCGGTTGGACCGCGAATCGCGTCCGCCGGAACTTTTGCGGTGTTCCGCCAATTTATGACCAGAAAACAACTCATTATCGCAGCCGCCCTGTCGGTTTCCCTATTGGGGATCACGGCGGGCGCACGTGCGGCCGAGGGGAATAACCCTCAGGATGAGTCGGGTTTTTACGGCGGGATTTCGCTGCGCCAGAACGCGACGGACGCGGGGGGTCTTGCGCTGGGCAAGCCGACCGGGCTCGCCTGGAGCCGCCTCACGCCGGTGGTCGCCGACGACACGGCGTCCCGTACGCTGCTCTTCGGCGGCTATCGCTGGACCAATGACATTTCCGTCGAAGCGGCGATGAGCTCGGCGGACAAGTACGCGCTGCGTCCGATGGGCGCCGGGACGCTCGGGCAAGGCATGGGGCTGAAGTTCGGGCCTGGCGACGCCGCGGGCGCCACCGATTTCGCGTCGCGCAGCCTGAATGTCGACGTCGTCACGAGCTGGAATGTATACAAGGCGTTCGCGCTGTATGGCCGGCTGGGGTATGCGCAGTCGGACACGCCGCTCGTCTACAGCGGGCTCAATTCGACGGTGCTCGACCCGCGCCGCAATCACGACGGCATGAATTACGGCGTCGGCGTGCGCTATGACCTCAACTCGAGCCTCGGACTTCGCCTCGAATACGGCCGCTTCGGCCGGCTCTCGGGCGAGGTCGGCAACGGGCTGCCCGATTCCGATCAGGTAAGCTTCGGCCTGCAGTTGCGCTTCTAGGATTGCCCGCGCGTTCGCGGTGCAGCGTCGCCTTCGGGCGTACTTCCGGCGCGACGGTCCCATACGATCCGGTGCGCGAATCCATGCGAGACAATTCCGTCGACACGCTGACGCTCGTCTATCTTGCGCGCCTGCGCGACGCATTCGGCACTTCCGGCGAAGCGGTCCGTCCGCCCGTCGGCGTGACGACGATCGCGTCGCTGCGCGCATGGCTCGCGGCGCGCGGCGGGGTCTGGGCCACCGAGCTCGCGCCGGAGCGCGCCGTGCGTTTCGCCGTGAATCACGACATTGCGCAGCCCGAGACCGCCGTTCGCCCTGGCGACGAAGTAGCGCTGCTCCCGCCGGTCACCGGCGGCTGAGGCCGTCCGCGCGCCATGCCCGTCCGCATCCAGGAAGCCGATTTCGACCTGTCGGCGGAGCTCGCGGCGCTGCGTGCCGGCGATCCGCGCGTGGGGGCCGTCGCCGCATTCATCGGGACGGTACGCGACATCGCCGGCAATGCGCCGCTTGCGACGATGACGCTCGAGCACTATCCCGGCATGACCGAGAAGTCCCTGGCAGCGATCGTCGATACCGCGAAATCCCGCTGGGACATCGTCGACGCGCTGGTGATCCATCGCGTCGGCGCGCTGCGCCCGACGGACCAGATCGTGCTGGTCGGCGTGACCAGCGCCCACCGCGGCGACGCATTCGCCGCGTGCGAGTTCATCATGGACTATCTAAAGACCCGCGCGCCGTTCTGGAAGAAGGAGACGACGGCAGCAGGCTCGCGCTGGGTCGAGGCCCGGGCGAGCGACGACGAAGCCGCGGCGCGGTGGCAGGGTCCGCCGCACGGGTCCTGATGCAATGACGTCCGTCCGCGTGGCGCAGGGAGCTGCGCGGCACTGGCGCGAGCATCCGTAGTGTCCGACACGTCCGACACCGCGCTTCTCGCGCTCGACTGGGGCACGACCTCGGCACGCGCGTACCGGATGAATGCTCGAGGCGAGGTCCTCGCCGTCCGCGAGTCGGCGCTCGGCATCCAGCAGATCAGGGACGGCGCGTTCGCATCCGCGCTGCGGTCGTTGCTGCGCGACTGGAGCAGCCTTGCCGCGCCGAGCATCGCCTGCGGGATGATCGGCAGCCGCCAGGGCTGGATTGAAGCGCCATACGTCGACTGCCCGGCCGGGCTCGACCGGCTCGCCCGCACGCTCACGACGACACCGGACGGTGCGCTCGCCATCGTCGCCGGCGTGCGCTGCCGCGATCCTGAAGGAATGCCGGACGTGATGCGCGGCGAGGAGACGCAGATCGCGGGCGCGCTTGCGGGGAAGGACGGCGCGACACTCGCCGTGCTGCCGGGGACGCACAGCAAATGGGCGGTCGTTCGCGCCGGGCGCATCGAGCATTTCGCGACGTTCATGACGGGCGAGCTCTTTGCGGTGCTGAAGACGCACAGCATCCTCGGGCGCATGATGGCGGCGCCTCCGGCGACATACGAAGCGGGCGCGTTCCTTCGCGGTGTCGCGGCCGGTGTGCGCGCAGAGGGCGGCGCGGGCATGCTGCTGCATCGGCTGTTCGGCGCGCGCACGCTTCCCCTTGCCGGAGAGCTTTCCGCCGACTCGATTTCCGATTATCTGTCCGGGCTCCTGATCGGCAGCGAGGCGGCGGCCGGGCTTGCCTGGGCGCGCCAGCACGATATCGCCGGCGATCGGTGCACGCTGATCGGCGCCGATGCGCTCTGCGGACGTTATGCTGTCGCCCTGGCCGAGATCGGCCTGGACATGGATGCCGCCCCGGCCGACGCCGCGGCGCGCGGATTGTGGGCGATCGCGCAGGAATCCGGCTGGATGCGCTGAAGGGAGTGGGATCGATGCCGAAGCTTCCCGATTATCTCGAGCCGCTGCCGCTCGTGGCCGTGCTCCGCGGCATCACGCCGTCCGAGATCGAGGACGTCGCGGCGGCGCTCGTCGCCGAAGGCTTCCGCATCCTCGAGGTGCCGCTCAACTCGCCGCAGCCGTTCGATTCGATTCACGCGCTCGCGCAGGCGCACGGAGACACCTGCCTCGTCGGCGCAGGCACCGTGCTGTCGATGGAGGACGTCACGCGCGTGAACGCCGCGGGCGGACGCCTCGTCGTGATGCCGCACGCAGACGTCACCGTCGTCCGCGAAGCGAAGCGGCAGAAACTCGTCTGCCTGCCGGGCGCGGCGACGCCCACCGAGGCGTTCGCGGCGCTTGCGGCGGGCGCCGACGGCATCAAGATGTTCCCGGCCGAGGCACTGCCGGCCGCTGCGCTCAAGGCATGGCGCGCGGTGCTGCCTTCCGGTACGCTCGTGTTTCCCGTCGGCGGCATCCGACCCGACAACATGGCGCCGTATGTCGCGGCGGGCGCCTCCGGATTCGGCACCGGATCGAATTTGTACCGCCCGGGGATGGCGGCCGCGGAGGTGAGGGCGCAGGCGGCTCGCTTCGCGGAAGGGTGGCGGTCGGCGCGGGGACGCTGAGCGCGCAGATTGCGTTTCAGGGGGGAATTCTGGTGTCGATTCGAAAGTCAGCGGTGACCGTGCTCGCGCGCGGCGCGTGCGCACCCGCCGTGCAGTCCGGAACGAAGCCTCGGTTCGAGCGCGGCTGACGCCCGACCGATCGGAAGAGACGGGCAATGTCCGCCGTAGATGTCCTCGCCCTCGGCGAGGCGATGGTCGAGTTCAATCAGGCGCGTGCGGACGCGCCCGATCAATACCTGCGCGGCTTCGGCGGCGACACGTCCAACATGGCGATCGCGGCCGCGCGCCTGCTCGGCGGTCGCGGCAGGGCCGGATACGTCTCGCGCGTCGGCGACGACGCCTTCGGTCGGATGCTGCGCGAGCTCTGGCAGCGCGAAGACGTGGACACGGCGGGCGTTGCGGTCGATCCCGCCGCGCCCACCGGCGTCTATTTCGTCACGCACGGCGCCACGGGTCACGAGTTCTCGTACCTGCGCGCGGGCTCGGCGGCGTCGCGGATCTCGCCCGAGACGCTTCCGCACGAGCAGATCCGCGCCGCGCGCGTGCTGCACGTCAGCGGCATCAGCCAGGCGATCAGCGTAAGCGCGTGCGATGCGGTGCTCGCCGCCGTTGCCGAGGCCGGCGCGTCCGGCACGCAGGTGTCCTACGATCCCAATTTCCGCGCCAAGCTCTGGCCGCTCGCACGGGCCCGCGCCGTGATCATGGCGACGATCGCCGAATGCGACTGGTTCCTGCCGAGCCTTGACGAGGCGAAGCTATTGTCCGGCTATTCCGATGCTGCCGAGATCATCGACTGGTGCCATGCGCTCGGCGCGCCGGTGGTCGCGCTGAAGCAAGGCAGCGCCGGAGTCGTGGTCTCCGACGGGCGCACCCGCGAGGACATTCCGGGCCACCGCGTCGAGTGCGTCGATGCCACCGGCGCCGGGGACTGCTTCGACGGCGCCTTCGCGGTGCGCATCCTCGCGGGCGACACGCCGTATGCGGCGGCGCGGTATGCCAATGCGGCTGCCGCCCTCGCCACCACCGGGTTCGGCGCGGTGGCACCGCTGCCACGCGACGCCGAAGTGCGTAAACTTCTCGATTCCGTCCCTGGCTGAAGAGGACTCCCATGCGAACGACCCAGACCGCAAGGAATTCCGCTTCGGGCGCGCGAGCGCCCGTTCCGTCCGGCGACGCGATCGTGAGAGCGGTGCGGCATCTCGAGGCCGGCGAGTGGGAGGCCGCGCATTTGCTGGTGCAAAAGGATGCGAGCGAGCACGCATGCTGGGCGCACGGCATCGTGCATCTCATCGAGGGCGATCTCGACAACGCGAAGTACTGGTATCGGCGCGCGCACCGGCCGCTCCCGCACGGCAACACGGTGTCTGCGGAGATCGCCGCACTCAAGGCGGCCGTGCGCGAGGGCGCGACGGCACCTGCACGACGGGGCCGCGGGTAGGGTCGGGGCGAGGGACCTTCAACGCCGGGGCGAATTCGGGATGGAGAAAGCCTAAATGCCGTGGGGCGGAATACTGGCGGTCGGTGGCGGCGCGGCGGTCGGCGCGTGGCTGCGCTGGGGTCTCGGCATCCTGCTCAATCCCGTCTTCCCGACGCTGCCGCTCGGCACGCTGGCCGCCAACCTGTCGGGCGGATTGATGATGGGCCTCGCGATGGAGCTCCTGACCCGGCACGCGATTCTCTCGCCGGAGGCGCGGCTTCTCGTGACGACGGGATTTCTCGGCGGACTCACGACGTTCTCGACCTTCTCCGCCGAGACCGTTACGCTGCTGATGCGCCGTGAATTCGCGTGGAGCGCGGCGCTCGTCGTCGTGCACGTGGCGGGATCGGTGGCGATGACGATTCTCGGCATTTATCTGATGCGACTCTTCTTCGCGTGGGGCTCGACGTGACCGGCACACTGCTGCGCTTTTACGTGCACGAGAACCGCAAGCACGGTCGCGTGCTGCTCTACGAGTGGCTGCTGCAGCAGGCGAAGGCGGCCGGCGTCCAGGGAGGATCGGCGTTTCGCGCGATCGCGGGCTTCGGCCGGCATGGCGTGCTGCACGAGGAGCATTTCTTCGAGCTCGCCAACGATATGACCATCGAGATCGAGTTCGTCGTGACCGACGCGGAGGCGACCGCGCTCATCGACGCCGTCCGCCGCGCCGAGGTCAACGTGTTCTACACCCGCGTCGCCGCGGAATTCGGAACGCTTCCGGGTCCGCACTGACAGGAATGTGACGCAGCGAATCGCCCTTTGCGGTGGCGCTGACGATGTCCGGTAGACTCCTTGCTTCCCACGCCGCGAGATTCCCCATGTCCAAAGCCATTCGCATCCACGCCACCGGCGGCCCCGAGGTTCTCGCCTGGGAGGAGGTCGCTGTCGGCGACCCGGGTCCCGGCGAGGCGCGCGTGCGGCACACGGCCATCGGCGTCAACTACATCGACACGTACCATCGCAACGGGCTCTACAAGCTGGCGCTTCCGTCCGGCCTGGGCGGCGAAGGCGCCGGCGTCGTCGAGGCGGTCGGCACGGGGGTCGACTGGGTGAAGCCCGGCGAGCGCGTCGCCTATTGCGGTGGGGGGCTCGGCGCGTACAGCGAGGTCCGCGTGATGCCGGCGGCGGCGCTGGTGCGGCTGCCGGAGGGAATCTCCGATCGCGCCGCGGCGACGCTGATGCTGAAGGGCCTCACCGTGCAGTATCTCTTTCGGCAGACGTACAAGCTCAAGGCCGGAGACACGATCCTCTTTCACGCGGCGGCCGGAGGCGTCGGCCTCATCGCCTGCCAGTGGGCGCGTGCGCTCGGCGTCACCATGATCGGCACCGTCGGATCGGACGAGAAGGCGGCGCTCGCGAAGGAAAACGGCTGCACGCACACGATCGTCTACACGCGCGAGAATTTCGTCGAGCGCGTGAAGGCGCTGACCGGCGGCAAGGGCGTTCCCGTCGTCTACGACGGCGTCGGCAAGGACACGTTTCCCGCCTCGCTCGATTGCATCTCGCCGCGCGGCCTCTGGGTCAGCTTCGGCAATGCGTCGGGCGCGATTCCCCCTTTCGACATCCTGCTGCTGTCGCAAAAGGGGTCGCTCTACGCCACGCGGCCCGACGCTCTTCACGCACACCGCGAAACGCGAGGATCTGACCGCGATGGCGGACGATCTGTTCGGCCTCGTTCGCGCCGGGAAGATCGTCAGCGAGCCGCGGCAGACTTTTGCGCTGAAGGACGCTGCCGCTGCGCATCGCGCGCTCGAATCGCGCGGCACGACGGGTGCGACCGTGCTGCTGCCTTGATCGCGCGCTGATCCTGCGAAGGCGCGTCAGCGCGCGGCGCCGTTCAGCAGCGAACGTGCCGCCGGAATGAGCTCGCCGGCGGTGAGGCCGAGCGGGCCTGCGCCCTGCGCGACGCAGCGATCCGCGGCCGCACCGTGCAGGCAGACCGCGACGCGCAGTGCTTCACCCGCCTCGACCCCTTGCGCGAGCAGCGCCGCGACGAATCCGGTGAGGACATCGCCCGACCCGGCGGTCGCAAGGCCGGGATTCCCTGTGGCGTTGATTTCCCAGCGGCCGTCCGGATGCGCGACGACGCTGCCGGCGCCTTTCAGCACGACCGATGCGCGCAGAATTTCCGCGAGCGCCTGTGCCGCGCCGAGCCGATCCGCCTCGACCTGCGCAACGCTCTTGCCGAGTAGGCGCGCCGCCTCGGCCGGGTGCGGGGTTGCCACGGTGGGCGCGGGGCGCCCCGCCGCTGCGCGTGCAAGGCCCTTGTCGGCGGCGATGACGTTGAGCGCGTCGGCGTCGAGCACGAGCGGTACCCGTTCGGCGAGCGCGCGGGCGACGATCGCGCCCGCGTTTGCGTCGGTGCCGAGTCCTGTGCCGCAGGCGAGGGCATCCGCGCCGGCGCCGAGCACGCGATCCGCCGCGCGCAGCATCAGCTCGGGCATCGCCCAGTCCACTGCGGGGAACGACGCGTCGGCGAAGCCGATCCAGACCTTGCCCGCGCCCGCGTGCAGCGCGGCGCGTCCCGCGAGCAATGGCGCGCCGATCATGCCGTGCGCGCCTCCGATGATGCCGAGCGTCCCGAACGTGCCCTTGTGCACGTTGCGGGACTTGCGCTGCAGCACGTCCGGAAGCGAGCGTGACACCACCGACCAGTCGAGCCGGTGGCCCTGTGCCGCCGCGAGCACCTCCGCATCGAGGCCGAGCGCGTGCACCGAGAGACGCCCGCAGAGGTCGACGCCGGCACCCGTGAGCAGGCCCGGTTTCAGCGCAATGAACGTCGTCGTGGCATCGGCCCGCACGCATGGCGAGAACGCGGCGCCGGTGTCGGCGTCGAGGCCGCTCGGGACGTCGAGCGCGAGGATCGGGACGCCGGCGGCGTTGATGCGCTCGATCATCGCCGCATAGGGCGCGGCCGGCGCGCGCCGGAGCCCGATGCCGAAAAGACCGTCGACGATCAGCACTCCGCGCCAGTCAGCCGGGATCGCGTCCCGCGTCGTTCCGCCGGCGCCGCGAAAGGCGGCGAGGGCCGCGGCGGCGTCAGTGGGCAGGCGTGCCGCATCGGCGCAGAAAACGACGGTGACCTCGAAGAACCATTCGCGCAGCCAGCGCGCGACGACGAACGCATCGCCGCCGTTGTTGCCCGGCCCGGCGACCACCAGGATGGCGCCGGAACGCTCCCCGGCCATCGCGCGCGCGACTTCCGCCGCTGCATGCCCGGCGCGCTCCATGAGACCGGAGTCCGCGGCGGCGGTCTCGATGACGCGAAGCTCGGCAGTGCGGCAGATCGGTGCGGGCGGCAGAGCGGCAGCCATGTCCGAATTATAGGCCGTGCCGGCACGCGCACCGGGGCGGTGCGGGGCGCCCGCGTCCGTTGGACAAAGGTGCCGCGCCGCCGCTACACTACGGCAGCCGTCGAATCACGACTGCCGTCCTGCGGCCACCGGCAGCGTTCGAAGCCGGGTCCGACAGCGCGGCTGCAGACCTTTCCCGAAAGACTCGAGTGGAGGATTTCCAGATGAAGTTGCTCGCCAAGGCCGGATTCGCGCTGGCCGCGCTCTTTGCACTGACCGCGAATGCACAGGATCTCACCGGCACGCTGAAGAAGGTGAAGGACACCGGCGCCATCACCGTCGGCTATCGCGAATCGTCGATCCCGTTCTCGTACCTCGACGACAAGCAGCAGCCGATCGGCTATGCGATGGATCTCTGCATGAAGATCGTCGACGCGGTGAAGACCGAGCTCAAGATGCCGAACCTCAAGGTCAACCTGCAGCCGGTCACCTCGGGCAACCGCATTCCGCAGCTGCAGGCCGGCAACATTGACCTCGAGTGCGGATCGACCACCAACAGCGTCGAGCGGCAGAAGCAGGTCGCTTTCGGACCGACCTACTTCGTGATCAATGTCACCGCGGCGGTCAAGAAGTCGTCCGGCATCAAGACGCTAGCCGATCTCAACGGCAAGACGATCTCGACAACCGCGGGAACCACGTCGGTGCCGTTGCTGCGCCAATACGACAAGACCAAGAATGCCGACATCAAGTCGATCGACGCCAAGGACCATGCCGAGTCGTTCCTCCTTCTCGCACAGGACCGGACGTCGGCGTTCGTGATGGACGACATTCTGCTTGCCGGGCAGATCGCCAATTCGAGCAACCCCGGCGACTACATGATCCTCAGTGGCGAGTCGCTGCGCACGGAGCCGTACAGCATGATGCTGCGCAAGGACGACCCGCAGTTCAAGGCGCTGGTCGACAAGACGATCGGCGGCGTCATGAAGTCGGGTGAGATCAATAAGATCTACGCCAAGTGGTTCACGAGCCCGATTCCGCCGAAGGGCATCAACCTCAACTTCGCGGAGACCCCGGCGATCAAGGCCGCGTTCGCGAACCCGAACGACAAGGGCGTCGAGTGACCGGAGCCGGTTCTGGCATGATGCGGTAGCGAAAGGCCGGACGGCGCGAGAGCGCTTCCGGCCTTTCCGTTTCCGGCGGGACGGGGCGCGCCGCGGCCGGCGGGGGAGGGGCGACGTTGAAATTCAATCTGGACTGGGGCGTCTTTCTTCAGGAGCTGCCCGGCGGCGGCGAGCAGTACTGGCAGCTGCTCATCTCCGGGGTCTGGTGGACGCTCGGCGTGTCCGCGGCGGCATGGGTGATCGCGCTTCTGGTCGGCTCGGTGGTCGGCACGATCCGCACGACGGATCAGACATGGCTCGTGCGCATCGGCACCGCTTGGGTCGAACTCTTCCGCAACATCCCGCTGCTGGTGCAGATGTTCCTCTGGTACTTCGTGATCCCCGAATTCATCCCGCCGCTCAAGGGATGGATCGTCCGGGCCGATCCCGCGCAGGCGCAGTTCCTGTCGGCGGTGCTCTGCCTCGGGCTCTTCACCTCGGCGCGTGTCGCCGAGCAGGTGCGCGCCGGCATCCAGTCGCTGCCGCGCGGCCAGCGCCTCGCCGGGATGGCGCTCGGTCTCACGCAGCCGCAGGTCTACCGCTTCGTGCTGCTGCCGATGGCGTTCCGGATCATCATCCCGCCGCTCACGAGCGAGACGATGAACCTCATCAAGAACTCGTCGATCGCGCTTGACGATCGGCCTCGCCGAGCTCACGTTCCGCTCACGCGAGATGGGCGAGTACACGTTCCGCTTCTTCGAGGCGTTCTCGGCGGCGACGGCCATCTACATCGTCATCGCGATGACCGCCAACCGGGTGATGGCGCTGATCGAGCGCCGCGTCGCCGTGCCGGGCTACATCGCCGGCGGAAAATAGGAGACGGCGATGCATCTCGACTTCGACGTCATCTCGCGCTCGCTGCCCTACCTCTGGAAGGGCTTCCTCTACACGGTTCAGCTCACCGCGATCGCGACTGCCGGTGGCCTCTTCTTCGGCACGCTGCTGGCGCTGCTGCGCCTGTCACCTTTCAAGGTGCTCGCCTGGTTCGCGGCAGGCTACGTGAACCTGGTGCGCTCGATTCCGCTGGTGCTCGTGCTCTTCTGGTTCTTCTTCCTGATGCCGCAGGTGCTGCAGCTCGTCACCGGCGGCGAGCGTCCGCCGCAGATCGGCGCCGAGCGCACCGCGATCATCACGTTCATCATGTTCGAGGCCGCGTACTTCTGCGAGATCATGCGCGCCGGCATCCAGTCGATCGCGCGCGGGCAGGTGCATTCGGCGTACGCGCTGGGACTCACCTACGGGCAGTCGATGCGCCTCGTGATCCTGCCGCAGGCGTTCCGCAACATGATCCCGCTGATCCTCACGCAGACGATCATCCTGTTCCAGGACACCTCGCTCGTGTACGTGATCTCCGCGACGGACTTCACCGGCGCCGCGTCGAAGATCGCGCAGCGCGACGGGCGCCTGATCGAGATGTACCTCTTCGTCGCCGTCGTCTATTTCGTGATCTGCTACACGCTGTCGTTCGGCGTGAAGCACCTGCAGAGAAAGATCGCCGTCATCCGCTGACGAAGGGTTCCTCACCATGCCAATGATCGCCATCGACAACGTGTCCAAGTGGTACGGCCAGTTCCAGGTGCTGACCGACTGCACCACCAACGTGGAGAAGGGCGAGGTCATCGTCGTCTGCGGGCCGTCCGGGTCCGGCAAGTCGACGCTGATCAAGTGCGTCAACGCGCTGGAGCCGTTCCAGAAGGGCCAGATCACCGTCGACGGCGTCCCCGTGGGCGACCCGAAGACCAACCTGCCGAAGCTTCGCGCTCGCGTCGGCATGGTGTTCCAGCATTTCGAGCTCTTTCCGCACCTGTCGATCACGCAGAACCTGGCGCTCGCCCAGGTGAAGGTGCTGGGGCGCGGCCAGGAAGAGGCGCGCGAGCGCGGGCTGAAGCTCCTCGACCGCGTCGGACTCATCGCGCAGAAGGACAAGTTCCCGGGACAGCTCTCCGGCGGCCAGCAGCAGCGGGTCGCGATCGCGCGAGCGCTGTCGATGGATCCGATCTGCATGCTGTTCGACGAGCCCACGTCCGCGCTCGACCCCGAAATGATCAACGAGGTGCTGGACGTGATGGTGCAGCTCGCGAAGGACGGCATGACGATGATGGTCGTCACGCACGAAATGGGATTCGCCAACAAGGTCGCGCACCGCGTGATCTTCATGGACCACGGCCACATCGTCGAGGACGCGACGAAGGACGACTTCTTCGGCAAGCCGCGCTCGGAGCGGGCGCAGCAGTTCCTCGCGAAGATCCTGCACCACTGACCTTCGCGGTGCGGCTGCCTGGGGCCGCGAACCGCGTATAATTGGCATTTACGCGCTCCAGAAGCCGCAATGCCGCCAATACTCTCGCTGCGCGGACGTCACGCGCTGTCGCCGTTCCGCGTCACCAAGCTCCTCGCCGCACTCGCCCACGCCTGTCCGCAGCACCGTGTTGCCGGCGTCTCCGCGCTCTACTGGCATTTCGTCCTCTGCGCACGCCCGCTTGCGCCGGCGGAGCGCGACGTCCTGGAGCGCCTTCTCACGTACGGCCCGCACGACGAAGCCGCCTCCGACCACGGCGTGCCGTTCATCGTGGTCCCGCGCCCCGGGACGATCTCGCCGTGGTCGTCGAAGGCGACCGACATCGCGCGGAATTGCGGTCTCGACGCGGTCACGCGCATCGAGCGCGGCGTCGTCTATCGCGTCGCCACGCTCGATCGGGAACCGCTGGGAGACGGCGTGCGGGCGGCACTGCTGCCGCTTCTGCACGACCGCATGACCGAGGCCGTGCTGCCGACGCTGGAAGAGGCGGCGCTCCTGTTCGGACACCATTCGCCGAAGCCGCTCATGCACGTGCCGCTGCTCGCGGAGGGCACCGCCGCGATCGAGCGGGCCAATCGCGAGCTCGGACTCGCGCTGACCGACGACGAGATCGCGTACCTCGACGCAAACTTCCGCAGGGAGGGCCGCGATCCGACCGACGTCGAGCTCATGATGTTCGCGCAGGCGAACTCCGAGCATTGCCGGCACAAGATCTTCAACGCGAGCTGCATCGTCGACGGCGTGCCGCAGAAGCACAGCCTGTTCGCGATGATCCGGCACACGCACGCGACGACGCCGCAGGGAACGATCGTCGCCTACGCCGACAACGCGGCCGTCATCGAAGGCGCGCCGGCGCGTCGCTTCTATCCCGGTCCCGACGGCCGCTACGCCGCGCACGCGGAGCAGACCCAGATCCTGCTCAAGGTCGAGACGCACAACCATCCGACGGCGATCGCGCCGTTTCCGGGCGCCGCGACGGGCTCGGGCGGCGAGATCCGCGACGAGGGCGCGACCGGCATCGGCGCGAAGCCGAAGGCGGGCCTCACCGGCTACACGGTGTCGCATCTGCGCATTCCGGAGCTGCCGCAGCCGTGGGAAGTGCCGTACGGCAAGCCGGAGCGCATCGCGTCGGCGCTGTCCATCATGCTGGATGGGCCGATCGGCGCGGCCGCGTTCAACAACGAGTTCGGCCGCCCGAACCTGCTCGGCTATTTCCGCACGTTCGAGCAGACGGTCGCCGGCGAGGTGCGCGGCTACCACAAGCCGATCATGATCGCCGGCGGCCTCGGCAACATCCGCGCCGATCACACGCACAAGCATCCGATTCCCGCGGGCGCGCTGCTGATCCAGCTGGGCGGCCCCGGCATGCTGATCGGGATGGGCGGCGGCGCCGCGTCGTCGATGGCGACCGGCGACCAACACCGCCGACCTCGACTTCGATTCGGTCCAGCGCGGCAACGCCGAAATGCAGCGCCGCGCGCAGGAGGTGATCGACCGCTGCTGGCAGCTGGGCGCCGCCAATCCGATCCTGTCGATCCACGACGTCGGCGCGGGCGGGCTGTCCAACGCGCTGCCGGAACTCGTCCACGGCGGCGGCGCGGGGGCACGCTTCGATCTGCGCGCGATCCCGTCCGAAGAGCCCGGCATGGCGCCGCGCGAGATCTGGTGCAACGAGGCGCAGGAGCGCTACGTGCTCGCCATCCGCGCCGCGGATCTCGAAGCGTTTCGCGCGATCTGCGCACCGCGAGCGCTGCCCGTTCGCCGTCGTCGGCACGGCAAGCGCCGACGACCGTCTCGTCGTTGCCGATCCGCATTTCGACGCGCTGCCGGTCGACATGGACCTCGACGTGCTCCTCGGCAAGCCGCCGCGGATGACGCGCGACGTCGCGCACGACGCGCGCGTGCTGCCGCCGCTCGACATTCGCGGCGTCGATTTCCGAGATGGCCGCGTATCGCGTGCTGCAGTTGCCGGCGGTCGCCGACAAGACCTTCCTCGTGACCATCGGCGACCGCACGGTCGGCGGGCTGTGCGCGCGCGATCCGATGGTCGGCCCGTGGCAGGTTCCGGTTGCCGACGTCGGCGTGTCGCTGATCGACTACGACGGCTACGCGGGCGAGGCGATGGCGATCGGCGAGCGCACGCCGCTCGCGCTGATCGACGCGCCGGCGTCGGGACGCATGGCCGTGGGCGAGGCGATCACCAACATCTCGGCCGCGCCCATCGGCGACATTTCGGCGATCAAGCTTTCCGCCAACTGGATGGCGCCTGCCGGGCATCCCGGCGAGGACGCCGCGCTCTACGACACGGTGCGCGCGGTCGCCATGGAGCTCTGTCCCGGCGCTGCGCGTCAGCATTCCCGTCGGCAAGGATTCGATGTCGATGCGCACGACGTGGCGCGACGACGGCGTCGAGAAGGCGGTCACCGCGCCGGTGTCGCTGATCGTCTCGGCCTTCGCGCCGATTCCCGACGCGCGCCGCGTGCTGACGCCGCAGCTCGTCCTCGACGGCGAGCCGCACGACGCTGCTGTGGTTCGATCTCGGCCATGGGCGGCATCGCCTCGGCGGATCGGCGCTGGCGCAGGTCTACGGGCAGCTCGGCAGCGAATGCCCCGACATCGACGATGCCGCGCCGCTGGCCGCGTTTTTTCGCGATGGTGCAGGAGCTGCACCGCGACGGCCTGCTGCTCGCCTATCACGACATCGGCGACGGCGGACTTTTCGCGACGCTCGTCGAGATGGCGTTCGCGTCGCGATGCGGGCTCGACATCGCGCTGCCGCAGACGGGTGGCCCGCTGGCGGTGCTGTTCGCCGAGGAGCTGGGGGCGGTGGTTCAGGTGCGCGCCGCGCAGCGCGACGCGATCGCCGCACGGCTCGCGAAAGTCGACCTGGTCGGGCACTGGCTGGGTGCGCCCACGCCCGGCGAACGCATCAGGATCCGGTTCGACGGCAAGACTCTGCTCGACGAATCGCGCGTCGACCTGCATCGCGCCTGGTCGGCGACGACGCACGCGATGCAGCGGATGCGCGACAATCCTGACGCCGCCGACGACGAGTACGCGCGCATCCTCGACACGGGCGATCCCGGCATCGCTCCGCGACTCACGTTCGATCCCGCCGACGACATCGCGGCGCCGTACATCGCGACCGGCGCGCGACCGGCCGTGGCGGTCCTGCGCGAGCAGGGCGTCAACGGCCAGGTCGAGATGGCCGCGGCCTTCGACCGCGCGGGCTTCGCCGCGCACGACGTGCACATGAGCGACATCCTGTCGGGGCGCACCTCGCTCGCGGCATTCAAGGGTTTCGTCGCGTGCGGCGGATTTTCCTACGGCGACGTGCTCGGCGCGGGCGAGGGCTGGGCGAAGTCGATCCTGTTCAATGCCCGCGCGCGCGATGATTTTGCGGCATTCTTCGCGCGCCGCGACGTGTTCGCGCTGGGCGTCTGCAACGGCTGCCAGATGATGAGCAATCTCGCCGAGCTCATCCCCGGCACCGAGCACTGGCCGCATTTCGTGCGCAACCGCTCGGAGCAGTTCGAAGGGCGGCTCGTGCTGCTCGAGGTCGTTGCGTCGCCGTCGCTGTTCTTTCGCGGCATGGAGGGAAGCCTCATCCCGGCGGTCACCGCGCACGGCGAGGGCTACGCCGAGTTCCGCGATGCGGCGCAACTCGAGGCGGCGCGGCCCTACGTCACGCTGCGCTTCGTCGACGGCCAAGGCGCCGCGACGATGCGCTACCCGTACAACGCGAATGGCTCGCCTCTGGGGATCACCGGCCTCACGACGGCGGACGGCCGCTTCTCGATCCTGATGCCCCACCCGGAACGCGTGTTTCGCACCGTCCAGATGTCGTGGCACCCGCCCGAGTGGGGCGAGGATTCGCCATGGATGCGGATCTTCCGCAATGCACGCGCCTGGCTTGGCTGAGCCACGACCCCCGTCGGGGTGAACATTTAGTATTCTCGACGGTCCACCGGAAAAGAGGATCGCGATGTCCCTGACCGTCTACGAAATCGAAGGCGTCCGGCCGGTGGTGGACCCATCGGCCTACGTCCATCCCAGCGCGATCCTCATCGGCGACGTCGTGGTCGGCCCCGGCTGCTACATCGGGCCGGCCGCGTGCCTGCGCGGGGATTTCGGCCGGCTCGAAATCCGCGCCGGCGCCAACATCCAGGACACCTGCGTGCTGCATGCCTTTCCGGGCAACGACACCATCGTGCACGAAGGCGGACACATCGGACATGGTGCGATCCTGCACAGCTGCATCATCGAGCGCAATGCGCTCGTCGGCATGAACGCGGTGGTCAACGACAACGCCGTCATCGGCGAATCGGCGATCGTCGCTGCGATGGCCTTCGTCAAGGCAGGGATGATCGTGCCGCCGCGCACGCTGGTGTCGGGCGTTCCGGCGAAGATCCTGCGCGAGCTCACAAGCGTGGAGCTCGCGTGGAAGGTCGAAGGCACGAAGAGCTACCACGAGCTCGTGCGGCGCTCGCACGCGACAATGCGCGCGACCACGCCGCTGGCGGCGATCGAGCCCGACCGCCCACGGATCAGGGTCGACGAGATGCTTCCGCTTGCCGCGCAGAAGGCCCGCAACGCCTGACCCGCCGGCGCCGAAAACGGACTGCCAGGGATATGATGCCGTTCGCGAATCCGTTCGCCGAGGAGATCTGGTCGACGCGCTACCGCCTTCGCGCGGCCGACGGCACAGTTGAGCCCGACATCGATGCGACATGGGCCCGCGTCGCGACGGCGCTGGCCGCCGCTGAGCCGCAGGACCGCGCTGCATGGCAGCGGAAGTTTGCCGCCACGCTCGCCGATTTTCGCTTCCTTCCCGGAGGGCGCATCCTCGCGGGCGCCGGCACCGGCCGTCGCGTCACGCTCTTCAACTGCTTCGTCATGGGCACGCTCGACGATTCGCTCGACGGCATTTTCGCGGCATTGCGTGAAAGTGCATTGACGATGCAGCAGGGTGGCGGCATCGGCGTCGACTTCTCGCCGCTGCGTCCCGAAGGTGCCCTTGCCGATGCCACCGGCGGCCACTCTTCCGGTCCCGTGTCGTTCATGGACCTCTGGGACCAGATGTGCGCGACCGTGACCGACGTGGGGCCGCGGCGCGGCGCGATGATGGGCACGCTCTCCTGCGAGCATCCCGACATCGAAAGCTTCGTCACCGCGAAGCGCGCGAGCCGGCGTCTCACGCATTTCAACCTGTCGGTGCTCGCGACCAATGCGTTCATGGAAGCCGCGCTGGCGGGGCGGCCCTTCACGCTCGAATTCCCGGGCCTTGGCATCGCGCGCCACATCGATGCGCAAGCGCTGTGGCAGACGATCACGCGCTGCGCCTACGAAAGCGCCGAGCCGGGCGTGCTTTTCATCGACCGGATTCGTGGCGAGGACAACCTCGCGTATGCCGAGACGATCAGCGCGACCAATCCGTGCGGCGAAATTCCGTTGCCGCCGTATGGCGCTTGCGATCTCGGATCGCTCAACCTCACGCGCTTCGTCCGCGATGCGTTCGGCCCCGATGCGAGTCTCGATCACGACGCGCTGGCCGGCGCGGCGGCCGTTGCGACGCGGATGCTCGACAACGTGTACTCCGTCGCCGCCTTTCCGCTGCCGCAGCAGGCCGCCGCGGCCGCGGCGTCGCGCCGGCTGGGTCTCGGGCTCACCGGCCTCGGCGATGCGCTCGTGATGCTGAACCTGCGCTACGACTCCGACGCGGGGCGCGAGGCTGCCGCCGGCGCGATGCGCACGATCGTCGAGGCGGCGTATGCGGCGTCGATCGGGCTTTCGCGCGAGCGCGGCAGCTTCCCGCTGTTCGACCGCGAGCGGTTTCTGGCGGCGCCCTTCATCGCGCGCCTGCCGGCGCGGCTGCGCGACGGCATCGCCCGCGACGGCCTGCGCAACAGCCACCTGACCGCCATCGCGCCGGCGGGAACGATCAGCCTCATCGCCGGCAATGTCGCGAGCGGCGTCGAGCCAATATTCGCCGCGGAATACACACGCAACGTGCGGCAGCCAGGCGGAGCCATCCTGAACGTCAACGTCGAGAGCTATGCGCTCGCGGCGTGGCGCGCCGGCGGCCGGCGCGGCCGCCCGCCGGCGTTCGTCACCGCGGAATCGGTCGCCGCGACGGATCAGATCGCCATGCTGGCGGCGCTGCAGCCGCACGTCGACAACGCGATCTCCAAGACGACCAACGTGCGCGAGAACATCGACTTCGACGAATTCGCCGCCATCTATCGTCACGCATGGGAGCGGGGCCTCAAGGGATGCACGGTGTTTCGCCCGAACCGGGTGACCGGCGCGGTGCTGACGGGCCCGGAGCCGCGCTGCGAGCGCTGCGAAACGGTCGGCGTTGCGTAACGCTCCCCGCTAGAACCCCGCCGCCTGGCCATCGCGGCGATGGTCGGAGGCAGCGGCGTAGCCGCCGTCAATGCGGACGATGAACTGGCCGGCGCCGAAGTCCATGTAGCTGTCGGGCGTGGCTTCGAGCCGGTGGCCAAGTGCCGCGAGCCCCGCGCGAAGTTCCGCAGGCGCGCTGGCTTCAAGGTCGATGGCAAGGCCGCCGTTGACCTTCCAGCGCGGCGCGTCGAGCGCGGCCTGCGGATTCATCCCGAACGTGAGAAGGCGCACCAGGGTCTGCACGTGACCGGGCGGCTGGATCGGTCCGCCCATCACGCCGAACGCCGCGAGGGGTGCGCCCTGCCGCATGAGGAACCCGGGAATGATCGTGTGGAAGGGCCGCTTGCCGCCGTCGATTTCGTTGGGATGGCCCGGGACGAGCGAAAATCCCGCGCCGCGATTCTGCAGGCTGATGCCCGTGCCCGGCACGACGACGCCGGAGCCGAAGCCCATGTAGTTCGACTGGATCAGCGACACCATCATGCCGCGCGAATCCGCGGCGCAGAGATACACGGTCCCGCCCTTCGGCGGATCGCCGGGGCCGAAATCCTGCGCCTGCGCGCGATCGATCAGGCGGGCACGTGTGGCGAGGTAGGCGTCGTCCAGCAACTGCGCGGCGGACACTTCCATCGTGCGCGGATCGCTGACGTAGCGGTGCACGTCGGCGAAGGCGAGCTTCATTGCCTCGATCTCCAGGTGCTGGCACTCCACCGAATCGGGCGGCAGCGCTGAAAGGTCGAAGTGACGGAGAATGCCGAGCGCCATCTGCGCCGCAATGCCCTGGCCGTTCGGCGGGATCTCGTGCACCGTCGCGCCGGCATAGTCGAGGGCGAGCGGCGTGACCCAGTCGACGGCGTGCGCGGCGAAATCCGCCGCCGTATGCAGCGCGCCGTTCGCGGCGGCGTGCGCCGCCATCGCCTGCGCGAGATGGCCGCGATAGAACGCGTTGCCGTGCGTCGCGGCGATCGCCTCGAGGCTCGCCGCCATGGCCGCACAGGAGAACCGCTCGCCGGCGCGCGGCGCGCGCCCGTGGGGCAGGAAGTGCTCGGCGAATCCGAGATCGTGCGGGATCACGGTGGTCGCCGCCGCCCACTTTTCCGCGACGACCGGCGACACGAGATAGCCGTCGCGCGCGTACCGGATGGCCGGCTCGAAGAGGTCGCCGAAGGGCAGGGCGCCGAAGCGCTGCGACAACGCGGCCCATCCGGAGACGGCCCCGGGAATCGTGACGGCCTCCCAGCCGCGCGGACCGATTTCCTTCCTGCCCGCGTACCGCTGCGGCGACACCGCCGCCGGCGCGCGGCCCGACGCATTCAGTCCGACGAGCTCGCGCGTGTCCCAGACGATCGCGAACAGGTCGCTGCCGAGGCCGTTGCTGCACGGCTCGACCACTGTCAGCGCAATCGCGGTGGCGAGCGCCGCGTCGACGGCGTTTCCGCCTCGCTGCAGCATCGCGATGCCGGCCTGCGTCGCGAGCGGCTGCGACGTCGCGACGGCATTCACCGCAAGGATCGGCTGTCGTCCGGAAGGGTAGGGAGTGCTCCAGTCAAAGGGCATGGCTTCAACGCGGTAAGGTGAATCAGAGGGGATCGAGTGTCACGAGCGGACCGGGTCATTCGGCGCGCGCGCCGGACTCCCGCACGACCTTCGACCAATTTGCGGTCTCGCTTTTCACGATCGCCGCGAACTGCTCCGGCGTGCCTCCCGCCGCCTGCGTGCCCAGCGTCGCGAGGCGCGCCTGGACCTCCGGAGTCGAGAGTATGCGGTTGATCGCCGCATTGAGCAGGACGAGCGCGCGCTTCACGCTTCCTCCGCGAACACGTTCTCGCGCCGGCGCCGGATGTTGGGGACGACGATCAGCAGCAGCAGCGCGGCCGCCATCAGCAGCATCGTGAGCGACAGCGGCCGGGTGACGAACACCGTCGGATCGCCGCGCGAGAGCAGCAGTGCCCGGCGCAGGTTCTCCTCCATCATCGGGCCCAGCACGAAGCCCAGGAGGAGCGGCGCGGGCTCGCATTCGAGCTTCACGAACACGACGCCGAGGAGGCCGATCACCGCGGTCTGGATCACGTCGAAGCTTGCATTGTTGATCGTGTAGACGCCGATCCCGCAGAACAGCAGGATCGCGGGATAGAGAATGCGGTAGGGCACCTGCAGCAGCTTGATCCAGATGCCGATCAGCGGCAGGTTCAGCACGACGAGCATCAGGTTGCCCACCCACATCGACGCGACGAGACCCCAGAAGAGCGCCGGGTTGCTGGTCATCACCTGCGGCCCCGGCTGGATGTTGTGGATCGTCATCGCGCCGACCATCAGCGCCATCACCGCATTCTCGGGGATGCCGAGCGTCAACAGTGGAATGAACGACGTCTGCGCGCCGGCATTGTTGGCGGACTCCGGTCCCGCGACCCCCTGGATCGCGCCCTTGCCGAACCGGCTCGGATCGTCGGCGACCTTCTTTTCCACGGCGTAGGACGCGAACGAGGCGAGCATCGCGCCGCCGCCCGGCAGGAGCCCCAGCACCGACCCGAGGCCGGTGCCGCGCAGGACTGCCGGCCACGCCTGCCGGAACTGCTCCTTCGTGATCCACAGCCCCTTCACCTTTGCCGTGACGACCTCGCGCTTCTCCTTGCCTTCGAGATTGGTGATGATCTCGGCGAAGCCGAAGAGGCCCATGGCGACGCTGACGACGCCGATGCCGTCGGAGAGCTCGGGAAGGCCGAAGGCGAAGCGGGTGACGCCCGAATTGACGTCGGTGCCGACGATGCCGAGCAGGAGCCCGAGGACGATCATCGCGATCGCCTTCAGCAGCGAGCCGTGCGCCAGCACCACGGCACCGAGCAGCCCCAGCACCATCAGC
This sequence comes from uncultured beta proteobacterium, assembly GCA_963717695.1. Lineage (GTDB taxonomy): Bacteria > Pseudomonadota > Gammaproteobacteria > Burkholderiales > Casimicrobiaceae > CAIWHR01. Next base: position 175,927 of record CAVQWR010000006.1, on the reverse strand, counting down.
GAGAAATATTCGGCGGCGCCGAACTTGAGCGCGAGCTCGGAGAGCGGCGGCGAGAAGGCGGCGACGAACACCGTCGCCACGCAGCCGGCGAAGAACGATCCGAGCGCCGCGATGGCCAGCGCGGCGCCGGCCTCACCCTTCAGCGCCATCTGGTGTCCGTCGAGGCAGGTCACCGCGGACGACGTCTCGCCCGGCATGTTGATGAGGATCGACGTCGTCGACCCGCCGTACTGCGCGCCGTAGTAGATGCCGGCCAGCATGATGAGTGCCGACTCGGGCTCCAGCGCGTAGGTCGTCGGCAGCAGCATCGCGATCGTTGCGACGGGGCCGATGCCGGGCAGCACGCCGATCAGCGTGCCGAGTAGCGCGCCGACGAGCGCATACATCAGGTTGATCGGCGTCAGCGCGACGCCGAAGCCGAGCGCCAGGTGGTTCAGCAGATCCACGCCGTACTCAGACGAGCGCTGTCAGCCACACCGGCCACACCGGGAGCTGCAGGTTGAGGCCCGCGACGAACACCAGCACCGCGAGGATCGCGAAGAAGAATCCGGAGAGCACGGCTTCCTTCAGCCGGAATTCAGGCGACGCGGTACTCGCGAGGACGATGAGGCCGAGCGTCGAGCAGGCGAGGCCCAGCTTCTCGACGACGAGACCGAACAGGACCACGCTGCCGAGGATGACGCACGTCGAGCGCCAGTTCCACGGGGGGATTGCGCTTCCGCGGATCCGGACCGAGCGGAGCACGAGCGCAGCGCCCAGGATCGAGAGGAGGAATCCAAGGCCGCGCGGGAAATACCCCGGGCCCATCTTGGCCGCCGTGCCGAGCTGATACTGGGAGGCGAGCACGATGGCCGCGACGCCGAATCCGATGAAAAGGACGCCGGCGTAGAAATCCTTCGGGTGGCGAATCATCGCCATGCGCTCCTCCTGGAGTGGCTCGACCGCAGTGGCGGCACGATGGTCCGCGCGGGGCTCTCACGTCAGCGCTGCGGAGCCTTTCCGACCGCGGCGTAAGGATAGCATCGCGCTCGCGCGCGCCGCCGCCGATCGGACCCACCCGTCGCCCAAAAAAAGGAGCAGGCGTCGCCGCCTGCTCCTTTCGTGCGTCCGCAGCCGCCGCGGGATCATGCGGCGGGCCGGGGAATCGGTGCTCAGACGCCGTTCTTCGCCTTCAGCTCCTTCATGTACCCCTCGACCTTCTGGCGCTGCACCTTCTGCTGCAGCTGCGCCTTCACGTCGTCGAACGGCGGGATCTTGGCGTCACGGATGTCGTCGACCTCGATCACGTGCCAGCCGAACTGGGTCTGAACCGGCTGCGCGGTGAACTTGCCCTTCGGCAGCTTGACCATCGCCTCGCTGAACGGCTTCACGAAGTTGCCGGGCGCGTTCCAGTCGAGGTCGCCGCCCTTGTCCTTCGAGCCCGGATCCTTGGAGCGCGTGGCGAGCGACTCGAACTTCGTGCCCTTCTGCAGCTCGGCGATGATGTCCTTCGCCTCGTCTTCCTTATCGACCAGGATGTGGCGGACCTTGTATTCCTTCTCGCCCCACTGGGCCTTGATGGCGTCGTATTCCTTGTGGAGCTCGGCGTCGGTGATCGGGTTCGCCTTGATCCAGTCGGCGATGGTCGCGTTGACCAGCACGGTCTGCGACTGGATATCCATCTGGACCTTGACGTCGGGGTTCTTGTCGAGCCCCTTCTTCTTCGCCTCGCGCACCAGCAGCTCGCGCATGTTGAGCTCGTCCTTGATCTGGTTCTTGAGCTCGGGCGAATCGGGCTGTCCCGAGGCGAGCGCGCTCTTCAGCAGGAAGTCGTACGTCGCCTGCGAGTAGAGCTGCTTGCTTGCGGGGGCCGCCGCGGCCTTCGCGGGAGCCGCCGCCTTGTCCTGCGCGACCGCGGAAACGCCGGCGAGCGCGACAAGCGCGGTCATCACGGCGAGGGTCAACGATTTCTTCATCATCGTAGTGCGTCCTTTGTGGTTGGAGACAGGTTGAATTCTTCCGGCGCGAGCGCCTTGATGGAGAGCGCGTGAATCGGATGCGGCAGGAGATCGGCAACGTCGCGTAGCACCCGCTGGTGCCGGGCGAGCCGTGGCATTCCGGAAAAGACCTCTGACACGATCAGCAGCGAAAAGTGCCCGGCACCCCCTGCGGCGCCGGCGTGACCGGCGTGGCGCGCACTGTCGTCGACGATCTCGACGACCGTCGGGGCCAGCGTCGCGAGCCGCGTGCGAAGCGCGGCCGGAACGTCCCTCGCCGCAAGGGTGCTCACGAGGCCTCCTCGCGCACGTAGCGCGAAAGCGCGATGCCCTGCGCCAGCGCAAACAGAAGGAAAAGGCCCATGCCGCCCCAGACCTTGAAGTTCACCCACAGGGCGGTCGCACATTCGGGTGTGCCGCAGGCGGAGGGCGCGTACCGAAACGCGACGTACCAGTTGGCGGCAGCCATGAACGCGAAGAACGCGACCCACGCCCACGTCAGGCGGTTGAGGACGGCTTCGGGCAGGGAAATGCCGGGCATGAGGGTTGCGATGAGATTGCGCCCGAAGCCGATCCGGCCGACGGCGAGGATGGTCCCGAAGAGACCGTAGAGCACCGTCGGCTTCCATTTGATGAACTGCTCGTCCTGCAGCAGCAGCGTCGCCCCGCCGAAGACGGCGATGATCGCAAGCGAGAGCCAGTTGACCACCCCGACCTTGCCGCGGCGAAAGTGAAGGTAGAGGATCTGGACGATCGAGGCGGCGATCGCCACGGCGGTGGCGAAATAGATCCCCTGCCACTTGAAGGCAACGAAGAACAGGATGAGCGGCAGGTAATCGACCAGAAACTGCATAACCCACTATTTTATCACGAATCCTCTGGCGACACCTGCCGGCGTGCCCGGCGCGTCGCGCCGAAGCGCCGGCGGCCTTCTCGCCTGGTCTGCGATCAGCGTGTGCGGGGCGACAGCAGCCGCGTGAAGCGGGCCCGGTCGAACGAAGGGCCGGGATCGGTCTTGCGTCCGGGAGCGATGTCGCTGTGACCCACGATGTCGGCGATCGGGTAGCGGCGCCGGAGCGCGCGCGTGAGTCGCGCGAGCATCGTGTACTGCGCGGCGGCGTAGGGCGTCGCGTCCGTCCCTTCGAGCTCGACGCCGACCGAGTAGTCGTTGCAGCGCTCCCGCCCCTTCCACGCCGATGTTCCGGCGTGCCACGCGCGGTCGTTGCAGGACACGAACTGGATCAGCGCGCCGTCCCGGCGGACGAGGAAGTGCGCGGAGACGCGCAGCGCCGCGATGCTCGCATAGTAAGGGTGCTGCCCCGGGTCGAGCCGATTGGTGAACAGGCGAAGCACGCCGTCGCCGCCGAACTCGCCCGGCGGCAGCGAGATGCCGTGGATCACCAGCAGCGTGACCTCGGCGCCGGGAGGACGCGCATCGTGGTTCGGCGAGCGCACCTGCCGCGCGAGATTCGCGACGCCGCGCTCGTCGATCGCAAGACGGGTGCGCACGGAAAACTTCGTCGACATCGGCGTCATCGCAGGGCGGTGCAAGGCAACAGTCCCGCAGGCACCCGGCGCTCCTTCGATGGCGTTGCCGCGCACTCGCGAAAGGATGGTTGTCATCGTCGCGCAATGAATGCCGCGCGCGGGCGCATCATAGCTCGCGCGTCGCGGCTGCGCCAAACGCGTCCTCGCGTCCCCCGGGGAATGTCGGTCGCCTTGCCGTGATACGCTCCCGGACTTCCATTGCCGACAAGCGCATCCCGGCGGCGCGATTCGTTCCGCGGGCGATGCCCGTCGCCCGCCCTCGTCCGGCGCTCCCAAATAAACTATCCGAAAGACCGTCCATCATGTGGCTCCGTCGTCTGCTGCTGCTCGGGCTCCTCCCCAACGCAATCATTGTCCACGCGGCCGTGCTGCCGCCGATCGAACCCATGCCGACCGTCGAGGCGGCGATGCTGGCACCCGCGGACGTGCTGAACGGCACGGGCTACACGATCGATACGTCCGTCCCGATCGTCGGTTACATGGGGCAGTTCGTGGTGCGCGCGCCGGCGGGAACGTTCAATGCCGACGGTGTGGAAATGCTTGCAATCCGCGTGTCCGAGCTCGCTGCGATCGCGCGCCTCGGCCAGTTGAGCCAGACCGGCGTGTTTGCCGACGCCCTCGCCGCGTCGGCGCTGAAGACCGGCGCGGCAATCGGTCAGGCGGTGACCAATCCGGTCCAGACGATTTCCGGCATTCCGGCAGGGGTCGGCCGCTTCTTTCAGTCGGCAGCGACGACGCTCGAGCGCGCGACGGAGAACAACAGCAGTGGCGCAACGGCAGGCAGCGGCGTGGAGGGTGCGGCGATGGACGCGCTCGGTGTCAACGCGGCGAAACGCAAGATCGCGAAGCAGGCCGGCGCCGATCCCTACACGACGAATCCGGTGCTGGCGAAACAGCTCGACGATCTCGCCAAGGCCGCGGTCGCGGGCGGCGTCTCGCTCGACGTCGCGCTTGCCGTGTCGACCGCGGGTGTCGCCACCGCGATCTCCGCCACCGCAACGGTCAGCAACCTCGTCTGGGACAAGTCGCCGGCGGACATCCGCACGCTCCACGAGCAGAAGCTCGCCGCAATGGGCATCGGTGCCGAAACGGTGCGTGCGTTCGTCACCAACCGCTGGTTCACGCCGACGCTGTCAGTGCCGTTCGTCGACGCGCTCGCGCAGATGCCGGACGCTTCGAACCGCGCGGGCGTCGTGGCACTGGCCGGCGGAGTTGCGAGCGAAAGCGAAGCGCGGTACCTGCGTAACGCGGTCGACATGGCGCGTCGCGTCGGCACCGAGCGCGATCCGGTGGTGGCGCTCGAGATCGCCGGCAGGATCATGGTTGCGCACACGCGCGCCGGACGCATCATCGTTCCCGCGCCGGTCGACTACGTCGTGTGGACCGAGCCCGTGCGTTCGTTCGCGGAGCGCCGCGAATCAGGCGTTGCGAAACGAGGGATACACGTGACCGGCCTCGCGTCGGCACGCGCCCGCGAGGGACTGCGCGAAACCGGCTGGACGATCGAAGAGCTCAGCAGGCGCTGAGGAGCGTAGGGCGAGAGGGGCGCGGTCGAGTGGTTCTCGCTGCCGCCACGACATTCACGGTCCCGGCGGATCGAAGCCACACAGCTGATACGGTCATCGTCGGGTCGCCTTACACTTGGCTGAGATCTCGGCTGGCGAAGCCCTGCAACTATTTGTTTTTGTTGGTCCTCGAAACGTCGGCGCAACTTATGCTTTCTCGCGCAACACATCCCGTGGGCGGTTTTCCCCCCGAGAGAACTGAGAGAGTCCCAAAAGTGTTTCCTTCGACGCTGGGGAGGTCATCATGGTGAAGTTAGCGAAATTCGCGGGTGCACTGTTCGTCGGGGCATTGCTGGGCGCACCGCCCGCAATCGCTGATTCAATAGACATCTTTGTCGGGTACGCGGACAGCCTGCGGCCGAGCGGATTCTTCCCGGGTCCCTGGATCGGTGACGCAGGCGTGGTGTCCGAGAGCGCCGCCTCGCAGGCCGGTGGCTTCGATGCGGGTGCCGTCCGCATCGACAACAACACCGGAAGTGCGATCACGATTCACAACATGACAGTAACGGTGTTCGGAGGAACGTACACCATTTGGACTGACCTGGTGATCGGCGCGGGCCAGAAAGGGATCTTCACCCAACTGTTCGCGTACGATTTCGATACCAGCGACCCCGGCTACCTGCCGGGTGGCATCGGCATCGACGCCACCCATCCCCTCGGCGGGTGCACGAACCCGGGTGCGCTGAGCGCCGCGCAAATTGCGGCATGCGCCGCAAACGTGCCGAAGGTGTCGTTCGACATCGTCGAGCTCGCAACGTCGATGTCGGGCACCGACACCGGGCACATTCTCGACACGTTCGGGTATGACTTCGTGTGTTGCTCATCCGACGGCAACGAATCGATCAACTGGAACCTGATCGGCTCGAACCCGGATCGCGGAGGCAGCGCTCCCGAGCCGTCCAGCGCATTGCTGTTTGGCGCGGGCCTGCTGGCCGCCGGATTCCTGCGCCGGCGTCAGAAGCGCGCGTAGCGCAGCAGAGGCGTACGCGTCGCATCTTTGGAAGAGAAGCCGCCGGAGGTTCCTCCGGCGGCTTCGCACTTTTGCAGCCGTGCCAATCGCGCGATTGCTTCACGCCCGAGGTTGGCGCTTCCTACGATTCGCCGGAGAATCGAACCAGCTACTTGATGCCCAGCCGCTCCATCCGGTAGCGCATTGCGCGAAAGGTGATGCCGAGGAGCTTTGCCGCGGCGGTGCGATTGAAACGGGTCTTCTCCAGCGCCTCGTTGATCGCCGCGCGCTCGACGCGATCGAGGTAATCCTGCAGCGGCCACTTGTCGCCGGCGCTGACCGCGAAATCGGATTCCTCGGCGATCGGCGTCAGGTGCAGGTCCTCGGCGGTGATCCGCTGCGGGTCGGCCGCAAGCGAAAGTCCGCGCTCGAGGATGTTCTCGAGCTCTCGGACGTTGCCGGGAAACGGATAGCGCTCCAGGGCCTCGACCGATTCGGCGTCGAGCTTGGCCACGACGCCGCGCGACAGCTTGTTGAGGATCGCGTGCGCGATCAGCGGAATGTCCTCGCGCATTTCGCGCAGGCTCGGCATCGCAAGTTCGATCACGTGCAGCCGGTAATAGAGGTCCTGACGGAAATCGCCTGACTCCACGAGCGCAGCGAGCTTCTTGTGCGTCGCGCTGATGAGGCGGACGTCGACCGGCTCCTCCTGCGTCGCGCCGACCTTGCGCACCTTCTTTTCCTGGATCGCGCGAAGCAGCTTCACCTGCATCGCGAGCGGCAGGTCCGCGACCTCGTCTAGGAACAGCGTGCCGCCGTTGGCTGCCTGGAAAAAGCCGTCGCGGTCGGCGTCGGCCCCGGTGAACGCGCCCTTCTTGTAGCCGAAGAACTCGCTTTCCATCAGGTTCTCGGGGATCGCGCCGCAGTTGACCGCGATGAACGGCTGCTCGCCGCGCGGGCCCTGCGAATGGATCATGCGCGCCGCAAGCTCCTTGCCGCTGCCCGACTCGCCGTTGATGAACACCGGCGCCTGGCTCTTGGAGAGGCGGTCGATCAGCCCGCGCACCTGCATCATCGCCGGCGATTCGCCGAGCAGCTTGTAGCTCGACGCCGGCTGCGCCTTCTCCGGCACCTTGAGCGCCTGCTTCACCAGCGCGCGCAGCTGCTCCAGCGCGACCGGCTTCGCGAGGTAGTCGAACGCGCCGGCCTTGAGCGCCGCGACGGCGTTCTCGGCGCTGCCGTACGCGGTGATCACGGCGACCGGGACGTCCAGGCCCTTTTGATTTATGTGCTCGACGACGCGCAGCCCTTCGCCGTCCGGCAGCCGCATGTCGGTGAGGCAGAGATCGAAGGCTTCCTTGTCGAGAAGCGCGATCGCCTCGGAGACCGATTCGGCGCGCGTCGTGTCGAGCCCCATGCGCGACAGCGTGAGCTCGAGCAGCTCGAGAAGGTCCGGCTCGTCGTCGATGACGAGCACCTTGGGTTGGCCACGGGATTTGCGGGACATGCTCACCTCGTCTTCATGCCGCGGGATTGACCGCGCGTTTCATCGTCATTCGGAAATGCGCGCCGGGTCCCTTGGGCAGGAGCTCGAGCGCCGCGCCGTTCGCGTCGGCCAGCTCCCGCGCGATGTAGAGCCCGAGCCCGGTGCCGCCGGGGCGCGTCGTGAAGAACGGCTCGAAGATCTGGCCGCGAAGCTCCGCGGGGATGCCCGGTCCGTCGTCGTTCAGCTCGCAGATGACGGCGTCGCCCATGTATCCGGGGCGCGCCATGATCCGGATGCTCGCTTCCTTCTTCTGGCAGTGCTGCCACGCGTTGCGCACCAGATTCCAGATGATCTGGTTCAAGTGGCCGCGGTCGAAGATCACCATCAGGTCGGGGGGCAGGATCATCATCACGCCGCCGGCCGGAATGTTCTCCGCCTGCACGATCTCGTCGATCAGCGCGTGCAGGAAGTCGCCCAGCATGATGACCTCCGGCTGCTGCCGGTCGCGCCGGTTGAGCTGCAGCACCTCGCCGACGATGCGGTCGATCCGCTTCGCGTTGTTGCGGATCATGTTGAGCATCCGCTGGCCCTCCGGCGCGACGGCGCCGTCCTCCTCGAGAAGCTGCGCCGCCTGGTTGATCGCCGACAGCGGATTGCGCACCTCGTGCGCGATCGACGCGGTGAGCCGGCCCATGGCCGCGAGCTTCATTTGCTGCGCCTCGGTCTGCGCGCGGCCGAGATCCTCGAGGTAGATCAGCGTGCCGCCGTTCAGCCCCGAGCCGATGCGGACGAGCCTAACCCGAAGGAGCCGCTGCGTCGCCTCGACCTTGAACGGCGGCAGCGTCTCCGAATAGTCCTCCTGCCAGCGGCGCCAGTAGTCGTGCAGCACCGAGCTGAACTCGGCGAGGCGCATGCCGCCGCGCATCCGGCCGAATCCGCCGAGGAGACGCGTCACCTGCGCGTTGTGGCCGCGCACGACGCCATTGAGGTCGACGACCAGGACGCCGTCCTGCATGTCCTGGATGATGAGGCGGTTCACCTGCTCGAGGTTGGCGACGTCGATGCCGCGCTGCGCGGCCAGATCCTCGGACGCCTTCGTGTACGAGCCGAGCGCGACGGTCACGCCGACCGTCGCGAAAAAGCCGAAGCCGATGAGACCGGTCTGGAACGGCTGCGCGCCGCTGTTGATGTGGCCCTCCATCAGGCGCCACAGGTCGAGCCCGAGGAGGATCACCGTGGCGAGCGCCGCGTGGAAGAACGCGATGCGCGTGCGCAGCAGCCAGCCGCTCGCCGCCAGCTGCGGAAACAGCAGGATCGGCAGCGCGGCGCCCACCGAGCCGCTCGACATCATGATGGCGCCGATGCAGACGACGTCGCCGACCAGCAGCGTCGAAGTCAGCGCGGAGAGGGGCGCGGGCTGCTCCTCGCGCTGCACCCACCAGAAGGCAAGCAGTGCGAACGCGAAATAGACGAACGCGCAGGTCGTGAACATTCCGCTCGCGGGGACCCCGAACGACGAAATGTCGGCGAGGAGCGCGATGCCGACGAGCGCCGTCGCGCAAACTGCTCGATAGACGCTGACGATCCACAGAATGCGCCGGCTCGAGCCGCCGGCCGTCATCGGCAGAGGCGGCTCGAACGGCGGAATGGCGGGGCGGGGTTGCATGGAGTCCGTTATCGCAGCACTCGTGGGGTGCCGTCAACGGCGCTCGGCGCAGGCGGGATCGCTGCAGACGTGACCGCCTGCAACCGGCTTCGCGTCCGCGCTTGGCAGGAACACGCCGCAGCGCATGCAGCGCACCATGGGGCTCGCCGGCGGAACGCGCGACTTTCCGGCGCCGTCCCGGCGCTTCGCGGCGGCGACGTTGGCGACCCGCGCGACGAGCAGCAGCGCGAAAATGATGACGATCCAGAAGATCACTTTGCCCATCGGTCCCATCCCGCCTGTCAGAGCACCTTGCCCGGATTGAAGATGCCCGCGGGGTCGAGCGCGGCCTTGATCGTTCGCATCATGTCGATTTCCACGGGGCTCTTGTAGCGGACGAGTTCGCCGCGCTTGTACTGCCCGATGCCGTGCTCGGCACTGATGCTGCCCCCGGCGGCCGCGACCAGGTCGTGCACGATGCGCGACGCCTGCGGCGCATTCGCCATGAACGCCTCGGCGTCGACGCCCTCGGGCGCCGCGAGATTGTAGTGGAGATTGCCGTCCCCGAGGTGCCCGAACGTCACGAAACGCAAACCCGGGAGCGCCGCGGCGAGCGCCGTCGACGACGCCTCGAGAAAGCGCGGAATCGCCGATACCGGCACCGAAATGTCGTGCTTGATGTTGGGCCCCTCGCGCCGCTGCGCCTCGGCGATGCCTTCGCGCAGCGCCCAGAGTGCGCGTGCCTGCGTGCCGGAGCGGGCGAGGATGGCGTCGCGCACGCCGCCGCTCTCGATGAGCGGGGCGAGCGCCGCCTCGACGTCGGCCTCGACCGGTGCGTCGGCGCGGCTGTCGTCGACCTGGACGAGCACGTACCAGGGGTGACCCGGCAGCGGATCGGGCAGCGTCGGATGGTGCTTGCGCGACAGCGCGAGGGAATACGCGGACATAAGCTCGAAGCCGACGAGTCGATCGCCGAGCGCGCCCCGCAGCGCACGCAGCAGCCGCACCGCGGCGGCCACGTCGTCGACGGCGACGAGCGCTGTCGCCTGTGACCGCACCGCCGGAAAGAGTTTCAGCACCGCCGCGGTGATGATGCCGAGCGTGCCTTCCGCACCGATGAAGAGCTGCTTAAGGTCGTAGCCGGTGTTGTCCTTGCGCAGCCCGCGCAGTCCGTTCCACACGCGGCCGTCGGCCAGCACCGCTTCGATGCCGAGCGTGAGCTCGCGGGTGTTGCCGTAGCGCAACACCGCGGTGCCCCCGGCATTGGTCGACAGGTTGCCGCCGATCGTGCAGCTCCCTTCCGCGGCGAGCGACAGCGGGAACATGAGACCCGCGCGCGCGGCGGCTTCCTGGACGCCCGCGAGCGGCACCCCGGCGTCCACGGTCATCGTCGCGTTGTCGGCATCGAGCGCGCGCACCCGATTCATTCGCTGCAGCGAGACGACGATCGCGGTGCCGCGCGCATCGGGCGTTGCGCCGCCGCACTGGCCGGTGTTGCCGCCTTGCGGGACGATCGGGGCGCCGGCATCGGCGCAGGCTCGGACCACGGCCGCGACTTCCTCCGTGCTGCCGGGGCGCACCACCGCCTGCGCAAGGCCATGGTAGCGGCCGCGCCAGTCGGTGAGATAGGGGGCGAGGTCGCCGGGATCGGTGAGGACCTGCGTATTGCCCACAGCCGCGGCAAGCCGCGCCAGCAGGGTTGCGCGAATGTCCGTCATGAACGACGATAATAGCCCAATCGCCTGCCTGTCGCACGGGATTCGCCGCGCCGCCATGCTCGCGCCGTCGTCGGCCGCCAAGGGGAGTCCACCATGAGCAAAGCAGCGCCCGAGAAGCCGTCGGAAACCGACGCGTCCGCGTTCTCCCCTCAGGCCGCGCTTGAGTTCATGCAGAAGATGTGGAACCCGTTCGGCATGCCGATGCCCGCGTTCGGCATGCCCGGCATGGCGCCGGGCGCAGTGCCGGGCGCGGGGGCGATGCCGTTCCCCAATCCCGCGGCGATGTTCGCCACACTCGATCCGGCAGAGGTTGAGCGCAAGATCGGGGAGCTTCGCGTCATCGAGGGCTGGCTGCAGATGAGCCTCAGCATGATGCAGATGAGCATCAAGACGATGGAGTTGCAGAAGGCCTCGCTCGAGGCGCTTCGCGCAGGTCAGATGCCGGCGCAGGACACCGCAAAGCCGGAGCATTCCCGCAGAAAGCCCTAGGCGCAACCTCAATACATCAAGGACAACATGAGCCTCGTTCTCTACTACGGTTCCGGGTCCCCCTACGCCTGGCGCGCGCAGCTCGCGCTCGAGCACAAGGCGCTCGCCTATGAACTGAAAGTGCTGTCCTTCGCGGCTGGCGACACGCGCAAGCCCGAGTTCCTGGCACTCAACCCGCGGCACCAGGTGCCGGTATTGGTCGACGGCGAGTTCGTGCTGTACGAGTCGAACGCGATCGTCGAATACCTCGACGAGGCGTACCCCGCTTCCGGCGCGCGGCTCTTTCCCGGCGACGCGAAGGCGAGGGCACTCGTGCGACGCCTGATTCTCGAGGTCGACAACTATCTCGACGAGCCGATAGATCTCATCATTCGGCAGGCGTTCTATGCGAAGCCCGAGGAGCGCGACGCGCAGAAACTCGCCGACGGCCGTAACGCGCTGATGGCCGAATACGCGATGTTTACGAAGTCGATGCGCGGCGAGTTTCTCGCCGGTCCGCTGTCGGCGGCCGACTACGCGTTTTATCCGCTGGTCGCGTTCATGAACCGCTGCGAGACGAAGCTTCCTGACCTCGGCGCGGACGCGATGCTGACGCCTGAGCTGCGCGCGTGGAAGGCACGCATCGAGGCATTGCCCTACCTCGACAAGACGATTCCCCCGCACTGGAAGCAAAAGTGAAGCTCACGACGACTGCATTCCGCGACGGCGGCGCGATTCCGTCCGAATTCGCATTCTGTGCGATCGATCCCGCGCAGCACGTGCGGATGTCCGGCAACCGCAATCCGGATTTCGTATGGTCGGGCATCCCCCAGGGCGCACGGTCGCTGTCGCTCATTTGTCACGATCCGGACGTGCCGTCGCGCGGCGACGACGTCAACCAGGAAGGTCGCGTCGTCCCCGCGACGCTGCCGCGGGTCGACTTCTTCCACTGGCTGCTGATCGATCTGCCTCCCGATGAGGCCGCGATTGCGCGCGGGGAGTTCTCGAACGGCGTCACCGCGCGGGGAAAGCCGGGGCCGATGGCGCCGCGCGGCGCGCGGCAGGGCATTAACGATTACACGGGCTGGTTCGCGGGCGACAAGGAAATGGCCGGCAACTATTACGGCTACGACGGGCCCTGTCCGCCATGGAACGACGCAATCGTCCATCACTACACTTTCACGCTGTTCGCGCTCGACGTGGCGCGGCTGGATGTCGCGGGCACGTTCGGCGGCCCCGACGTGCGCCGTGCCATGCAGGGACACGTGCTCGCAAAGGCGGCGGTCACGGGGCTTTACACGCTGAATCCCGCGGTGCGGATCTAGCGGCATCCGAATGTCGCACCGCGCGCGGGCGCCCCGAACACGAATCGAACGTGTGACCTGTCCCTTAGGAGGGGACTGCTCTATCCACTGAGCTACCGGGGCGCAGCGAGGCGATTTTACCGGAACGCGTGGAAGGGCCGTGAACGGTCAGGAGCCCCGATCCTGGACTTCGCGCCAGCGCGGGCAGGTCACGAGGTGGTCGTTGACGAGGCCGGTGGCCTGCATGAATGCATAGATGATCGTGGAGCCGACGAAGCGGTAGCCGCGCCGCGCGAGATCCTTCGAGAGCGCGTCCGATTGCGCCGTCGTCGCGGGTACCTGCCCTAGCGTGCGCCACTTGTTCTGCCTGGGCTTGCCGTCGACGAAGGACCAGACATAGCGGTCGAAGCTCCCGAACTCCTCCTGCGTCGCGAGGAACGCTCGCGCGTTGGCGACGGCACTCGCAACCTTCAGCCGGTTGCGCACGATGCCCTCGTTTGCAAGCAGGCGCTCGACGCGGCGGGCATCGAAACGCGCAACTCTTGCGGGATCGAATGCCGCGAACGCGGCTCGGTAGCCGTCGCGTTTGTTGAGGATCGTCGACCACGAAAGGCCGGCCTGCGCGCCCTCGAGCAGAAGGAACTCGAAGAAGACGCGATCGTCGTGAACGGGCACGCCCCATTCGTGATCGTGATAGTCGGCGTAGCGCGGGCTGCCTTCGGCCCACGGGCAGCGCAATTCGGTCTTTGGCATGTGCATTCGATGATGAGCGGCTGACCGATTATCGAGGCTCGCGCGATGCGCTGCAATCGGCGGCGCGGCGCGCGGCGTTGCGGGCGATGCCACATGGCAGAATCCTGCCCATGATTCCCTGGCTGCGGCAGGCGGCGCCGTTTCCGCCGCTCGATTCCGCCCTTGATGAGCCGAATGGCCTTCTGGCTGCGAGCGAGGCACTCGGCCCCGACCGGCTCGAGGAGGCGTACCGGCATGGCATCTTCCCTTGGTACAGCGAGGGCCAGCCGGTGCTCTGGTGGTCGCCCGACCCCCGATTCGTCCTCTTTGTCGACGAATTTCGCATTGCCCGTTCGCTGCGCAAGGTGCTCGCCCGGGAAACGTTCGAGGTTCGGGTCGACAGCGCATTCCGCGCGACGCTCTCGGCCTGCGCGGCCATGCCGCGCCGCGGGCAGGATGGGACGTGGATCACGCCCGCCATCGCCGACGCCTATTCGGCGCTGCACGCGCGCGGGCTCGCGCATTCGGTCGAGGCGTGGCGCGACGGGCGCCTGGTCGGCGGCCTCTACGGCGTCTCGATCGGGCGGATGTTCTACGGCGAGTCGATGTTTGCGCGCGAGACGGACGCTTCGAAGGTCGCCCTCGCGCATCTTGTCGCAATAGCACGCTCGCGCGAGATGCCGCTGATCGACTGCCAGCAGGAAACGGGGCACCTCGGTTCGTTCGGTGCGCGGCCGATCCCCAGGCACGAGTTTGCGCGCCGGGTTGACGCGTTGGTAAACTGCGCTGCGCCGGAAGATCCCTGGCGCGCGCTCCCGGTGGAAGACGTGCTCAGGTGACGAAGCTCAACGACCTCCCCCTCGCGTCGCTGCAGTTCTATGCGACGGCACCGTACCCGTGCAGCTATCTGCCCGGGCGCGCGGCGCGCTCGCAGGTAGCGACGCCGAGCCACCTTATCGACACCCGCGCGTACAGCGAACTCGTCCGAATGGGGTTCCGGCGAAGCGGCGCGTTCACATACCGGCCGTACTGCGACCACTGCCGCGCCTGCGTGCCGGTGCGGGTCGACGTCGCGAATTTCCAGCCAAACCGCGCCCAGAAGCGATGTTTGCGCAATCATGCCGGATTGGTCGCGACCCGGCGCGAGCTCGTCTTCGATCCCGAGCACTACGCGCTGTACCTGCGCTATCAGCGCGACCGCCACCCCGGCGGCGGAATGGACCAGGACAGCCGCGAGCAATATCAGCATTTCCTGCTGCACAGCAACGTGGCCACCGATCTCATCGAGTTCCGGGACAACGGTGTCCTGCGGATCGTCAGCCTCGTCGATCGTCTCGCGGACGGCCTCTCGTCGGTCTACACGTTCTTCGAACCGGGCGTCGCAGGCGCGAGCTATGGGAGCTACGCGATTCTCTGGCAAATTGGTCGCTGCCGGGAGCAGGGGCTCCCGCACCTCTATCTCGGGTACTGGATCGCCGAGAGCCGAAAGATGGCGTACAAGGCAACGTTTCGGCCGATGGAAGGACTGATTGGCGGAGAGTGGGCGCTCCTGAAGTGAAGGAAATTCCAAGTCTGGCGCTTTGGCAGAGCGCCCCTTTTTGTGACGCAAGTCGGCCGCTCTATAACTTAGGGTTCATATGTAGCCCACAAAAAAACCACACCCTATTGTATGATCAAGTTCCATCGACCCCAGATGTCGTCGCGGGGAATGGGGCTGACCGAGCCGCCAGCGCCGGTGACCGCCTGATTTTCGAAGGTTGCGGCAATTCCCTCAAATCGTAAAGAAGTTGCGCTTGATCAAGGGGCTACCCTTGTCAAAATTACCAGAATTTCGTGTACAGTACATTCAGGCAGGGCCGCTTGGCGCTTTTGATCCAAAGAATGCGCGGTCATAACCGCCTGCCTTTTCATCGGTCCGCAAAGGTGCTTTCGTTGCCTGCGGATCGCGATGTTAATGCTTTGCGCGCAAAAAACTTTTGGAGACACAGGCCATGAACGCAATCGTCGAATTCCCCGCATTGGCGTCCTTCGATCGGCTGAAGCAGTTCGAACTCGAATACGACCCCGAGCTGCGAACGCTATTTTCGTGGATGAAGCCGAGCCCGCGCCCGTGCTTCAACAGGGAATTGCTTGAGGAAGTCGTCAAGTTTGAAGGGAAGCTTGAGGAGCACAGCGGGTGGATCGCTTATCGCGGCCAGCCGCACCGTGTTGATTACGCGGTGTTCGGAAGCCGAGTCGATGGAGTGTTCAATCTCGGTGGCGACCTCTCGCTATTCATTCAATCGATCATGCGCAAGGACCAGCGGGAACTCGAGCGCTATGGCAATCTTTGCGTCGACAACATGTATCGGCGCATCTGTAGCTATAATGCGGAAATTGCAACCATTTCGTTGGTTCAGGGCAAGGCGTTCGGCGGTGGGTTCGAGTGCGCTCTCGCGAGCGACACGATTGTCGCCGAACGATCAGCAACATTTTCTCTGCCGGAAGTCCTTTTCAATATGTTTCCTGGAATGGGGGCACTGTCACTGCTCGCACGTCGGATCGGTTTGCGTAAAGCTGAAGAAATTATCATGAGTGGCGAGGTCTACTCGGCCGAATATATGCACAAGGCCGGCGTCGTCGATATGTTGGTCGATGATGGCATGGGCGTTGACGCAGTTCGGGGCATCGTGCGCAGCCGTCAACGTCGGCAAAACAGCTATCGCGCGATGCTTCGTGCCAAACGAGAGTACCAACAAGTTCCCCACGCCGAAATGCGTTCAATTGTCGCCGTGTGGGTTGATGCGGTTTTGCGCCTTGAAACGCGCGACCTGCGAATGATGGCGCGCCTTGTCAAGGCGCAGGACCGACTGCTTGCACGTACTTCCGACGAAGAAAAGGTCGACGAACTGTTTGAGCCGATTGCGGTGGCCGGCAACGCCTGATCAGCGGGGTCAGGCGTGGTAGCAGTGGGACTAAAGCGACACGCGGAATTTCTTAACGGTATAGGAATCTAGCTGCACAAGCGTGGCGTCGAAACATCGACGCAACTCCGCTTTCCGCTCGGCCAGCAGGCCTGTCTGGCCAGCAGAGACGCAGGCGTCGAATTCGTCGCTACGCGCAGCAAGTTGTTGTGCGCCAATTCCGACCGATGCACCTTTAATGGTGTGCATCAGGTCGTGCACAGTTTCCCATCGACCTTCATCGACCGGCGCATCTAGGCGATCAAAAATCGACTCGACGTCCTGCTTGAACCCGCGCAGCAGCTCCGCAAGGAAACCCGGGTCACGGGCGATGTTCTCGACCTCCGCCATTCGCCGGGCGTCGAGGAGCGGAGTCTCGAGCGTTACAACCGCCGCCGTGTGCTGTGCGCGGGGTGCCGCCGAGTTCCCTGTTCTAGCTCTACGCCGCGCGAGGCGATCGAGCGTTTGAAGCAACACCGCTGCCTCGAACGGCTTGCCCATGAATTCGTCCGCGCCAGCCGACCTAGAACGGTCACGCGCTTCGTTCGTCACCGACGCCGAGAGAATCACTGCGGGCAACCGCTCGCCGCCAGATTCCATCACGCGAATAGCCTTGATGACCTCGAGCCCGGTACGCTGCGGCATGTTGAAGTCGAGCACCGCAATGTCAGGCTTTTGCTGTTCGTAAAGGTCGAGGGCTTCCTCGCCATCGGCAGCCAAGATCACCTCGTGTCCGGCATGCTCCAACAATTTGGAAATGATTGCCCGATTTGTTGGGTTGTCCTCGGCAACAAGGACCCGAAGGGGCGTCCGCTGCTGCTTAAGCACCTCAGCCAGATCTATGATCTCGGCGGTATCGCGGCTAGTTGCAGTCGCCGCATGGACCGCATTAGTGAACGCCCGTGGTGTGACTGTCGGCCCAAGCGTACAAGCGTCACGTATGCTCCGTACGCGCGCCGTATCGACGACCGAAAGTGGCTCCTGGGCGATGTGGATTAGCGCTACAGGTCGTTCGCCGAATCGCTGCGCTGCAGCTGTGAACGCAATGCATGCAGCATCTACGTTTGCCGCCACGACGATTGCTCGCACACTTCCACCGGACTCAAACACCGCATCGATGCGGGGGCCGACGGCAGAAGCAGTCGCAAGCGTTTCGCAGCGGCCACCAACTGCCTCGACTAGCGGCCGCACACCTGCAACCGCCGCATCGTCGCCGACAAGTAGCGTAACCTCGTCCTGAGCGGCGAGCACCTCGGCCGGGACCTCGACGGAGCGGATTTCCTTGAGTAGTGGAAGATCTACCCAAAAAGCACTTCCTTCGCCAAGCGAACTTCTTACGTCGATTGTTCCGCCCATCAGTCTACAAGTTGTTTAGCAATTGTCGTACCGAGGCCCGATCCTCCATATCGACGCGTCGTTGAATCATCAGCCTGAACAAATCGTTCGAAGATGCGCGATAGCGCGGCTTCGGAAATACCAATTCCGTGTCCCGCACCTCAAATCGCGCGGTGACACCGTCGGTCGTTTCCTTGAGCAGCGCGACTTCTAGAGTGACGCCGCCACGCTCTGTGAACTTGATTGCGTTGCCGATCAAGTTCAACAGAACTTGGCGCAGGTGATGTGCGTCGCCGAGCAGGCGATAGTCGAGCATCGGGTCGACGACGGCACGCAGTTCGAGACCTTTTGCCCGAGCATGGGGGCGGAGCAGGCGTACGAGGCCGTTCAGCATCGCATGGAGATCAAATGCTGCCACTTCGATCGATATCCGACCCGATTCGATCTTGCTGATATCCAAGACGTCGTCCACTAGCGAACGGAGAACGGATACGGAATGGCGCATCAGCTTTACCAGTTCGGTTTGCTGGGCGGATAGCACCGTTGCCTGGAAAAGGTCCACAACGCCGACGATTCCGTTTAGCGGCGTGCGAATCTCGTGACTCATGTTCGCAAGGAAGGTGGTCTTGGCGTTATTTGCAAGCTCTGCTCGTGCACTAGCTTCGCGTGCCCGATCGCGCGCCTCTTCGATGCGTTTCAACAGCATTGCGACGTAGAGCGGCAGGGCGACAAGCGCAATCAACAGTCCGAACCCTTCGGTTCCATGTTGCTGCCAATAGGGGACAAATTCGAGCGCGGCAATGAATCCCGCGAGGGAAAGTGCCTGGCACGCGTACAGGTAGCTGCGGCCATAACGGAAGCCGTTTCCGAACGTCACGAAGAGATAGACGCCAATCATCGCGACGCCGTGATCGGCGGCAAGCCAGACGTAAAATGTCGCGCCGCCTGTATCAGAGAGCATCCCGGCAACACGCCGAATGACGCTCTTTGCCGGCCAGATGCAAATACACAGAAATATGCCTACCGCGATCGCAAAGAAACCAGCAAGTCCGAAAGCGACCTGGGTCTCCTGTTCACTCCAGCCATCCCTTGGGCCGACGACCAGAGTGAAATAAGCAAGTATCGCCCCGACGATGACCAGCCGGAAAACTGCCTGTTCGGGCTCGCTTTCCGCCTGCGCGGCGAAACGTGACTTGAGGAAAGTGATGGCTTTCATCGGGAAGGAGGCTAAGCTGCCCAGGGTATGCGCGGCTGTCGTTCCTAACGGAAGCAAATCATGTGCCATGAGGGGGTTCGCGTCGCGGCACTATTGGGAAAAGTGACGACGTCTAACTTACTATCTTGCACCCCCTCTCGCGCCGGCGCAACTAGGGCGTGAAGGGTAGGGATCGCGGGATTTGACCCGCACTCGAAGTGGCGCTTTTAGGGCAACAACGGGGCTTTCCCTTCTTCCGCGTTGTGCCCACCAATCGCGGCATGTGACGTATTACGACAACGCTCAGTGACGAAGGTCAATTCGTGAAGCATCTTTACTTTGCCATCAGCAACATCTCTGGCATTCTTCGAGTGATTCTTGACCGGGCGCATATCGGCTGACCGGAATGGCCAAAGCCACACCTTTTCTCATTTCCACGAGGGATGGGCATAGCCTGTCCGGGACCCTTTTTTCGCCCGAGCATGGCCGGGAGCTGGGGCTGGTAACGGTGATAAATGCCGGAGCTGGAATTCCCGCCGCGTACTACCGTGGATTTGCCCAAGGTCTCGCAGACCAAGGCGTTGTAACGATGACCTACGACTATCGCGGAATTGGACGGTCGGGTCCCAAACGCCTCCGAGGTTACCAGGCCACCATAAAGGATTGGGGCGAATTCGATGCTCCCGCCGCGCTGGAATGGCTGCGCGAAAACTACTCCGGTCGGCTTCGCGCTGTAATTGGCCACAGCATCGGAGGTTTTCTGATCGGGTTCGTGCAGGACCCAACGTTGATCGACAGGATCGTCATGATCGGCGGTCATACCGGCTATTGGCGGGATTATGCACGCTGGGCGCGCCCACTAATGTGGTCGATGTGGCACGCAGTGATGCCAGCAATGACGCGAGCTCTGGGTTATTTTCCGGCACGTAAGTTTGGTCTTCCTGCGGACCTTCCCGCGGGGGTCGCTTACGATTGGGCTGCGCGAACAAGGCCGGGCTTCCATCGGAATTTTCGCTTTGCTGACGGTTCACTCGACAGCGTGCGACATGCTCAGGTGGAGGCTCGCTTTCGCGCATTGCACGCTGATGCGCTTTCGCTCACATTTTCGGATGATCCATTTTCTACGACGGCTGGAGCCGCACGCCTGCAAGCATTAATGAGTGGCTGTCGCTTCGAAGAACGCATGATTGACGTGCGCGCGACCGGGCCTCGGAAAGATTGGGCATTTCGGCTATTTTAGGAAGTCCTCGCGTGACTTGTTATGGCCACTGGTTACGGAGTGGCTAATCGCGGCCGCCGAACTTGGCACCAAACCGTCCGCGGTGCGCGGCCACGAATGGGCAACGTTTCACGAGTAAATTAGGGCTTTTGTACTAGGAGTATGTCGACGCGGCGATACCGTGCCGACTGAGAAATCCTGCGCGCGGCGCGCATCAGGCCGCTGCGGTATCCAGGAAGGGGATGATGCGGGTCAACCAGGGAACACATGCATAGCAAGATCACTGGGACAGGAAGGCTATCTGCCGGCGCAAATACTGACAAACGGCGAGATCGCGGAACGAGTCGACACCAGCGACGAGTGGATCCGCTCAATGACAGGTATACGGTGTCGGCATGTTTCGGCACCTGACGAGCAGGCGTCCGACATGGCGCTTGCCGCCTCGCGCGATGCGCTTGCGGCAGCGGGATTGGTCCAGCGGACCTCGACCTGATCATGGTCGCCACGATCACGCCGGACATGGTTTTTCCGTCCGCCGCCGCATTGCTTCAGGCGAAACTTGGCGCGCGTCACGTCGGCGCTTTCGACCTGTCGGCCGCCTGCTCTGGGTTTATCTACGGGGTACGCTTGCGGACGCGATGATCTCGAAGGGCGCGGCGCGCCACGTGCTCGTCGTCGGCGCCGAGAAGATGTCGCGCCTTCTGAACTGGGATGACCGCTCGACATGCGTCCTATTTGGCGACGGCGCGGGCGCGGTAGTCGTGTCCGCTTCGCCGCAGCCGGGAATCGTTGCGGCGCGGCTGCACGCGGATGGCGGCCAGCCCGCGGTTCTTTAACTGCGCCCCATATCTCGGTCGACCATACATTCACATGGATGGGGGTGCCGTTTTCCCGTTTTGCCGTACGCGGCATGGTTGAAGCGGCGCAGGAATCGTTGTCGGCCGCCAGACATGTCAATCGAAGAGATCGACTGGATGATCCCGCATCAGGCAAACCTGCGCATCATCGAGGCCGCGGCGCGGAAGTTGGGACTTCCACATCGCGCGCCTCGTAGTCACAGTCGACCACCACGCAAACACTTCGGCCGCGTCGATCCCGATGGCACTTGACGAGGCCGTACGAGGCGGTCAAATAAAGGCGCGCCAACAAGGTCCTTCTTGTGGGGGTCGGCGGCGGGTTTCTTCGGGGGATCAGTGCTGATCGCTGGACCTAGATGTGCGGGACTAGAGCAGTCGTTGGCATTTGCCACCGATCGATTTCGAGTGCTGGGCCGTGTCCCTCTCCGGCACCGCTAATCAGCGAACTTGGTGAAAATCGCCTCGATCTTGGTCGGATCGGCGAGGAACGCGTCGACGCATTTCGGGTCGAAATGCTTGCCGCGCTGCCGTACGAGGAAGTCGATCCCTTCCTGGATCGGCCAGGCGTGCTTGTACGGCCGCTCGCTGACGAGCGCGTCGAACACGTCGGCCACCGCAACGATGCGGGCGACGATGGGGATGTCCTCGCCGTGCAGCCCGTTCGGATAGCCGGTGCCGTCGAATTTCTCGTGGTGCCCGAGCGCGATGATCGCGCCCATGCTGAGGTATTTCGAGGGGCTGCCCTTGAGGATGTCGTAGCCGATGCGCGGATGCGCCCTCATGATCTCGATCTCGGGCGCGCGTCAGCGGGCCCTCCTTGATCAGCACCGAGTCCGGGATGCCGATCTTGCCGATGTCGTGCATCGGCGCCGACACCTCGAGCACGTGGACGGTCTCCGCGCCGAGGCCGAGGTGCGCGCCGATGAGCGCCGAATACTTCGCCATGCGCATCAGGTGGTTGCCGGTCGTCTTGTCGCGGAACTCGCCGGCCTTGGCGAGCTTTGCCAGGGTCTCCAGCTCGCGCTCGTGCATTTCGGCCACCGACTTGTCGACCTGGTACTGCAGCACGCGCGCCTGGTCGGTAGCACGATCTTGTGGCGGCGGAGCTCCAGCAGGTTGGCGCAGCGCGCGCGCGTCTCATGCTCGTCGAGCGGCTTGATCAGGAAATCGGTGGCGCCTGCCTCGAGCGCGTCATAGCGGACGCTGGCGGTCGTCGACGACCGTGATCACGACGATCGGGATGTCGACGCAGTGGGAAAGGCCGCGGATCTGCTTCACGAGCTCGATGCCGTCGAATTCCGGCAGCTTGTAGTCGGTGAGCACCATGTCGACGCGGTTGTTCCGCGCGAACTCCAGCGCGCGGCTCGGCGTGTCGAACAGCTCGAGGTTGAGCTTGCCGTCGATCTGCCGGACGATCTCGGCGAGCAGCAGGCGGCTGCTGAAGAGGTCGTCGATGATGAGGACGGTGTTGCGCTGCGCCCGCGCAATGGCAAGTTCCGACACGCCGGAACCGGTGCGTGGCGGGGCGTGGCTGAGCAGCCGACATTTGTGTGCCTCCCGGGGCAGCTTTTATGTATTCACGATGGCAAGCAAAAAGCGCGCCCATTCGGGGCGCACGCCTCCCGGCGGGCACTCCTGTGACCCGCCGACAGCCAGCGTTCGTGATATGACGCGACGACGTCGCGTTGGCGCGGTCACTGCCATGGGCAGGCGCTCGCGGTTGTACTTGGATCGAGGGCCGGCGCGGCACCGCCGTGCCGGCCCTTCAGGACTACGTGGTCGGGGCGAGAAGATTCGAACTTCCGACCCCCTGCACCCCATGCAGGTGCGCTACCAGGCTGCGCTACGCCCCGACGCGAACTGCGGATTATAGCCGCTCTCATCGTTCCGGGCCCAGCAGCTCGCGAATTTGCTGCAGCTCGCGCCGGATTTCGGCGGCAGTCGGTACCTTGCTCGACGCCGCGCTAGGTGGGGCGTGTTCGGACGCGTCGCCGTGGTTGCCGCGCGCGGCGGCGGACTCCACTTCGGCGTCTTGGGTAGAGAGGATCTCGGACTCGAGGCGGTGGCGTGCGCCATTGATCGTGAAGCCCTGCTCGTAGAGCAGGTCACGGATGCGCCGGATCAGCAGGACCTCGTGGTGCTGGTAATAGCGCCGGTTGCCGCGTCGCTTCACCGGCTTCAGCTGGGTGAATTCCTGCTCCCAATATCGGAGCACGTGCGGCTTCACCGCACAGAGGTCACTGACCTCGCCGATGGTGAAATACCGCTTGGCGGGGATCGGCGGAAGCTCGGCCTTAGCTCGGCTGTGTTCCGGCATGGTTCGCGGCTTCGACCATGGCCTTCAGCTTCTGGCTTGCATGGAAGGTCACGACGCGCCGTGCGGTGATGGGAATCTCCTCGCCGGTCTTGGGATTGCGTCCGGGTCGCTGCGGCTTTTCGCGCAGCTGGAAATTGCCGAATCCCGACAGTTTGACGGCATCGCCGCGCTTCGAGCGCGGTTCGGATTTCCTCGAAGAAGTGCTCGACCATGTCCTTGGCCTCGCGCTTGTTGAGGCCCAGTTGCTCGAAGAGCAGTTCGGCGAGTTCGGCTTTGGTGAGCGTCATCGAAGACCCTACTTGCGCAGCGTGGCGCCGAATCGATCTTGGAGAACGCGCAACAACTCCCCCGCGGTCTCGTCGATTTCGGCGTCCGTCAAAGTACGTTCAGTATCCTGTATAAGCACCAGAATCGCAAGGCTTTTTTTGCCTGATCTGGTATTCCAGGGCCGCGGTAGACGTCAAAAAGGCGAATTGCCAGCACCCGGGCGATGCCGGCGGCTTCCAGCGCGTCGATCACGGCCTGCGCCGGGAGCCCCGCGTCGACCACGACGGCCAGATCCCGCCGCGCGACAGGGAGCCTCGGGATCGGCGCCGCCGCCGGGATCGGACGGTCGGCCAGCGCGGCAAGCTCCAGCTCGAATGCGACGGGCGCGCGCGGCAGTTCGAAGTGCTTGACGAGGCGAGGGTGGATTTCGCCCAGCCAGCCGGCGTCACGCCCGTCGATCACGATGCGGGCCGAGCGGCCGGGATGCAGTGCCGGATGCTCGCCGCGGACGGTCGAAAGCCGGCGCGGCGCAACGAGCGCCTCGAGATCGCCCTTGACGTCGAAAAAGTCGAGCGGGCGCTTCGGGCTGCCCCATTGCTCGGGCGCGGCGTCGCCGCAGGCGAGCCCGCCGATCAGCAGCGGCTGGCGGAGCCGCTCGCCGTCGCGGCGAAACACGCGGCCGGTCTCGAAGATCCGGATCCGGTCCTGCTGGCGCGCGAGGTTGGTGCGGAGCACTTCGATGAGGCCGCCTGCCAGCGTCGTCCGCATCACGTCGTACTGGCTCGCAATCGGATTGAGAACCGCAACGGGCGCCGCGTCGTCGGTGCGCCCGGGTTCGAGCGCGACCTCGACCGCCTTCGCGACAAAGCTGAACGTGATCACTTCCTGCCAGTCGCGCGCAGCAAGCCGGTCCCGCAGCGCGGCCAACGGAGAGATTCCCTCCGGGTCCGCGTGCATTGCGTGCCGATGTGCCGTGGGCGCCGTCGGAATGTTGGCGTATCCGTAGAGGCGAGCGACCTCCTCGACGAAATCTTCCTCGATCGCGAGGTCGAAGCGAAACGGCGGCGGCGTGACGACGAAATCGTCGCCGTCGCGCGTGTACGCGAAGCCGAGGCGGGTGAAGATCTGCGCAATGTCGACGGCCGGCACGGTGACGCCGAGGAGGCGCGCGACGCGCTGCGTCCGCACGCGCACGGGGTCGCGGCGCGGCGTGTTGCCGGCAACGTCGTCCAGCGGTCCTGCACGTCCCCCGCAGATTTCCAGGATCAGCTGCGTTGCGCGCTCGACGGCATGGGCGGCATTGGCGAAATCGACGCCGCGCTCGAAGCGGTATCCGGCGTCGCTCGTGAAGCCGAGGCGGCGCGAGCGCCCCTGGATCACCGAAGGATTCCAGAACGCGCCTTCGAGGAACACGGACGTCGTCGCGTCGCCGATGCCGGAATGCTCACCACCCATGATGCCCGCGAGGCCGAGCGGCTTCTTTTCATCGCAGACGAGGAGGAGATCGGGCTCGAGATCGAGCACCTGCCCGTTCAGCAGCGTGAGCTTTTCCCCGGCGCGCGCGAAGCGCACGACGATGCCGCCGTCGAGCTCCGCCAGGTCGTACGCGTGCAGCGGCTGCCCCTGTTCCAGCATGACGTAATTGGTGACGTCGACGACCGCCGAGATCGGCCGCAGGCCGCTTCGCGCGAGACGCTGCCGCATCCATTCAGGGGTGGGCGCCTTCGGATCGATGCCTTCGATGACGCGCGCGACGAAGCGCCCGCAGGCGTCGGCGTCCTCGACGCGGATCGGACGGCGGGCGGATGACGTCACCGCGACCGGCGAAAACTCAGGAACGTCGAGCGGCGTGCCGGTCGCCGCGGCGACGTCGCGCGCGATGCCGAGGAGCGAAAGGCAGTCGGCGCGATTCGGCGTGAGCTTCAGCGTCAGCAGCGTGTCGTCGAGATCGAGCGCCTTGCGCAGGTCGGCGCCGACGGAGGCGTCGTGCGGCAGCGCGAGGAGACCCGAGGCATCGTCGTCGATGCCGAGCTCCTTGGCCGAGCAGAGCATGCCCGCCGATTCCACGCCGCGCATGGTCGCCTTCGCGATCACGAGGCCGCCCGGCAGCGTTGCGCCGGGGAGGGCGCAGGGGACTTTCATGCCGACCGCGGCGTTCGGTGCGCCGCAGACGATCTGCAGCAACGCGCCGGTCCCGGCATCGACGCGACAGATGCGCAGACGCGACGCATCGGGATGGGGTGCGACTTCCACAATCCGTCCCACCACGACGTCGGAAAATTCGGGGGCGGCGGGGCGCATCTCCTCGACTTCGAGGCCCGCCATCGTCAGCGTGTCGGCGAGCGCAGCGCTGTCCTGCGGCGGATCGACCAGCGTGCGGAGCCAGTGTTCGGAAAAGCGCATCGTGATTTCCGTTACGCGAATTGCCGGAGAAAGCGCAGGTCGTTCTCGTAGAACGCGCGCAGGTCGTCGACGCCATAGCGCAGCATGGCGAGCCGGTCGGGGCCCATGCCGAACGCGAAGCCCTGCCAGCGCTCGGGATCGATGCCGACCGCGCGCAGCACGTTCGGATGCACCTGGCCCGCGCCGGCGAGCTCGAGCCAGCCGCCGTCGCCGAACGCCATGTCGATTTCGGCCGACGGCTCGGTGAACGGGAAATAGGACGGGCGAAAACGCACGCGAAGATCATCGCGCTCGAAGAAGTTGTGCAGGAACTCGGTGAACACGCTCTTCAGATCCGCGAACGTGACGTCCTCTGCGATCCACAGCCCTTCGACCTGGTGGAACATCGGCGAGTGCGTGGCATCGCTGTCGACGCGATAGACCCGGCCCGGCGCGATGATCTTGATCGGCGGTGCGTGCGTTTCCATGTAGCGGATCTGCACCGGCGAGGTGTGCGTGCGCAGCACCCTGCCGCCGTCGACGTAGAACGTGTCGTGCATCGACCGCGAGGGATGGTCCTCCGGCATGTTGAGCGCGGTGAAGTTGTGGAAGTCGTCCTCGATCTCGGGGCCGTCGGCGACGGCGAAGCCGAGCGAGCGGAACAGCGTTTCGATCCGCTGCATCGTGCGCGTGATCGGGTGCAGTCCGCCGGCGCCGACGCCGCGGCCAGGCAGCGAGACGTCGAGCGCGTCGGCGGCGAGCTGCTCCGCGAGCTTTGCCTCGGCGAGCGCGTCGCGGCGTGCCGCGAGCGCCTCCTCGACGAGCGCCTTGATGTGATTGATGCGCGCGCCAGCCGCGGGGCGATCGGAAGCGCCCAGCTTAGCGAGCGCCTTCATGTGCTCGCTGATCACGCCGGATTTGCCGAGGTACTTCGCCTTGGCGTTTTCGAGCGTGGCGGGATCTTGCGCCGCCTGAAATTCGGCGGTCGCTTCGGTGACAACGCGGTCGAGTTCGGTCATCGATGCGGCGTGTTTGGAGGTCGAAAAAAAAGGGAGGCGTCTTCGCGCCTCCCTCGGGTTTTTCGCGCTGGTTCAGGCCAGAGAGGCTTTGGCCTGCTCCGCGATCTTCGTAAACGCCGCCTTGTCGTGCACCGCGAGGTCGGCCAGCACCTTGCGGTCGATGTCGATCGACGCCTTCTTGAGACCGTTCATGAACACGCTGTAGCTCATGCCGAGTTCGCGCACGGCCGCGTTGATCCGGGCGATCCACAGCGCGCGGAACTCGCGCTTCTTGGCGCGCCGGTCGCGGTACTGCGTACTGGCCCGCCTTCATCACCGCTTCCTTCGCGATGCGATAGACGGCGTTGCGCCGGCCGCGGAAGCCGCTTGCCTGCTTCAGGACCTTCTTGTGCCGCGCACGGGCGGTCACGCCACGTTTGACTCTTGGCATGGCGGGCCTCCGTTACGCGTAGGGCAGCATCGCCTTCACCGAGTCCGCATTCGTGCTGTGGACGCCGGTGATGCCGCGAAGCTGACGCTTGTTCTTGGTGGTGCGCTTGGTGAGGATATGGCGCTTGAACGCCATCGCGCGCTTGACGCTGCCGCTTCCGCGCACGCGGAAGCGCTTCTTCGCGCCGCTCTTCGTCTTCATCTTGGGCATGACTGCTCCCTTATTTGCTGCCCACGGCGGTGCTCTCCGTTGCGGAGAGACTTTGCTACCGGCTTCGGGCTTCGTCGGGTGATTTGCCTTCACGGGGGGTTTCACCACCGTCTTTTTCGGGGCCAGCAGCATCACCATTTGCCGGCCCTCGAGCCTTGGCCATGATTCGACCACGCTGTGCGGCTCGAGATCGTTCCTGATTCTCTCCAGCAGGCGTATACCGAACTCCTGGTGCGCCATCTCGCGTCCGCGGAAGCGCAACGTGATCTTGGCCTTGTCGCCTTCGCCCAGGAAGCGGATGAGGTTGCGCAGCTTGATCTTGTAGTCGCCTTCGTCGGTTCCGGGCCGGAACTTCACTTCCTTGACCTGGATCTGCTTCAGCTTGAGCTTCGCCTCGTGCTGCTTCTTCGCTTCCCGGTACTTGAACTTGCCGTAATCCATGATCCGGCAAACCGGGGGCTTCGCAGTCGGCGCGATCTCGACGAGATCGAGTTCCGCGGCCTCGGCCTTCGCCATGGCTTCCGCCAACGGAACGATGCCGAGCTGTTCGCCTTCCTCACCTACCAGGCGGATCTCGGGAGCATTGATCTCCAGATTGATCCGCGGTGCTTTGTCGTGGGCTATCGCTATTCTCCAAGTGACACAAAATAAGACCGTGTTCCCGGGGCGCGCTGCGCCAATGTCATTAGGACGCGCCGCGACCTCCTCGCGAAGGCGCGTCAGCAAGGCATCGAGGGCATTGCCCCGAGATCCTCGCCGCTGCGGGTACGCACGGCCACCGAGTCGGCCTGCATTTCCTTGTCGCCGACGATCAGCTGGTAAGGAAGCTTTTGCAGGCTATGTTCTCGAATTTTATAGGTTATTTTCTCATTACGCAAATCGGCCGCCACCCGGAGCCCGGCGGCCTTCAGCCGGCGCTCGACCATGCCGGGCATAGTCCGCCTGCGCGGTCGGTGATCGTTGAGCACGACCGCCTGCACCGGGGCGAGCCAGAGCGGCAGCGCGCCGGCGTAGTGCTCGATCAGGATGCCGATGAATCGCTCCATCGATCCGACGATCGCCCGGTGCAGCATGACGGGCACCTTCCGGGTGTTGTCCTCGTCGACGAATTCGGCGCCGAGCCGCCCCGGCATCTGGAAATCGACCTGCATCGTGCCGCACTGCCACGAGCGGCCGATCGAGTCCTTGAGGTGGTACTCGATCTTCGGGCCGTAGAACGCGCCTTCGCCGGGCAGTTCCGTCCACTCGGCGCCGCAGGCGCGCAGCGCGCTTCGCAGCGCCTTCTCGGCGGCGTCCCATTCGCGGTCGTCGCCGATGCCGCGGCGTCGGGCGCAGCGCGAGCTTGATCACGATGTCGTCGAAGCCGAAGTCGCGGTAGACGTCGAGCGCCAGCTTGTGGAACGCGACGCACTCGCGGCTCGATCTGTGCCGACGTGCAGAAGATGTGGCCGTCGTCCTGCGTGAAGGCGCGCACGCGCATGATGCCGTGCAGCGCGCCGGAGGGCTCGTTGCGGTGGCACGCGCCGAACTCGCCGTAGCGCAGCGGCAGGTCGCGGTAGCTCCTCATCCCCGAGTTGAAGATCTGCACGTGGCCGGGACAGTTCATCGGCTTGATCGCGAAGTCGTGCTTCTCCGACTCCGTCGTGAACATGTTGTCCTTGTAGTTCTCCCAGTGCCCGGATTTCTCCCACAGCGAGCGGTCGAGGATCTGCGGCCCGCGCACCTCCTGGTAGCCGTTGTCCTGGTAGACGCGGCGCATGTACTGCTCGACCTGCTGCCAGAGCGACCAGCCCTTCGGATGCCAGAACACCATGCCCGGCGCCTCGTCCTGCAGGTGGAAGAGGTCGAGCGCGCGCCCGAGGCTTGCGGTGGTCGCGCTTCTCGGCTTCCTCGATCCGGTGGAGGTACGCGTCGAGGTCGTCCTTCTTCGCCCACGCGGTGCCGTAGATCCGCTGCAGCATCTCGTTCTTCGAGTCGCCGCGCCAGTACGCGCCGGCGAGCTTCATCAGCTTGAACACCTTGAGCTTGCCGGTCGACGGCACGTGCGGTCCGCGGCAGAGGTCCGTGAACTTGCCCTCGGCGTAGAGCGAGATGTCCTCGTCGGACGGAATCGACGCGATGATCTCGGCCTTGAAGTGCTCGCCGATCGACTTGAAGTACGCGACCGCGTCGTCGCGCGGCATCGTGCGCCGCGACACGGGCTCGTCCTTTTTCGCGAGCTCGGCCATCTTCGTCTCGATCGCGGCGAGATCCTCCGGCGTGAACGGGCGCTTGTACGAGAAGTCGTAGTAGAAGCCGTCCTCGATGACGGGGCCGATCGTCACCTGCGCGTCGGGAAAGAGCTCCTTGACCGCGTAGGCGAGCAGGTGCGCCGTCGAATGGCGGATCACCTCGAGGCCGTCCGGATCCTTGTCGGTGACGATCGCGACATTGGCGTCGGCCGACACGACGAACGACGTGTCGACGAGCTTGCCGTCGACGCGGCCGGCCAGCGCGGCCTTGGCGAGGCCGGGGCCGATCGACGCGGCGATCGTCGGCGACGGAGACGGGCGCCGGATACGATTTCGACGGCGCCGTCGGGCAGGCGGATGTTCGGCATGGCAGACTCCAGAAACGAAAAAAGTGCGGACGAGCCGCACTTTTCGGTGAACCGCAGGCGTGCGAACTCGCGTTGGCTATAAAGTCTCCGTACGCGTCAGCGGTGTCATAACCATGCCTTTCCTTCGAACTGTTCGGGTGGCGCTTCGAATGGTCTGTTCAAACCTGGAGCGCCGCCGATGGGTGAATTCTAGCAGTATCGTCGCGCCGCTCAAAAGACGACGCCGGCGGGTTCTGTTTGTCGGTGGGACTTACATATCGCATTTCGCAGCGCGGGAACGGCTCGGCGACGACCCAGCCGGGGCGCCTGGCACCATAAGCCCATCGTGAGGGGGAATAATCGCCGGCCCGTCGGGATGGTTAATGGATTGGAGTCGCGCGATAGCCGGGTCTGCGAGGTAGACGGAACGTTGCCGACACGGATTCATGAATCCGGAGATCGCGTAGGCGGGACGTGATCAGCCCGCGGGAGCGGGAGATCAAATTTTTCGGTGTCGGATTATTTTACGACTCGCAAGCTTCCCGGGTCTATCACGTCCATAGGTGTATGTATATAAACAAGAAAAAATATTGGCACGCCGGGTGCTTTAAAGGCATCGAGATAGTTCGTCCAGTTCATGGTCTGACCGAATCGAGGAGTCCAGCAAATGAATAGCACCTTCAAGAAAGCGTTGGCGATTGGCGCGGTTGCTTTGGGTCTGGGCGCAGGTAGCGCACAGGCAACGTTTATCAACGGCTCGATCGGCTTCTCGGACGGTGGGATTACGCTATCCGGTCTGCCGACATCGATTGTCAGTAGCCTGACCAGCGTCACGCTGGGATCCGCAGGTACGACGGGATGCCAGGGAACCGCGAATTTCGCGACTGCCCCCGGCGTTTGCGCGACAGGGACGGTTTCGCCTTTCTCGCCCATGGTGATTCCGCTGATACCCGCCCTGATGACCGGCTCGTTCACCTATACCGGTCTGCTCGGCGATATCTACACGTTCACCTTTGGCACCGTTATCTCGATGGTCCGCGACCCGCTTTCTGACGCGGGGGGCGGCCAACTCAACGACCACCTCGGTTTCGTTGCGGTTGGGACGGTCTCGGACTCCATGTCGCTGTTTCAGACGACCCTCGCTTCGATCCGGTTCTCGGCCGACGGCATCTGCACGAATGCTACCGGTGGGACGACCTGCGACGCGAATACGGCATCGGCATCATGGAATGCGGTGCTGACCGCGTTGGGCCGCAATACGATTCCCGAACCTGCCACGCTCGGCCTGCTGGGTATCGCGCTGGCCGGACTCGGCTTCTCGCGCCGCCGCAAGCAAGTCTAAACAGTACCTTCGGTACAAAGAGCCCCGCCACTCGGCGGGGCTTTTTTTTGGTTTGAGCGGATGCCGCCGTCCTGGGGACGCCACGGAGGCGGCGGCAGGTCGTTTCGAGAACCCCCTTGAGGAGCGCATGGCATTGGGCGCGGTGTGAGCCCGCGTCACCGCTTTTCAGGTCCCTGCCCCATGTGGTTGCGCCACGGGCGGCAAACGACGCGTCCCCTTCCTTCGCCCCAATGGTCCAGATGCCGCCGGGCACAGGGTTTGCAGTTCCGTTAGGGATCATAGTATTATGCGTTTGTCATGAAGTGAAATGGCATGCGCCTGCTGGATTCAGACGCGCGGCGTGGCCACCCATCGGAGATTGTTCATGCTGCATGCCGCAAGAAAGCTGTGGAGAAAATGTGCTCTGGCTGTGCTCCTGTCCCTCATGCTCGGAGGAGCTTCCACGGCGTGGGCAGCGGACGTACGCTTCGTTGGGCAGGTCGGGTATTCGCGGATGATAACGTTCGTTCTGCTGGCGGCGGACGAGGTCAAGAATTTCAGTGCCTCGGGAACTTCCGGGGCCCTGCGGATGGAGCTCTGGGCCACCGCAACACCATTTGCCGGGTCCTTTGCCGGCGGGTATCAGATGGCCGCCTACCCCCTCGGCCCGCTCGCGGCGGGGGCATCGCTCACCAATGTCTCAGTCCGGCATGCTGCCCTTCAAGTCGCCGCCCAGCGGAATGTGGTACGTCACCCTGGTCCTGACCGAGCAGACCGGGGCGCCGACGAACGGCGGATATTCATCGGACTACTATCTCAATATTCCACCCCAAATCGCCGGATCCGGGTCGCCACCGCCGGACACGACGCCGCCGACCGTCAGCATCGGTTCGCCAACGAGCGGCAATGTGTCCGGAACGGTGACCGTCTCCGCCAACGCCAGCGACAACGTGGGCGTCACCCGCGTGGACTTCTACGTCAACGGCGGGCTTGTCGGCAGCGACAGCGCTGCGCCCGTACCAGTATTCGTGGAACACCACCAAGCTCGCCAATGGTTCGGCGACAGTTGAAGGCCATCGCCTTCGATGCGGCAGGAAACTCGACCCAGTCGGCGATCGTGAGCGTCAACGTCGCCAATGTCGTGGTGCCGCCGCCAGACACGACGCCGCCAACGGTGAGCATCAGTTCGCCCACGAGCGGCAATGTGTCCGGAACAGTTATGGTGTCCGCCAATGCCAGCGACAACGTCGGCGTCGCCCGCGTGGACTTCTACGTCAACGGTGGGCTGGTCGGCAGCGACAGCGCTGCGCCCTACCAATATTCATGGAACACGACGTCGTTGGCCAACGGTGCGGCGACGCTGCGCGCCGTGGCGTTCGACGCGGCGGGGAACTCGACCCAATCGACGATTGTGACAGTCAATGTCGCGAACGGCGGCCCCGGCTTGCCGCCCGTGTTCCAGAGCGCCGTATCGCGCAAGGTGCATGGCGGGACCGGCACATTCGATCTGCCGTTGTCGCTGGTGTCGACCAGCCCGACGACGGAGCCGCGGGTGGGCCCGACACACACGGTCGTCTGCACATTCGACAAGGCAATTACCGGCGCCAATGTATCGATCACCGAAGGCGCTGCGACGGCAGGCGCGCCGACGTTCAGCGGCAACACGGTCGTCGTCGCCCTCACCGGCGTGGCCAATCAGCAGTACGTGACCATTTCCCTCACCAACGTCACGTCATCCGATGGCGGCACGAACGGCGCGGGATCAGTGCGCATCGGGCTTCTCGCCGGCGACGTCAGCGGGAATCGGGTGGTGACCGTCGCGGACACCGGGCTCGTGAACGCGGCGTTGGCGCAGCCCGTGACCTCCGCGAACTTCCTGAACGACGTAAACGCAAGCGGGATGATCACGGTTGCCGACAAGGCAATCGCAAATGGCAACCTGACCAAGACGCTGCCGGCCCCATGATCGGGCGCCGCTAGGCGTCGCGCACACGCGGCGATCGCGCACCCCTATGGGGACGCTCGGCCGATTACGTGCAGCAATTCGCGGCCGCTCGGCGCGATTCGACGACCTCATCACGCGCGTCGCGAACACGGCGAAGCGTCCTCGGATATCCAGAAAACGGCATCCCGATTCTGGACGACCCGAACGCGCCGGGCGCCAATGTTGCGGAAAATCCGATGCTGCGTGGGCCGCGACCAAAACGCGTGCGCCGCGTCAACATCGCCTCGTTTGACGCCAAACCTCCAATTCCTGCGCCAAGGATAGGAAATTCAATATATATCAATGACCTGTTCGGCGACAGTACGGGGATCAGCATCGCGCAAATTGTATTGAACAGCGCTGCAGCGCAGGATCAGGCAGAATCTACAATCGAGCCCCGGCAGCGATTTGCGACGCGGGCAAGCCATTAGCATCAAGCTTAGGCAGATTTGCACGAAGGGTGAATCAGTCGATAACTTGGTGTTAAGATGGCTTTTCGTCTTGGTCGGACCCCGGAGGAATGCATGAAATCCCGTTGGGCAAACTGCCGAGTTGGGCGCGCCTGGACCGTTTGGGCATTGAGCCTCATGAGCGCCGGGTTCCTCGCAATCCTTTCGGGTTGCGCCAGTACCGAACTTCCCCCCGCACCGCGCGACGCGTCGTCGGCCGACTACGAATACATCATCGGCCCGCTCGATTCGGTGAACATCATCGTCTGGCGCAATCCCGAGCTCTCGATGACGGTACCGGTCCGGCCCGACGGAAAGGTCACGACTCCGCTCGTCGACGACCTGCCCGCGCTGGGCAAGACCCCGACCGCGCTCGCGCGCGACATCGAGAAGTCGCTTGGCAAATACATCCGCGATCCGGTGGTCACCGTCGTCGTCACCACTTTCGTCGGGCCGAGCAGCGAGCAGATCCGGGTCATCGGTGAGGCGACCAAGCCGCAGATCCTCGCTTTCCGCAAGAACATGACGGTGCTCGACGTGATGATCGCGGCGGGCGGCCTTACCGACTTCGCCGACGGGAACAAGGCGACGCATCTACCGTGTCGCGGATGGAGGAAAGTCGTACAGCGTGCGTCTCCAGGATCTGCTGAAGCGCGGCGACATCACGGCGAATGTCGACATGCGGCCAGGCGACATTCTGATCATTCCGCAAAGCTGGTTCTGACCCTCGGGCTCTGCGGCCGGCAATTGCCGGCGGCGTTTCCGCAACCGGCATTTCCGCTCGCACAATGGATCAATTCATTCAGACGGCGCTTCGTCACCTGCGCGGCATGTGGCATCGGCGCTGGATCGGCCTCGCGGCGGCGTGGATCGTCGCGATCATCGGGATCGTGGTCGTGTTCCGCATCCCGGAGAAATATGAAGCGAGCGCGCGTGTCTATGTCGACACGCAGTCGCTGCTCCGCCCGGTGATGGCCGGACTCGCCATCCAGCCCAATCTCGATCAGCAGGTGTCGCTGATGAGCCGGACGCTGATCAGCCGCCCGAACGTCGAAAAGCTGGTCCGGATGGCCGACCTCGATCTGCGGGCCCGATCGGCGGCGGACCGCGACGCGCTGATCGACAACCTGATGAAGTCGCTCCAGCTCGGCGGCAACGTTTCGACGAATCTCTATCTCATCACCTATCGCGATGCGAACCCCGACCAGGCGAAGAACGTCGTCCAGTCGCTGCTGACCATCTTCATGGAGTCGAGCCTCGGCGACAAGCGGCAGGACACGCGCACGGCGGTGAAATTTCTCGACGAACAGATCAAGCACTACGAGGAAACGCCTGCAGGCCGCGGAGGCCCGCCTCAAGGATTTCAGGCTCAAGTACATGGGTGTCGGCGGGGCAGGGCGGACCGGATTACTTCGGCAGGCTCTCCAAGCTGAACGACGACATCGCCAACGCGAAGCTCGAGCTCCGTGCCGCGGAGGAATCGCGCGACTCGTACAAGCGCGAGCTCGCCGGAGAGGCGCCGAACCTGCTGGCGGAAAATCGGGCGGTGACCTCCGTGACCCTCCAGGACATCGACGAGCGCATCGCCGCGCAGAAGACCAAGCTCGACGAACTCCTCCGGACCTACACCGAGCAGCATCCCGACGTCGTCGGCACCAGGCGCGTCATCGAGGAGCTCGAGGACGCAGCGCAAGCAGGAGGTCGCGGCCCTCGAAAAGGCGGCTGCCGCGGTCCCCCTGTCCTCGCGCGGGTCGACCGATCGCAACCCCGTGTACCAGCAGATGCGGGTCTCGCTGTCCGACGCGGAAGCCAACGTCGCTTCGCTGAAGGCCCGGTTGTCGTCCTACGAGGCGCAGTACAGCCAGCTGAAGGCTTCGGCGCGGCTCGTCCCGCAGGCCGAGGCGGAATTCGCGCAGCTCAACCGCGATTACGACGTGCAGAAGAAGACGTACACGGACCTGCTCGCCCGCCGCGAGGCCACGACGATGGGCGTGGACGTGCAGGACACCGGCGGCACGCAGTTCCGCGTCATCGATCCTCCGCGCGTCGCATCGGAGCCGGTCGCCCCGACGCGGATCATGATGCTGGGACTCGCGCTCCTCGCTGCGCTCGGCGCGGGACTTGCGGCGAGCTTCATTGCGAACGAGCTCCGGCCGGTCTTCCAGGATTCGCGCGACCTGCGCGAGCTGGCGCAGCGGCCGATCGTGGGCATGGTTTCGATGCTGTCCAATGAGGCCGACGTCGTGCGGCAGCGGCGCGCGGCCTTCATCTTCGCGGGAGGCGTGGGCGCGCTGTTCGTCTGGTTCAGCGCCTTTCTCGTGTTCTCCCATTTCGCAGGGCGCATCGCGTGAAGGCCCGCCCATGAGCCTCATTGAAAAGGCCGCCAAGCGGCTCGAAGAATTGCGCCGCGCCGGAGCGGAGCTTCCTTCGGACGCAGGCGCGGACCGCGAAGCGGACACCGCCGCCGCCGCGGACGCGAAGAGCGTGCCCACGCCGGAGGCCGCCATTCATGCGCTGGGGACCCGGCCGGCCGGATTGGCCGCGCCGGCGCCCGTCATCGTGCCTGCGGATGGTGCCGCACCGGTCATCGCGCCGGCGGCTACCGCCGCACCGGTCAGCGCGCAAGCGGCGTCAGGCCCGGCCCCTCGCAGCGGCGCGATGCGGTTCCTGGACATCGACCTCGAGCGCCTCAGGAAGAACGGTTTCATCACGCCCGATGATCCGAAGTCCCAGATCGCCGACGAGTTCCGCGTGATAAAGCGTCCGATCATCAGGAACGCGCGCTCGACCTCGCAGCCAGCGAACCGAAACCGGAATCTCGTCATGGTGACGAGCTCGCTGCCTCGCGAGGGCAAGACCTTCACCGCGATCAATCTCGCCATCAGCATCGCGATGGAATTCGACAACACCGTGCTGCTCGTCGACGGCGACGTCGCGCACCCGTCGCTCCCGGGTGTCCTCGGCCTGCCGTCCTCGCCCGGGCCTGCTCGACCTTCTGGGCGGGCGCAGCATCGATTTCGCCGATGCGGTGGTCAAGACCAACATCGAGAAGCTGTCGATCCTTCCGGCCGGCGGACGCCACCGGCGCGCCACCGAGCTCCTCGCGAGCGAGCAGATGGCGAGCCTGTTGCGCGAGCTCGCGTCGCGCTACCCCGACCGGATCATCATCTTCGACTCGCCGCCGCTGCTCGCGACGACCGAGGCGCGCGTGCTCGCCACCCATATGGGTCAGATCGTCATGGTCGTCGCCGCGAATTCGACGACGCAACACGCGGTCAACCAGGCCCTCGCGACGGTCGAGAACTGCGACATCGTGCTGATGATGCTGAACAAGTCGAGCAAGACCGACGTCGGGACCTACTATGGGTACTACGCGGACGATGGGCCGTCGCTAGTCGCGTAACGACACGCCGCGGAGCGATCGCCACAGGGAGGCTCGCCGATCCAGATCCGCGTGCGATCGCCGTTCCATCGGCGCGTGCCGGCGGTACTTGCTCGGCGCAATCGTGTGCGCAGGCAAGTCGTCGCGGCATGCGCGCAGACCTGGCACCTCGAGCCTTCGGTCGCGGTGCAGGAAACGCTGACAAGCAACGTCAACCTCAGCCCGCCGGGCTCGGCGCAGGCCGATCTCGTCACGCAGGTGACGCCGCAGCTCGCGATCAACGAGAAAGGGCGCCCGGACCAGCCTGGTCGGTGCCATTGCGGCACCGATGCTGGTGTATGTGAAGACGGGCGCGGAAAACAACCAGGTCTATCCCTCGGTGAATCTGCTCGGCACGGTCGAGGGAATCGAAAAGTTCTTCTTTGTCGAGGGCGCAGTCAACGTCTCGCAGCAATATCTTCACGCCGTTCGGCGCGCAGCCGCAGGGCCTCACCAACGCGACGCAGAACCGCTACACGTCGGCGACCTATCGCATTTCGCCTTACATTCAAGGCACGACACCGGGCAACTATCAGTACGAAATACGCAACAACAACAGCTGGACCAATCTAAGCGGCGCGCCGATCGCCACCAACAATTCCTACACCGACGAATGGATGGGCAAGCTGTCGAGCCCGTTGGCGCCGTTCGGATGGGCCCTCGACTACGATTGGACCAACGTCAAGTTCACCGACCAGACTCCGCACGATCACGCAGCTGGCCCGCGCGACCCTGCGCTACCAGGCGGATCCACAGCTTCGGTTCGACGCGGACGGCGGATACGAGGACAACCAGTACCCGTTCGTCGACTATCGCGGCGCGATCTACGGCGCCGGCATTCCAGTGGAATCCGACGCGCGCGAACCAACGTCGTCGGCAACTGGGAGCACCGGTTCTTCGGCTCGTCCTATCTGTTCACGTTCGACCACCGCACGCCGCTTTCCGCCATCACTGTGCAGGCTCCCGCAACACGACGAGCTATCCGCAGCAATTCCTGTCCATTCCTGCCGACCGGCAACGTTCCGCTTCTGCTGGATTTCCTGCTGCAGTCGCGCATTCCGGATCCGGCAGCAGCGTCTCGCTGCGATCAACCAGATCATTCAGGACCGGGGGCTGCCGGCAGCCTGACGGGTCCGGTCAATCTCTATACGCAGCAGACCTACCTGCTGGAAAACGCGAGCGTCACGTTCGGCATTCTCGGAGCGCAAGAACAACGTGCTTCTCACGGCCTTCTACGCCAAGACCCAGCCGATCACGGGCGCCGGAACGCCGCTGCCGCGGATTCTTCTCGCAGGGCAACAACAATACGCAGACGGGCGCGAGCATTGCCTGGACGCACAATATCACGACGATGGTGACGCTGAACGCGACCGCCACCTACACTCACACGGTCGCCAACGCGCCGCTCGTCGGCACGACCAACCAAGGATATTTCCTTCTCGGCCTGACCGCGCCACTATCGGCGAAGACGACGCTGTACGCCGGGCGCCCGATACCAGGTTGCGCGTTCCGACGTTGACGGCGATTACAACGAAGCAGCGGTCTTTGCCGGACTGACCTACATGTTCAAGTGAGCGTCGCGATGTACGAATCCTTCTACGGGCTGTCCGGCAAGCCCTTCCAGCTCAATCCCGATCCGTCGTTCTACTACGGGAGTCGCGGCCACAAGCGGGCGTTCGCGTATCTCGAATACGGCCTGTACCAGAGCGAGGGCTTCATCGTCATCACCGGCGAGATCGGCGCCGGCAAGACCACGATCGTGCGCAGCCTGCTGGAGCAGCTCGACCCCGCGAAGGTCGTCGCCGTCCAGCTCGTCAGCACCCAGCTCGATGCGGACGACATGCTCCGCGCGGTCGGCGCCGCGTTCGGCATTCCGGTCAAGTCGGTCGACAAGGCCGTCCTGCTCGCATCGCTCGAGGCATTCCTCTGCCAGCTCGCCGTGGACAAGAAGCGCGCGCTGCTCATCGTCGACGAAGCGCAGAACCTGTCGCAGCGCGCCGTCGAGGAGCTGCGGATGCTGTCCAACTTCCAGCTCGGCGACCAGGCGCTGCTGCAGAGCTTCCTCGTCGGCCAGCCCGAATTGCGCGCGATGATGCAGAGCCCGCAGATGCAGCAGTTGCGCCAGCGCGTCATCGCGTCCTACCACCTCGGCCCGCTCGACAGGGCGGAGACGCAGGCCTATATCGAGCACCGGCTGAAGCACGTCGGACTGGAAGGACGATCCCCAGCTTCGAGCCGGCCTGCTTCGACGTGATCTTCGAGCTCACCGGCGGCATTCCCCGGCGCATCAACACGCTGTGCAATCGGCTGCTGCTCGCGTCCTACCTGTCGGAGAAGCATGCGCTTGCCACGAGCGACGTCCAGGCGATCGCCCAGGAGATCCGCGAGGAAATGGGCCCGGACTCGGGACTCGTCCCCGTCGGATCGGCGGGCGAAGGCGCTGCCGGCGAGGCGCAGCCGCCGGCGCGGATCGATGCGGCGATCTGGCACCGGCACTTCCACCAGATCGAGGAACGGATCGACCGGCTGGAAACGACGGTCGGCGCCGCCGTGGACCTGCTGCACGCGCTGCTGCATCCCGACAAGGCGGCGAAGCCTGGCTCCCCGAAGGCGCGCTGATGAGCCCGCACCCGCACGCCCGCGGTCCGCTCGTCTGCGTCGTGGGCGCGCGACCGAATTACATGAAGATGGCGCCGCTCGTGCGGGCGTTCGGCCGCGCGCTCGGAGCTGCCCGCCGTCATCCTCGTCCATACCGGACAGCATTACGACGTCGAGATGAACGAGCGGCTGTTCGCCGGGCTCGAGCTGCCGACGCCGGACGTCAACCTCGAAGTCGGGTCCGGCACGCACGCCGTGCAGACCGCCGAGATCATGCGGCGCTTCGAGCCCGTGCTCGACCGGACCGAAGCCTGGCTGCGTCATCGTCGTCGGCGACGTCAACTCGACGCTGGCCTGCAGCCTGGTGGCGGCCAAGAAGGGCATGCCCGTCGTCCACGTCGAGGCCGGACTGCGCAGCTTCGACCGCGACATGCCGGAGGAGATCAACCGGATCCTGACCGACCAGATCGCCGACCTCCTGTTCACCACCGAGCGCGCGGCCGCCGACAAACCTCGCGCGCGAGGGGATCGCCGCCGGAGCGCATCCGGTTCGTCGGCAACGTCATGATCGACTCGCTGCTGCCGCCACCAGCAGCGCGCGGTGCCGCCGGCGGATACGCTCGCGCGCGAACGGGTGTCGCCGCGGACTTCCTGCAGGCGCGGAACCGGGTTCGGCGTCGTCACGCTGCACCGCCCCTCCAATGTCGACGACGCCGGCGGCGCTGCGTGAGTCGCTCGCGCTGCTGCGCGACGTCGCGCGGCGCGCTGCCGCTGATCTGGCCCGTGCATCCGCGCGCGCGCGAGCAACATCGAGCGCTTCGGATTGGCGTCGCTGCTCGCCGACGCGCCGATCGCGCTGCTGCCGCCGCAGGGCTATCTCGAGATGCTGGGCTCCTCGCCGGCGCCACGCTGGTGCTGACCGACTCCGGCGGAATCCAGGAAGAGACGACGGCGCTCGGCGTGCCGTGCCTGACGATGCGCGACAACACCGAGCGTCCGATCACCGTCGAGCAGGGCACCAACACGCTCGTCGGGCGCAATCGGCAGCTCGCGCTCGAATGCGTCGACGAGATCCTCGCAGCGGCGGCAAGCGCGGACGCATGCCGGAACTCTGGGACGGCCGCGCGGCCGAGCGGATCGCCGACGACCTTGTCCGCCTGGCTTCCGCCCGGCACTGCCACGACGCGATCGGTGCGACGACGTCGCGGCACGGCACAGTGGCTGACGTGGCGCAGATGAATCCGCGCGACGCAGCCGACGGCGCGATCGTCAACGCGCTCACGATCGACGTCGAGGACTACTTCCAGGTCTCCGCGTTCTGCCGCGCACATCCCGCGGGCGTCGTGGGACGAGCCTGCCGTGCCGCGTCGAGCGCAACATCGATCGCATCCTGCAGCTGCTTGCGGATGCCGACGTCCGCGCGACGTTCTTCACGCTCGGCTGGATCGCCGAGCGCTACCCCGAGATGGTCCGCCGGATCGTCGACGCGCGGCCACGAGCTCGCGAGCCACGGCTACGAGCACCGCCGCGCCACCGACCAGGGATACGGCCAATTCCTCGCCGACATCCGCCTCGCCAAGGCGGTGCTCGAGGACATTGTCCGGAGGCCAGGTCAAGGGCTATCGCGCGCCCAGCTTTTCGGTCGGGCCGACGCAACTCCTGGGCGTTCGAGTGCATCGCCGAGGCCGGATATCGCTACAGTTCCAGCATGTATCCGATCCGGCACGACCACTACGGCGCGCCCGGACGCCCCGCGCTTCGCGCACGAAGTCGAGCAGGGCCTGCTCGAAGTGCCGATCACCACGGTGCGGCTGCTGCGACTCGAACTGGCCGGCGGGCGGCGGAGGCTATTTCCGGCTGCTGCCCTATCGGCGTGTCGCGCTGGTCGCATCCGGCGCGTCAACGCCGTCGATCGCCAGCCGGCGATCTTCTATTTCCACCCCTGGGAGCTCGATCCGGAGCAGCCGCGCGTCAACGGTCCCGGGCGCAAAGCGCGGTTTCGCCACTACGTCAATCTGGAGCGCATGGAATCCGCGGCTGCGGCGCCTGCTGGCCGACTTCCAGTGGGATCGCGTCGACCACGTGTTCCTGTGGCGCCGAGCTGATGGGAGCCGGCGCAACGAGGAATTGCGAGCGGGTGCGCGCCGGCGCACGTGTCGTCGCGCGTTCGAGCCGCGGCGACGCGGCCCGCTGGGAGGCGTTCGTCGAGCGCTGCCCTGACGCCACGTTCTTCCACCGCATCGGCTGGCGGGAGATCATCGACGACGTCTTTCGCCATCGGACGCACTACCTCGTCGCCGAGCGCGGCGGCAAGATCGTCGGCATCCTGCCGCTGGCCGAGGTTCGAAGCCGGCTCTTCGGCCATGCGCTGGTCTCGCTGCCCTTCTGCGTCTACGGCGGACCCGCGGCCGACGATGCCGACGCCGAGCGCACGCTGATCGACGCGGCCGCGGATCTTGCGCGGTCGCTCGACGTCGACCATCTGGAGCTTCGCAATCGCACCGCCAAGTGCCCCGGCTGGCCGCGCCAGGACCTCTACGTCACCTTTCGCAAGGAACTCCTGCCGGATGCCGAGGCCAACCTGCTCGCGATCCCGCGCAAGCAGCGGGCGATGATCCGCAAGGGCATCAAGAACGGATTGAAGAGCGAAATCGACGCTTCCGTCGACCGCTTCTTCGCGCTGTACGCGGACAACGTCCACCGCCACGGCACGCCGCCGTTCGCCAAGCAGCTATCTTCGCACGCCTGCGCGCAGTCTTCGGCGACGCGCTGCGAAATCCTGACCGTGACGGATCCGCGGGGCCGTCCGGTGAGCGGCGTGCTGAGCTTCTACTTCCGCGACGAGGTGCTGCCCTACTACGCCGGCGACACCGATCGCCGCGCGCGACCTCGCCGCCAACGACTTCAAGTACTGGGAGCTCATGCGCCGCGCCTGCGAGCGCGGCCTGCGCATCTTCGACTACGGCCGCAGCAAGCGAGGCACCGGCTCGTTCGACTTCAAGAAGAACTGGGGCTTCGAGCCGGCGCCGCTCGCCTACGAGTACCGGCTGCTCAGGCGCGACGCGATTCCGCAGAACAATCCGCTCAACCCGAAGTACCGGGCGCTGATCGCGCTCTGGCGAGCGCCTGCCGCGTCGCGGTCGCCAACGCCCTCGGCCCGCACATCGTGCGCAACCTGGGTTGACGCCCGTCGCGATGGAACCCCTGCTCTTCCTGGTGCACCGGATTCCGTTTCCGCCGAACAAGGGGGACAAGGTTCGCTCGTTCCATCTGCTCCAGTTCCTCGCGTCGCGCTACTCGAGTCCATCTCGGCACCTTCGTCGACGACCCCGCCGACCTGGCGCACGTCGACGCGCTGCGCGAATATTGCGCGTCGTCGAAGGTCGTCGAGATCCAGTCCGGCGCTCGCCCGGATCCGCAGCCTGGCCGGATTCTGGACCGGCGAGGCGCTGACGCTGCGCTATTATCGCGATGCGTCGCTCGCCGACGGGTGGGTCCGACGGTCGTGCGCGAGCAGCGGATCAGCAAGGCGGTCGTGTTCTCGTCCGCGATGGCCCAATACGTGCTCGGATCTGACGGATCTGCGGGTCGTCGTCGATTTCGTCGACGTGGATTCGGCGAAATGGAGCCAGTACGGACGAATCGCGGCGCTGGCCGCTGTCGGCGGTCTTTCGAGCGCGAAGGCGACGCGCCTGCTCGCGTTCGAGCGCAGCAGTGGCGAGCCGGGCCGAGCGCAAGTGTCTTCGTCACGCCTGCCGAAGCCGAGCTCTTCCGCGACGCTGGCGCCGGAATGCGCGGCGCGCGCGTGCCACTGCGCGCAGAATGGCGTCGACACCGATATCTTCTCGCCGCGCCCGATCTGCCGAGTCCCGTTCGCTGCCGGACGAGGAGCCGATCGTCTTCACGGGGGCAATGGACTACTGGCCGAACGTCGACGCCGTGCGCTGGTTCGCGCACGAGGTCGCTGCCGGCGATCGTGGCGGAACGTCCGCGTGCGCGGTTCTATATCGTCGGCATGAATCCCACGGCCGCGGTCCAGGCTCTTGCGCGTGATCCGCGCGTCGTGGTCACCGGGCGCGTGCCCGACGTCCGGCCCTACCTGCAGCATGCGCGCGTCGTCGTGGCGCCGCTGCGCGTCGCGCGCGGCATCCAGAACAAGGTGCTCGAGGCGATGGCCATGGCGCGCCCGGTCGTCGCTTCCGCCGGCGCCGCCGGCGGCGCTTTCCGGCGTACGCCGGGCACGGATCTCGAGATCGCGGACGGCGCCGCGATTCGCGGCAAGACGATCGCGTTGATGGATCCGTCGAGCGCGGCGCGCGCATTGGCGCGGCGGCGCGGGCACGCGTCGTGTGCCGATTACGACTGGACGACGAACCTGGCGCCGTTCGACGCGCTGCTGCGCACGCCGGCAGCCGCGCAGAGCGGATCGCATGAGTGATCGGCAGCGATTCCGGCAACCGTCGGGAATCGACCGGTGCACGACGAGCACGCCGCACGCGGACCGCCGCGGCAGCGCTTGCGCATCGCTGCCGCGCGTGACCGCAGTGCCGCGATCGGCAGCGCGCCGATCGTCGTCCTGCTGCGCGTGTGGTGCTCGCGTCTACCTGGCACACGACGCTGTCGATGGTGGCCATCTGGGAGCGCTCCGAGACTTTCGCGCACGGGTTCGTCGTCTTCCCGATCTCTCTTTACCTGCTCTGGCGCCAGCGCGGACGCGCTCGCCGCGATCGAGCCGACGCCGTTGCTCTCCGGCGCTTGCTGGGCATCGCCGCGCGCGGGCGCGGTCTGGCTCGTCGGCGAGCGGGTGAGCGCGGCAGCGTCTCGCAGTTCGCGATGATCGCGATGGTCCCGCTCGCCGTGTGGGCGGTGCTCGGCACGCGAGATCGCTGAAGGCGCTTGTGCTTTCCCGCTCGCGTTCCTGTTCTTCGCGGTGCCGTTCGGCGAATTCCTGATGCCGCCGCTGATGAACTGGACCGCCGATTTCACCGTGGCCGCGATCAGGGCGACCGGCGTGCCCGATCTTCCGCGAAGGCAACTTCTTC
The DNA here is from genome assembly GCA_963717695.1 of uncultured beta proteobacterium. Taxonomy (GTDB): domain Bacteria; phylum Pseudomonadota; class Gammaproteobacteria; order Burkholderiales; family Casimicrobiaceae; genus CAIWHR01. The sequence continues at coordinate 130,970 of CAVQWR010000006.1, read as the reverse complement.
ACGATTCCCTCCGGCACGTGGTCGGTTGTCGAGGCTTGCAGCGGAATCCGCTACCTGATCGCATCGTTCATGGTCGGCTGCCTGTTCGCCTACCTGTCCTACCGATCGCCGGTCCGGCGCGTCGCGTTCGTCGCGGCCTCGCTCGTCGTTCCGATCGTCGCGAACTGGCTGCGCGCCTACATGATCGTCATGCTCGGCCACCTGACGCAACAACCGCATCGCCGTGGGCGCCGACCATCTGATCTACGGCTGGGTCTTCTTCGGCGTCGTGATGGCTGCTGCTGTTCTGGGTCGGCGTCGAACTGGCGGCGAGGACGACGATCCGCTGGTCCGCGCGCCGGCAGCAGCGTCCGCGGCGATCCGGGTCGCCAGATCGCAAGCGTCGACGTCGTGGATCGCCGGCTGGCAGTCGCTCGCGCTGACGGCGGTCTGGCCAGCCGCTTGATGCGCGACTGCGACCGCGCCGGCGAAGCCGCGGCCGTCGCGCGCTTGCAGCACATCGCCGGCCGCGATGGCTGGACGGCGGTCGAGCCGAGCTTCTCGGACTGGCGGCCCGACGTCTCCGGCGCCAGCGCGAGAACTGGCGCAGACGTTCGCAAAGGATGGCGCGCGGGTCGGGCTTTACATCGCCTTCTATCGCAACCAGCGCCAGGACGCCAAGGCGATCACGTCGACGAATCAGCTCGTGCACGACCAGCAACCGCGTGTGGACAGCAGGTCGGCGAGGCGCACGATCGCGACCGAACCATCGACGGGCAGCCCTTCGACGTGCGGACAGACCGTCGTCCGGGCGCAGCGGCGAGCGACTTGCTGGTCTGGCACTGGTTCTGGGTCGACGGGCATGTGACCGTCGAGCGAGTATGTCGCCAAGCTGTACGAGGTGCTCGCGGTGCTGCAGGGCCACGGCGATCCGGTGGCGCTGGGTGGTCATTTTCGCTGCACGACCGATGACGACGCAGGCGACGTGCGCCGAGCGCTGCAGGCGTTCGCGCCGACATGCGCGGCCCATCGACGCGGCACTGCGGCGCGACCGCATGAGCGGCACTGACGATGATCGACGCCGCACGGCGGACCGATGTCCGTCGACATCGCGCACGTCGATCCGCCGCTGATCGTCCACGTTCTACCGCTTCGACGTCGGCGGGCTCGAGAACGGCGTCGTCAATCTCATCAACCGGCTGCCGCCGAGGCGTATCGGCACGCGATCGTGGCGCTGACCGACATCACCGATTTCGCGGCGCGGATCGGCGCGGCGACGTCAGGTTCTTTGCGCTGCACAAGGGCCGGGCCACTGGTTCCGCCTCTATCCCGCGGCTGTTACCGGCTGTTCCGCGAGCTCGCGCCCGCGATCGTGCACACGCGCAACCTGGCGGCGCTCGAAGCGACGGTGCCGGCCTGGCTCGCCGGCGTGCCGGTGCGCATCCACGGCGAGCACGGCCGCGACATGGGCGACCTCGACGGCTCCAACCGCACGTATCGGCGCGTCCGCCGCCTCTACCGGCCGTTCGTCAGCCGCTACGTCGCCCTGTCGAGGGACCTCGAGCGACTATCTGCGCGCGACGATCGGCGTCGCGCCGGAGCGGATCGCGCAGATCTACAACGGCGTCGACACCGAGCGCTTCGCGCCGGCGCCGCAGGGCGCGCGGCGATCGAGGGTTGCCCGTTCACGGTCCCGCATCTGGCTCGTCGGGACCGTCGGGCGGATGCAGGCGGTGAAGGATCAGGTGACGCTGGCCGAGGCCTTCGTCCGCGCGGTCGCGCATCCGTCCGGCGACAGCGCCTGCGGCTCGTCATGGTCGGCGACGGCCGCTTCGCGATCGCAGTCGAGCAGCGTGCTCGGACGCGGCCGGCTTCGCGATCTGCGTGGCTCCCGGGCGAGCGCGTCCGACGTTGCCGGACATCCTGCGCGGGCTCGACTGCTTCGTGCTTCCATCGCTGGCCGAGGGCGTCTCGAACACGATTCTCGAGGCGATGGCGAGCGGGCTTCCGTCGTCGCCACGCGCGTCGGCGGCAACCCCGAGCTCGTCGAGGATGGCATGACCGGCACGCTCGTTCCGCCGGCGAACACCGAGGCGATGGCGACGGCGATCCTCGCGCTATTTCGACGACCCGGCGACTGGCGCGGCGGCATGGCCGGCCGCGCGGCAGGGTCGCTGCAGCGCTTCAGCCTCGACCGGATGGTCGCCGACTACCTGTCGCTCTACGATGGCCTGCTGTCGCCGGCGCAACGCCGTCGCCGGCGCAGCCGCGTGCACGCGGGCGACGCTGACATCGCGCGAGACAGGGTAATCGAGCCATGTGCGGCATCACCGGCATCTTCGAAACGCGCGAGCGCAGGGAAATCTCGCGCGCCGTGCTCGCGCGGATGAACGAGATCGCAGCACCATCGCGGGCCCGACGAAGGCGACTATCACGTCGAGCCCGGGCTCGGGCTCGGGCACCGCCGGCTGTCGATCATCGCCGTCGCGACCGGCCAGCAGCCGCTGTTCAACGAGGACGGCAGCGTCGCCGTCATCTACAACGGCGAGATCTACAACTTCCAGGAGCTGATCCCCGAGCTGACCGCGCTCGGCCACGTGTTCCGCACCCAGAGCGACACCGAGGTCATCGTGCACGCGTGGGAGGCCTGGGGCGAGGCGTGCGTCAAGCGCTTCCGCGGCATGTTCGCGTTCGCGCTGTGGGACCGGAACCGCGAAACGCTGTTCCTCGCCCGCGACCGGCTGGGCGTCAAGCCGCTCTATTACGCGTTGCTGCCCGACGGCAAGCTCATCTTCGGCTCCGAGCTCAAGTCGCTGCTCGCGCACGGCGGATTCTCGCGCGAGCTCGATCCCTTCGCGATCGAGGAGTATTTCGCGCTGGGCTACGTGCCCGAGCCGCGAACGATCTTCGCGGCGTCGCGAAGCTGCCGCCCGCGCACACGCTGACGATCCGGCGCGGCGCCGAGGCCGCGGCGCCGAAGCGAATACTGGGACGTCCGGTTCACGCTCGACAATCCGCTATCCGCGGCCGACGCGTGCGCCGAGCTCGTCGAGCGGCTGCGCGAATCGGTTCGCCTGCGGCTCATCTCCGAGGTCCCGCTGGGCGCGTTCCTGTCCGGCGGCGTCGACTCGAGCGCCGTCGTCGCGATGATGGCCGGCGTCTCCGCCGATCCGGTCAACACCTGCTCGATCGCGTTCGCGGACCCCGCGTTCGACGAATCGCGCATGCGCGCAGCAGGTCGCGACGCGCTACCGCACGCGGCATTTCGTCGATCGCGTCGAGAGCGACGATTTCGACCTCATCGACACGCTTGCGCGACTCTACGACGAGCCCTACGCGGACAGCTCGGCGATTCCGACCTACCGCGTCTGCCAGCTCGCGCGCAAGCACGTGACCGTCGCGCTGTCGGGCGACGGCGGCGACGAGAGCTTCGGCGGCTACCGGCGCTACCGGCTGCACGTGGCGGAGGAGCGGCTGCGCTGCGCGCTGCCGCTGTCCGTCCGCCGGCCGCTGTTCGGCCTGCTCGGCCGCGCGTATCCGAAGGCCGACTGGGCGCCGCGCGTGTTGCGCGCCAAGTCGACGTTCGAGGCGCTCGCGCGCAATTCGGTCGAAGCCTACTTCCACGGCGTTTCCATCTTGCGCGACGACATGCGCCGCGCAGCTCTTCAGCAACGCGTTCAGGCGCGGCTCGGCGGCTACAACGCGGTCGAGGTGTTCCGCCGCCATGCGCGCGAGCGCGGGCACCGACGACCCGCTGGCCCTGATCCAGTATCTCGACCTCAAGACCTACCTCGTCGGCGACATCAACACCAAGGTCGACCGCGCCAGCATGGCGCATTCGCTCGAAGTGCGCGAGCCGCTGATGGATCACCCGCTCGTCGAGTGGCTGGCGACCCTGCCGTCGTCGCTCAAGGTGCGCGGCAGGAAGGCAAGTGGCTGCTCAAGAAGGCGATGGAGCCGCATCTGCCGCACGACCTGATCTACCGGCCGAAGATGGGCTTCGCCGTGCCGCTCGCGCGGTGGTTCCGCGGTCCGTTGCGGAGCGCGTGCGCGACGCGGTGCTCGGCGACCGGCTCGCCGCGACCGGCTTCTTCAACCGCGAGTACCTGCAGCACTGGTCGAGCACCACCAGTCGGGCGCGCGCGACTACAGCTCGCCGCTGTGGACGCTGCTGATGTTCGACGCTTTCCTGCGCAACGTCGTCGACGAGCTCGATCGACGTGCCGATCATCGGCGAAGGCCGCGTGATCGAGATGCGCATCCTGCACGTCCTCGACCATTCGCTGCCGCTGCACAGCGGCTACACGTTCCGCACCGCGCGATCCTGCGCGAGCAGCGGCGGCTCGGCTGGGAAACGTTTCAGCTGACGAGCCCAAGCACGGGCGCCGGGCGCATGCGAGGAGGAAGTCGGACGGCCTGGCATTTCTATCGCACGCCGTGCGCACGCCGGACGGCTTGTCCCGCCTTCCCGGCGTCCGCGAGCTCGCGCAGATGGCGGCGACCGCGCGGCGTCTCGGCGAACTGGTGCGACGACGTCGGCCCGACATCCTGCACGCGCATTCGCCGGTGCTCAATGCGCTGCCGGCGCTGTGGGTCGGCCGGCGCAATCGGGATTCCGGTCGTCTACGAGGTGCGGGCGTTCTGGGAGGACGCGGCGGTCGACCATGGCACGAGCCGCGAAGGCAGCCTGCGCTATCGGCTGACGCGCGCGCTCGAGACGTTCGCGCTGCGCCACGCGGATCACGTCACGACGATCTGCGAGGGCCTGCGCGACGACATCGTCGCGCGCGGCATTCCGCGAGACGCGATCACGGTCATTCCCAATGCGGTCGACATCGACCGCATTCGCGTTCGGCGACGCAGCCCGACCGGCGCTGAAAGCGCAAGCTCGGCCTCGACGGCATGACGTCATCGGGTTCATCGGCTCCTTCTACGCCTACGAGGGCCTCGACCTGCTGATCGAAGCGCTGCCGCATGCTCGCCGAACGAATGCCCTGCGGTCCGCGTGCTGCTCGTCGGCGGCGGACCGCAGGAAGCGAGCGCTGAAGGCGCTGGCGCGAACGCTGGGCGTCGACGGACAAGGTCATCTTCGCCGGCCGCGTCCCGCACGGCGAAGTCCAGCGCTACTACGATCTCATCGACGTCCTCGCCTACCCGCGGCACCCGATGCGCCTGACCGAGATCGTCACGCCGCTGAAGCCGCTGGAGGCGATGGCGCAGGGCCGCCTGCTCGTGGCCTCCGACGTCGGCGGGCATCGGGAGCTGATCCGCGATGGCGAGAACCGGCGTGCTGTTCCGCGCCGGCGACAAGGCTCGCTGGCCGACGCCATCGTGCGCTTGCTCGGCCAGCGCGATCGCTGGCCGGGCTTGCGCGAGCAGGGTCGGCAGTTTGTCGAACGGGAGCGCAACTGGCCGGCGAGCGTGGCCGGCTATCGCGCCGTCTTCGATTCACTTGGCCCGGCAGCGGATGACTCTCGCCGGACTCAAGGTCGCACTCGTCGGACCGCTGCCGCCACCGGCCGGCGGCATGGCCAATCAGACGCGGCAACTTGCGGAGCTGCTGCAGCGCGAAGGGGTCGAGGTGACGATCGTGCAGGTCAACGCGCCGTATCGCCCGCGTTTCGTCGGGCGGTTCCGTGGTCTGCGCGCGACTCTTCCGGCTCGTCCCGTACGTTGTCCGGCTCTGGCGTGTCGCCGGTCGCAGTCGAACTCTTCCACGTCATGGCCAATTCCGGCTGGTCATGGCATCTGTTCGCCGCGCCTGCGATGTGGATCGCGGCTGCGCGGCACGCCGGCCGTCGTCAACTACCGCGGCGGCGAGGCCGAGAGTTTCCTCGCGCGCTCGGGAGCCGCCGTTCGGCGCACGCTGCGGCGCGCGGCGTCGCTGGTCGTGCCGTCGGGATTTCTGCAGGAGATTTTCGGCGTCACGGAATGCGCAGCGAGATCGTGCCCAACATCATCGATCTCCAGCGATTTCATCCGGCCGAGGCGGACAGCGCCACCGAGGCGCCGCCATCTCGTCGTCGCACGCAATCTCGAGCCTATCTACGACATCGCGACCGCTCTTGCGCGCGTTCGCGCTGGTTCAGAACGCGTGCCCGATGTCCGTCTGACGATCGCGGGATCGGGGCCGGAGCGTGCCGACCTGAAGCGCTGTGCGCACGAGCTCGGCATCGCCGACGCCGTCGTTTCTGCGGCGCGCTCGATCGCGATGAAATGGCGGACGCTTTATCGCTTGGCCGACGGTCGCTGATGAATCCGAGCCGGGTCGACAACATGCCCAACTCGGTGCTGGAGGCCATGGCCAGTGGCGTTCCGGTCGTCAGCACCAATGTCGGCGGCGTCCCGTTCGTGCTGCGCGATGATGTCACCGGACTGCTGGTGGAGCGCGGGCGACCACGCGAGCGATGGCCGCGGCAATGCGCGCGGCTGCTCGAGGACCACGGTTGGCGGCACGGATTCGCGATGCTGCGCTCGCCGACGTGCAGCAGTACGCGTGGTCGCGCGTGCGGCAGCGCTGGACCGACGTCTACGCGTGGCCGCGGTGCCCACGTGGATCCAGGCACGACCGGCATGATCGCGCATCCGACCGATCGCGCGCCGCCTACACCCGGTTAGTCGCGGGTGCGCTGTTCCCGCTCCACGAGCGTCTCAAGGGCCATTCAACCGTCGCAGTGCGCAAGGGGCTCGAGGCGTCGCAGTGGTGGCCCGGAAGCCTCGCGGCTCTGCAGCTCGACCGCTGAAAGCGTTGCTCGACTTGCCGGCGGGTACGTGCCCTACTACCGCGCGCTGTTCCGCGGATCGGCTTCGACCCGCGTGACATTTCGGGCCTCGCGGATCTCGCGCGGCTTCCGTTTCTCACCAAGGCCGACATTCGCGCGGACCCCGAGCTCCTCAAATCCGACGCAGGCGAAGGCCTTGCGCGGTCGAATACCGGCGGCTCGAGCGGCGAGCCGCTGGTCTTCTACATCGGCAAGGAGCGCGTGAGCCATGACGTCGCGGCCAAATGGCGTGCGACGCGCTGGTGGGAAGTCGACATCGGCGACCGCGAATCGTCGTCTGGGGCTCGCCGATCGAATTGGGCGCGCAGGACCGGCTGCGCGGCTGCGCGACCTGGATCCGCGCACGCGCCTGCTGCCCGCCTTCGAGATGTCGGAGGCGAAGCTCGACGGCTTCGTCGCGACGATCCGCTCCATTCGACCGAAGATGCTGTTCGGATATCCGTCGGCGCTAGCGCAAATCGCGCGCCACGCGACTGCGCGCAGGGTCGGCTGGACGACTTGGAATCCAGGTCGCGTTCGTTACCCCGGAGCGGCTCTACGATGAGCAGTGCGCGGCATCGAATCCGCATTCGGCTGCCCGGTCGCGAACGGCTACGGCGGCCGCGACGCAGGATTCATCGCCCACCCGTGTCCGGCGGGTGGCATGCACATCACGGCCGAGACTCATCGTGGAGACCGTGGATCCGAAGGCCGCCCGGTACCCGCCGGCGAATGGGCGAATCGTCGTGACCCACCTCGCCTCCGGGATTTTCCGTTGTCCGCTACCGCACGGGCGATATCGGCGTTCTTGAGACGGCGCGCTGCGCCTGCGGACGCAGGTTGCCCATGCTCAAGGAGATCGAGGGCCGGAGCCACTGATTTCGTCATCGCCAGCCGACGGTACGGTGATGCACGGACTGGCGCTAATCTACGTCGTTCGTGACCTTTCCGGCATCGCGGAGTTCAAGATCGCGCAGGAAAGCACTCACGATGACGCGGGTTCAGATCGTTCCGGCGGCCGGTTTCGACGCCGCGGCCACCAAGGAGGCCATCGTAACCGGATTTCGTGCCCCGACTCGGGCGGGAGATCGATCTCCGCGGTGGAAGGGTCGACAGCCATACCTCGCGGAGCAATCCGGCAAGCACCGATACGTCGTGAGCCGGGTTCCCGTGCACGGGGAAAGCCGGCAGGACTCTAAGCCGATGGCGCACGATGCCGAGGCGCAGAGGAGAGACGAAGTTGCGTGACCTCCTGGTGACGGCGATCGTGTTCGGGTCGCTGCCGTTCATCCTGTTCTGGCGGCCGTACCTCGGTGCGCTGATGTGGGTGTGGATCAGCATGATGAATCCGCATCGGCTGAGCTACGGTTTCGCCTTCAATTTTCCGTTCGCGCAGGTCATCGCGATCACGACGCTGCTCGGCCTGCTGTTCACGAACCAGCGCCGGCGCCTTCCCCTCACGCCCGTTTCCGGGCTTGCTGCTCGCCTTCGTCGCCTGGATGTCGTTCACCTCGCTGTTCGCCATGCAGCCCGACCGACGTGGTGCTCGAAGCCTGGCTCAGGGTCCTCAAGACGCAGGTGATGATCTTCGCCACGCTGATGCTGATCCGCGGGCGGGCCCAGATCGATCAGCTGATCTGGACGATTGTCATCTCCGTGGGATTCTATGGCGTGAAGGGCGGGGTCTGGACTGTCCTGCGCGGCGGCGTCTACCGCGTCTGGGGCCCGACCGGCACATACATCGAAGGCAACAACGAGCTCGCCCTCGCGTTGGTGATCCTGTTGCCGTTGATGTATTACCTCGCGCAGACGTCGACGAAGCGCTGGGTACGGTATGGCTTGTGGGCGTGCGATGGGCGCGTGCACCTTTTCGATCCTGGGCAGCCAATCCCGCGGCGCGCTGGTTGCGCTTGCCGCGCTGGTCTTGCTGCTCGGCACGAAGAGCCAGCGGCCTGTGATTGTCACCGCGGTGCTTGTAACGTTAATGGCCGGCGCCGTGGCGTTCATGCCGGACAGCTGGACCACCCGGATGAGCACGATCGAGACCTACGATCAGGACGCATCGGCCTTGAGCAGGCTGTCAACCTGGCAGACCATCTGGAATCTCGCGAAAGACCGTCCGATCGTGGGAGCCGGCTTCAACCTCGACAATCCGCTGATCTTCCAGCTGTATGCGCGAGGATCCCACGACGACCAGCTTTTGCGCCGCACAGCATCTATTTTCAGGCACTCGGCGAGCACGGTTTTGTCGGCCTCGCGCTTTATCTGGGACTGGGCCTGGTCGATCTGGCTTCGCTGCAGAAAACTTGCGCGGGCGGCCGCCGGCACGCCCGGCTATCGAATGGATACCGTTGCTGATGCGCATGGTGCAGGTCAGCCTGCTCGGCTTCGCGGTCGGCGGAGCATTCCTGGGGCTGCTCCACTACGACCTTCCCTATTACCTTGCGGCCATCGTGGTGCTTGCCGAGGCCACGGTGCGCGAGCTTCAATCGACAACCGTCCACGGCGCACAGGGCGCCGTACCGGCATCAGGCGAGAGCCAGCGCGTTTAGGTCGCCGGACAGGGAATGCCAAGAGACTCTCGAGCACTTCGGTGCATGCCCATCGCGCTTCCGGGATGCACTTGAGCCGGACGTTCGGCTCGATTAGGAGTGTCGAGTTTTCGATTCCCCTGCCTTCTTGCCGGAGAGCATTAGTGAGTTTTGGCGCTGAACGAGTTCGCTAGCCAACGATGCACTCGGGCCCATTTGGTACGGTACCGCTGCATTCGATCGCGCGTCCTTTCAGAAGCTTCGAAATACCACTGTCATTGTCAGATCAAACTTGGCGCGCCAATCAAGAATGACTCGCCTGATCGCGATCGTCCGGCAGCAATTTTTCCAATACAATTCGCGTTTGGTAATGTGGCCGTTTTTGGCACTGTACATTTTGTTGCAGACAAAGTGACCAGACTTCAATTCCGGCTCGGCGACACCGCGGAGAGATTCGCCATGATGCGCAATCCTCGATCGATTTTCCTTCCGCTTTTTCTGTCGCTGCTGCTTCACGGGGCGCCTGCTGTTGCGCAGCCCGCTCCCGGATACGTATTTTCCGGGCCGCTGTTCCCGCTGATTTTGCGGATGCCGGGCAAAACGTTGGCTGAAGGTCAACACGAATCTCTATAGCGATGTCTGGACGCCCCCTGGCTCGAGCCGCTGATAACTGGCTCGTCCCCTCGCCGGCGAAGATTATCCTGGCATGGAGCAGTTTCGCCTGGGACAGCAACCGGGGTGATTTGATCCATTTATGGCGGTGGCCACGCCAACTATTCCGGCAACGATGTCTACCGCTGGCACTCGAGCACGCTGAAATGGGAGCGGGCGGCGTTGCCAAGCGAGATTTCACGGACCCATTTGCTGGCTTTCGGCGATCGATGGTGTCGAGGCGGCGCCGATTTCGGCGCACACCTACGACAACAACCTTTTCCTGCCCGTCGCGACCGCTTCCTGACGTTGGCGGCGCACCTATAACAATGGCTACTCCTATCTTCGCGTCTCTGGAGACCGAATCCGCGAACCTATCGCCTCACCGGGCCCTACCTCTTCGACCCCAACCGGGCCGATGGCAACAAGGTCGGCGGGACCACGGGCTCCAACGTCATGCGTGTCGACCCGACCCCCATCGCTGGCGGCCAGATGTGGGAGAACCGGGACATTCCGCTGCATCTCGCGGGGCAGCCGATACCGCATGCCCGCTCAAAGGCTGCAGTGTTGCCGTGGCCGAGGGCGGGGTAGATGTCCTCTATGTCGGCGCCACCCACCGTTACGCCACTGCCTCAATGTTTGGCGTTACCAGCTGACCGACATCAACAATCCGGCCCTCGACCAGAGCACGCAGGTGGGGTCGTTCAGCGTCGGCACGGTGGACGACGACGTGCGGCTACGATCCGGCGCGCAAGCTCGTTCGTGCGGACCGGCAACAATACCGTCCCCTTCATCTTCTGGGACCTGACGAAGCCGGGCCCGACCAACGCGGACGAGCTGGTCCAGGTCGATGCACGATCGCGGGCTGCAGGCGTGGATGACGCGCAAGGGCTCAACATCGCAGAACTGCGCGCCTCAAGTTCGATCCCGTGCGGCAGATGTTCCTCTTTGGTGCGGCGCGGCGACGATATGGGATCTGTCGCCCCGGCGCCGGCAATACGACCTTAGGGTGGCCATCATGCAGCTGGCCGACGCCGGCGCCGCCGGCGCCGCCGGTGGACCCCAGTGCGACGGGCATCCTGGGCAAATGGCGTTTGCCCCGTTTTACGACGTCTTCGTCGGGCTGGAGGACATCAATGACAGGCAATTCTGGATCTACAAGCCGTGGGTTGGATTCAGCCGAATCCCCCGGGCAATGCGCTGCCCTCGGTGAACATCACCTGGCCCGCCGATGGAGCCACGCGTGGCGCCGGGTACGCCGCACTCAACCTTACGGCAACGCGTTCGACGCCGATGTACGATCAGTCCGGGTCGAGTACTACGCAAATGGGGTCAAGCTTGGGCAGGATACTACCGCTCCGTATACCGTTCCTTGGACCCCGCTTTTCGTCGGCGTACTCGGCTCGTGGCGATCGCCGTCGACAACGTCGGGGGAATGAGGCTCGCCAGGCCTGTATCTGACCGTGAATGCGCCGTTTACGACGGCGATGCTGCAACGTGGCTAAACGGATATGGGGGCGTCAGCGACACGTTCCTGAATGCATGGCCGCATCGACATCGCGTATGGCGCATCCACGCCGCTTTATCTGAGTCGGATCGATCTACACGCCGCTGGTGCGCTTTGCCGTGTTCCAGCCCGAGGGGTCCGGTGCCGAACGGGGCGGTGATCCAGTCGGCCACGCTGCGCTCTACAAGGAGTCTACGACGATGCCCTACTTGAATGCGCTGCTGAAGCCGTGGGTTGAAGCCCAGGCCACCTGGATAGCAGCCAGTCCGGCATTTCGTGGAGCGCAGCTCACGGCTGGAGCCGGCAGCGACTACATGGCGACCCCGGACATCGTGGCGGGCAGTTTCAATCCGGGTTGGATGGCGTTCGACGTGACGCCCCGAATGCAGCAATGGTCGAACGGCGCCGCGGCGAACTATGGATGGCGCCTGTCCGAGTCCGTGCCCGTGGTCGGAAAACAACATCGTGTTCAATTCGAGCGAATACGTGACCGATACGACGCTGCGCCCGACACTCCACCGTCGTCTATGCGCCGCCACCGGGAATATCCGCAACGACGCACTGCGATTTCGAGCTCGCTCAATCCCTCTGTCGTGGGCCATACAGCGCGACATTCACCGCGTCGGTGACGGGGCTCGCCATCCACGGGCACCGTCGCGTTCAATGACGGCGTGACGCCGCTCCCCGGCTGCGGCGCGGTTGCACTGACGGGGAGCGGCAATACGCGCTTCGCGTCCTGCATCGGCAACGCGCTCGCGCAGGGCACACACTCAGTGACCGCGAGCTATTTCGGCGATCTCCTGCAAACGCATCATCGACGAGCGCCGTGCTGGCGCAGGTGGTCGACGTGACCGGCCCAGCCAGCCCGGTGCTGCAGAGCGTTGTGTCACGCAAGTCGCATGGGGCTGCGGGCACGTTCGACCTCACGCTCTCGCCGGTCACCACCGACCGACAATCGAGCCTCGCAGCGGTCCGGCGCATACGCTGGTCTTCGTCTTTGACAAGTCCATCACCGGCGGAGCGTCGCGGTCACGGAAGGCGCGGCGAGCATTGGCGCTCCCGCTTTCAGCGGGAACAGCGCCATCGTCGACCTGAGAACGACGTGACGGATCAGCAACACGTAACCGTCGTCCTCGCAAACGTCGCGTCGTCGGATGGCGGGACGGGCGGCACCGGAACGATCCGAATTGGATTGCTGACCGGCGACGTGAACCAGAACGGCGTCGCTGACCGTCGTGGATGTAGGGCTCGTGAATCTGCAGCTCGCGCAGCCGGTGACGGCGCAAAATTTTCTGAAGGACGTCGATGCCAGCGGAGCCGTGACCGTTGCCGACAAGGCCGTGACCAATGCACAGCTTACGCATGGCCTGCTGGCGCCCTGACGACGCTACGCCGGCCATCGGATCGGCAATTGGGCTGAGATTCGTCATGATTTGCACACGGCGGGCTCTATTTCTTTCGCTTTTTTGGCTGCTCCTGCTCTACGGTGCTCCGGTGGATGCGCAGACGGTGCCGGGATATGTTTTTTCGGGACCGCTGCTGCCGCTGGTGCTGCAGATGCCGGGCAATTCGTGGCTGAAGTCAACACGAATCTCTACAGCGATGTGTGGACGCCGGCGTCGCTGGAGCCGCTCGACAATGGCGTGACGCATACGCCGGCGAAGATCATCCAGCCGTGGAGCGGTTTTGCCTGGGACAGCAACCGGGGCGATCTCATCATCTACGGTGGCGGGCACGCCAACTACTCCGGTAACGACGTCTATCGCTGGCGTTCGAGCACGCTGCGGTGGGAGCGGGCGGCGTTGCCGAGCGAGATCTACGACGATCCCGTCGTTGGCTTTCTGGCGATTGACGGCGTCGATGCGGCGCCGATTGCGGCGCACACCTACGACAACAACACGTTCCTGCCCGTGGCGGACCGTTTCCTGACGTGGGGCGGAGCTACCTATAACAATGGTTACTCCTATATTCGCGTCTCGGAGACCAATCCGGCGACCTATCGCCTCACCGGGCCCTACCTGCTCGACCCCAGCCGGGCGGATGGCAACAAGGTGGGGGGCACCACGGGCTCCAACGTGATGCGTGTGGACCCGACCCCTATCACTGGCGGCCAGATGTGGGAGAACCGGGACATTCCGCTGCATCTCGCGGGGCAGTCGATACCGGAGGCCTCGCTCGAAGGGTGCAGTGTTGCCGTGGTCGAGGGCGGGGTAGACGTCCTCTATGTCGGCGCCACCCACCGTTACGCCACCGACCTCAATGTTTGGCGTTACCAGCTGACCGACATCAGCAATCCGGCACTCGACCAGAGCACGCAGGTGGGGTCGTTCAGCGTCGGCACCGTGGGGATCACGACGTGCGGCTACGATCCGGCGCGCAAGCTGTTCGTGCGTACCGGCACCAACACCCATCCCTTCATCTTCTGGGATCTTACGAAGGCAGGTCCGACCAATGCGGACCAGCTGGTGCAGATCGATTCGACGATCGCCGGTCTGCAGGCGTGGCTGAGCGCGCAGGGACTCGATCTGCAGAATTGCGCGCTCAAGTTCGATCCGGTGCGGCAGACGTTCCTCTTCTGGTGCGGCGCGGCGACGGATGGAATTGCGCGCTCCGGCTGGCGGCAATACGGCGTCGGGGTGGACCATCGCGCAGCTGGCGACGCCGGCGCCGCCGGCGCCGCCGGGGACACCAGCGGCACGGGCATCCTGGGCAAATGGCGCTACGCCCCGTTCTACGATGTCTTCGTCGGGCTGGAAGACATCAACGAGGGCCACATCTGGATCTACAAGCCGCTGGGATGGATGCAGCCGAATCCGGTCGGAAATGCGCTGCCGTCGGTGAGCATCACCGGGCCCGCCGATGGGACGACGGTGGCGCCGGGCACGCCGCTCAACCTTGCGGCGAACGCAAGCGATGCGGACGGCAGCATCGTCCGTGTCGAGTACTACGCAAATGGAATCAAGCTGGGCCAGGACACGACGGCGCCGTACAGCGTGCCGTGGACGCCGCTGTTCGTCGGGTCGTACTGGCTGGTGGCGATCGCCGTCGACAACGTCGGGGGCATGAAGGCCTCGACGCCGGTCAATCTCACCGTGAATGCGCCGCTTACGACGGCGACGCTGCAGCGCGGGCTGAACGGCTATGCGGGCGTGGACGACACGTTCCTGAACAGCACGGCGACGACGATCGCGTATGGCGCATCCACGCCTCTTTATCTGGACGGGGCACGTACACGCCGCTGCTGCGCTTTGCCGTGTTCCAGTCGGAAGGGGGGTCGGTGCCGAATGGGGCGGTGATCCAGTCGGCGACGCTCGCGCTCTACAAGGGAAGCTACGACTACGCGGTGCAACTGAACGCGCTGCTGAAGCCGTGGATCGAGCGCAGGCGACCTGGCTCAACAGTCAGACCGGCACTCCGTGGAGCGTGGCGGGCGCGGCCGGGTCCGGCAGCGATTACGTGGCGACCCCCGATGTGATCGTGGCGGGCAGCTTCAATCCGGGCTGGATGACGTTCGACGTACGTCCCGACTGCAGCAATGGTCGAACGGCGCCGCGGCGAACTATGGATGGCGCCTGTCCGAGTCCGTGCCCGTGGTCGGAAACAACATCGTGTTCAATTCGAGCGAATACGCGACCGATACGACGCTGCGCCCGACACTGACCGTCGTCTATGCGCCGCCACCGGCAAACACGCCGCCGACGGTGATGCTGACCGGACCGGCGGACGGGTCGAGCACGGCGCTCGGCGGGAGCTTTGCGCTGACCGCAACGGCGGGGGACGTGGACGGGACCGTGGCGAAAGTGGAATTCCTTGCGAACGGCAGCGTGATCGGCCAGTCGACGAGCGCGCCGTACGGCATGACGTGGACACCGGCGGCAGTCGGCAGCTATGTGCTGACCGCGCGGGCAACGGACAACCTTGGCGCGGTGACGACCTCGGCAAATTCGGCGACCGTGACGGTAAACCCCGGGAGCAACACGCCGCCGACGGTGACGTTGACGGGTCCGGCGGACGGGCGAGCACGGCGCTCGGCGGGAGCTTTGCGCTGACCGCAACGGCGGGGGACGTCGACAGAACGGTCAGCTAGGTCGAGTTCCTTGCGAACGGCAGCGTGGTCGGCCAGTCGACGAGCGCGCCGTACGGCATGACGTGGACGCCGGCGACGGTGGGGGAGCTATGTGTTGACCGCGCGGGCGACGGACAACCTTGGCGCGGTGACGATGTCGGCGAACTCGCCGACGGTGACCGTCACGTCGACGACGACGACGACGGTGGTGCTGCAGCGCGGGCTCGCCGGATACGCCGGGGTGGGAGACACGTTCCTGAACTCGACTGCCACGACCGGAGCGTATGGCGCGTTCAATCCGCTCTATCTCAACAGCACGCTCTACCTGCCGCTGCTGCGCTTCGCGGTGTTCCAGTCCGAGGGCGGACCGGTGCCGGACGGCGTGGCGATCCAGTCGGCGAAGCTGGGGGTCTACAAGGGCTACTACGACAACACGCTGCGGCTGAACGCGCTGCTCAAGCCGTGGGTCGAAGCGCAGGCCACGTGGAACCAGAGCCAGACGGGGGTACCGTGGAGCGTAGCCGGTGCGGCCGGTGCGGGAACCGACTACGACACGAACACCGATGCGCTCGTGTCGGTCGGGTTCAATCCGGGGTGGGTGGCGTTCGACGTGACGCCGCGCGTGCAGAAATGGTCGAGCAAGACCATCGCCAACTACGGTTGGCGACTGACGCCGACGACCGCCAGCGCCAACAACATCACCTTCAGTTCGAGCGAATACACAACCGATCCGACGCTGCGCCCGAAGCTGACCGTCGTCTATGGGCAGGCGCCAGCGAACACGCCGCCGACGGTGATGCTGACCGGACCGGCGGACGGGTCGAGCACGGCGCTCGGCGGGAGCTTTGCGCTGACCGCAACGGCGGGGGACGTGGACGGGACCGTGGCGAAAGTGGAATTCCTTGCGAACGGCAGCGTGATCGGCCAGTCGACGAGCGCGCCGTACGGCATGACGTGGACACCGGCGGCAGTCGGCAGCTATGTGCTGACCGCGCGGGCAACGGACAACCTTGGCGCGGTGACGACCTCGGCAAATTCGGCGACCGTGACGGTAAACCCCGGGAGCAACACGCCGCCGACGGTGACGTTGACGGGTCCGGCGGACGGGTCGAGCACGGCGCTCGGCGGGAGCTTTGCGCTGACCGCAACGGCGGGGGACGTGGACGGAACGGTGAGCCAGGTCGAGTTCCTTGCGAACGGCAGCGTGGTCGGCCAGTCGACGAGCGCGCCGTACGGCATGACGTGGACGCCGGCGACGGTGGGAAGCTATGTGTTGACCGCGCGGGCGACGGACAACCTTGGCGCGGTGACGATGTCGGCGAACTCGGCGACGGTGACCGTCACGTCGACGACGACGACGACGGTGGTGCTGCAGCGCGGGCTCACCGGATACGCCGGGGTGGGAGACACGTTCCTGAACTCGACTGCCACGACCGGAGCGTATGGCGCGTTCAATCCGCTCTATTCAACAGCACGCTCTACCTGCCGCTGCTGCGCTTCGCGGTGTTCCAGTCCGAGGGCGGACCGGTGCCGGACGGCGTGGCGATCCAGTCGGCGAAGCTGGAGCTCTACAAGGGCTACTACGACAACACGCTGCGGCTGAACGCGCTGCTCAAGCCGTGGGTCGAAGCGCAGGCCACGTGGAACCAGAGCCAGACGGGGGTACCGTGGAGCGTAGCCGGTGCGGCCGGTGCGGGAACCGACTACGACACGAACACCGATGCGCTCGTCGGTCGGGTTCAATCCGGGGTGGGTGGCGTTCGACGTGACGCCGCGCGTGCAGAAATGGTCGAGCAAGACCATCGCCAACTACGGTTGGCGACTGACGCCGACGACCGCCAGCGCCAACAACATCACCTTCAGTTCGAGCGAATACACAACCGATCCGACGCTGCGCCCGAAGCTGACCGTCGTCTATGGGCAGGCGCCAGCGAACACGCCGCCGACGGTGATGCTGACCGGACCGGCGGACGGGTCGAGCACGGCGCTCGGCGGGAGCTTTGCGCTGACCGCAACGGCGGGGGACGTGGACGGGACCGTGGCGAAAGTGGAATTCCTTGCGAACGGCAGCGTGATCGGCCAGTCGACGAGCGCGCCGTACGGCATGACGTGGACACCGGCGGCAGTCGGCAGCTATGTGCTGACCGCGCGGGCAACGGACAACCTTGGCGCGGTGACGACCTCGGCAAATTCGGCGACCGTGACGGTAAACCCCGGGAGCAACACGCCGCCGACGGTGACGTTGACGGGTCCGGCGGACGGGTCGAGCACGGCGCTCGGCGGGAGCTTTGCGCTGACCGCAACGGCGGGGGACGTGGACGGAACGGTGAGCCAGGTCGAGTTCCTTGCGAACGGCAGCGTGGTCGGCCAGTCGACGAGCGCGCCGTACGGCATGACGTGGACGCCGGCGACGGTGGGAAGCTATGTGTTGACCGCGCGGGCGACGGACAACCTTGGCGCGGTGACGATGTCGGCGAACTCGGCGACGGTGACCGTCACGTCGACGACGACGACGACGGTGGTGCTGCAGCGCGGGCTCACCGGATACGCCGGGGTGGGAGACACGTTCCTGAACTCGACTGCCACGACCGGAGCGTATGGCGCGTTCAATCCGCTCTATCTCAACAGCACGCTCTACCTGCCGCTGCTGCGCTTCGCGGTGTTCCAGTCCGAGGGCGGACCGGTGCCGGACGGCGTGGCGA
Organism: uncultured beta proteobacterium; assembly: GCA_963717695.1. Lineage (GTDB taxonomy): Bacteria > Pseudomonadota > Gammaproteobacteria > Burkholderiales > Casimicrobiaceae > CAIWHR01. Next base: position 112,773 of record CAVQWR010000006.1, on the reverse strand, counting down.
TCCAGTCGGCGAAGCTGGAGTTCTACAAGGGCTACTACGACAACACGCTGCGGCTGAACGCGCTGCTCAAGCCGTGGGTCGAAGCGCAGGCCACGTGGAACCAGAGCCAGACGGGGGTACCGTGGAGCGTAGCCGGTGCGGCCGGTGCGGGAACCGACTACGACACGAACACCGATGCGCTCGTGTCGGTCGGGTTCAATCCGGGGTGGGTGGCGTTCGACGTGACGCCGCGCGTGCAGAAATGGTCGAGCAAGACCATCGCCAACTACGGTTGGCGACTGACGCCGACGACCGCCAGCGCCAACAACATCACCTTCAGTTCGAGCGAATACACAACCGATCCGACGCTGCGCCCGAAGCTGACCGTCGTCTATGGGCAGGCGCCAGCGAACACGCCGCCGACGGTGATGCTGACCGGACCGGCGGACGGGTCGAGCACGGCGCTCGGCGGGAGCTTTGCGCTGACCGCAACGGCGGGGGACGTGGACGGGACCGTGGCGAAAGTGGAATTCCTTGCGAACGGCAGCGTGATCGGCCAGTCGACGAGCGCGCCGTACGGCATGACGTGGACACCGGCGGCAGTCGGCAGCTATGTGCTGACCGCGCGGGCAACGGACAACCTTGGCGCGGTGACGACCTCGGCAAATTCGGCGACCGTGACGGTAAACCCCGGGAGCAACACGCCGCCGACGGTGACGTTGACGGGTCCGGCGGACGGGTCGAGCACGGCGCTCGGCGGGAGCTTTGCGCTGACCGCAACGGCGGGGGACGTGGACGGAACGGTGAGCCAGGTCGAGTTCCTTGCGAACGGCAGCGTGGTCGGCCAGTCGACGAGCGCGCCGTACGGCATGACGTGGACGCCGGCGACGGTGGGAAGCTATGTGTTGACCGCGCGGGCGACGGACAACCTTGGCGCGGTGACGATGTCGGCGAACTCGGCGACGGTGACCGTCACGTCGACGACGACGACGACGGTGGTGCTGCAGCGCGGGCTCACCGGATACGCCGGGGTGGGAGACACGTTCCTGAACTCGACTGCCACGACCGGAGCGTATGGCGCGTTCAATCCGCTCTATCTCAACAGCACGCTCTACCTGCCGCTGCTGCGCTTCGCGGTGTTCCAGTCCGAGGGCGGACCGGTGCCGGACGGCGTGGCGATCCAGTCGGCGAAGCTGGAGCTCTACAAGGGCTACTACGACAACACGCTGCGGCTGAACGCGCTGCTCAAGCCGTGGGTCGAAGCGCAGGCCACGTGGAACCAGAGCCAGACGGGGGTACCGTGGAGCGTAGCCGGTGCGGCCGGTGCGGGAACCGACTACGACACGAACACCGATGCGCTCGTGTCGGTCGGGTTCAATCCGGGGTGGGTGGCGTTCGACGTGACGCCGCGCGTGCAGAAATGGTCGAGCAAGACCATCGCCAACTACGGTTGGCGACTGACGCCGACGACCGCCAGCGCCAACAACATCACCTTCAGTTCGAGCGAATACACAACCGATCCGACACTGCGGCCGAAACTCACGATCGTATATTGATCACATGAGCGATACGAGTCACCATCGCACCATCGGTGGATTTCGTCCGTCTGCCTGGCGAGCCGCGTTCATTGGCAGGCGCGCGGCATTCTGACGGGCGGGAGGGCATGCCGGCATTGCGCAATGGTCGCGTAATGCTCGGGATTGGTGCGGCTCTATTTCATCCTCCCGCTTCCGTCCAAGGCCGTGCGACGCTCTATTGGTGCGCTCCTTAGTGAAAGGCCCCGCCAGCGCGACGCAATGTGGCTCGCCAGCAGACACGCGCCTCCCCAAACACAACGCAACGCAGCGCCAACATTGGCGTCTGACCCGTTGACCGCGGCTGCATCAGCGCTCGAATACAAACAAGTACAATCCGCATAACCAATCGAAGGCGGCGACCCCGGGTGTGAGCATGGATCTTCGCACATATGTATGCTTTGAGCTCAGTCGCAAATTGATGCGCCCGCCCCCTGAGCGCACGATTGACTACGGCGCCTATGGAGATTGGCGAAAATCGTCGCTCTCGACGAGCTGGGTGTCATTTTCGGATTCATTCGTCATCGGCAAGGACGTGCTTGATTTCGGTTGTGGAGACGGTGCCCTTAGCCTATTTCTCGCGAATGCAAAGCGTCCGCGACGTATTGTCGGAGTCGATTTGGAGGCGAAGAGTATCGAGCGCGCCCGCAATTCGCTGGCACGAAGCGCGGTCGCGAAAGAAGTCGACGTCGATTTCATTGTCGGGTCGATGAATCGATTACCTGTACCCGACCAATCGTTCGATACTGTGCTCGCATTCGATTGCATGGAGCACGTCATGTCTCCCGGCCCGATCACGTGCGATTGGTATCGCGTTTTGCGTCCGGGAGGGCGATGCCTGATCGAATGGTATCCCTACAAGGGCCCTGGGGACCACATATGGAGGCTCTCATTCCCATCCCGTGGGCCCACGTCATCGTGGGTGAGCGCGCGATGTTTCGTGCTGCGGCGATGATCTACGATCTTCCAGAGTTCGTGCCTCGACATTGGGACCTTGATGAAAATAACAACAAGAAGCCCAACAAGTGGCGGGCTTGGTCGTCATTCGCGGAGCAAGGTTATATCAACAAGCTTGATTTGCGTGGGTTCCGGAGGCTGGCTGATGCCGCTGGATTTCAGATTGCTCGCCTCGAGCTCCCACAGCTTTGGTGGATCACGTGCGCGAAAAGCGATGGGTCGTGTGCTGATGAGCGCACCTTTGGTGGGTGAATATTTCGTGTCGTTTGCGCTCATTGAACTTCTCCGCCTAGATTGATGCTGCATGCGCCGAGCGCTGCTGCTTGGAGTGCTCGGTGCAGGTGCCTCGGACGGATTTCGTGGGACATTTCCTGGCTGATCCAATGACCAAACTGATGTTCGGAATTGCTCCATTGAGCTGGTTATGATTTTGCCAAAAGGAATATCTAAGAATATGGCCGCGCTGTTGGGGTTGGCGGGGTGCCGTCCACGCCCGAGAAGATGGCAACAATTCGCGGCCGATTGCGAGGCGACCATGAAGTTATCGGGGGACCCAATGCGGTCACATTTGGCGGGCCCTTCTGCAGTCTTGCTGCCGCAGGTAATTCGGCCCAAGGCTTGCAGGACGGCAGTGCAACTGTCGTAATAGTTGGTCGTCCGCGCTGGTGTGGTCACCACGTTCGCGACTGCAGACCGAAGTGTGGCGCTGCGTGTGTTGGAGCGCTTTCGTGCGTCGGGCAACGATGTCGCGCAATCCCTCGGTGGCACGTTCGCCCTTGCGATAGTTCTCGACGGGGGACGAGAAGCCTTCCTCGCGGTCGACCGCATGGGCGTCGCATCGCTCACGTATTGCCGCGTCGACGGGGGCATTGCCTTCGGCTCGTCGGCGGACCTCGTCAACGCCTGCCTCGACGCGCAGCCGGAAATCGATCCGCAGAGCCTATACAATTACGTCTTTTTCACATGGTTCCGGGCCGGCGACGATCTTCCGGGGCCAGACGCGAATCCCCCCCGGCGGTTTCGTCCATCTGAAGGACGGGAAGATCATCTGCGGAATCGTATTGGCGGACGAATACGACGATCGAGCGACCTTCGATTTGCAGACCTTTGAAAGCGGAGTTTGCGGGCTGCTGGAACGCAGCGTGGCTGACACGCTCGACGGCCGCCCGGCGGGCGTTCCTGAGCGGAGGAACCGACAGTCGACCATCGCGGGATTCCTGGCCAAGATCAGCGGCCGGCCGGCGCGGACATTTTCGATCGGATTCGCGGCAGACGGATATGACGAGATCGAATACGCCCGCATCGCGGCGCGCCATTTCACGACGGAACATCACGAATATTACGTGACGCCCGACGACGTCCTTACGCTCGCGCCCCGACTCGCCGAATTCTGCGACCAGCCGTTCGGCAACGCCTCGGCGGTTCCGACCTATTATTGCGCAAAGCTCGCCGGAGGCGGACGGCGGACCTGATGTTCGGCGGAGACGGCGGCGACGAGCCGTCGAGGCAACGAGCGCTACGCGACGGAGGCCGGTTTTCTCCTGGTACGACCTCGTGCCGCCCGTTCTGCGGAACAGAATGGTCGAGCCCCTCCTGTTCGGCTTCCCCGGCGCCGAAGCGTTCCGATGCTCCGCAAGGGCCGCGGCTATGTCACGCAGGCCTCCGAGGACGTGCCCGATCGACTGCACGCCTACAACATGCTGAGGCGGAATCCGCTGGACACCGTGTTCACTGGGGAATTCCTCGGGCAGATCGACCCCGGGGTTCCCGACGAACCTGTTCCGCGCGGTCTACGATGCGCTGAGGCCCGGCGGCGCTGAACCGGATCCTTGCGGTGGACCTGCAATTCACGCTCGCCGACAACGACTGTACAAGGTGATCAGGATGTGCGAGCTCGCCGGGCTCGAAGTCGCCTATCCGATGCTGATGACGACTCGTCGCATTCTCGGGACGGCTTCCGACGAAGCTGAAGCTTAGGGGGACGCCGCTGCGTCACTTCTTCAAAGAGGCCCTGCGGGACTTCCTTCCATGCGAGATCATCACCAAGCGCAAGCACGGTTTCGGGCTGCCGATCGGGGCGTGGACGCGTCGCACGCGCCGCTGAAGGCGTACCTCCACGACGCGATGCAGGCGCTAGGCGCGCGCGGTGTCGCTGCAGCCGGCGTTCATCAGCAAGGTGATTTCCGAGCATCAATCCGGTCATGCTGCCTACTGGGGCAGCCAGATATGGGTGCTGTCGCACCTGGAGTCGCCGGCAGGCGCGGGGCAGGGCTGCGGGGCAGCCGTTGCTTTGATCGTTTCCCTCCGACGTTACAATTGAAGCCAGGCCAGCATCGCGTCCAGATTTTCTGGAGGCGCGAATTGCGCAGAGAGGCCTGCGCAGGCAGATATCGCTGGCGGAAGGGGCCAGCGGCCCGCCAGCATGCGGCTTGGGATTGAATCATGGAAGTACCATGATCATCGCCCAACCTCTGATGACACGCCGTCCCTGACAGGAGTGTAGGCTTTCAGATCATCACACTGATCATAGCCGGAGAGCGCGTACTCTCGGTATCCATTGGCAAGCGCCTGTTGCACCTGGGGTCGATACTCCGCAGCAATATTGTCAAAACATGCCATCACAAATACTGGTTTGGTTTCTAGAGCCTTGGTAATTTCCTGCCCCGGACTGCTATCGATTCTTGATAGGAATTTGCTTAGGAAGATCTCACCCATGAAGGCAAAGCGGGTTGCGGGCACGACATCAGCGAGGAAGTACAGTGTGTGACTGACGTTCAAGAGCAGCACCCTTTCCCCCGGTTGCGCATGGCTGCGAATTTCTTCTGTCAACCGGGCAATTTCATGCTGTTGCTTGAAATCGCCGCTCCAGTCCTTCGCGTAGACGTCCCACGCGCCCCGCGCCACGAGGAGTGCCGCCAGAACGCCAGCCAGATAAGCGAAACCGCGAAGGGCACAGTCGTTTGCGCTACCCAGCAATATCAACAAAATGAGCGTCGACGGGACGATCAATAGATTGAAATAGTGCGGATACAGGCGTTTGGTCAGCCAAATGGTGAGCAAGGTCATGCAAAACACAGCGGCTACCTGAGTCAACTGCGTCAACGCGGCCGGTTTCACGCCGTGCAGGGATTTCTCGGCACCAGCCGATGCAAATCAGGAGAGCAACAAAGAATCCCGCTGAAATGGCGATAGAAAGCGCCGCTCGCACCAACTTGTCATCGTTCAAGACCCCCTGATAGCCACCGAGCAGCGCAAATTGCAGGTGAAAGTATTGCGGGAGATCGCCAGCAACAATCAGCGGAGCCAGCATCAGCAAGGCCACTGCCATAAACGCACCCGCGGCCAATATTCCATCAGCCAGGAATGATCGCAGCGTCGTTGGCGAGGCTTTCGTAAACAACGGCCACGCAAGCAAGAGCGCAGTAGATATCGCAATGGCAAAACCGCCGAGATAGTTGATTTGCGCAGCAACGGCGGTCAGCGCGCCCAGCAGCAGCGGTCGCCGCCGGCTTGATGGCGGGCAGTTCAATGCCGCAAGCCACCAGCCAGCGAATATTGGCATCGGAAGAATTTCGGTATCGCTCGCAAGGCCCCCATTGCCAAAGCTTGGCAGGTAGCCATGAACAAACAATGGCACACAGGGAAAGGAAATGAAGGCGCGGGGGCAAATGCCTTACTGCTATCCGATACAGCAGCCACGTTGTCAATCCGATTGCGGCGAATGGCATCAAGCGCACGGCGCTGAGGGTATAGCCAAAAATCTGAATGAACAGTGCAAAGATGTAATACAGAGCTATGGGCTTATGATCGTAGACTCCGTGGTACGGCAACTGTCCCGAAAGCAGGCTGCGTGCAATCAACGCGTAAAGCGCATCGTCATGGTCGTTGAGAGGATTGCCGATGTTGATTGTCCGAAATGCCAAGCCTACGAAGGCAAAGGCAAGAAACATCCACGAGATGGACTTGAGGGGGTGAGTGTTGTTCTGTTGTGGATTCATGGCCTGCAGTTGCCTTCTCCGGACGGCGCCAGTGACAGCGCGATAGGATTGTCTTCTCGCTTGATCGCTGCCTTAAGGCGGCCGCAGACCGACCCAAGGCAAATGAATTTTCGTAGACCTGAACGTCGCGCCAGTTCGGGCAAAGAGTTGACGGGCAGGGGAAGGCGCTACCGCAAGCTGCCCTTCAGCGCCAATTTGGACGCGAGATAGGTGGTGGGCACGGTAACCGCAATCGAAATCGCGAGCCCGATCTCTCTGCGCACATTTAGCCACTCCACGCAAGTCCAGAGCACGAACCCGCCAAGAAGGTACTGGGCGACATAAACGAGAGGAAATTTCATCATTCCGGAAATCGCGGTCCCCGTTCTGAACACGAACAGCGCATTCAAGAAGTACGACAACACAATCCCGGTAACGTAGGCAACCGAATACGCGATCAGATACCGGACCGAGCCGAGCAGCAACAGATATAGGGCGTACGTCAGGCCCGTATTGACTGCTCCCGCGATCAGGAAACGACCGAACTCGCCGGCGATCATTCGTTCGGGGGTCTGACGTCGCTTACCCACGCGCGAAACTCGTCGTAGTTTCGGATGTAGTCGCTTGGATCGTAATACGCGGATGCAAAGACCAGCAGAACCGCGTCCGATGAGTACTTGTACTGCGTCGCCCAGACGCCTGCCTATGAATATAAGCCCAAGATTGGGCCGGTCCAGCAGGAATTCATGGCGATGGACGCCATCATCCGCGACCACGGAGCACGATCCCTTGATGCACAGCATGAACTGATCGCACTTCCTGTGTGCGTGCTCCCCGCGAATTTCCCGGGAAGGAACATCGAGCACGAGAAAATACCGAAGCGGCTGAAAAGGAACGCTGCGCTCGAATTCGCCAACGCTGAGATCGCCGCGCATGTCATGTATCAGAGGCAATTCGTGCAGATGAACGCCGCTCACGGTCCACGATTGGCCGCATGCGTTGTGCTCTTGCCTGTCACAACTGGTTGATTGACTTCTCGCTCATGGGAATCCACATATCCAACGATGGTTGCCGGATTCCCCACTGCAACCGCGAAAGGGGGAACCGACCTCGTGACTACCGCCCCGGCGCCGACCATCGCGCCGGACCGATCGTCGACTCCGGGCAGGATCGTCGCGTTCGCGCCAATCGATGCGCCTTGCCTTACCACGGTCGCCGAGAAACTTGGCGGGCGCTTCCTTGCTGCGCGGGAAGCGATCGTTCGAGAACGTGGCATTCGGGCCGATGAAGACTCGCTCCTCGATCCGCGCGCCGTCCCAGAGTTGTACGCCGCATTTCACGGTGACGCGGTCGCCGACGACGACGTCGTTCTCGATGAACGTGTGGTCGCAGATGTTGCAGTCGGCGCCGATCGTGGCGCCGGGCAGGATTGCGCGAACGCCCAGATCCGCGTGCGCGCGCCGACTGCGTGTCTCGCAGAGCGCATTCGAGTGGACTGAGAAATCCTTCATATGTGTTCTTCGCTCCGCTCTGCGTTGATCGACGCTGTCTCGCCACCTTCGAATTGCTCGCATCTCATGACCACCGCAAATGGGCGGCGCTTTGTGTTCTCGAATCCACGCCAGGCGTATGTACCGACGATACTCAGCCCAAGTGCATTCACGCCGCCGAAGAAGAGAACGGTGAGTGCGGTTGCCGCGTATCCTGGAACGGCGATGTTGCCGACGAGTCGGGCGACCAGGACAACAACACTGAAACAGATAGCGGCCATGAGGCCGAGCGATCCGAAGATCAGGAGCAGCCGGATCGGCAGGTCCGTGAACGAGAAAATGCTGTCGAACAAATATTTCATCTTCTTGCGCAGCGTCCACGCGCTGCGCCCATAGGGTCTTTCCCGGCGTTCATACTTAATCTCTTTGCGGCGAAACCCCAGCCAGAACAACAAGCCCACCAACGAACTGTTGCTTTCCTCCAGTTGACAAGTTTATTGCGGAAGCGGCGATTGCAGCCAAATACGTCGACGCCTCCTGGCGGAATGTCGGAGATGACCAGCGCACGATAGATCCGCCAAAACAGGTTGGACGCCGTGCGGCCCAATATCGGATCGTTGCGCTTCTTACTGAGCGCCGACAACGACGTCACAGCTTCCCGTGATCAGTGCGCCGAGAAACTCGAGCATCAACTCAGGCGGCTCCTGAAGATCGGCTGCCATCACGCCAAAATGCTCGCCGGATGCAGCCGCCAGGCCAGTGCGGATTGCAGCGAAAGAACCGAAGTTGCGGGTATGAAGGACAAGTTTTGAGCTGAAGGCTGACTGCGGAAGCAGGCGCGCGAGTATCTCGTAACTGCCGTCCGGGCTGCCGTCGACGACGAGCACTACTTCCGTAGCGCATTGGTAGCGCTCATGGGCACTTCTCGAAATATCGGTCAGCGCCGCCACGAGTTCCGGTAGGGACTCTTCATTCTTATAGACGGGAATGATGACCGAGTACATCGTTCAATCCTTACCACGCGTTGACGGCGGAAATAACCGAATCCATCTCATCATCAGTTAGCTCCGGAAAGCATGGCAGTGTCAACACACTCCCGCACGATGCTTCCGCGACCGGATTCGCGACTCCGGGAATCGGTACGCGATCGACGGCTGGCGATTGTCGGGAATGGGATAGTGGACGTCGGAGGGGACTCCTCGTGCCGACAATGGGCCCGCAGGTCATCTCGGCCATTCGCCCGAACCACATACAAGTGAGCAACGTGGTTCTCGCCATGTACATGCGGGCAAACGACCCTGGGATGCTTGATTTCGGTTGAGTAGCGCGTTGCGATCCGCCTGCGACTATGGTTCCATCCGTCGAGTCGCGGCAGTTTGGCCCGCAATACCGCGGCCTGCAGCTCGTCTAAGCGACTGTTCCTTCCGCCAGCCTCAGTAGCGCGGTACTTCTCGGACCAGCCATATTGCCGCAGCTTCCGGGCAGAATCAGCGAGCCCCGCGTCGTTCGTAACGATAGCTCCGCCATCCCCCAACGCGCCAAGGTTCTTTGTTGGATAAAAGCTAAAGCAGCCAATGTCCCCGAACGTTCCCGCGCACTTTCCGTCGACGCGGGCGCCATGCGCCTGGGCGCAGTCCTCGATAACAGAAACACCGGCCAATGTGCTAGGGCTACAAGTCCACGAACATCGCCGACCAAGCCATACAGGTGAGTGATCAGCACTGCCGCGACATCCTGTTCGGCACCCAAAGCTTCCCTGAAGCGGGCTTCATCGATCAATAAGGTGGTTGCGTCGATATCGACAAAAAGCGGTTCTGCGCCCGCAGCAAGGATCGCGGTCGTCCCGTACATGCCCGCGTTGGCTACGGTGATGACCTTTTTGCCAGGACCAACGCGAAGTGCGCGCAATGCGATTTCCAGTGCGTCGGTGCCGTTGGCCAAAAGGCGCAGTTGGCCGCGCCGCAATATTCGGCGAACTCCTGCTCGAACGCCTTGACCTCGAGTCCGAGGACGAACCAACCGCTGTCGACCACCCGCGACAGCGCAGCATTGATTTCCGTGCGCATGGTATTCGTATGACGTTGCAAGTCGTTTATGGCTTGAATTCGCATCGAATCCTCAGGATTGCGTCATGCAAAACGGCGCACAGAGTGGGGCGTGGATAATCATCGCGCGCCAAGCCCAACGATGTTATCCCGTTGACCAAGCCACTACTCCATTATCACTATTATCCAGACCGTCTGTTCGCGAAACCCCGGAACCTTCTGGGCATGCACATCTCAAGTCTGGCCAAGGTGATTGCGTCCAAGATTCGCCGCAAATCGAAGGAACGATCTTCCCCACGGAGAGTATCGCGGCAGCTGGTATCGGTCTCTGAGCGTGTCCGACGTTCCCGGTCGCGTCGAAACCGCAGCCGAAAATCCGAGTTCCCGCACCATGGCCACATGCGACAGGGCCGTAGTCCGTTCGCGGTTTCCCGTTGGGGTACGCAAAAAGCCTTACCGGAGCGCCGAGTATCGATTCGAGCACCTGCCTGCCGCCCGAGATCTCGGCGTGCGCCGTCTCGTCGTCCAGGCGCGCCAGGATGGGATGCGACACCGTGTGCGCGCCGATGCAGATTCCTGCGGCATGAAGTTCACGTATCTGCTCGCTTCGCAGCATCATGTCGTCCGGGAGGTCTTGGCCGACCCGACGAGCGAGAGCATCCGCATGCGCCCGACGGGTGCCGGGAAAAGGTGCTTCAAATGATTGATGACGTCCCCGATAACCATACGTCGAATTTCCGGGGTTCCCAGGGGGCGGTATCCCAGGCCCAGAAAGCCAAGATCGATACCGGTCCCAGGCGCGCGCCTTATGGCTTCGATGACCGTGTCATTCCCACCATCCGCCCGCCGTCCAGAAAGCCCGACGCGACGAAGATTGTCGCGGAAAGTCCGCGACGGAGAAGAATTGGGAGAGCTACTTCAAGGTTATCCCGGTACCCGTCGTCAAATGTAATGGATGCCGCGCGGCTCGGCAGCCGGTCCTGCTTCAACATCTCGATCGCCTCGTTCAACGGAACCACATTGAGTGCTGACGCAACCCACGACATCTGTTCGTCGAATCGCCTCGCGTCCAATGCATTGGGGAACAGCGCATCAATGTCCGCATGCACGCGATGGTAGATAAGAATGGTCAATTTCCGCCGAGCCATGACGCTCAGCGTTGAACGTGCCAAGTACATGATTGGGTTCATTGACCGATCACCATCGTTTGCGGAGGCGGCATCAGTTCGCGGCGATGACGCCACGCTGCCGAAGGGCGTCCAGCCACATCAACGCCGCGCGCTGCAGGCCCGCATCGTTGAAATGACATCCATCGAAACGGAATTCGTCGCCCAGCGCGTCGGTGTCCGGCCCGAGGTAGACGTTCGGCTCCGTCTCAACAACCCTGGCCGTGGCGTCGCGGACAACTGCGCTTGACGGAGCGCGGCATCGCGTCGATCGCGCAAGGAGAACCGGGCCGGAGATGCCAACAGCGCGCAGTCGATCGATCAGTATAGTCAGCGCAGCGGAGTAGTCTTCTTTGCTCGTTGCAGCCCGTGCATCGGCCTCGCCCTGCTGCCAGAGCACCGCCGAGACAGTCAGGCGCTGTGAGCGCAAAGCGTCTGCCGTCCTTGTCAGCTCTGTCGATATCGGTCCGGGCTGAACCCAATTCACCGCCTGCGTTGCATCTACCGCGAGTACAGACACGATCAGTTCATTGCGTAGTTTCTGAGTACCCAGGATTGATGCGAGGCGGCTCCAGATGCTTCCGCCGGATCCGGTGCCACCCGGAAGGGGATCGACAATCCGATAACAATTTCCTTCGGCCCACAATACGCCGAATGCGGAGTCGGCTCGCGTTTCGCCGTGATTGCCGGCATTCGACTGCCCCAGCGCCAGCAGCAGCACGGGCGGTTTGGAGCCTTGTCTCGAGGGACACGCCACCGCATCCGATGTGCGCGCGCGCTGCGTGGAAAGTGTGTGTGGGGCATCGCGGAGTGCCGGTGCGCTCGAGGGAAGCGACCGGAACCACGGGCTGGCCGTGATGCCAAGCCCGCAAGCGACTACGAACATGGCGAGCAGGGGTCGCCGGGTCTTGGTGTTTTGCAAAACGCGTTCGTCCTTGTGCCTGGAGTCAGGACACGGCGGGCCTCGGCGGGTGCGCGCGCGACAATTTGTATTTGCGCCGTATGGCGGTCATGGCCGGACGCTCAATACCGTAGCAAACAGCAGTTGCGAGCGTCAGCATAAGAGCCGAGGTCAATGCCAAGGCGGGCGACGTTGTCCAGCCGTGGAGTTGAAGCTGCCTCAACATTGCCCATCCGATGTTCTCGTGGAGCAGATAGAGGGGATAGGAAATGGTACCGAGCCACACGAACAGCCGAAGCTGAAGAAACGGTAGCCTACCGGTCGCCGCAGACCAGACGGCAAGGAAGCAAGTAGCGCCGACAAGCGCGATCAGCAGCGAATCGGTTACCCCAAGGACGGCCACGGCGAAGATCGCCATTGATATGTTTCCGATGCGGGATCCCGAGGAGCCCCGCGTCTGGCGGTACGCGACGATTCCCAGTGCAAAAAACGGGATGTAGTGGAGAAGAATGAGCAGTTCACCGATTCGCCACGGCCAGTCCCACGTGAGCGAACGCCGCGAATGCCCAATAGACGAGGCGAAGAGTGAGCAATGCGCCGAGCACGGTAAGGACACGCTGCAAGAGACGAGTGATGAAAAGAGTAAATGCAAGGACGTAGAACAGAAGCTCCACGAGCAGCGTCCAATAGACTCCGTCCACGAGCGGAATTGAGAACAACTGCTGAATCATCGGAAGGTTGAGGAGCGCGACGAGTGTTGCCACGACACTTCCTTGCCGGGGAGTCCCAGCCAATGCGTGACGAGCATCGTGAGGACAATCGCGGCCCAATACGCGGGAAACAGCCGACTGACCCGGGAGACCACGAAGTCCAGCGGCACCCGCGTGCGATCGAGGGTCATGAATATCACGAACCCGCTGATCACGAAGAACAGGTTGACGCAGAGATACCCCCATGGCGCCTGGAACGGTGCCGGTTCCGTGAAGTGGTACAGCTCGTCGTACTTGAACGTGTAGTGGAACGCCATGAGCGACCGCCGCAGCGGCCAACCCTCTCAACGCGTCGATTTCCGTCAGGCGCTTCAAGCTCTTGGCTCCACGTTCTGGCGTAGACGCGGGCGGCCGCGCCGGGGAGGGTGATGTTAGATCAGGAGGCACTGAATCGCCAGGTGTCTCATTGACCACGCCCCAGGTCATCGATGGCGCTGGCGAGCTCATCGAGAATGGTCCAAGCTCGATCGACCTCGCACCAGCGATGAGTCGCGGGAAAGATCGAAGAGTTGGATCAGAAGGTAGGACCGAAGCCATGCGATCGGCAACCGCCAGCCGACGCTTCCGGGCCATAGGCCCCCACGAATGCGTCCGCGCACACCGCAGCTTCTTCCCTTGCCACAGGCCGCTCGGGGTCCACCGGAGCAACCGCAAATGATTCAGAAACGGCGCGAGGTCATACACAACTGTATTCTCGTGGCGGAGCTGGACGTCGAGCCCTGTCACCTGATGACGGTCGATCAGCAGATTGTCGCTCTTCATGTCACCGGATCCAGCTTGCCGGCAACAACTGCGCCGCCGCTTCCGGTGGCGCGCTTTATCAGACTCTCCACAGCGCAATGAATCAGTGGGTCCCGCCGTCGATTGGCTGCGCGATCTGCTCCACCGTGCTTGCCTTTGCCTCAAAGTCGCTTCGCCGAGGTTGCAGCGGCCGTAAGCCGTGAAGGCAGCGCAGCCAGTGACCAGCCGCCGCGCCTAATGCACGTGCCCGTTCGACGGAGTCGTCGGGGCGAGTATGACTCCCGTCAGCGGGCGGCCCGCAACCCATGTCATCGCGTACACACCGTACTCGCGACAAAGCGCCAGAGGCAACGGAGCAATTGGCGGCTGATCCGTGGTAGTGACGCGCGCGCTATTGCGCTTAGCGCCATGTACTCCCGCTCGGCGGTCGACGGATCGGGCGTAATCGTCGCTGGCTCGAAGCACTCCTTGATCGCAATGACGCGGCCATTTCCACTCGCACGGCAGATACGCGAGTTGACGCGGCGAGCAACAATGCCGTCGAGCGCGAAGACGTTGGCACCCAACGCTTCGATGATGGAGGTAATCGCGGGGTTGGAATGCGCTATATCCATAGGCGCGGTGCCAGTCGGCGAAAGATGCCGCGGATAGTGTCTTTTGTTCGTTGAGAGGCACTGAGGTAGTCGCGCTGCGTTCGCCGCTGATACCACTGATGAAGGGCTGAAGCGGAAATCTCGGCATCACGCGCCACTGGGCTGACGACTCCATGGCGAGGTTATACATGAACCGGGCGTCAAATTGCGATCCCGCAGCCTGCCAACGGCCGCGAATTGCGCACTCGTAGAATTCCCTGCGAAATGCGAAGAGCCGGAGGTCCATCATCTCACCCCCGACTCGCTTGCCGGAGCCTATAAACGGCACGTTGTGCAGGTCGCACGCCAGATCCACATCTCCGACAATTGCCTGATCCAAACGGTCCAGGTTGAGGCATCGGAGGCGTCCAGTCGTCTTCCAGACCCGATCCCGTGGCCCGATCAGCTGGGAATGCGCCAGCGCCGTATCGAGAAGCCGGAATTCACCATAAGCCTTGCCCATCGAAGGCGGATGGTCGTTTGCCTGGAAGCTCAGCAGTTCAATTGCCTTATCGCTTTGCTCACGCATGGCCGAATGTAGTATTGGCGTCAGGTCGGATGCCGAGTTGTCGGCCAGAACTATTCGATCGAACTGACTGCTTGGAAGTCTCATATGAAACTTCAAGGCCTCACAATAGTCGCGAAGTCGGACCTGCGGGTCAGCCTTGCTATGGCAGCGGCCGGTGGGGACAGCGTTGCGGTCATCAAGACGACGCCCGCGCCAGGACGCGGGCGATAGGCGGCCCCTTGGTGCTTGAGAAGTGAGATCTCAGTGGACATGTTCGAAAACAAGATTCAGGCGGCAAACATGCCACAACGGAAAGTCCCTCGATGCGGCAAGTAATGACCGCGCGGTTCGTGTCGGGATGTATCGATCGAATCTACCCAGAGGCAAATGGTACTTCGGCCGAAGTCCTGACGGATGTCAATCTCGTTTGCCGTGGCGCCAAATCCGCGTTTTGAGGTTTTGGATTTCTGCCCACAAAGGATGTTTGAGATAACGAAGCGACCCCAGCCGAAGGACGCCTCCGCAAACGCCGGTCCCCACCAGAGCGGTCACATAGTTGTTTTCGCCAATGTCACCTATGTTGGCCCACAGAATTGCCGGAAAGGCGCTGATTACGGCGACGGCAAGACTAGGCGCGCAGGTTCGTACCAGTTGTTTTAGCGTCAACCCGATCCTCGAGGCCAACATCCGATGCGCCAAGGCGCCGCCAGCGCAGGCCGCTGCCAGGAGGCCCCAGCATGCTCCGATAAGGCCGAACGGGATGGCCGCTAGAAGGCCGACTATTGGGCGGATTGTTCGCAAATTGGAGGTGGTGGGCTGCGCGGACGTCTCCGTTCGCAATCAGCACTTCTGTCGCCAGCAGGTATGCAACCTCGACCGCAGCGACGACGCACAGGACTCGCGCCAGGGGCACAGATGCATGCCACTGCGTGCCATAAATGATGCGAACAGCCGAAAAGGCCATAGCCGAGAGAAACGCGAAGAATGGCCAACCGACGCCATAATATAAGATACGGTCCGCAGATAGCCGCTCCAAATATTTTTCACCGTTGTTAGATTCCTTGGCAAAGTCGGGGAGGCAAACGGGGAGCACGGCACGCATCACAGTACGTTGAAATAGTTCGCCCAGTCCGTTGGCGCGGCTGAAGAATGCGACCGGCGCCATGCCGAGCAAGCGACCGATAATGAGTTCTGGGGCGCTTTTTCCAATCTGCCCGAAGAGATAGATACCGGTGGCGTGCTTGCCGAAATGAAGTACTGCGCGCAAGCCCACCGTTCCGGGCAGGCGAGGAAGTTCCTTCGGGCGCATGACCGTTGCTACGACCACGGAAACGATCACTCCGGATAATGACGACCAGGCAAGGCTCATGTATCCGAGACCTGCAAATGCACAGGAAAGCGACACGATGAACGTCGTGATGTTGCTGAGAAGCGACGCCCAGAAAGAACGGTCGGTAATTCAGGTTGCGTCGGAAATAGGCGAACGTGACCGCGCCGAAGGGGATCAAAAAGAAATTGCACGCCTGTACGCGCATGATTTTCGCGATGCCGGGTTCCGCATAGAAAGCCGCTATCATTCCGCTGCAGGCTAGAAGGATGGCTGCCATCAGCCACGAAACGATGATGTTGACACTGAGCGCGGCACGAAGCTTCTGATCGGTGAGATCCTTCTCCTGGATCAGGTACTCGCCAACTCCGAAGTCGCGAAAATTGCTTGCGATCGCGGCAAACACCGCGGCAACTGCCCAGACTCCCGGTTTCCGTCGGCGTCAGCAGGCGCGCCAGAAAGAGCGTGCCTAGGAGCTGCAATCCTACCGTGAGATATCCCTCGGCAAACGTGTAAGCCAGCGATCGGCGGACCGAGTTCATCGCGCGCTTCGGCCGCAATCGACGGGATGGGAGTTCTTCATCTGAGACATGGAGCGGATCGTTCGTCCGATGGGCGTTCCGATTTCACACCCGGAAGGTGCGGGATCGGGCGAGGGATGCTCTCCACGGAGTTTCCGGGAAACTGCGCTTGAAGAATTTTTGGCGGAGGTGTAGGCAACAGACTTGCTCACGTTTCAATGTGGGATCTGGATGAATTCCGACCCCGATGAATGCGGCGGCCGGACTCGACGCGTCGACGAAAGGACCTGGCAGCTCAGTCGCACAGGCCGCACGGACACGGCGAGCTTTCATGGTTCGCGCTTTGTTTATTCTATAATCAAATACACCAATCGGCCTTTCTGCGATTGGCCAGCCGTTTTCTGCGGAATCGAACGAATGCAAATCGCCGACAGCAACAACCTCCGGACCTGGCGCGAATCGGGTGACACCTTCTCCTTGTCCAGCCATTCATGGATAGCGTCATCGTGCGCGGCGAGGGCTGCTTCCTGATAGACGCCGACGGCCAGCGCATCCTTGACCTTGCCGCCGGCCAGTTCTGCAGCATTCTAGGTCACAGCAACCCGGTCTTCGTCGCGAATCTGCAGGAGCAGGCTGCAAGGGTCGTTCACCTCGCCGACCAGTACGTTTCGCCGGAAGTGATGCGGGCAGCGTTGCGACTCGCGGAAGTGGCGCCAGGGGATCTCAACAAGGTCATCCTGCTTTCCACCGGATCGGAAGCGAACGAGTGCGCGATGCGCATCGCAAAGTCCGTGACCGGCAGAACCGGGATGCTGGGCTTCACGCGCGGCTACTACGGGATTTCGCTGGCGACGCACAACCTCAGCTCGATTTCCGATCACCCAGGCAAGACCGATTTCCAGCCAAGCCCGGCGAACCAGTTCAAGCTGCTGACGCCTAGCTGCAATCACTGTCCGTTGCGCCTGACCCATCCCTCGTGCAATACCGCGTGTCTCGATGCGTCGCTGGAATATGTCTCCAGCCAGCTCGACAACACGGCCGCCGTCATCGTCGAGCCGATCGTGTCGGCGGGCGGCATGATTTATCCGCCGACCGATTACCTGCAAAGGCTTCGCGACGTCACGAAATCACTCGGCATCCTGCTGATCGTTGACGAGGCGCAGACCGGCTTCGGGCGTTGCGGGCAATGGTTCGACATCCAGAATCACGGCATTGTGCCCGACATCCTCGTGGTGTCGAAGACGGCTGGCAATGGCTATCCGGTGGCGGCGGTCATCGTGAACGATACCATCGCGAACGAGCTCAAAGCCGGCTTTCACGCACCTGTCCAGTCACCAGAACGATCCGCTCGCCGCCGCCGCCGTGCTTGCCGTGATCGACACCGTCGAGCGTGAAGGCCTCGTTGCGCACAGCCGCGCGATGGGTGAGTACTTTTTGGCGGGACTCGACCGCCTGAAACAGAACATCGTGTGGTGGCGGATGTACGCGGTCGCGGCCTGATGATAGGCATCGAGCTCGACCCCGCGGCCGTCGAGCATCCCGCCCTCGCATTCAAGGCGGCGATGCTCTGCGAGCGCAAGGGGGTTCACCTCACGTTCACCTATTTCGAGCCGGTTCTGCGCATCATCCCCCCGCTGATCATCTCGACGACCGAGATCGACATGGCGCTCGCGGTTCTCGACGATGTCTTTACGACAATGGAAGCGGGCGATGTCGACCTGACGCCGCTGATCCCCCAAACTGCGTCAGCGGCGCCTTCGTCAAGGAGATGGTGAGACGGTCTCCGGCCGCGTTTCTGCGCAAGGTCTGGACGACATCTCCGCGGCAGTGGGTCAACAAGCTGAAGTCGATGCGGGCGCAGTGACCGGATGCCGCGATGCCGGTGTCCCCTCCGTTCGCCGGATTGGGACGCGGCAAACCTCGGAGCCCTGGTTCGGCACGCCGTATTTCCTCCGGGATTGGCATGGCGGGCGCAGTGCGCTGCCCATTCCGACCTTCCAATGACGGCTGAACCGGCCTCGCTTCGCGAGCCCCGCACGACGGCCGCGACGGGCGTGGAGTGCGTACGCGATGTTGCGGGATTCCGGTCGCTGCGGACCGACTGGCAACAGCTGCTTGCTCGCTGCGACGGTGCCACTCCTTTCAACACCTGGGAATGGCTGTATAGCTGGTGGCAGGCGTACGGCGCCGGTCGGCAGATGCGAATTCTGCTGGTCCGCATCGACGGCTCGCTGACCGGAATCGTGCCGCTCTACCTCGGAGTGGAAACCGGCGCGACGTTCGGGATGCCGTGCAGAGTCCTGCGTTTCATCGGAGACGGAAGCTTCGATTCCGATCATCTCGGGCTGCTGTCGGATCCGGTTATGCAGGCAGCTGTGATGCAGCAATTTGAGCAATGGCTGCATCGCGAGCGCGGCTGGGATGCGCTTGCGCTTCGTGAAATCACGGCAGGCTCAGCGCTGGTGCAAGCGCTGCACGACCTTGCCCGAAATCTCGACATGTCTATTCGAGCCGAGGCCTCGGCGTGTGCCGTGCTGGATCTGCCGCCCACGTTCGGCGAGTTCCTGGAGGCACGGCAATCGCGCTTCCGGACCAGGATCCGATCGTCGTTGCGAGGCGTGGACGGGGCCGAGCTTGACTTCGACACCCAGTGCACGCCGCGTGAGCTCCCCGGACGCGCCTTCGCTCGCTCTTCGCCCTGCATCAGCGCCGCTGGGGTGCGGCGGGTCAGCGCGGCGTGTTCGGCGCAAGCGCCAAGCGTCTTTTCTATGCGCATTTCGCGCCGAGATTTGCGCGCAACGGCTGGCTGCGCCTGTACTCCCTCCGCCGTGGCAGCGAATATGTCGCGCATCAGCTTTGCTTCGGAACGGGCGGTACGACCTATCTGCTGCAGGAGGGCTTCGACGTTTCTGATCCGACGGCGAGCTATGGGCAGGTATTGCGCGCAGCCGTGATCCGGCATCTCGATCGCTGCCGGAGCGACGCGGTATGATTTTCTCGGCGGCTTTTCGCGGCACAAGGAGGATTGGGGTGCGAAGCAGGGGAGCATGGTTCACCTCGTCATTTCCCGGAAGACGATGCGGGGCTGGCTCTATTTCAATGCACCCGCGTTGCACGAGCGAGTCGTCGTGACGGCCAAGCGGCTGCTGCCCGAGTTGGTGTGGCGGCGGTTGCGTCGCGCACGGCGAGCCTGACAATGCGGATTCCCCTAGCATCGACGCCGAAAGGCGAGACGTCCGCCGCGCAGCACGCTGACGCGGAAGCCGTGCGCCCGCAACCCGTCCCGTCCGCGTCAGCGACCGCCGCGCCCCAGCCGGCGCCGTCCGCCGTCATGCCGCCGGTCGTCGTGATGAATCCGTACTACAGCGGTGTGGGGATAGCGCGCGCGCTGCGCGGCCGGCACGTCCCGATTGTCGCCCTGACGTCGGAGACGGACATACCCGGTGCCCGATCCCGCTGCTTTGACAGGGTGCTGAACGCGCCCAATGGGCGGGACGAGCCGGAGGCATTGCGTGATTTCCTGTTGAAGGCGGCCGACGGCTTTCCGTGCAAACCCGTGCTCTTCCCCACTCGGGATTTCGACGTCATCTTTCTCGAGCAGTATCGCGACACGCTCGCACCCCGTTACGTGTTGCCGCAGCCGGACCATTCGCCGATTCTTCGCATGATGGACAAGCTGGAGCTCGCCGAGGTCGCGACGAAGCTCGGCCTGCCCGACTCCCCGCACGGCAAGCTGCGCATCCGCCGAGGAACTTGACCTCGAGACGGCCGCAATGCGATTCCCCGTCATCGTCAAGCCGCGGTTCGCGTTTCAATGGCGGCAGAAGGGCGTCTGGGAAAGGGTGGGCGCGCAGAAGGCCTATATCGTGGCGAGCCGCGAGGAGCTGGACCGGCTCTTCGGCCGCCTGCAGGAGTTCACCCAGGAATTACTGATACAGGAGTACATCCCGGGCGAAGACATGGACATCGTCGTCTGCTGCATTTATGTCGGGCGTGACGGCAAGTCCCATGGCCATTTCACCGGACGCAAGCTGCGGCAGAGCCCGCCCCTGGTAGGTACCGGCTCGGTGGTCGAGGCCATCGACTGTTCGGCAATCGTCGCGCCCACGCTCGCGCTGCTGAACGCGTTCGGATACAGCGGCATCGCCGAGGTCGAATTCAAGCATGACCACGCGAGCGGAACCTATTACCTGATCGAGATCAATCCGCGGCATTGGGACCAGCACGAGCTCGGCACCCTGGTGGGCGTGAACATCAGCTGGCTTGCCTATAGCGACATGCTGGGATTCGCTGCCGAGCCGGTTCGACCGGCTTACACTCCCGGGTCGCGATATCTCTGGGTGGCGGAGCGGGAACTCGCCCTGGACGTCGCGCGACGAGTTGTCGGTGGGTTCGCCGGGCCCGACCGCTGGCGAAAGGGGATTCGAAATGCGGCACAATCGGTGCGTGAAACTGCGCGGATGATTCGAGGTCGCAGGCTCTATGCGCTGGCGCGCTGGGCCGATCCCGTGCCCGGCGCGAGTGCCGGCTGGAGTTTCGCGAAGGATATGCTGCGAGCGGCTCGACGTCGAATCCGGAAGCGCTGATCTGCGGGAACAAATGTCGAGGCGCGGCATACCAAGGTTCGAATTCAAGCCACTGACCGGCATGAATTTGAGGTGCAATACCGAGAGGTCGCCATGAACAAAGACGTCATGTCAAGCAATGCAGTGCGTCGGTATTTTCCGAAGCCGAGCAAGCACGTTCGACTTCGACCGCCGGTCAGATACGCGAGCGCGATGATAGCGATCGGCCTTACGGTATTTTCCATATCCGCAACCGGCAATAAGCCTCCGTACATTACCGACGCCGAAATGGCGCTGATCCCTGCGTACTGCAAAGATGCGAACACTTTCGGAGGGTATGGCGGGACCGAGGACAGCATGTCGCCCAACGCGCCCAAATGGGTTGCGGCCATGGGCAAGGGATTCTGGGCGATCCATCACTATTGCTGGGCGCTGATCAATCTCATGCGCCTTCAAAGCCCGTCGGTCCCGCCGAATGTCAAGGCGTTTGAACGGCAAACGGCCCTCGACGACATGGGCTACGTGATCCAGAACTCGCCTTCGGACTTCATTCTGCTTCCCGAGATCTACACGAAGATGGGAGAGATACAGCTTGACCTCAAGGCAGCCGGCTGCAGCGAACGTGTCCTTTGCCAGAGCCCGCGCGATGAAGTCTGATTATTGGCCGGCGTACTTCCGGTGGGCCATGTATCTGAAGTCGGCAGGACTGAAGGCAAACGCTAGGCAGCTGGTCGAGGAGGGACTCTCGTACAGTCCCGATAACAAACAGCTTCGCGTATTGCTGACCGAGCTCGGCGGCGATCCGAGCAAGGTCGAGCGCAAGAGCCTTCCCCAGGCAACGCCCGCGACGGCACCGCCCGGCGAGGGCGCCGATCCTTCGGGGCGCCGCGAGGGGCCGGCGGCCAAGACGGATTGAAGCCGACGACCTCCCCGCAGGCGCAGAAGCGTTCGACACGATTCTCCCCGTGGTTGCTCGTTCTTGGCTGGGCTTGTGCAGCGGGCAGCGGGCATGCGGCGGATTCCGCCCGGCCGAGCGCCGCGGTGATCCACGTCGGACCGGACCGCGCGGTGACGACCATCGCGGAGGCGGCGAAAATTGCGCAGGACGGGGACGTGGTCGAGGTCGATGCGGGTTATCTTATCCTGGGGATGTTGGAACATGGACGCAGGACAGGCTCACGATTCGGGCATTGCACGGACGCGCGCGCGTCATGCACATCGGATGAAAGCGCCGAAGACAAGGCGATCTGGGTCATCAAGGGCGACAATGTGGTCATTGAGAATTTCGAATTCTCCGGTGCAAAGGTGGCGGATCACAATGGCGCCGGAATACGCCACGAGGGCGGCAGTCTCACAGTGCGCAACTGTCTGTTCGAGCGCAACGAGATGGGCCTTTTAACGTGGAACAACCAATCTGCTGAACTGACAATTGAGGCGTCGGAATTTCGTGACAATGCAGTCGCAGGGGTTCATCGGCCGGGCGATCCTATAGGACACCAGATCTATGTGGGCACGATCAGCAGGTTCACGTTGCGGGAGAGCTACATACATCACGGCGCCCTACGGGCATCTCGTCAAAACAAGGGCCGAGGGAGAATCGCATCGAAAACAACCGGATCACGGACGAAATCGGTGGCCCGTTCGAGCTATGAAGTGGAATTTCCGAGCGGCGGAATCGCGTATGTCATCGGCAACATCATCGAGCAGAGTGCCTCGACCCCGGAAAATCAGGACATGATCTCGTTCGGCGCAGAGGGATATCGATGGCCGCGCAATGAGCTCTACGTCGTGAGCAATACGTTCGTCGACGACTTGCCGCGAGGAGGTGATTTCGTTCGCGTGCGTGGGAAAGTGGATCACGTCTTGTTGGCTCAACAATCTCCTGGTAGGCACCCACGCGCTGAATTTTGACTGCGACGTGGGACCGTCGCCGGCAACGTCTTGGCCGAAGCCCGGCGATGTTCCATTGGCATCGCGCATGGACTATCGACTCCAGGCGAATTCACCTTTGGTTGGTGCCGCGGCAGATCTGGTAGGGGAGAATGCGGAACACGCTGCGCACCGAAGCGCGAATATGTGCACCCCATGCAAAGCAGCTCGCTACCGGCCGGCCCGCGCAGCCCGGGTGCCCTGCAAAGTGTTGTTCATTGACCCGGACCGCACATCTGCTTCGCCACGGCCCGATCGAATTGATGATGGTGTTTGGCCGTACGGTCATTGGAAATTGATCGCCGATGCGTACCGCTGCGATATGGAATCCTCGACCCGCGCTGGCCGCAGTTGCGCTTGGGTGCCTGTCGATCGGGGCGTTTTCCTAGCGTGCCACTATCCGCTGGCTCCCGCGATGGCGCTGGCCGCATTCGCGGCATTCCTGTGTGGCCTCGTTTTTTCGCCCCGAGATCTGGTTATTTGCGCTGCCTGCTGTGTTGCCGGTCATTGGTTTCGCGCCCTGGACCGGATGGATTGCCTTCGAGGAATTCGATATTGCCATCCTTGCGGCGGCGGCCGGAAGTTACGCCGCATTGGCCATCGGGCGGCGTGGCGCGGCCAATGCTGGCGACCGAAACCGGACCGCGAATTCCTCGAGCCACGCTGCCCCAAGTCGTCGGACGGATTTCCGCCGCTCGAGCACAACAGAGGCGCAGCCGCAGCGGACCGCGGCTGAAATCCGGCCCAGATCGGCCAATGCAGGGGAGGCGGCTCAGACCTCCACGCCGGTCAGCGCGACTGACGCTGTCGAAGGCGATGGGTCGGACGGCCCGACGACGGCGTGGGCGCCGAATACTCGATTGTCGGGGTTCACATGGGGATTGATCGCCCTTTTCACCTTCTCGATCCTCATCGCCCTGTATCGCGGAATTGCCGGCGCCGCCACGGCAGAGTTTGGCTGGTTCGATGGCTACGATGACGCCATCAACAGCTCTGCGGATTGCCAAGAGCTTCGCATTTGCGCTGCTTGATGTTCCTCTCTCCTGCAGATCGAACTCCGGCGGTCCGGCTCGCGCGCGCTGGACTCTGTTGGCGGGGCTGGCCGCGGGTTGGGCCTAGCGGATCGCATTGCGATCCTGGTCTGGGAGCGACTTGCATTTCCGGGCTTGCTGAATTTCTCTGCCGACTATCGCGGCCACGGCCCTGTTCTGGGAGATGCACGTTGGCGGTGCCGCGCTGGACGGGTTTCTGGTACTGACCCGCCTTTCGCCGCCTGGCAATTGTTTCACCGGACCGCGCCGTCGCGCTGGGCGTTGGCCGGCGGTCTGGCGCTGCTCGCCGGATACGCATGCCTCGCGACGTTTTCGCGCGGCGTCTATCTCGCCACTTCCGGTTTCGATGGGATTGCTGACGCTGCTCGTCCTCATGCAACGGCGGACTTTGTCCGTGTCATCCGCAGCGAGCGCTTCGCCGAAGACATGTGGCCTGGCTCGACGATTCGCAGCCGCGGCTTATATCGTGTTTCGCTCAGGCGGAGTATCGCGCGCTGCTGGCGGTGCTCGGGGTCGCGATGCTGATGTTGACGCTTCGCTCCCGGTCCGCCGGGTTTCGGTGGGGACCTGGATTGCCGCGCTCGCGCTTGGGTGCCTCGCCAGGCGCCGCAGGCGGACTTGCGGCGCGCTGGTGCCAAAGGGCAATTACGTGTCTTCGCGCCGCGTTCGCGTTCTGCGCCGGCCTGCTGTGGGAACAGCGACGCCGACTCGCGCCGGGGCGACCGCTCGTGGCGATCGCTGCGTACGTATGGGCCGATCGTCGCGGCGGCAATCGTCGCGACTGGCTGGGGCGGCGCTCAGCGCGATGTACGACACGTCGATCGTCCTGCTTCTGCTGCTCGCACTCGACGATCTGGAATTCCCGGCGCTGAGGCGCTCTGGTCGGACGACCTTCGAGTGCAAAGCCGCATCGCGTTGCCGCGATGCCCTGGTGGCGATCACGGTGGCTGTATTCGGCGGTGGCGCTTACATGGGCGGTCGCTTCGTTACGAGCGAACGCGACCTCGGAGGGCGACATGCAGCATTGGCGTGACGGCATCGCTATGCTCGATACGACCGCCGACTGGCTGTTGGGCAAGGGGCTCGGGCGGTTTCCGCAAAGCTATTATTTCAACGCCGCGATCGAGATTTTCCCGGGAGCTATCGGATTGAAGAGCGGGACGAAATGCCGTCCTGGTGCTGTTCGGTCCCAGGCGTGACGCCGGCTTCGGCGAGCTTCTGCGGGTTTCTCAGCGCGTATCCGATCATGCCGGGCGGCCGATATTCCGTCGTCGTGGAAGTGCGGGCACCCGAACTGCCGAGCTGCATGTCGAAATCTGTGAGGAGCACCTTCTTTACGATGAGGGCTGCGCGATCGGAAAGCTGATCGTTGCACGACCGGCGCGGCTGTGCAACGCAATGTTGTCAGTCTCGACGGCATGCGTCTCTCCGGCGGTCCCTGGTACGCGCCACGCCTTGTGTTCTTTTCGATGGCGGTCGAGAGTCCGGGACGTCACGTGGAGATCATCGAGGTGAGCCTTCTTGGACCGGACGGCCGAGACGTCCTCGTTAACGGGGATTTCACCGGAAGGGATGCGTCGCTGGTTCTTCACGAGCGACCGCCTTCATCTGCCATGGCACATCAAGAACATCGGCCTCAACGTTCTGTTCGATCAGGGCCTCTTGGGAGTCCTCAGCCTGGCACTGCTGATTGGCTCCGCTCTTGCGCGGCTGATTGGTGGTCGCGCGCCAGACATCCCGCAGCGCCGTTTCTGGCGGCCGCACTGGTTGGCTTCCTGATGGTTGGGGCATTCGACAGCCTGCTCGACGTTCCTCGACTGGCGCTTCCTCTTTTATCTGTTCTCCTCGCGAGCCTCGCGTTGCCAGACAGCGTCGGCCGCAACAAAACGGCGCGAGCGGGCTAGTCTTGCCCGGACCTGTGCCGGGACCAGACCGGGCCCAGCGCGGACAGCGGGCTGCGCCTGAATCGGCCGCGGACATCACGGTCGCCCGGCCCGACGGACGCTTGTCGCCATCCGACCAACGATGTTGCCGAAGTCTGCCGGGCGCTCGCATGCTTGGGTGCGGTCACTCCATCGTCGAGGAGTCATGGCAACGGCATAGCATGGCTCGCGGGGCCGTATGTGCCCCGGCAAAGCGATTAGGGCGTGAATATTCACGTGTTTCCGGGTCGCGCCGCCAGTAGAATTCAATCTGTGGATGTCAAAAAAACACGTAGCGTACAGCTTGTCTGCGCTATGCGATGCGCGCCAGGAACGTGCGACAATCGGCCACGGAGATTCTGTTGCCTGAAATCCGAGCCGGATTGTAAATTTTGCATATTGTCAGCCGGCACACATTCCCGTATAGGATTCGTTGAGCCGAAGCTATTTCATTTGCAGGAACTCGCGCGATGCCGTGAGGTGAACGGGGACACGGTGCCATGCACGCACGAATCGATCAGCGGGATGCAAGCAGAACGCCGGCACGGTGCCGATTGGTCGGGGGGCAGACCTGGTCGCACGGTGCGCGCTGTTTGCCGGACGACACGGCGGCGACGAGCTGATGGGGACCGCGTGACCGGCCTTTTCCAGCGCAATTTCGCCGTTGCGACGTTATTCCAGCTGTTCGCGGATGCGTCGTGGCTCGTGCTCGTCGTCGTCCTCGCGGTGCATTTCACCGGCACCTTCCCCAATTCCCCGCGCAGTGCGCTGATGCCGGCGTGCGCGTTCGCGACGCTGGTGGTCGTGCTGAACGGCGCGTTCGGACTGTATCGGCGTGACACCCGGCTCGCATTTCGCGAGAACGTCGCGCGGATGTTCCTCGCGATGCTGATCGGCGTGCCGATCGCCTATCTGGCGGCGCGTCTTCTCCCCGAGGGCCAGCGCTTCCAGGACGTGCTCGACGAAGTCGTTCTGCTCGCGTTCATCGGCCTGATCTTCGTTCGGCACGTCATCGTGTCGCCGCTCATCCGGACGCTGCTTCCGCATCGGGTGCTGGTGCTGGGAACGGGGCCGGAGGCGCGCGTCGTCGAGGCGTCGCTCACCGCGGCAGAGCATCCCAATCTTGAGCTCGTCGGCTTCTATGCGCTGGAAAAGGTGCAGGAGACCACCGTTTCGCCGCAGCGCGTCATCGCGCACGTCGGAACCCTCGAAGACACGGTGGCACGACTGGACATCAAGGAAATCATCGTCGCGGTGCGCCAGCAGCGCGGCGGCGTGCTGCCGCTGCGGTCGCTGCTGGAGTGCCGCCTGAACGGCGTTCAGGTCACCGATCTCGCGCGATTCTTCGAGCGCGTCCACGGCCACATCCCCATCGAGTCGCTGAAGGCGAGCTGGCTCATCTATGGCAACGGTTTTCGCCAGTCGTGGCTGCGCAGCTTCGTGAAGCGGGCGTTCGACGTCATCGCCGCGGGCGTGCTGCTGATCGCCGTGCTGCCCATCATGGCGATCGTGGCGCTGCTGATCGCGCTCGAAAGCGGCTTTCCGCTCATCTATCGGCAGGAGCGCGTCGGTCATCGCGGCGTTTCCTACACGATGCTCAAGTTCCGCAGCATGCGCAAGGACGCCGAGGGCGACGGGCGCCCCGCATGGGCGGCGCCGAATGACGCGCGGGTGACCGCGCTCGGCCGCTTCATCCGGCGCAGCCGGATCGACGAATTGCCGCAGCTCATCAACGTCCTCAAGGGCGACATGAGCATGGTCGGTCCGCGCCCCGAGCGGCCGGTGTTCGTCAAGATGCTGACCGAGCAGATTCCGTTCTACGGGGTTCGCCACAGCGTGAAGCCCGGGATCACCGGCTGGGCGCAGGTGCGATACTCCTACGGCGCGAACGTCGAGCAGTCGATGAGGAAGCTCGAATACGACCTCTATTACGTCAAGAACCACACGATCTTTCTCGACCTTCTCATCCTCCTCGAGACCGTTCGCGTCGTGCTGCTGGGCGAGGGGGCTCGCTAGACAGGCAACTGCGCGCCGCCTGCGGCCCCGGCGGACCGGTCGAGTCGCCCGTCGTTCCCGACGGCCGCGCCGGGACTCGGCCCGAGCCCGCGACGAATCACCGGCGCGCGTGACTGACTCGGGCCCGGGGTTCCCAGCCTGTCCGGGCCGTGCGAAAGTCTGCACTTTGCGTGTCTTCATCGAGCCAACATCGTGACCGGAAGTGTCTTCGCCACTGCCGTGCTCTGGAGCTATGGTCTGGCCGCGGCCGGCTTCCTCGCGTTCGCGGTCCGGCTGGCCGTCGGCTGGCGCCGCAATGCGCGCGGCGCGCTGCTGATCCTCGCCATCGTTGCGACCGCGCTCTGGGCCGCCGCGGGCATGTGCGTCGCGGTCATGCCGGCTCACGTGGTCTGGCTCGCGGCGAACGTCTTCGACGCGCTGCGATATGCGACCTGGTTCGCGTTTCTCGCGAGCCTTCTGCTCGACGCGCCACGCGGCGACTCGGCCGCCCGCCGTTGGCTGCCCGCGGTCGCGACGGCGCATCGTCGTCGTCGCGCTGGTCGCAAGCGTGCTCTTTGCGAACGAGAATCCCGTGGACGAGATCGGCGGTCGTGCACGCGCGCACCGTCGAGTTCGGCGCTGCGGCTCGGCCTCGCCGTCGTCGGCCTGATCCTCATCGAGCAGCTGCTGCGCCGGGCGCCTCCCGACGCGCGCTGGAGCATCAAGCCGCTGTGCGTCGGGCTCGCGGGGCATCTTTGCGTTCGACCTTGTCCTCTACGCCGACGCGATGCTCTATGCGGCGTCCCGACCCCGACCTCTGGGTCGCGCGCGGGGCCGCCAACCTGCTGGTCATTCCGTTCATCGCGGTCTCGACCGCGCGGAACACCGGCTGGACGATCGACATGCACCTGTCGCGCAGCGTCGTGTTCCACTCGACTGCGCTGCTCGTTTCGGGCGCATTCCTGCTCGCGATCGCCGGCGCCGGCTATTTCGTTCGCTACTTCGGCGGCGACTGGGGCAGGGCGCTGCAGATCGAGCTGCTGTTCGCGCGTCGCTGCTCGGCGGCGCTGGCAGTCTCGTCGGGCAGGTTCCGCTCGAAGCTCCAGGTATTCGTCAGCAAGCATTTCTTTTCCTATCGCTACGACTACCGCGAAGAATGGCTTCGCTTCACCCGCACGCTGTCGGCGGAGAGCTCGGTGCCGCGCGTGCAGGAGCAGTGCATCAAGGCGCTCGCCGACCTCGTCGAAAGCCCCGGCGGCGCGCTCTGGCTCAAGACGGAGAACATGGATTTTCGCCCGGTGTCGCGGCTCAACGTGGCCGGCCATCGACGCGGCGGAACCGGCGGATGGTGCGATCGCCGCGCTATCCTCGAGCGGACGGGATGGGTCGATCGACCTCGGCGAGTACGCGGCGGACCCGAAGCGCTACGAAGGACTCGCGATGCCCGACTGGATCGCCACGATTCCGGCGGCGTGGCTCGTCGTCCCGCTGCCGTCGGCCGGCGAACTGGTCGGATTCGTGCTGCTGACGAAGCCGAGGACCGCGCTCGACGTCAACTGGGAGGTCCGCGACCTGCTGAAGACGGCGAGCCGGCAGGCGGCGAGCTACCTCGGCCAGATCCGCGCGAGCGAAGCGCTGCTCGAGGCGCGCAAGTTCGACGCGTTCAACCGGATGTCGGCATTCGTCGTCCACGACCTCAAGAACCTGGTCGCGCAGCTCACCCTCATGCTCAAGAACGCCGAGCGCCATGCCGGACAATCCCGAGTTCCAGCGCGACATGCTGGCGACCGTCGAGCACGTCGTCGGGCGGATGAACACGCTCATGCTGCAGTTGCGCGCCGGCACGACGCCCGTCGAGAATGCACGGCTCGACCGATCTCGGCGCGATCGTGCAGCGCATCTGCGCCGCAAAGGCGGGATCCGGCGCGCGCGATCGACGCTCGAGCTCACGCCGGGCGTGTGCGCGATCGGACACGAAGACCGGCTCGATCACGTCATCGGCCACCTGGTCCAGAATGCGCATCGACGCGACGGCAACGCAGGGCCGCGTCACCGTTCGCCTGTCTCCGCGACGGCCGCCTGCGCCGAGCTGGAGATCGCGGATACGGGCATCGGCATGAGTGCCGGAGTTCATGCGCGACCGGCTGTTCAAGCCTTTCGAGACGACCAAATCGGCGGGCATGGGCATCGGCGTCTACGAGAGCTCGCAATACGTGGCCGGTCTCGGGGGACAGATCCTGATCGACAGCACCCCGGGCGTCGGCACGCGCGTGCGCGTCCTGCTGCCGCGCCGGGCGATGCCGGTGCGCCGCACTCGGCGACGTTGAAAGAAGTCGGCGTGAGCGCCGCCGGACGCCGCCCGCAAGGCCGCGATTCGTGGATACTCCGTCCGCGGCCAGTGCTCGCCGCGAAGCATCGTCCAGCGCGGAGTGCAGCAATGAATGAAACACGCAAGCCCCTGCTCATCGTCGAGGACGATCCCGCGCTGCAGAAGCAGATGCGCTGGGCGTTCGACGCATACGAGACGATCGTCGCCGAGCGACCGCGAGTCCGCGATCGCGCAACTGCGCCGCTTACGAGCCGGCCGTCGTGACCATGGATCTCGGGCTTCCGCCCCGGCCCGGACGACCCCAGCGAAGGTCTGGCGCTGCTCGACGAAATCCATTCGCTCGCGCCGGACACGAAGGTGATCGTGCTCACCGGGCAGAACGACCGCGCGAATGCGCTGAAGGCGATCGCGCTCGGCGCCCACGACTTCTGCACCAAGCCGTTCGAGCCGGAAATTCTCACGTGGACGATCGAGCGGGCGTTTCGCGTCCACGAGCTGCAGGAGGAGAACCGGCGGCTGCAGGCCGCCCAGCAGTCGCCCGCGATGTCCGGAATCATCACGCGCGATCCCGAGATGCAGCGGATCTGCCGGATGATCGAAAAGGTCGCGCCCACGTCGGCGAGCGTCCTGATCCTCGGCGAATCCGGGACGGGCAAGGAGCTTTTTGCGCGGGCGCTGCACGACCTGTCGCCGCGCCAGGGCCAGCGCTTCGTCGCCATCAATTGCGCGGCAATCCCGGAAACGCTGCTCGAGAGCGAGCTCTTCGGCTACGAGAAGGGCGCGTACACGGGCGCGGCGAAACAGACGATCGGCAAGATCGAGATGGCCAACGGCGGCACGCTTTTCCTCGACGAGATCGGCGACCTGCCGGTGTCGCTGCAGGCGAAGCTGCTCCGCTTTCTGCAGGAGCGGGTCATCGAGCGGGTCGGCGGCCGGCAGGAGATCCCGGTCGACGTGCGCATCGTGTGCGCGACGCACCAGAGCCTCAAGGATCACATCGTCGCCGGAAAATTCCGCGAGGATCTCTATTACCGGCTGGCCGAGATCGTCGTCGAAATCCCGCCGCTGCGCGCGCGCAAGGGAGATGCGACGCTGCTGGCGCACGCGCTCATGCGCCGGTTCGCGGCCGATCAGCGGCGCGGTGCGATGACGCTGCTTCCGGACGCGCTCGACGCCATCGAGGCGCACGCCTGGCCGGGCAACGTTCGCGAGCTCGAGAACGTCATCCAGCGCGCGGTCATCATGGCCGATGGCCCGACGATCAAGGCGATCGACATCGGCATCGCGAGCGGCGAGAGCGCGGGCGGCGCGCTCAACCTGCGGCAGGTCCGCGACGAAGCCGAACGCAATGCCGTTCTGAGCGTGCTCGGACGCGTCAACGGCAACCTCAGCAAGGCCGCCGAGCTGCTGGGGATCAGCCGTCCAACGCTGTACGATCTCATGCATCGGTTCGGCCTGAAGTAGGGCCGCCGTGTCCGGACCTCTCGTTTGCCCACTGGAAAATCTCTCATGGTGACCTTCCGGAATCTCAGCCGCACGTTGGCCGTCGTCCTGATCGCGTTGGCGATCGGCGCCTGCTCCCGCAACGACCCCGCGACCCTCGTCGCGTCGGCGCGGGGATATCTCGAGAAGAACGATTACAAGGCCGCGATCATCCAGCTCAAGAACGCGCTTGCAGGTGGCGCCGGACAACGCCGAAGCGAGATTTCTGCTCGCCAGATCGCTGCTCGAATCCGGCGATCCGGTCGCCGCGGAGACCGAGGTCCGCAAGGCGCTGGATCTCAAGTACTCGGCCGACGAAAGCTATCCATTGCTCGCGCGCGCACTGCTGCAGCAGGGGCAGTATCGGAAAGTCGTGACAGAATTGGCCGACCGCAAGCTCCAGACGCCCGCAGCGCAGGCCGATGCGCTGACGTCGCTCGGGCTCGCGCGTCTCGGCCTCGATGAGAAGCAGAAGGCGCGGGCCGCGATCGAGGCAGCGCTCGCTCGCGAAGCCGGGCGACGTCCGCGCGACGGTCGCCCTGGCGCAGGTCGCGTCGGCGGAAAAGGACCTGCCCGGCGCAACGAAGCTCGTCGACGCCGCGCTCGCGAACGCCCCGGACGATCTTCAGGCGCTTTCGGTGAAGGCCGATCTGCAGATTGCCCAGGGGCAGCGCGATGAAGGCATCAAGACGCTCGAGCGCGCGCTGCAGAACCGGCCCGACTGGCTCGCCGGGCGTTTTGTGCTGGTGTCGATGCTTGCCTCGAGCGGGCAGGTTGATCGTGCGAGCGCGGTCCTGGAGCCGGCGAAGCAGTCGGCGCCCAAGGATCCGCGCACCCTCTACTCCGAGGCACTGATCGCGTTCAACAAGGGGGACATGCCCGCGGCACGGACCGCCATCCAGGCGTCGCTCAGCGTCGCGCCCGACCTACGTCGTCGCGCTCTACCTCTCCGGCCTCATCGATTACCGGTTGGGTTCGTATGCCGCGGCCGAAGAGTCATTGCGTGCCGTGCTCGCCAAGGCGCCCGGCGACCTCGGCGTGCGGCAGGCACTCGCGGGGACGTACCTGCGAACGGGCCGGACGGGTCAGGCCCTCGAGACCCTCGAGCCCGCGCTGCAGCGCGCGCCGGACAATCCGATCCTGCTGCGCACGGCGGCCGAGGTGTACCTCGCCTCGAACAACCCGGCGAAAGCCGCCGAGTTCTACGAGCGGGCAAACGCGCTCGACAAGGGCAATGTCGAGGGCCAGGTCCGGCTCGCCCAGGTACAGATGGCGGCGGGCGAGGATACGGCGCGTGCGCTGAAGAGTCTCGAGACCATTGCGCTCGCGAACCCTTCGATGCAGGCCGCGGACATGGCGCTGATCAGCGCCCACCTGCAGCGACACGAAATCGACAAGGCCCTCGCCGCCGCCGACGCATTCGCAAAGAAGCAGCCCACGAACCCGCTCCCCTTGAACATCAAGGGCGTCATCTACTCGTCGCAACGCGATTTCAAGTCGGCGCGCGCGGCGTTCGAAGAGGCGCTGAAGGTCGATCCGAAGTTCATGGACGCCGTGCAGAATCTCGCACGGCTCGATCTCATGCAGCGGGACTTCGACGGCGCACGCAAGCGCTACGAGCAGATTCTCGCCAAGGATCCGCGCAACGAGCAGGCGCTGCTGGCGCTGGCAGGCCTGCTATCCGCGACGAATGCACCGCCCGCCGACGTAAAGGCCGCGATCGATCGCGCGATTTCCGCTAATCCCACTTCCGTCCGGGCCCAGATGGCCCTGATCGCGTTCCTGAATCAGCAGCGCGACGCGAAAGGCGCGCTCGCCGCCGCGCAGGCAGCCGCAACTGCGTTTCCGGGCAATGCGCAGGTCCTGGAGGCGCTGGGGCTCGCGCAGCAAGCCGCGGGGGACAACAACCAGGCGCTCGACACGCTGACGAAGGCCGCGAAGCTCGAGCCGCAGAATCCGGTTCCTCTGCTGCGTCTCGCCGCGATCCAGGCAGCGCAGAAGGACTTCGACGGTGCCATCGATACGCTTCACCGTGCGATCGCGCTGCAGCCCGATCAGATTGCCGCGTGGTCGCTCCTCGGCGGCGTCTACGCCGCCTCCGGTCGGTTCGAGGCGGGGCTCGCCGACGCGCGCAAGCTGCAGAAGGAGTTTCCCGACCCGCGCAGTCGGATTCGCCGTCGAGGGCGATCTGCTCAACGCGCAGAAGAAGTTCGCGGACGCCGCAACGGCGTACCAGAACGGGCTCGTGCGCGAACCGATACCGGTGCTCAGTCTGCGGCTCTACATGGCGCTGCAGGCCGCAGGCAAGCCGGAGCAGGCAAACGCCATGGCGCAACGCTGGCAGAAGGAGCATCCGAAGGACGTGCTGCTGCGCAACTTCCAGGGCCAGCAATATATCCGCGCCAACGACTTGCGTGCGGCAGTTCGGCAATTCCAGGCCGTCCTCGATGTGGAGCCGGACAACCCGGTGGCTCTCAACAACATCGCATGGGCTCTCAATGAGCTTGGTGACCCGAAGGCGCTTCAATACGCGGAGCACGCGTCTGCGCTGGCACCGCTTCAGCCATCCGTCATGGACACTCACGGCTGGATCCTCGTCCAGCACGGCGATCTCGCGCAGGGGCTCGCGCTGGTGCGCAAGGCCAGCCTGCTGGCGCCGCAGGACGCCGACATCCAGCTCCATCTCGCCAAGGCGCTGCTGAAGTCCGGCGACAAGGCGGGCGCGAAGAGCGCGCTCGAAAAACTCGCTGCACAAACCAACCCGTCGCCGGCCCGTGCCGAGGCGCAACAGCTGCTGAAGAAGGATCTATGAGTTCGCAAACGATTTCACGGCCCGTCCCTCGGCGCCGAACGCGCTTTCACCCCAATGTCCGCGGCGGAGCAGCGGAGCACCGAGTCATGAATGGCGCAAAGACGATCGCCGTGGTCGGACTGGGCTATGTGGGACTGCCGCTCGCGGTCGAGTTCGGAAAGCACGTTCCGACCATCGGCTTCGACCTCTCGTCGGCCAAGGTCGACGCATACCAGAAGGGGTTCGATCCCACCGGTGAAGTCACCCCCGAGCAGCTGAAGGCGGCGTCGAAGCTCCGCGTCACCACGGACGCGGCAAAGCTCGCCGATGCGGATTTCATCATCGTGGCGGTTCCGACGCCGGTCGACGATGCGCACCAGCCCGACTTTCGGCCGTTGCTCGGCGCGAGCGAATCGGTCGGCCGGCACATGCGCCGGGGCACCACGATCGTCTTCGAGTCGACGGTCTACCCGGGAGCCACCGAGGAAATCTGCGTGCCGGTCATCGAGCAGCATTCCGGAATGCGCTGGCGCGAGGACTTCTTCGTCGGATATTCCCCGGAGCGAATCAACCCGGGCGATCGGGAACATTCGCTGACCCGCATTGTCAAGGTGGTCTCCGGCGACACGCCGGAGACGCTGGAGCGCGTCGCTGCCGTCTACGGGAGCATCATTTCCGCGGGCGTGCATCGGGCGAGCAGCATCAAGGTCGCCGAAGCCGCGAAGGTCATCGAGAACACGCAGCGCGACCTCAACATCGCGCTGATGAACGAGCTTTCGCTGCTGTTCCACAAGATGGGGATCGACACGATGGAAGTGCTCGAGGCCGCCGGGACGAAGTGGAATTTCCTGCCGTTCCGGCCGGGCCTCGTCGGCGGCCACTGCATCGGCGTCGATCCCTACTACCTCACGCACAAGGCGGACAAGCTCGGC
Source organism: uncultured beta proteobacterium (assembly GCA_963717695.1). Classification (GTDB taxonomy): domain Bacteria; phylum Pseudomonadota; class Gammaproteobacteria; order Burkholderiales; family Casimicrobiaceae; genus CAIWHR01. Next base: position 77,188 of record CAVQWR010000006.1, on the reverse strand, counting down.
TATCACCCCCAGGTGATCCTCGCCGGCCGCCGCATCAACGACGGCATGGGAAAGTACATTGCCGAACAGACCGTCAAGCAGATGATCCAGGCCGGGTTTCCCGTCAAGGGCGCACACGTCAACGTGCTGGGCCTCACGTTCAAGGAGAACTGCCCGGACCTGCGCAATTCGCGCGTCATCGACGTCGTCCGCGAGCTCGCGTCGTTCGGCGTGACCGTGAGCGTCCATGATCCGATCGCCGACCCGACGGAAGCGGTCCACGAGTACGGCGTCACGCTCACTCCGTGGGAGGAGCTGCCGCGGGCGCATGCGGTCGTCGCCGCCGTCGCCCACGGCGAATACAAGCGTCGCCCCGTCGAGGATCTTCTCGAAAAGATCGAGCCGAACGGAATCTATGTCGACGTGAAATGCCAGGCCGACGCGGCGGCGCTGAACGCCCGCGGCATCCAGGTGTGGAGACTCTGATGGCGGGCGCCGCACAGGAGCCGCCGGCTCTGGCGGCAGTGCGCGCCCGGTTGCGCGACCGGCCGCTGCGCTGGCTCGTGACCGGAAGCGCGGGATTCATCGGTTCGCATCTGCTCGAGACGCTGCTGCGTCTCGGGCAGGATGTGGTCAGCCTCGACAATTTCTCGACCGGGCATCGGCGCAATCTCGACGAAGTCCGGGACGCGGTGGGGGATGAGGCGTGGCGGCGCCACGCCTTTCTCGAAGCCGACATCCGCGATCTCGACGTGTGCCGCCGCGCCTGCCGGTCCGTGGATGTCGTGCTGCACGAGGCGGCGCTCGGCTCCGTGCCGCGCTCGCTCGCCGATCCGCTGCTGACGCACGCGACCAATGCCACCGGCTTCCTCAACCTGCTGCTCGCGGCGCGCGATGCCGGCGTGAAGCGCTTCGTCTATGCGGCGTCGAGCTCGACGTACGGGGATCACCCGGGCCTGCCGAAAGTCGAGGACTGCATCGGCCGCCCGCTGTCGCCGTATGCCGTCACGAAGTACGTCGACGAGCTCTATGCCGACGTCTTCGCCCGCTGCTACGGAACGGCCGCGATCGGGCTTCGCTATTTCAACGTGTTCGGTGCGCGGCAGGACCCGGAAGGCGCCTATGCGGCGGTGATCCCGAAATGGGTCGCCGCGATGCTGGGCGGCGCGCCTGTCGTGATACACGGCGACGGCGAGACGACGCGCGATTTCTGTCACGTCGACAATGTCGTCCAGGCCAACCTGCTGGCGTCGACGGTCGCCGACCCGGCGGCCATCGGTCAGGTCTACAACGTCGCGGTAGGCGGACGGATGTCGCTCAACGATCTCTTCGCGTCGCTGCGCGAGCTGCTGCTGGAGCGCCATGCGCACCTCGTCATCCCCGACCCGGCGCACGAGGACTTCCGTCCCGGCGACGTCCGCCACTCGCAGGCCGACGTCTCGAAGGCGATGCGGCTTCTCGGCTACGCACCGACGCAGGATGCGCATTCCGGATTGCGCCTGGCACTGCCGTGGTACGAAGGTCGCCGCGCCCCGACCCATGCGCGCGTCACGGCGGAGATTCACGATGCCCGTGGCATCGCATGACATCGCGCTCCGTGCGATATCGAGGGCTCGCGGCGCATGCGGGATCGCGGTACTGGGACTCGCCGTAATGCATTGCGCGAGCGCCGCTCCGCTCGAAGCGGGCGCCGCGGCGGACGGTTCGCCGCAGCGCCTTGTCGCGCAGGCGCTCGCCTACGAGCACGGCGAGGGGGTGCCGAAGGATCAACTCAAGGCGGCGGCCCTGTACTGCGACGCGGCGCGCGAAGGCGACACCGAGGCCCAATTCAGCCTTGGCTGGATGTACGCGAACGGACGCGGTGTGGCGCGCGACGACGCGGCGGCGGCGGCGATGTTCCGGCTGGCGGCCGCCGGCGGACACCTTCAGGCGCAGCGGATGCTCGCCTTGCTCGGCGACGAGCCGGGACGCGTGCCCGATTGCATGGGCAGGCCGGAGCCGCCATGGACCGACCCCGGTCCCGATTTGGCGGACGGACCGGATTACTTCGCCGACCTGCCGTCCTGGAAAAAGCAGATCGCGGACATCGTGACGGCGCTCGCGCCGCGCTACGCGGTGGACGCGCGGCTGGCACTCTCCGTCATCCAGGTCGAATCCAACTTCGAGCCACGGGCGCTGTCCGTGCGCAATGCCCAGGGGCTGATGCAACTCGTCCCGGATACCGCGGCGCGGTTCAACGTCACGAACGCGCTCGACGTGCGGGACAACCTGCGCGGCGGGCTCGCCTACCTGCGCTGGCTGCTCGCGTACTATCAGGGACACGTTCCGCTTGCCGTCGCGGCGTACAACGCCGGCGAAGCGGCGGTCGACAAGTATCGCGGCATCCCGCCGTATCCGGAAACGCAGGAATATGTGCGGCGCGTGCTGGCGCTGTTCCGCGGCGAGCGCCATCCCTACGATCCCCGCATCGCCGATCCCTCGCCGATTTTCACCGGCGCACGAGTTCAGGCAAGATAGGAGGGCCCAATGCGCCTCGCAGGCACGCTGTCCGGCACCGCGCGCGCAGTCACGGCCGCGCTCCTGTTCGTTGCGTTGCTGCTTCCCGTTCCGTCCGCGGCCGACGGCCCCGTCGAGACCATCGCGCGCGTCAAGGGATCGGTGGTCGCCATCGGGACGTTCGAGCGCACGCGAACGCCGCCGTTCCAGTTCAAGGGAACTGGATTCGCCGTGGGCGACGGCACCATCATCGTCACGAACTCGCATGTGGTGTCCGGGGTGCTCGATCCCGCGCACCTCGAGGTGCTGGCGATTCTCCTTCCGGCCGCGGGCAAGGATCAGGTCCAGGTCAGGGAAGCGAAGCGGCTCTCCGTCGACCTCGACAGCGATCTCGCGCTGCTGAAGATCGAAGGCAAGGGGCTGCCGGCGCTCAAGCTGCGCGACTCCGACACGGTCCGGGAAGGCGAGTCGGTGCTGTTCACGGGGTTTCCGATCGGCCCGGTGCTTGGCCCGTACCCCGCTACCCACCACGGAATGATTGCGGCGATCGCTCCGATCGCGATTCCGCAGGCCAGGTCGGCCGAGCTCGACAGCCAGGTGATCCGGCGCCTCACGAGCGGGGCCTATCCGATCTTCCAGCTCGACGCCACGGCGTACCCCGGGAACAGCGGCAGCCCTGTCTACGACCCGACGTCCGGCGATGTCATCGGCATCATCAACATGGTGTGGGTAAAGGGAACCAAGGAAACTGCACTTTCGCAGCCGAGCGGAATTACGTATGCCGTGCCGTCGAAGCATCTGCAGGACCTGCTCGGCAAGGCGCGGTGACCCGACATGTCCGGCTCGAGTCGCACTACGTGTCGGGTCGGTCGGCCCGAGCCCCGCAACGCGTGCTGCGCACTGCAATCGCCGCACCGTTTCGCACGGCGTGAATCCCCGTGCACGCCGTCCGTAGGTGCGCCCGTCGCCATTGCCGCCGCCTTGACGGCCCGATTCCTTGCTTGATCCGATCTGGCTGAAGACGCTGCTGAAGGCGCTCGTCCTGCCGCCGACCGGGCCGCTGCTGGTGGCCGCGCTGGGGTTGGGCGCTGCGCTGCGCTGGCCCCGGCTCGGCCGGGCGTTGGCGATCGCTGGCGTATCGACGCTGCTCTTGCTTTCGGTTCCGGCCGTCGCCGTGCTGCTTCAGCGGAGCGTCGACACGTCGCCACCTCTCGACTTCAGGCGCGCGGCGTCCGCGCAGGCCATCGTGATCCTCGGCGGCGGCATTCGTCGCAATGCCGCGGAGTATGGCGGCGACACGCTCGGGCGATTGACGCTCGAGCGGGTGCGCTACGGTGCGGTCGTCGCGCGGCGCACCGGGCTGCCGGTGCTGGTGTCGGGCGGATCGGTGCTCGGCGGCACACTCGAGGCCACCCTGATGCGCGATTCGCTGGAGCACGAGTTCGGCGTGCCGGTTCGCTGGTCCGAGGACCGCTCGCGCGACACGCACGAGAATGCCGTCCTGTCGGCCGAGATCCTGCGCGGCGCACACATCAACCGTGTGGTGCTCGTCGCGCACGCGTTCGACATGCCTCGCGCCACGGCGGAATTCGCAGCGCAGGGCATCGAGACCATCCGCGCGCCGACGGGGATCCCGCCGCGGGATTTCGACGAACCCTTCATGTTCGTGCCGAGCATTTCGGGTCTTATCGGCAGCTATTACGCGCTCTACGAGATCCTCGGCAACCTGGTACTCGCGATCCGTACCGCCTAGAAACGGGTGGTCCGGTCAGGCCGCCGTGGCTGCCGCCTGGCCCTGGTTTCAATCCCTCGAGCTGTTCCAGTCGACGTGTCAAATGTTGCGCCAGATCAACAAGATGGTCGATCTGTTAAATCTTATTTCTCAAGGTATGGAAATTCCCAAAAAAGCGGCGCTATAATGCCGACGTCATAAACGAAATTCCGGTCTGATCAAGGCACACCCGGCGAAAGCCGGGGTCGCAAAGTCACCGGTCTAACGGGCCTCAGGCCCCATGACAGCGGGATTGCCGGATCGGCACATGCATCTGTCCGCCTCGACAGGCGGCGCTTGCCGGTGTCTTCGTCCGCAGGCGGCGTCGGCGCTGCTGAGCCGGCACCGACGGACGTCGATCCGAGTCGCTTCTGGGACCGTGGCCAGGATGTACTGGACTACGGAGCGATTCGATCATGTCATTGCCATTCCCGCAGGCGTCGCGCAGCCTCTCGCAGCTGCGCCAAACCACGAGCGGACCTGCGCGCCGTCGCCTGACAGGTCGGATCGTCCGGACCGGCAATTTCCTGTCGCTGATGCTGCTCGCGCTCCTCGCGTGCGCGCCGGCGCAGGCCGCCGCACGACCGCCGGCGCTGCTCGGCGCGGCCACGCAGACCGATGTCGCCCGGTTCGGTCTCGATACGCGCCTGCCCGACGCCGGCGTCGTCCGCCGCATGCCGGTCGAAGTGAATCTCCAGAACGTCAATCCGCGCAAGGGCGCGATGCCACCGCAGATGACCCTCGATGTCTTCGACGGGCAGAGCATTACGATCAATCTCGACTGGGTCGAAACGCGGAGCGCGGACAGCTACACGTGGCACGGCAGGGTCCAGGGCCATCCGCGCGGCTACGCGCTCATCAGCGTGGTCAACGGCAAGATCGCGGCGACCATCGAGCTCGGCGAGGTCGGACATGGCCGGGCGAAGAAATATCAGGTTCAATCGCGTGCCGGCGGCTACACGGTGCTGAACGAGATCGACCAGGATGCGTTTCCGCCGGATCATCCTCCCGGCGGCGAAGCCCTGGCCGCGCCAGTCACCAACACGGACTCCCCCTTTGCAGCCCGCGGCAATTCGGCCGACCTGGCGCTACCGCCGGTCACCGCGGCGTCGTCCGACACCGGCGCACTCATCGACGTGCTGGTCGTCTACAGCAATCAAACGGCGACGGCCGCCGGGTCGGCCATCGGCGCCCAGATCCAGCACGCCGTCGACACCGCGAACACCGTGTATGCGAACAGCGGCATCACGACGCGACTGCGGCTCGTCCAGTATTCGCAGGTGAGCTACAACGAAAGCGGCGACTATCCCACGGACCTCAGCTGGCTCAGCACCAACACCGGGGTTGCCGCACTGCGAAACAGCGTCGGCGCCGACCTCGTCAGCATGTTTGTCGAGGAGAGCCAATATTGCGGATACGGCTGGATCGGTCCCAGCGCAAGCCAGGCATTCACAGTCGTCAACCGTGGATGCTCTTCGGGCAACTACAGCTTTCCGCACGAGATCGGGCACAACTTCGGCGCGCGGCACGACACGTTCGTCGACGCCAGCACTTTGCCGTATGCCTACGGACATGGCTGGGTCGACTGCGTTGAGAAGTGGCGCGACGTCATGGCCTATCCATCGCAGTGCGGAGGGACCCGGATTCCCTATTTCTCGAACCCCGGTGCGACCTACGGGAGCCCGCCGGACCCCCTCGGAAGCACGACGACCGCCAACGTCGTCCGGGTGCACAACCAGAACGCCGTCACGGTGGCGAATTTCCGGTTGTCGGCGCAAACCGGCGGCTGCACGTACGTGCTCGCCCCGACGGGCGCCAGCGTTGCGGCCGCAGGCGGCAGCGGCTCGTTCGGCGTGACCGCCGGGGCCGGCTGCGCCTGGAGCGCGGGGGTGAGTGGAGGCTGGCTTGCCATCGGAAGCGCCTCGGGCACCACCGACAGCGGCACGCTTTACTACACGGTCGCGGCCAATACCGGCCCGGCGCGCACCGGCACGATCACCGTGGGCGGGCAGGCATTCACCGTCGACCAAGCCTCGGGATGCACGTTCAGCCTGAGCCCGACCAGCGCGAGCTTCAGCGCGCTCGGGACCACCGGGACGACGACGCTCACGACCGGCGCGGGCTGCGTGTGGACCGCGTCGAGCAGCGCGGCGTGGCTCACCGTCACGTCGGCAGCGAGCGGAACCGGCAGCGCGACGGTCACCTATGCGGTGGGTGCGAACACGGGATCGGCACGCAGCGCCAACCTGACGATTGGCGGGACGACCTTCATCGCGTCGCAGTCCGGCGCCGTCACTTCGACGATTGCGGTAGCGACACTGAGCGCGGCGCAGCTCCAGATGGGCACGGTGAAGGTGGGCGCGACCGGCAAGTCGAAGAGCGTGACCGTCTCGAATTCCGGCGGTGGGATTCTCACGATCGACTCGCTGACGCCCGGAGGCGCCAATCCTGGCGATTTCGTTCGCAGCGGGACCTGCGCCGTCGGCACGGCGCTCGCGGCAGGGTCGACCTGCACGGTGCAATACGTGTTCAGGCCAGGCGCGAAGGGCGGTCGTTCGGCAGATCTGACGATCGGGACCAGTGCCGGCACCGTCGCGCTGGGCCTCACGGGTACGGGGAAATGAGGCGCTGACTTCGCGAACCCGAGAGGTGCCTGGCGGCAGGCACGCACAACGGACCTGCAGTCTTCGGCTGAGCTCAATGCGTGGTCAAAGGCTTCGGCCAAAAAAAAGAGGGCGACGGTTGTCGCCCTCTTCTCATTTGGTTTAGGCGCTGCGCTCAGCGGCGACGGCGCCGTCCGACCGCGTACAGCGCAAACAGTCCGATCGCCAGCAGTGCGAGCGACGCCGGTTCCGGAATGTCGCCGCACTGGGGTCCGGTGCAGCTGAACACGCTGCTGGCGTCGACATTGCCGGTCGCGCCGGTCGTGCCGCTGATGATGTCGACGGCGAAGAACTGACCAAACCCATTCTTCTCGAGGCTCGCGAGCGTCAAGCCGGTCGCGTTGATGTCGAAGTTGAGCGGGCCGGCGGTTCCATGGCCGCCGCCTTGCGTTCCCCACAGCACGCCGTACTCGAAGAAGCCAGTGCCATCCTGGTGATAATTCCCCGCCGCCAGCGTAGTCAGTGGTCCGGCGGTGATCGGCGCACCGAAGCCGGAAGTCAGGCCGGAAAACGTGATTAGGGGATTGCTTACCAGATTGAACCCGAGCGTCAGCGGGAACCCGGTGTTGACGAACTTGTTTCCGTTGTCCAGCGTGATGTGAAAGTCGAGCGTACCCCGACCCATGTCGGTGACCACGATCGTGCCGAATACCGATTGGCTGTGGTCGATCAGGCCGCATCCGCCGCCACCGTCACCGCCGGTGACCGGCGTGCAGTGATCCGAGGTCAGCTTGAAGGTCGCCGTCGGAGCCACCTGGACCGCCGGCCCGAGGTACCGGACGCCGTCCTGGGCGTTGACGATCGTCGGAGCAAGCGCGAACGCGGCGCCGAAAAGAGTTGCAAGGCTGATTTTCTTGAGGGTGTTCATTGCGAATTCCGGTTAGGCGATTCAGGCGGTTATCTCGCGGACAGGCTGGCTTTACAGTTGGCCGAGACAATCGGCTTTCACTGTATTAACAGCAATTTTCGATCCAATGCGTCAACCAATTGATTGTTTAGCGAAAAGTTGCATACAACAGCATTGACAGCTTGGGGGTGTAAAGTATTTCGACGGATCGCCGATATTCGGGGTTCGCAATCGGGAATTCATGCGCGCACCGCGCCTGCATGGGATCGACGTTTCGGCGCCGTGCATCGGGGCCGCATCGGCGACCTCGGAATCTCGGCGCAAGGCAACCGCGATTCAAGTGCGAAAATTTGCCGATCAACAGCGTCGGTTTATTTTACACGTTCTGTGAATAACAATGTGTTTGCGGGAAATTGCACTCGTTAAGACACTGAAGTAGAACAACTATTCCGTCATGTATTTTGCAGGCACGAACGTTGCAGAATGGCTCGCGCCAAGATTGACCTCGCGCTCAGGGAGAACGCGGCCCACCCCGGCGTTTGGCACGCCGCGGGTCGAACCGTGAACGGGAAGACATGAAAATTCAATCAACGATCAAGCGCGCTCTAGTGGCGTGCGCCGCAGGCAGTCTCTTGTCGGCCGCGCCCTTCGTCCAGGCGGGAGTGCTCGACACGACCGGCTACGTCGGCGAGGCCGTGACCATCAACTACAACGGGTCGAGTCAGTCGACCTCGGCGATCGCGTTCACCGGCGCGACCTTTGACGCCGTCGCGATCAACCCCTTCTGGTGCATCGATCTCGCGAAGCACGTGCCGTATCCGCCGTGGCCGGGTTCCGGGATTTCCGGGTATACGGAGGCGATCTTTCAAAGCAGCCCGCTCACGTTCACCGGCGCCCAGGTTCAGGACCTGCGAACGCTTTTCGAGCGTCACCTTCCTTCGTCCCTCACTGCGCAGAGCGCCGCCGCATTTCAGCTCGCAATCTGGGACCTTCTCTTCGACGACGCCTTCCATAATCTGAGCACCTCTGGCGCGGGTGGATTCGGCGTCGTTTCCATCGGCGATGCCGGCACGGTTGGACTCGCGCAAGGATGGATCAACGACACACTCGCAAACGCGGGATCGTCGACGTTCCTCCTCATTCAGCTGACCAGTCGCGCGAACCAGGATTTCATCACGCCAGGGACCGGCGGCGGCGACGTGCCCGAGCCGGCCGGCATTGCGCTGCTTGGCATCGGTCTCCTTGCGATGGTGCTGCTGGGGCGCCGCCGCGCCACCGCGACACGGAGATAGCAGTGCCCGACCCGGGCGCCGGCCTCGGCCGGCGCGGCGGGTTTCCGGATTCGTTCATGGTTGCCTGGCGTATGCCGATGCCGCGCTTTCGAGCGCGGCATTTTTCTTGGGCTGACCGTTGTCGATGTCGGCAGCGTTGAGGCGTCGGCTGCCATTCCCGCATGGCTTGACGAGGCACCAAGCGGGCATCGTGCACGAAATGGGGGGGGATCACTGCGGGGCACCGCGCGCCTCCGTCGGACGACGAGGGCAGGAATGGATTGGTAGGCGCGATTGGACTCGAACCAACGACCCCCACCATGTCAAGGTGGTGCTCTAACCAGCTGAGCTACGCGCCTGCAAGCGGGCGATTATAGCGGATATCCGCGCCGCGACAAACGCAGGCGCATCAGCGCCGCAGCACGAGCCACAGCACGCCCAGCAGGATGGGCTGGTGGACCATGTAGATCACCAGGCTGTGCCGCCCCATCGTGCCGATCCAGCGGGGCAATCGTGCGAGCGGCGCGATCGGCCGAAACGCCGTCCTGATCAGCGTGTGGCCGACGGCAACGCCGATCAGCATGGCGCCTGCCCACGGGAAGAGAGGAACGTAGTCCTCCGTCGGCGGCTTGAACGTCATGAAGCCGAGCATCGACATCAGGCGATCGTCGAACGCCGGATTGCTGTACGTCAGCCCGGCAACGATCATGACGAGACGCCGGCGCCCAGGGCCGGCCACGGATGGCGCACCAGCGGCCACGCGACGAGCGACGCGACCGCGATGCAGTGCAGGATTCCGAAATAGATGAACGTGCGCGGAAAGACGAGGTAGCTGCCGAGGCTCACTGCCACGGCACAGCCGGCGATCACGCCGACGCGCTTCCAGAAATGGGCCGGCGGCGCGCCCGCACGATCGGCGAGCACGAGTCCGATCCCCGCGACGATCAGAAACGTTCCGGCAATCAGCGTGCGCGCGACGAGCCAGAACGGTTCGTGCTCGAAGTTCCACGCAACGACGCGATAGAACCGCAGGTCGTAGGAGAAGTGGTAGGCGATCATCGCGATGATCGCGATGCCGCGCAGGCCGTCGATTCCGGGCACGCGCGTCGCCGGCGCCGCCGCGGCGGACTTCCGTTCGGCAGGCGTCACGCGCGGCCCGCGTCGAGGGCGCGCCACGTTCATCGCAGCGAGCCGCGCCAGCGCAGCCGCCAGCCGCCGTTGTCCGGCGTGGCGATGGCGCTCAGCGCCTGCACGAGCAGCGAGGGCGCACCGGCGCGCGGCCGCACCGTCAACGCGACGTCGATCGTCGCAGGCGCGGTCAGCGTCACGTTGCCTCCGACATCGACTTCGCCGCCCTCGTTGGCGATCGGGCCCGACATGGAATTGCCCGTCGCGGAAAGCGTTGCCGACACGGTGCCGAGGGCGAGGGCGGCGCCGCCGATCAGGAGCCGGGCGTTGCGCCACACCAGTCCGGCATTTCCGCTTGCCGCGGGCGGCTGCCACGCGAGTGCCTGCGACGTCAGCGTGATCTCGCCCGCCGGCCGGATGAACGCGCGCGCATCCTTCGCGAACATTTCCGCGGGAAACGCGATGCGGGTGTCGGTGAGCACGACGTCGTCGCCGCCGACCTCGATGAGACCGCGCGGCGCGTCCGGGGCGCCCTCGGGCGGCTCGAGGCGAATGCGCGCCTTGCCGCGCAGCAGCGGCCATGGCTCGGTGGTCCAGCCGATCGGAAGGCGTGCGCCGTTCGCGACGAGCGTGGCACGGCCGCGCCAGAGCGTGCCTTCCGTGCCGGCGAGAGCGGCTGTTCCGTGCGTCATCCGCGAAACCAGGAGATCCGCGAGCGACGCGGGTGCGAGGACGACGGCCGCTGCGAGCAGCGACAGTGACGCGGCGAGGATGAACAGGAAGCGGCGCATCGGTGCGCTTACGGGGCGCGGCGCTCGCTCAGCGTGCCAGCACGAGCTCGGCGCGCACCGTGCCGGGCTCGACGCGCGCCGTCAGCGTGGCCTCGACGATCGCAAGGCCGGAATCGCGCTGCAGCGTCTCGAGCGCCGCGACCAGCCGCGCGAAGTCGACGGCCGCGAACACCACGCGGGCACGGCCCTCCTGCCACTCGATCTGCGTGACTGCCGGCCGCAAATTTGCGCCGACGAGCGCCTGTTCGAGCACCGCGCGCACATCGACGGCGGGTGCTGCGGGCGTTCGGGAAAGGCTCGCGATTTCGTCGGCCATCCGATGTGCCTCGGCGAGCGCCGCACGACTGGCGGGCGCATCGGCACGCATCGCGGCAAGATCACCGACGAGCGGAAGCCACAGTCCCCACCAGCCGAGCACCAGCACGACAAGGGCAGCGAGCGCGACGACGATGCGTCGCTCGCCATGAGTCTTTTCCGCCCACCACCGGACGAGCGGTGTGGCCGCCGTCGATTCGCCCGCGCCGTTCATGGTGCACCCACGCGCATGCGCGTGCCGGCGGCCGACGTGGCGACCAATGCCGGAAGGCCGCTTGCCCGCATGCCGGCGTCGAGTCGGCGCGCCGCGTCGGCGTCGATGCGGCCGAGGTCGAACGTCCAGTGGCCGTCGGAATAGACCGCGCTTTTCACCGTTCCCGGCGGAATCGCGGAGAGCGCCGCAGCACTTCGCGCGAGGAGCGGCAACGCATCGTCCGGCGCCGACTGTCCGTGCGCGTGCTTCTCCGCGGCGTAACGGCGCGCGATCGCCGCTGCGGCGGACGCAGGGGTTGCGGCCTGACTGGGCCCGACGCCCGTCGCGGCGGCGACCACGGCCCAGTCGCGGCCGCGTTGCCACGCCGAATATTTCTGCACGGCCCACTCGCCGAGCGTCAGTGCGACGTGGAGCGCGACGGCGATCGCGGCGATCGCGAGCGCGGGCACGAACAGGCGACGCAGCTCGCGCCCGCGCGCCGCGGGCCGCGAAGCGCTGGCCTCGCGCAACTCGAGCGCGGCAGCGAACGCGTCCGGCCCGGCGTCCTGCCACCGCCACGGCTTTCCGCGAACGAACGTCACGCCCGTTTCGCGGGTCCAGCGCGCGAGCGATGCGTCGGTTACCGGTGCGTCGACGCTGATGCTTGCATCAGCCTGTCCGTTCCGCTGCGCCGGCCCCAGCGTCAGCGTGATCTCGGAGGGCAGGCTGCCGTCCGGAGCAACGTTCCCGACGGGCAGCGCCCGGCCGTCGCCCAGACGGAGAAAGCCGTCACGTCCCCCGGCATCGCGCGCGCACCAATGCGTCGTTGCGTCCGGGGCGAGGAGATCGGGCTCGGCAACGATGCGCGACACTGTGCGGCCGCCGGCGCTGAACACGCTCCATGCGTGGACCATGTCGCGCGAGACGATCACCACACGCACGCGACCGTCGGTGGACTGCGTCGACGCCGCGAGATGTTGCGCCTCGCCCGGACCGGCGATCTGGTCCTCGACGGCGAATGCGGCGGCCCCGGCCACGCGCCCCGCCGCGAGCGGCGGCATCGTCACGCAGGCGATGCGCGCCTGTGCCGCGCCGATCACGATCTCGAGCCGATCCGCCGAGGGCAGCGCGTTGCCGCGGTCCGTCCCGCTGTCGCGCAGCAATCCCGCGGAGTCGAACAGCGCCCAGGAAAGCGATGACGTCGCAGCGGGCGGGGCCGAGGCGAGGATGCGCAGCGTCGTCATCGCGTGAAGGGTGGGCATGACATCGGCGCAAGTTTACTCGACGTTGCGGCGGGCACCGGATCCACGCAGCGGAAGCCGGCTTCGAACTCGGTCAAGTCGCCGGTAATCCGAGATGCCGTGCCACGACGCGCCTGGCTACTCGACCACCTGCCAGACGATCTCGGGCCACGCGCCGGCACTGCGGTGCAAAAGCGCGCGCGCGGTGGCGACAGTGCTGCCCTGACGCGCGGTGATGGTCGCGTAGAAATAGTCGCTCTTGACATTGAGAGCATCGTCGCCGCGCAGCGTCGTTCCCGACGGCAGCCGCTGGCGAAAGTCGGCGACGCCGGTGAACGGCTTTTGCGCGCGCGCGGCCACGATCGTCGCGATCGAATCGGCGCCGGCGCCCTCGAGTAGCGTCGACAGCACTTCCGGCGGCGCGGTGTTGACGTTCACCGCAGTGCCTGCAGGAAGCGCGGTCAGGAAGGGTGCGACCGCGGCGAGTCGACGGCCGTCGACGCCCTTGACCTCCGCGAGCTCGCCGATGCGTGCGATTGGCTGATTCGCGGGGAGGCCGGGAACGGGCTGCGCGCCGTAATAAGCGTCCTCGGCGCCGGCTGCGCGCGGTACCCCATCGGTGTCGACCCAGTCGGCGATCGCATCGATTGCCGAAGCGGGGCCGCCCAGTGCGGCGAACAGCCGCGCGATGCGGCGCGTCGTCACGTCCGCGCCGACGCCATCGGCGCCGAGCGCATTGATGTTGAGACGTGCCTGTGCGTCGGTGATCGAGCCGCGGATCTCGCCGTTCTCGAGGGGGATGGGTGGCAGCGGCAGCGCCCACGGCTCGCCGAGGTGGTCGAGGCTCGAATGCGACGCATCCTCGTCGAGGATCTCGCGCGCCCACTGCACGCCCGCCATCGCGAGCGCCTGCGCCTGCACCTGGTCGCGCCGATGCTCGACCGAGCGCGCCCAGCGCTGCTGGTCGGCGAGCACGGTGACGGCGACGACGGCGGCGAGCGCCGCCAGCACCATCGCGAGGACCACCGCGCTGCCGCGGATCCGGCGCGGCGTCATCGCAATGCCAGCCAGCGCTCGATGCTCGTGCCGTCGTCCAGCGCGAGCACGACGCGCACCGCGCGCGGCAGCGTGGGCTCGCCCAGCACCGGCCACCGCTCCTGCCAGCCGCCCTGCGAATCGAGATAGGAGACGCGCAGCGCGGTCACGCCGCCGGCAAGCGCATACGTGGCAGGGGCGACGGAAGCCGGCTGGTCGAGATGCGGCCAATAGGCAACTTCGATCGCGCCGTTCCCGAGGCGATACGCGATGCGCTGACCGGCCGCGCCGGGCTCGCCGGCGGACTCGGTGCCGGCCCGCGAAAAGCGGATCGTCGCGTTGCCGGCGGCATCGGTTGCGCCGACCCACGCTGGCTCGACGGAGCTTCCGGCGCGCGCGGTGCGCGGCTGCGCGGCGCGCATGTCGGCTTCGAGCCGCGCGAACATCCCGTCGAACGCGCGCCAGCGCGCAGCCTCGGCGGAGAGCTTCGCTTCACTTTGCGCGAGCGCGCTCGTCGCGCGATAGCCGAGGATCGCAATCAGCGCCAGTATCGAGAGCGCTATCAGGATCTCGATCAGCGTGAAACCCCGGACGCGCGACCGGTTCCTCCTCATGGCCGCTGCGACTGCCCGAGGTAGCCGACGAGACGGGCGAGCGCGTAGTCGGGCTGCGCGGGATCGGCAACGGTGATCTCGATGCGCCGGAAGGACGGATTCGGCGTGCCCGCGACGGTTTCGTGCCACGCAAACTGCGCGCCTGCTTCGACGGCGTCGCCGTCGCGCGTGCCGACCTCGGGCCACGCCCGTGCCACCTGCGCCGCCGCGAGCCGGTTCTGGGCGACCCACAACGCCAGCGTGCGCTGCTTCAGCAGCGTGGCGCTGTCGGCACCCTGCGCCAGCGCGCGCATTCCCGCAGCGAGCGCCACCGCGACGATCGCGAGCGCGACGAGGATCTCGACTAGGGTGAAGCCGGCGCTGCCGCGAACGCGACGCGGTTCAGCGGATCGCCGCTCACGACGATGGCCCATTGGGGGGACCTCAACAGGATCGAATACGGTTCGTTGCGTCCGCTCGGTCGAAAGGGAAGGATCGCATTGGGCGCAACGGGCGCGCCGCCATACGACAGCGGTGCGGCTGCCAGCCCGGATGGGAGCACGCGCGGCGCGAGCACGTCGTCGCCGGAGAACGGCGTCCACGGCGAGGCGTCGCCGCGGCGCCAGAAGCGGTACGCGCCGCCTTCGGCGGAGACGCCGAGCATTTCGTTCTGCCATTGCGCGAGCGCCGCCGCATGCTCCAGGGCGCCCGCGAGGCGCTTCGCCTCGCGCTCGACCTCTCCGCGCTCGTCGTTTCCGATATTCGCGAAGACGAGCCCCGCGCCCAAGGCCATCACGACCAGCACGACCAGCACCTCGACGAGCGTGAAGCCGCGTCGTGCGACGCGGCGGCCCACGCGTGCGGGCGTCGTCAGAGCTCCCACGAGCCGATGTCGGCGTCGATGCCGGCACCGCCGGGGGCGCCGTCGGCGCCGAAGCTGAATACGTCGATCTCGCCGCGCACGCCCGGATTGAGGTACTGATACGGATGCCCCCACGGATCGTTCGGCAGCCGATCGAGGTAGCCGTTTGGCTTCCAGTTGGGCGGAAGGGGGGCGATGGTCGGACGCGTGACCAGCGCAGACAGGCCCTGATCGGTGGTCGGATAGCGCTGGTTGTCGAGACGATACAGCTTGAGCGCCGAGAGGAGCGAGGCGATGTCGCTCTTCGCCGCGACGGCGCGCGCCTCGTCCGGGCGCTCCAGCACGCGCGGAACGACGAGCGCGGCGAGGATGCCGAGGATCACGATCACGACCAGCACTTCGATCAGCGTGAAGCCGCGTGCGTGTCGGCGCGGCTGGCGGGAAGGCGCAACGAAGCGGGTGGCTTGCATCGGACGATTATAATCCGGCGGTCGCCGCATGCCGCGACGATCCCCAGGTTCCGCGACCCCTCTATGCCACGCATTCGCTCCGTCGCTGCGACTGTCGTCCTGCTGGTGCTCGCGTTTGTCGCGGCCGTCGGTTATTCGAAATGGTGGCTGGCGCAGCCGCTGCCGCTGCCGGCGTCGCCCTTTGCGTTCGAAGTGAAGCCGGGGGCGAGCCTGCGCTCGATCGCCCGCGAGCTGACGGCCGCCGGCGTCCTCGCCCGCGACTGGCCGCTCGTTGCGCTTGGCGCGGTACGAGGGCGTCGACCGCGCGATCAAGGCGGGGAATTACGAGATCGAGGCGGACATCACGCTGCCCGAGCTGCTCGAGAAGCTGACGCAAGGCGACGTCACGCAATCGGCGCTGACGGTGGTCGAGGGCGCGACGTTCGCCGAATTGAAGGCGCAGATCGCGGCCAACCCCGACATTGCGCGCGCCTCGCTCGACCTACCCGATGCGGAGCTGATGCGAAAGATCGGCGCGCCCGCGACGTCGCCGGAAGGCTGGTTCTTTCCCGATACGTACTATTTCGCGGCGGGCTCGACGGACACGGCGGTGCTGGCCCGCGCCTATCGGCTGATGCAGGGCCGGCTCGACGCAGCCTGGGAGCGGCGCGACCCCGACACGCCGCTGCGCAGCCCCTACGAAGCGCTGATCCTCGCCTCGATCATCGAGAAGGAAACCGGGCGCGGCGAGGATCGGCCGCTCGTGGGGTCGGTGTTCGTGAACCGCCTGCGGATGGGAATGCGACTGCAGACCGATCCGACGGTGATCTACGGGCTCGGGGCGTCGTTCGACGGCAACCTGCGCCGGCGCGATCTCGAGCGCGACACTCCATTCAACACCTATACCCGCGACGGGCTGCCGCCGGCGCCGATCGCACTGCCGGGCCAGGCGTCGCTCGACGCCGCGACGCATCCGCCGAAGACGCCGTACCTCTATTTCGTCTCGCGCGGCGACGGGACCTCGGAATTCTCGTCCAATCTGACGGATCACAACCGCGCCGTGGCAAAATTCCAGAAAGGCGGGCGCTGAGCCGGAACTCCGGAGGCGGCTGCCGCACACCCGACGCCGCCATGCCCCAACGCACCGGAAAATTCATCTCGCTCGAAGGCATCGACGGCGCCGGCAAGAGCACGCACGCCGCCTGGCTCGCCGAGCAGATCCGTGCGGCGGGCGATGTCGTCGTCGTGACGCGCGAACCGGGCGGCACGCCGGTCGGCGAGAAGCTGCGCGACGTGCTGCTGCACGAGCCGATGTCGCACGACGGCGAGGCGCTGCTCATGTTCTGCGCGCGGCGCGAGCACGTCGATCGCGTGATCCGCCCGGCGCTTGCGCGTGGCGAATGGGTGATCTCGGATCGCTTCACCGACGCGACATTCGCATACCAGGGTGGCGGCCACGGTGTGCCGATCGAGCGGCTGGCCGCGCTGGAGGAGTGGATCCTCGCCGGCTTCCGGCCCGATCTCACGATCCTGTTCGACGTGCCGCCGGAAGTCTCGCGTGCCCGTCTCGACAAGGCGGAACGCAAGGGTCGCGTGCTCGACAAGTTCGAGCGCGAGGCGGGCACGTTCTTCACGCGGGTGCGCGATGCCTATCTTGCGCGCGCCCGCGCCGAGCCCGGGCGCTTTCGCATCGTCGACAGCACGGCGCCGGTCGAGTCGGTGCGGCGCGAACTCGAGCGCGAACTCGCGGCGCTCGCCGAAAAGGTTGCATGACGACGCCCGTGCCGGACGAAGCGGTTGCACCGGCGCTGCCGTGGCCCGCATTGCCGCCTTGGCTCGAGGACGTTGCCAACGGGGCGCTCGCCGGACGTGCAAGCTGGCCGCACGCCCTGCTGATCGCCGGACCGCGCGGCGTCGGCAAGCACGCGCTGGCGCTTCATTTCGCGCAGGCACTGCTGTGCGAAACGCCGCAGCCAAACGGCGCGCCGTGCGGAGCCTGTCCCGGCTGCCGCTATGCGATCGCCGGCCAGCACCCGGATCTCCTCCGGCTCGAGCTGTCGACCTTCGACGAGGCATCGGGCGAATGGTCGTCGGTCGACACCATCGCGGTCGACCGCGTGCGTGCGCTGATCGACTTTGTGCTCCTGTCCGCACATCGGCAGCGTGCCAAGGTCGCGGTGATCGCACCCGCCGAGCGGATGCACCCCGCCGCGGCCAATGCGCTTCTGAAGACGCTCGAGGAGCCGCCGCCGGGCACGTATGTAATCCTGGTCTCCGATCAGCCGGGGCGATTGCCTGCGACGATCGTCTCGCGCTGCCGCCGCTTTCCGGTGCCGCTGCCGCCGGAGGCGCAGGCGCTCGCATGGCTGAACGCACAAGGTGTCTCCGATCCCAAGGCGGCGCTCGCGCAGGCGGGTGGGGCGCCACTCCTCGCGCTCACGCACGCGGATGCCGCTACGCAGGCCGAGCGGCGCGCATGGCAGGACGCGCTCTCCGATCCGGCGCGGCTGCCGGTCATCGCCCTCGCGCAGCGCATCGAATCCGCGGGCAAGGACCTGCGCAAGCCGCGCCTTGCGCTGGCCCTCGACTGGATGCTCGCGTGGACGGCGGATCTCGCGCGCGTCGGCGCCGGAGGCACCGCACGGCGCAACCCGGAATGCGCGGCGAAGCTCGCGGCGCTCGCGCCGCGGGTGGCGCCGATCGGCTTGTTTCGCTATCATCGATCGCTGTTGCGGCAACGCGCGCTCCTCGCGCACCCGCTGACACCGCGCCTCGTCGCCGAGGCGCTGCTGCTCGACTACAAGGCATTGTTCCGATAACGCCATGGCCGATCCCAAGACGACCGCACCGCTCAAGGACACCGGCGCGCGTCCGGGCGTGCTGTCGCTCAACATCCGCGAGCGCGCCGCACTCTACGCCGCATACATGCCGTTTCTGCGCGGCGGCGGAATCTTCATCCCGACGTCGCGCCAGTACCAGCTCGGCGACGAGGTATTCATGCTGCTGTCGCTGATGGACGATCCGAACCGCATCGCCGTGCAGGGCAAGGTCGTCTGGATCACGCCGGAAGGGGTCCAGGGCAGCCGCACGCAGGGCATCGGCGTCGAGTTCACGCAGGACGAGACCGGTGCCGCGGCGCGGGCGACCATCGAGAAGATCCTCGGCGAGACGCTCGCCTCGGCCCGGCCCACGCACACGATGTAGCGACGGTCGCGCGCGCCCGTCGCGACACCCGCGCGCGAAAGTGCTGCGCGCGCTCCGCAAGACCATTCCCGGATCCGCTGGATGTTCGTCGATTCGCATTGCCATCTCGATTTTCCGGATCTCGCGGCTGACCTCGCCGCGGTCCTCGCGGCAATGGCGAGCGCGCAGGTCACGCATGCGCTCTGCATATCGGTCAATCTGCCGGACTGGCCGGCGGTACATGCGCTCGCATTGCAGCATCCGCATCTGTACGCGACCGTCGGAGTCCATCCGGATTACCCCGACACGCCGGAACCCACGCAGGAGGATCTCGAATCGCGGGCCGCGCTGCCGAAGATCGTCGCCATCGGCGAAACCGGTCTCGACTACTACCGGCAGGAGGGCGACCTCGAGTGGCAGCGGCAGCGCTTTCGCACGCATATCCGCGCGGCGCGCAGCGCAGGGAAGCCGCTCGTGATCCACACTCGCGCCGCTGCGGACGACACGCTTCGCATCATGCGCGACGAGGGCGCGGGCGACGCCGGCGGCGTGATGCACTGCTTCACCGAGACGGCCGAGGTCGCGCGGGCGGCGCTCGATCTCGGCTTCCACATTTCGTTCTCGGGCATCGTGACCTTCAAGAACGCCAAGGCGCTGAAGGAAGTGGCCCGCATGGTCCCGCTGGAGCGGATGCTGATCGAGACTGACTCGCCCTATCTCGCGCCGGTGCCGCATCGCGGTGCGCGCAACGAGCCCGCGTACGTTTCGTTCGTCGCCGCGGAAATCGCGGCCCTGCGCGGGATTTCCATCGCCGAGGTTGCCGCGGCGACGTCCGCCAACTTCTTCCGGCTGTTCAATATCGATTCCGTGGCCACCCCCTCATGATCCCTCGTCCTTCGTCCGGCCCCCGTCGTTTTCTGCGCCACCTGCTGATCGCGCTGTCGTTGCTGGCCGCGGCCGGCGTCCACGCCCAGTCTCCGGGTGAGGACCTCGCGATCGCCGCCGAGAACGATCGCGTCGCCGAGATACGGAAGCTGCTCGCACGCGGGGTCAGCCCCGACAGCATGGGTCCGAACGGCGATCCCGCTCTCGTGGTCGCGGCGCGCGCCGGCAGCGTCGCGTCGGTCGACGTGCTGCTCGCGGCGCACGCGCAGGTTAATGCCGCCAACCGGTTCGGCGACACCGCGCTGATGGCGGCCGCGCTCACCGGTCGGCTCGACATCGTGAAGAAGCTGCGCAGCGCGGGCGCGACGATAGATGGGCCCGGCTGGACGGCGCTGATATACGCGGCGACCGGCGGCCACGACGACGTCGTGCGTTATCTCCTGGCCGAGGGAGCGAACATCAACGCGGCGTCGCCCAACGGCACGACGGCGCTGATGATGGCGGTGCGCGAGGGTCGTTCCAGCACGGTGGAGCTGCTGATCGCCAAAGGCGCCGACGTCAACCGTCGCAACGAGAATGGCGCGAGCGCGCTGGCGTGGGCTGCGCGCGGCAACGACAAGGCAATGACGGAGCAGCTGCGGCGCGCCGGGGCGCGCGACTGACAGCCGGCGCGGCGATTACTCCGCGTCGTCGACGGCGACGCCGGACTCGGCGAGCGGCGCCGCATTCGCCGTGGACACGATCGACGGGATCATGCCGGGCAGCACGCCCATCAGCCGGCGCGCGCCGTCGAAGTGACGCGCCCAGTAAGCGCCGTCGATGGTCGCGACCTCGACTTCACGGCCGCGCCGCGGCGCGTGAATGAACCGGTTGTCGCCGAGGTAGATGCCGACGTGCGAGTACGCGAAGCGCCGCGTGTTGAAGAACACGAGGTCGCCGGGCTTGAGATCGGAGAGGGCGACCTTGTCGCCGATGCGTGCAAGCTCGCGCGCCGAACGCGGCAGCGTGACGCCCGTGACTTCCTGGAACACGAATTGGACGAGGCCGCTGCAGTCGAGCCCGGTCTGTGGGGTCGTGCCGCCCCATTTGTAGCGGATGCCGAGGAGGTCGAGCGCCCGGGCGGTCAGGCCCTGCGCGGCCTGCCAGGCGCCGGTAGCCGCGTTCGTGGCACCGGAGACGACGGACGACGACACGGTCGGAGGCGACGGCACGGCATCATCGGCGCGGGCGAGCGGGCTTCCCGCAAGCGCTGCCGCGGCCACCAAAGCGACCGCCGCACCAAAAAGGGGCATTTTGCAGATTCGCATCGGCGTATTGTCCTTCATATGGCCTCCGGCGGCAAACCGGGGCGTTTCAACGATTCGCCGTAGGGGAACCGGAAGGGTCCGCCTTCCTGCGCGAGCGGAGCGCCGCCCGGCGGCGGCGGACATCCTTCGGATCGACCGACAGCGGCCGCAGCAGCTCGACGCGATCTCCGTCGGCGAGACGCGCATCGGCCGCGACGACGCGCCCGTGCAGCGCGATCACGAGGCCGGCCGCGTCGAGCTTCCATGCGGCGACGAGACCGGACTGGCGGAGCGCATCCCCGGCGGTCGCGTTCTCCGGCAGCTCGAGCGCGACGCAGTCCTGTGCGTCGGCAGTCGCGTAGACCACCTCGACCTTCACGCCAGGCTCCGCTGGGACGCCTCGGCGCGACGGACGAACGCGTCGATGAAGCTGTCGGCGATGTGGCTGAATACCGGTCCCACGATGCGTTCGAGAAAGTGCGTCGCGAACTCGTAGGCGAGATCGAATTCGATCTTGCAGGCATCGGGCGCGAGGGCGATGAAGCGCCATTCGCCGTGCAGGTGGCGAAACGGACCGTCCTTCAGCGTGACGACGATCGACTCGGGCCGCCGGTTCATGTTCTCGGTCGTGAAATGCGCGCGGACGCCGTGGTAGTCGATGTCGAGCCGCGCGGTCTTGCCGCCGTCGTGCGCATCGAACACGCGGGCGCCGCCGCACCACGGCAGAAATCGCGGATAGTCCTCCACGCGGTCGACGAGATCGAACATGGCCGCGGCGGAGTAGGGGACCAGCACCGACTTTTTCACGCGCTGCATATGGGGATTGGTAAGATTCGGCACCCGTCACCGGCATCGCGCAGGCGTTCCCGCGGCCGGCCATGGAGTGGCGCATGAGCATCGTCGATAACCGAAAAGCCTATCACGACTATTTCATCGAGGAGCGATTCGAGGCCGGACTCGCGCTCGAAGGGTGGGAAGTGAAGGCGATCCGCGCGGGGCGTGCGCAGCTCAAGGAAGCCTACGTGATCGTGAAGAACGGCGAGATCATGCTGATCGGCGCGCACATCACGCCGCTCGCGACCGCGTCGACGCACGTGCACGCCGATCCGACTCGCACGCGCCGGCTCCTGCTGCACAGGAGCGAGATCAATCGGCTGATCGGCCAGGTGGAGCGCGCCGGCTACACGATGGTGCCGCTCAACCTGCACTACACCAAGGGGCGCATCAAGCTCGACATGGGCCTTGCGAAGGGCAAGAAGCAGTTCGACAAGCGGGCCACCGTGAAGGAGCGCGAATGGGCCCGCGAGCAGCAGCGGTTGATGCGCGACCGCACCGGCACCGCCCGGGCGTCGCGGCGGACCTGACGCGTCGGCCGACGCTGCCCCGCTACTGCCCGTACATCCTGGCGTGGTCGAGCTTCGTGGTCCACGGCAGGCCGGCGTTGCGCCAGCCGTTGACGACACGCTGCCCTTTCCTCGGGCCGTCCGGCGCGGGATCGCCCTCGAAGCCGTCGACGACCGCGTACGCCTGACGATAGCCGGCCTGCGCGAGGGCGTCGGCTGCCGCGGCGGCGCGAATGCCTCCCTGGCAGATCACGACGACGATGGCGTCGTGCGACAGCGACTTCTGCGCGAGCCGCCGGTCGACCGCCGCGACGAAATCGGGATTGCGCTCGAGCTGGTAGGCGCCTTTCGCCTCGTCCCAGCGAACGTCGAGCGGGTCGAGCAGGAACGGGACGTGCGCATCGACCGTGCTCGGCATCCCGTTGAAGATCAGCTCGCCACGCGTGCGCACGTCGATGAAGAGCACGCGGTCGCCGATGGCGTCGAGCAGGATGCCGGCCTCGGCAGCGCTGAGATAGAGCCCCGACTGCGTGCGCTTGTTCGCGGGGAGCGCTGCGGGATCGACCTCGGAGCGCGGCATCGCGAACGGCACCGTCGCGGGCAGATAGGGGCTCGCCGCGGCTGCGGTGGAGACCTCCGGCACGCAACCTGTGTCGGCCCGCGCGTCGCCCGCGCCGGAAACCACGCCGAGCAGGAGCAGGAGGCCGAACAGACAAAGGGTTTGCATTCGATTCCTCGCACGCGCGACGCAACGCATTCACGTTACGCCGATCGGCGAGTCGCGAATTGACGCGGCGCAAGCGACATACCTGAGGGCGGCTGCGACGTGATGCCGCACGCGCCCCGCATCCTTCGCGTCAGTGCGCGGCGCCCGGACGGACGAGGTCGTGGAGCAGCGCGCCGGCCGCCCGCACGCCGCTGCGCGTCGCTGCCTCCAGCGTCGCCGGAAAATCCGGATCGGTGTAGTCCCCCGCGAGATAGATGCCGTGGTCGACGCGTCCCGCCACGGGTCGCGCGAGCTCGGGCGTGCAAGCGTAGGTGGCGCGACGCTCGGCGATGACGCGTGACCAGGCGAGCGGCGCAAGGCTGCGGTGCCGGCGCTGCAGCTGAGCGTCGACCTCGCTCACGAGCGTTGCCTGGTCGAGCGCGTCGTGCGGGCCGCTCGTGCTGATCACGACGGCGACGAGGCCGCGGGCGCCACCGGGCAACGCGGTGCGCGCCGCGGCATTGCGATCGAAGATCCATTGGCCGGGCGCGTCGTCGAGGCGCATCACCGGCAACGGCATCTGCAGCGGCTTCGCATGTCCGAGATAGACCGTCGTGATCGATTCGTAGGCAAAGGCGGATACCGCGGCGAGCGGGGCGCGCCACGCAGGATCGTCCGCCGCCGCGCCCAGCATTGTCGCCAGCTGATGCGGGCCAACGGCGACGATCGCCGCGTCGAAGGCTTCCGCGCCTGCTCCTGTCGATACCTCGATCCGCTCGCCGGCGCGCGCGATGCCGCGCACGACGACCCCGGTCCGGACGCTGCCGCCGTGCGTGCCGACGAAACGCGCCGCCGCGTCCGGAAAGAGCGCACTGAGATCGGCTGCCGGCACGAGCATGTCGGAGGCACGGGCGCTGCCGGCGAACGTCTCGCGCAGCACGTTGACGAAATGCTGCGCCGATGCCGCTTCGGGCGGCGTATTGAGCGCGGCGATGCAAAGCGGCTCCCACACGGCCTCCATGGCGTGCAACGGCGTGCCGGCAAAGCACTGGCTGACCGTCATGCTTCTGGGAACGCGAAAGCCTTCCCGCTCGAGCCGGCGGAACCCGGTGAGCAGCGCGACGCGCTCGCGCCACGTGAGTCCGCGCGCGCCAAGCATTGCACCGGCCAGGTGAAAGGGAGCGGGCAGCGGCCACGCGGACAGCGCGACGGTGCCGGTCGGCGCGTCGCCGAAGGGGCGAAGCGTCAGCGGAATGCGCGTGAACAGCGCGTCGGCAGTTCGCTGACCGTGCACCTCGGCGACGAGGTCGAGCGTCTGGCGGTTTGCGCCGACGAGGAGATGCTGCCCATTGTCGAGGGCGGCGCCGTCCTGCGTGACACGTCGTGCGCGGCCGCCGAGCACGCGCGCCTGCTCGAGCAGCGTGACGGTGGCGCCGGCGCGCGCGAGCGTGACCGCCGCCGCGCAGCCGGACCAGCCGCCTCCGACGACGACGACATGCGCGGGCGCGCCCTCGCTCACGCGCGTTCAGCTCCGCCGCGACGTGCGGAAGGCGATCCAGAGCTTGCGCAGCGGCGTGAGGGCGATCCGGTGTCTCGAGCACGCCGTAGCCGTCGCGCTCGATCTCGTCGAGAAGCGCGGCGTAGATCGCCGCCATGATGAGCCCGGGCCGCTGCGCCGCGCGGTCCTCGGCCGGCAGCGCGTCGAGCGCCTGCGTGTACCAGGCGCGCGCGCGCGCCACCTGTTCCGCCATCAGTGCGCGAAACGCGTCTCCGCCCTCGCGCCGCAGCAGCGCCGACGCCGCGACGCCGTGGCGCGCGAGCTCGTCCTGCGGAAGATAGATGCGGCCGCGGCGCGCATCCTCGCCGACGTCGCGGATGATGTTGGTGAGCTGGAACGCGATGCCGAGATCGCGGGCGTAGACGCGCGTCGCCGGATTCGCGTAGCCGAAGATCTCCGCCGACATGAGGCCGACGACGCCGGCGACGCGGTCGCAATAGAGGAGCAGCTCGGCGAAGTCGAGGTAGCGATGGCGCTCGAGGTCCATCGCCATGCCGTCGATGACCGTCTGCAGGTCCGCCTCCTTCAGCGGGAACGCGCGGACGACCGGCGCGAGCGCCTGCGCGACCGGATGCTGCGGCGTGCCGGCGAACGCGGCGCTGACCTCGGTGCGCCACCACGCGAGCTTCGCGCGCGGCGACGCCCGGATCGCTCGTCTCGTCGACGACGTCGTCGACTTCGCGGCAGAACGCGTAGAGCGCCGTGATCGCGCGCCGCCGCGGCGGCGGCAGGAACATGAAGCTGTAGTAGAAGCTCGAGCCGCTCTTGCGCGGCGCGCTGCGCGCAGTATTCGTCCGGCGTCATGCGGCGGCCCCGTGGCCCGCGGCGAGATGCCGCCGCGCCGGAAACAGCGCGCGGCAGGCGACGGCCGTCCAGTCGCCGCGCGACAGCGCCGGCCGGTGCCGGAACACGTCGCCGTGCGCGGCGTCGATGCCGTCGAGGATCCGGTGGCCGCCGGCGATCACGCCGGCAAGTTCGAGCGCGAGGCGCCAGGGCAGCGCGCGCGTCGAGCGGGCGTCCGGATTCGAGCAGAGCCCGCGCGCGCGTCCGGTCTCGAAGGCCATCAGCGCGCGCCACGCGGCGTCGCAGCGCCCCTCGCCGATCTGCGCCTCGCTCGACGCCGAAGCGCGCGCAGGTCTTCCTGCGGCAGGTAGACGCGGCCGCGCTGCCAGTCGGAGGCGACGTCCTGCCAGAAGTTGACGAGCTGCAGCGCGGTGCAGATCGCGTCGCTGCGCGCGCTCGTTGTCCGGCGTCGTCGGCGCCGTAGAGGTGCAGCAGCAGCCGGCCGATCGGGTTCGCCGAGCGGCGGCAGTAGTCGAGGAGATCGTCGAAGCCCGCATAGCGCTGCGTCGTGACGTCCTGGCGGAACGCCGAGAGCAGCGCGTGCATCGGCGCGAGCGGCAGCCGGTGCGCGGCGACGGCGGCGGCGAGCTCCGGGAAGGGCGGCATCGGCGGGTATCGCGCCGGCGGCGATCGCATCGAGCGCGCGGTCGAAGCCGTCGAGCTCCGCCAGCCGCTGCGGCGGCGGCGCGTCGCCTTCGTCGGCGATGTCGTCCGCCGCGCGGGCGAAGCGATAGATCGCGACGACCGCTCGCCCGCAGCCGCCTTGGCACCAGCAGCGACGCGACCGGGAAAGTTCTCGTAATGGGCGACCGACATCCGTAACGCGGCGCCAGGCGCCGAAAGCAACACATTTCCCCGGCGGAAACCCACCCGGGACGCATCGCCTCGCGATGGCGAAGGAAGGCGAGTTCCGCTATACTTTCGCGTTTGGCGGAAGCGGCCGCGAAAGTGGCGGAATTGGTAGACGCACCGGCCTTAGGAGCCGGCGGGGCAGCCCTTGGGGGTTCGAGTCCCCCCTTTCGCACCACGTTCGAAAAATAGCAAGGATTCGGAGCACATGCAAACCAGCCTGGAAACGATCGGCCAGCTCGAGCGGCGCCTCAACATGGCGGTTCCGCTGGCGGAGATCGAGAGCGAGGTCGACAAGCGGCTGAAGCGCCTCGCCAAGAACGTGAAGATCGCCGGCTTTCGCCCGGGCAAGGTGCCGATGAAGATGGTGCTGGCCGCAGTACGGCGGCCAGGTGCGCTCCGACGTCATCTCCGACGCGCTGCAGTCGACGTTCAGCGACGCGATCCGCGCGCAGAACCTGCGGGTCGCCGGCAATCCGCGCATCGAGCCGCGCCAGGACGCGTCGGCGCCGGACCAGCTCGAGTTCTCGGCGATCTTCGAGGTCTACCCGGAGGTCCGCGTCGGCGATCTCTCCGACGTCGTCATCGAGCGGCCCGTCGCGGCCGTCGGTCCCGACAGACATCGACCACACGCTCGACGTGCTGTGCAAGCAGCGCACCGCTACGAACACGTGAACCGGCCCGCGGCGAGCGGCGATCGCGTGATCGTCGATTTCACGGGACGGATCGACGGCGTGGAATTCCCCGGCGGGCAGGCGAAGGATTTCGCGATCGTCATCGGCGAGGCGGCGATGCTGCCCGAGTTCGAGGCCGCCGTGACGGGCATTGCCGAAGGCGAGACGAAGACCTTCGGCCTCACGTTCCCGGCCGATTACCACGGCAAGGAAGTTGCGGGTAAGCACGCCGAGTTCACGCTGACGGCGAAGGTCGTCTCGGAGCCGCACGTGCCGCCGCGTCGACGCGCGCGTTCGCGCTGGCCTTCGGCATCGCGAGCGGGAGCGTCGACGACCTCCGGTCCGAGGTCGAGGCGAACCTCAGGCTCGAGCTCAAGCGCAAGATCGAGGCGAAGGTGCGCGGGCAGGCGCTGTCGGCGCTGCGGCGCAAGGCGGAGTTCGCGATACCGAAGTCGCTGGTCGAGGCCGAAGCGCAGAACATGGCGCAGCGGATGGCCGCCGACCTCGCGCAGAAGGGCGCGAAGCCTTCGGAGCTCGCGCTGTCGCCCGATCTCTTCCGGCCGAACGCCGAGGAGCGCGTTGCGCTCGGGCTCGTCGTCGCCGAGGTGGTCCGCAACGAAAAGCTGCAGGCGCGGCCCGAGCAGGTGCGCGCCGTCGTCGAGGAGGCCGCGCAGACGTTCGAGCAGCCCGAGGCCGTCGTCCGGTGGCATTACGAAAAGCCGGAGCGCCTGGCCGAGTTTGAAATGCAGGCCCTCGAGCGCAACGTAGTGGACTGGGTGCTCGCGCGGGCGAAGGTCGAGGACAAGCCGGCCACGTTCGCCGAGCTGATGGGGCCGACGGGCAGCTGAGCGACGCGGACTGTGGTCCACAGTACCGGACCTCAGGCAGCCTTGGTGCACCCGTCTGCAGCGCGCGCGGCGCGTCACCCGCAGCGGCACCACCCGGCAGCGCACGTAGCGCCTGTCCGGTCCGCACTACAATGGCGCCAACGAACCGAATGGACGGGACGAACATGAAATCACCCCAGGGCCTCGGCCTGATTCCGATGGTCATCGAACAGAGCGGACGCGGCGAGCGCGCGTACGACATCTACTCGCGCCTGCTCAAGGAGCGCGTCGTGTTCCTCGTCGGGCCGGTCGAGGAGAACACGGCGAATCTCGTCGTGGCGCAGATGCTCTTCCTCGAGTCCGAGAATCCGGACAAGGACATCCACTTCTACATCAACTCGCCGGGCGGCTCGATCGCCGCGGGCATGGCGATCTACGACACGATGCAGTTCATCAAGCCCGACGTGTCGACGACCGTGCATCGGCATGGCGGCGAGCATGGGCGCGTTCCTGCTCGCGGCCGGCGCCAAGGGCAAGCGCTTCGCGCTGCCCAATTCCACGGTGATGATCCATCAGCCGCTGGGCGGGTTCCAGGGCCAGGCCTCCGACATCGAGATCCACGCCAAGTACATTCTTTCGCTGCGCGAGCGGCTCAACCGGCTGATGGCGCTGCACACGGGGCGCTCGATCGAGGACATTTCGCGCGAGACCGATCGTGACAATTTCCTCACTGCCGACGAAGCCGTGAAGTTCGGCTTGATCGACAAGGTCTTGCAGAAGCGGGCCGAGGGCGGGTAAAGTCGGATCGAGGGGGCGCATCGCCCGGGCTTGGTTCCCGGCTGCGCCCCGGCAATTTGCGGAAAAAGATGGCGGACAAACCTACCGGCGACAAGCTCCTCTACTGCTCTTTCTGCGGCAAGAGCCAGCACGAGGTGCGCAAGCTCATTGCCGGCCCGTCGGTGTTCATCTGCGACGAGTGCATCGAGCTCTGCAACGACATCATCCGCGAGGAAGGCTCGACCGCGGAGTCGACGCGCGCCGACAAGAACAAGCTGCCGTCGCCGCACGAGATCCGCCAGATCCTCGACCAGTACGTGATCGGCCAGGACCTCGCGAAGAAGATCCTCGCGGTCGCCGTCTACAACCACTACAAGCGGCTCGAATCCGGCGGCAAGGAAGACGACGTCGAGCTCGCCAAGAGCAACATCCTGCTGATCGGGCCCACGGGCTCGGGCAAGACGCTGCTCGCGCAGACGCTCGCGCGCCTGCTCGACGTGCCCTTCGTCATCGCCGACGCGACGACGCTGACCGAGGCGGGCTACGTCGGCGAGGACGTCGAGAACATCATCCAGAAGCTGCTGCAGAAGTGCGACTACGACATCGAGAAGGCGCAGCGCGGCATCGTCTACATCGACGAGATCGACAAGATCTCGCGCAAGAGCGACAACCCGTCGATCACGCGTGACGTGTCGGGCGAGGGCGTGCAGCAGGCGCTCCTGAAGCTGATCGAGGGCACGATCGCCTCGGTGCCGCCGCAGGGCGGGCGCAAGCACCCGAACCAGGAATTCGTCCAGGTCGACACGACCAACATCCTGTTCGTCTGCGGCGGCGCGTTCGACGGGCTCGAGAAGATCATCCGCCACCGCACGGCGAAGACCGGCATCGGCTTCGGCGCGGAAGTGTCGAGCCCCGACGACCGCAAGGACATCAGCCTGCTGCTGCGCGAGTCCGAGCCGGAGGACCTGATCAAGTTCGGGCTGATCCCCGAGTTCGTCGGCCGGCTGCCGGTGGTCGCGACGCTCGAGGAGCTGGACGAGTCGGCGCTGATCCAGATCCTGGTCGAGCCGAAGAATGCGCTGGTGAAGCAATACCAGAAGATGTTCCGGATGGAGGGCGTCGAGCTCGAGATCCGGGAGGGCGCGCTGCGCGCCATCTCGAGCAAGGCGCTGGCGCGCAAGACCGGCGCGCGCGGACTGCGCTCGATTCTCGAGCAGGTGCTGCTCGACGTCATGTACGACCTCCCTTCGCACAGCAACCTCGTGCGCGTGGTCGTCGACGAGGCGACCATCGCCAACGACGGCAAGCCGCTCCTGATGTTCGCGGACCAGCCGAAGGTCGCTTCCGCCCATTCCTAGTTGTTGCGTCGCCGCGGGCGATGCAACTGAATCCGATTGAACGGGGAGCCGCGGCGACCCAACACCTGCGTCCGTTGAAGCGGCGCCGGCGTTTTGCATCACCCCCGATTGACTTCAGCGGCGCCGCTTAACGGGCGCGGCTTCGGCGCGACAGGCGGCGGCTGCGTCTGATGGGCGGGCGCCTGAATGAATCGCGGCGTCAAAGAAATGTAACGGTAGAGGTGGCGCAAATCGCGGTTTGCGCGCCAATACCGTGATTTCCAAGGATTCCTTCCGAATCCCGCGATCGGGGACAACTACCCGCAGGCGGTTCCGTTCGCCGAACAAGGGGATGCGACCCGGGTCGGAGCCCCGCGATCGTTGTATGCAACACGCTGAGCCGATGAGGAATTTGTAGCTTTTTCAGCGGTCGTATTGACAGTTGGGCCCGACGGCCCCATTTTGCATACGTACCCCCTACACGAGACTCGCAATGGCCACCGAACCTACCGTTTCCTCCGACACCGCCTCGCTGCCGCTGCTCCCGCTGCGCGACGTCGTCGTCTTCCCGCACATGGTCATCCCGCTGTTCGTGGGGCGGCCGAAGTCCATCAAGGCGCTCGACGTCGCGATGGACACGGGCAAGCACATCCTGCTGGTCGCCCAGAAGTCGGCCGCCAAGGACGATCCCGCCGCGGAGGATCTCTACCCGATCGGCAGCGTCGCGACCGTGCTGCAGATGCTGAAGCTTCCGGACGGCACCGTGAAGGTGCTGGTGGAAGGCACGCAGCGCGCGCACATCGACCGTGTCGTCGACGAAGGCGAATACATGTCGGCGCTCGCGACCTACCTGTCGACCGACACCGGGCGCCCGCACGAGATCGAGGCGATGCGCCGCGCGCTGCTCGCGCAGTTCGACCAGTACGTGAAGCTCAACAAGAAGATCCCGCCGGAGATCCTGACGTCGATGGCCGGCGTCGACGACGGTGGGCGCCTCGCCGACGCCATCGCGGCGCACCTGCCGCTGAAGCTCGAGCAGAAGCAGGAGATCCTCGAAATGGGCGACGTCGGCAAGCGCCTCGAGCACCTCCTGGGCGTGCTCGAGGGAGAGGTCGACATCCTGCAGGTCGAGAAGCGCATCCGCGGCCGCGTGAAGCGGCAGATGGAGAAGAGCCAGCGCGAGTACTACCTCAACGAGCAGGTGAAGGCGATCCAGAAGGAGCTTGGCGAGGGCGACGAGAACGCCGACCTCGAGGAAATGGAAAAGCGCATCAAGGCCGCCAAGATGTCGAAGGAGGCGGAAACGAAGGCGCTCGCCGAGTTCAAGAAGCTCAAGATGATGTCGCCGATGTCCGCCGAGGCGACCGTCGTGCGCAACTACATCGACACGCTGCTGGCGCTGCCGTGGCGCAAGAAGAGCAAGATCAGCAAGGACCTCGCCGCGGCGGTGAAGACGCTCGACGCCGACCACTACGGCCTCGAGAAGGTGAAGGAGCGCATCGTCGAGTATCTCGCCGTGCAGCAGCGGGTCGACCGTCTCAAGGGCCCGATCCTCTGCCTCGTCGGCCCGCCCGGCGTGGGCAAGACCTCGCTTGGCCAGTCGATCGCCAAGGCGACCAACCGCAAGTTCGTGCGCATGAGCCTGGGCGGGGTCCGCGACGAGGCCGAGATCCGCGGCCACCGGCGCACCTACATCGGGTCGATGCCCGGCAAGATCCTGCAGAACATGACCAAGGTCGGCGTGCGCAATCCGCTGTTCCTGCTGGACGAGGTCGACAAGATGGGCATGGACTTCCGCGGCGATCCGTCGTCGGCGCTGCTGGAGGTGCTCGACCCCGAGCAGAACAACACGTTCGTCGACCACTACGTCGAGGTCGAGTACGACCTCTCCGACGTGATGTTCGTCGCGACGGCGAACACGCTCAACATCCCGCCGCCGCTGATGGACCGGATGGAGATCATCCGGCTGTCGGGCTACACGGAAGACGAGAAGGTCGCCATCGCGCGGCAGTACCTCCTGCCGAAGCAGATGAAGAACGCAGGGCTCAAGGACAACGAGCTGCACGTCGCCGAATCGGCGCTGCGCGACATCGCGCGCTATTACACGCGCGAAGCCGGCGTGCGCAATTTCGAGCGCGAAGTCTCGAAGATCTGCCGCAAGGTGGTGAAGGCGCTGCGTGCTGCGCCAGAGCGAAGGCAAGCAGCGCGTTGCCAAGGGCCCGGTCGACGTCAATTCGAAGAACCTCGACAAGTACCTCGGCGTGCGCCGGTACACGTACGGCATGGCCGAGAAGAAGAACCAGGTCGGCCAGGTCACGGGACTGGCGTGGACGGAAGTCGGGGGCGATCTGCTGACGATCGAAGCGGTGGCGCTGCCGGGCAAGGGCAAGACGACGACGACCGGCAAGCTGGGCGAAGTGATGAACGAATCGATCGCGGCCGCGCTGTCGGTCGTGCGCCACCGCTCGAAGATGCTCGGCATCGCCGCGGACTTCTATAAGAAGACGGACCTCCACATCCACCTTCCCGAAGGCGCGACGCCGAAGGACGGCCCGTCCGCGGGCGGCGCCATCGTCACTGCGATCGTGTCGATCCTCACCGGCATTCCGGTGCGCTCGGACGTCGCGATGACGGGCGAGATCACGCTGCGCGGCGAAGTGCTGCCGATCGGCGGCTTGAAGGAGAAGCTGCTCGCTGCGGGACGCGGCGGGATCAAGACGGTGCTGATCCCCGAGGAAAACGTGAAGGACCTCGCCGAGGTCCCTGACGAGATCAAGAACCGCCTCGAGATCAGGCCGGTGCGCTGGATCGAGCAGGTGCTGGAAGCCGCGCTTGAGCGGCAGCCGGCGCCGCTCCCGGATACGGTGGCGGAGGCGCCGACCGTTCCGTCGGCACCCGCGGCCGACGAAACGCCCGCGCTGATCAAGCACTGACGTCACACGTTGTGATGCACGACGCACGGGGCCGCCCAACGGTTCCGTGCGTCGCGTGCATGCGGCGATCCGAACGCGCACGCGACAGCACGCTTGACAGTCGGAAATCGCGGTTGCTATAACGTTCCTCCGGCCCGGCATTCCGTCGCGGGCTTCCCGACACCTCGTCCGACGAAAACGGCGCCCGCCGGTCGCGCGGGCGCATTCACCAGGGGACATTCGTGAACAAATCCGAAATGATCGACTCGATCGCACGGCATGCCGACATCTCGAAAGCCGCTGCGGGACGGGCGCTCGACGCCGTCGTGAGTTCGATCAAGGGCTCGCTCAAAAAGGGCGACGTCGTGACGCTGGTCGGCTTCGGCTCGTTCTTCGTCGGCAAGCGCAGCGCGCGCGCCGGACGCAACCCGCGCACGAACGAGCCCATCAAGATCCGTGCCGCGAAGGTTCCCAAGTTCCGCGCTGGCAAAGCGCTGAAGGATGCGGTAAACTAACGCGTTGATTTTCCGGCGCGTGGCGGTGTTTCCGCCGCCGGCCGTTCGTCGGGTGCTTAGCTCAGTTGGTAGAGCGTCGCCCTTACAAGGCGAATGTCGGCGGTTCGACCCCGTCAGCACCCACCAAGTGCATTGAGGGCGTCATCGTCGATGCAGTTGCAGGATGCAGTTGCAAAATGCAGTTGCAAAATGCAGTTGCAGCATCGCAGGACGCGGATCGAAATCGGAGTGGTAGTTCAGTTGGTTAGAATACCGGCCTGTCACGCCGGGGGTCGCGGGTTCGAGTCCCGTCCACTCCGCCAATAAACAAGGGGCGAACGCGAGTTCGCCCTTTTTGATTGCCGCCCCACGGGGCCGCCCATCCGGCGGCCGCACGGCGGCGTGCGAAGCGAGTTCCGACGCATGTACGATCTTCTCCACAAGCACAAGCGCATCGCGCAGCTCATCCTCGCGCTGATCTCGCTGCCATTCGCCTTCTTCGGCGTCGACTATTATTTCCGCAGCGGCGACACCGCCGCCGACGTCGCCACCTACAAGGGCGGGCGCATCACGCAGGCCGAGTTCACGCAGTCGCTGCGCGACCAGCAGGAGAACCTGACGCGCGCGCAGCGCCCGTTCGACCCTGCGATGTTCGACAATCCCGAGGTCCGGTACCAGATCCTGCAGCAGCTCATTCGCCAGCGTCTCATCGAGAAGAAGGGCGACGACCTGCATTTCCGCGTGACGAGCGCGCAGGTCGTCGACCAGATCGCCGCGGATCCCCGCTTCCAGGTGGGCGGCAAGTTCTCGCTCGAGGCGTACAAGGCGGCGCTCGACGGGGCGCGCGTGCCCGAGACCGCGTACGAGGAGAGCATCCGCCGGCAGATCCTCGGCGAGCGCTTCGTCGACCCGATCGCGCGCGGCAGCATCGTCGCCGGCCCGACGAAAGTCGCGTTCGTCACCCTGCTCGAGCAGGCGCGCGAGGTCGCGGTGGCGACGATCGACGCCGAGCCCTTCGCGCACGACGTCAAGGTCGACGCCGCGGCGGTGAAGGCGTACTACGACGCCAACGCGGCTCTATTCAAGACGCCCGAGGAAGTGAACTTCGAATACGTGATCCTGACGCCCGACGCGCTGGCGGCTGACGTGTCGGTGACGCCCGACGAGGTGAAGGCGCAGTACGCGGCACAATCGAAGCAGTACACGCAGGAGGAGCAGCGGCAGGCGGCGCACATCCTGATCGCGGTCAAGCCGGACGCGGCCGCTTCCGACAAGGCAGCGGCGAAGAAGAAGGCCGAGGACATCCTCGCGCAGGTGAAGGCAAACCCGGCGAAGTTCGCGGAGCTTGCGAAGCAGTACTCGCAGGATCCGGGGTCGGCGGCGCAAGGCGGCGAGCTCGGCAGCAACCCGCGCGGCACGATGGTGAAGGCGTTCGACGACGCGGTGTTCGCGGCGAAGCCGGGCGACATCGTGGGCCCCGTCGAGACGGACTTCGGCTACCACGTGATCAAGGTCGAGGGCGTCACGCCGATGCGCGCGCGGTCGCTCGATGAAGTGCGTCCCCAGATCGAGGCCGACCTCAGGAAGCAGAAGGTGATGCAGAAGTTCGCCGCGGCGGCGGACCAGTTCCAGAACCTCGTCTACGAGCAGGCTGATTCGCTCGCGGGTGTCGCGAAGGCATTGAACCTCACGGTCAAGACCTCGGGCCTCGTCACGCGCGCCAAGGCGCAGGAGCTTGCGCTGGGCAACGCCAAGTTCATCGAGACGCTGTGGGCGCCCGAGTCGCTGGCGGCGAAGCGCAACACGGAGGCGATCGAGATCGGTCCCAACACGCTGATCGCCGGCCGCGTCATCGAGTACAAGCCGGCGGCACCGCGGCCGTTCGAGCAGGTGAAGGACGAGATCCAGCGGCAGCTCGTCGCGAAGCAGGCAAGCGAGCTCGCCCAGGCCCGCGGCCGCGAGAAGCTCGCGGCGCTCGAGGCCGGCAAGACCGACAAGGCCGAAGGCATCACGTTCGGCGCCCCGGTGACGCTGCGCCGCAACCAGATGCAGCCCGGCTTCCCGCCGGAGGCGACGCTCAAGATCTTCGCGGCCGATCCGGCGAAGCTGCCGCACTACGTCGGAGCGGTGAACGAGCGTGGCGGCTACTCGATCTACAAGATCGTCAACGCGATCACGCCGCCGCCGCCCGATCCGGCGAAGCTCGCCGCCGCGGCAGCGCGCATCAGCGAGATGCAGAGCCGCGAGATCTTCGACGCCTACGTGGCGACGCTGAAGTCGAAGGCGGACATCAAGATCAATCAGGCCAATCTCGAGAAGAAGTGACCCGAGGGGGGGGCACGCCCCCGCGCAAAAAGGACGGCGGCCCGCAGGCCGCCGTTTTTGTTTCCCGCGCCAGGCACGCGCTAGCTCATGCACTGCTCCCGCAGCACTCTTTCGATGCGCTCCTGTTCCGCCGCCTTCGCCGCGCCGTCCATGTCGACGCGCTTGCCGTTCTCGTCGACCCGGTAGAGCGGATCGCCTGACTGGATGACGCGCAGGTTGCCGCGCAGCGTCTGGCAGGCTTCGCGCTTCTTCATTTCATCGGCGCGCGCCTTTTCGGCCGCCTTCTCGTCCTGGTCCTTCTGTGCGACGCGCTTCTTCTGCTCGAGATCACGGTTCGCCATGTCCTTCACGGCATCCGGATTGGACGGCGGCGCCGCCGTGGACGTGACCACTTCGCTTTTCGTTCCCGGCGGCGGGGGTTGATCGGAGTACACGACGTGGCCGCTGGCATCGACCCACTTGTAGAGCGCGGCCGCGGCAGGCGTTGCCGCGACCAGCAGCGCGAGCATCGCCGGCGCCGCGAGCAAGGCACCTCCCCGGCGCAGCCACACTGCGCTTTTCTGGGGATGACCGGCCGTTCGCAGGGGCATGGCGCCTCCTCGCATGTTTAATGACGTTGGCAAGGTAATCCAACGCCGCGGACCCGTCAAACCGAGCGGCCGACGCCGTTCCTCACGCCCGTCGCGGCGCGCGGTCGGCATGCGGGCGAGGCGCGCCGGTTTGGAAAGAGGCCCGACGCGGGTATAATCGATTTTTGCGCATAGGAGAAATGCATGCGTGTCGTCCGGAAAGCGCTCACCTTCGACGACGTCCTCCTCGTCCCCGCGCATTCCTCGATCGTTCCCCGCGACGTCAGCCTAGAATCCCGGCTCACCCGGAGCATCACGCTCAAGATTCCCCTCGTGTCGGCCGCGATGGACACGGTGACCGAGGCGCGCCTCGCCATTGCGCTGGCGCAGGAGGGCGGTCTTGGCATCGTGCACAAGAACATGCCGCTGGCGATGCAGGCCGCGGAGGTCGCGAAGGTCAAGCGATTCGAGAGCGGCGTCGTCAAGGACCCGCTCACGATCCCGCCGACGATGTCGGTGCGCGACGTGCTCGCGCTCAAGCGCGCCAACCGCTTTTCCGGCCTGCCGGTCGTCGACGGCGGGCGCGTGGTCGGCATCGTGACCAATCGCGACCTCCGGTTCGAGACCAATCTCGACCAGCCCGTGTCGAAGATCATGACCCCGCGCGACCGGCTCGTCACCGTGCCCGAAGGCGCCGATCTCGAGGTGGCGAAGGAATTGATGCACCGGCACCGTCTTGAGCGCGTGCTGGTCGTCAACGACGCGATGGAGCTGCGCGGGCTCGTCACGGTCAAGGACATCCTGAAGGCGACCGAGCACCCGAACGCGTGCAAGGACGAGCAGGGCCGGCTCCGGGTCGGCGCCGCCGTCGGCGTTGCCGCGGACAACGAGGAGCGCGTGGCGGCCCTGGTTGGCGCGGGGGTCGACGTCATCGTCGTCGATACCGCGCACGGCCACTCGCAGGGCGTGCTCGACCGGGTGCAGTGGGTCAAGAAGACGTACCCGCACGTGCAGGTCATCGGCGGCAACATCGCCACCGCTTCCGGCGCGCAGGCCCTCGTCGATCACGGCGCCGACGCGGTCAAGGTCGGCATCGGGCCGGGATCGATCTGCACGACCCGTATCGTCGCGGGGGTGGGCGTGCCGCAGATCACGGCTATCCAGTACGCGCTCGAAGGCGCAGCCAAGGCGGGCGTTCCGGTGATTGCGGACGGCGGCGTGCGCTATTCCGGCGACATCGCGAAGGCGATCGCCGCCGGCGCGTCGATCGTGATGATGGGCAGCCTCTTCGCCGGTACCGAGGAATCGCCGGGCGACATCGAGCTCTTCCAGGGCCGCTCGTACAAGAGCTATCGCGGCATGGGCTCGCTCGGCGCGATGCAGCAGGGCAGCTCCGATCGCTATTTCCAGGAGCTGGAAGCGCTCGGCGACGCCGAGAAGCTCGTCCCCGAGGGCATCGAAGGGCGCGTCCCGTTCAAGGGCCCGGTCGTCAACGTGATCCATCAGCTGATGGGCGGATTGCGGGCGGCGATGGGGTACTGCGGCTGCGCGACCGTCGAGGAGCTGCGCACCCGTGCCGAATTCGTCGAGATCACATCGGCCGGCATCCGCGAATCGCACGTGCACGACGTCCAGATCGTCAAGGAAGCGCCGAACTACCGTGTCGAGTAGCCGCGTGCCGGCGGCGGCAGGTCGCCCATGATCCTGAAACGCGCACGGCCCGCGCTGCCGTTCATCTTCGTCACGGTGTTCGTGGACGTGCTGGGCATCGGCATCGCGCTGCCCGTCCTGCCGGCGCTGGTGGGCGAGCTCGCGGGCAACCGCGAGATGCAGTCCTACTGGTACGGCGCGCTGGTCATCACCTACGGGCTGATGCAGTTCGTCTGCGCGCCGTTTCTTGGCGCATTGTCCGATCGCTTCGGCCGACGGCCGCTGTTGCTGTGGTCGCTGCTGGGGCTCGGCACGCACTTCTTCCTGCTCGCGATCGCACCGACGCTTCCGCTGATGCTGGCGGCGCGCGTGCTGGGTGGCGCGGCCGGCGCGAGCTTCGCCGTCGCGAATGCCTATGCGGCGGACGTGACGCCCCCGGAGCAACGAGCGAAGGGTTTCGGCATACTGGGCGCCGCGTTCGGTCTCGGCTTCATCTTCGGGCCGATGGCGGGCGGCCTTCTCGGCGAAGTCAGCCTGCGCCTGCCGTTCTACGTTGCGGCCGGTCTCTCGCTGCTGAACGCGACCTACGGCTTTCTCGCCGTGCCCGAATCGCTGCCGCCGGAGCGGCGCTCCAAATTCTCGTTCGCCCGCGCGAATCCGCTGGCCGCGCTGCCGCGTCTCATGCGCCGTCCGAACGTCGGCGGGCTCGTCTTCGTCGTCGCGCTCGCCGTGCTCGCGCAGCTGATGCTGCAGGTGAGCTGGGTGCTCTACACGACGTTCCGCTTCGGGTGGGGCCCGCGCGACAACGGCTGGGCGCTGTTCACCGTCGGTGTCGTCGCCGTGGTCGTGCAGGGCGGGCTGATGGCGCCGCTGCTGCGCCGCTTCGGCGAGGCGCGGCTCGCCTTCGCCGGCCTCGCGACGGGGACGCTCGCCTACTTCTGCTACGGGATCGTCACGGCGGGTTGGGTGATGTACGTCATCATCGTCGCCAACTTCCTGTCGTTCGCGGCCGGCCCGGCGCTGCAGGCGCTGATCTCGAAGGCGGTCGGCGTGAAGGAGCAGGGCGTGTCGATGGCGGCCGTGACGTCGATCAACAGCATCATGTTCGTGATTGCGCCGCTCGTCAGCACGCCGCTCCTCGCGATCGTCTCGCACCTTCCGCCCAACGACTGGCGCATCGGCGCGACGTTCTACGTGAGCGCGGCGCTCCAGGCGATCGCGCTCTTCCTCCTATGGCAGCATTTCCGTCGCGGCCCTGTCCCGGCGAACGCTGACATCGCACGCTGACGGCAGGCCCATGCACGACAAGATCCTGATCCTCGATTTCGGCGCCCAGTACACGCAGCTGATCGCGCGTCGACTGCGCGAGACGCACGTCTACTGCGAAATCCATCCGTTCGACGTCGACGACAAGTTCGTGCATACATACGCGCCGAAGGGCATCATCCTTTCCGGCGGCCCGGAAAGCGTCACCGGAGGCGACACGCCGCGCGCGCCGGCAGCCGTGTGGACACAGGGCGTCCCGGTCCTCGGTATCTGCTACGGGATGCAGACGATGGCGGCGCAGCTCGGCGGCACCGTCGAATCGGGGCACGTGCGCGAATTCGGCTACGCGGAAGTCCGCGCGCGGGGACATTCGGCACTGCTGAAGGGCCTGCAGGACCGCGAGAATGCCGAGGGGCACGGGCTCCTCGACGTCTGGATGAGCCACGGCGACAAGGTCACGGCGATGCCGCCGGGGTTCAAGCTCATCGGCTCGTCGGAAACCTGCGCCATCGCGGCGATGGCGGACGAGTCGCGCCATTTCTACGCCGTCCAGTTCCATCCCGAGGTGACGCACACGACGCAGGGCGCCGCGGTACTCGCGCGCTTCGTGCACGACATCTGCGGCTGCGGCAGCGACTGGAACATGGCCGACTACGCCGGCGAGGCGATCGCGGCGATTCGCGCGCAGGTGGGCAGCGAGGAGGTGATCCTCGGGCTCTCGGGCGGCGTCGATTCGTCGGTGGCGGCCGCGCTGATCCACGAGGCGATCGGCGACCAGCTCACCTGCGTGTTCGTCGACCACGGGCTCCTGCGCCAGAACGAGGCGACGCAGGTGATGGACACGTTCGCGACGCATCTCGGCGTGCGCGTGCTCCACGTCGACGCCAGCGACGCGATGTACGCGGCGCTCGCGGGCGTCGCCGATCCCGAGCAGAAGCGCCGCATCATCGGCAAGCTCTTCGTCGACGTCTTCCAGCGCGAGGCCGCGAAGCTGCCGAATGCGAAGTGGCTCGCGCAGGGCACGATCTACCCCGACGTCATCGAGTCGGCGGGAGCGAAGACCAAGAAGGCGCACACGATCAAGTCGCATCACAACGTCGGCGGCCTGCCGGAGTCGCTGCACCTCAAGCTGCTGGAGCCGTTGCGCGAGCTCTTCAAGGACGAAGTCCGCGAGCTCGGTCTCGCCCTCGGGCTGCCGCGCGAGATGGTGTTCCGGCATCCGTTCCCGGGGCCGGGGCTCGGCGTGCGCATCCTGGGCGAGGTGACGCCCGAGGCCGCCAACCTGCTGCGCCGCGCCGACGCGATCTTCATCGACGAGCTGCGGCAGGCGCGCGACGCCGCGGGGAAGAGCTGGTACGACCTCACCGCGCAGGCGTTCGCCGTGTTCCTGCCGGTTCGCTCGGTCGGCGTGATGGGCGACGGCCGCACGTACGAGCACGTCGTCGCGCTGCGCGCCGTGCAGACCACCGATTTCATGACGGCGCACTGCGCGCCCTTGCCGCACGACTTGCTCGCGAAGGTCGCGAACCGCATCATCAACGAGGTCCGCGGCATCAACCGCGTCGCGTTCGACATCTCGAGCAAGCCGCCCGCGACCATCGAGTGGGAGTGACCGGATCGTGAACGCGACCGCCGAAGCACTGGCGCTGACTGCCTTTCGCCGGCTGGCCGTCAAGCGCGGACTCCTCCCGGGCATCCTGCACAGCCAGCGCTACGCGGACTTCGTCGTCGTGATGGCCGCCGCGGCGCAAGGCCTGGCTCCGGGGCACGAATACTCCGAAGTCGAGGTCAACGAGCAATTGAAAGCCTTTCTGGCCCAGGCGGGCGCGATGCTCGCCACCGATCATGTGGAGCTGCGGCGCTGGCTCGTCGACTGCGGGCTCTTCGAGCGCGACGGATTCGGGCGGCGTTACGTGCGTGCGGCCGCGCCGCAGGCGTTTGCCGCCGCCGTGGACGGCCTGCGCAACGTCGACCTCGACAGCGTCGCGCGCGACGCGTGCACGGCCGACGTGAAGGCGCGCGCCGAACGCAAGGCGCGCTGGACCGCAACACAGGGCGGGACCCCGCAATGACCGCGCGTGAGAACTTCGCGAGCGGCACGCCGTGGGAGCCGCGCGTTGGCTACTCGCGCGCCGTGAAGGTGGGACAGCAGGTCTGGGTTTCCGGCACGACGGCAACCGCGGCCGATGGCACGCTCGTCGGCATCGGAGACGCCTACGCACAGGCGAAACAGGCGCTTTCGAACATCGCCGCGGCGCTCGCACAGGCCGGCGCCACACCCGCCGACGTCGTCCGCACGCGGATCTACGTGACCGACATCGGACACTGGGAAGCCGTCGGCCGTGCGCATGCCGAAATGTTCGGCGCCGTGCGCCCCGCGGCGACGATGGTCGAGGTGAAACGACTGATCGATCCCGCGATGCTCGTGGAAATCGAGGCGGACGCCGCCATCGCGGCCCCGGTCGGCGATGGCGGCCGCTGACGCGCGCGTGCCCGCGGAAGCGTACGCGGCCGGTCTCGCCACGCGCGACCAGGACGATGCGCGCTGGATGCAGGAGGCGCTCGCACTCGCCCGCGACGCCGGTGCGCGCGGGGAAGTACCGGTCGGCGCGATCGTCGTCAAGGACGGCGTCGTCGTCGGCCGCGGCGGCAACGCCCCGATCGCACACGACGATCCGACCGCGCATGCGGAGATCAACGCGCTGCGCGACGCGGCGCGCCGACTCGGCAATTACCGTCTGCCCGGATGCGCGCTGTACGTGACGCTGGAGCCATGCGCGATGTGCGTCGGCGCGTGCCTGCACGCGCGCGTGTCCCGGATCGTCTACGGTGCCTCTGACCCGAAGACCGGCGCCTGCGGCTCGGTGATCGACCTTCCCGCGGAGCCACGGCTCAATCATCATGCGAGCGTGAAGGGCGGCGTCGCCGCGGCTGAGTGCGGCGCGCTCCTTTCCGGATTCTTCGCCGCGCGGCGCTGAGCGCGCCCACTTTCATGCGCGCCTATTGCATCGGCCTCTACGCCCCGGCGGGCCACGTCGTCGATCCGGCATCGATCGAGCGCGCGGTCGCGCGCCTCGAAGCGATGGGCCATCGGGTCGTCGTCGATCCGTCGTGCACCGCGCGCTTCCAGCGCTTTGCGGGCACGGATGACGAGCGCCGTGCGGCGGTGCAGCGGATGGCCGCCGCGCCGGACGTCGAGATCGTGATGGCCGCGCGCGGCGGGTACGGCTGGTCGCGTCTCCTCGACGCACTCGATTTTCGCGCGCTCGCGGCAGCGGGCAAGCGCTGGATCGGCCACAGCGATTTCACCGCCTTCCAGCTCGCGGCGCTGGCGCATGCCGGAATGAAGACCTT
The DNA here is from genome assembly GCA_963717695.1 of uncultured beta proteobacterium. Lineage (GTDB taxonomy): Bacteria > Pseudomonadota > Gammaproteobacteria > Burkholderiales > Casimicrobiaceae > CAIWHR01. The sequence goes on along the minus strand of CAVQWR010000006.1, from coordinate 34,716 downwards.
CGCGGGCCCGATGGCCGCGTACGATTTCGGCGGCGACAAGGTCTCCGCGTTCACGGTCGAGAACTGCTTTGCGCTGCTCGACGCCGGACGCCGCGACGTGACGTGCACGCTCGACGGTCCCGACCTTGACGTCGAGGGCACGCTGTGGGGCGGCAATCTCGCGCTGGTCGCGCATCTCGCGGGGACGCGCCACTTTCCGCGCATCGACGGCGGCATCCTGTTCCTCGAGGAAACCAACGAGCACCCCTACCAGATCGAGCGGATGCTCTACCAGCTGCATTTCGCCGGCGTGCTGGCGCGGCAGAAGGCGATCCTCTTCGGCGTCTGCAACAACTACGAACTCGCGAGCAACGACAACGGCTACGACGAGGCGGCGATGGTCGCGCAGGCCCGCGCGCACTTCGGCGTCCCGATCCTCACCGGACTGCCGTTCGGGCACTGCCGCGACAAGCTGACGCTGCCGGTGGGCGGGCACTGCGCGCTGCGCGTGCGCGACGGCGCCGCGCGCATCGGGCTCTCCGACTATCCGCGCTGAACGCCGGGGTCGACCGTGAAGCGCAGGTCGACGGTGCCGGTCGCGCGCCCGTCGGGATCGAACGAGCGCTCGACGAAGCGCGCGCCGCCGGCACGATCGATCCACAGCAGCGTCGAGCAGCGCGTGCCATAGCCGCGCTCGGCACTGACGATGAACGGTGCGGACAGGAGCCGCTCCCATTCGAGCGGCACGCCGGTCTGCGGCAGTTCCGCGTCCGCGGCCAGCGTCCGATCGCCGAGGATCGCGAGCAGCGCTTCGGTGTCGTCGCTTCCGCTCTCGCACCAGCCCCGGACGGCGGCGCGGCTGCGCGTCACCTTCGGCCACGCGGTGTCGAGCGCCGCGTTCGAGAGCCCGTGCACGCCGGCTCCGAGCGTCACCGACTCCATTGCGCGATTCGAGCCCCAGCTGACCGTGTTGGCATCGCCCGCGATCAGGTTGAAGCCGTTGAATGCAACGCCTTCGTCCCGCGCGCGCTGCACTGCCGCCTGCGGCGAGGTGCGCACGTCGAGCGCCTGCGTGACGAGCATGCCGCGCGAGGGCGCTGCCACGTCGCGCCGCCCCGGCTCGCGCACGTTGGTGACGAAGGCGAAGCGTCCGGCCCGCGTCACCCCGAGCCACGTGCCGCCGGCCTGAAGGTCGCGTCCGCCCAGCCAGCCCTCGTCCCACCAGCGCGCCGGTGCCGCGGGCCGCGCGTGATGCTCGTCGCGGTTGGCCGCGACGACCAGTGCAAAGCGCGGATGCGCGTCGAGCGCGACGATCGCGAGGCACATCGCGTGCGCCGGGGCGCTAGCGCGGCTCGACGGGCCGGGCCGGGTGTGCTGCCGGCGCCGGCAGCGCATAGGGCAGCGGCAGCCGGTCAGCAAACGGCCGTCGCCGGCGTCGAGCCGAACGTCGCCGGACTCCGCAGCCGCAAGCTGCAGCACGGCCGTCAGGTCGCAACCGCCGTCGGGCGCCGGTGCGGCATTGACGACCGTGCCGCACGGCTGGCCGGGAAACGCGCTGCTGAAAAGCCGGGCGCCTGGCACGACCGCATCGGTGTCCGCATGAAAGACGAACAGACGCTCCTTGAGCCGCCCGAGGTACTGCATGCGCGCGATGATCTCCTGGCCCGTGTAGCAGCCCTTCCTGAAATCGATGCCGCCCAGGACGTCGAGATTCGCCATCTGGGCGACGAAGAGATCCTGTGTCGCCCCGGTGACGACGGGAACGCCGGCACGGATCGTCAGCCATTGCCATGCGGAGAAAGGCGCGGCTTCTGCGCGGGACTCCAGCAGGTCGCGCACCGCTGCCGCGCGCTCCGGCGGCGCGATCACGCAATAGCGCGCCCCGGGCAATCCGAGAATGGTGGCGGCGTCCGTGCGCGCGACGCCGAACACCGGCGGCGCCACGCCCAGCGCGGCGCGCAGCGCGGCGTCCGCTCCCGGGCCGCCGATCCCGAGACGCGCGGTGTCGGCACTGGCGTCGCGCAGCGTCACCTTCGCTCGCAGCACGTACATCCCGAGCCGCTTGCGCTCGTATTCGGCGACGTCCGCGGGCAGGAGCGCGAAATAGCGCGGCCCAGGCTGCCGCCAGAGCACGAAATTGGCGAGCATCCGGCCCTTGGGCGAATTGTGGCTCGAGAGCTGGCAGCGGTCGTCGGCGAGCCCATTGACGTCGCTGGACAGCTGACCCTGCAGGAACGAGGTGGCGTCGGGTCCCTCGATCGCGATCACCGAGAGGGCGCCGAGGTCGCAGACGACGGCGGCGTCCCGCGCGGCGCGCAGGGCGGTGGTCGGTTCGGCGGAGGGCGGCGGGCTCATGACGCGGGCATGATGGCGGAAAGTGGATACCTAAAAGCCGTGCGGGGGCGGTGGCAGCGCCGCGAAGCCTCGATTCTGGCTCAACGGGGCCGGAAAGGCCCGTCATTGGCCCGCCGAGGCGGAAATGCTATAATTTCATGTTAGTCCGACTTGGGACGGTTATCCCGGCATTTCAAGGGGTTCGGCGCGCAATTGGTCAACCGCGCGCCGGGTGCGACCGCCCGCTTCGGACAATTCGCAGACCCGCGCACCTCAGGGTGCCCGAATCCTCGCGCAAAGGCGAGCGATCGAGCCTACGAGCGGGTCGTGGTCCAACCCTGTCAGGAGAAGTCAATGTCAGTCACGATGCGTCAGATGCTGGAAGCCGGAGTCCACTTCGGCCACCAGACCCGGTACTGGAATCCGAAGATGGCCGAGTTCATCTTCGGCCAGCGCAACAAGATCCACATCGTCAATCTCGAAAAGACGATGCAGCTCTACCAGGAGGCGATGAAGTACCTGGGCAAGCTCGCCTCCAACAAGGGCACCGTGCTGTTCGTCGGCACCAAGCGCCAGGCGCGCGACATCGTCGCCGAGGAAGCACGCCGCTGCTCGATGCCGTACGTCGACGCGCGCTGGCTGGGCGGCATGCTCACCAACTTCAAGACCGTCAAGGGCTCGATCAAGCGCCTGAAGGACCTTGAAGCGATGCGCGACGACGGCACCTTCGAGCGGATGAACAAGCGCGAGGCGCTGACAATGCAGCGCGAGATGGAGAAGCTGTCGAAGAGCCTCGGCGGCATCAAGGACATGAACGGCCTGCCGGACGCGCTGTTCGTCATCGACGTCGGCTACCACAAGATCGCGGTGACCGAGGCGATGAAGCTCGGCATCCCGATCGTCGCCGTCGTCGACACCAACCATTCGCCGATCGGCATCGCGCACGTGATCCCGGGCAACGACGATTCGAGCCGGGCGATCCGCCTCTATGCGCGGGGCGCGGCCGACGCGATCCTCGAGGGCCGCAGCCAGGTGATCCAGGAGATCGTGGAGGCGGGCGAGGAGTTCGTCGAGGTCTCCGAGGCTGCGCCGACCTGAAGCACCTGATTCCGGGGGCCGCGGCCCCCTTTTTTTGACCGGGATCCGGCACGCCGCCCGCAAGGGCGCACCGCGGTCCCGCACAATCGCAACAGCGAAGACACGGAGCAGGCAATGGCGGATATCTCCGCAAGCATGGTGATGGAACTGCGCCAGCGTACCGGGCTGGGCATGATGGAGTGCAAGAAGGCGTTGACCGAGACCGCGGGCGACCTCGCCAAGGCGGAGGATCTGCTGCGCGTGAAGAGCGGGGCCAAGGCGTCGAAAGCCGCCGGCCGCATCGCCGCCGAAGGCGTGATCGGACTCTCGGTCGCGCCGGATGCGAAGGTCGCGGCGATGGTCGAAGTCAATTGCGAAACCGACTTCGTCGCCAAGAACGACGATTTCCGCGCGTTTGCCGCCGAGATCGCGCAGGCCGTCGTCCGCGACGCCCCCGCCGACGTCGCTGCGCTCGCAGGCTGCAAGCTCGCCTCGGGCGAGACCGTCGAGGCGCGCCGCGTCGCGCTCGTGCAGAAGATCGGCGAGAACATGTCGGTGCGCCGCTTCGCCCGGCGCGAGGCGAAGGGCCGCATTGCGTCGTACGTGCATGGGACGAGGATCGGCGTGCTGGTCGACCTGACCGGCGGCGGCGAGACGCTCGGCAAGGACCTCGCGATGCACGTGGCGGCGAGCAAGCCGGTCGCGGTCGATCGCGACGGCGTGCCCGCCGACGTGGTCGCGCACGAGCGCGAGATCGCGGCGGCCCGCGCGGCCGAATCGGGCAAGCCCGCCAACATCGTCGAGAAGATGGTCGACGGCGCAGTGGCCAAGTATCTCGCCGAGGTGACGCTCCTCGCGCAGCCCTTCGTCAAGGGGGACGGCAAGGAAACGGTCGCGGCGCTCCTCAAGGCGCAGGGCGCGACGGTGAACGGATTCGTGCTCTTCGTGGTCGGAGAGGGCATCGAGAAGAAGAAAGACGATTTTGCGGCCGAAGTCGCGGCGATGACCAAGGGACCGGAAGCCCCCGCGACGCACCACTGACCCGTCCCGCCCGTCACGTACCCATCGGAGGCCACGACCATGAACCCGCCGCAGGCTGCAGCCGTCACTCCGATCGCCGTCGCCGGGGCCCCGGTTGCCGCCACGGCGACGCCGGCCTACCGACGGATCCTGCTGAAGCTATCCGGCGAGGCGCTGATGGGTGACGACGCCTACGGAATCAACCGCGAGACCATCGACCGCATCGTCGCCGAGATCTCGGAGATCGCAAGGCTCGGCGTCGAGATCGCGGTGGTCATCGGCGGCGGCAACATCTTTCGCGGCGTGGCACCGGGGGCGGCGGGGATGGACCGGGCCACCGCCGACTACATGGGCATGCTGGCGACGCTGATGAACGCGCTCGCGCTGCAGGACGCGCTGCGCCGCGCGGGCGTCGATGCGCGCGTGCAGTCGGCGCTGCGGATCGACCAGGTCGCGGAGCCCTACATCCGCGGCCGGGCGCTGCGCCACCTCGAGGAGCGCAAGGTCGTCATCTTCGCCGCGGGTACCGGCAATCCGTTCTTCACGACGGACACCGCGGCGGCGCTGCGCGGCCGCGAGATGGGCGTCGACATCGTGCTGAAGGCGACCAAGGTCGACGGCGTCTACACGTCGGACCCGAAGAAGGACCCCACGGCGCGCCGCTATGCCGATCTCACGTTCGACGAGGCGATCGTGAAGAATCTCAAGGTCATGGACGCGACGGCGCTGGCGCTGTGCCGTGACCAGAACATGCTGCTGAAGGTATTCTCGATCTTCGTTCCCGGTGCGCTGAAGCGGGCGGTGCTGGGCGAGGACGAAGGCACGCTGGTCCACTGCTGAGGCACGGACCGGCCGCCACATCTGCGGAGCGAACATGATTGCTGACATCAAGAAATCAGCCGAACAGAAAATGATGAAGTCGGTCGAGACGCTGAAGCACGACCTCGGCAAGGTCCGGACGGGGCGCGCGCACACCGGGCTGCTCGACCACATCCAGGTCGACTACTACGGCACGCCGATGCCGATCGCGCAGTGCGCGAACCTGACGCTCGCCGACGCGCGCACGATCGGCGTGCAGCCCTGGGAAAAGAAGATGATCCCCGTCATCGAGAAGGCCATCCGCGACTCCGATCTCGGGCTGAACCCGGTGACCTCGGGCGATCTCATCCGCGTGCCGATGCCCGCGCTGACCGAGGAGCGCCGCCGCGATCTCATCAAGGTGGTGCGGCACGAGGCGGAGAACGCGCGCATCGCCGTGCGCAACATCCGCCGCGACGCGAACGAGCACCTGAAGAAGCTTCTGAAGGACCACGCCGTGGCCGAGGACGAGGAGCGCCATGCGCAGACCGACGTGCAGAAGCTCACCGACCGGTTCATCGCCGACATCGACAAGCTGCTGGCGACCAAGGAAACGGACCTGATGGCAGTCTGACCCGCGGCCCGCGCCGGCGCCTCGCGGCGACCGCGCGGGCTGTCGCACTGCGGCCCCGATCCGACCCGGCACCCATGGCACTCTTCACGAGCTCGACCCGCGACATTCCGGCAACCGGCGAAGTGCCGCGCCACGTGGCGATCATCATGGACGGCAACGGCCGCTGGGCGCGGCAGCGCCACCTGCCGCGCGTCGCCGGCCATCGCAAGGGCGTCGAGGCGGTGCGCGCGATCGTCCGCGCCTGCATCGCCCGCCGCATCGACTATCTCACGCTGTTCGCGTTCTCGAGCGAGAACTGGCGCCGGCCGGCCGACGAGGTTTCGATCCTGATGGACCTCTTCCTGCGCGCGCTCGAGCAGGAGGTCGCGAAGCTGCACGAGAACGGCATCCGCTTCAAGGTCGTTGGCGACACGTCGCGCTTCGATCCGCGGATCCGCGACCTGATCGCCGCGGGCGAGGCGCTCACGACGGAGAACACGCGCCTCACACTGACGGTGGCCGCGAACTACGGCGGCCGCTGGGACATCGCTCAGGCGGCGCGCTGCTACTTCGCGCTTCATCCGGAGGCCGCGACGACGCAAGGCGAGCTCGCGCCCGAGGCCCTCGAGCCCTTCCTCGCGATGGCCTATGCGCCCGAGCCCGATCTTTTCATCCGCACCGGCGGCGAGCAGCGGATTTCAAATTTTCTGCTCTGGCAGCTTGCCTACAGCGAGCTCTACTTCACCGGTGCGCTGTGGCCGGATTTCGATGCGACGGCGTTCGACGCCGCAATCGACTGGTACCGCCGGCGTGAGCGCCGGTTCGGCCGGACGAGCGAACAGGTGAAGGCGGCGCAGGGCGCCTGACCCGCCGCGCGATGGCGCAGACCGCCGCAGCCTCCCCGATGCTCCCGACGCGCATTCTCACGGCGCTGGTGCTGATTCCGCTGGTGCTCGCGGCGCTGTTCCTCCTGCCGCCGCTCGGATGGGCGCTGGTCACGCTGGGCGTGATGCTGGTCGCGGCGCCCGAGTGGACGCGTCTCTCGCGGCTCGCGCCGGCATCGGCGATCGTCTTCGGCGCGGGGCAGGTCGGCATCGGACTTGCGCTGCTCCTCGTTCCGCGCCTCGGCTTCGACCGCGGCTGGCCCGTGCACGTCGTCGTCGCCGTCTGCGCGCCTGCCGCATTGTTCTGGGCAATCGCGGCGCCGCTGTGGCTGCGCTCGCGCGTCGCGCTCGCCTCCCCCGTTTGGATGCTGCCGGTCGGCTGGCTGATCCTGCTGGGCGCCTGGGTCGCGCTCGTGCAGCTGCAATCGGTGTCGCCGGCGACGGCGCTCGCGGCGATGGCGACAGTCTGGATCGCCGACACTGCCGCCTACTTCAGCGGGCGCGCCTTCGGCCGCCACAAGCTGGCGCCATCGATCAGCCCCGGCAAGACCTGGGAGGGCGTGTATGGCGCGCTGGTCGCGGTCGCGATCTACGCGCTTGTCCTGTGGCCCGCGCTGCAGCGTACGAGCGAGCGGCCCGACGCATCCGCGGGTGCCCTCGCGGGCTGGATCATCGCGGCGGTCGCACTCGTCGCGCTCGCCGTCATCGGCGACCTCTTCGAGTCGCTCCTGAAGCGGCAGGCCGGCGTCAAGGACAGCGGGACACTCCTGCCCGGTCACGGCGGCATCCTCGACCGCATCGACGCCTTGCTTGCGGCGATGCCCGCCGCGGCGCTCCTCTCACTCGTCTACCAGCGATGACGCCGCACTCGATCAGCCTTCTCGGCGCGACCGGTTCGATCGGCGACTCCACGCTCGACGTCGTGGCGCGGCATCCCGGACGTTTCTCCATCGCCGCGCTCGCGGCGCGCAGTCAATGGGAGAAGCTCGCGCCGCTTTGCCGCCGCTTTTCGCCGGAGCTCGCCGCACTGCTCGACCGTGACGCCGCGCGTGCTCTCGCCGAAGCGCTTCGGCGCGAAGGCATTGCAACCCGCGTCGTTGCCGGACCGGAAGGCATGATCGAGGCCGCCACGCTGGCGTCAGCGGACACCGTGGTGGCCGCCATCGTCGGTGCCGCGGGCCTCGCCCCGGCGCTTGCCGCGGCCCGCGCGGGCAAGCGGATCCTGCTCGCGAACAAGGAAGCGCTCGTCATCGGCGGTGCCGCGTTCATGGCCGCGGTCGAGGCGGGCGGCGCGACGATATTCCCCGTCGACAGCGAACACAACGCGATCTTCCAGTGCCTGCCCGCGGGCTATGCGCGCGATCCGGCGGCCGCCGGCGTGCGCCGCATCCTGCTGACGGCGTCGGGCGGGCCGTTTCGGGAGCGCAAGGTCGCGGAGCTCGCCGCGGTCACGCCGCAGGAGGCCTGCGCGCATCCCAACTGGGTGATGGGGCGCAAGATCAGCGTCGATTCGGCGACGATGATGAACAAAGGTCTCGAGGTGATCGAGGCGCACTGGCTGTTCGGAGTCCCGCGCGCGGCCATCGAGGTGGTCATCCACCCCGAGAGCGTCATCCATTCGCTGGTCGAATACGTTGATGGATCGGTGCTCGCACAACTTTCCCAGCCCGACATGCGCACGCCGATCGCGCAGGCGCTCGCGTATCCCGATCGCGTGGAGGCGGGCGTCGCGACGCTCGACCTCGCGCGGCAGGCGTCCCTTACCTTCGAGCCGCCCGACGCGGCGCGCTTTCCGTGCCTTCAGCTCGCGTTCGACGCGCTCGATGCCGGCGGCACCGCGCCTGCCATTCTCAATGCCGCCAATGAGATCGCGGTGGCCGCCTTCCTGGACGGCGCGATCCGGTTCACCGACATCGCGCCCGCGTGCGCCGAGGCGCTCGCGCAGCTGAAGGCAGGTCCCGTCCATTGCCTCGAAGACGCGCTCGACGCCGATCGCGCGGCGCGGGGCATCGCGCGGGCGTGGCTCAAGCTTCCCGCAGCGACGCTCGCCGCATGACGCGCGCACCGAGTACCCGTAAGTTCGTCGCCGCTCGCGGCCGCGCGCGGGCCGTGCCGCGTCCGACGCGCACGGACACGACGCATCTCGCCGGGCGGGCTGCCTGATGGACATCGCCCAGAAATTCCTCGCATTCGTGGTCGTGCTGGGCGTGCTGGTCGTCTTCCATGAGCTCGGCCACTTCATCGTGGCGCGCTGGTTCGGCGTCAAGGTGCTGCGCTTTTCCGTCGGCTTCGGCCGGGTCGTGTGGTCGCGTCCCTTCGGACGGGACAGGACCGAGTGGGCCGTGTCGGCCATCCCGCTCGGCGGCTACGTGAAGATGTGCGACGAGCGCGAAGGCCCGGTCGCGCCGGCCGACCTCGATCGCGCGTTCAACCGGCAGTCGGTGTGGAAGCGCATCGCGATCGTCGCCGCCGGCCCGATCGCGAACCTGCTGCTCGCCGTTGCGCTCTTCGCGAGCACTTATGTCGCGGGAATTCCGGGACAGCGCGCGGTGCTCGCCGCGCCGCCATCGAATACGCCGGCCGCCGCCGCGGGCGTGCGCGAAGGTGATCTCGTGAAGACGGCCGACGGCGCGCCGGTGGGGAGCTGGCAGGACCTGCGCTGGAGAATGCTGCGGGCGAGCGGGGGCAGCGAGGTCGCGCTCGAAGTCGAGCGGCCGGACGGCGCGCGCGCTGTTCGCATCGTTCCGATCGCCGAACTGACCGGTACCGACTGGGAGCGCAATTTCATGCAGCAGCTCGGCCTCAAGGCGGATTTCGGTCCGCCGCTGGTCGAGGAGGTCGTCCCGGACAAGCCCGCGCAGCGCGCCGGCATCGAGCGCGGCGACCGCGTCATCGCCATAGACGGCGTGCCCGTCGCATCACCCTCGGATGCCGCAGCGGCGACCAATGCGCATCCCGGCGTGCCGATCGCGGTGACGCTGGAGCGCGGCGGGCGCCGCTTCGATGCGACACTGACGCCCGATGTCGTGGACCAGGCCGGCCACAAGATCGGCATCGCCGGATTGAAGCTTCGCATCGATCCCGACGTCGCGAAGGAGATCGCGGTGACGGTGCGCTACGGCGTCGTCGACGCGGTCGCGCAAGGTGCGCGCAAGACGTGGGAGCTTTCGGTCTTCACGCTGAAGATGCTGGGCCGGATCCTGATCGGCGACGCATCGCTGCGCAACATCAGCGGCCCGATCACGATGGCGGACTACGCGGGCCAGTCGGCGCAGGCCGGCATGCTCGTGTTCATCGGTTACCTCGCGCTCATCAGCATCAGTCTCGGCGTGCTGAATCTCCTCCCGGTTCCGCTGTTGGATGGGGGTCATTTGCTGTATTATCTCGCCGAAGTTGTCAAAGGCAGTCCGGTATCCGACCGCGCATTCGAGGTCGGCCAGCGAATCGGCATGGCCGTGCTGGCCGTGTTGATGGCGCTGGCGCTTTTCAATGACCTCTCCCGCCTGTTTTAGTGTCCTGCTTCGCAACTTCAATCGGCCCGAGGCGCGGCGACGCGGCGCCTTGCGGGTCGACCGGAATCCACGCGGCACCGGCCGCGCCGGCGGCAACGCGCACCGACTGCGGTCGGATCTCATGCGCCCCCTCATCGTCGGAACGTGCGGAGCAGGATCCTAGTGGCCGTTGATTCCCGAATTCGCAGGATCCTGCCGGCGCTGACGGCGCTCTGCCTCGTCTGCATCGCCGGCGCGGCGTGGGCGTTCACGCCATTCGTCGTGAAGGACATCCGCGTCGAGGGCGTGCAGCGCACCGAGGCCGGCACCGTGTTTTCCTATCTTCCGGTGAAGGTCGGCGACCGCATCGACGACGCGAAGGCCTCGCAGGCGGTCAAGGCGTTGTTCGCCACCGGCTTTTTCAAGGACGTCCGTCTCGAGGCACAGGACGGGGTGCTGATCGTCATCGTGCAGGAGCGCCCGACGATCAGCCGGATCGATATCACCGGAAACAAGGAATTCGACACCGACACGCTGAAGAAGGCGCTGAAGGACATCGGCATCGCCGATGCGCGCATCTTCGACCGCGGCGCGCTCGACCGCGCCGAGCAGGAAATGAAGCGGCAGTACATCACACGCGGGCACTACGCGGCGAAGGTGACGACGACGGTGACGCCGCAGGAGCGCAACCGCGTCGCGATCAATTTCACGATCGAGGAGGGCGATTCGGCGAAGATCGCGCGCATCAACATCGTCGGCGCAAAGGCCTTCTCGGAGGCGCAGCTCCTCTCGGAGATGCAGCTCACCACGCCGGGCTGGTTCTCCTGGTACACCAAGAACGACCAGTACTCGAAGCAGAAGCTCTCCGCGGACCTCGAGGCGATCCGGAGCTTCTACCAGAACCGCGGCTATCTCGAGTTCGCCGTCGATTCGACGCAGGTCTCGATCACGCCGGACAAGGACGACATCTACATCACGATCAACATCACCGAGGGTCCGGTCTACACGGTCGGCGACGTCCGGCTGGCCGGCGACCTGCCGGTGCAGGGCGAGGAGCTGACCGCCCTGATCCAGCTGCGACCCGGCGATGTCTATTCGCGTGAGCGTCTGCAGGGCACGGCCAAGGCGATCAGCGACCGCCTCGGCGCCGAAGGCTACGCGTTCGCCAACGTCAACGCGGTGCCCGAGCTCAACAAGGAAAAGCACGAGGCGGCGTTCACCGTGTACGTCGACCCGGGCCGCCGCGTGTACATCCGGCACATCAACATCAACGGCAACGCGAAGACGCGCGACGAGGTCGTCCGGCGCGAAATCCGCCAGCTCGAAACCGCCTGGTACGACGGCTCGCGCATCGAGCGCTCCAAGGTGCGCATCAAGCGGCTCGGCTACTTCGACGACGTCAATGTCGAGACGCCGCCCGTCCCGGGTTCACCCGACCAGGCCGACCTCGAGGTCACCGTCACCGAGAAATCGACCGGCAGCCTTTCCGCCGGCATCGGCTATTCGAGCTCGGACGGGGTCGTGATCAGCGCGTCGGTGGCGCAGCAGAACATCTTCGGCAGCGGCAACGGCCTGGTCGCGCAGATCAACACCAGCAAGATCAACCGCGTGATCTCGCTGTCGTACACCGAGCCGTACTGGACGCCCGACGGCATCTCGCGGACTCTGTCCGTGTACGAGCGCAGCGTCGATCCGACCTCGCTTTCGGTCTCGCAGTATTCGTCGCGGACCTTCGGCGGTGCGATGATCTTCGGCCTGCCGATCACGGAAACCGACACGGTCAACATCGGCTTCAGCGCGGACCACACGGATCTTTCCCTCTTCTCCAACAGCCCGCCGTCCTATTACCTCTTCGTCAACGAGTTCGGCTACTCGACCAACACCTACCCGCTGACGATCGGCTGGTCGCGTGACACCCGCGACGATGTCCTCTATCCTAACAAGGGGCGCCTGCAGAGCGCGTTCGCCGAGGTCGGCCTGCCGATCGGCGATCTCACGTATTACAAGCTGAGCTACGTCCAGCAGTATTTCACGCCGCTTCCCTACACCAGGGATTTCATCCTGATGCTGCGCGGCGAGTTCGGGTATGGCGATGGCTACCAGGGGAAGCCGCTGCCGTTCTACAAGGCGTACTATGCGGGGGGCGTCGGCTCGGTGCGCGGCTACGAGACCGCGTCGCTGGGCCCGCGCGACATCTACGGCAACGTGCTGGGAGGCAAGCGCAAGATCGTGGCCAATGCCGAGCTTTTCTACCCGATCGTCAAGGGCGACAAGTCGGTGCGCATCAGCGTCTTCGCCGACGCCGGCCAGATCTATCTCGACGGCAACCAGCCCACTTTCGAGTCGTTCCGGTATTCCGCGGGGGTAGGACTCGCATGGAATTCGCCGGTCGGGCCGCTCAAGTTCAGCTACGGCTTCCCGCTCAACGAGAAGCCGGGCGACAAGATCCAGCGATTCCAGTTCCAGGTCGGCACCGTGTTCTGACATCGCATGCGCAGGAGAATCCCGTGAAACGCAGCACCCATCCCATCGCCGCCACGCTGTTCGCCATGGCCGCACTGCTTGTCACTGGCGCCGCGACGGCGCAGGCGGCGGAATACAAGATCGGATTCGTCAACACCGAGCGGCTGTTCCGCGAGGCGGCGCCCGCGAAGAAGGCGCAGGAGAAGCTCGAGAAGGAATTCGCCGCGCGCGACGCCGAGATCCAGAAGACGACGAAGCAGGTGCGCGATCTCCAGGCGCGCCTCGAGCGCGACGGCACCACCATGTCCGAGACCGAGCGCCGCAACAAGGAGCGCGACCTCGCCAACCTGTCGCGCGACCTCCAGCGCGCCCAGCGCGAGTTCCGCGAGGACGTCAACCTGCGCCGCAACGAGGAATACGCGAGCGTGCAGGAGCGCGCCGACCGCGTGATCCGGCAGATCGCCGAATCGGAGAAGTTCGACCTGATCCTGCAGGAAGTCGTGTTCGCGAGCCAGCGAATCGATATCACGGACCGGGTGATCAAGGCCCTCGCCGACAAGTGACCGGCACAGGCTGATCGGCCCGCCGGAGCGCCGGGCGACCGCGACCGTCCCGATGCCGCCCCGCCCCGGCCCGTGAACCTCCCCCTCGCAGAACTCGCGACGCAGGTCGGCGCCATTCTCGACGGCGACGGCAGCGTCGTCGTCTCGCATGTCGCCACCCTGGAATCCGCGGGACCGGGCGCCATCGCGTTCCTCGCGAATCCGAAATACCGGACGCAGCTCGCGGGCACGCGGGCGAGCGCGGTGATCGTGGCGCCCGAAGCCGCCGCGAACACGCCGCTGCCGAAGCTCGTCAGCCGCAATCCCTACGCGACCTACGCCAAGGTGGCGGCGATCCTGCACGCCGAGCCGGCGCCGGCCGCCGGCGTGCACGCCACGGCATGCGTGGCGCCGGGCGCCCGCGTCGATCCGACGGCGACCGTCGGGCCGCACGCGGTGATCGGGGCCGGCGCGGTCGTCGGCGCCCGCGCCCGCGTCGGCCCGGGTTGCGTCGTCGGCGCGGAAACGTCGATCGGCGAGGCCGCGCTCCTGCACGCCAACGCCACGATCTACGAGCGCTGCGTCATCGGCGCGCGCACCATCGTCCACAGCGGCGCGGTGATCGGCGCCGACGGATTCGGCATGGCGGAGGAGGCCGGCCGGTGGCTCAAGATTCCGCAGATCGGCCGCGTCGTCATCGGCGCCGACTGCGAAATCGGCGCCAACACGACGATCGACCGCGGCGCGCTCGACGACACCGTGATCGAGGACGACGTGAAGCTCGACAACCAGATCCAGATCGGCCACAACTGCCGTATCGGCACGCATACCGCGATCGCCGGCTGCTGCGGCATCTCCGGATCGGCGCGCATCGGGCGCGACTGCAAGATCGGCGGCGCGGCGATGATCGGCGGCCACATCTCGATCGCCGACGGGGTGACCGTCAGCGGCGGCACGGCCGTGCTCGAGAGCGTGACGGAGCCGGGTGTCTACACCGGCATCATGCCGGTGCTGCCGCACGGCGACTGGGCCCGGCTTTCGGTGGAACTGAAGCAGCTGCGCAGTCTGGCGAGGCAGGTCCGCGCGCATCTGCGCAGTGCGACGGCACCGTCCGGCGCCGACAAGGGGGAAGGCGATGGCAACGGATAACGGCGGCGCGCTCGACATTCACCAGATCCTGAAATGGCTGCCGCATCGCTACCCGATGCTGCTGGTCGACCGCGTCACCGAATGCGTTGCCGGCAAGCACATCCGCGGCATCAAGAACGTGACGATGAACGAGCCTTTCTTCCAGGGTCACTTTCCGGATTACCCGGTGATGCCCGGCGTGCTCGTCATCGAGGCGCTCGCGCAGCTGTCGTCGATCCTCGCCTGGATGGAGCTCGGCCGCCAGCCGGGAGACGGCTCGCTCATCTTCTTCGCGGGCATCGACCACGCGCGGTTCCGCCGCCAGGTGATGCCGGGCGACACGCTGATTCTAGAGGCGGAGATCAGGAAGATGTCGCGCGGCCTCGGCAAGTTCGCGGCGCGCGCCCGCGTCGGCGACGAGCTCGCGGCGGAAGCGGAGCTGATGGCGGTGGTGCGCCTGCCGGGCGCGCCGTCGGGGGAATGACGCGGATGGCGCGAATCCACCCGTCGGCCGTCGTCGATCCCAAGGCGAGCCTCGACGACGACGTCGCGGTCGGCGCGTTCTCCGTCGTCGGCCCGGACGTCTGCATCGGCGCGGGCACCGTCGTCGGCCCGCACGTCGTCCTCACCGGGCGCACGACGATCGGCCGGCGCAACCGCTTCTTCCAGTTCGGCTCGATCGGCGAGATCGCGCAGGACAGGAAATATGGCGGCGAACCGACGACGACGACCATCGGCGACGACAACGTGTTTCGCGAATTCGTGTCGATCCACGCGGGCACGGCGCAGGACCGTGGCGACACCGCGATCGGCGACGGCAATCTCTTCCTCGCCTACACCCACGTGGCGCACGACTGCGTCGTGGGCAACAGGACGACGTTCTCCAACAACGCGCAGATCGCCGGCCACGTCACGATCGGCGACTGGGCGGTGCTGGGCGCGTTCGCCGGCGTGCACCAGTTCTGCCGCGTCGGCGTGCATGCGATGCTGGGCGCCTATGCGGTGGTGCTGCAGGACGTGCCTCCTTACGTCACCGTCCAGGGCTATCCGGCGAAGCCGCACGGCACGAACAGCGAAGGCCTGCGCCGGCGCGGCTTCTCGCCGGACGACGTGCGCACGGTGCGGCAGGCGTACAAGACGCTCTACCGCGACGGCCTGAGTCTCGAGGACGCGAAGGCGGCGCTGGTGCAGGCGGCCGCCGCGGCGCCCGTCGTCGCGCCGATCGTCGCGTTTCTCGCGACGCCCGGCCGCGGCATCGTGCGTTGACCGTCGCGCTTTCCGAGGCATGAGCACCGCCACGGGCACTCCGACGGTCGGCATCGTCGCGGGCGAGGCCTCCGGCGACGCGCTCGGCGCGGCACTGATCGAGGCGCTTCGCGCACGCGCCCCGCACGTCCGCTTCGTCGGCATCGCCGGGCCGCGAATGGAAGCGGCCGGCTGCGAGCCGTGGTATCCGCTGGAAGCGCTGTCCGTGCGCGGCCTGGTCGAGGTGCTGGGCCGAATTCCGGAGCTCGTCGCGATTCGCCGCGACCTGCGCCGGCGCCTTCTCGCCGAGCGCGTCCCGTCTTCGTCGGCGTCGACGCGCCGGATTTCAATCTCGGCCTCGAGCGCAAGCTCCACGCGGCGGGGGTGCGCACCGTCCACTTCGTGAGCCCGTCGGTGTGGGCATGGCGTCGCGAGCGCGTCGCGCGCATCGCGCGCACGGTCGACCGCATGCTGGCGCTGTTTCCCTTCGAGCCGCCGATCTACGAGGAAGCCGGGGTGCCGGTGACCTTCGTCGGGCATCCGCTGGCGCACGACGCGGCCACGTCGGCGTCGCGCCGGCAGGCGCGCGAGCAGCTGAAGCTCGGCGTCGCCCAGCCCGTGTTCGCGCTGCTGCCGGGCAGCCGCGCGGCCGAGGTCGACCAGCACGGCGACCTGCTGCTGGAGACCGCGGCGGCGCTGCACGCGGCGCGGCCGGATGCGCGCTTCCTCGTGCCGCTCGCCACGCGCCCGACGCGCGACCGCTTCGAGGCGGCGCTCTATCGCCTCGGCTACGAGTCGCTGCCGCTGACGCTGCTGTACGGGCACGCGTCCGACGCCCTGCGTGCGGCCGACGTCGGCATCGTGGCGTCGGGCACGGCGACGCTCGAGGCGGCGCTGGCACGGTGTCCGCATGTCATCTTCTACCGCGTCAACGCGCTGACCGCGCGGCTCGTGCGCCGCCGCCTGCTGGTGCCCTGGGTGGGCCTGCCGAACATCCTGGCCGGCCGCTTCGTCGTGCCCGAGCTGCTGCAGGAGGACGCGACCGTGGAAAATATCGCGCAGGCCGCGCAGAATCTCTACGACGACACGGTGACGCGGCGCCGCCTGGAGGCGCTGTTCGCCGGATTCGCGGCGGCGCTCGACGTCGACACGGGCGCGCGCGCGGCGGAGGCCGTGGCGGCCGAGCTGCGCACGTCCGGCTACGCCTGCTGAAGGGAGCGCGACATGCTGATCGCCGGCATCGACGAAGCGGGGCGCGGACCGCTGGCCGGCCCCGTGTTCGCTGCGGCCGTGATCCTCGATCCGGCGCGGCCGATCCAGGGCCTGCGCGACTCCAAGCTCCTCACCGCGGCGGCGCGCGAGCGTCTCGCCGGCGAAATCCGCGCGAATGCGCCTCGCGTGGGCGGTCGCGTCGGCCGACGTCGCCGAGATCGACGACCTCAACATCCTGCGCGCCTCGCTGGTCGCGATGCAGCGCGCCGTGGCCGCGCTTTCCATCGTGCCCGAGGAAGCGCTGATCGACGGCAACTGCTGTCCCAAGCTGCCGTGCCGGGCGCGGGCGATCGTCAAGGGCGATCGCGACGTCGCCGTCATCTCGGCGGCATCGATTCTCGCCAAGACCGCGCGCGACGCGCTGCTGCAGGAGCTCGACGTCCTGTATCCGCTCTACGGCTTTGCGCAGAACAAGGGCTACGGCACCGCCGCCCACCTCGCGGCGCTGTCGGCGCACGGACCGTGTCCCGCGCATCGGCGCTCGTTCGCGCTGGTGGCGCAGGCCGAGTTCCCGTTCTGACGACCTGCGAGCACCGGGTCGGAATGCGGATGCTATAGTCGTCGCCGTTCGAAGTGCCGCGGCAGTGCGCACGATGTGCGTCCGCCGCGCCGGAGGAGCCCATCGCAATGATCCACTGCGTCCTGCATGACCCGAACGATTCCGTCGCCGTCGTCGTCGTCGAAGGCGTCAAGGCCGGCGGCACGCTGACCGGCCTCATCCTCGACGAGGACCGGACGATCACGCTGCCGTGCGTGCAGGACATCCCGCTCGGCCACAAGGTCGCGCTGCGCGACATGGCGGTCGGGGACACGGTCATCAAGTACGGCGTCGACATCGGGAAGGTCGTGCAGCCGATCCGCAAGGGCGAGCATGCCCACGTCCACAACCTGAAGACGAAGAGGTGGTGAGGCGTTGTTGTTCTTTTGTGCAGGGCGCGTTTCGCGTGGCGCGGGCCTGCAAGCTGTCGAAGCGTCGTGCGGCGCTGCCGCGGCACGACGCTTAACCGCCCGCAGCCCCGCGAATCGTCAATTGTGCATAAGCCCTCGTTAGATCTGACGAACGCGTAATCGATCGACCATGCCGATGGTCCATCGCGTCGTGCGGCACCAGGTCCAGCGAGCATCTAAACCGATATTGGAATCGCCGATGCAATCCACTTTTCAGGGTTTTCGCCGCGAGAACGGCCGCGTCGGCGTTCGCAATCATGTGATCATCCTGCCGGTCGACGATCTGTCGAACGCGGTCTGCGAGGCCGTCGCGCACAACGTCAAGGGCGCGATGGCGATTCCGCATCCCTACGGACGGCTGCAGTTCGGCGCGGACCTCGACCTCCATTTCAGGACGCTGATCGGCACGGGCGCCAATCCGAATGTGGCCGCCGTCGTCGTCATCGGCATCGAGGAGCAGTGGACGAAGAAGGTGGTCGACGGCATCGCGGCGACCGGCAAGCCGGTGGTGGGCTTCGGCATCGAGCTCCACGGCGACCTCGACACGGTCATGCGGGCATCGCGCGCCGCGAAGGACTACGTGCAGTGGGCGAGCGAGCGGCAGCGCGTCGAATGCCGGATCGACGAGCTCTGGGTGTCGACCAAGTGCGGCGAATCGGACACGACGTCGGGCTGCGGCGCCAACCCGACCGTGGGCGATGCCTTCGACAAGCTCTACGCCGCGGGCGCCACGCTGGTGTTCGGCGAGACGACCGAGCTGACCGGCGGCGAGCAGATCGTCGCCGCCCGCTGCCGCGACGACAAGGTGCGCGCCGAATTCATGCGGATGTTCGACCGCTACCAGGGCGTCATCGACCGGCACAAGACGAGCGACCTTTCCGATTCGCAGCCGACCAAGGGCAACATCGCGGGCGGGCTCACGACGATCGAGGAAAAGGCGCTCGGCAACATCCAGAAGATCGGCAGGAACTGCGTCATCGACGGCGTGCTGGACAAGGCGGAGGCGCCCACCGGGCCGGGCCTGTGGTTCATGGACTCGTCTTCGGCCGCCGCCGAAATGGTGACGCTGTGCGCCGCCTCGGGTTTTGTCGTCCATTTCTTTCCGACCGGGCAGGGCAACGTGATCGGCAACCCCATCCTGCCGGTGATCAAGATCTGCGCGAATCCACGCACCGTACGCACCATGGGCGAGCACATCGACGTCGACACGTCGGGGCTCCTGCAGCGCGAGATCACGATGGGCGACGCCGGCGACCGGCTGCTTGACATGATGTTCCGCACGGTGAACGGCCGACTCACGGCCGCCGAAGCGCTGGGGCACCGGGAATTCGTGCTGACGCGGCTCTACGAGAGTGCGTAGCGCCGGCGCGAGCGCGCTCAGGAACCCGCGATGAACGACCGAATGTCCGATTCGCTGGCGCTGCCCGATCTCGACGCCATCCGGGCCGCGGCCGCGCGCATCGGGACCCACGTGCACCGCACGCCGGTGCTTCGCTGCAGCGCCATCGATGCCGAGGTCGGCGCGCGGCTCCATTTCAAGTGCGAGAACTTCCAGAAGGTCGGCGCGTTCAAGGCACGGGGGGCGTGCAACGCCGTCTTCTCGCTGCCGGATGACGTCGCCCGGCGCGGTGTCGTCACGCATTCGTCCGGCAACCACGGTGCAGCGCTCGCCTACGCCGCGGCGCGGCGCGGCATCCCGTCCTGGGTCGTGATGCCCGAAAACGCGCCGCAGGTGAAGCAGGACAACGTCCGCCGATTCGGTGCGACAATAAGATTGTGCAAGGCGACGGTCGCGGCGCGCGAGGCTGGCTGCGCCGACGTCGAGCGCGAGACCGGTGCTACGCTCATCCATCCGTTCGACGACGTCCGCGTGATCGCGGGGCAGGGCACGGCGACGCTGGAGCTCCTTGACGACCTGCCGCGGCTCGACATCGTCATTGCCCCTGTGGGCGGCGGCGGGCTCCTGTCGGGGACCGCGATCGCCGCGACGTCGACCCGCCGCGACATTCGCGTGCTCGGCGCCGAACCGGTCAATGCCGACGACGCGGCACGAAGCTTCCGTTCGGGTGTCGTCGAGCCCTTGCCCAACGCGACGACGATCGCGGACGGTCTGCGCACGACGCTTTCGCCGCGCACGCTGACCGCACTGCGCGCGCACGTCGCCGCCATCGGCACCGCGAGCGAGGAGGCCATCGTGCGCGCGATGCGCATGATCTGGGAGCGGATGAAGATCGTCGTCGAGCCGTCGTCCGCGGTGCCGCTCGCGTGCCTGCTTGAACGAACCTGCGACGTGACCGGCGCGGACGTCGGCATCATTCTCACCGGCGGCAACGTGGACCTCGACCGGCTGCCGTGGCAGCACTGAGCGTCGTCGTCGCCCCGATGCCTCGCCGCGGCTGACGCGGAATGCCGCGATTCACGCCGGAGGCGCTGGAAGCGCTTGCACTGCAGGCGCTCGCGCGGGCCGGCGCGAACGACGACATGGCGCGGGCCACCGCGCGAGCGCTGGTCTATGCCGATGCGCGCGGCCTGCCTTCCCACGGCGTCGCGCGGGTGCTGCAGTACGCGAGACATCTGCAGAACGGGCGCGCCGACGGCACCGCGCGACCGGAGATCGTCGCGCAAAAGGCCGCGGCACTGCTGGTGGATGCACACTGCGGGCTCGCGTTTCCGGCCTGCGCGCTTGCGGTCGACGAGGCGATTCAGCGTGCGGGCTCGTGCGGCGCGGCGTTCGCCGGCGTCACCAACAGTCACCACTTCGGCGTCGCGGCATATCACCTCGAGGAGGTCGCGGCGGCAGGAATGGTCGGACTGGCGTTCAGCAACTCGCCCGCGGCCATGCCCGCCGCGGGGGGCAGGCGTCCGCTGTTCGGCACCAATCCGATCGCGGCCACGTTTCCAAGGAAGGATGCGCCGCCGATCCTCGTCGACCTTTCGCTGTCGGAAGTCGCGCGCGGCAAGCTGATGATCGCCGCGAAGGCGGGTCGGTCGATCCCGCTCGGCTGGGCGCTCGATGTCGACGGCCGTCCGACCACCGATCCCGCGGCCGGCATGGCGGGCGCGATGCTGCCGATGGGCGGCGCGAAGGGCGCGCTGCTGGCCCTCGTCGTCGAGCTGCTGGTGAGCGCGCTCACGGGAGCGGCGATCGGGTCCGAGGCGTCATCGTTCTTTGTCGATGAAGGCAACCGGCCGCGACTCGGCCAGGCGTTCCTCGTCGTCGATCCCGCCGCGCTGGCGGGCCGGGCGACCTACTTCACGCGCGTCGAGACGCTGCTCGCCGAAATCGCGGGCGACGCCGGCACTCGCATTCCCGGCGCGCGCCGGACGGAGCTCGCGCGGCAGGCGCACGCGGAGGGCATCGAGATTCCCGAGGCGCTCGCGCACACGCTGGCGACGCTCGCGAAGCAGTAAAGTCCGTCAGCGCCGCGCGGCGGCGATGCGCTCGCGCAGCGCGTTGAAGAGGCCCGGCGCGGCGGCAATCACTTCCCGGCTGCGCAGGACGTCGGGGCCGCCGCCGAAATCGGCGACGCGCCCGCCCGCTTCCTTGACCAGCAGGGCGCCGGCGGCAACGTCCCAGGGCTTGAGACTCATCACCCAGAAGCCGTCGAGGCGCCCGGCCGCGACGTAGGCCATGTCGAGCGCGCAGGCGCCCGCACGCCGGATGCCGCCGCAGCGCGGAAGGAGCGCATGCAGCGTCGGCAGGAAGTCGTGCAGCTTCTCGCTGTCGCGATCCGGAAAGACGGTCCCGACCAGCGCGTCCTCGAGCGCCATGCACGTCGTGACATGAATCGGCGTGCCGTTGAGCGCCGCGCCCTTGCCGCGGATCGCGGTGAACATCTCGTCGTGCACCGGATCGAACACGACCGCGTGCGTGATCTCGGTGCCGTGCGCGAGCGCGATCGACACCGAGTAGTAGGGGAAGCCGTGGACGAAATTGGCGGCGCCGTCGATCGGGTCGACGATCCACTTGAAGCCGCCGCCCTCGCGCGCTCCGTGGATCTCGCCGGATTCCTCGCCGAGGATCGCGTGCTCGGGAAAGGCGGCCCGCAGCGTCGCCACGATGGCGTCCTCGGCTTCGTTGTCCGCCTGGGTGCCGATGTCGCCGTGCGCCTTCGCGTGGGCGGGCAGGCGCTTCAGGTCGCGCGCCGCGTCGACGAGCACCGACCCGGCGCGGCGGGCGGCCCGGACGGCGACGCTGAGGACGGGATCGGTGGTCATGGAGGTCACGGGGACGTGCCTGGCGAGCAGTGGTCGGCCACGATTCTAGCGCGACATCGGTTGCGGTGCCGCGTTTGCGGATTGCCGCGGTTTGCGCGCGGACGTATGATCAACCCCCCGCCACGCGGCAGGCACATGCCCGGGCGCTGCGTCCCTTCGAAGGAGGAGTCATGTCGGTTACCGTTTCCCTCACGGTCAATGGCAAGGCGGTGAGCGCCGAGCTCGATCCGCGCACGCTGCTGGTCGAATTTCTGCGCAACGAGCTGGGATTGACCGGCACGCACGTCGGCTGCGACACGGGCCAGTGCGGCGCGTGCACCGTTCACGTCGACGGCAATGCGGTGAAGTCGTGCACGATTCTCGCCGCGCAGGCGCAGGGCGCAAACGTCACGACCATCGAAGGACTCGCCGCGGCGGACGGCACGCTGCACCCGATGCAGGCCGCGTTCAAGGAGTGTCACGGACTGCAATGCGGCTTCTGCACGCCCGGCATGGTGCTCTCGCGCGATCGACCTCGTCGAACGGCATCCCAAGGCGAACGAGCAGACGATCCGCGAGGAGCTCTCGGGCAATCTCTGCCGCTGCACCGGGTATCACAACATCGTGAAGGCGGTGCAGCAGGGCGCCGCCGCCATGGGCAAATAGGAGAGCGCGATGGGTGCCAGCGACCAGGGCGTGCTCGGCGCATCCGTGCGCCGCAAGGAGGACTACCGTTTCCTGACGGGGTCCGGGCAATACACCGACGACGTCAATCCGCCGAACCACGTGCATGCGTATTTCCTGCGCTCGCCGCACGCGCATGCGAAGATCCGCAGCATCGACACCGCGAAGGCGAAGGCCGCGCCGGGCGTGGTCGCGATCTTCACCGGCGCCGACCTCGAGGGCGTCAACGGCCTGCCGTGCGGATGGCTCATCACCGGCACCGACGGCAAGCCGATGAACGAGCCGCCGCACCCGGTGCTGGCGCAGGGCAAGGTCCGCTACGTCGGCGACGCACTCGCCATCGTCATCGCCGAGACGCCGAATCACGCGAAGGACGCGGCCGAGCTGATCGACGTCGACTACGACGTGCTGCCGGCGGTCGTCAACTGCGTCGACGCGCTGAAGCCGGGCGCACCGCAGATCCACGACGGCGCACCGGGCAACAAGTGCTACACCTGGGCGCTGGGCGACAAGGCGGCGGTCGACGCGGCGTTCGCGAAGGCGGCGCACGTCTCGAAGCTCGACATCGTCAACAACCGTCTCATCCCGAACGCGATCGAGCCGCGCGCCGCGGTCGCGTCGTTCAGCCGCGCCGACGACAGCTACACGCTCTACGTGACGAGCCAGAACCCCCACGTCGAGCGCCTGCTGATGACGGCGTTCGTGCTGGGGCTCCCGGAGCACAAGGTGCGCGTGATCGCGCCCGACGTCGGCGGAGGCTTCGGCTCCAAGATCTACCTCTACCCGGAAGAGACCGCGATGGTCTGGGCGTCGAAGCGCGTCAATCGCCCGATCAAGTGGGCGGCAGAGCGCAGCGAAAGCTTCCTCTCCGATGCGCATGGCCGCGATCACGTGACGCACGCGGAGCTCGCGCTGGACAAGGACGGCAAGTTCCTCGCGATGCGCGTGCACACGACGGCGGCGATGGGCGCGTACCTGTCGACCTTCGCATCGTGCATCCCGACGATCCTCTATGCGACGCTGCTCGCGGGCCAGTACACGACGCCGGCGATCTACTGCGAGGTGACGGCGTCGTTCACGAACACGGCGCCGGTCGACGCGTATCGCGGCGCCGGGCGGCCGGAGGCGACCTACGTCGTCGAGCGCCTCGCCTACCAGGCGGGCGTGGACCTCGGCATCGCGCAGGACGAGATCCGGCGGCGCAACTTCATCCGCAGCTTTCCGCACCAGACCCCCGTCGCGCTGGTCTACGACACGGGCGGCTACGACGCGACGATGGACGAGGCGAAGAAGATGGCCGACGTCGCGGGATTCGCAGCGCGCAAGGCGGAGGCGGCGAAGCGTGGCAAGCTGCGCGGTATCGGCTACGCGGCATACATCGAAGCCTGCGGCCTCGCGCCGTCGAACGTCGCCGGTGCGCTCGGCGCGCGCGCGGGCCTCTTCGAGGCGGGCGAAGTGCGCGTGCATCCGACGGGCAGCGTCACGGTGTTCACGGGCTCGCACAGCCACGGTCAGGGCCACGAGACGACGTTCGCGCAGGTCGTCGCCGCGCGGCTCGGCATGTCGGTCGACAACGTCGACATCGTCCACGGCGACACCGGTCGCGTCCTGTTCGGCATGGGCACGTACGGCTCGCGCTCGCTGGCGGTCGGCGGGACGGCAATCGTCAAGGCGCTCGACAAGATCGTCGACAAGGGCAGGAAGATCGCCGCGCATCTGCTCGAAGCCGCGGAAGCCGACATCGAATTCAAGGACGGCAAGTTCACGGTGGCGGGCACCGATCGCAGCAAGGCGTTCGGGGAGATCGCGCTCGCCGCGTACGTTCCGCACAACTACCCGCTCGACAAGCTCGAGCCCGGTCTCAACGAGATGGCGTTCTACGACCCGACGAACTTCACGTTCCCGGCGGGCACGCACATCTGCGAGGTCGAGATCGACCCGGATACGGGCGTCGTGGAGGTTGTCGCGTTCACCGCGTGCGACGACTTCGGCAACATCGTCAACCCGATGATCGTCGAGGGACAGGTGCACGGCGGGCTTGACCCAGGGCATCGGCCAGGCGCTGCTCGAGGCCTGCGTCTACGATGCCGAGAGCGGACAGCTCCTGACCGGCAGCTACATGGACTACGCGATGCCGCGCGCCGACGACGTGCCGTCGTTCAAGGTCGGCACCAAGGTCACGCCGTGCACGCACAATCCGCTGGGTGCGAAGGGCTGCGGCGAAGCGGGCGCGATCGGCGCGCCGGCGGCGATGATGAACGCGGTCCACGACGCGCTCGCCGCAGTCGGCGTCAAGTACCTCGACATGCCGGCATCGCCGCATCGCGTATGGCAGGCGATCCAGTCGGCACGGAAAGCGTGAGGGAGCAGTCATGTATCCATTCGAACTGACTCGCGCGAAGACCGTTGCGGACGCCGCGGCGGCGCTCGCGAAATCCGGCGGCAAGGCGCTCGCCGGCGGCCAGTCCCTCGTCGGCGCGATGAAGCTGCGCCTTTCGCAGCCCGGTACGCTCGTCGACCTCTCGGGCATCGCCGGAATTGAAGGGCATCCGCAAGGAGGGCGACGCGCTCGTCATCGGCGCGATGACGCGGCACGCGGAAATCGCGGCGTCGGCGGCCGTGAAAGCGGCGATCCCCGTGCTCGCAAGCGTGGCCCAGGGCATCGGCGACCGGCAGGTGCGCAACATGGGCACGCTCGGCGGAGCGCTCGCCAACAACGATCCTGCCGCCGATTGGCCGGCGGCAGTGCTGGCGCTCAATGCCACCGTGCAGACGAACAAGCGCAAGATCGCCGCCGACGACTTCTTCAAGGGCATGTACGAAACGGCACTCGCGGACCGACGAGATCATCGTCGCAGTGTCCTTTCCGGTCCCGAAGAAGGCCGCGTACTGCAAGTTTCCGAATCCGGCGTCGCGCTTCGCGCTGACCGGCGTCTTCGTCGCGCAATCGGGCACAGGGGTGCGCGTTGCCGTGACGGGCGCGGCGCCGGCGGTGTTCCGGGCGAAGGCGCTCGAGGACGCCCTTGGAAAGAGCTTCACCGCGGATGCCGCGAAGGCCGTGAAGATCGACTCCAGCGGCCTTTCCGGCGATCTGCACGCATCCCCCGAATATCGCGCGCACCTCATTCCGGTGCTCGCCGCGCGAGCGGTGGCGGCCGCCGGCTGAGCATCGCGCCGAACTTGCTATTCTTCGGGTGGGGCGATGGTGCCCCGCCCGATTTTTTTGCCCACGGATGCCGTAATGTCGAAAGTGGAAATACCGGGGTCGGTCGATGCCGTCAGCGCGTTGCTCGACGGCCAGGACTACATCGCCGAGCGCCGTCTCGCGACCAGCGTCTTCCTCGCGCTCAGGATGGGGCGGCCGCTCTTTCTCGAGGGCGAAGCGGGGGTGGGCAAGACCGAGATCGCCAAGGTGCTCGCAACGGGCCTCGGCAAGCGGCTCGTGCGGCTGCAATGCTACGAAGGGCTCGACGTCGCGTCGGCGGTCTACGAATGGAACTACGCGCGCCAGATGATCGAGATCCGCCTTGCGGAGTCCGCCGGCCACCTCGATCGCGACGCACTGTCGCACGACATCTTCACGACGCGCTTCCTGCTGAAGCGCCCCATCCTGGAAGCGCTGGTGCCGCCGGACGGCATCGCGCCGGTGCTCCTCATCGATGAGCTCGACCGCGCCGACGAGCCGTTCGAGGCCTATCTGCTCGAGGTGCTCGCCGAGTATCAGGTGACCATTCCCGAGCTCGGGCCGATGCGTGCGGCGTCCCCGCCGATCGTCGTGATCACGTCGAACCGCACGCGCGAGATCCATGACGCCATCAAGCGGCGCTGCCTCTATCACTGGGTCGGCTATCCCGACGCGCAGCGCGAGCTGGCGATCGTCCTGCGCAAGTGCCCGCAGGCGCCGGCATCGCTCGCCCGCGAGATCGTCGCCTTCACGCAGCGGCTGCGCGCGCTCGACCTCTTCAAGGCGCCCGGCATCGCCGAGACGCTCGACTGGGCCGAGGCGCTGGTGGCGCTCGATCGCGTCGCGCTCGATCCGCAGACGGTCGCGGACACTGCCGGCGTGCTGCTCAAATACCAGGACGACATCGGCGCGCTCGGTCCCGACGTCGCCGCGCGCCTCGTCGCCGAGGTCCAGGCGGAGGGGATAAGGCTGTGACGCTGCGCGCCGGCATCGACGTGCATGCGCTCGCGGGCGCCGTGCCGACGCTGCCGAAAGGCCGCCTCGCCGAGAACGTGATGCATTTCGTGCGCGTGCTGCGCGCCGCCGGATTGCCGGTCGGCCCCGCACACACGCTGTCCGCGCTCGCCGCGGTCGACGCGGTTGGCGTCGACCGGCGCGAGGATTTTCGCGCCGCGCTGTGCGCCGTGCTGGTGTCGCGGCACGACCAGCTTCCGGTGTTCGAGCAGGCGTTCGAGATGTTCTGGCGCAATCCTCGCCTTCTCGAGAAGCTGGTGGCGTCGCTGCTGCCGCGCGTGCACGCGCGAACCGGCGAGGCGCCGCGAAGCGCCCGAGCTCCCGGCGCGCATCGCGCAGGCGCTGCTGCCGTCCCGCGGGCTCGATCTTCCCGAGCGCGAGGACGAGGAGACGCGTTTCGATGCCGCATTCACCGTCTCGCCGCGCGAAGTGCTGCAGCAAAAGGATTTCGAGTCGATGACGGTCGAGGAACTGGCCGCGGTGCGCTCGATGCTGCGCAGTCTGCGCCTGCCGTTGCCCGAATTGCCGACGCGGCGCACCCGTCCCGCGTCCCGTGGACGGCGCGTCGATCTGCGCGCCACGCTGCAAACGCGCCACCGGCGCCACCGGCACGCTGGCGCCGCTCGCCTGGCGCGAGCGCACGCGACGCACGCCGCCGCTGGTCGTGCTGTGCGACATCTCCGGCTCGATGGAACGCTACGCGCGGATGCTGCTGCACTTCCTGCATGCGATCACCAACGATCGCGACCGCGTCCATGTATTGCTCTTCGGCACGCGGCTCACCAACATCACCCGGGCACTCAAGCACCGCGACGTCGACGTGGCGCTCGCGCGCGTCGGGCGCGCGGTCGCGGACTGGGCGGGCGGCACGCGCATCGGCGCCGTGCGTCGCCGAGTTCAACCTGCGCTGGTCGCGCCGCCTGCTCGGGCAGAACGCTGTCGTGCTCCTCATCAGCGACGGCCTCGACGCGGAGGGCGGTGCCGCGCTGTCGGCGGAAATGGAGCGACTGCAGAAGTCCTGCCGCCGGCTCGTGTGGCTCAATCCGCTGCTGCGCTACGAGCGCTTCGAGGCGCGGCCCGCGGGCATCAAGGCGATGCTGCCGTACGTCGACGATTTCCTGCCGGTGCACAATCTCGCGAGCCTCACGGCGCTGGCGGCGGCGCTCGACCATCCGCACGCGCGCGGCCGGATGTCGGCGCGCGCGCTGCGCCGGGCCTGACCGAGCGCGCGCATGGAGCTCTCCAGCACCCGAATCGTCGCCGCCCCGGTCGCCACGGTGTGGGCGGCGCTGAACGACCCCGAGATGCTGCGGAGCTGCGTTCCCGGGTGCGATGCGATCGAAGCCGACGGCGAGAACGCCTATCGCATCACGATGGCGGCGAAGGTGGGGCCCGTGTCCGCGAAATTCGCCGGACGCATGCGGCTCTCCGACGTCGATTCCGCCGCAAAGCTACACGCTGTCGTTCGAAGGGCAGGGCGGCGCCGCGGGCTTTGCCAAGGGCGAGGCGAAGGTTTCGCTCGCCCCCGAGGCGAACGGGGCCGGAACGGCGCTGTCGTATGCGGTGAAGGCGCAGGTCGGCGGCAAGATCGCGCAGCTCGGCTCGCGGCTCGTGGACGGCGCGGCGCAGAAGCTCGCGGACGACTTCTTCGGGCGCTTCTGCGATGCGGTGGCCGCGAAGGTCGGCGCGGCGCCGGCCGCCGCCGGTCGCCGGCGCGCCAAAGCGCATGCCGCGCTGGCAACGGCTGCTGATCATCGTCATCATTGCGGATATCATCTTCTGGCTGTGGATGTACTGGGGAAGATGACGCGCGTCGCGTGCGGACGGCGCGGCCGTCGCAGGAGTCACTCATGGAAAGTGTCGATCTCGAAGTCCTGAAGCGCTGCGCCGATTGGCTGGACGCCGGCCGTCGCGTGCTGCTCGCTACCGTAGTGAAGACGTGGGGCAGCTCGCCGCGCCCGCCGGGCGCGATGCTCGCCGTGCGCGACGACGGCCAAGTCGAGGGTTCCGTGTCGGGCGGCTGCATCGAGGACGACCTCGTCGGCCGCGTGCGCCACGACGGGATGACCGTGTCGCGCTGCGACGTCGTCACCTACGGCGTGTCGGCCGACGAAGCGCGCCGCTTCGGACTGCCGTGCGGCGGCACGATCCAGCTCGTGCTCGAGCCGCTCACTGCGGCATCCGGGATCCGCGCGCTGCTCGACGCGATCGGCGGCGGCAAGCTCGTTGCGCGACGGCTGGACCTTGCGAGCGGCACGGCGACGCTCGCCGCCGCGCGCGCCACGGACGGCCTCGTCTTCGACGGCGAGACCCTCGACGACGATTCACGGCCCGCGTTACCGGATGCTCGTCATCGGCGCGTCGCAGCTCTCCAAGTATCTCGCGCAGATGGCGCTCGGGCTCGACTGGCAGGTGACCGTGTGCGATCCGCGCGAGGAATACGAGGGCACGTGGGACGTCGCGGGCGTTCCGCTGCTGCGAACGATGCCCGACGACACCGTGGTCGAAATGAAGCTCGACGAGCGCTGCGCGGTCATCGCGCTGACGCACGATCCGAAGCTCGACGACATGGCGCTGCTCGAGGCGCTCAAGTCGCCGGCGTTCTACGTCGGCGCGCTGGGATCGCGCGCGAACAACGCCAAGCGACGGAAGCGGCTCGCGGAATTCGACCTCACCGACGCCGAGATCGCGCGCCTGCACGGCCCGATCGGCATCTACATCGGCAGCCGCACGCCGCCCGAGATCGCCGTCTCCATCCTGGCGGAGGTGACTGCGGTCAAGAACGGCGTTGCGCTGCCGGATATCGCGCGCGTCGCCGCGGCGAAGGAAAAACTGGGTCCGTCCGTCGCGTGCACGCCGGCCTGACGAACCGGCGCCGCGTTGCGACGCCCGGCCGGTGAGATCCGGCGGGCTGCGCGCGCCTGCGCCATGCCGACATGCCGTGGCACGATGCGATGAGCGATCCGCAGCCGGTCAGGCGCTTTTCCATGATCCGCGAGTTCCACCTCGCGGACTGGTTCACATTGGCGAATGCGATCTGCGGCACCGGCGCGCTGTTCTCGACGATGACCTATCTCGAAACGGGTGAGGCGCGACACGTCTACTTCGCATCGGCGCTGGTCTTCGCCGCGCTGGTCTTCGACGTCATGGACGGGCGCATCGCGCGCTGGCGGCAGCAGGCGTCGACACTGGGACGGGAGCTCGATTCGCTCGCGGACGTGATCTCGTTCGGCGTCGCCCCGGCGATCCTCGCCTACGGCTGCGGCATGCAGGGCTTCTATGACCGCATCGTGCTCGGTTACTTCGTCGCGTGCGGCGTCTCGCGCCTCGCCCGCTACAACGTGACGGCCGAGGCGCTGTCCGGCGGTTCGGGCAAGGTGAAATACTTCGAGGGGACGCCGATTCCGACGTCGTTCCTTCTCGTCTGCCTGCTGGCCGTGGCGGCGTGGTTCGGCGCGGTGCGGGAGAACCTGTGGTTCGGCGAGGTCACGCTTGGCGGATTCAAGCTGCATCCGCTCGTGCTGCTATTCGCCGCTTTCGGGCTCGCTGATGATCAGCCGGATTCGCATTCCGAAGCCTTGAGCGCGATTCCGCCGCGTGCGGCGGGAGCTGTCGCCGAGAGACGCAGAAGATCCCGCCCGCCGATGGCGAAAAGTCGGAAGTTCGTCAGCATTCCGCAAGTGAAACGTCAGCAAATTGACGATTGCGGCGATCGACCGCACTTGCGTCCGCGAAATTCTTGACACGCTGCAACCACGTCAAGAGAATCGCAAAGCCGTCGGGACTGCGCAAACTATCAGTCATACGAAAGTTGCTTCGACCCGCAGGCGCCGAGCACCCTGGTCACGTCGGTCGCCGTTGCCGATTTGCAGTGGATGAAAGCGCCACGGCGATTCTGTCGGTGGAGGCGCCATGAATGCGTTTCGATCGCTGCTGTCACGCCAAGTGACTGCGCTACGGCTGTTGCCGCAAATTGCGACGGCGCGTTGCGTGGGCCGGTTCAGCCAGCGCGTCGCACCGAACCGCTGCCATGTCGCCGACGACCGCGTGCATCCGCGGCGAGGCCTTTGCGTTCGATTCGCGATCGGTTTTGGCGCCATCTTGTTCGCAGGCGCCGCGCTGGCGCAGACCTACGTCTACAAGAGCCAGTTCGGGACGCTTGGCAGCGGCAATGGCCAGTTCAACGGCGCGGAAGGAGTGGCAATCGATCCGACGAGTCGCCACATCGTGGTGACGGACGAGAACAACGCGCGCGTGCAGATCTTCGATTCCGCCGGCAACTACCTCAGCCAGTTCGGCTCCGCCGGGACCGGCAACGGGCAGTTCAGCGACCCGTTCGGCGTGGCAATCGACCCGACGACCCACAACATCGTCGTCACGGATTTGGTTGCGGACCGGGTGCAGATCTTCGATTCCGCGGGGACTTACCTGAGCCAGTTCGGCGCTCCGGGCACCGCCGATGGCCAGTTCGTCAATCCGGCCGGCGTGGCCATCGACCCGACGAGCCACAACATTATCGTAGTCGAGACGAACAACCGGGTGCAGATCTTCGATTCCGCCGGAGCCTTCCTGAGTGCATTTGGCTCGATGGGGAGCGGCAACGGGCAGTTTCTGGACTCCACCGACGTCGCAATCGACCCGACCAGTCATCACATCGTCGTCACGGATGGTTCCAACAATCGCGTGCAGATCTTCGATT
The DNA here is from genome assembly GCA_963717695.1 of uncultured beta proteobacterium. Classification (GTDB taxonomy): domain Bacteria; phylum Pseudomonadota; class Gammaproteobacteria; order Burkholderiales; family Casimicrobiaceae; genus CAIWHR01. Next base: position 3,144 of record CAVQWR010000006.1, on the reverse strand, counting down.
CCGCTGGCAACTATCTCAGCCAGTTCGGCTCCGCCGGGAGCGGCAACGGGCAGTTCTCCATCCCCTTCGGCGTGGCGATCGATCCGACGAGCCACAACATCGTCGTCGTCGACGAGTTCAACGGCCGGGTGCAGGTCTTCGATTCCGCCGGTACTTACGTGAGCCAGTTCGGATCTGCCGGGACCGGCGACGGGCAATTCGGGGAACCGCGACGCGCTGCGATCGACCCGGCGTCGAGAGACATCGCCGTCACGGACGCATCAATCCTGGCCCGGGTGCAGATCTTCGCGATTGAAGTGGCGCCCGCGCCGGTGTTCCAGGCCGCTGCATCGCGCCGGGTTCATGGCGCTGCCGGCACATTCGACCTGCCGCTGTCGTTGACGTCGACCAATCCGTCCACAGAGCCGCGGCAGGGGCCGTCGCAGTCCATCGTCTTTACATTCGACAAGCCGATCAACGGCGCCACGGTGGCCGTGACCGAAGGCACGGCGACCGCGGCCGCGCCGACATTCAGCGGCAACGACGTCGTCGTCGGGCTCACCGGCGTCAGCAATCAGCAATACGTGACGGTGTCGCTCAAGAGTGTCACGTCGACGGATGGCGGAATCGGCGGCAGCGGGTCGGTCCGGGTCGGATTCCTGACCGGGGACGTGAACCAGACTCGCGTCGTCAGCATTGCCGACCTCGGTCTCATCAACGCCCAGCTGGCGCAGCCGGTGACGGCGGCGAACTTCGTCAAGGACGTGAACGCGAGCGGCACGCTGACGCTGGCCGACAAGGGCATCGCCAACGCCAATCTGACCAAGGCGCTCCCTCTGCCCTGAACGGTTCGTGCGGCTTGAGTCAGTCCCGAGCATGTGGAGGTCGTCAATGACCAATCGCCATTGCAGGGAATTCGTCGTGCTTGCCGCGCTCCTCGGCGTCGCAACCGCGTCCGCGCAGACAATCTCGATTTCGGTGGGGCCGGATCAAGCGCTGAACTATCCCAGCAGCATGAACATACTTCCGGATGAGCACACGACATTCTTCCCGCCGGCTGCAGGGTCGAATTCGTATACCGTCTTTGCCGCGGGCAACGTCGGGGCCATGAAGGGAACGGTGGTTCTGCAGACATCCGATCTCACCAGTTTCGCGCTGGCATCCGGCTATACGAGTCCGGTGATGTCGCCGCCGGTCGCGTTCACGTCGTGCAATCCGGCCTACGACACGGAATTCGACGAGAACTATTCGGACCCGGGATCGGTGCTGCAGGACCCGACGCGAGCGCCCGGCAATCTGATGATGTTCTACGAGGCCGAGAACCATTGCCCCGGTGGCGTGTGGCAGCAGCCGTTCTATGCCACGATCGGCTTTGCCCGTTCGTCCGACAACGGTGTGACTTGGCCCAAACCCGAAAATGGTCGGCTCGGCGGTGCGAGCCGCTATCCGGTGCTCACGCTCGCGACGCCCGAACCCGCGTCGGAGCCGGTGCCGGCTCCGATGGGCAACGCAATTCCCGCAGCATTCGTCGACGGATCCTTCGTCTATGTGACGTACATTGCGCCCCCCGGGCCGGGGCTCACGGGAGACGGCAAGCTTCGCGTCGCGCGCGCGCAGCTCGGCGGCGCCGGACAGCTCAACTTTTCCAAGTGGCACAACGGCTCGTTCAGCCAGCCTGGCATCGGCGGTCTCGACAGCGGTGTGCTGCCGCAAGGCGGGTGCATCGGGGCGCAGGGAATGGGCGCCATAAGCTACGTCGATGCGCTGGGGCTTTATCTGATGACGTTCGTGTGCAGGTCCGCCACCGCCGTCCCCCCGCACGCCGCCTGGTATTTTTCGCTCGCCACGAGTCTCGAGCTGCAGGACTGGACGGTCCCGCAGATGATCGGGAATTCGCAGTTCCCTCTTTATGAGCCCTGTCCCGGCAGCACCGCGGACGGCGGATCGTTCGATGGCTGGTATCCCTCCTTCATGTCGCCGAATTCCCCACCCGGCCACCTCGGGATGACCGGGTCCGTGTTCTATCTCAATGGCTGCGATGTGTCTGCGAACCGAAGTTTCGCCTCGCGGGTGTTCACCATCACGGTCAATCCTGCTGCGGCCAATTACCAGGGTCTCTGGTGGAACCCGGCCGAATCCGGTTGGGGCATCAACTTCGCGCATCAGGCCGACCAGATCTTCGCCACGTGGTACACCTACGATACGACCGGCAAGGCATGGTGGCTGTCGATGCTCGCCGCGCGCACGACCCCGACCAGCGCGGTCTATACCGGCAAGATCTACGTCGACAGCGGTCCCCCGTTCAACAATTTCGTCGGGACCGGCGTCCCCACGGCGGTCGGCAGCGGAACCCTGGCGTTCAACGACTCCAACCGCGGCAGCTTCGCGTACACGGTGAGCACCACCGCGCCGCCGACGACGCAGACCAAGCCGATTTCGCGGTTCGACCTTGGCACTGGCCCACAGCCGACTTGCAGCTACAGCGCCACGACGCCCAACTTTGCCGCCGCGACCAACTACGAGGACCTCTGGTGGGCGGCCAATGGAACGGAACCGGGCTGGGGGATCAACTTCGCCCACCAGGGAAACAGTCTGTTCGCGACGTGGTACACGTACAACTTCGACCAGACGCCCTTATGGTTGTCCGCGCTGGTCCAGCGACAGGGCGGCAGCAACATCTACACCGGGTCGATCTACCAGAACTCGGGACCGCGATTCGATTCCTTTGACACCACAAAGGTCGTCGCCAATCCCGTGGGCACGGCAACGCTGGCCTTTGCCGACGGCAACAATGCGACGTTCGGATACACGGTGATGGTTGCGCCCTTTCCCGGTCCGGTCACCCAGTCGAAGCAGATCACACGCTTCCTGTTTGCGGCAAGCGGCGGCACAGTCTGCCAATAGCGGGATCGTTCGACGGATATTTGCGATTACCGGTCAGGGCCGCCGCCGCCGAATCTGACGGGCGCCGATTAAACGAATGTTCGCGTCGAAATCTCTTACATGCAGCAAGGTCGCAACCGTGGCCATCGGAAAATGCTGAATCGCCCCAATGGTTTGGCTCGGTGGCACCAAGTTTGCTGACCGGCTTGACCGTATCGGCGGCCGCCGTGGCGAATGTCTTGGGAGATCCAGCGATGAAGAGCCTGATGCGCATTGTCCTTG
>CAVQWR010000005.1:0-118918 GCA_963717695.1 uncultured beta proteobacterium | reverse complement strand
CGACGATCACGCGAAGCCGCAGCAGTTCGCGGAAAAGGTCAGCGTGCGCGCGCAGACCCTCGCCGCGCAGTCGGATCGTCCCGCGGGCGAAAAAGGCGTGACGCTCGTGCCGCTCGCGCGCACGATCGATGCCGCGGGTATCCACTACACGCATGTCGACGTCGCGATCGACCGCAAGGCGCGCAGCGCGACGCTCACGGTGTCGGCGCCGACATCGGCGCCGCCGGCCGAACTGCCCGCCATCAAGGCAGCCGGCGCCGCGTGGTGGCCGCTCGCGATGGCGCGCGAGCTGGACGACGCGATCCTGCTGCTGCGCACCAACGAGCTCGAGATCGGCACGTGGGTGCTCAAAACCAAGGGCGACGCCGCGCGCGTGCTCGCCGTAGACGCGACGCTCGAAAAGCACAAGTCCGACTGGTTCGTCCGCGAGACGGTCGGGCATGCTCCGCCGCACGCTGGCGCGGCTCGACGTCACGGCGCGCACGCTCTACGCGCTCATCGAGCCGGGCTCGTGTTTCGCAGGCACGCTGCTGGAGCTCGCGCTCGCCGCGGATCGGAGCTACATGCTGGCGCTGGCCGACGACAACGCCACGGCGCCGCAGCTCACGCTGTCGCCGATGAATTTCGGCGCCTATCCGATGGTCAACGGCATCGCGCCCGCATCGTCGCCCGCTTTTACGGGAACGGCGAGCCGATCGCCGCGGCGAAGGCAACCGTCGGGCGACCGCTCGCCGCCGCCGCCGCGCTGGCGCTGGGCCTCGTCACCGCGGCCCCCGACGAGCTCGACTGGGCCGACGAGGTGCGTCTCGCCCTCGAGGAGCGCGCGAGTCTGTCGCCCGACGCACTGACCGGGATGGAGGCGAACCTGCGCTTCGGTCCGGGCGAGACCATGGAGACGCGGGTGTTCGGCCGCCTCTCCGCGTGGCAGAACTGGATCTTCATCCGCCCGAACGCCACCGGCGAAGCCGGCGCGCTCAAGATCTTCGGCACGGGCAACAAGGCTCGTTTCGACTGGAACCGGGTGTAGCCCGCGCGCGGCTCATTGACCAGCCGTCGTCCCCGCGAACGCGGGGACCCAGAGGCTTTCGACCAACGATGCTGGATTCCCGCCTCCGCGGGGATGACGGCACATAACAAGGAGCTCCGATGAGCATCGACTACAGCGAGAAGATTCCCAACAACGTCGACCTCGCGAGCAACAAGACGCTGCAGCGCGCGCTCGAGCACTGGCAGCCCGAATTCCTGCACTGGTGGGCCGACATGGGGCCCGAGGGCACGACGTCGACCGACGTCTACCTGCGCACCGCGATCAGCGTCGAGCCCAAGGGCTGGGCGCATTTCGACTACGTGAAGATGCCCGACTACCGCTGGGGCATTTTCCTCACGCCGGCCGAGCCGGACCGCAAGGTGAACTTCGGCGCGCACAAGGGCGAGCCGGCCTGGCAGGAAGTGCCCGGCGAATACCGCTCGAACCTGCGCCGGCTGATCGTCACGCAGGGCGACACCGAGCCCGCGTCGGTCGAGCAGCAGCGCCATCTCGGCCTCACCTGCCCGTCGCTCTACGACCTGCGCAACCTCTTCCAGGTCAACGTCGAGGAAGGCCGGCACCTGTGGGCGATGGTGTACCTGCTGCACGCCTACTTCGGCCGCGACGGGCGCGAGGAAGCCGAGGCGCTGCTCGAGCGCCGCTCGGGCGACGCCGACAATCCGCGGATCCTCGGCGCGTTCAACGAGAAGACGCCCGACTGGCTCGCCTTCTTCATGTTCACGTACTTCACCGACCGCGACGGCAAGTACCAGCTCTGCTCGCTCGCCGAGTCGGGCTTCGACCCGCTCGCGCGCACGACCCGCTTCATGCTGACCGAGGAGGCGCACCACATGTTCGTCGGCGAGTCCGGCGTCGGCCGCATCATCCAGCGCACCTGCGAGGCGATGGTGCGGGACAAGGTCGACGATCCGGCGAAGCTCCGCGCGATGGGCCTCATCGACCTGCCGACGATCCAGCGCTACCTCAATTTCCACTTCAGCGTGACGATGGACCTCTTCGGCGCCGACGTGTCGTCCAACGCGGCCACGTTCTACTCGACCGGACTCAAGGGCCGCTTCGAAGAGACCAGGATCGACGACGATCACCAGCTGACCGGCGCGACGTATCCCGTGCTCGAAGTGCGCGACGGCCAGCTCGCCGCCGTGCAGGCGCCCGCACTCAACGCGCTCAACGAGAAGCTGCGCGACGACTACGTGAAGGACGCGGTGGCCGGCATCGAGCGCTGGAACAAGATCATCGAGAAGGCGGGCGTGGCCGTGAAGCTGAGGGCGCCGCACAAGGCCTTCAACCGGCGCATCGGGCCGCTGTCGGCGGTTCGCGTCGATCCCGAGGGCCACGTCGTGTCCGAGGCCGACTGGACGCACCGCCACCTGCAGTGGCTGCCCATCGGAAGCGGATCGCGCATTCGTCGCGTCGCTGATGGGCCGCGTCGCCGAGCCCGGCAAGTTCGCCAACTGGATCGCGCCGCCCGGCGCGCGGCATCAACAACCAGCCGGTGGACTTCGAGTACGTCCGGTTCAACTGATGCGCATTGCGAAGGAAACGGCGATGAGCGGAGCCACTGCGACGATCGAGGTGCTGCGCCAGCACCTCATCGATCCGGAGATCTGCATTCGCTGCAACACCTGCGAGGAGACCTGCCCGGTCGGCGCGATGACGCACGACTCGCGCAACTACGTCGTCGATGCGGCCAAATGCAACTTCTGCAACGACTGCATCTCGCCCTGCCCCACCGGCGCGATCGACAACTGGCGCGAGGTCGACAAGGCGAAGCCTTACACGCTCGAGGAGCAGCTGCTGTGGGACGTGCTGCCGCGCAGGCGGCGCTCGAGACCGGCGCGGCCGATGCGATGCCGACGGACGTCGAGCGCATCACGTCGGTCGCGTCCGCGGGCCAGGGTGGCGAGGCGCCGCCACCGTGGTCGGCCGCGCACCCGTACGTGAACGTCTACTCGCCCGAGCGGCCCGCGATCGCCACGGTCATGGGCAACCATCCGCTGACGAGCGCCGGCGCGAGCTGCGACATCCGCCACATCGTCCTCGACTTCGGCGGCGCCGCGTTCCCGGTGCTGGAAGGCCAGACGATCGGCATCCTGCCGCCCGGCAACGACGCGAACGGCCGGCCGCACCACGTGCGCCTCTACTCGGTGGCGAGCCCGCGCGAAGGCGAGCGGCCGAAGTACAACAACCTCTCGCTGACGGTGAAGCGCGTCACCGAGGACCACGACGGCAAGCCGGTGCGCGGCGTCGCGTCGAACTACCTGTGCGATCTCGCCAAGGGCGCCGAGGTCCGCGTCGTCGGACCGTATGGAACGTCGTTCCTGATGCCGAATCATCCGGGATCGAGCATCCTGATGGTCTGCACCGGTACCGGCTCCGCGCCGATGCGCGCGATGACCGAGCGCCGGCGCCGGCGCATCGCGCTGAAGGAAGGCGGCGACCTGATGCTGTTCTTCGGCGCGCGCTCCGAAGGCGAGCTGCCCTACTTCGGCCCGCTCCTCAAGCTGCCGAAGGAATTCATCGACATCAACTTCGCCTTCTCGCGCGTGCCGGGGCAGCCGAAGACCTACGTGCAGGACAAGATCCGCGAACGCGCAAATGACGTAGCACGCCTTCTCGCCGACGACAACAGCTACGTCTACATCTGCGGGCTGAAGGGCATGGAGGACGGCGTAGACGCGGCATTCCGCGACGCCTGCCGCAGCGCCGGCCGCGACTGGGATGCGCTGCTGCCCGTGCTGCGCGCGCAGGGCCGCTATCACGTCGAGACGTACTGACCCGCGTCCGGACTTTCCATGCCTGCCGCCCTCCGCATCATCCGCGACGAGCACCTGGCGATCGCCTCGGTGCTCTACGGGCTGCGCACGGCGGTGCGCCGGGTCGCCGAGGGCGGCGCGCCGGATTTCCGGCTGCTCGATGCGCTGCTGCGCTACATCGAGCAGTTTCCCGAGCGCCTGCACCACCCGAAGGAGAGCGGCACGCTGTTCCCGGCGCTCGTCGCCCGGTGTCCCGAAGCGCAGGACCTCGTCGATGCGCTCGATGCAGAACACGCGCTCGGTGCCAGCCTCATCGAGGTGCTGCGGACGATGTTGTCCCGGTTCGCCAACGGCGATGCCGCCGCGTTCGCCCCTTTCGCGACCGCCGTCGACGAATACGCGGACTTCCACTGGCGCCACATGCAGCGCGAGGAGGACCGGTTGCTTCCGCTCGCGCAGACGCATCTGACGGCGGAAGACTGGGAGCGCGTGAGCGCGGCGTTCCGCGCCAACGACAATCCGCTCGAGGGCATGGCGCCGAAGCAGGAGGCCGAGACCCTGTACCGCCGCATCCTCAGCCTTGCGCAATCCATGCCGCCTGCCGATCGCGCGCGGCCGCGCTGATCCCCGCCTGCAGAGGACGCCCGTCATGCACAATGTCGAGATGAAGACCGGCCTGCCCGCCGCCGTTCCCGCGCCCAGCTTCGACGACCCGCTCGGCATGCTCTTCGCCTGCCATCGGCGGATCGAAAAGCAGCTCGCGACGCTCGCGCGCCTGCAGCAGCACCTTCCGGCGCACGGCAGCGACGAGGACGCCCGGATCGCCGCGCGCGCGATCCTCAAGTACTTCGACGAAGCGGCGCCCAACCACCATGCCGACGAGGAGGCGAGCCTGTTTCCGCGGCTCCGCACCGCGACGCCGCAGCGCGCCGAGGCGCTGATCGCGGCGCTTCTCGACGATCACGCATTGCTCGCGGCCAACTGGGCTGCGCTCCGTCCGGTGCTCGCCGCCGTTGCCGCCGGCGAGCCGGCGATCTTGCCGCCGGAGCAGGTCGAGGCAGTGCGCGCGGCTTATGCCGCCCACATTGCGCGCGAGGATCAGGACGCGTTTCCGCTCGCGGCTCAGGTTCTCGACGCCGACGCGCTCGGCGCGATCGGGCGGGAGATGGCGGAGCGCCGCGGCGTCGCCTTCGACGCACGGATGGCGTGATGCTTCCCGCGCGCTTCCCCGTGTCGTGGCGGGTCGCGGCACTCGTCGTCCTGCTCGCGTGCACGGTGTCCGCGCGCGCGCAGAACCCGTCGCCCTACGCGATCGACATTCCGTCGTGGTTCACCGAGACCTTCCTGGATTTTCGCGAGGATGTCGCCGAAGCCGCGAAGGGTGGCCGCCGGGTCATGCTCTATTTCGGTCAGGACGGCTGCCCGTATTGCCGGCAGCTGATGGTGACCAACTTCTCGCAGCGTGCGATCGTCGACAAGACGCGCCGCCACTTTGTCGCGATTGCCCTCAACATCTGGGGCGACCGCGAGACCACCTGGGTCGACGGGCGGACGATGAGCGAGAAGGCGCTCGCCCGCGCGCTCGACGTGCAGTTCACGCCGACGCTCCTGTTCCTCGACGAGAAGGGCGCGATCGTCGCGCGCCTCAACGGCTACTGGCCGCCGCACCGCTTCGAGGCCGTCCTCGACTATGTCAGCGAGCATCGGGAGCGGCAGGAGACGCTCGCCGCGTACCTGGCGCGACGGGCTCCGCAGCCGGGAAGCGCGACGCTCGCGAACGAGCCGTGGTTCGTGCCTCCACCCTACGACCTTGCGCGCACAGCCGGCGGCAAGCCGCTCGCCGTGCTGTTCGAGACGACCGACTGCGCCGCCTGCGACGAGCTGCATCGCGACCTCCTGCGTCGTCCGGACGTCGTGGCGGAGATCGCGCGTTTCGATGTCGCGCGCTTCGCCCTCGGCGCGCCCACGGAGCTCACCGGGCCAAGCGGCGGAAGGCTTCGCGCCGATGCGTGGGCGCGCGACCTCGGCGTCGACTACACGCCGACCTTCGTCTTCTTCGACTCCGGTGGCCGCGAGGTCTTCCGGATCGACGCGTACATGCGCGGCTTTCACCTCGCGTCGGCGCTGGATTACGTCGCCAGCGGCGCCTACCGCAGCGAGCCGTCGTTCCAGCGGTACGTGCAGGCGCGCGCCGACCGGCAGCGGGCCGACGGTGCCCGCGTCGATCTCTGGGAATAGCCGCCCCGGATCTGCGCCGCCGTCCCGCGCCGCCGCCAGAGCTGTTCGCGGCCGACCGATTGGCGACGGCGGCCGCACGGAGGTATGAACCATTCCTCGGCGCATTCTCGCGCCGGTCGGATGCTCGCGCTGCTCGACTCCTTCCGCGACATGCTCGAGGACCTGGGCGGCGGTCTGGGGCAGACCGAACCAGTCTCCGGCGAGACGGTCCTCGAGCTGAAGTGACGCGGGCCGCGCCGCGCTTGCGGTACGCCGCGGTCCGCGCTAAGATGTGCATGTGCAGCACATGTTCATGAAGGAGGCGCCATGGCGACGGCCACGGAACGGATTCCCGTGCTGGTGACCCCGCGGGAGAAGAGCGACATCGCACGAATGGCCAAGGCGGCGGGACTGTCGATGGGTGAATTCCTGCGCCGGGCGGCGGCCGCATTCCAGCCGGACGACGACGCGCAGCTGATCCTGCCGATGATCGAGCAGATGGTCAGGACGACCGCGCAGGCGAGCGCCGCAATCGACGACGCGCTCGCCTATGTCGAGGCATCGAACCGGCGGATCGCCCGCCTGGAAGCGAAGCGCAAGGCCGCATGATGAGCGTCGCCGAGAAAATGTGGGATGCGCTCACCACCGTCATCAAGATGAACGACAAGGTTGAGCGGCTGGCGGCATCGATGAAGGCGCAGCAGACGAAGATCGAAAACCTGACCGAGCGGGTGATCCGCCTCGAGACGGCGCTCGAGATCGCCCTTTCGCAGCGCGGCCCGAAGGTGCGCCAGATCGAGCACAAGGGCTGACCGGGAGGCCGCCGGGACGGCAACGGTGAAGGGCCGCGTCCCGATGTCCGCGCCGGCCGGGCCGGCCGGGCCGGCGATCAGATGACGCGCGAGTACTGTGCCTTCTCGCGCGCCTCGCGCAGGTACTTGTCGAACTGCATGGCCACGGTGCGCACCAGGAGGCGCCCCTGCGGCGTCACCTTGATGCCTGCGGGCGTGACCTGGGCGAGGCCGTCGGCCGCGAGCGGCGCCAGCGCCGCTAGGTCCGGCGCGAAGTATTCGGTGCAGCGGATTCCGTATTTCGCGTCGACCGCAGCGAAGTCGAGGTCGAAGTCGCACATCAGCTTCTGGATCACATCGCGGCGCAGGAGATCGTCGGCGTCGAGCTCCACGCCGCGCAGCACCGGCAGCGCGCCGGCGTCGAGCCGCTCGTAGTATTCGTCGAGCGTCTTCACGTTCGCCGTGTAGGACGCGCCGACCTTGCCGATCGCGGAGATGCCGAACGCCAGCATGTCGCAGTCGGGCTTGGTCGAGTAGCCCTGGAAGTTGCGATGGAGCTTGCGCTCGCGCTGCGCGACGGCGAGCTCGTCGGTCGGCTTCGCGAAATGGTCCATGCCGATGTAGGTGTAGCCGGCGGCGCCCAGCTTCTCGATCGCGAGCGACAGGATCCCGAGCTTCACTTCGGCGACCGGCAGCTCGGCGACCTCGATGCGCCGCTGCGGCTTGAAGAGATGCGGCACGTGCGCGTAGCTGTAGAGGGCGATGCGGTCGGGCGAGGCGGCGATCACCTTGTCGAGGGTCGTGCGGAAGCCTTCGACGCTCTGCTTCGGCAGGCCGTAGATCAGGTCGGCGTTGACCGACACGAAGCCGTTCGCGCGCGCGGCGTCGATGACCGTCATCGTCTCTTCCTCGGACTGGATGCGGTTGACCGCCTTCTGCACCTCGGGATCGAAGTCCTGGATGCCGACCGAGATCCGGTTGAAGCCGAGCGAGCCCAGGAACGCGATCGTCTCGGCATCGACCTTGCGCGGGTCGACCTCGATCGAGACTTCCGCGTCGGGCGCCACGTTGAAGGCGCCGCGCAGCATGCCGATCAGCGTCGCCATCTCGTCCCGGGCGAGGAACGTCGGCGTGCCTCCGCCGAGATGCAGCTGCTCGACCGGCGGCGCGCCCTCGATCAGGCCGGCGACGATGTCGATCTCGCGGCCGACGTACTTGATGTACTTTGCGCTGCGCCCGTGATCCTTGGTGATGACCTTGTTGCACGCACAGTAGTAGCAGATCGTGTTGCAGAACGGCACGTGGACGTAGAGCGAGAGCGGCTGCGGGTGCGCCGCATGCCGGTGATTGCGCGTGTGCAGCGCGTTGACGTAGTGCTCGGCGGTGAATCCGGCGTGAAACCGGTCGGCCGTCGGGTAGGACGTGTAGCGCGGGCCGAAGAGGTCGTACTTCCGCACGAGTTCGGTATCGAGGACGAGATCGGCTGCGGCAAGCGTCGTGGTCATGGGGTCGGGATCGGCATCGCGAAAGGGAGAGTGCCCTGCGACAGCATGTTACCGGGGCCGTTACATGCCGCCTTGACCGAAGTCAATCGGACCCCGGCTGCCCCTATGGCAAACAGGGGAATCACCCCTGCCCCTCTTGTTCCGCTTTGAGGCGCTGCGCTCTCGCGTAGAGGATGTCGCGGGGAACGCCGGTCACGGCGGCAGCGATGCGCGCAAGCCGCGCCGGCGGCAGTTCCTGCGCGAGAAGCGCGAGCCAGCGCTCGACGTCGGGCGCGATCCTCTCCGCCTCGGGCCGATCCGCCGCCGGACGCGCGTCGACGATAAGAACGAATTCGCCGCGCTGCCGATCCGGATCGCCCGCGAGCCAATCCGCTGCGTCCGCCAGCGGCATCGCCGCGATCGACTCGAATTTCTTGGTGAGCTCCCGGGCGATGACGAGCGTGCGCGTCCCTTCAAGCCACTGCGCGAGCTCGGCGACCGTCTCGCGCACGCGGTGCGGCGCCTCGTAGATGACGAGCGCGAGAGAAAGCGCGCCCATCTCCTGCGCGAGCTCGCGCCGCCGCTTCGTCACCGACGGCAGGAAGCCGAGAAACGCGAAGCGCTCGGCGCCGATGCCGGCGGCGGAAATGGCAGCGATGGCCGCATTCGCGCCGGGCACCGGGATCACGTCGAAACCGGCAGTCCGCACCGCCGCGACCAGCGCGGCGCCGGGATCGCTGACGGCGGGGGTGCCGGCATCGCTGACGAGCGCGACGCTGCGGCCCGACTGCAGGATCCCGACGATATCCGCGGCGCGCTTCGCCTCGTTGTGCGCGTGCAGCGACACGGGCCGCGTCTGGATGCCGAAATGCCGCAGCAGCACGGCGGTCACGCGCGTGTCCTCCGCGGCGATGACGTCGGCGCTTCTCAGGATATCCTCCGCACGCAGCGTGAGATCGCGCAGGTTACCGAGCGGGGTCGCGACCACATATAATGTCGAGGGCGCGGCAACGAATCGCGATGCGTCGCCGGGGTTTTCCGCCGGCCCGGGTGCCTCCGACCGCTGCACGTGCGCTCCAGAATCCTGCATGATTGCCCGCCGCCCTTCCCGCCTGCCGGGATCCTTCGCAAGCGCACGCAGGGCAGCGCGCGTTGTCGCGCTCGCGCTCGTGCTGGGACTGCCGGCATTCTCCGCCGCGCAGACGGCTCCAGCAAGCGATGACCCCGGCGCGGCAGCGCCGCTTCCGCCCGCATCCGAATCCCCGGGTGCCGCACTTCCCGTCCCTGCGCTGCCGCCACCGCCGCCGCGCGAAATTGCACTGGTGCTTCCGCTCACGTCGGCCACCTACGGCCGCGCGGCAGAGGTCGTGAAGGCGGGATTCGAGGCCGCCGCCGAGCGAGCGGGGGTGAAGCCAATCGTCATCGCGCACGGCGACGGCGAGGTCGTTGCCGCGATGACCAAGGCGCGGGATGCCGGTGCCGTCGTGATCGTGGGCCCGCTCGTGCGCGACGACTTGAAGGCGGTCGTCGCGGCGGACGTCCCGCTGCCATGGGTCGTCGCGCTGAACCAGCTGGACGACGGCGCGCCTCTGCCCCAAAACATGTACGCGCTGTCGCTTACCGTCGAAAGCGACGGGCGCCAGCTGGCACGCTATCTCCGGCACAACGACGCGCGGAATGTCGTGGTCGTCGTCGGCGACTCGCCGCTGCAGAAGCGTCTCGCGGCCGCGTTCGTCGATCAGTGGCTCGAGCTCGGCGGCGGACCGCCTGCAACCGAGCGGCTCGATCGGGATCCGCAGGCGCTGGTGCATCTCAAGCAAAGATTGGCGAAGGCGCCACCCGATGCCGTGCTGCTCGCGGCCGACGTCGCCGATGCATCACTCGCGCGCCCTTACCTCGGAACGCTCCCCGTCTGCACGGGCAGCCAGATCGACGACCGGCAGCCCTCGCAGCTCGCGCGTGATCTCGCCGGCGTGTGCTTCATCGAGATTCCCTGGCTCGCCGATCCGGACGCGCCGGCGTTCGCGCAGCTCAAGCATCCGACGCTGTCCAATGCAGCGCTCGACCGACTCTACGCGCTCGGCATCGACGCGTTTCGCGTCGCGCAGGCCATCCTCGACGGACCGATCGACCGCCTCGAATTCGACGGAGCCACCGGGCATCTGACCCTCGAGAGCACGCACGTGTTCGCGCGCGAGGGGCGGGTGCTGAACTACGGCGGCGGCACGACCGAGCCGGCCGAAGGGCGCTGAGCATGGCGACGCGCCACGGCGACGGCGCGCGTGCCGAAGCGATGGCCGCGGAGTTTCTCGCGGCGCGCGGGCTCGTCGTCGTCGAGCGCAACTGGCGCCGCCGCTGCGGCGAGCTCGACCTCATCGCCCGCGACGGCGACACGCTCGTGTTCGTCGAAGTGCGCCTGCGCACGCGGAGCGAATTCGGCGGCGCGGCCGCGAGCATCACCGCGGCGAAGCGGGCGCGGCTTGCCGCGGCGGCGGGTCATTACCTCGCCGGTCTCGACCGGACGCCCGCGTGCCGATTCGACGCGGTGCTCCTCGACGCCCTCGATCCCGCGCGGATCGAGTGGCTGCGCAACGTCGTCGATTAGCGCGCGCCGCATCGCGGGGCACGCCGCGATTCTTGCTACAATCCGCGAGCCCGTTTCCTCCCGGTTGCCCATGGATCACATCCCCAGAATCCGCCAGCATTTCGCCGACAGTGCGCAGCTGAAGCGCGACTCGGTCGAGACGCTCGCGCCCGCCGTCGCCCGCGCCGCGACGGTGCTGACCGAGTGCCTGCTCGCCGACGGCAAGATTCTCGCCTGCGGCAACGGCGGCTCCGCGGCCGACGCGCAGCACTTCGCGGCCGAGATGGTCGGCCGCTTCGAGCGCGAGCGTCCCGAGCTGCCGGCGATCTCGCTCGTCACCGACACGTCGATCCTGACGGCGGTGGCGAACGACTACGCGTTCGAGCAGGTGTTCGCGAAGCAGGTCCGCGCGCTCGGCATCGCCGGCGACGTCCTGCTGGCGCTGTCGACGTCGGGCAATTCCGCCAACGTCATTGCCGCGATCGAATCGGCGCACGACCGCGACATGCGCGTGATCGCGCTGACGGGCCACGGCGGCGGCCGGATCGGCGGGCTCCTCGCCGACCGCGACGTCCATCTGTGCGTGCCGCACGACCGCACCGCGCGCATCCAGGAAGTCCATCTGCTGATGATCCACTGCCTCTGCGACGCGATCGACAACGCGCTCCTCGGAGAGGATGAATGAAGGACCGGTCGCGCGCGGCGCAGGCTGCCGCGCTCGCCGCCGCGATGCTGCTTGGCGCCGGAACAGGCGCAGCGCTGACCGGCTGCGCACCGGTCGTCGTCGCGGCAGGGGTCGGCGCAGGCGTGATGGTGGCCACCGACCGGCGCTCGGCGGCGGCGCAGGTCGACGACGAGGCGATCGAGCTCAGGATTGCCAGCGAGGCCGACCGGCGCTGGAGCGGCGCCCATCTCAATGCGACGTCGTTCAACGGCATCGTCCTCCTGACGGGCGAGGCGCCGTCGACCGCCGTGCAGGACGAGATCACCGCGTCCGTGAAAGGCATCGAGCACGTCCGGATGGTGCAGAACGAGATGACCGTCGGCGAGCCAGCCGACTTCAATTCGCGGACAAACGACTCCTACCTCACCGGCGCGGTCAAGTCGCGGCTCGCCGAGGCGAGTCCTGCGCTCGCGAAGCACGTGAAGGTCGTGACCGAACGCGGCGTTGTGTACCTGATGGGACTCGTCACGACGGACGAAGGCGTCACCGCAGCCCGCGTCGCCGCGTCGACGTCGGGAGTCGCCCGCGTCGTCAAGATCTTCGAGTACACGAATTGAGCCATTGCCGATGAGCGCGCCGCCGGACCTGCCTGTCGCGCCGCGCTTTGCCGCCAAGATCGCGACCCCGGAGAACGCGCTCGCGCGAATCGCCGCGCTGCCGCGCCCGCTGGTGTTCACCAACGGCGTCTTCGACATCCTGCATCGCGGTCACGTGACGTATCTCGATGCGGCGCGCGCACAGGGCGCCGCGCTCGTCGTCGCCCTGAATGCCGACGCGTCCGTGCGACGCCTCGGCAAGGGCGCCGATCGTCCCGTCAACCCGCTGGAGGATCGCGCCGCGGTGCTCGCCGCGCTCGCGAGCGTCGATCTCGTGGTGCCGTTCGACGCCGACACGCCGCGCGATCTCATCGTCGCCAGCATGCCGGACGTCCTGGTGAAGGGCGGCGACTACACGGCGGAGACGACCGCCGGCGCTGCCGACGTGATCGCGCACGGGGGACGCTTCATCGCGATCCCCTTCGCCTTCGACCGCTCGACCACGGCGCTCCTCAGGAAACTGCGCGACTGACCGAAGCGCCGTTCCGTCGACCTGCCGCGCGCTATTTGCGATAGCGGTTGAGGAAGTCCGCCACGATTCCGCGCTGCGAGCGGTCGATCGCGGCGTCGAGCGTGCGGTCGTTGGGATCGAACTGCTTCGCCTTGCGGAACGCGTTGATCGCGTCCTGGTGGTATCCCTGCGCCTGCAGCGCGGACCCGTAGCAGCGCCACGCGTCGGCGTTGCTGAGGTCGATGTCGGTCCAGGCGCGGCAGAGCTCGAGCGCCCGCTTCGAATTGCCCGCCTGCAGCATCCGCGGGCCCTCGACCTTCAGGAGCGCGATGCGGGCGCGGCGATCCGCGAACTGCGTCGCGAGCGTCGGATCGATCGGGTCGGCCGAAGGTGCCGGCGCGCTGGGGGCAGCCGCCGCCACCGGCGCGGCGGGCGTCGAGATGCCGCCGCTCACCGCGGTGATCACGTTCCCCGTCGTGAACCCCGCCGGCAGCAGCGACCGCGCCGACGGGAGCGCATCGGTGATCGACGTGCGCGCCCAGGCGATCGAGTCCGCCATCGGCTGGTGCCACGCCACGCCGTAGAGCCAGAGCATCGCCGCGAGCCCGCACACGCCGGTCACCGTGTTGAGGACGCCGGGCGGCCCGTGCGTGACGAGGCAGTCCTGCGCGAAGTCCCAGTCGGTCTCCTGGTCCTGCGCGAGCTTCTCGTAGGCGACCGCGATCAGGATCGGCGCGAGCAGCGCGAAGCCGCAGCCCACCCCTTCCCACCACACGCGAAACGACCGCTTCAGCGCGCGCTCGATCTGCGAGCGCATGTCGCGCGGCGCGTACGCATCCGAGATCGAGAACTGCAGGTAGCAGCCGAAAAGCCACTTGCCGGGCGTCGTCTGCACCGAAGCGATGAGGAGCGCCTCGACGACGACCCATGTGCCGGTGATGATCATCGGTGCCAGCAGCGGATGTCCGAGCCACGCAGCGATCGCGTCGGGCACCGCGCCGAGCGCACGGAGCTCGGACAGCAGCAGCGCCAGGACGAGACCCCAGATCGCATAGTCGAAAAGACGTGCCCCGAGGCGGCTCCAGGGCCGCGGTTCGCTGGTGCGCCCGGCCTTGGCCCGTTCGAGCTCCGCCATGCGCAGCTGGAAGATCCAGCTCGCGTCCTCCTGCGGCTGGTTGGTGCCGAGGAACACGCTTTTCTCGCGGCGCCAGTTGAGGATCGCGAGATCGGTCTGCGGCAGAAGCGACGCCCCGGCGGAGCCGCCGCGCCGCCGCGCCCAGGCGATGCCGTGGACGACGCCGTAGATGAGCGTGAGCCCGAGCAGCGTGACCGTCAGCCAGACGAGCACCTGCTTCGCGACCAGCACCGTGTCCGCGGGCGTCACGAACGCGATCGCGGCGGCGATGAACGCGCCGAACATCGCGCACACGAGGAACGTGGCAAGGCGCGAACGGCCGAACGACGCGACGCGCTCGGTGAGGCCGGGGTGGTGCAGGTTGCGCACGACGTGGGCGTCCGCCGAGTCGAGGCCCGTCTCGAGAATTTCGTCCGGATCGAGTTCCGCCTCCGGCGGCGGCACGTCGGTCTGCTCGCCGTCGGCGGCAACCGCATTCGTGACCACATGCGCGATCCGCTGCTCCGTCGTGCCGGTCGAGACGGCGAGCTCCTCGTCGTAGCGGACGCGACGATCGTGATCGCCCAATATGCGGCTGGCATGATTGATGAAGCGCAGGGCCTCTTCGACGTTGCCCTGTCCATCGCGCGTCTTCGCGTAATATTTCCGGATCAGGCGACGCAGCGCGGCGCGGACTTCCTCGTCCGAGGCAGCCGGGGGAATGCCAAGCGCTTCGTAGAGCGTCGCTTTCATCGAATCTGATCTTAACGGAAGACGCGGTTTCGCTTTGAAATATTCGGGGAAAACGCCCCCCGAAGCAAGACATTCAAAGCAAAAAGCAGGCCGGACGCGGTCATGCGACAGAAATCGCGCTGACGCCCGGCGCGACCTCCCGCGCAAAAAAAAGGCAGCCGCGAGGCTGCCCTTTTTCGGTACCCGTGGGGCGAATGCCTACTCCGCCGGCTTCTCGAGAGCCTTGTCGGCCGACTTTTGCGCCGCCTTCTCGCCGCCCTTGCCCTTCGACTGGTGGGCGAGCTTCTCGCGGATGCGCGCCGACTTGCCGGAGCGGTCGCGGAGGTAGTAGAGCTTCGCGCGGCGCACCTGCCCCTTGCGCTTCACCTCGATGCTCGCGAGCATCGGCGAATAGAGCTGGAACGTCCGCTCGACGCCTTCGCCGCTCGAGATCTTGCGCACGACGAACGACGAGTTGAGGCCGCGGTTGCGCTTCGCGATGACGACGCCTTCGTACGCCTGCACGCGCTTGCGCTCGCCTTCGACGACGCTCACGTTGACGATCACGGTGTCGCCCGGCGCAAACTCGGGAATCGTCTTGCCGAGGCGCGCGATCTCTTCCTGTTCCAGCTTCTCGATGATGTTCATGCTGCGTTCTCCGTTTCGGGTCCGATTGGCCTGTGGCCTTGCGCGCAGAGCAGGGCGCCCCCTGATGCGTGCGGTTTCTGGTTATGCCGTTCCGGCGCTGCCGCCGGAGGGCGTGCCTTGTTGCTGCTCGTGCTCGCGCTGGTATTCCGCCAGCAGCGACTGCTCTTCGCGGGAGAGCGTCCGGTCCCGCAACAGCTCGGGACGCCGCTCCCATGTCCTTCCCAGCGCCTGCTTTCGCGCGCCAGCGGCGGATCGCCGCGTGATTGCCGGACAGGAGGACTTCCGGCACGCGCTCACCACCATACTCCTCGGGCCGCGTGTAGTGCGGACAATCGAGCAGCCCCGCGACGAACGAATCCTGCACCGCGGACTCCGCGTCGTTTAGAACCCCGGGCCGCTGCCGCACCACCGCATCGATCAGCATCAGCGCCGGCAATTCGCCGCCGGACACCACGAAATCGCCGATCGCGATCTCCTCGTCCACTGCGCGCGCCACCAGGCGCTCGTCCAACCCTTCGTACCGGCCCGCGATCAGCACGTAACCGGTCGAATCACCTTCTGCCGCCAGCGCCGCGACTCGCGCATGCGTCAGCGGCGCGCCGGCCGGCGTCAGGTGCAGCGTCCGCGTCACCGCGTATCCGCCGGCTTGCTGCGCCGCGCGCGCCGCCGCCAGCGCCTTTTCCAGAGGCTCCGGCAGCATCACCATGCCGGGGCCGCCGCCGTACGGTCGGTCGTCGACGGTGCGGTGGTTGTCCTGCGTGAAATCGCGCGGATTCCACGTCGCCAGCTGCCACAGCCCCCGCTCCAGCGCCCTTCCCGTCACGCCGTACGCCGCGGCATGCGCCACCATTTCCGGGAACAACGTCACGACATCGAAGCGCATCCGGCGTCCCGTTCCCTGTTCACCCCGGGCGGTTTCGCCCGCGACGCTGCTACCAGTCCTCGCCCCAGTCGACGTCGATCCGCCGCGCCGCGAGATCGACCCGATCGATCGTCGCCGGCACGTACGGAATCAGCCGTGGAGCGCCGCCACCGGGCCGCGTGACCTGCAGCAGCGGGTGCGCGCCGTGATCGACGACGGCCTCGACCTCACCCAGCGTCACGCCCGCACGATTGGCGACGGCGAGTCCCACGAGGTCGACGCAGTAAATCTCGCTCGCCTTGGCCGCCGGCAGCGCCGCGCGCGGCACGCCGATGTCGGCCAGTTTCAATCCCAGTGCAGCCTCCCGCGTCTCTACGCCTTCGAGCTGGACCACCAGCGTGTCGGCATGGACGCGTCCCGCGACGCGGGTCATTTCGCGCCATTGCCCCGAGCGGGCGGGCCGCACCCACCAGGTGGCGTACCGGAGCAATGCGTCGGGCGCCTCGGTCTGCGGCCTCACCTTGACCCATCCCTGGACGCCGTAGGGCACCAGGATCTGGCCCATCACGATCAGGTCGCCGGGGACCTCGGCCGCCGGCGCCATGCCCGTTCCGGACGCGAAGGTCAGGCCGCCGGCGCAGCCGGTGCCGCCGGCACCGCCTTGGCGGATTTCTTCACGAGACCGGCGACCGTGTCGGAAAGAATCGCACCGCGGTCCTTCCAGAACGTGACCCGGTCGTGCGCGATGCGCAGCGCTTCCTGGCCTTCGCCGGCGATCGGGTTGTAGAAGCCGACGCGCTCGATGAAGCGGCCGTCGCGCCGGTTGCGCGAATCGGCAACGACGATGTTGAAGAAGGGGCGCTTCTTGGCGCCGCCTCGTGCAAGTCTGATCACGACCATGACATTCGCTCGCAGGTCCAAGGGTTGGACGAAGAAAAGTCTTTAATTATATGGCAAAAATGCCCCGGGAGGCAAGGCGGACCGGCGAAGCCGCCGGGCGGGCCGGCGACGGACGGTGAAGCCGCGCCCGCGGGGACTAGCGCATTCCCGGCAGCACGCCCTTCATGCCGCGCAGGAGCTTCTGCATCCCGCCTTTCGAGACCATCTTCATCATCTTCTGGGTCTGCTCGAACTGGGACAGGAGCTGGTTCACTTCCTGCACCGAGACGCCGGCGCCCGTCGCGATGCGGCGCTTGCGCGACGCCTTCAGGATTTCCGGCTTGGCGCGCTCGGTCGGCGTCATCGAGTTGATGATTCCCTCGATGTGGGCGAGCTTCTTCTCGTTGGGCGCGCCGGTCTGCGCGGCGCGGGCGAGCTCGGCCGGAAGGGAGTCCATCATCCCCGCGATGCCGCCCATCTTGCGCATCTGCAGGACCTGCGCCTTGAAATCGTCGAGCGTGAATCCCTTGCCCGCCTTGACCTTCTGCGCGAGCTTGGCGGCTTCCGCATGGTCGACGTTCTTGTGCGCCTTCTCGATCAGCGACAGGACGTCCCCCATCCCGAGGATCCGCGACGCCATCCGCTCGGGGTGGAAGGATTCGAGGCCGTCGATCTTTTCCGAGACGCCGACGAACTTGATCGGGACGCCGGTGACGTTGCGCACCGACAGCGCGGCGCCGCCGCGCGCGTCGCCGTCGAGCTTGGTCAGGATGACGCCGGTGAGCGGCAGCGCGTCGCGGAATGCCTTGGCCGTGTTGACCGCGTCCTGGCCCTGCATCGCGTCGACGACGAACAGCGTCTCGATCGGCGACAGCGCCGCGTGGAGCTCCGCGATCTCCTGCATCATCGGCGCGTCGATCGCGAGGCGGCCGGCGGTGTCGACGATCAGCACGTCATGGTAGTGGCGGCGCGCGAAGTCGAGCGCGCCCGTGCCGATCGCCACCGGCGCCTCGCCCACCGCGGACGGATGGAAGTCGGCGCCGACCTGCTGCGCAAGCGTCTGCAGCTGCAGGATCGCGGCGGGGCGATAGACGTCGGTGCTGACGACGAGCACCTTCTTCTTCTGCTCGCGCAGGAGCCGCGCGAGCTTGGCCGCGGTCGTGGTCTTGCCCGCGCCCTGCAGGCCCGCGAGCAGGATCACCGCCGGCGGCTGCGTCGCGAAATTCAGCGGCGCGTTCGCCGCGCCCATCACGGCCGTCAGCTCGCGCTGCACGACGCCGATCAGCGCCTGGCCCGGCGTCAGCGAGGTCGCGACCTCCTCGCCCTGGGCGGCGGTCCGGACGTTCGCGATGAATTCCTTCACCACCGGCAGCGCGACGTCGGCTTCGAGCAGCGCGAGCCGGACCTCCCGGAGCGCATCCTGGATGTTGGCGTCGGTGAGCCTCGCCTCTCCGCGAAGGCCCTTCACGACCCGGGCAAGGCGCTCTGTCAGATTGTCGAACATCGAGGGTGTGGTGCGGTTGGCAATGCGGCGGGAAACGGGCGGAGGCGCAGGGCGCTCATGTAAACTTGAAGCCTTCGCAACGAGCGTCGCCTCCTCCGGAACCCGATGATTTTACTCCACCTTGCCGTCGCGGCGCTGTACGTGACGTGCACCTGGGCGCTTTGGCCAGACCCGGCGACGTCACCGGACCGGAAATCGGCTGCGGCGCGCGTGCCCGTCGGCGCGCTGCTGCTCATGGCCATCGCGCTGCATGCGTGGCTGGCGCTGCGCGACATCATCTCGCCGGGGCAGCTCGATTTGAGTCTCGCCAACACTCCGTCCGTCGTCGCGTGGTTCGTCGTCGTGCTCGCCTGGTCCACCGGGCTCCTGCGCACGCTGCCCGTCGTCGGCGCCGTGATCCTGCCGATCGCCGCCGTGGCGTCGCTGCTGCCGGTCCTGTGGGTCAACCCGCACCGCTTTTCCTACGCGGGCGATCCCATCGCGATCGTCCACATCGTCATCGCGTCGATCGCCTACGCGCTCTTCACGATCGCGGCGGTGCAGGCACTCATCATGCTGGGACTCGAGAAGCGGCTGCACCGCCGGGTGCTCGACACGGACACCGGCGGCATGCCGCCGCTCCTGACGCTCGAGCGCGTGCTGTTCCGGCTGATCGCCACCGGGTTCGCGCTGCTGACGCTGACGCTCGTCAGCGGCATGTTCTTTTCCGAGCAGATCTTCGGCAAGCCCGTCACGTTCACGCACAAGGTCGTGTTCTCGGTGCTGTCGTGGGTCACGTTCGGCGCGCTCCTCGTTGGCCGCATCCGCTACGGCTGGCGCGGCCGCGTCGCCGTGCGCTGGATCCTCACCGGAACCGCGTTCCTGTTCCTCGCATACATCGGCTACAAGTTCGTGCTCGAAGTCCTGCTCGGAAGGTGAAGCCGGCACGCGGCCACCGCGCTGTGCGAGCGCACGTCCCGCCGCTGCCTGCAGACTGATTCCGCCTCCACCATGGACGACATTCCGCTCAGCGCGCTCGGCGTGACGCTCGTGGTGCTGCTGGCCTGCTCCGCGTTCTTCTCCATCGCCGAGACGGCGATGATGGCGGCGAACCGGCACCGCCTCAAGCATCGCGCCCAGAAAGGCGCGCGCGGCGCGCGCCTCGCGATCAGTCTTCTCGCCGAGGTCGAGCGCCTCCTCGGCGTGATCCTGCTCGGCAACACGCTCGTCGCCGCCGGCGCGGCCACGCTGACGGCCGTGATCACCAAGCGACTCTTCGGCGAGGGCGAACTCGCGCTCGCGCTCGGCACCATCGCGATCACGTTCGCGCTCCTCGTCTTCTCCGAGATCGCGCCCAAGGTCGTCGGCGCGGCGCACGCCGACCGCATCGCGCCCGTGGTGAGCTACGTCCTCGCGCCGATGCTGCGCGTCGTACGGCCGATCGTGTGGTTCGTCAACCTGTTCGTGCAGGCGCTCCTGCGCCTGCTGCGCATTCCGGTGACGGGATCGACGGGGACGACCCTGACACAGGAGGAGCTGCGCTCGCTGGTGCTGGAGGGTCAGTATTTCCGCGGCAAGCACCGCTCGCTGATGGCGAACCTCCTCGACCTCGGCGCGATCACCGTCAACGACGTGATGACGCCGCGGAACCAGATCCACGCGCTCGACCTCGACGCCAAGCCCGCGCTGATGGCGGAGCAGCTCGCGACTTCGTACCACACGCGGCTTCCCGCGTTCGACGGCGAGCTCGACAACGTCGTCGGCATCGTGCACCTGAAGCAGGTGGTGCGCCTGCAGCAGGGGGGCCCGATCGACGCCGACGCCATCCGCTCCATCCTGCGGCCGGCGTACTTCGTTCCCGCGGGGACGCCGCTCCTCGTCCAGTTGCAGCAATTCCAGACCGACCGCGAGCGTCTCGGCCTCGTCGTCGACGAATATGGCGAGCTCGAGGGCCTCGTGACCATCGAGGACATCGTCGAGGAGATCGTCGGCGATTTCACCACGCAGGCCCCTGATGGAGCCCAGACGTGGCGGCGGGCGCCCGACGGCACGGTCATCGTCGAAGGCATGGCCCACCTGCGCCTCCTGAACCGCAAGCTCGGCACCCATTTCCCGCTCGACGGCCCGAAGACGCTGAACGGGCTCATCGTCGAGCAGCTGGGCGAAATACCCGACGCCGGCACCCGGGTGACGGTGGCCGGCCAGTTGCTGGAAATCGTCCAGACTCAGGACCGTGCCGTAAAAGTCGTCCGATTGCTGCCGCCAGTGGGCAATGTGCCGCCCTCGCCTTTACAAAGCGCGGGCGGGCAGGCATCATCGGTTGGCTAAGATTTATGCGATTGGAATAAGTGCGGATGCCGCATCCGCAGGGCTCGGGGTACGCAAATTGCTTGATTCCCCAAGCTGCCCCCTTTTTCCGGGCATAACGCGCCAGAACTGACAAACTTGCCATGGCCACACAAGCCGCCGCCACGCGCAACCTGAGCGGGCTCGCGCGCGCCCTCGCGCAGCACGGGTTGATGACGGAAGGCGATGCCGAGTCGCTCCAGGCGCAGGCGCAGCAAGGAAATGTCACCTTCGTCGAGCAGCTGATCCAGGGCAAGCGGCTTTCGGCGTCCCAGCTTGCCGCGTTTGCGGCGCGCGCATTCGGCGTTCCCCTGATGGACCTCGCGGCGTTCGACCTCGGCCAGATCCGGAAAGACCTGGTGGACGTCAAGATCGCCCAGTCGCGCCGGGTGCTGCCGCTGCACAAGCGCGGCAACCGCCTGTACGTCGCGACCTCCGATCCCGCCAACCTGCAGGCGCTGGAGGAAGTTCGCTTCAAGACCAACCTCGTCGTCGAGCCGGTCGTCGTCGAGGACGACAAGCTCGCCCACGCGATTCACCAGCTGCTCGAGGCGTCGGGCGCGACGCTGAAGGACGCGGAGGGCATGGACGACCTGGAGATCGACCTCCAGGAGGGCGGCGTCGCGGCCGGCCTGAACGACGAGGAGACGGCCGAGGTCGAAGACGCGCCCGTCGTCCGCTACATTCAGAAGATCCTGATCGACGCCATCAACTCGGGCGTTTCCGACATCCACTTCGAGCCGTACGAGAAGACGTTCCGCATCCGCTACCGGCTCGATGGCATCCTTTCGGAGGTTGCGCAACCGCCGCTCGTGATCAAGGACAAGGTCGCCTCGCGCATCAAGGTGATCTCCAAGCTCGACATCTCGGAGAAGCGCGTCCCCCAGGACGGCCGGATGAAGCTCGTCCTGTCGAAGAGCAAGGCGATCGACTTCCGCGTGAGCACGCTTGCCGACGCTCTACGGCGAGAAGATCGTCATGCGGATTCTCGACTCCTCGGGCGTGAAGCTCGGCATCGAGGCGCTGGGCTACGATCCCGACCAGCAGGAAAGGCTGATGTGGGCGATCGGGCGCCCGTACGGGATGATCCTGGTCACCGGACCGACGGGCTCCGGCAAGACAGTTTCGCTCTACACCTGCCTCAACATCCTGAACCAGCCGGGCGTCAACATCTCGACCGCCGAGGACCCCGCCGAAATCCAGCTGACCGGCGTCAACCAGGTCAATGTCAACGACAAGGCGGGCCTCACCTTCGCGGCCGCGCTGAAGTCGTTCCTGCGCCAGGATCCGGACATCATCATGGTCGGCGAAATCCGCGACCTCGAGACCGCCGACATCGCCATCAAGGCCGCGCAGACGGGCCACCTCGTGCTTTCCACGCTGCACACCAACGACGCCCCGACCACGCTGACGCGGCTGCTCAACATGGGCGTGGCGCCGTTCAACGTCGCATCGTCGGTCATCCTCATCACGGCGCAGCGCCTCGGGCGCCGCCTCTGCGCGCACTGCAAGCAGCCCAAGGACATCCCGGCGGAAGCGATGCTGCAGGCCGGCTTCAGCGAGGAAGATCTCGACGGCAGCTGGCAGACCTACGGGCCGGTCGGCTGCGACAAGTGCAAGGGCACGGGCTACAAGGGCCGCGTCGGGATCTATCAGGTGATGCCGATTTCCGACGACATGCGGCTCCTCATCATGCGCGGCGGAAACGCACTCGACATCGCCGAGCAGGCGAAGAAGGAAGGCGTGCGCGACCTCCGCCAGTCCGGCCTCATCAAGGTGAAGCTTGGTGTCACTTCGCTCGAGGAAATCGAAGCGATCACGAACGAATAACGGCAACGCACTCTCACCGCAGGGACCCCGATCATGGCCACAGCCACCACGACCGCAGCCGATCGACGCCGCAAGGACGTCAAGGAATACACGTTCGTCTGGGAAGGCGTCGACCGCAACAACCGCCAGGTCCGCGGCGAGACCAAGGCCGCCTCGGAGACGGTCGTCACGACCAACCTCCGCCGTCAGGGCATCCGGCTGCAGAAGATCAAGCGGCAGACGTTCCGCGGCGGCAAGCGTGTCACCGAGAAGGACATCACGTTCTTCACGCGGCAGCTCGCGACGATGCTGCGCGCCGGCGTGCCGCTGCTGCAGTCATTCGACATCGTCGCGCGCGGTCACGCCAACGCCCGCTTCTCGCGCCTCGTGATGGACGTCAAGAGCCGCGTCGAGGCGGGGTCAAGCCTGTCGCAGGCATTCCGCGAGCATCCGGGCCACTTCGACAATCTCTACTGCAACCTCGTCGGCGCAGGCGAGACCTCCGGGATGCTCGACGGCATCCTCGACCGCCTCGCGACCTACAAGGAAAAGATCCTCGCGATCAAGGGCAAGATCAAGTCGGCGCTGTTCTATCCGATCTCGGTCATCGTCGTGGCCATACTCGTCGTCTGGGTCATCATGGTTTGGGTGATTCCGGCCTTCAAGCAGGTGTTCTCGAGCTTCGGCGCCGATCTGCCCGCACCGACTTTGATCGTGATGGCGATGTCCGATTTCGTCGTCAGTTGGTGGTGGCTGATGGCCGTGATCATCGCCGGGGCCGTATTCGCGTTCTTCTCGCTGCATCGACGCTCGGCGACGTTTCGGCTCGGCCTCGACCGCATCTCCCTCAAGATTCCCATCATCGGCCAGATTCTGGAGAAGGCGACCATCGCCCGCTGGACGCGGACGCTGCAGACGATGTTCGCCGCCGGCGTGCCACTGGTCGAGTCGCTCGACGCCGTCGCCGGCGCTTCGGGCAATGCGGTGTACGCCGCCGCAACGCGCCGCATCCAGACCGAGGTCAGCACGGGTACGAGCCTCACCAACGCAATGACCAACACCAAGCGGTTTCCGTCGATGGTGCTGCAGATGACGCAGATCGGCGAGGAATCGGGCTCGCTCGACAACATGCTGGGCAAGATCGCGGATTTCTACGAGCGCGAGGTCGACGATGCGGTGGCGGCGCTGTCGAGCCTGCTCGAGCCGATCATCATCGTCTTCCTGGGCGTTGTCATCGGCGGCCTCGTCGTCGCCATGTACCTGCCGATCTTCAAGCTCGGCCAGGTCGTCTGACCGTGCTGCCGGCCTGTGCCACGCGGGCCGGGCGGATGCGCCGCGCAGGTCCCGGGACTGCGGTCGCTTGGCGCGGCCGCAGCCTTGGCGCGCGATGATGCCCGACACCGCTTTCGTGATCGTTTGTGCCCTTCTCGTCGGGCTCTGCGTCGGCAGCTTTCTCAACGTCGTGATCCACCGTCTGCCGACGATGCTGGATCGGGGCTGGAAGGAGCAGTGCGCAGAACTCAGCGGCGCGACCGTCGCCGAGGCTCCGCCCTATAATCTGGTCGTCCCACGTTCCGCCTGCCCGGCGTGCGGCCATCGCATCGGCGCCCTCGAGAACATTCCCGTCGTCTCCTGGCTCGCGTTGCGGGGGAAGTGCAAGGCATGTCGTACTGCGATCTCCGGCCGTTACCCCATCGTCGAGATTCTCGGCGGACTGTTCGCCGCCTGGTCGATCTTCCGCTTCGGCGTCACGCCCAAGGGCGTTGGCGCGGCGCTCCTGCTGTGGTCGCTTCTCGCGCTCACGATGATCGACATCGACACGCAGTTGCTGCCCGACGACATCACGCTGCCGCTGGTGTGGGCCGGACTGCTGTTCAACGTCTGGGGCGTGTTCACGCCGCTCGCGAGTGCGGTCATTGGCGCCGTCGCCGGGTACCTGTCGCTGTGGACCGTGTATTGGCTGTTCAAGCTGATCCGCGGCAAGGAAGGCATGGGCTACGGCGACTTCAAGCTTCTGGCGGCGCTGGGGGCATGGCTCGGCTGGCAGATGCTGCCCCTGATCGTTCTACTGTCGTCGCTCGTCGGCGCAATCGTCGGGATCGGCCTTGTCGCGCTCAAGGGGCGCGACCACAACGTGCCGCTGGCCTTCGGTCCCTACCTTGCGGCCGCGGGCGCCCTCGCACTGTTCTGGGGTGCGCCGCTCATGCAGATCTACCTGCCGTGAAATTCGCGGTCGGCCTCACGGGCGGGATCGGAAGCGGCAAGTCGACGGTCGCCGACGCATTCGCACGCCTCGGCGTCGACGTCACCGACACCGACCGGCTTGCGCACGAGCTGTCGGCGCCGGGAGCGGACGGGCACGCGGCGATACGCGCCGCCTTTGGCGCCGAGTATTTCCGCGAGGATGACACCCTCGACCGCGGACGCCTGCGGAGCAGCGTCTTCGCCGACCCGCTGCAGCGCCAGCGGCTCGAGGCGATCATGCACCCGCTCATTCGCGACGCCGCGGCGAAGGCGGCGGCGTGCTGGACGAGCCCGTACGGCATCCTCGTGGTTCCGCTGCTGCTCGAGCGCAGCGGCAGCCTCACGAGCATCGTCCAGCGAGTCCTGGTGGTCGACTGCCCGGAGGACCTGCAGGTCGAGCGGACCATGGCGCGCAGCGGCATCGCGTCCGCGGAAGTGCGCGCCATCATGGCGACGCAAATTACACGGGCGGAACGGCTGGTCCGCGCCGACGACGTGATCGACAATTCGGGTCCGCCTGCCTCCATCGCGCCGCGGGTCGCGGTGCTGGACCGCCTGTACCGGTCGCTTGCCGGGGCTTCCGCCGGGAATCCGGCACGCGTCGCATGATGCCCGCGCCAACTTCGGGCAGAATCCTGCTTTGACGAGGCACCTCCGTTGTCGGAACTGATTCGCTACGAGCACCCGCTGAACGAGCGCATCCGCACGCTGATGCGACTCGAGGATCTCTATTCGCGCGTGCTCTTCTTCTCGGCGCGCGACGAGGCGCCCGACCACCACGCCGCGCTGTCGGCGCTGTTCGAGATCACGGACGTCGCGGCACGCGCCGATCTCAAGACCGACATCCTGCAGGAACTGGAGCGGCAGAAGCAGCTCCTCGGAAGCCTGCGCAGCAATCCCGCGATCGACACCAACGTGCTCGATCCGCTGCTCGCCGACATCGACCGCGTGACCGGCGCGATGCTCGGGCAGACGGGCAAGGTCGGCGCGCATCTGCGCGACAACGAGTGGCTGATGGCGATCAAGCAGCGCGCGGTGATCCCCGGCGGCGTCTGCGAGTTCGACCTGCCGTCCTATCACTACTGGCTCAACTCGTCCGCGGCGGAGCGCAAGGCGGATCTGGAGGCATGGATCGCGCCGTTCCTGCCGATCCACGATGGGCTCGGAATCATCCTCCGCCTGCTGCGCGACAACGGCCGCGCGAGCCGGCAGGTCGCGTTCCACGGCGTCTTCCAGCTGATGCTGACGACGTCGAAGGTCGCGCAGCTGCTTCGGCTCGCCCTCGGGCGCGACCTCGCGTGCGTGCCCGAGATCAGCGCCAACAAGTACGCGCTCAACATCAGGTTCATCAACGTCGCGGGCGCCGAGCGCGGCACCGTGTGCAATCGCGACGTCGAGTTCGAGCTGATGTTCTGCAACCTCTGAACCGGACTTCTCTCGATCATGACCGAGGCCCTGCAGGAGGCCGTGCGCCTGCATCAGGCGGGCCGGCACGCCGAGGCGGAAGCGCGATACCGATCGATCCTTGCACGCGAGCCGGCGAACGCGGACGCGCTCCACTATCTCGGGCTCCTCGTCTACGGCGCCGGTCGCTACGACCTCGCGGCGGACCTGCTGCAGCAATCGGTGCGCGCGAACGGACGCAATGCCGCGGCGTGGAGCAATCTCGGCAACGCCCTCACGATGCTGCAGCGCCTGCCGGAGGCCGAGGCTGCCTTTCGCAGCGCGTTGCGCGCCGACCCGGCGTTTGCCGATGCGGCGTTCA
This sequence comes from uncultured beta proteobacterium, assembly GCA_963717695.1. Lineage (GTDB taxonomy): Bacteria > Pseudomonadota > Gammaproteobacteria > Burkholderiales > Casimicrobiaceae > CAIWHR01. The sequence continues at coordinate 92,385 of CAVQWR010000005.1, read as the reverse complement.
ATCTCGGCAACGCGCTGCGACAGCAGAATCGGATGCAGGAAGCCGAGGAAAGCTATCGACATGCAGCGAGCGCCAACCCCCTGCACACGGGCGCGCTCAACAATCTCGCGCTGGTGCAGGATTCGCAGGGGCGCAAGGAAGAGGCGGCGCAGTCGCTCGCGCGACTCGGCAACGTCCTGCAGGATCTCGGGCGCAGCGAGGACGCGATGCGCGCGTTTCGGCAATCGATGGATCGCTTCGCCAACCCCGGCGTCGAGGTCCTGCACGCGCTGACGATGCCGGTGATCCCGTTTTCCGTGGCGGACATCGACGATGCGCGCCAGCGCGTCACGACGGCGCTGTCCGGCTTTGCGGCCCGGGGCCTCGTGCTGGCGGACCCGCTGCGCTACGCGAGCAGCACCGTCTTCTACACGGCGTACCAGGGCCGCAACGACCGTGAGCTGCGCACGCGCCTCGCGAACTTCTATCTTGGCGCCTGCCCGCAACTCGGATGGATCGCGCCGCATACGGTCAGCTACGCCGGACCGACCGGCCGGATCCGGGTTGGCATCGCCTCGCGGTATCTGCGCCCCGATCATCCGATCGGCAAGCACTTCGGCGCGATCGCGGACCGTCTCGATGCAGGCCGGTTCGAAGTGCGCAGGTTCACCGTCGGTCGACGCGGCAACGCGGCGCCCGCCGATACGACGCTTCTGCCCGAGGACGACCTCGCCGCGATGCGCGAGCGCGTCGCCCGGGAACGCCTCGATGTGATGCTCTATCCCGACATCGGCATGGAGCCCTGCACGTATTTCCTCGCCTTCAGCCGCCTCGCGCCCGTTCAGTGCGCGACGTTCGGCCATCCGGTGACGACCGGAATTCCCAACGTCGACTATTTCATTTCGTCGGCAGCGCTCGAGCCCGCGGGCGCGCAGCAGCACTACTCGGAGACGCTCGTCACGCTCGCGGAGCCGCCGAGCGTCATCGCGCGGCCGCCCGCTCCCGGCGCCGCGCCCGCGCGGGAGGCGCTCGGAATCCCGCCTGGCGCGCGGACCTACGTGTGCGCGCAGAATCCCATCAAATTCCATCCCGATTTCGACGCGGTCGTCGCGACGATCCTGCGGCGTGATCCGCAGGGCGTGCTGGTGCTCTTCAATGGCGACAAGCACGACCACTGGAACCGCCTGCTGGTGCAGCGATTCCAGCACGCGCACCCCGACGTGGCCTCGCGTATCGTCATCCTGCCCTTCCTGCGGCTGGATGCGTTCCTCGGCTTTCTTGCGAACGCGGATGCCGTGCTCGACACGCCGCATTTCAGCGGCGGCACGTCGAGCTACGAGATGTTCGCGCACGGCATCCCGATCGTCGCATGGGAAGGCGAATTCGCGCGCGGTCGCCAGACCTCCGCGCTCTACCGGAAGATGGGGCTCGCGGAGCTGATCGCGGACAGCCCGGACCGCTACGTCGATCTCGCGCTTCGCCTCGCGCAGGACAAGCCCTGGCGCGCGCAGCGGCAGGCCGACATCGCGCGCCGGAACGATCTGCTGTTCGACAGCGGCGCGGCGATCGGCGAGCTCGGGCAATTCTTCGCGGAAGCCGTGGCGGCCGCGGCGCAGCAGCGCACGCTGTCGGCGTGGCCGACTGAAGGATCCGGCAGAGCGACCCCGGCCTGACCGGCCATTCCGATGACCATTCCACTCGTCGTCAGCTGCCCAACGTGCGGAGTCCCCGTCGAATTCACGCCGGCATCGCGGTGGCGGCCGTTCTGCTCGCATCGCTGCCGGATGATCGACCTCGGCGCATGGGCGTCGGAGTCCTACCGGATCCCGGTTGGCGCATCACCCGACGCCGAGCTCGACTCGGAACGCGAAGGCGATACGCGCGATCCCGCGGACGGGGACTAGACCGAAGCCGGTTTACCGCCAGGCGTCGCGCTGCAGCGCGACGCCGTGGGCGCCGTGCTCGATGGCGACATCGAGATCGGCCCGCACCAGACCGCCGAGCGCGTAGACGGGAAGCGTCGCATCGAGCGCGATGTCCGCGAATCCGCTCCAGCCCAGGGGCGTCGCGCCCGGATGCGTCGGCGTTCGCTGCACCGGGCCCAGCACCGCGAAGTCGCAACCGAGCTCGCCCGCACGCGCGAGTTCCGCCCGTGAATGGCAGGATGCCGCACAGAGGAGGTCCTGCGGTCGCCCGTTCGCGGCCGCGAGTGCGGCCGATGTCCAGTGCACGCCGGCGCATCCCCACGCGCGCGCGTTTTCGACACTGCCGTTCAACAGCACGCGCGCGCCATGCGCATCGGCGCGCGTGACAAGCGCCGCGCACAACGCGCGCTGCCGGGAGTGGTCCCAGTCCTTTTCCCGGAACTGCACGAGCCGGAGCCCGTTCGCCAGCGCCGTTTCCGCGCGGGCGAGAAACGTCTCTTCGCCCAGCGTGCCGGCCATCGTGATGCCATAGACCGGCGGCAGCAGCAGCGCACGCAGGACGAGCGTGTTCGCCGGAAGCAGCGGCGCCACGTCGAACCGGCCCGGCTTCTGCCACGCGAACGCCTGGTTGTCGTGGCCGTGCGGCTCGCCGCGCCAGGCGAACACGCGAAAGAAATGGAGCTCGACGTGCGCGTGCGGATAGAGGTAGCGCTGAACGAACCACGGCGACGCGCGCACCACCGTGAGCCCCAGCTCCTCGTGCAACTCGCGGTCGAGCGCGGCGCGCGGCGACTCGCCGGGCTCGAGCTTGCCGCCGGGGAATTCCCAGTAGCCTTCGTAAGCCTTGCCGGCAGGCCGCTGGGCCATCAGCACATCGCCGTCCGGCCGCAGGATCACCGCCGCCGCCACGCGAACGAGCCGTTCGGTCACTTCGCCTTCGACCGGCGGGACAGCGCGGCGGCCCCCGCGAATCCCCGCGCGAACTGCCAGGCGACGCGGCCGCTGCGCGAGCCGCGCTGCAGCGCGAACTGCAGCGCGTCACGGGTGCGCGCTTCCTCCTCGCGCCGGCTCGTCGGGGCGGCGACGCCAAACACCGCGAGCCAGCTCGCCACCGCCGCGAGATAGTCCTCCTGCATGAACGGGTAGAACGAGATCCACAGGCCGAACCGCTCGGACAGCGAGATCTTCTCCTCGACCGACTCGCCGGGGTGAACCTCCTCGCCGACGTGCTTCGTCTCGAGGTTCTCGCTCATGAACTCGGGAATGAGGTGGCGCCGGTTCGACGTCGCGTAGATGAGGACGTTGGCGGCCGCGACGGCGAGCGTGCCGTCGAGCATCACCTTGAGCGCCTTGTAGCCGGGCTCTCCCGCGTCGAACGTGAGGTCGTCGCAGAACACGATGAAGCGCTCGCGGCGGTTTTCGACCAGCGCCGCGATGTCGGGCAGGTCGACGAGGTCGGCCTTGTCGACCTCGATCAGCCGCAGTCCACGGCCGGCGTATTTGACCAGCATCGCCTTCACCAGCGACGACTTGCCGGTGCCCCGCGATCCCGTGAGCAGCACGTTGTTGGCGGGAAGCCCCGCGACGAACTGGCGCGTGTTGGCGTCGATCGCCTGCTTCTGCGCGTCGATGGCGACGAGCTCGTCGAGCCGGATGCCGTGCGGATGGGCGATTGCCTGCAGATATCCGCCACCGCCGCGCTTGCGCCAGCGGAATGCCGTTGCGTGCCAGTCGGTCGGCGGTGGCGGTGGCGGCAACACCGCCTCGACGCGCTCGAGAATGCTCTCGACGCGGGCGAGCAGCGCAGCAACATCAGTCTTGCCGGAGGCCGTCAACTTCGGTAGTCCGCGTTGATGCTGACGTAATCGTGCGAGAAGTCGCAGGTCCACACCTGCGCCCTGGCATCACCCCGGCCGAGTGCCACGCGAACCGTGATCTCCTCCTGCTTCATCACGCGCTGGCCGTCTTCCTCGCGGTACGACGGCGCGCGGCCGCCGGCGTGCACGACCATGACGTCGTCGAGATAGAACGACACGCCGGCCGGATCGAGATCCGGCGCGCCCGCATTGCCGATTGCGCAGACGATGCGACCGAGATTGGGATCGGAGGCGAAGAACGCCGTCTTGACGAGCGGCGAGTGGGCGATCGCGAGCGCGACCTTCCGACACTCGGCGACATCGCGGCCGCCTTCGACCACGATCGTCATGAACTTGGTCGCGCCTTCGCCATCGCGGACGATCGCCTGCGCGAGCAGGACGGCGACTTCGGTGATCGCGGCGCGAATCGGGGCGAGCCGGGGGTCGTCGGCGCGCTCGATGGCGGGAACCGGCGCGCGACCCGTCGCGGCCAGGACGAAGCTGTCGTTGGTCGACGTGTCGCCGTCGACGGTCGCGCAATTGAAGGACGCGTCGGCAACCGCGGGAGCAAGCTCCGCAAGCAGCGCGCGCGCGATCGGCGCGTCGGTGGCAATGAATGCCAGCATCGTCGCCATGTTGGGGTGGATCATCCCGGCGCCCTTCGCGATCCCCGTCACCGTCACGGCGACGCCGCCGACGTCGATGCGGCGCGACGCGCCCTTGGGCACGGTGTCGGTCGTCATCATCGCCGACACTGCGGCGAACCAGTGATCGGCCGCCTGCGCGGCCTTCGCCTGGGGCAGCGCAGCGATGATTTTCGCGAGAGGAAGCGGCTCCATGATCACCCCCGTCGAAAAGGGCAGGACTTCCTGCATCCGGCACGCAAGCAGGCTCGCGACCGCCGCGCACGTCGATTCGGCATCGGCGATGCCGGAGGCGCCGGTGCCTGCATTCGCGTTGCCGGCATTGATCACGAGCGCGCGGAGACGCCCGTCCCGCGCAAGATGGCGCCGGCACACGGTGACCGGTGCCGCGCAGAAACGGTTCTGCGTGAACACGCCTGCGGCGACCGTGCCCGGCTCGAACACCGCGAGCACGACGTCGTCGCGCTGCCAGTTCTTGATTTTTCCGGCCGCGGTGCCGAGCGTGACACCCGCAACGGGCAGCAGATCAGCGGGCTTCGGTGGGGTGTAGCGGACGGGCATGTGCGAAACCGGTTCGTGGGGTCACGCCGATTCTATCGCACGCGTGAACGCCGTTGCCGACTTGGGCGAGCCCCGAACCACGTGCGGCGCAGTCGTTGGCCCGATCGTACTACCGCCTCGCCGAAGGGTTGGCCTGAACGGAAAGCGTCACGAGCGGCCCGGATGCAAGGCGGCCCGCAGGCAGGGGCGAGACAACACGCCGCGGAGCGGCTTGTTGCGGCGGAGGCTGATGAGCCGCAATGCATCGGTGCGGCACGTCAAGCCCGGCGGGATCGCCGGGCGGCCGGAGTCACAGTACCGAAATTACAGCGAGCCCCGAGCGAGGACACAACGACGCAGACGGCCTGCGCAGCAGCTTTACCTCAGGCGAGACGGCCGTGGCACTGCTTGAATTTCTTGCCCGACCCGCAAGGGCACGGGTCGTTGCGCCCGACCTTTTCGCCGGCGCGCACGAATGGCGCGGGCGCAGGTGCCGCCACCGGCGGCGCGGCCAGCGCGACCGAGCCCGCGTCGTCATCGTCCGCCACCGCGCCCGCAAGCGCGTCGCCGATCTCGGCGTGCTGGTACTGGACGTTCTGGACCGGCGGCAACTCCTCGACGGCCTTGACATCGTCGGCCGAGCGCACCTGGACCGTCAGCACCACCTTGGTCACATCCTGCTTGATGGCATCCAGCATGTCGGCGAAAAGCTCGAACGACTCGCGCTTGTATTCCTGCTTCGGATTCTTCTGCGCGTAGCCGCGCAGGTGGATGCCCTGCCGCAGGTGGTCGAGGTTGGCGAGGTGATCGCGCCAGTGCTGGTCGAGCGTCTGCAGCACGAGGCTGCGCTCGAACTGCCGCATGAGCTCGGGCCCGACCTGCTCTTCCTTGCTGCGGTATTGCGCGAGCGCGTTCTCGACCAGCCGGTCGCGGATCGCGGCGTCGTCGAGCTCGGGCTCCGTCTTCAGCCATTCGGCGACCGCTGCGTGCGCCTGGTATTCGGAACGGAGCGCGTTCTCGAGCCCCGCGACGTCCCACTGCTCCTCGACCGATTCCGGCGGCACGTAGGTGCGCACCGTCTTCTCCATCTGGCCGCCGATCCAGTTGCGGATCGTCTCGGAGACGTCGCTGCTCTCGATGATGTCGTTGCGCTCTTCGTAGATGTGGCGGCGCTGGTCGTTGGCGACGTCGTCGTACTCGAGGAGCTGCTTGCGGATGTCGAAGTTGCGCGACTCGACGCGGGTCTGCGCCTTAGCGATCGAGCGGTCGACGATCGGGTGCTCGATCGGCTCGCCCTCGGGCATCTTGAGCTTCTGCATGATCATCGCGAGCCGCTCGCCGCCGAAGATGCGCAGCAGCGGATCCTCGAGCGACATGTAGAAGCGCGACGATCCCGGGTCGCCCTGGCGGCCGGCACGGCCGCGCAGCTGGTTGTCGATCCGGCGCGACTCGTGGCGTTCCGTTCCGACGATGTGGAGCCCGCCGGCGCCGACGACCGCGTCGTGCCGGTGCTGCCACTCGGCGCGCAGCTTGCCGATCTCGCGCTCCTTCTCGTCCGGCGAGAGCGCGGCGTCGTCGCGTATCTTGAGGATCGTGGGCTCGAGGCTGCCGCCCAGCACGATGTCGGTGCCGCGGCCGGCCATGTTGGTCGCGATCGTGATCTGCTTCGGCCGCCCGGCCTGCGCGACGATCTCGGCTTCGCGCGCGTGCTGCTTGGCGTTCAGCACCTGGTGCGGCAGCCGCTCCTTGTCGAAGTGCTTCGACAGGAGCTCGGAGCTCTCGATCGACGTCGTTCCGACCAGCACCGGCTGGCCGCGCTCGTGGCAGTCCTTCACGTCGGCGACGATCGCCTTGACCTTCTCGTCGAACGTGCGGAACACCTGGTCGTTCTCGTCCTTGCGCACCATCGGCATGTGCGTGGGGATGACGACAGTCTCGAGGTGGTAGATCTGCTGGAACTCGAACGCCTCGGTGTCGGCGGTCCCGGTCATGCCGGCGAGCTTCGCGTACATGCGGAAATAGTTCTGGAACGTGATCGACGCGAGCGTCTGGTTCTCGCGCTGGATCGGCACGCCTTCCTTCGCCTCGACCGCCTGGTGCAATCCCTCGGACCAGCGCCGTCCCGACATCAGGCGCCCGGTGAACTCGTCGACGATCACGATCTCGCCGTCCTGCACGACGTAATGCTGGTCGCGCTGGTAGAGCGCGTGCGCGCGGAGCGCCGCGTACAGGTGATGCATCAGCGCGATGTTGTGCGCGTCGTACAGGCTGGAATTGGGCGCGAGCAGCCCGGCCGCCGCGAGGATCTGCTCGGCGTGCTCGTGGCCGTCCTCGGACAACAGCACCTGCCGCGACTTCTCGTCGACGAAATAGTCGCCGGCGCCCTTCTCGTCCTCCTGGCGCGAGAGCTTGGGTGCCAGCTCGTTGAGGCGGTAGTACAGATCGACGTTGTCGTCCGCCTGGCCCGAGATGATGAGCGGCGTGCGCGCCTCGTCGATCAGGATCGAGTCGACCTCGTCGACGATCGCGTAGCTCAGGCTGCGCTGCACGCGCTGCGAGGCCTCGTAGACCATGTTGTCGCGCAGGTAGTCGAAGCCGAACTCGTTGTTGGTGCCGTACGTGATGTCCGCCGCGTAGGCCGCCTGCTTGGCTGCGTGGTCCATCTGCGACAGGTTCACGCCGACCGTGAGCCCGAGGAACGTGTAGATGCGTCCCATCCAGTCCGCGTCGCGCTGCGCGAGGTAGTCGTTGATCGTGACGAGATGGACGCCCTTGCCGGCCAGCGCGTTGAGGTAGATGGCGAGCGTGGCAACGAGGGTCTTGCCTTCGCCCGTTCGCATTTCCGCGATCTTGCCGTTGTGCAGCGCGATGCCGCCGATCAGCTGCACGTCGAAGTGCCGCATCGACAGCACCCGCTTGCCTGCTTCGCGGACCACGGCGAACGCCTCGGGGAGGATGTCGTCGAGCGTCGTGCCGTTCGCGACGCGCTCCTTGAACTCGGCGGTCTTGGCGCGAAGCTCCTCGTCGGAGAGCGCCGCGATCGCGGGCTCGAGTGCGTTGATCTCCCGGACGGCGTGTCCGTACTGCTTGAGGAGCCGCTCGTTGCGGCTGCCGAAGATGCGCGTGAGGATGTTGGAGATCATGAAAGTGTGAGTTTCGGGCGGCAGGCGGAAAAAACAAGGGGTGAGGACCGCCTCACCCCTGTTTCGCGCCCGCTTGGAGGCGGCGCGGGCTCGAGTCTGGGTTCAGTTCGACGCGCGGAGGAAACGTGCGGGATTCTGCGGCACGCCGTTGAGCCGGACCTCGAAGTGCAGGTGCGGTCCGGTCGAGCGGCCGGTCGACCCCACCAGCGCCACGCGCTGGCCGCGCATCACGAGGTCGCCCTCGTTCACGAAAATCTGGGATGTGTGGGCGTAAACCGAGACCAAGCCGTTTCCGTGATCGATCTCGACCATTTTACCATATTGAGGGTGCCATCCCGCCGAGACGACCTTGCCGCTTGCCGCGGCGACGATTTCTGTTCCCGTCGTCGCCGGGAAGTCGATGCCTTCATGGAAGGACTGCAATCCGGTGAAGGGATCGATGCGGTAGCCGAAGTTCGACGAGAACCAGCCGTTGACGATCGGCGCCAGCGTCGGCATGAACTTGTTGTTGGCGGAATTCTGGACGAGCAGTGCTTCGAGGACGCTCAACTGATCTGAGCGCTGGTCGACCTGAGCCGCGAGCTTTGCGAGGAGGTCGGCGAATTCGCTGACCGAAAGCTGGCGCGACGGCTGCGACGACGACTCGGCGCCGCCCTCGCCCGGCGTTTCCGCGGTCGGCAGCGACGGCAGCTCCTGCGGCTTCAGGCCCGCGGCCTTGGCGAGATGCTCGCCGAGGCCGTCGAGCCGCAGCACGCGCGCCTGCAGCTCGCCGAGCCGGATCGCCATGGTGTTGAGATGGCTCTGGACGATTTCCTGGGTCTTGACCGCCTCCTCCCTCTGGTCGGCGAGCAGGATCGCCTTCAGGAGCGGGTTCTGCGTCGATGCCGCATATTTCAGCGTGATGAAATTGAAGATCAGTGCGCTGCCGATCACCATCGCGAAAAGCGCGCAGGCGCCGAGCATGCCGTGGCGCCAGTCGAGCGTCAGCACGCGGGCCCGCGACGTGGCGCTCGACAGCAGAATGATGTTCAATTGGCTTCCTCCCGCCGGCCCGCCGGCGTGATGCCCGGCCAACCTGCCCATTCATGCCGCGATCGCCGCAGCCCATCAAACACGTCGTCGCCGCCGATGCGACGCTTGCCGCGTGGGAGGCCCGCCGCCATCAGGAGGCCTCGCTCACGGCAGTCCTGACCCGCCTCCTGCCCCGAACCCTCGCGCAGCGCGTGCGCGTGGTCGATGCCACCGGGAGCGAGCTCGTCATTGCCGCGGATGCCGGCGCCATCGCCGCCGTGGTGAAGCAGCGGATTCCCGACCTGCTCTCGGCGCTTCGGCACGAAGCTTCGCAATTTAGCTCAATACGGGTGCGCGTGCAAGTCAGGATCGACCCCGTGATACCCGCAAAATCGCAGTCGAATCAAATAGATAGAGCGTCAATTCAGCCCCTGGCGAAGCTCGCCCGCGAGCTCCCCGACGGCCCCCTCAAGGCAGCGCTGGCCAAATTCGTCCGACGGGCGGGGTAGCGGGGCGCGAGTCCCTGCGCAAGGGTCGGCAACCACCCGCGAACATGGAGCGGTCCACCGGTTTCGGCTCGTTCCCGGGCCCGAATGCGGGCTACTTGGGGAACATCAGCTGGACTTGCGCGCGTATTTGCCAGTTCGCGCCGTAATCCGGTTTGACCACGTTGTAGTAGGCGTCGATGCTCGTATTTACCGGCAGCTTGCCGATGTGGAAGATCTTGCCGACGCCGCCGCCGATGGGCACTGTCCAGCGCTGACTGCTGTCGGCCTTCCAATTGACCGTCAGGATCGGCCCGCTGGTCAGATACGCCCCGTCCGAGAAGTTGTAATTGAGGAACGGCTGGACGAGGCCGTTGTTGTACGCGCCGCCCTGCTCGCTGCTTGTGAGCGACCAGATGTTGTTGACCAGCACGCCATAGACCCACGGATCGCCGTGCTTGAGGTGCAGCACCACCGCCGTCGGCCCGAGGCCCCAGTTCTTGTTGCCGAGCTCCTCGCTGCTGTTGGTCGGAATCTGCGTGATTGCACCGAGACCCCAGATCCATTCGCCCGGGTTCGCCGGCGACAGGAACGCGGAAAGCTGGATGTCGCCGATGCCGCTCTTGGACGGGGTATCCGGCCCCAGCGAAGGCATCCAGATGAGCGGAATGATCGTCCGCGTGATGATGTTCCAGTCGTGGTCGACCTCGATCGGTATCACCGGCTGGATGTTGAGGATGTTCTGCGTCCCCTTCTCCGGGCCGAAATTGAGGTTGGAGTTGTTCTGGAACGGCACGCTGATCATGTTGCCGACGGGATTCTGCGCAATTTTCGCGAGTTCCTCGGCGCTCAGTTCCGCACGCGCCGGCAACGCGGCGAGCAATGCAGCGGCGCCGAGCGCGGCCGTCAGGCAACGAATTTCAGGTCGCAGCGTCATTCACTTCTCCATTTGTTCAGGCCGGCGACACCACAGCGTGCGTCAATTGTAGTACGCGTGGGCACGTCAGCGCGGTGCCTTGGCTCTTGCACTACTCGAATGCGAAGATCTTCTTCCAGTCGTTCTTCATGCTGATGACGGTCCAGCCGCGTGCCTTCGCCTCGTCGTAGAGCGATTGCGGGAAGGCGCCGATCTTGGTTGCGGGCAGCCCGGTCGCCGGCCCGTACGCGTATTCCCGCTTCGCGTCGTCGTGCAGCACCAGCATTTCCAGTCGCAAGCCGCCGCCGGCCTGCGTGTATTCCAGCATCTCGCGATCGCCGAGCGAGTTGCCGAACGCGGCGAACGGGCGGCGCCCGATCATGAGGTGAATGCCCTCCGGCTTGCCGGCCTTGTCGTCGTTGAGGAGCAGCTTGGGCTCCTTGGTCAGCACCGGCTTGCCGTCGCTGTCGTAGCCGAACTTGGTACCACCGGCGGTGCCGACGACCTGCTCGGGCGGCACGCCGTACACATGCTCCGCATAGACGCGCACGAAATCCTGGCCGCCGCCCGTGACGATGTACGTCTTGTAGCCGTTGGCGCGCAGGTACTTCAATACTTCCTGCATCGGCAGGTACGTGAGGTCCGTGTACGGACGCTTCCAGCGCGGATCGGTCGCAACGGCGAGCCACTGCCGCACCTGCGCCTGGAAGTCCTCGACGCTCATGCCGGTCAGCGTCGCGGCGAGGATCTTCTCGAGGTCCTGCATCGACAGCTTGGCGATCGCCTCGCGGTTGCCGGAGAGCACCGTCTTGTACGGCTCGACCTTGGCGAGCTCGGGCTTCTTCTTGACGATCACGGCAACGCGGTCGAAGCAGTACACCACCTGCGAGTACATCGAATGCTCGACCCACAGCGTGCCGTCCTGGTCGAAGGTCGCGATCCGCTCGGGCTCGGCGACGAATTCCGGGCTGCCCTTGGTCGTCGTCGCCTTCACGAAATCGACGATCGCCTGCTTCGCCGCACCGTCGTTCCACGACGGCAGAGGATCGGGCGCCTGCGCGGACGCGGGAAGCGCGATCGCACCGAGGAGGAAGAGCGAGGCGGCGAACGCGCCGAATGTGTGTCTGCTGGCTGTCATGGAAGCTCCGAGGTCAGTTCCGGATCGCTATCATGCGGAGAGGCTCGGCGACAGCGCACTGCAGCGCGGGGATCGCGCCTGCCGTTCGGGCGCCGGAAAAGCCGATGCCGGATCGCGCCGCGACCCGGCATCATCATATCGCTGAAATGTTCCGACGCTCCAGCCCGCAGCAATCGACCGCGGGACTGATCACTTCGAGAGCTTTGCGTCCTCGACCAGCACCTTGTACGCGTAACCGGAGCCGAAATTCTTGTCGGTCTGGACGGTGCCCTTCGCCAGCACGATGTCGCCGATCTTGGTGTCGTCCTTGGTCGTCACGAGGATGTCGTTGCTGCCGTCGGCGGCCGAGCCGGAGCCGTCGCGCAGATGCACCCAGTTCTTGCCCATCACGTCCGGCGTGAACTTCACGACCTGGCCGTGCACGGCGACGCTCTTGCCCTTCAGCGCCGGACCCTGGGTCGCGACTTCCGCAACCGAGCGCGCATCCGGTCCCTTGGCCTTCGCGACCTTGATCTTCGCGACATCCGCGCCGGGCGCCGGAGTCTTTGCCATGTTCGCGTGCATCGCCGCCATGTCGGTCGACGTCGCAGGGGCGGCCGCGGCAGGCGCAGCCGGAGCGTTCGGCGTCGGCAGCGTGCCGAAGACGATCTTGTCGAACGTCTTCTTGAGCGCCTTGCTCTCGAAGTTGACCATCATCGCCGGGTCGAAGATCGTGACGGTTTCACCGACCTTCACCGCCGACTTGTTGACCGCCGCCCACTGCTCGCCATCCTTCGTCTGCAGGCGCAGATACGTGTAGCTGTCGACGTCCTTCACCTCGAGCACCTTGCCGGTCAGCGTGGCGATCGCCTGCTGCTGCGGCTGCGACGGCGCCGCGGACGGCGCGTCGGCGGCGCACGCAATTCCGGTACTACCCAACAAGGCAACGACCAGGAGCAGCTTCCTCATTTGATTCTCCATTCATAGAGAGGTGATCCGAAGCGGACGTGGCTGCCAGCGTGGCATGCGCAGCCGGCATGCGATCCACCCTGCCCTTGGCGCGCGCGCCCGCATGGGCGGCAACAGCGGCAGGGTCGCGTGATCCGATGCCCGGATTCTAAGGTGTTACGCCTGCCGTAACCACGCTGCGGCATTGACCAAACGCAAGCTACTGCATGGAACTCCCGCCGTCGGTTCGCTTCATTGATCTGGATGGGCGCCTGCAGCCCCGCGGTGCGGCCCGCCTGCACTACCCGGGAATCGTTTCCGAAGCGGGCACGGCGCCGTCGTCGCTAGCGCTCCAGCGCACGCAGCTTGTCCAGCGCCGGCGAGGAGCGATCCGGACACGCTTCGATGCCGGCCTTCGCCAATTCCGCCTCCATGGCGCGCATGTCGCGCGGCGCGTCTCCGAGGGGAACCTTGCGCGAGATCTCCGCAAACCGCTGCCCGCCAGGCAATTGCGAGATGTCGATGTCGTAGCGCCGACCCTTCGTCCGGTAGGTCTCGACCTGCATGGGGCCGAGCGCACGGATCTCCGAAGGCAGCGGCCAGATTCCGACGACGTCGCGCAGATAAGCCCCCTGCGCGGCACTCAACGACTGTGCGGGTGTCGCGCGTCCGGCCACCAGGTCGTTCGTGCGCTTCACGTCGAGCTCGACATTGAGCGACACGGCGCCCGCCGCGTTGTCGCCATACATGTCGTATTCGCATTTGCCCTCGCCGTGTGGGATTCGGCGGACGTCGACAATCGAGCAGTCCTGATCGGCCACCTTCAGCGTCAGCACCGAGCGTCCGTCCGCCGCGACGCGAAGGCGAAGGCGAATTCCGCGCGCGAACAGCGAAAGCGCCGGGTCGTCGAATTGCCAGACCGTGAGCGTAGCGCGCGGTGGACCGAGCTTCAGGTTCCGGGTGAGGGTGTCGACCGGAGAACACAGGCCGATCTGAATTTCAGCCCGCATTCCATTCCCGTCATCGGACGACGCGCCCGCCGCAGTGACCGGGGACTCGGCCACGACCACCATGAGCAGGGGCAGCAGCCATCGCAGCGTGTTCCCGATCGAGCGCGTCATCGCCGGGAGTCGCAATCCGAACGGTTGCGTCCCGGAGGAAGCAGAGCAATGCGTTTGCGCGGCATCCTATGGAAATGATTCCGGTTCGACGGAGGTGCGACGTTCATCACTTACTCGGGGCCCCATCCTTTGTCTTTCCGGCGTCCTCCTGCGCCTTGGGCGGCGGCATTGCGGAAGCCGGTGCCGCGGCGACTTCGATCTTCGCCTTGGCCTTGAGCTCGTCCATCTGCTTCGTCACGGCCTGCTGCTGGATCTGCTGGGTGAGCTGCGGCTTCACCGCGTCGAGCGGCGGCGGCTCGATCGTCCTCGAATCCTCGAGCAGGATGACGTGATAGCCGAATTGCGTCTTGACGGGCTCGGTCGTGAACTTGCCCTTCCCGAGCTTGCTCACCGCGGCGCCGAACTCGGGCACCATCCTGCGAGTGTCGAACCAGCCGAGCTCGCCGCCGTTCCCCTTCGATCCCTCGTCCATCGACCGTTCCGCCGCCAGTCGGGCGAAAGAGCCGGGGTCCTTCTTGAGTCGCGCGATGATGTCCCGCGCCTGGGCATCCGTCGCGACGAGGATGTGACGCGCCTGGTATTCGGTGCCGCTTGCCGTCGCCTTGATCCGGTCGTATTCGGCCTTCAGCATCTCGTCGGTCACCGCCGTATTCTTCAGGAGATCCTGGATATAGGCATTGGCCAGAATCGTCTGCTTGACGGCCTCCACCTGTTCGGCGACCTCCGGAGTCTTGTCCAGTCCCTTCTTGACCGCCTCCTGCGCCAGGATCAGCTGCATCGTCATGCGATCGACGATGGCCTTGCGCGTTTCCGGGGTGTCCGGACGACCCGAGCTCGCGCCCTGCTTGGCGATCATGTCGACCGTGCTCTGGGGAATGGGTGTTCCGTTCACGGTCACCGCGGCGGGGCCCGCCACAGCAGCGGCGGCGGGCTTGGCTTCCTTGTCGGCGCTGCAGGCACCCAGCGCGACGAGACCGGCCACGCCGGCCACGAGAATTCCGATTTTGATCGATTGCATCTTAGAGTCCTTGTTAATGGATTTCGAAATTGGATTGGAAATGGGCGGCCCCGGAGGTCGTTGATTGCGCATCTCCGGGAACGAAGCTTCGTCGGAAAATCGCGAAAACGGCGTGGCATGCTACGGCGCGAAGCCGGCCCATCCCGCACCTGTGGCGCCCGTCCTGGCTGGCGCCCCGGGCCGGCGCAACCCGCGGGCGCCGGTCCGAGTCGACCGACATTATCCTCCGCGGCACGCGGGCGTGCGCGACCAGTCGGTCAGATGCGCGGCCGCGGCGCAGCGGGAGCCGTAGTGCAGCAGCGCCGCCATCTTGTCCGCGGTGGCCGATGCGTGTGCGAAGAACTTCTTCAGGCCGGGACAGAGATAGTTGAGCCCCGGCTCGCCATCCGGCGTGCGCAGCAGGCGATTCTTCGGGCACTCGCCCCAGCAGTCGCGCAGGAATTCGCACTTCCTGCAGTACGCAGGCAGCGTTTCGGACTTGGCGTACGCGAACTTCACCTGCGTCGGCGCGAACACCATGTCGCCGAGCGAGCGCTGCTTCACATTGCCCAGTCGATATTCCGGGTAGACGTAGTGATCGCACGCATAGACGCTGCCGTCGTGCTCGATGGCGACACCCTTGCCGCAGGTTTCGGCGTGGATGCAGATCTGCGCCGCCATTCCCATGCGCTGCACGACCAGCGTCTCGCAGAAGTTGACCAGCACTTTGCCGACGTCGCGGGCGAGCCACTCGTCCCACACCTTCGACAGGAAATAGCCGTAATCTTCCGGGTCGACCGACCAGTCCGTCACCACCGAATCCGGATGGCCGGGCTTTGACTCGGGGCTTCCGACCACCGGCAGCCGCGCGGAGTCCCACTCCTGCGGCGCCGTCGTCTCGAATCCCTTGATCTCGACGATCGGAATGAACTGCAGGTACGTCGAACCCAGCTCGCGGCGCAGGAAGCGATAGACGTCGAGCGGACGCTTCCCGTTGAACCGGTTGACGCACGTCAGCGTGTTGAACGGCACGCCGAATCGCTGCAGCAGCTTCGCCGCCGCATACACCTTGTCGAACGTGGGCGCGCCCTGCTTGGTGATCCGGTAGCGGTCGTGGATCTCGCGCGGGCCGTCGATCACAGGCCCCACGAGGAAGCGGTGCTCCTTCAGGAACTTCGCCCAGTCCTCGTCGAGCAGCGTGCCGTTGGTCTGCAGGTCGTTCTCGATCCGCTGGCCGGGCTTCGCATACTTGCGCTGCAGCGTGACCGCTTTGCGGAAGAACTCGAGGCCGCGCAGCGTCGGTTCGCCGCCCTGCCACGAGAACACGACCTCGTCGCGCGGTGACGCTTGCGATGTAGTCGCGGACGAACCGCTCGAGCACGTCGTCGTCCATCTTGCCGGCGCCGGGGCCGCCGTGAAGGTCCTGCTTGCTGAGGTAGAAGCAGTACGTGCAGTCGAGATTGCAGGTCGAGCCTGCGGGCTTCGCCATCACGTGAAAGCGACGCGGTGCACGCGCACCCAGCATCTGGGGGGCGTGGTACTTGTCGATGTTGACGTACTGGTCGAAGGTGGGATTGGCCATGGGCGCTTTCGCCATCGGGCGGGTCGGCGCCAACGCGTGCGCCCGGTCCTCCGCCGCCGGTGGCGACCAATCTAGCGCCGATGTCGCGGCGGCGTCTTGTTCGGGATCAACCCGCCGCCCCGATGGAGACCGGGAGCGCGCCGGGACGCGCGCTTCCCCTCATCCCGACATGGTTGCCTCGGCGGCGCATGACATCCGACGCCGCCCTCCGGGAACCTGATACTCAGCGCGGCCGGCCGCCGCGAACGAAGTCGATCGATTCCTGGAAGAGCGGGAGGTCCTGCTCGTAACCGGCAGGATCGGCGCGATCGATCTGGACCCACTCGCGCGTGCTCGCCATGCCGCTCGGCTGGAACGGCACGACGTTGTCGCGCGAGAAGCGAAGCTCGGTGCAGGTCGCAAAGGGCAGGCGCAGGCCGACGCCCTTGCCGCTGATGCAGGCGAACATCTTGTCGGTGACGAAATAGGCGTCGAGGCCGTTGATCGACCGCGCGCTCACTCCGGGAAGATTGAGCAGCAGTGCGTCGAGCCGCGCCTTGCGCGTGGAGTCGGTGGTGTCGGTCGCCAAGGGTGCTCCCCTGCTGCAGTCGTCAATGAAAGTCGTTCCGATCGCCGCGCGTCGGCGTGTGCCGGCGGCGGCGTCGGCAGAAGCAAATACGTACGCGGCCGGCGGGCCGCACAACGGCAGAATCAGCTCACAGGTGCGCGCCGAAGCGTCGCGCCGCGAAGAACAGGAACACGCAGATCGCGACGATCACCGTGAGGCGCAGCGCGGCGCCGATGAACTTGAGATACCGCCGGTCCTTCGTGACGAGATAGAGCGCGCCGGCGACTCCTATCGCGATCAGCGCGATGACGAGCAGGAGCCGTGCGAGCACCATTGTCGATTACCGCGTCGAAACCCGGATCGCGCGCATTGCAGCGCCGGCATGCGCGAATGCCGCTGCCGCTTCGGTCCGAATCAGGCTGCCGCGAACTGCCAATCCTTGAACGCCGACGGCACGTCGCCCGGCGAGTCGAACGTCACGAGCTCGTAGCACTCGCGCCGCGCCATCACGGCGCGGGTGAGCTGGCTGTTGAGCGCGTGGCCGGTCTTGAACGTCGTGTAGAGGCCGATCAGCGGGTGGCCGAGCAAGTACAGGTCGCCGATCGCGTCGAGCACCTTGTGCTTGACGAACTCGTTGTCGTAGCGAAGGCCCTCGCTGTTCAGCACGCGGAAGTCGTCCAGCACGATTGCGTTCTGCAGGCTGCCGCCAAGCCCGAGACCCGCGGCGCGCATCGCCTCGACGTCCTGCATGAAGCCGAACGTGCGGGCCCGCGCGACCTCCTTGACGTACGAATGCTCGGCGAAGTCGATGACCACCTGGCGATTCTCGGACCCGAACATCGGGTGGGGAAAGTCGATCGTGAAGTCGAGCTTGAAGCCGTGGAACGGCTCGAGCCGCGCGAACTTGTCGCCGTCGCGCACCTCGACGGGCTCGAGGATGCGCATGTACTTCTTGCGCGCGTCCTGCTCGACGATTCCCGCCGACTGCAGCAGGAAGACGAACGGCGCCGCGCTGCCGTCCATGATCGGAAGCTCGGGTCCGGCGACGTCGATGTGCATGTTGTCGATGCCGAGCCCGGCGCACGCGGAGAGTACGTGCTCCACCGTGGAGATGGAAACGCCGTCCTGCCGCAGCGAAGTGGAGAGCCGCGTGTCGCCGACGTGAAGCGCATCGGCCGGAATCGACACGGGTTGAGGCAGGTCGACGCGGTGAAAGACAATTCCCGTATCGGGCGCCGCGGGACGCATCACGAGATCGACGCGCGCGCCGGTGTGCACACCGACCCCCGTCGTCTTGCTCGTCGCTTTGAGCGTACGTTGCTTCAGCATCACGTGCACCGCGGGTCTTTTCCTTGTCACCTCAAGGGCTTAACTGCGAATACTACCACAATGCGCGGATCGGGGGCGACGCCGGCGCCGCAGTGCAGCATGCCCCTTGGACCCGCGCTGCCTCCATTCAATCCGCCTGCTTGCGCAGGAATGCCGGAATCTCCGCCGCATCGATCGCGGGCGCGGTCCGCGCCGTCGGTGCCCGACCGCGCCGCACGACCGCCGGCTGATCGAGGTCGTCGTAGTTGGGCGCCGCGGTCATGCCGATATTGTCCGTCCCCGTGCGCTGGAGCGCGACCGCGGACTCGACGAGCGCGATGTTGGGCGTGCGCTGCTGCTTCGCGTTCGCGGCGCCCAATCCCGTGGCGACCATCGTCACGCGCAGCCGGTCCTCCATCTCGTCGTCGATCACGGTGCCGACGATCACCATCGCGTCCTCGGCGGTGAACTCCTTGATCGTGTTCATCACCTCGTGGTACTCCTTCATCCGCAGGCCGGCGGACGCCGTGATGTTGACGAGAACGCCACGCGCGCCGAGCAGGTTGACGTCCTCCAGCAGCGGGCTCTTCACCGCCGCTTCCGCCGCGAGGCGCGCACGGTCGCTGCCGGTGTGCGTCGCCGATCCCATCATCGCCATGCCGACTTCGCCCATCACGGTGCGCACGTCGGCGAAGTCGACGTTGACGAGACCCGGGTTGTTGATCACCTCGGCGATCCCCGACACCGCGCCATGCAGTACGTCGTTCGCGGCGGCGTAGGCGTCGAGCACCGAGACGTCCTCGCCCAGAACTTCCATCAGCTTGTCGTTCGGGATGATGATCAGCGAGTCGACCTTCTTGCCGAGCTCGTCGATCCCCATCTGCGCGACCTTCTGCCGCTTGCCCTCGAACCCGAACGGCCGCGTGACCACCGCGACGGTCAGGATGTTGAGGCTCTTCGCGATGTCGGCGATGACCGGCGCCGCGCCGGTGCCGGTGCCACCGCCCATGCCGGCCGTGATGAAGAGCATGTCCGCGCCGTCGATCAGCTCGGCGATGCGGTCGCGATCCTCGTTTGCCGCGTCGCGGCCGATTTCCGGCTTGGCGCCCGCGCCGAGGCCACGCGTGAGTGAACTGCCAAGCTGCAGCTGCACGCGTGCCGTCGACCGGCGCAGCGCCTGCGCGTCGGTGTTGGCGCTGATGAACTCGACCCCCGAGAGGCCGCGTCCGATCATGTGCTCGACGGCGTTGCCGCCGCAGCCGCCAACGCCGATGACTTTGATGATCGCCCCTTCCTGCGGGGTTTGGTCGATGATTTCGAACATGGTGTGATTCCTTTCCTGTCAAACGTGGAGATGTCGGATTTCAGATGCCTGCGTGCATTTCGCTGACGATGCCATTCACTCGTTCGCCGTTTTTTCTCGTGTCCCTAGAAATTCGCCTTGAACCATTGCTTCATGCGCGTCGCGACGCCGCCCAGTCCCGTCGACTGGGCGCGCGAGTCGCGATCGCGCAGATACTGGGTGCGGCCTTCGAGCAGGAGCCCGACGGCCGTTGCATAGCGCGGGCTGCGCACGACGTCGGCGAGCCCGCCGACGTACGCCGGGATGCCGATCCGCACCGGCAGGTGGAAGACTTCCTCGCCGAGCTCCGTCATGCCGCCGAGGAGTGCCGTGCCTCCGGTCAGCACGATTCCCGACGACAGCAGCTCCTCGAATCCCGAACGCCGCAGCTCCGCCTGCACCAGCGTGTAGAGCTCCTCGATGCGCGGCTCGATCACCTCCGCGAGCGTCTGCCGCGACAGCGTGCGCGGCGGCCGGTCGCCCACGCCGGGCACCTCGATGATGTCGTTGGCGCCGGCCAGCTGCCGCAGCGCGCAGCCGTGGCGCAGCTTCAGCTCCTCGGCCTCCTTGGTCGGCGTGCGCAGCGTCATCGCGATGTCGTTGGTCACCTGGTCGCCGGCGATGGGGATCACCGACGTGTGCCGGATCGCGCCGTTGGCGAACACCGCGAGGTCCGTCGTGCCGCCGCCGATGTCGATGAGGCACACGCCCAACTCCTTCTCGTCGTCGTTCAGCACCGCGATCGCGGAGGCGAGCGGCTGCAGGATCACGTCCTTCACCTCAAGGCCGCAGCGGCGCACGCACTTGACGATGTTCTCGACCGCCGAGACGGCGCCGGTGACGATGTGCACCTTGACCTCGAGCCGCACGCCGCTCATCCCGAGCGGCTCGCGCACGTCCTCCTGCCCGTCGATGATGAATTCCTGCGGGATGATGTGCAGGATCTGCTGGTCGTTCGGGATCGCGATCGCCTTCGCCGTCTCGACGACGCGGTCGATGTCGGCCTGCGTGACCTCCTTCTCCTTGATCGCGACCATCCCGCTCGAGTTGAGGCTCTTGATGTGGCTGCCGGCCACTCCGGTGTAGACCTCGGTGATCCGGCAGTCCGCCATCAGTTCGGCCTCCTCCAGCACGCGCTGGATCGACGCCATCGTCGCCTCGATGTTGACGACGACGCCGCGGCGCAGGCCGCGCGACGGCTGCGTGCCGAGGCCGATGATGTTGAGCCCGTCGTCGGGCGTCACCTCGGCCACGATCGCGACGATCTTCGACGTGCCGATGTCGAGCCCCACGATCACGTTCTTTGCGTCTTTCACCATCTCACCTTCCCGTTGCCGCATTGCGTTGTGCGCGTCGTCATCGCCCGCTCATCCCGTGGTCTTGCGCGCCGGCAGTTCGGGGAGCCCCGGCACCCGCGCCGCGAAGCCGTTGCGGTAGCGCAGATCGACGCGATCGATCCTCGTGCCGGCGCGCGCCAGCGCACCGACCGTTCCCTTGTAGGCCGCGACGAACCGGGCGAGCCGCTGCGACGGATCATCGCGGCCCAGCTCGATCGCGAGCGGCGACGCGCCGCCGGCGACGCGCAGATGCCATGCGCCGCGCGCCGACAGCGCCACCTGCTGCACCGCGAGCGCCAGTGGCGCCAGCAGATCGCTCCATTCGCGGTAGCGCGCGGTCACCTCGGCCGAGCGGCCGTCGGGCGCGTCGAACTGCGGCAGGTCGCCGTCGTAGTCGGCGACGAAGACTTCGCCTTCGCTGTTGACGAGCCCGCTGTCGTTCCAGCGCGCGAGCGGCACGTGCTCCTCGATCGCGACCTCGAGCTTCGCCGGCGCCTGCCGGCGCAGCGCCACGGAGCGCACCCATGCGACGCGCGAGAGCGCGGTGCGGGCGCGGACGAGATCCAGCGTGAAGAGCGTTCCCGCGAACTCGTCGCGGATCACCGCTTCGACGTGCGCCGGGCTGACCCGGGTCAGCGGCGTCGTCACGACGACCTCGCGCAACGCGAACACCGGCTGGCGTGCGAGCCACGCGAGCCCGCCCCACGCGAGGAGGCAGAGCGCGATCAGCGCAATGCCGCCCGCGGCCATGTTCAGCTGGCGCGTGTCATCCCACATGCGCGCTCCGCAGGATCTCGACGCAAAGCTCGGGAAACCCGATGCCGGCGACCTTGGCTGCCATCGGCACCAGCGAATGTCCGGTCATTCCGGGCGACGTGTTCACCTCGAGGAACTGGAACGTTCCGTCGGAACGCAGGATCGCGTCGAGCCGGCCCCAGCCGCTGCAGCCGACGATCTCGAACGCGGCGAGCGAGCG
Source organism: uncultured beta proteobacterium (assembly GCA_963717695.1). Lineage (GTDB taxonomy): Bacteria > Pseudomonadota > Gammaproteobacteria > Burkholderiales > Casimicrobiaceae > CAIWHR01. Next base: position 70,611 of record CAVQWR010000005.1, on the reverse strand, counting down.
CGCCTGGATTTCCCGCTCCTTCGCCTCGGGCAGCCCGCTCGGGCAGAAGTACTTGGTCTCGTCGGAGAAATATTTGGCGTGATAGTCGTAGTTGCCGTGGGGCGCCTCGATCCGGATGAGCGGCAGCGCGACGCCGTTGAGGATCGCCGCGGTCACCTCGATGCCGGCGACGAATTCCTCGATCAGCACGAGATCGTCGTGCTTCGCCGCTTCGGCATACGCGAGCGCCAGTTCGTTGTGGTCGACGCCGGTCACCTTGGTGAGGCCGATCGTCGAGCCCTCGCGCGCCGGCTTCACGATGAGCGGCAGGCCGAGTTCGGCGACGACGCGCATCCAGTCGGTCGAAGCGTCGGCGATCCGGTAGCGCGGCGTCGGAATCCCGCGCGCTTCCCAGATGAGCTTCGTCCGCCACTTGTCCATCGCCAGCGCCGACGCCATCACGCCGCTGCCGGTGTACGGAATCTTCAGCGTCTCCAGCGCGCCCTGCACCGTGCCGTCCTCGCCGAAGCGTCCGTGCAGCGCGATGAACACGCGGGCGAAGCCTTCGCGCTTCAGGTCCCAGAGGTCGCGCTCGGCCGGATCGAACGCGTGGGCGTCCACGCCTTTCGACCGAAGCGCCGTCAGGACGCCATTGCCGGACATGAGAGACACCTCGCGCTCCGCCGACGGGCCGCCCATGAGAACTGCAACTTTGCCGAATTCGCTCATGCCTTCTCACCGATCACACGGACTTCGGTCTCGAGCGCGATGCCGGTCTTCTGCTGCACGGTGGCGCGGACGTGCGCGATGATCGCCTCGATGTCGGCAGCGGTGCCGAGGCCGCCGGGATTGACGATGAAATTGGCATGCTTCTCGGAAATCCGCGCACCGCCGATCGCATAGCCCTTGAGGCCGCAGCTCTCGATCAGGCGCGCGGCGTGGTCGCCCTCCGGATTGCGGAACACGCTTCCGGCGTTGGGAAGGTCGAGCGGCTGCGTCGCAATGCGCCGCTTCAGGAACTCGGAAATGCGTGCCCGCGCCGCAGTCGAATCCCCGGCTGGAAACGCGAACCACGCCGCCGTGAACATTCCGTCGGGCGGCGCGCCGTCGGCGCGCCGCACCGACCGGTACCCGATCGCATAGGCGCCCGGAAGGCGTCGCTCGAAGGCGCTCGTGCGCGTCAGCACTTCGACCTCGCGCACGTAGCGCCAGGTTTCGCCGCCGTAGCAGCCGGCGTTCATCGCGAGCGCGCCGCCGACGGTGCCCGGAATGCCGGCGAGGAACTCCGCCTCCGCCCTGCCGTGCATCGCCGCAAAGCGCGCGAGCTTGGGGCTCGCCACCCCGGCCTCCGCGTAGATCAGGCCGCCGTCCGCGAGCGTCAGCGTGTTGAGCGCCGCGTGCAGCACGACGACGGTGCCGCGCACACCACCGTCGCGCACCAGCAGGTTGCTGCCGAGTCCGATCACCGCGAGCGGCGCACTCGGGTCGAGCTGTCCGATGAATGTGCCAAGATCGTCGCGGTCGGCAGGAAAGTACACCTGGTCGGCCCGTCCGCCGCAGCGCCAGCTCGTGTAGCGCGCGAGCGACGCATCGTGCTCCAGCGTGCCACGCAGTCCCGTCATTGCGCGCGGTTCGGTCATCATCATGCGCCCTCCTTGGACGCGCTCGACAACCGACCACTCGCACATCGGGCGCGCGCAATCGGGCGGCGACGCGCCCTTCGGGCCTTGGCTTCGCCCGCCGCTCTCATGCGCTGCCCCCCAGCATCGCCGGCACCTGTCCGATCGAACCCGCGCCCATCGTGACGACGACGTCGCCATCCGCCACGAGCGCCGCGAGTGCGGCGGGCACGTCCGCGATCGCCTCCACGAACACCGGCTCGACCCGCCCCGCGATGCGCACGGCGCGCACCAGCGCGCGGCCATCGGCCGCCACGATCGGTGCCTCGCCCGCGGGATAGACCTCGGTAAGGAGGAGCGCGTCGACGGTCGAAAGCACGCGCACGAAGTCCTCGAAGAGGTCACGCGTGCGTGTGTAGCGATGTGGCTGGAACGCGAGCACCACGCGGCGACCGGGAAAGCTGCCGCGCACCGCGTCAATCGTCGCCGCCATTTCCACCGGGTGGTGACCATAGTCGTCGATCAGCGTGTAGCTGCCGCCCGCGGCGAGCTTCACGTCGCCGTGGCGCTGGAAGCGCCGCCCGACGCCGCGGAATTCGGCGAGCGCCCGGGCGATCGCCGCATCGTCGACGCCCACCTGGCGGCCGATCGCGATCGCGGCGAGCGCATTGCGCACGTTGTGCACGCCGGGGAGATTCAGCTCGACCTTCAGATCGCGCGCGCCGGCTGCGCAGGCCGTGAAGTGCATCCGCCCTCCGACGTTGACGACGTCGATCGCGCGGAGGTGCGCGCCTTCGTCGAGGCCGTAGGTCGTGATCGACTTGGCGATCGACGGCGCGATGTCGCGCACGTTGGCGTCGTCGGTGCACATGACGACGACGCCGTAGAAAGGCAGCCGCTGCGCGAAGTCGACGAACGCGCGCTTCAATTTCTCGAAGTCGTGGTCGTAGCTCTCCATGTGGTCGGCGTCGATGTTGGTGATGACCGCCATCGCCGGAGACAGGTAGAGGAACGAGGCATCGGATTCGTCGGCCTCGGCGACCAGGAAGTCGCCGCGGCCGAGCCGCGCATTGGCGCCCGCCGACAGCAGCCGCCCGCCGATCACGAACGTCGGATCGAGCCCGCCTTCGGCCAGCACCGACGCGATGAGACTGGTCGTCGTCGTCTTGCCATGGCTTCCGGCGACTGCGATGGCCGTTTTCAGCCGCATCAGCTCGGCCAGCATCAGCGCGCGCGGCACCACGGGCACGCCGCGGGCGCGCGCCGCGACGACCTCGGGATTGTCCGCGGCCACCGCGGTCGACACGACCACGACGTCGGCAGTGGCGACATTGGTCGCCGCATGTTTGATGGATATCGCAATGCCGAGGCCGGCGAGCCGCTTGGTGACGGCGCTGGCGGCGAGGTCCGATCCCGACACCGCGTAGCCCTGTGTTGCCAGCACTTCGGCGATGCCGCTCATCCCGGCGCCGCCGATGCCGACGAAATGGATGCATTTCACCTTGTGCTTCATCGCGCGCGGCCTCCGAGCGCGATGCAGATGTCGGCCACGCGCTCGGCGGCGCCGATCCGTGCGGTCCTGCGTGCGGCGAGCGCCATCGCGAGCAGCGCTTCGCGGGACAGCGACTGCAGCTGCGACGCGAGGCTCTGCGGCGAAAGCTCGGCCTGAGGCACCATGATCGCGGCGCCCGCGGCGACGAGAAACCGGCCGTTCGCCGTCTGCTCGTCGGCGATCGCCCCGGGGAGCGGCACGATGATCGAGCCCACGCCGGCGGCGGCGAGTTCCGCAACGGTGATCGCGCCGCCGCGCGCGAGCACGAGGTCGGCGTCGGTGTAGCGCGCTGCCATGTCGTCGATGAACGCCACGCATTCGGCGGTCACGCCGGCGGCCCGATACGCGGCGCGCAACGTGTCGATGTGCCTTTCGCCCGCCTGATGGACAACGACGGGCCGACGATCCTCGGGCAGCAGCGCGAGCGCCGCAGGGACGCACTCGTTCAGCGCCGCGGCGCCGAGGCTGCCGCCGACGACGAGGAGCCGCAACGGGCCGCTGCGCCCGGCGAAGCGGTTCTCCGGCGCCGGAATGCGCCCGATCGCATCGCGCAGCGGATTTCCGACCCATTCGACCTTCGCCGCATGGCGCCCGCGCATCGCGTCGGGGAAGCCCAGCAGGATCCTGTCGGCGCCGTACGCGAGCACACGGTTGGCGAGGCCGGCCACCGCGTTGGCATCGTGCAGCGCGAGCGGCTTGCCGGCCGCGACGCCCATCAGCGCACCGGGGAACGAGACGAATCCGCCGAAGCCCAGCACGACGTCGGGCGCGCGACGACGGATGATCGTGCGGCTCTGCCAGCATGCGCCGAGCAGCGAGAACGGTCCAAGCAGCAGCTTCTTCCACCCCTTGCCGCGGATGCCGCCGAACGTGATGCCCTCGAATTCGACGCCGTGCTGCGGCACGAGCTTCGCTTCGATGCCGTCGCGCGTGCCGAGCCAGAACACCCGCGTGCCGCGCGCGGCGAGCTTCTCCGCGACCGCAAGTCCCGGAAATACGTGGCCACCCGTTCCGCCGGTCGTGATCATCACAGTCCCGGTCATTCCGCGAAGCCCCGGAGGATGGGGCGATTTTGGCTCCGGCCGGCCGCATTCGCGGCCTTCACTTGCACTGCGTGCAAGTGAGCCTTCGCCGAAACCGCAGGCAATACGCGGCTCATTCGGCGAATCCTCTAAGCAGCCTGCGATTTTCGTAATCGACGCGGAGCAGGATCGCGATCGCGACGGCGTTAGTGACGATGCCCGAGCCGCCGAACGACAGCAGCGGCAGCGTGAGGCCCTTCGTCGGCAGCACGCCCATGTTGACGCCGATGTTGATGAACGTCTGCACGCCGATCCAGACGCCGATTCCCTGCGCGACGAGCGCGGAGAACGGCCGCTCGAGGCGCGCGGCCTGCCGGCTGATCGCATACGCGCGGACCAGGAGCCAGACGAAGAGCCCGATGACGACGGCGACGCCCACGAAGCCGAGTTCCTCGGCAATCACGGCGAGCAGGAAGTCGGTGTGCGCTTCGGGAAGGTAGAGGAGCTTCTCGACGCTCGATCCCAGCCCGACGCCGAACCACTCGCCGCGTCCGAATGCGATCAGCGCGTGCGACAGCTGGTAGCCCTTGCCGAACGGATCCGACCACGGATCGAGGAATGCGGTGAGGCGCTGCAGCCGGTACGGCGCCGCGACGAGAATGGCGGAGAGCCCGATCGGCAGCAGCAGCAGGAGACCGAGGAACAGGCGCCAGTCGAGTCCGCCGAGGAACAGGATGCCGAATGCGATGGCGACGATGACGACGAATGCGCCGAAGTCGGGCTCGAGCAGCAGCAGCCCGCCGGTCGCGACCATGACGCCGAACAGCGGCAGGAAGCCCTTGACCAGCGTCTGGCGCATCGGCTGCTGCGCGTGCAGGAACGCGGCCTTGCGCACCGAGTAGCTCGCCGCGTAGAGCACGACGGCGAGCTTCATGAATTCCGAGGGCTGCAGGTTGATGACGAACAGCGACAGCCAGCGCCGGCTGCCGTTGACCGACTTGCCGATGCCGGGAACGAGCACGAGGATCAGCATCGCCGCGCAGACGATGAACAGGAGCGGCGCGAGCTTGTGCAGCACCTTGAGCGGCACCTGGAACGCGAGCACCGCAGCGACGAGTCCGATGCCGAGGAACGCGGCGTGGCGCACGAGGAAGTACCACGCCCGGGAACCGGTGAATGGCGACGCCTCGGCCATCGCGATCGAGGCCGAGTAGACCATCACGAGCCCGATCGCGAGGAGGAGTCCGGCCGTCCACGCGAGCGACGCGTCGTAGAGCGGCATCGTGCGCGGATGCGCCGGCAGTGCGCCCAGCGCGCGGAACGCCTGGAAGGCGCGCGCCGGAGCCAGCGTCGACGTGGCGGCCTGGTCACGCATGCGCCGACTCTTCCGCGTGCGCCGCGCACCCGCTCGACGAAGCGGTTGCCGCGCTCGACGTAGCTCGGGAACTGATCGAGGCTCGCGCACGCCGGCGAGAGCATCACGGCGTCGCCCGGGCGCGCGATGGCCACCGCGCGATCGACCGCCACGTCGAGCGTCCCCGCCTGCTCGACCAGCGCCTTCGTGCCGGCGAGCGCCGCGGCAACGATCGGCGCGTCGCGACCGATCAGGAATACCGCCCGGCAGTGGCGCTCGACCGCATCCTTCAGCGCCGCGAAATCCTGCCCCTTGCCGTCGCCGCCGGCGATCAGCACGACCGGCTGCGCGAGGCCGTCGAGCGCCGCCTGCGTCGCCGCAACCGTCGTGCCCTTCGAATCGTTGATGAAGAGCACGCCGCGCGATTCGACGATCCGCTGCATCCGGTGCGGAAGGCCTTCGAACTCCGCCAGCGCCGCCAGCACGTCGCGCTTGATCGGCGCGACCACCGAGGCCAGCGCCAGCGCGGCGAGCGCGTTCTGCGCGTTGTGGCGACCGACGAGCTGCAGGTCCGCCACCGGGAGCAGCAGTGCGCCGCCGCGCGCGAGCCACACTTCGCCCGCGCCGCGATCGACGAGCCCCCACTCGCTTTCGGTATCCGGCACGCCGCCGCCGAACGTCTGCACCAGCCGCCCCGGCAGCCGCATCGCGAGCGAGCGCGGGTCGTCGCGGTTGAGCACCTGCACGCCGCCGTTGGCGAAGATGCGCGCCTTGGCCGCGGCATAGGCGTCGATGCCTGCGTAGCGGTCGAGGTGGTTCTCGGTGACGTTGAGCACCGTCGCCGCCACCGGCGCGAGCGTGGACGTCGTCTCGAGCTGGAAGCTCGATAGCTCCAGCACGAACATGTCGGGCCAGCGGCCGTCGTCGGGCAGCGCTTCGAGCACGGCGACGCCGATGTTGCCGGCTACGACGGTCGACAGGCCCGCGGCGCGGCACAGCGCCGCGGTGAGCGCGGTGACGGTGGTCTTGCCGTTCGAGCCGGTGATCGCGAGGACCTTCTGCCCGGGCGGAAGCGCGCGGGCGAACAGCTCGATGTCGCCGACGATCTCGGCGCCGCGCGCGACGGCGGCCGCAATCGCCAGGTGATGCGACGGGAACGCCCGGGCTGATCGCGATGAGGTCGGCGCCGGCGAACGTCGCGTCGGTGAATTCGCCGGTGGCGAGCGGCACGTGCGGCAGCAGCGTCGCGAGCCGCGGCGCGAACGGCGGTGCGGGCCGCGTGTCGGCGACGCGCACCGACGCGCCCTGCCGCACCAGATAGCGCGTCAGCGAGAACCCGGTGAGCCCGAGGCCGAGGACGACGGCATTGCGTCCTTGCGAAGCTCATCTCAGCGCAGCTTCAGCGTGGAGAGACCGAACAGGACGAGCAGCATCGTGATGATCCAGAAGCGAACGACGACCTGGTTCTCCTTCCAGCCCTTGAGCTCGTAGTGGTGGTGGATCGGCGCCATGCGGAACACGCGCTTGCCGGTCAGCTTGAACGAGGCGACCTGGACGACCACCGACAGCGTCTCGACGACGAACACGCCGCCCATGATGAAGAGCACGATCTCCTGGCGCACGATGACGGCCATCGTGCCCAGCGCGGCGCCGAGCGCCAGCGCGCCGACGTCGCCCATGAACACTTCCGCCGGATACGCGTTGAACCACAGGAAGCCGAGCCCTGCGCCCGCGAGCGCGCCGCAGATCACCGCGAGCTCGCCCGCGCCGGGAATCAGCGGAAACTGCAGGTAACGCGCGAAGATCGCGTTGCCGCTCACGTAGGCGAAGATGCCCAGCGCCGCGCCGATCATCACCGTCGGCATGATCGCGAGGCCGTCGAGCCCGTCGGTCAGGTTGACCGCATTGCTCGTGCCGACGATCACGCAGTACGTGAGCGCGATGAAGCCCCAGATGCCGAGCGGGTAGGACACCGACTTGAAGAACGGGACGATGAGGTCGGTCTTCGGCGACACCGCGACGCTGAAGCCGCTCTGCATCCATTCGACGAATACCGCTGCGGCGTCACGTTCTCCGGCGCCGACACCGCGAACGCGAGATACGACCGCGGCGATGAGCCCGATCAACGACTGCCACAAGATCTTCTGCGCGGGCCGACAGCCCCTTCGGATTGCGGTGGACGACCTTGCGGTAGTCGTCGACCCAGCCGATCGCGCCGAAGCCCGAGCGTGACCAGCAGCACGACCCAGACGAAGCGGTTGGCGAGATCGCCCCACAGCAGCGTCGTCACGGCGATCGACACGAGGATCAGCGCGCCGCCCATCGTCGGCGTGCCGGCCTTGACGAGGTGCGTCTGCGGGCCGTCGTCGCGCACCGACTGGCCGATCTTCATCCGCGACAGCCAGCCGATCATCCGCGGCCCGACGATGAACGAGATGAAGAGCGCGGTCATGCACGCCAGCACCGCGCGCAGCGTGATGTAGCCGAACACGTTGAACGCGCGAACGTCCTTCGCCAGCAGATCGGCGAGCCACAGCAGCATCAGTGCGCTCCCTCTGCATCAGTGCGCTTGCCGGCGAGCGCGTTGACGACGCGCTCCATGCGCATGAAGCGCGAGCCCTTGACCAGCAGCGTCGCATCCGCCGGTGCAGTGCGTGCCACGTCGCGCGCGAGCGCCTCGACCGAGTCGAAATGCGTGCCGCCCGCGCCGAACGCCGCGGCGGCCTCGGCGGCGAGCGGCCCCGCCGTCAGCAGCCGCTCGATGCCGCGAAGCGCGGGCGTAGTCGCCGACCTCGCGATGGAATCCCGGCCCGCCCTCGCCCACTTCGCCCATGTCGCCCAGCACCAGCCAGCGCGGCGCGGACGCCGCGGCCAGCACGTCGATCGCCGCGCGCACCGAATCCGGATTGGCGTTGTATGTGTCGTCGATGATCGTCGCGCCGTTCGCGGCGCGCAGTGACGCGAGCCGGCCCGCGACCGGCCGGAACGCCTGCAGGCCGCGGGCAACGGACGCAAGCGACGCGCCGGCGCCGAGCGCGGCGGACGCGGCGGCCAGCGCGTTGCTCGCGTTGTGGCGCCCGCGCACCGCGAGCACCACACTCGACGTCGCCGGTTGCCGTCGAGATCTCGAGGCCGATGCCGTCGGTGGCCGGCGTCACGCGTCCGCGCACCGCCGCGGCCCGGTCGAGCCCGAATTCGATGACGCTGACGTCGTGTCGCTCGCGCGCGGCGGCGCGCCACGCGTCGACGTGCGCGTCGTCGGCGTTGAGCACCGCGACGCCGTGCGCCGGCAGCACGCGCAGCAGGTCGGCGTGCTCCTGCGGCGACCTCGGCCACCGTGCTCATGAATTCCTGGTGCTCGCGCTGCGCGTTGTTGACGAGCGCGATCGTCGGCTGCGCGATCGCCGCCAGCGTGGCGGTCTCGCCGCGATGGTTCATCCCGAGCTCGATCGCGGCGACGCGATGCGCTGCGCGCAAGACGCAGCAGCGTCAGCGGCAGGCCGATCGCGTTGTTGAGGTTGCCCTGCGTCGCGAGCACCGCCGCGTCGCCGAAATGCGCGCGCAGGATCGACGCGAGCATTTCCTTGACCGTCGTCTTGCCGTTGCTGCCGACGATGACGATCACGGGGATCGTGAACTGGCGGCGCCAGTGCGCCGCGAGCGCGCCAAGCGCGGCCTGCGGGTCGGCGACGACGACGAGGTTGCCGGCGAAGTCGTCGGCGCGATCGGCGGCGACCAGCGCGGCAACGGCGCCGCGCTCGAAAGCTGCGGCGACGAAGTCGTGGCCGTCGAAGCGCTCGCCGGAAAGCGCGACGAAGAGGTCGCCGTCCTGCAGCGTGCGGGAGTCGGTGGTGACGCGCGCGAAGCGCACCGAATCGCCGACGATGCGGCCGGCGACCGCGCGCGCGGCGGTGGCGGTGTCCATCATGCTTCGCCCCGGCGCTTCAAGGCGGCGAGCGCGGTCTCGACGTCGGAGAAATGCGTGCGCACGCCGGCGATTTCCTGATAGTCCTCGTGACCCTTGCCGGCGACGAGCACGACGTCGCCCTGCTTCGCGCCGGAGATCGCGCCGGCGATCGCCGTCGCGCGGTCGAGATCGACGGTCCAGCGGCGGTTGGCGGTCTCGCGCACGCCGCGGACGATGCCGCTCGCGATCGCCGCAGGATCCTCGCTGCGCGGGTTGTCGGTGGTCACGATCACGCGGTCGGCGCGCTCGCCCGCGACGCGGCCCATCTCGGGACGCTTGCCCGGATCGCGGTCGCCGCCGCAGCCGAACACGCAGACGAGATCGCCGCCGCTCGGCACGCCAGGCCGCAGCGCCGTCAGCACCTTTTCGAGCGCGTCCGGCGTGTGCGCGTAGTCGACGATCACCAGCGGGTTCTCGCCGCCGCCGAGCTGCTGCATGCGCCCCGGCGGCGCCTTGACGTGCGACAGCGCCTCCAGCGCATCGGCGAGCCCGACGTCGCTCACGAGCAGCACGCCGAGGCAGGCGAGCAGGTTCGACGCATTGAACGTCCCGTACACCGTCGTCGCGACGTCGCCGCGTCCCCACGGCGTCGCCACGGACAGCTCGATGCCGCGTGCCGTGTTGTTGATCGCCGTCGCGGCGACGTCGGCGCTGGAAAGCCCGTATGTCAGGACCTTGCGGCCGTGCGCGCGGGCGTCGTCGGCGAGGCTCTGGCCGAACGCGTCGTCGACGTTGATCACGCGTGCGTGGAGGCCGCGCCAGTGAAAGAGCTTGGCCTTGGCGGCGCCGTAGGCCGCCATCGTGCCGTGGTAGTCGAGATGGTCGCGCGTCAGGTTCGTGAAAAGCGCGACGTCGAACGCGACGCCGTTGACGCGGCCCTGGTCGAGGCCGTGCGACGACACCTCCATCGCGACGCATGAGCGCGCCCTCGGACTTGTACTTCGCGACGAGCTCGTGCAGCAGCGCCGCGTCCGGCGTCGTGTACAGCGTCGGCTCGTAGCGCGCCGACGAGGCCGTTGCCGAGCGTGCCGATGACGGCGCTGCGCTGGCCGGTGCGGTCGAGCGATTCGGCGATCCAGTGCGAGCACGACGTCTTGCCGTTCGTGCCGGTGACGCCGATCATCCACATCGCCTGCGACGGGCTGCCGTAGATGAAGTCGGCGATCACGCCGAGCTTCGCCTGGAGGTTCGGCACCGGCTGGTTGGGCAGCGTCCACTCGCTGTTCCACTGGAAGCCGCGCCGCTTCCCACAGCACCGATCCCGCGCCGCGCGCGATCGGCGTCCGCGATGAACGCGCGGCCGTCGGCATGCGCGCCCGGGAACGCGGCGAACGCGTCGCCCGGCTGCACCCGCCGGCTGTCGGCGGTGATGCGGCGCGGACGCGCGTTGAGGCGCGACAGCAGCGCCGGGACGTCGATCGCCGAATCCCTCGGCGGGCGGCACCGTGGCCATCAGGTCTCTTCCTCGGCAACGGCGGCCGGCGGGCGGCAGGACGATCGTTGTCGGTCGGCGCGTCGGACGGCACGCCGAGCATGCGGAGCGCAGCACCCGTCACCGTCGAGAACACCGGCGCCGCAACGTCGCCGCCGTAATAGACGCCCGTGCCGGGCTCGTCCAGCATCACCGCGACGACGAGACGCGGATCCGACGCGGGCGCGAAGCCGACGAACGACGAGACGTACTTGTCGGTGTAGCCGCGACCGTCGCTCTTGTGCGCGGTGCCGGTCTTGCCCGCGACGCGATAGCCCGGCATCTGCGCCTTGGGCGCGGTGCCTCCCGGGCTCACCGCCATCTCCAGCATCCGCCGCACTTCCGCGCGCGGTCTCGGGCCGCAGCACCGGACGTCCGGCGACTGCGCCGCTCGTTTTGAACAGCGTCACCGGCTTCAGTTCGCCGTCGGTCGCGAAGATCGTGTACGCGCGGGCGAGCTGCACGAGATTGACCGAGATGCCGTGACCGTAGGCCATCGTCGCCTGCTCGATCGGGCGCCACGTCTTCGCCGGGCGCAGGCGACCTGCGACCTCGCCCGGAAAGCCGGTCTTCGGCGGCGTGCCGAACCCCGAGCTCGAGAACATTTCCCACATCGTCTCCGGCGGGAAGCGACAGCGCGATCTTCGCCGCGCCGACGTTCGACGATTTCTGGATCACCTGCTCGACGGTGAGCGCGCCGCTCTGGTGCGCGTCGTGGATCGTTGCCGGGCCGATCGTCAGCGTGCCGGGCGCCGTCTGGATGATGGTGTCCGGCGTGACCTTGCCGGCCTCGAGCGCGGCGGCAATCGTGAACGGCTTCAGCGTCGAGCCCGGCTCGAAGACATCCGTCAGCGCGCGATTGCGCATCTTTTCGCGCGCCACCTTGTTGCGGGCGTTTGGGTTGTAGGTCGGCCAGTTGGCGAGCGCGAGGATCTCGCCGCTCGGCGACGTCGAGAATCACGAGTCCGCCGGCCTTCGCCTTGTTGGCCTCGACGGCGGCTTTCAACTCGCGGAACGCGAGGTACTGCAGCCGCGTGTCGATCGACAGCGCGAGATCGCGCCCGGCCTGCGGCGCGCGGATCGCCTCGACGTCCTCGACCGCGTCGCCGCGCCGGTTGATGATCACGCGGCGGCTGCCGGGCTTTCCGCCGAGCCAGTCCTGCTGCGCGAGCTCGATGCCCTCCTGTCCGACGTCGTGGTCGCCGGTGAAGCCGAGGATGTGGCTCATCGTTTCGCCGGCGGGATAGTAGCGGCGATATTCGTTCTGGTCGTGCAGTCCCTTGATGCCGAGCGCCATCGCGCGATCGGCGACTGCTCCGGCGGCAGCTGCTTCGCGAGGTAGACGAAGTCGTCGGCCGCCTCGATCTTCTTCGTGATCGCGTCGGGCGACGTGCCGAGGAGCGTGCGAGATCGCCGAGTGCCGCGGGCGCGGCGTCGAACTGCGCCGGAAACGCCCACAGCGACTTGACCGGCGTCGAGATCGCGAGCGGCTCGCCGAAGCGGTCGACGATCTGTCCGCGGTGCGCCGGAACCTCGATCTCGCGGCTGTAGCGCGCGCTGCCCTGCTCCTGCAGGAACTCGTTGTCGACCCACTGCAGGTAGAGCGAGCGCCCGACCAGCGCGACCAGCGCCAGCGCGAGGACCCGAAGACGATCGGCGCGCGAAAACGCGGCAGCGCCGGCGGCGCCGCGCCGCGCCGCGCTGGATGGCCGCCGCTCTCATTTCGCGTCCTCGGCCGGCACGGCGGCGATGCGTCCGTGATCCGGGCAGCCGCATCCTGAGCTGTTCCGCGCGATCTTCTCGACCCGCGCCGGCATCGCCCACGTCGACTGCTCGAGCTGCAGCTGACCGTATTCCGTTTCGTACGCGCGGGCGCGCGCCTGCTCGCGCTCGAGATCGACGAAGAGCTTGCGCGCCTGGTGCCGCGACGTCACGAGCGACAGCGCGCAGACGACGAGGATCACGAGCAGCAGGAGGTTGACGCGCACCATGCGCGGGCGTCAGCGCGGCCGGCAGCGGATGCGCGGTGCGCTCGGCGACGCGCAGCGTCGCGCTGCGCGCGCGCGGATTGCGCGCGACCTCGTCGTCGGACGCGCGGATCGCGCGCCCGACGAGCACGAGCGGCGCGCCCGGCAGCAGCCGGTCGGCGATCGGGAGCCGCGCGAGCGCCGGGTCGCCGCCGCATGGCTGCGACGACGACGCCATGAAGCGCTTGACGATGCGATCCTCGAGCGAGTGGAAGCTGATCACCGCGAGGCGTCCGCCCGGCGCCAGCAGCGCGACGATGCGCGGCAGCGTCAGCGCGAGCTCCTGCGAGTTCCCGATTGACGAAAATCCGAAGAGCCTGGAACGTGCGCGTGGCCGGATCCTGACGCCAATCACCCCGCGTGCGCGCGCCGACGGCTTTGGCCACGATCTCGGCCAGCTGCCGCGTCCGGTCGACGGGTGCGTTCGCGCGAGCCGCAACAATCGCTCTTGCAATCGATTGAGCAAACCGTTCTTCACCATAGTCGCGTATCACCTCCGTCAATTCGCGCACATCGGCGCGCGCGAGAAATGCGGCAGCGGATTCGCCGCGCGTGGGGTCCATCCGCATGTCGAGCGGGCCGTCGCCGCGCAGCGAGAAGCCGCGCTCCGCGTCGTCGATCTGCGGCGAGGAGATGCCGAGGTCGAGCAGCGCGCCGTCGATGTGCGCGATGCCGAGCTCCGCGAGCGTCTCGGGCAGTTCCGAGAACCAGGCGCGGCGGAACGTGAAGGCGGGATCGTCGATCGCGCTCGCCGCGCGCTCGGCCTCGGGGTCGCGGTCGAGCGCGACGAGGCGGCCGCTGCCGTGCGAGCGCGGCGAGAATCCGGCGCGCATGCCCGCCGCGGCCGAACGTGGCGTCGACGTAGGTGCCGCCCCCCCGGATCGCCAGTGCCGCCACGGCTTCTTCGAGCAGGACGGGGACGTGGGTGCCATCGGTCATCAGAGCGAGAAGCCGTCGAGCTCGGGCGGCAGCGCGCCGGCCGGGAACGCGGGCGCGCGCGCCGTGGCGTCCTGCCAGCGCACCTCATCCCACAGCTCGAACTTGTTGCCCTGCCCGACGAGCACGACGTGGTGGTCGAGGCCCGCGTACTGGCGCAGCGCGGGCGGCACGAGAATGCGCCCGGCGCCGTCCATGCTCGACGTCGTCGGCGTGGCCGACGAGGAGCCGCTGCAGCGCGCGGATCTGCGGATCGAACGACGACAGCGCCATGAGGCGCGCCTGGATCGGCTCCCAGGCTGCGCGCGGATAGACGAGCAGACAGCGCGACGGATCGGCGGTCAGGACGAGCGCAGGCAGCGCATCACGATGCCGCGCGGGCACGGCGAGGCGGCCCTTGGCGTCGAGCGCGAGTTGCGTGACGCCGCGAAACACCGCGTGCCCGTCCGTTGCCTCGCCTTTCGCCGCATCCGCCTTTGCCACTTGCCGCTCCTCCTTGCCTGTCGGGTTGGTAAGTGCTCATTAACGTGGATGGCGCCTTTACGCCGCCAAGCCACGAATGCCCCACCAAAACCCACTTTTTCCCACCTTTTGCCACTATAGGGGAACAAATGCGCGCCGGTCAACCCTTTTTCGTTTTTCGAACAAGGACTTAGACGAACTGTTGCCGAAATTTCATATTCATTACAAATCAATAATTTACCGGTGAAATCGAAAGTAACTTGACAGCATCAAACTGCGTCTTTTGGGAAAACCGTACGATCGTTCGACGGATTGAGTTTCGCCCCACCTTCCTGAGTGAAAAGGACGTCTTCGCACGCCGCCGTCACCAAACGTTCGGGGTCGGTCCGTGTATGCGGGACCCCGAACGCGTGCGTGCCCATGACGTTCGGCGCTGATGCCGTCCGCTTCATGCCAGCGGAATGGGCCGATGGCGGCGCCGTGTCCAAGGCGCATACCGGGGCGACCTGTTTCGCGTGCGGTAGAATCGCCCCGCCGTCAAATCGCCCCGCCTGCCCTTGCACCGCGGCGATGTCCCTTCCCTCGCGAGCTTCCCGTCACGGAGTCATTGCATGCAGCAGCACCGTCGTGCCCGTTATGCCGCCATCGCCGCCGCGCTATGCGCGGCGCTTGTCTCGTCCTTCGCATTCGCGGACGAGCCGTCGCAGGACGGGGTCACCGCGTCCGCCTCGCTGACGGCGTTCGGCCAGTTCAACACCAGCCTCGACAGCGGCGGTCGCTTCAACTGGGCGGGCGGCATCGCCAGCGCGAATCTAGCGCGGAGCTTCACGCCGCAGCTCTCGGCGGGGGTTCAGCTGCGCTACGAATACCAGTCGTGGAATTTCGATTCGCCGACGGCCTTCGGCGGCGTTGCGCCGTGGAAGAACCTCAACGCCGCCAGCATCGGGATCCCGTTCAACTACGCGTATTCGCCGGACCTCTTCTTCAACGTGACGCCGATCGTGCAATGGGCGTACGAGAACGGCGCCCAGACGAGCGACGCGATGTCCTATGGCGCGGTCGCCGCGGTGTCGAAGGCGTTCTCGCCCGATCTCGTCGTCGGCCTCGGCATCAGCGCGTTCCGCCGCATCGACAAGACGCAGGTGCTGCCCTTCCTCGTCATCGACTGGAAGATCAACGAGAAGTGGCGGGTCGCGAACCCGTTCGCCGCGGGGCCGATCGGCGGCGCCGGGCTCGAGGTCGTGTACACGCCGGACGACCAGTGGGAGTACGCCGAGGGCCTCGCCTATCGCAGCTATCGCTTCCGCCTCGCGCAGGACGCGCCGACGGCGAACGGCATCGGCGAGAACAGCTTCATCCCGTTCTTCCTGCGCGTGTCGCGCAAGTTCGGCAAGGAAGTGCGCCTCGATTTCTACGGCGCGCTCGTGACGACCGGCAAGCTTTCGGTCGACAACGCCGACGGCAGCGGCCGCTACAGCGACAACTACAAGGTCGGTCCCGCGCTCGGCGCGACGCTGCAGGTCAGGTTCTGAGCGGGCGCGCTGCCGCCCTCGGCGGGGCCGGCGCGCCCCGCAACCGGCAAATTTGCGACAATGGCGGTACTCGGCGGCCGCCGTGTCGCCCAGGAGACATCGCCATGGAATTCGACAAGGAACTCGACGCGCGCGGACTCTCGTGTCCGCTGCCGATCCTGAAGACCAAGAAGTCGCTCAACGAGCTCGCGTCGGGGCAGGTGCTGAAGATCCTCGCCACCGATCCCGGATCGGTCAAGGACATGCAGGCCTTCGCGAACCAGACGGGGCACGCGCTGATCTCGTCCGCCGAGGCGGACAAGACCTACACGTTCCTGATCCGGAAGAAGTAGTCCCGCGGCGCCGCGCGCCGCGGCCGACTATTTCGCGAGCTCGGCCTCGATCTCCGCGAACGTGTGCGCGACCTCGAAGATGAGAATCGGCACGCCCAGCTGACGCCCGATCTGCGTGGCCGAGAAGATGCCGCGCAGCGTTTCCTCGTGCGTCAGCGGGTCGCGGTCGACGACGAGCGCGTGCTGGCGCCCCGCCTCCTTCAGCGTCGCGACGACGTCGCCAACCTCGGCGCGCTGCACGGTCGCGATGTCGAGCACGTCGATCGCGCTGCGCGGAGTCATCACGTCGGAGACGAGGAGCGCCGTGTGCCGGCCGCCGCGCTCGCGCAGGAGGTTGATGGGGCGCTCGCCCATCAGATCGCGCGCGGTGATGAGCCCTTCGATCACGCCGTGCAGCCCGACGACGAGAAGCAGCCGCACGCCGCTCGCGATCATCGCCTGTCGTGCCTGCGCAAGCGTCGCGTCGGCTCGGATCGTCGCCGCCTGCACGCGGTGAAGGTCGGTCATCACCTCGATCGCCGGCGTGTCGGCGCGCACCTTCATCGGCACGTACGATGCCTTCGGCTGGCAGATCGTTCCGGCGCGCATCGCCGTCATCGGCAGGGGCTTGTAGAGTTGCTTTTCCATTTCGCGCCTCGCTCCTTCGGCTATTCGCCGTAAGACCGGAGTTTGCGAGCGTGGTTCAGCCGCCGGCTACTTGCCCTTCCGGGCGAGGATCGCCTCGATCTCGTCCATGATCGAGTTCATCCGCGCGGCGAGCGCCTGGTACGGCGCCGGCGTCGCGAGATCCACACCCGCCTTCTTCACGAGCTCGTACGGATACCCGGAGCCACCCGCCTTGAGGAGGTCGAGATAGCGGTCAAGGGCGCCCGGCTCGTTGCGTCCGACCTGCTGCGCGAAGAGCGCGCTCGCGGCAATCGACGTCGCGTACTGGTAGACGTAGAAGCTGTTGTAGAAGTGCGGGATGTATTCCCATTCGACGCAGTAGGCGTCGTCGATGTCGACCACGCCTTCCTTCGCGCCGTGGTAGCGCTTCAGGATCTCGCAGTAGGTCTTGGTCAGCGCCTCACCCGTCAACGGTTCGCCCTTGTCGGCGCGCGCGTGGATGTTGCGCTCGAATTCCGCGAACATCGCCTGCCGGTAGAACGTCCCGCGCAGCTGCTCCAGCGCGTAGCCAAGGTAGTAGAGCCGCTCGTCGTCGTTCTTCGCCGTCTTCAGCACCCGCTGCAGCAGGAGCTCCTCGTTGAAGGTCGACGCGATCTCGGCAATGAAGATCGCGTAGTTCGCCGTCGGGAATGGCTGCGCCTTGTTGGCGAGGTAGGAGTGCATCGCGTGGCCCCACTCGTGCGCCACCGTCGTCACCGACTCGTAGTCGTCGTTGTAGTTCATCAGTACGTACGGGTGCACGTCGTACGCGTAGCCGTCCATGTGCGCGCCGGACAGCTTGCGCGGGCGCGGATACGTGTCCATCCAGCGGTTGTCGAACCCGTGGGTCATCGCGGCGACGTAGTCGCTGCCGAGCGGCGCGACCGCCTCCAGCACGAGCTTCCTGCCCACGTCGAACGGCAGCTTGACGTCGCTGTGCACGAGCGGCGGATAGATGTCGTAGTAGTGGAGCCGGGGCACGCCCAGCATCTTCGCGCGCAGGCGGAAATAGCGATGCAGCGTGGGCAGCGTCGCGTTGGTCTCGCGGATCAGCGTGTCGAACACCGCGACCGGCGTGTTGCGCGCGTCGAGCGAGCGCGTGATCGAGTCCGGATAGTTGCGCACCTTCGCGTAGACGGCGTTCTGCTTCAGCTGCGAGTACAGCGTGACGCCGAGCGTGCGCTCGTAGGTCTTGAACGTGGCGAAGAAGGCATCCATCACCTTCTTGCGGTCGTCGCGGTTCGGCAGCTCGCGGTACTTCGTGTAGGCGGATTCGTCGAGCGTCACCTCTTCGCCCGTCGAGAGCCTGATCTTCGGCCAGGGGATGTCCGCATTGGTGAGCATCGTGTAGGCCGAGCCGCCGGCGTTGTCCATCAGCCCGAACTTCGCGACGATCGACTCGCCCTCGTCGGACAGCGTGTGCGGCGCGAGACGCAGCGTTTCCTCCAGCGGGAACCGGTAGATCGCGAGCTTCGGATCCTCCTTGAGAAACTGGTCGATCCGGCCCTTGCCGAGATGCAGCACTTCGGGGTCGACGAACGCGGTGGCCTCGTTGAGGCGCGTGCCCATGATGTCCGATTTCTGATCGAGCTCCTTGAAGGCCGCGTTGCCGGTGTCCTCCGACGACTGTTCGCTCGCGAAGGCGGCCATCCGGTAGTAGCGCTTCGTCATGTCGAACTGCAGATCGAGGCACTGGCGAAAGCGCGCGGCGCTGTCCCCGAGGTGTCCCTTGCAGGCGGCGAACTCCTTGAACTGGCCGTCGAGCTTGTCCGCGTCCGCGTTCCATGCGGCGGTCGTCGGATAGATGTCGCCGAGGTTCCAGCGGTCGGCTGTCGTCTCGGCGTGGATGGGTGCCGCGAACGCGGCGGCGGCGAGAAGTGAAAGCCGGAGGACGCGCATGGAAATTCCTCGGGGAGAAGGCAGCGAAGCGCGTCATATTACGCTTCACGTGCGCAAACGAGAAACCGGCGAATCGTCGCCGCTGCGCGGTTGGCCCGTGCCGCAGCGACGGTGTTAGCATCCGTGCTGTCCCGTCCGCTCCCAGCCGAATACATTCGCGCCATGCTTCCGCGCTGGATCACCGCGTTCTACCTCGTCTACCTCGCCGTTCCGATCGCGCTTCTCGTCGTCGGCTCCTTCGGCCATCTCTGGCTCAACACGGTGCTGCCGACGGGGTTCACGCTGCAGTGGTACCACGACGTGGCCGCGGACCCGAGCTTCCGCCGCGCGTTCGGCGCAAGCCTCGCGGTCGCCGCCATCGCCTGCGCGGCGTGCGTGGCACTCGGGCTGCCGCTCGCATACGCGATCTTCCGTGCGCGAAGCCGCACGGTCCGCTCGCTCGCCCGCGTCCTCTACCAGATGCCGGTCGCGCTGCCGCCGCTCGTGCTCGCGTTCGGATTCATCCTCGTGTTCTCGTCGGACACGCTCCCGTGGCTCGGCAGCATCTGGCTGCTCGCGGCCGGCCATGTCGTGCTCGGACTGCCGTACTTCCTGCAGGCGGTCGTCGCCGACATGCAGCGCCTCGGCCTCGACGCGCTCGAGGACGCCGCGGATTCGCTCGGCAGCCGCGGCTGGCAGCGCTTCGCGTATGTCGTCGTGCCCTCGCTCCGGCAGTCGATCCTCGCCGGCCTCATCATCGTGGCCGCGCTTTCGCTGGGCGAATTCCAGTTCTCGAACCTCGTCGCCGGCTTCCTCAACCGCACCTACCCCGTCGTGCTGCTGCAGGCATTCTACGGCGCGACCGGCTTCGCGTGCGCCGCGACCGTCGTGCTGCTGCTGCTGGCGCTCGCCGCGGCGATCGCCGGCGGTCTCGTCTCGGGCGGCGCGGGGCGCATGAAAGTGGCGGCGGCGTGAACGCGGCGGCATCGGTGGTCCCCTTCCCGCACGGGAGCGCCGCGGGACTCGCCACGGCGGTCGCGCTCGACGGTGTCAGCTTCCGGTATCCCGGCAGCGCGGCCGGCGTGCAGGATGTCTCGCTGACCATCGCGCCGGGCGAGCTCGTCGTCTGCATCGGGCCGTCGGGTTGCGGCAAGACGACGCTGCTTCGCCTCATCGCCGGATTCCTGAAGCCGGAGGCCGGCACGATCCGGCTCAAGGGCAACGACGTCAGCACGTTGCCGGTGCGCTCGCGCGAGTGCGGGATCGTGTTCCAGAGCTACGCCCTCTTTCCGCACATGCGCGTGTGGGAGAACGTCGCGTATCCGCTGCGCGTGCGCGGCGTTGCGGTCGCTGACCGGCGCAAGCGCGCACTGGCAATGCTCGATCAGGTCGGGCTCGGCGGATTCGCCGATCGACTTCCCGCACAGCTGTCCGGCGGCCAGCAGCAGCGCGTGGCGCTGGCCCGCGCGCTGATCTTCGAGCCGCATGCGCTGCTGCTGGACGAGCCGCTGTCGGCGCTCGACGCCGCGACCCGGATGACCATGCGCGACGAGATCCGCCGCATCCAGCGCGAGCACGCGATCGCCTCGCTCCTCATCACGCACGACCAGGACGAGGCGCTGTCGCTCGCCGACCGCGTGATCGTGATGCGCGATGGCCGCATCGTGCAGGACGCCGCGCCGCTTGCGATCTACGACACGCCCGCCGACGACTTCGTCGCCAATTTCGTCGGCCGCGCGAACCTCATCGACGGCAGTGCGTCCGGCCCGGACGCGGTCGACACGCCGCTCGGGCGGCTGACGACGCGGCCGCACGGACGGGCAGCGGGAAGCGCGGTGCGGCTCCTGGTGCGCCCGGAGCGCATCGAGCTCGTCCGCGATGCCGCCGGCGAGAATATTTTCGCCGCGCGCGCCGCCCGGGACCGGTTTTTCGGAGCCTCCCGCCGTGTCGAAGCCACGGTCGGCACGACACGGCTCGAAATCGAGACCAATGCGCGCGATACTATCGAATTCATCCGCATTCCCCGCGATGCCATCCAGTTCCTGCACCACCCCTGAAGGGAGAAAAACGATGCGTCACCATTACCGCAGATTCGCGCAAGCCGTCGCTGCCGTAGCCATCGCATTCGGCGCCTCCGCCGCCTTCGCGCAGACCGTCCTCGACAGTCCCGAGCTCTATCCGGGCGAGAAGGCGCTCTATGAAGCGGCGAAGAAGGAAGGCATGGTCGTCAGCTTCGACACCGGACCGACGTGGGCCAACTGGGCCGCGCAGTTCGCCGCGTTCAA
This sequence comes from uncultured beta proteobacterium, assembly GCA_963717695.1. Classification (GTDB taxonomy): domain Bacteria; phylum Pseudomonadota; class Gammaproteobacteria; order Burkholderiales; family Casimicrobiaceae; genus CAIWHR01. The sequence continues at coordinate 49,550 of CAVQWR010000005.1, read as the reverse complement.
GAAGCGCTACCCCGACGTCGAGATCACCTACAACGACATCGGCTCCGCAGCGACCGTCGTCGCCCTCGACAAGGCGCGCAATCGCCCGCAGGCCGACACCGCGTATTACTTCGCGGCCTCGGCGATCGACGCCGTCAACAAGGGCGTCGTCGCGCCGTTCAAGCCGGTCAACTTCGACAAGCTGCCGCCGGTGTTCCGCGATCCCGACGGCAAGTGGTTCACCATCCACTCGCTGACCGTCGCGTTCGTCGTCAACACCAAGCTCGTGAAGAACGTGCCGCAGTCGTGGGCCGACCTCCTGAAGCCCGAGTACAAGAACACAGTCGTCTACCTCGACCCGCGCTCGACCGGCGTCGGCCAGGTGATCGCCTTCGCCGCGAACTTCGGCATGGGCGGCGACATGAACAACGTCCAGCCGGGCCTCGACTACTTCGGCAAGCTGCACCAGTCGGGCAACGTGCTGCGCGTGCTCGGCACGACGCCGTACGCGCAGTTCGTCAAGGGCGAGATCCCGATCTGGATTTCCTACGAGAACGACGGCCTCAAGGCCAAGTACACCGACGGCCTCGGCGACGCCGTCGCCGTGGTCATCCCGAAGGAAGCCTCGGCGGCGGCGCCCTATGGCATCAGCCTCGTCGAAAAGGGTCCTAACCCGAATGCCGGCAAGTTGTGGCTCAACATGATCATGACCGACTTCGGCCAGGGCATCTTCGCGCAGGGCTTCGTGCGCCCGTCGGTGCCCGGCGTCAAGCTTCCCGAAAGCGTTGCCGACAAGCTGCCGTCGGCACCGCAGGTGCGCCCGCTCGACGTCAAGGCGGCGGCGGCGAAGAAGGCCGACATCGACAAGGGCTGGGCCGCGGCAACGGGCAGCAAGTGACCGGCGTGCCTGGCGCGGTTGCCGGCGAAGGTGGGAGGCGCCGGAGTGTCTAGGCGTGCGCAGGCAGCGCTCGCGCTGCCTGCCGTGTCGCTCCTCGCGCTCTTTTTCGCGCTGCCCGTGGCGGGCGTCGCGATCGACGCGATGCGCGAAGGCACGGCCGCGTTCGCGCGCGTGTTCGCGACGGCGGGCTTCTGGCGCGCACTCGCGGGAAGCGCGGCGCTGACGTTCGTCGCGGCAACGCTGTCGACCGCCGTTGGCCTCGCCGTCGCGCTGCATCTGTCGCGGCTGTCCGCGCGCCGGCGCACGATCCTTTCGTTCATCATCGCGCTGCCGCTCACCTTCTCCGGCCTCATCGTCGCCTACGGATTCATCCTGGGCTACGGCCGCGCGGGATTCGTCACGCAGATGCTCGCCGGGCTGGGATTCGACGCCGCGTCCATCGGCGGCGCGCTGTTCACGCCGGTCGGGCTTGCGTTCGCCTCGTCGTATTACCTCATTCCACGGGTCGTCATCGGCATCCTGCCCGTGCTCGTCAATTTCGACAGCGCACAGCTCGCGGCGGCGGAATCGCTCGGCGCCACTGCGGCGCAGGCATTCCGGCAGGTGCTGCTGCCGCAGGTCATGGCGCCGATCCTGGCGGCGTACTGTCTCGTCGCCGCGGTCGTCTTCGGCGCCTACGGCACGGCGCTCGCGCTGGTCGGCACTCAATTGCCGATCCTTCCGCTGCGCCTCTACAGCCTCATCTCCGAGCAGGGCTCGGATTTCCCGGCAGCGGCGGCGCTGGCGCTGATGATCACCGCGGTCTGCTCGACCTTCCTGACCTTCGGAGAATGGATTGGCTCACGTCACGAACGACACCTTTGACCTCCACCGCGCGGCGCACGAGCTGTTCGACGCGGGCGGGCGGCGCTTCGATGCGCTGACGCGCACCTGGATCGCGGACTCGACCGGCGAGGGACGCCTCAAGGGCGAGACGGTGGATCTGCTCGGTGCCGTGACGTGGCTGCAGCACGACAGCCAGGTGCCGCTGCGCGAGCCCATCGGCGTCATCGGCCCGCGCGACGCGACGCCCGCGCAGATGCAGACCGCCTCCCGCCTCGGCGAGCGCCTCGCCGACTGCGGCTTCGTCGTGCTGTGCGGCGGGCGCGGCGGCGTGATGCAGGCGGTATGCGAGGGCGCGACGCGCGTGGGCGGCACGTCGATTGCGATGCTGCCCGACGCCGATCCGTCGCTTGCCAACCCGTTCGCCAGCATCGTCGTCGCGACGGGCATCGGCGAAGCGCGCAACGCGCTGATCGCCCGCGCGTCGTTCTGCCTCATCGCCATTGGCGACAGTTACGGAACGCTCTCCGAAGTGGCGCTCGGACGCCAGTTCCACAAGCTCGTCATCGGCATGGAAGGCGCGGCGCAGCTCGACGGCGTCGTGCACGTCGAGAACACGCAATCCGCTGTCGAGCGCGTCGCCATGGCCGTGCTTGGCATGCACGACTAGGAACGCGCGGCCAGATTCGCAGTCACGGATCCATCCGCCCCGGTACGCACGGCCACATTTGCTGCGAGACATTCGAACCGATGCGTGATTCGCCTGCCTTCCGCCTGCTGCTCACCGGCGCCGTGTTGGCGCTCTCCGGCGCGGCATTCGCCGCCGATCCGGCACCGATCGTCGTCCCGCCGGACAAGCTCTACGTGTGCGTCACCGACGCCAACGGCGTCCGCACCCAGGCACCCATCGAATTCACGCCGAATGTCTACACACTTTGCGCGAAGCATCCCGAGATGGGACCGTGCCAGTACGCGCGCAACGAATGCCGCCGCGGCGGGGGCCGCGTCTTCGCCGGCGGCGGTGTCGAGATCACGCCGAAGACCGAGGCGGAATACGACAGGAAAGTGATGCGCGTCAAGATTCAGTAGCGCCTTCGCCCGACCGCTTTGCGCAAGCGGAGACCCGCGCTTCCCCATCCACCGTCACCTCGCGCCCGGCGAATCCGGCCCCCCGTCCGCAATGTCCCTTGAAACGGTACGGTTGCGTTGCATTATGCCGGGTGCTACGGTGGGGCCGGTCGCCCGTGCTGGACGCAGCGGCGATCCCACCAAGGAGCATCACATGACGCGATTCAAGGCGGCAGGTATCGGCGCACTGGCGATCGTCCTCGCCGCGGCACCCGTTTCATCGGCGTTCGGGAACGGCGGCGGTCGCCACTATCACGGCGGCTACTACGTGAATCCGTTCTACCCGATCTTCGGCCTCGCGGCCGCCGTCGTCGGCACCGCGGCCGCGATCGTCACGCTGCCGTTCGCGCTCATCGGCGCCGCGGCGCGCGCGCCATACTATCCGGCAGGCGCCTACAGTGGCGCGCCCGTCGCCGATGGCTACGCGCCGGCGCCCGGTTACGGGCAACCCGCATACGCGCAACCCGGCTACGCCACACCTCCCGCGTATTACAACAGCGCTCCCGCACCTTACTATGCCGCGCCACAGGCTTACGCGCCCGCACGACCCGCCTACCGCGCCGCGTATCGCGCTCCCGGCAGCTACGCCCCAAGCGCCGGCTATGCTCCGCAGTACGGAAGCCAGTACGCTCCGCCGCCGAACAACGGCTACGCGCCGCCGCCTCCCAACTATCCGGCGCCCCCGTCGAACTATGGCCAGGGCAACTATCGCTACAACGCGAATCCGAACGGCTATGCGCCGCGTCCCGTTTCGTACGGACCTCCGACCGGCAGCGCTCCGGACTACCGACCGAACAACTGACCGCATCCGGCGCGCCGCGGCCTGACGTGCCGAACCCGCCCGATCGCCGGAAGCAACGCACGCCCGCGCGCCGCGCGGCGGCACCGTCCCGCGGCGGCCGGCCGTCGCGCGAGGAGGCTGCGAAACTCCGGGATCGCATACTCGACGCGGCGACCGGGCTCTTCTTCGCGCAGGGCTACGGCGCCACGACGATCGATGCCGTCGCCGCGCACGCGCGGGTCTCGAAGCGCACGTTCTACGACCGCTTCGACGACAAGGCGGCGCTGTTCGGCGCCGTGCTCCATCGCATCGTGCTGGGCCTGCGGCCGCCCGCGACGACGCCGCTCGTCGAAGGCACCGACCCGCGCGCCATCCTGCGCCGCCTCGCCGGCATCATCCTGCACGCGGCGCTCACGCCACAGGCGCTTGCGCTGCATCGCCTGATCGTCGCCGAGTCGGCGCGCTTTCCGAAACTTGCCGCGGCCGTCGCGAACGAGGGTGGAACCGCCGAGGCAATCCGCCTGATCGCCGGCCTGCTCGCGCGCGAATCCCGTGCGGGAACGCTCGCGGTCGCCGACGCACCGTTCGCCGCCGAGCAGTTCCTGCAGATGGTGCTGGGCGTTCCGCAGCGGCGCGCCATGGGACTCGGCACGCCGATGACGCCGAAGGAGCTCGAGCGCTGGGCGCATGACGTCGTCGATCTGTTTCTCGACGGCGCGCGCGGCACAAATGCGCCGACGCTTCGGCGCAGCCGCGCGGGCCCGAAGCGCTGACACTTTTCCGTGCGGAACATCCCCGCCGCAACGTTCAACCTACTGACAACTCGCGCCGCCGAGCGAATAATGGAACTGCGCCGGCGCGTTGCGCCGGCGGCCCGCGATACAGACAGGAGCAGCCATGGCGACACGTCGCACGACAATGAGAAGCCGGTCCGGCACGAAGCTCTACGCCGTTCGTGACAGCAGCGGCAAGTTCAAGGACATCCAGACCTACAAGCGCGCGCACGCCGCCGACCTCCGCCACAAGTCGAAGGCCGAGATCGAGGCGGCACAGGGTCCGGTCGAACGGAAGGTCCGGAAGGCGGCGAAGAGCGCCGTCAAGTCGGTCAAGGGCGCGGTCGCCGCCGTCGAGCGCGCCGCGAAGCGCGCGGTGCGGCAGGTGTCCAATCTGCGTCCGACGGGAACCCAGCCGAGCGGAAAGCGCACGGCGAAGAAGGCCGCCAGGAAGTCGACGGCGCGGCCCACCGCGAAGAAGCCGGCGAAAAAATCGATCGCGAAGAAGACGGTGAGAAAGCCGGTCAAGCGCACTGCGAAATCCGCGGCCAGGCCCCGCGCCCGCAAGCCCGCGAAGAAATCCGCCGCCAGGAAGACGTGAATAGGAGGGCGGCGCTCAGCGCCGCCCGGAATCGCGGAAAGCGGGATTGGCGCGCTCGATGTCCGCCTTGACATCGGCGCAGCTGCGCTCGTACACGATCTCCCGACCCATCGCGCTGCCCGCGTAGGCGAGGCGATTGCGCGTCGGCAGGAGCTCGCAGCGCACGCTGTGGACGCCCTGCCCCAGCACGACTTCGATCCGCTCGGCGCGCTTGTTCAGCACGACGACTTCCATCGTCTTGCCGCTTTCGGTGATGCGTACCGGGATCTTTTCGTCGACCATGGACGTCGCTTCGCGCAATGTGTTCCGGGAAGTCTACAGCAGCCGCGGGAACCGGCTGCGATTGGCCCCTTCAGGCGCGTTGGAGCGGCGCGGGGCGCCGCTCAACGCTTGTCGTTTGCCGTCGCAGCGGGTACAGGCCGCGATTCGTCCCACAGGGGCGCAGGCACCGCTGACGCTCGTCGCCTGACCGTCGCGATCTCCACGCTTTGGGAGGGTTGGAGCGGCCGCGCCGCCCAACTGCGCGGCGCGACCGCTTCGCTTCCCATCAGGCCTGTGCCGCCCGCACGCCTGCCGCCGACTGGCGTTGCGCCTGCAGCGGCGTCACGTTGAGGAAGATGTTGCAGGCGAACACGATCACGCCACCCGCCGCGACGAATTCTGACATCACGAGCGCCGGCAGCACTTCGGTGTGGCCGAGCAAGAGCGCCGCGAGCGACCCCATCATCACCGGCAATGCGAGGTTGTGCAGCCAGAAATGGATGCGGGCGAGGCGGCTCGCGGCGGCTTTCGGGTACACGCTGTAGACGAGGCCTGCCAGCGCGAGCGTCGTCCATCCCAGCAGGTTGAGGTGGGCGTGCACGGGGCGCAGCGTGAAATTCTCCGTCGCCCCCATCGCGATCCCGATCGCGACGCCCGCCATCAGGTACAGGACCGCCAGCCGGAGCCAGGTGGTGGGTGCGGGCGTAAACGAGACTGCGACGGGACGCGCCGCGGTAGCCGTGTAATTCATGGCGAACCTCCTTGGTTTTTTGCTGCGTTGAAATGATCGTTCCGTGCGCCGCGCACGACGCGCCGCTCATTGCCCCTGATGCACGGGCGACATCGCCAGCGCCTCGAGTCCGTCGCGCTCGCGCTCGCGGCCGCGCCACGCCGATGCGATGCCGCCGCCGCGGCTCACGAACCTGACGCCGTCGAGGCACGCGCTCAGCACGCGCGCCACGAGACCCGCTCGCAAGGCGGCGATCGGGTCGAGACCCTGTCCGCGCTGGCAAAGGAAAAGGATCAGCGCAAGGATCGTCCCGCCCGGCATCAAAAGCTCGAGCAGCAGATAAGGCCCCGCCTTCCGGCACGCGGAGGCAATGGCGTTGAAGCCCGATTCGAGGGTGGTCATCACTTTGTCGCTCCTTTTTTCCTTGCTGTGCGTTCAGCTCGTCGATCGAGTGCCGTCGTCACAGTACGAACGGCTTCCTGCGCCTGCGCGCCGAGGATCCGGCGCCCGTATTGCTCGTCCTGCCTGTCCCGCCCTGTCCATCCGGCGGCGCCGACCGGTAGCGTTCATTCGCGCCTGGCCGCCGGCTTCGGCGCAGCCTTCCGGCTCGATGCCGCATCGCCGGACTTGCGCACGTCAGGCTTCCGCTTGATGCCCATTGCGTGTTCTCCGTTGGTGATTTCGCGCTCCCGCTCCGCAAATGCTTTCCTCGGTGTCGGGAGATGTGCGCAGTCTGCGGACCGGCCTCTTGCCGATCGCTGACGTATTCGTGAACCGCGAACGGCACGCCGACGCCGCCCCGGGAAGGGCTTGCGTCCCATCGACAACTCACTGAGGGAAAAGACTTATTTGGAGATGCGTCATCGGTGCGAACGCGCGAGTGGCGCGTTCCGTGGCGCGGATGCCGCAGCGGCGGGCGGGTGCGCCGCGCGCGGCTTACCGATGACTTACAGGAGGACGATCAGCGGGGTTTTTCCGGAATGCGTCCGGCGACGATTTCCTGGTGCAGCTGTTCCGTCTCGCCGGACGGCTTCACGCCGAGGACGATCGACAGGAGCTCGCGGCAGCGCCGGTACGCATTGATCGCGTCGGCCTGCTCGCCGTTGGCGGCCAGCGCGCGCATGAGGCCGCGGTAGAACGGCTCGGCGAGATTGTCGGCTTCGAGCCCGCGCCGAAAGACGTCGACGGCAGTCGCCCGGTCGCCCAGGCGCTCGAGCATTTCGCCGAGGCGCAGCAGCGTTCGCACGAAACGGGCTCGCAGCGCGTCGCGCGGCTTTGCGATCCACGGCGGGTCCTCGGCACCGAGCAGCGGGCCCGCATAGGCGTCCAGCAGCCGGCGCGCCGCGCGCGCCGTCGCCGCCGCATCGGATTCGCCGACGTCGGCCACGTCCTGCGCCGCGGCGAGTGCCGCGTCGAGCGCCCAGGCGTCGGTCCACGCCAGCGAGCGCGACAGCGAGAGCTTTCCGGCAGCGAGCTCGAGCGCCGCATCGACGTCGAGCAGCTTGCGCAGCCGGAAGAGCGTGGTGTCGAACGACGTCTTCGCGGCCGCGCCGTCCGCATCGGGCCACAGCGCCGCCATCAGCATCTGGCTGTCGACGTCGACACCGCCCTGCGCGACGACGAGCTTCAGGAGATCGAGCGGGCGCTGCTGCGTCTTGCCCGTCGAGCGCACCGGCTGCCCGTCGCGAAACAGCTCGAATCCGCCCAGCACGCGGATGCGCAGCCGGAACGGCCACGCCGGTCCCGCGTCGGCGGGCGCCGCGAGCCGATTGCGCTCGACCAGCATGCGGACGTATTCCGTGTCGATGCCGTTCCGAAGCGCGAAGTCGGCGAGCCGCGCGGCGACGTCCGGGCGATTTCGCAGCAGCACGACCTGGCCGCGCGCCCGATAATCGGACAGCACCCTGGCGAGCCGCTCCGCCGCGCGCTGCGCTTCTCCCGCCGCGATGTCGAAATCGATCTCGACCAGCTCGCGCTGCCTGATGAAGTTCCGGCGCTCGTCTCCGGACGCGAGTTCGATCGCGTCGTTGAGCGTGGCGAGGCCCCCGGCGCGGTCACCCGCCGCGAGCCGCGCATGCGCGAGACGCGCGAGGAACACCGGCATCTGCAGCGTCGGCAGTCCCGTCTCCCGCCCGAGCGCCACGGCCTCGACCGCGTCACGGACCGCGTCGGCAAAATGTCCCTGCCGCTGCAGGAGCGTCGAGCGCAGGTGGTGAAAGTACGCCCAGTCCATCCGCCGCGTCGGCGAAAGCCTCTGCTCGATCCCGTCGAGGCGCGATTTCGCGAGCGCGAGCTCGCCATGGCTGATCAGCGCCGTGGCCTCCGCATGGTCGATCTCGAAGAGGTAGGCCTCGAGGCCGTAGCGCTCGGCGATCGCGCGCGCGCCTGCCGCCACCGCCGCGGACTCGGCATAGCGGCCATGGATGTAATGCCAGAACGACAGGTGCGTGCTCCACCACACCTGCATCAGGGGCGTCGCCTCCGTCCGCGCGACGACGGGCTCGATGCGCGCGACGAGCACTGCCGCGCGCTCGCCCTTGGTCATCCAGTTGAGATAGTTGAAGTAGATGGATGCGGCCATCATCCGCACATTGACGTCCGCCTCCGTGTCGAGGAGCGCGTCGAGCCGCCGCGCGCAAGCCTCGAGTCGCGGATCGTCGGGCCGGCGGAACAGAAGGACGACGAGGTACGCCGCGTGCGCCCGCAGCTCGCTCTCGTGATCGAGCGCGCCGGCGTCGCCGTCGCTCAACAGCGCTTCGAACTCGGGCAACCAGCGATCCAGCGGCGCGAAATTCGCCCATTCGTAGTAATAGCCCGTGACGATCGTGCTGAGCGCAAGCGCCTGCCCGCGCAGGTCGGCCGCCGCCTTGAACGCATCGTAGGCGCGCTCGAGCGCGGGGCGGCCGCGCTGCGGGTCGACGAAGATCCACGCCCGCCCGACCCAGTATTCGAGCCACGGATCCGCCGCGCGCACTGCCGTGGGGAGCGCCTCGATCCAGTCGGACACCGCCTGCGCGCGGCCCTGGCGCGCCCACTCGAGCGCGTTCGCGCGGATCAGCGTGCGCATGGCCTCCCACTCGCCCACGTCCTTGTAGAGCTTCAGCGCATCGCGCACCTGGCCGCGCTCGGCCAGCAGCCCGGCGGCGCGCCGCGTCGCCTCATGCTGCTCGGCGGCGGGAATGCGGCCGCGCAATTCCTCCAGCAGGAACTCGCGGAAGAGCGCGTGATAGTGATAGGTCGTCTGCGCGCCGCGGCGCCGGTCGAGGAAGAGATGCCGCCGGTACAGGTAGTCGAGCAGCCGCGCGACGTCCTCCCTGCCGGTCAGGGCGACCGCATCCGCCTGCGTGAACGACGGAGGAATTGCCGTCAGCATCAGCGCGCGCTGGTTTTCGGGCTGCGCCGAATTGAAGATCTCGCCGGCAAAATACTGGAAGATCGCGTCCTTGCCTTCGTCGAGCGCGGCGTCCTCCGCGCTGCCATGACGGCGCAGATGCTCGCGCATCAGCACGATCGCCGCGACCCATCCGTCGCTCTGCCGCTGGATGCGCTGCAGATCCGGCGCGGCAAGATGCCGGTCGCCGAGGATGGACCCGGCCTCGTCGGACGTTAAGCGAAGCTCCGCCTCGTCGACGCGCGCGATCCGTCCGCTCGCCACGAGGCGCGCGAATTCCGGCGGCGGATCGGTGCGGGACACGGCGACGAGGGTGAGGCCCTCGGGAATCTCCTCCAGCCCCTGCGCCAGCGCCGCACGCTGCTCTGGGGCCGTGCGCGCTTCGTGGAAGTTGTCGAGCACGACGACGCAGGGATTCGGCAGCACCGAAAAGAGGTCGCGGAAAAAGCCGCGGGTGAAGCGCGCCAGGTTCTGCTGCAGGTCGGACGTGAAGAGCGGCAGCGCCGCGGCGGCCTTGCCGGCCACCTGCTGCGCGGCGAGGCGCATGTAATGCACGAACGTCGCGGGATCGGCGTCTCCGACGTCGATCTGGTACCAGACGTGGCGGCGCTCGCGCGCCTCGAGCCAGCTCGCGACGAGCGTCGTCTTGCCGGCCCCGGGCGGAGACGAGACCCAGACGATCGGGCGCGTGGCGGCCGCGTCGAGCAGCGCGAAGAGACGCTCGCGCGGGAGCGCGTCGTAGAGCTTCGGCCGCGTCAGTTTGGCGAGGGCGGGAGAGCGTACGGCCACGGGTGCGACGAGCGGGCGGTGGGCGACTGCGCGATCCTATCAGAACGAATTGCGCGCCTGGCGCGCATCGCGCGGCGGCGGACTCGCGTGCCGACGCGCGTGCCGCCCCGAAGCCGCCCCGCCGTCACGGGTTGAGGACGTTGATCGGATGGCCCGCCGCGAATGCCAGGACCTGGTCGAAGGCGATGCCGAAATAATTCTCGTACGTGTCCTTCTCGACGTAGCCGAGATGCGGTGTGCACAGCGCGTTGTCGAGCGACAGCAGCGGGTACGCGCCGTCCTGGACGGGCTCGTACTCATAGACGTCCACCGCGGCCTTGCCTGGCCTGCCCGCGCGCAGCGCACGCTCCAGCGCACCCGCGGCAACCACCTCGGCGCGGCTGGTATTCACGAAAAGCGCTTCGGGCTTCATGCCGGCGAAGTCCGCGTCGCCGATCGAGCCTGCGGTGTCGGGCGACAGCCTCAGGTGCACGCTCACGACGTCGCAAGCGGCGAAGAATGCGGCGCGGTCGGCCATGTATTCGCGCCCGTCTTCGGCGGCTCGCTTGCGCGAGCCTTCGCGGCCGCCGCCCACTACGACCTTCATGCCGAACGCATCGCCGAACCTCGCGACGGCGCGCCCGATCGATCCGTAGCCCAGGATCCCGAGCGTGCGCCCGTGGAGCCTTCGGCCGAGCGTCGTCTGCCACCTGCCCTCGCGCAGCCGCCTCGCCTCGAGCGAAACATTGCGCATCGCGTCCATGACGAGCGTCCAGGTGAGCTCGGCGGTTGCGATGCTCGAGGTGCCCGCGCCGGAGACCGGAATGCCGCGGCGCCTGCACGCGGCAAGGTCGACGTGGCCCGCGGCATGGCCCGTCTGGCTGATGAAGCGGAGCTTCGGCAGGCGTTCGAGGAGCTCCGCCGTGATCGCCGTCCGCGCGCGGATCAGCACGATCGCGTCGGCGGCTGCGAACCGCCGCGCCAGCGCATCGACGCCGGTCACCGTGTCGTTGTGGATCTCGACGTCGAGGCCTGCGAGCCGCGCGAAGCAGTCGAGGTGACGGACGGCGTCCTGGTAGTCGTCGGAAATGACGATGCGCATCGCGCTCAATACTTGTAGCCGGCGGCGGCGGCTTCCTTGTAGACCGCGTCGAGCCACGGCTTGCCGATGCGCGACTCCATTTCCTTCTGCACCGGCACCAGAACCTTGCGCAGCGCCGCCTGTTCCGCCTCGGTCGGCTCGTAGACCTCGCAGCGGCCGTTCGCCTTTATCCTCGCGATGTCGTCCTGGTTCTCCTTGAGGGAGAGCTCGTTCTCGTAGTCGGTCGCCTCGTTCATCGCCGTTTCGAGCGTGGCGCGGACGTCCGCGGGAAGGCCGTCCCAGAACTTCTTGTTGACGATCACTGCATAGCCGTCATAGCCGTGCGCGGTCAGGGCCAGGAACTTCTGCACCTCGAAGAACTTCTGCGTGTAGAAATTGGGCAGCGAATTCTCCGAGCCATCGACGACACCGGTCTGCAGCGCCTGGTAGACCTCGGAAAACGCCATCACCTGCGGCTGCACGCCGAGTGCGCGCATCTGCGCGTCGATGACCTTCGACGACTTGATCCGCATCTTGAGGCCCTTGTAGTCAGCCGGCATGTGCAGCGGCCGGTTGGCGCTCATCATCTTGAATCCGTTGTCCCAGAAGCCGAGGCCGACGATGCCCTTGGGCTCGAGCGACTTGAAGAGGTCGCGGCCGATCGCACCCTGCGTGACGCGATGCAGGAAGTCGCGGTTGGGAAAGATGTACGGCAGATCGAAGAGCTCGAACTGCGGCAGCCCCATCGGCCCGAATTTGGACATCGACGGCGCCAGCATCTGCACCGAGCCGAGCTGCAGCGCCTCCATCTCCTCGCCGTCCTTGAAGAGCGAGCTGTTGGGGTAGACCTCGACCTTCACGCGGCCCGCGGTGCGCTCCTCGGCGAGCTGCTTGAAGCGCTCCGCGGCCATGCCCTTCGGCGTGTCGCGCGCGACCACGTGGCTGAACTTGATCACGATGGGCTGCTGCGCGGCAGCGCCGGTCGGATTGCCCACGAGGACCAGCATGGACAGCGCAAGCATCGACGTCAGTTTCATCGCGTCACTCCCTTTGGACATGTCAACGTTGCGCCCGTGAGCTCAGGGCTCGTCCCGCGGCACCGTCATCGGCGCCAGCGCGCCCGCGGACGCCATCGAGTCGATCTGCCAGGTTGCGCGGACCAGGGCATCGACGGCTTTCGCCTCCAGCACCGGGGCGCACAGACCGCGGAACTTGGCTTCGAGGTCGGCGTCGCTCATCGGCCGCGCGAGGCTGCCGATCGCGTGTTCGACGTGCCGGTGCAGCTCCGTTCCGTCGCGCAGGGTGACGCGGACATCGGCCGCGTCCTCGTGCGTGGCCGGATCCACGACCGCGCGGACGCGGTCGCGCAGCGCGATGACGCGCGGATCGACGACGCGCGCGTCGGAAAACTGCGCTTCGCCGACGGCGCCGTCGATGATCGCCACGGCGGCGCAGTGGAACACGCTGAACTTTCCCTCGAGACCGACCGCCGGGCGCGTCTTGCCGGTCAGCTCCAGCACCAGCGGGTGCACGGCGACGTCGATGCGCTCGATGTCCTCCGCCTCCACGTGGTGCTCGTTGCGGAGCTGGATGCAGCCGTCGATCACCGGATGAATGACGATGCCGCACGCGAACGGCTTGTAGGTGTTTTCGGCGAGCTCCCAGGTCTCACCAAGACGTTCGGTGATCGCCTCGAAATTGCGCTCGGTCGCGAGCACGTTCGCAAACCCGCGCTTGCCCTCGATGCCGGCCGCGGCGCTGGTGAAGTCCTGGCGCGCGAGCAGTGCCGCGGCGAGCCCGTTCCTGGCTGCCATCCCGGGGTGCAGCGGCTTGCACATCGATCCGAACATCTCGCGCAGGCCCGCCGCCTGCGTCGCGGCGATGCCGAGCGCCCACACGAGCTGCGTTTCGGAGAGCCCGAGCAGCTTTCCCGCCGCCGCCGCCGCGCCGAACACGCCGGTCGTCCCGGTGATGTGCCAGCCGATGTCGTAATGGCTGGGATACACCGCATTTCCGATCCGGCACTCGACCTCGACGCCGAGGACGAACGCATGGAGAAACGCGCCTCCGGCCACCGGGACGTGCTCGGACAGCGCGAGGATCGCGGATGCAACAGGGCCCGCCGGATGAATCACCGTCCTGAGATGGGTGTCGTCGAAATCGAACGTATGCGACGCCATGCCGTTGAAGAGTGCCGCGTGCAGGATGTCGACGCGCTCGTGCCGGCCGAGCAGCGTGGCCTGCGCCGGTCCCACGAACGGCAGGAGCGCGCCCAGCGCGCGGTTCACCGTTTCGTGCCGCGACGCACCGACGGCGCAGCCGACCCAGTTCAGCATGGCCCGCTTCGCCTCGTGCACGACCGGGGGTGGAATGTCGCTGCTCCTTGAATCGGCGACGAAGCGGGCAAGCGCGCGCGTGGGCTGCGATGGCATGGTGATCCGTGGGAAGTGGGAGCGACGGCGAAAGGCTATCGTAGGAGGGATTGAAAATGCATGTCAACCGTGGCGCGCCGATACGGAGCGTGATGATCGCGAACGTCGCCGATCACGATTCGAACATTGGGCCAGTGCAATCGCAGGCGCTCTGCGACGTGTAGGCGGGCCGGAAGACGTGGATTGTCGTTCTCGACTGGATTGCAACAGGCTTCGCATTCGGGATGCGTCCTGGGAGAGCGTCGTGGCGCTTCACGCAGCGTGCATCACGACCCGTCATGGCCGCCGCCAGGCTCGATCTGGCCTGTGCACGCCAATCGGGAGGGCCGCCGGCTTCCCCTCCTTGACAAGAGGGTCCCTCGGAGATCACATTTTCCGGGATGGCTGTCCAAGGGGCCCGCGCGGAGGCGCGGGTGGCGACGAGGCGCCTCGCTTGTTTGGCAAAACTGTCGCAAGGCAGTGACGCAAAGCCTCCGGCCCAGTGCTCGCGCGCGGGGTAGCGGGGTTGCCGTTGGGATATCGCCGTCGACCGAGTCGACACGGTTTCCCGACGTCACATCGCAGTCACGTCACTTCCGGCGACCTCTTTTCGGAGGTCCATGCCGTGAAACGTCAACGTGGTTCGACGGACATCCCAGGCACGCGCCCCAATGCCGTCTCAATGGCGCTGCCGCATGACAAGTCCGACATGGAGAGGGCAGCCGAGCTCGAAAAGCTCCTGCAGCGGGTCGCGACGCCGGCCGCGAAGGCCAGTCGCCGGCAGCCACGGAACGATCCCCCGACCGATGGTCGGTCGAAGCTCGCGCTGATCGACGACCCGTTGCCCCCGCCGGGGCCGTCGACCCATGCCGCCAACACTGCATTCGTTGCCCGGACGTTCGAGCTCGCCTCCGGCACGAGCGGCGCCATCGACTACATCGCCATTGCGAAGAGCGAATTCGATGCAGGCCGGATCGACCAGCCTCTTTGGGCGCGGGCTTTCGTCGAGGCCGGGGGCGATGAATCGTCGGCGATGCCGAACTACCTCCGCGCGCGCGCGGCGGCGCTCCGGCTCAAAGCCCGGGTGAGACAGGCGGAGGGAGCGGACCGCCAGGCGCGCGCGGGGACGCCTTCGCATGCTCCGTCGGGCAATGCCGCACCCCGCCACGGCGCCAAGGCTGCCGTCCGCCGGAGCGCGGGCTCCGACCGCAAGGCCAATGCCTGGCTTCGCTCGCCGATCACGATCCTGGCGGCGCTCATTTGCATCGTCGTCGTTGTCACATTCATCATTGCACCCTCGTCGCGCGACCGGGCGATTGAACCGATCGCCGCGGCGCGGACCGCCGGCGCAATCCAGCCCAGTCCTTTGGTGACCGGCGGCAAGCGGATGTCGACGAGCCCGAATGCAGACCAGGATGTCGGGACGGCCATTCAACGAATGAAGGAGGCAGGTCACTGGGACGATGTCGTGGCCAGGGCGGCGGCCTGGACCGAGAGGGAACCTGAAAACGCCGCGGCATGGAATGAGCTCAGCATCGGGTACGTCAACGTGCGGCGGCAGGACGATGCCCACGCCGCAGCCAGAAAGGCCGTGGAGCTTGCCCCGAAGAACGCTCTTTTCTGGCGAGACCTCGCGCAACTCAGCCTGGATCTGGATTCCCCGATCGAGGCGCTGCTCGCCTTCGAAGAGGCGACGCGCTGGAACGCGAAGGATGGGCGCAGCTTCGTCCAGGCCGGTATCCTCAACACGCGCCTGGATCACCTCGCGGAAGCGAAGCTCGCCTTCGACAACGCGTTGGCGCTGAACGCCGCGGATGTGGACGCGCGATGCGGTGCGGCCTATGTCGCCCAAAGACTGGGGCGATCCGACGATTCGAAGGGGAGCACGAGGCAGCCAAACCCGACGAACCCCGCCTGCCGGGATCTGATCGATCAGGCGAGCAAGGGTCTGGGCGCAACGGCGCCGCGTTGAAGGATGTGCCGTCGCAACGGGATCGATGGCTTGGCCGGCCGCTGTCGGTCTCGCGTGCGCGTCGGTCGCAACGCCAAGTTGTAACGTGCGTTCAATCCGTGAAGCCGCGTCCGGCGCCCGCCGCAACGCGAACGCAACGCGCGCACAGAGCGTCCAATCACGATGAGCACGAACCCCCGGCCGGTGACGATCGCCGTCGATCCCACGCAACAGGTCTCCGGTCTGCTGCAAGTGCCCGCGAAGGCGCGCGCCTGCTGCGTCGTCGCGCACGGGGCCGGCGCGGGCATGACGCATCCGTTCATGGCGGGCGTCGCCGACGATCTCGCGCAGCGCGGCATCGCGACGCTGCGCTATCAGTTTCCGTACATGGAGCGCGGCTCGAAGCGTCCGGACACGCCGACCCTCGCCCATGCCACCGTGCGCGCCGCCGTGCTCGAAGCCGCGCGGCTCGTGCCGAAGCTTCCGCTCTTCGCAGGGGGCAAGTCCTTCGGCGGGCGCATGACCTCTCAAGCCCAGGCGGCTTCAGCGTTGCCCGGCGTGCGCGGCCTCGTGTTTCTCGGATTTCCTCTGCATCCGCCGGGAAAGCCATCCGACGAGCGGGCCGCGCACCTCTCCGACGTGAAGGTTCCGCTGCTGTTCCTGCAGGGAACGCGTGACGAGTTCGCGGACCCGGAATTGCTGCGGGCTCTCATGAAAAAGCTGCACCCGCGCGCCACGCTCAGGCTCTTCGAGGATGCCGATCATTCATTCCACGTGCCCGCGCGCACGGGGCGAAAGGATCCGGCGGTCAGGGCGGAGCTCGCGGACGCGATTGCCCGATGGATGGACGCCGCGTGACGCTGCAGAGGTTCAAGGATTCCCCTCGCGGGCACGCGTTTCCCGGCGTCACGGCCGCAGCGCGTAGGCCTTGTCGAACAGGTCCTCGAGCTTCGCGTCGACGCCGCGCAGCCGGTCGACGACGCGCTTCGCCCAGTCGAAGTACTCGCGCTGGCGGCGCAGCGGCCAGCCCTTCGGCGGCGCATTGGCGACGTCGCGCAGGTTGCAGGTCTTGTCGGCGAGCTTCACCAGCTTTGCCCGCTTCGAGAGCGCGGAAGCGTGGTCGATCTGCATCTGCTTGCGCAGCGACTTGACGAGCCGCTTGTCGTCGGTCACTTCGGCGACGACCGCGGCGATCCGGCGTCCGAAGCGCAATTGCAGCTCCTCGAGCGTCGTCTCGGTGTCTTCGACCGTGTCGTGCAGGATCGCGGCGATCAGCACCTTCTCGTCGGTCACGCCCGCTTCGACGGCGAGCACGCGCGCCAGCGCGATCGGATGATTGATGTAGGGGCTCGCGTCGGCATCCTTGCGGCGCTGGTTGCGATGCTTGAACGCGGCAAATGCCAGCGCGTCGATCAGGAGGGGAGTGTCGCGTCGTGCCATTCAAGACCTTTCTGGAAACCGGCGGCCCGATCCGGATCTGCCAATGCCCGGTACGCGGGCCCCGTCACGATGCGATCAGCCTGGCCATCTTCGGCAGCTCGTCGGCGATCGCCTTGCGCAGCTTCGGCGGCGCCAGCACCTCGACGTCGGCGCCGTATTTCAGGATGTCCATCATCAGCTCGCGCCCGTCGGTGAAGGGGACCTCGAGCACGTAGCGGCCGTCCTGCTCCAGCGTTCCGCGCTGCTGCGGATGCCACTGCTCCTGCGCCACCCAGCGCGCACGCTTCTCCGAAAAACGCAGCTTCGCCCAGTCGACTTCAGAGCCCGCGAAGACGCCGTAGCCGGAATTGAACTCGCGCTCGACGGCCTTGAGGTCGACGGGTTTCGCCTTTTCGTCCTGCAGCTCCGCCGAGGCGATCGCGTCGATGGCGAACTTGCGCAGGCCGTCGCGCAGATGGCACCACGCGTCGACGTACCAGTTGTCGCGATAGTGAACGAGCCGCTGCGGCGAGATCACGCGCTCGGTCGATTCGCCGGTGCTGCGCGCCGCGTAGCCGATGCGGACCCGGCGGCGCTTCAGCGTCGCCGCCGCGATCGTCTCGAAGACTTCGGTGGGGACACGGCGCGCGCCATGCGGCATCATGCGCACGCGCTTGCGCACCTCGGCCGCCTCGACGTCGCCCGCTTCGAGCAGCATCTCGAGGCGGGCGCGCAGCGGCTCGACGTGCGGGGCGAGGAGGCCGGGCTGGAGATCGGCGAGCAGCGAGTCCATCGTGAGCAGCGCCTGGATCTCCGACGGGTTGAACCAGAGCCCGGGCAGCTCGAAGGCGGGATCGCCTCGGCGCTGGGCCTGCAATTCGTAACCGTTGCGCTCGGGATTCCAGACGATCGGTGCGTGCAGCCGGTCGCGCATGTACTCGAGATCGCGCTTGAACGTGGCCGGCGACACCTCGAGCGCATCCAGGAAGCCCTGGCGCGTCACGAGCTTGTTCGCGCGCAGCAGACGCTCGATCCGGTAAAAACGCTCCGTGCGCTCCATGGCCCGCTCCTCCTGCCCGTTCAGTGTCGCTGCAAGCGCTTGTGCCGGTGCCCCACCGTCCGCACCGTGCCGTCGAGCGCCACGACCACGTAGACGCCGCGCAGCGCGTCGGCCTCGGTGCGCCGCAGCTCCCCGGCCCGCTCGATGCCGCGTCGCGCGGCGCGGTCGACGCAGACGATCACCGCGCCGCGATGATCGTGAAGCTCGCGCCCGTAGCGCAGCACGTGATCGACCATCCACGGTGCAATGCCGCGCTGCTGCATCCGTGTCCGCGCATGGCGGGACAAATCCCTGCTCGACGGCTTCGCCACGGCATCTCCCTCCCGATGACATGAGGACCGTGACCATCATGCGGGAGGTGGTGGCTCAAGCCGTGAGCCTGACAGACCGCGCATGCGAGCGCAACGTGCGGGTAAGACTTGAGCGCACAGGTCGAGGTTCACGAAGCCTTCGGCCCGCGAAACGGCGATCGACCGTGTGATGCGGACGCCGGGTGCCCCCCGCCGAACGCGAAGCGCGATTTGCCGTAAGCTTTCCTCCGCCCGCCCGACCATAGCTTCAGGCAGGCCGACGAGCCTGTCCACTTCCAACCACCCCGGAGACTTCCCCATGAATCACCAATCGGCCATCACCGCCGCGCTCGCCGGCATCTTCGCCCTCGGTGTTGCCGCGACCGCGGTCAGCCAGCCCGTTGCCCAGCCCAAGGAAACCGAGAAATGCTATGGCGTCGCCAAGGGCGGACAGAACGACTGCGGCACCGCGAAGCACGCCTGCGCCGGCCAGGGCGCGAAGAAGGACAACGACCCCGGCGAATGGAAATATGTCGCCAGGGGCACCTGCGAAAAGGTCGGCGGCAGCACGATGGCCCCGAAGTAGTCGCGCAATCCACGCTGCGTGAGCCGGTCGGGCGCATCACCGCCCGGCCGGTCGCCTCATGAAGCCTTCCTCCTTGCCGCTCACCGGTGCAGGCATTGGACTTCGCGCGCCGCATGTCGGGCAGGTTCTGGCCGAACGCCCGCCCGTGCCCTGGCTCGAGGTCCACAGCGAGAATTACTGCGTGGACGGGGGCCCCGCGCTCGCGGCGCTGACGCGCATCCGCGCCGACTATCCACTGTCGCTGCACGGCGTCGGGATGTCGCTGGGCGGGACCGATCTGCTCGATCGCGCGCACCTCGGCAGGCTCGCCCGCCTGATCGACCGTGTCGCGCCCACGCTCGTGTCCGAGCACCTGTGCTGGAGCAGCATCGGCGGCCGGCACGTCAACGATCTTCTTCCACTGCCCTATACCGAGGAGGCGCTCCGGCACGTTTGCGCCCGCGTCGCCGAGGTGCAGGATCACCTCGGCCGCGCGCTCCTGGTCGAGAACGTGTCGTCGTATCTCGCATTCGCCGACGCGACGATTCCGGAATGGGAATTCGTCGCCGCGGTCGCAAGGACGACGGGCTGCAGGCTCCTCTGCGACGTCAACAACATCTACGTGAACGCGATCAACCACGGCTTCGACGCCGACGCGTATCTCGCAGCGCTGCCCCGCGAGGCGATCGCCGAGATCCATCTTGCCGGCTTCGATGCCTCCGGTCCGTGCCTCATCGACACCCACGGCGCGGCGGTCGCGCCGGAGGTGTGGGCGCTCTACCGGCGCGCGATCGCCCGCTTCGGCCCGGTGCCGACGCTGATCGAGTGGGATACGGACATTCCGCCGCTCGCCACGCTGCTCGCCGAAGCCGCCACCGCGCAATCCGTCCTGGGGATGCACGATGCCATCGCTGCATGATCTGCAGCAGGCGTTCGCCGCCGCCGTGCTTGCGGAGGATGGCGCGCCACCGGCATTCGCGACGACCTCTCCGGAAAGCGCGCGCGAGCGCATCTCGATCTATCGCCGCGCCATGTTCGCGAACTATCGCAGCGCGCTTGCGGCGACTTATCCCGTCGTGAAAAAACTGGTCGGCGCACCGTTCTTCGACGGCGCCGTCGACGCGTTCGCGCGCGCGCATCCGTCGCGCTCCGGCGATCTCAACGTTTACGGAAGCCAATTCGGCGCATTTCTGGCTGGGTATCCGCCTGCCGCGGACCTGCCCTACCTTCCCGACGTGGCGCGGCTCGAATGGGCCATCGACGAAACCGGCCGCGCTGCCGACGACGCGGCCGCGCCGAGCGAGGTGCTCGCGGCCTTTGCGGCGATCGCACCGGCAGACCTGCCGGAAATCCGCATCGTGCTGGCACAGGCGTGCCGGATCGTTGCATCCCCATTTCCGGTCCTTCGCATCTGGCGCATCAATCAGGACGACGCCCCGCCGGATGCGATCGTGTCGCTCGACGAGGGAGGCGTCGCGGTACTGGTGCGCCGGGACGCGCGCGGCGTTTCGTTGACGGCGCTCGCGCCAGGCGAGCATGCCTGGCTTGCTGCGCTGGCGGCGGACGCGACGCTCGGCGCCGCGATCGACGCGGCCCGCGCAGCGGACGAGACCTTCGATCTCGCGGCGGCGCTGCGCGAGCGCATCGCCGACGGCACGATTGCCGCCATCGTCACTGGGCGCTGACAAACGCCCGATATCCCGCGATCCGGGCGCGACCTCGACGCGAGGACATCCGGCACGATCGCGTAAGGTTCGGCACCTGTGGTGCGACCATCATCATCGCCGCAACTCCAGGGAGTGCAGAACATGGAAGCCACCGTCGCGTCGCCGTCGTTACCGTTCCTTCGGCGCGCGGTTGCCGCCTATGCGACGGCCGTGCGGATGGTCGACACGCTGCAGCCGCTGTTTGCCCTGGCGCTGCGCCTCTACGTCGCCCGCGTGTTCTTCACGTCCGGTCTGATCAAGCTCGGCAACTGGACGGGCACGCTCGGCCTGTTCCGCAACGAGTATCACGTCCCGCTGCTGCCGCCCGCGCTCGCCGCCGTGACGGGCACCGCGGCGGAGCTGGCACTCCCGGTATTCCTGCTGCTCGGCTTGGGCGCGCGCGCCGCGGCCATCGCGCTCTTCATCTTCAACATCGTCGCGGCGACGTCGTATCCCGACCTGTCCGTCGCGGGTCTCAAGGATCACATCCTGTGGGGCTCGCTGCTGCTGGTGACGATCTTCTACGGTCCGGGCGGGATCTCGGTCGACCACTGGCTCGCGCGCCGGTTCGGCCTCTAGCGATCGCAGCGGCGCGACCGCTTCCATCGCGGCAGTTGTCCTCGCCGCCCATTTGTGGAAAAGTCTGGCACCGCTCGTTTCTTCCGGACACACGGCCATCGACAAGCTCTTCTCGGCCCCGCAGCGCTGGGTCAACTTCCTGTTCCGGCACCCCTCGGTGACATTCGTCCTGATGGGCGCGTTCTTCCTGCTCTTCGGCGTGACGTCGGTCAATCTCTTCGTGCTGCTGAAGATGAACATCGACCTGTTCCTCGAGTACGGCCTCATGGTGATCGACGACGGCGCGCTGCAGCAGCTTCTCGAGCTTCTCGGCTCGGCGTATCTCAGCATGCTGTTCTGGCTGCTGTTCCGGCTGTGCGAGCGGATCATCATCGAGCGCATGATCCGCGCGCGCCTGCGCGGCGCGGAGAAGGCGACACTCCGCCGGAATGAGCTGAATGCGCGCGTGGTGTCGGAACCCACGATCGACCCGCGACGCTGACCACCGCCACTAGGTGCCCGGAGGAAGATCCGGTGCAATCTGCCGTCTGGCTCGGCCGCGAGCTCCGGCACATCGCGTTCGCGTTCCGGTAACGCGGACAAGCCGCGCGCGGTCGGCCCCGGGGCCGACGCACCCCATTCAGGCGCCGTCGTCGCGCGCTTCGCGAGTCAGTCGTCGATCTCGACGCGAGTCGCCACCAGCGTCCCGGACTGCAGCGCTCCGGTCGCCTGCACCTTCGTCCCCTCGCGAATGTCGGACAGGCCGCCGCCGCTGATCCGCGCGTTGCGCGCATCGACGGTCACGCCGCCCAGCGTGAAGACTCCGGGCGACAGCAGCGATGCCACCAGCCCTTCGCGCTCGACGCTGCCCGACGAACTGCCGCCGGTTCCCGTACCGCCGTCGCCATCGTCGCCGCCGGTGGGCGGATTGGACGTTCCCGGGTTCGTTCCGCCACCGCCACCGCCACCGCCACCGCCACCGCCACCGCCACCGCCACCGCCGTCGCCACCGTCGCCACCGCCGCCGGATCCGGCGACGAAGGTCACGCTGGTCGCCTGCATCGACGATCCCGTGCGCGTGCCCGCGACCTTCACGACCTTCCCGACGGCGAGATCGGCTGCCGTACCGTTCGCGAACGTCGCGGCGCTGGCGTCGATCGTGATCCCGTCAACGACGAAGCTCGCGACCGACGTGAAGGCCGTGATGGCGCCGTCGACGTCATCCATCTCGGGTTCGCCGCCGCTCCCGGTGTCAAACACCACCTTCGTGGCCGTCATCGTCGTGCCGCTGCGCAGGCCGAACACCTTCACGATCCTGCCGTTCGCGAGATCGGTGATGGCGCCGTTGATGAACGTCGCGGCACTCGCGTCGATCGTGATCCCGTCGACGACGAAGCTCGCTGCGGAGACGAACCCGGAAATCGCCCCGCCCACGTCATCCACTTCCCCGCCGGCAGGGGGATTCGCCGTGCTGCCGCCGTCGCCCGACTCGCCGTCGTCGAATTCGACCGATTTCGCGTTGAGGATGCCGTTGACCATGGTGCCCTCGACGTGGACCACGCGTCCGACCGCGAGGTCGGCCACCGTGCCGTTCGAGAATTGCGCGTTGGTCGCGTCGATCGTGAAGCTGTCGACGACGAACACGGCCGGGCCCATCAGCGCGCTGATCGCGTCCTCGACCTCGACGTCCTCGCCGTTCGACGAATCGGCGTCCGGCTCGAACGTAACCGTGGTCGCGATGATGCCCGCCGCCGTCGCGGTGCCCTCGACCTCGACCCGGTCTCCCGCGGCGATCGGCACGGCGAAGCCGACGAACTGCGCATTGCTGGTGTCGACGGTGACGCCCTGCACGACGATGGACGTCGGCATGATGCCCGAGGCGACGCCGTGCAACTCGACCGCGCCGGACGGACCGACGCACTCGATGCGAGTCGCATCGACCACGCCGAAGGTGCCGTCGCTGTAGCCGTAGACGTCGAGCGTGGTGCCGACGGTGATGTCGGCGAGCGATGCGCAGCCCGCGATCACGACGTCCGGCCGCGGATTGACGCTGATGCCGGCGACGCGTATCCGCAATCCGGTGCCGCCGGTGCCGACCTGCGTCACGGCGCCCGGGACGATGTCGGTGACCGCGCCCAGCACGGCGCGCGTGACGTCGATCGAGCGGGCCACGCCGGTCGCGAGCCCGGGAACGACGTCGCCGTCGACGCCGGCGACCATGCCGCTCGCGAGATCGCCTGTAGAACGGGGCTGCCCGTTGATCGTGATCGTCGCCTGCGTCGGGTCGAACGTGATGCCCTTGACGACGACGCCGCCGAAGACGCTGAGCGCTCCGTGCGCATACACGCGCAGGCCGGTGCCGCCCGTGCCGACGCCGTGCGCGAGCGGCGCGACGAGCAGCGCTGCGAAGAGAGTCGCGACGATCGATCCGGCGGTGTGGGTGCGTTTCATTTGACTCTCCTTGGCGAGCGTGTCCTGGCCGCGGTGGCCGCCGGCGCTCGTCTGCGCGGTCGCGGCGGCCCGTGCGATGCCGGGCTGTCCGCGGACTCGTGAAAGAAATACATGCCGATGTTCATGCGACGGGACGTCTCGCCGGAAAGGCGGTCACGCTCCTCGCACTCGCCGAGCGCCCGGATCAGGCGGCCGACGACGCTTTTCCATTCGTTGCGCGTCAGCTCCGCGACGTGCTCCACCGACGCGTCGGAGAGCTCGAACGAGAACACGCTCTGCTCCATCATCGGCGGCTTGCGCTCGACGAGGTTGTGCACGCAGGCCGCGAGATGGTCGTGGATGTTGCGGCCGAACCAGAAGAGCCGCTGCGAGCGGTCCTTCTGCGGGACGAACGCGGAGACGAGAAGCTCGACGTCGCCCTCCTTTGTCGTCGCGGCGACGCCGAGGCGGACGAGCTCGTCCAGCAGCACCCGCGGGCGCACGTCGGTGCTGATGCCGGCCACCAGCTCGTCGAACGAGGGCCCGGGCGGCGCCGCGGAACGGGGCAGCACCCGCGGAGTGCCGCGCGCATCGAGATAGCGGGCATCGCTGATCCAGCGCGTGACGACTTCCGATGCGAACGGCAGATCAACCGGGGTCGGCGACGTTTCGACGGACGGGTCGCGCAGCCGCCGGACGTCCTTGCGATGGACCCCGGTCAGCACGCTGACGCGGCTGTCGGTGGGCGGCTCGTCGCGCAGCCGGTATTCGGCGTCGGCGACGCGCACGTAAGCGGCCTTCAGCATTTCCTCGACCGTGCCGAACACGAGGCCCTGCTCCAGAAACAGCCTGGCGAGCGGCCGCAGGATGAGCTCGACGGCCGCAAGCAGCTCGGCGTCCGGCGTGACGGGGGTGGAACTGGGCGTGCGCACGTGGGATATTTTTCCACAACGGGTCCGGGTGTCAAGGGAAACAGAGCGGGGTTTGGATTATTCCACGCTATTTTTCCGGTTCGCTCGCCGATTGTCGGAAAATGGGATGTCTCACGCGGTTGTCATATTCCTGGTTGTGGCCGACAACCGGCCGCTTGGCGGAAACCGGCAGGGCGCACGCTAGAATGCAGGCCCCCGCTTCCCCTGCCCTCCGCCGCCCGGGCTTGCCGCGCATGATCTTCCTCATTTCAACGCTGGAACCCCTGCGCATCGACGGTCTGCCCTCGTGGATCGCGCACTATCGGGCGCTCGGCGTCGAGCGGTTCCTGCTGACGCTGCAGACCGAGCCCGACCTACCGGAAGCCGACCGGGACCGCGCGCGGGCGCGCTTCGCCGCGGTGCTTGCCTCGCAGGGCGTCGCGGACCCGAATTTCCTTTCCGCGGGCTATAACGCGACGGCGTTGCGCGAGGCCCAGGACGCGCTGCAGCGCCATCATGTCGGGCCCTCGGATTGGGTGGTCTGGAGCGACAGCGACGAATGGCAGCTCTATCCGGCGCGCCTCGGCGACCTCGCGTCGTGGGCGGAAACGCAGCGCATCAACCTGTTCCGCGGGGTGATGATCGACCGTGTCGCGGCGGATGGGAGGCTGCCGCC
Organism: uncultured beta proteobacterium; assembly: GCA_963717695.1. GTDB lineage: Bacteria > Pseudomonadota > Gammaproteobacteria > Burkholderiales > Casimicrobiaceae > CAIWHR01. The sequence continues at coordinate 24,360 of CAVQWR010000005.1, read as the reverse complement.
GCGCGACGAGCGCATCTCGATCTGGCAACAGTTTCCGCTCGCCTGCTTCCTGCCGACCCGCTTCGGCGGCGGCGAGCGGCAGAAGATCACCTTCGCGCGCGGCGACCTCAAGCTCTCGAACGGCAACCACTACGTTCGTGCCGGGATGCTCGCGCAGACGATCGGCAAATGGACGCAGGTGCATCACTTCAAGTGGGACGCGACCGTGCGGGAGCGGCTCGCCTTCCGCCTGCGGTCAGCCTTTCGCGCGCATTCACCCAACTGGCAGGAGTCGCAGCGCGCGCTCGACTACTTCGACGCGCACGGCGGACGGTTCGACCCCGACGACCTGCGGCCGCTCGATCTCCCCGCGCGCGATTTCATCGAATGGGTCGGCGGCGGCCTGCAGAGGGAGCTGGCGGCGCCGGTCGGCGTGCGTGACGGCGTGATCTTCACGCTGCCGCAGACGACGGTGATGCAAGGTCAGCGCCGGTCGCGTTTCTAGCCTCGTTCCCCGGGTGCAGGATCCACGAGTCGAGCGCCAGCGCGCCTGCCTCGAAGCCTGAGACAAACCTCTCCGCGCGCGGATTCTCGCCCGCCGCGCCCCACGCTACGTGGAGCGGCAGGAAATGCTCCTCGGAGGGGTGGGCGCGCGCAGCCTCCGGCGCCCGCGTCCGATAGTCGATCAGCGCCTCGGTGTCGCGCGCGTCGAGCCGCCCGCCCACCCATTCGGCGAACGCCCGCGCATAGCGAAGCGGCTCCGCGCGGCGCGGGTTGGCGAGCCAGTCGTGCAGGTTGTGCGTCGTATGTCCCGAGCCCACGATCAGGACGCCTTCGTCGGCGAGCGGGGCGAGCGCGTTGCCGAGCTCCACGTGTCGTCGCGCGCCCTGCCCCGGCTGCACCGAGATCTGCACGACCGGAATGTCGCGCTCCGGAAACATCCACAGCAGCGGAACCCACGCGCCGTGATCGAGACCGCGGCAGCCGTCGACGCCGGCGGTGATGCCCGCCTGCTTCAGCAACGCCACCGCCTGCGCGGCCAGCGACGGCGCGCCCGGGGCTGCGTAGCGCAGCGAATGGAGCTCCGCGGGAAAGCCGCCGAAGTCGTGGATCGTCCGCGGATTGGGGTTGCCCGTCAGCATCGGCACCGACGTCTCCCAGTGCGCCGAGGCGACCAGCACTGCGCGCGGACGCGGCAACGTGCGCCCGAGTGACGCCCACGCGCGCCCCGCCGCTCCCGGCTCGATCGCGTGCATCGGCGAGCCGTGCGAAATGAAAATTGTCGGAAGTCGCGACATGGCTGTGAATGCATGCAACCGGCCCGGGAGGGGCCGGCCACGGCAATTGACGAACTCAGGCGGCCGCGGCTTCCTTGCGGACGAGGCCTTCCGCGACGAGCGCCGCGTGCACCGCCGGCCGCGCCGCGACGCGCGCCTGGAACTGCTGGAGCGCGGGGAACGGCGCGAGGTCGACCTTCAGCATCGGCGCCCAGTTGAGCACGGTGAAGAGGTATGCGTCGGCGATTCCGAACGAGTCACCCATCAGGTAGGGCTGCGCCTGCAGCGTCTTCGCGATGAGCAGGAAGCGCGTCGCAAGCTTTTCCTTCTGCGACGTCCGCACCGACTCGGGTGTCGTCGGGTACCACAGCGGGCCGAACTGCTTGTGCAGCTCCGTGGCGATGAAGTTGAGCCATTCCATCAGGCGGTAACGCTCCATCGTGCCGAATGCGGGCGCGAGCGTGCCGGGCTTGCGGTCGGCGATGTACTGCAGGATCACGGCGACTTCGGAGAGACGCGTGCCGTCATCGAGCTCCAGCAGCGGCACGTAGCCCTTCGGGTTGATGCCGTAGTAGTCCGTGCCGTCGGCGAGCGTGTGCGTCCTGAGGTCGACCCGCGCGATCTTGAAGGGCAGGCCGGATTCCGACAGCGCGATGTGCGGCGCCAGCGCGCACGCAGCGGGGGAGAAATAGAGCTTCATGGGGAGTCCTTGAAAGGGAAATCTGCAGGAAGTGAACGGGGCCCGGCAGACGGGCCCCGTCGGCGAAGCGCGTGATTAGCGTCAGGCGCGCTGCATCCGGGGCGTGTCCGCGGAACGGGCGAGCGCAAAGGCGCCGTCGCCGAGGAGTGCCTGGACGAACAGTGCGACCGTCCAGAACGCCGGATATTCCCAGCCGCCATTCGGCGACGTGAACAGCCAGCCGTTGCCGGCGTGCGCCCACGTGGCGCCGAGAAGCACGGGAACGAGCACGATCGACACGGCGCGTGTCCGTACGCCGAGGATCAGCAGCGAACCGCCGACGAGCTCGACGGCAAACGTCGCGTACCCCAGCACGCCCGGCAATCCGAGCGACTGGAAGAACTGCGCGGTGCCGGGCAGCGTGAAGACGAAATACTTGAGCAGCGCGTGGGCGATGAACATCGTTCCCAGCGAGAGGCGCAGCAGCAGCGCCGCATAGGCATTCGCAACTGAATCGTTCATGACGGCTCCTTGTGGATGACGCGCAATGACGAGCGCGATGGAGCGCATCTTGAACGTTGCTCAGCGTGCGATAAAGTAGTAGCAGGTTGAAATACTATTGCGTTTCAAGCAATAATAGTCCCGGACCGCCATGGATCGCTTCGCCGCCATCAATGCCTTCGCCCGGGTCGTCGAAGCCGGCAGCTTTGCGCGCGCTGCAGATCGGCTGGGCGTGTCGGTGTCGTCGGTGTCGAGGCACGTGACCGAGCTCGAGGCACATCTTCACGCCCGGCTTCTCAACCGGACGACGCGAAGTCTCTCCCTCACCGAGGCCGGACGCGCCTTTCACGAGCGAAGCGTGCAGCTGCTCGCCGATCTCGAGGAAGCCGAGGAATCGGCGGGCGCGGGAGCGGCGGTGCCGCGCGGAACGCTGCGGCTCACATGCGGGGTCAGCTTCGGCACGCACTATCTCGCACCCGCGATCGCCGAGTTCGCGGCGCGCCATCCCGACATGCGCTTCGACGTCGAGCTGTCGGATCGGACGGTCGATCTCGTCGACGAAGGGTTCGACGTGGCCGTGCGCATCGGGCCGGTGGGGGGCCAGAATCTCGTCGCGCGCCGCGTCGGCAGCACGCAGCTCGTGTGCTGCGCCGCACCCGACTACCTCGAACGGCACGGCGAACCGCGCACTCCGGCCGACCTTGCGCAGCATCAATGCCTCGTCTACGAGTACGCGCCGCAGCGCGACGTGTGGCCCTTCGTCGACGCGGGAGGCCGCGCCTCGGGCGTGCGCATCAGCGGCCCGCTGCACGCCAACAATGGCGCGTTCCTCGCGGGACTCGCGCTCGCCGGGCGGGGCATCACCTACGAGCCCGATTTCATCGTCGGGCCGGACGTGCGTGCCGGACGGCTCGTCCCGATTCTGCGCGCCTTCGCCCCGCCGGCCAGCGGCATCCATGTCGTCTATCCCAGCCGGCGCCACCTGTCCGCCAAAGTTCGCGCGTTCGCGGACTTCGTGATCGACCGATTTCGCGAGCCGGCGTGGACGATCGACTGCCTCACGTCGGCGCGACCAGCCGCCCGTGCCCCCGCAAAGGCGGCGAGCGGGACGGCGCGGCGCAATCCGCGCTGAGACCCGTCGAGGCCTTCTCCGACGGGAACGCAATCCGCAAGGTCAGGATTGGCCGAAGCGGGCAATGGCGTCGTCGAGGCAGCTGTCGCGCTGACCTTCCGGTCCGGCGACGCAGTTCTTCAGCGCCGTCCGATATGCCGGATCTCCGGTGCCTGTCTTGGCGGCCGCCGCCATCGTCGTGTCGCGGCGATGCATCGAGTGGTGCTTCGTGGCGTGCCGCTCGTGCTTGCCGGTCGCGTGCGCAGTCGTCGCCTTCGGCGCGGGCGCTGCCGTGTTGTCGGCCGGGGCGGTACGGCTCGCGACAGGGGGAGTCGACGTTGCCGTGGTGTTCGCGGCCAGGCCGTCAACTGCGTGAAGACCCGTCGCCAGTGAAAACATTACAATGCTCGATCCGAGCAGCGTGATTCCTGATTTCATGATGCCTCCGATGGCAGGGCTGGTCGACTTTTGACCGGCCCGCTTCCGCGCGAGTTCGTTGCGTGCAGAGCCATCGATGGCGTCGGGAAACGCGTTGAAACAACCCGTCGCGACGGAATTTCCGACGGAACGGCTTGGCGCATCGCGCATGGCGCGCTACGCTCTCGGCCCTTACCCGATGTCGCGGGCGAAACCAGCGCGGACGCATCGTTGCAGTCTGCTGCAGTGCCGGATCGAATGAGGAGAATCGAAATGAACGCATCACGTCGCGCGGCAATCTGCGCCATGTTCGCTGGCGCCGTCCTGCTGGCCGCGTGCGGCAAGTCGGAACCGCCGCCCCCGCCGCCGAAGGTCGAGCCGCCCAAGCCCGCGGCCCCGACGGTGAACGCGGAGTTGAAGCGGCTGGCCGCGGAGGTCTACGTGTTCGCGTTTCCGCTCGTGCTTTCCGATGCGACCCGGGCGGTCGAGACTGCGGGTCTGCCGCCGGACACGTTCCGGCACACCCGTGTCCTGCCCGACGCGAAGACCGCGACGCCGAACCCCAACGCCGACTTCCTCTACTCGCAGGCATGGATCGATCTGTCGAACGGTCCCGTGATCCTGTCGGTGCCGGACACCAAGGGGCGCTACTACCTCATCGCACTCCTCGATGCGTGGACGAACGTGGCCGGCTCCCTCGGCAAGCGCACTTCCGGCACCGAGAAGGGCGAGTTCGCGATCGTCGGGCCGACGTGGAAGGGAACGCTGCCCGGCGGCGTCTCGGAGGTGCGTTCGCCGACCAGCATGACGTGGCTTTTCGCACGTACGCAGACCAACGGCGGCGCCGACGTCGATGCCGCGGCCAAGCTGCAGAACGAATTCAAGCTGCGTCCGCTCAAGGCCGCGGCCAAGGGCGCGAATGTCGCCGCCGCGGCTCCCGTCGACGAAAAGACGTCGCCGCGCGACCAGGTGGCGGCGATGGACGCAGCGACATTCTTCTCCCGGTTCGCGACGCTGCTCGCGCGCAATCCGCTCGCGGCCGACGACGCGCCGATGAAGGAGAAGATCGCGAAGCTCGGCATCGTGGCCGGAAAGCCGTTCGCGCTTCCGCAGGATGCCCTTGCGGCGCGCAGCATCGAGGAAGGCGCCAAGTCCGCGCTCGAAGCGATCGCCACGTCCGCGAAGAATGGATCGGGCGGCGAGATCCGCAACGGCTGGACGTTCGACGCCGCACTCGGCCGCTGGGGCACCGATTACGGCAAGCGCGCCGTGTCGGCCTACAACGGCATCGGCCTCAACGCGCCGGAAGACGCGATCTTCATGACGACCGACGTCGACGCCGAGGGCCACAGGCTCGACGGCGCGAATCGCTACGTGCTGCACTTCGACGGCAAGACGCTGCCGCCCGCGGATGGGTTCTGGTCGCTCAGCATCTACGACGACAAGGGTCACTTCGCGGCCAATCCGATCAACCGTTACAACCTCGGCAGCACGAGCCGTCTTGCGGCAGGCACCGACGGTTCGACCGACATCTACGTTCAGAACGCCGCGCCGGGCCCCGACAAGTCGGCGAACTGGCTACCCGCCCCGACGGGCCGCTTCAGCGTGATCCTGCGCATCTACTGGCCGAAGCAGGAAGTCGTCGAGCGCAGGTGGGTTCCGCCGGGACTGCGCAAGGAAAAGCCCGCGTAATTCGCCGATCGCGCAAGCACGGACCTTCGGCTCGTGTCGCGCGGCGACTATTGTCGTGCGCGCCCGCGTCGAAGCCTACCGCGCCTGTGCCGGGCGCGGCCCACGCCGCGCGTGCTACGCTGCGCGGCATCGATCCGGGGCGTGCTGCACGCGCACGAGCGCTGTCGTTTGCCGCGTCCAGGCCCCGTCGCACCCACTCCTCCGATGCTCGTCGCCCCTTTCGCAACACGGAATGAAACGGTCGTGCCGGGCACCGGCTGGCGCGCGCGGCTGCAACTCGGGTTCGGCTGCCGCGAGGGACGGACCGTGCTCGAGCGACGCGTGCACAGTGGGCCGCTGGTCGTGCAGAAGGCCCTGCATCCCGAAGGCGATCGGGTTTGCCAATGCATCGTCGTGCACCCGCCCGGAGGCATCGCCGGCGGAGACGCGCTGACCCTCGAGGTCGATGTCGGGACATGCGCCATCGCGCAACTGACGACGCCGGGCGCGGCGAAGTGGTATCGCTCGAGCGGCGCCGAAGCGGAGCAGACGATCACCGCGCGCGTCGCCGACGGCGCGGCGCTCGAGTGGCTGCCGCAGGGCAACATCGTGTTCGACGCCGCGCGAGTGCGCAGCGCGACGCGCTTCCTGCTCGCGGGCAGCGCCGCGCTCATCGCATGGGATGCGTTCTGCCTCGGCCGCACCGCGGCGAACGAGCGGTTCGAACGCGGCGTGTTCCGCCAGCGCTTCGAAATCGTGCGCGGCGACGCACTGATTTGGAGCGAGCGCACCGCATTCGACGCCAATTCACGGTTGCAGACGTCGTTTGCGGGCTTGTGCGGTGCTCCGGTCTTTGGCACATTCGTGGCGGTGGGACCCGAGCCTGATTCCGACACATTGGCGCGCTGCCGCGCGATCGTCGCATCGCACGGCGACGGCGCGCTGACGCAGCTTCCCGGCGTGCTGGTGGCGCGCTATCGCGGCACCGCACTCGAGGCGGCGCACGACTACTTCCGGTCGCTGTGGGCGGTCGTGCGCCCCGCGCTCCTCGGGCGCGACGCCGTCGCGCCGCGCATCTGGAGCACCTGAGACCGTGGAGCTCTCGCCGCGCGAAAAGGACAAGCTGCTCGTGTTCACGGCCGGTCTCGTCGCGGAGCGAAGGCTTGCGCGCGGCCTGAAACTCAACTATCCGGAGGCCGTCGCGTTCATCTCGGCGGCGATCCTCGAGGGCGCGCGCGACGGCAGGAGCGTCGCCGATCTCATGAGCTTCGGCACCACGCTTTTGTCGCGCGAACAGGTGATGGACGGAGTGCCGGAGCTCATTCCCGAGATCCAGATCGAGGCGACGTTCCCCGACGGCACGAAGCTCGTCACGGTTCACCACCCCATCCCGTAGCCACGGCAGAGAAGGCGACGCATGATCCCCGGTGAACTGCTGGTCGACGACGGCGACGTCCTGCTGAACGCGGGCCGCGCGACGTGCCGGCTCCGCGTCGCGAATCGCGGCGACCGGCCGATCCAGGTCGGATCGCACTACCACTTCGCCGAGACCAACGCCGCGCTCGCGTTCGATCGCGAGGCTGCGCGCGGTTTTCGCCTCAACATCGCCGCCGGCACCGCGGTGCGCTTCGAGCCCGGTCAGACGCGCACCGTGGAGCTCGTCGCGCTCGCCGGCGACCGTAACGTGTACGGCTTCACCGGCGCGGTGATGGGCCCGCTCGACGCGGGGCGCCGCACCGCAAAGCCGCCGCGGCGCACGGCGAAGGAAAAGCGATGAAGATCGGCCGGCGCGCCTATGCGGAGATGTTCGGCCCCACGGTCGGCGACCGCGTGCGCCTCGCCGACACCAACCTCGTGATCGAGGTCGAGAAGGACCTGACCACCTACGGCGAGGAAGTGAAGTTCGGCGGCGGCAAGGTGATCCGCGACGGCATGGGGCAGAGCCAGCGCCGCGCGAAGGATTCTGCCGATACCGTCGTCACGAACGCACTCGTCGTCGACTGGTGGGGCATCGTCAAGTGCGACATCGCGATCAAGGACGGGAAGATCGCGCGGCTCGGCAAGGCGGGCAATCCGGACATCCAGCCGGGAGTCGACATCGTCATCGGCGCCGCGACGGAGATCATCGCCGGCGAAGGGATGATCGTCACCGCCGGCGGGATCGACGCGCACATCCATTTCATCTGCCCGCAGCAGATCGACGACGCGCTGATGTCGGGCGTCACGACGATGATCGGCGGTGGCACCGGCCCCGCGACCGGAACGTTCGCGACGACGTGCACGCCCGGCCCGTGGCACATCCACCGGATGCTCGAGGCCGCCGAAGCGTTCCCGATGAATCTCGGTTTCCTCGGCAAGGGCAATGCGAGCCTCACGCCGCCGCTCGTCGAGCAGGTCGAGGCCGGCGCGATGGGACTGAAGCTTCACGAGGACTGGGGCACGACGCCCGCGGCGATCGACGCGGCGCTGAAGGTCGCCGACCGGATGGACGTGCAGGTGGCGATCCACACGGACACGCTGAACGAGTCGGGCTTCGTCGAGACGACGCTGGCGGCCATCGGCGGCCGCACGATCCACACCTATCACACCGAAGGCGCAGGCGGCGGCCACGCGCCCGACATCATCAAGGCCGCCGGCGAGCCCAATGTGCTGCCGTCGTCGACGAATCCGACCCGTCCCTACACGGTCAACACCATCGACGAGCACCTCGACATGTTGATGGTGTGCCACCACCTCGACCCCGCGATTGCCGAGGACGTCGCATTCGCCGAATCGCGAATCCGCCGCGAGACGATCGCGGCCGAGGACATCCTGCACGACCTCGGCGCGTTCTCGATGCTCTCGTCCGACTCGCAGGCGATGGGCCGGGTCGGCGAGGTGATCATCCGCACCTGGCAGACGGCGCACAAGATGAAGGCGCAGCGCGGCAAGCTCGAATCCGATCCCGAGCGCCACGACAATTTCCGCGTGAAGCGCTACATCGCGAAGTACACGATCAACCCGGCGATCGCGCACGGGGTCGCGCACGTCGTGGGCTCGGTCGAGCCGGGCAAGCTCGCCGACCTCGTCGTCTGGAAACCTGCGTTCTTCGGCGTAAAGCCCTTCCTGATCCTCAAAGGCGGCGTCATCGCGGCGGCCGCAATGGGCGACCCCAACGCCTCGATTCCCACGCCGCAGCCGGTCCATTACCGGCCGATGTTCGGCGCCTTCGGCAAGGCACTGCGCAGGTCGGTGACGTTCGTCTCGAAGGCGGCGCTGAAGAATCCCGCCGTGCGCGCGCTGAAGCTCGACAAGCCGCTGGTCGCGGTCAAGGCAACCCGCGACATCGGCAAGAAGGACATGAAGCTCAATGCGGCGATGCCGCGGATCGACGTCGATCCCGAGACCTACGCGGTGCGCGCGGACGGCGCGCTGCTCACCTGCGAGCCGGCGATCTCGCTGCCGCTCGCGCAGCGCTACTTCCTGTTCTGATGGTGCGCGGACCGACTTCATGCTGACACTGCGCGAGCGGGTCGCGGCGCAGGCCGAGGTCGATGCCGTGCTGACCCTGCCGTTCGAGTTGCGGCAGAAGAGCCGGCTCGCCATCACGCTCGCCGACGGAGAGCCGGTCGCACTGATGCTCCCGCGCGGCGCGGTGCTGCGCGGCGGGGATTGCCTGCGCGCCGACGACGGCCGGCACGCGCGGATCGTCGCCGCCGACGAGGACGTGATGGATGCGAGGAGCGGTGACGTCAACACGCTCGCACGCGTCGCGTACCACCTCGGCAACCGGCATGCGCCGGTCGAGATCGGCGACGGGTTCGTGCGTTTTGCCGCCGACACCGTGCTCGCGACCATGGTGGAAGGCCTCGGCGCCAGCGTCACCGTACACCGCGCGCCGTTCGAGCCCGAGGTGGGAGCGTACGGAGGCCGCCACACGCACCATTCGGGCGAAGCGCGCCACGCCGGCGTCATCCACGACATGCTCGAACGGGGGCGCGGCGCATGAGCCCGCCGGGCCGTCCCAAGGGCGAATACCGGAGTGCGAAGCACGAAGGTAGTCCGGTGACCCCGCCGGGCCGCCCCAAGGGCGAATACCGAAGTGCGAAGCACGAAGGTACTCCAGTGGACCCGCCGGGCCGCCCCAAGGGCGAATACCGGAGTGCGAAGCACGAAGGTAGTCTAGTGACCCCGAACATTTCCGGCCTCGCGCGGCTGCTGCAGCTCGCTTCCCCCACGCTGCCGATCGGCGCCTACAGCTACTCGCAGGGGCTCGAATGGGCGGTCGAGGCGAAGATCGTCCACGATGCGGCCACCGCAGGCCAATGGATCGGCGACCTGCTCGAACTCTCGCTCGCGACCGGCGAAGCCGCCGTGCTTTGTCGCCTCATCGCGGCGCAGGTTGTCGGCGACACGGCCGCATTCGCGTCGTGGAATACGATGGGATAAGCCGCCAGACCGCCTTAACGCTCGGTCGATGTTGGATGGAACGACCCATACTCGAGGATATTTGGTCTGCCACGGAACGCTGGAGCGGGCAAGGGCGCGAGCAACTGTTCATGGAATTCTTGCAATCCGCGAACTTCATCCATCCGCAGTGGAACAGGATGGCTGAGATCGCCTGCATGCAGGTGTGGGCGGGTTCGAAAGTGGTCGTGATTCGAGGCCGGGGCAACTGGAGGGCGATGCGCTCACAACCCGGCAAGCCGCTGACTCCCAACGTCACCAGCCCGGGCGACGTGATCGATCTGCTGGGCATGGTGCCCATTCAAGGCACCTTCCAGTGCATTGTGCCGTTATACAACGATATGTGGGTCCGCGGCGTACCCAGAGGCAGTCCGCGTTGGCCACTACTCACATAGGTAGCTGGGACGAGACATCCTGGTGCTGTTACCATTTACGCGATTGGAGGTTGTAACGTAGGACCTTACGGACTACCTATCGGGTTCTGTTTCGAAGTCGTGCAATTGACCATGCTCTGTTTCGCTGCTAGAGTCAGTGCCAAATGGGGGCTCGATGTCTGATTACCAGAATGAAGACGACATCCATCCCGACGCCCCGGGGTCAGCTTCATTGATGTCAATCCGAACGTCAGCGTTCCGCAGGACATCGTGAACGCTTACAGCTCACACAAGCTGATGTACGTCGGACATCTCTTCAGCGAGACAGCGCTGCGGGCGACGCTGGGCGCGTAATGTGAAAAGGGCTCATTGTGCTTATGGATTATTGGTGGCAACTACGGCTGATCCTTCGTTTAAACCCACAATGAGCCCTCGCCTATTGCAAGCGTTGGGTTGATTGAATCCGATGCATCAGATTCGTGCGTGTCGACGATATCGATAGTCGTAAGAAGGAGGTTCGTATGGCTGGCTCAGGAACAGGAACCATCGGAACTGATCCGAGATTGCCCTCCACCCGTACACGCGGACCGTTGGGCTCCAACAGGGACGCAGGTGATCCTGGTACGCCTCCTTGGTTTGTTGGAGACACCGAAGGGCCAACGGGAGACAAAGATCACGCAGCCCCCGACAGTACAATGTGTCGATTGCGAGCGAGCCTTGCCACGCGTGGACTTGCTCCCACGCTTAGCGATGCCCGAGAAGGACGCGTCAGCCGATTCGAGTTCGGTGAACTTGAACAAATGAGCGGCCGCGACTTCGTAGCTATGCCGTCGGCCGAGGTACGGCGCAAGTGGATTCAAAGCAAGCTCGGACCATATGAGCAACAGCTTTACGAGAGCGCTGACACCTATCACATTCCCGTTCAACTTCTGGCGGTCATCATCGCGAACGAGCTGCTAGACATAAATATCTTGGACATTTTGCAGGAAAAGATAGAATTTGCGTGGTCAGGTTCATTCGGAATAGCTGAGATCCAGGTAGATACAGCGCTGAAAGACAAACTAATACCGGAAGACGATCCGTTTCGGCTTGCTAAAGCGTGCGGAATGGAGCGAGTCTTTGTAAAAGGGCGGCTCCAGGTTCCCCAATTTGCGATCGACGCCGCCGCGAAAGAGATTGGCCTGCTCGTGGATCGAATGAGAGCTAATCCTGAGTCTGCATGGCTAAAGAGCTTTGGGCTGGACCTAAAAAAGACTCCAGCCGGTACCGATATTTATGGAAGCTTCGACGCCGGATCTCAGGAAGAGAGGGAAGCTGCGCTCGCAGAGATTGTATCTGCGGCTTATAATTCTCCCGACATCATCATTGCGAAGCACCCAGAGACGTATAAAAACGCGCCGATCCATGGCAAGAACGCCTCCATACTCGCACAAGTCTTTTACACGTGGCAGCTCTTTCGGGCCGCTGTGCCCTTAGACCGCTATCGGATCGCAGACGGTGACACAGCTCCCGGGGTCACGGGCGCTTCACCACCGCCACATCACACCAGCGCATCAATCGCCGTGAAGCAGCGCATATAGGCGACGCTGCTGCTCAGGCCTTGGCGGTCGGAGGCGAGGTTCGGCAGATAGAACTGCTCGCCGCCTCCAAGATACGTCACGCGGCGAAGCTTGTCATCCTGGTGCTGTGCGAAGCCCTTCCAGGCGTAGACCGGCTGGGTCAGGACGATTTGGACGAGGCTGTCGAGTTGCTGGCTGAAATCCGTTGTCACCGCCAGCCTGGCACGAATGACGTCCTTCGGTGTAGCTTTGGCCGTCTGCCAGCGCGCCAGCTCACTGGCAGTCGTACTCCAATCCATCCACCAGGGGCTGAAAAAGGTATTGTTGCCCGGAATTCCTCTTTTTCCTCGATTCCGTAGTGATGAACCGGCAAAGCATCTGGCCCGCCGGGAGAAGGGTCTTGACCTCTTGACCGGTGCTCCGCGAAATGCTCGCCGGATATTGGGGTCGGAGGCAATCTGATCCCAGTCGCCGCAGCGATCCCGATCTCTGACATTTTGATACGGGATCGGCAGAAGCGCGGAACCCCGGCGGAGCATGTCCAGGGTAGATGATGGGAGGACTTTGATCCAACAGAGAAATCGCAATCCCCCTGATGCCCAGATGTGCTGCATATAAGTCATTTATTTAGAATATTTTGCGATAACATACTTAGAATCAATTAGTTACCAGTAAGTTCCGTGCAAGTTGCTGATTCTAAGTAAGCGCAAGGGGGGGTAGGTCTTACTCTACGCTCAGGATTTCGCATAAACAGCTATAGCGTTGTACAAACGTTGCGGGAATGATGGGAGTGACTTCTAGCGAAAGGTGAAATGCCGCCGAGAGCGTTTCCCCTTTGCTTCTCCGGCGCGGATTGCTATTGTGGGCACGCGGCCGGGATTCCTATGAAGCAACTGCAGCCTGTCATCTGGACCAAAGGCACTTTCCTCACTCCTCAGCACTTACAGGTGCAGGACCGGTTTCTGGAGGACACGCTGAGCTTTCGCCTGCAGGCGCTGAAGTTCTGTCCCTGGGGCTTTAGTGAGCTGACCTGAACCAGTCGCTGCTGGCGGATGGGCAGTTGGCGGTGTCGAGCGCCTCCGGCATCTTTCCGGACGGGCTGCTGTTCGACATTCCGGAGGCGGACCAGCCACCACCTTCGAAAGCCCTGGCGGAGCTGTTCGAGCCCGGCACTAAGAGTCTGGACATGTACCTGACGGTCCCGGATTATCGGCAGCGCGGGGTGAATGTCGCGGCAGGTCCGGAGGGCGGCAGCCGTTACGTTGCGCAGGACGACTGTTCCGCGACGAAAATACCGGCGGCGACGACAAACCGATTCGAGTGGCCCGGAAGAACCTGCACTTGATGGCGGAAAGCGAAAATCGCGAAGGCTGTTCGGCCCTGCGCATCGCCAACGTGGAGCGCACCGATGCCGGCACATTCCGGCTAAATCCGCGGTTCATTCCGCCGCTGATCGAGATATGGGGCAGCACTTACCTATGGGCCTGCTACGGGGATTGATCGAAGTGCTGTCGTCGCGCAGCAGCGAGCTGGCCGCCAACCGCAGCAAAAGAACCAGAGTCTTGCGGACTTTACGGCTGCCGACATCGCAAATTTCTGGCTGCTGTACACGGTGAACTCGCACTTCCCGCTGTTCAATCACCTGTTTCGAGAGCGCCAACAGTCATCCCGAAGAACTTTATTCGGCCATGGTTTCGCTGGCAGGCTCGCTGTCGACCTTTTCGCCGAGCGTCCGGCCGCGCGATCTGCCCTTGTATGTTCATGACTCGCTCGGTCCGGTGTTCGCTGAATTGGACCAGAAGTTGCGCTCGATGCTGGAAACTGTGGTGCCGACGAATCTGGTGTCCTTGCCGCTGAAGCTGACAAGACTTCGATCTACGCGACCGCGATCGACAACGAGAAGTATTTGCGGAATACGCGACTTTATCTGGCAATCAGCGCTGAGACCAAGGAAGACACGATCATCCGCGATGTTCCCCGGCTGGTAAAAGTGTGTTCCGCCAACCACATCGAGCACCTGATCAAGCAGGCGCTGCCCGGTATTCAGCTTAAGCACCTGTCGAATCCGCCCGACGCGCTTTCGGTGAAGCTGAAGTATCAGTACTTCAGCCTTAACCAGTCAGGTGCGGCCTGGGAAGCGGTTACGCGCGCGCGAAACCTGGCAGCCTATGTGCCCGACGATTTTCCCAATCCGAGGCTGGAGTTGCTGATCCTGCTGCCGCACTCGAGTATCACCACAACGTTCAGCGCTTGAGCGCGAAGTACAGCACCAGCAGAACGGCCAGGATGAACAAGCCATTGGAGGATGAGGATCATCGTCCGAGGTGGTCCAGCCGGTTTCCGCAGGGCGTAGTTGCAAGCGGCGGGCCTTGCGGCATCGATGGTGAAGCGCACCGGCGATGGCGCCGGCATCTGCGGTGTAGGCGACTGCTGGGGTTGGAATCGGCGGTGCGGCTGGCATTGCTGGCACCCCTGCTGGTAGAGCTACACTGCCCGGCGGCGAACCTTGCGGTCCAGCCACAGCAGGTGGTTCCCCGAGAAGCACTGGGCTTTCGCTATCCAATGTAACGACTCTCGTGTATTCGCTCGGACCATCTGGTAGCGTCGACAGGCCAATGCGCCGGTTCTCTTTCTGTCACCAGAAAACGCGAGTAGCACCTTCCGGTTCGGAGCGCGGGGAGAACGGCAGTTCGGGCTCGCTCGATGCGCTGGAGGACGTTTGCCGCGCTTGGAAGATCGGTAGGTGTCGTTGGTGGACGCGAGGCCAGGGTTGGCGAGACTCGCTCCTTTGTGGTGAAGAATCCGCTCGGGCTCGTCTCTAACCTGTCGCTGGATGGAGTTGCTGATGGATACGCGTTGGAGGTTCTTCTTTGGAACCTCTGGACTTTCAAACAAGTCGGTAAAGGAGGTTGTCTCCGGATGCTGCCGAAGCATTGCGGTCGGCACCTGACGATGATGTCACAGGGGCAGAGGATTCACGCTTGGGCGGGCCGAATATCCGCGTAAAATCTCCGGTATCCTTCTTTTCTCTGGCGACTGCCGGAGAAGGAGCCGGAGTCTCTGCTGGCCGTCCGTCAAACGGTCCGCGAAAAAAGCTGGTAAAGTCTCCAGTGCTGATAGCACCTGCCTTGTCTGGTGCGCTGGCCGGGGATGGTTTTAGGTGAGGCGCAATGCCAGACCGGGAGACAGGGCCCAACCCGCTTGCTCCCACTGATTCAGTTGGCGCGAAGACTATCTTTCGAAGCATTGCGCTCGGCGTGTCTGCGGTGGCGTCTGCAGGCTTGCGCTCGTCACTGTCTTTTGGCGAAAGTCTTGCAGTCAGTCCGCTTGGCTCACGAAGTTCCTCGCGCGGTGGCGGGCTCGATTGCGCCGACGGACTTCCAAGCTCGTCCTCAAACCCTGGAAAAAACTGCCGTGTGAAGTCGCCGGGTGGGCTTGGTTGCACAGCTGCGGTAGCCTCACCGCCAATGCCGCGAAACTCGGCGGAAATGGTGCCAGCGTTTGCCTGCGCGGCGCGTGGCGAAGAGGCCGCGGCGGATGGAGGTTCGAGTTCCGACCTGAGCGTCTCGAACGCCTTGGTGATCTCCTCAAGACGACCGGAACCGAGAACCACAGTGGGTCGCTCGTTCGCTGGGAGGACATCGGCCACCTCAGTCACCCTTTCGTCGGGGGGCGGCAGATTGACGGGCGGCACGACCGTCCCGGCCGCTGCCTGCTGCCGAGCTTCGTACGACTGGATCCAAGCTTGGAGCGCGGATCTTTCCGGTAGCTTGGTTACCAGGTATCCATAAGACGTGGCATCGTATCGTCCGGTCTCCGCTACCAATTCGGGGGATCGGGAGCAAGCGCCCGGAACGATTCCAGGATCCACTGCACCGTCGGCTGGTTGAGTGGCTGCTCCGGGCATTCGAAGATGTACACCAAAACGCGCTCATCGGTGGCGACCTTTCGCGCCATGAAAGTCTCTACCGCACCGCGGGTTAGAGCTTCCAGAAATTCGTATTTGGCAGCAAGTGTCATGATTCCGCCGGGCGCACGCCGGAAACCACCTCAGCCTTGTGCTTGGTGTGAGCGAGACATGGCGCCTGAACTGAGGAACGGCTGCGTTGACGTCTGGAGCGTCTGCGCAACCCTTGTTCCCCTAATCTATCCGCCTCTCATCTATGCCTACAACTTACACCGCATTACCTTGTTAGTAAAGAGGTGCGCCCCTTTATGCTGCACTGGATAGCGCAACTTCGGGTCGGCCCGCACCAGATTTATGGAGACTTCCCAAATTTATGGGACTGCCCAAGTTCAACGAGGCTGTGGAAGGTCGCCAAGATCGGCTGACACTCTACGACAATGAGACTCACCAGTCGACGCGGCATGTGTCAAGTATGCCGTGGCCTGAAGTCGCTGGCCATGAGTCGCGTCAACTAAATTTGTTGTTCTGAATACGGTTTCGCGAGAGAATGGCCTGCTCCCACAGAAACGGGTGAATCGGAATGAAGTTGTTGTCCAAAGTTGTCTGGGCAGAAGGGATGTATCTGGCCCCTCATCATTTTCAGGCACAAAGCCGGTACTTCGAAGAGTCCATGCATTTTGCCACGGCGAGTCTTTGGAAAGATGCTTATGGATTCGCCGATCGCGAACTGAATGCCGACGCCCTGCGCAACGGCGCCGTCGAGTTGCTCCATGCACGAGGGATGTTTGAGGATGGCTTGGTTTTTGACATGCCGGAGTGCGACGAATTGCCCGAACCCTGCAAAATAGAGGACAAGTTCCCGCCCACCGCCGATCATTTGACCGTCGCTCTCGCTGTGCCTCGCTGGATTGCGGATGGGCAGAACTGTGACCTGGAGAACATTCCGGATGGAAACACTCGATACACCCGCGTTGTTGAAGAGCTGCATGACGAAAACACTGGGCGTGACGACAAGCCGGTCCACTTGGGAAGAAAGAATATTCGCTTGGCAATAGAAGGAGATGACCCAGAGAATGCCTTGACGCTGCCCCTTGCCCGAGTCGTACGAGACGGATCGGGCCACTTCACTTTCGACCCGACGTTCATCGCACCCTGTGTGCGGCTAAGTGCCAGTGAGTCTCTAACGAGCATGCTGCAGCGACTGGTCGAGATTCTTGAGGAAAAGAGCAGCACTGTTTCGCAGGAACAGCGGCAGACAGCGGGTAAATTCCAGGCCGGAATGTCTGCCCGTCACGTCTCCCAGTTCTGGTTCCTTCACGCGATCAACTCGAGCCTTACGCCATTGCGGCATCTTCTGCTGTCCAAGCACGGGCACCCGGAGGAACTCTTTCGTGAGATGGCGAGATTGGCGGGCGCACTTTGCACTTTCGGTTTGGATACGCATCCGCGCTCTCTGCCGGCCTACAATCATCGCGACCCGAGCGCAAGCTTCGAGTCGTTGGATAGACACATTCGTCGTCTTCTCGAGATCGTGGTTCCGTCGCAGGCGATCTTGATTCCCTTGAAGCCAGTGGATCGCTATTTCTATGAGGGTGAGATCAAGGACCAGCGCTGCCTGGGCCGTTCGCGTTGGATCTTGGGAATCCATTCAGCTGTCGGTGAGGCGGACTTAATTGCGAAGACCGGCCATCTGGTCAAAGTCTGCTCGGCCAAGTTTGTTCCTGAACTCGTGAAGCGTGCTCTTCCCGGACTCGCTCTGACTCATATGCAGGTGCCACCTTCCGCAATCTCGGTTAAGGTGGAGAACCAGTACTTCACCATCAGCCGAACCGGACCTTGTTGGGAGCATATTATGCAGAGTCGCACCGTCGGCGTTTATGTGCCCGGCGAGTTGCCGTCACCTGAGTTGGAATTGGTCGTCTTGTTAGAGGGTTAAGCTATATGTCAACACATGCATCGGCTCTGGGCAGCTTTCGCGGTTCCAGTCCAGCCCTGGACCACCGGGGCTGGAACCTGGCTCTCGCCTTCCAGGAAGTATTTACCGCTATCGTTCGGCTACGTTACAACCGCCAGGCAGTCTCCAATGCTGAATCCTTTCGGGCACAGATCAAACAAGCCCTCAGGATCGCTGAACAGGAGGCCCGAAGCGGAGGCTGCAATGCCGAGGACGTAAAGCAGGCAATCTTCGCCCTGGTTGCTTTTCTGGACGAGTCCGCGCTGAGTTGCCGAAACCCTGCCTTTGCCGACTGGGCTCGCTTGCCACTGCAGGCTGAAATGTATGGTGACCAACTGGCTGGGGAGGTATTTTTTCAGGAGTTGCAGAAGACGCTCCAGCGCAGCCGACTCTGCGGAAACCGTGGATTTGTTGGAAGTCTATTACTTGTGCCTGCTGCTCGGCTTCAAAGGGCGTTATGCAGCGGGGGGAGACTTGCGTTCGATCATGACCAGCTGCAGGAAAAGATTCGTCGGGTGCGCGGTCCTGCTGGTTCCCTTTCCCCGCGCGGAGGTATTCCGGCCGACGCCGTTCGCTTGGTGCAAACGGATCCCTGGATTCGCAGGCTGGGGTTCGCCTGTATTGTTATCTGCCTGGTGGCATTGGCGATTTTCCTGGTTACAAAGTTTCTACTGATTTCCGGCGCCGCGGAGCTTTCTGCATCGGCAACGCAGTTTGTGAAATAGGGGGAGACATGGGAATTTACTGGGTGACCGGCGGAATACTGCTGGCGTACCTGGTTCTGGCCTGGTTCCTTGGCTCGTGGTTGCCTTTGCATGGTTCCGACCTGTGGATCTTGCGTGGCGGGCTTGCGTTTATCGGCTTGGTGGGCGCAGGTACTTTCCTTTGGTTTCACCGCAAGAGCGAGGCTGCCCGAGCGGGCGGAGGCGGTGAGCCGGCCGACTCTTCCAGCCCCGCTGACATCGATTTGCTGGTACACGAGGCCCTGGGCCGGCTGAAGAGTTCGACTTTGGGGCGCGGTGCAACCTTGCGCAACTTGCCACTCGTGTTCTTGGTCGGAGATTCCGGGTCTACCAAGACAACCACCATCCTTCACTCCGCTTTAGACCCCGAACTTCTTGCTGGACACGTGTACCAGGACAACGACGTCTTGCCGACCCGAGTTCTGAATATTTGGTATACGCGTCAGGCCATCTTCGTCGATGCGGCCGGCGCTTTGCTGGGACAGCAATCCCGCTGGAGACGTTTAGTCAAACTTGTTCAGCCTGGTCGAGTCTCTTCTGCGATGGGAAAGGGACAACAGGCGCCGCGTGCGGCCATCGTTTGCTTTGACTGCGGCAACTTTCTGCAACCGGGCGCGAGTGAAAGCACCGTCTCGGCCGCGCGCAAACTGGCTGTCCGCCTGCACGAAATCTCGCAACTCCTGAGCATCAACTTTCCGGTGTACGTGCTGTTTACCAAGCTGGACAAGGTTTCGTTCTTTGCCGAGTTTGCCCGCGGCCTTGGCGAAGAAGAGGCTTCGGAAGTACTGGGCGCCACGTTACCGGTGCGACCCTCGGCGGTGGGCGTGTACGCAGAGGAAGAGACCAGGCGCCTGACCAAGGCCTTCGACGAACTGTTTTACTCATTGGCAGAGAGACGCCTGGATCTTCTGGGGCGGGAGAACGAGCAAGGCAAGCTTCCCGGGATTTATGAGTTTCCCCGCGAGTTCAGAAAACTTCGCACGCTGCTGGTGCAGTTTCTGGTGGACCTGGCACGGCCCAGTCAGCTTTCCGTCAATCCATTCCTGCGTGGATTCTACTTCTCGGGTGTTCGCCCAGTGTTCGTAGGCGATATCGCTCCAGCAGCACCTCAGGTGCAAGCTGCGGAGGCGGGATTGGACAGCGGCGCCACTCGCATCTTCAGCGCCGGCGGAGGCCCAGCCGCGCCGGCGGCGGTTTCTGCTCGCGGGGCCGGATCCCGAAAAGTGCCGCAATGGGTTTTTCTGACACAGCTATTCAATAACGTCATCGTTAAGGATCGCGTTGCTTTGGCGGCCAGCGGCGTTAGTACTCGGGTCAACCTGCTGCGCCGAGTTGCGCTGGCCCTTGTGGCGCTTGCAGGAATTGTGTGTGCGATCGGGTTTACCGTGTCGTTTATCGGCAACCACAGTCTGGAAAGCAATGTCCGGACCGCGGTCCGCGATGTGCAGGCGGTTCAGCAGCCCAGAGCTGACCAGTTGGCGAGCCTGACTGACCTGCAGAAACTCGATCAACTGCGACAAGAATTGGTGACTCTGTCCGACTATCAGCAGGAGCGCCCTTGGAGGCTGAGGTGGGGCCTTTATATCGGAGATCGGATTTATCCGGAAGCCAGGAAGGCCTACTTCGACCGATTCCATCAGCTTTTGTTCGCCGAGACGCAGCAGAGATTGCTGAGTGCCCTTCGAGGACGTGCCCGTCAAGCCTGGTCCAAATGACAGCTACGAGAAAACCTATAACGAATTGAAGGCCTATCTCATCACGACCAGCAACCACGACAAGAGCACGAAGGAATTCTTGACTCCTGTGCTCATGGACCATTGGATCGCAGGCAGGGCATGTCGATGCCGACCGAGTCCGTTCTGGCGAAGCAGCAATTCGACTTCTATAGCACGGAACTGGCGGTTTCAAATCCGTTTTCGTCGGATAATGAACGTGGCGCCATTGAACATGCGCGCAGCTATCTCTCGCAGTTTCCACTTGTCGATCGCTTATATTCGCGGCTTTTGGCGGGAGTGTCTCGCCAATATGACGCCAGTTTCAACGACCAGTTTTCCAATTCGGCGGGAGTAATAATAAGTAAAGAGAAGGTGGGCGGAGCATTTACCTATGATGGTTTCAAATTAGTACGAGATGCCATCCGAGATCCGTCTCACTACATTGCCGCGGAGGAGTGGGTCTTGGGATCGGTCGGGGCATCGAACGTAGACCGAGTGGCATTGCAGCAAAAGCTGACCGACCGTTATTACAAGGACTTCATCGACGAATGGTGGACGGTTTTGCGAAATTCAAAGGTTGAGAGTTACCGGGATCTCGGCGATGCGGACGCGAAGCTTGAGAAGCTGACCGGCCCGACTTCCCCACTGCTCGAGTCTTCTGGTTCATTTCTCACAACACGGACGTGGACGCTCCCGAATTAGCAAAACCTTTTCTTCCAGTACGGGCGGTGGAACCACCAGGTACCGCGGGTCAGTACGAGGTTGCGCAAAATCAGGACTACATCGTAGCTCTATCGCAGCTTAAAGCAGCGATAGAAACGCTCAAGAACAGTCCTTTGGGCACCGGAGACGCCAATCTCGTTAATCAAGCGTCGACCTCCGCCGGAGCAGCCAAGGTTGCTGTTACGAAAACCATGGGAAGTCAAGTAGATCAGAGTTTTCATACCGAAACCCACGTCCGTCGACTCCTCGAGGAACCCATTATCTACGCAGAAGCGCTGCTAACCCGTGGTCCGAAAGAAGCTCTCAACGGGGCGGGCCAGGCCTTCTGTGCACAATTTGCTTCGATCAGCGGCAAGTATCCCTTCAATCCAAAGTCAAATGAGGACGTATTGATCGAACAGTTTAATTCCATGTTCGCGCCGAGACCGGTACCTTGTGGAAATTCTATGAGGCCACGCTGAAACAATATTTGCCCGAGCCGGGACCACCTTATAATCCGGTTGGTGAGGGCACAGTTAAGCTAAACCCAGCTTTCGTACACTTCTTCAACCAAGCTGCGACTTTTAGCAAGGCGATGTACGGGGCGGATTCACCTACCCCTCGATTTTCTTACTCGCTCAAGGAAATGCCGAGTAATGTGGAAGGCTTGATACTGAAGATCGGAAACGAGACACTTTCCGGGACCGGACAATCCCAAGACCTTCTCATGGACAGGGGCCCGGAAGAAATCCAAGTGACAACCAAGGGTGGCGATATCCTCGGTACATATTCCGGCTCGTGGTCCATTTTCAAGTTTGTCTCTGACGCTAATTCCCACGTTTCCGGTCCTGTAACCAATCTTGAGTGGATCCTGCAGTCGAACAACAGACCGATCATGCTTCCCAACGGTAAGCAAAAATCTTTCAGCTATCAACTGCAAGTGAACGGCTTCAATCCGTTCCGCCAACAGGAATGGGCGGGCATGCGCTGCGTCTCGCAGGTTGCCCGCTAGACAGGAGTTCAAAGGCAAGGTCGCGATCAGGCAAGCCGATGGCGCCTTTTCAGGAGGAACTGCGCCGTCCGATGTTGCTTCCACTTGCTAGCCGGTCAACCAGGCGCTCGTGCCAGGATTGCTCCACAGCGCGGAGCAGCATACATGTGATGTTATCGTCACTGCCTCCGGACTTCGCCAACTCAATCAGTTCTTCACAAGCTTTCTCCAAATTGGTCACGCGGTGGAGGACTTCGACGATGTCTCCTTCTTTGACGAACCGCGACAAGCCGTCGCTGCAAAGCAACAACGTGTCGCCCGCTCGAAATTCGTGGTCTGCCAAATCAGGCTCCACGCTTTCCTCCGTGCCCAATGCTCGAACAATGACGTTCTGCATTTTCGAGTTTTCTGCCTCTTCCGGCGTGATCAACCCTCGCCTGAGCTGCTCCATGACCAGAGAGTGATCGTTCGTCAGTTGTTGGATGCCAGCGCCACGTATGAGGTAAATTCGGCTGTCGCCCACGTGAGCGATGGAGAATCGATCTCCCTTCGCCGATACAGCAACAATGGTTGACCCCATGCCCGTCTGCTCCGCGTGTCGGGCGGCAGCTTGGTGAATCGCCTGGTTAGCCAACTGGATCGCGTCGGCCAACTCGTTGGCTCGTTCTGAAACGTTGCCGAAGCCACGGCCCAATACCTGCTCTCCGCGGTCATCAGCGGAACGATCATAGTGATTGAGCACGGTCTCGACCGCAATCTTGCTGGCCAGCTCGCCCGCCGCCTGGCCTCCCATCCCGTCGCAGACGACAAAAATTCCATGACGCACGTCATAGCCAAAATTGTCCTCGTTGTTAGCGCGCACGACACCGATGTCGGTCATTGCCGCTGCTTGAATCAAGATCTCATGGGCCAGCTTTAGTGCAATACTATTTCAATTGTTGGGCGCGGCAAACGGCAACCCAGACGCGGATTCCCCAGGCAAAACCACGCACGCTTAGCCTGTCCGCAACTAGTTCGGAAGCGACCAAGGCGCACGCTCCGCATTCCGAGGCTCCCGTAACCGGCTGCTCGCCAGCATCTTTCGTTCGATTACGCTTGCTAAATTTTCGCTCCCGACATCAGCCAGAGGATTGTCGAAATCGAACCCGAAGAGACGCGGATTCTCGCCGATCACCGCGGCGGAAATAATGTAGAAAACGTAGTCGTAGGTCTCTTGGGGATCTTGTCCTTATACGTCGAGAGCAGCTGCCAGAAGTTCCGTTCTCTCGGATTGGCCGGCAGTTTGCGGACCAGCGGCAGTACGTAATCTTCGCCCCAGTTGTAACAGGCCATGACCAATAAACCGGAAGCCTGGGCATCGCTGCTGTATAAGTCTCTTATATAGCCACCGCGGCCTTGGTTTCCCGGTCCCAATGGTCGCGATCGTCCCCGGGATCGGGCCGCCGGAATTCCGCCAGCGGCCCAAACTTGAGACCGTACTTGACCGCTGTCTCCGGTATGAACTGCCACATCCCCTTGGCGATCCCTTTTCGGGTCATCGGACCGCTGATGTAAGCATCGAAATTGCTTTCCTGGAGCGCCAGGTAAAAGAATTGAGGAGGAAGCTGGTGCGCCAGGAGCTCTCGTGAAATGGTCGAAGTGTACCCATTTGCATTGGCCGTATCGACCGCTTTCGGCAATCTTCCCGAGGACTGCCACAGCTTGATATACCGGTTCACTTCAACGACGAAGTCAGGCGGCATGTCCAGCTCGCATTCGCCGAAGATACGAGCCACCCTCAGAACCAACCTCTCCTGTTCCGTCATCTTTGGATTGTAGACATGGAGCGCGGCAAGGAATCGATCATAGTTGCACTTCCATCTCTTTCCGCCGATTTTCGTACTTTCGAATGACTTCTGCCCCTTGCTGGTTGTCGGAATTCGCAACCGCCCGCTCCAGATTGGCAATATCCAAGTCCAACGATTTCATCGCATAAAAAAGATCTTCCGCCAGCCCCCTTGCCTTTTGACTTGCTGGTGCAAGATGAAGGCGTAGACTCCAGCGACGATCAGGGGAGACGGCGAATACCCCGATGAACAGTCCATATGTGCGCTGTTGCTTCGTCTGTACTTTCGCGAAGGCCTTACGGACGAACATCGTATGCTCACCCACCGGTTGATCCGCCCCCGATTTCCCGAAGTAATGCTCGACGAAACGGGCCACGACAGCTTCATTGTCAAGGGACGAGTCCTCTGTTGGCGGAGGGAGATCGACCTTAAACGAGACCTGCAGGCCCTTCGATCCCGAGTCTTATGGTCTTGGTTCCCACCAGCGGCAAACGGTCATGCCGTTGGC
>CAVQWR010000004.1:0-358361 GCA_963717695.1 uncultured beta proteobacterium | reverse complement strand
AATGCCTGGTTTCGCGCGTCGCGCGAGACGCGCGAACTGCGCGCCGAGACCGAGCAGATGGGCGCCTCGCTGGTGTCGCTCGCGCGTGACCTGCGATGGCTCGACGCCGACGCGGCGGAGCTTGTCACGCTCTGCGCGCCGATCACGCTCCCCGCCGCATTCGCGCTCGCCGCGCGTCGCGTCGATCTTCCTGCCGTCGCCGTCATCGCCGCGTACCTGTGGTCGTGGCTCGACAATCAGGTGCTGGCCGCCATCAAGACGATCCCGCTGGGCCAGGTGGCGGGCCAGCGCCTGCTCGCGCAGCTCGGCGAGCGCATAGCGCCTGCGGTAGAGCACGCGCAGATCGTCCCCGACGACGACGTCGCGAGCTTCACGCCGGGACTCGCCCTTGCATCGGCATTTCACGAAACGCAGTACTCGAGGCTTTTCCGCTCCTGACGATGAACGCGATCCACGGCAACACGCCTCTCCGCGTGGGGATCGGCGGCCCGGTCGGCTCGGGCAAGACGGCGCTGACGCTGGCGCTCTGCCTCGCGTTGCGCGATCGTTACGAGATCGCCGTCGTCACCAACGACATCTACACGGCCGAGGATGCGCAGTTCCTGGTCAGGAACGAGGCGCTGCCCGCCGATCGGATCATCGGCGTCGAGACCGGCGGCTGTCCGCACACGGCGATCCGCGAGGACGCATCGATCAACCTCGAAGCGGTGGACCGGCTCTGCACCCGCTTTCCCGACCTCGACGTCGTCTTCGTCGAAAGTGGTGGCGACAACCTCGCCGCGACGTTCTCGCCCGAGCTCTCCGATCTCACGCTCTACGTGATCGACGTCGCCGCCGGCGACAAGATTCCGCGCAAGGGCGGTCCCGGGATCACGCGCTCGGACCTCCTCGTGATCAACAAGATCGACCTCGCGCCCCATGTCGGCGCATCGCTCGAGGTGATGGATCGCGACGCGAAAGAGATGCGTGGCGAGCGCCCGTTCGTCTTCACCAACCTCAAGACCGGTGAGGGGCTGAATACGGTGATTCGGTTCATCGAGTCCTCCGGCCTGCTCGCACCCGCCGCGCACGCGGCAAATCCCACGTAGCCCCGGCGCTGCTCGCGCCCGCATTGCCAATTCGGTGCGACGCCGTTGCGTCCGCACCGATCTGGTGATTTGCATCCGTGCGTCCCGCGCGCGCATCCGAAGCGCCGCGACGATTTGTCCCATCGAATCCGCGCACTAGTCATTCGCGCCGAACTTGGCACGCGTTGTGCAATGCAATACGGAGATCGCCGTGCGTCGCGGGAGGCAACACCAGATTGGCGCACGGACCCTCGCGTTCGTTTCCTGTTGCAGCAGCGCGCTTCACCTACTTCCTATCCAATCTTTCGGGGACCCTCAATGAAACGCAGAAATTTCCTGAAGCACGCGATGATTGCTTCGGCGCTCGCCGCGGCCGGCTTCTCGGTCGGCGCCCATGCGGCCGACACGATCAAGGTCGGCGTGCTGCACTCGCTGTCCGGCACGATGGCGATCAGCGAAACGGTGCTGAAGGACGTGACGCTGATGACGATCGACGAGATCAACGCCAAGGGCGGCGTGCTGGGCAAGAAGCTCGAGGCGGTCGTCGTCGATCCGGCGTCGAACTGGCCGCTGTTCGCCGAAAAGGCGCGGCAGCTGCTGACGCAGGACAAGGTCGCCGTCGTGTTCGGCTGCTGGACGTCGGTGTCGCGCAAGTCGGTGCTGCCGGTCTTCGAGGAGCTCAACGGGCTCCTGTTCTACCCGGTGCAGTACGAGGGCGAGGAGCTCTCCAAGAACGTGTTCTACACGGGTGCCGCACCGAACCAGCAGGCGATTCCGGCGGTCGAGTACCTGATGAGCAAGGACGGCGGCGGCGCCAAGCGCTTCGTGCTGCTCGGCACCGACTACGTATACCCGCGCACGACCAACAAGATCCTGCGTTCGTTCCTCCACTCGAAGGGGGTCGCCGACAAGGACATCATGGAGACGTACACGCCGTTCGGGCACTCCGATTACCAGACGATCGTCGCCGATATCAAGAAGTTCGCCACCGGCGGCAAGACGGCGGTGGTGTCGACGATCAACGGCGACTCCAACGTGCCGTTCTACAAGGAGCTCGGCAACGCGGGCCTCAAGGCGACCGACGTCCCGGTCATCGCGTTCTCGGTGGGTGAGGAAGAGCTGCGCGGCGTCGACACCAACCCGCTGGTCGGCCATCTCGCGGCGTGGAACTACTTCATGTCGCTCAAGAACCCGGCGAACGACAAGTTCAAGGCGGCGTGGGCCGCCTACGCGAAGGCGAAGAAGCTTCCGAACGCCGACCAGCCGCTGACCAACGACCCGATGGAAGCCGCGTACATCGGCATCCACATGTGGGCGCAGGCGGTCGAGAAGGCCAAGACGACCGACGTCAACAAGGTGATCGCCGCGGTCGGCGGACAGAAGTTCAATGCGCCGGACGGCTTCGAGATCAAGATGGACGAGAAGAACCACCATCTCTGGAAGCCCGTCTTCATCGGCGAAGTGCAGAAGGACGGCCAGTTCAACGTCGTCTGGAAGACCAAGGGCCCGATCCGCGCAACACCGTGGAGCCCGTACATTCCTGAAGACAAGGACAAGAAGGACGAGCCGGAAAAGAAGTGATGCAGTTCTTCGGGCGCGCGGTGCCGTCGGGCCGCGCGCCCGGGATGAACGCTTCGCACCGGCGTCCGCCATTCGCCGGGCCGCGGGCGATGTCGGCAGCCGATCATTCGTCGGCACGCCGGCAACCGATCCGGCATTTCACGGCCGCAGAGCTCGGCCTCTGAACGGAAAAGCGCAAGGAAATGAGCAAGCAACCGGCACGATGGTGGAACGCCGCATGGGTGCTGCTCACCGCCGCGCTGGCATGGTGGCCCGTCGTCGCCACCGCGGTCGCGCCGGACACGGTACGAGCGCTCGCATTCGGCGATGCCGACGCCAAGGACGCCGCGCTCTCGAGCCTGGTCGACGGCAAGGACCTCGGCGCGATACCGCTGCTGCAGGCGTTCCTTGACGGCGACGTCAAGGCGATCGGCGAGGATCGAGTGCTGGTCGTCAGGGACGGCAAGGCCATGGACCCGACATCCGGCGCCGCGGTGATGCCGCTTCCCGAAAATCTCGACGACGTCGTCGTCAACAATCGGCTGCGCCGCACGATCGGCGCAGTCATTGCCGCGCTGAAGCTTGCCTCGCCCGATCGCGCCACGCGCGCCAGTGCAGCAAAGGAGCTCTCCGGCAGTGCCGACGACGCGATGCTGCCCGCCATCTCGGCCGCGCTCGCCAAGGAAACCGATCCGGAAATCCTCGCGTCGCTGACGCTCACGCAGGCGTCGATCCAGCTCGCGAGCGTTGACAAGGCGACCCGCCTCGCGGCGATCCGCGCGCTGGCGCAAAGCGATGCCGGCGCCACGCGAACGCTTCTCGCTGCCGTGCTCGAGCGGAAGGGCAACGCGTACGTCGAGCCGGACGCGGAGGTCCGCGGCGAGGCGCAGCGCTCGCTGACCGCGGTCGAGCGCCGGCTCGCGCTGGGCGACGCCGCGGCGCGGGTGTTCACCGGCATCTCGCTGGGCTCGATCCTGCTGCTCGCGGCTCTCGGCCTCGCGATCACCTACGGGCTGATGGGCGTCATCAACATGGCGCACGGCGAGCTCATCATGATCGGCGCCTACGCGACCTACGTCGTGCAGAACCTCTTCCGCCAGCATTTCCCCGCCGCGTTCGACCTCTACCTCGTGGTCGCCCTCCCGGTCGCGTTCGGCGTGAGCGCCGCGGTCGGGATGCTGCTCGAGCGCACCGTGATCCGCTTTCTCTACGGTCGCCCGCTCGAGACGCTGCTCGCGACCTGGGGCCTGTCGCTGATCCTGATCCAGGCCGTGCGCACGATCTTCGGCGCGCAGAACGTCCAGGTCGAGAACCCGGCGTGGATGGCAGGCGGCGTCGAGATCATGACCGGCATCGTGCTGCCGTACAGCCGCATCGTGATCATCGGGTTCGCGGGCGTCGTGCTGCTGCTCGTCTCCGCGCTCCTCACCCGCACCCGGCTCGGGCTCTTCGTCCGCGCGGTCACGCAGAACCGCGCGATGGCGAGCGCGCTCGGCGTGCCGACCGTGCGCGTGGACATGCTCGCGTTCGGGCTGGGATCGGGCGTTGCCGGTCTTGCCGGCTGCGCGCTGTCGCAGATCGGCAACGTCGGTCCCGACCTCGGCCAGAGCTACATCGTCGATTCGTTCATGGTCGTCGTACTGGGCGGCGTCGGGCAGCTCGCAGGTACCGTCTACGCGGCAATGGGCCTCGGCATCTTCAACAAGTTCCTCGAGGCGTGGTCGGGCGCGGTGCTGGCGAAGATCGCCATCCTCGTGTTCATCATCATCTTCATCCAGAAGCGGCCGCAGGGCCTCTTCGCGATGAAGGGCCGGATGGCGGAAGCCTGACATGGCCGTCGCGATCACCACGCTCAGCCCGACGGTCGGGACCGACGCCGTTCACGCGCCTCCTGCCGCGCGCCGGCTGGATCTTCTGGGCCGGCGCCGCGCTGCTGCTGTTCGTGGTGTTTCCGGTGTGCAACCTGCTCGTGCCCGCGGCAAGCCCGCTCCACATCTCCGACTTCGTCGTGACGCTGCTCGGCAAGATCATGTGCTACGCGATCGTCGCGCTCGCGATGGACCTGATCTGGGGCTACACCGGCATCCTGTCGCTCGGCCACGGACTCTTCTTCGCGCTGGGCGGCTACGCGATGGGCATGTACCTGATGCGCTCGATCGGCCACGAAGGCGTCTACCAGAGCGATCTCCCCGACTTCATGGTGTTCCTCGACTGGAAGCATTACCCCTGGTACTGGAGCTTCACCGACCACTTCTGGTACGCGGCGCTGCTGGTCGTGCTGGTGCCCGGGCTCATCGCCTTCGTGTTCGGCTTCTTCGCGTTCCGTTCGCGCATCCGCGGCGTCTATTTCTCCATCATCACGCAGGCGCTGACCTATGCGGCGATGCTGCTCTTCTTCCGCAACGACACGGGCTTCGGCGGCAACAACGGCTTCACCGACTTCAAGCGCATCCTGGGCTATCTCGATCACCGCGCCCGGCACGCGGATGACCCTCTTCATCGTCACCGGCGCCGCGCTGCTCGGCTTCCTGGTGCTGGGCCGCGCCATCGTGACCTCGAAGCTCGGACGCGTGCTGACCGCGATCCGCGACGCCGAAACGCGCGTGATGTTTTCCGGCTACAACCCCGTCTACTTCAAGCTCTTCATCTGGACGGTGTCGGCAGTCATCTGCGGCATTGCCGGCGCGCTGTACGTGCCGCAGGTCGGCATCATCAACCCGAGCGAGATGTCGCCGGCCAATTCGATCGAGATCGCGATCTGGGCCGCGGTCGGCGGCCGCGGCACGCTCGTCGGCCCGGTGATCGGCGCCGGCGTCGTCAACCTCGGCAAGAGCTGGTTCACGCAGGCGTTCCCGGAGTTCTGGCTGTTCGCGCTCGGCCTCGTGTTCATTCTCGTCACGCTGTTCCTGCCGCAGGGCATCGCGGGACTGTGGCGGCGGCGCGAGCGATGAGCGCCGTTTCGATGGCGCCGCAGCATTCCGGCGACGGCAGCGTCACCGGTGCGATCACCGACGGACGGGTCGTCCGGCCCGGCGTCGACACTTCGCACGGGACGATCCTCTACCTCGACGGGATCAGCGTGAGCTTCGACGGCTTTCGCGCGCTGAACGATCTGTCGCTGACGGTCGACGCCGGCGAGCTTCGCTGCGTGATCGGTCCGAATGGCGCCGGCAAGACGACGATGATGGACGTCATCACCGGCAAGACGCGCCCCGACGAAGGGACGGCGTACTTCGGCCAGACCATCGACCTCACCCGCCTTACCGAGCCCGAGATCGCGGACGCGGGCATCGGCCGCAAGTTCCAGAAGCCGACGGTGTTCGAGCGCCACACGGTGTTCGAGAACCTCGAGCTGGCGATGAAATGCGACAAGGGCGTCTGGCCCACGCTGAGCGCACGGATGAACCGTTCGGCGCGCAAGCGGATCGAGCTGACGCTTTCGCGCGTGCACCTCGCGCCGGAAGCTGCGCGGCTCGCCGGCACGCTGTCGCACGGGCAGAAGCAGTGGCTGGAGATCGGGATGCTGCTGATGCAGGAGCCGGAGCTCCTGCTCCTCGACGAGCCGGTCGCCGGCATGTCCGACGACGAGACCATGCGCAGCGCGGAACTCTTTCTCTCGCTCGCCGGCGACTACACGCTGATCGTCGTCGAGCACGACATGGACTTCGTCGCGAAGATCGCCGACACCGTGACCGTGCTGCACGAAGGCCACGTGCTGGCCGAAGGCTCGATGGCGAAGGTGCAGAAGGACGAGCAGGTGATCGAAGTGTTCCTCGGGCGCTGAAATGGGCTATTCCCACTCGCGCACCGCTCGCTGCCCGGAGGGACTGACATGCTGACCGTCGAGCGCGTCAACCAGTACTACGGCGGCAGCCACATCCTGCGCGACGTTGGGTTCGAAGTCCCGGCGGGTCGATGCACGGCGCTCCTCGGTCGCAACGGCGTGGGCAAGACGACGCTGCTCAAGTGCCTGATGGGTCTCCTGCCGATCCGCTCGGGGTCGATCGCGTGGAACGGCGAGAGCATCGCGTCGCTGCCGCCGTATGCGCGCGCGGCGCTGGGGCTGGGCTACGTCCCGCAGGGGCGCGACATCTTCCCGCGGCTGACCGTCGCCGAGAACCTGCGCATGGGGCTCGCGACGCGCCCGCGCGGCTCGGGCGTGCCGGAGTTCATCTTCGAGATGTTCCCGGTGCTGAAGGACATGCTGACGCGCCGCGGCGGCGACCTGTCGGGCGGGCAGCAGCAGCAGCTCGCCATCGGCCGCGCGCTCGCGATGCACCCGAAGATCCTGATCCTCGACGAGCCGACCGAAGGCATCCAGCCGTCGATCATCAAGGACATCGAGCGCGCGATCCGCAAGCTGGTCGCGGGCGGCGACATCGCGATCCTGCTCGTCGAGCAGTACTACGACTTCGCGAAGGCGCTGGCCGACCACTACGTCGTGCTGTCGCGCGGCGAGGTCGTCAAGGCCGGGCTTGGCAAGGACATGGACGCCGACGGCGTGCGGGGCTTCCTGACGGTCTGACCCTCGCCTAACGGCGCGTTGCGCCCCCGTACATCGCGACGTCCATGCCAGGTTGACCTCGCGCAAGCGCCGCTGCGGGCGCCCGTGCGTTAGCATCAGGTCTCCAAGGAGGCCGCATGAGCGAATTTCCCGACGACATCTACACCGAACCCGCGAACCTCGACTTCGACACGCTCTCGAATCTCGGCCCGCTGGCGCCGCTCGCCGGCATCTGGGAAGGCACGCGCGGCCTCGACGTCAAGCCGAAGGCCGAAGGGCCGAAGAAGCAGGCCTACACCGAGCGGATCGAGTTGCAGCCGATTGATCCGCAGACGAACGGCCCGCAGCTTTTCTACGGCCTGCGCTATCACCAGCATGCGGTCAAGCCGGCGCAGGTGAAGACCTACCACGACCAGATCGGCTACTGGCTATGGGAGCCCGCCACCGGCACCGTCATCCAGACGCTGACGATTCCGCGCGCGCAGGTCGCGATGGCCGCCGGACGCGCGAGCGCCGACGCGAGGAGCTTCGAGCTCGTCGCCGCGCTGGACGACGAGTGCTACGGCATTCGCTCGACGCCGTTCCTGCAGCACGCGTTCAAGACGGTCGAGTACCGGATCCGGGTCACCGTCAACGGCGACGGCACGTGGTCCTACGACGAGGACACCGTACTGATCATTCCGGGGGTGATCGACCCGTTCCATCACACCGATCGCAACACGCTCAAGCGCGTCGCCGCGCCGACGCCGAATCCGATGGCCCTGGCGCAGAAGGCCGCCATCGGCAGCACCTGAGAGGCGTCGCGGCGAGGCGGCCCGCGCTGCTGACGCGGAGCTTGCGGAACAAAAGGCCGGCGCGCCGGTGATTGCCGCCGCGCGGCATTAACCGACCCGCATCCTGGGCGCCGGGCGCCGCCGCTCCACTGCGTCTCATCGTCATCCACGATGGGTCCGGCCGCCCGTCCTCGCGGCATCGGCCGTGCCCGGAGGCTGGCACGGCTTGTGCGTATGCACTTGGGTCTCCGCCCCCAAAAGTACAGCGCACCGCCCATGCCCACGGCTGCCGCGGCCCCGGCCGTAGCTCATGAGATTCGCGATCCACTGTTGCAGGAAAAGGCAGTGGACGGCCTGCTGCACTCGCTGCTGGGCGAGGACCCCGTCACGGCGCAGAAGGCGACGTGCGATGCGATTTCCGGCATCGTCGGGTCGGAGCAGCCCACCCCCGCGGAACTCGACGCGCTACTCAGCCTCGAGCTGCATGCGCAGCAGGTTTCCGGCGAGCTCCTGAACCGTTACGTCGACGGCGACGGCGCGCTGCGCGCGTTCAACCTGCAGGACTGGATCGCCGCGCTGCGGCTTTCCAAGAAATTCTACCAGGGCTACGAACGCATGCTGCGGCACACGCAGCAGACGAGCGACCACTACTGGCTCGGGCACGCGCATTTCGTTCTCGTCAGGATGTTCCACCACCGGCAGGTCGAGTTCCTGCTCCGGTTCATCCGCTTCAAGAAGCGCATCCCCGGCCAGTGGAAGGAGATCCACGAGGCGTACAAGTACGCGCTGATGCGCGGAATCGCGATGCACAGCATCGCCGGCGACGACGAATCGCGCGAAGCGGCCACGACGCTGGAACAGCAGTACATCCGGCTGCTGCTGCTCGAGGTGATCAACAACGGGCAGTTCTCGCCGCGCGATGCGCTGTGGGCGGACGCATGGTTCGCACGGTGGGCGCGCACGCTGCGCCTCGAGTGGCGCGAGACCAACGGCGGCGTTCGCATCGAAAAGCGGGGTTTCGTCGTCGACCTCGACGGCACGGACGGCCTGCGCCGCGCCGGCAACGCGACGGCGCGCAATCCGCTCCATCTCGACCCGGCGCCGCTGCAGGCGCTGTTCGACAAGGAGCTCGCGAGCCTGACCGGCCCCGAAGCGTCCCGCGACGCGTCGACTCATGCCGAGCGCGCCGGCAGGATCGCGTTGCTGAAGAAGCTCTCCGGCATCTACGCCCCCGTCCCCGTCCGCATCATCCGGCGCGGCGAGCGCGAGCCGGTCGCCCTGTCGATCCAGATGGTGACCGGTCTTTCCAGCATCATCCAGATCCTCCGCGAGGAAGCCGGACGGCCCGTCGCGCCCGCTGGGGCGGTGGCGGCGCATGCCGGCGAGCTCGCCGTGTCGCCGCTCGGGCTCGCCACCGACTCTTCCGACATGCCGGCCACCGATGGCGCCGGTGTCACGCGGACCACCGGCGGCGGACCGTCGACGGCGGCGCAGCACGTCTGGCAGGTGCGCGATCGCAGCGAATCCGGCGCGCGCTTGCGCGGCCAGATCGACGACCTCAATCGCATCATCCCCGGTTCGCTCATCGCCATCCGGGAGCGCGCCGACGCACCGTGGACGATCTCCGTGGTGCGGCGTTTTCGCCGGCTGATGGTCAACTTCGTCGAGATCGGCGTCGAGCACATCGGCCGACGGCCGAGCGTCGTGAAGATCGTCGCCAAGCCGTCGGCGAAGGCTGCTCCGGGCGCGTTTGCAAACGGGCGATTCGTGGCGCTCTACCTGCCGCCGTCGGAAGCCCAGCCGGCGATGCCGATCCGCACCCTGCTGCTGCCCACACGCAAGTTCGACGCAGACGGCAGAATCACGCTGCTTTCGTCGAGCTCGAGCTACACGCTTCGTATCAACGAGCCGATCCAGCAGCAGTTGGAATATCTGTGGGCGTCATTCACCGTCGTCGACAACGGGCGCGAAGCGGAGGGCGCGGAGGCGGTGGCGGCAGCGTAATGGCGGCCGGATCCGCCCGCGCTCGCGCGGTCGCGTTGCGGGAATCCGGCTGCCGCGATCACCCGGATATCTGTCCAGCGATCCTGCGCCGCTCCTGCCGAATTGAGCAGCGCAGGCGTCACGGCGCCGGCAGTGCCCGCGTCAGGTTGGCGTTGGTGATCCCCTTGTCCGCCACGGTGATCGTGCCGCTGGCATTGACGTCCCTCAGGTAGTTCGCGGGTGTCGTCACCAGTGAAAGCTGCGCGTTGACGAGCCCGAGGTCCGCCACCGAGACGACCCGGCTTTGATTCACGTCGCCGGCGAGGAGCCCCAGTCGCGCGATCCCGCATCCGCCGGCGCCGCCATCGGCCGAGGCGACGTTGGCGAGCTGCACGGTGACGTACTGCCGGTCGGTCACGCCGGTCAGGTCCACGACGACGTCGCTGCCGCTGATCGTCGGAATGCCCGCGATCGCCATGCCCTCGACGACGCTCGCGGCAACGGCCGTGATCGCCTTGTCGTAGTGGAAGACGATCGTGTGGGCCGGACCGCGACGCGGCTCGGTGCTCGGGTTGTGGACGTCCACAAGAGAGAGCGGAAGATCGAACGTGCCGGCAACGCCGTGCACCTTGCGCGACACCGCGCTCTGCAGCACCGGCGTGAGCGCCGCCGGGGTGGGACGGGTCACCGCGATCGCGTAGTTCTGCGTCGTGATGCCGTCCTTCGCGGTGACGAGCACGTTGACCGGATTGTCGCCGAAGGCAAGTCTGATCGGCGCGGAAGGCGATCCGCTCGCGGTGGCGAGGCCGTTCACCTTGACCGACGCCGCGGGATCCGACAGCGTCGGCGTCACCGTGATCGACGTGGTGCAGCTCAGCACCGCGTCCGTGTACGCGAACGTGCCCGGCGCGAATCCGGGTGCGAGACTCCCGCTCGACACCGTCAGCGCGGAGAGCGTCGCGTCGGCGCCGGCATTTCCGATCGTGAGCGGAAGCGTGATGAACGCCGCATTGCCCTGGGGATCGAGAACGCGGAACTGGACATTGAACGTCCCGGCGACGCCCGGCGTGCCGGAGATGACGCCGGTCGCCGGATCGATATCAAGGCTGAATATTCCAAGCACACCGTTGTCGCTCCACGTCAGTGGATGCAGGCCCGTTCCCTGCATCGTAAAGCTGTAGGGCACGCCCACCGTGCCGTTGGGCAGAGCGGCGGTCACAATGGCGAGCGGCTCGATCGGGTCGTCGTTCTGGATCGTGACCACGCCGGTGTTCCACGGCCCGAGGAGCGTGGCGTTGACCGGGTTCGTCAGGACGACCGTGAAGTACTCGTCGCCTTCGTACGCCGTGTCGCCCTTCACCTGCACCACGACGTTCTTGAGCGTCTCGCCGGGCGCGAAGGTGAGCGTTCCAGTCGCCGGCACGTAGTCGCCGTCGGCGGCGGTGGCCACGAACAGCCCCGAATTGCCGTCGACGGTGTGGTAGTCGACGGTGACCGTCTGCGCACTGGGCTGGAGCAGCCGCACGGGAATGGCCGCCGGCGTCGTGCCGCTGTTGCCTTCCGGCACCACGATCCCCGGCAACTGGGTAGCCGAACTATCGACGAAGAGCTGTGCAGGGGGCGGTGCGATCGGCGTCGGCCAGAAGCGCGCGGTGCCGCTGCCGCGGCCCTGGTGTCCGTAGGGAACGGGAAGCACCGTGCCGGGCACCGCGACCTTGATCGCCGTGACGCCGGCGGCCGTGAACGGCGCCTTCAGCACGGCCAGCGGACCGCCACCCGGTTCACCGCCGCCCAGCGCGGCGAGCTGGCCGTCGCTGCTGATGTCGACGTCTTCGAACCAGCTCTGCAATGCGCCGGGCTCGCCAAAGGTAGAGTCGAACGACAGCGTCTCGACCGTGGACACCGCCCCGTACGGCGCGCCGACCGCAAAAACGCGCGACAGCGCCGGCGGGACGGGCGGCTTGCGGTCCGCGATGAGCAGCTTCGTGCCGTCCGGCGTGAACACCATGCCGTCCAACTGCGCGTCGGCGATGGCAAGCACTTCGGGAACGCTCGCGGCCGT
The DNA here is from genome assembly GCA_963717695.1 of uncultured beta proteobacterium. Lineage (GTDB taxonomy): Bacteria > Pseudomonadota > Gammaproteobacteria > Burkholderiales > Casimicrobiaceae > CAIWHR01. Next base: position 346,412 of record CAVQWR010000004.1, on the reverse strand, counting down.
GAACGGCGCGTGGAAGATGCGCAGCGTGGGCAATGCCGTGTTCGCGTCGTATTGCGAGGCGACCAGCGTGTTGCCGTCGGGCGAGATCGCGATGGCGCCCGTCGCGGGCAACCCCGATCCGACGAAGTTGGGCACGCCGTTCGGCGAGGCGATGGTGAAGGCGATCGACGAATAGGGCGGGTCCAGCACGGCGATCATCCCGACGAGGCTCATGAACGCCCGCCCGGTCGTCGGATGGAAAGCAATCGAGCGCGTCGAGGCCGAGTCGCCGGTGGAAGGCAGCGCGACCGTGGTCACCGCTGAGGTGGAGTCGAACGGCGCGGCGATCACGCGCAGCGTCGCGGTAAAGGAAAGCGAGAGGACGTGGGTCTTGGCCGGATTCACCGCGAGTGCGCCACTCCCGTTGAAGCCTGGCATGAGGATCTTGTCCACGCGCTGCGCGGTCGTCGTGTCGATCACGTCGAGATAGATCGAACTGATATTGGTCGCGAGCGCGCGATTGGGGGAGACCAGCGCGAGGCCGTGCGGCGCGGTCGTCGGCTCGCCGATCGGCACGACGGGCCAGACGACCGGATTGGCGCCGCCCGCCCCGAAGTCCGGAAAGACGGCGGTCACGGCGTCGATGGGAAGGATGGGACCGGTGCCCGCCGCCTCGCCCGGCGTGACGACGAGCAGTTGCGCGCCCACGCCGGTCGTCGCAACGCCCATTACGACGGCGCAGACACACAGCACGATGCGGACCAAGTCGCGGAAGTGTCGCGGCATGAATTGCTCCCCGGGTTGACGAGGTGGAGTGTGGCGGACGGTACCTAACCGATCTCTAACGGATTCGTGCGGCGGGTACCGTCCCCGGATCGGATTCGTGCCTGTACATCCCGTCGGATGCGGCAAGCGCCCGTCGGGCACGCGCGGCGGCATCAACGCGCCCGCGCGCACCAAGCGCGCGCAGCAGCACCGTCATGTGTCCCTTCACCGTGCGCACGCCGATGCCGAGCGCGCCCGCAATCGCCTTGTTCGAGAGGTCCTGCGCGAGCAGGTGCAGCACATCCTCCTGCCGGCGCGTGGGATGGAACTCGACAATGCGCTCGGCCGCCGATTGCGGCCGCGCCGGCCGGCGCAGGTCGAGCGCGCGGTTCTGCACGCAGGCGCGACCGAAATGCGCGACGCGCAACGCCGCCGTGTGGACCTCGGCCGGTGCGTCCCGCGGCACGACCGCATTTGCGCCGGCGGACACAAAACAGCGCAGCATGCGCGCGTCGTCCGCTGCGGCGATGACAACGAGCACCGACCCGGGCGCGCAAAGGCGCAGTCGATGGAGGTCGCGGGAACGGACGGCGGCGCCATCGACCAGCACCGCGTCGAGCATGTCTTCGCCGCGCGCCGATTGCGCGGCGACGGCGCAGGCCGCGTCCACATCCGTGGCCTCGAGAAATTCGGCCGCAGGGTCGAGCGCCAGCACCACCTGCCGTAGCCCGGCACGCACGAGCGCCTGCGGTTCGACGAGGAGGATGCGCATGTACGGTCGCGTGCGCGTCCCGCGTACATGCGGGATCGTCGCTCGCCGACATGCTGCGGACCGGTACCTAACCGATGGCTAACCGATCGCGATCTTTCCCGGACCGTACCAGTGGTACGGTAACGCTATTGCGCGTAAATGCTCCTGAACAGCGACTCGGTCTCGGCGGATGGCGGAATGCCGAGCTGGATCGACAGCATTTCGCGGCACCTGCGGTAGACGCGCGCCGCCTCGGCAGGCTCGCCGCGCTCGAGATGGCAGCGCATCAGGTCGCGATAGAGCTCCTCGGCGAGCGAGTCCTCCTCGAGCGCCCGCCCATAGCAGGCGATTGCGTCAGCGTGGGCGCCGCGACCGGCGTGAAAGCTGGCGATCGCGGCGAGCGAGCGCAGGAAGCGATGGTGCAGCCGGTCCCGGGTCGCAAGCGACCAGCGGTACGGCTCCTCGGCGCCGAGGAACGGCCCGCGGTAGCGCGCGAGCAGGCGCTCGCCCGCCGCGCCGACCGCCGCCGCATCGCCCGACTTCAGTGCCGACTGCGCGGCGTCGACGTCGCGGTCGAACACGAACGCATCGACCCACACCTTCCGCGGGTCGAGCGCGATCTTGCCGTCCTCGACGCGGATCGCGTCCGTCGCGCCGAGGAGCTTGCGCAGACGGGAGGTCGCCATGTCGAGCGCCGCCGCTGCCGCCGCCGGATCGCCGTCGGGCCAGAGAAGATCCTGCAGCCTGGCCTTGGGCACGCTCTGACCGCCCAGCGCAACGAGCGCTTTCAGCAATTCGAGCGGCTTCTTCTGCGACTTTCCCTCGACCGCCAGACGTTGGCCGTCGCGCTCAAGGCGAAAGCCGCCCAGCGCGTGAACACGCAGCGGCCACGGCCAGCTCTCCGGCGCATCCTGCGGCGGCGCGATGCCGCGCATCCTGATCAGCGCCGCAACGAAGTCCGTCTCGATGCCTTCATCGAGCGCCAGAACGCAGAGGCGCGCGCCGAATTCGGGATAGCCGTCGAAAGTGTCGTAGAACTGGCGCTCGCGCATCGCGGCCCAGGCTGCCGCCATGCGGTCGCGCGCGCCGGGCCGCATCGCCCGGAAATCATCGTAGGCTTCGACGAGCCCGATCATGTCACGCACCTCGTCGGCGTAGGCGCCGGGCACGAGGGCCGAAGCCTCGCGCAATCCGGCGAGTGCGGCGGGCACGTTGTCGCCGGCAAGCCGCGACTGGGCCTCGTTCACGAGGTAGACCGCCAGCATCGGCGGCGGCAGTTCCAGTTCGCGCGCGTACTGCGTGGCGCGGATCGCGTGGAAGAGCGCGCGCTCGCCGTCGCCCCGTGCGCGCGCGAGGCGGCATTGCATGAACGCAAGCCGCAGCTGGTCGCCGGGGTTCGCCGGATCGGCGAGCCGCTCGACCTCCGCCACGCGCGCAGCGCCGTCCGCAAGATTTCCGGACGGCTGCGCCCGCTCGATCGCAATGACCGCGAGCTCGAATCGTATGGACCGCAGTCCATGCTTCTCGACGAGCTCGGCCACCTGCCGCTCCGCGCGTTCGGCCTGCGCATTGTCCTTGGCGAAGCGCGCGCAGCGGCTCCAGAACGATAGAAATCGCGCGAGGCGATAGGGCTCCAGCGCAGGATCGTCCATCGCCGGGTGCAGAAGTGCGTACACCCGCTGCGAAAGCGCGCGGTTCTCGCGCGGCTCCGCGTAATAGAGAATGATGCGGCCCGCCGCGACGCGCAGATTCACATCGATGTCGCGCTCGAGCAGCGCCATGATGCGCTCGACCGCGCGGTCGATCGCGGGGTCCGCGGGTCCGTGGTAATTGAGGCCGGCGACCAAGCCCGCCTGCGCTACCAGTTCGTCTGCCGGATCCCCCCAGGCGATGGCCTCCTCGCGCAGCCGGGCGAAGTGGCCGAGAAGCGCGGGAAAACCACGGAAGACGCCGAGATCCTGTCCGGCGACAAGACACGCGCCGGCGGCGCGGAGCATGCGCTGCGGGTCTCCCGTTGCAGCCGCGTCTTCCAGCGCGGCCAGCAGCGCGGGCAGGGACGCAGTCAGACCGCGATGCGACTGGGCAAGCGCACGCCGGAAGCGGCCGGCGCCAATCTCGATTGCGGCGCTTTGCGGGACGCGTGCGGACATGGCGGCGAGTCTAGCAAACCCGCGTGCGAGCGTCGGGCCGGCGAGATGACCCGCGTCACGCGGTGCGGACGCGCGGCCTCAACTGAGGGATGCGCGATCGGGACCGGGACGAAGACCCCGTTCCCGCTGTTCTGGCGCGCCCGACAGGAATCGAACCTGTGACCTTTGGCTTCGGAAACCAACACTCTATCCAACTGAGCTACGGGCGCGCGAGGGCGGATTTTACCGCGCTCGTCGAACGAGCGTCCACCAAGCCTTTGGGCGAGCGCGCCCGCCACGGTATAATGCGACGCCTTTTTGGGCGGCTTTGCAGCTCTCTGCCGGCCAATGCTACCGGCGACCGCCCCCGTCGCATCGACACCTACAGAACAGCCCGCCCCGGACCAGGAACCTCCATGCAGGAACACGATCAGCACGTCTCCCCGATCAAGAACTGGAAGCAACTCGTCGTCGTGGTGGTGCTGGCGTTCGCCGTGCCGATCGCGGTCGCGGTAATCATCTCGCAATGGGTCACGGGCAGCATGCGCGGCGCGACCGAGCCCGACACCGACGTCATCAATCGCATCCGGCCGATCGGCTCCGTGGAGCTCGCGTCGACCGCGCCAAAGGTCGCCAAGACCGGCGAAGAGGTCTACACGCAGGTCTGCCGCAACTGCCACGAGAACGGCATCGCGGGCTCGCCAAAGTTCGGCGACAAGGTCGCGTGGGGCAAGGTCATCAAGCAGGGCCAGGCGGTCGTCGTCGGGCACGCGTTGAGCGGCATCCGCGGGATGCCGGCGAAGGGCGGCAATCCCGATCTTGACAATGTCGAGGTCGAGCGCGCCGTCGTCTACATGGCGAACCGCGGCGGCGCCAGCTGGAAGGAGCCCGTCGTCGCGGCCGCTGGCGCCGCGACGGGCGGCCCCGATCGCACTGGCGCCGAGGTCGTCGCGGCGACGTGCGGCAACTGCCACACCAACGGCACCAACGGCGCCCCGAAGATCGGCGACCGCGCGGCATGGCGCGAGCGTGCGAAGAACGGCTACGACAAGGTGCTCCAATCGGCGTTGCGCGGCCATGCGGGCATGCCCGCACGCGGCGGCATGGCGGAGCTCTCCGACGTCGAGATCAAGCGTGCCGTCGAGTACATGATGAATTCCGGCGCCGATGCACCCATCGTCCCGGCGGCGCAGGCGGCCGCCCCGGAGACGGCAGCGGCTGCACCCGCAGCGGCAGCTGCGCACGATCACGCATCGCACATGGCGGACGCCGCGCCCGCTGCCGCGCCGGCAAGCGCCGGCGCCGCCGAGGGCAAGAAGATCTACGAATCGACCTGCGTCGTCTGCCACGGCGCCGGCATCGCCGGCGCGCCCAAGTTCGGCGACAAGGCGCAGTGGGCGCCGCGCGTCGCGCAGGGCATCAACGTGCTTTTCGCACACGCGAAGAACGGGTTCAACGCGATGCCGCCGAGGGGCGGCAACGCCTCGCTCACCGATGCGCAGCTGCGCGCCGCGATCGACTACATCGTGGCCGCGGCGAAGTGACTTTGGCTCGCCCATGAAAAAACGCGGCCGAGGCCGCGTTTTTTATCGCTCCGCTGCAGGACCCGGGCGGCTAGTCGTTCACCGCAAGCGTTTCGCGACCGCGCGCCGGCTCTTCGTCATCGTCGCCGCGCAGCACGTCGCGATCCTGCGCGAGCTGCGACAGGTAGTCGGCGGTGACGTCCCCGGTGATGTACTTGCCGTCGAAGCACGACGCCTCGAATTGCGTCAGCGCCGGATTCGCCGCGCGCACGGCTGCCTTCAGCGCGTCGAGCTCCTGATAGATGAGAAGGTCGGCGCCGATCTCGAAGGCGACTTCGGCTTCGCTGCGGCCGGTCGCGACCAGCTCGCGCTGGTTGGGCATGTCGATGCCGTAGACGTTGGGATAGCGCACCGGCGGGCTCGCCGACGCGAAGTACACCTTCCTGCGCACCCGCCTCGCGCGCCATCTGCACGATCTCGCGCGACGTCGTGCCGCGCACGATCGAGTCGTCGACCAGCAGCACCACCTTGTCCTTGAACTCCATCCCGATCGGATTGAGCTTCTGCCGCACGCTTTTGCGCCGCATCGCCTGTCCCGGCATGATGAACGTGCGGCCGATGTAGCGATTCTTGACGAAGCCTTCGCGATAGGTGAGCCCGAGCGTGTTGGCGAGCTGCAGCGCCGAGGGCCGGCTCGAATCCGGGATCGGGATCACGACGTCGATGTCCTGCGCCTCGGGCATGCCGCGGATCTTGTATGCGAGCTGCTCGCCCATGTGCAGGCGCGCTTCGTACACCGACGTGCCGTCGATCACCGAATCGGGCCGCGCGAGGTAGACGAACTCGAAGATGCAAGGCGCGAGGATCGGCTTGTCGGCGCACTGGCGCGCGTGGAAGCCGCCGGCCTGGTCCACGTAGATCGCCTCGCCGGGGGCGACGTCCCGCAGCACCGTGAAGCCGAGCGCCTCGAGCGCCACCGACTCGCTCGCCACCATGTACTCGGTGCCGCCCATCGCCTCGTTGACGCCGATGATGAGCGGGCGGATGCCGTAGGGGTCGCGGAACGCGACCATTCCATAGCCCGCGATCATCGCGACGATCGCGTACGCGCCGCGGCAGCGCCGGTGCACGCCGGCCACTGCGGCGAAGATCGCGTTGGCGTCGAGCCGCGCGTGGTGCGCCGCGCGCTCGAGCTCCAGCGCCAGCACGTTCAGCAGCACCTCGGAATCGGAGTTGGTATTGACGTGGCGGAAGTCGAGCTGGAAGAGCTCGTGCTTCAGCGCCTCGCTGTTCGTCAGGTTGCCGTTGTGCGCGAGCGTGACGCCGAACGGCGAGTTGACGTAGAACGGCTGCGACTCGAGCTCGGAGTCCGCGGAGCCCGCCGTCGGGTAGCGGCAGTGCCCGATCCCGAGATTGCCGTGCAGGTCGCGCATGTTGCGCGTGCGGAACACGTCGCGGACGTAGCCGCCGCCCTTGTGCATGTGGAACACCGGGCCGTCGGAGGTCGCGATCCCGGCGGCGTCCTGCCCGCGATGCTGGAGCAGCAGCAGCCCGTCATAGAGCAGCTGGTTGACCGGCGTGGTGGCGACGGCGCCTACGATTCCGCACATTGATCGTTCACTCCATGCGGCCCGTCCATCGCGGTCGACCGGTTGCCGGCAGGTGCCGGCAGCGGGACCGAATAGTGGAGCCGCGACGCCCACGATGGGGGCAGATATGGGCGCAACGACAGCGCCACAACCCCCAACGCGGGCCCGAACATCGAATTCTGCCACCAATCGCGCTGCGGCAGGGCCGTGATCCCGGCCACGAGGACGAACACGATTACGGCGAGAACGCCGCGGGCAAGGCCGAAAAAGCTTCCCAGCAGGCGATCGAGAAAGCCGAGTCCGACCGCTTTCACGGCGCTCTTGAGCAGCGCGCCGGTCAGCGCGCCCACGATCAGCACCGCCACGAGGATCAGCACGAATGCGATCAGCTCGCGCGCGAGCGGCGGCGCGTTGACGAAGCCGAGCTCGCCGGCCACCACGCCGGAGAACGAAAGCGCCGCGGCGAGCCCGACCAGCCATGCGGCCAGCGAGACGAGCTCGCGCACGACGCCGCGAATCATCGCGAGGACGGTCGACAGCGCGACGATGCCGAGGACGACGATGTCGAAGGCGGTCATCGGCGGGACCTTCGAGCGCTCGGGAGGTCCATGGGAGCGACGCGCCGACGTCAGCGGGCCGGCGCGACCATGCCGTTGAAACCCTCGTTCTTGAGCTTGACGCGCGCGGCCTCGGCCTCGGCGCGCGTGGCAAAGCCGCCGACGCGAACGCGCCAGAGCTTGCCTCCCTTCGCATCGACGGTCTCGACGTGCGCGCTCGCGTAGCCCGCCTTCTTCAGCTTGTTCGCGAGCGCGTTCGCGCCCTTGTCGTCGGAGAACGCGGCGAGCTGCACGGTGAAGCTGCCGGACGGCGCCGCTTTCGCGTCCGTCGGCGATGCATTGGGCACCGTCGGGCGCGGCGGGCAGGCGTCGTCTTCGCCGGCGCGTTCGCCTTCGCCTCCGCGGGCGGGCTCGACTTCGGCGGCGTGGGCGTCAGCATCCGCTGCTCGGCCTGCCCGATCGATTTCGCGGGCACGGCGGGCGCCTGCACTGCCGCATCGGGCGCCGGCAATGCCTCGGCCGCGGATTTGGTCGCAGCGGGCTCGGCGTTGGCCGTCTCCGCTTTCGCGGCGTCGGCCTTCGGCGGTTCCGTCCTCGGCGGCTCGGATTTTGGCAAATCCGCTTTCGGCGCCGGCGCAGCCTTCGCATCGGCCTTCGTCGACGTGTCGCCCTTGCCGCGCGTCAGCCGGTTGACGAACTTGCCTTCGTCGACCGGCGGAATCTGCACGGACACGTCCTCGCCGAGCGGCTGCGGCTCCTTCTCGAGCAGCATCGGCACGATGACGGCGGCCGACGCGGCCAGCACCACCGCGCCGACGAGACGGCGCCTCGCCCGGCGTTTCTGTTCGTCGACCGCGCGGTCGGCGTCCTGGAGTCGTTCGCTCATCGGCCTCGTTTCGATCACGTTCCCTGCGCCATCGCCTCGGCGACGGTGAGGAAGGACCCGAAAACGACGATTTTATCAGCTTCGCCCGCTTCTCTCCGCGCTGCGGCGAGCGCGGCAGTCACCGTATCGAACGATCGGATCGCCGGTGCCGGCACGCCGGCCTTCGCCAGCGAGTTCGAAAGCGTTTCGGCCGAGGCACCGCGCGGGCCCGGCAGCGGCGCGATGAACCAGCGGTCGATGTGCGGCTGCATGGCTTCGACGACGCCGGCGATGTCCTTGTCGGCGAGCATCCCGAACACGGCCAGCGCGCGCTCGCGCCAACCCATCGCGTCGAGCGACGCCGCGAGCACGCGCGCCGCCTGCGGATTGTGCGCGACGTCGAGGATCACCGCGGGACGGCCAGGGAGCACCTGGAAGCGTCCCCCCAGCGTGACTTCCACGAGCCCCGCGCGAATCGCGCCGGCGTCGATTGGCCGCGCGTCGCGCAGAAGATCGAGCGCCGCGATCGCGGTGGCGGCGTTCGCACCCTGGACCGTCGCACGGAGCGCGGGCCAGGGCAGTCCGTAGCGATTGCCGCCCGGTCCCTCGTAATCCCACTGGCCCTGCTTCGGAACGCAGCGATAGTCGCGTCCGATGCGCAGCATCGGCGCTCCCAGGGTCCTAGGCGGCGGCGACGAGCGACTGCGGCGGATCGGCGTCGCCGCACACGACCGGCCTGCCGGCGCGGAACACGCCGGCCTTCTCGCGGCCGATGGTCTCGCGCGTCGGACCGAGATAGTCGACGTGATCGATGCCGATGCTGGTGACGACCGCAATGTCGGCATCGACGATGTTGACGGCGTCGAGTCGGCCGCCGAGACCCACCTCGAGGATCGTCACGTCGGCGTTCGCGCGTGCAAAAAGCCACAGCGCCGCGAGCGTGCCGAACTCGAAATACGTGAGCGCGACGTCGTCGCGTGCGTCCTCGACGGCGTTGAACGCCGCCACCAGCGCGGCGTCGTCGGCGCACGACGCCGTTGACGCGCACGCGCTCGTTGTAGCGCGTCAAGTGCGGCGACGTGTACAGCGCCGGCCTGTAGCCCGCACGGAGCAGCATCGACTCCATCAGCGCGCAGACCGAACCCTTGCCGTTGGTGCCGGCGACGGTGATCACCGGACGCGGCGGCGCGGCCTCCATCCGGTCGTGGACGGAGCGCACGCGGGGCAGCCCGAGCGCCACCTGCTTCGGGTGCAGCGTCTCGAGGTAGCGGAGCCACTCGTCGAGGGTGGCGGGACGCTGGGAACGCGCAGTCACGGGGCCGCGCGAAGGCAGATCATCGAGGCGGCGCGGCGCGGAACGGAATGGCGCCGACGGCTCAGCCGGCGGGTGCCGGCTGCTTTGCGAGAATGGCGAGGAGGCGCGCCAGCTCGTCCTTCAGCGCGCGCCGGTCGACGATCATGTCGATCGCGCCCTTTTGCAGCAGGAATTCGGCGCGCTGGAAGCCTTCTGGCAGCTTTTCGCGAACGGTCTGCTCGATGACGCGCGGGCCGGCGAAGCCGATCAGCGCGCCGGGCTCGGCGATCACGACGTCGGCGACGAACGCGAACGACGCCGAGACACCGCCCATCGTCGGATCGGAAAGTATCGACACGAAGGGCAGCCGCGCCTTGGTGAGCTCCTGCAGCACGGCGGTCGTCTTCGCCATCTGGAACAGCGAGTTGACGCCTTCCTGCATGCGCGCGCCGCCCGACGCCGTGATGCTGATGAACGGGATCCGGTTCTCGTAGGCGACGCGCACGCCGCGCACGAAGCGCTCGCCGACCACCGAGCCCATCGAGCCGCCCATGAAGCCGAACTCGAACGCGGCGAGCACGACGGGAACGCTGCGGATGCTGCCCTGCATCACCACGAGCGCGTCGGTCTCGCCGGTCTCCTCGAGGGCCGCCGCGAGCCGCTCGGGATACTTCTTCTGGTCCTTGAACTTCAGCGTGTCGACCGGAACGACCTCGGAGCCGATCTCGAACCGGCCCTCGGGATCGAGCAGATGCTCGACGCGCTCGCGCGCCGGAACGCGCGCGTGATAGTTGCACTTCGGGCAGACGCTCAGGTTGTTCTCGAGGTCCGTGCGATAGAGCACTGCTTCGCACGACGGGCACTTGACCCACAGGCCTTCCGGCACCGCGGTCTTCTTGACGCCCGGCGTGCTCTTGATGCGCGGAGGCAGGAGCTTCTGCAGCCAGCTCATAGCAGCGTCTCCCGTGTGCCGGTCGAGTCCGCGCGCGCGAACGCGCGGCGCATCCGGCACGGCGATGACGATGTCGTCCGCATTGTCCTAGGCTACCTTCTTCTTGTCGAGGTCGAGCGAACGACGGATGCCGGCGAGCCACGCGCCGGCGCGCGCGGCGGCGTCCGCCGGTGCGCCCGCTTCGATTTCCTGGATCAGCCGGCTGCCGATCACCACGGCATCGGCGACGCGCGCCACCGCGCGGGCGCTGTCCGCGTCGCGGATGCCGAAGCCGACGCCGACGGGAAGGCTCGCGTGGCGGCGGATCAGCGCGAGCTTGCGCGCGACTTCGGCGACATCGAGATGGCCCGCGCCGGTCACGCCCTTCAGCGACACGTAGTAGACGTAGCCGCGCGCGAGGTGCGCGATCGTCTCGATGCGATCCTCGGGCGTGGTCGGCGACAGCAGGAAGATCGGCGCGAGATCGTGCGCACCGAGGAGCGCCGCGAAGTCGCCGGCTTCCTCCGGCGGATAGTCGACGACCAGCACGCCGTCCACGCCCGCCGCACGGGCGCGGTCGGCGAAGGCGCGCGCGCCCATCGCCTCGATCGGATTGGCGTAGCCCATCAGCACGACCGGGGTGGTGGCGTCCTTCGCGCGAAACGCGGCGACGGTCGCGAGCACGTCCTTCATTCCGACGTGCTGTGCCAGCGCGCGCTCGGACGCACGCTGGATCACCGGGCCGTCCGCCATCGGGTCGGAGAACGGGACGCCGAGCTCGATGACGTCGGCGCCCGCGCCGACGAGCGCGTGCATGATCGGCAATGTCGATGCGAGCGACGGGTCGCCCACGGTCACGTACGGAATGAGTGCCGTGCGGCCGGCGGCGCGCAGCCGGGCGAAGGTCGTATCGATGCGGTTCACGACGGGTGCTTTCGATTCATGCGACGCACCAGATGCGCGTGGCGTCGCGTTGACGCGTCACCGCGAACACTCCAACGTCGCGCCTTCATGCATGCGTGGCCGGACGTGCCGCATCGCGCTCGGCGACCGTGTTCATGTCCTTGTCGCCGCGGCCGGAGAGATTGACGAGCAGGATGCGGTCCTTCGCCATCGTCGCCGCGAGCTTCGTCGCGTACGCGAGCGCGTGGCTCGACTCGAGCGCGGGGATGATGCCTTCGATGCGGCAGCAGGTGTGGAACGCGGCGAGCGCCTCGTCGTCGGTGATCGACACGTACTCGGCGCGTCCGGTGTCCTTGAGCCAGGCATGCTCGGGGCCCACGCCGGGATAGTCGAGCCCGGCCGAGACCGAATGCGTCTCGATGATCTGGCCATCGGCGTCCTGCAGAAGATAGGTGCGATTGCCGTGCAGCACGCCGGGACGCCCGGCGGAGAGCGACGCCGCATGACGGCCGGTGGCGATGCCCTCGCCCGCGGCCTCCACGCCGATGAGACGCACGCCCGCGTGGGGAATGTAGGGGTGGAAGATGCCCATCGCGTTGGAGCCGCCGCCGACGCACGCGATGACCGCATCGGGCTGGCGGCCGGCGAACTCCGGCATCTGCGTGACGCACTCGCGGCCGATCACGCTCTGGAAGTCGCGCACCATCATCGGATACGGATGCGGGCCGGCGACGGTGCCGATGATGTAGAACGTGGATTCGACGTTGGTCACCCAGTCGCGCATCGCCTCGTTCAGCGCATCCTTCAGCGTCTTCGATCCGGATTCGACGGGCACGACGGACGCGCCCAGGAGATTCATCCGGAACACGTTCTGCGCCTGCCGCCGGATGTCCTCGGAGCCCATGTAGACGACGCACTCCATGCCGAAGCGGGCCGCGACCGTCGCGGTCGCGACGCCGTGCTGGCCGGCGCCCGTCTCGGCGATCACGCGCCGCTTGCCGAGCCGCTTCGCGAGGAGCGCCTGGCCGATGCAGTTGTTGATCTTGTGCGCGCCGGTGTGGTTCAGGTCCTCGCGCTTCAGCCAGATCTGTGCACCGCCGACCTGCTCCGACCAGCGCTTCGCGTGGTAGACCGGGGACGGCCGGCCGACGTAATGCGCGAGCTCGTACTCGAACTCGGCGACGAATTCCGGATCGGCGCGATAGCGGGCGTACTGCTCGCGCAGCTCGGTGAGCGCGCACACCAGCGTCTCGGCAACGAACACGCCGCCGTAGGGGCCGAAGTGACCGCGCGCGTCGGGAAGGTCGTACGGAACGTCAGACATCTGCATTGCGAACTTCCTCGATGAACGCGCCGATCCGCGCGGGATCCTTGATGCCCTTCACCGTCGTGCCGTCGGCGTAGAGCGCCTCGACGCCGCTCGACACGTCGACGGCCCACGGACGCACGATGCTGATGGCCTCGCGCACGTTGGCGACGTCGAGTCCTCCCGACAGGATCACCGGCCGCCCGAGCCCCTTCGGGACGAGGCTGCGGTCGAACGCATGTCCCGTCCCGCCCGGCATGCCGCCTGACGGCGGGGCGTCGAACAGGAATCCCGCGGCGTCAGGGTGACGCGCAACGCATTCTAGCAAACCGGCGACCCCGGCATTCCGCGCGACGGGCACCGCCTTGATGTAGGGCCGGCCGAAGCTCCCGCACAACTCCGCCGACTCGCTGCCGTGAAACTGGAGGAGCGAGAGCGGGATCGCCGCGAGCGCCGCGTGCACGTGCGCGGGATCGGGGTCGACGAAGAGCCCGACGACGGTGACGAAGGGCGGCGCGGCGTCCGCGATCGCGCGCGCCGCGTCGAAGGCGACGCAACGCGGCGAGCCGCTCCAGAGCACGAGCCCGATCGCGTCGGCGCCCGCCTGCGCGGCGGCAATGCCGTCGGCGACGCGGGTGATGCCGCAGATCTTCACTCGGGTGCGCATGCGCTTCCCGCTTCAGGCGCCCGGCTGCACCAGCGGGCGCCGGGTGGGTGGAAGCCCGCAGCTCGCCGCGTAGTCCGCGCCGGTGAGGTAGAGACCTTCGGCGCCGAACGTCGGCGCGCCCTGCGTGCGGTCGCGCGCGTCGAGCAGCGTCGTGACCCACTCGGGCGGATGCCTGCCGGCGCCGACGTCGACCAGCGCACCGACGATGTTGCGGATCATGTGATGCAGGAAGGCGTCCGCCGAAAAGTCGAAGCGGATGAACTCGCCGCTCGTCGCGATCGCGGCATGCGACAGCGTCTTCACCGGCGATTTCGCCTGGCATTCCGATGCGCGGAACGACGAGAAATCGTGCCGCCCGACGAGCCGCTTCGTTGCGTCGGTCATCGCATCGATGTCGAGCGGCCGGTGGTGCCAGCCCGCGCGGCCGGCGAGGAGCGCCGTGCGCACCGGCCGGTTGACGAGCAGGTACGTGTAGTGACGGGCGGTGGCGGCGAAACGTGCATGGAACTCATCGGAGACCCCGGCCGACCACAATACCGCAACGTCGTCCGGAAGATGCGAATTGACGCCGCGCACCCACGCGGTGGCGGGCCGCAGGACGGCGCAATCGAAGTGCACGACCTGCGAGGTCGCGTGCACGCCCGCGTCGGTGCGTCCCGCGGCTGTCGTGCGGACCGGCACGCCGGCGATGGCGGCGAGCGCTCGCTCGAGCGCGTCCTGCACGCCGCGACCGTCGGGCTGCGACTGCCAGCCCGTGTAGGCCGTTCCTGCGTATTCGAGGCCGAGCGCGATGCGCATCAAGGTTCCGTGATCGCGGGGACGTTCCGCCAAAAAACAGCGGGCGGCGGATCGACTCCGCCGCCCGCCCGATGCATTGCCGACGTTCAGCCGAGCTTCGCGATGAGCGCCTGGGCTTCCGATTTCTGCTGGTCGTCGCCTTCGTGCAGCACTTCCTGCAGGATCTCGCGGGCGCCTTCGACGTCGCCCATTTCCTGATATGCCTTGGCGAGGTCGAGCTTGGTCGCGGCGTCGTGCCACTGGCCGTCCAGCACCGACGGCGTCGGATCCTCGAACGTGGTGCGCTGCGGATCGAACGAAAGGTCGAGCTTGTCGAGCTCGATCGCCGCTTCCGGTCGCGCGAGCGATTGGGCTGCGCCGCCGCCCGCGGGCGCCGCGGCAGCCATGGCCGCCTCCGGCTGCGGCGCCGCGCGCATCGGTGTCGGCTTCTCCGCGTCGTCGAGATGGAACTCGAGTTCGGTGTCGCCCATCGACGCCTGCGCGTGGTCGATCTTTTCGGCGAGCGTCGATGCCGCGCTCGCGAATCCGCGGCGTCGCCGCGGCCGCGCCGGCCCGCGGCGCGGTCGCCCGCGCTTTCCATCGCGGCGATGGCCGCGGCGCTTCCGCTGCGCGTCGACTTCTCGACCTCGCTCTGCGCGCCGGCGAGGATGTCGATCGGCGACTTCGCGCGCACCGGAGCGGCGCCCGACGTCGGCGAAATCGAGATTTCCTCGTCGAGCCTGAAGTCGAGGCCGCCGTCCGTATCGACGATTTCCGTCGTGCCGTGCGGCACGGATTCGAACGGCTTCGCGCCCGCGTGCTCGGCTTTCGGCTCGACGACGAACGGCTCCTCGTCGCTCGCGGCCGACGCTGCGGCGGCCGCCGCGGCCGCCGCGGCAACGCCGCCGGAATCGCCGAACATCGGGTTGTTGGGATCGAGCTGCCGGCCGAGGCCGACCGCCTTCTGCCACGTCTCGCCCTGGCCGTGCGACACCGAGTAGAGCTCGGCGGCGACGGTCTCGAACGCGGACGGCTTGTTGTGCTGCGCGTGGATCTCGAGCAGCTTCAGGTAGATTTCCTGCCGCTGCGGATCCTTCTTCAGCGCGTCCTTCAGGATTTCCTCGGCCTGCGCATCGCGGCCGTAGGCGAGGTAGACCTCCGCTTCGGCGATCGGGTCGACTTCGTCGGTGTCGATGTTGCCGAGGCCCTCGCGGCTGAATTCGCTCGCGAGCGAGTTGTCGCCCGTGTTGACGACGCCGCCGCCGGTCGAGCCGAACACGGTGTTGGTCTTGATGTCGGTGCCCGAGATGATGCTGTCCTCGAACTTGGTCGACTTGCGCCGGCGCATCGCGACCATGCCGGCGATGCCGCCCAGGATCGACGAGCGCGCCGGTGCCGATCAGCCATGCGGGCGGATTGGCGATGAGGTCCTCGAAGAATCCCGGAGGCTCCTTCACCGGCGCCTTCGTCGCGACCTTCGGCGGCGCCGGCTTGGGCGGCTCGGCCTTCGGCGGCTCGGCAGGGGCCGGCGTCGGCGTGACGGCAGGCGCGGGCTCGGCGGCCTTCGGCGCTTCCGCCTTGGGCGGTTCGGCCGGCGCGGGCTCCGCGGCTTTCGGGGCTTCCGCCTTCGCGGGCTCGGGAGCCTTCGCGGCGGGCGGCGGCGTCGACGGCGCGGGCGCCGAAGCGGCCGGTGCGGCCGCAACGACCGCCGGCGGCGCACCCTTCGCGGCCTGCGCCTGCATCTGCGCGCCGGTGCCGCTCTTCAGCTCGAGGGCCTTCTGGAGATCGGACAGCGTCTTCTCGAGCGACGCGATGCGGGCCTGGGCTTCCTGCAGCGCCTTGTCGCGCGCGATCGCTTCCTCGGCCGCGCCGGCGCCGCCCTTGCCTTGTCCCGCTTCGCGTGACACGCGAAGCTGATCCTTGCCGGGCGCTGCGGCCGGCGTCTTTTCCTCGACGGCCGTGCCGATCTTGCCGCCGGCGGAACGTCCGCCGGCCGCTTCGGCAGCCGGTGCGGCGGCAGCGACGCTGTCGCGATACGTGCGCCAGTCGGACGCCTGCACGCGAACGACCTTGGTCGCTTCCGTCGGCTGCGTCGCGGCGGCGTCGGTCGCGCTCGGGATCGAGACGATGGCGCCGGTGCGCAGCCGGTTCATGTTGTTGCCGTCGAAGGCGTTCGCGTTGCCCTTGAACAGCGCGACCAGCATCTGGTCGAGCGTGACGTTCGAAGGCTTGTATTCGGTGGCGATCTTGGAGAGCGTGTCGCCGCGCTTGACGGCGTACGTGCCCTCGGCGTTGGCGGCGGGCTGTGCTGCGCTGGGTGCCTGCGCCGCGCGCGCGGCAGAGGTTCCAGGGCGCACCGGCACCATCGGCTCGACCGCGACGGCAGGCGCGCTCGTCTCCGGCGGATCGAGCAGGAACGTGTAATCGCGGACAACACGGCCGGACGGCCCAATTGAGCTCGACCATCAGGTCGAGATAGGGCTCGTTGACCGGCGTGCTCGACGTGACCTTGAGATAGGTCGTGCCGTCGGCGCGGCGCTCGACGCTGACGCGTGCGCGCGTCAGCGCGCCCTGATAGGTGAGATTGTTCTGCCTGTAGAGCGACGGATCGGCGATCTTGGCGGCGAGGGTGTCGAGCTCCTCGCGTGTCGCCGAGGTGAGCTCGATCTGCGCCGAAAGCGGCTGGCCCAGTGCCGACTGGACCGTGAGCCGGCCGAGGCCGAGCGCGGCCGCGTTGCTGGACAGCGCCATCGCGCTTGCCAGCAGGCTCAACGACAGGATCGGTCTTGCTCGCATGCCGCCCCCTTCCGAGATTTCGGATTCTTCAACCAAACATAACATCATGGGCTTAGCGGTGCAAGCTAAACCCCAGTATTAGATGGTATTTTTTGCCGCACTGCGAAGCCACGACATGCGGCATTCATGCCAGCATCCTAGCGCCGTGCGCTAGCGCTTGCGTCGCGGCATCGCGCCGCTACAACATGTTGTGCCGCCACCCCTTGCCCGGCGGGCTCCGCCAAGATGTTGCATTCCCGCCGCAAACCGCCAAGGGGCTTTGCGTCCCGCCCTGCGGCGGGGCACCGCGGCCGTCGCATAAAACGTGCTCAAACACGGCGCCTGCGCGCGCCGCGCACGCGGCAGTCGCAAACGCCCATGGAATGGCGGGGCGGGCCGCCCGCCGGGTCAGCGGGCGAGCAGGATGCGCAGCATCCGCCGCAGCGGCTCCGCGGCGCCCCAGAGCAGTTGGTCCCCGACCGTGAATGCGCCGAGGTATTCGCCGCCCATCGCGAGCTTGCGCAGCCGCCCGACGGGCACCTCGAGCTTGCCGGTGACGGCCGCGGGCGTGAGCTCGCGCAGGCTGGCCTCGCGCGTGTTCGGCACGACGCGCACCCAGTCGTTGCCGGCCGCGAGCAGCGCCTCGATCTCGGCGAGCGGGATGTCGCGGCGCAGCTTGATCGTCAGCGCCTGCGAATGGCAGCGCATGGCGCCGATGCGGACACAGATCGAATCGATCGGCAGCGGCGCGCTCGTCCGTCCGAGGATCTTGTTGGTCTCGGCGCCGCCCTTCCATTCCTCGCGGCTCATGCCGTTGCCGAGGTCCTTGTCGATCCACGGGATCAGGCTGCCGGCGAGCGGCACGCCGAAGTGCTCGGTCGGGAAGCGCTCGTCGCGCAGGATCCCGGCGACCTCGCGGTCGATCTCGAGAATCGCGGAATCCGGGTCGTCGAGCAGTGCCTTCGCGGCGAGATGCGCCTCGCCCATCTGCAGCAGGAGTTCGCGCATGTTCTGCGCGCCCGCACCCGACGCCGCCTGGTAGGTCATGCACGTCATCCACTCGATGAGGTCGTGCCGGAAGAGTCCGGCCAGCGCCATCATCATCAGGCTGACCGTGCAGTTGCCGCCGATGTAGCTCTTCACGCCCTTGGCGAGCGCCGCGTCGATCACGTCGCGGTTGACGGGATCGAGGATGATCACCGTGTCGTCGGCCATGCGCAGCGCCGACGCCGCGTCGATCCAGTAGCCGTTCCAGCCGGCCGCGCGCAGCTTCGGATGGATGTCGTTCGTGTAGTCGCCGCCCTGGCACGTGATGATGACGTCCTGCGCCTTCAGCGCGGCGAGATCGTTCGCCGCGAGCAGCGCGGGCGTGCCCTTGCCGACATCGGGGCCCTTGCCGCCGACGTTCGACGTGGAGAAGAACTGGGGATCGATGAGATCGAAGTCGCGCTCAGCCTGCATGCGCTGCATGAGCACCGAACCGACCATTCCGCGCCAACCGACGAATCCGACTCGCATAGCGTTCACCCTGAAGTCCGCTGCCGCCGCGCTCCTGCCCGCCCCCGGGAACCGCTCGCGGAGGCGACAGCGGGCCGAGGCGACCGGTCAGGTCGTCTTGATCGTCGTGATTTTCGTCGCGCGGCCGCCGTGCGCTGGCCGCGCATGTGCCGGCGCCCGCGGCGCGGACGCGCCGCGGAGCGGAAAAATCGAAGCCGGTCGAAAAATCGCGCATAGGACTGAATCCTAGCACAATTTTTGCACTCTATTGCAACGCAGCAACGACGGCGTCGCCCATCGCCCGCGTGCCGATCGCGGGCTCGCCGGGTAGCGCGATGTCGCGCGTCCGGCGTCCGGCCTTCAGCACGTGGCGCACCGCCGCTTCGATCCGGTCGGCGAGGTCGGCGCGCGCAAAGGTGAAGCGGAACATCATCGCGAGCGAGAGGATCGTCGCCAGCGGATTCGCCTTGTCCTGGCCCGCGATGTCGGGCGCCGAGCCGTGGATCGGCTCGTAGAGTCCCTTGCCGGCCGCGTCGAGCGACGCCGACGGCAGCATGCCGATCGAGCCCGCGAGCATCGACGCCTCGTCGGACAGGATGTCGCCGAAGAGATTGCCGGTGACGATGACGTCGAACTGCTTCGGATTCCGTACGAGCTGCATCGCCGCGTTGTCGACGTACATGTGCGAAAGAGCGACGTCCGGATAGTCCGCGCCCATCGCCGTCACGACCTCGCGCCACAGGATGCTGGTGTCGAGGACGTTGGCCTTGTCGACCGAGCAAAGCCGCTTGCCGCGCCGGCGCGCGGTCTCGAAGCCGACCCGCGCGATGCGCGCGATCTCCGACACGCTGTAGAGCATCGTGTCGAAGCCCTCGTCCTCGCCGGCCGCGTTGGTGCGCCGTCCGCGCGGCTGCCCGAAATACACGTCGCCGGTCAGCTCGCGGACGATCACGATGTCGAGACCGGCGATGACCTCGGGCTTCAGCGTCGACGCGCCCGCCAGTTCCGGGTACGCGAGCGCGGGCCGCAGGTTCGCGAAGAGACCGAGCTCGCGGCGTATGCCGAGGATGCCCTGCTCGGGGCGCATCTCCCGCGGCAGCGTGTCGTATTGCGGACCGCCGACGGCGCCCAGGAGCACGGCGTCGGCCGCGCGGGCGAGTGCGAGCGTCGCCGCGGGCAGCGGCGCCTTCGCGGCGTCGTAGCCCGCGCCGCCGATCGGCGCCGTATCGGTTTCGATCGGCAGTCCCTCGCGCAGGAGGATGGCGAGGACCTTCTGCGCCTCGGTGACGATCTCGGTGCCGATGCCGTCACCGGGGAGGATGGCGATTTTCACGAATCAGGCGAGCCAGGGCTGTTGCGCGAGATGCTTCGTCTCGAACGCGCGAATGAGATCGGCCTTGCCGAGCGTGAGCCCGATTTCGTCGAGGCCGTTGGCGAGGCAGTGCTTCCGGAACGCGTCGATCTCGAAGCCGAACACGGCCGCGCCGTCGGTCGTCGCGACCGTCTGCCTGTCGAGATCCACCGTCAGCCGGAATCCGGGCAGCGCGGCGGTCTCGTGGAACAGCCGGTCGACTTCGCGCGGCGGACAGCACGATCGGCAGCAGCCCGTTCTTGAAGCAATTCTGGAAGAAGATGTCGGCGAACGACGGCGCGATCACGACGCGAAAGCCGAAGTCGAGGAGCGCCCACGGCGCGTGCTCGCGCGAGCTGCCGCAGCCGAAGTTGCGCCGCGCAAGCAGGATCTGCGCGCCCTTGTAGCGGGGCTCGTTCAGCACGAACTGCGGGTTCTGCGGCCGGCGCGAGTTGTCGCCGCCGGGCTCGCCGCGGTCGAGGTAGCGCCACTCGTCGAAGAGATTCGGCCCGAAGCCCGTGCGCTTGATCGACTTCAGGAACTGCTTGGGAATGATCGCGTCGGTGTCGACATTGGCGCGATCGAGCGGCGCGACGAGCCCGGTGAATGTGCGGAACGGTTCCATCAGTATGTCTTCGTCTTCTCGGCGGCCTTTTCGACCGCGCCGCCGGTTGCCTTGATGTCCTTGCCGAGGCCCTCGATCGTGTTGCAGCCTGCGACACCGATCAGGAACGTCGATATTGCGATCAGCCTTCCGAGTTTACGAAGCATGCCGGTCCTCCGCCAGTCGCTCAGCCGAGGCGGCGCACGTCGACGAAATGCCCGGCGATGCCGGCGGCGGCCGCCATGATCGGGCTTACCAGGTGCGTGCGGCCGCCCGGCCCCTGCCGGCCTTCGAAGTTGCGGTTCGACGTCGACGCACAGCGCTCGCCGGCGCCGAGCTTGTCATCGTTCATGCCTAGGCACATCGAGCAGCCCGGCTCGCGCCACTCGAATCCGGCGGCGGTGAAGATGCGATCGAGCCCCTCGCGCTCGGCCTGCTGCTTGACCGGTCCCGAGCCCGGCACGACGAGCGCGAGCTTCACGTTGTCCGCCTTGCGCCGACCGCGCACCACCGCCGCGGCGGCGCGAAGATCCTCGATCCGCGAATTGGTGCACGAGCCGATGAAGACCTTGTCGATGCGGATGTCGGTCATCGCGGTGTTCGGCGCGAGCCCCATGTAGACGAGCGCGCGCTCGATGCCTTCGCGCAGCACCGAGTCCTTCTCCTTGTCCGGGTCGGGCACGCGGCCGTCGATCGACGTGACCATCTCGGGCGACGTGCCCCACGTCACCTGCGGCGCGATCGTTGTCGCGTCGAGCGTCACCGTGCGGTCGAACGTCGCGCCAGGATCGGACACCAGCTTGCGCCAGTGCGCGACGGCGCGCTCCCACATCTGCCCCTGCGGCGCGAACGGCCGCCCCTTCAGGTAGTCGATCGTCGTCGCGTCGACGGCGATCATCCCGGCGCGCGCCCCCGCCTCGATCGCCATGTTGCACACGGTCATCCGGCCTTCCATCGACAGCGCGCGAATGGCGGCGCCGTCGAACTCGATCGCGCAGCCGGTCCCGCCCGCGGTGCCGATGCGCCCGATGATCGCGAGCGCGATGTCCTTGGCGGTCGAGCCGCGCGGCAGCGCTCCTTCCACGGTGACGCGCATGGCCTTCGCCTTGCGCGCCACGAGGCATTGCGTGGCCAGCACGTGCTCGACCTCGGACGTGCCGATGCCGAACGCGAGACAGCCGAACGCGCCGTGCGTGCTCGTGTGCGAGTCGCCGCAGACCACCGTCATGCCGGGCAGCGTCGCGCCCTGTTCGGGCCCTATCACGTGGACGATCCCCTGCCGCGCGTCGCGGAAGGGGAAGTAGGCGCGCGCGCCGGTGGCCTTGATGTTGGCGTCGAGCGTCTCGACCTGCGTGCGCGACACCTCGTCGCGGATGCCGGCGTTCCAGTCCTTGGTCGGCGTGTTGTGGTCGGCGGTGGCGACGATCGACGCCGCGCGCCACGGCTTGCGCCCCGCGAGGCGCAGACCCTCGTACGCCTGTGGGCTCGTCACCTCGTGCACGAGATGCCGGTCGATGTAGAGCAGCGCCGTGCCGTCCTCGCCTTCGTGGACGACGTGGCTGTCCCAGAGCTTGTCGTAGAGGGTCCGCGCGTGCATGGAAGCTGATCCCGTTCAGGCCTTGTGCAGAACCTCGATTATAGGCGCAGCGACGGCCTCGACGAGGCCGGGCGCCCAGGGATCGAACGCCTGCGCCGGCGTCGCGCGCAGCCATGTCAGCTGCCGCTTCGCGAGCTGCCGCGTGGCGGCGATGCCCTTGGCAAGGAACGTCGCGAGATCGATGCGACCGTCGAGATATTCCCACGCCTGCCGATACCCCACGCAGCGCATCGACGGCAACGCGGGATCGAGGGTGAAGCGCTCGCGCAATCCGCGGAGCTCGGCGACGAGCCCCGCGCGGACCATTTCTTCGAAGCGATCTGCGATCAGCGCATGCAGGCGTGCGCGGTCCTCCGGGACCAGCGCGAGGCGCAGCACGGGGCCCAGCGTCTCTCCGCCCTCGCGTGCCCCCTGAAGCGCTGACAGTGGCGTCCCGGTCATCGCGTGCACTTCGAGCGCGCGCTGGATCCGCTGCGCATCGGTCGGCGCGAGGCGCGCCGCGGTCCGCGCATCGATTCGGGCGAGCTCCGCGTGCAATGCCGGCCAGCCCTCGATGGCGGCGCGGGCGTCGAGCTCCGCGCGCACGGCGGGATCGCGGCCCGGCAGCGCGGAAAGCCCTTCGGTCAGCGCCTTGAAATAGAGCATCGTGCCGCCCGCCAGCAGCGGGACGTTGCCGCGGGCGCGGATCGCCTCGACGGCGCGCTGCGCATCGGTGCAGAACCGGGCCGCAGAATACGCTTCGGTCGGATCGAGAATGTCGATGAGATGGTGCGGAATGCGCGCACGTGTCGCGGCGTCCGGCTTGGCAGTGCCGACGTCCATGCCGCGATAGACCTGCGCCGAGTCGACACTGACGATCTCGAGCGGAAACCGCTTCGCGAGCGAGAGCGCGAGCGCGCTCTTGCCCGACGCGGTCGGGCCCATCAGCAGCACTACCGGCGCACGGCTAGCCTTTGCGATCATTGGGCCGGGCTCTGTGTGGTGACCGCTCCGGGCAAAGCGTCGCGAGCAGGCCCGAATGCTAGGCGGCCCACAGCGAGGCGCGAGACAACACGCCGCGCGAGCGGCTTGTTGCGGCGGAGGCTAACTTCGAGCATCGCGAGAAGTTAAGTTTGGCGCAGCCAGACGGCCGGAGCCACAGTACCAACACCTACAGCGAGCGCCAAGCGAGGACACAACGACGCAAGCGGGCCGCACAGCAGCTTTGCACGAGCGGTCATCGGCCTCGCATGAAGAGGCGGTCAAGATCCGCCAGCGACAGCTGATACCACGTCGGGCGGCCGTGGTTGCACTGACCGGCGCGCTCGGTCGCCTCCATCTCGCGCAGCAGCGCATTCATCTCCGGGACCGCGAGCGCGCGATTGGCGCGCACCGCGGCGTGGCATGCCATCGTCGACAGGAGCTCGTCGCGATGCGCGGTCAGCACCTCGCTGCCGCCGTGCTCGCGCAGGTCGGCGAGCACCGCGTGCGCGAGCGCCGCGGCGTCGGCGTCCGCGAGCGGCGCCGGAATGCCTCGCACCGCGAGCGTTGCGGGACCGATCGCGCCGATCGCGAAACCGAGCCGGTCGAGCGTGTCGGCATGCTCTTCGGCGGCGGCCATTTCGAGCGGCGACGCCGCGAACGTCGCCGGCACGAGCAGCGGCTGGATCGGCACGGCGAGATCGAGCGCCGCCTTGAGGCGCTCGTAGACGATCCGCTCGTGCGCCGCGTGCATGTCGACCAGCACGAGGCCGGCGCGGTTCTGCGCAAGGATGTAGACGCCGTGCAGCTGCGCGAGCGCGAATCCGAGCGGGTGATCGTCGCCCGTGTCGGGGAGGTCGGGGCCCGCCGCGTCGCCCGTGGGACGCGGGCCGAAGAGCTTCGCGTAGAACGCCGCGGGCTCCGTCGCGCCGAGCGGCATCGTGCCCTGGGTCGCGCCGGTATACGGCAGCGGCCGCAGCAGCGGGATGTCGCCGGTGTGCGTCGACCCCGCGAAGGGCGGCGTGTGCGCGGCGGCAATGCCGAGGCGCTCCGCTGCGGAGACGGCCGGCTGCTGCGCGCCGGTGATCGCGAGTGCGCGCTCGACCGCGCTTCGGACGAATCCGTGCACGGCGCCCGACTCGCGGAAGCGCACCTCGATCTTCTGCGGATGGACGTTGACGTCGACCCGGCGCGGATCGAGCGTCAGCCACAGCGCATAGGCGGGCTGGCGGTCGTGGTGCAGCACGTCGCGGTAGGCGTCGCGCAGCGCGTGGGCGAGCATGCGGTCGCGCACGTAGCGGCCGTTGACAAACGTGTACTGGCCGGCCGCGTGCGTCGCGTAGGCCGGGCGCACCGCATAGCCGGCGATTGAGATCGGGCCCGCCTGCGCGTCGACCTGCGCCGCGCCTTCGACGAAGCCCTCGCCCAGCAGCGCCTGCACCCGCGCCCGCCGCCCCTGGGCGAGCAGCCGGTGCACGACGCGCCCGTTGTGCTGCAGCGTGAAGCCGACGTCCGGGTGCGCGAGCGCGATGCGGCGGAACGCTTCCTCGCAATGGCCCCATTCGGTCGCCTCGGTGCGCAGGAACTTCCGGCGCGCCGGCGTGTTGTAGTAGAGCTCCTGCACGGTGACCGTCGTGCCTTCGGCGAGCGCGGCCGGTGCCGTCGCGCTCACATTGCCGCCGTCGACCTCGATGCGCCACGCGTGCGGCTTGCCGGCGGCGCGCGACGCCAGCGCGAAGCGCGACACCGCCGCGATCGACGCCAGCGCCTCGCCGCGAAATCCGAGGGTGGCGATCGCCTCGAGATCGTCGACGGTCGCGAGCTTCGACGTGGCGTGGCGCGCGACCGCAAGTGCCAGCTCCTCGCGCTCGATGCCGCCGCCGTTGTCGGCGACGCGGATGCGCTGGATGCCCCCGCCCGCGAGATCGACCTCGATCTGCGTCGCGCCGGAGTCGAGCGCATTCTCGAGGAGCTCCTTCAGCGCCGCGGCCGGACGCTCGACGACCTCGCCGGCGGCGATCTGGTTGACGAGGTGCTCCGGCAGCGCGCGGATGCGTCGCACGTCGATCCTAGCGGACGAGTCCGCGCGCCCAGCGCGTGTAGACGTCGTCGGCAACCGCGGAAAGCGCGGCGAGATGCTGCGGCACGCCGGCGCGAATGTCGTCCGCCGATTGCTGCGAGGCGCTCGAGCGCGCCGGCAATTCGCCGGCGCCCGTCCTTAGCCAGTCCTCGATCAATTCCGGAGTCATCTCGACATGGAATTGCATCGCGATGTGGCGGTCGTCGACAACGAACCCCTGCGCCGGTGTGAACCGACTTGCCGCCACGCTCGTCCGGCCCGCGGGCACGGAGAACGCGTCGTAGTGCCAATGGAATGCGGTGAACCCCGCGCGACCGCCAAACCATTCGCCGCGCGCTTCATTGTCATCGATCGTGACGTCGATCCAGCCCATCTCGGGAACCGGCGCGCGGTCGACTGTCCCGCCGAGCGCCTTGGCGAGCAGCTGGCCGCCGAGGCAGTGCCCCAGCACCGGGACCTGTTGCGCAACGGCGTGGCGAAGGAGGTCGATCACCTTTGCAATCCACGGCAGGTCATCGTTGACGCCCATCGGTCCGCCCATCATCGCGATGCCCGAAAACGCGCGCGCGTCCATCGGCACCGGGGCGCCCGCATCGATTGCAACCAGCGCGGACGCGAGCGCGTGGCGATCGAGCCAGCGGGCGAGATGGCCGGGCCCTTCGGTCGGCGAGAAACGGAGAATGGCGATGGGCAGCATGGCGCGCGAAAGGCGAATCGGGCGATTTTACGGCAGTTGGCGCCAGCTATTCGCAGAAGCGACGCCGATGCCGCGATACGTGCCGGAAGCACGCACGGGCAGGACTTCCGCGCGGTCGCGGCACCAGCGCGAGTGCGGAGCTGTCAGAGGCCGCGGGCGATCCGCGCGTAGGCGGAATGGTTGTGGATCGACTCGAAGTTCTCGGCTTCGACGGAATACCCGTCGATGCGCGGGTCGCTCGCGAGCCGCGCGGCCACGCCGCGCACCATGTCTTCCACGAAGCGCGGGTTGTTGTACGCGTATTCCGTGACGAATTTCTCGTCGGAGCGCTTGAGGAGGCCATAGAGCTCGCACGACGCCTCGTCCTCGGCGACACGGATGAGATCGGCGAGGAAAAGCGTCGGCCGCGCGCGCACGGTGATCGTGATCAGCGAGCGCTGGTTGTGCGCGCCATATTCCGAGATTTCCTTGGAGCACGGACAAAGCGAGGTGACCGGGACCGCGACGGCGAGCGCCTGCCGGTAAGCGCCGTCGATCCGCTCGCCCGTCAATGTCACTTCATAATCGAGCCGGCTCGCCACACCCGACACCGGCGCCGTCTTGCGGATGAAGTACGGGAACGCGAACTCGACGCGCCCGCCCGGCGCTTCCAGCAGCACGAGCAGCGCGTCGACGAGATCCGACAGCGAAGCGGCGGAGAGCGGCG
The DNA here is from genome assembly GCA_963717695.1 of uncultured beta proteobacterium. GTDB lineage: Bacteria > Pseudomonadota > Gammaproteobacteria > Burkholderiales > Casimicrobiaceae > CAIWHR01. Next base: position 320,109 of record CAVQWR010000004.1, on the reverse strand, counting down.
GCGCGCCCGGTTCGCTGCGCGACTCGAGCAACGCGACCAGCCGCGACATGTGGGTGCCCTTGCGCTCGGCCGGCAGCGCGACGTAGACGTTGCAGGTGGCGATCGTCGGCTGCGGGATGCCGTCGGCGTCGACGAACTGCAGCGGGTAGCGAAGCCCGCGGATGCCGACCTGGTCGATGGCGATGTTGCGCTCATCGCCGCCCGACTGCACGTCGGGAATCGGGAAGAGGCTGCGCGGAATTTCCGGGCGGTTCATGTCGTTCGCTTTCTGCAACCGGAAGGGATCATGCCGCGGGCTTGACGACAGCGTGCGGCGCGCGATGCGCGAAGCGCGCGTTGACCGCCGCGACAATGCCGGCTGCATCGAGCCCGCAGGCCGACAGCAGCTCGGCCGGGTCGCCGTGATCGAGGAACCGGTCGGGCAGGCCGAGGTGCAGCACGGGAATCGTGACGCCGGCCGCGGCCAGCGCCTCGGCGACGGCGCTGCCGGCGCCGCCCATCACCACGTTTTCCTCGATCGTGACGAGCGCCGCGTGATCCTTGGCAAGGCGGAGCACCAGTTCGACGTCGAGCGGCTTCACGAACCGCATGTTGGCGACCGTCGCATCGAGCGTTTCCGCCGCGGCAAGCGCGTGCGGCACGACGCTGCCGAACGCGAGGAGTGCGATGCGGTTCGCGCGGCGGCCGGACTCGCGCCGGATCTCGCCGCGACCGACGGGAAGCGCGGTCATCGCGCGCTCGACCGCCACGCCGGTGCCGCTGCCGCGCGGGTAGCGCACCGCGCACGGCGAATCCAGCGTGAACGCCGTGTAGAGCATCTGGCGGCACTCGTTCTCGTCGGACGGCGTCATCACCGTCATGTTCGGGATGCAGCGCAGGTACGACAGATCGAACGCGCCGATGTGCGTCGCGCCGTCGGCGCCGACGATTCCGGCGCGGTCGATCGCGAACACGACGGGCAGGTTCTGCAGCGCGACGTCGTGGATCGCCTGGTCGTAGGCGCGCTGCAGGAAGGTCGAGTAGATCGCGACCACCGGCTTCATGCCTTCGCACGCGAGCCCCGCCGCGAAGGTCACGGCGTGCTGCTCGGCGATGCCGACGTCGAAATAGCGCTCCGGGTATTCCTGCGAGAAGCGCACGAGACCGGAACCCTCGCGCATCGCCGGCGTGATCCCGACGAGGCGCGCGTCGCGTGCGGCCATGTCGACCAGCCAGTCGCCGAAGATCTGCGTGTACGAGGGCTTCGCCGCGGCTTTCGGAACGATGCCGACCGCCGGGTCGAACCGGGTGACGCCGTGGTAGAGGATCGGGTCGTCCTCGGCGCGCGCATAACCCATGCCCTTGCGCGTGACGACGTGCAAGAGTTGCGGCCCCTTGAGCTCGCGCACGTCGGCGAGCGTGCGCGCGAGCACGTCGACGTCGTGGCCATCGATCGGGCCGATGTAGTTGAAGCCGAATTCCTCGAACAGCGTGCCCGGCAGCACCATCCCCTTGAGGTGCTCCTCGGCGCGCTTCGCGAGCTCCTTCACCGGCGGCAGCTTCGAGAGCACTTCCTTGCCGCCGCGGCGCATCGTGTTGTAGAGACGCGATGAAAGGAGCCGCGCGAAATAGCTGTTCAGCGCGCCGACGGGCTCCGAGATCGACATCTCGTTGTCGTTGAGGATCACGAGCAGGTCGGCGTTCGACGCGCCGGCGTTGTTCAGCGCCTCGAACGCCATGCCCGCGCTCATCGCGCCGTCGCCGATGACGGCGGCGACGTGGCGCGCCTCGTTCTTGCGCTGCGCGGCGACCGCCATGCCGAGCGCCGCCGAGATCGACGTCGACGAATGCGCAGTGCCGAACGTGTCGTACTCGCTCTCGCTGCGGCGGGGAAAGCCCGACGGGCCGTTCGCCATCCGCAGTCGGTCCATCTCGGCGCGACGGCCCGTGAGGATCTTGTGCGCGTACGTCTGGTGGCCGACGTCCCACACGATGCGGTCGTAGGGCGTGTCGAAGGTGTAGTGCAGCGCGATCGTGAGCTCGACCGTGCCAAGGTTCGAGGACAGGTGCCCGCCGGTCTTCGCGACCGACGCGAGCAAGAAGGCGCGGAGCTCGCGCGCAAGCTGCGGCAGCGCGCTGCGGTCGAGCTTGCGCAGCGCGGCGGGGGAATCGATCTGGTCGAGCAGCGGGTACATGGGCGTCAATTCCGACGGACACAGAGCCAGTCCGCGAGTTCCGCGAGCCGGCGTGCCCGGCTGCCGAACGGCGCGAGCGCCGCGCGCGCCTCGGTGCGAAGCGTCCCGGCGTAGCTGCGCGCAGCGGGAAGTCCCAGCAGCGACACGTAGGTCGCCTTGCCCTGTGCCGCATCCTTGCCGGCCGTCTTGCCGAGCGTCGTGGCGGAGCCTTCGACGTCGAGAATGTCGTCGACGACCTGGAACGCGAGGCCGGCGGCCTGCGCGAACGCGTCGAGCGCGGCGAGCTCGTGGGCCGCGAGCGGCGCGCCGGAGCGCGCACCCAGCGTAACGGAGGCGCGGATCAGCGCCCCGGTCTTCAGCCGATGCATCTGCTCCAGCTCGGCGAGGGACAGCGTGCGGCCCGTGGCTCCCAGATCGAGCGCCTGCCCGCCCGCCATGCCGGCCATGCCGGCCATCTCGCCCAGAACCGCACAGGCGTCGCCCGCGTCGCGCAGCGACGATCTTCCGAGAACCGTGAACGCGAGCGCCTGCAGCGCGTCGCCGGCGAGCAATGCGGTCGCCTCGCCGAACGCGACGTGGCACGTGGGCTTGCCCCGCCGCAGCACGTCATCGTCCATGCACGGCAGGTCATCGTGGATCAGCGAGTAGGCGTGGATCAGCTCGACCGCGGCCGCGGGTGCGTCGACGCGTCCGGGGTCGGCCCCCGCGAGCTCGCCCGCGGCGTAGGCGAGGAGCGGGCGCACGCGCTTGCCGCCGCCCAGCACCGCGTAGCGCATCGCTTCGCAAAGCTGCGGCGGAATCGCCGTCGCATCGGGCAGCACGTCGGCGAGCACGCCTTCGATCCGCTGCTGACGCTCACCGGACCAGACGGCAAAGTCGACGTCAGGATTCATCGTCGCAGGGTTCCGCGGCGCCCGGGAGCTCGAAGGACTTCAGGACGTCCTTCTCCAGCACCTCGACCTGCAGGCGGGCATCCTTCAACGCGGCCTGGCAGTACGCGAGCAGCGTGGCGCCACGTTTGTAGGCCGCAAGCGAATCGGCGAGCGGCAGCGCGCCGCCTTCCATCGTTGCGACGATGGACTCGAGCTCGGCAAGTGCAGCTTCGAAGCTCGCCGGGGTTTCGCTGACCTTGGCCATGGAATTCCTGTGGGCGGTTCCGCTGTCCGGAAAAGGCGTTGCAGCGGCAGATTACCGGGCAGGTTAACTTTGGGCTGTGATGGAGGTCAAAAGAAAAACGGGGCGGACGGGCGACAATGGCCTGGACGTCACGTGCGGGCTGCGAATCAGTGTCTGCAAACGCGCGTTGTTCGGTTGACCCCGTTGCGAAGTCCTTTGTATAATAACAGGTTCATTGACGACGCGGCCTTCCACGACTCTCTCGTGCGGCCGACTTAGCAAAGCGGTCCGGGGCGGCTTTAAAACGCCGTAATCGTCCCGGGTTGTTGGGTTGGGTTGGTTTCACCGGAAACCGAAAGGAAGTGCCATGTCGAACCTCGCCACCGCGGGGCATCTGCGACGCGCCACGTCGCAGCTCCCCGTCTCCTGGTATTGCGATCCTGCCGTGCTCGAGGCCGAAGAGCGGCTCCTGTTCGCGCGGGCGCCCGGCTACGTCGGGCACGAGCTGATGGTGCCCGAGACCGGCGACTACTACGCGCTCGAATGGCGCGACAACGCGCAGGCGCTCGTGCGCAATGCCGCCGGCATCGAGCTCGTCTCGAACATCTGCCGGCATCGCCAGGCGATCATGCTGAAGGGCCGCGGCAACGTCCCCGCGATCGTCTGCCCCATCCATCGCTGGACGTACGACCTCAAGGGCGAGCTCCTCGGCGCGCCGCATTTCGACGACAAGCCGTGCCTCAACCTCGGGCGTTCGCCGTTGCAGAACTGGAGCGGCCTCCTGTTCGACGGCCCGCGCGACGTGCGCGCCGATCTCGCCTCGCTCGGCGTGCGCGACTTCGACTTCTCGAGCCACGTGCTCGACCGGGTCGAGATCCACGAGTGCAACTACAACTGGAAGACGTTCATCGAGGTCTATCTCGAGGACTACCACGTCGTCCCGTTCCACCCGGGTCTCGGCAACTTCGTCACCTGCGACGATCTCAAGTGGGAGTTCGCGCCGTGGGCGTCGCTGCAGACCGTCGGCGTCACCAGCCTGCGCAAGGCCGGCACGAAGACCTACGAGCGCTGGCACAAGGCGGTGCTCGACTATTACCGCGGTGAAATGCCAAAGCAGGGCGCGATCTGGCTCACCTACTATCCGAACATCATGCTCGAATGGTATCCGCACGTGCTCGTGATCAGCACGCTGATTCCGCGCGGCGTGGACAAGACGACCAACGTCGTCGAGTTCTACTATCCGGAGGACATCGCGTTCTTCGAGCGCGAGTTCGTCGAGGCGGAGCAGGCGGCGTACATGGAGACCGCGCGCGAAGACGACGAGATCGCCGAGCGGATGGACGCCGGCCGCCGGGCCCTCTACCGGATGGGCCGCAGCGAGGAAGGCCCATACCAGTCGCCGATGGAAGACGGCATGCAGCATTTCCACGAGTTCCTGCGGCGCGAGCTCGACACCCACGTCGCGCCGCGCTGACCGGGTATTTCCGGGGCGGAGCCGCGCGCTCCGTCCCCTGTCGCCACCCCGCCGCACTCGAGTCGAGGAGAGTCCTGTGAAGCCTGCATGGAGCGGAGTGTTCCCCGCCGTGACGACGCAGTTCCGCGACGATCTCTCGCTCGACATCGACGCCACCGCAAAGGTGATGGAAGGGCTGATCCGCGACGGCGTGTCGGGACTGATCGTCTGCGGCACGGTCGGCGAGAACTGTTCGCTCGCCAAGGCCGAGAAGATCGCCGTGATGGAAACCGCCAAGGCGATCGCGCGCGGCCGCGTGCCGGTGCTCTCGGGGATCGCCGAATTCACGTCGGCATTCGCGATCGACATGGCGAAGGAAGCCGCGCGCATCGGGCTCGACGGCATCATGGTGATGCCGGCGCTCGTCTACTCGTCGAAGCCGCACGAGACTGCCGCGCATTTCCGCACGGTCGCTCGGGCGACCGACGTGCCGGTGATGGTGTACAACAATCCGCCGATCTACAAGAACGACGTGACGCCGGAGATCCTCGCGTCGCTCGCCGATTGCGACACGATCGTCTGCTTCAAGGAATCCTCGGGGGACACGCGTCGCTTCACTGATCTCACCAACATGGTCGGCGACCGCTTCGTGCTGTTCGCCGGGCTCGACGACGTCGTCGTCGAGAGCATCATGGTCGGCGCCGTCGGCTGGGTGTCGGGACTGTCGAACGCGTTTCCGCGCGAAGGCGAGACGCTGTTCCGTCTCGCGCGCGCCGGCCGCTACGCCGAGGCGCTAAGCCTGTACCAGTGGTTCATGCCGCTGCTCCACCTCGACGCCCGCCCCGACCTCGTCCAGTGCATCAAGCTCTGCGAGCACATCATGGGCCGCGGCACGCACCGCACGCGCCCACCGCGCCTGCCGCTAGACGCGAAGGAATCGGCGGCCATCGAGGCGATGATGCGGCACGCGCTGGAGACGCGGCCGAAGCTGCCGGACGTCGGGCTGAAGCAGGCTGCGTAAATCCTGCTAGCCCGGAGAGTTCAATGCGCGGTTGAACGTTGGCATCTCCGGAACGGCCGATCTCGGCTGCGGATTCAACCGATCGACTGCAACAGTCTGGTGGAATCGTTGATTCGAAGGACTGGTCCCAGCTCACTTGCTCTCAGCTGTCGCCCAATGCCAACGGTCCCAGGATGCCGACGGCGAAGAAGGCCATGTTGTATAGCGCGTGCACGACCGCAGTGACGACGAAGGCGTCGCGTGCCGATCGTCGTAACCACAAAGCAAGACTTGCCGCATAAACGAGAATCGGCCATGTCGTATCCGCGACGTGACGCCAGTCGCCTCCGATTTTGTGGGCGAGCGCGGTGACGAACGTGACCAGCGCGATCTGGGCTACCAGATGATTTGGAAAGAAACGCATCAGCACCGCCGCCAGCGCGAGCATGATCGCCGTCTCGATTACGGGCGCCGCTAGCACGCTATAGGCAACAAATACGGGATCGAGCGTGCCGATTGGAGCGCGCAATGTATCGACGCCAAGCGCGACGAGGACGCCGAACACGAGCAGCGAGGGCACAATCGCGAGTAGCGACGCGCGCAGCACAAACCTGGCGCGTCCGTCGTTCGTGGCCACAATGCTTTTGAGTGAGCGCGACAGTTGCATCCGAAGAGACCTTTGTGCGCGCAGCGCGCAATCCCATTATGCTGCCGCAGTCACGTTGAGACTAATGGACCGCGCGGGTCTGCAGAAACTGAAAGCGCAGCGCCAGGCACGGGGAGCGCAAATGCCTTGTTGCGATCTCTTCAAAGGTCTCAGATCGGCCATTACCTGCCGGTCGCCGTTCATCCCCGTTGCAGACATCGGCCCATCGCTCAATCCGAATCTCCGCCCGCACGAGTGGCGGCCGTCGGCATCGCTTCGCCAGTTCCGAATCGTAGGCGCTTCAGCCGTCAATCCTTAGCGACAGCATCGCCTCCATCACTTCAGGGTCGTCCCAAGGGGCGTCAACGCGGAAGTCCTGCAGATATCGGCTTTGAGGATCGCGAAGCCACTCCTGTGGAAAGTGGGCGATCAAATGTTCTTCACCTGGGTCGAGGTCGCGCCGGCCCGACTGCGCCTGCCCGTTGACCGCGGAATACAGCGCAGCACAGAGATCGACGGCGATCATGCTTCCCAGAGGCGTGGCGGGCGTGGCTCGCCGATTAATCTCGAGAAGGTATGCCTCGCCAGTGCGGGAGTCGACGATGTATTCGAGGCCAAAGAATCCACTCATGCCGAGGCCGATCGCCAGCCGCTCCGAGAACTGCCGAATTTCGGGCATCCACAGGCAGCGAACTACGGTTGCCGGTCCAAGTGCCGGATGCGTGACCAACTTCTCACGCACAAACCCGGCTAGAACCGTCCCCTCCCAAGCCGTCATCGCTTGCGAGAATACCTTTCCCAAAACATGCGCCTGAACCAGCATGCGTGCGTCTGTCTCACTTTCGAGATCCGGCGTTTCTACTGCGGCAAAGCGCGCGTACGTACGCGCGAGTTCGACGGGATCGGAAGCGATTGCCACCCATTCTCCGGCCGCGCCGTGACTTCGCTTCAGCACGACCGGGTAACCACGAATTGCCGCAAAGTCTTGCGCTTCATTGACGTCGGCAGCGATAGCGTACTGCGGGACTCGCACGCCCAGCGCTTCGGCGGCCGCCGGCAGCCGCGCTTTGTCGACACTTGTACGAAAATACTCAGGGTTACCCAACGACTCACGCACCAACGCGGAGAGTTCGGCGTGAATCCCTGGCTGCATGCCAGGCGGCGGCGACAACGCGAGCATTTGCAGTAGCCGGACCGTGGTGTCGTCGCACGGAACAACCAGACGCGGAGACGTGGCCTTGACCATGGCCGCGAACGCAAACACCCAGTCGCGCGGCGTCGCGTTGGCGGCGAGATGCCCGATCTTGGCAACGTAGCGGCTCCTTTCTGCCAGCGAACCGCGTGGTGCGAGCAGCGCGACTTCGAAACCCGCCCGACTTAGCGCGCTCGGCATCCGTGCCGCAGCGAGCCACTTTGTTGCGGTCGCGACCAACAGTACCAACGCTCCCTTCATCGGTCGACGACGCGATCGTCAATTGGTTGCACCCTGCACTCCCTGTTCGTCCCGATTGCTTCGCGGCGGTGTTCCCGTTGCCGGGCCTATGGGAAAATTATCGCCGATCCACGACCCAGATGCGCGGGCCAACCACCGGTACGCGCGCCCGCGACGAGTTTAAAGGCTGTTCGGCGTGCTTTACACGGCCGTCGTAGTGTCGCAGTTCGTCGGATTTCGGCCGCGGGGCAAGCGGCAGCCGCCGGACGACAAATCAACGCCCGGGTACCGGCGGTCTGTGATCTGGAAGGCGAGCACAACGTTCGATTCGCCGACGTCGAACGTCCTCTTTGGAGCGACTCGACAGTCCGCTTTGGGTGGCGGACCAGCCCGATTCGCCATCACAACGACCGCTCGCTAGAATTCGTCTCGCCGCATCGCGAGCAGCCGCTCGAACACCGCGTCGCTGGCGCGCAGGCCGTTGTGCTCGTACTCGTTGGTGAGCCAGGTCTTCATGCCGCCGATGGATGCCGCCGTCTGCTCCGACAGCGCCCGCGGCACGTACATGTCCTCCGCGTAGATCGCCGCGACCGCAGGCACCGTGTTGCGCGCGAGCGTCGCGGTGTCGTAGAGCATCGGCCAGCGCTCCTCCTGCGCGAGCAGCTCTGCCACCTCGCGCAGCGGCCGCAATCCGGGATATTCGTCGAACATCCACGGATAGATCATCTCGCCGGTGAACGACGGCGGCCGGCCCGGCGCCCAGGCCATGTCGGGAAATTCGGCACGCACGCGTTCGGCCGACCAGCGTGACGCGGCGCCCTGCGTGTAGCACATTTCGTGCAGCACCGCGAAGATCGGGTTGGTCTCGAACGGCTGCGAATGCTCGAGCGCGCGCAGGAACGGCAGGCTCAACTCCGCGCCGTCGGCGCCGTCGCAGAACGCCGACTCCAGCAGGTAATGGAGGTTCTCGTTGCCGTCGTCGAATCCCAGCATGAACCCGACCTGCTGGAATCGCCGCACGGTGAGACGGCCTCCGGTCGGCAGCGTCACTTCGTGCCTTGTGCAGGTGCTCCATGATCCGTGCTGCAGAGCTCCGCGATCGGCGGGATAGCGCTCGAAGAACTTGCGCGTCTTGCGCTGCACTTCGGGGTAGGTGTGCCGGTAATAGTCGTCGGCGCTGCCGGCGAGCGGCGGCAGCCCGCCGGTGACGAAGACTTCACGCAGGCCCTGCGGATGCGCCGACAGGTAATGCACGGCGCAGAAGCCGCCGTAGCTCTGGCCCAGCACGCTCCACGGCTCGCGCTCACCGACGAGCTTCGCGCCGGATCAATTCGGCGTCGCCGGACGATGCTGTCGGCGCGAAAATGCATCAGGTAGTCGGCCTGCGCACGCGCGTCGCCGCGCCGCGCCAGCGTCTGCGGCAGCACGACGCTGCTGCGCCCATTGCCGCGCGAGTCGAGCAGCAGCACGTGATAATCATCCAGCGCGCGCTTCAGCCAGCCGGTGTTCGCCATCGGCCGCGGCCCGGGAAAGCCCGGCCCGCCCTGCAGATAGACGAGCCACGGCTTGGCGACGTCGCCCTTGCCGTCGCGTCTTCACGGCCCTCGCGAAAATCGAAAGCGTCTCGCCCCTGGGCTTCGCGTGATCGAGCGGCACCGTGAATTCGTGGTCGACCAGTTCCATGCCGTGATGGCGGACGTTGGCGCGCGTGCGATGAGTCGTCATCGGTGTTCCTCCGGGTTCATGGGACGGACGATGCGTTGACCGAGCGAACGTCGGCTCATCGCGCAAAGCGCTGCGGCAGGAAGGGCCCGAGGTCGAGCGCGGCGGGGCGCCCCGCCATCAGGTCGGCGACGAGGCGTGCCGTCGCAGCGGCCTGCGTCAGCCCGAGATGCCCGTGGCCGAACGCATGGACGATGCGGTCGTCCGCGGCCGCGCGGCCGATCGCCGGCAGCGTGTCGGGCAGCGACGGCCGAAAGCCCATCCATTCGACGCCGCCCTCGGTGGCGAGCCCGGGCATGAAGCGCTTCGCTTTCGCGAGCAACGTTTTCGAGCGCGCGTAATTCGGAGGCGCGTCAAGGCCGCCCAGCTCGACCGCACCGCCGACACGCACGCCGCAGCTGAGCGGCGTGACGACGAAGCCGTGGCCGCCGAAGGTGATCTGGCGCTTCAGGTCGAACGCGCTCACGGGCAGCGTGGTGTTGTAGCCGCGCTCGGTCTCCAGCGGAATGCGCTCGCCCAATGTGCGTGCGAGATGGTGCGACCATGCACCGGCGGCGATGACGACGTGTTTACGCGGTGAGTGCCGCACCGTCACGTAAAGGAATTGCGACATCATTGGCGCCCGGCACGACCGCGATGGCATCGGCGCGGCGAATGCGCCCGCCCTGCCGCTCGAATTGACGCGCGAGGGCCTGCGCCACCGCGAGCGGATCGCTGACCGTTTTCCATCCCGGCACGAACGTCGCCGCGACGAGCGCCGGTGAAAGACCGGGCTGCAGCTCCGCAATTTCGGCGGGGCCGTGCAGATGCGAAAACGCGATGCCGTGCTCGCGGCGCGCCTGCCATCCCGGCTGCGCCGCCGCGAGCTCCGCCTCGGATTCGTAGACGTGCAGCACGCCGTCGCTTTTCATCATTTCGAGCGCCCCGGCGGCGTCGAGGAGCAGCGGCGTTTCCGCGGCGGACAATTCCATCAGTGCGGCCTGTGCCGCGGTGCTCGCGCGGACCTGATCGGGCTGGCTCGCGCGCCAGAACCGGTAGAGCCACGGCGCGATGCGCGGCAGGTACGCCGGCGGGATCGCAAGCGGTCCCAGCGGATCGAACAGCCAGCGCGGGGCCTTCTTGAGGATGCCGGGCGAGGCGAGCGGCAGGATGTCCGAGAACGCGAGCGCGCCGGCATTGCCGCCGCTCGCCTCCGCAGCCACGCCTTTGCGATCGATCAGGAGCACATCGCGCCCTTCCCGCTGCAACCGCAATGCGATCGCGACGCCGACGATGCCGGCGCCGATCACGACGACGTCGGCCGAGCGCTCGTCGGCGCCGAGCGTCGTCAGCGGCGGCGCGCTCACGAACGCGTCACGCCAGCCCCCACGTGAACGCGTCGGCGGGATCGAAGACGAGCGTCGCGTCGAGCGTGACGAAGGCGCGGCCGTGGATCTGCGGCAGCACGGCGTTTGCGGGGAGATCCGCACGCGTTCGCGGCACCCGCGAATAGCGGCCGGTGAAGACGCTGCCGATGACGCCTTCCTGCCGCCAGGCGTCGCCGGGCGCGAGCTTGCCGTCGTCCGCGAGGCAGGCGAGCTTCGCGCTGGTGCCAGTGCCGCAGGGCGAGCGGTCGTAGGCGCCGCCGGGGCAGAGCACGAAATTGCGCGCGTCGTTCGCAGGATCGGCAGGCGGACCGACGAGCTCGACGTGATCGATCTCCGCATCGGCGGCTCCCGTCACGCGCTGCGCGGAGAGCGCCGCGCGAACGCGCGTCGCGAATCCCGTCAGCTCGCCGACGCGTGCCGCTTCGAGACGCAGTCCGTGGTCGCCGCACAGGAAAAACCAGTTGCCGCCCCACGCCACGTCGCCGTGCACGACGCCATGGCCGGGAAGGTCGACGGCGACATTCGTCGCGTAGCGATACGACGGCACGTTGGCCACCGTGACGGTGCCGTCGTCGTGCAGCGTCGCCGTCACGTCGCCGACGGGGGTCTCGATGCGGTGATCGCCCGGCCCGATGCGGCCGAGATGCGCCAGCGTCGCGACGAGGCCGATCGTTCCGTGGCCGCACATCCCGATGAAGCCGACGTTGTTGAAGAAGATCACGCCGCAGGCGCTCGCCGGATCGAGCGGCGCGCACATGAGCGCTCCCACGATCACATCCGAGCCGCGCGGCTCGTTGACGAGTGCGCGCCGCCACGCGTCGTGGTCCGCGCGAAAGCGATCCCGCCGCGACGCCATGTCGCCGGCGCCGAGATCCGGGCCACCGCTGACGACGACGCGCGTGGGCTCGCCCGCCGTGTGCGAGTCGATGATGCGGGTCGGCACCGGCGAAGCGGATGTCATCGCGGTCGATCCGCGCGGGGCGGTGCCTGCGCGGGTCTCAAATTCATCCGACGGCGACGTCGACGGTCCGATATCCGACGCGGCAGCTGCCGACCTTCACCTGCAGCGTGCCCTTGCCTTCGGCGACGAGTGTCACGAAGCGCTCGTGCCCGTTGCCGCGCGTCCACGGCATGAAGATGCTGGGCCCGCCGTACAGACCGCCGCCCCAGCCGTCGAGATGCCCGATGTCGATGATCGATTCCGCGGGCGCCAGCAGCGTGACGCCGTCGCCGCTCGCGCTCACGCGAAGCACCTCGGCGTGCGGCAGCTTGCGTGCGGACGGAAGGCCGAACGTGCTGAGGTACCCGTGATTGGCGACGCGGATCTCGATGCGCGTCGTCCCGCCGCTCTTCTCCTGCTTCACCACTTCGACCGTCACGCGCGGCATCAGCGCGGCGACGCGCAGGAACGCGGCGCTCTGCGCGCGGCAGGTTTCGTCGAGCTTCTCGTAGGGCGGGTTCCAGATGCCGACCCGCGGATCGAAGCCGTTCACCTCGACTTCGCCGAGCTGCGGATGCGTGACCTTCGTCCAGGGCTTGAACACGCGTCCGGCATTCTGCTCGCGGTCGAACTTGGCAAGCGCGACGATGTCCTTGCGCGTGAACTTGACGTAGTGGTCGACGAACGGCTTCTTGCGCTCGATGCCGAGCTGGTGGAAGAGGTCCCACAGCTCGATCACGTAGGCGAGCGCACCGCGCTGGTGATACGCGTAATCGGTGAGGTCGCCGTGCAGCGGCTTCTCCGGCTCGTAGAGGAACTCGTGGAAGCCGCTCACCGTCGCGTACCCGGTGTGCTCGGTGAGCCACGCCTCGACCTGGTCGTAGATTGCGAGGTCCGTCGGGTCCATCTTGCTGTCCGGCTTGTCACCGAGCGGCCGGATCAGCACGCCGCCGAACGTGTGCAGGTTGAGCCACGCGAAGATGTTCGGGTGCGCGGTCGCGAAGTCGAGAATCGCGCGCGTCTCGGGCGCGCTGCCCGGATAGTGGCCGGCGCCGGCCTGCTGCGGCTCCGGCGCCCAGGCGTACGGGAAGTTCCGGTTGAAATCGTAGAGATTGTCGGACAGGAAGAACGGCGGCGGAATGTTGCGGCCGTCGAAATTGGCGATCCGCCCCTCCGGGTAGAGCCTGAAGTACGGGCCCGTGTCCTCCGGCATCCGCGGTCCCATCACGGACGGGACGAGCGGCTTGCCGTTTTCATCGCGCATCTCGACGAGCTCGCCGTCGGGATCCTGGCGGCGCATGTAGCCCGCGGTACCGTCGCCGTCGATGTCGGCCGACTCCCAGTACGCGTGGCTCTTGTCGCAGCGGTCGTTGACCGGGCTCGAGCGGACGTAGCGCCCGACCTTCAACACCTCTTCCGCGCCGTCGGGAGAGATCCGCGGGACGACGTAGAACAGCGTGTCGCGGATCGCTTCCGCCATGTGCGCGGGGAACGGCTTGCCGCCGACGTCGGTGGCACCCTGATGAATGGCGAGGATGTCCTCGGCCATCGCGAGCGCGACGCTCGAGCCGCACACTTCGGACGCGTGCATGTTGCCGTCGATCCAGACCGCCGGACGCGCCTCGTCGGGATTCCGGCCGATCGCGAGCAGGGGGATGTCGCGGCCCCCGGCGGTCTTGCCGATCGAGGTGACGCGTGCGATGTCCGGAAACTTTTTCGACCAAGCAGCGAGCTGCGCGGTGAGCTCGGCGTAGTCGAGATATTTTTGGCGAAACATGCGGCGTCCTCGTCGTTCGGATTGCGGGGCCGCTATTATGCCGGACACCGCGAGCCGGACGAACGATGCGCCTGCCGAAAGCCATTGCCCGCACCCGCCGCGCGCTCGCCGCCGGAGCTTTCGCCCTGGCCGCATGCGCCGGCGGCACGCTCGCCGCCGAGCCGGCGAAAGTGCTCCACGTCGCGTTCACCAGCGCGGAGATGAGCTTCGATCCCGCGTTTTCCGCCGACGCGGCGACCGACGGCCTCATCGACCACGTCTTCGAGTCGATGCTGGACTACGACTACCTCGTGCGCCCGGTGGAGCTCGTGCCGCGCACGCTGGTCGCGATGCCGACCGTCGAGGACGGCGGTGCCACGTTCACGTTCCGCCTGAAGCCGGGAATCTTCTTCACGCCCGATCCCGCGTTCAGGGGCAAGCCGCGCGAGCTCACCGCCATCGATCAGGCCTACGCCTTGAAGCGCCTGCTCGATCCCGCGGTCAGGAGCCCGTGGCTTTGGCTGCTCGAGGGCAAGGTGATTGGCGCCGACGAAGCGCGCGCACGGGCGCAGCAGACCGGCAGGTTCGACTATGACGCGCCGCTGCCGGGCATCGAGGTCGTCGACCGCTACACGCTGCGCATCAGGCTGAAGGAGCCCGATCTTCGGTTCCTCTACGCGTTCGCCGTGCCGAACACGGCCGCCGTCGCGCGCGAGGTCGTCGAGGCGTACGGGCAGGACATCGGCGCGCATCCCGTCGGCACCGGACCGTACATGCTGGCCGGCTACCGCCGCAGCGCGAAGATCGAGCTCGTCGCGAATCCCGGCTATCGCGCGACCACATATGTTCCGGCCGGCCCGGTGCCTCCGGAATTCGCGCCCATCGCCGCCGCGCTCAAGGGGAAGAAGCTGCCGCAGGTGCCCCGCATCGACATCACGATCATCGAGGAAGGCCAGTCGGTGTGGCTCGCGTTCGCCAACGGCGAGCTCGATCTCCTCGACCGGCTGCCGGCGGATTTCGTCGGCAGCGCACTCACCGACGGCAAGCTGCGCCCCGAGCTCGCCGCGAGGGGCGTGCGGCACGAGGTGCTGCTGCGGCCCAACACGCGCTGGACGTACTTCAACATGGAGGACCCCGTCGTCGGCGGCTACACGCAGGAGAAGATCGCGCTGCGCCGCGCAATCGGCATGGGCTACGACGTCGCCGAATACATTCGCGTGATCCTCAAGGGCCGCGGCGTGCCCGCCCAGGGTCCGATTCCGCCCGGTGTCGTGGGCTACGACGCGAAGCAGAAGACGTCAGCGCAGCGCTACGATCCCGCGGCCGCCCGCGCGCTGCTCGACCGGTTCGGTTACAGGGACCGCGACGGCGACGGCTACCGCGAGATGCCCGAAGGCAAGCCGCTCGTGCTCGAGCGTTGGTCGCTGCCGACGTCGCTCGCGCGACAGGAGGACGAGCAGTGGAAGAAGAACATGGATGCGATCGGGATTCGAATCGTCTTTCGCAACGACCGGCAGCAGGAGCTGCGCAAGATGGCGCGGCAGGGAAAGATTCCGATGCGCACCGACGGCTGGAACGCCGACTATCCGGATGCGGAGAACTTCATGCAGCTCCTGTACGGGCCGAACGTCGGCCAGGAGAATCACGCGCGCTTCGATCTGCCCGAGTTCAACCGGCTGTATGAAGCCGCGCGCAGGCTGCCCGACTCGCCCGAGCGCACGGCGCTGTTCGATCGCATGACCGAGCTCGTGCTCGCGTACGCGCCGTGGCGGCTGATGGAGCACCGGATCGAGGACCACCTGCAGCAGCCCTGGGTCCGGAACTACCAGCCGCACCCCGTGCGCTTCGTGCTCTGGCGCTACCTCGACGTCGAGGCGTCGCCGCGGACGAAATGACTCTCGTGTCGCCGGCGCGGTGACAAGCCCGCGCGACTGGACGATACTTCGAGCCATGCCGGCGCA
Source organism: uncultured beta proteobacterium (assembly GCA_963717695.1). Lineage (GTDB taxonomy): Bacteria > Pseudomonadota > Gammaproteobacteria > Burkholderiales > Casimicrobiaceae > CAIWHR01. The sequence goes on along the minus strand of CAVQWR010000004.1, from coordinate 304,542 downwards.
GCGCATCGCGCCGGAACTCCCGCTCAATCCTCGCAGCCACCGACCATGCATTCGATCCTGATTTCCACCGACGAGCTCGCCGCGCGCCTCGACGATCCCGCGCTCGTCATTCTCGACGTCCGGCATGATCTCGCGCAGCCCGAAACCTTGGGCGAGGCGCAGTACCGCGCGGGGCACATTCCCGGCGCGCGCTTCGCCCACCTCGATCGCGACCTTTCCGCCGCGAAGACAGGCAGGAACGGGCGCCACCCGCTGCCGACGCCCGAAGCTTGCGCGGCGCTGTTCGGTCGCCTCGGCATCGACGCGGACAAGCAGGTCGTCGCCTACGACTCGGGCGGCGGCATGTACGCACCGCACGTGTGGTGGATGCTGCGCTGGCTCGGCCACGACGCCGCCGCCGTGCTGGACGGCGGATATGGCAAGTGGGTGCGCGAGGGGCGTCCGGTGACGACGGAGGTGCCGAAGGTGCGCCCGGCCACCTTCGCGCTCCGCCGCGTCGGTCCGTTCCTTTCCGCCGACGACGTCCTCGCCAATCTCGAAGGACACAGGATCACGCTGATCGACGCCCGCGGCGCCGAGCGCTACCGCGGCGACGTCGAGCCGCTCGATCCGGTCGCGGGACATATCCCGGGCGCGATCAACCGTCCGTATACGCAGAACATCGAGGCGGATGGCACGTTCAAGTCGCCGGAGAAATTGCGCGCCGAGCTCGCGGCGGTGACCGGCAACTCGCCGCCGGCCACCATCGTCAACTACTGCGGATCGGGTGTCAGCGCCTGCCACAACCTGCTGGCGATGGAGATCGCCGGCATCCGCGGCACGATGCTCTACCCCGGCTCGTGGAGCGAATGGTGCGCCGATCCGGCACGTCCCGTCGCGCGCGGGCCCGCGTAGTCGTTCAACGGCCCGGCGCGGCCACGCCGGCCAGCGGCCAGCGCGACTCGATCCGGTAGACCGAGCCACCAGGACGCAGCACCGACGCGACCAGCGCCAGCTCGCGCGCCTGCCAGGCAATGCGCGGCGCGGAAGCGAGATGCGGCGGCGTCCGGCATTTGCGCGCCAGCGTGAGGTGCGGCGCGTAGGGCCGCCGGTCCACATCGAAGCCGTGCGCGCGAAGCTCGTGCGCGAGCCGCGCCGCGAGCTCGATGAGCTCGGGCGGCGCATCACGCGTTCCGATCCACGCGATGCCCGCGTCGCGAAACGTGCCAAGACGATCCAGCACGAGGGTGAACGGCGCAATCTTGGCCGCCGTGTCATGTCCCGCTGCATGCAGCGCCTCCCGCCGTTCGGGCGCGACTGCGCCGACGAAGGCCAGCGTCAGATGCAGATTCGCATCCGCCGGCGCCCGTCCGCCGCCGCCGCGGACGACCGCCGCCGCAAGCCCGGCCAGCGCGGCCCGCGCTGCCGCATCGGGCCAGAGCGCGAAGAACATCCTCGTGTCGCGTGGATCGCGGGATGGGTCGCGTGGGGACGGTGCCGCGCCGGCGCGCATCGCTCGAGTCTAGTCCGGGCGGCGCGTGCGCCGCAACGCGCCTGCCGGGACGGTTGACCGCCGCGGCCAATACCGAAATACTCCGGGTCGCGCGTTGCGCAGGCCGGCACCGCGCACGACCGAACAGGCGCACGCGTGCGATCCACGCCAAGCGCCGCCGCCATCCGACCACATCACCGACCTTTCAGAGGCCCTGTCTCCCATGAGCGAACCCACGCCCGCCCCCGCCGCCACGCCCGCGCCCGACGATCCGAAGAAGCGCCTGCGCGAGAAAGTCGACAAGCTGCTTGCCGCCGCGCCGTGCAAGAGCGAATCGTCGATCAGGCTCAATGGGAAGACACTCAAGTACACGGCGATCGCGGCGTTCGTTCCCGTGAGCGCGGGCGGCGTCGACGACAAGCGCGGCGAGCCCGAGGCCGCGGTCTTCACGACGTCGTATTTCCTGAACGATACCGACGCGAAGACACGCCCGGTGTGCTTCGTCTTCAACGGCGGCCCGGGGTCGGCGTCAATCTGGCTGCACCTCGGCGCGCTCGGCCCGAAGCGCGTGGTGATTCGCGAGGACGGCTCGATGCCGCCTCCGCCCTACGCCGTGACCGACAACCAGGAATCGTGGTTCGAGCACTTCGACCTCGTCTTCATCGATCCGCCGCACACCGGCTACTCGGTCACCGCGAGCGAGGAAGCGCGCAGGAAGATGCTCTCCGTCGACGGCGACGTCGAGGCGCTGGCTGAAGTGATGCGCGCGTGGCTCGGCCGCCACCGCCGCTGGAGCTCGCCCGTGTATCTCGTGGGCGAGAGCTACGGAACGACGCGCGGCGCCGCGCTCGCGGACAAGCTGCAGGACATTGGCGTCGCGCTGTCCGGCCTCATTCTCGTCTCCTGCGCGATGGATCTGCAGAGCATCATCTTCTCGCCGCGCAACGACCTCCCCTACGCGCTCTTCCTGCCCGCGTTCGCCTGCGTCGCGCAGTATCACGGCAAGCTCAAGGGGCCGATGGCGGAATCGCCGGCCGCCGCAAGGAAGGCCGGCGAGGAATTCGTCGCCGAGGAGTATCTCGCGGCACTGCATGCCGGCGCGCGGCTTTCCGATGCGGCGCGCCGGCGCACGATCAAGCGCATCGCCGAGCTCACCGGTCTCTCCGCCGCGCTGGTCGAGGAAAAGAACCTCCGCATCAGCGACCACACGTTCTTCTTCGACCTGTTGCGCGATCGCGGGCAAATCGTCGGCCGCCTCGAGGCGCGCGTGACCGGACCGATGGCGGCGTCCCGCACGCGCGACTGGGAGTTCGATCCCGGCATCGAGGCGATCGCGGCGCCGTACACCATGGCGGCGCACGCGTACATGAGCGAGCACCTCAACGTAGACACGCTCTCGCGCTACGAGGTGCTGTCGATGGACGCGCACAAGGCGTGGAACTGGAACCGCGGCGAGGACAAGGGCAACAGCTTCGCCTGCACGAGCCCGGATCTCTCGCGTGCGCTGCGGCGCAACCCGCATCTGCGCGTGCTGGTCGCGAGCGGCCACTACGACCTCGGCACGCCGTACAGCGCAAGCGACTGGTCGCTCGCCCAGCTCGACGTGCCGCCCGACGTGATGACGCGCGTGCAGCACCACTACTACGACGCCGGCCACATGATGTACACGCGGGAGGCGGACATGATGAAGCTGAAGCGCGACCTCGCCGCATGGCTCGCGCAGAAATGACGTCGCCCGCCGGGGCCGTTACTGCGTTTCCGGCCCCGAGCATCGCATCCCGCGGAAACGGCCGCCCGCCGCGTCATGGCTGAGTCCCCGGAACGCGGCGATCCGACGTCCGGCGCCGCAAGCGCGGCCGCGATACGCCGCCACATGGGGCAGATGCACAACCGAAGCATGTTCCTGCTGCTGGTGCTCCTCGTCGGCATCGTCTTCATCGCGCCGGCGCTGATCGACCCCGAAGGTCCCGGGTGGCGCTACGTCAACGATGTCTTCGTCCTGCTCATCCTCGTGAGCGGCGTCATCGCGGTCACCGAGCACCGCAAGCTGGCGCATGTGCTGATCGGCCTCACCGTCGTCGTCGTCGTGCTCCATTCAGGCGCGTGGGTGATCCTCCGACCCCGGCTTCGCCGTGGTCCGCGACCTGTCGACGCTGTGCGCGCTTGCGGTGCTTTCGTTCGCGGTCGGCATCAACGTGTTCGCGCGCGGGCACGCAATGGGCGACCGCGTGTTCGGCGCGATCGTGCTCTACCTGCTGCTCGGCGTCATATGGGCGTTCGTCTACGCGATGCTTGGCGCACTCGTGCCGAACGCGTTCGCCGGCGGCTCCGGCCGCGAGCGCGTTCTCACCGAGTGGGTGTACTTCAGCTTCGTCACGCTGACGACCGTCGGCTACGGCGACATCACGCCGGTCGCCCGCGCCGCGCGCTCGCTCGCGATGCTGGAGGCGCTGGTCGGGCAGCTCTACCCGGCGATCATCATCGCGCGGATCGTGTCGCTGCAGGTGGAGTCGAAATAGCGCGGGTCGGGCCGCCGCAGCGCACGCGCACGACGGCAAGAAAAAGGCCGCCGTCCCTTGCGGGACTGCGGCCTTCTCTCAAGTGCGTGCCGGCAATGCTCAGCCGTTCGCGACCTGCAGCTCGTCCTTGGGCTTCTCGAAGAACTGCTCGTCCTCGGTCGAGTTCTTGAGCGCCGTCGTCGACGCCGCGCTGCCCTGGATCGTCGTCGTCACCGCGTCGAAGTAGCTCGTCCCGACCTCGCGCTGGTGCTTGATCGCGGTGAAGCCCTTCGACATCGCCGCAAACTCCGCTTCCTGCAGCTCGACGAACGCCGTCATGTGCTCGTGCGCGTAGCCGTGCGCCAGGTTGAACATCGAGTAGTTGAGGCTGTGGAAGCCCGCCAGCGTGATGAACTGGAACTTGTAGCCCATCTTGCCGAGCTCGGTCTGGAACTTGGTCACCGTCGCGTCGTCGAGGTTCTTCTTCCAGTTGAACGACGGCGAGCAGTTGTACGCGAGGAGCTTGCCGGGGAACTTCGCGTGGATCGCGTCGGCGAACGCCTTCGCGAACGCGAGGTCCGGCTTGCCCGTCTCGCACCACAGCATGTCGCAGTACGGCGCGTACGCGAGACCGCGCGACACCGCCTGGTCGAGGCCGTTCGAGGACTTGTAGAAGCCTTCGATGGTGCGCTCGCCGGTGAGGAACGGCTTGTCGTTGTCGTCGATGTCCGAGGTGACGAGGTCGGCCGCTTCGGCATCGGTGCGCGCCAGCACCACGGTCGGCACGCCCATGACGTCGGCGGCGAGCCGTGCGGCGATCAGCTTGTCGACCGCCTCGCGCGTCGGCACGAGCACCTTGCCGCCCATGTGGCCGCACTTCTTGACGGAGGCGAGCTGGTCCTCGAAGTGGACGCCGGCGGCGCCCGCCTCGATCATCGCCTTCATCAGCTCGAACGCATTCAGCACGCCGCCGAAGCCGGCTTCGGCATCGGCAACGATCGGCGCGAAGAAGTCCGTCGTGCCGGTGCCTTCCATGTGCTGGATCTGGTCCGCGCGCATGAACGTGTTGTTGATGCGCTTGACGACGTTCGGCACCGAGTTGATCGGGTAGAGCGACTGGTCGGGATACATCTCGCCGGCGACGTTTGCGTCGGCCGCGACCTGCCATCCGGAAAGATAGATCGCCTTCAGGCCAGCCTTCACCTGCTGCAGCGCCTGGTTGCCGCTCATTGCGCCCAGCGAGTTGACGAACGGCTCCTCGTTGACGAGCTTCCACAGGCGCTCCGCGCCGCGCCGCGCGAGCGTGTGCTCGATGTGGATCGAGCCGCGCAGGCGGACGACGTCCTCCGCCGTGTAGCCGCGCTTGACGCCCTTCCAGCGGGGATTCTCCGCCCAGTCCTTCTTGAGCCTTGCTGCTTCGAGATCGTAGTTCATGCTTCTCTCCCATCTCATGTCATGGCCAATCCGGCGCCCGCCGCACCCGATGCGTCGCGAACGTCCGGAACCTTGGTCAGCGGGACCGCTGCGAAGTCGCCTTCACGCAGTTCCGCAGCGTGGAGCGACCGACGAACCTTTGCCGCCGGCGCTTCACTGCACGGTCCGGCGAGGATCGCTCGGCCGGAAGGGCGGGCATGGATGGGGTGGAACCCAGGCCCTAGCTTGCAGCCGCCGCACCGTTCGCGACGACCGCTCGTGACAACCGCAAGTTAACAAAGCCCGCTGCGGATGACAAGGGGATTACCGCATTGCAATAGCGCAAAAAATACATAAAATCATTAAGTTAAAAACATTTTCCGATAGGTGGAATATATGCGGCACATATTTGCCAAATTGGTGCTGCGATGCGACAGCCAAATCCCCGCCTACGTATCGAGCGCTGGCGCGCGCACTATCCAAATCGCTGAAAACAACATAGAAAAACGAGGTCGACATGTGGAAGCCGGCGCGCACCTGGGCGACGCAGTGCGGGGTTTGGATCGGAAAGAATTTCCGAAAAAGCAGCGGAAGCGCCCATTGCCGGATCACGCGCAGTGCGCCGGTTGCAACGCAGGAGCCGCAACGTCCCGCAACCGCGCAACGTCATCCCAGCGCGACAGAGTCGCCCCGCTCGGGCACGTCGACCGCGGCCCAGTGCAGCGTGTCGCGGATCCGGACCGCAAACCCCGCCGCCGTCGCGCGCTCGCCGTGCACGACGAATGTGCGCGCTGGCGGCGAATCGAAGTTGCGCAGCCACGAAATGAGCGCCGCCTGGTCCGCGTGCGCCGACAATCCGCCTATGGTGTGGATCGAAGCGCGCACGTCGAGGTCCTCGCGGAAAAGCCGCACGGAGGACGCGCCGTCGACGAGCTTCCGGCCGAGCGTGCCGACCGCCTGGAATCCGGTGATCACCACCGCGCATTCCGCGCGCGGCAGGTTGTGCCGCAGATGATGCTTGATGCGCCCCGCGTCGCACATCCCGCTGGCGGACAGGACGACGGCGCCGCGCGAGATGCGGTTGATCGCCATCGAATCCTCTACCGTCTCCGTGAACATGATGTGGACGCGATCGGGATGCTGGGCGAGCCAGCCCGTGACGTCGCGGCTCTCGCGGTCGAGCGTCGCTGCATAGCGCGCGGTGATCTCGGAGGCTTTGCGCGCGAGCGGCGAATCGACGAAGATCCTGAGCGCGGGGACGCGCCCCTGCCGCACGAGATCGGCCAGCACGTGCAGCACCTCCTGCGTGCGCCCGACGGCGAATGCCGGAACGATCACGTTGCCGCGCGGGAGCGTCGCCGTGAGGACCCCCGCGAGCTCGTCATAGGTCGTCGCAAGCGGCTTGTGCAGCCGGTCGCCGTACGTCGATTCGACCACCAGCACGTCGGCGCGCCGAATGGGGGTCGGATCGTTCATGACGGGACGCCCCGGCTGCCCCAGGTCGCCGGAGAACACGAATCGGCGCGTTCCCGCGCGGGACTCGGCAGTCAGCTCGATGATCGCCGAGCCGAGAATGTGTCCGGCATCGCGAAACGTCGCGGTGAGGCCCGGCGCAGGCGCGATGGTCTCGTCGTAACGCACGGGCACGAGGCGGCGAAGGCAGGCATCGGCGTCGTCGCGCGTGTAAAGCGGGGCGGAAGGCGTGTCGCGGCCATGGCGCGGCGTCGGGTTCTCGGCGGCCCAGCGCGCTTCCGTTTCCTGGATGTGCGCACTGTCGGGCAGCATCACCCCGAGGAGATCGATGGTCGCGGGCGTCGCATACACGGGGCCGCGGAAGCCGCGCGCGCAGAGCAGCGGCAGCAGCCCGGAATGGTCGATGTGCGCGTGTGTCAGCAGCACGAAGTCGAGCGCACGAACGTCGAAATCGAACGCGGCCGCGTTCTTGAGGCCGGCCTCGCGGCCGCCCTGGAACATGCCGCAGTCGACCAGGAAATGCGCGCCTCCGGCGTCCATGCGAAAGCGCGAGCCGGTGACTTCGCCGGCAGCGCCCTCGAACCGGATCTGCAGCGTCCCGTCAGTCATGCCGGCGGGCCTTCGTCGAGGATTGCGGCGACGCCGGATGCTGCGCGCGCGATGCGGGCGTGCGAACACGCCGGCGATCCGGGGACCGGATCCCGTACAACCGACAACGTAAGCGTCGCGCCACCATTTCCATGTGAGCCTTCCGCATCGATGATGCAGCCCGCATTGGCGCGATCGCTTGACTTGGATGAAAGACGGTGCAAACGTCCACGGGTCGCCGCAATTGCGAATGCGATACGGCGGAATCGAGGTTCCGCGACGAGCGGATGCCGATGGGGCGGCCGCGTCGACGGGCCGTCGCGACTTCCGAGGAGCACAGCGTGCCGGTTCGTTTCGTCCCGATATTCGCCGCGGCCCTCGCCGCCACCGCTGTAGCGTCCGTCGCCGCGTCGGCAGCCACGGACGCAGCGCGCGATCTCGCAGCCACCTGCGCCGGCTGTCATGGCACGAATGGCGCGAGCCAGGGCACCATCCCGACCCTCGCCGGAATGGAGCCCGAGGTCATGGTCGCGCGAATGCGCGAATTCGCGACCGGCACGCGACCGGGAACGGTGATGCCGCAGCTCGCCAGGGGATACACGGATCGCGAATTCGAGTCGATCGCCGCATGGTACGCCGCACAGAAGGCACCGAAGTGAGCGTCGCGCCGATGCGATCGTCGCGCCGTGAATTCCTGAAGGCCGTCGGGGCGGCATCGACACTCGCTGCGCTGCCTGTCGCCGCGAAGACGGCAGGCGCGGCGGCGGCGAAGGTCGTGGTGGTCGGCGCGGGCTACGGCGGTGCGACGGCGGCCAAGTATCTCCGCCTGTGGAGCGGCGGCACGATCGACGTCACGCTGATCGAGCCCAATGCGGAGTTCATCTCCTGCCCGATGTCGAATCTCGTCATCGGCGGCAGCCGCGACATGGCGTTCCTCACGACCGGCTACGACGCACTCGTGCGCCGCCACGGCGTCAGGCTGATGCGGGACACCGCGATGGGCGTCGATGTCGACAGGCGCAATGTCAGGCTCGCCTCCGGAACGGTGCTCCCCTACGACCGCCTCATCCTGTCACCCGGCGTCGACTTCGTTCCCGGCGGCGTGCCGGGCCTCGAAACCGCGGAAGCGCAGGCGCGAATTCTCCACGCCTGGAAGGCGGGAGCGCAGACGCTCGCCCTGCGGCGGCAGCTCGAAGCGATGCCGGACGGTGGCGTCTTCGCGATCTCGATTCCGGTCGCGCCGTTTCGGTGTCCGCCGGGACCGTACGAGCGCGCCTGCCAGGCCGCGTGGTACCTGAAGCGCACGAAGCCGAGATCCAAGGTGCTGATCCTCGACGGCAACCCGGACGTCACGTCGAAGGCGGCGCTCTTTCGCAAGGCGTGGTCCGACGAATACGCAGGCATCGTCGAGTATCGGCCGAACTACGTGCTGACGCGCGTCGACGCCGCGACTCGCACGGCGGAGTTCGACGTGCAGGATGCGGTCCGCGCCGACGTGCTGAACGTGATCCCGCCGCAGCGCGCGGGAACGATCGCGCGCACGGCGGGCGTGGTCGACCGCGAACGATCGCTGGTGCGAGGTGGATTTCGTCACCTTCGAATCGATCCGCGTGAAAAACATCCACGTCCTGGGCGACGCGATCCAGATCGCGCGCCGGCATGCCGAAGTCCGGACACATGGCGAACCAGCACGCCAAGGTCTGCGCGGGCGCGGTGATCGCGCTGCTGGCGGGCACGCCGCCGAATCCGGCGCCAGTCTTGAACAACACCTGCTACAGCATGATCACCGACAGGGACGCCGTGCACGTGGCGTCCGTGCACCGCTACGATGCGGAACAGAAGACGCTGCTGCCGGTGCAGGGCGCCGGCGGCCTGTCGGCCGCCATGAGCGCCGAGGAAGGCCGCTACGCCTTCGGCTGGGCCGCAAACATCTGGGCGGACACGCTCGAGTAGAAAAAGGAACTGCCATGAGCATGCGCATCGCTTTCGCTGCCTTCGCCGTGTTGACGGCCGTAGGCGCCACTATCGCCGGCGCCGGCACCGTGCCGGCCGAGTCGCGCGGCGAGCTGCTCTACACCACGTACTGCATCGGCTGCCACACGAAAGAGGTGCATTGGCGCGATCGACGGCAGGCGCGGGACTGGGACACGCTCCGGGCCGAGGTAGCGAGGTGGCAAGCCACCGCAGGACTCGCGCTCGAGGCCACCGACGTCGACGCCCTCGCCGCCTATCTCAACGGCCTTTACTACCATTTCCCCGAGGGTGCCGCGCGGAGTTCGGGCGCTGCGGACGCGCCGCGAGTGGCTGCACGAGGAGCGGATCACTCAGGAATGCGCTGAAGGGCCGCGCACACTCACTCTCATCCCCGGCGCAGGCGGTGGACGAACCGGCCGAGTCTGCCGGTGTCAGATGAATGCTGACCGGGAAGCGGCGAAGGGCTGCCGCGATGCCGAAAGGACGGCGGAGCCGTGGCTCCCGGGGCTGTTTCACACTCTGGCGTGGTGCATTGCAGCAAGCTGGCCTATAATAGGTGCCCGCTGGCGATGCATCACATCATCAGCCCCGAAAATCTCAGGAGAAACACAATGTTGAAGAGTCTCGCTTCGAAGTGGCTGGTCGCGTTGAGCGCCCTCGCCGTGGTCGGAATCGCCATCGCTGCCGAACCGGCACCGTCGGGCTCCGTCACGATTACCAGCAAGGCCGTGGCGCTTGGCGTCGGCGTGAGCTGGGGCGACGGCACGCTGAAGTTCGGCGGCAAGGATTACAAGTTCTCGGTCGATGGCTTGAGCGTCGCCGACCTCGGCATCTCGAGCATCACGACCAGCGGCGAGGTGTTCAACCTCAAGAACGTCGCCGATTTCAGCGGCAACTACGTCGCCGGTGAAGCGGGCATCGCGATCGCGGGCGGCCCGGCCGACCAGATCCTGAAGAACCAGAACGGCGTTGTGCTGCGCCTCCATGGCACGCAGCAAGGCGCGCGCCTGACGCTGGCAGCGCAAGGCGTCAAGCTGACGATCAAGCCCTGATCGATTCAGCATTGCTTCAGGGAAAACGGCGCCTTCGGGCGCCGTTTTTTTGAGCCGCACGTCGGTCTCGCAATGCGCGCGGGCGTCGATGCGCTTGGAAAATGAGAAGCGGCGCCCGGGAAGCGCCGCTTCGTCATGCATCGACCGTCGCCGGGCGACGGCCCGCCACGTTGCCGTCAGGCCACGGCCGCAGGCTCCGGCGTTTCCTCGAACACGAGCCGCACCTTGTCGTCCGCGTCCATGTCGATCGTCACCTGACCGCCGTTGACGAGGCGGCCGAACAGGAGCTCCTCGGCCAGCGCCTTGCGGATCGTGTCCTGGATGAGGCGCGCCATCGGCCGCGCGCCCATCTGCGGGTCGAATCCCTTCTTCGCGAGAAACTGCCGCAGCGCCGGGGTGAACGAGGCGTCCACCTTCTTCTCGTGGAGCTGGTTCTCGAGCTCGAGCAGGAACTTGTCGACGACCTTCAGGATGACCTCGTGGTCGAGCTGGCCGAACGAGATCGTCGCGTCGAGGCGGTTGCGGAATTCCGGCGTGAACATCCGCTTGATCGATTCCATCTCGTCGCCGGCCTGCTTCTCGGTCGCGAAGCCGATCGTGCTCTTCGTGAGCTCGGCCGCGCCCGCATTCGTCGTCATGATGATCGTGACATTGCGGAAGTCCGCCTTGCGGCCGTTGTTGTCGGTCAGCGTGCCGTGGTCCATCACCTGCAGCAGGATGTTGAAGATGTCCGGGTGCGCCTTCTCGATCTCGTCCAGCAGCAGCACGCTGTACGGGTGCTTGGTCACCGCCTCGGTCAGCTGGCCGCCCTGGTCGAAGCCGACGTAGCCCGGCGGTGCGCCGATGAGGCGCGACACCGCGTGGCGTTCCATGTACTCCGACATGTCGAAGCGCAGGAGCTCGACGCCGAGGCAATAGGCGAGCTGCCGCGCGACCTCGGTCTTGCCGACGCCGGTGGGCCCGCTGAACAGGAAGTTGCCGATGGGCTTCTGCGGATTGCCGAGACCGGAGCGCGCCATGCGGATCGCCGAGACCAGCGCGTCGATTGCGCGGTCCTGCCCGAACACGACGTTCTTGAGGTCGCGGTCGAGCGTCTTCAGCGCATTGCGGTCGTCGGAGGTGACGTTCTTCGCGGGGATGCGCGCGATCTTGGCGACGATCTCCTCGATCTCGGCCTTGTTGATCACCTTCTTCTGCTTCGACTTCGGCAGGATCTTCTGTGCGGCGCCCGCCTCGTCGATGACGTCGATCGCCTTGTCCGGCAGATGGCGGTCGTTGATGAAGCGCGCCGAGAGCTCCGCCGCCGTCGTGAGCGCCGCCGGCGCGTACTTGACGCCGTGGTGGTCCTCGAAGCGGGACTTGAGGCCCTTCAGGATCTCGACCGTCTCGGCGATCGACGGCTCCGGCACGTCGACCTTCTGGAAGCGCCGCGACAGCGCGTGGTCCTTCTCGAAGATCTGGCGGTACTCGTTGTACGTGGTCGCGCCGATGCACTTCAGCGCGCCGGTGGACAGCGCCGGCTTCAGCAGGTTGGACGCATCGAGCGTGCCGCCCGACGCGGCGCCCGCGCCGATGATCGTGTGGATCTCGTCGATGAACAGGATCGACTTGGGACTGTCGGCGAGCTGCTTCAGCACCGCCTTCAGGCGCTGCTCGAAGTCGCCGCGATACTTGGTGCCCGCGAGAAGCGCGCCCATGTCGAGCGAATAGACCTGGTATTCGCGCAGGAGCTCGGGAACCTCCTCGTCGTTGATGCGCCGCGCGAGGCCCTCGGCGATCGCCGTCTTTCCGACGCCGGCCTCGCCGACGAGCAGCGGATTGTTCTTGCGGCGGCGACAGAGGACCTGGATCACGCGCTCGAGCTCGAGCGCGCGCCCGATCAGCGGATCGGTCTTGCCCTGCTTCGCCATCTGGTTGAGGTTGATCGTGTACGCCTCGAGCGCACCCTGGCCCTCGGTCGCCTCGCCGTCTTCCTTCGCCTCGCCCTTCTCCTGCTTCTGCGGCGTGATCTTGGTGATCCCGTGCGCGATGTAGTTGACGACGTCGAGCCGCGTCACACCGCGCTGGTTGAGGAAGTAGACCGCGTGCGATTCCTTCTCGCCGAAGATCGCGACGAGGACGTTGGCGCCGGTGACTTCCTTCTTGCCGGAGGACTGGACGTGCAGGATCGCGCGCTGGATCACGCGCTGGAAGCCCTGCGTGGGCTGCGTGTCGGCGTCCGAGTGCGGCGACAGCCGCGGCGTGTGCTCGTTGATGAAGTCCGTCAGCACGCCGCGCAACTCGTCGATGTCCACGCCGCAGGCCTTCAGCACCTCGGCCGCGGACGGGTTGTCCAGCATCGCGAGCAGCAGGTGCTCGACGGTGATGAACTCATGCTGCTTCTGCCGCGCTTCGACAAAAGCCATGTGGAGGGAGACTTCCAGTTCCTGCGCAATCATTTCCGTTGCCTTTCGCGGTCGCTGCGACCGGTCCGCGGGGTGCGGCGCCGGCTTCATACGGCCATAACGCTCAAGTCTCCTCCATCGTGCACTGCAGCGGGTGCTGGTGCTTCCGCGCGATGTCCCTCACCTGGTCGACCTTGGCTGCCGCAACCTCGCGCACGTACGTCCCGCACACCCCCATGCCTTCACGATGCACCTGCAACATCACCTGCGTGGCCTTTTCGCGGCTCATCGCGAAAACAGTCTGCAACACCACGACCACAAAGTCCATCGGGGTGTAGTCGTCGTTCAGCAGCAGCACCTTATACAGCGGGGGGGGCTTTACCCGGGTCTTTTCGATCTCGAGCAGACCGCCGTCCTGCTGCTGATTGGCCATCTTCCAGGGGATGTCCGCGCTTCCGATTACCTTATGTTTGATGATTGCAACACATTTTTCAAGGGGAAAGGCTTTTGCCGCGCCGCTGCTTGACGGAAGATGGAGACTCCGCTTAAAAATGCAACGTTTGGCTCCTAAGTGGCTGCCGTCCCGGTTCGTCCGCGCCTTCGACGCTGCGCCGCCGTACGTGGTACTTGCTGCCCAAACGACCCGTTCATTTAAGAAGGAAGCAGCACTATGGCAACCGGAACCGTCAAGTGGTTCAACGACGCGAAGGGCTACGGATTCATCACCCCGGACGACGGCGGCGAGGACCTGTTCGCGCACTTCTCGGCGATCAACATGCAAGGTTTCAAGACCCTGAAGGAAGGCCAGAAGGTCAGCTTCGAAGTGACCCAGGGGCCGAAGGGAAAGCAGGCGAGCAACATCCAGGCCGCCTGACGCACCATCACTTGCCGTCCCGCGCCCTGCCGGCGCGGTCGACAAAAAGGCCCGCCGTTCTGGCGGGCTTTTTGTTGGGCGCACCGCTCGCGCCGTTCGTCGGCGACGGTCGGGCACGCCGACAGACGGTCGCCGCGCCGCCCGAAGGGACACGCAACGCCCGCCAGTCTGCCCGCCTGTTTGCTACATGCGTTCGATCATCGCGGCGCCGAAGCCCGAGCAGGAGACCTGCTTGGCACCCGGCATGAGCCGCGCGAAGTCGTACGTCACAACCTTGTCGGCGATCGACTTCTCGAGGCTCGAGACGATCAGCGCCGCGGCTTCCTTCCAGCCCATGTGCACCAGCATCATCTCGGCGGAGAGGATTTCCGAGCCCGGGTTCACGTAGTCCTTGCCCGCGTACTTCGGCGCGGTTCCGTGCGTCGCCTCGAACATCGCGACCGAGTCCGACAGGTTGGCGCCCGGCGCGATGCCGATGCCGCCGACCTGCGCCGCGAGCGCGTCCGAGATGTAGTCGCCGTTGAGGTTCAGCGTCGCGATGACGTCGTACTCGGCGGGACGCAGCAGGATCTGCTGCAGGAACGCGTCGGCGATGACGTCCTTCACGATGATGTCCTTGCCGGTCTTCGGGTTCTTGAACGACATCCAGGGGCCGCCGTCGAGGAGCTTCGCGCCGAATTCCTTCTCGGCGAGTCCGTAGCCCCAGTCGCGGAACGCGCCTTCGGTGAACTTCATGATGTTGCCCTTGTGCACCAGCGTCATCGACTTCCTGTCGTTGTCGATCGCGTACTGCAGCGCCTTGCGCACCAGGCGCTCGGTGCCTTCGCGCGACACGGGCTTGATGCCGATGCCCGACGTCGCCGGGAAGCGGATCTTCTTGACGCCCATCTCCTTGATCAGGAAATCGACCAGCTTCTTCGCCGGTGCCGATTCGGCTTCCCACTCGATGCCGGCGTAGATGTCTTCCGAGTTCTCGCGGAAGATCACCATGTTCGGTCTTCTCCGGCTCCTTGACCGGCGACGGCACGCCCTTGAAGTACTGGATCGGTCGCAGGCACACGTACAGGTCGAGCTGCTGGCGCAGCGCCACGTTGAGCGAGCGGATGCCGCCGCCGACGGGCGTGGTCAGCGGGCCCTTGATCGAGACGACGTAGTCCTTGAGGATCGCGAGCGTCTCGTCGGGCAGCCAGACGTCCGGCCCGTAGACCTTGGTCGACTTCTCGCCGGCGTAGATCTCCATCCAGTGGATCTTGCGCTTGCCGCCGTAGGCCTTCGCGACCGCCGCGTCGACGACCTTGATCATCACCGGCGTGATGTCGAATCCCGTGCCGTCGCCTTCGATGTAGGGAATGATCGGCGTTCGCCGGAACGTTGAGGCTGTAATCCTTGTTGACGGTGATCTTCTCGCCACCGGCCGGAATCTTGACGTGCTGGTAAGTCATGGGCTCTCCTGGGGCATTGCGGCGACGCGGTCCGAAGCCGGGCGCGGCCGATGCCGGCTGCTGCCGTCGCGAACTGTAGGCTGCCTGGGTGAAGGGAAACGGGGATGAACCGGGAACCGGATCCGGCGCACGCGGCCCGATGCGGCCCGCGTGCGCTGGAACCGGGAAGATCGCTAGCTCCTGCGCGCTTTCCGGCAATTCTGCCTGGCCGACATTATCGTCCATTCGACGCCTTCCCGCCATCCAGGCCGCAGGGCGGCGCCGGGGGACCGGCCCGCGCGTGCTATGATCGCGGCCCGTTCGATGACCGTTTCATGCTGCGGCTCCCGGCGCCCTTCTGCCGCATGCCGCCTCCCGCTGCAACTGCCGGCAGCCGGCCCCGCTGCCGCCTCCGCCGACCCCGACGCACAATGATCCGACGCCTGCTTGCCCGTTTGATGCCCGGCAAGAGCAGCAAGAGCGGCCGCGCCCGCGTATACGGCCCCCGCGACCATCCGCTGCGCCGCAACCAGCTCTCGCGCGGCGCACAGGACGTCATCCGCAAGCTGCAGGCGGCGGGGTTCAAGGCCTATGTGGTGGGCGGCGCGGTCCGCGACCTGCTGCTCGGCATCGTGCCGAAGGACTTCGACATCGCGACCGACGCGCACCCGGAGGACGTGAAGCCGCTCTTCCGTCGCGCGTACATCATCGGCCGCCGCTTCCGCCTGGTGCACGTTCACTCCGGACCCGAGGTCCTCGAGGTCTCGACGTTCCGCGCCGCGCAGACCGGCGAGGACGCCACCGACGAGCACGGCCGGCTCCTGTCCGACAACGTCTACGGCTCGCACGCCGAGGACGCGGCGCGGCGCGACTTCACGATCAACGCGCTCTATTTCGACCCGGAAACCGAGGAGGTCTGGGACTACGTCGGCGGCGTCGCCGACATCCGTGCCCGCCGGCTGAAGCTCATCGGACCGCCGGTGACGCGCTACCGCGAGGACCCGGTGCGGATGCTCCGCGCGGTGCGGCTCGCGGCGAAGCTCGGCGTCGCCATCGATCCCAAGACCGCCGCGCCGATCGCGAAGCTCGCGTCGCTGATGCAGAACGTGCCGCCGGCGCGCCTGTTCGACGAAATGCAGAAGCTGCTGCTGTCGGGGCACGCGTCGGACACGGTGAAGAGCCTCCGCGCGCACGGCCTCGCCCACGGGCTGCTGCCGCTCCTCGACATGATCGTCGAGCAGCCGCTCGGCCAGCGCTTCATCGAGCTCGCCCTCGCCAGCACCGACGACCGGGTGCGCAGCGACCGCTCGGTGTCGCCGGGATTCCTGTTCGCGACGCTGCTCTGGCACGAGGTGCTGGCGACGTGGAACGCGGCGAAGGCGCGCGGCGAGCGGCCGATGCCCGCCCTCTTCGACGCGATGGACGCGGTGCTCGGACGGCAGGCGGCCCAGCTCGCGATCCCGCGCCGGTTCGAGGCGACGATCAAGGAGATCTGGTCGCTGCAGCCGCGCTTCGAGCAGCGCTCCGGGCAGCGGCCGTTCCGGCTGCTGGAGCACCCGAGCTACCGCGCGGCGTGGGATTTCCTCGTGCTGCGCGGCGAAAGCGGCGAGCTCGAGGGCCTGCTGTCCGATCTTCCCGACTGGTGGGACCGCTTCGCCAACGCCTCGCACGCCGAGCGCGAATCGATGCTGCGGCCCGGTGAAGGTCCCGCGAAGCGCAAGCGCTCGCGCGGTCGCGGCCGCAAGCATCGCGAGGACGGCGGAACGCCGCCCGCCGCCTCCGACGCCACGCCGGAGTGAGCACCGTCGATGCCTACATCGGGCTGGGCAGCAATCTCGCCCATCCGCGCCGGCGTCTCGCGCACGCGCTGCGCACGCTTTCCCGCGTTCCGAAGCTCCGAATCGTCGACGTGTCGCGCAACTACGCGAGCGCGCCGGTGGGAAGCGCCACTCCGCAGCCCGATTACGTGAACGCCGTGGCGCGCGTGCGCACTTCGCTGCCGCCGCGCGCGCTGCTGGCCGCGCTGCAGCGGATCGAGCGCCGGCAGCGCCGCCGGCGCGAGCACGAGCGCGGCCGCAACCTGCCGCGAACGCTCGACCTCGATTTGCTACTATTCGGACGTCGCCGCATCGCCGTGCACGGGCTCGTCGTCCCGCACCCGCGGATGCACCAGCGCGCATTCGTGCTGCGTCCGCTTGCCGACATCGCGCCCGCGTCGACGATCCCCGGACGCGGGCTCGCGCGCCGCTTTCTCCCCGATGTGCGCGGCCAGCGCATCGCTCCCACACGCCGCCACGCGCTTTCCTGATCCGCTTCCCCCGATGGACCTCGCCAAGTGCCGCTACGTCGTCGTCGAAGGCCCGATCGGCGCAGGCAAGACGAGCCTTGCGCATGCGCTCGCGCACCACGTCGACGGCGAAACGCTGCTCGAGCGGCCGGAGGACAACCCGTTCCTCGCGCGCTTCTACGAGAACATGGCGCGCTACGCGCTGCCCACGCAGCTCAACTTCCTGTTCCAGCGCGTCGACATGCTGCGCGGCGTCGGCCAGTTCGATCTCTTCGGGCGCACCATCGTCGGCGACTTCCTGCTCGACAAGGACCCGCTGTTCGCGCGCCTCAACCTCGACGACGCCGAGTACGGCCTCTACAGCAAGGTGTACGCACAGCTCCGGATGGAAGCGCCCGCGCCCGATCTCGTGATCTACCTGCAGGCGCCGGTCGAAACGCTCGTCGAGCGCGTGCACCGGCGCGGCGTCGAGTACGAGCGGACGATCCCGGCGCAGTACCTCGCCCGCCTCGCCGACGCGTACAGCCGATTCTTCTACAGCTACACCGCGGCGCCGCTCCTCATCGTCAACAGCGAGCGGCTCAACTTCGTCGAGAATCCCAACCATTTCGATCTTCTGGTCGCGCACGTCAACGCGATGCGCGGCCAGCGTGAGTTCTTCAACCTCGCGTCGTGACCATGACGAGCTACGCCAACCCCGCTCCGCCCGCCGAACGCCCGAAGCGCCTGACCGTCCCCGCGGCCGCGAAAATGGCGGCGGAAGGAACGAAGATCGCGATGCTGACCGCGTACGACGCGTCGTTCGCGGCGCTCTGCGAGCGCGCCGGCGTCGACGTGCTGCTGATCGGCGACTCGCTGGGCATGGTGATCCAGGGCCACGATTCGACGCTGCCGGTCGATCTCGCCGACGTGCTCTATCACACGCGCTGCGTCGCCGCGGGCAGCCAGCGGGCGCTGGTGATCGCGGACCTTCCGTTCGGCACGTACCAGGCGGGGCCCGAGCAGGCGTACGCCGCGTGCGCGGCCGCGCTCAAGGCGGGCGCGCAGATGGTGAAGCTGGAAGGCGGCGCGTGGCTCGCGCCGACCGTCGAATTTCTCGTCACGCGCGGCATCCCCGTTTGCGGCCACATCGGCTTGCAGCCGCAGTCGGTCAACACGCTGGGCGGCTACCGGATCCAGGGCAAGACCGGCGATGCGGCTGCCGTGCTGCAGGCGGACCTGCGCCGCGCTCGTGCGCGCCGGCGCCGCGATGATGATCGTCGAGTGCGTGCCGCGCGAGGTCGGCGCCGCGCTGACGCGCGCGGCGGGCATCCCCGTGATCGGCATCGGCGCGGGGCCGGAATGCTCGGGCCAGGTGCTGGTGATCTACGACGCGCTCGGACTGGCGAGCGGCCGCCCGGCCCGTTTTGTGAAGAATTTCCTTGCGGGCCGTGATAGCGTTGAGGCCGCGCTCGGCGCGTATGTCGCCGCCGTGAAGGACGGGAGCTTTCCGGCCGCCGAGCACTGCTTCTGACCGAATCCGGAGTGTCCGCGGCCTCGCTGCCGCGGGCAGTCCCGCCGCACCAACGATCGACGGAGAATCCGATGGAAATCGTGAGCACCGCCGCGGAGCTCGCCGAGCGCCTCGCGGGCGCCGGACGCGTGGCCTTCGTGCCTACGATGGGCAACCTGCACGCGGGTCACCTGTCGCTGTGCCGCATCGCGCGCGAGCACGGCGATGCCGTCGTCACCAGCATCTTCGTCAACCGGCTGCAGTTCGGTCCGAACGAGGACTTCGACCGCTATCCGCGCACGCATCGACGCGGATCGCGCCGGCCTGCGAGCGCGAGGGCGTGGACGTCGCTGTTCCAGCCGCAGGAACAGGAGATGTATCCGACGCCGCAGGTCTACCGCGTGATGCCGCCGCCGCTCGCCGAGGAGCTCGAGGGCTCGTTCCGCCCCGGGTTCTTCCACGGCGTGTGCACCGTCGTGCTGAAGCTCTTCAACCTCGTGCAGCCCGACATCGCGGTGTTCGGCAAGAAGGACCGCCAGCAGCTCAAGATCGTGCGCGGGATGGTCCAGCAGTTCAACATGCCGATCCAGATCGTTCCCGCCGAGACGATCCGCGCCGACGACGGGCTCGCGCTCGCGTCGCGCAACACATACCTTTCGCCGGGCGAGCGCGCCGAGGCGCCCAATCTCTATCGCGTGCTCTCCGGCATTGCCGCCGCGATCGCGGGCGGCCGCACCGACTACGCGAATCTCGAGGCCGCCGGCCGGATGGAGCTCGCGAAGCGCGGCTGGAAGGTCGACTACATCGCCGTGCGCCACGGCCTCGCGCTGCGCATCCCGCATCCGGAAGGCTACGATCATCCGAACCTCCTGATCGTACTGGGCGCCGCGACGCTCGGTTCCACCCGACTCATTGACAAC
The DNA here is from genome assembly GCA_963717695.1 of uncultured beta proteobacterium. Taxonomy (GTDB): domain Bacteria; phylum Pseudomonadota; class Gammaproteobacteria; order Burkholderiales; family Casimicrobiaceae; genus CAIWHR01. Next base: position 284,695 of record CAVQWR010000004.1, on the reverse strand, counting down.
GTCGATGTGATCCGCAAGGACGGAGAGGATTGACTCGCTCCATGACATCGACGTTGCGGCGCAGGCTCACGTGAGCGCAGCGAACGTTAAGCGAGCTGCAGCGAGCGGCCGAAGCCACAACGTCGATGTGATCCGCAAGGACGGAGAGGATTGACTCGCTCCATGACATCGACGTTGCGGCGCAGGCTCACGTGAGCGCAGCGAACGTTAAGCGAGCGAACGCGAGCGGCCGGAGCCACAATGTGGATGTCATCCGCAAGGACAGAGAAGATTGACTACGTCGATTCCGGGATTCCCGCGATGAACCGCATCCTCTGCACCGTCGCTGCATTGGCGATCGCCTTGCTGCCGTCCATCACCTCGGCGCAGACCGCTGCTTATCCTTCGAAGCCGATCCGGCTGATCGTTCCGTTCCCGCCGGGCGCCGGCACCGACAGCGTCGCGCGGCTGATGGCGCAGAAGCTCTCCGACGCACTGGGCTCGCCGGTCGTTGCCGACAATCGCACGGGTGCGGGCGGCGCGATCGGCGCCGCCGAAGCGGCGAAGGCGGCACCCGACGGCTACACGCTGCTGTTCGTCGCCGGCCCGTTCACCACCGTCGCAGCAGCGTCCCGCTCGGCGGGCTACGACCCTGATTCGCCAGTTCACGCCGGTCGCGCCAATCGCCGCCGGTCCGCTCGCGTTCGTCATCAACGCGGAAGTGCCGGCCAATACGATGCGCGAGTTCATTGCGCTCGCGAAGGCGAAGCCCGGCACGCTCAACTACGGCTCGGCCGGCACGGGCAGCATCAACCACCTCGCCCTCGAGCTCCTCAAGCTTCGCACCGGCGTCGACATCGTGCACATCCCGTACAAGGGCATCGCGCCGGCGACGCAGGACCTGCTCGCGGGCCAGATCCAGGCGATCACGGCGTCGATTCCCGCGACGCTGCCGCAGCTTGCGCAGAACCGCGTGAAGGTGATCGCGGTCACCGGGCCGAAGCGCGTCGCGCTGATGCCGAACGTTCCCAGCTGGCAGGAAGAAGGCGTGGCGAACGCGACCGTGATCAACTACTGGGGCATCGTCGCGCCCGCGGGCACGCCTGCCGACATCGTCGCGCGACTCAATGCCGAAACGCAGAAAGTGCTCGCGCAGCCCGACGTCCGGGCCCGGCTCGAGGCCGAGGGCGCGGAGATCATTGCCGGCCCGCCGGAGCGGCTCGGTGCGCTGATCCAGTCGGATCTCGAGCGCTGGAAGAAGCTGATCGCCGACGCGAAGCTGACGCTCGACTAGCGCCGCTGGCGCAGCACCAGCACGTTGCCGGCGGCGGCGAGCAGCACGCCGAAGAGCGCCAGTGCGCTCCACTCATATCCCTCGAACAGCGTCGACAGCAGCATCGCGACGACGGGCGTCGCGACGCTGGTGTACGACGACGGGCCCGCGCCGACCTTCTGCAACAGCGTCAGATAGGCGCCGAAGGCGACGACGCTGCCGAACACCGCGAGATACGCGAGCGACAGCACATAGGGCAGCCGCGCGTCGAACGTCCACGTTGCACCGAGCAGCATCGCGACGAGCGCGGAAATCGCGGCACCGTAGGCCATCCCCCATGCCGTCGTCTCGAAGATCGGCAGCCCGCGGCGCTGCATCTGCATCGACACGAGGTTGCCGCCGGTCGCGATCAGCGCGGACGCGAGGCCGAAGGCGATCCCCGCGGCCGCATTGCCGCCGTTGCGCGCGGCCAGGAGCTCAGGGAGGAACAGCAGGATGACGCCGCCGACGCCCAACGTCGCGCCGACGAGTGCCCGCGCCCGGATCGGCGTGCCGAACACGAGCCGCGTTCCGGCGAGGCTCATGAACACCATCGTCGAGAACAGCACGGCGACGAGCCCCGACGCGACATAGAGCTCGGCGCGATAGACGAAGATGTAGTTGAATCCGAACATCGTCGCGCCCTGGGCAGCGAGGATCAGATGCGTGCGCGGCGGAAACCGCAGCGAGCGGCCGCGGATCATGCACAGCAGCGCGATCAGCGCGGCGGCGAGCGCGAAGCGGTAGACGAGCGACACCTCGGGCGAGACGTCGCCCAGCTGGAACTTGATCGCGAGCCACGTCGAGCCCCACACGACGGAGGCGATGACGAACAGCGAGGGCGGCGCGGCGATCCGGCGCTTCATTTACGCTCGGCCTCCTCGACAGTCGAGTGCCGCCACCGACGGGTTGTCGGCCTCCGGCGGCGATTCGCGCACGTTCGCATCCCCTTGCCGTTGCACGCATGCCCGGCCGCTGCCACCGACCCGAAATGTACTTGTGGCGTTATCGGCCTCGGAACGCGATTCGCGTTTGCTCCCATCCCCACGCCTGCGGCGCGGGGCCCCTGCTCGCCGCTCACGCGTTCCCCCTGCTCATCGCTCACGCCGCCCGCAGCGCATCGACGATCTTGAGACGCGCCGCGCGCACCGCCGGCAGGAATCCGCCGACGAAGCCCATGCCGAGCGCGAACAGCAGCGAGGCGACGACGATCCCCGGCGTCAGCCGAAACGAGAACGCGAGCTCCGCGAACGTCTGGAAATTCATCGTCGAGATCGTGATCGCCTGCATCGTCGACGCGGCGGCAAGGCCGATGATGCCGCCGAGGAGGCCGAGCAGCAGCGCTTCCACGAGGAACGCGGCGAGGATCGACGAGCGCGGGAAGCCCAGCGCGCGCAGCGTGCCGATCTCGGCCGTCCGCGACGCGACGCTCGCGTACATGGTGATCATGGCGCCGATGATCGCGCCGATGGAGAAGATGACCGAGATCGTCGTGCCGAGATAGCTGATGAACTTCGACAGCGATTCCGACTGGTCGGCATAGAAGCGCGTCTCCCGCTTCGCCTCGAGCGTGAGCCGCGGATCGGATTCGATGGCCTCCTTCACCGCGTCGAAGCGGTCGCCGTCGACGAGACGGAAGATCACGGCCGAGAATCCGACGCGCCGGAACGCCTGCAGCATCTGCTCGGCGTCGCCCCAGATCTCGGAATTGAAACCGGTGCGTCCCGCGTCGAACACCCCGACGACGGTCCAGTCGCGCGAGCCGAAGCGTAGCGTCTCGCCGACGCCGGCGCCCTGGAAGCCATTGGCGATCGCGCGGCCGGCGATCACTTCGGAGGTCCCCGGACGGAACATCCGGCCCTCGACCAGCTGCGCCTGCGGGCGCAGCTCGAGCCCGGCCGAGGTCACGCCGCGGATCACGACGTTGGCCGGCTTGTTCGAGCCGCGCTTCTGCAGATTGATGAGGACGACGGGCTCCTTGGACACGAGACGCTGCCCGTCCGGGCCCACGGCGATTTCCGGCGTGCTCTCGACGATGTTGGCCTGCCGGCGGTCGATCCCCGACTGGATTTCCGATTGCGAGCCGCGGCGGATGACGATGACGTTGTCGTCGCGTCCGGTCGCGACCAGGGTGCTCTCGAGTCCGGCGGCCAGCATCAGCACCGTCGCGAAGACGTACACGACGAGCGCCATCCCGCCGGCTGTCAGCACGGCGGTCAGCTTGCGCGCCGTGACGTTCCTGACGATGTAGCTGAACGGAATGGTCATCGCAACGGCTTATCAGGCTATGGCGCGCAATCCGTCGACGATGCGGATGCGCGCGACGTTCCACGCGGGCAGCGCGGCGGCGACGACGCCGACGAGGAGCGCGGCGCCGAGCTGCATCATCACCGTGGATTCGCTGACGAAGAAGATCGGCAGGATCGAGCCGACGAGCCCGGCGAACGCGTGCGCAATCGGGAACGTGAGCGCGATGCCGATGAGGCCGCCGAGCAGCGCGATGCCGAGCGACTCGGCGGAGATCAGCATCACGACGAATCCGTTGGAGAAGCCGAGCGCCTTCAGCGTCGCGTATTCGGCGCTGCGCTCGCGCGCGGTCATCGACATCGTGTTCGCCATCACCGCCATGATGATGACGATCACGACGAACGACACCGCCTGGATCGCGAGCAGGATCGCCTCCGTCATCGCGACGAAGGACAGCTGGAACGCCTTCTCCGTTTCGGAGAGCGTTTCCGCGAGCGAATTCTTGAATGTGAGGTCGATCGCGGCCGACACCTCGGCGGCCTCGCCCGGGTCGCGCAGCCTCACGATGAAGACGCCGGTCTGGTCCGCCCGGCGGGGGTACATCTTCTTGATGGTCTCGTTGAGAAGGTCGAAATGGAAGAACATCGTCGACGTGTCGGTCCCCTGGTCGGCCCCGTCGTAGATGCCGCGCAGGTTGAACGTCCACGTCCCCGGGTAGATCGTGCCGCGCAGCGGAATCTGGTCGCCGACTCTCCAGCCGTACTTGTCGGCGAGCTTGCGTCCGACGATCGCGCCCCTGCGGTCGGTCAGGAACGCCTTGCGCTCCTCCGGCGACAGGATGAATTCCGGGTACATGTCGAGATAGCTCGGCGCGTCGATCGCGAATTGCGGAAAGAAATTGCGCTCGGTGACGTAGACACCGCCGAACCAGTTCGCCCAGGACACGCCGGTGACGCCGTCGAGCTGGCGAATCTTCTGCGCGTACGTGAGCGGCAGCGGGAACACGAGCGACACGGAGCTTCGCGTCACGAGGCGTGCGCTGGAGCTCGCGTTGGCCCCGGCATACCATGCATCGACGACCGTGCGCAGCAATCCGAAGGCGGCGATCGCCACGACGATGCCGACGACCGTCAGCAGCGTGCGCAGCTTGTGCCGGAACGCGTTGCGCAGGATGAGGATCGGGATGAACATCGCGGTCGCGACAGCCGGCGGGCTCGAGGGTCAGTCGGCCAGCACGCCCTTCTCGAGATGGATCAGCCGGTGCGCCTTCTCGGCCGACTTGGGATCGTGGGTCACCATGACGATCGTCTTGCCAATGTCGCGGTTGAGCCGATCGAGGAGGCCGAGGATCTCCTCCGCCGTCGTCCGGTCGAGGTCGCCGGTCGGCTCGTCGGCGACGATGATCGTCGGGTCGGTGATGAGCGCCCGCGCGATCGCGACGCGCTGCTGCTGCCCGCCGGAGAGCTCGTTCGGGAAATGGTCGCTGCGGTCGGTGAGGCCGACGAGCGACAGCACGGTCGCGACGCGCTCGTGCCGCTCGCGCCGCGAGAGATTCGTCAGCAGCAGCGGCAGCTCGACGTTGCGAAATGCCGAGAGCACCGGCATCAGGTTGTAAAACTGGAAGATGAATCCGACGTTCGCCGCGCGCCACGCCGCGAGATCGCCTTCGGACAGCTCGGCGATGTCGACGCCGGCCACGCGGATCGCACCGGACGTCGGCTTGTCGATGCCGGCGATGAGGTTGAGAAGCGTCGACTTGCCCGACCCGGACGGGCCCATCAGCGCGACGTAGTCGCCCGCGTACACGTCGAGGTTGATGTCGACCAGCACCGGGATGATCTGGCCACCACGGACGTAGTACTTGGACAGGTTGCGCACCGCGACGAGCGGCGCCGCGCCGTCGTCGCGCGCGGCAGCGGGAGCGGTCGCGGCGTCGGGGGACGTCATGCCGGTCACGTTGAGGCGACGCGTCGGGGCGCTCGCGCGCGCCTACTTCGCCGCGACCCTGGCGGGCGCTCCGGCGCGCAGGTCCGGTCCGGGATTCAGCACCGCCTTCTCGCCGGACTTGACGGCGCCGATGATGGCCGTCAGATCGCCGACCTTGATGCCCGTCGTCACCGGCACCTCGACCGCCTTGTCGTCGCGCAGCACGAACACGACGGACTTGCCGTCGCGTGTGGAGAGCGCGCCCGCGTTGACGCCGATGAACGGCTTCTGCTGCTCGGGGGTCACTTCCTGCGAGAGGAACGCGACCTTGGCGCTCATCTCGGGCAGCACCCGCGGATCGATCGCGTCGAACTGCACCTTGGTCATTACCGTCGCCTTCGCGCGGTCGACGGTCGGCACGATGCGGCTGATGCGCCCGCGAAAGCGCGAGTCGGGCAACGCGTCGAGCGTGATCTCGCAGGGCTGCCCGACCTTGATCTTGCCGAGGCTCGATTCCGAGACGTCGGCCTCGACCTCGAGCGTGCTCATGTCCGCCATGGTGACGACCGCGCCCTTGGAATCGGTGGCGGACGAGAACGGCGTGACGAGGTCGCCGACGTTTGCGCTCTTCGACAGGATGACGCCGTCGAACGGCGCGCGGATCTGCGTGTAGTCGACGCCGACGTCGGCGTTGCGCGCCCCCGCCTGCGCGACGCTGACGTTCGCCCGCGCATTGGCGACGGCCGCTTCCGCGCGGTCGAAGCGCATGCTGGCCGTGTCCGCGGCCGACTGCGACAGGAACCCCTTGGCGACGAGGTCGCGGCTTCGCTTCAGCTCGACCTGCGCGTTGTCGCGCTCGACCTCGGCCTGACGCAGAGCCGCCTGCGCGGCCTTGACGCTGGCCTGCGCGCTTTGCGCCTGCGCGACGACGTCGCGGCTGTCGATCCGGGCGATGACGTCACCCGCCTTCACGCGCGAGCCTTCCGCAACGCCGAGCCATTCGAGCCGGCCGGTGGCCTTCGATGCGATCGCGGCCTTGCGCTGCGCGACGACGTAGCCCGTCGAATTGAGCACGACGTACTGCTGCGAAGGGTACGACGTGACGACCGGCGTCACCTGCACGGTGACCGGATGCGGCTGCAGCGCCCAGGCGATGCCGGCCGCGACGACAACGACGCCGATCGCGCCCAGCCACAGCCACTTCCTGCGCCGGCGCGACCGGACCGGCGCGACGCTGCGGTCGATGCGAAGCTTGGCAATATCGGCGGAAGGGGATTCGGGCATGACGAGACGCGGCGAGCGGAAAAAAGCGCCGGCGAAACGCCGGCTTGGTCCGCATTTTACCCCGCCGCACGACATGCCGGCGCGAAATCGGGGTTGGACGCTAGCCGCCTTCGCCGGACGTCGGCGCCACCGGGTTGCGCGACCCGTGCAGCGCCTGCAGCGAGATCAGCACGAGGCCCGCGCCGATGCAGCCGATGCCGAGCCACTCGACCGCCGTGAGGCGCTCGCCGAACACCAGCATCGACGACACGAGCGCGATCACAGGAATCGCGAACATGTTGAGCGACGCGGTGCCCGCGGGCAGATAGCGCAGGATCGCGATCCACAGCAGGAACCCGAGCGCCGTCGATATCGCGCCGACGTGGATCAGCAGCAGCACCTGCGCGGTGTTCCACTCCGTCGGAGGAAGCGCAATGAACAGCGGCAGCAGTGTGAGCGGCAGCACGCCGACCGCCATCTGCCACGCCATGAAGTTCAGCATGTCGAGCCGGTGCCGCTGCTGAAAGTATTTCGTCGCGACGGTGCCCGCGGCCCAGCCGAATCCGGATGCCACCGCCCAGAACCGCGGCGCAAGATCGCCCTGCCATTCCCACGGCTCGACGACCAGCACGAGTCCGATGAACGCGGCGGCGATGGCCGCCCACTGCAGCCCGCGCACGCGCTCGTGCAGCACGGGCCACGCGAGCAGCAGCGTCCAGAACGGCATCGTGAACACCAGCACCGACGTGCGGCCCGCGCCGCCACCGGCCAGCGCCATCGTCGTCGACCCGAAGTTGACGGTCGTCTGGAAGAACCCGGTGACGACGATCGCCCAGAAGCCGACGGGGCGCAGCGACTTGCGCTGAACGATGAGTGCGGCAAAGAGCACGACCACCGCGATCCACGTGCGCTGCACGTTGAACACCACCGGGTTCGCGTGGTCGAGTGCCAGCTTCATCACGACCCAGTTGCTGCCCCAGATGAGCGTCAGCACGGCGAGCGCGACGTACGCGCTCTTCCGGTCGCGGACGCCCAGAAATGCGGTCACGTTGCCGCTTTCGCGACGCCCGCGAGGAAAGTCTCGATGGCCGCCGCGACCGCGGCCGGCTGGTCGTGATGCAGCATGTGCCCGGCATCGCCGATGATCTCGAGGCGGCCGTTCGGGATGTGCGCAAGGCGCCGCCGGACGCCCGCGTGGCTGTCGGTCGCACCCTCACCCTCGGGATGATCGTCGAGCCAGCGCGGAATGTTCGAATCCGCGGCGGCGACCCACAGCGTCGGCGCCGCGATGTTCGCGCCAGATGGCGTACGTCTCCTCCATGCGATACACGAGCGGAAACGGCAGCTTGTGCCGCGGGTCGGACACGAGCCGCGCGCCGCCATCCGCGGTGACCTCCGCCCAGTGGCGCGCGAGAAACACCGCCTGCTCGCGCGCGAGGCGCGCGATTGTTCTTCTGCAGCCGGTCGGCGACGGCGTCGAGGCTCGCGAAGGGAGCGAATTGAGGCGGATCGCGCAGCGCGTCGAGCCACGCCGCGTATTTTTCCGGTGCGGCGGCTGCGACGCTCGGCCGGAATGCCGAAGCCGTCGAGCGACACCAGCGCGCGCACGCGCTGCGGCCGCACGCCCGCGTACTGCATGGCCACGTTGCCGCCGAGACTGTGGCCGATGAGGTCGACCGCCTCGCCGGGCGCGAACATGTCGAGCAGCGCTTCGAGGTCGGCCACGTAGTCGGCGAACCAGTAGCCCTGCGGCTGCCAGTCGCTGCGGCCGAACCCGCGCAGGTCCGGCGCCACCACGCGCCAATTCCCGGTGAAGGCGTCGACCAGGAACTGGAACGACGCGGCCACGTCCATCCAGCCGTGGAGCAGGAAGAGCTTCGGCGCGTCCGCGGCGCCCCACGTCAGCACGTTGTGCAGGAGCCCGCGCAGCGCGACGCGTTGCGTGGCGTAGGGTTTCATCGGAGGCAGCGCGCCTTCAGGCCGGCGCGCGCTCACTTCTTGCGGCAGATCGCGAGGCCGTCCTGCCAGCCGGTGCGGTAGTTGCCGTCGCCGCCGAAGCGCGTCGGCGTCCTTGCGCTCGGCGCCGGTGGCGCTCGCGCAGCCGTCTGCGTATCCCTGCCGGTACGGGAGCGGAAATCCCGACAGGTTGACGGAAGGCGCCGGCGGCTCGCCCTGCGTCGGCGCCGGGGCGCCGCCAGCGGTGCCGGCGCTTCCACCGCCCGTCGACGCGCAGCCGACGAGCGTCAGCGCGAGTGCGCACGCGCATAGGATGACTCGTGAGCTTGTCGGCGCGGCGCCGGAAAATCGAGGCTTCATCGGAAGATTGTGGCGGCGGTGGACGGAGTAAAATTCTAACAGCCCCCAGCCTCGCCCGTCATGATTCCTTCCTTCGTCCACCTCCGCCTGCATTCCGAGTTCTCGATCGTGGACGGCACGGTGCGCATCGACGACGCGGTCGAGGCGGCGGTGGCCGACGCGATGCCCGCGCTGGCGATCACGGATCTCGCCAATGCCTTCGGCCTCGTCAAGTTCTACAAGGCCGCGCGGCGCGCCGGCGTGAAGCCCATCTTCGGCTGCGACGTCTGGATCACCCACGACGCCGAGCGCGACCAGCCGTACCGCGTGCTGCTGCTCGCCCAGTCGCGCGAAGGCTATCTGCGGCTCGCCGAATGGCTGACGCGCGCCTATCGCACCAATCAGTATCGCGGCCGCGTCGAATTCCGACGCGACTGGTTCGCGCGACGGCACCGCCGGCATCATCGCGCTCTCCGGCGCGCGCGACGGCGACGTCGGCAAGGCACTGCTGCAGGGCAACGCGACCGGCGCGGCCCGGGCGGCGCGCGAATGGGCGGCGCTCTTTCCCGACCGCTACTACCTCGAAGTGCAGCGCGCACAGCGCGACGACGATGACGCGCTCGTCGCGGCGACCGCGCGCCTCGCCGCCGAGCTCGCGCTGCCGCGTCGTCGCCACGCATCCGGTGCAGTTCCTGCGGCGCGACGACTTCCGCGCGCACGAGGCCCGCGTGTGCATCGCCGAAGGCCACGTGCTCGCCGATCCGCGCCGGCCGCGCCGCTTCACGCCGGACCAGTATTTCAAGTCGCAGGCCGAGATGGCGGCGGCGTTCGCCGATCTCCCGGACGCTCTTGCCAACACCGTCGCGATCGCGCAGCGCTGCAGCCTCACGATTCCCCTCGGCAAGCCTTCGCTGCCCGACTTCCCCACGCCGCCCGGCGTGACGCTCGACGAATTCCTGCACCGCGAGGCCGCCGCCGGGCTCGAGCGCCAGCTGGTCGCACTGTTTCCCGATGCCGCCGTGCGCGAGAGCCGCCGCGCCGAATACGTCGAGCGTCTCGAGTTCGAGGCGAAGACCATCGTCCAGATGGGCTTCTCCGGCTACTTCCTGATCGTCGCGGACTTCATCAACTGGGCGAAGGCGAACGGCGTGCCGGTAGGACCGGGCCGCGGCTCCGGCGCCGGCTCGCTCGTCGCGTACTCGCTCGGCATCACCGGCCTCGATCCGCTGCGCTACGCGCTGCTGTTCGAGCGCTTCCTCAATCCCGAGCGCGTGTCGATGCCCGACTTCGACATCGACTTCTGCCAGTACGGGCCGCGACCGCGTCATCGAGTACGTCAAGAACAAGTACGGCGCCGACTCGGTTTCGCAGATCGCGACCTTCGGCACGATGGCGGCGCGCGCCGCGGTGCGCGATGTCGGCCGCGTGCTCGATCTCCGCTACAACTTCTGCGACGGCATCGCGAAGCTGATCCCCTTCCAGCCGGGCAAGCTCGTCACGCTGAAGGATGCACGCACGATGGAGCCGCTCCTCGCCGAGCGCGAGAAGAACGAGGAGGAGGTGCGCGAGCTCCTATCCCTCGCCGATGCGCTCGAGGGGTTGACGCGCAACGTCGGGATGCACGCCGGCGGCGTGCTGATCGCGCCCGGCAAGCTGACCGACTTCTGCCCGCTCTACGCGCAGGCCGGGTCCGAAGGCCTCGTGTCGCAGTTCGACAAGGACGACGTCGAGGCGATCGGGCTCGTCAAGTTCGACTTTCTCGGCCTCACGACGCTGACGATCCTCGACTGGACGCTGAAGTACGTGCGCCAGCTCGATCCCGCGAGCACGCTGACGCTGGAAGGCCTTCCGCTCGACGACAAGCCGACGTACGACATCTTCCGCACCGGCAACACGACCGCGGTGTTCCAGTTCGAATCGCGCGGGATGCGCGACCTCATGAAGCAGGCGCCCCCGACGCGATTCGAGGACATCGTCGCGCTGGTCGCGCTGTATCGGCCCGGGTCCGATGGAGCTGATCCCCGACTACGTTGCGCGCAAGACCGGCCGCGAGCGCGTCGAGTACGCCGATGCGCGTCTCGAGCCGATCCTCGTCGCCGACCTACGGCGTGATGGTGTACCAGGAGCAGGTGATGCAGATCGCGCAGGTCGATCGGCGGCTACACGCTGGGCGGCGCCGACCTCTTGCGCCGCGCGATGGGCAAGAAGAACAAGGAGGAGATGGCGCGGCACCGCGACATCTTCGTCGAGGGCGCGCAGAAGAACAGCGTGCCGAAGCCGCGTGCGACGCATCTCTACGACCTCATGGAGAAGTTCGCAGGCTACGGCTTCAACAAGTCGCACGCCGCAGCCTACGCTCTGATCGCCTATCAGACCGCGTACTTCAAGGCGCACCACCCGGCCGCGTTCTGCCGCGGCGAACCTGTCGCTCGTCATGGACGACACCGACAAGGTGCGGCAGTTCTTCGACGATGCGGTCGCGTCGGGCCTCAGGGTCGCGCCGCCGGACGTCAACGCGTCGAACTACCGCTTCGAGCCGATCGACCGGAAGGAGCTCCGCTATGGCCTCGGCGCGATCAAGGGCACCGGCGAGCAGGCGATCGCGTCGATCGTCGCCGCACGGGAGGCGGACGGCCCGTTCCGCGACCTCTTCGACTTCTGCCGGCGCGTCGACAAGCGCCTCGTCAACCGCCGCGTCGTCGAGGCGCTGATCCGCGCCGGCGCGTTCGACGCGATCGACGCGACGCGTGCCACGCTGTTCAACTCGGTCGGCGTCGCGCTGGGCGAGGCGGAGCGCGCCGATGCGACGAAGTCGCAGGTCTCGCTGTTCGGCGACGAGGCCGGCGCGGGGCTCGCGCTCGCGACCGTGCGCGACTGGACCGAGGCCGAGCGCCTCACCAACGAGAAGCTCGCGCTGGGCTTCTACCTTTCAGGACACCCGTACCGCAGCTACGCGGCGGAGCTCGCCCCGCTCGTGCGCACGACGCTCGCGAATCTCGCCCCCGCCCGCGAGCCCGTCCGGATCGCAGGCATCGTCACGGCGCTGCGCGTGCAGCAGAGCCGGCGCGGCAAGATGGCGTTCGTCACGCTCGACGACGGCGAAGGCTCCGTCGAGGTGATGGTCTACAACGAGGCGCTTCGACGCCGCGCGCCATCTGCTGCGCGAGGACCAGCTCGTCATCGTCGAGGTCAAGGTGTCACAGCGCGTGACCGAGGACGGCCAGGTGCAGGGCCTGCGCGTCATCGCCGAAAGCGTCTGTGACCTGGCCGCGCTGCGCAAGCGTCACGCGAAGGGCCTGCGCATCGCGTGCAACGGCGCGGCGAATGCCGATCGCCTGTTCGAGCTGCTGGCGCCGTTCCGCAACGGCAGCTGTCCGATCGTCGTCGAGTACCGCAACCACGGCCTCGGCGGCGAGATCGAGCTGCCGGAGGCGTGGCGCGTCCATCCCGACGATCAGCTCATCGCGCAGTTGAAGGACTGGCTCGCGCCCGACGCGGTCCGCGTGGTGTACTGACGATTCGACGCGGATACGCCCACCGGCGCCCGCCGCACCGATGCGCGTGCTCCTCGAGCGCTATCTCCGGTTCTTCCGCCAGCGCGACGTCGCACGGCTGACGCTGTTTGGCCTCGCCGCGCGGATGCCGATCGGCGCGGTCGGCGTCGCCACGCTCCTCTACCTGCGCGAAATCACCGGCTCCATCGCGTTCGGCGGCGCGACGGTGGGCGCGCAGTTCATCGGCGCCGCGGCCACCGCGCCACTGTTAGGCCGGCTCATCGACACGCGCGGGCCCCGCGCCGTGCTCATCGTCACCGGCGTCGTCTCGCCGCTTGCGACGCTCGTCGTGCTGCTCGCGGGCAATCTCGCGCTTTCGCGGGCGGCGATCGGGGCGGCGGCGGTCTGCGCGGGCGTGTTCGCGCCGCCCGTGACCGTGGTGCTGCGGACGATCTGGCGCCACCGGTTCGACGACGAGGACGCGCGGCACACTGCCTATGCGATCGACGGCGTGCTGCTCGAGATCTGCTACACCATCGGGCCCGCGCTCGTCGCCGCGATCGTCGCGTTCGCCAACCCGCAATGGGCGCTGGCGCTCGCCTGGGTGTTCGCCGCCTGTGCCGTGCCGGCGCTCTTCGCATCGGGCGGACTGCGCTGGTGGAAGCGGCAGCCGCCCGCGAAGCGCCGCCTGCTCGGTCCGTTGCATGAAGGCCGGCTCGTCGCGGTCTACGTCGCGACCTTCTGCGTCTCGGTCTCGTTCGGTGCGATCGAGGTCGGATATCCCGGATTCGCGATCGCGCACGGAAGCACGGCGTGGGGTCCGGCGCTCGTGGCCATCAATTCGATCGGCAGCGCGATCGGCGGCAGCGTCTACGGCGGACTGCACCTGGCGATGCCGGTCGATCGCCAGCTCCCGCGCCTCCTCGCTCTGCTCGCATTGCCGATCGCGGTCCAGGCCGCCGTGGCGTCGATCGGCGGGATGGTTCCCTGGGCGTTCGTCGCCGGCGTGCTGATCGCGCCGTCGATGGCGGCGGTCGCGCTGATCGTGTCGACCGAGGCGCCCGCGAAATACGCGACAGAGGCCTTCACCTGGTCGGCGACCGCGATCGTCACCGGCATCGGCGTCGGAATGGCGTGCGCTGGCTGGCTTGCGGAGCGGGTCGGCCCGCCCGCGCCGTTCGCGTTCGCGGCTGCCGCAACGGCCGCAGGGAGCCTTCTGGCGCTGCGGATCGCCCGACCGCGGGCGTGAGGCGTCATCGATCGCGAACGCGGTCGCGCAATGCCGTCTTCAGCACCTTGCCGGCGTTGTTCTTCGGCAGCTCCGCCAGAAACGCATACGCCTTCGGGCGCTTGAAGCGGGCGATCCGTGCGAGGCACAGCGCGTCGAGCGCGCGCTGCAGCGCGACGCGCGCCTCGTCACTGGGCAGGCCGCCGCGCACGACGATGCAGGCGACGACCTCCTCGCCCCACTCGGGATGCTCGCGCCCGACCACCGCGGCCTCCGCAACCTCCGGATGCGACTGCAGCACTTCCTCCACCTCGCGCGGATAGATGTTGGAACCCCCGCTGATGATGAGGTCCTTGGACCGGTCGATCAGCGTCAGGAATCCATCGCCGTCGAACATTCCGACGTCGCCCGTGTGCAGCCATCCGTGCGCGAGCGTCGCGGCGCTCGCATCCGGGTTTTGCCAGTAACCTCGCATCACTGTCGGGCCCCGCACGAGGATCTCGCCGATCTCCCCCGTCGCGAGCGGCGCGTCGTTCGCATCGGCGACGATAACGTCAATGCCCGTCTGCGCGACGCCGACCGAGCCGAGCCGGGCGTCGTCGCCCCGCTCGATCGCATCGGCGACGAGCGCGCGGGTCATCGTGGTGATCGTCATCGGCGTCTCGCCCTGCCCGTAGATCTGCGCAAGACGCGGCCCCAGGACCGCGAATGCCGCCTTGCAGTCGGCTACGTACATCGGGCCGCCGCCGTAGACGATCGACTTCAGGCGCTCGAGCGGCACCGGCGCCGCAGCCTGCGCGGCGACGATGCGCTTCACCATCGTCGGGGCCGCGAAGAGGCAGCTGCGCGTCCAGTGCGCGGCGAGCCGCAGCGTTTCCGCCGCGTCGAAGGCGTCGGATTCGGGCAGCACGTGGACGGCCGCGCCGAGCACGTGCGGCACCGCGTAGAGGCCCGAGCCGTGCGACAGCGGCGCCGCGTGCACGATCGCATCCCCTGCTTCGATCGCTTCGACATCCGACAGGAAGCACTGGCTCATCGCCAACAGGTTGCGGTGGGTGATCTCGACGCCCTTGGGTCGTCCCGTCGTGCCGCTCGTGTAGAACAGCCATGCCGGATCGTCGCCGCCGCAGGCGACGGCCGGCGCCGGAGGCGTCGCAGTCATGCGCCGGTAGTCGGCACCGCCCAACTCCACTGCACGCCGCACGCCCGTCGCGCGGCCCGCAGGTCCGCCGAGCGTTGCGTGCCACGCGGCGTCGGTGAACGCGAACGCGGCACCGCTGTCCGCCACGATGTAGGCAAGCTCGTCCGGATGCAGCCTGGCGTTCACGGGCACGGCCACGAGGCCCGCCCACCAGGACGCGAAGAGCGCCTCGATGTACTCGGGCGCGTTGCGCGACACGATCGCGACGCGCGCACCCGCGTCGAGACCGGCCGCCCGCAGCGATGCGGCAAGGGCCGCCACCCGCTGCGCGAAGGTTGCGTAATTGCACAGCGTGCGCTCGCCGAGCGCGAGCGCGGCACGACCCGGCCAGCTGCGGGCGGTACGAACGAGAATGGACGACAGGCTGTCGGCGCGGCCCGGCGGGGGCACTGGACTACCTTCGTGCTTCGCACTCCGGTATTCGCCCTTGGGACGGCCCGGCGGGGGCACTGGACTACCTTCGCGCTTCGCACTCCGGTATTCGCCCTTGGGACGGCCCGGCGGGGGCACTGGACTACCTTCGTGCTTCGCACTCCGGTATTCGCCCTTGGGACGGCCCGGCGGGGGCACTGGACTACCTTCGTGCTTCGCACTCCGGTATTCGCCCTTGGGACGGCCCGGCGGGCTCATGGGGGCACCGTCGGCGCCGGGCTCAGCCGGCGCGCTCGACCTTGTAGACGAACTGCGTCGTGTCGCCGCGCCAGGGAACCTTGAAGTACTTCTCGCGGTACCAGACCCTCGCCTTGTAGTCGCCGGCGATGGCATCGTCGATCTGGCGGCGCACGACGTCGTCGTCGGCGGGAACGCTGAATTCCCAGATGCGCGTCGCGACTCCGGCGTTCGGGTCGTTCTGGAGGTAGCCGAAGTCGAGCGTGCCTTCCCACGTCTTGAACATGTAGCCCTTGCGTGAAAGCTTGATGACCTTGCCGACGCGATATCCCTCGCTGTAGTCGGCGACGAGAACGAACCAGCCGGCCCCCAGCACGACCGCCACCAGCACCGCCGCCGTGATCACTCCCGCTTTTCGCATCGTCGCTCTTCGTCGAAACGGACACCACCAAGTGTAGCGGAGTTTGCGCGCGCTCGATCCGGACCGAGCGTGCGAATGGTTACAATGCCCGCACACCCGTCACGAGACTCGAGATCGCCATGCCGCTTCCTGCCTCCATGCGCTACGTCGCCGCCCGCGAGCCCGGTCCGCCGGACGTGCTCGCCATCGCCGAAGGGCCGCTGCCGCAGCCGAAGCGCGGCGAGGTGCTGATCGAGGTGAGCCACGCCGGCGTCAACCGCCCCGACTGCCTGCAGCGCGCCGGCGCCTATCCGCCGCCAGCCGACGCGTCGCCGGTGATCGGGCTGGAAATCGCCGGCACCGTGGTCGCACTGGGCGAGGACACGCAGGGCGCGCGCATCGGCGACAAGGTGTGCGCGCTGACGCCCGGCGGCGGCTACGCCGAGTACTGCACGACGCCGGCCGGGTTCTGCCTGCCGATTCCGGAAGGCCTGTCGCTGCTCGAGGCGGCGAGTCTGCCCGAGAACTTCTTCACCGTCTGGCACAACGTGTTCGAGCGCGGACGCCTCGCCCGCGGCGAGAAGGTGCTGATCCACGGCGGTTCGGGTGGCATCGGGCTGACCGCGATCCAGCTTGCGCACGAGTTCGGCGCCGAGGTGTTCACCACCGTGGGCTCGGACGAGAAGGCCGCGTTCTGCAGCAGGATGGGCGCCGCTCACGCGATCAACTACAGGACCCAGGATTTCGCCGCCGAGATCGCGCGCATCACCGACAAGCGCGGCGTGGACGTCGTGCTCGACATGGTCGGCGGCGATTACATCGAGAAGAATCTCAAGTGCCTGGCGCTCGAAGGCCGGCTCGTCTTCATCGCGTTCCTCAAGGGAGGGCGCGCCGAGATCGACTTCCGGCACATCATGATGAAGCGCCTCACCCTCACCGGATCGACGCTCCGCGCGAGCCCGCTCGCGCGCAAGGTCGGCATCGCGCAGGCGCTAACCGCAAACGTGTGGCCGCTCATCGCCCGCGGTGCAGTGCGGCCGGTGATCCACAAGGTGTTCCCGCTCGCCGAAGCCGCCGCGGCGCACGCGCTGATGGAATCCTCGCAGCACATCGGCAAGATCATGCTCGAGGTCAGGTAGGCGCGCGCGCTCAGTATGTCGCGCGTCCGCCGGAGAGGTCGAACGTCGCGCCGGTCGAGAAGCTGCACTCCTCGCTCGCGAGCCAGCACACCAGCGCCGCTATCTCGTCGACGCTGCCGAAGCGGCCGAGCGGAATCTTCGACAGCATGAAGTCGATGTGCTGCTGCGTCATCTGGTCGAAGATCGCGGTGCGCACGGCGGCCGGTGTCACGCAGTTGGCGCGGATGCCGGTCTTCGCGAGCTCCTTGCCGAGCGACTTGGTGAGACCGATCACCGCCGCCTTCGACGCGCTGTAGGCCGGCGCGTTCGGGTTGCCTTCCTTGCCGGCGACGGACGCGATGTTGACGATGCGGCCGTAGTCGTTCTTCAGCATCACCGGGACCACGCAGCGGTTGCAGTAGAAGAGCCCGTTGAGATTGACGTCGATCACCTGGCGCCATGCGTCCGGCGGATATTGCCACGTCGTCGCGTTCGGGCCGGTGATACCCGCCGAGCAGACCAGCACGTCGATGCGGCCGAGCGCCTCCTCGGTGGCGGCGGTCGCTCGCGCGACAGCGTCGTGATCCGAGACGTCGAGCGCCGACGTGAAGACGATTCCCGCAGTGTCCACCCGGGCTTTCGCCAGCGCTCCTTCGTCGCGGTCCCACAGCGCGACCTTGGCACCGCTCGCCGCGAGCCTGCGCGCCACCGCGAGGCCGATGCCGGCGGCACCGCCCGTGATCACCGCGGTGCGCTGGTCGAAATCGAGCTGATTCATCCGGGACCTCCGTGGTGGTTGACGCGAGGATAGCAATCGCGCCGGCGCGCGACAATGGCGCCGTCGCGCCGCAACTCGCATGGTATGCTTTTCGCCCGGCAACTCCGTACATCGCCGCGGCGTCCGTGATGGAAAAGAATCTGCAGACTCCGTTCGACGTCGCCGTGATCATGGCCACCGTCGTGCGCCCGACGATCGCAGATGCGCTGCGATCGGTCTACGCGCAGCAGTTCGCGGGCCGCATCCAGATTCTCATCGGCATCGACCGGTGGGAAGGCGAGCGCGCGTTGCTTGACGCGCTGCTCGCCGAGTGCCCAACGCACGTCGCCGTGACCATCCTCGACCTCGGCTATTCGACATCGCTGCGTCACGGCGGGCTCTATCCCAGCAGCTACGGCGGCGCGCTGAAGACGGTGCTCACCTATGCCGCCAACAGCCGCTGCGTCGCGTACCTCGACGACGACAACGCCTGGCTGCCGACACACCTCGCGACAATGCGCATGGCGATCGAAGGCAAGGACTGGGCGTTCGCCCTTCGCAATTTCGTCGATGGCGCCTCGGGCGAGTTGCTCTGCGCCGACACGTGGGAATCGCTGGGCCCGGGGCGCGGCGTGTACGCGAAGGCGCAGGGCGGGTTCGTCGACACGAACTGCTATCTCATCGACAAGCTCGCGTGCCCCGACATCTTCCTCGAATGGGCGAACACCCGCTTCCAGGGCGGGACCGGCGGCGACCGCCAGATTCTGCAGCGGCTGCTCGCGCGACCGTGGGGAACGAACGGCGCGCACACCGTCCTCTACCGATACCGGCTCGCCGGCCAGCCCGCCTACCTGCTGTGGAAATTCAAGTGTGCCGGCGTGGATCTGCAACGGTATCTGCCGGCGAACGCCATTCCTCCCGAATCCGTGTGGAAACAATGCGCGGCGTTCGACCGCGACCAGGAAGCGATCGCCCACGCCGGCGCGGCGGTGCAATGACACCGAGCATCACAGGGCCGGCGGCTGGTGCCATGAAGCCATTCCTTCGTGCGCTGCCGCGAGGGGTCTCCGCAACGGAGCTCGCGCGGGGATTGCCGCCGACGGTGGTCGTCGACGGCGACGGCGCACGCATGATCCGTGGCATCGCCCAACTCTCCGCCGCAACGGACGGCGCGCTCGCCTTCTGCGATGCCACACGGCCCGACGACGCGCTCATGCGAACCTCGGCCTCCGTGATCGTCGTCGCTTCCTCGTGCCCGGCCGCGCCGGGACCAATGCAGACGTTCCTGCGCGTCGACGACGTGCGTGCGAGCTTCATCTGCGCGGTCGCGCTGCTGCTGCCCGACGCCGCCCGTCCGCAGGAGCCCGGACCGGGCGTCGATCCGACCGCGCGCATCGACGCCACCGCGCAAATCTCGCCACTGGCCGCGATCGGCGCCCGCGTCTGCATCGGCGGGGGCACGCGCGTCGGACCGGGCGCGGTGATCTACGCGGATTGCGTGATCGGTGCGGAGTGCGTGATCGGGCCCAACGCAGCGATCGGCTGGGTCGGCCTTGCCTATCACGACGGCGCAGACGGACGGCGGATGTTCTTTCCGCATCTCGGCAGCGTGCGCATCGGCGATCGCGTCGACGTCGGCGCCAATGCATGCGTCTGCCGCGGCATGCTGTCCGACACGCGTATCGGCGACCAGGCGAAGCTCGGCAGCCTCGTCTACGTCGGCCACGGCTGCGACGTCGCCGCCGGCACCTGGCTGTCCGCGGGCACCGCGCTGGCCGGCCACTCGAGCACGGGCGCGCATGCGCTCGTCGGCATCGGCACGGTGGTCGTCGACAACGTGTCCGTCGGCACCGACGCGCTCGTCGGCGCCGGAAGCGTCGTCACGAAGGACGTCGCGGACCGTGAAACGCAATTCGGAAATCCGGCGCGGCCCGTGGCGAAGGCGCGACGATTCGGTCCGACGCCGCGGGACTGACGCGAAGCGCGAACCGTTCGCCGCCACGGCGCGAAGGCGACATGATGCAGGGAGGATTTCGATGAGCGCACCGCACTTCATGATGATCGCCGGCGCGGCGACGCCGGTCGGTCCGTTCTCGCATGCGGTCGAGGTCGACGGCTGGGTTTTTCTCACCGGGCAGATGCCCACCGATCCCGCCGACGACGCGGCGCCGCTTCCCGCGGGCGTCGAGGCCCAGACCCGGCGCGTGATGGACAATCTCGTCCTCGTCCTCGAAGGCGCCGGGCTCCGCCTCGATGCCGTGGTCTCGGTGCGCGCGTACCTCACGCATTTCGAGCGTGACTACGATGCGATGAATCGCGTCTATCGCTCCTATTTCGTCGACGGGCGCCTGCCCGCGCGCACGTGCATCGGCGTCACGGGCCTTGCTCGCGCGGCGCTGGTCGAGATCGATCTCGTCGCCCGGCGGCCCTGACGCACGGTCCCTCGTAACCCGCGGCGGGCAGAACGGAGCACAGCGGGTCAACAGGCGAAAGTTGCAGGAGCAACCCCGCCGGGACTAGCATCCGCCGAAAGCGCTTGCGGCGACAAGGGAGAAGAATGGTGTCCTCCACGACGAAGCATCTCATCGCCATGGCAATGCTGCTCGGCCTGCTGGGCTGCGCCGGCCGCGAGTTCACGCGACCTGACATGGCCACGCTCAGGAATGGCGTGACCACCTATGCCCAGGTGATCGAGCGTTTCGGCCCGCCGTACGCCGAGGGCTCGCTCGTGCGCAACGGCAAGACCGTGCGCACGGCGAACTACGTGCATTCCGCAGCCACGGGCAAGCCCGCGCGGGAAGGCATCGTCGCGACACGCGCGATGGCGTTCTACTTCTACGACAACGTGCTCGTCGGACACGAGTTCCTGTCGTCGTGGGCCGCGGACAGCACGGATTTCGACGAAATAGAGCGCCGCAGGATCATCCGGGGAACGACGACCGAGGCGGAGGTGGTGCAGTTGCTCGGAACGCCCAGCGGATACCAGATCTATCCGATGATCGAATCGACGTCCGGCAAGGCCGCCGTATACGCCTACTCGGAGCTCGAGAGCGCCGTGCTCGGGCGAAAGGCATACCGCAAGGTTCTCGTCGTGACGTTCGACGGCGCCGGCGTCGTGACCGCGCTCGACTTCACCTCGGTCGGCTCGAAATAGGGCCGCGCCCGGGCCACGCGAGGTCGCCGCGCGTCAATGCCAGAGATAGCGCTGCGCGAATCGTGCCGGCGGCGTCGTCCACCGGTTGACCGCCGCGGGGAGCGCCAGCGGCTTCAGGAACATCTTCACCGCCATTTCCGTGGGGTAGTGCCGGCGCAGGAGGTCGGCAGCGGCGGAAACGGCGTCGCGAAATTCGCGCCCGTCGCGCATCAGGTGCGCATTGCGGGCGTGAAACGGATGCCAGAGCCCGCAGTCGACGTCGCTGCTGGCGATTTCGCGAAGGCGTCGCACCAAGGCGCCGGCGACGCTGGCACGGCTCGCCGGCTCGATGCGGTTGTACTTGTTGAAGTAGCGGAAGAAGTGCTTGTAATGGCGCACTTCGTCGCGCTGGATGAGCTCGGTCAGCCGCTCCAGCACGGGCTCGCCGGCGACGTCGTGGAGCGTCCGGTAATACGTGGCCGTTCCCATCTCGACGACGCAGCGCGCCGCCATCTCGAGACAGCGAGACGGCTCGAGGTCGTCGGTGGTGCACGTGCTCGAATATTCGGCGATGAACTCCGCGAACGTGGCCTCCCAGTCGAATTCCGGCCAGACGTGGTTCACATACGCGCGGAGCGCGCGTCCGTGGCGCAGCTCCTCCGGCTCCCAATGGCCCGACAGCCAGGCCGACACCTCGGCGTCGTCGCGGTAGTGCTCGACCAGATTGCTGGTGTAGAGATCGGAACCCGTCTCGACGAACGATGCGCCCGCAAGCAGCAGGAAGAGCTCCTCATTCGCCCGAACCGGCCCGCACTCGACGCGCTCGAGCGGAATGTCATCCAGAGTCCACGTTTCGGCGTCGTCCCGCTCGTTGTTCATTGTTCTTCCCATTGGTTCGATCGCGGCCGAAGGTCGAATCCCCTGTCGCTGCCGGGATATGACCACCGGATAGGCACAAGGGTTTCACCCGCACTCCCGCGCGCGGCGATGGATGGCACGCCGGTTGCCTCGGAAACCTCCGCGCGCGCCGCGGGCCCGATTGAAAAATTTATCAACGCCGCGCGAAGACGCAACCGCGCACGGCGCCCTCCGCACCGGCGGTGTCGCAATCAGCCGGGACGAGTTGGTGCGACGGACGCGACGGACGCAGTCGGCCACGGCGACGAGGCGCCGTGCGTCGACGTGGTCACTTGAACGCGCAGGCGCCCGGTCCGTCAGGATGCCCGCAGCTTCCGCACGGCCCGACAGCGGCCCGCGCGCCTTCGCCGGGCGCGGTTGCCGTGGCGAACACCGAGAGCTTCTTCGCGAGGTCGGTCGATCCGCAGTCCGGGCAATCCGGAACGCTGTCCGAACGCACCAGCGTTTCGAAGTTGCGATGGCAGGCATTGCAGGAGTATTCGTAGATGGGCATGGTCCGCTCCTTGTCACGGCCATTGTAAACGAGCGCGGATCCACGAAAAATCCGGCCGATCCAGGACTGAAGCGCATTCCGGTGGACGAGATTGCATCCCCCGAGGCCGAGGACTACGTCCGCCACTTCTGCGGGCTCACCTGCCTGCGCCGCTGGGAAGCGCGCGCCTCGCGCAATTCACTCGGGACTGACGATGAAGACCTATCCAGTGACCGTGCCGGAAATGGCGCTCGTCGCGATCACGCGCGGCACTGCCGGCGCCGGCCTCGGCCTGCTGCTCGGCGGAAGATTGGCCCCTGACGCACGGCGGCCCGTCGGGTGGACATTGCTCGCCGTCGGAATCGTCACCACGAGTCCGATCGTCGCCGCGCTCCTGGGCTCGCGGCAGTCAGACCAAAGCTGAGCGCGGTTCACGCGCGGCCGACAACGCGCCGCCTGACGTCGGGCATTTCGCGGCGGGATTGCCACCATTGTCGCGTCGACATGGTGAGACTGCGCGGCGCGTTGGCGGTGCCCACCGATTGCGCCTGCAGCGACAGTTGAGGTAGATTTTGTGGCGCCTGCATCTCCCGGACACAATCGGTTCGGGAGCCCTCGCCTTCCCCCGCAATGAATTCCCACGACGAACGCCACGATCAGCCGCGCCGGAGGAAGCCGCCAAGGGGCCTGTTTGGCTGGGCATTCCTGGCTGCATGGATGATGTGCGCCACAGCCGCTGCGCAGGACTCGAACAATTACCAGGGGCTGTGGTGGGCTGCGCCTGCCGGCACCGAATCGGGATGGGGTGTCAGCCTCGCCCACCAGGGTGATCAGGTGTTCGCGACCTGGTACACGTACGACACCAGCGGCAAGCCGTGGTGGATCTCGATGCTGGCGGGACGCACCGTGCCGAGCGGCACGGCGTACGCAGGCCCGATCCTGCAAAGCCATGGGCCGCCGTTCTACGACTTCACGGGGTCCGGTGCGGCCACGCCGATCGGCAGCGGAACGCTCACGTTCACGGACGCGAACAACGGCAATTTTGCCTACAGCCTGAACGGCAGCGAACGTTCCATCGCAATTGCGCGCTACGACCTCGGCACCGGTCCGCAGCCGACCTGCGCCTCGAGCGCCTCGACCCAGGATTTCGCCGCAGCGGCGAATTACCAGGACCTCTGGTGGGTGGCCAATGGCGCGGAACCCGGATGGGGGGTCAACATCGCCCACCAGGGAGACACGCTGTTCGCGACCTGGTACACGTACGATGTCGACGGGACGCCGCTGTGGCTGTCGGCGCTCGCAATACGCCAGGGATTGAGCAACGTGTATGCGGGGCCGATCTATCGATCGTCAGGCCCACGGTATGACCGCTACGACGCCGCCCTGCTGCAGAGCGCTCAGGCAGGCGCCGCGACGCTCACGTTCACCGACGGGAACCATGCGACCTTCGCGTACACGATGACCTACACCCAATTCCCGGGATCGATCAGCCAGGCGAAGCCGATCACGCGGTTCCCTCTTGGATCTCCAGGAACGGTGTGCGCCGCGGTTGCGCCCGCCAGGGTGAAGACGACGACCGTCGCAGTCGTGCCGCTGCGTTACGAGCCTGCCACGGGCGCGTCGCAGGCTGCCCTCGATGCCTACAACGCTTCGCTGCCGAAGATCACGCAAGCCGCGCTCCAGACGGTCATCGGTCAAGTCTCGGCCTGGTACCTGAAGACCACCTTCGGCGTGCAGAACCTTGACATCAGGGTGTTGCCCGCGGTGGCGCTCGGACCTTCGCCGGGCTGCGACTCGGCACGAATGTTCGAAGACGCGGCGGCAGCGGCGAAATCATTGGGCTGGGGCATCCTGGTGGCCGTCGCGCCGTACGGGTGCTGGTCGTCCCAGGCCTCCACCGGCGGCGGGTTCGTGGCCGTATGGGGTACGGTGCCGGACGGCCCCGGATTGTTCGCCCATGAAATAGGACATGCGCTCGGCCTGATGCACAACGCCTCCATGGTGAACGGAACCTACGTCGAGTACGGCTCCGGATATGACCAGATGGGCCGCGGCAGCGATTTCTTCACGCTGGCCGGCCTCTCTTCCGATCATCTCGAACGCCTGTCCGCGCTCACTCCGCTGCCGTGCGCGTCGGCGACGCTCAGAAGCATTACCCGCTATCCCGACGCGATACGCTGCGGCGATTACTTCGTGGACTACGTCGGCGACTGGCACGACCAGATCTGGGTACACAGGCGGGAATTCAACTTCGGAACCAAGGGCGGCAGCGACACCACGGACTACGCCTACCTCTCCACCGGGCAGTCGTACTCCGGCGGCGGGTACACATTCACCAACATGGGCAACGGCAAGGTGATCGTCAAGGGTGCCGCAAGATGAGTCGCGACATCGCCGAACGTCGCGGAACGATCCCGTTGGTTCGACACTCCGCGCGCAGCACCATCTCGTAGCGCCGCGCCCGCCGGAGCGGCGGCGATCGCGCGCCGCGGGCTCGCGTTATCGCGCCCCGAAATTCACGGCGTCATGGTGTCGCCAGCGCCTTGGTCAGGTTGGCGTTGGTGATGCCCTTGTCGGCTACCGTGAGCGTGCCGCTGGCGTTGACGTCCTTCAGGAAGTTCGACGCGTTCACGACCTGCGCCAGCAACCCATTGACGAGGCCGAGGTCGGCAACCGACACCACGCGGGTCTGGTTCACGTCGCCGGCGAGGAAGCCGATGCGCACCGATGCACTTCCGCCGGTCCCGCCGTCGGTCGATGCGACGTTGGTGAGTGCCACCGTGACGTACTGCTGGTTGGTGACGCCGGTCAGTCCCACGACGACGCTGTTGCCGCCGAACGTCGGGGCGGACGCCGTGGCGGTGCCCTCGGTAATCGAGACGGTCGCGGCGTTGAGCGGCTTGTCGAACGTGAACACGATCGTCTGCGCCGGGCCCTGTCGCGGCTCGGTCGTCGGGTTGTGATTGACGCTTGGCGGAGCGACGGTCGACAACGGCAGATCGAACGTCCCCGCCGCGCCGTGGGTCCTGCGCGACGCGGCGCTCTGGAACACCGGCGGCGCCGCCGTCACGCCGGTGAGGTTCAGCGTGTCGATGCCGATGTAATCGCCATTGGAGCTCGTCCCGGAAATGAAATAGCGAAAGGCGATTCTCCCGGTATTGGTTCCTCCAGGAAGTCCCGAGAGCACGACCGACGATTGCGTCCACGACGTCGGGTAGACGCCGCCCGCCTGGCCGGGGTTGATCGACAGCAGCAGCGTGGTGAAGCCCCCTACCGAGGTGTCGGTTGCACCGACGTCCGTGCAGGTCGGTCCCGTGCAGACACGGACTTCGAGTCGATCCGCAAGGGAACCCGCCGAGCGCGTGTAGAACGTCAGCGTCTCGCCGTTCTGCAGGCTCGACAGCAGCGGAGACAGGAGCCAGTTGCTGACGTTGCCGCCGACCCCCGCGTTGACGAAATTGGCGGCGATGTAGCTGCCGGACGCGCCCGTCTGCGCGGCAAAGATCGCGCCGTTCCCCTGGAACCACCCGGAAGGACCCACGAGATTGCTGTTGTTGGTGAAAACCCAGCCGACCGCCGCCAGCGTCGAGATGTCGTCGAAATTCTGCGTCAGCTGCTGTCCACTCGCACCGAACGTCGAGAGCGCGAACAGTGGCGCGAGGAGCGCCCGCGCCGCCCGGGTCCAGCGCGATGCTGTGGCGCGGGTTACCACCCGATGTCCTTCAGCAGCGGAAACGTGAGGTCGACTGGCGACGTCACTTCGTGCGTCAGGTCGGCGTTGATCGCAGGCTCCATCAGCTGGTTCGGGAACATCCGCGTGTCCCAGTGCGACACCGACGATCCGCTCTGGTACGGGTTGGGCGTGTACATGAACGGACGGCCGGATGCGTCGGCATACTGCCGCAGCGAGCCGTTGACGCCGACCGTCGCGAACATCCCGGAATGGAGCCGCGACCGGAAATGCAGGAAGTTCTTGAGCGTCTGCCCGTCGGCCAGCGTGATGCGCACCGACGGTATCGTGATCGTGGGATCCGAGCCCCCCATTCCGCCTGGCGGCGAGCCGGCGACGTTGTCGACGACGATGGCGGCGAGTGCTCCGGCGGCCTGCACCGCCGCGACCTTCACCGTGAATCCGCACGTGCCGCGATCGACCAGCGCGATCTTGCCCGCGACCGCCGCGGCATTGGCAGGCGACAGCGCGGTGCATGCGAGCCCGGTGTCGGGATCGGTGTCAAAGACCGGCATCACTTCGGCCGTGACACCGGGGCTCGAGACCGCCGGGCCGAACGCTGCGGTGCCGACGTCGTAGTTCCCGGCGACGCTTGCCGGCGAGTTGATCTTCAGCAACGGCACGCCAAGGCTCAGCACCGTAGGCACCGCCGCCACGGTGTTGGCGCCGGTCCACACGAGCCCGCCTCCGATCGCCGACGCCACCCGCTGCGGGTCGGTCATGTTCGCCCAAAAAAGGCTGCTCGGCGTATCGAGAAGAAAGTGATCCCAGACCGAGGGGAAGGAGGCTAGGAACGCGCCGGTCGAGCCGCTCGTGAAGGTCTGGAAGCCGAGTCCGTGGGCGAACTCATGCGTCAGCACCGTCACGAGGTCGACGTTGGCACCGTGATTTCCGTCGAGGCCGAGGTAGAAGAAGATCCCCGTCAGGCATCCCGGCTGGCCGAGATTGATGTTGAAGCGCGCCCGGATCTGCGCGTTGGCGGGATCGATGTTTGTTCCCGTGAGCTTGTTGGCGAGCGCGAACGGATACCACGTCCCCGTGAATGCGACCCCCGTGAAATCCCGGAACACCTCGGTTGCGCCCGCACTTCCCAGCACCGCGCCCGTCGCCGTGCACGTCAGCGCCTCGAACGTCGAGAGCACCGAGATCGCAACCGAGCTCGTCAGAGTCGCGCCCCATTTGTTCGCGGCGGCCTGAAACGCATTGAGCCTCTGTGCGCCGAGCGTCGTGCCCGGATTGCCGCCGACAGGCGCCACGATCGTGGGATCGTTGAAGCCGACGCCGGCCGGATCGCCATTGATGATGGTGATGGTCGCAGCGCCGTGCGCGAGCGGCGCAAAGCATGCGCATGCCGCGCCCAGCAGCGCCCACCGGCGAAGGCTACTTTTCATCGAGCCGCGCTTTACTGGTGCCCGCGCCCGTCGCATTCGGCGCCGGCTGCAAGGCAGGCTGCGCCCTGCCCTCGACGCAGTCGAAGGCAAGCGTCCCGTCCGGCCGCCTGACGGCCAGCATGTAGCTGTCGAACGAAGGATCGAGCCGCACGCCGATCGCGCCGTCGCGCGCCACGAAAATCTGCGGCGGGCCGATCGCCTCCGGCGCAAGGCGCGGCATCAGCGCGCGAAAGTCTTCCTGCTCGGCGGGTCGGATGAGGCCCGTGGCCGGATCGATGAAGATCATCAGTCCGGCGCCCTTTCCAGGCGTGGCGGGTGCGACGGATGGAACCGATGCGGCAGATGAAGCTTGCGCGGCGTCGCGCGCCTGCCACAGGTACTGCGCGCCGGCGCCCGACGGGCCGGCCGCCGCCGCGAAGGCGAGCGCAAGCACTGCGGCTGTCTTCATCGCCATCTCCCTGTGGCGCGGCACGGGCCGGACGACATCCGCTGCCGCCGTCGGTCCGGCAATGCCGCACCACGCGATGTGCAATCCGGTCTGTCGGACCGTTGAATGCTTCGATCATACGCCGGCGCTGCGGAGGCCGAAAGCGGTGGCAGGAATGGGGTTCGAGGTGACGGAGGCCGGCGAAAGTCGAAGCGCCGCAGGCAAAGCGGCATCGTGTAAGCTTGCGGCCGCAGGATTGGCCATCGCGCGCCGAACCGCAACCGCCATGACGACAGGATCGAATCAGATGAACAAGGCTTCACGTTTCCGTGTGCTGCGCCGTACGATCGCATTGGTCGCGATCGTCGTGTCGGGCGTTCGTCGCCACCGGCCCTGCGACCGCCGCGGCCACTTCCGCCGTCAACGAAACTGAGCTCCGCGGCCTGGGATTCTCGGTGCTCGTTGCGTCGACGCCGACCCAGGAGGACTGGGTGCGGCGCCTGCCGCAGGGCAAGGTCAAGCCGATGCAGCGCAACGGCAAGAAGTATTTCATCTTCCGCGATCCGTCGAGGACGCAGATCTACGTCGGCGGCCCGAAGGAATACGCCGCGTATCAGCAGCTCCATCCGGAAAGCCAGCTCGGGACGGAGGAAGCGGCGAAGAAAGGCAGCGCCGCTCGTGCCAAGCAGAACACCGCGATGCAGGAGGCGACCGCGCGCGACCTGTCGGATCCGTGGCTCGGCGTCGGCTGGTCCGATCTCATCTGGTAATGCGTCGCCGGCGCCGGGCGTCTCGTCATCCGGCGAAGGCAGAGCTCCGGCACGCGGCTCCGAACGCCTCCCGGCTCACCGGACGTCGCCGCGGCGGGATCGCGTTGTCGCGCCCCACAGGTCACGACGTCAGGGTGTCGTCAACGCCCTGGTCAGGTTGGCGTTGGTGATGCCCTTGTCGGCCACCGTCAGCGTGCCACTCGCATTGACGTCCTTCAGATAGTTCGTGGCCGTCACGGGTTGCGCGAGCTGTGCGTTCACGAGGCCCAGGTCGGCAAGGCTCACCACGCGGCTTTGATTCACGTCGCCCGCGAGGAAGCCCACCCGCACCTCGCCGCTTCCACCGGTCGCGCCGCCGGTCGAGGCGACGTTCGTCAGCGTCACCGTCACGTATTGCTGATTGGCGACGCCTGCGAGCGGCACCACGACATCGTTGCCGGAAAAGGTCGGAACGCCGGGCGTCGCCGTTCCCTCGCTGATCGTCACGGTCGCCGCACTGACGGGCATGTCGAACGTGAAGACGATCGACTGGGTGGGACCCTGCCTCGGTTCCGTCGTCGGGTTGTGATTCACGGCGGGCGGCACGACCGTGGACAGCGGCAGGTCGAACGATCCGGCCGCGCCGTGCACCCTTCGCGAGACGGCGCCGGTCATCGTGGGCGCGTTCGTGACTGCAATGCCGATCGGATTGGTCATGCCAGTGGCGGCTCCCACGATCGATCGCAACGGCGCCACGTCGCCGCTGGCGGTCCGCGAAAAGACGAGGAGGCCCGGAGCGGGCAGGAAATTGTTCGCCACCATCAACTCGTTGTTCAGGGTGTCGATCGCGACGCCGGAGGGCACGACCACTCCTGTGCTCCCGCCGGAAATCGTGCGCGACGGAGCGGTGTTGCCGTTCGCGGTGCGCGCAAAGACCAGCACGGAGAAGCTGCCGCCATTGGCAACGAAGAGTTCATCGTTGACGGTGTCGAGCGCGATGCCGAAGGGCGCGTTCAATCCGGTGGCGGCCCCCGTGATGTGACGCAGCGCGGCGGCAGAGCCGCTGGCCGTGCGGGAATAGACCGCAATGCCGTTGCTGAGCCCGTCCATCACCGCCAATTCATTGTTGACGAGGTCGAGCGCAAAGGTGACCGCGGCGCCCACCGTGCCCGCGAGCTGCAGCACCCGGAGCGGCGCGACGTTGCCGTTGGCTGTTCGCGCAAAGGCCGAAATCGTGTTGTGCGATTCGTCCAGCACCAGGATCTCGTTGTTCACGACGTCGATGGTCACGTCGCCCGAACAGCCGAGGCCCGTCGCGGCGCCGGTAATGGTGCGGGTCGGCGCGACGTCCCCATTCGCAGTCAGCGGGAATATCAGGACGGAGCCCGGATTGCAGTTCGCCACGGCGAGCTCGTTGTGCACCGTGTCCGGCGCTGCCTTCGACACGCCGTTGAATCCCGTGGAGCCGCCGGCAATGACGCGCACGGGCGCCGCATTGCCGGTCGCCGTCCGGATGTAGACCTTCACTCCACTGTCGCCGTTGGCCACGAAGATCTCGCCCTCAGCAAATGCAGTACCGGCCGCAGCGGCAAGTACAGCCACGAGGATGCGGGCCAGCGCGACGGGCCCGCGAATCGAACTCAGCGGGAGCGTGATCGATTTCATTGGTTCCCCTCCTCCAGTAACTCGACAACGTTGCCGCAAGCCTACGCCCGCGAGAGCCCACCCATCAACTCGCCAGGCGGGATTTGCGCGGTGTTGCGGCGCTCCAGCGCCGGCATCCGATGCCGGCGCGGAAGCCCCCGCGCGCGGGGCGCCCCCGCCGATGCCGTAGACTATGCGCGCTCGCCAGCCACGCGCGGCGAATTTTCGTCTTGGAGGGTCGTCAATGCCGTTGCAAAAGATCGCCGTTCTCGGTCTCGGAAAGGTGGGAACCCTCGCCGCCAAGTTGCTGCACGATGGCGGCTTCGACGTCACCGGATTCGACAGTCGCGCGCCGCAGGACACATTGCCCTTCGCGGTCCAGGTCACGGACCTCATGTCGGATGAAGGCGCGCGCGCCGCGACGCGAGGGTTCGACGCGGTGCTCTCGTGCCTGCCGTATCGGATCAACCGGCGCATCGCCACCGAGGCGCATGCGCAGGGAATGCACTACTTCGACCTCACCGAAGACGTGCCGACGACGCAGGCCATCATCGATCTCAGCAAGACTGCCCGCGGGCTCATGGCGCCCCAATGCGGCCTGGCGCCGGGCTTCGTCGGCATCGTCGGTGCCGCGCAGGCCGCGGCGTTCGAGGAGTGCCGCTCGCTGCGCCTGCGCGTCGGCGCCCTGCCGCAGCATCCGACCGGACTGATGGGATACGCATTCAACTGGTCCCCCGAAGGCGTGGTCAACGAGTACCTCAACGACTGCGAGGTGATCGAGGACGGCGTGCGCAAGACGGTCTCGTCGATGGAGTGGCAGGAAACGCTCTACGTGGACGGCGTGATGCTCGAGGCCTTCACCACGTCGGGCGGGCTCGGCACGATCTGCGAGACGTTCCACGGCAAGATCGCCAACATCGACTACAAGACGATGCGCTATCCCGGGCACATGCGCCTCATGAACTTCTTCTTCCACGAGCTCCTGATGCGGGAGCGACGCGAGCTCGCGGGCGAGATCCTGACCAACGCGAAGCCGCCCGTGAACGACGACGTCGTCTACGTGCACGTCTCGTCGGAGGGAATGCTGGATGCGCGCCTGCAGCGCCGGGAGTTCGTCCGCGCCTATCGTCCGATCGAGCTGGTCGGCGGCGTGCAGACGGCGATTGCTTGGACGACGTCGGCGTCGGCCGTCGCCGTAATCGAGCTGGTGCGCGACGGCGTCTTGCCGCAGCGCGGCTTCCTGAAGCAGGAGGAAATACCGCTCGACAGGTTCCTGATCACGAAGACGGGGCGCCTGTTCGGCGCCTGACGGCGCGCCGCGACACGGGATGGGCTCGCGGCGGCCGGGCGATGCCTATCGGTAGAAGACCTCGACCCTGCCCTTGAGCTTGAGCAACAGCGGTCGGCCATGGCGGTCCAGCGTCTTGCCGGCCGGCACCTTGACCCACCCCTCGCTGATGCAGTATTCCTCGACGTCCTTGCGTTCGGCGTCATTGAGGCGGATGCCGATGGCGTGCTCGAGAACGGCGGCGACGTGGTGCGGGCTGCGCGGGTCGACGGCCAGTCGGTCGGGCAGCGGGGGGCGTTCGGGGGTTTCGTTCATGTGGCGCCCGTATTCTCGATCAATCCGAAATCGGATTCATTTTACCCTCGGATGCCAGCCTTGCCCGCCTCGGTCCCGACGATCCGTTGGTCAACCGCGCGGGATCGGATCAAACTGGCACCGATTCAATTCGTTCAACCCTTGGAGATCAGGATGAGTCACGCATCAATGCTGAAGGCCCGCCGGAAGCACCAGAAGATCAAGCGACTCCTCGATGTCGCCGCGAAGCAGGAGAAGCGGCTTGCGAAGCAGGCGCTGGCAGGGCCCGTCGTGAAGAAGGAAAAGGTGAAGAAGGAAAAAGTGCCCAAGGAAAAGGTCGTCACCGAGAAGGTGAAGAAGGTCAAGCTCAGCAAGGAAGAGCTAGGCCGCCAGGAGGCGAAGAAGAAGGCCCCGGCCGCCGGGAAGAAGTAGGCGAGCCCTCGCGGGCAAAGCAGCGATTCGCGCCGGGCCGCCGTCGTCGCGGCGGCGCGCCGGGCCAGTCGAAATGTCGGCGGGAAGGACGACCATCGTGGCAAATCCTCGGCGGGCCGCGCGCAGGATCGATGCGCAGAACGATCTCGCGGCGGCGCTCCTCGCGGACGGGAAGTTCGCGGATGCGATGGACGCCTGCATCCGCTCGCTGCAAGCCGGGGAGACGCCCGCCGCAAAGGCGCTGTTCGTGCGCCTCGTCAAGGCCGGCGTGAATGACGGTAACGAGTTCGTACGGCAATACCTCGTTCGCGCGCTCTCGGAGCCGTGGGGCCGCACCGGTCAGCTCGTACCCGCAAGCCTCGCGCTGATCAGATCCGGTCGCGAGATCGGACCGTGCATCGAGCGGGCCGTCGCGGCATGGCCCGCGACGCTGTCGCAGGTGGAGTTGTTCGGAATGGACGGCCTCGTGGCGTTGGCCGCCGACGACCCTCCTCCGCGCAGTGCTCGAGAACACGCCCGCGGCCGGACTGGATTTCGAGCACTTCCTCACACTGGCGAGGCGCGCCGTTCTCCTCGCGGTGCTGTCGGCGCAATCGCCCGATTTCGCCGATCCGTCGTTGCTGCGTTTCTGTTGCGCCCTTGCGCGGCAGTGCCACATCAACGAATACGTCTATTACTGTTCGCCGGAGGAACAGGATGGCGTCGTTCGGCTGCGCGACGCCATCTCGAACGCCATTGCCGAAGGAAAGCTCGTTCCAGGCGTGTGGATCGCCGCATTCGCATGTTATTCCCCGTTGTCCTCGCTTCCGGACTGCCACCGTCTGGCGGATGCGATGAAAACGCCCCCGCTGGCAGGCGTGTTCTCGCAGCAGGTGAAGGAACCCGCTCAGGAAGAAAAATGTCGCGCCTCGCTGCAGCGACTGACCCCGATCGACGACGCGACCTCCCGGAAGGTGTCGCACCAGTACGAAGACCATCCGTATCCCAGATGGGTCAGGGCACCCTCGATCGATGGCACCACGCGCTTCGACACCTTCCTCGCGAGCGAGCTCGGGCTCGATGCCTCGCGCTTCGCGCGCTCGACCGACAGGGTCGACGTGCTCGTCGCCGGTTGCGGCACGGGGCAGCAGTCGATCCAGACGGCGCAGCGATTCCCCGGGGCGCGGATCCTGGCGGTCGATCTCAGCACGGCAAGCCTCGCCTATGCAATGCGAAAAACGCGCGAGCTCCGCATCGCGAACATCGAATACGCACAGGCCGACATCCTGAAGCTCGACGGCATCGGGAAGACCTTCGACTACATCGAATGCGTCGGCGTGCTGCACCATCTGGACGAGCCGATGGCGGGCTGGCGCGTGCTGCGATCCCTGCTGCGCCCCGGCGGCGTCATGCGCATCGGGCTCTACAGCGAGCTTGCGCGTCGCGACATTGCCGCCGCGCAGGCGCTGGTCGCTTCAGCAGGCTATGCGCCGACGACCGAAGCCATTCGCCGGTTCCGGCTCGATGTGCAGCTGGACGATCGATGGCGGCCGTATCGATGGCTGACTGCCCTGGAGGATTTCTACGACACCAGCGGCTGCCGCGATCTCCTGTTCCATGCCATGGAGCGCCGTTTCACGCTGCCGCAGATCAGGGAAGCGCTGTCCGAGCTTCAACTCGATTTCCTGAAGTTCAGCGTGGAGCCGGCCGTGCAGCAGCGGTATTCGCTGCAATACCCGGGTGAGCTCGCGCAACGCGATCTCAACTGCTGGACGCAGTTCGAGGTGGAAAACCCCACCACGTTCCTCGGCATGTACAACTTCTACGTGCACGCCCGCGCCTAGCGCGTCGCCACACGCCGGTCGGTCAGCGCGATCGCGCCGGCACGATGTCGCCGGACGCGAGTCCGATCTGCCGGCGCAGGAACGCGTGCCCCGGGTCCGCTTCGCGGGATTCGTGCCAGACGAGCTTGACCGGCACGGGAACGGTGTGCGGACCCACCGCCAACTCCCGAAGGCCGAAATTCTCGCGCGCGACCTTCACCATGCTGCGCGGTATCAGACCGAAGAGGTCCGACTGGCCTGCCACCAGGAACACTTCGAGCAGCTCGGAAACCTCCAGTGCCCAATTGAGGTTCAGTCGCATCCATTCCTGGATGCCCGGCACCGGGTTGTCGACCTCGATGCGCGGTCGCAGGACCACGAAGGGAGCCTTTTTCAATTCCTTGACGGAGCGGACTCGTCGCAGCAGCGGGTGCCCATGCCGGGCAGCGGCCACGACTGCGTCCTCGAACAGCGTCGCCTGGTGGAATCGTCCCTCGGTCGGGACGATCCAGTCGACCGCCGCGTCCACCCGTCCCTCGCGCAGGCCGCGGTCGAGCTCGATCGGACGCGAGCGGGTGCTGAATTCGACGACGATGCGGGGCGCAATACGGGCGAGCCGCTCCTGGAGCCGCACGGCGATCATCGGACCGAGCGGATGCGCGATGCTGACCGCAAACCTTCGCTCCGCGGTCCCGGCGTCGAATGCGGTCCGTTCCGTCACCGCCTCGCGGACCGCGCCGAGCGCGCCGCGCAACCTCGCGTAGATCACGTCCGCGACCGGGGTTGGCGTGACGCCTCGCGAACGGCGGATGAAGAGCTCGTCCCTGAACGTGCCGCGCAGCCGCGTCATCGCGTGGCTCACCGCGGGCTGGGTCATGGCGAGGCGCGCCGCGGCGCGCGAGAGGCTGCCCTGCTCGTAGACCGCCTCGAACACCGGGAGGAGGTTGAGGTCGACGGCTCTCAGGTTGATCATGGTGCATATCATATATGCCGATTATTCAATTGTCTGCATATCGCGCCGCAACTATCATTCTGGCCTTCGCGAAATTCGTGCGCAGCGAGGTGAAGTGCGCGCCGAGCGCCGCGGCGTGAGGCCGGACGGCCGGATGGAGACTCGTGGTGGCATTGCTCGACTACCGCAAGCTGTGTCCGAAGTCCGGCCACGCGCTCAGCGAAGAGGAGCGCGATTGGCTGCGCGCCCGTGTCGGCAGCGCCGGCCGGTCCGCGGAGATTCGCTGCGCGGCCTGCGGGCGCACGGTCACGACCCAGACCGATCCGGGCACGCGACGATTTCCGATCTACCCGATGCACGTCAGGCACGACGACTGACGGCAACCGACCTCCAGAATCCGCCAAGCATGAAGATGTTCCAATGTCGCGCCGTGATGCCGCTGCTTGCGCACGAGCGCACGCACGTGGTCAGGACTTACCTGGTCGTCGCCGACGACTGGGAGCAGGCGCGTGCCCGCGTTCAGGACGAGCCGCCCGGCGCGGAGTTCGTGACCATTCCCGTTGAAACGCCCGACGTGCTGCTGCTGACGCTCGACTCGATGGACATTCG
This sequence comes from uncultured beta proteobacterium, assembly GCA_963717695.1. GTDB lineage: Bacteria > Pseudomonadota > Gammaproteobacteria > Burkholderiales > Casimicrobiaceae > CAIWHR01. The sequence goes on along the minus strand of CAVQWR010000004.1, from coordinate 249,025 downwards.
GGAAGTTGCCGACCTGCGCTCCGCATGCGAATGGCGGGAGCAGCACGCGCGGGGATTGGCGGAATCGGTTCCCGTGGCCGTTCCGCGAGGCGCGGAATCACAAGGGTAATCGGCGTCCGCGCGGGCCTCCGTCCGGCTCGACGACGGACTTCGCACTGCAGCTGACGGCCGCGCGATGCGGCCGCCTTTTTTGCGAACAGTCTTCCCATTCCGCAGGCATTGCCCGTTTCGGGAGGCAAGGCGCTGGGCAGTTGATCGTCGGGTGGCATTGCCGCGCCAGAAGTCGAAGTCCTCGCTCGGTCGGACGTTCTATGGTTTCGCCGGATAGGGCGCCTCGACCGGCCGCGACTGCGGCACAGCTTCCAGGATCAGCTTCAGCGGCTCGGGCGACTCGTCTCCGCCTTTGGCATAACCCATTCGAACGACGACGAGATCGTGCGTCGGGAAGATCCACGTTGCTTGCCCGCCAGAGCCGAACAGCGCATACGAATCCTCCGGACCAGGCCAGGAATTCGCGCGATTCAACCAGATCAATCCGCCGTACCACGGTCTTCCATCCGCCGCCCAGGCGGGCGCCGCAGTGCGCATGAAACGCACGTAAGACTCCGGCACCAGCGCCTCGCCATTCCAGCGGCCATCCTGCAGCAGAAGGTTCCCGAGTCTGGCCCAATCGCGAGCAGATCCCAGTACCCAACCGAAGGCGAGCGGCGTGCCAAAGGTGTCGGGCTCGAGCGTCAGCGTCCGTATCCCGACCTTGTCGAAGAGTGCGCGCTGTGCGTAAGAGTAGAAGTCCTGGCCTCGCGCCTCGGCGGCGCGACGGATCAAGTAGGTGATGACGACGGTGTCCGAGCCGCGGTAGCGACCGACGGTGCCTGCAGGCCACTGTGGCGGACGCGTCAGTACATACCTGGCGACGTCGACGTCGGCGTTGTTGACATAGAAGTCGTCGATGTAATCCCCGGCCGGATACAACTTCGCATCCATGAAGCCGCGAAAACGCAATCCACCCGACATACGCAGAAGATCGGCTATCCGAATGTTCCGCCGAGGGTCTTCAGGCTGTCGCCACTCCGCAATCGGCACTGGTTGCCAAAGGTCGTAGGTGCCATCCGCAACAAGCATTCCCATCAGGATCGCGAGCACGGTTTTGCCCATCGCCCAGCTTTCCAGTGGCGTCTGGGGCGTGATTCCGGGTGCATAGCGCTCGGCGATGATCTTCCCGCGCCACGTGACGACGTAGGCCGACGTCATCGCGCCAGCCGGTTCGAAGGCTGCGTCCACCGCCTGCTTGAGCTTGGCCGCGTCAATCTGTGGCGGCAGAGATTCCTGCGGAAGGACCTCGCCTGCAGGCCAGGGACTGCTCGCCGTAGCGGTCAGCGAAGTTGCGGGTTCCTTCGGCACAAAGTGCAAGGGCTCGCCAGATTCGGCGGCCACAACGCACCCCTGCCGGGCGCCGACAAACTGCAGCGCTGCGTACGACGCCCTTCGGCGTAGCCACGTCGACCGTCTTCTTGGCGGTGTCGACAACTGGCTTGCCGAGATCCTTGCGGACGTCAAAAGGCGGGATAGCGCCGGCATTCGCCACGACGAAGTTGGCGTCGAGGCCGGAAATGAAAACCCCCGCGCAAACCACTCGCGCCAATGCAGCCGCGTGATAGCTCATTGGATCACCCGGTGGTGCGACGTATTGAGTGGGGAACTCCAGAGCCTTCTCGCGAGCGATGCGAGCTTCGCGGTTCAGCGGCTCCTTGGGCGGAGAGGCGACCGCCGGCACATAGGCATCGCGGTTGGGAGTTGCGCAGCCGCCTGCCAAAGCAAGCAGGAGAAGGACTGCCACGCAAGCGCATAGCCACCGATTGTTCGGCATGGCCGCCTCCCCCGTTCTTGCTTCTTGTGCGCACGTCGGTATGACGTGCATTAAGACGCTAGCACTGCCCCGTAGCTGCGTCTAGTGGCGCGCCGAGTCATGCAACCTCTCCGCGAGCGACCTGTGTGACGTCCGCTTGTGGGTGAAGCGAGGGATGCGCCCTGATGTCCGCTAATGCCGAAGGCGAAGGGTCGCAAGCGACTGCAGCTTCAATCGTCGCTCAGTACTCGGCCCGGCGCCCGCAACATTGCCCGCGTGCCGCCCACGTCGGCATTCGCGTGATCATTCGAGGTCATTTCTTCTCGGTTGCGCTCTCGCATGCGCCGCTCTCCTCCGAAAGCGCACTGCCGGTCTTGACGCTGAATCCAAGAATGCTCATCGCGCCGGTCTTGCGATCAACGCTGTATCGAAATTCGGATCCTGCGTTTTCCCTGCGCCACGTGATTTCGCTATCGGTGATCGTCGCAGGATCCCCGTTCACCGTGGAATTGTCGGGATCAACGTACAGGTAGGTGTCCAGCGCGATTCCGCCGCGGTCCGGGTGGCAGACGAGGGTGAACCGCGCATTGGCCTGGGCATGCACGGTCACCGACGCCGACCACAGAATTAAGAGCCAGAGGTATTGCATTCGATTCTCCCGATCCGCCAGATCGCCTGACACCTGGATTGCATCCAGGGCGCGAACGATCCATCCGACTACGCACGAATCTCCGATGGCCGGTGATTACCCGGTCGGCGCGCCGCGCTGCACCCTCGACATTACCCCTCTTCAATCAGGGTCAGCCAGCTTTGACCGCAGTCAAACGACGCCCCGCCACCGGCGCCACTCCATACGTACGCTTTGACGCCGGTCAACGCGACGCGATCGACGCCAGAACAGCATGAACCAGGCAACGCTCGTGGAGGCATCATGGATGAATACACGTTCCAGCGCGAGCTTTTCAAGGCGCGCGCTCATCGGTACTGTGGCGAGCGGCCCGACTATTGGCAAGGCTACGAGAGCGGTTTGATCCGCGCGCATTGCGGTGCGCAATTCGGAAACAGCCGCGACCAGGAGCTCTTCCTGACCCTCGCAGGACAAGGCGAAGTGTCGCTCGGTGATCACGAACGAGGCTATCGCGACGGGATCGTCACGACGATCGCGGCTTTGGCCGCGTAGATCACTGCCCAAACACGCGAAAATCGCGGCTGAAGTTCGACGTCTCCAGGTCGCCAGGTCTTGTCGAACCAAGGCTGCAACGGACCCGTCCAGGCTGGCTCGGCACGCCAAGTTGCGATATTCGGCGCTCGCGCGATCAACCTCTTCCGATTGTGAAGGTGGCGACGCACGTCGCGTCAGATGAGTGCCTTCGCGAGCTTCACTAGTGACTCCTGCAGAGGAACCTGCACCTCCCCAACCACAACGAGCGGGAGGGCGATCGGTACGAGGACCTTCATGATCGCTGACTTTCCGATCGCAACGACAAGGTCGTCGCCGAAGGGCCGATGAAGACGCAGCCGGCGAAGTACACGCTGTCCGGCGAGGGCCCGTGCATCGGCTAAGACAGCGGGGACGCGGTCAGCGGCAAGTACAAGGCGCCGGGGACGTTCCACGGCGGGACGATCCACGGGGTCGGGGTCACCGTCGAGAAGGCGTCGTGCCAGGACCTCTAGATGGAAGCGCAGAGAGCCATCTCGCGCGACTGACGCGCACGAGCCGGACGGGCGGTACGCCGCCCGGCCCGCACCTGGAAATGCGTCATCGCGGCGGCCGTGCGCCGCCGCAATGACGTTCGCGCGACGCTATTTGTGCAGCAGTCCGCCCAGCACCTTGCCGAGGCCTTCGGTGGCGGCGGCCGCCGGGGACGCGGGTTTCGCCTGACTCGCCGCGGTGCCCCCATGGCCGAGTGCGATCTGACAGGGCGCACCCGGGTCCGCCGTCGCCTCCGCGAGCAGCGTTTCTCCGAGGATCGACAGTCCACCAGTGGACACCGCGGCACCGAGGCGCGCCACCGTCGCCGCGGTCGCGGTCGCGTCGATGCCGACCGTGGGTGAGGTGAGCGGCCCGTGGAAGCGCACGAGCTCCGCGACCTGCGGCACCGTGATCGCGATGCCCTGACGGATCTGCGGCTTGATCGAGAGGTCGATCGTCTCGTCGCGAAGGTTCACGGTGCCGCTGGCGTTCGCGCCCAGCTTGCCCGTCTCGACCGCAATGCTCCGGTCGACGGTCGCGATGCCGCTCTTCAGCGGCAGGCGCACCACCGCGCAGTGCAGCTGGGTCGTGGGATCTGTCTTGCGGAACGGGTCCACTGCGGACGAGAGCCGGTCGAGCGGCGAATCGGCACCGGCCGCGCCGCCGAGCGTTGCGGGTCCGACGATCGCGATGACGCTGCCGGTGGCACTGCCCGCGAGATGATGCGGTGACATGCCCTGCGCGACGATGTCGATCCTGACTTCGGTCTTCCCGCCCTTGATCGACTGACGCACGCCCAGCGCGGCGGCAAGCGCCGCGAGCTCGAGGTTCTTCGCGTCGACTTCCAGCTTGAGCGTCGCATCGCCCGCGCGACTCGCGTCGATCTGCAGGTGACCCTGCACCGCGCCGCCAAAGGCGGTCGCCTGCAGCGACGGCACATCGAGCCTGCCGTCGACGAGCGTCAGCTGCGCATGCACTCGCTCGAGATGCCGGCCGTCAAGGAGCGCCAGCGTGCCGATCGTGATCTCTCCTTCGGCGTCGAAATTCCTAAGCGCGGCGAGATCGATCGGCGTGTCGCTGAACACGTGCGGCGACGGCGCGGCAGCCTTCGCGACGGCGGCTGTCGCCGGCAGCGCGAAATCGGCAAGCGCAAGGGTCTGGGCGTCGAGCCTGAAGGTCAGCCTGGGACGCGGCCCGCCCGTGACCACGGCGACGCTGCCCGTGAGCGCGCTGGAGCCCGTCGTCACGTTGAGCGGCGCGAGCCCGATCGTGTTGGCCTGCCGCGTGATCTGCGTTCCCACCGACGTCTTCTTTCCATTGACCTCGCCTTGCACCGTCACCGGATAGGGCCATTGCTGTCGGCGCAGCTGGTCGAGCGGACCGAGATTTCCTTCGAGCGAGACGTTCGTGTCGTTCACCTTGCCGCGGAAGCTGCCGACGATCGGCGATTGCGCGTCGCGAGCGTGCAGGTCGAGTTGCTCGACGGCGATCGTCGTCACCTCTCCCGTCTTGCCGTCGCGGTAGGTGATCGAACCGTCGGAGATCGCCATGTCGGCGACCACGAGGCTCCCGAGGGTCCCGCCCGAGGGCCCCGGCGTGTTTCCCTGGGCGGCGGCGGGAGACGCCGGGAACTCCCAGTTCCCCGTTCCCTTGGAGTCGGTCTCGAGCGCGATCCGGGGCTCGACAAGCTTGAGCCGTACGACCTCGAAGTCCTTGTGCAGGAGCGGCATCAGTGCGACCTGCAGCTCGAGGTGCTTGGCGCTCACCATCTGCGGCTCCTTGCCCCACGCCGCGTTGCCGAGCGTCACATCGTCGAGGACGAGCTTGGGCTCCAGCCCGAACTTGAGGTCGACGCCTCCGCGCACGTCGAGATCGCGCCCCGTCGCCGCCTTGACGCGCGCCTTGATCGGGCCGACGAATTCCTTGACGTCGACGGTGCTGACCGCGATGGCGACCGCGATGAGCAGCAGCGCCACCACACCGCCGAGCACGGCCAGGATTCGCCAGAAGACGCGCATCCGGCGATTTTACGCGCGAAAATTTGCCCGGCAATCACCGTCGGGGATCGTGACCCGCGGTGGACCGCCACGGCGCACTGAGCTGAACTGGCGATCGTCATGCGTGGGCCGCGCACACGCGTGCGCCAGGCCAGATTTGTTTGCCGTGTCGCTTGAGGAATTCGAGCGAACGCCCCGTGCTTGCCGCCACCACGTCGATTCGCAGCCGACAGCAGCCGGTCGTTATCGGCGTCAGATTTCACCGACCCGGACGCCGAGCCGCAAAACTCGACGGCGGCACAACGAACGTTCTGCAATGGCGGACGCGGCGACCCACCTACGTCAGACGAGTGCCTTCGCGAGCTTGAGCAGTAACTCCTTCAGAGGAACCTGCAACGCCGCAACCACGATGAGCGGGAGGGCGATCGGCACGAGGACCTTCATGACCGCTGCCTTCCCGATCGGCACGGGCCGCATCTTCTTGACGGCATCGAACATCGCATTCGCGTCCGCGACCGGCCCGATTTCAGGCGCATCGAGGAGCGGCGTGTCGGAGATGGTTTCACCCTTGATCCAGCGTCGATGCACGAGGCGTCCCTGCTCGCCGACCAGCGCCGAGTAAGCGGGGATGGCGCGGGCGCGAGCACCCGATCAGCGCCGGCGCGAGTGCAAGCAGCGGCAACAGCGCGAGCAGCGTCCAGAGGATGACGAACGCGATTCGCCGGCAGTTTGAATGACTGGAGCGCCGCATCGTGAAATTCGACCTCATGCGCCCAGCGCGATGCGATGACCGCCGACACGGCGAATGTCACCATCGCGAAGGCGCCCGGGACTTTCTCGACGAAGGCGAGTCCGCCGGTGCGGTCCGGGTGCGTCGGCACCACTGAAAGGCCGAGCCTGCCGACCTGCCAGAACCACCAGGCGACCAGCAGCATGCGCCAGAGCCAGCCCAGCAGCAGCGCGAGAAAGATCGGGCGGACGACATAGGCAAACCACAGGCCGCCGAAGCCAAGCCTGCCGCTCGCATCGACCGCCCACGATATCGAGTCGTCGTGCACTGCAGGCTGCTCGACCACGGTCCACGCAATCGCAACGCCCGACCACGAAGACCCACGGCAACGACGCGTCGCGAAGCCGGCGTACGGCTTCGATGGCGGCGTCGAACCGGTCGTGAAGCTCGGGGCTCACGACGCCGCTCGACCGGAACTGACCGACGATGCGCTGCGCCGCGTGGTGCAGCGACGCATTCGGCAAGGATGAACAGCGGAATCGCGAGCAGGCAACGAACGTGGACACCGAAGTGATGCAGCAGCGGCTCGCCCGCGTCGACCGACGCGACTCGTCCGGCGACAAGCGCCCACACGGCGATGGGCAGCCACGTCAGCAGCGCGAAAAAGACCGCCCGGCGGCCGGCGCCGATACCCTTCTGCCGGGATGAGGTGCAGGCGACGGAAGCATGCGCAGCGGGAGCTCGTTGTCGATCGGCGAGAAATCACCGTCCGGCGCGATCTCGCGTGGATTCGAATGTGCCATGGCCACTCTCCGAAAAAATGAGGCCGCCGGCCGAGAGGAGACGACCGGCGGCCTGCAGGCGCCATTGCGGCGCCACGATCAATTGAACGGTCGTGCCGTCCTTGCGCGTTGCGGATCTGGTGCCCGCATCCGGGTATTCGTGTCCTGCCCTCGGCCGCGGCGATGCGCCGCCGCGGCGTCGGCATCGCTCACTTCGCCGGAGCGACCTTCGTCCAGCTTGCGTCCGGGTTGTAGGCCGTGATGGCCCGCGCCGCGCGTACCGGTGCCGGCCCCGAGGTTCTTCTGGTAGACGATGCCGTCCTGGTTGACGATGAACGTCATGACGCCGCGTGTCGTCGTACTTCGCCGGCCATGCGACCAGCGCGTAGCCCTCGGTCATGTGGCCGTTCCTGATGTAGCTGCGCGCGCCGCCCGGCGCATCCTTGCCTTGCGCGGTCAGGATCTTGTAACAGATACCCGTGGTACGGCTGGCCCGGCTTCGCGTCGGCGAATTCCGCGCCCGAGCGGGCTTTCCGGCTCGCCGGGCAGCGACGCCCAGTAGAGGCCGTCGCGCTTGCCCGGCGACGACAGGCCACGCGTCGCGTACTCGAGGACGCCATCGCCGTTCCAGTCGCGTGCGTGGTACTCCTTCTGCGCGTCGGTGTAGGCGAGCGCCACCTGGATCGCCGCCAGCTCGTTGCGGCCGATGCGGCGCATGCGCATTTCCTCGGGCGCAGCCTTGGCGTCGAACTGCCAGCCTGCGGCGGTCTTCACGATCGGAATCGGCAGCGTCCAGCCATTCTTGCCGGCGCCGAGGAACGCCTTGTCGTTGCCCGCCGGCACGATCGCGTGCGCCTGCGCCCACGCCGCGAGGAAGTTCGTGACGTCGTCCGGTCGTCGCTGCTGGCGGGAATGTACTTGCGGTAATCCGGCCCGACCACCGCCTTGATGGCGTCGCCGTCGTGCCGCGCGATGCCGTCGACCAGCGCGTCGGCGGCCGCCTCGGGCGTCGGATAGGCGTTCTGCGCGAACGCCGACGGCGCCAGCGCAAGCGCTGCCGGCCAGCGGCGGCGACTTTCAGGATGTGCTTGATGTTCGTCATGTTCATGCGCTCCGTCTCAACGTCCTTGCGTCCGCCGCCGCCGGCCGCCGCCACCGCCACCGCCGCCGCCGCCGCCACCGCCGCCGGACGGCCGGCCGCCGCCGCCGCCTGCCGGCCGGACGACTGCCGGCGCCGCTACCCGCCGACGGCCGGCTCGCGCCGCCGCCGCCGCGCGGATCGCTGTGCGCGCGGCCTTCGGCTCGCGCGCGCCGCGGTCGCATCTGCTCGCCTGCCTGCGGGCTGTTCGCGCCCCTGCAGCGCGTTGTCGCGACTCGCGGACTGCGCACGCTGCCGCGCGGCGTCGCGGTCGCGCGCTCTGCGCCCTGTTCTGCGCGGCGCTGCGGTCGACGTTCTGCGCCTTGTCTGCGCGCTGCCGACTTGTCCGGTTCGCGCGTCGCTGCGCCTTGTCGCGTGCAGCCGACTTGTCGCGTGCCTTGCGCCTTGTCGCGCGCCGCCGACTTGTCGACGCTCTGCGCCTTGTCGCGCGCCGCGGACCCGCTGCCGGCATCGACGCCGCGGTTCTGCATCGCCTGGTTCGGCCCGCTCGCGACTGGCGTCGCGGCTCGCGTCCTTGCCGCGATATTGCTCGCGGTTGCCGGCCTGGTATTTGTTGTCGAGATTCTTGCGCGTCGCGTCGCCGCCACGGTACGGCGTGTTGCCGCGGTGCGTCCGGTATTGTGATTCCAGTTCGTCGTCCGGCTGCTGTTGATGTCGATCCGCCGGTTCACGTTGATGTTGTTGTAGCGGTTGACGTTGATGTTGACGCTGTTGTGCCCGCCGCCCCCCAGTGGCAGCCGCCCCACAGCGCGTTGTTGACGCCGATGCCCACGCCCCAGGCGATGCCGGTGGCGATCGGTCCGCGACCACCAGTAGCCGGGCGGCGGCGGATAGTAGTACGGCGGGTACGCCGGCCTACGGCCACGGGCCGTAGACCACGGTCGGGTTGTACGCCGGCACGTAGACCACCGACGGCTGCGCCGGCTCGATCACGATGACCTGCGGCGGCGGCGCCGACTGCTGCACGACCACCGTCTGTCGGTGCGGCCGCGGGGGCCGCCTCCGGCGCCTGCGTCGACACCTTGACCTGCTCGTTCGACTTGAGGTTGCCCGCCGCCTGCGCCTTCTGCCGCAGCCGCTGCACCGAGTCCATCACGTCGTCGGGCTGCGCGAGGAACGCGTCGCCCATGTTCTGCACCCAGTCGGGCTTCTCGCCGAGCGTGATCAGCACCTCGGGGAACGCGACCATCGACGCCACCGACGGATCCCAGTTCTCGTTCTCGACCATCTTCACCGCGTCGTCGCCCTTGGCGTCCGGATGCGCCTTCGACCACGCCGCGGCCTCGGCGAACTCGTCCGGATAGGTCGTCGCCATCAGCAGCTGCGCCAGCAGCGAATCCGGATACAGCGCGACCTGCGCCGTCATCTGGTCGAGCTGCTCGTTGCTGAACGGCTTCGCGTCCTGCGCCTGCGCCTGCGCCGACAGCGCAAACAGCAACGGCAGGACAAACAACCCCCGAACAACCATGACGCCGCAGAATTCCAGCTCTTCTTCATCTTCTCATCTCCAAACCACTTGAACGACCTGACCGTTGCCGGTCCCATGCACAATCCGACTGCACGGCGAACCCGCGCGCACCGAGGCGGCGCGGCTCGCCGGAGCGAGCAATCATCCTTACCGCACGGGCGCCACGACGACGTATTGCACCGACGTCCCGACATACTGGGGCTGGTACCAGGTGCCGCCACAGTTGCTGTAGCCGATGCCGTTGACGACCACCGTCTGGCATTGCGGCGGCAGCGAATAGACCATCGACCCGATCACCGCCGATGTGATGGCTGCGGTCGCGCCGATCGCCATCCCGGTCGCGACCGGGTGGTGATGATCGTCCCAATCGTTGTCCCAGCCACCGCGATGATTGACATCGACATCGATGTCCATGTTGCGGTCCCGGTTGACGTTGACGTTCGTGTTCTTGTTGACGTTGGTATTGCGGTTGATGTTCGTATCGCGATTGACGTTGGTGTTGCGGTTGACGTTCGTATCGCGGTTGGCGTTGCCATCGCGCTTGGGCGCGGCGTCGCGGTTGGCGGCCGGGCTGCGATTGGCACCGCTGCTCACGTTGTTGCGCGCGCCACCGCCGCCCTTGACGTCACGGGCGTCGGCGGGCACGGATACCGAAAGGCCGATTGCCACGGCAAGGACGGCAGCCGCGCCGGCGGGGAGGATTCGATTCGTTTTCATGGTGTATGTCCTGTCTTGGCCTAAGGTGTGGGTTCACTTGGCCGCTTCTTTGACGGCAATCCGGGTCGCGCCCTTCGGAGGAACGAAGGTGAACGCCGCGGCCTCGGGTGCCGATCCGGCCTTCCAGGTGAGAATCGAGCGGCGCACCGGCTGGGCGGGATCGCCGTCCGTGCCGGTGACGACCAGCTTGCGCGGCAGCGGTGCCTTGCCGCGCTCGATGCAGACCTGCCAGTCGACACCGGGCTGGCGGAACGCCAGCTGGTCGCACAGGACGCCGCCGATCCGCTGCGGTCCCACGTAGATGGCTTCGGTGATCGACTTGGTGTCGAATTTGTCGGTGCCCATCAGGAACAGGTCCGCGAGCGGCACTTCGAGCCCGTACTTCTTGGCCGCCATTTCCACCGTTTCGCCTAGCGTGGCGGGCGCGGGGAACGAGCCGTAGTAGCCGAGCTTCTCCCCGAAGATCGTGACGGTCTTGCCGTCGTAATAGATCTTGCGGCTGCGCTCTGCGGACGTCGTGTAAACCCGCAGCTTGTCCGGCCTGCGTGCGGCGATTTCGATCGCGAGCGCGTTCTCGACCTTTTGTCCGGAGTCGAGCACCTCTTCCACGGTGACGTCGGCGTTGACGGTGAAGGTCTTGAGCGAGCGCAGGTACGCGCCCATCGCATTGAGGCGCTCGACGGCCTTCGCGTTGATGACTGCGGCGGCGGTGGAAGCGGGTGCGGCGGCCGGCGCAGAGGCTGCCGGCTGCTGTGCCCATGCGGCGCCGTGGGCGGCAAGCATGACACCGGTGGCCAATGCCGCGCCGGCCAGCCGGGCCGATCGTCCGGTCATTGCGATCTTTCCAAGTCTCTGTTTCATGAATCCCTCTCCTTTTGATGCAGTCTGGGTGTGTCGCGTTGAGTTTCTCGAAGCGTATTGCGGTGAATTTCCCGGGTTGAATCCCAATCCGGTCATTGGAGCTTGACGGCGACTTTCTCGATCTTGCCGTCGAACTTGAAGGGCTTGCGTTCGAAATAATCGAGCGAGACCGGCGAACCGAGGTCCACGCCGACGTCGAAGGTTTCGCTGGCCGAGAAAGCCGCGGGCACCGTGCGCTTCACCGTGGTGCGCGCCACTTCCTGTCCGTCGACCTTCAGCACGACCTCGGCCGGCGCCAGCGGCTTCGCGCTCGCCAGCGTGGTCGTGACCTCGATGCGGTGCTTGCCGGCCGGAATCTTGTCCGCGGAACGGGCGATATAGCGCTCGATGATCATCATGTTGTACTCGTAGACAAGTTGACCCTTGTCCATGTACAGCGCGAGACCGCCGCCCGCGCCCCCCATCGCGTACAGCACGCCGGACGCGTTGTCGCCGATCTCGGCGTCGATGGTGACGGTGTTGTTCGCGTGGCCGATTCCGGGCGCCGTGAATTCCGGCATCCGCGTGGTGGCGCCGTCGAACTGCCAGCTCGTGTAGGGCGTCTTGATGCGATCCTCCGGATGCAGGCGCAGCCAGATGCCGGCGCCCAGCGGATAGACCTGGTTGGCCCGGGCCTGCGCGTCGAAGGTCTTCTGCAGTTGCGCGAGGCGCTTCGGGTCCTTTGCCGCGAGATCGTCGGCCTCCGAGAAATCCTTGGTGATGTTGTAGAGCTCCCACACGGTCCTTGGCCGAATCCCATTCGGCGAGTCCCGGGTGCGCCGGGGAGCCACGGCACCAGCGGGCCGAACGTCGCCGGCGACCCAGCCGTCCTGGTAGATCGCGCGGCTGCCGTTGTTGTCGAAGTACTGGACGTGCTTGCGCGTGGGCGCCTTGGCATCGGCGAACGTGTAGGCGAGGCTCACGCCGTCGATCGGGTCCTGCACGAAGCCGTCGACGACCTTCGGCGGCTTGATGCCGACGATCTCGTAGATGCGTCGGCACGATGTCGTTGACGTGGTGGAACTGCGCGCGCGGAATGTCGTCAGGCTTGATGCCCTTCGGCCACGAGATGACCATCGGATTGCGCGTGCCGCCGAAGTGCGAGGCAATCAGCTTCGTGTACTGGAACGGCGTGTTGCCGGCCCAAGCCCAGCCGGCGTGGTACATGCTGTCGGTCTTCGGGCCGCCCAGCGCATCGAGGCCGCCGATCTTCTCCAGCGCCGCGAGCTGCTGCTCGACGGTGTTGGGGATGCCGTTCTGCGCGAGCAGTTCGCTGATCGTGCCGTTCTGGCCTTCGGCGCTGGCGCCGTTGTCGCCGAAGATGTAGATGACGATCGTGTTGTCGCGGATGCCGAGCCGGTCGAGCTCGTCGATCATCCTGCCCGCCTGCACGTCGACGTGCTCGACGAAGCCGGCGAAGATTTCCATCAGCCGCCGCTGGAACGGCCGCTGCGCCTCGGGAATGCTGTCCCACGACGCCATGTTGTCGGCGCGCGGCGTGAGCTTCGTGTCGGCGGGAATCCAGCCCAGCTGCTTCTGCCGCGCGAACACCCGCTCGCGGTAGCGCATCCCAGCCGTCGTCGAACTTGCCCTTGTACTTGTCCGCCCACTCCTTGAAGATCTGGTGCGGACCGTGGCCGGCGCCCGGCGCCCAGTACAGGAAGAACGGCTTGTCCGGCGAGAACGCCTGATGCCGGCGCAGCCAGTCGATGCCGTGCTGCGCCAGATCCTCGGACAGGTGGTACTTCTCGTCGTGCGGCGGCTCGATCTGGTTGGTGTTCTCGACCAGCCGCGGCTCCCACTGCGACGTCTCGCCGGCGAGGAAGCCGTAGAAATATTCGAAGCCGTGCCCGGTCGGCCAGCGGTCGAACGGCCCCATCGACGTCGTCTGGTCGGCCGGCGTGTTGTGCCACTTGCCGATCGCCGCCGTGTTGTAGCCGTAGTCGCGCAGCACTTCGGCCATCGTCGCCGACGTCTTCGGAATGACGCCGGTGTAGCCGTCCCAGTCGACCGCGCGCTCGGCGATCGTGCCGTTGCCGACGCGCTGGTGATTGCGGCCGGTCAGCAGCGCGGCGCGCGTCGGCGAGCAGATCGACGTCGTGTGGAACGTGTTGTAGCTGATGCCCTGCGCCGCGAGCCTCGACAGCGTCGGCGTGTTGACTTCGCCGCCGAACGTGTCGACGCCTGGCCGAAGCCGACGTCATCGAGCAGGATGATGAGGACGTTCGGCGCGCCCGGCTTCAGGTGCTCCGGCTGCGCGCGCCGCTTGTGGACGGAATCCTGCAAGCGTGGCTCCGCCTTGCTCGCCGACGGCACCGGCGGGAACGGCAGCACCGAGCCGTCGCTCGGCGTAGCCGTCGTTGTGGCGGCATGGACTGTCGGTCGAGACGCTCGCGCCCGCACACAGGAGCGAGCGCCAGGCTCAGTTGACGAGAGTCTCTTCATGGTTTCATCTGCCTCGGCCGTGCAGCGTTGCCGGTGGTCACTTCTTCAGATACACGATCTTCGTCGTGCCGATCGTGCCGTTGAACGCGAACGGCGCCTGGTCGTAGTAGTCGAGCGACACGGGCGAATCGAGATCGATGCCGATGTCGAAGGTCGCATTCGACGTGAAGTGCAGCGACATGGCCGCCGGCACCCGGCCCTGCCCCACGACCTCGCCGTTCACCCTCAGCGTGATGTCCATCGGGCCGCCGATCCTGTCGACCAGCTTCGATTCGACCTCGATCTTCGCCTTGCCCGCCGGCAGCTTGGCCTTGGACCTGACCTTCGTGCGCTGCACCTCGAACAGGTTGAACTCGTAATTCAGGAAGCCGTCCTTCATGTAGCAGGTGACGCCGCCGGAAAAACCGGCGAGCGCATACAGCACGCCGTTGGCATTCGCCGGCACGTCCACGTCCATGGTCACGAGGCTGCTGTTCTTGCCGAGCTTCGGCGCCGCCGATTCCGGCATCCGGGTCATCGGTCCGTCGAACGTCCACTCGGTGAGCGACGAGGCCGGCGCATCCTCCGGGTGGAACATCGCGGTGGACCACATGCCGCCGCCGATGGGCAGGTTCTTGTTCTTCGTGGACTCGACGATGAAGAGCGCCTTCATCTCCTCGAGCTTCTGCGGATTCGACGCGGCGAGGTCGTTCGCCTGGCTCCAGTCCTGCGTCGATGTTGTAGAGCTCCCACTTGTCGGTCAGCGGCGACCATTCCTTGATGCCTTTCGGCATTCCGCCGACCCACGGCTCGCGCGGGCCCGGGGCGCTGGCGAACCAGCCGTCGTGGTAGATCCCGCGGCTGGCCATGATGTCGAAGAACTGCGTCGTGCCGCGTTCCCGGCGCCTTGGGATCGCCGAACGCGTAGACCATGCTGACGCCTTCGATCGGATCCTGGTCGAAGCCGTTGACGACCCGAGGCGGCGTGATCTTCGTCAGTTCGTAGATCGTCGGGACGATGTCGATCACGTGGTGAAACTGCGGCCGCGGCCGCGGGATCCGCCTTGATGCGCTTCGGCCAGGCGACCGCCATCGGCTGGCGCGTGCCGCCGAAGTAGGCGCCCATCAGCTTGGTGCCCTGGTACGGCGTGCTGCCCGCCCACGCCCATCCGGCATGGAACATGTTGTCGGTCTTCGGGCCGCCGAGCGCGTCGAGGCCGCCGAGTTCCTTCAACGCCTCGAGGTGCTGCGAGATCTTGGTCGGAATGCCGTTCTGCGCGAGCTGCTCGCTGATGGTGCCGTTCAGGCCCTCCGACGAGGAACCGTTGTCGCCCCAGATGTAGAAGATCAGCGTGTTGTCGAGCTTGCCTTCCCGCTCGATCTCGTCGATGACGCGGCCGGCGTTGTAGTCGGCGTGCTCGGTGAATCCGGCGAACACTTCCATCAGGCGGCGCTGGAACGGCTTCTCGGCTTCGGGGATCGAATCCCACGAAGCCATGGACGCGGGCCGCGGCGTCAGCTGCGCGTCCTGCGGAATCCAGCCCTTCGCCTTGGCGCGCGCGAACGTGCGCTCGCGATACTTGTCCCAGCCGTCGTCGAACTTGCCCTTGTACTTGTCGGCCCACTCCTTCATGACCTGGTGCGGGCCGTGCGATGCGCCCGGGCGCCCAGTACATGAAGAACGGCTTGTCCGGCGCGTAGGCCTTCTGCTCGCGCAGCCAGTGGATCGCGTCGGTGGCGATGTCCTCGGTGAGGTGGTAGCCCTTCGGCTTCTCTTCGGTGACCGCCGTGGTGTTGCGCGTCAGCGTCGGTTCGTACTGCGAGGCCTCGCCGGCGAGGAATCCGTAGAAGTACTCGAAGCCGTAGCCGGTCGGCCAGTAGTCGAACGGACCCTTGGACGTGATCTGCTCTTCGGGCGTGTTGTGCCACTTGCCCCAGGCGCCGGTGTTGTAGCCGTAGTCCTTGAGCACTTCCGCGACCGTCGCCGACGACTTCGGGATGGTCCCGCTGAAGCCGTCGAAGTCGTTGGCGATCGCCGCGATCTGGCCGTTGCCGACGAAGTGTGATTGCGACCGGTGAGCAGCGAGGCGCGCGTGGGCGAGCACATCGCCGTGGAATGGAAGCGGTTGAACGAAATCCCCATCTTCGCCACGCGATCGAGCGTCGGCGTGTTGATCTCGCCGCCGTACGTCGACGGCGTTCCCGGGCCCGACGTCGTCCATCAGGATGATCAGGATGTTCGGCGCGCCTTCGGCCAGGTGCTTCGGCTCGACCCGCTTCCTGTAGGTCGAGTCTCCATCGTCAGCCCCGCGGTGGAACCCGATGGCGTCGGCGGAAACGGCAGGATTTCCTGCGCGGAGCAGCTGTGCGACACGGACAGCGCGCAGAAGAATCGCACTGATGCAGGACCAGGTGGATTTACGCTTCATTCGATTCTCCTCGTCCGGTTGATGCTCAGAACGTGTAGACCATCTTGAACCAGATGTAGTCGCCGTTGAGCCGGTTCTTGGTCTCCAGCTCCGGCAGCCACTTGAGCTCGAACAGCAGCTTCTCCTTGCCGATCGGCTGGATGTAGCCCAGCACCGGCCCGATGCCGGCGGTGCGCCCTTTGAAGCAGCCGAGCGTCGCGCCGGATCCGCTGTCGCAGGTCACCTGCTGGAAGTACCACGCCTCGGCACCGATGTTCGCGAATCCGGAGCCGAGCGGGAAGATCTGCTGGATCGCCGCGTCGATGTGCAGGTAGTCGCCGCTCTTGTAGCTGGTGGCGTTGTTCTCGGTGTTCATCGCGTAGCCCAGATGCGCGGCCGCGTTGAGGCCCGACTTGGGATTGCTGTACGCAACGCCGACGATCGGATCGAAGGTCCAGTAGTTGAGGCCCGTGTTGCCGAGCCGGCCCACTTCGTAGCTTCCCGTCGGCGCATAGACCGGCATCAGGAAGTCGTACTGCCAGCTTGTCGGATTTCCAGCCCAGCATCACCGGCACGATCGTCAGGTCGCCGATGCCGGACACGCTGTTCTGTCGATCTGTATGCCCGCCAAGTGCCGCGGAGTTCCCGGAGATGTGAGAGCCACGTGTAGGGCAGGAACGCGGCGACGGCTGTAGTGGGCGCCGCCCAGGACCGTCTGCTTCGAACCCGTAGCCCCCGCCGAGCACGAGCGTGTTGGCATTCGCATCCAGATTGGCGACGATCCCGGCGGCCGTCGGAACGGTTGCCGAGGCGCTGCCCTGGTAATTGATGTACATCGGCTTGAAGAATCCTCCGGGCGAGGTCGGCGGCAGGTCCACCAGCGTTGCGTTCGCGCCCGGCATGATGTGCGACGTGCCGCCTTCGCCGGCATGGCGACAGCGGCGATGCGGCGAGCAACGCCGCGAGCAGTGCACCCGCGAGCATTGGCAGCGGCGCGTATTGCTTCGTCAGGCAGGTCGGGCTCGGCATGTTCGCGATTTCCATCGTCGGTTCAGCGTTGCGAGCAGTCTCGCTCGGTGCGCAGAGCACCCGTTGACGCTTCGCATCAATGCGTCGGCAGCAGCAGCACGATGCCCGCGCGGACGACCCATTGCGGATTGCCGCGATCGTCCTTGAAGTCGTAATCGACCTCGACGTTCGGGCGCCACTTGTGGCCGGCGAAGGTCACGACCTGGCCGTAGTTGACGCCGAGCAGCAGCGACGCCCAGCGCGAGTTGTGCGTGTCGTAGACGAAGGCGCTGTTTCCGAGCGAAAGCGAGCGCCCGTCGCCGAGCTGGTAGCTGTAGATGGGCTGGAGGTTGATGAGGCCGACGGCCGGCGCGCTTTCGTTGCCGGCGAACGAGAAGAACGTCTGCGCGAACAATCCCCAGTTGAACTGCTTGTCGGAAGAATTGACGAATCCCAGGGCCGGACCTGCGGTCCACTTGTCCGCGGTCAGCCCGTCCTGTCCCGTCGGTAGCGTGCCCGAGACGCCGACGCCCCAGCGGCCCCAGGGAGCGCCGAAGACGACGAGGTCGAAGATCGTGGTGTCGGTGAACCCCGTCGCGCCCGAAGGCGACGCGGTGACGTAAGGCTGCGTGATGCGGAAGATCTGGTTCGTGTCGCCGAGCGCGAACGGTATCGCCGCGCGAAAGACGATCTGATTGGCTGAATCGTCGAGGCCGTGATAGCGCGGCGTATACCAGTCGTACAGCTGGAACGACATCAGCGACGCGGTCGGGTCGGTGGCCTGCGCGGCGAGCTCATCGACGCTTTCACCCTGCTGGGCGAGCGCAACGGAGCAGACAGCCGATGCACAGGCGACCGCGAGCCGCGCACCGCGAAAGTGCGCCGGAAGGCTGGACGTCGGTTGCCGTGCAAGACCCATCGTGCCATTTCTCCGGAGTACGGCTTCGGCGGGCTGCCGACAGCGACGCCACTTCGCGGCGCGCGAACGCCATTGCAGTTCTCGCCCGTTTCATGGCGTATCGACAACTCTATGGAATGGTCGTCGGCGCCGCGATGCCGTCCGCGCAGATACCGATGCACCGGGCGCATACCGTGTCGACTCCGGGGAACCGGGGCGCGGCAGACTGCCGCAGCAACCGCCGCCCTGACGTTTGCCTGTCATTGTCGGAAGTCGTCCGATATGTTCCAATGACAAAAACGCACAAAGCGATAACTTTTGCGCATGTCTCTGCTGAACCGCGAGCTCGAATATTTCCTGGCGATCTGCGAAACGCGCAATCTCGCGCGCGCAGCGGAGGCGCTCGGCGTGACGCAGCCGGCGCTGACGCGCAGCGTGCAGCGGCTGGAGGCTCACGTAGGCGCCCAGCTGTTTATTCGCGCACCGCGAGGAGTCGAGCTGACGCCTATCGGCATCGCATTGCGAGGACGGGCGGAGAAAGCCAGAGTCGTTCTGGGCGACGCCGAGAGGGAAGTCGCTCAGCTCGCCGCCGGCAAGATCGGCAAGGTACGCATCGGCGTCGGCCATTTGCCGGCGCGCATAGTGAGCCAGGCGCTGTTCCCGCGTTTCATCGCCGAGCGCCCCGCTGCACAGATTCAATTTCATGTTGCATTCAATGCCGAGCTTTTCGACCTCCTTGAAGTCGGCAACCTCGATTTCGCCGTTTGCGGCTTGGTCGAGACTCCACCCAATCTGATGTTTCGTGAGCTCCTGGCAACCGAGCTGGTCGTTGTCGTCCGCGTAGGCCATCCACTCACCAAGATCAGGAAGCCGACGCTTCGCGACCTTGCCGAATTTCGCACCGCGGCGCCAAGCGTTGGTGTACCAGCACGCCAACTCTTCGAAGGAGTACTGGCGAAGTTTGGGATGGTGGGGCGACCTCATGCCGTCGAGACAAATTCCTGGGACGCGATTCTCGAGGCGGTCGCCTCGACGGACCTATTCAGCCTTGCCCCGCGTGAAGACGCTATGCGGCAGGGCTGGACGTCCCGGCTCGTCGCCGTCGGCATTCCGGAGATCGAAATTCGCACGAAGACCGGCATTCTCGTGCGCGCCGACGCCTATCTTTCGCCGCTGGCATTGCGGGCGATCGAGCTGATTGAACAGGGCGTTGCCACCATGGTCGACTCCAAGGTTCCCCGCTCGGCGCGAGTGCGCCCAGTGCTCGTGCGCTGACCGCGGGCGCGTCCAAACCAACAGACCGCGATGGCGCTGCTTGGACAGATCCGGCGCGGACCGCTGGTTTCGTGGGCCGTCTACGACATGGCCGCACACGGTTACACGCTGCTCGTTTCCGGCGTCGCTTTCCCGGTGTACTTCGCTTCGTACGTGGCGGAAGGCCGCGCAAACGCGGATCTGCTCTGGTCGGTCGCGCTTGGTGTCCCGCTGCTGGCCGCCGGAATCCTGAGTCCGTTGGTCGGCGCCTTCGCCGACGCCACCCGCCGCCGCCGCGCGCTCCTTGCCGTCGCGACGGTCGTCTGCAGTGTGGCAACGGCCATGCTGATGTTCGTGGGTGCGGGGAATATTGCGCTCGGCATTGCGCTATTCGCGATTGCGCACCTGGCGCACCTGCTCGCCGTCGGTCTTTACAACTCGTTTCTTCCGTTGCTCGCCGCGCCCCGAAATTTCGCCCGCGTCTCGGGGCTCGCGTGGGGGCTCTCGTATTTCGGCAGCCTCGTCTGTTTCCTGCTTTGCCTGCCCTTTACGCGCGGCGGTCTGTCACCCGGCAACGTGGCGGTTTTCACTTGGGCATTTCCTGTCACGGCCCTCTTTCTCATCCTGGTCGGACTACCGGCCGTCTTCGGACTTCCGCGCGACGCCTCGGTTGCAGCCGCGGATCACGTACCGGCTCCGTACCGGCGTGTTCTCTCCACCATTCGGACATGGCGGCATGAGCGCAACGTGCCTTTGTTCCTCCTTGCCTACTATCTCGTCAACGACGGCGTCGTCACCGTCGCCTTCTTCGCGGCGCTCACGTTTCGCAAGACCTACGGGCTCGGCGTTCAGGAAATTCTGCTGCTGACGCTGCTCGTCCAGCTTGTCGCCATTCCCGCAACGATCTTCTTCGGATGGCTCGGGGGAAAATGGTCCCAACGGGGCGCGATAAACGTCGCACTCGCGTTGTGGATGGGAGTCCTGGCACTCATGGCGAAGGCCGAAGGCATGAACGGCGCGATTCTGGTCACCTTGAGCCTCGGGCTCGTGCTGGGCTCGACGCAATCCCTGTTTCGGAGCGTCTACGCGGGGCTGGTGCCCACCGACCGTGCGTCGGAGTATTTCGGCTTCCACGCGCTTGCCGGGCGCGCGTCCGCCGCATTGGGTCCGCTCGCATTCGGCATCGTGAGCACGGTAACGGGCAGTCAGCGCATCGCGATGGCATCGCTCGCGGTGTTCTTCATCGCCGGCGGCGCCGTATTGGCGATGGTGCGCATCCCGAACGACAGCAGACCGCGGCTCAGCAACGACTGACGCGGCTCGGTGGTCTATCGTGGTCCTCTGAAAGAACGTCCGCGCGAGGCGGCCGTCATGGGGCGTTTGGTGCCGGCAGTAGGAATCGAACCCACGACCAACGGTTTACAAAACCGCTGCTCTACCATCTGAGCTATGCCGGCCCGGTGAAATTGTAGCGCGCGCGAACGGCGCGCCTGCGCCGTGCTGCGAATGCCGGACTACTTGATGACCTGCAGGTGCGACGGCCGCGGACGCGTGCGTCCCTCGTCCTTCGCGTCCTTCCCTTCCTTCACGTCGTTGTCGAGCGCCGCGTCGATGTCGGATTCCGGCGCGGTCACGGCGGCCAGCGACGCGGCGGGATCCGGCGCAAGCGTGAACGCGAATCCGTAGCCGGTCTCCTTGGCGAAGATGCCGGCGACGGCGTTCATCGGCACCGCGACTTCCTGCGACGCGCCGGAGAAGCGCGCCGAGAACTGCACCCAGTCGTTGTCGATCGTCAGCTTGCGCGTCGCCGAGTTGCTGATGTTGAGGACGATCTCGCCGTTCTTGACGAAGGCCGTCGGCACGCGCGTCTGCGCCGTTCACCTTGACGGCGAGATACGGCGTGAGGCCGTTGTCCGCGCACCATTCGCAGATGGCGCGGACGAGGTACGGCTTGGCGGACTGCTCGGACATGGGATCGAAAGTTTACGCGCCGCCGGCGGCGGGTCAAGCCGCCGGCGCCTGCGACCCTTACGGGTGCGACTATTTGCGCATGCCGCGTTCGGCGGAAGTCAGCGCTTCCGAGAACGCCGGCCGGGCGAACAGCCGCTCGGCGTACTTCATCAGCGGCGCCGCCTGCTTCGGCATCTGCACGCCGTAGTAGTCGAGCCGCCACAGCAGCGGCGTGATCGCGACGTCGAGCATCGAATATTCCTCGCCCAGCATGTGCTTGTGCTTCGCGAAGACCGGCGCGATCTGCAGCAGGCTGTCGCGGACGAGGTTGCGCGCGCGCTCGATCTGCTTCTGGTTGTTGCCCTCGAGCGCGTCGATGTGGATGAAGAGCTCCTTCTCGAAGCGGT
This sequence comes from uncultured beta proteobacterium, assembly GCA_963717695.1. Lineage (GTDB taxonomy): Bacteria > Pseudomonadota > Gammaproteobacteria > Burkholderiales > Casimicrobiaceae > CAIWHR01. Next base: position 227,384 of record CAVQWR010000004.1, on the reverse strand, counting down.
GCAGGAAGAGCCGCGCGCGGGCGCGCATCACCGGATCGGCCGGCATCAGCTGCGGATGCGGGAAGCGCTCGTCGATGTATTCGTTGATGATGTTGGACTCGTGCAGCACCAGGTCGCGCTCGACCAGCACCGGCACCTGGTTGTACGGGTTCATCACCGCGAGGTCCTCGGGCTTGTGGTCGAGGTCGACGTCGATGATCTGGAAGTCCATCCCCTTCTCGTGCAGCACGATGCGGCAGCGCTGGCTGAAGGGATCGGTCGTGCCTGAGTAGAGCGTCATCATGATTGTTTTCTCCTCGCGCGGTGGCGGGCCGCGCGACAACGGAGCGTCAATTCGGCCGTGATAGCGCGGAAGCTGAACCCGCCTGCGATCGAATCAATGTTGGGCACCGGCCGTCCTCAGCGGCGAATCGCAAAGCGTCGCGAGCGAGGCCGGGATGCTAGGCGCGCGGTCGCGAGGAACCGGAATGTACTGGTGGTACATGAGGATCCCGAGCGGCCGAGCAACGACGCAGGCCGGCCCCGCAGCAGCTTTGCGATCGCCGCTAGTGGACGTCCTTCCAGAATTCGTGCTTGAGCCAGTAAGCGAAGACAAACAGCACGCCGAGATAGAGCAGGACGATCAGCCCGAGCCGGATGCGCGTGTTCTTCGCGGGCTCGGCCATGTAGTCGAGGAAGTTGACGAGGTCGCTCACCATCGCCTTGTATTCGGACGGCGACAGCGTGCCCGGCGTTTCCTGCACCAGGGATTCGACGACGTAGGTGTGGTCCTTGCCGGGCGCGAGCACCACGAGGCTGTGCGCGGCGATCGCCGCGGCCTGCGCCTTCTCGTGGTCCTCGTACTCGGTGCTGACGAGCCGGTTCACGCCGCCCGACTGCCACAGCACGTGCGGCATCCCGACGTTGGGGAACACGAGATTGTTCCAGCCGCTCGCGGACGCATCGTCCTTGTAGAAGCCAAGGAAGTAGTTGTAGAGCCAGTCGGTGCCGCGCACGCGCGCCTCGACGGTCAGGTCGGGCGGCGTCACCTTCATCCATTCCTTCGCGTCGGCAGGCTGCATCGCGATCGTCATCGTGTCGCCGACCTTCGTCGGCAGCCAGTCGAATTTCGGCGACTTGGGATCGAACCGGCCCGTGAATATGAGGTTGTCCTGGATCATCGGCAGGTCGATGCCGATGTCGGCGAGGCGGTTGTAGCGCATGTACTTCGCGCTGTGGCAATTGAGGCAGTAGTTGACGAACGTGCGCGCGCCGCGCTGCAGCGACGCGTCGTCGAGGCGGTTGACGAGCGCGGGCTCGAGGCGGATGTCCGCGCCGCCCGATGCGGACACCGCACCGGCACCGACGAGGAGGAGCGCCCCGCAAAGGGCTGCGAATGCGTGCTTCATCACGTCACCCTTTCCGGCACCGGCTTCGTCCTGTCGATCGCGGTGTACCACGGCATCAGCAGGAAGAAGAGGAAATACACGATGGTCAGCACGCGCGACACGACGGTCGCGCGGTCGGCCGCGCCGAGCAGCGGCCAGCTTTCCGGGAACTGCCCCCAGACCGTCACCGGCACGACGCCGAGGTAGCCCAGGATCAGGAAGGCGACCACGAACGCGGCGAGCCAGCCCTTGTAGAGCCCGCCGCGGTAGCGGATCGACTTCACGGGACTGCGGTCGAGCCACGGCAGGAAGAACAGGATCACGACCGCGATGCCCATCACGATGACGCCCCACAACTGCGTGCCGAAGTACGACGGCACCGCGCGCAGCATCGCGTAGAACGGCGTGAAGTACCACACCGGCGCGATGTGCTCGGGCGTCTTCAGCGAATCGGCCGGCACGAAGTTGTTGGCTTCGAGGAAGTAGCCGCCCATGTCCGGCACGAAGAACACGATGAGCGAGAACACGGCGAGGAACACGACGACGCCGACGAGATCCTTGACCGTGTAGTACGGGTGCGAATAGATGCCGTCCAGCGGAAGCCCCGTCGCCGGGTCCTTCGGCTGCTTCTTGATCTCGATGCCGTCCGGGTTGTTGGAGCCGGTCTCGTGCAGCGCCATCAGGTGCGCCATCACGATGCCGATCAGCACCAGCGGCATGGCGATCACGTGAAACGCGAAGAAGCGATTGAGCGTGATGTCCGAGATCGTGTAGTCGCCGCGGATCCAGACGCTCAGATCCTCGCCGATCACCGGGATCGCGGAGAACAGGTTCACGATCACCTGCGCGCCCCAGTACGACATCTGGCCCCACGGGAGGAGGTAGCCGAAGAACGCCTCGCCCATGAGGCAGAGATAGATGAGGCAGCCGAAGATCCACGTGAGCTCGCGCGGCTTCCGGTAGCTGCCGTACATCAGCCCGCGGAACATGTGCAGGTAGACGACGACGAAGAACATCGACGCGCCGGTGGAGTGCATGTAGCGGATCAGCCACCCCCACGAGACGTCGCGCATGATGTACTCGACCGACTCGAACGCCTTGGCCGCGTCGGGCTTGTAGTTCATCGTGAGGAAGATGCCCGTGACGATCTGGATCACCAGCACGAACGCCGCGAGCGATCCGAAGTAGTACCAGAAGTTGAAGTTCTTCGGCGCGACGTACTTGCCCCACTGCGATTCCCATAGGGCCGTCAGCGGGAAGCGCGCGTCGATCCAGTTCATGATTTTTTCCATGGCCTCGCTCCGCTCACGCCGACTTGCCGTCTTGGCCGATGCCGATCACGATCTTCGTGTCGGTCAGGTACTTGTACGGCGGGATGACGAGGTTGGTCGGCGCCGGCACGCCCTTGAACACGCGTCCGGCGAGGTCGAACTTCGACTGGTGGCACGGGCAGAAGTAGCCGCCCAGCCATTCGGGGCCGAGGTCCGCCGGCGCGGGCTCGGGCCGGAACGTCGGCGAGCAGCCGAGGTGCGTGCAGATGCCGACCGCGACCCACATCTCGGGCTTGATCGAGCGTGTCTCGTTCTTGCAGTAGGCGGGCTGCTGCGGCGCCTCGGACTTCGGGTCGGCGAGCTTCGCGTCGAGCTTCGGCAGCGTCGCCAGCATCGCGGCGGTGCGGTTGACGAGCCACACGACCTTGCCGCGCCACTCGATGGTGATCTGCTGGCCCGGCTCGATCTTGCCGATGTCGACCTCGACCGGCGCGCCGGCCGCCTTCGCGCGCTCGCTCGGAAACAGCGCCATCACGAACGGCGTTGCCGCCGCCACGCCGCCGATGCCGCCGACGACGCCCGTCGCGCCGATGAGGAAGCGCCGCTTGCCCTTGTCCACACTGCCATCCGCCATGTCGCCCCGCCTCGGTGTTCTGTTCGAGATTTCCTGAGGACCTTCGCAAACCTGTCGATTATAAGGGATTCCGCCGTCACGCCGGAAGCATTTCGACCGGAGAACACTGAAAAGCCCATTGAGATCAGCGGGATGGATGGGCCGTCAGGAAAATTGCAGAGGGGCCGCGCGGCGCAAGAATCGAGCCTGACCGACGGCATCGTGCGGGACGCCGACCGGCGCAAATGATTGCAACGGACGGATCGGTCCCCATATCGCTATTGACGCGGAAAACACCGATTTGCGCCGGGACGCGCGGTGGACATCCCTCGAACGGTCCCGGGCAGGCGTCCGCACCGTCGGTCGCGCGCCGCGCGCACTGACTATAATTGCCGTTCACCCCTTCCGACTCCATCGTGCTGCGAAAGATCTGGCTCCTGTTCACGCAGGCTTGCACCGTGTGCGTCGCGGCGCTGTTTGTCGTCGCCACGCTGCGGCCCGACCTCCTTCCGCGCGTCGCGCCTCAGAGCGGAGCCACGGTGCTGCTGCAGGAGATCACGGGGCCCGCCGTGCCGCAGAAGGCGACGTCCTTCGCCGAGGCCGCGAAGCGCGCGATGCCCGCCGTCGTCGCGATCTACACCAGCAAGGAGATGCGCCAGCGCAATCCGCTCGTCGACGACGAGACGCTGCGCCGCTATTTCCCCGACTTCGCCGAGCGGATGCCACGGCAGCGTCAGACGAGCCTCGGATCCGGCGTCATCGTTTCGCCCGACGGCTACGTGCTCACCAACCAGCACGTCGTCGAGGGCGCCGACGACATCGAGCTCGTGCTGCAGGATGGGCGTCGTCTCAAGGCGAAGATCCGCGGCTCCGATCCCGAATCCGATCTCGCGGTGCTGAAGACCGAGACCGGCAACCTTCCGGCGATCACGCTTGGCTCGATCGAGCACGTCCAGGTCGGCGACGCGGTGCTCGCGATCGGCAATCCGTTCGGCTTCGGCAACACGGTGACGGCCGGCATCGTGAGCGCGCTGGGACGCAACCATCTCGGCATCAACCGCTTCGAGGACTTCATCCAGACGGACGCGGCGATCAACCCGGGCAATTCCGGCGGCGCGCTGATCGACGCTTCCGGAAACCTCATCGGCATCAACAGCACGATCTTCTCGCAGTCGGGCGGCTCGCTCGGCATCGGCTTCGCGATTCCGGTGTCGATCGCGCGCACGGTGCTGGAGCAGATCATCAAGGACGGCGAGGTGACCCGCGGCTGGTTCGGCGTCGAGCCGCAGGACGTGAGCGAGGAGATCGCGAAGGCGCTGGCCTACGACGGCACCGCCGGCGTGCTGATCCGCGGCGTCGTCAAGGGCGGACCGGCGGACCGCGCCGGGATGCAGGTCAAGGACATCGTCGTCGGCATCGACGGCAAGCCGACCGCCGACACGCAGGTCATGCTGGCGCGGATCGCCGAGCTTCCGCCCGGCACCGCGGCGCACGTGAAGCTCTGGCGGGACAGGAAGCCCGTCGAGGTCGACGTCACCGTCGGCAAGCGGCCGCGGGCCACCAGCCCCTAGATGGATTTTGCTGCGGCGTCGCCGGTCGACAGTCGTTCAAATCCGGCCGAAGTGCTGCCGACAGCGATTCGCTGGATCAGGAGCCCCGCCTGGGATTTCGTATGGATCCTGAATGCGCTATGGCTCGCCCCGTTGATTTTCCTGCTGGCGCGAGGTCATGACCACGCGCGCACGAGCCCGGTGGACATGCTGTTCTTCGCGCTCACGGTGCCGCTATGGCTGGGCCATCGCGTTTCCTCGGCCTGGCTCGCCTACGCGACGCCGGCCTACCGTCCGCTGCTCGCCAGCCAGCGGTTGCGTTTCGTCGTGGTGCCGCTCGCCGTGGCCGCGGCCTGCTTCGCCGTGCTGCTGGTTCCCGAGAGCGTGCTGCCCATGCCTCTCACCGAACGCGTGGTCTGCCTCGCCGTCCTCGACTACCTGCTGGTGAGCTACCACTTTGCGGCGCAGCACTTCGGGCTGCTCTCCCTCTACCGCGCACGCGCGGGACGCGCGTCGGACCGCGTCGCGCGGCGCCTCGATCGGTGGTTCGCGCTTGTCGTGGGCGGCGGGGTCGTCGTGCTCGCACAGGCGCTTGCCGGATCAATCGCCTTCCAGGACCGCTGGATCGACCCGCTGCTGGGAGCGGGCGGCGCGGACGCGCTCGCGCGCGTGCTGAGCGATGGCGGCATCGTCGTCGTCGCCACCCTGACCGCCCTGATGCTGGGCGTCGAACTGCGTTCCGGGCGACCATCGCCGCCGCGCATTGCCTATGTTCTCGGCGTCTCGGCCATGGTGCTCGTCGCCTTCCTCGCGCGCGAGCCGTTCCTTTTCCTCGTCGTGTGGAGCGTGCAGCACTGGAGCGCCGCGATGGGACTCGCTTCGCTCGCGGCTTCCGGCGGACCCGAGGCGCCCCGCGCGCACTGGCAGCGGCTGCTCGCGCCCATCAACCGGCGCGGCTGGGCCGTATTGCTCGTGCTCGCGATCGTTTCCACGCTGCTGTTGCCGGTGATGGAAGTGGAAGCCGTGTCCACCGAATTCGTCTATGCCGATCGGATCTTCGGCAATGCGGCGTGGTGGCTGCGGTCCTCGCCCTTCGTGCCGGCGCTGCTGGCACTGGGCTTCGCGAGCGGCTTCATCCACTATTTGCTGGACCGCGCGGCCTATCGGTTCTCCTCGCCCGAGGTGAGGCAGGCCGCCCGCGGGCTGCTGCAGCCAGGATCGGCTCGATAGCGTCGACGCGTTTGTCGCCGTCGCGGGACTGGCTCCATCAATGCCCGCAAGCAGCTGCAGGCGGCCGCGGTCGCCGGTGATGTGCTGCAGGTCCGCTACGCGCTCTGCGGCACGCTTGCGCGGGTCCGCGCCGACTTCCTCGCAGTTGCGCCGGCGTCACGCGGCGATGGCCGCGATCACCCGCGTTACGTCCCAGTTCGCCGCGTTGTTGACGGTCATGTGCTCGACGTCTTCCCAAAGGCATTCGCACTGTGCGGAAGCCCAGAATTCATCCCAGTGCAGGAGCTTCCAGGCGTCGCGCGGAGACGTGCGCTCGCTCAACTGCTGCCGGTTGCGCTCCTTGTCGACCTGCACGCGCACGACGATGCGCCGACCAGCCGGCCACGATTTCTCGCGCGCCCGGCGTCGTACATATTCCCTGTCGGAATAATAGGCGCCGAACGGCGCGTCGAATATGACCGGATGTCCCAGGCGCATGTTGTCCTCGCCGAGGCTCAACAGGGTTTCGTATTCCAGCGGCATGACGACGTTTCGATAGAAATCGCTTTCACGATCGCCGCGGTCGTGGCCGTTCGATTCCAGGATCAGCCCGGTGAATGATCCCGCCACCGTGTCCTTGTCGAGATAGGCACCGCGCAGGCCGGCGGCCAGCTGCCTGGCAACGGTCGACTTGCCCGCACCCGCGATACCGATCACGAAGACGACCGGCGCGCCAGGCGTCCGTCGGGCCCCTTGGCAGCACCGGTCACGGCGCGACCTTCGGCCGGTCCTCGCGAACGAAGAAGCCATAGGAAACGGCCCCGACCAGCAGCAATGTGCCCGCGACGAGGAACACCATGTCGTAGCTGTTGGTCGCCTGCAGGATGGCACCGGTGACCACGGGACCGACCGCGGCGCCGAGGAAGCCCCCGAAGTTCTGGATGGCCCCGAGCGACGCGACCAGATGGCGTTCGGCAATGTCGGAGGCAAGGGTCCAGATGCAGCCGATCGGAATCTGCGCGAAGAAATAGCCCAGGCAAAGCAGCACGATGTTCAGCACGTTGTCGTTCACGTACGCGACCGGCAGCACGGCAGCGGCCGCAAGCACCGCCCCTCCCACGATCGGGAACTTGCGCGCGCGCAACGTGGGCCACCCGGCCTTGATCAGGCGCGCCGACAGCCAGCCGCCGAACAGCACACCGGCGATCCCGCACAGGAACGGCAATGCGGCCAGCCAGCCCGTTGCCGACAGGCTGAATCCGCGACTCTTCTGCAGGTAGCTCGGAAGCCAGGTCAGATATACCCATACCGTGTAGAAGATGCCGAAGGCGCCCAGCATCATGAACCAGGTGTTGGGACGCTTGAGCAGCGAGAACCAGTTCGCCCTCGCCTGCCCCGCGGGCTCGTCGGCCTTGAGCTCGGCCGCGAGCTCTGCCGCCCCCTTGATCGCCACTTCCTCGTCGCGCCGGGGATCGCGATAGGTGAACCACCAGATGCCCGCGACGACGAATCCCAGCACGCCGACGATGACGAACATCGTCCGCCACCCCGGCCGAGCAGGAGAAACGTGAGGAACGGCGGCGCGATGGCGTTGGCGATCTGCGATCCGGTGTTGACGATCGAGACCGGCATCGTCCGCTCTCCCTTGGCAAACCAGAGCTGCGACGCCTTGAGTCCGGAAGCGAAGAACGGGGACTCGGCCACGCCGAGCAATGCACGCGCGATGTAGATTGCGATGAAGCTGTGAAGCACCGACGTTCCGATCGCGACCACGGACCAGCTGATGGCCGCCGCCAGGAACATCTTCTTCACGCCGAACCTGTCGATCAGGTAACCCGCGGGGAGATTGGCAAGCGCGTAGGGCCACGAGAAGGCCGACAGCAACAGCCCCATCTGCAGCGCATTGAATCCGAGCTCGCCGGCGATCGTCGTGTTGCCGATGGAAAGCGTGCTGCGGTCGAGATAGTTGACGATGCCGCCCAGGACGATCAACGCAATGAAGGTCCAGCGGAGCCTGAAGGCGTCCGAGCGGGCGATGTCGTCGCGGTGCGCGGCGGCAGGAGTGGTCATGGCGGACCTCCCGAATCCTGATGGTCTGCGAACGATCAGCGGCGAGCGTTCCCGACCGCTCGCAGGAACTCGCGTGCAGCGGCAGTGACCCGGCCGTAGTCGCGCGGCGTGCTGCCCGCCGCGGCCTTGCTGACGTAACTGCCGACGCCCAACGCGCACGCTCCTGCGTCGAGCCACTCCTTGATGTTGTCGATCGTGACCCCGCCGGTCGGCAGGACAGGCATGTCCGGGAACGGCGCCGTGACCGCTTTGACATACGCCGGGCCGCCGGCTTCCGCCGGAAAGAACTTGACGATGTCCGCACCCCCCTCCAGCGCGGCCACCATCTCCGTCGGAGTGAACGCGCCGCACACCGAAACCGCGTCGCTGGCCTTCGCCACGGCGAGCATCCCGGGGGCGACATGAGGACTGACCAGCAGTCTTGCACCGGCCTCTATCGCAGCCGTGGCGGTACGCTCGTTCACGACGGTTCCGGCCCCGACCAGCACCTGGTCGCCATGCTCCTTCGCAAGGCGCGCGATGATATCGAGCGCGCCCGGAACGGAATAGGTGACTTCGAGCGCGCGGAACCCGCCGTCGATCGCCGCTTTCGCAACCCGATAGGCATCGTCACCGTCGGGAAGCCGGATGATCAGGAGCGCACCGGTGCTGCGTATGTGGTGGAGGCCCTGCTGTCTGGACAGCATGTCGGAACCCTCCGGAGAAGTACGTGCATACACGCTAGACCTTCGCCTGACGGAGTGCAACCAAAGGCTGCCGTAATTCCTTGCGTCCGGCCAGGTGGAGGGTCGCGGTCGACGGGCGCCATCAATTGAGGGTCGGATCTCGCGCCGCGTCATGCGGAGACGTCACCAGGCGAAATCCACATTCGCGCCACCGGCTTTATTCGAAAAATGTCGTGGTGTATAAGTTGAGCGCCGCGCAACTCCGGCCTTTCCGGCAATCGATGCACCGCGTCGATTCGGGGAGTGAACAGCCGCGCCATGCCCGTCGAACAATCTTCGAGGAAATCACAATGACAAGGGTGCTCCTCCAGGTCTCGCTGCTGGCAATGGGATTGGCACTCGCAGCCCCGGGTCGGGGCGCGCCATTCAGCTTCAGCACCGGAAACCCCGATGGTCGCATCGCCACGGCGTCGCGCCCCGCCAACCCCGGCCTCGGCCAGATCGCGATCGAGTCGGCCGACGATTTCGTGCTCGCGGGAGGGACCACTATAGACCACGCAACGTTCACCGGCCTGCTGCCCTCGGGCGCGTCGCTGTCCAGCGTGCAGCAGGTCGTGGTCAACATCTACCGCGTCTTTCCGCTGGATTCGGTGAGCCCACCGTCAGGTCATGTCCCCACGCGTACCAACTCTCCGTCGGACACGGTCTTCGCCTCGCGCGACTCCGCTGCCGGTGCGCTGAACTTCGCCCCGTCGGTCGTGAACCCATCCTTTACAGCATTGAATTCGGTGATTAACGGGATCAACCCGATCCCCAATCAGACCACCCTGGGGGAGGGCGCCGTCACGGGGGAGGAAGTCGTCTTCGACATAACGTTCACGACGCCCTTCGTTCTGCCGGCGGGGCATTACTACTTCGTCCCGCAGGTCGGGTTGTCCAGCGGCAATTTCCTGTGGCTTTCGGCACCGAGGCCCATCGTGGCGCCAGGCACCCCATTTGCCTCCGATATCCAGAGCTGGATTCGAAACGCAAATCTCAGTCCCGACTGGCTTCGCATCGGCACGGATATCGTCGGCGGCGCCGCGCCCCCCACGTTCAATGCCGCGTTCTCGCTGAGCGGCACGGTCGCCGCGGCCCCCGTGCTGCAGGGCGCGGTGTCACGCAAGGCGCATGGCGCCGCCGGCACCTTCGACCTGCCATTGAGCAATGTTCCGACCAACCCCACGACCGAGCCGCGGACCGGCCCGACGCAGACGCTGGTATTCACGTTCGACAAGCCGATCACCGGCGCGACCGCGGCGCTCAGCGAAGGCGCGGCGACGCTCGCGGCGCCGACGTTCAGCGGCAACTCCGTGACGGTCGCGCTCGGCAACGTCGCCAATCAGCAGTACGTGACCGTCACTCTCAATAACGTCACCTCGTCGGACGGGGGCACCGGAGGAACCGGCAGCGTCCGGGTGGGCTTCCTGCTCGGGGACGTCAATCAGAGCCGGGCGGTCAGCGTCGCGGATCTCGGATTGGTGAACGCGCAGCTTTCCCAGACGGTGACGGCCGCGAACTACCTCAAGGACGTCAACGCGAGCGGAACGCTGACGGTGGCCGACAAGGGCATCGTCAACGCGAACCTGACGAAGGCCCTGGCCGCACCTTGAGCGCGTTGCGTTGATGAGGCCGCCATTCCCCCGTCAGGACATGGCGATAATCGCGAGGCGCGCTACTTCGCCGCCGCGGCATCCTGCGCCGCCTCGTCTTCCCGCGACGCGGGCCGCTTGACGAAGCGCGCGAGGAAGAGCCCCAGCTCGAACAGCAGCCACAACGGCACCGCGAGCAGCAGCTGCGACACGACGTCGGGCGGCGTGAACACCGCACCGACGACGAACGCGCCGACGATCATGTACGGGCGGAAGCTTCGCAGCTTCTCGATGCTCACCACGCCGAAGCGCACCAGCACGATCACGATCACCGGCGTCTCGAAGGTGATGCCGAACGCGATGAACATCGTCAGCACGAACGACAGGTACTTGTCGATGTCGGTCATCATCGTCACGCCTTCCGGCGCGTAGCCCGCGAAGAAGCCGAACGCGATCGGGAACACGGCGAAGTACGCGAAGGCCATCCCGAGCAGGAAGAACAGGAAGCTCGAGACGATCACCGGAAGCGCCAGCCTGCGCTCGTGCTGGTAGAGGCCCGGCGCGATGAACGCCCACATCTGCCAAAGCACGTAGGGCAGCGCGATGAGGAGCGCCGCCATCAGCGTCACCTTGAGCGGGACGAGGAACGTGCCGGTGACGTCGGTCGCGATCATCGACGCGCCCTTCGGCAGCACGCGCAGGAGCGGCGCCGCGAGGGCGGCGTAGATCGTCTTGGCGAACGGGACGAGGCAGAGCAGGACGACGACGACGGCGATGATCGAGCGCATGAGGCGCGTGCGCAGCTCGATGAGATGCGAGATGAACGTCTCCTGCACGCCTTCCGTCGCGGCTTCGTCGCTCATCGGGACTTCACGTGCCGGGAGCCGGCGTCAGCCACGCTCGAACCCGGGCAGCGAGCCCTGCGCGGGAGCGTTGCCATCGGTCTTCGGCGCGGGCGGAGAATCCGCGGCGCCCTCGGGCGGCGTCGCTGCGGCGGCGGTTGTGCCCGGCGCGGGAACTTCGGGAGGCGGTGCAAGTGCCGGCGCATCCGGAGCCGCATTCAATTCCGACTCGAGCTTGCGCGATCCGGACTCGAGCTCGTGCGCGGCGTTCGCGACCGTCGACTCGATGTCCCTCGCCGCCGACTGGACGTCGCTCTGCAGCTTGCGCAGCTCCTCGAGCTGCAGCTCGCGGTTGATGTCCGCCTTGACGTCCGCGACGTAGCGCTGCAGCCGGCCGAACAGGAGGCCCAGCGTCTTCGCCGTCTTGGGGAGCCGCTCGGGCCCGATAACGATCAGCGCGACGACCGCGATGATGACGATTTCGGAAAAGGCGATGTCGAACATGCTGATCGGCCGAAGACGGGAGACGGAGGGTCCGGCGCGGCCCGCCTCGCCGCGCCGGCTGCCGGAAGACGCGTCTTACAAGGTCTTTTCCTTCTTGACCTCGCCCTCGATCGTCGTTCCGGCGAGCTTCTCGGGCGGCGCCTGCGCCGCCTTGGCCGCGTCGGCCTCGTTCTCGGCGCCCTTCATGCCTTCCTTGAAGCCCTTCACGGCGCCGCCCAGATCCTGCCCGATGTTGCGCAGCTTCTTCGTGCCGAAAATGAGCACGACGACCAGCAACACGATGAGCCAGTGCCAGATGCTGAGTCCACCCATGTCTCTCTCCTGATTTCGTTCAGCTGCGCGGCAGCATGTGCCCCAGCGGCGTCGTGCCGCCGAGGATGTGCAGGTGCACGTGCATCACGTCCTGGCGCCCGATCCGGCCGGTGTTGACGATGGTCCGGAAGCCGTCGGGCGAGCCCTGCTCGCGGGCGAGCCGCCCCGCGAGGGTCATCATCTTTCCCAGCACGCCGGCGTCTTCCGGCGTCGCGTCGGCGAGCGACTCGATGTGCCGCTTTGGAATGAGCATGAAATGCACGGGGGCCTGCGGATGGATGTCATGGAACGCGAAAACATCGTCGTCCTCGTAGACCTTTTTCGAAGGAATCTCGCCCCGCACGATCTTGCAGAAAATGCAGTCCTGCACCGTCGCTCTCCACTCGTTTCATCGGGGGCCGCTGCCCCAGCCTTCGCGCCGCCCGCGTTCGACGCCGCGGGGCGCGCCGCTGGCTCAGCCCTTGCGCGCCGCTTTTTCGGCGATGCCCGACGTGCCTTCCCGCCGGGCGAGCTCGGCCCTGACGTCGGCCGGGGAAAGACCGTGCTGCGCGAGCAGCACGAGGCAGTGGAACCAGAGGTCCGCCACCTCCGCGGTGATGCGAAGTTTATCACCGTCCTTCGCAGCCATGACCGTCTCGGTCGCCTCCTCGCCGATCTTCTTCAGGATGGCGTCGTCGCCCTTTGCGAACAGCGCCGCGACGTAGGACGACGCGGGGTCCGCGCCCCGGCGTCCCGCGATGGTGGCGGCAAGGCGGTCGAGGATGTCCTCCGTGGCGCCCGCCGCGCGCGGCGCGTCAGCCGGGACCATAGATCACCTGCGGATCCTTCAGCACGGGCTCGACCGGCTCCCAGTGGTCGTCCTCGAGGCGCTGGAAGAAGCAGTGCTCGCGCCCCGTGTGGCAGGCGATGCCGCCGACCTGCTCGACGACGACGAGGATCGCGTCGTTGTCGCAGTCGAGGCGGATGTCCTGCACGAGCTGGACGTGGCCCGACTGCTCGCCCTTGCGCCAAAGCTTGTTCCGCGTGCGCGACCAGTAGTGCACTTCGCCGGTACGCGCGGTGGCTTCCAGCGCCTCGCGGTTCATCCAGGCAAGCGTCAGCACCTTGGCGGTCCCGACTTCCTGCGCGATTGCCGGAACAAGGCCGTCGGCCTGCCAGTTCACCTCTTCGAGCCATGCGCTCATCTGTCGTACTCCTTCGGCTCGCTCGCGCAGCGCTACGAGCGGATCTCGATGCCCGCCGCGGCCATGGCGGCCTTGGCGTCGCGAATCGTGAACTCGCCGTAGTGAAAGATCGACGCCGCGAGCACGGCATCGGCGCCGCCCTCCCTGACGCCGTCGACCAGGTCCTGCAGCGTTCCGACGCCGCCCGACGCGATCACCGGCACCTCGACCGCATCGACGATCGCGCGCGTCAGCGCGAGATCGAAACCCGTGCGCGCGCCGTCGCGGTCCATGCTGGTGAGGAGGATCTCGCCGGCGCCGCGCGCGACGACCTCGCGCGCCCAGTCGACGGCATCGAGGCCGGTCGCGGTGCGCCCGCCGTGCGTGAAGACTTCCCAGGCCTCCGGCGCCGACTGCTTCGCGTCGATCGCGGCGACGATGCACTGCGCGCCGTAGCGCGCCGACGCGGCTTCGAACAGCGCCGGATTCCGGACCCCCGCCGTGTTGATGCTGACCTTGTCCGCGCCGGCGTTGAGCAGCGCGCGGATGTCGTCGACCGAATTCACGCCGCCTCCGACGGTGAGCGGTATGAACACCTGGTCGGCCACCGCCTCGATCATGTCGTAGAGGAGACCGCGCGTCTCGATGCTGGCGCGGATGTCGAGGAACGCGAGCTCGTCGGCGCCCTCGTCGTCGTAGCGGCGCGCGACCTCGACCGGGTCGCCGGCGTCGCGCAGGTTGACGAAGTTGACGCCCTTCACGACGCGCCCCGCGGCGATGTCGAGACAGGGAATGATGCGCTTGGCAAGACCCATGATCTGGCGTTCAGCGGTGCGGCCGCGCGTTCGTCGTGGCGCCATGGTGCGGCCGCAACGCGCGTGCGTCGCACCGGCGGCGCACGCTCACCCGGTGCCGCCCTTGGCCGCCTTCAGCGCGTCCTTGAACGCGAGCTTGCCTTCGTAGAGCGCGCGCCCCGCGATCGCGCCGACGATGCCTTCCTTTTCGTACGGCAGCAGCGCCTCGATGTCCTTGATGCTGGCGATTCCGCCCGAGGCGATCACGGGGATCTTGAGCTCGCGCGCGAGCCGGACGGTCGCCTCGACGTTGACGCCGGTCAGCATGCCGTCGCGGCCGATGTCGGTGTAGATGATCGCCTCGACGCCGTAATCCTGGAACTTCTTCGCGAGGTCGACGACGTCGTGCCCCGTCATCTTCGACCAGCCGTCGGTCGCCACCTTGCCGTCGCGCGCGTCGAGGCCGACGATGATGTGGCCGGGGAACGCATAGCAGGCGTCGTGCAGGAAGCCGGGATTCTTCACCGCCGCGGTGCCGATGATGACGTAGGTGATGCCGTCGTCGAGGTAGCGCTCGATGGTGTCGAGGTCGCGGATGCCGCCGCCCAGCTGGACGGGAATCTCCTCGCCGATCACGCTCGTGATCTCGCGGATCGCGAGCTCGTTCTTCGGCACGCCGGCGACGGCGCCGTTGAGGTCGACGAGATGCAGCCGCTGCGCGCCCTGCTCCAGCCAGTGCTGCGCCATCGCGGCGGGATCCTCGGAGAACACCGTCGCCGAATGCATCTCCCCCTGCTTCAGGCGAACGCAGTGTCCGTCCTTGATGTCGATCGCGGGAATGATTTGCAGCATAGGCGTGGCGGAGGCTTCCGGCGGATTGGGTGGGTGGGCGGGCGCGGTTGGCGCGATGGAGATCGGCGGGGCGTTGCGGGAGCGGGGCGCGATCAGGCGCTGCCGTCCCAGGTGACGAAATTGGAGAGCAGCTTGAGTCCGACGCGGTCGCTTTTTTCCGGATGGAATTGCGTCGCGAAGATATTAGCCCGGGCGATGGCGCAAGTAAACGCCGACGGATAGTCGGTGGTGCCCGCGGTGATCCGCCCATCGGCCGGGTCCGGATGGAAGCTGTGCGCGAAATAGAACCGGCTCTCGTCCGGGATGCCCGCCCAGAGCGGATGCTCGCGCGTCTGCTTCACCGGGCTCCACCCCATGTGCGGAACCTTGAGCCGCGCGCCGGACGGCGTGGTCATCGCGTCGTCGCGAAAGCGCACGACCTCGCCCGCGAGGATGCCGAGCCCCGGCGTCGGGCCCTCCTCGCTCATGTCGAACAGCATCTGCAGGCCGAGGCAGATGCCGAGGAACGGCCGGCTGGCCGCGGCGTTCAGCACGGCGTCGCGCAAGCCCGAGGCGTCGAGGCAGCGCATGCAGTCCGGCATCGCGCTCTGCCCCGGCAGCACGACGCGCGCCGCGTCGGCGATCGCGTGCGGGTCGGCGCTCACTATCACGCTGCACGCGGGCGCCACGTGCAGGAGCGCCTTCGCCACCGAGCGAAGGTTGCCCATTCCGTAATCGACGACGGCGATGTCGGCCATTGCGCGAGCTGAGGACGCGGGATCGGAGGAGTGTGGCGGTTGCGAAGCAGCGGGGACAGGATGCCGGACGCCGCAATGATCGGTGCTCGGCGGCGGCGCACGGACGCCGCGATCCGTTGCGAAGGGTCTAGAGCGCTCCCTTGGTCGACGGCACGACGCCCGCGCCGCGCGGATCGTGCGTCACCGCCATGCGCAGCGCCCGCGCGAAGGCCTTGAACACCGTTTCGGCCTGGTGGTGGGCATTGGCGCCGCGGAGATTGTCGACGTGCAGGGTCACCTGCGCATGATTGACGAAGCCCTGGAAGAATTCGTGCGTGAGGTCGACGTCGAAGCTGCCGATCATCGCGCGGGTGAACGGAACGTGGAATTCGAGCCCCGGCCGCCCGGAGAGGTCGACGACGACGCGCGACAGCGCCTCGTCGAGCGGCACGTAGGCGTGGCCGTAGCGCACGAGCCCCGCCTTGTCGCCGAGCGCCTGCCGCACGGCCTGGCCGAGCGTGATGCCGATGTCCTCGACGGTGTGGTGGGCATCGATGTGCAGATCGCCCTTTGCCGAGACGTCGAGATCGATCAGTGCATGCCGCGCGAGCTGGTCCAGCATGTGATCGAGGAACGGAACGCCCGTCGCAAGCGTTGCGCGGCCGGAGCCGTCCAGATTCACTTCGACGACGATCGCGGTCTCGGCGGTCTTGCGCTCGACTCGGGCGGTGCGTGGCTTGGACATGGCGGTCAATGGAGTGTTCGAAGAACTGCCATCAGCGCGTCGTTCTCGGCCGGCGTGCCGACCGTGATGCGAAGGCAATGGGCGAGCAGCGGGTGGGCGCCGTGGAAATTTTTCACCAGAACGTTCGCGGCCAGCAGTGCGGCATGCCAGCGCGGCGCGTCCGGCACTCGCGCCAGCACGAAGTTCGTCCGCGTCGGATGCACTGTAACACCGGGGAGCGCCGCAAGTGCCGCCCCCAGTTCCGCGCGCCCTGCGATGATCGCGTCGGCCTGCGCGGCGAACGGCTCCGGCTGCGCGAGCAGCACGCGGTGCCACCGCCTGCGTCAGCGCGTTGAGATTATAGGGCGGGCGCACCTTGTTCAATTCGGCGATCCATTCCGGCGCGCCGACCGCGTAGCCGAGGCGCAGTCCCGCCATGCCGATCTTGGAAACGGTGCGCAGCACGACGAGGTTCGGAAATTCGGCGATGCGCGGCAGGAAGCTCGTCCGGGCGAAGGCGTGATACGCCTCGTCGACGACGACGAGTCCGGGCGCCGCGCGGATGATGCGCGCAACGTCGTCCTCGGCAAACAGGTTGCCGGTCGGATTGTTGGGCCACGCGATGAACACGAGCGCTGGCTGTTCGCGGTCGATGGCGGCGAGCACCGCGTCGGCGTCGAGCGTGAAATCCGTCCGCAGCGGCACGCCGACGAAGCGCATGCCGCAAATCAGCGCGGTCAGCCGGTACATGACGAACGAGGGATCCGGCGCGAGCATCGCCGCGCCCGGGGCCGCGACCGCCAGCGCCGCGAGGTGGATGAGCTCGTCCGAGCCGTTGCCGAGGACGACGTCGAGATCGGATCGGGAATCGCGAAATGTCCGCGCAGCGCCGTTTTCACCGCCGTCGGCGTCGCCGTCCGGATAACGATTGACCGGCACCGCCGCGACGGCGGCGGCGAGCGTCGCCCGCAGCGCTTCCGGCAGCACGTAGGGGTTTTCCATCGCGTCGAGCTTGATCATGCCCGTCGCGACCGGGACGTGATACGCGCCGAGCGCGCGAATCTCGGGCCGCACGACGGCGGCGACGTAGTCGGCCGCGGACCGGTCCACGTCACTTTCCCCCGAGCCGGTAGCGCGCGCTCGCAGCGTGCGCCGGCAGGCCCTCGCCGTCCGCGAGCGTCGCGGCGATCGGTCCCAGCGTCTGCGCCGCGGCCTCGGACATCCGCAGGATGCTCGAGCGCTTCTGGAAGTCGTAGACGCCGAGCGGCGACGAAAAGCGCGCGGTGCGGCCGGTCGGCAGCACGTGATTGGGGCCGGCGCAGTAGTCGCCGAGCGCTTCCGACGCGTGATGGCCCATGAAGATCGCGCCGGCATGCCGGATCTTCGGCAGCAGCGCATCCGGATCGGCGACCGCGAGCTCGAGATGCTCCGGTGCGACACGATTCGAGATCGCCGCCGCCTCGTCGAGGTCGCGTACTTTCACGAAGGCGCCGCGACGCGCGAACGACGCCGCGATGATCGCCCGGCGCGGCATCGCGGAGAGCTGCCGGCGCGCGCTTGCCGCGACCGCGTCGAGCAGCGCGGCGTCCGGCGAGACGAGGATCGCCTGCGCGAGCTCGTCGTGCTCCGCCTGCGAGAAGAGGTCCATCGCGACCCAGTCGGGATTCGCACTTCCGTCGGCGATCACCAGGATCTCCGAGACGCCGGCGACCATGTCGATGCCCACGGTACCGAAGACGCGCCGCTTCGCCGCCGCGACGTAGGTGTTGCCCGGTCCGCAGATCTTGTCGACGGCGGGAATCGTCGCCGTGCCGTAGGCGAGCGCCGCCACCGCCTGCGCGCCGCCGATCGCAAACGCGCGCGTCACGCCGGCGAGATGCGCGGCGGCCAGCACCAGCGGATTGCGCACGCCGTCCGGGCGTCGGGCACGACCATGATGATCTCGCCCACGCCGGCGACGTGCGCCGGCACGACGTTCATCAGCACCGTCGACGGATACGCCGCCTTGCCGCCAGGGACGTAGACGCCCACGCGATCGAGCGGCGTCACCTGCTGGCCGAGCACGCTGCCGTCGGCTTCCGCGTAGGTCCACGATTGCATCTTCTGCCGCTCGTGGTAGGCGCGCACGCGCGCCGCGGCGACGGCAAGCGCATCCCGCTGTGCCGACGGCAAGGCGTCGTAGGCGCGCTTCATGTCCGCCGCGGAAATCTCGAGCGCCGCGACCGAGCCTGCGCTGACGCGGTCGAAGCGGGCGGTGTAATCGAGCAGTGCCGCGTCGCCGCGCGCGCGCACGTCGGCGACGATGGCGGCGACGGTCGCGTCGACCGCCGGATCCTGCGCCGCTTCGAACGCGGTCAGCGCGCCGAAGGCCGCGTCGAAATCGGGCGCGGTCGAATCGAGGCGGCGCAGCAGGAGCTCGGACGCGTTCACGGCCGTCGGCTCACCGGGTGCTTCGTCGCTGCGCGACGGCGGCGGACAGCGCGTCGAGCAGCGGCTGGACGACGTCGCGCTTCAGCTTGAGCGCCGCCGGGATTGACGACGAGCCGCGCGCTGATCGGCATGATGTCCTCGACGGTGACGAGATCGTTCGCCTTCAGCGTGTTGCCGCTGGACACGAGGTCGACGATCGCGTCGGCGAGGCCCGCCAGCGGTGCCAGCTCCATCGAGCCGTAGAGCTTGATGAGGTCGGTGTGCATGCCCTTCGCGGCGAAGTGCTCGCGCGCGGTGCGCACGTACTTGGTCGCGACGCGGATGCGCGCGCCGCGCTGCACGGTGCCGGTCCAGTCGTAGCCGCGTCGCGTGGCGACCACCAGGCGGCAGCGCGCGATCTCGAGGTCGAGCGGCTGATACAGCCCCGCGCCGCCGTGCTCCAGCAGGATGTCCTTGCCGGCGACGCCGATGTCGGCCGCGCCGTGCTGCACGTAGGTCGGCACGTCGGTCGCACGCACGATGAGAAGCGCGACGCCGGGGCGGTTGGTCGCGATGATGAGCTCGCCGCGAAGTCTCGGGATCCTCGGCCGGCACGATGCCGGCCGCGGCGAGCAGCGGCAGCGTCTCGTCGAAGATGCGCCCCTTGGAGAGCGCGAGGGTCAGCGTGGTCACGGCGGCCTGCGGGAATGGCGAAGCTTGTCGAGGCTTCATTCTACCGGACGGGCCCGCGCTCCCCTGCCGCCGGTGGAAATCGTCGCAGAAAACGCCGATCCGCTATTGCTGCGCGGTGGGAATGTTGGGGGGCACCGGCTCGTCGCCGCTCGTGCGAAACGGATTGATGTCGACGCCGCCGCGGCGCGTGAAGCGCGCGTAGACGCGAAGGTCCTGCGGCGCGCAGCGCTCGCGGATGTCGGCGAAGATCCGCTCGACGCAATGCTCGTGGAATCCCGGGTGCCGGCGGAACGAGACGAGGTAGCGCAGCAACCCCGTCGGATCGATCGCCCGGCCGCGATAGCCGACCTGCACGCTTGCAAAGTCGGGCTGTCCCGTCACCGGGCACACCGAGCGGAAGAGCCGCGTCATCCAGGTCCGCGCCTCGATGGCGCCGCCCGTCGCGAGCGCGTCCGGGTCGGGAACGAATGCGTCGACGCGCAGCGGGAGCGTGTCGAGACATTCGCCGGCGAGCTCCTGTCGGCCCGAGGCCGCGAAGGCGTCCGGCGTTGCGAGCGTCGCCTCCACCGTCGCGCCCGTCGCCGCGGACAGGTCGCGCGCCAGCGTCGCGGCGACGTCGGCGGCGGACGCGAATCTCGACTGATTGAGCGCGGTGAGGTAGAGCTTCACCGACTTCGACTCGACGATTCGTGGCGAGCTCGCGGGCACGGCGAACGTCGCGATCGCGATCTGGGGCTTGCCGGCGGCATCGAGCCACGACACCTCGTACGCGGTCCAGAGATCCGCGCCCCGGAACGGCAGCGCCGCACCGAACCCGAGTCCCTCGCGAAGCGGCGCGCGCTCGACCGCGAACAGCAGCCCAGGGTCGTAGCGTTCCGCGTAGACCGTCGCGTGGCCGAGCGGCGAGGCGCCGAGATCGGTCATGCGGCGCGGCGGATCTGCGCCCCCAGCGCGGAGAGCTTCTGCTCGATGCGCTCGTAGCCGCGATCGAGGTGGTAGATGCGGTCGATCGTGGTCTCGCCCTCGGCGACCGAGGCCGGCGATCACGAGGCAGGCGGAGGCGCGCAGGTCCGTGGCCATCACGTTGGCGCCGGCGAGCTTCGGGCACGCCGCGCACGATCGCGGTGCTGCCTTCGACCTCGATGTCGGCGCCGAGGCGCGACGAGCTCCTGCACGTGCATCATCCGGTTCTCGAAGATCGTCTCGGTGATCACCGTCGTGCCGTCGGCGCAGGCCGCGAGCGCCATCATCTGCGCCTGCATGTCGGTCGGAAACGCCGGGATAAGGCGCGGTGCGCAGCGCGAAGGCGCGCAGCGGCTCGCGGCGGCTGATGCGGATCGTGTCGGCCGTCACCGCGATCGCCGGCGCCTGCCTCGCGCAGCTTGTCCAGCACGGCGTCGAGCGAATCCGCCTGCGTGCCGAGGAGCGTGGCCTCGCCGCCCGCCGCGGCGACTGCGGCGAGAAACGTCCCGGTCTCGATGCGGTCCGGCATGATCGCGTGCGTCGCGCCGTGCAGGCGACGCGACGCCTTCGATGACGATGCGGTCGGTGCCCGCGCCGTCGATGCGCGCGCCCATCGCGACGAGGCAGCGCGCGAGGTCGACGATCTCGGGCTCGCGCGCGGCGTTCTCGAGCGTGGTCGTGCCCTGCGCGAGCGTTGCCGCCATCATCAGGTTCTCGGTGCCGGTCACCGTCACCACGTCGAACACGAAGCGCGTACCGGTGAGTCGCGCCGCACGCGCGTTGATGTAGCCGTGCTCGAGGTCGATCTCCGCGCCCATCGCGGTCAGCCCCTTGACGTGCTGGTCGACCGGCCGCAGGCCGATCGCGCAGCCGCCGGGCAGCGACACGCGCGCCTCGCCGCAGCGCGCGAGCAGCGGCCCCAGCGCCAGGATCGACGCGCGCATCGTCTTCACGAGCTCGTAGGGCGCGAGCGGCCAGTCGATGCGCGCGGCATCGAGCGCGACGCGTGCCGCCGTTCTGCGTCCTCGCAGCGCACGCCCATCTGCGCCAGCAGCGACTGCATCGTCCGGATGTCGTTGAGGCGCGGGACGTTGGTGAGCACGAGCGGCTCCGCGGTGAGGAGCGCCGCGCAGAGGATCGGCAGCGCGGCGTTCTTGGCGCCCGACACGCGGACCTCGCCGGCGAGCGGCCGGCCGCCTTCGATCAGCAGCTTGTCCACGTCATGCGCCCTTGCCGCGCCTGCCACTGGGCCGGCGTCAGCGTGGTCATCGACAGCGCGTGGATCTCCTCGCGCATCCGGTCGCCGAGCGCCGCGTAGACGAGCTGGTGCGCCCGCACCTTGGTGAGTCCCTCGAAGGCCGCGCTGACGATCACGGCCTCCCAGTGGTGGCCGTCGCCGCGGACGACGAGATGCTCGCAGGGAATCGCGGCGGCGATCTGCGTCTCGATGGATTCGGGAGTGACCATGAGGAGTGCCTTTTCAGGAACAGAGCATGTCAGCGCCGCAGCTTCCAGCCACTCGCGAGGAGCGCGAGCGCCAGCGGCGCCGAGCGCGGCGCAGCAGGTCGCGACGATCGCGAGCGAGAATCGCGCGGCGCCACGTCGGACAATCCGAAGAAGCCGTAGCGGAAGCCGTCGATCATATAGAAGAACGGATTGAAATGGGACAGCGACTGCCAGAACGGCGGCAGCGAGTGGATCGAATAGAACACGCCGGAGAGGAACGTGAGCGGCATGATGACGAAGTTCTGGAAGGCGGCGAGCTGGTCGAACTTCTCGGCCCAGATGCCCGGCGATGATGCCCATCGTCCCGAGGATTGCGCTGCCCGAGCACCGCGAAGGCGATCGCCCACAGCGGATGCGGCATCGCGACGAGCGATGGCACGAACACCAGCGTGACCACGAACACGCCGAGCGCCGACGACGATCCCGCGCACCATCGCACCCAGCACGTAGGCGACGAAGAGATCGGCCGGCGACAGCGGCGGCAGCAGCACGAAGATCAGGTTGCCGGTGATCTTCGACTGGATGAGCGAGGACGAGCTGTTGGCGAACGCATTCTGCAGCACCGCCATCATCACGAGCCCGGGAATGAGGAAGGCGGTGTAGCCGACTTCGCCGCCGAACACCGATCACACGCGATTCCAGCACGTGCGAGAAGATGAGCAGGTAAAGGAGCGCCGTGAGCACGGGCGCCGCGATCGTCTGCAACGAGACCTTCCAGAAGCGCAGCAGCTCCTTGTAGAGGAGCGTGGACCAGCCGGCGCCGCGCGATCACGGCACCGCGCTCCGTCGCGCCCATGATCCGCAGGAACACGTGCTCGAGATCGGTCTCCTGCAGCGCGAGCTCGTCGATCGCGATGCCCTCCACGCGCAGCGCGGCAAGGAGGTCCTCGAGCTCGGCGTAGCGCGAGAGACCGATCTCGAAGATCCGGTGGTCCTGCCGGCGCACGCGCGCCTGCCACGCCGCCGGAACGCGCGCGGCGACGAGGCGCACGGTGAGGCCCGCGACCTGCGACAGCAGGTTCTGCTTGGTGTCGAGCGCGACGAGCGATCCCGCCTTCAGCATCGCGATGCGCCCGCACAGCGCCTCGGCCTCCTCGAGGTAATGCGTCGTCAGGATGATCGTGTGCCCGTCGCGGTTGAGCTTGCGGATGAAGGCCCAGAGGCTCTGGCGCAGCTCGACGTCGACACCTGCCGTCGGCTCGTCGAGCACGATCACCGGCGGCTTGTGCACGAGCGCCTGGCCGACGAGGACGCGTCGCTTCATGCCGCCCGACAGCGAGCGCATGTTGGCGTCGGCCTTCGACGTGAGGTCGAGGTGGTGCAGGATCTCGTCGATCCACGCACCGTTGTCGCGGATGCCGAAATAGCCCGACTGGATCTTCAGCGTCTCGCGCACGGAGAAGAACGGATCGAACACGAGCTCCTGCGGCACGACGCCGAGGAGCCGCCGCGCCGACGCGGTAGTCGGCGACGACGTCGTGGCCGAGAATGCGCGCCGTGCCGCTGTCCGCGCGCGTGAGGCCCGCGAGGATCGAGATCAGCGTCGTCTTGCCGGCGCCGTTCGGGCCCGAGCAGTCCGAAGAATTCGCCGGCCTCGACCGACAGGCTCACGCCGGCGAGCGCCTGCACGCTGCCGAAACGGCGCATGACGTTGGCGACTTCGACGGCGACAGCCATGGGAGACTCGTATCGGAACAGCGGCAGTTCGCCGGGCGCGCCAAAGGCCGCGCGCCGGCAGATTAAGCTAGGCGGCGAGAATCTCCGCGACGCCGTAGAGCTCGCCCAGATCGCGCAGCGCGTCCGGCACGTTGGTGTATTTGAGCGGCTTCTGCTTCCTGCGCCGCGCGACGCTTCAACGCCAGCAGCACCGCGACGGCGGCGGAATCGACCGCCTCGATGCCGCCGCAGTCGACCACGCCGTCGGCCGGCAGCGGCAGCTCGCTCGCCGCCCCGAGCGCCGGTCCCGCGTCGGCGATCGTGAGCACTCCGGAGAACGCCCAGCGTCGGCCGTCCCTGGTGACGACGAAGCGGCCCGCCCCGCCCGCGCCCGGCGCGCAGGTCAGCGTCATTTTGCCGGAGCTCCCTTGTTGCGGTCGGTCGAGCGTCTTGATGAGGCCGTCGATGCCGCCGTTCTTGATCTGCGCGTTGAACTCGTCGCGGTAGTTGGTGACGAGGCTGACGCCGGCGACGATGACGTCGTACGCCTTCCAGCCTTCGGGCGTCTTTTCCAGCGAGTAGTCGATCGAGACCGGCTGCCCGCTCGTCTTCGTCACCTGCGTGCGCACGGTGACCTCGGTGTCGCCCGGGTTCATCTTGAACGGCTTGTAGTCGATCGTCTCGCTGCGGTACTGATTCAGCGCGCCGGCGTACGTGCGCACCAGGAGCGCCCGGAACTGGTCGGCAAGCTGCTTCTGCTGTTCCGGCGTCGCGTTGCGCCAGTTGCGGCCCATCGCCAGCGCCGTCATCCGCATGAAGTCGAATTGCGGGACGAGCTTGACCTCGATCAGGTCGCGGATGTGCGCCTGGTCGCCGGACTGCACGAGCGGGTCGGAGCGGATCGTCGCCAGCGTGTCCTGCGACACGCGCTTCACCATCGCGTCCGGCGCTTCCTCGCGCGAACGCCGGCGCCGCGACGCAGCACGGCTGCCGCGAGCGCGAGCGTCCGCGCGAATGATTTCGATCATTGCTGCTCCTCGATTTCCTCGATCGCCGGCGGCGGATTGCCGTCGTAGACCAGATAGCGCCGCCGCTGCAGATATGCGTTGCGGATGAAAAGGTAACGGTCGAGCGCGCCGGTGTTCACGACCTCGCCGGCGTCGAGCGCCTGCGCGCGCAGGTCGACGTAGCCGAGGCCGTAGATCGAATTGCGCAGCGGCACGTACGGGATGAAGCCTACCGGGCCCGCGTAGACGCGCACCAGCACGCCGGTGCCGTCGCGCACGGTCGTGGGCCCGAACAGCGGCACGAAGAGATACGGCCCCTGCGGGAAGCCCCAGACGGCGAAGGTCTGTCCGAAGTCCTCGTTGCCGCGCTCGATGCCGAGGTCGGAGGCCACGTCGAAGAGACCCAGCACGCAGATCGTGTTGAGCAGCACGCGGCCGAAGTCGTTGCCGGCCTTCTCGGTCTTGCCCTGGAGCAGGCCGTTGATCGCCGGAGAAGAAGTCGTCGATGTTGTTGAAGACGTTGGTGACGCCCGTGCGCACGAGCTTCGGCACCGCCTGCACGTAGAGCTCGGCGATCGGCTTCACGATGTTGCCGTCGACGACGTCGTTGACGTCGAACATCGCGCGGTTCATCGGCTCGAACGGGTCGTCTTTCGACGGCGCCGCGGCGCAACCCGCCAGCGCGAGCGTCGCGGCCAGCAAGGCCGTGTGCAGCGGGCGCGGCGGGAACCGGATCGCCTTCATTTGGAAGGACCCGCCGCGGCCTTGTCGAACAGGAATTGCCCGATCAGCTTTTCCAGCACCACGGCCGATTGCGTCTTCTTGATCACGCTGCCGTCGGTGAGCATCTTGGTGTCCCCTCCCGCATCGAGCCCGACGTAGACCTCGCCCAGTAGACCGGACGTGAGGATCGACGCGATCGTGTCCGCGGTGAATTCGTTCCCCTGGTTGATCTTCATCGTGACGACGGCCTGGTAATTCTTGGTATCGAAACGGATCGCTTCGACGCGGCCAACGACGACTCCTGCGGCCTTGACCGGCGCCCGCAGCTTTAGACCGCCGATGTTGTCGAAGTTCGCCTCGAGCCGGTAGCCGGGCGTCGATCCCACCGACACGAGATTTCCGACTTTGAGTGCGAGAAAGAGGATTGCGCCGATGCCGAGCATCACAAAAATGCCGACCCAGAGGTCGATCGTGCTGCGGTTCATTTCATGGCTCCCTGCGTTGGTGCGGCCGGCGCGGCCGGGAAATGGCCGGCGCGGCTATGCTGTGGGGTATCGCACTCATCTCATGCCCCGGAACATGAAGACCGTGAGGACGAAGTCGAGCGCGAGGATCGTGAGCGAGCTGTACACGACGGTTCGCGTGGTCGCGCTCGACACGCCCTCCGCGGTCGGCTTCGCGTCGTAGCCTTCGAACACGGCGATGAGGCTGACGGCGACGCCGAACACGACGCTCTTGATGATTCCGTTGAGGACGTCCTGGCGGAAGTCCACGGCAGCCTGCATGTTGCCCCAGAACGCGCCGGCGTCGATGCCGATGAGCCGGACGCCGACGATATAGGCGCCGAACACGCCGAGCGTCGAGAAGAGTGCGGCGAGCAGCGGCATCGACACGACGCCCCCCCAGAAGCGCGGCGCGACGACGCGCGCGAGCGGATCAACGGCCATCATCTCCATTGCGGAGAGCTGTTCGGTCGCCTTCATGAGACCGATCTCAGCGGTGATCGCGCTGCCCGCCCGGCTCGCGAACAGAAGGCCGGCGACGACGGGCCCCAGTTCGCGCACCAGCGACAGCGCCACCAGCACGCCGAGCGACTGGTCGGCGCCGTAGCGCTGCAGCACGTCGTAGCCCTGGAGCGCCAGGACCATTCCCACGAAAAGCCCGGAGATGAGGATGATGATGAGCGAAAGAACGCCGGAGAAGTAGATCTCGCGCAGCGTGAGGTGGATGCGCCGGAACGCCGCCGGCGATTCCTTCACCACCGTCACGAAAAAGCGCGCGGCGTAGCCGAAGCGCGTCAGCCCCCCGAGCGACGCGCCGCCCACGCGGCGGACGATGCCGGCGAGACCGGAACGCGCAGCGTCGCCCGGCTCACTCATCGGCGAAGAGCTCCGTCCGGTAGGCGGGCGCGGGGTAGTGAAAAGGCACCGGGCCGTCGGCGGCGCCGTCGACGAACTGGCGCACGAATGCCTCGCCCGACGCGCGCACCTCGTCGGGCGTTCCCTGTGCGACGATCTTCCCTTCCGAGACGAAATACATGTAGTCGACGATCTTCAGCGATTCGTAGACGTCGTGCGTGACGACGATCGACGTGATGCCGAGCGCGTCGTTGAGCCGCCGGATCAGCTGCCCGACGACGCCGAGCGAGATCGGATCGAGCCCGGCGAACGGCTCGTCGTAGAGCACCAGCATCGGGTCGAGCGCGATCGCCCGCGCGAGCGCGACGCGCCGGGCCATCCCGCCCGAGAGCTCCGCCGGCGCGAGCTGGGCGGCGCCGCGCAATCCCACCGCGTGGAGCTTCATCAGCACGAGGTCGCGAATGATCTCCTCGGGCAGGTCCGTGTGCTCGCGCATCGCGAACGCGACGTTCTCGAACACCGTCATGTCGGTGAAGAGCGCGCCGAACTGGAAAAGCATCCCGAACTTGCGCCGCATTGCGTAGAGCTCGTCGCGGTCGAGGTCCGGCACCGACGCGCCGGCGACCGTCACGCGGCCCGACCACGGCTTCAGCTGGCCGCCGATGAGGCGAAGGATGGTCGTCTTGCCGCAACCCGAGCCGCCCATGATCGCGACAACCTTGCCGCGTGGCACCTGCATCGAGATGCCGTCGAGCACGGTGCGCCGGTCGTAGCCGTAGCGCACGTCCGCGAGCTCGACTGCTAGCTCGCCCGCCGCGGGCGCCGGGCTGTGGGTCTCACCGGATTCCATCGACGAATCAGGGCTGCTCGAAATGAAAGAGCGCGATTGTAGCTTGCGACCCCCGCGGCAACAATGACCCGCGGTCAGTTAGGGGGTTGGCCGTTGGACAGCGCTGACGACTGGACCGGGGCTCTGCGGATGCCGCGTTAGCCCCGCAGCAGCTTCGTTTCGGCGCGCGAAAGCTCCTCGGGCCGACCGAGAAGCACGACGACGTCCCCCGACTCGAACACCCAGTCGGGCGGCGGGCGCTGCGGACGCGCGCCCCGGCGACGCACGCCTGTCACTTCGACCAGCTCGTCGACGCCGAGCTTGCCGAGCACCCGGCCCACCGCGTGCGCGCGATCGGTGAGATGCACCGAATGGAGCCGCGGCTGCAGGTTGTCGGCGGCGTCGGCGGCATCGGACGCGCCGTGAAAGAAGCCGCGAAAGAGGCTGTAGCGCTCTTCCCGGATCGCGCGGATGCGCTTCAGCACGCGGTTGAGCGGCACGCCCAGCACGAGCAGCGAATGCGTCGCCAGCATGAGGCTTCCTTCGAGCACCTCCGGCACCACTTCGGTGGCCCCGGCCGTCAGGAGCGCATCGATCTCGGTGTCGTCCAGCGTGCGAACGATCACCGGCAGGTCCGGGCGGTGCTCGTGCACGTGGTGCAGGATCTTGCGCGCCGCCGCCGTGTCGTTGAACGTGATGACCACGGCACGCGCCTTCGCGAGCCCCGCGGCGAGGAGCGCCTCGCGCCGCTGCGCGTCGCCGTAGACGACGCTGCCGCCGACGTCCGCCGCCTCGCGGACCCGCTGCGGATCGGAGTCGAGCGCGACGAACGGGATGTCCTCGGCTTCGAGAAGCCGCGCGAGGTTCTGCCCGCTGCGACCGTAGCCGCAGACGATCACGTGGTCGGTCCGCGCCATCGTCGTCGCGGCAATCCGCGTGACCTGCGCCGCGCGCGCAAGCCAGTCGTTCGCGGTGAAGCGCCTGACGATGGGCTCGGCGAAATGGATGAGCACCGGCGCCCCCAGCATCGAGAGGATCATCGCCGCAAGCACGACCTGCGTGACCGGCGGACCGAGAATCTTCTCTTCGACCGCGAGCGCCAGCAGCACCAGCGAGAATTCGCCCGCCTGCGCGAGATAGAAGCCCGTGCGCAGCGCCGTTGCCGGCGACCCGCCGAAAAGGCGCGACAGCACGACGATCAGCGTCAGCTTGACGCCGACGGGAACGACGAGGAGCAGCAGCACCCATCCCCAGTACTCGGCGACCATCGCCGGGTTGAGCGCCATGCCGACGGTGATGAAGAAGAGGCCGAGCAGCACGTCGCGAAACGGCTTGATGTCCTCCTCGACCTGATAACGGTATTCCGTCTCGGCGATCAGCATGCCGGCGAGGAACGCGCCGAGCGCGAGTGAGAGGCCGGCGAGCTCCGTCAGCGCCGCGAGCCCCAGCGTGACGAGCAGCACGTTCAGCATGAAGAGCTCGGCGCTCTTCTGGCGCGCGATCACGTGGAACCACGCGCGCATCGGCCCCTGTCCCGCGAACAGGATCACGGCAAGCGCGACGGCGGCCTTCAGCGTCGCGACCGCCAGCGCGGTCGCGACCTCTCCTCCGGTCTTGCCGAGCGACGGCAGCACGATGAGGAATGCGACCACGGCGAGGTCCTGGAACAGCAGGATGCCCATCACGTCGCGGCCATGCGCCGTGCCGAGCTCCATCCGTTCGGCGAGCATCTTCGACACGATGGCCGTCGAGCTCATCGCGAGCGCGCCGCCGAGGGCGAACCCCGCCTGCCATCCCCATCCAAGGAAATGCAGCGCGCCCATCGCGGCCACCGTCGTGATCGCGACCTGCGCGAGGCCCAGCCCGAACACCGCGCGCCGCATAGACTTGAGCTGCGGCAGGCTGAACTCGAGGCCGATCGAGAACATGAGGAACACGATGCCGAACTCGGCCAGGTCGCGCACGTTCTCGGTGTTGGGGACGAGCGCGAATGCGTGCGGTCCGACACCGAGGCCGACGAGCAGGTAACCGAGGATCGGCGGCAGCCGGATGAGGCGGCAGATGACGACGACGACGACGGCGGCGCCGAGCAGAACCAGGATGAGTTGCAGCGTTTGCGGCATCGAGTTCCGGGAGTCCGTGCGGCGCGTTCGCAGGGGCGCCGTTGCGGGCGCAATCGACTGTAGCACAGCGATTTGTCGCCCCGGGCGGCGCATCCCCCTGAGCTATACTGACCCGCATGACCGTCGAGAAGGCTGTTGCCCCCGCCGCCATGACATCGCCTGACGGCGAATCGGGCTTCGACGTCGCGGCGCGCGCTCGCGCTCGCGCGTCAGGTGCTGGCGACCGAGGCGGCGGCGATCACGGCCCTCGCGACCCGTCTCGGCGCGCCATTTGCGGCGGCCGTCGAACTCATCCTCCGCTCGAACGGCCGCGTCGTCCTGTCGGGCATCGGCAAGTCGGGCCACATCGCGCACAAGCTCGCGGCGACGTTCGCGTCGACCGGCACGCCCGCGTTCTTCGTGCACCCGGCCGAGGCGGGCCACGGCGACCTCGGGATGATCGCGCCCGGCGACGTCGTCGTGATGCTGTCCAACTCCGGCGAGACCGACGAGCTCGTCCATCTGCTGCCGCACCTCAAGCGCCAGGGCGCCGCGATCATCGCGCTGACGGGCAACGAACGCTCGTCCCTCGCGCAGGCCGCCGACGTCCATCTCGACGCCGCCGTCGACAGCGAGGCGTGCCCGCTCGGACTCGCGCCGACCGCGAGCACGACGGCGGCCCTCGCACTGGGCGATGCGCTTGCGCTCGCGCTGCTCGATGCGCGCGGCTTCTCGGTCGAGGATTTCGCGCGCTCGCATCCGGGCGGCGCGCTCGGCCGGCGGCTCCTGACGCGCGTGCGCGACGTGATGAAGTCGGGCGCCGACCTGCCCGTCGTCACGCTCGACGCGACCCTTGCGCAGGCAGTCGTCGAGATGAGCGGCAAGGGCATGGGCATGACCGCGGTCGTCGACGCGGCCGGACGCGTCAGCGGGATCTTCACCGACGGTGACCTGCGCCGCTGCCTCGATCGAGTCAAGGATTTCGGCGCAGCGCGCATTGCCGACGTGATGACGCGCGCGCCGCTCACCATCGGCCCCGAGCGCCTCGCCATCGAATGCGTCGACCTGATGGAGGCACCGCCCAAGAAGCTCGCGCTCCTCGTCGTCGACGCCGGCGGCCGCCTCGTCGGCGCGCTGCACATGCACGACCTCTTTCGCGCGCGCGTCGTATGACCCTCGCCGCGCTGTCCGACGACCTCGCGCAGCGCGCACGGGGCATTCGTCTGCTCACCTGCGACGTCGACGGCGTGCTGACCGACGGACAGCTGTACTACGGCGACGACGGCCGCGAGATGAAGTCGTTCTCCTCGCTCGACGGTGTCGGCCTCAAGATGCTGGCGGGCGTCGGCGTCACGATCGCGTGGATCACGGGCAGCAATGCGCCCGCGGTCGCGCACCGGGCGAAGGTGCTCGGCGTCCGCCGCCTCCTCCAGGGCACCGAGGACAAGCTGACGCCGTGGGAGCGCCTGCGCGCCGAGCTCGATCTTCCGAATGCCGCGTGCGCGCACATCGGCGACGACCTGCCGGACCTGCCTTTGTTCCTGCACTGCGGGCTCGACGTCACCGTGCCGCACGCGCCGGACGCGGTGAAGCGGCGCGCGCATTACGTGACGCGGCGCGAGGGCGGACGCGGCGCCGTGCGCGAGGTCTGCGAGCTGATCCTCGCCGCGCAGGGCGCGCTCGACGCGCAGCAGGACCACTTTGCCGTGCACGGCGGAGGCAGGCCTTGAGTCGCGACCGCGTCCTGATCGAGCGGCTCATCTCGTGGTCGCCGGCGCTCTTCCTCGGCAGCCTCGCGGCGCTCACGTACTGGCTCGACGCGCAGGTGCAGTCGCCCCCGCCGCGGCGCGACGGCAGCGCGCGCCACGATCCCGACATCTACATCGAGAACATCCGCGCCTACGCGCTCGACGCCACGGGCCAGGTGCGCGAGTCGATGACGGCCAAGCGCGCCGTGCATTTCCCCGACACCGACACGGTCGACGTCGTCGCGCCGCGCCTGTCCCTCACCGAGCCCGGCAAGCCGACGATGTCGATCGCCGCCGACAACGCGAGCGTCGCGGGCGACCGCGAGACGGTGACCTTCCGCGGCAACGTAAAGGCGCGTCGCGAGGCCGGCGGGACCGGCGACAAGGTCGAGGGCCCGGCATCGCTGTCCACGGAGTTCCTGCGCGTCATTCCGAAGAAGGGACTGGCCGACACCGACCAGCGGGTGACGATCGAGGACCCGCGTGGAATAATCGAGGCTGTCGGCATGTCGCTCGACAACAACACCCACACGCTGAAGCTCACCTCAAGCGCGCACGGCACGATCCAGCCCAAGGCCCTCTCGAAGTGACTCGCACCTCCTCAAGTTCCGCGGGACGGCGTCGCATCGCCGCCGTCCTCGCCGCCGCAATCGCACTCGGCGTCGGCGCGAGCTCCGCGTTCGCCGAGACCGCGGACAGGGACAAGCCGATCAACTGGATCGCCGATTCGGCCGACGTCAACGCGGAGACCAAGGTCGGCACGCTGATCGGCCACGTCGTCATCACGCAGGGCACGATGGTGATCCACGCCGACAAGATCACGTTCCGCCAGAATGCGGACAACTCGATGTCGGCGACCGCGTTCGGCAACCCGCTCACCTTCCGCCAGAAGCGCGACGGCGTCGACGAGTATTTCGAGGGCTTCGCGCAGCGCGCCGAGTACGACGGCACCAAGCAGCTCCTCGAGCTCTACGACCGTGCGCTCCTGCGGCGCAACCAGGACGAGATCCGCAGCAACTACATCTCGTACAACACCGCCACCGAGTTCGCGAAGGCCGAAGGCCGCGGCGGCGTCGTGGCGGCCCCCGAGTCGGGCGGCGCCGGCGCGCGCGTGCGCGGCGTTTTCCAGCCGCGCTCCGACACGCCGATGCCGGGCAGCAAGGGACAAGGACAAGGACGCCGCCAAGTCGGCGCCCAAGGCGCCCGCGCCTGAGCCGGCTTCCGTCGTGCCGCCCCCCGCCGAGCTCAAGTCCGCGACCGACATCGCACCGCCGGCGTCGAAGTGACGCCGCAGCCCGACGCTCCGCCCGTGAGCCAGCTTTCCGTCGCCCGCCTGGAGAAGCGGTACAAGGCTCGCACCGTCGTGCACGACGTCTCGCTCGACGTCGCGAGCGGCGAGGTCGTCGGACTCCTCGGCCCGAACGGCGCCGGCAAGACGACGTGCTTCTACATGATCGTCGGGCTGACCGCCGCGGACGGCGGGCGCATCGAGCTCGACGGACGCGATCTTTCCCGGATGCCCATCCACTCGCGGGCGCGCCTCGGGCTTTCCTACCTGCCGCAGGAGGCGTCGATCTTTCGAAAGCTCACGGTGGCCGAGAACGTGCGCGCGATCCTCGAATTGCAGGACCTCGACGCCGACACGCGTTCCAACCGGCTCGACGCGCTGCTCGAGGACCTGTCGATCTCGCACCTCGCCAGCGCATCGGCGCTGAGCCTTTCGGGCGGCGAGCGCCGCCGCGTCGAGATCGCCCGCGCGCTGGCGACGCGGCCCCGCTTCATCCTGCTGGACGAGCCGTTCGCCGGCGTCGACCCGATCGCGGTGCTCGACATCCAGAAGATCATCGGCTTCCTCAAGGACCGCGGCATCGGCGTCCTCATCACCGACCACAACGTCCGCGAGACGCTCGGCATCTGCGACCGCGCCTACATCATCAACGAGGGCCGGGTCCTGGCGTCGGGCGTCCCCGGCGAGATTGTTTATAATGAGGCGGTAAGGAAAGTCTACCTGGGCGAGCACTTCCGGCTCTGATCCCCCCGCTGCGGACGCGATGAAGCAAACGCTCCAACTCAAGCTCACGCAGCACCTGACGCTGACGCCTCAGCTGCAACAGTCGATCCGGCTGCTGCAGCTCTCGACGCTCGAGCTCAATGCGGAGGTCGAGCGCATCCTCCAGGAAAATCCGCTGCTCGAAAAGGCCGAGGGCGAGGAAGACGGCGTGCCGGCCGACGCCGTCGCCCCTGTGGATTCCCGTGCACCCTCCGAAGCCGAGATTCGCACCGTGCCCGCCGAAGCCGGCGACGGCGCGGCCGACGGCGTCACGCGCGACACCGAGGAGCGCCGCGATGCCGAGGGCCAGCGCGACACCGTGGACCGTGCCGATTTCGAGGACTACTCGACCGGCGATTCCGACTGGGGCGGTCCGGGCGCCGACGACGACGACGACGGCTTCTTTCCGCAGCAGGTCGCGACCAGCACGCTGCGCGACCACCTGATCGGCCAGCTCGCGATGCTGAACCTGCCGATGCGCGACCGGCATATCGTCGCCGCGCTGATCGATGCGCTGGACGAGGATGGCTACCTGCACACCTCGCTCGAGGAAGTCGCCGAGCTCTTCCCCGAGGAGCTCGAGATCGATCCCGACGAGCTGTCGATCGCGCTGCGCTACCTGCAGAGCTTCGAGCCCGCCGGCGTGGGCGCGCGCGACGCCGCCGAGTGCCTGACGCTGCAGCTGAAGGCGCTGCCCGACACGACGCCGCACCGCGCCGAGGCGCTGACGCTCGTCGCCTCCCACCTGCCCCAGCTCGCCGCGCGCGACTTCACCAAGCTTAAGCGCGCGCTGCACGTGGACGACGCGTGCATCCGCGCGGTGCGCGCGCTGATCATGAGCCTCAATCCGCGCCCGGGTGCAGCGTTCGCGAAGACCGAGGCGAACTACGTCGTGCCCGACGTCGTCGTCAAGAAGACGCGCGGCCGCTGGCAGGCGTCGCTGAACGAGGCGGCGATGCCCAAGCTCCGCCTCAACCGCATCTACGCCGACATCCTGACGCGCAACCGCGAATCGTCGAACCAGCAGCTCGCGGCACAGCTTCAGGAGGCGAAGTGGCTGATCCGCAACGTCCAGCAGCGCTTCGACACGATACTGCGCGTGTCGCAGGCGATCGTCGAGCGGCAGCGGCGCTTCTTCGAGCACGGCGAGGTCGCGATGCGGCCGATGGTGCTGCGCGAGATCGCCGACATGCTCGACCTGCACGAATCGACGATCTCGCGCGTCACCACGCAGAAGTACATGCTGACCCCGCGCGGCACCTACGAGCTCAAGTACTTCTTCGGCAGCCACGTCGCCACCGACACTGGCGGCGCCGCGTCGGCGACCGCGATTCGTGCGCTGATCAAGCAGCTCGTGAGCGCCGAGGATCCGAAGGCCCCGCTCACCGACAGCAAGATCGCCGATATCCTGGGCGAGCAGGGCATCCTGGTCGCGCGGCGCACGATCGCCAAATACCGGGAGGCGCTCTCGATTCCTCCCGTCAACCTGCGCAAGGCGCCGTGAGCACGGCCCCCGCGCGGACATGCAGCAACAGAAGGAGAGTGCGATGAACCTCAACGTCACCGGCAACCACCTCGACATCACCCCCGCGCTGCGCGACTACGTCGTGGCGAAGCTCGACCGCGTCTCGCGCCACTTCGACCACGTGATCGACGTCAACGTCGTCCTCTCGGTCGACAAGCTGAACCACAAGGTCGAGGTCAATCTGCACGCGCGCGGCAAGGACATCCACTGCGAGGCGATCGAGCCGGACATGTACGCGGCGATCGACGCGCTGGTCGACAAGCTCGACCGCCAGGTCGTGAAGCACAAGGAAAAGCTCGCTCTGCACCGGCATGAGGGCCACGACATCAAGCGCGACGTCGCCCTCTGAGCCGCCGTTCATTCCTGCCTCCGCTTCGTTCCCGCGCATGAACCAGGTTGCCGAGCTCCTGCCCGCAGCGAACATCCTGCTCGATGTCGATGCCGGAACGAAGGCGCGCCTGTTCGACGCCGTCGGCGCGCTGGTCGAAAAGAGCTCGGGGCTCGCGCGCTCCGTCGTGGTCGACAGCCTCGCCGCGCGCGAGCGCCTCGGCTCGACGGGCCTGGGTCAGGGCGTGGCCATCCCGCACGGCCGCATCAAGGGCCTGCGCGAGGCGCAGGGCGCCTTCATGCGCCTGCGCGCGCCGATCCCGTTCGATGCGCCGGACGGCAAGCCCGTCGCGCAGGTGTTCGTGCTGCTCGTCCCCGAGCAGGCGACCGAGCGGCACCTGCAGCTCCTGTCCGAGCTTGCGCAGATGTTCTCGGACAAGGCGTTCCGCGACCAGCTCGCCACGGCATCGAGCCCGGCGGCGCTGCGCGCGCTCTTCGACGGGTGGGCGGCCACCGCATAGCGCGGGCCGCGACGAATGAGCGGCGAGCACGGCATGATGCGGCAAGTCAGCGTCGAAAAATTCTTCAGCGACAACGAAGCCCGCCTCGACTTGAGCTGGGTCGCGGGGCGCCAGGGCGGCAATCGCGTCCTGACCGGCGACGCGGCGCTGAAGCCCACGATCGGCCAGGTCGGCCACCTCAACCTCATCCATCCGTTCCGCATCCAGATCCTCGGCGCCGCCGAGATCGCCTGGGTGAAAGGCCTGTCTGCCGAGGCGTGGCGCGAAACGGTCTCGCGGCTCTTCGACACCGAGCTGGTGGCGGTCGTCGTCTCGAATGGCGAAGCTGTTCCGGCGGAGCTTACCGAGCGCTGTGCCGCCGACCACGTGGCGCTCTTCACGTCGACGCAGCCCTCGCCCAACGTGGTCGAGGTGATCCGGCTCTATCTCGCGCGCGTGCTCGCCGAGGCGACGACGCTGCACGGCGTCTTCCTCGACGTGCTGGAAATGGGTGTCCTCATCACCGGCGCGTCGGCGATCGGCAAGAGCGAGCTCGCGCTGGAGCTCATCTCGCGCGGCAACGGGCTCGTCGCCGACGACATCGTCGAGATCTACCGGATCTCGCCCGACACGCTCGAGGGGCGCTGCCCCGGCGTGCTGCGCGACTTCCTCGAGGTGCGCGGGATCGGCATCCTCAATATCCGCACGATCTTCGGCGAAACCGCGGTGCGTCCGCGCAAGCTCCTGAAGTTCATGGTGCACCTCGAGGACCACGGCCACGAGGCGTTCTCCGAGCTCGACCGGCTCCAGGTGCAGGCGACCTACCAGGAGATCCTGGGCGTGCCCATCCGGAAGGTGACGATCCCCGTCGCCGCCGGGCGCAATCTCGCCGTGCTGGTCGAGGCTGCCGTGCGCAACTTCGTGCTGAACCAGCGCGGCATCGACAGCACCAAGGAATTCATCGAGCGGCAGCAGAAGCTCATGGAAGACGGCGGTTGACCGCGCCGGCCGCGCGCAGCGGCCGCCCGCCGGTCGCACCCCTGCTGCGCATCCGCGACGCGTGAGGTACATTCCAGTCTTCCCGTTGTCGGCGATCACGCCCCGCGATCGATCGCGCATGCGTTCCCGGTCCAGGACACGCGTATGAACGGCATGGATCTGCTCCTGGTCGGCGGGGTCTCCGGCTCCGGCAAGAGCGTCGCGCTCGCGGCGCTCGAGGACTCGGGCTACTACGCCGTCAGCAACCTCCCGCTGCCGCTGCTCGAGGAGACGGCGCGCTATCTCGCCGCCGCCGGCCGGGACCGCGTCGCGATCGCGCTCGACGTCAAGACGGGCACCGGCATCGGCGACCTGCCCGCGACGATCGAGGCGCTCCGCGCCGGCGGCTGGAGCGTGCGCTTCCTCTATCTCGACGCGAAGACGCCGGAGCTCGTGAAGCGCTTTTCGGAAACGCGGCGCCGGCATCCGCTGTCGAGCGACACGCGCACGCTGACCGAGGCGATCGAGGACGAGCGCGCGCTGCTGGCCGAGATCCGCCCGCTCGGATTTGCGTTCGACACCAGTGACCTGTCCGCGGCAGGTCTGCGCAACTGGATCCGCGATTTCATCAGCGTCGACGCCACGCGACTGACGCTGCTGTTCGAGTCGTTCGGATTCAAGCACGGCGTCCCGCTGGATGCCGACATCGTGTTCGACG
This sequence comes from uncultured beta proteobacterium, assembly GCA_963717695.1. GTDB lineage: Bacteria > Pseudomonadota > Gammaproteobacteria > Burkholderiales > Casimicrobiaceae > CAIWHR01. Next base: position 190,009 of record CAVQWR010000004.1, on the reverse strand, counting down.
TGCGCTGCCTGCCGAACCCCTATTACGAGCCGCAGCTCGCCCCGCTGACCGGAAGCGACGCCCCCGTCGTTGAATACCTCGAGAAGCTGCCCGAGGTCGAGCGCATGTACAACGACATCTATCACTTCGTCGCGAGCTGGCTGCCCGACTACGCGCGCGACAACCGGAACTATCTGACGGTCGCGATCGGGTGCACGGGCGGCCGCCACCGCTCCGTCTATCTCGTCGAGCGCCTCGCGCGCGCGTTCTCGCCGCGCTATCAGGTGCTGACCCGCCATCGCGAGCTCGCGTGAGGACGGCGCGCAGGCGCGCGACGCGGCGCGGCGGCCTCTGATGGCATCGTTTCTCGGCGCGACCCGCCCGAAGCGGTCGCTGGAGCTGCCGCTGTTCCCGCTGAAGACGGTGCTCTTCCCCGGCGGGATCCTGCCGCTCAGGGTGTTCGAGCAGCGCTACATCGCGATGACGAAGACCTGCGTCGCGAACGGCGTGCCGTTCGGCGTCGTCCTCGTCACCGAAGGCGAGGAGGTTGCGCACGCGGGCGCCGCGCCGGCCCGCTTCGCGGAAATCGGCACGATGGCGACCATTGCGAGCTGGGACATGCCCGAGCAGGGCATTCTCCACGTCGGCGTGACCGGCGGACAGCGCTTTCGCGTCGTGTCGCACGAAGCCCGCGCGGACGGCCTCGTGCAGGCAAGCGTGAGCCCGCTCGCCGCCGAGCCCGCAGTCGCGCTGCCCGAGGCCTGTGCGCCGCTCGCCCGGCTGCTCGAGGCGCTCGCGGAGCGCGCCGGTCCGCAGCATTTTCCGGCCGCGCGCGCGTTCGACGACGCGTCGTGGGTCAGCTATCGCCTGGCCGAGCTCTTGCCGCTGCCGCTCCACATCAAGCAGACGATGCTCGAGGTCAACGACAGCGCGATCCGGCTTTCCGTGCTCCAGAAATTCCTGCGCCAGCAGGGGCTGCGCTAGCATCCGCGGCGCGGAGGACATCGCCGCGCGGTATAATTTCGGTCTCGTTTTCGCGGGAAAGGCAGCACGGCAATGGCGGGCCACAGCAAATGGGCGAACATCAAGCACCGCAAGGCGGCCACCGACGCCAAGCGCGGAAAGATCTTCACCCGCCTCATCAAGGAAATCACGGTTTCGGCACGCATGGGCGGCGCCGATCCGTCGATGAATCCGCGGCTGCGCCTCGCCATCGACAAGGCGACGGCGAACAACATGCCGAAGGACACGATCGAGCGCGCCGCGAAGCGCGGCGCCGGAGAGCTCGAAGGCGTCAACTACGAGGAAATCCGGTACGAGGGCTACGGCATCAACGGCGCCGCGGTGATCGTCGACTGCATGACCGACAACCGCACGCGCACCGTCGCCGACGTCCGGCACGCCTTCTCCAAGTACGGCGGCAATCTCGGCACCGACGGCTCGGTCGCGTTCCTGTTCAAGCACTGCGGCCAGCTCGTGTTCGCGCCCGGCACCGATGAGAACAAGCTGCTCGAGGCGGCGCTCGAGGCCGGCGCCGAGGACGTCGTCACCAACGACGACGGCAGTCTCGAGGTCGTCACGGGCCCGTACGACTTCATCGCAGTCAAGGAAGCGCTCGCCAGGCGCAAGCTCGTTCCGGAATTCGCCGAAGTGACGATGAAGCCCGCCACGGATATCGAGATGACCGGCGAGGACGGCGCGCGGATGCAGAAGCTCATCGACGCGATCGAGTCGCTGGACGACGTCCAGAACGTCTACACCAACGCCGTCATCGACGAATAGCGCCCGCGCGAGACGACCACGCGACACCTCGCCTCACCGCCCGCCTCGCCCGCGCCCGCCTCCGCGGCACGCCCCGCGATGGCGCCGCATCCCTGACATGGGCGTCGCTCCCCGCGTCGTCGCATCGCTGCCGGTGGCCGGATCGCCGCGGCGCATCCTCGGCATCGATCCGGGTCTTCGTATCACGGGTTTTGGCTTCAGCCGCTCGCTTCGCTCGCTTGACATGCGCGCTGCGCGCTCATGTCAGCCTGCACCGAAACCCGTCGGCGTCTCGGGGAGCCGGGGTGTCTAGTTCCGCCCGTCGCATTCTTGGCATCGATCCGGGTCTTCGCATTACCTGTTTTGGCTTCGGCCGCTCGCTTCGCTCGCTTGACATGCGCGCTGCGCGCTCATGTCAGCCTGCACCGAAACCCGTCGGCGTCTCGGGGAGCCGGGGTGTCTAGTTCCGCCCGTCGCATTCTTGGCATCGATCCGGGTCTTCGTATCACGGGTTTTGGCATCATCGACGTCGCCGGCAGCCGGCTCACGTGCATTGCGAGCGGTGCCATCCACAGCAGCGACGGCGAGCTGCCGGAGCGCCTCGGCGTCATCCTGCAGGATCTCTCCGAAGTGATCGCGCTCTACCAGCCGCTCGAGGTCGCCATCGAGAAGGTGTTCGTCAACGTCAATCCGCAGTCAACGCTGCTCTTGGGACAGGCGCGCGGCGCCGCGATCTCCGCCGCGGTGCTCGCCCGGCTTCCGGTGCGCGAATACACGGCGCTGCAGGTGAAGCAGGCGGTGGTCGGGCACGGCAAGGCGGCGAAGGAGCAGGTGCAGGAGATGGTGATGCGCCTCCTCTGCCTCGACGGAAGGCCCTCGCCGGATGCTGCGGATGCCCTCGCCTGCGCCATCGCGCACGCGCACGGGACGCAAGGGATGGGCGGGCTCGTCGCCGGCAACTTTCGCCGGCGCGCCGGCAGGTTCATTCGATGACGCGCGCGCCCCGCCCGCAGCGCCTTCCGCGCGCCGTCGTGTTCGACATGGACGGCCTCATGCTCGACACCGAGCGACTCGCGCTGCGCTGCTGGACCATCGCGATCGAGCGGCTCGGGCTCGAGTTCGACGCGGCGCTGATGCCGGCGATGATCGGCCGCAACTCGCGCGACTCTCGAGCGCTGGTGCTGGAACGTCACGGCGACGACTATCCGATCGACCGGCTGATGCAGGCCTCCCAGGAGACCTACGACGCAATGGTCGCCCGCGACGGCGTCGCGGTGAAGCCCGGGCTCGTGGCACTCCTCGACTGGCTCGACGCGAGGCGCATTCCCCGCGTCGTTGCGACCTCGACGCGGCGCACGCGCGCGGAAGCAAAGCTCGCGCAGGCAAATCTTCTCGCGGGATTCGCCGCGCTGGTCGGCGGCGACGAAGTCGAGCGCGGCAAGCCCATGCCCGACATCTTCCTGCTCGCGGCGATCCGCGTCGGCGTGGCGCCGGGCGACTGCATCGTGCTCGAGGATTCGGAGCCCGGCGTATGCGGCGCGCTCGCGGCGGGAATGGTTCCGATCATGGTGCCCGACGTCCTGGCGCCGTCGGAGACGCTCCTCGCCCGCGATCCGCTGGTCCTGCCCTCGCTCGCGGCCGTGCAGTTGCACCTGGCGACGCTCCCGGCCTAGCTCGCACGAGAGTCGCCCCCGGGCGCGTCCGCGCATGGGGCGCGTGCCATAATTGCGGATCATGATCGGCCGCCTCACCGGAATCCTCGTCGAGAAGAACCCGCCGCAGATCCTGCTCGACGTGCAGGGCGTGGGCTATGAGGTCGACGTGCCGATGAGCACGTTCTACAACCTGCCGCTGCCGGGCGCGCGCGTCGTGCTGTTCACCCATCTCGTCGTCCGCGAGGACGCGCATCTGCTGTTCGGTTTCGGCAGCGAGTCCGAGCGGCAGGCGTTCCGGATGCTGACCAAGATCAGCGGCATCGGCGCGCGCACGGCGCTCTCCGTGCTGTCGGGCCTGTCGGTCGCGGAACTCGCGAACGCGGTGACGCTGCAGGACGCCGGCCGGCTCACCAAGATTCCTGGAATCGGCAAGAAGACTGCGGAGCGGCTGCTGCTGGAGCTGAAGGACAAGCTCGGTGCGGACCTCGGTGCGGGCGGCGGCGCGCGTGCGCCGACCGCGTCGTCGGACATCCTCAATGCGCTCGTCGCGCTGGGCTACAGCGACAAGGAAGCGGTCGCGACCGTAAAGAAGCTGCCTGACGGGCTGTCGGTGGCCGACGGCATCCGCCAGGCGCTGAAGCTCCTCGCGAAGTCGCCCGCATGATCGAGAACGACGAGCAGAAGCGCATCGTCACCGCCAAGGTCGCGGGCGGCGAGGAGGACATCGTCGAGCGCACGCTGCGCCCGCGCGTGCTCGCGGAATACGTCGGCCAGGAAAAGATCCGCGGCCAGCTGTCGATCTTCATCGAGGCGACGCGCAAGCGCAAGGAAGCGCTCGACCACGTGCTGCTGTTCGGGCCGCCGGGTCTTGGCAAGACGACGCTGTCGCACATCATCGCGCACGAGCTCGGCGTCAACCTGCGGCAGACCTCCGGGCCCGTGCTGGAGCGCGCCGGCGACCTCGCGGCGCTCCTCACCAATCTCGAGCCGCACGACGTGCTCTTCATCGACGAGATCCACCGGCTGTCGCCGGTCGTCGAGGAGATCCTGTACCCGGCGCTCGAGGATTTCCAGATCGACATCATGATAGGGGAAGGACCGGCGGCGCGCAGCGTGAAGCTCGACCTGCCGCCGTTCACACTGATCGGCGCGACGACGCGCGCCGGCATGCTCACCAATCCGCTGCGCGACCGCTTCGGCATCGTCGCGCGGCTCGAGTTCTACACCGCCGAGGAGCTCGCGCGCATCGTCACGCGCTCGGCGGGCCTGCTCGACATCGTGATCGACGCGACCGGCGCGCTCGAGATCGCGCGCCGCGCCCGCGGAACGCCCCGCATCGCGAACCGGCTGCTGCGCCGCGTCCGCGACTTCGCCGAAGTGCGTGCGGGAGGCGAGATCACGCGCGAGGTCGCCGACGACGCGCTCATCATGCTCGACGTCGACATGTCGGGCCTCGACGTGATGGACCGGAAGCTCCTGCGCGCGGTACTGGAGAAGTTCGGCGGTGGCCCGGTCGGCGTCGACAACCTCGCGGCGGCGATCGGCGAGGAGCGCGACACCATCGAGGACGTGCTGGAGCCCTACCTGATCCAGCAGGGCTTCCTGCAGCGTACCGCGCGCGGCCGGGTGGCGACGGCGCTGTCGTACCGGCACTTCGGCCTCGCCCCGCCGGCGCCCGGCGGCGCCGTCGATCTCTTTGCCGGCAAATGAAGACCCCACAGGGAGCCCGCGCGAACTTCCGGCTGCCGGTGCGCGTCTACTACGAGGACACCGACGCCGCGGGCGTCGTCTACTACGCCAACTATCTCCGCTTCATGGAACGCGCACGCACCGAATGGCTGGGCTCGATCGGATTCGAGCTCGCGACGCTCGAGCGCGAGCAGCGGATCGTATTCGTCGTGCACCGGGTCGACATCGAATACCGCCGTCCGGCGCGCCTCCTCGACAACCTCGACGTCACGCTGACGCTGCTTTCGGCGGGACGCGCAACGATGGTCGCCCTGCAGTCCGTGTGCCGGGGCGATGAAACACTGACAGAGGCGCGCGTGTCGCTCGCCTGCCTCGACCGAGAAACCTGGCGACCGGCGCGCATCCCCGCGCCGCTCGCCGCCAGCCTCGAGGCCCTGCTTTGAGCGTCCATCCCGATCTCTCCTTCCTCACCCTCGTCGGCCAGGCGTCGATCGTCGTCCAGGGCATCCTCGCGCTGCTGATCGGCCTGTCGCTGTGGTCGTGGTGGCAGATCTTCCTCAAGATGTTCCAGCTGAAGCGGGCATCGCGCGACACCGACACCTTCGAGGACTCATTCTGGAAGGGCGGCGACCTCAACGCGATCTATCAGAGCGCCAGCCAGTCGCTGACGGGCACCGGCCTCGAGCACATCTTCACTGCGGGTTTCCGCGAGTTCACCAAGCATCGCAAGCAGGGGAGCAATGCGGCGGTCACGCTCGACAGCGCGCGGCGGGCGATGCGCGCCGCGTACCAGCGCGAGATCGACACGCTCGAGGCGCACCTGTCGGGCCTCGCGACGGTGGGCTCGGTGTCGCCGTACATCGGCCTCCTCGGCACCGTGTGGGGCATCATGAATGCGTTCCGCGGCCTCGCAAACGTGAGCCAGGCCACGCTTGCGCAGGTGGCGCCCGGCATCGCCGAGGCGCTGATCGCGACGGCGATCGGCCTCTTCGCGGCGATTCCCGCTGTCGTCGCGTACAACCGATATACGCACGACGTCGACCGGCTCTCGGTGCGCTACGAGACGTTCATCGAGGAATTCTCGAACATCCTGCAGCGGCAGGGCTGAGGATGGGCGCACTCACGATCGATTTCCCGACGTCCCGCCTCTGACGGCCCATGCGACGCGCGCGCAAGACAATCAACCAGATCAACGTCGTTCCCTACATCGACGTGATGCTGGTGCTGCTCGTCATCTTCATGGTGACCGCACCGCTCGTCAACCCCGGCGAGATCGAGCTGCCGAGCGTCGGCAGCAAGCTGACGGCACCAACGCAACCGCTCGAAGTCACGCTGCGCACCGATGGCACGCTGCTCCTGGCCGATCGCCAGGCAGGCGCGGCGCCGGCGCGCGTGACGCGCGATGAGCTCGTCGCCCGCATACGCGAGAAGCAGGCACGCGCTCCGGATCAGCCCGTCGTCATCGCCGCCGATCGCAGCACGCGCTACGAGGATGTCCTCGGCATCCTCGACCTCCTGCAGCGCAACGGCGCGCACAAGGTCGGGCTCCTCGCGCGACCGCCACAGTCGTAGGAGCCTGTCGGGCTTGATTTCACACATGCGTTGCCGGGCCAAAAAGCGATGGATGCGCGGCGCGCGGCGCAGCGAATATCGTGAATCTTCGCAAGCCGAGCAACAAGGCAGACGCGCTTTTTGGCGGCCGGACCCAAATGAGCGAAGGGACGGGGCGCTTCGGGCGCCTCATTTGTCCATTGCTGCGTTGCGCTCCCTCGGCACGTTCCCGATGTGCGCTCGGGATCGCGCCTTGAACTACCCCCGAACCACCTGCGTCGCATACGTGAAATCAAGCCCGACAGGCTCCTGATGCGCGACGAGAGTCCGCGGAAGCCCGCACGCGACAGGGGCAGGTGGCCGGCGTTCCTGCTCGCGGTCGCCGTGCACGCGGCGCTTCTCGCCGTGCTGATCTTCGCGATCCGCTGGCAGAATCGCCCGCCCGAGCCGATCACGGCGGAACTCTACGCGCCGCCGACCGCGACGCCTGCGCCTGCGCCCGCGCCCGTGCCGGAACCGGCGCCACCGCGTCCCGAACCCAAGCCCGAGCCAACGCCCGAACCGGTTCCCGTGCCCAAGCCGGCACCGGCGCCGCCGCCCAAGCCGGCGCCGGTGGTGGAGAAGCCCGATCCGCGCGCGGCGGAAATCGCGCTGAAGGCGCAGCAGGACGAAGAGCGCCGAAAAAAGGAAGCCGCCGAGAAGGAGAAGCAGGCACGCGCAAAGCAGGAGGCGGACAAGCGTGAGGCCGACAGGAAGAAACTCGACGAGCAGAAGCGGCTCGCCGAATCACGGGCGCGCCAGGAGCGCGAGGCGCAGGACCTGAAGCAGCAGGCGGAGCGCGAAAAGAGCGCGCGCACGGCGGAGCAGAAGGCCGCCGAAGCCGCGACGTCGGCCCGCGACCGTGCGGCGGCGGACTACGTTCGCAGGATCCAGGCCAAGGTGCGCGGCAATGTCATCCTGCCGCCTGACATTGCCGGCAATCCCGAAGCGATCTTCGACGTCGTGCAGCTGCCGACGGGCGAGATCATCGATGCGACGCTGCGAAAATCGAGCGGGCTCCGCGCGTACGACGATGCCGTGCAGCGGGCGATCATGAAGTCATCGCCGCTGCCGCGCGCCGATCCGCCGGATCTCTTCCAGCGCACGCTGACGCTCAAGTTCCGGCCGCAGGATTAGCGACGCGAGCCCAGGAGCAGGGGCCCCAAGCTTGCTTGGGGATGCGACTCCGGCGAGTCGGCGCAGAAGGCCGACAACTTCACCGTCACATCTCTCGACGGCATTGGAGGCCGCGACGCGAGCCCAGGAGCAGGGGCCCCAAGCTTGCTTGGGGATGCGACTCCGGCGAGTCGGCGCAGAAGGCCGACAACTTCACCGTCACATCTCTCGACGGCATTGGAGGCCGCGACGCGAGCCCAGGAGCAGGGGCCCCAAGCTTGCTTGGGGATGCGACTCCGGCGAGTCGGCGCAGAAGGCCGACAACTTCACCGTCACATCTCTCGACGGCATTGGAGGCCGCGACGCGAGCCCAGGAGCAGGGGCCCCAAGCTCGCTTGGGGATGCGACTCCGGCGAGTCGGCGCAGAAGGCCGACAACTTCACCGTCACATCTCTCGACGGCATTGGAGGCCGCGACGCGAGCCCAGGAGCAGGGGCCCCAAGCTTGCTTGGGGATGCGACTCCGGCGAGTCGGCGCAGAAGGCCGACAACTTCACCGTCACATCTCTCGACGGCATTGGAGGCCGCGACGCGAGCCCAGGAGCAAGGGCCCCAAGCTGCCTGGGGATGCGACTCCGGCGAGTCGGCGCAGAAGGCCGACCACACAACGCTCGCAAGTCCTCCGACCGTTGCGGAGGCCGCGGCGTGCGCAGTGAGCAGGGGCCCCGCGGCGCGCGGCGCGGTCAATGCGGGCCGCATGAAGCGGCCTGCTGGCGGGAATCCGGTGCGGACGCTACTTGCCTCCGCCGCACGCCTGGCCGCCGACGCATACGGAGTTCTTGCCCTGGTCGGGCGTCGGCGCGGCGGTCGTCGTGACGGTCGACGCGCCACCGCCGCCCGAACGCCTGGGCAGGTGCGTGCCGGTCGAGTAGACGGGATCGTCCTGTGCGGAAGTCTGCTGCGGGTTCACCGGCGCGCAGCCGGCTGCGATGAATCCAAGGCAATGGCAATGGCGATGGCGATGCGGCGAAACATGGGCGCGCTCCGTACAAAAAATGGAAGTGCAGAAGGGGTGAACGCAAAAAAGAAAAAGCCCCATGGAACCCCGCGGGGCAGATGCTCATTCTACCGGACGCCGCGCTCGGGTGTCGCGCTGCGACGGTCTCCGTTACAGCGCGTTACAGATCAATGAATGCCGCCACAGGGGCCGCCGACGCACACGCTGCCTTTCATCGTCTGATCGATAGTCGGCGGCGCGAGCGCCTTCACCGACTGGGCGGAATTGGCACCCGATCGCGAGGGCAGATGGCTTCCGGTGTAGTAGATCGGCTCGTCCGTCGCCTGGTCGCCCTGCACGTTCATCGCCTGGCAGCCGACCAGCCCGACGCCCAGCATCGCCACGATCATGAGCTCACGTTTCATTTTCACCGCCTTTGCGGGAACGGACGGGGAACGGGAAGATTAGAGCATAAGCGTCCGCCGGGCAACGACCCGCAAATGCCTGGCGGTGCCGGTCCGCCCTGAGGCATGCGCGCAACCCGCAGAGACCCTCCACCGCGTGTGGCGACACGCGCACCGAACGGCCCGCCTGCGCGACGCGCGCGGAGCGTCAAAGCTCCTTCGGCTTCTTCTCGACGATCTGGATCGCGACCCAGCTCCACTCGGCGCGCTGCTCGACGAGATTGCGCAGCGCAACGGTGTATACCGAGCGGCCGGTGGTGAGAATCACGCGACGACCCTCGACGTATTCGGACGTCGGGACGATCAGCGTCTTCACCGCGAGCGGCTTGTCCGGGCGCGACGGCGGCGGCAGGTAGAGGCCGTCGAAGCGCGCACCCATCGTGGAGACATCGATGCCGTTGACGATCATGCCGAGATCTTCCTTCGACTCGCGCTTGCCGTGCAGCACCACCGGCACGAGTCGCTCGGCGATGATCGACACGCCGGCCTCGACCTCGTCGTTCGACACCTTGTTGAGGCGGCGCACGACGCCCAGCACCCAGTCGCTGACGTCCGACTGGCGCACGGCGACGAGCGCGCCGAGCGCGAGGCTCTGCCCGATGCCGCCCGACGCCGCGATGCGGAGCCCGGCGACGCTGCGGTCCTTCACCTGCCACATCGGATCGCTGAATGACGAGATCGACGCGGCGAGCGAATCGTTCTCGTCGAACATCCGGCGCTTGATGCGCGGGCCGTCGGCAACGGCGTAGACCTCGATCTGCTCGGTGACGTTCGGTGCGTCGGCGCCGTCCTTTTCGTCCTTCGCCGCGAGATCGCGGCAGATCCGCGGCAGGCCGACCCGCACGCGCGCGACCACCGATACCGAGACGCGCGGGTCGCGCCGCATGTCCGCGAAGAGATTGGGCATGATCGCGGGACGCACCTTGTCGAGCGTCGCGATCCGCTGCTGGTTGATCGGCGCGGCCGGGCCCTGGTCGGTCGCCTCGGCCTGGCGAAGTGCCTGGATCGCGCGGTCGAGCTGCTCGGTGAGCGGCGTCGTGTCGACATAGCGCAGCATCGAGCCCGAATCCTGTCCCGTGCGGCGCACCAGCCCGTTCTTGCCGGCGACGTCGACAAAGAAGCCTTCGAGCGAGCGCGGCACCGCGTCGAGCTCGAGCTTCCGGCTCCACGCGCGAAGCTGCGCGGTGGCCCAGTCGAGCTCCGCGGGCGAGAGATTGCCGGTGTTGAGCTGATGGATGAGGAGCACCATCAGGTACTCCTGCTCGATCGTCCACTGCGACGAGTGGCCGCCCGAGCTCGCGTGCGTCACCGGCACGCGCTCGATCTCGAGCTCGACGGCGCGCATGTACAGCCGGTGCAGCTCGGTCCACTTCGCGGGGATCCAGCGCTCGTAGCGGAATACGCGGAGCTTCGCGTCGGTGCCGTAATAATGGATGAGCCGCGAGAAGAGGCGCGGAATGACGGGCTTCCACCGCGGATTGTCGGATTCGATCGCGTGCGCGAGCGCCGCCTGGTAGGCACTCGTGAAGCCCTGGGTCATTTCCAGCAGCGCCTGCCACAGGCGCTCGGCGAGACGCGCGGACGAGTCGACGTTCTCGACGTACTGCTTGATCAGCTGGCGCCGGTCGGCGCCGAGCGCGCCGTCCAGGAATTCGAGCGCGGCCACCCGGTTGAAATCGATGCCGCGATTCGACTGCCGCATTCCGTCGAATGCGCGCATCACGTGCTGCTGGCGCCCGATCACGTCGAGCGACGGCAGCTGACGCAACCACGCCGACGCAGTCTTCGGCGTCAGCAGCGGATCGGGGCGATCCTTGGTCTGTTGCGTCAGGAATCCGAACATGGTCACCCTATCGAGTGCGCCGCGCGCAGCAATACCGCACGCGCCATGCAGCCCGCGCGACGAAGGAGTGACGCATCCCGCCGCCATGCCGAGGCGGGCACCCGAGGTCCGAGGGAAGCGCCCTTTATAGACCAATTCCCGAGGCGGCGCAAAATGCCGCAGATGTCGGCTACAATCGCGACGTCGCAGACGACGTCTCCGGCCGGCGCGACCGTCGAAGTCCTTGGCGGCGCAGGCAAAATTTTCATTTCAGCTGAAAAGAGGCTCATTGATGTTTCAACGTTGTTATGCCAGGCCCGCGTCCGCCGCGGCCGGGATTGCATTATCTTTTGCGCTCGCCGGCTTCGCATTCGGCCAGACGGCAACCCCGCCTGCGCCGGCGCCCGCGCAAGCTACGCCTCCCTCCCTTTCGAGCAAAATCGGTGCCAATGTGACTGAACTGAAGAAAATCGATGTGAAACAAGGAACTGGCGCCGAAGCCGTCGCCGGCAAAACCGTCATCGTTCACTACACCGGGTGGCTTTACGACCCGGCTGCGCCTAACGGGCACGGCGCGAAATTCGACAGCTCCGTCGATCGCAAGGAGCCGTTCAGCTTTCCGCTGGGCGGCGGAAAGGTGATCAAGGGCTGGGACGAAGGCGTTGCCGGCATGAAGGTCGGCGGCACGCGCACGCTCGTGATCCCGCCGCAGATGGGCTACGGCGCCCGCGGCGCCGGCGGCGTGATCCCGCCCAACGCGACCCTCGTGTTCGACGTCGAGCTGCTCGACGTCGGCAAGTAGCTGGCGCCCGGTCGACGTGCCGCAACGGCCTCGCGGCCCGCGGCGCGTCACCAGTACGTTTCGACGGTGATCTGACCGGGCTCGCGGCGCCGGTGCCGGCGCATGCCACGCGACTCGAGCACCTTCTGCGTGTCGTCGACCATCGCCGGGTTGCCGCAGAGCATGACCTGCGAATTCTCGGCCGAGAGCGCGATGCCGGCGCGGGCCTCGAGGCGGCCGTCGCCGATCGCCTCCGGAATGCGCCCGGAAAGCGCCGCCGCGTGCAGCTCCCGGCTCACGAATTCGACCGCGGTGAACGCGCCGGGATGCGCCGCGCCGATTCCGGCGATCACGTCGCGATAGGTGAGCTCCTCGGCGAAGCGCACCGCGTGGACCAGCACGATCCGCGCGAAGCGCTGCCACGCGAGCTCGCCGCGCAGGATCGACAGGAAGGGGCCGAGCCCCGTGCCGGTCGACAGGCACCACAGCACGTCCGCAGGAGGCACTTCTTCCACCGAGAAGAAGCCGTTCGCCTGCGGCAGCATCCACACGGGATCGCCCGGCACCAGCGCCGCGAGCCGCGGCGACAACGGCCCGTTCGGCAGCGTGATGAAGTAGAACTCGTGCGGCTGCGTGTGCGGGCTGTTCACAAAGGAGTAGGGCCGGCCGAGCATCTCCTCCTTCGCGCCGGGCGGCGCAGGCAGCGCGAGGCGGCCGAACTGACCCGCCGTGAACGTGACTTCGGGCGCCTCGACCTGCAGCGACACGAGACGCTCGGTCCAGCGTCGATTCCCGACCACGCGACCTTCAACCCATTTCTTCGTCAAGGCGATTGTCCGAATCGGTAAAATCCGGATTATGCCTACGTCCACGAAACGCTCCGGGATCGAAGTGCGGCGCGCGGGATTCCGCGTCTATCTGCGCACGCCGCGCCCCGACGACCGCGCGCCCTTCCTCGCCGCGGCGCGGGCGAGCCGCAGCCTGCACGCCGGCTGGGTGCGGGCACCGGCGACGCCGGCAAGCTTTCGCCACTACGTCGATCGCTTTACCGCAACGGTCGCGCGCGACCCGCTGCGTGCGACGCACGCCGGTTTCGTCGTGCTGCGCGAGGCGGACGACGCCCTCGTCGGCGTGTTCAATTTCAGCGAGATCGTGCGCGGCAGCTTCCAGAGCGCGTATCTCGGCTACTACGCGTTCGCGTCGCTCGCCGGCGAAGGCTACATGGCCGAGGGGCTGACGCTCGCGCTGCGCGCCGCGTTCGGCACGCTGCGGCTGCATCGCGTCGAGGTCAACGTCCAGCCCGACAACCGGCGCTCGCTCGCCTTCGTGCGCGGGGCGGGATTCGTCCGCGAAGGCTATTCGCGGCGTTACGTGAAGATCGCCGGCCGCTGGCGCGATCACCTCCGGTTCGCGATGCTCGCCGAGGATTGGCGCGCGCAGCGCCGGAAGGCGCGATGACCGCAGGCGGCGCGGACACGGCCTTGCGAGCGCGCGCCGCGATGTGGACTTTGGCGCTCGTCGCCGGCTGCACGCGTCCCGCGCTCGTGCCGGACGAGCCGCGTGCGATCAGCGGCGAGCGACTCGCGCCGTTTCAGAGCCTCGGCGAATGCGTGAACCTCCGCGTCGGCGACCGCCTCGATTATCTCTACAGCAGCAGTCAATCGGTGAAGTTCGACATCTCGTATCGCGAAGGCCCAGCGACGCTCGCGCCGGTGGTGAGGGAGAATTCGCTCGGGGACTCCGGCGTCTACGTCGCCGCGTTGTCGACGCGGTTCTGCCTCTCGTGGGAAGCGGGCCCGGCCGGTGCGATCATCGATTACCGGCTGCGCTGGAAGCCCGCGCCGGCGGAATGAGCCGCCGCCGATGAATGCCGCCGCGACGCTGCTCCTCGATCTCGACGGCACGCTCACCGACAATTTCTCCGGCATCGCGCGCTCCATTCGCCATGCGCTGACCGCGATGGGAGTTCCGCCGCCGCCGGAGTCCATGCTGCGTTCCTGCGTCGGCCCGCCGCTGCGGCAATCCTTCGCGCGCCTGCTTCGCACCGACGACGCGGGCGACATCGAGCGCGCGCTCGCGCACTATCGCGCCCGCTACGCCGAGACGGGCTGGCACGAGAACGGCGTCTACCCGGGAATCGCGGCGGTGCTCGCGCAGTTCGCCGGTGCCGGCACCACGCTCATCCTCTGCACGTCGAAGCCGCAGCCCTACGCCGAGCGCATCGTCGCGCACTTCGGCCTTGCGCCGCGCCTTCGCGCCGTCTACGGCGCCGACCTCGCCGGAACGCGTGACGACAAGACGAAGCTCGTCGCGCATCTGCTTCGCTGCGAACGGGTCGATGCGGCGGCGTGCACGATGATCGGCGATCGCGAGCACGATATTCGCGCGGCGCACGCCAACGGCGTGCGTGCCGTCGGCGTGCTGTGGGGATACGGCTCGCGCGAAGAGCTCGAGGCAGCGGGGGCCGAGGCGATCGTCGCGGCGCCGGAGGAGCTTCCGCCTGCTCTGGCCCTGCTCGCGCGGAGCTGACGGGCAGGAAAGAGAGCGCCGTCAAACGATGCGCGCGGCGCGCGGCAGCGGATGCAACGACGTGGCGAATCCGGCCAGTGCCGCGCGGTCGAGTTTACCGCCCGCGGTGTGCGGGAGCTCGTCGACGTAACAGACGTAGCGCGGACGCTTGTGCGCGGCGAGGCATGCAGCGAGGCGGGCAGCGAGGTCGTCGTCCGCCGGTGCCGGCGTCGCGACAACCGCTGCCGCGACCTCCTGCCCCCACTCCTCGCTCGCGATGCCGAACACGCCCGCGGCGCGAATGCCCGGCAGCGCCTCGAGCGCGCGCTCCACCTCCGCGGGATACACGTTCTCGCCGCCGGTGACGATGAGATCGGTGCGCCGCGCGTGCACGTGCAGAAAACCGCGCGCATCGATTTCGCCGAGGTCACCGGTGTCGAACCACGCGTCGCGCGCCCGCTCCGGCTCGTCCCAGTACCCCGCCATCAGCATCGGTCCGCGAATCTCGATGCGGCCGTCCGCGATCCGCAGTTCGACGCCGTCGAGCGGCAATCCTGACCCGAAATCCGATGGATCGTGGCGCGCGGCATAGGGTGCCGCGACGATCTGCGCACAGCTTTCGGTGAGCCCGTAGGACGGCAGCAGCGGAAAGCCCTGCGCAAGTGCCCGGCGCAGCAGTGCGGCCGGAACCGCCGCGCCGCCGACGAGGATCGCGCGCAGATGCGCCGGAGCGCGCCAGCCGGGATTCGCGTCGAGCGCGCGCGCGAGCATGGTCGGCACGAGCGAGGCGAGCGTCACGCGTTTCCCGGAAATCGTCGCCGGCAACCGCTGCGCGTCGAACTTGGGCATCAACACGATGGCGCGGCGGGCGATGAGGCAGCGCGTGACGATCGAAAGACCTCCGACGTGGGCTATCGGCATGCAGAGCAGCCAGCGGTCGTCGGGCTGCCAGCCGAGATTCGCGGCGCTCGCCGCCGCTGACGCTTCGAGCGCGGCGCGGGTGAGCACCGCGCCACGCGGCGTGCCGGTCGTGCCCGACGTGAAGATGACGGCCGCCGCGCCCGGGTGCGGCAGCGAACCTGCGCGCTCGGCCGCGGCTTCGAGTTGCGCGCGCTCCGGCGCGGTCAGGCGCGAATGCAGGAGCAGCGCCGGACGCTGCATTTCGAGGAGCGCGTACAGCGTGACCAGCGCGTCGATGTTCGCCGCGCCCGTCAGCGGGACCGGACGATTCCCCGGATGCGCGTGCGCAAGCTCGTCAATGCGCTCGCGCGTTCGGGCGGCGAGCTCCGCAAACGTGAGGACGTCGCCCTCTGCGTCGAGCGCGGGCGCGCCGGGCGCCTCGCGCGCGGCGGCGAAGATCGAAAGTGCTGCGCCGGGTTGGTTCCCTCCCCCAGGCTTGCCCGCTGCGCGGGCTTCGCGCCCCCCCTCCTCGAGGAGGGGGCGAGCGCGGTCTCCGCTGGCGTGCGCGTTACCCGTTGCGGCTTGAGGTCGACCGTCGCCCGCGCTCGCAGACGCGCCCTTCGGGCCTTGGCTTCGCCCTGCTCGCGCGGGCGTTCCGGGCGGCCGTGCGGCGCTCATCCTCGGCTTCAGGGAAGGCGGCGGAACTTGCGGAAGTCGGGCTTCCGCTTCTCGAGGTAGGCGTTCTTTCCTTCCTTACCTTCCGCCGACAGGTAATAGAGCAGCGTCGCGTTGCCGGCGAGCTCCTGCAGGCCCGCCTGGCCGTCGCAGTCGGCGTTGAGCGCCGCCTTGAGGCAGCGCAGCGCGATCGGGCTGTTCGCGAGCATCTCGCGGCACCACTGCACCGTCTCGGCCTCCAGATCCTCGTACGGAACGACGCGGTTGACGAGCCCCATTTCGAGCGCCTGCGCGGCGTCGTACTGGCGGCAGAGGAACCAGATCTCGCGCGCCTTCTTCTGGCCGACGATGCGCGCCATGTACGACGCGCCGTAGCCACCGTCGAAGCTGCCGACTTTCGGGCCGGTCTGGCCGAAGCGCGCATTGTCGGCGGCGATGGTGAGGTCGCAGATCATGTGCAGCACGTGGCCGCCGCCGATCGCGTAGCCCGCGACCATCGCGACGACGGGCTTCGGCAGCGTGCGGATCTGCCGCTGCAGGTCGAGCACGTTGAGGCGCGGCACGCCGTCCTTGCCGACGTATCCGCCCTCGCCGCGCACGCGCTGGTCGCCACCGGAGCAGAAGGCCTCGCGACCCTGGCCCGTCAGGATCACGACGCCGATGTCGGCGTCATCGCGCGCGTCGGCGAATGCGGCCTCGAGCTCGTGCACGGTCTCCGGCCGGAAGGCGTTGCGCACCTCCGGACGATTGATCGTGATCTTCGCAATGCCTTCCGCAGCCTTCGCGTAAAGGATGTCCTTGTAGCCGGCAACCGGTGTCCAGTCCGGAAGCGGCGGTATTGACGCATTCATTGGTGCGCTCCGTGTTGTAGCGCGGCGCGGCGCGCCGGATTCGGACGTTAATCGACCTTCGCGCCAGAGGCGCGAATGATCTTCGCCCACTTCGCCTTTTCGGCGATGACGTGGCGCGCGAGGTCGTCGGGCGTGCCGGGCACCGCGACCGCGCCGTGTGCGATCAGCTGGTCGCGGAGCTCCGGCTCGTCGAGCGCCTGCCGGATCGCGGCGTTCAGCTTGTCGACGATGGCAGGCGGCGTCCCGGCGGGCGCGAAGATGCCGTCCCACGCGCTGACGTCGAATCCGGGAACGCCAGATTCTGCGATTGTCGGCAACTCGGGTGCACCGGGAAAGCGCCGCGCCGTCGAAACGGCCAGTCCGCGCACCTTGCCTCCCTTGGCGAGCGGATACGCATTCGGCATCACGTCGATCATCATCTGCACCTGGCCCGCCATCAGGTCCGTCGCGGCGGCGGCGCCCCCGCGATAGGGCACGTGAACGATGTCGATGCCTGCCATCGTCTTGAAGAGTTCGCCCGCGAGATGCGACGTCGTCCCGTTGCCGGCCGAGGCGAAGTTGAGCTTGTTCGGATGCGCCTTCGCATACTTGATGAGCTCGGACACGGAGTTCACCGGAAGCTCGGGGTTGACGATCAGCATCGCGCCGATCAGCGTCATCCGCGACACCGGCGCGAAATCCGCGACCGGGTCGAAGCGCAGGTTGCCGTAGAGCGTTTCGTTGATCGCATGCGTGCCGTTGGTGCCGTAGAGCAGCGTGTAGCCGTCGGGGGCGGAGCGCGCGACCAGTTCGGCGCCGACGTTGCCGCCGGCACCGGGCTTGTTCTCGATGATCACCGGCACGCCGAGCACCTGCGCGACGCGCGGCATGATCATCCGCGCGAGATTGTCGGCGCCGCCGCCGGCGGGAAACGGCACGACGAGCTTGACCGGGCGGTCGGGATACTCGGCGGACGCTGCTGCCGGAAACAGCGCGCACAGCGCCGTCAGCGCTGCCGCGACGAACCGCCCCAGACTGCGCACGCTAGCTCTCGAGATCGACATGCGTGTACGTGCGGCCGTTCTCGATCGGCGCGGCGATCATCCTGCGCACGATGGCGGTCGCCACCTCGGCGGGGTCCTTCAGGAGGCCGTTTTCCTTGAAGCCGCGGAAGAGCCCGACGCTGGGGAATTCCGCAGGGTCCCGGCTGCGCATGAATTGCTGCATCCCGGTCTCGAAGATCCCCGGGCGGAGTGTGATGCACTCGAGACCGGTCGCCGCATGATCGGCGACGAGCGCGCGGGTCAGCATCTCGAGCGCGGCCTTCGACATGCAATACGTGGCGCTGCCCGCGATTGCAGACTGCGCGGCGCCGGAGGAAATATTGACGATCCGGCGCGGCGGCGAGGATTCCGGAAAGGCGCGGCAGAAAAGGTCGGCGACAACGAGCGGCGCGGCGATGTTGGTGGCGAACGCGGCTTCGATCGCCGCCGCGTCGAGGCGTCCGATGAGGCCGACGGGCGTGGCCACGGCGGCGTTGTTCACGAGCGTGACGGCGGATGGGCTGGACTCCGCGAGCGTGCGCAGCGCTGGCGCGAGCGCCGCGGCGATCGTCGCCGGAGCCCCGAGATCGCACTGGACATGCCGGAATCGTGCGCCTGCGAGCTTCGCGCTCGCCGTGCGGCCGACGCCGACGACCATCGCCCCGCTTTCGAGCAGCGCCGCCGCCAGGGCTTCCCCCAGCCCTCGCGAGACACCCGTGATGATGACAGCGTGCATGCGCTTCCTGCGTGCCGTTTTGTGAAAACCGCGTCAGCCTAGCACGACTGGCCCGCCCGGCGGCGCCGGCTGCGTCAACGACCGCGGACGCCGCGGCCGAAACACCGAAGCGTCGTCGAAGCGAAGCGTCCCGGAGGCGGCGCCAGCCCATCCAGGCAGCGCCGCGAGAGGAAGCGGTCGCAGCGACGCCGGCGACCACGCCGCGCCTGCGTCCGCGATCCACTGCGCGGCCGCCGCGTCGAGCGCAGCCGCGAATGCCTCGGGAGCCGCAGGCAGCCGTGACGCCGTCACGGGGAGCACGAGCGCATGCGCGGTGAGGGTGGGATACGGGCGCACGCATTTGGCGAGCAGCCCGTGGCCGATCGCGACGGCGCGCAGAGGCGCCGTGGGCGTCGCGTGCAGGTCGCCGAAACCCGTGCGCCAGTCGCGCGCATCCCATTGCCGCAGCAGCGTCGTGTCTGCGCACGCGACCAGCATGCCGGACTCGTCCAGCAGCGTCGCCGCGTCGCGCGGCCGCGAGCGCGTGCCGGCGGCGGATGCCGGACGCGACGCGACGTGAACCGCGTTGAGCGCGGCCTTCGTTCGGGGGAACGCGAGCCATGCGAGCGCATTGCAGAAGTCGTGCAGGCTGCCGGCGCGGACGGCAATTTCGCCGCGCGTCGCGATGCGCCGCTCGTAATCGAGCGCGGATTCGCGCCGCGCCGACGCCGCGACAAAGCGAAGGGGCGCGCCACCGGCGCGACGGAGGCCGGCCGCGCACGCCGTCGCGTCGAGCTCGGCGACCGACGGCGGACGCGCGAAGCAATCCGGGCGGAGCCAGCGCGAGAGCGGCGCGAACGCGGGGTGCGCCTCGGGCCGCGGCAGCGCCGGAGTCAATGCCGGCCGCCCAGCGACAGCACGATGACGACGACGACGAGAATCGCGAGCACCAGCAGCGCGACCTTCCACGGGCTCTTCGGATATTCGCCGCGGATCGTGCCGGTCACGCCGTTCATCACGCACTGGAACGCGCGTGAGCCGTAGTGGTAGGACAGGAACCACACGGGCGCGAGGATGTGCTTGAACGTCTGCGCCGAATAGTCGGCGCGCACGACGAGGTTGCGGAACGTGTCGCCCGGAACCTGCTGCCCGCACATCGCGCGGACCTTCGCGTCCATCGCGTCGCGCGGCGCGCTGCGCGGCGGCGACGAGGTCGATCTGGTAGCGCTCGACGATCCATCCGGCGACGAAGCCCGCATCGTAGGGCTTCAGCGCCTGGGTCGGGAACGGCTCGATGCCGCGCAGCAGCTCCGGGTGCACTCCGACCGACGCGCAGACGAGATCGTCGTCGAAATCGTGCTGCAGTCGCCCGGCGGCGGGCTCCCAGCGCACGTGCTGAACCTGGCGCGTGCGGGTCTGCCCGCCTTCGCTGTACGTCTCGGTCGTGTAGTAATAATGGCCCGCCTCGGCGGTCCAGGCGGCGTCGACGTGCGCGTCGAACGTCCAGTACGGCAGGTACATGCCGCGCACCGTGTCGGTCAGCGCGCGCCGCTTCAGCGCCGACGGCGCGAGCCACAGCTTGCCGTACCACGCGCGGATGCCGTCGCGCGCGCCGGTCTCGCTCACGGTGAACGGCAGCACGCTTTCGGGCCGGAATGCGGGCTTGGATTCGGTGTACGGCACGAGCTGCGCCGAGCCGCAGAACTCGCAGTTCTGCGCCTGCCGCTTCGGATCGAGCACGGAGATCGCGTTGCAGCTCTGGCACTTGACCTGGCGCTTGTCGGCCTGCCAGCCGCGCGCCTCGTCGCCGATCCCGCGCAGCGCGGCGACGAGATCGTGCTCGCGACGGCGCCGTCGGCGTCGAGCTTCGCCGGCGATTCGGTGCCGCAGAACGGGCAGACGAGCTTCTGCTTCGCGGGATTCCAGACGGCCTCGCCGCCGCAGGACGGGCAGGCGAACTTCGACAGCGCTACCGTCTCGGCCATCGGGCGCCGCGCTCCCGCGTCAGTTCAGCGCGTAGCCGATGACGAGCCAGGTGCCGTCGGCGCCGCGCTCCAGCGACACCGCTTCGTGCGCGTCGACCTTGTTCGAGAAATTGGTGCGGAACTGGACGTTCGCGTAGTCGCCGGGCGGGAGGTTCGGCACGTCCTTGTTGAACGTCGTCGCGACCGCCGTGCGCGACTCGAAGGTCCCCATCGGCTTCCTGTAGAGCGCCAGCGCCTCGCGCCACTTGCCGAGCGGGTAAGCCTCCCTGAACTTGGCGCCGGACGCGTTCCAGCTCGCGTCGGCGTCGCCCCTGTCGACGAGCTCGAGCCATGCACGCGCCGCCGATTGGGCGACTCCCGCGCGCGGGTCCTGAGCGGCCGCAGGCAGCGCGGACATCGCACACGCGACGACGAGCAGCACGGCGGCGGCTGCGCGGAGACTGCGCACGAACGTGCTCATGATTTCAGGAAGGCATCGACCGCGGCGCGCGTCACGCGCCACTGCGTGCCGATCTTCTTGCCCTTGAGGTCGCCCGACTCGAGGCTCGACATCACGTCCGCCTCGGCCACGCCGAGCGCCTGCGCGACCTGCGCCGGGCGTCAGGAGCTCCGGCGCTGCCGCGCCGCCGGCGCGGCCGCCGGCGCGGCGATGCCCGGGCGTGCCCTGCGCCATGATGCCGCCGGTCTGGTTCATCATCTGCTGCGCCATCGCCATGCCCACGGCCATCTCGGCGCCGATGCCGCCGACGCCGCCGTTGCCGCCCTTCTCCATGCCCTGCGCCATCTGGAACTTGACGTAGTCGTTGAGGTTGCCGACCGCCGCCATGCTCGAGCGCTTGTCGATCGCCTGCTCGACCTCCGGCGGCACCGAGACGTTCTCGACGATGAAGCTCGTCATCTCGAGGCCGTACTTCTCGCCGATCACCGGATTGATGAGCGGCAGCAGCGCCTCGCCGAGCTCGGTGTAGCGCGCGGCGACGTCGAGCGCCGGGATCTTCGCGCTGGCCAGCGCATCGCGAGAACACGCTGACGATGCGCGAGCGCATCGTGTCGTTGAATTCGTCGAGGCGGAAATGATCGTCGGTGCCGGCGACTTCCTTCAGGAACTTCTTCGACGTCGACGACGCGGAAATCGTAGGTGCCGTACGCGCGCAGCCGCACGATGCCGAAGTCGGCGTCGCGCATCATCACCGGGTTGGCCGTGCCCCACTTGTTGCCGGTGAACAGCGCGCGTGACGACGTAGTAGACGTCGGCCTTGAACGGGCTCTCGAACCCGTACTTCCAGCCCTTGAGGTCGGACAGGATCGGGATGTTGTCGGTCGTCAGCGTGTACTTGCCCGGGCCGAACGTGTCGCCGAACTGGCCGAGGTAGACGAACTGCGCGACCTGCGATTCGCGCACGATGAGCTGCGCGCCGTTCTTGATTTCCTTGTCCTCGTCGGGAAAGCGGAACGACAGCGTGTCGCGCGAGTCGTCCGTCCACTCGATGATGTCGATGAACTGTTTCTTGAGGAAATCGATGATCGCCATCGCTGCGTCCTTTCGGCGAGATCGCGCCGTCGCGGGCAGCGGTTACTTCTTCGCCGCGACGGGCTTCGCCGCTGGCGTCGCCGCTGGCGTCGCCTCGGCCTCCGGCCGTTGAACTCGGACTCGAGCTGCGCGGGCGGAATCGCGCCCGGCACGATCGCGCCGTCGGCGAAGACAGCGTCGGCGTGGCGTGACACCCGGAGCTTCTGGCCGAGCGCGTTGGTCGCGGCCACCGGGTTGTCGCAGTCGCCCTTGTTGTCGGGCAGCTTGCCCGACGCGAAGAACTCGTCCCACGCCTTCGCGCGGTCCGGCGAGCACCAGATCATCTTCGACTTGCGCGCCGAGTCCGGGTGCAGCTGGTCGA
The DNA here is from genome assembly GCA_963717695.1 of uncultured beta proteobacterium. GTDB lineage: Bacteria > Pseudomonadota > Gammaproteobacteria > Burkholderiales > Casimicrobiaceae > CAIWHR01. Next base: position 167,608 of record CAVQWR010000004.1, on the reverse strand, counting down.
TCGGGAACAGGAACGTGTAGATCGTCACGTTGTCGACGCTCTTCAGCTCGTTCTCGAGCTTCGCGCAGAACGGGCAGTCGGCATCGGAGAAGATCGCGAGCTTGCGCGCGCCGTTGCCCTTGACGCGCTTGAACGCGAGGTCGAGCGGCAGCGCGTCGAAGGCGACGCGGTTCAGCTTGCGCAGCCGCGCCTCGGTCAGGTTCTGCTTGGTGTTGGCGTCGTAGATCGAGCCCACCATCACGTAGTTGACCTTGGCGTCGGTGTAGAGGAGCTGATCGTCCGACTGCACTTCGTAGAGGCCGAAGTACGGGCTCTTGACGACGCCGCGCACGCCGGCCGACGGGAAGCTCTGCTCGACCAGCTTCTTGACGGCGAGTGCCTCGCCGGTCAGCGGCGCGGCCGTCGCTGCGGCGGCCGGCGCTGCGGCGGGGGCCGCAGCGGCGGGTGCGCCTGCGGCGGCAGCTGTGCCGGCGAACAGCGCGACGATGGCGGCAGCGGCAGCTGCGTGCGCAGGAATCGGGATGTCGGCGTGGATCATGGTGTTCTCCATGGGAAGGCAAGTTTGGACAGTTTAACGCAGCGCGGGTTGCGCCAGCAGCCGCTTGAGCGAAGGGCAGTGCGGTCGACGGCCGACATGCCGAGATTGCGCAGCGGTGCGCGCCCAGCGGCATGCGGACGGCCGAACAGACGCGCGAGCGCGTCGGTGACGGTCTGCATCGCGCAGCACGGGTCCGGCGCGGCGACGCGCATAGCGCTCGAGCAGCATGCGGCGCGCCGGCGTCGTCGACGGGACCGCGCTCGCGCAGGATCGCGGCCAGCGCCTCGACGTCGCCGAATCCCAGGTTCACGCCCTGGCCCGCCAGCGGATGCACGCCGTGCGCGGCGTCGCCGACGAGCGCCAGCCGATGCGCGACGACCGCCGGCAGCCGCAGGAACGGCAGCGGAAACGCTCGCCGCCGGTGTGATGCATGTGAACGCGCCGAGCGCGTGGCCGCCGGCCGCCGCGACGCGCGCGCGCCAGCGCGTCGCGGCGCGAGCGCGCTGAGCTCGGCCGCCAGCGCATCCGGCGCCGACCAGACGATCGACATCGCGCCGGCCCGGGCAGCGGCAGCCACGCCAGCATCGCCGCCGTCGTCGCGGAACCACTGGCGCGCCTGCCCGTGATGCGCGCGCTCGCAGGCGAAATTGGCGACGACCGCGGTCTGGCCGTACGGCCTGCGGCACGGCGACGATCCCGGCGCTCGCGCGGACCCACGAGCGCAGCGCCGTCGGCGCCGACGACGAGCCGCGCCGGCAGAGTCCGCCGCCGTCGTCGAAGCGAAGCGTCGCGCGCGTTCCGCCGTGAAGCCGATCGAGGCGAGTCCGCGCGGCGCGATGGACGGCGACGCCGGTCGCGCGACCAGCTTGCACGCAGCGCCTCGCGCAAGGCCCGCTCCTCGACGATCCAGGCGAGCGCGCGCTCGCCCAGCTCGTAGGCCGAAAATCGAGCGACGGCGCCGTCGTCGCCCTCGACGCGCATCGTCTCGACGGGGCCGACGCGCTCGGCGGGCAGCGTCTGCCACGCGCCCAGGGAGCGCAGGAACGCCGCGCTGCCCGGGCTGATCGCATAGACCCGCGTGTCCCAGTCGTCGTCGGCAGGCCGAGCGTCGGCGCAGCTCCAGCGGCGCGCGGTCGACCAGCGCGACGCGCGAGCCCGCGCGTCCGCCAGGGCGCCGGCGAGGCGAGAGCCCGACCAGCCCGGCGCCGGCAATGGCGACGTCGAATTCGGCGTTCGGTGGTGCTCATTTCGCGTGCGAGCGTCTTCGATGACGTGGTTCTGGTTCGTGTAGATGCAAAGGTCGCCGGCGATGGCGAGCGACCGCTTGACGATCTCCGTCGGCGGACAATGTCGGTGTTCTCCAGCAAGGCCCGTGCCGCCGCCTGCGCGTAGGGCCCGCCCGAGCCGATCGCGACGATGCCGAATTCGGGCTCCAGCACGTCGCCGGTCCCCGTGATCACCAGCGAGGCCGTGCGATCGGCCACCGCCAGCATCGCCTCCAGCCGCCGCAGGATGCGGTCCGAACGCCAGTCCTTGGCGAGTTCGACCGCAGCGCGCGTCAGATGTCCCTGGTGCTTGTCGAGCTTCGCCTCGAAGCGCTCGAACAGCGTGAACGCGTCCGCGGTCGCGCCGGCGAACCCGGCGAGGACGCGGTCGTTGTGGATTCGCCGCACCTTGCGCGCCGTCGCCTTGATGACGACGTTGCCGAGCGTGACCTGGCCGTCGCCGCCCAGCGCGACCTCGCCGTCGCGCCGCACCGAAAGAATCGTCGTGCCGTGAAAGATTTCCATGGACCTGTCCGCGCGGGACGCCGCGCGCCAATAGTTGCCGTTCCGGGTTAGCGGCGCCGCGGGGCGTGGCCGGGTGCGGCGGCGGGAAGCACCGCTCCCGCGCATAGCCGGGGCTCCGCCCCGTCGGATCGCATGTCGCGGCTATTCTCGCTTCTTGACGAAGTGCCGGGGCGAAATGCCGATGAGCAGCAACATCGCCCGGATGATCGGCGTGGCGCCGATGATCTGCACCGACTTTCGCTGGGTTTCGATGCGGGCAATGAGGTTGAGCAGCGCTCCGGCACAGACGAAATCGACCCGGTCGACCGCGGTCATGTCGACCGCACACACCGGATGCTCCTGGGCGTAGACGGCGAGCTTCCCGAGCTGCGGCGGCGCGGCGCCGGTCATGAGACCCGACCAGACCAGCGTCCCGCCGACCACCTCGCGATCCTCGGCGGGCGGCTCGTCGGCGGCGGCCGACTTTGCCGGCGCCTCCTTGGGCAGCGGCGGGGGCTCCCACGAGGGCGGCGACATTTCGAACGCGACCGCGAACTCGACGGCACGATCCTCGAAGCGCGCCCGGTCGTTCGTCCATTGCAGGAGCTCGAGTGACAGGAGCCACGCACCCTCGCCGCCTTCCACACCCCGCTTCACCGCGACATCGAGCGGCGGGGCGAGCTTTTCCATCCGCTGCAGCTGCAGCGGGAACTTCTGCCGCCGCGCGTCGCCGAGCGCCTGCGCCAGCAGCCTGGCCCCGTCGTCGTCGAACCCGGTGACCGACATCGCGTCGAGGCGCGTTCCGGGAAGCGACTTCGCCATCGCCCGGCGGAGCGGCTCGAGCTGCGCCGCCGTCGCGGCCGTCAGCTTGCCGGTGAGGTTCACGTGGCCGCCGGACGGCACGCGGGGCCCGGGCTGCGGCGTGGACGAGACTTCCCAAGGAGGCGCCGATCGCTCGAACTGGACGACGTACTGCAGCGCCAGCGCATCGAATGCCGTGCGGTCGCCGGCCCGCTGCAGCAGGTCGAACAGCGCGAGCCACGCGAGCGCCGACTGCTTCGCGTCGTCGTCGGCCTTGATGCCCTGATCGAGGATCGCCCTCGCCTTGGGCGCCTGGCCGCTCGCGTAGAGCAGCGCGGCATTCTCCAGCACCGAGCAGAGGCCGGGATTCGCCTGTCCGACCTCGAACGCCTGCTGGGCCGGCGCCCACTCCATAAGGCTTGCACCCGTGACGATGTCGGCTGCCGGATCGACCCGCGGCCGGGTATTCGCGGACTCGCCCGCGGCGCGTGCGGCCACGTCCCGCGCCGTCGGCGCCGGCACCGCCCTCGGCCCGGGCGCGGGCGCCTCGAATTCCAGGGGCGCGACGTCGCGCGCCTTGGCGGGTGGGGGCTTTTTCGCGGGTGGTTTCTGGAACAGCGCCATCAATTCGATCGTCAACGCGAACTTCGTGCCTTGCGCCGCGGAATTCGCGGGCGAACGCGGCAGGGCGCCCGTTGTCGACGCGGCACGGTGGACTGGCGATTATCGGCCTGCGCTCCCCGGGGATCAAGCGGACGCCAGGTTGCCGCACGAATCGGCCGGGCGGCTTGCTAGAATGAACGCTGCTCGGTCGATCGACCGTTCATTGGGAGGACGCGCATGAAAAATCCGCTCGATTCGCTCTGGGGCACGGTCATTTCCGGCCTGGTCCTGACCGTTATCCTGTACGAAATAGTCAAGAATTTTCTCAACTGACCGGAGCGCGACGATCATGGAACTGGTTCCTGCACTGGCCCGGTGGCTGCACTTTCTCGCCGGCGTGATGTGGATCGGCCTGCTGTACTACTTCAACTTCGTCCAGGCGGACGCGATGAAGGCCGCGACCGCGGACGGCACGGCCGCCGGAATTACGAAGCATGTGGCGCCGCGCGCACTCTTCTTCTTCCGCTGGTCCGCGGTGGTGACGTGGCTTGCGGGCGCAACACTGCTGGGCGCGTATTTCGTGCCCGCCTTCACGCTGTCGAAGGGATACGCCGGCATCGGCATGGGGGCGTGGCTCGGGACGATCATGCTGCTCAACGTCTGGGGCATCATCTGGCCCAACCAGAAGAAGATCCTGGGCCTCAAGCCCGCCACCGACGAGGAAAAGGCGAAGGCGCGCCGCGCCGCGTTCCTCGCGTCCCGCACGAACACCATGCTGTCTATGCCGATGCTGTTCTTCATGGCGACCGGCTGGCACCACCCGTTCTGAGGCGGCGCCTCCCGCAGCGGGCATTTCGGGCCGCAAATGCAAAAGGGGATGGCGGCGCCATCCCCTTTTTTCGAACCAGCCGTGCGCAGCGCGCCGCTTCGGTTACTCAGTCGCCGTACAGCTTCTGGACCCGCTCGCGGCGTTCCTGCGCCTCGAGCGACAGCGTCGCCGTCGGGCGCGCAAGAAGGCGCGGGATGCCGATCGGCTCGCCGGTCTCCTCGCAGTAGCCGTAGCTGCCGTCGTCGATCAGCTTGATCGATTTCTCGATCTTCTTGAGGAGCTTGCGCTCGCGGTCGCGCGTGCGGAGCTCGAGCGTGTACTCCTCCTCGAGCGTCGCGCGGTCGGACGGGTCGGTGGTGATCTCGCTCTCGCGCAGGTGCTCGCCGGTGTCGTCGGCGTTCTGCAGGAGCTGATCGCGGAGCTCGATCAGGCGCTGCCGGAAGAAGGCGAGCTGCGCCTCGTTCATGTAATCCTTGTCCGGCGCCTTCAGCAGATCCTCCTCGGTGAGGACCTTCGGCTTCTTGGTGACGGTTGCGCTCGCGGTTGCCTGCTTCGCTGCCATTCTGATCTCTGTGCCTTTCGTTGCATTGCTGCGCGCGGCGGCGCCCGGTCCGGGCCGCCCGGTGCTTTCGGGGGCGCGCTTACCGCCAGGATCGCGGCCGCATCAAATCGTTCATTATAGCCTTTCAACCGCCAACATCGCCACCCTTCCCCGGGATCGAAACCGGGGCCTGCGGCCCGGGTCGGGGCGCCACGTATAATCCTGAAAAAACAAGGCCCTCCCATGCCCATTCCCGCCGAAAACGCGCCCGCCCGCCCGCCCGACCGCCTGAGCCTCGCACGGCCGGACGACTGGCACGTCCACCTGCGCGACGGCGCGGCCCTCGCGGCCGTGGCCGGGATGACGGCGCGCGTCTTCGCCCGAGCAATCGTCATGCCTAATCTCGCGCCGCCGGTCGTGACCACCGAGCAGGCATCGGCGTATCGCGACCGCATCCTCGCGGCGCTGCCGCCCCGGCTCGGCCTTCCAGCCGCTGATGACGCTCTATCTCACCGACGCGACCGACGCCGCCGAAATCGCCCGCGCCAAGGCGTCCGGCATCGTCCATGCGGTGAAGTACTACCCGGCCGGCGCGACGACGAATTCCGCGGCCGGCGTCACGGCGCTCGAGCGCGCGTATCCCGCGCTCGCCGCCATGGAGCGCCACGACGTCGTGCTGTCGGTCCACGGCGAAGTGACGGACCCCGCCGTCGACATCTTCGACCGCGAGCGGGTTTTCATCGAGCGCCATCTCACCGCGATCGTGCGCGATTTCCCCGGGCTCCGCGTCGTGCTGGAGCACGTGACCACGAAGGAGGCCGCCGACTTCGTCGCCGCGGCGGGCGCGCGCATCGCCGCGACGATCACCCCGCAGCATCTCCTCTATTCGCGCAATGCGCTCTTCGCCGGCGGGATGCGCCCGCACCTGTACTGCATGCCGGTGCTGAAGCGCGAGACGCATCGGCAGGCGCTCGTCGCGGCGGCGACGTCGGGCGTCGCCGAAGTTCTTCCTCGGCACCGATTCGGCGCCGCACGCGAAGCACCGCAAGGAATCGGCGTGCTGCGGCGCCGGCTGCTACACGGCGCCCGCCGCGCTCGAGCTCTACGCCGAGGCGTTCGAGGACGCCGGCGCGCTCGACCGCCTCGAAGCGTTCGCGAGTTTCTTCGGTGCCGATTTCTACGGGCTTCCGCGCAACACCGAACGGGTGACGCTCGTGCGCGACGCGTGGACGATGCCCGCCTCGTGGCCGTTCGGCGACGACCTGCTCGTGCCGCTGCGCGCCGGCGAGACGATGCGCTGGCGCCTGCAGGACCAGGCGGCCGCGTAGGGAACCCCGGACCCCCGGGTGCTATCCTAGTCGCTTCGAAGCCAGCCAGACCGCCGCCGCCCGCGTGAGCGCAAGCTTTTCGCGGGGGGAGGAAAGTCCGGGCTCCGCAGAGCAGGATGCCGGGTAACCCCCGGCCGCTATAAGTCGCCGCTAGCGCGAACGACGAAGGTGAGGAACAGGGCCACAGAGACGAGTCGCCGCGGATTACACCGCGGCGGGTGAAACGCGGCAACCTCCATCCGGAGCAACACCAAGTAGGCGGACATTGACGCTGCTCGCCGAGTCCGCGGGTAGGTGGCACGAGCGCAGCGGCAACGCTGCGCCTAGAGGAATGGCGGTCATAGCGCGCCGCAAGGCGCGCCGTAACAGAACCCGGCTTATCGGCTGACTTCGGTTTTACATCATGGCGCCCCGCGGCGGAATCCGCGGGGCGTCGCCATTTCGGCGTCGCTATCGGTCAGCGCGGCGTCCGCGGATCGCGAACTGGTAGGCGGCAAGCGATGCGAGCCCGCCCGCGGCCAGCAGGTACACCGTGAGGGTGCGCGTCGGATCGAACGGGAACGCGAGCGTCAGCGCGACTGGGGCAATGGCGCGCGCGATGAGCTGCGGCTGCGCGAGGCGTCCCAGCAGCGTGCCGAATTCGCGCCGGCCGAAGAGCTCCGCGGGCACGGTGCCGCGCACGATCGTCATCACGCCGTTGCTGATGCCGTAAAGCGCGGCGAAGCCGATCGCCGCGGCCCTGAGTCCATGCATTTGCGTCAGCAGCGCGCACGCGAGCGCCATCAGCACGAACGCGAGCGTGCCCACCGTGCGCGCGCGGACGTGGCGCCCGTGCGAGAACTCGACGACGCGACCCGCGACCTGCATCGGCCCGATCAGTGCGCCGATCAGCACGGCGTCGCCGGCCGTGATGCCGGCCGTCGTCATGAGCCCGATGAGGTGCGCCGACACCGCCGAGGCGATGAACGCGGCGCCGGCGAGCGCGATGGCGAGCCAGAGGAACGTGCGCTTCGCGGCGGCGGTGACGTGCGCCTCTGCAGCGACCTCCCGCGGCGGCGCGGCCTCGACGTGGCGCGCGCCCCGCGGCACCGCGGCGAGGTGCAGCGGCAGGCACAGCACGAGGTGCAGCACCGCGTAGACGGCGAACGTGGCGCGCCAGCCGGCGGCATCCGACAGCCACTGCGAGGCCGGCCAGAACACGGTGCTCGCGAATCCGCCGAAGAGTGTCAGCGCGGTGACCGCGCGACGGTAGCGGGTGCCGCTGATGTGATGGAGCGCCGCGAACGCGGGATCGTAGAGGCAGAGCGCCATCGCGACGCCCGCCAGCAGCCAGCCTGCACAGACCGAGAGCGGCCCCTGCGCGAGCGCCAGCGCGGTGAGCGCCAGCGCGCCGGCAATCGAGCCCGCCGCCAGCACTTCGCGCGAATAGCCGCGATCGATCGCTCGACCGACCCACGGCGACGCGGCGCCGGAAACGAACAGGCCCGCCGAGAAGGCGCCGAAGAGCAGTGTTTCGCCGACGCCGAGCTCGGCGCGCATCGGCGCGCCCAGCACCGCGATCGTATAGAACAGCGTCCCCCACGAGACGATTTGCGCGATGCCGAGCGCCGCAATCCTTGTGCCGAGGTGCCGGACGCCGTCAGCGGCCCCTTCGGTGGCCGTCTCAATGACCACGGCGGCGCGCGTCGCGCAGGATCTCGCGCGCTGCGTTGTGTCCCGGCACGCCCGTCACGCCGCCGCCCGGGTGCGTGCCCGCGCCGCACAGGTAGAGCGCGCGCACCGGCGTCCGGTAATCGGCATGGCCCAGCACCGGACGAGAGGAGAAGAGCTGGTCGAGCGTCAGCGCGCCGTGGAAGATGTCACCGCCGACGAGGCCGAACTCGCGCTCGAGATCGAGCGGCGAGAGGGCGCGCCGGCCGATGACACTCGCCGCGAAGTTCGGCGCGTGACGGTTGACCGTCGCGATCATGAGATCGGCCACCTCCTCGCGTGCGTCGTCCCAGGTCCGTCCCGGCTGCACCGAGCCGAGGTCGGGATGCACGTGCTGGCAGAAGAGGCTCGCGACATGCATGCCAGGCGGCGCGAGCGACGCATCGACGATCGAGGGAATCAGCACCTCGACGATCGGCGCGCGTGACCAGCCCACGGTCTTCGCGTCGAAATACGCGCGCTCCATGTACGCGAGCGACGGTGCGAGAATGATGCCGCTGCCGTGGTGCGCTTCCGCGGTGCGTCCGGGCAGCACCGTGAAGTCGGGCAGCTCGGACAGCGCGACGTTCATCCGGAACGTGCCCGATCCGCAGCGGTAACGCCGCGATGCGCGCGCGGAAATCGGCGTCGAGATGCTCGGGGGCGACGAGACGCTCGAACAGCAGCTTCGGATTGACGTTGGCGATCACGCGCCGCGCTTCGACGATCTCGCCGCTTTCGAGCGCGACGCCCGCCGCGCGTCCGGCCTTGACCACGACATGGGCGACCGGCGCGTCGACGCGCAGCGTCACGCCGCGCGCCGCGCACTCCTTTGCCATCGCCTGCGTGATCGCGCCCATCCCGCCGATCGCGTGGCCCCACTGGCCGCGCTGGCCGTTGACCTCGCCGAACACGTGGTGCAGCAGCACGTAGGCCGAGCCCGGCGTGTACGGGCTCGCGAAAGTTGCCGACGACGGCGTCGAACCCGAACGCCGCCTTGATCGGCGCCGACTCGAACCAGCGGTCGAGCATGTCGCCCGCGCTCTTGGTGAAAAGGTCGAGCACGTCGCGCCGCCCGGCGAGGTCCAGCGCGTGGAAACGCCGGGCGAGCTTCATTGCATCGAGCCAGCGCGGCAGATCGGTGACCTTGCCGGGGGCGAGCGAGGGCGGCGTCGCGAACAGGAGCTCGCGCAGCACGTCGGCGACGCGATCGAGCATCGCGTAGTACGCGGGCAGTGCCTCGGCATCCGCGCGCGAGAATTTCGCCGACCTCCGATTGCGTCGCGGCGAGCCCGCCGCCGACCTTGAGGTAGCCGCCCTCGGGCAGCGGCAGGAAATTCGAGATCGGCCGCAGCACGACCTTGAGCCCGTGCTCCGCGAGGCGCATGTCGCGCACGATGCGCGGATTGAGCAGGCTGACCGTATAGCTCGCCGTCGAGTTGCGAAAGCCCGGGTGGAACTCCTCGGTGACCGCGGCGCCGCCGAGAACGCCTCGCCGCTCGAGCACGCAGACGTCCTGACCCGCGGCGGAGAGATACGCGGCGCAGACGAGGCCGTTGTGACCGCCGCCGACGATGACGGCGTCGAAGCGCCGGTTGGAAGGCGAAGGCATGAGCGCGCGTTGCGCCGGACCGGGCCGCGACCGCGGCGTGCCGGTCGGGGCGCGTCAGTCCTCGTCGATGCCGATCGCGACCGTCGAGTAGCCGCAGTCGACGTACGTGATCTCGCCGGTGATCGCGCTCGACAGCTCGGAAAAATAGAAGGCGGCCACGTTGCCGACCTCGTCGATCGTGACGTCGCGCCGCAGCGGCGCGGTGCGCTCGAACCTGCTCGCGAGCTTGCCGAAGCCGCCGATGCCGGCGGCCGCGAGCGTCTTGATCGGGCCGGCCGAAAGTCCGTTGACGCGGATGCCCTCGGGCCCGAGGCACGCGGCGAGATAGCGGACGTTCGCCTCGAGGCTCGCCTTCGCGAGCCCCATCACGTTGTAGTTCGGCAGCGAGCGCATCGCGCCGAGGTAGGTGAGCGTCAGCAGCGATCCGGCACGCCCCTGCAGCAGCGGCCGCGCGCCCTTGGCGAGCGCGGCGAAGCTGTACGAGCTCACGTCCTGCGCGATCGCGAACGCGGAGCGCGACATGCATTCGAGAAAGTCGCCGGACAGCGCTTCGCGCGGCGCGTAGGCGATCGAGTGCAGCAGGCCGTCGAGGCCGCCCCATTCGGTCTTGAGCGACGCGAAGAGCGCGTCGATGTCGCCGTCGCGGGTCACGTCGCACGGCAGCACCGGGATGTTGCCGAATTCCGCCGCGATCTTCACGACGCGATCCTTGAGTTCGGCGTTGACGTACGTGAACGCGATCGTGGCGCCCTCGCGCTGGCACGCCCGCGCGACGCCGTAGGCGATCGAGCGGTTCGATAGGATCCCGGTGATCAGTATCTTCTTGTCCTGCAGAAAACCCATTTCAGCTCTCCCGGCTGGCGCGGCGCGCCTTCGCTGCCGATGCAAGTATCAAAGCTCGACTTCGGACGTCTCGTTCAGCACGACACAGGCGATGCGGTTGTTGCGCACGTCGGGCTCGGTGTCGAGCGACGCACTCGTACTGTCGTGGACGACAACCGAACGACCGAGGATGCCGTCGGGCGGATCGATCAGAAGCCCCGAAATCGGGATGCTCATGTTGAGCAGTCCGTCGACGTTCATCGCGCCTTCGTAGACCTTGACCTCGCCGCCCGGCGGCGCCCAGGGCGGACCGGCGGAAAATCCGTTGCGTGACGAGCAGTTGCCGTTCGTGTGGAACACGACGCGATAGATGCCGGGTCCGACGTCGTTGAGGTTGACGATCAGCGTCGCACCGCCTTCGCGACGCGACACCACGATGAAGCCCTTCGCCGAGCTGCCGCCCAGTGCGCGGATCTTTCCGCCGAGCCCCGGACCCCGGCTGAAGATCTTGGCGTTGATGGTCGCCGCCGTTTCGCAGCCGGCGAGCGCCACCGCAAGCGTCAGCGCGACCGCGGCACGTGCGAGCGAAGGCCTCATGCCCGGCATCGACGCGACCCGGGCAGGCGCGCGCGGTGGTTCACGTCCAAGGATGACGCCGCGCAACGAGTGCGGCCAGTGACGCGGACGGGCAGAAGCTTCATCGGTTATCCCATGGTCGAAGCGGTCGCGACAGCAGAAGTGCAACTCTGCGCCGCGTGCCGCGTCGCATCCGCGCCTCGTGTGTGCGACGAATGATAAGCGATCGCCGAGCATGCCGCCACCGATGCGAGCACGGCGCCCACGGATCCGTCGCGGCGATCGGCACCGCGGCGGCCGCCGTGTCGCACCCGGGGGTCGCACTCCGCGCGGTACAATCGCGCGACCGCCATCCCCGGGCGGTGGTTCACTTTCTCCGATCGCAGGCCTCCGATGTCGCACATGACCCCTTCCGAGATCGTCTCCGAGCTCGACAAGCACATCGTCGGGCAGCACGACGCGAAGCGTGCCGTGGCGATCGCGCTGCGCAACCGCTGGCGGCGGCAGCAGGTCGCGGAGCCGCTGCGCCAGGAGATCACGCCGAAGAACATCCTGATGATCGGCCCGACCGGCGTGGGCAAGACCGAGATCGCGCGCCGGCTCGCGCGCCTCGCCGACGCGCCGTTCATCAAGGTCGAGGCGACCAAGTTCACCGAAGTGGGCTACGTCGGCCGTGACGTCGACACCATCATCCGCGACCTCGCCGAGGCCGCGATCAAGCAGGTGCGCGAGGCCGAGACGCGCAAGGTGCGCGACCGCGCCGCCGATGCCGCCGAGGAGCGCGTGCTCGACGTGCTGCTGCCGCCGGCGCGCGAGGTGAGCTTCCACGACATGCAGCCCACCGACACGACGACGCGCCAGAAATTCCGCAAGATGCTGCGCGAGGGCAAGCTCGACGACAAGGAGATCGAGGTCGAGGTCACGCTGATGTCGCCGCAGATGGAGATCATGGCGCCGCCCGGGATGGAGGAGCTCACGAGCCAGATCCAGGGGATGTTCCAGCAGATGGGCGGCGCGCGGCGCAAGGTGAAGAAGATGACCGTCATCGAGGCGATGAAGGCGCTGACGGAGGAGGAGGCGGCGAAGCTGATCAACGACGACGACATCAAGGCGCGCGCGCTGACGTCGGTCGAGCAGAACGGCATCGTGTTCCTCGACGAGATCGACAAGATCGCGAGCCGGCAGGAAATGCAGGGCGCCGACGTCTCGCGCCAGGGCGTGCAGCGCGACCTCCTGCCGCTCGTCGAGGGGACCACGGTGGCAACCAAATACGGCATGGTGCGCACCGATCACATCCTCTTCATCGCGTCGGGGGCGTTCCACCTCGCGAAGCCGTCCGACCTCATTCCCGAGCTGCAGGGCCGCTTTCCGATCCGCGTCGAGCTTGCGTCGCTGTCAGTCGCCGATTTCGAGAAGATCCTCACGGCCACGGACGCCTGCCTCGTCCGCCAGTACCAGGCGCTTCTCGAAACCGAGAACGTGCACGTAGACTTTCGCGAGGATGGCATTCGTCGGCTCGCCGAGATCGCTTTCGCCGTCAACGAGAAGCAGGAGAACATCGGCGCCCGCCGGCTCTACACGGTGATGGAGCGCCTGCTGGACGAGGTCTCGTTCAATGCGACACGCCACACCGGCGAGACGATCCCGATCGACGCCACGTATGTCGATGCTCGACTCGCCGGCATCGCCGGCGACGAGAACCTCTCGCAGTACATTCTTTGAACACGGCCGCGGCGACGAAGCAGGTTCGCGCGACGCATTGCGCCGAGCTCCTCCCGCCGGTCGCCCGCCGTGATCCCTTGTCGCGCCTTTCGCGCGCACGCCCGCTTCGCGACGACGCCTCCCGGCGCGGCGCCTGACCATGCTCGACCGCATCGTCGACATCATCGCGCCGGTGTTCTCCATCGTCGCGCTGGGCTGGCTCTACGCGCGCCGGGCGAAGCCCGACATGGCGTGGGTCAATCGCATCAGCATGAACGTGCTGGCCCCGGCGCTCATCTTCTCGGCGCTTGCAAGCCGCGACTTCGACCTCGTCAGCAACTGGCAGCTCATCGTGGGCGGCATCGGCGTCGTCGTCGGCTCCGGGCTTCTCGCGTGGCCGTTCGCGAGGCTGATGCGCCAGGACCCTCGCACGTTCGTTCCGCCGATGATGTTCAACAACTGCGGCAACATGGGACTGCCGCTGGCGGCGCTCGCGTTCGGCGCGCCGGGATTCTCGGCGATGGTCGCGCTCTTCACCATCTCCAACCTGCTGCAGTTCACGCTCGGTGTGTGGCTGCTCGATCACCACGCCCGCTTCGGCAGCCTGCTGCGCTCGCCGATGGTGTGGTCGACCGTGCTGGGCTTCGCCTGCGCGCTCGTGCATCCGCCCATACCTGCATGGACCACGGTGACGCTGAAGCTCGTCGGCGACGCGCTGATCCCGGTGATGCTGCTCTCGCTCGGCGCGCGGCTGACCGGCGTGCACTGGACCGACTGGCGCGTTGGCGTCATCGGCGGGCTCGTCTGCCCGCTGACCGGCATCGCGATGGCAGCGCTCCTGACGCCGCTGCTCGGGCTGTCGCAATTCCAGCAGGGCCTCCTGATCCTCTTCGGCGCGCTGCCGCCCGCCGTGCTCAACTTCATGGTCGCCGAGCAATACGGGCAGGAGCCCGGGAAAGTCGCGTCGATCGTGCTGATCGGCAACGTGATGTCGGTGCTGTTCGTTCCGCTGGGGCTCGTGCTGGCACTGCGGTAGGCGCGACGTCGCTGCCTTGCGACGGGTTGGGGTGCGTGGTATACATTTTCTCCCGCAACCCGCACGGCACGCCACGTTGCGTCCTTCCATGCCCGCGCGCCCATCGCGACCGTTCCGCGTGCCCGCGTCGATGCCCGCAGGCATCGCCCTCGCGCTCCTCGCCTCGACTTCACTGACTGGCTGCTCCGAGCGCGCGCCCGGCGCGTGGCAAGGTTATGTCGAAGGCGAATTCGTCAACGTCGCAACCTCGGCGAGCGGCCGCCTCGATCAGCTGCTGGTGAAGCGCGGCGACGACGTCGGCATCGGGACGCGGCTGTTCGTGCTCGAGGCCGTCGACCGTGCCGCCGCGCAACGGCAGGCGCAGGAAGACCTGCGCCAGGCGGAGGCGAAGCTTGCCGACATGCGCGTCGGCAAGCGTCCGCAGGAGCAGGACGTCACCCGTGCGCAGCTCGCGCAGGCGCAGGCGGACCTTTCGCGCAGCACGACGCAGCTCGCCCGCGACGAGGCGCAGTTCCGCATCGGCGGCATCTCACGCGCGCAGCTCGACGACACCCGTGCCACACACGCGGCGAATGCGGCGCACGTGCAGCAGCTGCAAAGCGCGCTTTCGGTCGATCTCCTCGGCAGCCGCACCGAGCAGCTCGCCGCGCAGGCGGCGCAGGTCGCGTCGGCGCGCGCGGTCGTCGAGCAGGCGGCGTGGCGACTCGGCCAGACCACCGCGTCGGCCACGCAGGCCGGCCGGGTGTTCGACACGCTGTACCGCCAGGGCGAATGGGTCGCGACCGGCGCGCCCGTCGTGCGGCTCCTCCCGCCGCAGAACATCAAGGTGCGATTCTTCGTCGCGGAGCCCGAGGTCGGCGCGCTCGCCGTCGGCCGCGCCGTGGCAATCCACTGCGACGGCTGCGGCGCCGACGTGCCTGCCGCCATCAGCTACATCTCGACCGAGGCCGAGTACACGCCGCCCGTCATCTACAGCAACGAGACGCGCTCGAAGCTCGTGTTCATGGTCGAGGCGCGGCCGCGTCCGGAGGATGCCCCGCGCCTGCACCCGGGCCAGCCCGTCAGCGTCCGCCTGCAATGAGCCCCGCGTGAACGGCGATCCCGTCATCGACGTCCACGGTCTCAACAAGCATTTCGGGGACAAGCACGTCGTCGTCGACCTGTCCCTTCGCGTCGAGCGCGGCGAGATCTTCGGCTTCCTCGGGCCGAACGGCAGCGGCAAGACGACGTCGATCCGGCTGATGTGCGGGCTCCTCACGCCGGATTCCGGCAGCGGAACGTGTCTCGGCCACGACATCATCACCGAGTCGGACGAGATCAAGCGCAACGTCGGCTACATGACACAACGCTTTTCGTTCTGGGACGATCTCACGATCCGCGAGAACCTCGACTTCACCGCGAGCGTGTATGCGATGCCGCACCGGCGCGAGGTGGTCGAGAAGGCGCTCGCGGACCTCGGACTTGCCGATCGAGCCGACCAGCTGACCGGTACGCTGTCGGGCGGCTGGAAGCAGCGCCTCGCACTCGCCGCGTGCATGCTGCACGGCCCGCGCCTTCTGCTGCTGGACGAGCCGACGGCCGGCGTCGATCCGAACGCACGACGCGAATTCTGGGAGGAGCTGCACCGGCTCGCCGCCACCGGCGTCTCGGTGCTGGTCAGCACGCACTACATGGACGAGGCGGAGCGCTGCCACAAGCTCGCCTACATCGCCTACGGCCGGCTGCTCGCGCAGGGCACGGCGGCCGAGCTCATCGCCGCGCAGAAGCTCTTCACGTTTGCGGTGCGCGGGTCCGGGCTCACCGAACTTGCGCAGCAACTGAACGGGGAGCCCGGTGTCGACAAGACCGCCGCGTTCGGCGAGATGCTGCACGTCTCGGGCACCGATGGTGCCGCGCTCGAGCGCACGCTCGCCGCCGCGTGCGCGGGCGGCGACTGCACGTTCCGGCGCATCGACACCGGCCTCGAGGATGTCTTCATTCACCTCATCACCCAGGCCAACGACAACTGGGGCAAAGCGGCATGAAGGCGCTGTCGCGCGTCGGATTCTCGTGGCATCGCTGGTGGGCGATGGTGAAGAAGGAATTCCTGCAGCTGCGCCGCGACCGCATCACGTTCGGGATGGTCGTCGGCATCCCGATCGTGCAGCTCGCGCTGTTCGGCTATGCGATCAACACCGATCCCAAGCACCTGCCCACCGGCGTTCTCGCCGCCGATCACAGCGAGTTCACGCGCTCGTTCCTCGCCGCGCTGAAGACGTCGGACTATTTCGAGATCGTCGCCCTGCTGCCCGACGAGGAAGCGGGACGCACCGCCCTCACCAAGGGCACCCTGAGCTTCGTCGTCACCATTCCGCCGGAATTCACGCGCCGGCTGCTGCGCGGCGAGCGGCCGGCACTGCTGGTCGAGGCGGACGCCACCGACCCGACGGCGACGGGCACGGCGCTCGCGGCGGTCGCACAGCTCGCCAGTGGCGTCGCCCAGAAGGACCTGATCGGCCCGTTCGCATCGCTCAACGGCGCGCCGCCGCCCTTCGAAGTACGCGTGCACCGCCTCTACAACCCCGAGTCGATCACGCAGTACAACATCGTGCCCGGGCTGATGGGCGTGATCCTGACGATGACGCTCGTCATGATGACGGGACTCGCCGTCACCCGCGAGCGCGAGCGCGGCACGATGGAAAACCTGCTCGCGATGCCGCTGACGCCGCTCGAGGTGATGACCGGAAAGATCGTCCCCTACATCGTGATCGGGCTGGTCCAGGCAAGCATCATCCTGCTCGCGGCGCGCGTCATGTTCGGCGTTCCGTTCGTCGGCAATCTCGTGACGCTCTACGCGGCGAGCTTCCTCTTCATCGCGTGCCAGCTGACCGTCGGCATCACGCTTTCATCCCTGGCACAGAACCAGCTGCAGGCGATGCAGCTCACGTTCTTCTACTTCCTGCCCAACATCCTGCTGTCTGGATTCATGTTCCCGTTCCGCGGCATGCCGGAATGGGCGCAGTGGATCGGCAGCGCGCTGCCGCTCACCCACTTCAACCGCATCGTGCGCGGCATCCTGCTGAAGGGGAACGGCTGGGTCGACATCTGGCCGAGCGTCTGGCCGCTGCTGGTGTTCGTCACCATCGTGATGGCGATCGCGCTGCGGTTCTATCGCAGGACGCTCGACTGATGCGCCGCTCGCACACGGGCTCGCGGTTCGGCATCGCACGGTTCGCCGTGTGCGCGGTCGCGCTGGCCAGCGCCGGCTGCACGGTCGGGCCCGACTTCCGCGCGCCCGACGCGCCGACAGTGACGCGCTACACGACGGCGCCCGAGGCACCGGTCGTGGCGCTGCCCGGTGCAACGGCGCCCGTGCTCGTCCCCGGGGGCAAGGTCGCACCCGAATGGTGGACCGGGTTCGGTTCGGCTGCGCTCGACACGCTCGTCGCCCGCGCGCTCGCGGCGAGCCCGACGCTCGCGCAGGCCACCGCGCGGCTCGCGCAGGCCGACGAGGAGCGCCGCGCGCGCACCGGCGCGACCGAATATCCCGCCGTGAATGCAACGGCCGGCGTGAACCGCGAGCGCGTCGATCCCGCGACGTTCGGCTTTCCCCAGGCGCCGGTGCCGGGACCGTTCACGCTCTACAGCGTCGGCCTCCAGGTGTCGTACACGTTCGACGTGTTCGGAGGCACGCGGCGCGAGCTCGAAGCGCTCGCCGCCGAGGTCGACTATCAGCGCTATCAGCTCGAGGCCGCGCGGCTGACCCTTGCCGCCAATGTCGCCGCCACGGCGATCCGTCGCGCGGGCCTCGCGGCGCAGATCGACGCGACGCGACGCATCCTGGATGCGCAGCGCCGGCAACAGGACATCGTCGCGCAGCGCTACGAGCTGGGCGGTGTCGCCTTGCTGGACCTCGAGAACCAGCGCGCGCTGCTCGCGCAGACCGAGAGCGCGCTGCCGCCGCTCGTCGCCGCGCATGCGCAGGCGACGCACCTGCTGGCCGTGTACACCGGGGCCGCCGCCGGCGACGCCGCGCTGCCGGCGCTCGCGCTGTCCGATCTGCGCCTGCCGGCCGAGCTGCCGTTGAGCCTTCCGTCGCAGCTCGCGCGGCAGCGTCCCGACATCCGCGCGAGCGAAGCGCTGCTGCACAAGGCGAGCGCCAACGTCGGCGTCGCGACCGCGAATCTCTATCCACGGATCACTCTGTC
Source organism: uncultured beta proteobacterium (assembly GCA_963717695.1). Classification (GTDB taxonomy): domain Bacteria; phylum Pseudomonadota; class Gammaproteobacteria; order Burkholderiales; family Casimicrobiaceae; genus CAIWHR01. Next base: position 149,576 of record CAVQWR010000004.1, on the reverse strand, counting down.
GGCGAGCGCGTCGCCCACGCAGCTCAGCTTGAGCGATCTCGCCTCGAGCGGTCTCAACATCTGGAGCATCGGCGCCAACCTGCTGCAGCCCGTGTTCCGGGGCGGGGAGCTCACGGCGCGCAAGCGCGCGGCGGTCGCAGCGTTCGATCAGGCCGACGCCGCCTATCGCGACGCCGTGCTGCAGGGATTGCGCAATGTGGCCGACGTGCTCCGCGCGCTCGAATCCGACACGCAGGCGCTCGCGTCGCGCAGCGCGCAGGCCGCGCATGCGGAAAACGCGTACCGGATCGCACTGGGCCGCTACGACGACGGCGGCATGAGCCAGCTCGACGTGCTGGACGCGGAGCGGCAGCGGCTGACGGCGAGCCTCGCCCGCGTTCAGGCGGAAGCAGATCGCTATGCGGATACCGTGGCGCTGCTGCAGGCGCTGGGCGGTGGCTGGTGGAACGTTCCGGCCGCCGAGGAAGCGCGGTGACCCCGCACGCGGACATCGGCGCAGCCGAACCGCGCAGCGCTGCGAATCGCTGCTAGAGCGTCGCCAGCGCGTCGAGGACGGATTGCGTCTGCAGCACCTCGGGCAGCAGCAGCGGCGGCTTGCCCGGACGATGCAGCACGTACACCGGGACGCCATTGCGCCCGAGTGCGGCCAGCGTCTTCGTGATGACCGGGTCGCGGCGCGTCCAGTCGGCGCGCAGCAGCACGACATCGGAGCGCGCGAACGCAGCACGCACCGCGTCGGTGTTCAGCACCAGCCGCTTGTTGACCTGGCAGGTGACGCACCACGCGGCGGTGAAATCGACGAAGACCGGCTTTCCCGCGGCGGTCAGCTCGGCGACGCGCGCCGGCGTGAACGGCGCCCAGCTCGCCCTCGGTCGCGGGCGCGGGCGTGTCCTTCACGACGAGCGCGTCGGCGTCCGCGGTGAAGAGCGGCCACGCGATGACACCCGCGCCGACGAGCGCCGCGAGGCACGCAACGCCCCACGGCCGCGCGCCGCCGGTGCGCACGATCCGCCAGGCCCACAGACCGAAGCCGACGCAGAGCAGCGCCGCGAACAGGCGGACGACGGCGTCGTTGTCGCGCTGCGCGCCCAGCACCCACGCGAGCCAGATCACCGTCGCGTAAAGCGGGAACGCGAGCAGCTGCTTGAAGCGCAGCAGCCACGGGCCCGAGCGCGGCAGCCGGCGGCGCCACTCCGGGAACCACGCGAGCAGCACGTACGGCAGTGCCATGCCGACGCCGAGCGCAATGAAAACGAAGAGAAGCGTCAGCGCCGATCCCGCCATCGCGAACCCGAGCGCGGCACCCATGAACGGCGCCGTGCATGGCGAGGCGACGACGACGGCCAGCACGCCGGAACCGAACGCGTCGAGCGTGCGGTTCTTCGCGGTCCAGTTCGCGACGTTCGACGGAAAGAACTGGCCGAACTCGAAGACACCGGAGAGGTTGGTCGCCAGCACGAAGAACAGCACGGCGAGCGCCGCGACCACCGCGGGCGATTGCAGCTGGAATCCCCACCCGAGCTGTTCGCCCGCCGCGCGCAGCAGGAAGAGCGCGCCGCCCAGCGCGACGAACGTGAGGATCACGCCGCAGGCGAACGCTACCGCCTCGTGGCGCAGCGTCGAGCGCGAATCGTGCTGCGTCGCGAAGCCCAGCACCTTCAGCGAGAGCACGGGAAAGACGCAGGGCATCAGGTTGAGAATGAGCCCGCCGAGCACCGCCGACACGAGCGCCAGCGCCAGCGTGAGCTTGTCGTCGGCCGCCGGCGGTGGCGCGAGATTGAGCGCAGGTGCCGCGGCCAGCGTGGGCTTGGGACCTGCGGCGACGGCGCCGGTGAAGGCGGCATCGAGCGTCGCCGCACGCACGCCGCCCGCGAACCCTCCTGCCGCCTCGATCACGCCCGCGAGACGATCGGGCCGCGCGACGAACGTGCTCGCGACCGGCAGCGCCAGCGTGTAGCTGTCGCCGTCCCGCGTGAGTCGCTGCGCGCCTGACGGTTCGACCAGGTTTTCCTCATACGGGAAGAACTGCAGCGCACCCGGATCGGCGGCGCCTGCGGGTGCCTGCAGCTTCAGCGCGATCGATTGACCCGAGCCCTGCGCGACGACTTTCCATCCGGCGAGCGGCTGTGGCATTGCCGCGCGCGCGGCGGCGATCGCAGCATCCCACCTGGGATCGGCCTGCGCGCTCTTCGACACCGGCAGCACGAGCGTGAGGTCGGCGCCGTCGGGAATGCAGGTCTCGCGGCACACGAGCCAGTCGGCGCGCGCCTTCAGCGTGGCTTTGCCCGCGGCGAGCGCCTGTGTCGCCTTCAGTTCGACGAGGTGCAGCACCTCGCCTTCGTAGCCGTAATTCACGAGCGGTCCCACGGGAAGCGCGTGCGGCGCCGGCCACTCGATCGGTCCCGCGGTCACGCCAGCCGGGAGCTGCCACGCGAGCGTGGTGGGCAATCCGGAATCGCCGGGATTGCGCCAGTACGTATGCCAGCCGGGCGCAATCGAGAGTCGCAGGGCGACCGTCGTCGCCTCGCCGGCGACGAGCGCCGTCCGGTCGGCGACGAGCTCGGCCTCGACATGCTCGGTCTTCACCGGTGCCGCTGATGCGCCAGCCGCGAACGCCACGGCGAGGCCGAGCGCGAGCGCGCGGCCCGCGCTGCGATGCCATGCCTGCCGATGGTTGAAGATCGCTCGCAAGAAGAAGGTGTCCGGACGCGCGTTCTCGCGGCGTCGATGATTGGGTCGACTCGCCCCGGCAATGGTTCCCGGGGCAGGGCTATAATTCTACCGTCGCACGGGTCGATATCATGCGCCTTCGCCGATTCGGCGGTCTGGCGGATGAGACCGGCCGACCGGCGGCGGCGGATTCACGGTGCGCTTCGAAGGTCTTTCGCACCGCTTCGCCAACATTCCCCGCCCCGATCCCATTCCGTGGAAGCGTTCCTCATCTCGGCCGGCATCGTCGCGCTCGGCGAAATCGGCGACAAGACGCAGCTTCTCGCGCTGATGCTCGCGGCGCGCTTCAGAAAGCCCGCGCCGATCATCGCCGGCATTCTCGTGGCGACGCTCGCCAATCACGCGATTGCGGGTTACCTCGGCAACCTGGTGCGCTCGTGGCTCGCGCCCGACGTGCTCCGCTGGGTCGTCGCGGCGTCGTTCTTCGCCGTCGCGGCGTGGGCACTCAAGCCCGACACCATCGACGATGCGGCGCCCCCGACGGCCTCGCGCTGGGGTGTCTTCGGCGTCACGCTCGTCGCATTCTTCCTGGCCGAGATCGGGGACAAGACGCAGGTTGCGACGATGGTCCTCGCCGCGCGCTTCGATTCGCTCGCGGCCGTGGTGCTCGGCACCACCTGCGGGATGCTGCTGGCCGACGTCCCCGTCGTGCTGATCGGAAAGGTTGCGGCAACCAAGATCCCCTTCAAGGCCGTGCGCATCGCCGCGGCGCTCCTGTTCGCGGCGCTCGGCGCCTACGCGCTTTTCGCCCCGGGCCTGCCCCAGGGCTGAGGGCCGGGGCCACGCGACCTGCGCCGGTATAATCGACGCTCTGACGACAGGCCGCGCCGCGCCCGCTGCGAGCGCGCCGGAACCGGAAGCGCATGAAACCCTATCAGCCCGCCGAGATCGAATCCGCCGCGCAGGCCGCCTGGCAGGCCGCCGACGCCTACCGCGCCGTCGAGCGCCCCGAGCAGAAGAAGTACTACTCCGTGTCGATGCTGCCGTACCCGTCCGGCAAGCTGCACATGGGCCACGTGCGCAACTACACGATCGGCGACATGATGTACCGGTACATGCGGATGAACGGGTACAACGTGCTGACGCCGATGGGATGGGACGCCTTCGGCCTGCCCGCCGAGAACGCGGCGATGAAGAACGGCATGCCGCCCGCGCAGTGGACGCGCGAGAACATCGCGTACATGAAGACGCAATGCCAGGCGATGGGCTGGGCGCTCGACTGGTCGCGCGAGATCTCGACCTGCGATCCCTCGTACTATCGGTGGAACCAGTGGTTCTTCCTGAAGATGCTCGAGAAGGGCATCGCGTACAAGAAGACGGGCGTCGTGAACTGGGATCCGGTCGACCAGACGGTGCTCGCCAACGAGCAGGTGATCGACGGGCGCGGCTGGCGCTCCGGCGCGCCGGTGGAAAAGCGCGAGATCCCGATGTATTTCCTGCGCATCACCGATTACGCGGAGGAGCTCCTCGCTTGTCTCGACAAGATGCCGGGCTGGCCCGACCGCGTGAAGACGATGCAGGCGAACTGGATCGGCAAGAGCGTGGGCGTCCGCTTCGCCTTCCCGCACGACGTGCGCGGCACCGATGGCGAAATGAGCGGCGCGCTGATCGGCGACGGCCGGATCTACGTGTTCACGACGCGCGTCGACACGATCATGGGCGTCACGTTCTGCGCAGTCGCCGCCGAGCATCCGCTCGCCGAGCACGCCGCGAAGACGAATCCGCAGCTCGCCGCCTTCATCGACGAATGCCGGCGCGGCAGCGTGATGGAAGCCGACCTCGCCACGATGGAGAAGAAGGGCATGCCGACCGGACTTGCGGTCACGCATCCGCTCACCGGCGAGAAAGTCCCCGTCTGGGTCGGCAACTACGTGCTGATGTCCTACGGCGACGGCGCCGTGATGGGCGTGCCGGCGCACGACGAGCGCGACTTCGCGTTCGCGAAGAAATACGGCCTGCCGATCAGGCAGGTGATCGCGCATCGACGGCGAGACGTTCTCAACCGACGCGTGGCAGCCCTGGTACGAGGACAAGGAGCGCGGCCACTGCGTTCATTCCGGCAAGTACGACGGCCTGTCCCATGCCGAAGCCGTCGACGCGATCGCCGCCGACCTCGCCGCCAAGGGACTGGGCGAAAAGAAGACGACGTACCGCCTGCGCGACTGGGGCGTCTCGCGCCAGCGCTACTGGGGAACGCCGATCCCGATCGTGCATTGTCCGGCGTGCGGCGACGTGCCGGTGCCGGAGAAGGACCTTCCCGTCGTGCTGCCGGAGGACTGCGTCTCGGACGGCAGCGGCAATCCGCTCGCGAAGCGCGCCGATTTCGTGAACACCGTGTGCCCGACGTGCGGCGCGCCGGCGAAGCGCGAAACCGACACGCTCGACACCTTCGTCGACTCGTCGTGGTACTTCATGCGCTACGCCTGTCCCGACGCGCCGACGATGGTGGATGCCCGCAACGACTACTGGAATCCGATGGACCAGTACACCGGCGGCATCACGCACGCGATCCTGCACCTGCTCTACGCGCGCTTCTGGACCAAGGTGATGCGCGACATGGGGCTCGTGAAGATGGACGAGCCCTTCACCCGGCTGCTCACGCAGGGGATGGTGCTGAACCACATCTACTTTCGCCGCACCGACAAGGGCGGCATCGACTACATCGCACCGGAGGACGTCGCCGTCGACCACGACGCCGAGGGCCGCGTGACCGGCGCGCGTCTCAAGGCCGACGGAAAGCCGGTCGAGTACGGCGGCGTGGGGACGATGTCGAAGTCGAAGCTCAACGGTGTCGACCCGCAGGACATGATCGAGAAGTACGGCGCGGACGCCGCGCGCCTGTTCGTGATGTTCGCCGCGCATCCGGAGGCGACGCTCGAATGGTCGGACGCCGGCGTCGAGGGCGCGCAGCGCTTCCTGCGCAGGCTCTGGGCGTTCGCGCAGACGCGCGCCGAGCGCATTCGCGCGACGCCGCCGGGTGCACGATCGACCGATGCGTCCGCCGACGTGAAGGCCGCACGGCGCGACATCCACGTCACGCTGAAGCAGGCGAACTACGACTACGAGCGCATCCAGTACAACACCGTCGTCTCGGCGGGGATGAAGCTCCTCAACACGCTGGAGGCGGTGACCGACAGGTCCGCCGCCGGCGACGCGCTGCTGCGCGAGGGCGCGTCGATCCTGCTGCGCGTGCTCTATCCCGTGGTTCCGCACACGGCGTGGGCGATCTGGGCCGACCTCGGCTTCGCGCGCGAGTTCGGCGACCTCCTCGACGCGCCGTGGCCGGCGGTCGACGCCGCCGCGCTCGTGCAGGACGAGATCGAGCTCGTGCTGCAGATCAACGGCAAGCTGCGCGGCAAGCTCGTCGTCCCGGCGTCCGCCGACCGCGCCGAAATCGAGTCGGCGGCGCGCGCGAGCGCGGATGTCGCGAAGCACGCCGCCGGCGCGCCGGTGAAGAAGGTCGTCGTCGTCCCCGGCAGGCTCGTCAATGTCGTCGTCTAGCGCGATGCGCACATTGCGTCGCCGTGCTTGCCGCCGCGTTCGTCGTCGCGGCATGCGGCTTCCACCTGCGCGGCTATGCGCCCCTCTCGTTCTCGACGCTCTACATCAGCGCGCCGGGCAATGCGCCGATGCTGACCGACCTGAAGCGCGCGATCGAAGGCAACGGCGGCACGAAGCTCGTCGACAAGCCGACGGAGGCGCAGGCGATCCTCGACATCACCGCCGTCGTCGACGACAAGCAGGTGCTGTCGCTGACGAGCGGCGGCCGCGTGCAGGAATATGCACTGGCGAAGCGCGTCAACTTCTCGCTGCACGACGCCGCCGGCAAGGAGCTCATCCCGGCGGCCGAGATCGTCATCCGCCGCAGCTACACGTTCAACGAGTCGGAAGTGCTGGCGCGCCTGTCCGAGGAGGAGCGCACGCTGAAGGAAATGCAGTCCGATGCCGTGCAGCAGATCCTGCGCCGGCTGCAGGCGGCAAAGGCGCCGTCGTAGCGGCGGCGGCACGACCCGCGCATGGACGTCCGCGCCAACCAGCTCGCCGCGCAGCTCGAGCGCGGGCTCGCGCCCGTCTACCTGATCCACGGCGACGAGCCGCTGCTCGCCATCGAGGCCGGCGACGCCGTCCGCGCCGCGGCGCGCCGCGCCGGCTTCGACGAGCGCGAGACCTATTTCGTCGAGCCGGGCTTCAAGTGGGACGCGTTCCTTGCCGGCAACAGCAACGCGAGCCTCTTCGGCGGGCGCAAGCTCATCGATCTTCGTATGCCCACCGGCAAGCCGGGCGTCGAGGGCGGAAGCGCTCTCGAAGCCTTTGCCGCGCGCCTCAATCCCGACAACGTGCTGCTGGTGACGCTGCCGCGGGCGGATCGCACGACGCAATCGTCCGCGTGGTTCAAGGCGCTGGCGCAGGCCGGCGTCGCCGTCGCGGTCTATCCGCTATCGCGGAGCGAATTGCCGGCGTGGCTCGAGGCGCGGCTCGCGCGGCAGAAGCAGCGTGCGGCATCGGAAACGCTCGCGTTCCTCGCCGATCGCTGCGAAGGCAACCTGCTCGCCGCGCGCCAGGAGGTCGAGAAGCTCGGCCTCGCGTTGCCCGAAGGCAAGCTCGCCCACGAGGACGTCGTGCGCGCGGTCACCGACGTCGCGCGCTACGATCTCAACGAGCTGTCCGCGGCGTGGCTCGGCGGCGACGCCGCGCGCGCCGTGCGCATTCTCGCGGCGCTGGAAGCGGAAGGCGAAGCGGCGCCGCTATTCGTCTGGCAGGCGAGCGAGGACGTGCACGCCCTCGCGGCGACGCTGGAAGCCGCGCGCGGCGGATCCGACGGAAGCGCCGCAATGCGCGGCGCGCGCGTCTGGGGCAGGCGCAGCGACGCGATGGCGCTGGCCGCGCGCCGGGTGGCCCCCGCGCTCGTGGCCCGACTGCTGCACGATCTCGGGCGGATCGACGCGCTCGCCAAAGGCATCGGCCGCGGCAACGTGTGGGACGAATTGCGCACGTTCGCGCTGCTGCTCGCAGGAACCTCGGCGACGCCCGCCGCCGGCGGCACGCGGCGCGGCTGACGCGACCCTTAACTCAGGTCGCCCCAGGCGGACTGCAGCAGCGCGAGCGCCGCGACGCCCGCAGTCTCGGTGCGAAGAATGCGCGGCCCGAGACGAAGCGGCGCGAATCCGCGTGCAGTCACGACTGCGATCTCGCGCGCGCCGAGCCCTCCCTCCGGGCCGACGAGCAGTGCCAGCGGGCCCGTCGGCGCGGGCAGCTTCGCGAGCGTCGTGGCGCCGTCCGGCGCAAGGACGACCCCGGTGCCGTGCCAGGCGGCCAGCCACTCGCCAAGTGGTTGCGCCGGCGCGACCTCGGGCACGCGATTGCGCCCGCATTGCTCGCACGCGGCGACGACGACCTGCCGCCAGTGGTCGAGCCGCTTGTCGGCGCGCTCGCCCCGCGGCAGCGGCGCGCTGCGCTCGGTGACGAGCGGCGCGATCGCGCTCACGCCGAGCTCCACCGCCTTGCGGATCGCGTAATCCATCGCGTCGTTCGCCGCGACCGCCTGCGCAAGCGTCACCGCAAGCGGCGACTCGCGCCCGACCGGGTCGAAGGCGTCGAGGCGCGCCATGACGGCCTTGCGGTCGACCGTGACGAGCGTCGCCCTGTATTCGCCGCCGGCACCGTTGAAGAGCGTCAGCGTGTCGCCGGCGGCGAGGCGCACGACGCGCGTCGCGTGGTGTGCCGCGGCGTCGGGCAGCGTTATCGTCTTCCCGACGTCGGTGGGGGCAAGATCCAGCGGCGCAAAGAAGCGGGGAACGGCCATCTATGACGCCGCGACGAACTCGAAGTGGTAGTCGTCGTTCTCCGCGCGAAACCCGATGCGGGCATAGATCGCATTCGAGGTCGGGTTGGTGACGTCGGTCGTGAGAAAGACCGAGCGCTTGCCGCTTTCGAGAAGCTCGCGCGCGAGCGCGGCGGTGAGCGTTGTCGCATAACCGCGGCTCCGATGCTCCGGAAACGTGTAGACCGGCGCGATGCGCGCGAGCTCCGGCGCGGCGCCATTGAATCCGGCGAAGGCCACCGGTCCGCCGTCCTCCCACACGCGAAACTCCCCGCGCGCAATGCGTCGCGGCAGCCACGTGTGGAATCGCTCGGGCGTGCCGGGCATCCCGACTTCGGCGAGAAAGGCGGCCTGCGCATCGACGAGCCAGGACAGGTCTGCCTCGCCGGCCAGCCGCGCTGCGCCCGGCGCCGGCGGAACGTCGGCGACTTCCGTCAGCACATGCTGGCGCAGGTGGACCCGCAGCACCGGCTCCGCACCCGTGCGCTCGCGCCAGCGCCGCGCGAACGCGTGCGCGGCGTCGTGCCCGCCCATCACCCCTTTCAATGCGGGCCACTCGCCCGCGAGATCGTCGGCGAAGGCCACGGCCGCGGCCGCATCGCTCGCGCCCAGGAGCGCCGCCCCGTCGTCGCGCTGCACTGCGACGCCGAAGGCGCCGTCGCCCTCGCAGGTGGCAAAATACATCCGCTCGTCCGGGGCGGGCGGCGTGCGCCGCGCGTTGTGCGCCGCAGTCGTGAAGATGCTTGCCGACGCCTCGCCGCGCGCGCGAATCGGCGCGGCCGCGGCAAGGAATGCGTCGGGATCGGTGTGGCGGATGACGCGCAGCATGGAATCCGGTGCGAAGAGCGTGCTAGGATTCTGACACAGTATCGTCGCAGCCCACCCGAGGAAATCATGGTCACCACGCCCACGCCGCCGGGCACGCCCGGGTCGAAAGCGGTTCCGTTCGACCTCCCGGGAACGGACGGGCGCCGCCACACGCTCGACTCGGTGCGCGGTCCCCGCGGCACCGTGGTGATGTTCATCTGCAACCACTGCCCGTACGTGCGTGCCGTCGCCGAGAAGATCGCCCGCGACATGGACGAGCTCGCCGCGCACGGTGTGGGCAGCGTCGCGATCATGAGCAACGACACCGCCGACTACCCGGAGGATTCGTTCGCGAACATGAAGGTCTTCGCCGAGCGCAACGGCTTCACGTTTCCGTACGTCATCGACGAGACGCAGGAGGTCGCGCGCGCCTACGGCGCCGTCTGCACGCCGGATTTCTTCGGGTACGACCGCAATCTCGCGCTGGTCTATCGCGGCCGGCTCGATTCGTCGGGACGCTCGTCCGATCCCGACGCCCCGCGCGAGCTCTTCGCGGCGATGACGGCCGTCGCGCGCGGCGCGAAGGCGCCGCAGATCCAGCACGCGTCGGTCGGCTGCTCGATCAAGTGGCGCAAGGATTGACGACCCCGGCAGCCGCGCCCGCCTATTCGACCAGCGCGCGATAGGCGTGCCAGGTCGCGTGCCCGATGAGCGGCACGGCGACGACGAGCCCCACGAAGGCGAGTGCTGCGCCCGCGCCGATGATTGCGACAATCGCGAGGCCCCACACGAGCATCGCGCCGGGATTCGTGCCGAACGCGCGCAGGCTGGTCAGCACGGCGGTGACGCCGTCCGTGTTCCGGTCGAGCATCATCGGCACCGAGATCACGCTGATTGCGAATACCAGCACCGCGAAGCATCCGCCGACACAGAAATAGGCAAACAGGAACTCGAGGTTGTCGAGCGAGAGCACCTGTCCCAGGAATCCGCTGACGCTCGGCATCTCGCTCGTGTAGAAGAGCGCGAAGACGACGAGCGACGCGCGCGCCCAGACGAGCAGGATCACGACCAGCACCAGCGCGAACACGCCGATCGCACCGGCCGCGGGGGCCCAGGCGGCCAGCGTCGGCCGCAGCAGGACGGCCTCGTGCCGCTCGCGATCGCGCGACAGCGCGTACAGCCCCACTGCGAGGAAAGGACCGACCAGGAAAAATCCGGTCACGAGCGCCGACACGTACTGATAGGCGTGGCGGAACGTGAATGCGATCAGCCACCCCATGACCGCGAAACACACGCCGTAGAATGCGCTCGCGACGGGATGCGCCGCAAGATCGGCGGCGCCCTGGCGCAGCCATTGCAGCGGTGCAGCCGCCCCGACCGCGCGAACCACCGGGAGCACGACAAGAGGTGTTTCGCGCTCCACGCTCATCGGCGGCGGCCCGCTCAGAGAAATCCGCGCAGCGCGTCGAGCACGGCGTCGGGCTCCTCGGCCATCAGCGCGTGGCCGGCTTCGGGCAACTCGACGGCGCGCACGTCCCTCAATGTCGCAAGCACCGTCTTCGCGTTGCGCGGCGGCGCCATCAGGTCGCGCCGGCCGGTGATGACGAGCGCGGGACAGCGGACGCGGCCGCGGCGGCCTCGCCGTTGGCGTAGGCGCGGCACGCGGCCAGATCGGTCGCGAGCACTCCGGGGCGATTGCGCTCGAGGAGCCGCATCGAATTTCCGGTCATCCACAGGCCGGGGACCGCGTTGCCGCCGAGGCTTCGCCGCGGGCCGTACGACCAGCCGTTGATGAGCTCGTAGGCGACGTGATCGTCGCGGCGTGCGGCATCGAGGAGATCGTCGCTCACTTCCATCGGCACCGCGATGCCCGCGAGCGCAATACGGGTGACTCGTCCCGCGTGCCGCGCCGCGCATTCGAGCGTTGCCAGCGCACCCATCGAATGGCCGACCAATGCCGCGCGCGGAATCGACGCCGCGTCCAGCAACGCGGCGAGCCATTCTGCGATCGCCTCGACCGATTGCAGCGGATCCCCTGCCGAGCGCCCGTGCCCGGGAAGGTCGACGGCGAGCACGTTGCAGCCGTGATGCGCGAAATAGCGCGACTGCAGCGCCCACACGCTGTGGTCGTTCGCGGCCCCATGCACGAACACGATCGTCGGCTGCGCCGGAACGAGCGGACGCGCGCCCGTGTAGGCATAGACGTCGCGGTCCTGCACGGTGAAGCGCATCGCTCAGGCCGCCTTGCCGGCGGCGTAGAGCGCGCGGCTCAGGTCCTCGATCAGGTCGTCGACGTTCTCGAGCCCGATGGACAGCCGGATCGTCCCCTCGGTGATGCCGGCCTTCTCGAGCTCGGCCGCCGACATCCGGAAATGCGTGGTGCTGGCCGGATGGATGACCAGCGACTTGGCGTCGCCGACGTTGGCGAGATGCGAAAATATCTTCAGGCTTTCGATGAACTTCCGGCCCTGCGCGCGGTTCCCGGCGAGGTTGAAGCTGAACACCGCGCCGCAGCCGCGCGGCAGCAGGCGTTCGGCCAGCGCGTGATCCGGATGGTCGGGCAGCTCGGGATAGGCGACCGAGCGCACCAGCGCATGCGCGGCGAGGAAGGCGACGACCCTGCGCGCGTTGTCGACGTGCCGGGCCATCCGCAGCGGCAGCGTCTCGATGCCCTGGAGGATCTGAAATGCCGTGAACGGCGCCATGCAGGCGCCGAAGTCGCGCACGCCCTCGCGCCGCGCGCGCAGCAGGAATGCGGCGGTCGTCGACTCCTCGCTGAACACCATGTCGTGGAAGCCCGCATACGGCTCGTTCATTGTCGGAAAGTTCGCCCGCGCGGCCCCCGCGTCCCAGGCGAATGCGCCGGAATCGACGAGAAGCCCGCCGATGACCACGCCGTGCCCCGACAGGAACTTGGTCGCCGAGTGGAACACGAGGTCGGCGCCGTGCGCGAACGGCTGCATCAGGTAGGGCGTCGTGAACGTCGAATCGACGAGCAGCGGCAGGCCGTGCTCGTGCGCCAGCGCGGCGACGCGCGGGATGTCGAGCACGTCGAGCCCGGGGTTGCCGAGCGTCTCGCCGAAGAGAAGCCGCGTTTCCGGCCGGATCGCCGCCTTCCAGGCGTCGAGATCGCGCGGATCGACGAACGTCGTCGCGATGCCGAAGCGCGGCAGCGTGTAGTCGAGCAGGTTGTGTGAGCCCCCATAGAGCGCGCGAGATGCGACGATGTGCGATCCCGCCGACAGCAGCGTGACGATCGCGAGATGCAGCGCCGCCTGCCCCGATGCAGTGGCGATGGCGCCCACGCCGCCCTCGAGCGCGGCGATGCGCTCCTCCAGCACGGCGCAGGTCGGATTGGAAATGCGCGAGTAGACGTGCCCCGCGCGCTCCATGTTGAAGAGCGCCGCCGCATGATCGCTGTCGGGGAACACGAACGATGCCGACTGGTAGATCGGCGTCGCGCGCGCGCCGGTCGCAGGATCGGGCGCGGCACCCGCGTGCAGGGCGAGGGTGTCGAAATGCGTGATCTTCGGCTTGGCCATGGGCGGGTCGCAGGGAGGGAATTTCCAGTTCCGCCGTATGGTAGCGCAAGGCGTCATAAGTAAGTGCTCGCCCTACATCGGCATTCGCGCAATGCACTAAACTTGTCGGTTCGCCGCGGTCCCGCGCGACAGCGACCATCGAGGAGACACCATGCAACGCAAGGCATCCGCACATTGGCAAGGCAGCACCAAGGAAGGCAGCGGCACGCTGTCGGCACAAAGCGGCACGCTGCGCGACACGCCGTATTCGTTCAAGGCCCGCTTCGGCGACGGCAAGGGCACGAACCCCGAGGAGCTCATCGCGGCGGCCCATGCGGGATGCTTCACGATGGCGCTGTCGTTCACGATGAACAACGCCGGCATCACCGCCGAGACGATCGATACCGAGGCCGCGCTGACGATGGAGGACGTCGACGGCAAGCCGACGATCACCGCCGTGCATCTCGTCACCCGCGCGAAGGTGCCGGGCATCGACGCCGCGAAGTTCGCCGAGTTCGCGAACGGCGCCAAGTCCGGCTGCGTCGTGTCGCGGGCCCTCGCCCCGTCGATCAGGGTGACGCTCGACGCGGCGCTCGCCTGACGGGACGATGGCGGGCGTTCCCGCGCCGCCGCCCAAGGGTCGCGGCGCGACGTTCAATCCGGAGAATCGCTTCCGGCGCGACACGCGCGCGCCGGTCGACGACGGCTGGGCGCCGCCGCAGGACGAGGACGAGCCGCTGCCACCGCTGCGCACCATCGTGCGCATCACCCGCGCCCGGACGATCATCGCGCGCAACGATTCGCCCGACATTCCATTCAGCCAGTCGATCAATCCATACCAGGGCTGCGAGCACGGCTGCATCTACTGCTACGCGCGGCCGACGCACGCGTATCTCGACCTCTCGCCCGGCATCGACTTCGAGACGAAGCTCTTCGCGAAACCCGACGCGGCGGCGCTGCTGCGCAAGGAACTCGCGAAGCCCGGCTACGTCTGCGATCCGATCGCGCTCGGGACCAACACCGACCCGTATCAGCCCATCGAGCGCGAGTGGAAGGTGACGCGCGGCGTGATCGAGGTGCTCGCCGCCTGCGATCACCCGCTGACGATCACGACCAAGGGCGCGCTCGTCGAGCGCGACCTCGACCTGCTCGCGCCGATGGCGGCGAAGCGTCTCGCCGGCGTTTTCATATCGATTGCGATGCTTGATCGCGAGCTGGCGCGCAAGCTCGATCCGCGCGCCGCCGCGCCGCACAAGCGTCTCGAGCTCATCCGTGCGTTGAGCAGCGCGGGCATCCCGGTCGGCGTCAACGTGGCGCCCGTCATTCCGCAGCTGACCGACCACGAACTCGAGGCGATCCTCGAAGCCGCCGCGGCCGCCGGGGCGCGCTACGCGGGCTACACGCTGCTGCGGCTGCCGCTCGAGGTCGCGCCGCTCTTTCGCGAGTGGCTCGACGCGCATTACCCGATGCGCGCCGCTCACGTGATGAGCATCGTCCAGCAGATCCGCGGCGGGCGCGACAACGACCCGCGCTTCGGCTCGCGGATGCACGGCCAGGGCGAATTCGCAGCGCTCGTGCGCAATCGTTTCCGGATCGCGTGCAAGCGCTACGGGCTCAACGCCGAGCGCGACGTCCCGGTCGACACGACGCGCTTCCGGCCGCCGCGCGACTCGGCGCAACTCGAACTCCTCTAGAATGCGTGGTTTCGGGCGCGCCGCGCCGGCCCGCCAACTCGGATCGCCGCAAATGATTGCTCGCCCCCGCGTGCCGCACACCGGCCGCCGCGTGCCATGGCCTCCATCACCGATACTGAAGATTCTGCCGGGCTTGCAAGGGCTGAGGGCGGGAGCGCGGCGGTGAAGCTCACGCTGATTCCGGTCACCGCGTATCAGCAGAACTGCTCGCTCGTCGTGTGCGAGGAGACGCGCAAGGCGGCGCTGGTCGATCCGGGAGGCGAAGTCGACCGGCTGCTCGATGCGGTCGCCGCAAGCGGGGCGGCACTGGACAAGGTGCTGGTCACGCACGGGCACATCGACCATTGCGGGGGTGCCGCCGAGGTCGCGGAGCGCACCGGCGCCCCGATCGTGGGGCCGCATCGCGACGACGCCTTCTGGATCGACCAGCTCGCCCGGCAGTCGACGCTCTTCGGCGTCGCCGGCGCGCGCCCGTTCACGCCCGATCGCTGGCTCGTCGGCGGCGATTGCGTCAGCGTCGGCAACATCGAGTTCGAGGTCCGGCACTGCCCCGGCCACACGCCCGGGCACGTCGTGTTCGCGAGCCGTGCCGCCCGCCTCGCCTTCGTCGGCGACGTGCTGTTCCACGGCTCCATCGGCCGCACCGATTTTCCGCGCGGCGACTTCGACACGCTGATCCGGTCGATCACGCAGGAGCTGTGGCCGCTCGGCGCGGACATCGGGTTCGTCCCGGGCCATGGGCCGATGTCGACGTTCGGCGAGGAGCGGCGCAGCAACCCGTTCGTCGCCGACGCCGCGCTGGCCGAGCGCGAGATGCCGCGCTGGCGCGGCGGCGTCTAGCAAGTACGCTTCGCGAATTCGACCGGGGCCACAACGGCGCCGACGTCCGTCCACCGAGGTCGGGCCGGTCTGTCCCGCCGCCTGGGCTTTCGGTAGACTGACGCTCGACGCGGCGCTCGCCGCGCGCGAGAACGGGGGGCTGGCATGAGCGATTTCAACTCGCAGCACAACCGCGCGGTCTGGTTCGACATCCCGGCGACCGACCTCGATCGCGCCGCGGCATTCTATGCGGCGGTCCTCGGCATCAAGGTGCACAAGGAGCAGATGCAAGGCAGCGCCTTCTGCGTGCTCGAGCACCAGGGGGGCAACGGCGGCTGCCTCGTCGCGGGCGAGCCCGACACGAGCACGAGCCGCGGCATCCTGCTCTATCTCAACGTCGACGGCCGGATTCGCGATGCGGTCGAGCTCGTCGCACGCAAGGGCGGTCGCGTGCTGCAGCCGGTCCATGGCATCGGACCGCACGGGTTCCGCGCGATCGTCGTCGACAGCGAAGGCAACCGCGTCGCGCTGCATTCGGCGACCGATGCGTGACCGCTCGAGCCGTGGGCCGCTGCGTGCACCGCCGTGGCGGGCGGCGCACTCCGCCGTGGCCGTCATGGTTTGTGTCTGCGCATCGATCGCAGGTGCGCAGACGATGCCGCAGAAATCGCCGTGCGACGCGCTCGAATACCGTCAGTTCGACTTCTGGCTGGGCGACTGGGACGTCGCCAACGGAAGCGGAAAGATCGTAGGACGCAACCGGATCACCGCGGTGCAGAAGGGCTGCGCCCTCGTCGAGCAGTGGGAGGGCAACGGCGGGGTCACGGGGACGAGCCTCAACGCCTGGGACGCCGAACGCAAGCGCTGGCACCAGACGTGGGTCGACAGCACGGGCAGCGTGCTGCTGCTCGAAGGCGGCATCGTCGACGGCCGGATGGTGCTTGGAGGCAATGCGAACGACGCAACGGGCAAGCCCGCGCGGCAGCGGATCACATGGCAAAAACTTGCCGACGGCCGGGTCCGCCAGACGTGGGAGAGTTCCACCGACAACGGCGCGACGTGGACGACCGCATTCGACGGCTACTATTCGTCGCGCGGACCGATCTCCCGCGTGCCGGTGCCTTGACGGGCCGCCCGCGCCACGCGATGGCGGGGCGGCCCGATCCGTGCCGTGTCTCTCTACGCGGTTGCTGTCGCGGCCCCCATCTCGGGCGCGCGATTGAGCCACGCGCAGACGACGCCCATCACGACCATTGCGATCGTGTCGAGCACGATCTGCTTGACGACGAGGCCCCCCGGCATCGGCTGCACCGCGAAATAGATGAGGTACATCGGGATCGTCGTCAGCACCGCGACCGCAACGCCGAAGCGGACGCCCTGCGCGAGAAACGGCTTCGCCTCGCGGCCCTTGAGGTAGATCCATGTGAAGCCGGTTCCGATGAAGAGGTGCGCGAGCAGCATGAACGGCAGGTGCGCTCCGGCATCCGCCTCCCCGCGGAACAGGCTGGGCAGCGCGTGATAGTCCGGCGCGAGCAGCATGCCGTGCACGACGAACCCCAACAGCAGCGACACGATGGCCATGACGACGGCCGAGATGGCGAATTTCATGATGTCCTCCCTCGGTGGACTGCGGCGATCGTTCGCGCGCCGCGCGGATCACGCGGCGGCACGCGCTCCCCCGGGCGCGCCGGGACCTTGCGGCTCCCTAGTGGCTTTCGCGCCCGACCTTCGCCCCCGATTTCCCGATCAGGAAATCGAGGTCGACGCCCTTGTCCGCCTGCTGCACGGTCTCGCAGTAGAGCTTCACCCAGCCGCGATCCGCGTGCGGCGGCTGCGGCTTCCACTGCGCGCGCCTTTTTGCGAGCTCGGCTGCCGAAACCTGCAGGTTGATCGTGCGCTTCGCGACGTCGAGCTCGATCACGTCGCCGTTGCGAACCAGCGCCAGCGGCCCGCCCGCGGCGGCTTCCGGCGCCGTATGCAGCACGACGGTACCGTACGCCGTACCCGACATCCGCGCGTCGGAGATGCGCACCATGTCGGTGACGCCCTGCTTCAGGAGCTTCGCCGGCAGCGCGAAGTTGCCGACCTCCGGGAAGCCGGGGTAGCCCTTGGGACCGCAGTTCTTCAGCACCAGCACCGACGACGCGTCGACGACGAGCTTCGGATCGTCGATCCGCCTGTGCAGGTCCTCGATGTTCTCGAACACGACGGCGCGGCCCTTGTGCTTCATCAGCTTCGGCGTCGCCGCGGACGGCTTCAGCACGCAGCCGTCGGGCGCGAGGTTGCCGCGCAGCACCGCGATGCCGCCCTGCGACTTGAAGGGCGCTTCGAGCGGCGTGATGACGTCCGCGTTGTAGTTGACGGCGTCCTTGCAGTTCTGCCAGATCGTGCGGCCGTTCACCGTCAGCGCCTTCTTGTGCAGTCGCTTGCCGATTTCGCGTATCACGACGGGCAGGCCGCCCGCGTAGTAGAAATCCTCCATCAGGTACTTGCCCGACGGCATCAGGTTGACGAGGCACGGCATGTCGCGGCCGAGCCGGTCCCAGTCGTCGAGCGAGAGCGGAACGCCCATCCGGCCCGCGATCGCGAGGAGGTGCACCACCGCGTTGGTCGAGCCGCCGATCGCGCCGTTGACCATGATCGCGTTCTCGAACGCGTCGCGCGTCAGGATCTGCGACATGCGCAGGTCCTCGCGCACCATCTCGACGATGCGCCGCCCCGCCATCCGCGCGAGGAGGCGCCGGCGCGAGTCGACTGCGGGGATCGCGGCGTTCGTGGGGAGCCCCATGCCGAGCGCCTCGACCATCGACGCCATCGTCGACGCCGTGCCCATCGTCATGCAATGCCCGGCCGAGCGCGACATGCACGACTCGGCCTCGACGAGGTCGTCGTACTTCATCTCGCCGGTCTTCAGCATTTCGGTGAACTTCCAGACGTGCGTGCCGGAACCGATGTCCTCGCCGCGGAACTTGCCGTTCAGCATCGGCCCGCCGGAGACGCCGATCGTCGGCAGGTCGCACGATGCGGCGCCCATCAGCAGCGCCGGCGTGGTCTTGTCGCAGCCCATCAGCAGCACGACGCCGTCGAACGGATTGGCGCGGATTGATTCCTCGACGTCCATCGCGACCTGGTTGCGGAAGAGCATCGTCGTCGGGCGCATCACCGTCTCGCCGAGGCTCATCACCGGGAACTCGAGCGGGAATCCGCCTGCGTCCAGCACGCCGTCGCGCACGTGCTGCGCGAGCTCGCGGAAGTGCGCGTTGCACGGAGTCGCCTGCGACCACGTGTTGCATATGCCGATCACGGGCCGGCCGTCGAACTGGTCGTGCGGGATGCCCTGGTTCTTGAGCCACGAGCGATGCGTGAGGGCGTCACGGTCGCGGAGCCCGAACCAGGACCGCGAACGCAGCGGATGCTTTGCTTTCGACGTTTTTTTGCTCATGGCACTCTGGATTGAGGGTCAGAAGACAACTCTAACCGGATTGTAAGGGCCGTGTGCACGGCGGCAAGCACTGCTGCAGGACTCGCTCCCGACCTCGCGTGGTCGCGAGCCCATCGACTTCGCCGCCGATTTTCACATGACTGCGCCGAGGTACCACGGCACGAACTCGCTCTGCCCGTAGCCGTGCTTCTCGCTCTTCGATTTCTGGCCCGAGGCCGTATCGAGCATCAGGTGGAACAGGCGCTCGCCGGTCGAAGCGACCGTCGCGTTGCCGTCGGCGATCTCGCCGCAATTGAGATCGATGTCCTCCTCCTGCTTCACCCACAGCGGCGTGTTGGTCGAGAGCTTCAGCGACGGCGCCGGCGCGCAGCCGTACGCGGAACCGCGGCCCGTCGTGAACACGATCATGTTGGCGCCGCCGGCTACCTGTCCCGTCGCCGACACCGGGTCGTAGCCCGGCGTGTCCATGAACACGAATCCCTTGGCGGTCACGCGCTGCGCGTACTCGTAGACGTCGACGAGATTGGTGGTGCCGCCCTTCGCGACCGCGCCGAGCGACTTTTCGAGGATGGTCGTGAGGCCGCCCGCCTTGTTGCCCGGTGACGGATTGTTGTTCATGTCGCCGCGCTCGCGCGTCGTGTAGTCCTCCCACCAGCGGATGCGCTCGATCAGCTTCTCGCCCACTTCACGCGACACCGCGCGTCGCGTCAGCAGATGCTCGGCGCCGTAGATCTCGGGTGTCTCGGACAGGATCGCCGTGCCGCCGTGCCGTACCAGCATGTCGACGGCGGCCCCGAGCGCGGGATTCGCGGTGATGCCCGAGTAGCCGTCCGAGCCGCCGCACTGCAGCCCGACGACGAGATGCGACGCGGGCACCGCCTGGCGCACGACGTCGTTCGCGTGCGGCAGCATCTCGCCGATCATCCCGACGCCGTGATGGATGGTCTTTGCGGTGCCTCCGGTGTCCTGGATGCTGAAGGTGCGCAGCAGCGGGCCTTCCTCCAGCGCTTCCGCGCCCAGAAGCGCGCTGATCTGGTTGGCCTCGCAACCGAGCCCGACGATCAGCACGCCGGCGAAGTTGGCGTGACGGGCGTAGCCGCCGAGCGTGCGGCGCAGGATCGCCATGCCGTCGCCCTTGGTGTCCATCCCGCAGCCGCTGCCGTGCGTCAGCGCGACGACCCCGTCGATGTTGGGATACGCGCCGAGACGCTCGCGCGTGAAGTGATCGGCGATCCCGCGCGCGACGGTGGCCGAGCAGTTCACCGTGGACAGAATCCCGATGTAGTTGCGCGTCGCGACCCGGTGGTCCGGCCGGACGATGCCCATGAACGTCGCCGGCTGCGCGACGAACTGGGTCGGCTTCGCGTCGGCGCCGAACGCGTAGTCGCGCTCGAAGCTGCCCATCGCGAGATTGTGCAGGTGCACGTGCTCGCCGGCGGCGATGTCGCGGCTCGCGAAGCCGATGATCTGGTTGTAGCGCTTGACCGGCGCGCCGGCGCGAATCGCATGCGTCGCGATCTTGTGCCCCGACGGGAACGAGGCCGCTGACGGTGAGGTTCTCGTCCTCGACGCGCGTGCCGCCGATGAGCTGCGTGCGCGCGATGACGACGTCGTCGTCGGGATGGAGGCGGATCGTGAGCGAGGCGCGGGTGAGCATGAAGATCCTTTCGAAGGCGGCGATCAGGCGTCGACGCAGGCACGTGCCGTGGCGTGGCGATCGATCGCCGCGAAATCCCACTCGATGCCGAGGCCGGGCGCGTCGGGCGGCAGCGCGAAGCCGTCCGTCATGGCCATCCGGGACGTCGTGATCGAGTCGAGCTGGGGAATGTACTCGACCCACGCGCCGTTGGGCACCGCCGCCGTCAGCGAGACGTGAAGCTCCATCAGGAAATGCGGGCACACCGCCACGTTGAACGTCTCGGCGAGGTGCGCGACCTTGAGCCACGGCGTGATCCCGCCGATGCGCGCGCAATCCACTTGGACAATCGAGCACGCGCCGCGTTCGAGGTATTCGCGGAAGTGCGACGGGTGATACAGCGATTCGCCGACCGCGATCGGCATCGTCGCGATTGCCGCAAGCTCGACGTGGCCGGAGAGGTCTTCCGCCGGCAGCGGCTCCTCGAGCCAGGCGAGGCCGAGCGGCGCGTAGGCGTGCGCGCGCCGCCGCGCTTCCGCGACGGTGAACGCCTGGTTCGCGTCGACCATGACCTCGAACGCGTCGCCGACGGCTGCGCGCACCGCGCCGAGCCGCGCGACGTCCTCGGCGATCGAAGGCTTGCCGACCTTGAGCTTCGCGCCGCGAAAGCCCGCCTCCTTCGCGGCGACCGACTCGTCGACGAGCTGCTGCGCCGGGTGATGCAGCCAGCCGCCTTCGGTGGTGTAGACGGGCACCTTCGCCTGCGCGCCGCCCGCCACCTTCCACAGCGGCAGCCCGGCACGGCGGCACTTGAGATCCCACAGCGCCGTGTCGATCGCCGCGAGCGCGAGGCTCGTGATCGCGCCGACGGCGGTCGCGTGCGTGTGGAAGAAGAGGTCCTTCCAGATCGCCTCGATCGCGTCGGGATCGCGCCCGATGAGCTGCGGCGCCAGATGATCGCGCAGCAACGCCACGACCGACGAGCCGCCGGTGCCGATCGTGTACGTGTAGCCGGTTCCCTGCGCGCCGTCATCACAGTGGATGCGACCATCGGCGTCTCCTGTCGCACGAAGGACTGGATCGCGTCGGTGCGCTTCACCTTCGGCGACGAGGTCGACCTGGAGGATCTCGACGCGGTCGATGCGGGATGTCATCGCATGAACGTCAGTAGAAGAGCTTCGGCAGCCACAGCGAGATCTGCGGCACGTAGGTGATCAGCGACGAGGCTCGCGAGCAGCGGCACGAGCCACGGGATGATCGCCATCGTCGTCTTCTCGATCGACAGGTTGGCCACGCGCGCCAGCACGAACAGCACCATGCCCATCGGCGGATGCAGGAGGCCGATCATCAGGTTCAGCACCATGATCAGGCCGAAATGCACGGGGTCGATGCCGAGCTGCTGCACCACCGGCATCAGCACCGGGACGAGGATCAGGATGGCCGCCGTCGGCTCGAGGAAGCAGCCGACGAACAGCATCAGCAGGTTCGCGAGCAGCAGGAACACCCACGGCGTGTGCGTGAACGCGAGCACCCACGCGGCGACCGCGTCGGTGACGCGCGTCGCGGTAAGGAGCCAGCCGAAGATCGACGCCGCGGCGACGATGAAGAGCACCGTCGCCGTCGTCTCGATCGTGTCCATCGAGACCTTGGCGAGCATCCGCCAGCTGAGCGTGCGATACCAGACGAGCCCGAGGAACAGCGCCCAGACGCACGCGGCGATCGCGCCCTCGGTGGGCGTGAACACGCCGGTCGTCATCCCGCCGATCAGGAGCACCGGCGTCATGATCGGCAGCACGGCGTCGAAATGCCAGATGCGGTCGGCGATCAGGAGCCCGGCGAGCCCGAGGCCGATCGCGCCGTTGAACGGCAGTCCGAACCTCATCATGCCCCACAGCAGCACCGGGAAGCCGATCACGACGGCGAGCTCGATGAACGCCTTGCCCATCCGGCGCCACTCGAACTTCGACGTCGCCGCCCCAGTGTTGCTGGTGCGCGTACCACGCGACGGTGCAGCATCATCAGCACGGCCATCACGAGGCCCGGAAGGATGCCGGCGAGGAAGAGCTGCCCGACCGAGACGTTGGCCATCATCGCCGTAGATGACGAACGGCAGCGACGGCGGGATGATCGGCCCCAGCGTGGCCGACGCCGCGGTGACGCCGACCGAGAACCCGATGTCGTAGCCCTTGTCGCGCATCGCCTTGATCTCGATCGTGCCAAGGCCGGCGGCATCGGCGATCGCCGTGCCCGACATTCCGGCGAAGATCACCGAGCCGATGATGTTGACGTGGCCGAGCCCGCCCTTCAGCCAGCCGACCAGCGCCAGCGCGAAGTTGTAGATGCGGTTGGTGATGCCGGCGTTGTTCATCAGGTTGCCGGCGAGGATGAAGAACGGCACCGCGAGCAGCGGGAAGCTGTCGATGCCGCTGATCATCCGGTGCACCACGACGATCGGCGGCAGGTCGCCCGTCAGCACGATGTAGACGAGCGCCGAGCCGGCCATCGCGATGGCGACCGGCATGCCGGTCACCATCAGCGCGAGGAAGGAGCCAAGAAGTGCGGGCGTCATGCGAACCGGAGCGTTTTGTGCACGTCTTGACGATTCCTGAACGAGCGGGAGGTCACACGCTCTCCTCGATCGCGTTTCGGGACGCTCCAGCAGCGCGAACCCCTGCCGCCAGTGCTCGACCGCGACCTGCACCGAGCGCACCGTCGCGCAGGCGAACCCGAACATGCACACGCCGTAGACGAGGTTCATCGGCAAGATCGACGATCGTCATCCGGTAGTTGGCCATCTTCTGCATCATCTGCCAGGTGAGGAACACGACGCCAGGCGAAGAACACGATGCGCACGACGTCGACCAGCGTCGACAGCGCGCGGCAGACCTGCGCCGGGAGCAGCCGATAGAGGAAGTCGACGTGGATGTGCCGGTCAGGCGCACGGCGGCGGACGATCGCGACGAACACCGTGCAGATCAGCAGATAACGCGCGATCTCCTCGGTCCACGCCGCGGAGTCGTTCATCACGTAGCGCGTGAAGAACTGGTAGAAGATGTCGCAGCGCCAGCAGCCAGAAGAAGCCGAAGGCGATCCAGGCCTCGAATGTGTAGTGCGACAGGTCGATCGGCGCGTCGTGCGACGTGGAAATGCCCCGACTCGTCGATGACGTGCTCGGCGGCGGTGATGCCTTCCGATGCCTCGCCGTCAGGCGTTGGATCGTTGCAGATCTGTCATGGCTGCGCGGCGCGGGACGGGCGCGGCCGCACCGGCCGCGCCGCCCCGGCGCTCACTTGATCGCCTGGATCTTGTCCCAGTCGGCCTTGCTGTAGCCCATCGACTCCAGCGTCACCGTCTTCATGATCGCGTCCTGGAAGCTCTTCCTGTCGACGGCATGGACGTTGAGGCCCTTCTTCCTGAACTCGTCGGCGAGCTCGGCCTCGCGCTTCTTGATGTCGGCCGTCGCGTTGGCCGCGGCTTCGCGCGTGACGTCGATGAAGATCTTCTTGTCGGCGTCGGAGAGCTTGTTCCAGACGTGCGGCGCGACCTGCGTCGCGAGCGAATCGACGATGTGGCCCGTCAGGATGATGTTCTTCTGCACCTCGTAGAACTTCTTCGCCTCGATCGTCGTCAGCGGGTTCTCCTGCGCGTCGACGGTGCCGTTCTGCAGCGCGAGGTACACCTCGGCGAACGCGATCGGCGTCGGATTCGCGCCGCAGGCTCTTCGGCAGTGCCAGGTACGCGGGCACGTCGGGCACGCGCATCTTGAGGCCCTTCATGCCCGCGCAATCGTTGAAGTCCTTGTTCGACGTCGACTGGCGGATCGCCGTAGTACGTCATCGCGGTGATCTGGATGCCGGTCTTGTTGCGGTACTCGTCGGTCATCTCGGCGAACGCCGGGCTCTTCGACCACGCGATCAGGTGGTCGCCGTCGCGGAAGGTGTACGGGTAGTAGCCGACGCCGATGCGCGGCATCGTCCGCGCGGCGAACGACAGCCCGGAGATGATCATGTCGACGGTGCCGAGCGTCAGGCCCTGGTTGATGTCGGTTTCCTTGCCGAGGCTCGACGCCGGGAACACGTCGATGTGGTACCGGCCGTTGGTGCGCTTCTCGATCTCGCCGGCCGCCCACACCGACCACTTGTGAAACGGCTCGCTCGTCTCGTAGACGTGCGCCCACTTGAGCTTGGTCTGCGCCTGCGCCGGCGCGCCCCGCAACGAGCGCGGCCGCCGCGACGGCGGCAAGGATGAGCTTCAACATCGATCGCATGACTCCTCCTCCAGTGCGTTTTGTGCCGGGCATGCGCCCGGCTCAATTGACGATAACCTGAACCTTCGTGCTCTTCGTTCTTGTCCGCCGCCGCATGGAACGCGGCGACCGCATCCTTCAGCGGATACTGCCCCGACAGGAGCGGCCGCACGTCGACGCGCCGCGTCGACAGGTAATCGACCGCCCAGTCGAACTCGATGCCCCAGCGAAACGCGCCGCGCAGGTCGAGCTCCTTCGCCATCAGCTCGTTGACGACGAACGGCAGCGGCTCGTGCGGCAGCGTGCCGACCTGCACGACGACGCCGCCGCGCTTCGCTGCGGCGACGCAGGATCTTCAGCGCGCTGAAATTGCCGGACACCTCGTAGGCGACGTCGAACTGCGGCGCGGCCAGCGCGTCGCTGTCGCGGTCGGCGCGCAGCGTGACGTCGGCGCCGCGGCCTTCGCCTGCGCGAGCGGCCGGTCGAGCACGTCGGACACGGTGACGCGCGCCGCGCCGGCGAGACGCGCCGCCATCACGGTCAGGCAGCCGATGGTGCCGGCGCCGGTGATGAGCACCGACTTGCCGAGGAGATCGCCGCCGCGGTTGACGCCGTGCAGCGCGACTGCGAGCGGCTCGGCGAACGCGAGCTCGCCGAGCGAGCGTCGCCCGCCACGGGATAGCACTGCCGCTCGCCCATGACGAAAAATTCCTGGAACATGCCCTGCACGTGCGGGAAGAGGCTCGCGCTGCCGAGGAATTTCATCCGCGTGCACAGGTGCTCGCGTCCCTGCCGGCAATAGTCGCAGCGGCCGCAGGCGTGCGACGGCGAGATCGCGACGCTGGTCGCCGACGTCGACGCGGGTCACGCCGGCGCCGATCGCGGCCACGACGCCGGACGCCTCGTGTCCGGGAATGAGCGGCTCGCGCACGACGAAGCTGCCGTTGCGACCTTCGAAATAGTAGTGCAGGTCGGAGCCGCAGATACCGCCGGCGCCCGAGGCGCAGCAACACTTCGCCGGGGCCCGGCGCGGGCATCTCCGCGGATTCGATCCGCAGATCTTCCTTGGCGTGAATGCGGCAGGCAAGCATGGCGATTCTCCTTTCGTGGGCGCGCCGTTCGCACGGCGCGCGCGCCACCGGCGGACGTCAGTGCAGCGCGTCCCAGCCGGTGTTGAAACGCTTGTACGCGCGGTTGAGGTGCCGCTGCATTGCCGTGCGCGCGCCCCGGAATGTCGTGCGCGGCGATCGATTTCAGCACGGCGCGGTGCTCGGCGATCGCCGCGGTCCAGAGCGCCGGCGAATCGTAGTGGTGCTCGAGCTGCTTGTAGAGCGGGCCGGCGCGCTCCTCCCACAGCATCTTCACGACGGCGACCAGCGCGCCGTTGCCGGTGGCCTCGGCGATCCGCAGGTGAAAGAGCCGGTCGCCGGCAAGCGGCTGGCGGCGCTCGGCCAGCTCGCGCCGCATTTCCTCCAGCGCCTCCTCCATTCCCGCGACCTGGACCTTCTTCGCGGACTTCGCCGCCAGCGCGGCGCATTCGCCTTCGACGACGTACCGGGCACGCAGCAGCTCGAACGGCCCCGCCGTCGCCTCGACATCGCCGTCGTTGGCGGCCGCATCAGCGGCGGCGATCCTGCGCGACGGCCCGAGCACGTAGATGCCCGAGCCGATGCGCACCTCGACCAGGCCCTCGACCTCGAGCGCGATCAGCGCCTCGCGCACCGACGGTCGCGAAACGCCGAGCTGGCGCGCGAGATCCCGCTCCGGCGGCAGCCGCGCGCCGGCGGGAAACTCGCCGGAGGCAATCAGCGTGCGGATCTGCTCGGCGATCTGCCGGTAGAGGCGGCGCGGCTCGATGCTCTGGAACGGCATTGCGTGTCGAATCGAAGGCTGAGGGGAGGCCGCGCCAAAACGGCGGAGCGCGGCCGCGACGCGACCGTCCGCGAAGGCTAATCCCCAAGGCGCGAATTGGTCAAGTGGTATTACCAATTTGCCGCCGCGGCGGCGTACAATCCGAAGGCTTCGGCGCCCGCGTCCGCCTCGACTCCCCCGATGTCCGCCACCACCATCGCCGCGATCCGCGCCACGCCGGTCACCGTTCCGCTCGAGGCGCCGCTCCTGCACAGCAACGGCGCGCACTGGGGCCGGTTCGTGCGCACCATCGTCGAGGTCGAGACCGCGGACGGCTACGTCGGCCTGGGCGAGATGGGCGGCGGCGGCGAGGATGCCACGCGCGGCATTCGCGGCACTCGAGGACTACCTGCGCGGCCACGACGTGTTCCGGCTGGAGGCGATGCGCTTCGCGATCTGCAATCCGACGGCGAGCCTCTACAACAACCGCACGCAGCTCCACGCGGCGATCGAGTTCGCCTGCCTCGACATCATCGGCCAGAAGCTCGGCGTGCCGGTGCACGCGCTGCTCGGCGGCAAGCTGCGCGACGACGTCGAGTTCGCGAGCTACCTCTTCTTCCGCTACGACGATCCCGCGACGAAGCAGGGCGAGGTGCGCACCGCCGAGCAGCTCGTCGCGCACGCGCAGGCGCTGAAGGCGGCAGCACGGCTTTCGCGTGCACAAGCTGAAGGGCGGCGTCTATCCGCCGGCACACGAGCTCGCCTGCTACCGCGCGCTTGCCACGGCGTTTCCCGACGAACGCTTCCGCTACGACCCCAACAGCGCGCTCTCGCTCGCCGACGCGATCGACTTCGGCCGCGGCATCCTCGACCTCGCGCAACGACTATTTCGAGGATCCGGTCTGGGGCATGCCGCAGCTCGCGCGGCTGAAGGAGTTCGTGCCGCTGCCGACCGCCACCAATACCGTCGTCGTCAATTTCGAGCAGCTCGCCGCGAACGTCGGCATGCGCGCGGTCGACGTCATCCTGCTCGACACGACGTTCTGGGGCGGCATCCGCCCGTGCATCAAGGCGGCCGGCGTGTGCGAGACGATGGGCATCGGCGTCGCCGTGCACAGCTCGGGCGAGCTCGGCATCCAGCTCGCGACGATGCTGCATCTCGGAGCGGTGCTGCCCAACCTCGGCTATGCCGCCGACGCGCATTACCATCATCTCGTCGACGACGTGATCGCCGGCGGGAAGATGCGCTACGTGAACGGCGCGATCCGCGTTCCCGACGCGCCGGGCCTCGGCGTCACGCTCGATCGGGACAAGGTCGCGCGCTACCATGAGCTCTTTCGCGAGCTCGGAGGCTATCCGTACGATCGCGATCCGGGTCGCCCGGGCTGGTATCCGCTGATCCCGAACGGCAACTGGGCCGATCCGGCAATATCGATGACGCCCGGGCTTGTCGCGTGACCCCGGCGTCCGCGTAACGTCACGCAAGGAGAAGATGCATGGCAGGAAGGCTCGCGGGCAAGACCGCGCTGATTACCGCCGCGGGCCAGGGCATCGGCCGCGCGACCGCGCTGGCGATGGCCGCCGAAGGCGCGCAGGTCTACGCCACCGACGTGAACCCCGCGCTCGTCGCGGCGCTCGGCGGGACGCACAACGTGACGCCGAGCGTGCTCGACGTGCTGGACGACGCCGCGATCGCGACGACGATCACCTCGCTGCCGCCGCTCGACATCCTTTTCAACTGCGCCGGATTCGTCCATCACGGCACGATCCTCGACTGCACCCCGAAGGACTGGGACTTCAGCTTCAATCTCAATGTGCGCTCGATGTACGTCGCAATACGCGCCGCTTTGCCGCGGATGCTCGAGATGGGCGGCGGCAGCATCATCAACATGGCGTCCATCGCGTCGTCGGTGAAGGGATTGCCGAACCGGTTCGTCTACGGCGCATCGAAGGCAGCCGTCGTCGGGCTCACGAAGGCGGTCGCCGCGGACTTCGTGACCAAGGGCATCCGCTGCAATGCAATCGCGCCGGGCACCGTGGACACGCCCTCGCTTGCCGGACGGATCAATGCGTTCGCCGATCCGGTGGAGGCGCGCAAGGCGTTCATCGCCCGGCAGCCGATGGGCCGCCTCGCGAAGGCCGAGGAAATCGCGCCGCTGGTCGTCTTTCTCGCGTCGGACGAAGCGGCGTTCATCACGGGCAATACTTATTCATGTGACGGCGGAATGACGATCTGAATCCGGTGGAAAGCGTCGGATAATGACCGCTGGCTGCGTTGCTGCTCGCTTTCGATCCTCACGTACTTGCGTGTACGCTCCGGTCGGAAGCTCCGCTACGCCTTGCCAGCGGCCATTCTCCTCGCTTTCTTCCCGGATTCTCCGCTTCGATTTCACGTCTAACAATTGGAGAACTGAATGAAACTCGTACGCTACGGCCCCGCCGGCAAGGAAAAGCCGGGACTGATCGACGCCGACGGCAAGCTGCGCGATCTGTCGCGCAAGGTGAAGGACATCGACGCCGCGACGCTGGCGCCGGCGAAGCTCCGGGAACTCGCGAAGCTCGACGTGCGCCGGCTGCCTCTGGTCAAGGGCCGGCCGCGCCTCGGCGCCTGCGTCGCCACACCCTCGAAATTCGTCGCGATCGGATTGAACTATGCCGATCATGCGGCCGAAGCGGGGATGGCGATTCCCGCGAATCCGGTGGTGTTCTTCAAGTCGCCGACGTGCATCGTCGGACCCAACGACGCGATCATGCTGCCGCCGGATTCGACGGCAACCGACTGGGAGGTGGAGCTCGGCGTCGTGATCGGCCGCACGGCGCGGCACGTCGCGGAGAAGGACGCGCTGCGCTACGTCGCCGGCTACTGCGTGATCAACGATGTTTCCGAGCGCGACTACCAGCTGAAGCACGGCGGCTCGCAGTGGAACAAGGGCAAGGGCTGCGACACGTTCGGCCCGCTCGGACCCTGGCTTGTCACCACGGATGAGATCCGCGATCCGCAGAAGCTCGGCATGTGGCTCGACGTCAACGGTGTTGCGAAGCAGCGCGGCAGCACGAAGACGATGATCTTCGGCGTCGCGGCGGTGGTGGCCGACGTCTCGCGCTACATGACGCTTCTGCCGGGCGACGTCATCACCACCGGCACGCCGCCCGGCGTCGGCATGGGGATGAAACCGACGCCGCAGTATCTCAAGGCGGGCGACGTCGTTACGCTCGGCATCGAAGGGCTCGGCGAGCAGACGCAGAAGGTCGTGGCGTACAAGGCGCGGCGCTAGCGCGCCGCACGCGCGAGCCGTCCGGCGAAACGCCAATGCCCGACAATCCGAAGACCCGCGATTCGGTGCTGTTTCCGGAGATCGATCCGTACCGGCACGGGCGGCTCGTCGTCGATGCGCCGCATTCGATCTACTGGGAGACCTGCGGTCGCGCGTCCGGCGTGCCGGTCGTCTACCTGCACGGCGGGCCGGGCGGCGGCTGCCTGCCGTTTCATCGCCGCTTTTTCGATCCGTCGTTCTGGCGCATCGTGCTGTTCGACCAGCGCGGCGCGGGACGTTCGACGCCGCCCGCCGCGATCGAGCGCAACACCACGCAGCATCTCGTGGCCGACATGGAAGCGCTACGCAGGCACCTCGGCATCGAGCGCTGGCTGGTATTCGGCGGCTCGTGGGGCGCGACGCTGGCGCTCGCGTACGCCGAGGCGCATCCGGAGCGCTGCCTCGGACTCGTGCTGCGCGGCGTGTTCCTCGCGCGACCGGCCGAGCTCGACTGGTTCATCCACGGGATGCGCAACGTGTTCCCGGAAGCGTGGCGCGCCTTCGCCGAATTCCTTCCGGATGCGGAGCGCTCCGACCTCCTCGGCAACTATCACCGGCGGCTGACCGATCCCGATCCTGCGATCCACCTCCCGGCGGCGCATGCGTGGGACCGCTACGAAGGCGCGTGCTCGACGCTGCTGCCGTCGGTGGATCCCGTGTTGAAGCCCGACAGCGACACCGCGGCGCTCGCGATCGCGCGCATCGAGGCGCATTACTTCGTGCATCGCGCCTTCCTCGGCGATGACGAGCTTCTCGCGGGGCTCGGACGGATTCGCCACCTGCCGTGCACCATCGTGCAGGGCCGCTACGACATCGTCTGCCCGCCGGTCACGGCCGATGCGCTTGCGCGCGCGTGGCCGGAAGCGGAATACATCGTCGTCGCCGACGCCGGCCATTCGGTGCGGGAGCCCGGGATCACGCGCGAGCTCGTTGCCGCGGTGCGCCGGATGCAGCTGCGCGTTGCCTAGGGCGACGCCGCGTCGCCGGCGCGCTCCGCGCTGACGACGAAATCGAAGCGCACGTCGTCGCCGATCAGCGGATAGGCGAAGTCCATGCCGAACGCGCGGCGGGAGATGCTGCCCGAGATCGCGGCGTCGCAGCGCTCGGCGGCGCCCGCCCGCGGCGCGGCGCAGTGGACGTCGGTGACGCGAAAGCGAACGGGGAGCGCCACGTCGCGCAGCGTGAGGACGCCGTCGACGGCCACCAGCCGATGCCCATCGAAGCGCAGCGCGGTCGAGCGGAAACGGAACTGCGGATGCCGCTCGACGTCAAGCATGTGCTCGCCGCGCACGAAATCGTCGCGCAGCGACCAGCCGGTGTCGACCGACGCCGCATCGACGGCGAGGTCGATGCCGCCGGACTGGGCGTCGGCGTCAAAGCGGATCTGCCCGCGCGTGCGCCCGAAGCGGCCGGTGCGCTGCCAGAGCCCCAGCTCGTTGACCGAGAAGCTCGCCACCGTGCGCTCCGGGTCGATCCGGTAGACAGGATCCCTGGTGGCGGCGCTCCCCGTCGTGCTGGCGGCAATCAGCAGCGCGAGCGCGACCCGCCGCACGCTCGTGGCAGCGGAACTCATGCGTGCTGCGAAGGCGATGAATCGAGGCGACGGCATCCGGAATCCGCGTTGAGAGAGGAATTTCGTCCCTCCCTCCACGCATACACCGCCGGCGCCCCGTTATTCCTTGTACGCCTCGATCGGAATCGCGATCCGCACCTCGTCGCCGACGACCGGGATGTCGGCGTTGACGCCCCACTCCGACCGCAGGATGGTAGCGCTGACCTCGGCGCCGCACATCTGCCTCGTCCGGTTGAACGGGCTCGGGCCGCACTTGAAATTGGTCACGGCGAGCTTCACCGGCCTGGTGACGCCGTGCATCGTGAGCTCGCCCTTGGCGCCGACAAGCGTGTCGCCATCGAACTTGAGGTCGGTCGACTTGAACGTCAGCGTCGGATACTTCGCGACGTCGAACCAGCCTTCGCTCTTGAGGCGAGCGTCGCGCGCGGGCATTCGCGTGTCGATACTGGCCGCGTCGATCGTGACGTCGATCGTTCCTCTTTTCGCCGCGGCGTCGAGGGTCACCTTACCCGTCGCACCGAGGAACGACCCGCGCTGCATCGAGAAACCGGCGTGGCGCACCTCGAAACCCGGGAATGTGTGGGTCGGATCGAGCACGTAGGTGTCGCCAAAGGCGGGAGCGGCAAAGCCAAGGGCGAGCACGGCGACCGCGGTGCGTGACTTCAATCGAACCTCCAGAAAGGCAATTGCACGTTGCGGTGTCGGCGGCAACCGGGATCGCGCCGCTCCGCGAGAGAAAACCGGCCAGACGCGACGAAGAAAAACATTCCGTCGCCGCGGATTATTCCATCACGACACGGTCGGCAGGACCATGCGGATGCGGACATCGACGTCGTTGGCCACGGTGGCAGTGTCGGCCCAGACGCCCTCGCCCACCTTGAAGTCGAGACGCTTGATGGTGAAATGGCCTTCGGCGACGCTGTTGCCGGAAGGATCCTTCTTCAGCGCGACGGGGACGACGACATCGCGTGCCACGCCCTTGATCGACATCGTGCCGGCGATCTCGTAGCGGTCGCCGCCCAACCCCTTGACGGAAGCCGACTGGAATTTTGCGACCGGGAATTTCGCCGTGTCGAACCAGAGCGCGCCGCGGACCTCGCTTTCCGACTCGTCGCTCGCGAGGTCGATGCTGCCGAGCTCGATCTCGAACTCGGCCTTCGAATGCGCGAGATCCTTGGGTCGGAAGTCGACGTTGGCCTTCCAGCGGCGGAAGCGGCCTTCGACGTTCGCGCCCATCTGCTTGGTCGCGAAGCGGATCTCGCTCTTGTCGATGAGCACCCCCTGCGCGGAAGTGCCGCCGGAGGCCGCCATCAGCATGGCGGCGAGCGGCGGAATGAACGAGCGTAGAGGATGCATTTGCGGGGTCCTTTCAGGGGCGACGGAGGAAGGGGAGCATGCGCGGCAGGACGCCGTCGCGATCGACCCAATGGTGCTTGATGGCGGCACCGACATGGACAAAGACAAGCGCAGCAAGCGCGAAGTTCAATGCGACGTGGACCGCTTTCAGCGTCTCGGCCAGCGCCTTGTCCTTGCCGACCAGGTCCGGCAGCGGGAAAAGACCGAGATAGACGACTGAAATCCCGGTGGACGAGCTGTAGATCCACCCGGAGACCGGTATTGCCAGCATCAGCGCGTAAAGCAGCCCGTGCACGATCGAGGCGGCGCGCCGCTGCCACGCCGGCATCGCGATCGGAGCGGGCGGCGGATGGAGGGCGCGCCAGGCGAGGCGCCCCGCGGCGAGCAGGAAGACCGTGATGCCGATCCACTTGTGCCACCCGTACCAGCGGAACTTCTGCGGGCTGAACGGCAGGTCGACCATCGAGAGTCCGAGCGCGACGTTGCACGCGATGAGGAACGCCGCGACCCAGTGCAGCGCAATCGCGGTCGTCGTGTAGGCGCCGCCGTCGGGGGAAGGCGCATTCGCAGGGGCGGGATTCATCGGGACATGTCAGCGCAGCGCCGCGCGACCGAGCGAGGCTGCGCGCGCCGGCGGAGGCGGGTCAATGGCAGGTGGGGCGGGCTATAATTAATGGAATTGGACGCGCTTCGCAACCCTTCGATCCTGGACGCGGCCATGCCTTTCCTTTCGCAGTTTCGCGCCGCCGCGGCCCCTTATCCGCCGCACTTGTCCGAACATCGCGTGGCGCGGCGCCGATGCATGCGCCCGACGGGCGTCGTTCGCCGGTGGACGAACGCGTGCGTCGCGCTGGCTTGCGCCGCGCTGACGGCGCTCGCCGCGGCACAGGCCGCGCCGCCGCCTTCCGCCGCGCAGGACGCCGCGGCGCCCCCGGCGATCAAGAAGCGCCCGAAGATCGGCCTCGTCCTCTCCGGCGGCGGCGCCCGCGGCATCACGCACATCGGCGTCATCAAGGTGCTGGAGGAGATGAACATCCCGGTCGACTACATTGCCGCGACGTCGATGGGATCGATCGTCGGCGGGCTCTACGCGATCGACAAGACGCCGGCCGAAATGGAGAAGATCGTGACGTCCATCTCGTGGGCGTCGATGTTCTCCGACTCGCCGCCGCGCAAGGAGCTCACGTTTCGCGAAAAGCAGCGCGAGGACCGCTTTCCGCTGCCGCTCGAGATCGGCATCCGCGACGGCGAGATCCGCGGCTTCCAGGGCGCGCTCACGGGCTCGAACCTCGAGCTCTTCCTGCACGAGCTCACGAGCAGCGCCGACGGCGTGAAGAGCTTCGACGCGCTGCCCGTGCCCTTCCGCTGCGTCGCGACCGACATGGTGACCGGCAAGCCGTACGTGTTCGAGCGCGGGCCGCTGTACCAGGCGATGCGCTCCAGCATGTCGATTCCCGGCATCTTCTCGCCGGCCGAATACGGCGGCCAGATCCTGGGCGACGGCGGCCTCGTCGACAACCTGCCCATCGACATCGTCCGCGCGATGGGCGCCGACGTCGTGATCGCCGTCAACATCGGCACGCCGCTGATGGATCGCGCGCAGCTGACCTCGATCATCGGCATCACCGGCCAGATGATCAACATCCTGACCGAGCAGAACGTGCGCGCGCAGCTCGCGACGCTGCGCCCCGGCGACATCCTGATCTCGCCCGACCTCGGCACCCTGACCTCGTCCGACTTCAATCAGGCGCGCGAATTCATCCGACGCGGCGAAGCCGTCGCGCGCGAGATGGCGCCGCAGCTCGCGACATTGTCGGTGTCGGTCGCGGCGTACGCGCAATACAAGCGCGAGCACCCGCGGATCGCCGACGCACCGGCAGCGAAGGTCGATTTCGTCCGCGTCGACGGCACCCAGTATGCGAATCCGACGGTGGTCAAGGAGGAGCTCGACGTCCATCTCGACAAGCCGTTCGACATCGCCGCCGTCAACCGCGGCCTCGAGCGGCTCTACGGCACCGGCGATTACGAGCGCATCGACTACCGGATGGTCGAGGAGGGCGACAAGTCGGGACTGCTGGTCAACGTCCAGGAAAAGTCGATGGGTCCGACCTATGTCCGTTTCGGGCTCAATTACGTCACCGATTTCCAGGGCGAGACCGGCTTTTCCCTTCTCGCCGGCGCGAAGCGCACGTGGGTCAACAGCCTCGGCGCACAGTGGCTGAACGAGCTCGAGCTCGGTCGGATCTCCCGCGCCGCGACGGAGTTCTACCAGCCGTTCAACGTCGAGCAGGATCTCTTCGGCTCGGCGTACGCGGCGGCGCAGAACGTCCCGCGCTACGTGTTCTCGGGGACGCAACGGGTCGCCGAGTACCGCATCCAGACCAACGATGCGGGGCTCGACGTCGGAATTCCGATCCTGCGCCAGGGCGAGATTCGCGCGGGTTTCGTCTACACGTATTACAAGGGCAGCCCGACGATCGCGGTCCCGAACTTCTACGCGGTGCGCCAGACCGATGCCGGTGCGCGGCTCCTCGCCCGCTGGGACAATCGCGACACCCCGTACTTCCCGCAGCGCGGCGCCGAGGTCGCCCTCGACGTCTTCTATGGCACCGAGACGCAGCGTCTCGGCGACGCGCCGGAGCAGACGTACAACAACCTCGGGCGCAGCACGCTCTATGCGAACGTCGGCGTGCCGATCGACGCCAACGATTTCCTGAACGTCGCCGTGCGCGGCGGCGCGCTGTCGCGCGACGTCCCGTCGATCGTCAATCCGTACCTGCTGGGCGGCTTCCTCAACCTGTCGGGGCTGCGCTATCAGCAGCTCGAAGGGAGCTACCTCGCGTTCGGCCGCGTCGTCTACTACCATCGGCTCGCCAGGGTCCCGTACATCGGCGGCGACCTGTACGCCGGCGGCTCGCTCGAGGCCGGCAACACCTGGCAGACGCGCGGCGACGCATCCGCGAGCGATCTCATCACGGCGGGAAGCGTGTTCCTCGGTGCGGACACTTTCCTCGGCCCGTTCTACTTCGCATACGGACGCACATCGAGCGGCGCGTCGAGCTTCTACCTGCTCCTGGGCAAGCCGTGAGCGGTAACGCCGAGTGGGGCGAGCGCAGCCGGCGCGCGGTCTGGCATCCCTGCACGCAGATGCAGCAGCACGAGGCGTTCCCGCCGCTGCCGATCGCGCGCGCGGAAGGCGCGTGGCTCCACGACTTCGACGGCCGCCGTTATCTCGACGCGGTGAGCTCGTGGTGGGTGAACCTCTTCGGGCACGCGAACCCGCGGATCAACGCCGCGCTGGCCGAGCAACTTGCAGAGCTTCCCCACGCGATCCTCGCCGGCTGCACGCACCGGCGCGTCGTCGAGCTGTCCGAGCGGCTCGCCGAGGCGGCGCCGGCGGGACTGGGCCACGCGTTCTACGCCTCCGACGGCGCGTCTGCCACCGAGATCGCGCTGAAGATGGCATTCCACTACTGGCGCAATGGCGGCGATCCCGCGAAACAGCAATTCGTGAGCCTCGCCGGCAGCTATCACGGCGAGACGCTCGGCGCGCTGTCGGTCACCGACGTGGCGCTGTTTCGCGACAGCTACGCGCCGCTGCTCCACCGCAATGCGGTGGTCGCCTCGCCCGTCCCCCGTCCCGGCGAGACCCCGCGCGACGCGGCCGAGCGCGCGGCGACCGCCCTCGCCGCGCATCTCGGGGAGCATCACGCCACGACGGCAGCGCTGATCGTCGAGCCGCTGGTGCAGGGCGCCGCGGGCATGGCGATGTACGACGCGCACTACCTGCGCCGCGCGCGCGAGCTCTGCACGCAGCACCGCGTGCTGCTGATCGCGGACGAGATCATGACCGGCTTCGGCCGCACCGGCACGCTGTTCGCCTGCGGGCAGGCCGGCGTCGCGCCCGACCTCCTGTGCCTGTCCAAGGGCATCACCGGCGGCTATCTGCCGCTCTCCTGCGTGCTCGCGACCGACGCGGTGTTCGCCGCGTTCTACGCGGAGGATGTCACCCGGGGCTTCCTGCACTCGCATTCGTACACCGGCAACGCGCTTGCCTGCCGCGCGGCGCTCGCGGTGCTCGACATCTTCCGCGACGACGATGTCATCGCGGTGAACCGGGCGAAGGCCGCGCGCTGGACCGGCCTTGCGCAACCGCTCGCGCAGCGTGCCAACGTCCGCAATTATCGAACGCAAGGGATGATCTGGGCATTCGATGTCGACACGCGGCGTGCCGACTTTGCGCGCTGGTTCCACGCGCGCGCGCTGGAGCGGGAGCTCTTCCTGCGCCCGATCGGCAACACCGTCTATTTCATGCCGCCCTATGTGGTGACCGACGCCGAGTTCGCCTTGCTGGTCGAACGCACGGCGGCGATCCTCGACATCGCATGACACGGCTCGCACACGTCGCCCGGGGAATCATCGTCGCGCTCGTGGTCGGGCTGGCCGCGCCTGCCGGCGCCGCCCCCTCCGCGCTTCCGGCCGAAGTCTCGCGCGCTTTCCTGGCGACGCACGTGCCGCTCTCCGCGATGGGAATCGTCGTGCAGGAAGTGGGCGCGAAGGCACCCCTCTTCGCGCACCAGCCGGCGAAGGCGCTCAATCCCGCGTCGACGATGAAGCTCGTCACGACATTTGCTGCGCTGGAGCTCCTCGGCCCCGACTATCGCTGGAAGACGACCGCCTACCTCGACGGCGCGCTGACCGACGGCGTGCTGAAGGGAAACCTCGTGATAAAGGGCGGCGGTGACCCCAAGATCACCGTCGAGCAATGGCAGGCGTTCATGGCGACGCTACGCACGAACGGACTCGCGGCGGTCGACGGCAACCTCGTGCTCGACCGCTCGTTCTTCGCGCCGATGCCGCACGATCCCGCGGCGTTCGACGGCGAGCCGCTCAAGCCTTATAACGTCGGGCCCGACGCGCTGCTCGTCAACTTCAAGTCGGTGAAATTCGACTTCGCGCCGAACGCCTCAGGCGACGCGACGGAGCTCGTCGTGGTGCCGCCGCTCGCCGCGGTCACCGTCGGCCCGCCGCCCAAGCTGGCCGCAGGCGCATGCAACGACTGGCGCGGCACGATCGGCGCCGTCTTCGTCGACCGCGGCAGCACAGCAGACGTCCGCTTCGCAGGCAGTTTCCCGGCGGAATGCGGCGAGCGCGAGTGGTACGTATCGCTGCTCGATTCGCCGAGCTACGTCGCCGGGATGTTCGCGACGTACTTCACCGCGGCGGGCGGTCACTTCACCGGTGGCTGGAAGGAAGGCCGCGCACCGCGCGATGCGGC
This sequence comes from uncultured beta proteobacterium, assembly GCA_963717695.1. Taxonomy (GTDB): domain Bacteria; phylum Pseudomonadota; class Gammaproteobacteria; order Burkholderiales; family Casimicrobiaceae; genus CAIWHR01. The sequence continues at coordinate 111,488 of CAVQWR010000004.1, read as the reverse complement.
ACCGTTCGCGACGCTCGAGTCGGCGCCGCTGTTCGACGTCGTCCGGGACGTCAACAAGCTCTCCAACAACGTGATGGCGCGCCAGGTGTTCCTCACGCTCGCCACCGCGCGGGCGCCGCCGCCCGCGACCACGGCCGGAGCGGCGCGCGCGGTGCGCGGGCTCCTCGCGCAGCACCGCCTGAAGATGCCGGAGCTCGTCCTCGACAACGGATCGGGGCTGTCGCGGCGCGAGCGGATTTCCGCGGGCAGCATCGTCAGCCTGCTGCTCGCCGCCGACGCGAGCAGCGTGCGCGAAGAGTACGCGAGCTCGCTCGCCGTCGCCGCGACCGACGGGACCGTGCAGCGCCGCTTCCAGAACGGCAGCGTGGGCGGGCAGGCGCTCCTGAAGACCGGCACGCTCGAAGGCGTACGCGCCATCGCCGGCTACGTGATTGACAGGGAAGGACGCCGCTTTGCGCTGGCCGCACTCGTCAACCACCCGGACGCCGGACGCGCGCAGGCCGCGCTCGACTTCCTCGTGCAGTGGGTCTACCAGAACGGCGCGGCATGGCGCCCTGCGCCTGCGCGCTGACGGCGCCGGCTCAGACCGGTATCGGCTGGTCGTCCTTGAAGCGCAGGATGCCCCGGACCACCCGGTAAAGTCCCCAGATCGAGGTCACGAAGAAGATCCCGAAGGCGATCGGGATGCCGATCAGGATCCAGCCGAGCGTGAGGAGCACGAAGCCGCCGAACAGCCCCCACAGCAGCGACCACCAGAACGTGCGGATCAGCCAGGTGAAATGCGAATCGACCCAGGTTCCCGCAGCGTCGCCGCGCTTCACGTAGGCGACGATCACGCCGACGATTCCCGCAGCACCGACCAGCGGCGCGAACACGAAAAGCCCGTGCGCCACCACGGCGGAGACCGCGGCGATCGCGAACAGCACGTAGACGACGAGTCCGGCACTGACCGGCGGGTTGCCGGCCTGGGGTGTGGACACGGGATAGTCGGCCATCGATCCTCCTCGGGGGCTTGCGTTCGCGGCACACACTGCCGCGTCATGAATATGGAGGCAATCCCGATCCCGATCAACCGCGTTTCCTGCAGTTCATCCCTCTAATAACGTCGTCCGTCCTTGTGCGCAGCGTAGACGCCGTTCTCGTCCTCGCACCACAGGAGGTCGTCGTCGGGGTAGAACGCGTTGTCGCCGTCGGTCCGGTTGCCGATTTCGAGATACGTCGCCGGCGCGCTGCTCCGGTTGACGAAGTGGTGGGCGTCGCGCTTGCCGGCGGGATAGCCGGCGCACATTCCCGCGGTCAGCGTCTGCGCACCCGCGTCGGTGACGAGCACAACCTCGCCCGACATCACGTAGACGAACTCGTCCTCCAGCGTGTGCCAGTGCCGGAGCGCCGATTCGCCGCCGGGGGCGAGCGTCACGAGATTGACGCCGAATTTCGTGAGCCCGCAGGCGTCGCCCAGCTTGCGCTTGGAGCGTCCGGCCACACGAGCGCGCAGCGGCTCGGGATAGGAGGTCGCCCGCTGTTCGGCGATGCTCGCCGGATCGATCGCGGGCAGGGTGAGAGGGGACATCGGGCACTCCTTGAAGAATGGGCACGGACGTGCCGAAAGTGAGAGACCGGCAAATTCTACCCAGTCCGCCGCGGCGACCGGTCGCAGGCAGTCCGGGGAACCGGCGGGCCGGCGGTGGATCGAATCCGCTTCCCGCCGCCTCCGCCCGCCCGTTCAGCCCGATCGGGGCCCCGCCCACGGGACGGCGGCTATAATGGTTCCGTCAACCCGGGGCTGGCCTTTCGGGCCGCCCGCCAATGCAGGAGATTCCACCATGACCGATACCACCCCCGAACGCACGACCCGCGACCGCATGATCGACGAGTTCACCACCGTCCTCTCCGAAGCCGAGGGCATGCTGAAGAAGGCCGCCAACGAAACCGGCGAAAAGGCGCGCGACCTGCGCACGCAGGTCGAGTCGAAGCTGCTGCACGCGAAGCTGCGTCTCCAGGAGATCGAGGGCGCCGCCGTCGAGAACGCCAAGGCTGCGGCCCGCGCCACTGACGACTACGTGCACGACAATCCGTGGCAGGCAGTGGGCATCGCCGCCGCGGTCGGCTTTCTGATCGGCCTCGTCGTCAGCCGCCGCTAGGCCGCGCGGCCCCTTGGACGACGCCCGGCACGGCAGCCTGAAGGCCGCGCTCGCGCGGCTCGGCGCGGCAGCGCTGGAGCTCGTGCGCACCCGCGCCGAGCTCGCGACGCTCGAATTCTCCGAGCACCGCGACCGCGCGCGCACGCTGCTCGTGCTGCTCGGCATCGCCGGCTTCGCGTTCGCCTTCGCCGCGATGTCGGCGACCGCGCTCGTCGTCGTCTATTTCTGGGAAACCTACAGGATCGCCACGCTCGTCGGGGTGACGCTGTTCTATCTCCTCGTCGGCGTGATCGCGATCTGGCGCCTGTCGGAGCATCGGCGCGCCGATCCGCCGTTGTTTGCGGCGACGCTTGCCGAGCTCGAGCGTGACCGCGTCTGGCTCGCCGGGCACATGCGGAGCGACAAATGAGCCGCGAGCGGCATCACGCGATCGCCGATCGCAAGGCGCTCCTGATTGCGCACGCCGAGCTCGACCGGTCGAAGGTCTCGCTTGCGATGCTGGACGTCCGCTCGATCATCTCGCCCGCGCCCAGCGTCGATCGCCTGGCGCGCATGCGGCCCGGCGCCGCGATGATCCTGAGCGTGATGGCGCCGGTGCTCGGGGCGAACCGCGTCACCCGGGTGCTGCGCTTCGTGTCGATCGCGCTGATGGCGCTGCGCGTCGCGCGCAGCTGGAAGTAGGCGCTAGAGTCCCAGTTCGCGCCACATCGCGTCGACGCGTGCCTTGACGGCGGCGTCCATCGCGATCGGACGTCCCCACTGCCGCTGCGTCTCGCCGGGCCACTTGTTGGTCGCGTCGATGCCCATCTTGCTGCCCACGCCCGCGACCGGCGACGCGAAGTCGAGGTAGTCGATCGGCGTCTGCGGCACGATCAGCGTGTCGCGCGCGGGATCGACCCGCGTCGTCAGCGCCCACACCACTTCCTTCCAGTCGCGCACGTCGATGTCGTCGTCGGTGACGACGATGATCTTCGTGTACATGAACTGGCGCAGGAAGCTCCAGACGCCGAACATCACGCGCTTCGCGTGTCCGGGATACTGCTTTTTCATCGACACGACGGCGATCCGGTAGCTGCACCCCTCCGGCGGCAGGTAGAAGTCCGTGATCTCGGGAAACTGCTTCTGCAGGAGCGGAACGAACACCTCGTTCAGCGCCACGCCCAGCACCGACGGCTCGTCCGGCGGCTTGCCGGTGTAGGTCGAGTGGTAGATCGGATCGCGGCGCATCGTGATCCGCTCCACCGTGAACACCGGGAAGCGCTCGACTTCGTTGTAGTAGCCGGTGTGATCGCCGAACGGGCCTTCGGCCGCGGATTCGTAGCCCGTCGGATCGTTCGCGTCCGGCTGCAGGAAGCCCTCGAGCACGATCTCCGCCGACGCCGGCACGCTGAGCCCGTGCGTGACGCACTTGACGATCTCGGTGCGCGATCCGCGCAGGAGTCCCGCGAACTGGTATTCCGACAGCGTGTCCGGAACCGGCGTCACGGCGCCCAGGATCGTCGCCGGGTCCGCGCCGATCGCGACCGCGATCGGGAACGGCGTGCCGGGATGCGCGAGCGCGTGATCGCGGAAGTCGAGCGCGCCGCCGCGCGTGTTGAGCCAGCGCATGATCACCTTGTTGCGCGCGATCACCTGCTGCCGATAGATGCCGAGGTTCTGCCGCGTCTTGTTCGGGCCGCGCGTGACCGTGAGTCCCCAGGTGATGAGCGGCGCGACGTCGCCCGGCCAGCAGGTCTGCACCGGCAGGCGCGCGAGATCGACGTCCGCGCCTTCCCAGACGATGTCCTGGCACGGCGCCGAGCTTCGCTCCTTCGGCGCCATGTGCATGACCTGCAGGAAGAGCGGCCGCGTGTTCTGCCACGCGTCCTTGAGGCCCTTCGGCGGCTCCGGCTCCTTGAGGAACGCGAGCAGCTTGCCGATCTCGCGCAGCGCCGCCACCGAATCCTCGCCCATCCCCATCGCGACGCGTTCCGGCGTACCGAAGAGGTTGCCGAGCACCGGGCATGCGATGGCCCTTCGGCCGCTCGAACAGCAGCGCCGGACCGCCGGCCTTCAGCACGCGATCGCAGATCTCGGTCATTTCGAGCCGAGGATCGACCTCGACGGCGATCCGCTTCAGCTGGCCGCGCTGCTCGAGCTGCGCGAGGAAATCGCGGAGGTCGGAATATTTCATGTGTGCCGTTTGCCGCGAACGAACGGGTGCGCGTGCCGCCATCCTATCAAACACCGCGTTGGCGAGCGCGCGCTCGGTACAATGACGCATGCCGCACGCCGCCGCGCCGAGTCACGCCCGTTTCGTCCGCACGCGCCGCATCATCTTCGGCATCGCCCTCGCCGGCTACATCCTTTCGTTTTTCCATCGCACGGCCCCGGCGGCGATCGCGGGCGAGCTGACCCGCACGTTTGCCATCAACAGCGCGGTGCTGGGCACGATCGCGGCGACGTACTTCTACGTCTACACGCTGCTGCAGATTCCCGTCGGCGTGCTCGCCGACACGATGGGCCCGCGGCGCATCCTCACCGTCGGTTCCCTCATTGCCGCCGCCGGCTCGCTCGCATTCGCGCTCGCGCCGAGCTGGGAGATTGCGGCGGCCGGGAGAACGCTGGTCGGCGCCGGCGTCTCGGTCGCGTTCATCGCGCTCCTCAAGATCAGCGCCGTATGGTTTCCCCCGAACCGGTTCGCGACGCTCAACGGCGTCACGATGTTCGCCGGCAATCTCGGCGCGGTGATCGCCGGCGCACCGCTTGCGTGGCTCGTGACGGAAATGTCCTGGCGCTCGGTCTTCACCGGGCTCGCGCTCGTCTCGGCGGTGCTGGGCGTTGCCACGTGGATCATCGTGCGCGACCGCCCCGAGCAGCGCGGCTTCGCGCCGGTCAACGTCGCAGGCCCCACTCACGGTCTCGCCGAGCGCTGGCCCGTCGCGCTGCGGCGCGTCCTCACGAACCCGGCGACGTGGCCGGGATTCTTCGTGAACCTCGGCATCGGAGGCAGCTTTCTCGCCTTCGCCGGCCTTTGGGCGGTGCCATTTCTCGTCGACCGGCACGGAATGAGTCGCGTCGTCGCGGCGCAGCATGCAAGCGCGCTGCTGCTGGGCGTCGCGTTTGGCGCATTGATCGTCGGAACGCTGTCCGATCGCCTCGGCAACCGTCGCGCGGTGATGCGCGCCTATGCGTGGCTCTACGCACTGTCGTGGCTGCCGTGGGTTGCGGGCGTCGCAGTGGCCGCTGCCGGCGACGCTCGCGTGGTTCGCGCTGATGGGCTTGCTGATTCCTGGATTCACGCTGACGTGGACGGTCGCGAAGGAAGTGAACCGCCCCGAACACTCCGGCATGGCGACGGCGGTAGTGAATGTCGGCATCTTCCTCGGCACCGGAATCCTGCAGCCCCTTGTCGGGTGGGTGCTCGATCGCGGCCGGGGCGAGGGCGATCTCGCGGCCGCATGGAGCTCCGGAATCGGCCTTCTCGCGGGCGCCGCGCTCTTCGGCGCGCTGATGACGATGTTCGTCCGCGAGCGGACGCGGATCGCGTGACGTTCGCGCAACCGCGCGCTATTCCGAGCGCGCGTGTCGTACGTGGCTGGGCGGCACGCCGAAGCGCTTGCGGTATTCGGTAGCGAAGGTGGTCGAGCTCCTGAAGCCGCAGCGCGCCGCGACGTCGGCCACGGTGGCGCCATTCTCGCTAAGCGCGACGCGCGCCTTGTCGAGGCGGACGTTGCGCACGTGCGCGACGGGCGTCATTCCGCGAAAATCCACGAACGATTTCTCCAGCGTGCGCAGACTGACGCCGCACTGCGTCGCGAGCTCTTCGACAGTGAAGTCCTCGGCGAGATGCTCCTGGATGAACCGGTCCGCGCGTTTGAGGAAATATGGCTCCAGCGGTCGCTTCGGCAGCTCGCCGTTCGCCTCGCCCGCCTTCGCGCCTGCATCACGCTTCGACGCGCCGACGAGCTGCAGGTAGCGGCGATAGCTCGCGCGCGCCGCGGCGAAATCGCCCAGCGCGCCGAGGACGATGGAGCGATCGTACTCGAGGAATTCCAGCAGGACGTTGAACGTGCCGGTCTCGCGCGCGAGCTCGAGCGCGACGTCGAGCTCGTGCAGCGCCTCCTTGTGGCAGCCCATCGTGCGCAGCCCCCACGCGAGGTTCGACCGGGTGACGATCTCGTCGTACTTGGCGCCGCGCGCCTGCAGCAGGCCGAGGCGCTTGCGGATCGCGCGCACCGCTCGATCCGCGTGGCCCAGTACGATCTCCAGCCGCTCGATGTTGCCGGCGACGTACCAGGCGGCGAATTCGTAGTTCGCGCGCTCGGCGACGGTCCGCGCGCGCTCGAAGTAGCCGAGCGCCTCCCGCGCATCCTCCTCCATCGGCGCCGTGTCGTGCGGATCGAGCGACGAGAGGTGCGAGCGCGCATGCGGCACGCGGAGCTTCGCCGTTGCACGGTCGAACGCCACCGCACCCAGGACATTCAGGACCTGCACGAGCACGTAGTCGTCGCCACTTGCCTCGGCGAGCGCGGTCGCATGACCGGCCAGCGCCGCGATGCTGTCGTAGTCGGTGCGGGCGAGCAGCGTCGCAATGCGGATGCGCATGGCGAATGCGGCATAGGCAAGCTCGCGCCGCGCTTCCAGTTGCGGCAGCACGCGCGCGACCGTCGCGTTCGCGTCGGAATAGCGTCCCTGGAAATAGGCGAGCTCCGCGCGCCAGACGTCGACACGCAGCAGCGCCGCCGCCTTGTCCCGGGCCAACGCAGCGGACTGTGCGGCGGCCTCGAGCTCGCGGATCGCCTCGGCGTGCTCGCCCTGCCGCATGGCGCAGGACGCGCAGATGAGGTGCAGCTCCACGTGACCTTCCGGACTCGCGACACGCTCGCCGTCGTCGAGCGCCTTGTGCGCCGCTTCTGCGGCCGCACGCAGCTTTCCCGAGCGGGCGACCTCCCAGAGCTCGCGCTCGCCGTCGCCGGTGGCGCGCTCGCCTTTCGCCTTTGCTTTCATGCCCGCCATTTTTCCGCAAACGCGGCTGAGTTGAGCATCGAACCCGCAAAAAACTGCGGATTTTGATAGGTCCGGGGACGTAGCCCTTTCTCCCCGCGCCCGACCGGTCTTAGTATCGCGGCGTAACCAGATCTGAGGGATCCCGAATGAACATTCGACGTCGCTCGCTCCGCCTCGTTCGCGCCTTTGTCGCGCTGTTGCTGGTCGCGGTGTTCGGTCCCGCGAAGGGGATCGGCTTCGATCTCAACCATTACATTCTAGGTTGCGGCGACGTGTGCCCGTACTTCAGCGGGCCGGTCGCTGTCGTCGGAGGCAGCGCCATCGACGCCACGTTCACAGGCTCGTGGTACGACCCGGCGCAAAGCGGCCACGGCATCTTCATTGAGGTCCTGCCAAATCAGCGCATCGCCGCATACTGGTTCACGTTCAGTCCCGACGGAACCCGGCAGGCATGGCTCGCGGGCAGCGGCACATATATCCGCAATGTTGCCACCTTCGATTCGGTCACAATGCCGACCGGCGGACGGTGGATCCCCAATTTCGATGCGACCAAGGTCGTCGACAATCCATGGGGAACGATGACGCTGACGTTCGACGACGCCAACAACGGCAAGGTCGAGTTCGCGTCGACATCGGAGTTCGGCGCGGGAAGCATGAAGCTCGCGCGACTGACGGCGCCCACAAGAATCGCAGCGGCAACGGCGTCCGCGACCAGTCAATGGATTCCCGGCGGCAGCCTCCTCGAGCCGCGCGACTCGCCGACGCTCGTCACGCTGGCGAATGGCAAGGTGCTTGCAATCGGCGGAGGGAATTACGGCTACGCGATAGCGAATACGGCCGTAACCCGAGGCGTGGAACTATACGACCCCTCGACCCGCTCATGGGTCGTCGCCAAGCCCCTGCCTGTGCAGCGCAGGGATCACACGGCAACGCTGCTGCAGGACGGTCAGGTGCTCGTCGTGGGCGGATGGGATGATACGGACAAAATGCCGAGCACGGCGGACCGCTATGACCCTGTCACCAACACATGGACCACTGAGCCCGGGCCCGCGCGCGGGGATCACACGGCAACGCTCCTCAAATCAGGGAAGGTTCTAGTCGTCGGAGGGATTGGGTTTAGCGGCGGCGAAGCGAAAGCGCAAGGCGCAACGCTCTATGACCCCGTCACGCATACGTGGAGCGACACCGGCCCCATGCGGTACCCGCGATCCCAGTTGCACCGAGCGACGCTTCTCGCCGACGGGCGAGTCCTCGTCACGGGAACGCGGCAAGACGTCGGCGGCACCTGGTGGTTCGACCAGGGACTGGAAACGGAAATCTACGATCCCGTCGCAAACACCTGGAGCGTATCGAGCCCTCTCGCTCCTGCGCATGCGTTACACACCGCCACGCTGCTGCTTGACGGAAGGGTCCTGGTTACAAGTGCCAACAGCGTGTCCGCGATTTTCGATCCGGCCAGCGGTCAATGGGCCGTTACCGGAAGCTTGCATGTGACACGTGCCAATCACGCGGCATCGCTACTTCCAAATGGAAAAGTATTGGTCACCGGCGGCATCTCTTTTTCCGACGGGCAACTTGTCGACTCCACTGAACTCTACGATCCGGCCGCTGGGCTGTGGATGGAATCGACGCCGCTTCTGACCCCTCGCGCGCAGCACGCGGCAACGGTGCTCGCGAGCGGAGACGTGCTCACCGTGGGCGGTTATGGCCCGCAGCAGGACGCGCAGGGGCACAACATGCTGCTGGGCACCTCCGAAATCTATAGCGCGGCGTTCCCGCCGGGCACCATCGTCCCCGGATATTCCGGCGCGTGGTTCGATCCCGCGCAGAAGGGCCACGGCATCCTCGTCGAAGTGCTGCCCGGCGCGCAGGTCCTCGCATGGTGGTTCGCGTTCAATCCGGCAGGGACCGAGCAGGCGTGGTTCGGCGGGCTCGGCGGCTACAGCGGCAACACCGCGACGGTCGCCGCGGTCGATCAACCGACCGGCGGCCGCTTCATTCCGAACTTCGATCCGAGCAAGATCGTGCACAACCCGTGGGGATTGCTCACGCTGACGTTCACGGATTGCGATCACGGCAAGGTCGACTTCGCATCGACCGCAGGGTATGGCAGCGGCAGCATGAATCTGACGCGGCTCACGCGGCCGGCCGGACTCGTCTGCCCCTGATGCCCTTCGCTTCCCCGGGCGCGGGCCATTCGTGTTGGCCCGCGCATTTTTTTGCGGATTTCGATAGGTCAGCCGATACCGCTGCACCACGCCGCTCGCGTCCGCTCTAGTATCCCGGCATAGCAGTCCGCGACGGAGAAGAACAATGAAGAATCCGCTCCACAGCACCCTATTCGCCTGCGTCCTGTTCGTACTCGCAATGCTTGCGGCGCTCGGCTCCGCCCGCGGGAACGGCTTTGATCTCAATCATTACATCCTCCGCTGCGGCGACGAATGCCCGAGCCTCGTCAACCCGGTCGTCTTCAACGGCAACATCGACGCGACGTTCACAGGTTCCTGGTACGACCCGGACCAGAGCGGCCAGGGACTGTTCGTCGAAATCCTGCCGGACCATCGCGCGACGGCCTACTGGTTCACCTTCGATCCCGCCGGTGCGCAACAGGCCTGGATCGCCGGCACAGGCACGTATGCCGGAAACGCCATCACGTTCGAATCGGTCACCATGCCGAGCGGCGGACGCTGGATCCCCAACTTCGATGCTTCGAGGATTCTCGACAACCCCTGGGGCACGATGACGCTGACGTTCGACGGCTTCGGTAGCGGCAAGGTCGAGTTCAGCTCGATCCTGGGATACGGCACCGGCAGCATGAAGCTCTCGCGGCTCACGCGGCCGGCTGGAATCTCTACCACGACCGTGACAGCGAAGGGGCAGTGGATCCCCACCGGCAGCCCCAACGTTGCGCGCTACGCTCACACGAGCACTCTGCTCAACAATGGCAAGGTCCTCATTGCCGGAGGGCTGGACGACACCGGCGCGACCGACAGTGCCGAACTGTATGACCCCTCGACCAATACGTGGAGCGCGATCGCGCCGCTGCCCGAACCTCGCGTCGGACATACGGCGACAAAGCTGCCCGACGGAAAGATCCTGATCTTCGGCGGCACCGACAGTGCCAGCAATAACGTCCGCCGCGCGGCGCTTTTCGATCCGGATACCAATACCTGGAGCTCCTTCGACGCCCCGGGGTGGTCTGACGGTCCAACCGCAACGCTTCTAAAGACGGGGAAAGTCCTCGTGGTTGGCGGCTACCCTGATGGTCACGACTCATTCCATTTGGATTGGCTCAAGGACTACGCGTCGCTATTCGACCCCGCCACGCGTACGTGGACCCGTACGGGCAACCTGCCTGACATTCGATCCACGCCTTCAGCGACGCTACTCAAAGACGGCAGAGTTCTTCTCGCGGGAGGCTATGACTATGACTGGGGTTGTCCGGTCTACAGCACGCAGACATACGATCCGGTGACCGATTCGTGGAGCACGGGCGCCAACCTCCCCTTCGGCTGGGGGCATACGGCGACGCTGCTGCCCGATGGTCGAGTCCTGGCCGTTGGCGTGGCCGACGACGGCAACTGCGGTAATCCAACGGGCCCCGCCTTCGCGGAACTGTACGATCCAGCGACCGGGCTCTGGGTGAGGGGCGCCAACGCTGGCGTATACCCCGAGGGCGTTACGTCGTCGCTTCTGCCGGATGGGACCGTTCTCGTTGCCGGTGGGCGCGGCCCTGGAACGTATGGCGACAGCACCAACACGATCCACTTTGCCGCCAGTCTCGACAGCGCCGAAATCTACGATCCCAAGACGGGCTCGTGGAGTACGGCACCGCCCTCGATCACGCCTCGCGCGATGCCCACGGCAACGGTGTTGCCCAATGGTCACGTGCTCATGGTTGGTGGATGCTGCGGTCCTAACGACCCACAGAACAGCGGCGTCGCGTACGGTCCGATCTACAACGGATACAACTATCCGCCGCCAATGTCGGGAGCGGAGCTATACGGTACGGACTTCCCTCCGGGAAGCGTCCTTCCCGCCATGACCGGCGCCTGGTTCGATCCCGCCCAAAGCGGGCATGGCATTCTCATTGAAGTTTTGCCCGGCGCCCAGGTTCTCGCATGGTGGTTCGCGTTCAATCAAGCCGGCACCCAGCAGGCGTGGTTCGGGGGGCTCGGCACCTACATGGGCAGCACAGCGACGATCGCCGGGGTCGATCAGCCGACCGGCGGCCGCTTCATCCCGAATTTCGACGCAAGCAAAATCGTGCACACCCCGTGGGGATCGCTCAAGCTGACGTTCACCGATTGCGATCACGGCAAGGTCGACTTCGCATCGACTGCGGCAGGGTACGGCAGCGGCAGCATGAACCTAACGCGGCTCACGCGACCGGCGGGCGTCGTCTGCCCGTAAGTCCGCGAAACTTCAGCGCAAAAGCAAGGGAGGGAACCATGCTTCGACTCGGCGTCATCATTGCTGCGGCCTGCGCCGCGCTCGCCGGGTGCGCGTCGATGAACGTGCAGGGCGACGCACCGCCGGACGATCGGATCTTCACCACCGGCAGTCACCTGCCGAATCGACCCGGCATGGGGACGAACTCGGTGAAGACGCTGGGGCAGCCCTCGATCGACGAGGTGATGCGCGGGCATGTCTGCGCCGGGGGTGGCCCTTGCGGCGGCGCCAATTGAGGACGCACTGACGAAGCACCCGCGATGCCAGACCGCGCCTGACGCCCGGTCGTGTCCGCGCGCAGCGGAGGCTCAGATGACCGAGCTCGCGCCGCCGTCCATCGGAATGATCGCGCCTGTCACGTAACTCGCCGCATCCGACGCGAGGAAGAGCGCGACCCTTGCGACTTCCTCGGGGGTTCCCAGCCGCCCCATCGGAATCTTCGCCTGATTGCGCGCGAGGAGTTCGGCTTCGGGCAGGCCGGTCATCCGCGCTTCGGCGGCGAGTCCTTCCTGTACGCGCCCCGTCAGCGTTCCGCCCGGATTGATGCCGTTGATGCGGATGCCCTTCGCCGCGAATGCCGCGGCGAGCCCCGTCGTCGCCAGCATCAGCGCGGCATTGGCGGCGCCGCCGGGCAAATGCACCGGGTTCGCAACCTTGCCGCCCATGCCGATGATGTTGACGATCGCACCGCGCCCGCGCGCGACCATCCGCTTCAGTGCCGCATCCATCGGATGGATGTAGCTGAAGTATTTGGCGTCCATCGCCGCATGCCATGCGCCGGCGTCGAGATCGGCCGGCGCATACCGGCGCGCGGCGCCCGCCGAATTGACGAGCACGTCGATCGGCCCGAGCTCGGCTTCGGCGGTGGCGATCATCCCGACCGCCTCGTCCGCGCGCACGAGGTCGGCGACGATCGCGAACGGCGCATGACGCGCTCCCCCGAACTGCGCCGCGGCGGCATCGAGATTGTCGGCGCTGCGCGATACGATCGCCACGCGCGCGCCCTCCGCGGCAAAGGCCTGCGCGCAGGCGAGGCCGATTCCCTTGCTGGCGCCGGTGACGACGACGATGCGATCGGCGAGTCCGAGATCCATGATGTGCCCACTCCTCATTCGATGCGAAGCGCTTTTCGAGCGCGGCCATGACGACGCGTCGCGCACGCCGGAACCCGGCATCAACCCTGTCTCGTGCTCGACTCGCGCGGGAATCGCTCCCGTGCATCGTAGCTCAGGCGACGTGTGCTCGCGAGCGCGACCCTGCGGCCTTGGCGATAACGTGGCAGGCTAGGGCAATCGCCGCAGGAATTCAGCGATCGCGAGCCAGTGCGCCAGTTTCTCTTCGAACGGTCGCGTGTAGGCAGGAGAGGATGACGGCAGCACCAGCGTCGCGTACCCGGCGTCGCGCCACGCCGGCTCCGCGCGCGCCGCGGTCTTCCCGTTGAAGCAGACGAGGACAAGCTTCGGGGCCGCGCGCCGCACGCGGACGATTTCGCCGTGCTCGGCATTGCGTATGGCGCCGTCGAGGCTGCCCCGGCGCTCGCACGCGACGATCACGTCCCACAGTCCGATGCGGTGCCGGCGCAGCGCCGCGAGCCGCTTCCGATACGGCATCGCGATCAACGATTCGCCGACGACCGCGCCCACGAGCGGCCAGAAGTGATTTCGCGGATGCGCGTAGTACTGCTGCGCGGCCAGCGACGCTTCGCCGGGAAAACTGCCGAGGATCAATACGCGGGCATTGCGTCCCAGCACCGGCGCGAGCCCGCGCTTGCGCGTCGTCGGCGCATGGCGTACTGCACGCGCGCTGACGCCGACTGCGCGCGGATCAGTCGTGCCCATGCCACTTCAGCCGCGCATCGTCAATGCGACAAATCGGCGCAGGCCGGGCGATCCGTGTTGCACGCGTGCAACGGCGGTCGCTTGTCCGTTGATCGGAATCCCGAATTTGACCCACATCAAGTAGGGGTATTACGCCCGCCCAATACGATGCAGTCGAGCCATTGCACGACGCGCCGCTCGCGCGATCCGATTTCACAAAAGAGAGAACCATGAAAAACCCCGCAGTGCGACCCCTTGCAGCAGCCATTCTCGCAGCGCTTGCCTTCTCGGCCCAGGCCGCGGACCCGAACTGGATGGTCCGCCTCCGCGCGATCGACGTCGACCCGAACGCGAGCTCGTCGATTTCCGGTCTCGACGTCAACAGCCAGTGGGCGCCCGAGCTCGACTTCACGTATTTCTTCAACAAGAACGTGTCCACCGAGCTGATCCTTGCGACGACGCGCCACGAAGTCACGCTGAATGGCGCGAGCCTCGGCAAGGTGTCGGTGCTGCCCCCGACGCTGACGGTGCAATACCACTTTACCGAACTCGGCGCGTTCCAGCCGTACGTCGGCGGCGGCCTCAATGTCAGCTGGTTCTACAACGACGGCCTGCAACTCCCCGGCCCCGCGCACGCGCCGCTGTCGGTCGACAGCACGAGCATCGGTGGCGCGCTCCAGGGCGGCTTCGACTACGAGATCAGCAAGAACTGGTTCTTCAACGCGGACGTCAAATACATCTGGATGAGCACCGACGTGACGGGACCGGACGGCAACAAGCTGACCGAGCTCAAGATCAATCCGTGGGTGTTCGGCGTCGGCTTCGGCTATCGCTTCTGAACCTCGCGCAGCGGCAACGTTCGACGGCGGGCGCCCTGCGGCGCCCGCTTCTTTTCGCACGCCTACCGGATTTCGCTATAGATGACGCGGCCAGGCGTCGGCGCGGATCGCGAAATCGAGCGCGGTGCCGGCGAATACCGCGAGGCCGAGCCAGTGATTGTGCAGGAACGCCCGGAAGCACGCCTCCCGATCGCGATGGCGGATCAGCCACACATGCCAGGCTGCGCAGCCCGCGGCGACGGCGATTCCCGCGTAGTAGTACGGCCCGACCGCGCGGGCGTAGCCGCCGTACGCCATTCCGACAAGATAGATCGCGTAGCAGAGCGCGACCGCGGCCACGTCGAAGCGGCCGAATGCGATCGCGGACGTCTTGAGGCCGAGCCGCACGTCGTCGTCGCGGTCGACCATCGCGTACTCGGTGTCGTAGGCGATCACCCAGAACAGGTTGACGAGAAGCAGCCACCAGCCGATGGCGGGAACGCGGTCGAACATCGCCGCATACGCCATCGGCATGCCGAATGAGAACGCGATGCCGAGGAACGCCTGCGGCAGCGCGAAGAACCGCTTGAAGAACGGATAGATGAAGGCGATGGCCACCGCCGGCACCGACAGCAGCGCCGTCGTCGTGTTCGTCGACAGCACGAGGAGGAATGCGAGGAACGCGAGCACGTTGCCGAGCAGCAGCGCTTCCCATGGCGCGATCTCGCCGGTCGCGAGCGGACGCTGCGCGGTCCGCTGCACGTGCGCATCGAAGCGCCGGTCGGCCCAGTCGTTCACCGCGCACCCGGCCGAGCGCATCAGGATCGTCCCGACGGTGAAGACCAGCACGAGGCGCAGCGGCGGCTCGCCGAAGCCCGCCATCCACAGCGCCGTCAGCGTCGGCCACAGCAGCAGCAGGATGCCGATCGGCTTGTCGAGACGGATGAGGCGCTCGTACGCATCGAGGCGCGCGGCAATCGCGCCCCAGCGCAGCGGCGTGCGCCCCTCGGCCTCCGGCTTCGCGTCGCTCATCGGCTCACAGCGGCAGCGCCAGTTGCTTGCGCAGGTCGCGCGGCGCAACCTCGGCCAGCATGGCCTGCGGCGTCGGGATAGCGCAGCCGGACGCGCAGCTCGCGCTTCATCCTGCCGTTGGTGAGGCGGCGCGATTCGCTCATGAACGACAGCAGCAGCGGCGCGATCCGGCGCTCGGCTTCCTCCCAAGACACGCGCGGCGGGCGCGGCAGCTGGAACGTGTCGGCGATCGCGTCCATCCACGTGCCCATCTTCATCTCGGAATCGTCGGAGATGTTGTAGGCGCGATTCGGCTTCGCGCGAAACGCCGCGGCGATGCTGGCGCGCGCGAGGTCGCCCGCGTGGATGTGATTCGTGTAGACGTCGGCATCGGGCGAGAGCACCGGCGAGCCGTGCCGGATGCGCTCGACCGGCAGCCGCGTCTCCGCGTAGATGCCGGGCACGCGCAGGATCGCGAGCGCCACGCCGTTGCGCTTCGCCCACTCGCGCAGGCGGTCCTCGGCGGCGACGCGGCGGCGTGCGCGCGGCGTCTGCGCACGGCGCGGCCGCGACTCGTCGATGCGGGCGCCGGCGCAATCGCCATAGACGCCGGACGTCGAAACGTAGACGAATCGCTGTGGTATGCTTCGCGCCCGCGCCAGTGCAGCAATCAGCTTCTGCGTGCGCGGATCGTCGCGGCCTTCGGACGGCGGCGGCGCGAAATGCAGGACGGCAAACGGCGCCGCGCGCAGGCGCCGCAGCGTTGCGTGATGGTCGAGGTCGCCGACGATCGGAACGATGCCGTGGGCGCGCAGACGGGGGGCATCCTCGGCGCGCCGCGTAAGGCCGTAGAGGCGCACCTTCGAACGCAGCAGGTCGGCGGTTCGCAGCGCCACGTCACCGCAGCCGATCAACAGTAGCCGGATCACCGCCCGCGCCTTTCCCGCCTGCCGAACCCCTGATGCATCTCATTGTTCCAGCGCGCAAATCATGCCGTTCCAGATTACCATAAAGCCCAGCGAGCATTCGTTCACCTGCGCCGACGACGAGACCGTCCTCTCGTCCGCGATGGCCGCGGATCTCATGCTGCCGTACGGGTGCCGCAACGGCGCCTGCGGGACCTGCAAGGGTCGCATCCTCGAGGGCAGCGTCGACTACGGCGCCTACCAGTCGACGACGCTGACCGACGCCGATAAGGCCGACGGGCTCGCCCTCTTCTGCTGCGCGAAGCCCGTCACCGACCTCGTGATCGAGGTGCGCGAGGTGCGCCGCGCGGGCGACATCCGCATCCGCAAGCTGCCGTGCCGGATCGAGTCGATCGACAAGCCCACGAGCGACGTCGCGATCGTGAAGCTGAAGCTGCCCGCGAACGAGCGGCTGCAGTTCCTCGCCGGCCAGTACATCGACCTGCTGCTGAAGGACGGCCACCGCCGCAGCTTCTCGCTCGCCACCGCGCCGCACGACGACGCGCTCCTCGAGCTGCACATCCGCCACATCGCCGGCGGCGTGTTCACCGAGCAGCTGTTCAATCAGTTCAAGGGGCGCGAGATCCTGCGCTTCGAGGGTCCGCTCGGCGCGTTCTATCTGCGCGAGGACTCGGACAAGCCGATCATCTTCGTCGCCGGCGGCACCGGCTTCGCGCCGATCAAGGGTGTGATCGAGCACGCGCTGCACCATCATCTCGACCGCGATCGTCCGATGGTGCTGTATTGGGGCGTACGCGCGAAGCGCGATCTCTACATGCCCGAGCTGCCCGGCCGCTGGCAGCAGAGCGCCAATTTCACGTTCATCCCGGTGCTCTCCGATCCCGCGCCCGACGACGCGTGGCCGGGGCGAACGGGCTTCGTGCACCAGGCGGTGCTCGACGATTTCGCCGATCTCTCCGGCTATCAGGTGTACGCGTGCGGCGGCCCGGCGATGATCGACGCGGCGCGCAAGGCATTCACCGGCACGCGCGGTCTTCCACCCGGCGAATTCTTCGCCGACAGCTTCACGCTCGGCGCCGAAACGGAAGCGCGCGCCGGCGCCTGACGCAACGCGTGCCGCGGCAAATTGCGCCGCGGCAGAGCGTTTGTCGACGACGCGCGAACCGGATCGTTACGGCGCCGCCAGCGCCCGCGTCAGGTTGGCGTTGGTGAGGCCCTTGTCTGCGACGGTGACCGACCCGCTCGCATTCACGTCCTTCAGGAAATTCGCCGCGTTGACGACCTGCGCGAGCTGTGCGTTGACGAGCCCGAGATCCGCCACCGTCACCACCCGGTTCTGACTCACGTCACCGACCAGGAATCCGATCCGCACCGAGCCCGACCCGCCGGTGCCGCCATCGGTCGAGGCGACGTTGCCGAGCGTGATCGTCACGTACTGGATGTCGGTCACGCCGGTGAAGGTCAGGATCACGTCGTTTCCGGAAATCGACATTGAATTGAACGTCGCCGTGCCCTCGGTGACCGTCGGGTTGTCCGCGCTCGCGATCGGCTTGTCGAACGTCATCACGATCGTTTGTGTCGGCCCGATGCGCGGCTCGGTGGTCGGGTTGGTGGGCACGAGCGAAAGCGCGAGGTCGAACGGCCCAGCGGCGCCGTGCGTCTTCCGCGACGCCGCGCTCGTGAACACGGGCGTGCCGAGCACGTTGATCGACGCCGACGCCGTACCGCCGACGCTGCTCTCGGTCGCCGATATCGCGTTGGTCGTGTTGTTCTTGGCACCCGCCGAAGTCGCCGTCACGTTGATGCTCCACGTGCACGACGCCCCCGGCGCCAGCGTCACGCCGCTCATCCCGACGCCGGGGTTCCCCGGCGGCGCGCTGATGCTCCCGCCGCAGGTGTTGGCGAGCCCGTTCGGCGTCGCCACCACCAGCCCGCTGGGGAGACCGTCGGAAAAGTTGATGTTGGTCAGCGTAGTGAACGTCGGATTCGGATTGGCGATGCTGAACGTCAGCGACGTCGACTGGCCGATCAGGATGCTCGCCGCGCCGAACGCCTTGCCGATCGTCGGCGGCGAGGGTGTGGGCACATTGATCGACGCCGACGCCGTGCCGCCGACGCTGCTCTCGGTCGCCGATATCGCGTTGGTCGTGTTGTTCTTGGCACCCGCCGAGGTCGCCGTCACGTTGATGCTCCACGTGCACGACGCCCCCGGCGCCAGCGTCACGCCGCTCATCCCGACGCCGGGGTTCCCCGGCGGCGCGCTGATGCTCCCGCCGCAGGTGTTGGCGAGCCCGTTCGGCGTCGCCACCACCAGCCCGCTGGGGAGACCGTCAGAAAAGTTGATGTTGGTCAGCGTAGTGAACGTCGGATTCGGATTGGCGATGCTGAACGTCAGCGACGTCGACTGGCCGATCAGGATGCTCGCCGCGCCGAACGCCTTGCCGATCGTCGGCGGCGAGGGTGTGGGCACATTGATCGACGCCGACGCCGTGCCGCCGACGCTGCTCTCGGTCGCCGATATCGCGTTGGTCGTGTTGTTCTTGGCACCCGCCGAGGTCGCCGTCACGTTGATGCTCCACGTGCACGACGCCCCCGGCGCCAGCGTCACGCCGCTCATCCCGACGCCGGGGTTCCCCGGCGGCGCGCTGATGCTCCCGCCGCAGGTGTTGGCGAGCCCGTTCGGCGTCGCCACCACCAGCCCGCTGGGGAAACCGTCGGAAAAGTTGATGTTGGTCAGCGTAGTGAACGTCGGATTCGGATTGGCGATGCTGAACGTCAGCGACGTCGACTGGCCGATCAGGATGCTTGCCGCGCCGAACGCCTTGCCGATCGTCGGCGGCGAGGGTGTGGGCACATTGATCGACGCCGACGCCGTGCCGCCGACGCTGCTCTCGGTCGCCGATATCGCGTTGGTCGTGTTGTTCTTGGCACCCGCCGAGGTCGCCGTCACGTTGATGCTCCACGTGCACGACGCCCCCGGCGCCAGCGTCACGCCGCTCATCCCGACGCCGGGGTTCCCCGGCGGCGCGCTGATGCTCCCGCCGCAGGTGTTGGCGAGCCCGTTCGGCGTCGCCACCACCAGCCCGCTGGGGAAACCGTCGGAAAAGTTGATGTTGGTCAGCGTAGTGAACGTCGGATTCGGATTGGCGATGCTGAACGTCAGCGACGTCGACTGGCCGATCAGGATGCTTGCCGCGCCGAACGCCTTGCCGATCGTCGGCGGCGAGGGTGTGGGCACATTGATCGACGCCGACGCCGTGCCGCCGACGCTGCTCTCGGTCGCCGATATCGCGTTGGTCGTGTTGTTCTTGGCACCCGCCGAGGTCGCCGTCACGTTGATGCTCCACGTGCACGACGCCCCCGGCGCCAGCGTCACGCCGCTCATCCCGACGCCGGGGTTCCCCGGCGGCGCGCTGATGCTCCCGCCGCAGGTGTTGGCGAGCCCGTTCGGCGTCGCCACCACCAGCCCGCTGGGGAGACCGTCGGAAAAGTTGATGTTGGTCAGCGTAGTGAACGTCGGATTCGGATTGGCGATGCTGAACGTCAGCGACGTCGACTGGCCGATCAGGATGCTCGCCGCGCCGAACGCCTTGCCGATCGTCGGCGGCGAGGGTGTGGGCACATTGATCGACGCCGATGCCGTGCCGCCGACGCTGCTCTCGGTCGCCGATATCGCGTTGGTCGTGTTGTTCTTGGCACCCGCCGAGGTCGCCGTCACGTTGATGCTCCACGTGCACGACGCCCCCGGCGCCAGCGTCACGCCGCTCATCCCGACGCCGGGGTTCCCCGGCGGCGCGCTGATGCTCCCGCCGCAGGTGTTGGCGAGCCCGTTCGGCGTCGCCACCACCAGCCCGCTGGGGAAACCGTCGGAAAAGTTGATGTTGGTCAGCGTCGTGCCCGGATTCGGGTTGTTGACCGTGAACGTCAGCGACGTCGACTGGCCGATCAGGATGCTCGCCGCACCGAACGCCTTCGCCAGCGTCGGCGGCAGTACCGCGGCCAATGCCGGCTGACCCGCAGCAAGTGCCAGGAACGACAGGACGATCCCGACGAAGCGCCTTGAACTGGCGTTGCGCACGGGTCCGAAGGGACCGCCGATCCGTCTCGGCGTGCAGTGCTCAAATTCCGGAACTGCGCCACGAACAGCACTGCCGTCGCCTGGCACGCTCATGAGATCTCCCTTCGCCGTGAGGCAATCTCGAAGATCGGAACGAACAACCGCCGCTTTCCGACGGGAGTCTGACGAAATCGCCGATGGAGGTCAACGTCGCCGGGTCAGCGAATCCGGACCGCCGAAAGCGGCAAATTCGGACCGGCGGTCGGCGCGAATGAGGCGCGGCGACAAGGCGGGCTCGCGGACCGCTCCTCGTCGAGTCGCCCTGGATACCCCGGCAAACGCAGGCTGGCGAATGGGCATCCCACGTCCATGTAGGATCCGCGCTCGGTGAATGAGCCGGCTCCCCGAACGTCAGCCCGGAAAACACCCGTCCGACGCGTGTGTCAGCTGCCGCCGAGTTCGGCGAGGGCAAGCCGAAGCGCCGCGACGAGATGCCCGTTGGCGTCGTCGTTCCTCCCGAGCCGCGCGAAGAGCTCGCCCAGCGCCACGTGCGTCCGGTAATCGTCGTCGAGCGCAAGGCTCGCCTCGAGGTAGGTCTGCGCCTTGCCCCACAGCTGCTCGCGCTGGCAAAGCAGGCCGAGCGCATAGAGCAGCGCCGGATCCTGGTTGTGATGCGTCAGCCAGCGCTCGGCTTCGCCGAGCTGCCGCGTCGGGTCGGCGGTGCGGCATTGCGCATAGAGAATGACCAGCGACGAATTCCATTCGCGCTCGAGGCTCTTCGACAGGATGTCCGCGGCCTCGCGGTCGCCGCCCAGCGCCATGAAGCTCTTCGCGGCGGCGGCGGCGACCTTCGGCATCCGCTTCTCCGAGTCGGAGAGCTTGTTCCAGTAGGCACGCAGTCCGGCGGCGCTGCCGGCAAGGGCGGCAAGCTCCTCGGCGTGCGCGGCGGCGCGCAGATGCTCGCCTTCGGCGGCGCCGTAGACCTTGCGCTTCACGAGCTGGTCGACCAGCGGCGGAATTTCGGCATAGCGTCCCGCGCCCTGCATCGCGCGAAGCTCGAGCCGCAGCGCCGCCGTGTGCGCGCCCGCCTCCTTGCGCAGCGCCGCGAGCGTGGTCAGCGCTTCGGTCGGGCGTCCCTCCTCGAGCCTCGCTTCGGCAGTGAGCATGAGGCGCGGCACCGCGAGGCTCGACATCTGAACGGAGGGCATCGCGAGCAGCCGTGCCATTTCGTCGAAATCGCGGGTCTCGAGTGCCGCGCGGGCGGCGATCAGCGCGGGCAGCCCCGGCGTGCCGGGGATCGCGAGCGCCTCCTCGGCTGCCTGCCGCGCCTTGCCGAAGCGGCCTTCGAGCAGCGCGATGGTCGCGGCATCCTGGTTCGCGCGCGCGCGCTCCTGCGCCTGCCGGCGCCGATACGCGGCGACGTCCTTCGGCAGCTGCGCCACGCGATGCGCGAGGCGCGCCAGCGCGTATCCCCCGACGAACAGCAGCACGACGAGAACGATGAAGAAATTGAGCGACAGCTCGATGCGCCACGGCGGCGCGACGAACAGCGCGTATCCCGCCGCCAGCTTCGAGGTCAGCGCGAGCGCCACGGCGACCGCCGCGGCCGCGAGCAGCAGGAACCAGAAGAGGATCCGCACGACGCGTCCGCCGTCAGCGCGCGGCCGGCGCCGCTGCCCGCGACGGTCCGCGTTCCTGTGCGGCGCGCAGCGCGCGCACGGCCTCGAGGCTCCGCGTGAGCGTCGGCATCGCGCTCGCCGCCGGCGTCGCGGCGAGGAGCTTCAGCGTCGCCTGCACGGCCTGCACCGGCTTCGCGCGAGTGTCGAAGTACTGCTTCAGCAGCGCTTCGGCCGCGGCGACGTCGGCGCGAAAACTGGCGTCGTCGTGATTCTGCAGCGCGATGCGCGCGCCCAGCAGGCGCAGCTTCAGGTTCTCGCGCACGAAATACTGCTGCGACGGCGGCAGCAGTGCCGCAGCGGGTCGGTCGGTGTTCTCGATGCGGATGAGATCGCGCACCTGCGCCCAGGCATCCTCGATCATGCGCCGCCACGCCGGCACTTCCGCCAACGGAACGTCGCCCTTGGTCGCAGCCGCCTGCGGCACCCGCTCGTCCATCGCGAGCGGAAGCGAAGCTGCCTGCAGCATCGCCTGGTCGAGCTTCAGCGACAGGCCGGTGACGTCGACGAACGGCACCGCGCGCAGCGCGTCCATGTCGTTCGCGAGCGCGCGCCGCAGCGGCAGGAACTGCGGCCGATCGAGCTGGCGCAGCTTGAGGTCGGCGAGCTGCAGCGCGGTCAGCGCCGAAGGAACGTTGCCGGCGAGCTGGAGCTGCTGGTTCGCCACCAGCAGCACCTGCTCGATTTCGGAAACAGCGATCTCGTCGCGCGACGGCGCGAGATCCCGGTAGAGCGCCTCCAGCGCCGCCTGCTGCGACTGCGACTCGGCAAGGTGCGCCTCGAGCTGGTTGATCTGCGCCTGCGCGTCGTGCAGCTCGCCTGCGAGCGAGACTTCGGTCTTCGCGGTGGCGGCCGTCGACGCCTCGATGCCGGAGAGCCGTTGCGCGACCTCCGCGCGAAAGTCGCGCTGCACGCGACGAGCGTCGATCCACACGACGACGGCGACGAGAAGCGCGCAGGCGGCGAGGATCGTGGCAAGCGTTCGCGGGGCGACGCGCGGCGTGCGTGCGGGCGGCGGCGCTTCGGCCCACTCGGGCGCGCTGGCCTCGGCATGGGCCGGACCTGCGGCGGCGTCCGGCGCTGCGGGCGCGGCGGCCTCGAATGGGCGATCGGGATCGGACATGATGGCGGCGCTCGGGCGGACCCGCACGAACGCTCTGCGGCGATGATTCATTCTAGCAGGCGCACGCCCTCCCGCGCCGGCCGAATCCGGTGGCGGGAGCCCCCCGCGCTCGATTACAATCCGAATGACGAGCGCTGCCGCGCGCCAGGGAGCCGCGGTGCATTCAAACCAACGCGCCCACCGAGCCGATCAGGACAACCCCGCGTGACGACGTTCCTCGCGTTCGTGATTCTGGTCGTGGCGCTGGCCGCGGGCTACTTCGTCGGTCGCGGCTCGCGCCCGCACGATCGGGAGCCCACGGTTCCTGCCGCAACGCTTCCCGCAGCGCCCCCGATCGCGGCGCCACCACCCACACTCGCGCCCCCCGCACCCGCCGACGCGCCGGATCGGGTCGGGCCCGAGCGCACCCGGATCATCCGCAGCTACGAGCGCGAGAGCGCGCAGCTGCGGCGCGTCGTCGCCACACGCGATGCCGCCCTCGCCCAGCTCGCCGATCTCGCGCGCGAGCGTCGCCAGATGTTCGACACGCTCGCGGCCTCACGCCGCGAGACCGCGCGCTACCGCCAGCTCGTGATCGACCTCGAGGACAACGCGCCGTCGACGCTGTTCGGCCCCGGCGCGCCCGACGATCTCAAGCTCATCGTCGGCATCGGGCCGGTGCTGGAGCGGATGCTGCACCAGCTCGGCGTCACGACGTTTCGCCAGGTCGCGTTCTGGTCGGAGCGCGACATCGACGAGTTCGATGCGAAGCTCCATGAGTTTCCGGGGCGGATCCGGCGCGACGAATGGGTGACGCAGGCGCGCTCGCTGCACCAGAGCAAGTACGGCGAGCCGCCCGCGCGCCCCTGAGCGCACGCGCCGGCGCGACGCTGCGGTTACCGGGATTTCGCGGATGAGCACGCCGGTGGCGTCGCCGCGGTCGATATGGCGCGCCGCGCTGCCCGTCGGCGTCCTGGCGATCGTCTGGGGTCTCAACTGGCCGATCCTCAAGATCGGCGTCAGCGAACTGCCGCCGCTCACGTTCCGCGCGATGACGCTGCCGTTCGCCGCGGCCGGGTTGTTCGCCGTCGCGCGTCTTGCCGGCGACGGCGTGCGCCTGCCGCGCGCGTGGTGGCTCCGCGTGGCCGCGCTCGCGCTCTTCAACATCGCGGGATGGAATGGTCTGCTCCTGTTCGGCGTGCAGCAGATGGCCGCGGGTCGCAGCGCCATCCTCGCCTACACGATGCCGATCTGGGCGACGGCGATCGGCGCGTTCGTGCTGGACGAGCCGCTGTCGACGCGCAAGATCGTCGGCCTCGTGCTCGGCACGGCGGGCATGGCGCTCCTGCTCGGCGACGAGTTCCGCACAATCGGCAATTCGCCGTTCGCCGCCGCGATGATCCTCGGCGCGGCGCTGTCGTGGGCCATCGGCACGGTGCTGCTGCGCAAGTGGAAGCCGCCGATCCCGCAGAACACGGTGACCGGCTGGATGATGCTTCTTGGCTGGCTGCCGCTGGCGCTTGCCGCGCCGTTCTTCGATCCCACGCCGCTCGCCGACGTGCTCACGCACATGAACGGCCGCGCGTGGTTCGCGGTGCTCTACAACATCTTCCTCGCCGGCACGATCGCGCACGCGGCGTATTTCACGCTCGCGCGCACGTTGCCCGTCGCCGTGTCCTCGCTCGCGTCGCTGCCCGTCCCGGTGGTTGGCGTGTTCGCCGGCATGCTGGTGCTGGGCGAGCGGCCCGGCGCGCAGGAATGGTTCGCGCTGGCGCTCGTCGTCGCCGCGCTCTTCATCGTGATGTTCAAGCCGGGGCGAAGCGAATCCGGGGTCGCCCCGCTCGCGCCCGACGACTAGGCGAGCTCGGGAATCAGCGTCAGGAGCGGCCGGCCGGCGAACCACGCGTCGAGGTTCGCCTTGCAGAGATCGCCCATCGCCTTGCGCGTCTCGTGCGTCGCGCTGCCGACGTGCGGCAGCAGCACCACGTTGTCCATCGCGAGGAGCGCCGCCGGCACGTTGGGCTCGTCGGCGAACACGTCGAGCCCGGCACCCTTTATCACGCCGCCTTCGAGCGCCTTGACGAGTGCCTCCTCGTCGATGATCGAGCCGCGCGCGATATTGACGATCGTGCCCTTCTTTCCGAGTGCTGCAAGGACGTCCGCATCGACGAGATGCTTCGTTGCCGCGCCGCCGGGACAGGCGACGACGAGGAAGTCCGACGCCGCGGCGAGCGCCTTCAGGTCGGCATGAAACTGGTAGGGCACGGCCTGCGGCTTGCGTCCGGTGTAGGCGATCTTCATGCCCATCGCCGCCACGCGCTCGGCGATCGCCTTGCCGATGCGTCCCAGTCCCAGGATGCCGACCGTGCGCCCGGAGAGCTTGGTCGTGAGCTCGGGCCCGCGCTTCAGCCATTCTCCGGCGTGCACGAAGCGGTTCGCGCGCACGAAGCCGCGCCCCGTCATCAGGATCAGCGCGACCGCGACGTCGGCGACGTCGTCGGTCAGCACGTCCGGCGTGTTGGTCACCTTGACGCCGCGTTTCCTGCAGTGCTCGACCGGCACGCCGTCGTAGCCGACGCCGAATACCGAGATGATCTCGAGCGCGGGCAGCGCGTCGATCAAGGACGGCGGCGTCACCGTGCCGCCGCCCTGCACAAGACCGCGGATCGTCGCGGCGTGCGCGGCGAGCAACGCCGGCTTGTCGGTCGCCGCGTAATAGTCGCGGCAGCGGTAGTCGGCCTTCAGCGGCTCGTAGAGGAACGGCGGAAGCGCTGCGGTGACGATGATGTCCGGCTGTGCCATGTCATTGCTCCGTTTGTCTCGATGAGTTGACCCATTCCAGCAATCCTGCGATGAGTCCCGCGTCGGTGCTCGCCGTCTCGACGACCGCAAGTCCGAGCTCCCGCGCCCGCGCGGCGATGCGCGGATGCGGAACGAACGTCGTGCACGACTGCCACGCCGCACGCGTCGCGCCGGTGACGATCGCCCACAGGTTGTCGAGACCCTCGGACGACGAGATCGTGACGGCGTCGATGCGACCGTCGCGAAACGCCTCGACGAGCCCCGCGGCACCGGTTTCCGGCCGCGCCCGCCGATAGCACTCGATGTAGTCGACACGGGCGCCGCGGGCGCGCAGCGTGTCGCCGAGCTCGTCGCGGCCGCCGCTGCCGCGAAAGATCGCCACGCGCTTGCCGCCGACGTGTGCGAACTCCGGCAGCGCGAGGAGCCCCGAGCTGTCGAACGTCGTCGTCGGGATGCGCACGTTGGAGATGCCCACGGCGGCGAGCGCCGCCGCGGTGCCCGGGCCCGGCGCAAGCGCAGCCAGCGTCGGCGGCCATGTCGCCGCATCGGCGACGCCGTATTCGACGGCGTTCCCCGAGACGAACACGGCGAAATCGTAGCGGTCGAGCTCCGCCTGCGCGCGCGCCAGCGATTCGGCATTCGCCGGCGGCAGGATGACGATCGCGGGAAAGATGACCGGCACCGCGCCCAGCGCCGCGAGCTTCTGCGCAAACCCCGCCGCCTGGCGCGCCGGCCGCGTCACGAGCACGCCGATGCCCGCCAGTGGAAGCCCCGAGCCGGACGCTGCGACGGGCGCTTGCGTCATGCGCTTCGCAATTGCACCGGTGACCGACGCACGGCCCCGCGCGGGATCACGCGCCGACGAGCCGCGCGGCGCCCCGCGCCAGGAAATCGTCGGCGAGCCCGCGCCCGAGCGCATCGGCGGCGGCCGCATCGGCGACGGCGGCGGAGGCTTCGCCGCGAAGAATCTCGCTGCCGTCGCGGCTCGCGAGCAGGCCGCGCAGCCACAGTTCGCCATGGCGGATGAGGGCGTGCGCGGCGAGCGGCGTGTGGCAGCTGCCCGACAGCGCGCGCGAGAACGCGCGCTCCGCCGTCGTCGCGAGCATGGTGTCGCGATCGGCGAAGTCGGCAAGCGCCTCGATCACGTCGGCACGGTCCGCGCGGCATTCGAGTGCGAGCGCGCCCTGCCCGACGGCGGGAAGGCTCTCCTCGGGATCGAGCAGCGACGCGATGCGCGCGCCGAAGCCGAGGCGCTTCAGGCCGGCCGCGGCGAGGATGATCGCGTCGTACTGGCCCTCGTCCAGCTTGCGCAGCCGCGTGTTGACGTTGCCGCGCAACGGCAGAATCTGGAGCAGCGGATCGCGCTCGCGGAGCTGCGCTTCGCGGCGCAGGCTCGACGTGCCGATGCGCGCGCCGCCGGGAAGCGCGGCGAGGTCGAGAAACCGGTTCGAGACCAGCGCGTCGCGCGGATCCTCGCGCGCGCCGATCGCCGCGAGCGTGAAGCCCTCCGGCATGTCCATCGGGACATCCTTCAGCGAATGCACGGCGAGGTCGGCGCGGCCGTCGGCCATTGCGTGCTCGAGCTCCTTGATGAACAGCCCCTTGCCGCCGATGTCGGCGAGCGGCTGGTCGAGGATGCGATCGCCCTGCGTCGTCATGCCGAGCAGCACCACCTCGCAGCCCGGGTGCCGCGCGGACAGCCATGCCCGGAGGTGCTCGGCCTGCCACATGGCCAGTGCCGATTCGCGGGTCGCGATCGTGAGCTTGCGCGGAGCGGAAGGGGAGGTCATCGGTTCCTGCGGGAGCGGGTTCGCGCAGCGCCATGCAGCGCCTGCGCGCAAGTGCGCAATTCTAGCGGAAAAGCCGCGCCCGCCGCAGCCCCGGGGACAGCAGATTTGGGTCCGAATCGCACCACATGTTGCGGAATATCAAGCCCGCTGCGCGTCCGATTCCCTTAAATGCGAGAACGCCATCCGCGTGCGCAACGCGCGTGTCGGCGGGTCGCACGATGGCCGGACGGCCGCAATCCGAATCCTTCACACGGCGGGTGCTCATGAAATGTCTCGATGAACGGCGACTGACCGAGGTCGCGGGCCAATCCACGGCGTTCCTGAACCAGAAGCCGTATCCCTGGATCGGCCTTCAGGGAATGCTGAACGAGGACGCGTTCGGGCATCTTTGCGCCGAGCTGCCACGGCACGAGCTTTTCAAGCAGGAGTTCGGGCAGGCGCGCGACTATGGCCAGCAAAGCCACGACCGCTATGCGCTGCAATACCATCCGCGCCTCGACGCGGAGCTCGCTCCGTCGTGGCGCGCGTTCATCGGCGAGCTCCGCTCGGCGCGTTACGCGAGCTTCATCCGGCAAATGTACGGGCTTGGCGCAAAATAGCGGTTCGAGCTGTCGATGCACTGGCACCATGCCGCGAATGGCGGATCGGTGTCACCGCACACCGACGCGCGCCGCAAGATCGGTTCGCACATCTTCTACTTCAACACGCCTGAGGACTGGGAGCCCGCCTGGGGCGGACAGACCGTGGTCCTCGACGACGGTGGTCGCCTGTCCGCGCATGCGTCGCCGAAATTCGGCGAGCTGCCGCAAATCGCGGCGTCGCAGATTCTCGGCAATCGCAGCTTCATGTTCCGGCGCACCGAGCACTCGTGGCATGCGGTCAATCCGATCACGTGTCCGCCCGACCGGATGCGCAAGGTGTTCATCGTCGTCGTGAACCGGATCGGCTTCCAGGTGCTGTGGCGGCGCCTCCGCGGCAAGGATCCGGACGGCTACCCGCTGTGACGCGGGTCAAGGTCGACACTCGCTTGTGCAAGCGCGTCATCGAATCGGTCGATCGCTGACACAACAGATCTGACACGGATTGGCACCCCAAAAAAACGGGGCCCGCGAAGGGCCCCGTTCCGCATGCAACGCTTGCGTTAGTGCGGATTGACCTTGCCTTGGCCCACGGACTTCGGATTCGGCTTCGGCTTGGTCGTGGCAATCGCAGAGTTGCCGTCGCCCGGCGAGACGTAGCTGACGAGCATGTCGACCAATCCCGATCCGCTCGACCCCATGCCGATCGGCGAGCCGATACCCGTGGTCGCGTCCCAGCCCGAGCCTGCATTGAAGCCGGTGATGTCCACCGGATTGTCGGATGCGTCGAATTGCAGCGACGAATTCGTTCCGACGGTGATGTCATGGAACGACGTCGGGTAGGCCTTCTTCACCTTGCCAATCTGGTAGATGGCCGAATTGAGGAACCCAAGGTCGTGGCCGGCCCACTGGTTCGAGATCGCCGCGATCGCCGCCCACTGCGGGGCGCCGGCGCTGGTGCCGCCGAAGAGGTAGAACCCGGCGGGGATACCGGGAATCTCGAGGTACGTCAGCACACCATGCTCGACCGCTGCGCTATATGCGACGTCGGGTACGGGACGCTGCTTGCCGCCGTGGATCGTGCCCTGCTGGTACGGCGGCTCATCGAACACGATGCTGTACCCGCCTCCGCCGGAGAGAGTCCCGAACCCGAACACATTGCCGAAATCGCCGTACGGGAGACCTTCATTCCAGGTCATTTCGGACTGGTAGGTTCCGGCAGACGGATTGCTTGCCGGGTCACAGCCTGCTGCGGCGAGGCAGTACTTCGCTGCCGTCAGCTCTGTCCCTCCGACACCCGTCACGAGGGGGTCGTTCGCTGGCGATGACACCGCCTTGACCCACGATGCGCCGTCGCAGGTCGAAAGCGCCGCGCCCTGGTCGCCCGAGGACGCGAACAGCGTGATGTTCTTCCTGGTCGCGTTGGCGAAGATGTCGTGGTAGGCGAGCGTCAGGTCAGTGCCGAGGCAGCTCTCATTTTCGCCGAAGCTCATCGAGATGACATCGCCGAGGCGATTTTCGACCGCGTACTTGAGCGCGCTGACGATATCGGCATCGTCATTGGACTTGGCAAGCACCAGAACGATCTTGGCGCCCGGGGCGATCGCATGAGCCCATTCAACGTCGAGGCTGATCTCCTCCGCCCAGCCGACCATGTTGCCGTCGGCGGGATTGAATGGCGTGAGGCCATCCGGAGCGACTTGCGTCAGCTGGACCGCGGGCAGCCCGTAGAACGCGTCGAAGGTGCTCACCTGAGCGACCAGACCGGGATTCTGGAACGCATCGACGATGACGATGGTCTGTCCGGTGCCGTCGAAGCCGGATGCGATCAACGTATCGAGCTGATAGGCGTGGCGCATCTGGTACGGGTCATAGCAGTAGCTGGGCCGAAGCCCGACAATCTGACAGGTGAAGAGGCCGTACTGCGCGCCGACGGTACCGGCGGGCGTTGCCCGCGGGCCCACGACCAGAAACGGCGACATGGTGCGACGGGCCTGCGCCGAAAACGCAGGCTGGGTCGCCGCGGCGATGCCCAGCACGACGAGAAACAGGATCCGAAGACCCCACAGGATGCGATCGAAAATCATTGCTCGTTCCCTCCACGATTGATTTCCACGTCGGCAACGTCAATGTCGCGCGAACGACCGCGGACACCGGACACCGGCCCTTGACGACGGCTTGGCCCGACGCTCCGACAGGTCATCGAAAGTCAGGTTCTGGGAATAGTACGAGCGGGGAAGCGCAGCCTAATTCGACAAACCGCGGCGGTCAATGGGTGGGATCGTTCCTTCGACAAATTTTCGCGTGCTGCCCGCGAAATGACGGCACCGACATTGAAGTCTTGTAAAAAGGAAAAAGGCCCTACTCCGGATGCGACGGTCTTCTGACCACCGCCTCGCAACGAGATCACCCGCATCGGATTCTGCGCCAGCCCTTCTCCGTGCGGCGCGCATTCCGGGGACAGGCGGCTATCATGGCGACGGACGCAATCACGGAAAGCGACAGCCATGCGAATCGTCATCACCGGCGGCGCGGGATTCCTGGGACGCCGCCTCGCGCGCGAGATTCTCGCGCGCGGCACCTTGACCGGCGCCGGCGGCGCTGCGGAGCCGGTCACGGAGCTCGTCCTGCTCGACGTCGTCGCCGCCCCGGACATGGGCGACCCGCGTGTGCGCGCCGTTGCGGGCGATCTCGCCGATCCGACCGTGATCGAAGCCGTCGTCACGCGCGACACCGGCTCGATCTTCCATCTCGCCGCCGTGGTGAGCGGCGAGGCCGAAGCCGACTTCGACAAGGGCATGCGCGTCAATCTCGACGCGTCGCGATTGCTGCTCGAGCGCTGCCGCAGGCTCGACGCCCCGCCGCGGTTCGTGTTCGCGAGCTCGCTCGCCGTGTACGGCGGGCCGCTGCCGGAGCCCGTTCCCGACGACGCGCCGCTGACGCCGCAGGCCTCCTACGGCGCGCAGAAGGTGATGACCGAATACCTCGTCTACGACATGACGCGCAGGGGCTTCATCGACGGGCGCAGCCTGCGGCTGCCGACGGTGACGGTGCGACCGGGCAAGCCCAATCGCGCGGCGTCGTCGTTCGCGAGCGGCATCATTCGCGAGCCCCTGTCCGGCGTCGACGCGATCTGCCCGGTCGCGCCGACCACCAAAGTCTGGGTGACCTCGCCCACCACGGTGATCCGCAACTTCATCGTGGGGCACGAGGCGCCCGCCACGGCATTCGCGCACACGCGCTCGATCAACGTCCCCGGCATGGCGACCACGGTGAACGGCATGGTCGACGCGCTGCGCCGCGTGGCCGGCGACGCCGTAGCCGATCGCGTCAAGTGGCGCTACGACGCCGCGATCGATCGCATCGTCGCAACGTGGCCAACCAATTTCGCGCCGCGTCTCGCCCCGGCGCTCGGGATGACGGCCGACACCGATTTCGAGGCGATCATCCGCGCCTACATCTGCGGAAGACATGCCGAAATCTTAGTGGCCGCTAGGCGGCTTCGGCGTGAGCCTGCACCGGCTCGACTGCCGCAAGCGCTTCCAGCAGGAGCTCCGGCCCCGCGTCGCGCAATCGCGTCGAGTCCGAGAGGATCCGGCGAAAGCGCCGGCCTCCGGACCGGCCGTGATAGAGGCCGAGGATGTGCCGCGAGATTGCGCGAAGCGGCACGCCGCGTGCGTGCTGCGCTTCGGCGTAGGGGATGAGCGCCGCCAGGACTTCGGCGCGTGAGCGCACCGGCTGCTCGTCGCCGAACACCTTCCAGTCGAGCTGCGCGAGAAAGTACGGGTCGTGGTACGCGAGCCGGCCCAGCATCACGCCGTCGACGAGGCCGAGCTCGCGCTCGATCGCGTCCCAGTCGGCGAGCCCGCCGTTGGTCACGATCGCAAGCGCCGGGAACTCGCGCTTCAGATGATGGACGACGTCGTAGCGAAGCGGCGGCACCTCGCGGTTTTCCTTCGGCGACAACCCCTTGAGTACCGCATTGCGCGCATGGACGATAAAGACGTCGCACCCGCCCGCGGCAACCGTGCCGACGAAATCGCGAACGAACGCGTAGTCCTCGATCGCGTCGATGCCGATCCGGTGCTTGACCGTGACCGGAACGCTCACCGCGTCGCGCATCGCCTTCACGCAGTCGGCGACGAGCGCCGGCTCCGCCATCAGGCACGCGCCGTAGCTGCCCTTCTGCACGCGCTCCGACGGACAGCCGCAATTGAGGTTGATCTCGTCGTATCCCCAGCGCTCGCCGATCTTCGCGCACGCGGCCAGCACGGCCGGGTCGCTGCCGCCCAGCTGCAATGCGAGCGGATGCTCGGCCGCGTCGAAGTCGAGATGATGCGCGACGTCGCCGTGCAGCAGCGCGTTGCTGGTGATCATCTCGGTGTAGAGCCGCGCTCGTCGCGTGATGAGGCGCAGGAAGTACCGGCAGTGCCGGTCCGTCCAGTCCATCATCGGCGCGATGCAGAGGCGGTGGGCGCGCCGTTCCATCCGTTCGTGGCTCCTCGTTCGGGCCGATCCGGAGATGGACCGGGCCCGCGACCAATTCTATCCTCAAGTCCGGGCGGTCCCGTCGCCGCGACGTCCGGGAGGGCATCAGGCATCCGGCGAGCCGACACGCGTCAACCTCCGCGCGGCAATGGAACTGCGGTATCGTCATGACCGCCTCGGCGATCCGGCCGCGGCGAATGGAGACGCACGATGAAGAAGCCGCCGAGGGTCGGCGCGCCGCGCGCGGAAATTGCGACGCTCGCGCCGCTGGAAATCCTTTTCGAAGCGAGACGAGGCACCGCACTTCCCCTGCCGCCGCGTCTCGCCCGCGCATACGGAAGCCTGCGCATGCGCGGCTCGCGCGCCCGCCCGCACGTCTTCAGCAACTTCGTGAGCACGCTGGACGGAGTCGTCTCGCTGAACGTGAAAGGGCATGCGAGCGGAGGCGACATCAGCGGATTCAGCGTCCAGGATCGAATGGTCATGGGCCTCCTGCGCGCCGTCGCGGACGTCGTGATCATCGGCTCGGGCACGCTGCGCACGGACCGGCAGCACGTATGGACCGCGCAGTCCATCTTTCCACCGTTCGCCGACGACTACCTCCGGCTGCGCAGCGCGCTTCGCATGCAGGAAACACCTCTGAACGTCGTTGTCACCGGCAGCGGGGAAGTCGACCTGCGCCTGCCCATCTTCGCTTCCGGCAAGGTGCCGGCGCTGATCGTCACGACCCCGAAGGGCGCGCGACGCCTGCGCGCGCAGCGCGGGTCCCGATCAGTCGAGATCCGGGTCACTGGTCCCGGCACGCGCTCGATTTCTCCGCGAGCCATTCTCGACGAGGTGCGCGCGGCACGCGCCGGCAAGCGGATTCTCGTCGAAGGCGGCCCGCAACTTCTGGGAGACTTCTACGCCGCGCATCTCGTCGACGACCAGTTCCTCACGCTTGCACCGCAGATCGCCGGCCGCACCACCGGTGACCGGCGGCTGAGCCTGGTCATGGGCAAAGCGTTCGCGCCCGGCGATCCATTGTGGGGCGCGTTGACCGACGCGCGACGCAGCGGCAGCCACCTCTTCCTGCGCTATTCGTTCCCGGTCGGTAACGCGCGTCTGCACTTCGAATCCCGCCCCAATGAGCCGCTTCACAGCTGAACTGCTTCGCAAGCGACCAATGTCCCGGCCGCGCGCTTCCGGCGCGAACGCCATAACGCGCTGGCCATGAAGAGAACGATGCCGACGTTGGCGATCAGCGTCGCAGCCTTGACGACGGAGGGGCCGTGGAGGAGCTCGTAGATTTCGATCGGCAGATAAATGCCGCCGACGGCCACCGCGAGCCACTGCGCCCAGAGTCGCGCACGCCACAGACCCCACGCCTCCACCGCGCGCAGAGCCGAATATCCGAACGCCAGCGCGGCAAGAACCCAGAGGCCCGAATCGGAAAGCCGAGCCGCGGCTTCGATGAAGATGCGCGGGTACAGCGCCTCAAGGTCGAGATGCAAGTGGCCGACCAGCGCCTCGGCGATCTGCTGCAGGTCCTTGTGAATCAGCGAAAGCGCGGCAATCCCCACCAGCGTCGCGAGCGCCCCTTTCACGGCCTCGAAGGCGGCCACAACACGCATCGCGCGTGTCTCACCTGCGGTCATCCCGCGATCGCACATCGACCGGCTGATGCCGCTCGCCTCACGCATGACTGGCATCGTCGCCTGTTTTCGCGAGGCGGCTAGCGAACGGGGCCCTGCGCCACGTGACGCAGGGCCCCGGAAACGACGAGCGCCTGCAGGGCGAGGCCGACGGCGAGTACGATGGGCGCCCCGAGCGCAAGCATGATCGGCCAACGGCCAGGACCGGCGTCGGTCACAGCGAACATCGCCACGACCCCCGAACTCCCGATCAGGAGCCCGGCAATGAAGCTGCCTGATTGCCGAATGCGTGCCAGAAAGTTCGCCATGATCCACTCGATGAATCAATTCTGGGCGCCGGGCGGCGGCAGGTCGGTGCGTTGTCGCACGATTGCCGGACAGTGCGACACCGCACAGACCGGCGCGGCCCTGCCCGTCATCCTTGAACCGAAAGACAGGAACGCCGGTCGCTTGCGTCCGCATCCAAGCGATGCACGCAGGCTGTGGCGTACGCAGTCCATTTCGACGGAGTCAACATGAACGCGATGAAGATGCTGGGAGTGGTCCTCGTCCTCGGCGGGATCCTTGCGCTGGCGTACGGCGGATTCACCTACACGAAGGAAACCCATGAAACCAAGATTGGACCCATGACCCTGTCCGTGGCCGACAAGGAGACCGTGAACATCCCGATCTGGGCAGGCGTCGGCGCGATGGTGCTCGGCGGCGTCTTGCTGGTGTACGGCAACAAGCGCGGCTGATGCGGACGGCGCGGCGCGCGCCGTGTGACTTGCGCCCCGCCGGTCAGGCCGCCCGCACTTCGTCGGTCCAGACCTTGAAGCTCGCGAGCGTGTTGCGTCCGAACGTGCTGCTGAGCGCGACATCCGAGGCGTCACGCCCGCGCGCGATCAGCACGCGGCCGATGCGCGGCGTGTTGTTGCGCGCGTCGAACGTGTGCCAACGTCCGCCGAGCCAGACTTCGAACCACGCCGCGAAATCCGGCGTCCCGTACGGCGGCGGCATGCCGATGTCGCCGAGGTAGCCGGTACAGTAGCGCGCCGGGATGTTCATGCAGCGGCAGAAGGCGACGGCGAGGTGCGTGAAGTCGCGGCACACGCCGGTCCGGTCGTGAAACGCCTCGAGCGCCGTGCGCGTCATTCGCGCATGCTCGTAGCCGAACACGATGTGATTGTGGACGAAGTCGCAGATCGCCTGCACGCGCGCCCACCCGGGCGGCGTCGCGCCGAACAGCTCCCACGCCTTGTCGGAGAGCCGGTCGGTCTCGCAATATCGGCTTCCCAGCAGAAACAGCAGTGTTTCCTCCGGAAGGTCCTGCACGGGAATCTGCGCCGCATCGGGCACGACGGGATCCGGCGTCCCGCTATCGTTGACGATCGCATCGGCGGACACCTTCAGTCGCCCCTTCGGTGCGACGATCCGGGTGCACCAGTTGCCGAAGCTGTCGCGGTAGGACGACGGCGCGACCGCCGGATCGAACGCAAGCTCGTCGCGCCCGACGAGGTCCGAGAACCGCGTGAAGTGGACGTTCAGATTGAAGATCATCGGCGTCGGCTGCGGACAGTCGTAGATCATCTCGAAACCGACGCGAATCTGCATGCTGTATCTCCTGGTTCGCCGAATGGCGGCGCGAGTTACCGGACGGCAAGGAAATTGGTCGCGCGCTCGCGGAGTGGCGGGGGTACCGGTGCAGCGTTCATTCGCCGCGGGCCGCGCGCAGCGACGCAACGAGCGATTCGCGTAACGCCTTCCAATCTGGTCCGCCCGCCTGCACGATCTTCTGGTTGACCTCGATCTCGATTCCGACGTAGTCCCGCGCCGGAAACCGGTGACGCAGGTACGAGGTGAGGCCGTCGCCCTTCCCGGCATACGGATAGTTGCGCCGGACGCGCAGCCCCGGCGCGATCGCCGCGAGGGATGCCTTCCATTGCGCGCAGAGGCAAGCCTCGGGCCGGCGGTCGGGATCGTAGAGCAGACCGAGATCGGCGCGCCGAACGATCCCGTCGAGCACGGGCGTGAAGCTGTGCGCCGAAAGATGGAGCACGCGCCGACCTCGCGCAATCGACCGCGCTACGAGCCGCTCGACTTCGGCGCGATAAGGCAGGTAGTGCCGGCGAATGATTTCCGCTCGGACCGCGGCCGGTGCCGCGCTTATGGCGGGCGAGAAGAGCTGCCGATGGCCGATCGATCGATTGAGATCGACGAGCAGGCGACTGACGGTGGAGACCACGAGCGGCGCATCGAATGCCCGCGCCAGCGCCCGCGCGACGACCAGCGCGCCGGGGTCGTGCCCGCGATGCGAGTCGACGAGGCGCCGCTGCCCACGGAAAAAATGGCGATAGGCCGCAGGGATCCGGTTGCCGCCGTGCTCGCAGGTGACGACGACGCTCTCCATCGCGGCCGGCGCGTCACCAGGCGAATTCGGGGAGCTCGCGGAACACCTGCCGCGTGCCGCTGCTCCAGGCATCGCCCAGTGCGGCGAAATAGCCGTCGCCCTCGTCGAAGCGGCGCCGCCGCGCCACTTCGAGGCTGTCGTTCTCGTAACAGATGAGGTCGATCGGCATGCCGACCGAAAGATTGCAGCGCATCGTCGAATCGAACGACACCAGCACGCATTTCGCCGCCTCGCCCAGCGGCGTCGCTCGCGTGATCACGCGGTCGATGATCGGCTTGCCGTACTTGGTCTCGCCGGTCTGGAAATACGGCGTGTCGATGCCGGCTTCGATGAAATTGCCTTCGGCGTAGATGCGGAACAGCCGCATCGGCTCGCCGCGGAGCTGGCCGCCGACGATGAACGACGCGTTGAAGCCGACGTCGCTCTCCTGCAGGTACTGCCCGTCGCGCCGCTCGATGTCGCGCATCGCGTCGGACACGAGCACGGCGACGTCGAACATCGTCCGCGCGTTCCACAGGCTCGGGGCGCCCTCGGTGTCGCAGCGCTGATTGAGCACGCCGATCACGGCCTGCGTCCCGGCAAGGTTTCCCGAGCTCAGCAGCACGATGACACGATCGCCGCGCTGCTCGAACACCGTCATCTTGCAGAACTTGGCGATGTTGTCCATGCCGGCGTTGGTCCGGGAGTCCGAGGCCATGATGAGGCCGTTGTCGAGCTTGACGCCGATGCAATAGGTCATGCGATGCGCGCTTTGCGATGGAAAGCGCCAAGGGTACACAATTTTCGCCGGGCACCGCGAGGCGCGATGTTGCGCCATCGCAAGCGAACCGCGAATCGGTGTTCGGCCGGTCCAGGTTCGTGGACGCACCGGCGCCGACCCGATTTCGCGGGAAGGAACGCGATGCGACAGCCGGTTGGTCCGCCGCGAGAGTCGAATCGTGCGCGTTCAGAGCGGAGCCGGTGCAAGTCCCGGCCCGGGCGTCACGAGCGGGCCGGCGAGATTGCCCCCCTCGTTTTCCCATTCGTGGAGATCGGCCTTGTGCACCACTCTGTCGGCATGGCGTCTGCGCATGCGCCTCGAGCTCAGGGCGAGTGCAAGCGCGGCGCCGCCGAAGGCGGCGAGCAGGATGGTCAAGCGTTTGTCGACAGACATGGCTACCTCTGGGAAGTGGCGGAAAAGCAACGCAATGGCAAGGAGCGCCCCGCTTCGGCGCGGACAACATCTCGCCGCGATCGCTGCGGAATTCACGCTGCACTCTCAATATGGCCGGATTGGCGCCACGGGTCCGTTCGCTGCCGAACACTGCCCTCGCGATGGGTTCCCGGATGCAGCGAAGGCGCGAGACCGTCTCGATCGCGCCGCAATGGTGCAGGAATGACCCTCGGGTTACAGCCGGCCGCTGCGATCGACGAGCGTGAAACCCTTCCAGTCGATGCCCTCGGTACGCGCGAGTGCCAGCACCTTGAAGAGCTCGCCCATTTCCGCGGGCGAGAGCAGCCGCTGGAGCGGCGCGGCCGCCTCGAGGTACGCCGCGGAATCCGGCGGACCCACGGCCGCGAGAAGATCGAGCACGCCGCAGCTCATGAGAAACGGCGCCTGCGGCGCAAAGCCCGCGACGTGCAGCCCGGCGGCGACGCCGGCGTCCGCAATGGCCGTGAAGTCGACGTGCGCCGTGATGTCGTTCAATCCGGGCCACAGGAACGGATCCGCGTGCGCGCGATGCCGGTAATGGCACATCAGCGTCCCCTCGCCGCGCTGCGGGTGGTAGAACTCGGCGGCGGGAAATCCATAGTCGATGAATAGCGCCGCGCCGCCGGCGAGCGAGCGGCCGATCGAGTGGACGAGCGCTTCGGCCACCGGATTGATCTCGCTGACGTAATCAAGGCCTGGAGGAAGGCGCTGCTTCGCAAGCGCCACCAGGCGCTCCCCGGCGGGACGGTCGACCCATTCGAATCGGCCGGCGGCATCGTTCCAGGCCACGCCGCGCTCGAACACCTTGCCGCCGTGCACACGCATGACTTGCACGGGAATTGCGTCCAGCACCTCGTTGGCGACGACCGCGCCGTCGATCGCCTTCGGCAAGGTGTCGACCCAGTCGACGAGCGGCACGTGCGCCGGGGCGTTCCGCGCGAGCGTCGCGCGCTGACGCTCCCGAAGATCGGGCGAGGTCTCGAGGATTCGATAGCGCGCGGGCAGCGCATTCTCCGCCGCCAGCGCGTTGAGGACGTCCGCGGCGAGCCGTCCCGTGCCGGCGCCGAGCTCGACGACGTCGCGCCCGGTGGTCGCATCGAGGATCGCGCGGAGCTGCACGGCGAGCGCCGCGCCGAACAGCGGCGACATCTCCGGCGCCGTGACGAAATCGCCGTCGTGGCCGAGCTTGGTCGCGCCGGCGGGGTAGTAGCCGAGTCCCGGCGCGTAGAGCGCGATCTCCATGTAGCGCGCGAACGGTACCGAGCCGCCGGAGGCGCGAATCTCAGCGCGCAATGCAGCGACGACGCGCTCGCTGTGCGCGCGCGCGGCAGTGTCGGGTGCGGGAAGGTCGACCACGGTGCGGTGTGCCGCGCGACGCACCGGCAGCGCGTCCGGTGCGGCACACGGTTCGTTATGCTAGATTGCGTCGGGAGTCTAACAGGGCCACGGGGGCGCGGCGTGCAGGGCAAGACGGTGCTGATCACCGGCGGCGCGAAGCGCGTGGGCGCCGCCATTTGCCGCCGGCTGCACGCCGGGGGCGCGAATCTCATGCTGCACTATCGCGCGTCGGCGGGCGAGGCGCGCCTCCTGCAGGCCGAGCTCAACCACGTGCGCGCGGACTCGGTCGCGCTGATCCAGGCGGACCTCCTCGAAGTGGCGAAGCTGCCGTCGCTCGTCGAGCAGACGCTGTCTCGCTTCGGGCGCCTCGACGCGCTCGTCAACAACGCGTCGTCGTTCTACGCGACCGCCGTCGGCGACATCGGCGCGGCGCAATGGGACGATCTCATGGGCACCAATCTGCGCGCGCCGCTCTTCCTCGCCCAGGCGGCGGCGCCCGCATTGCGCAGGACGCAGGGCGCGATCGTCAACATCACCGACATCCATGCCGAACGCCCGCTGAAAGGGTACCTCGTCTACTCGGTCGCGAAAGCAGGACTCGCCGGGCTCACGCGCTCGCTCGCGCGGGAGCTCGCCCCGGACGTGCGCGTCAACGCTGTCGCGCCGGGACCGATCCTGTGGCCCGCCGACGGCTCGTTCGACGAGCTCGCGCGCCAGCGCATCATCACCAACACGCCGCTGCGCCGCGAGGGGACGCCCGAGGACATCGCGACGACGGTCTGGTTCCTGCTGGCCGAGGCTTCATACGTCACGGGCGAGACCATCGCCGTCGACGGCGGACGTCACGTCGCGATCTGACCTTCGCTGCGCGCACGCTGCGCCACCACCTGCGCCGCGAGCGCTTCGAGGTAAGGATCGGCGATGCCGTGCGAGATCAGCGCGACACGCGTGCGCTCGAGATAGTCCGCCGCCGAGCCGAACGCGCCGCGCGCCGACGCGAGCGCCGCGACCTCCGCCGCCGCTGCCATCCGGCCCGCGTACTGCGGATGATCGCGCCGCACGATGAAGGTCAACGCGTGAATCTCGCGTCCGCCGGAATCGACCTTCACCCAGCGCGGCCGGTATGCGCCCAGCACCATTTCCCGTCGCCAAAGAAGGTGCAATTCGTCGAGCGCGAGCGGCGCCGGCAAGCGAAGTGCAACGCCGCGGCACTGGCCGCCGCGCTCCAGCCCCAGCACGAGTCCCGGACGATCGGGCGTGCCGCGCGAGGCGACCGACCACAGGCAGAAGCGCCGATGCAGCCCGCGCAGCGTTCCCGGTCGCATCTCGGCCACGGGGAACAATGGATTCCAGAGCAGCGAGCCGTAGGCGAAGATCCACCAGCCCGCGCCCTTGGGCTTTTTCGCGAGCGTCGCCACGAGCGACGCCGACAATTGCTCGTCGGTGAGCGCGCGCCGCGAGTCGCCGTGCGCCAGATAGATCTCGCGCATCCGCCCTTCCTCGAGGTCGCGGCGGCAGAGCGTGGTGGGATCGTGCGGCCAGCTCTTCATTCGAGCGCTTCGGGATCCCGCTTCGCTTTCGCGAGCAGAACGTTCTCCTGCCGGCGTTTCGCGGCGGTCGTCTTGCCGTGGGCGCCGCCCTTGCGCAGGAGCGGCGAGCGCGCCACCGGGTTGCGCGGCTTCGGCGGCACGTGGAGCTTGGCGCGCTTCATCGCGGGCCGTCCTCCACGCGGTGTCGGATTACCGCAGCGACGCGTCGTCGGCCGCTGGCAATCGCTCCGCGACGCGCCCTTCGGTGCGCACTCCGCACGCGCGTCAAGAGAACGAAATGTTTGCACGTCGTGCGCCGCCAGCGCTCGCAGGCGCGCCCTTCGGGCCTTGGCTTCGCCCTGCTCGCGCAGGAGTCCTCGGCTTCGCCCGCGTCGCTCATGCTTACACCAATCCGGCGAACGGCAGCCGGGCTTCGCACCACGCGGCGACCGCCAGCAGTCGGTTGTCGGTGCCCGCGGGCGTTGCGATCTGCATCCCGAGCGGCAGGCCGTTGCGCGCGCGCCCGACCGGAATCGTGAGCGCCGGAAATCCGACCAGCGAATAGAGCGTGCAGCACGACGGGTCGCCGGTGGCGGCGATGCCTTCCGGCGCAGGTCCGGGCGCCGGTGGCGAGACGACCGCGTCGAACCGCGCGTGCCATTCGGTGAAGAAATCGATGCACGCGACGCGCCTGCGCAGCGCCTCCTCGTAACCGGATTGCGCGATCGCGCGGCCTTCGTCCAGCGCCGCATTGAGCTCGACCGACAGCCGGGCCCGCTCGCGATCCTGCAGCGCGCCGAGGTTGGCCGCGCCTTCGAACATCATGATGGTCCGGTGCACCCGATCGACCGAGCGAAAGGCGTCCGGAATCTCGACCAGCGTGACGGTGGCGCCCTGCTCGCGCAGCCGCGCGACGCATGTGTCGAGCGCTTCGGCGGCCGCCGGATCCGCCGCGCGCGTCCACGGGTATTGCCGCAATAGCGCGAGCGCCGGCGGCGCATTCGACGGCTGCGCGCCCGATGCAATGCGTCCGATGTCGGCCAGGACGCCCGCGAGATGCGCCGCATCGGCAACGCTGCGCCCGAACGTGCCGATCTGATCCAGCGTGTCGCTGAAGACGTTGACGCCGTCGCGCGGGATCGCGTCCTTCGTCGGCTTGAATCCGACGACGCCGCAGAAGGCGGCCGGCCGGATCATCGAGCCGTTGGTCTGTGTGCCGATCGCGGCGGCGACATGACCGGCGGCCACCGCGGCCGCCGAGCCGGACGACGATCCGCCAGGAGTGTGCTGCGGATTCCATGGATTGCGAGTCTTGCCCGGATGGAAATAGGCGAGCTCCGTGGTCACCGTCTTGCCGAAGACGTAGCCGCCCGCCTGCTTCAGCCGCACGACGCATTCCGCATCCGCGGCGATCCGGTTTCCCGCGAACACGGGCGAGCCCAATTCCGTCGGGTACTCGGCCGTCGCGATGATGTCCTTCACACCGATGCCGATGCCGTGCAGCGCACCGCGCGCGGACGCAGGGACTGCATCACTGCGGTCGGCGCAGGCACGCACGTGTTCGGGATCGAGGTGAGCCCAGGCTCCCACCGAGGCATCGGTCGCGGCGATGCGGGCGAGTTGCGCGTCGGCCATGCCGCGTGCCGTCAGTTCGCCCTGCGTCATCGCCGCAAGCGCGTCGGCGACGTGCATCGAGTGCAGTTCGCGCGTGCTCATGCGGGCTGCGGATCGCGCAGGAACAGCGTCTGCAGGTCGTTCTGGAAGCGCCGGCCGAGCGCGGTGGGGCGGATCACCGTCGGGTCGCGCTCGAGGAGGCCGCGCGCCTCGGCCGCGGCGAGCGCGTCGCGAACGAGCACCAGCGGATAGCCGGTCCGCTCGGCGAAGAGCGCTGCCGGCACGCCGGCGGTGAGGCGCAATGCGTTCAGCATGAATTCGAATCCGATGTCGGCACGGCTGACCTCGACATTCTCCATCAAAGGCGTCCCCGCGGCGATCTGCTCCAGATACTGCTTCGGCTGCTTCCAGCGCACCTGCCGCACCACGCGGTCGTGGAACGACAGCTTCGAATGCGCGCCGGCGCCGATGCCGAGATAGTCGCCGAACTGCCAATAATTGAGATTGTGCCGGCATTCGCGCCCCGGCTGCGCGAAGGCGGAGGTCTCGTACTGGACGTAGCCGGCGGCGGCGAGCAGCGCGTGCACGGCGTCCTCGATGTCGGCGGCGGCGTCCGCGTCGGGAAGCGGCGGCGGATGCCGATGGAACAGCGTGTTGGGCTCGAGGGTGAGCTGATAGAACGACAGGTGCGGCGTTGCGAACGCGATCGCTTCGGCCGCGTCGGCGCGGGCCGCCTCGATCGTCTGCCGCGGCAGCGCGTACATGAGGTCGAGGTTCACGTTGCCGAAGATCGCGAGCGCCGCATCCACCGCCGCGCGTGCCTCGTCGGCGTCATGCACTCGCCCGAGCGCCGCAAGCTGCGCCGGTGCGAAGCTCTGCACGCCGACGGACAGGCGGTTGACGCCCGCCGCCCTGAAATCGGCGAACTTCTGCCGTTCGAACGTGCCCGGATTCGCTTCGAGCGTCACTTCGGCGTCGGGGATCAGCGGCACGCGCGCGCGCACGCCGGCCAGCAGCCGGTCGATCGCCGCGGCCGAGAAGAGGCTCGGCGTGCCGCCGCCGATGAAGACGGACACGATCCGGCGGCTCCAGATCGACGGCAGCGCGAACTCGAGATCGGTCAGCAGCGCGTCGACGTATTCGGCCTCGGGCGCCTCGCCGCGCGCCTCGTGCGA
Source organism: uncultured beta proteobacterium (assembly GCA_963717695.1). Taxonomy (GTDB): domain Bacteria; phylum Pseudomonadota; class Gammaproteobacteria; order Burkholderiales; family Casimicrobiaceae; genus CAIWHR01. The sequence goes on along the minus strand of CAVQWR010000004.1, from coordinate 67,970 downwards.
GTTGAAATCGCAGTACGGGCACTTGGAGAGGCACCACGGGATGTGGATGTAGAGTGCCAGCGGCGGCGAGGCCGCGAACGAGGGCTTCGCCGGGAGCCCGATGCCGATCGTCGCGCTCACCGGTTCTCCGCCTCGAGCCGCGCGATCAGCGCGCGCATGGCCTTGCCGCGATGCGAGCGCGCGTTCTTCTGATCGAGCGGCAGCTCCGCGCCGGTCCTGCCGCTCTCGACGTCGAGAAAATGCGGGTCGTAGCCGAAGCCTCCGGTGCCGCGCGGCGCGTCGACGATCCGCCCGTGCCACGCTCCTTCGGCGATGATCGGTTCCGGATCCTCCGCGTGGCGCACCAGCGCGAGCACGCAGGTGTAATGCGCGCTGCGGTCGGCAATGCCCGCGAGCGCCGCGATCAATTTCTCGTTGTTGCGCGCATCCGAGCGCGGCTCCCCGGCATAGCGCGCCGACTGCACGCCCGGCGCGCCGCCGAGCGCGCGCACGCAGATGCCCGAATCGTCGGCGAGCGCCGGCAGGCGCGCAAGCGCGCTCGCGTGCCGCGCCTTCGCGAGCGCATTCTCGATGAACGTGACATGCGGCTCGGCGGCTTCGGGAACGCCGAGCTCCGACTGCGCGATCACGTCGATGGAAAGCGGCGCGAGCAGCCGGCGGAATTCGGCGAGCTTGCCGGGATTGCCGGACGCGAGGACGAGACGCGAGATCATTCGATGCGGTGCACGGCGCGCGATGCGTCCGGCGTGACGCGCGGCGCCGCGCTCAACGCGTCAGCGCGAGGCCAGGAGCGCTGCGGCCTGCGCATCCTGCAGCTGGCGGATGCCTGCCGCGGCGAGATCGACCAGCGCATCGATCTCGCGCCGCGTGAACGGCGCGCCCTCGGCGGTGCCCTGCATCTCGACAAAGCCGCCGCGGCCGGTCATCACGATGTTCATGTCGGTGTCGCACGCCGAGTCCTCGGCGTAGTCGAGGTCGAGCACCGGCACGCCGCCGACGATGCCCACCGAGACCGCCGCCACCGAATCGGTCAGCGGCTCCGCGGCGATCAGCTGCTTTCCGCGCGTCCATGCGAACGCGTCGGCGAGCGCGACGTAGGCGCCGGTGATCGCCGCGCAGCGCGTCCCGCCGTCGGCCTGCAGCACGTCGCAGTCGATCTTCACCGTGCGCTCGCCGAGCCGACCGAGATCGACCACGGCGCGCAGGCTCCGTCCGATCAGCCGCTGGATTTCCTGCGTGCGTCCCGATTGCCTGCCTTCCGCGGCCTCGCGGCGCATGCGCGTGTTGGTCGAGCGCGGCAGCATCCCGTATTCGGCGGTGACCCAGCCCTGGCCCTTGCCCTTCAGAAACGGCGGAACGCCTTCCTCGACGCTCGCCGTGCAGAGCACCTTGGTGTCGCCGGCCTCGATCAGCACCGAGCCCTCGGCGTGGCGCGTGTAGTGGCGGGTGATCCGCCACGCGCGGAGCTCTTCCGGGCGGCGGCCGGACGGTCGGGCGCTCATTGCGTTGATCCTCGGGACGGAAAGGCGGTGATTATAGCGGTGCGACGCGCGCGCCGCGCCGGCGGCGCTCCTGCTGACCTCAGATGGCGTGCCGCAGCCGCCACCACGCAGCCGTCGCGGCAAGACCCTCCTCCAGCGATTGCCGGGGCCGCCAGCCGGTGGCCTCGCGCAGCGACGTGGTGTCGACTTCGAGCGAATCGACGAGCCGCCGCACTCGGGCGCCGCGACCCAGCAGCGCCGCGCCGAGCCGCAGCAGCGGCACCGGCACGCGCCGCATTTCGAGCGGCACGCCGAGCGCCGCCGAGACGGCCCGCGCGAGATCGGGCACCGAGACGCTCGTTGCATCGGCGACGAAATGCACGCCCGCCGGCGCGACGGGCGCCCCCAGCACGGCATCGATGGCGTCGATCAGATTGCCGACGCCGAGCAGGCTCCGTCGGTTGCGCACCGATGCAACCGGGAGCGAACGCCCGCGCGCAATCGCGTCGAGCATCACGGCGAAATTGCCGCCGACGCCAGGACCGTAGACGAGCGGCAGGCGCAGGACGATCGGCGCGACGGAGGTGCCGGCGCACGCTGCAAGCAGCGCCGATTCGGCGCCGAGCTTCGAGCGCGCGTACGCGTCGAAGGGAGCGGGCGGATCGCGCGGCGTGAAAGGATGCCCGGCGTCGGTCGCCTCGCCGTTGACCTTCACGGAGCTCGCCAGCACGAACCGGGAAACGCCAGCGCGCACGGCGGCGCGCGCCAGCCTTTCCGTGGCGACGACGTTGGCGAGGCGAAACGCGGCGTCGGGGTCGGGCGCGGTCTCGGCAAGTACGTGCGCGCGACCGGCGAGGTGCACGACCGCCGTAACGTCCGCGAGCAGCGCGTCCGCCGTCGCGTCCTCCATGCTGCTCAAATCCGCGACGACGTTGTCGAGATGCGGCGGCTGGCCGTGCGGGATGCGATGGTGATACACGGCACGGAATGCGCGTCCCGCGGCCGCGAGGTGCGCGACGAGCGAATGGCCGATGAATCCGCCCGCGCCGGTGACGAGGATCAGCTCGTGCGCCATGACCCGCTACACCCAGCGCCAGCCGTGGCGGCCGTAGAAACGCACGCCGCTCTTCGCGAACAGCCAGATGTGGCGCACGCCTTTGGCCGCCGCGTTTCCGCCGTGATGGACGATGCGGAAAGACGGCAGATAGGCGCAGTGCGTGACCTTGTTGAGGCGCATGCTCCAGTCGAAGTCCTCGAAGTAGAGGAAGTAGCTGGGATCGAACCCTCCGGTCGCGTCGATCGCCTTGCGCCGCACGAGCATGCAGCAGCCCGACATCACCGGGATGCCCATCACCGGCTCGTTGCTGGCGGGATCGATGCGGTCGCGCATTTCATAGTGATCGAGGCGCTTCCTGAACATCCGGCGCACGAATTCCGGCGCGAAGCCGCGCAGCACGAGATCGAACACCGCCGGGTACCGCTTGCACAGGAAATCAGGCGTGCCATCCGGCCGCGTCACGGCCGGCGCCACCGCACCCACCTCCGGATGCACGTCGAGCCAGGCGATCGCGTTGGCGATGGCGTCGGGCGCCATCTCGACGTCGGGGTTCAGCACGATCTGGTAGTCGGCGCCGGTGCCGTGCAGCATCAGGTTGTGCGCGATCCCGTAGCCGATGTTGGCGTGGCCGTGCAGATAGGTGACCTGGATGCCGGCGTTGGCGAAGCGCGCCCAGCCATGCTTGATCACGTCGTCGGCGATCTTCGGGTCCTCGCTGTTGTCGATCAGTGCGATCGCGACGCTCTTGATGCACCCCGCCTCGCGCGCGTTGGCGATCGCGGTCGCGAGCGTGCGCAGGCACCGCTCGAACAGCGCGATGTCCGGGCGAAACGTCACGACGCTGACGGTCAACGAGGAAGGCAGCACGGAAGGGACGGGGAAGTGGAGGGAATCAGGTGGGGGTCCGCGCCGCGATCCCGATCGCCGCGACCGGCGCGAGGCGTCAGGTAGAATCGTCGGAGAATCGCGCGGCAACGTCAACCGCCGCGCGCATCGACGTCCCGGGGACCTGTTTGCGCCTGCATTGCACAGCATACACATGAGCGCCGCGCCCGACCGCGTGCCACGCTATCCGGCGGCCGCGCTCACCGAATTCGCGCAGGCGCTCGTCGAACGCGCCGGCGTGCGCGCCGACATCGCCGCGGACGTCGCCACCGTGCTCGTCACCGGCGACCTCCTCGGCCACACGACGCACGGCATGGCGCTCCTCGCGTCGTACCTCGCCGAAATCGAGAAGGGCGCGATGGCGAAGTCCGGCGCACCGACGATCGTCAGCGCCCACCCTGCGACGCAAACCTGGGACGGCAACCGGCTGCCGGGACCGTGGCTCACGCTGCGCGCGCTCGACAGTGCGATTGCAATGGCGAAGCTGAACGGCACCGGCACGGTCGTCGTGCGCCGCTCGCACCACATCGCGTGCCTCGCCGCGTATTTGCTTCGTGCGACGGAGCGCGGCATGGTCGCGCTGGTGCAAAGCTCCGATCCGACGGTCGCCGCGGTCGTCGCGCACGGCGGCACGACGCCGATCCTCACGCCCAACCCGATCGCCGCCGGATTGCCGACGTCGGGCGATCCGATCCTCGTCGACATCTCGAGCTCGATCACCAGCATGGGATTCGCGAAGCAGGAAATGAACGCCGGCCGCCGCCTGCCGGGCGCGTGGCTGATTGATTCGCACGGCAATGCGACCGACGATCCGGGCGCGCTCTTCCGCGAGCCGAAAGGCGCGCTGCTGCCGCTCGGCGGCATCGAGGCCGGATACAAGGGCTTCGGCCTCGCCTTGATTGTCGAGGCGCTGACCGCGGGGCTCGCCGGACACGGCCGCGCCGATCCGCCGGCAGGCTGGGGCGGCACGGTCTTCGTGCAGGCGCTCGATCCCGAAGCATTCGGCGGGCTCGCCGCATTCCGGCGACAGATGGACGAGATCGCCCGCGCCGCGCACGATTCGACACCGCGCGTCGCCGAGGTCCCCGTTCGACTTCCCGGCGAAGCGGCCATGCGACGCCTGCGCGCGCAAACGACGGAAGGCATCGCGCTCTATCCCACCATCATGCCCGCACTTGCATCGTGGTCGGAGAAGCTCGGCGTACGCACGCCGTCACCGACGCCGTGAGCGGCGGCGCCGCGCGTTCTTGACCGAAGTCATGGGGTCGCGGTCCCGGCGTCGCCACAATGGCGCCAGCATGAGCACGCCCCCCACCGACCGACCGACCGCTGCGGGACTGCGCCGCGTCCACGACGACGCGCGTCATCCGCGCCTCGCGCGCGAGCTCGCGACGCTGACCGCGATGTTCGAGATCCATTGCCGCGACCGCCACGGCAGCGAGGGCGCGCTGTGCGAGAAATGCGCCGGCCTGCTCGGCTACGCGACGCGCAGGCTCGACCGTTGCGTGTTCGGCGACGAGAAGCCCACGTGCGCGAACTGCACGGTGCACTGCTATGCGGCCGCGCCGCGCGAGGAGGTCCGCGTGATCATGCGCTACGCAGGTCCGCGGATGATGACGCGGCATCCCGTGCTCGCGGTGCGACATCTGCTCGACGGCCGTCGTCCCGCGCCGGCGCTGCCGGTGCGCCCCGCCGCGCGCGGTCCCGACGACAAGCCCGACTGAGCGACGCGGGAGTCGCGGCGTCGAACAGGAGACGCCGCTGTCGTTCGTTTTGTCCTATCCCGCCTCGCCGTTCCTGCCATCCTCACGGTCGCGCGCGGGCAGCGCGTCGCGAAAGACATCGAAGGTCTTCCATGCCGGAACCGGCGGCGTGTAATCGGATCGCGGTGCGTACGCCGACGGCTCGACAAGCTGCATCCGGTGGATGTAGCGCGGGCAGTTGGGAAAGATTCGCGTCGCCGTCACACGAACGACGAAGACCGCGCCCGGGCAGTCGCTGCGCAAGGTATCGTCCGCGCTGACCTGCGCCGTGCCATTCACGCGGATTCGCTTGGGGGTCTCGAAATCCAGGAACAGCAGTCCGATCTGAGGGTTGACCAGAACATTGCCCCAGGTCCTGTACATCCCGTTGCCGTCGTAATCGGGAATGGCCAGCGTGCAATCGTCGAGGACGCGGACGAATCCCGGCAATCCGCCCTTGTACGAGCAGTCGGGCCGACCGTGTTCATCGGCCGTCGCGATGAAGAACATCGGGCAGCGCTCGATGAACGCACGATCTTCCGCGGTGAACGCGGTGTGAACGGTCACCTGCTCCAGGCGGTCGGCAAGCGGGCGGGTTTCGCGCGCGTCCTGCAGTCGCCGCATTCCGTCGTGATACATGGGTTCGTCTTCCATGTGCCCTCCCGGTTCACTCAATACAGCCGGATTGCCGTGTCGAAGTACCAGGTGCGGCGGATCATGATCACATCGTACTCGCGGGCGAGGCCCGGCGGGAACGCCTGGTAGGGCTTCTGGCTGTCCACGACCCTTCGTATGGCTTCGTCGAGCGCGGGCACGCCGCTCGACTGGACGAACGTCACCGACTCCACCGAGCCGTCGCTGCGAATCGCCACGGTGACGAGCGGATCGGCGTGACGCTGCTTCGCGGCTTCGCGAACCAGATCGAACGTCATGTTCATCTGGATCTTCCGCGCCCACGCCTCCGCGTACAGGATGAGTTCCTGGTTGGAGTCGCTGCGGCCGAAGAGCCAGTATCGACGTGCACTGCCCACGGACAGCGGCAATTGCGGCGCGGTCGATGCAGTGTCGCGCCGCGCGGCCTCCTCGTCCAGTTGCCGTCCGATCGCCCGGAGCGCCGCTTCCCGTCGTGCGGCCGCCTCTTGCGCAGCCTCGACTCGTGCTGCCTCCGCTCTCGCTGCCTCGGCCCGTGCGGCTTCGGCTCGTGCGGCTTCGGCCCGTGCGGCTTCGGCCCGTGCGGCTTCGGCGCGTGCGGCTTCGGCCCGTGCGGCTTCGGCTCCGTGCGGCTTCGGCTCGTGCGGCTTCGGCGCGTGCGGCTTCGGCGCGTGCGGCTTCGGCTCGTGCGGCTTCGGCTCGTGCGGCTTCGGCTCGTGCGGCTCCTCGGCTCGTGCGGCTTCGGCTCGTGCGGCTTCGGCTCGTGCGGCCTCGGCTCGTGCTGCCTCGGCTCGTGCTGCCTCGGCTCGTGCTGCCTCGGCTCGTGCTGCCTCGGCTCGTGCAGCATCGGCGCGTGCTGCCTCCACTCGTACAGCGTCTACCCTTGCAGCCTCGACTTGTGCCGCCTCAACTCGTGCCACCTCAACTCGCGCGGCTTCGTTTCGTGCTGCTTCGTCGCGTGCGGCTTCGGCGCGTGCGGCTTCGGCTCGTGCGGCTTCGGCTCGTGCGGCTCGGCTCGTGCGGCTTCGGCGCGTGCGGCTTCGGCTCGTGCGGCTTCGGCTCGTGCGGCTTCGGCTCGTGCGGCTTCGGCTCGTGCCACCTCGAGTTGTGCCGCTTCGCGACGCGCAATCTCCTCCAACTCCGCCTGCCGCTGCCCCTCCTGCTTCAGTACCTCGAGCCTCGCGATTTCATCGGCTCGGTCGGGCTCCGCCGCCTTCTCGTCGACTGGCGCCGGCGCTGCATTACCGGCATCCGAAGGCGACGGCGTCGCGGTGGCGGGGCTCGCGACGCTCGGCGCCGTGATGACGGGCGTTGCCATCGCTGGAGCAGCGGGTTCCACCGGCGTGGCCGCATCGGTCCTCGCCGGCGCGATCGCCGGCGGCGCAGGAATCGGCAGCGACGGCGTCTCAACGGTGCGCTCGGCGCGCGACGGGGATTTCGCAGGAGCTGCACTGCTCGCAACGTCTGTCCTGGATGTGGTCTCCGCGCCCGGCTCGGGCACGATCGCCGCTTCGCTCCGTCGCGAGGGCGTCACATGGGAAACGAAAGGCGTGCGCGTCGGCGCCGGTGAGACGGTCTGCTCAGTCGATGCCTGCACCGGCTCCGCGTCCGGCGTGGTCGCAGGCTCGGCCGTTGTGGCAGGTGCCGGCATGAGCACCACGCTCAATTCCGGTGCGTCGACCCGGCGCGCCTGCCACGGGAAGCCCAGCCCGGGAAGCCAGCCTCCCTGACCGCCAAAGGTCACGCTCAGCAGCAACGCGTGAATCAGCAGCGAGAGAAGCAGTGCGGGCGGCAGTCGCCTACGCTCGGAACTCATGCGTGCAGCAGTACCCCGGGGTTCTTCGTTAACGCGATGCGGGTCCATCGCCGTCTCCAGACTCGTCGGACCTCGGACTCGATTCGCACATGTCCGAACAGACCGTCAATGCGCATTTCCGCCCGCCAGAAAACCGCTGGACTGTGCCTGATTCGTCCCGCCCAGGATTGGGAAACCGCGGGAGGCCCAAGTCTCGAGCGACAAGAAAGATGCGGGCTCGACCCCAACGCCGCTTCCATCCATTCGAAGAGTGCATGAGAGGGCGGACGCGGCCGCCCGAGCACTGCGCGTCGCCGCCAAGTGCGCGTCCATCGTCCCGTTCCGCCATAGATTTGCGCGATGCGCTCAATTGCCGCCGTCGATCACCACTCATGCGCCAACAGGGTTCAGCCTGTTCTGGTCCTGCCCATTCAGTATCGTGCCGGGATGGACGCTGCCACAAGTCCCGGTTCGTACGAGTTTCCACGCGAAAGAGAGAGCAAATGCCATGAACCATCTCGGTGCCGGGCTGTACGTTGTGATCGCACTCGTGGCGAGCGTCCCGCCTGCCGACGCGCTCGTGCTGTGCGCAAATGCAAGCGGGTCCGTCGCCGCCCTTGATGTTTGCAAGGCTGGCCAGACACAACTCGATCCCGCCGCGGTCGGGCTCGTCGGGCCCGCAGGCCCGCAAGGCAAGGCGGGACCGACCGGCCCCAGAGGACCGAGCAACGGATTCGTTGGCGACAACTTTTCCGCGGGCTTCGTGGCAATTCCCGTCAATGCCGACGCCGCCGCTCCCACGAGGGTATTGGCGTTGGCTCTTCCGGCCGGCAGCTACATCCTGCAGTCGACCGTAGGTCTTCAGGCGGACATCGCGGCGGGTACATTGGCGCCCTACGTCAATGTCCAGTGCTCGTTCGCTGACGGCGACGGGCCATTCGGCGCGACCTCTCGCACGCTTGTCGGCGGAAGCACCGACAGTTCGGCCTCCATCCCGCTGCTTGCCACATTGACGCTCACCGCAGCTGAAACGGTGATCGTGGAATGCTTCAAGAACAGCGACGCAATCGCCGTCTCCACCCGCGCAAGCACGGTGACGGCATTGCAGATTGAGACTCTGGCGGGCCCGTAATTCCTGTGGCCGACGCAGCGAACGCCATGGAACCGCGCGGTCTCGATCATTCTATGGTTTCGCGGTTCACTCACTGACGGCTTACGATCAATCTACAGGCGTTGAAGTCGCCTGAGGCGATCCCAGGGTGGACCGACGCCTTCGTCCGTCCATCCCCGCCCGCAACGTCCATGATGCGCGCAGACGACTGCGCGCGATCTCCCGCCCGCAACTGAAGCCGTCGATCGGTGCGACGAATTGTCGCCATTGATTGCCTGAATGGCAGCGATGAGCACAAATCCGACGGCATCTCTTGCGTCATCAGTTGCGCCAGCATCCCCATTGGACGTCACTGTCGCGCGCTATGTTGGAATGGATTGATCAATCGCAATGGCGAAATGTCGTGGAGGGGATTGAATATGTTCGGCAGCCCGCGCAGGCCGCAGTTTTGCTGCAGTTCCTGCGGGGCGGTTTCGTTCGACCTTCGCGGCGCATCCGACCTGGAGATCAAGCGAACTGGACAGCATGGAAACGATCGACGACCGCGCGGATTCACAAGCCGCCGACCTGGATCCAATCAGCGACGGCGGAGATTCGCAGACTGCCGGGAATGGGCAGGTTGCGAAGGAGGGCACGCACGCGGTCCTCGTGTGGGATCTGCCTACCCGCGTCTTTCATTGGACGCTGGTTGTCTGCTTTTTCTCGGCGATGGCTACGGGTGACCCGGACCGCTTCCGCGACCTCCATGTCTACTTCGGCTATGTCGTACTCGGTCTGATCTGCTTTCGCATCTTCTGGGGCTTCGCGGGCAGTCGCTACGCGCGATTCGAAGCCTTCCGGTACGGTCCGCGCGCCGCGATTGCCTATGCTGCCGACGTGATGGCGGCGCGGGCGCATCGTCACGTCGGGCACAACCCGGCAGGGAGTGTCGCGATTTACCTGCTGTTGGCATTCGGCCTGGTGATATGCGTGACGGGCCTCGTGGTGCAGGGTGCGGAGGAAGCACAGGGCATGTTCAGGACACTCGCCGATCGTCCGCTCGGCGAGTTCGCCAAACGTCTTCATGAAAGTCTCGCCTGGCTGACGCTTGCCCTGGTGCTGGTGCACGTCGGCGGTGTCGTCGTCGAAAGCGTCGCGCATCGGGAAAATCTGGCCAGGGCCATGATCACGGGCCACAAGATCGCCGGCGCGGACGAGGGCATCGGATCCAGCCATCCGTGGGTCGCGCTCGTGATGCTCGCATGCGTGGCAGGCAGCGCCCTCTGGCTCATTCACTGGCGATTGATCAATATTCCCGGACTGGAGCAACTTCCCTATGTCGGCAGGCAACTGCCGGACAACCAGACGTGGCGCAATAGCTGCGGCGCCTGCCACGGGCCGCTTCATCCGACCCTGCTTCCTGCGCGCTCATGGGCGGCGCACCTCGACAGCCCGGACAATCACTTCGGCTTGCAGTGGCAGTTCGATCCGAAAACACTGTCCGAGATCCGGGCTTTTCTGGAGCAGAACTCCGCCGAGACCGGGATGACCGAGGCGGCCTACAGGATCAACAAGTCGATCCCGGCCGGCGTGACGCCATTGCGCATCACCGAAACCGCGTTCTGGATCGAGAAACACGAGAGGATCGACGACAGCACATGGTCCAATCCGGCAGTCGGCTCGAAATCCAACTGCGGGGCGTGCCATCGTGATGCGAGATACGGAACGTATGATGATGCGGCGATACGACTGCCGCCATTAAGCAAAGAACCATAGCGGGTTCAAGCCTGCCACCACGCGAATGGCCGCAGCTCTGCGTCGGCGACTTTCGACCGAGTGGACTCCACCTTTCTTCACATCTGAACGGAGTCAAGGGCTGGTCAGTCCTTCGCCGACCTGGGTGCCGCCAGGCTTTCGGGCAACACCACGCCGAGGAAGCGAGACACCCTGATCGGCGTGTCTGCCTTCTGATGCTTTCCCGCCTCGTCGATGAGCGCGCGATCCGCGATCGTCATCCGCGATCGCAGCCGCACGTACTCGGCCCACGACGCGACGATATAGCGCTCGACGAAGAGCCCTTCCTCGGCGATGTCGCGGAACACCCGCCAGCTGTTGGCTCCGTTGCGCCGACGCACGGGTCCGAGCGCTCGGATCGCGTGCAGGAACGCGTCGCGGTCCTCGAGGTCGACGCGATACTCGACCTGGATCAACACCGGACCGTCATCGGGCTCGGGCTCCTCCGCGAGACCGAGGCCGGGCAGCTCCGCGCCGGGCAGGATGTCCTTGTCGCCGCCGAGCCGAACGCGAATGCGGCGCACGGCGCCGAGAGTCGCGAGGAACAGCCCGGCCGCGATCAGCAGCGTGACGCGCGTGCCGTACCACGACGCCAGCGCGCCCCACACGACGCTGCCGAGTGCAAGGCTCGCCTGCACCGTAAGAAAGGAAATCGCCACCGCCCGCGCCCGCACCCAGGCCGGCACCGCGCTTTGCGTGCCTGCACCCAGGCTCGCGAATACGCCGACCCATGACGCACCCGCGCCGAACGCGCCCACCATCGCGATCGCGGTGACGTTCGTCGCCGCGATGAGCGTCGCCGCGATCACCCACAGCAGGGACGCCGTGACCACCGTCCGCTGCAGCGAGTGCCTGCGCAGCTGTCCCGGCAGTGCCAGCGCTCCCAGCACGGCGCCGAAGCCGAAGCTGCCGAACAGCAGACCGAAACCGCCGGCGCCGAGGCCGAGCTGGTCGCGCGCGATGACGGGCAGAAGTGCCCACAGCGAGCTCGCAAACGCCGCGAAGATGAGATTGCGCCAGAGGATCGCGCGGAGCTGCGCCGAGTGCCGCGCATAGCGGACGCCACTCCGGATGCCGGCAAGGAGCGATTCGGGCACTCCGGGAAGCGATGGCGGCTGCGGCGGCCAGCGATACACGACTGCGAGCATGCCGAGGAAGCACGCGGCGCTTGTCAGAAACGACGTGCCGGAGCCGAGCCACGCGGCGAGCAGCCCGGCGAATGCGGGACCAATGGCGCGCGACACGTTCATCGCGACCGCACCGAGGGCGACGGCCTGCGGCACGTCCGCGCGCTCCACGAGGTCGTTGATGCTCGCCTGCTGCGCGGGCTGGTAGAAGGTGAACGCGACGCCGCTGATGAACGTGAGGCACAGAATGCCCCAGGGGCCGATCCAGCCCGCGAGCGTTTCGATGCCGAGCACCACCCCGCCGACCACGAACAGCACCTGCGTGCCCATGATCACGCGGCGCCGTTCCAGCAGGTCCGACATGGTGCCCGCGAGGAGCCCGAACAGCACGGTGCCCGCGGTGCTTGCGGTCTGCACCAGCGCCACCATCAGCGCCGACGACGTCATCGTTGCCATCAGCCACGCCGCCATCGTGGCTTGCATCGTGTAGCCAAGGAACACTCCCACCGACGCAATGTAGAAGCGGCGGAAGCGTACGTGCCGCAGCGGAGACCGGGCGAAAGCTTCGGCGAACGCGGAGTTCAGGGATCCGGGCACCCCGAAAGTGTAGCGCGGGGCGGGCAGGCGCTGGCCGCACCGGTCAGCCCTGAACCTGATCGTTCTGGCCGCGGCAACGACCTGCCACCCTGCCCCACTTCGTATCGGCTGTCTCGTCGTTGCGGCGAGCCGGATGCCTTCGATGCAAGGGTCCGGTTGACCGAGCGCACTCGGCAGCAGACGAACGGATGCCGGACCGGCCAGAGCGGGCGCCGCCCTGACCACCGAATCGTTCTTCTACCGGCTGGCTGACTTCATTGCCAGCAAGATCGTGAGGACTGCGTGCAGGGCGACCGCCGGCCACAGCAGCACGCCGCCGCCGCCGGTGAGCCCAACGTAGGCGAGAAGCACGGTGACCGCCGCACCGTAGACCAGCATGCCCACGCGCGGCGGTCCGGGCCAGCAGGCGATGCCCAGCGCAATCAGCGCAATGCCGGCGACGCGCGCCACCGTGACTGCGACGCCGGCGAGCTCCTCACCGAGCAGCAATTGCCCGACGAGAGCAGGAACGAACAGCAGCGCCACGCCGGTCGCTGCTTCCGCGATCGCGGCGAAGGTGAGCACCTTCTTCATCGCGCGGGACCGGGATCAAAGCTCGTCGCGCGCCCGGGCGAGCGCCTTGTGCACCGCCTCCTGCTCCTCCGCCGTCAGCTTTTCGTCGCCGAGGTTGAAGGTCACCTTGTTGATCTTCCCGGTGAACTTGAACGGCGTGTCGTAGCGGTACTCGACCAGCGCCAGTGGCGTGCGGGTGTCCTGGCCGATGTCGAACGTCTCGTCTTCCGGCCAGGTGATCGGCGTGCCGTGCTCGATGGAGTTCTTCGCGACTTCCCTGCCGTCCACCAGGAGCACGCCGGTGCCGCCCTTGCCGAGGCCCGGGCCATCCGACTTGAAGTCGAACACGATCGTGTGCCTGCCGGCGGAGAGCTCGGGCCCTTCCCACGCGGTGCGCTTGAGGTCGAGCAGGTTGTAGAGGAACACCACCTTGCCCCGGCCGAACCCGAACTCGCCCTTGCTGAGGAACAGGCCGTAGCCGCCGAAGCGCCCGCCGTCGGTGACGATCATGCCTTCGGCGCCGCCCTCGGGGATCGTGACCTCGGCCGTGATCGTGTAGGACTTGTTGAGAATGCTGGGAGCGCCGCTGTTGGGCGTGCTGATCGGTTCGCCCGAATACGTGAACACCTTGCGTCCACCGGTGAGGTTCGGGCGCGGCGAGTTCCAGCGCAGCAGCGACGTGTTGTCGAGGGGAAGCACGTCGAACCTCTTCGCCTCGGCGTAGAAGAGATCCTGCATCTGCTTCAGCTTGTCCGGCATCTTCGCCGCCAGGTCGTTGTTCTCGGTGGGATCCACCGATTGCAATTCGCCGACGTTGTAGAGCTCCCAGTTGTACCCGGTGATGACGTCGGGGGCCGGCTTGGTGCTGAGCTCCCAGGGAATGGTCGCCGGCGTCGTCGCGGCGATCCAGCCGTCGTGGTAGATCGCGCGGTTTCCCAGCATTTCGAAGTATTGCGTCGCATGCCGCGTGGGTGCGCTGGCCGCCGCCTTGTTCCAGGTGTAGGCCATGCTCACGCCGTCCATCGGTCGCTGCTTGATGCCGTCCACGGTCTCCGGCAGCGGAATGCCGGTCGCTTCGAGGATCGTCGGCGCGATGTCGATGAGATGGGAGAATTGACGGCGGATGCCGCCGACATCAGTAATGTGCCCGGGCCACGACATGGCAACCCCCTGCGCGGTCCCGCCGTAGTGCGACGCCACCTGCTTCGTCCATTTGAAAGGCGTGTCCATCGCCCACGACCAGGCGGCCGCGAAGTGCGGGAAGGTGCGCTCGGAACCCCAGAACGGGTACCAGAGGAACTGGTCCTTGACCGGCACGGGCACGCCGTTGAAGGTGGTGAACTCGTTCGGCGTGCCGTTCAGCATTCCTTCGGCGCTGGCGCCGTTGTCGCCGGCAATGTAGATGATCAGCGTGTTGTCGAGCTGGCCCATGTCCTCGACCGCCTGGATCACGCGGCCGATCTCGTGATCGGTGTAGGCGAGGTAGGCGCCGAAGACGTCGGCCTGCTTGATGAAGAGTGTCTTCTCCTCGACACTCAGGGAATCCCACTGCGGCAGATCCTTCGGCCACGGCGTCAGCTGGGCGTTGGGAGGCATGATGCCCAGCCGCTTCTGATTGGCGAAGATGGTCTCGCGGATCTTGTTCCAGCCGCCATCGAAGAGATGCATGTCGCCGATCTTCTTGACCCACTCCGGCGTCGGATGGTGCGGCGAGTGCGTGCCGCCCGGCACGTAATAGACGAAGAAGGGCTTGTCGGGCGCAACCTCCTTCAGCTCCCTCATGTAGTGGATCGCCTCGTCGGCCATGGCGGTCGTCAGGTTCCAGCCCGGATTGCCCTGGAACGGATAGATCGCCGTCGTGTTGCGGTACAGGTTCGGCTGCCACTGGCTGGTGTCGCCGCCAACGAAGCCGTAGAAGTACTCGAAGCCCATGCCGTTCGGCCACTGCTCGAACGGCCCGGCCGAAGTCGCCTGGTAGAAGGGCGTGTTGTGATCCTTGCCGAACCACGAGGTTGCGTACCCGTTGTCCCTCAGGATGGCACCGATCGTCGCGTTCTCCTTCCGGATGACCGAGTCGTAGCCCGGGAATCCCGTCGCGATCTCACCCACCACGCCGAAGCCTGCGACGTGGTGATTGCGACCGGTGATCAGCGCCGCGCGCGACGGCGAGCAGAGCGACGTCGAATGAAAATTCGTGTAGCGCAAGCCCGCCTGCGCGATCCGATCCATCGCCGGTGTCGGAACCACGCCGCCAAACGTTCCCGGCGCGCCGAATCCGCTGTCGTCGGTCATGATCAGCAGCACGTTCGGCGCGCCCTTCGGCGGCACCACGCGCGGCGCCCACCATTGCTTCGACTCCGAGGCCTTTTCCCTGATCACGCCACCGAACTTCGGATCGGGTGGCGGCAGCTGGGCGCCGCTGATCGTGGTGGTCGCGCTGGGTGAGCCCAGCACGCCGTTGACCTGCTGCGCCGAGGCCGCGCCGAAGCAGGAGGTGATCGCGACCACCGAGGTCAAGAGTTTGAAGACATGGCGTGCATTCATTGCGTCACTCCCCTGATGTACGTTCTGGCGCTGGCCCGGCAGCGAGCCATTGTTGCAGCGATCGTCGGCGCCGTGCCGGATTCGGGCCGGATTTCATTTCGTCGGGCGACTTTCCATCACGGCGCCGCCGCATCGAGCGCGCCGCCGATCGCGGCGAGCAGGGCTTCGTCGTTGACCGGCTTGCAAAGATAGGCCCGCGCGCCCAGCTGGACGGCGCGCGCGCGTGACTCCGGGGTGTCGTGCCCCGTCATGACCACGACCGGCACGGCAGGATGGCTCCTCGACAGCGCACCCTGGACATCGAAACCATTCATTTCCGGCATGTGGAGGTCCAGAACGACGCAGTCCGGTTCGTGATCCTGAATGGAGCGCAGGAACTCCGCGCCCGAGGCGAACGTCTCGACCGCGAAACCCGCAGAGGAAACGAGTCGCGTCAATGCGACGCGCACGTCCGCATCATCGTCCAATACGGCCAGCAGCGGCGCATCTCGTGTCATCCCGATTCGACGGTATCAGGCGGCGACCGGCGATTGAACTGGACCTTGGTCCAGGTATCGGAGGCGTCCCACGAGGAGCGCCACAGGGCCGCCCCAGGACGACCGCCTCCCGGCACGACAGCGCGCAGCGCCGTTCGCCCCCAGGGCGCTGCTTCAGGTACCGGGCGTCGATCCGATCCCGGCACGCTCCGCCAGCTTCACCAGGTCGGCGACGACGCGCACGCCCATCTTGCGCATCAGATTGCCGCGATGGAACTTGATCGTCTTCTCCGTGGTGCCGAGCTCGGCCGCGATCTGCTTGTTGAGCCTCCCGGCGACGATCAGCTCGAGAACCTGCCGTTCGCGCCCGGTGAGCGTCGCGAGGCATTTCGCGATGCGCTCCCGCTCGGCGTGCGCGGGGCGCGATGCCTGATCCCGGGCCAGCGCCGCGCGAATGGCGGCAATCAGCGCGGTGTCGTCGATCGGCTTGGTGAGGAAATCCGCCGCGCCGTGCTTCATTGCCTCGACGCTCGCGGCGATGTCGCCGCGGCCGGTGAGAAAGACGATGGGCAGCACGCTCGCCTGCTGTTCCAGCGCCCGCTGCACATCGAGGCCGCTGAGACCCGGCAGCGCGAGGTCGAGCACGAGACAACCCGGAGCGCCCCGGTCGTAGCCCTCGAGAAACCGGTGCGGCGACGAGAACGTTGCAACGTTCAGTCCGATCGATTCAAGCAGGCGTTCGATCGCCTTCAACACATCAGGGTCGTCGTCGACCACGTATACCGTAGGCGCCGGGTCTCGCATCGAACCTAAGCTCCAATCGCCGGGAGTTCGCAATGCAGCGTCGCACCGCAGTCCGCATTGTTGGACGCCCACAGACGTCCGCCATGTGCCTCGACGATCGACCTGCAAATGGCGAGGCCGAGTCCCATGCCGGCCGCCTTGGTGGTCACGAACGGCTCGAAGATGTGTTCGAGATTCTCCGCGGGTATGCCGGCCCCGCGGTCGACAACGGAGACTTCGACATTGCCGTCGTCGGTCGCATGCGTTCGCACGAGCAGGCTGCGGTCCGCTTCCCGACCGCTCATGGCATCGCATCCGTTGATCACGAGGTTGAGCAATACCTGCTGCAATTGATTCCGGTCGCCGCTCACGGCCGGCAGCGGATCGGCAAGGTGGGTCCGCACCTCCACCTGGCGGTTCAACAGATCGCTGCGCATCAGACGCATCGACTCCGCGACGACTTCGTTGACGTCGAGCGGATGCTGCTGCGACTCCTCCTTGCGGAGAAGGGATCGCACCCGCTGAATCACCGCCCCTGCACGGTGATCGCTCTGCACGATGTCGGCGAGGATTTCCGCGAGCTTGTCGACGCGCGGCGGACTTTGGGCGAGAAACCGCTGCGCGGCCTGGGCATTGCTCAGAATGGCCGTCAGCGGCTGGTTGAGCTCGTGCGCGAGCGATCCGGACAGCTCGCCCAGCATCGCGACCCGCGACAGGTGCGCGAAATCGTCACGCTGGCGGGCGGCTGCCCGTTCAGCGGTCCTGCGCTCGGTGATGTCCACGACGGACACCAGCACCGACATTCCTTCCTTTGTCGGCATCGGGCTGAGCGCCGCTTCGATCGGGATCTCGCGGCCATCCTTCCGGCGCGCGGACAACTCGCGCCCGGCCCCCATCGCTCTCGCCTGGGGGTCGCTCGCATAGGCGACCCGCATTGCGGCATGCGGAACGCGAAAGCGTTCCGGAATCAGCATTTCGACCGGTGCTTCGACGAGTTCCGCCTTCGGATAGCCGAACACCGTCTCGGCCTGCGCGTTCGCCAGCGTGATCATCCCATTGCGATCGACCAGGAGTATCGCACTCGGCACGGCTTCGACGACCGCACGGAAGCGCCGGTCGCTTGCGCGGAGCTGCGCGGCAAGCTGCGCCGCGGCGATGAGGTCCCAGACGAGCTCGTAGCCCATCGCGACCACAACCACGAAGAACCCGGGCATCAGGATCGTGGGCGCGTGGACCACGCCCGTCACGACAAGAGCGGCGAAGCTCGCCGCCGAAAGGATGCAAAGCGCGAGACTGCCCCCGACGAAGGCGGCGCGGCGCCGCGATACCAGACCGCCCCTGCGCCACAGGGTGATGGAAGCATCGACGACGAAGACGACGAGCAGCAAGTTGCTGAGCTGGGGAACGGTCGCCCAGGGATTCGGAACGCCAATCGGCCCGGCAACGACGGCGCCTCCCCAGAGCTGCAGATGATCGAGGGCCGTGATCTCCCGGAAATTCACGTTGACACCGGTGAGGAAGTTGAGCGCCAGGGCGGCCAGCCGCAGTCCGATCACGAGGTAGGCGAGCCAGAGACGCCCCGCATTGAAATACAGGCGCACGAAGCCCACGATCGAGATCACGAACATGGCGAGCGGCACGTGCGACCAACGCGCGTTGGCGGCGAGATCGGCCGGAGTTTCCGCGCCCATTCTTGCGAGCTCGTAGGCGCCATAGGCGGCGGCCGAAACCGCAAGCAGGAAGAACAGCAGGTTCGCGTATTGCGATCGCTGCTTCTGCCAGACGAACAGATGGACGACGCCGAGCATCAGGCTCGCGGCGATCATCATGACCCAGACGATTTCAATCCAGTTCATCGCATTGCCTGCTTACCGGCGCGCGTGAATGCGCCGAAGATTGGCGGTCATCCCGAAGTCCGCACTGCTTCGATGATGCTGAACGTCGGACCGGCAGGGTGAAGGGCCGTCACGCGAAATCCTGCATGGCGCAGGAGCGCCCGATATTCGTTCTCCGTGCGCTCCCGGCCGCCCGGGCCGACCAGCATGTTGAGATCGGCGCGCGCGACGGCGCGGTGCGCGGACGATGCGTCGAGATGCGGCGGGACGATCCGCTCGACCAGCAGCAGTCTGGCGCGCGAATGCATCGCCGTGCGGCAATTCGCGAGGATCGCGTGACTGCGCTCGTCGCTCCAGTCGTGGATCACGCTCTTGAGGACATAGGCGTCCCCGCCGTCCGGAACGGATTCGAAGAAGTCGCCGGCCGAAATCTCGCAACGGTCCGCCACCCCGGCCTCCGCCATGCGCGCTCTGGCGTTCTCCAACGCGTGCGGCCGGTCGAACAGCACGCCGCGCGCAAGCGGATTCGCCACGAGGATCGCCGCCAGCAATTCCCCGTAGCCCCCGCCGACATCCACGACTTGCGGCAGCGCGGAGAAATCGCAGGCGCGGACGATCGCGCCCGCGTCGAGCCGTGTCAGCTCGACCATTGCCCGATTGAAGATCGCAGCGGCCTGCGGGTCCGTTTCGAGCGCTCCGAACAGGTCGCTCCCCGAGTTCGATGTCCGTGCGGGCTCCCCCGTCTTCACGCTTTGCAGCAGATTGCCCCAGATCGACCACGACGGACCGCCCCAATAGATCGTCCACGCGCGGAGCGAGCCTTCGACGTCAGCGCACAGCAAGGTGCCGGTCGCCGTGAGCTCGTACGACTCGTCGTCCTGCTGTCGGCACAGGTCGAGCGTGACGAGCGCGCGCATCAGCCGGTGCAGCGAAGCGGCGTGCGCGCCGGTGGCGCGGGCAAGCTCCTCGCCCGACTGCGGGCGCGCGGCGAGAAGGTCCGGGATCCCCAGCGAAGCCGCGACATACGTTACCTGCGTCATCCAGCTCGCGTTGACGATTTCGAGCACGCGTCTCGCGCGACCGGCCGCGTCGTCGCCCGCACTTGCGCTGTCAGGCTCCGCCACCTGAACCTCTCGTGATTTGACTTGGATGCGCGCCCGAAATCGAATATAAGTCACCGGGCAATGAAAACAATCGCGCCGCAGCCCGAAAATATCGCATTTCCGCCCGTTCGGGCTTTCCGCGCTACTTCGAATGGCGGCGGCGCAGTATGAATCCGACGGTATTGCTCGTCGCCACGGCGACCAAGTGGCTGGGGACCGCCCGCATGCCGCGCGATCTCGCCGTTGCCGGCTGGAACGTGGTGTTGCTGGCTCCCAAGGGGTCGCTGGCCGAGCGAAGTCGCTACGTTCGCCGGATGGGCCACCTGCCCGACAACGCCGGGGCGCTGCAATGGGTGCACGCATTCGCCGCGATGGTGAAGGCTACCGCGCCTCAGCTCGTGATTCCCTGCGACGACACCGCATTCCGCTTGATGCAGCAGCTCGTGAATGCCCCGCCCGACGGCATGCAGCCGGTGCTGCTGCTGCAGCTTGCGACGCTGATCATCGATTCGCTGGGCGATCCCGCGCACTACCGGTCCAGTGTCGACAAGACGCTCCTGTGCCAGCGGGCGGAGAGCGCCGGGGTGCGCGTTCCGCCCTACGCGATCGTATCCTCGGTCGCCGACGCGACGGCGTTTGCCACCGCAAACGGCTGGCCGGTCGTGCTGAAACGCGCCCATTCGAGCGCCGGCGAGGGTGTCGCCATCTGCCGCGATGCGGACGCGTTGCTGCATCAATTCGCGCGCCTCACGCAAGGTGAGGCGCTGAACCTCGAAGATTCGGACCGCGGTCGCCTGCTCGCGCAGGCATACATCCCCGGCCGCACGCAATACCATGCGGGCACGGCCTGGCGCGGTTCGATGCTGTGCGGCTATGCCGTGGACAAGCTTGAAGGGGAGACCCAGGGGGCGGCCAGCGTCGTCCGCTACTTCCATTCCGCGGACCTGCACGACTCCGCGACGAAACTCGTGGCCGCGTTCGGCGCAACGGGAATCTTCGCGCCCGAATACATCGTTCACGAGGACACGGGCGAGCCTTACCTCGTCGAAATCAACCGGCGCATCACGCCCGGAACCCATCGCGGCGAATTCATCGATGTTGCCACCGGCGCCGCCTTCCTCGGGGCCCTTCAGGGAAGGCCGTCGCCCACGCGCGCGCGCCTCGACGACGGCGAGGAGAGGATCTTCGTGAGCTTTCCGCACGAATGGCTGCGGGATCCGGAGAGCAGGTACCTGCGCAACTTCCCGGTCGATGTGCCTTGGGACGAGCCCGAGCTCATCGAAGCGATGCTGGCGATGCGGCACGAACGATGAAGCGGCCCCACTGCGCTCAGCGGCGATCGCGATGCTTCGGCGTTGATGCGTTGTTCACGCTGGCGTTTGCATTCGTCGCGGCCGGCATGCCCCTTGTTGCGCATGCCGTCGGCCCGGCGCCCTATCCGAACCGGCCGATCCATCTGATCGTTCCGTTCACGGCGGGCAACCAGCTGGATGTATTCGCCCGCCTCATCGGCGACAGGCTCGCGGAGTCGACGGGGCAGCCCGTGATCGTCGAGAACCGCCCCGGTGCCTCCGGCAACGCCGCGAGCGAAGCGGTCAGCAAGGCGCCTCCCGACGGCTATACGCTGCTGGTGTCCGGCGTGCTCATCACGCTGCTGCCGCAGACCTACGGATCGCGCGCCGTCGATCCGGTGGTTGCATTCGCGCCGATCACACGCCTCGCGCAGCAGCCGATCGTCATTGCCGCGAACCCTTCGCTCAACGTCAATACGCTCGCGGAGCTGATCGCGCTCGCGCGGCGCGAGCCCGGGAGGATTGCGTATGCCACCTCGGGCGTCGGCACGGCGCAGCACATCGCGATGACGATGCTGTCGCAGCGCGCCGGCATCGAACTGCTGCATGTGCCCTTTGCGAATTCAGGTCAGCTGGTCGCGAGCGTGCTCTCCGGCGAAGTGCCCATCGCGATGTCCTTCCCGGGAACGGTCGAGCCTCATGTGAACGCCGGGCGCCTCAAGGCGCTGGCCGTCACCAGCGCGCACCGCGCGGCGGCATGGCCCGACGTTCCGACAGTCGCGGAATCCGGCTTCCCGGGCTTCGAGGTGCAGTCGTGGGCGGGCGTCCTCGCTCCCGCCGGAACCCCGCCGGAAATCATCGACCGGCTGCATCGCGAGATCGTTCGCATTCTCCGGACTCCGGAGGTTCGCAGCGCGTTCCTCGCGCAAAGCGCGGAACCCGTCGGCAACACGCCGGAGGAATTTGCTGCCGAGATCAAGTCGTCCGTCGCGCGCTGGGCGCCGGTGATCAAGGCGGCAGGCATCACGGTGAACTGAACGTCGCTGCCCGCCGCCGGCGGGCGAGTGGGCATGCCCGGGGGCATGCAGACGTATCGCTAGCCAAATTTCGACTTCAGCTGTTGCGCGAATCTGGCGAGATCGATGATCACCCGTTCGTGCGTGCCCAGGCCGATGACCTCGGCGCCGTCGAGGGCCCGAATCGCGAACTCGATGCGGCGCCCATCGATCCTGGTGACCTCGGCTTCGCCGGTGACCGTCCGGCCCGCCGGCGTCGCGGAAAGGTGGGAGATGTCGACTCGCGTGCCGAGCGCGGTTTCGCCGGCATCGAGGTACGGTTTCATCGCATTGAGCGCCGCGTTTTCCATGATCATGATCATCACCGGCGTCGCCAGCACCGGCGGCAGCATCGCATCCTTGAATCGGTTGGCGAGGTGCTCGGCAGTGACGACGAGACTGAACGAGCCCCTGGCCCCGGGCGGCATCCCATGCATGGCATTCCTTCGGCGTGACCGTTACGCGGGACGACGTTCGCAGGTCGCCCCCGCCCCGTCAAGCGCGCGGGCTCATGCCACGGTGACGCCGCTGCAACGGAAGGATCGGAGCGGGCCCGCGCCGGATTGGCCGCCCGGGCGAATGCGGCCGTCGACCTCCGCGCGACCCTCCGAATCGCACCTCCACGATTGCGGTACGACGCTCCGCGAACCGGTCACCGAGGTGCAGGGGGCAAATTCCGCGGGGGCGGTTGTCCAAATGGAAAGATCGGGGTCCGCGGGTGCCGATTGCCTTGCGATCCAGGATCGTCAGGTCCGCAACGTACCAGACATGGAAATAGGGTTTTCGTCACGAACCCCGAGGAACCTCGTGGTTGCCCTCTGCGTGGGCGATCCGTTGCCGACATTTCGAACGACTGCTAGAGTTCGTTTCCCCCAATTCAACGCGAGGGAGTCGCCATGAATTCGGTCGCACGCATCTTCAGCATGCTGGCGTTTGTCGTCGCCGCCTCCGCAACCGCAGCCACGCCGGCCGTGGCCGCCGACGCGATGGGCGACGCAACCTTCATCAATCCGGGTGACATCAAGTGGGGCGACGCGCCGCCCGTGCTGCCCAAAGGCGCGAAGATCGCCGTCCTGGCCGGGGATCCCTTCAAGCCCGGACCCTACGTGCTGCGACTGAAGATGCCGGCGGGCTACAAGATTCCGCCGCACTGGCACACGCAGACGGAGAATCTCACCGTGATCTCGGGCGCGTTCCATATCGGGTTAGGCGACACGGTGGACAAGGCGCACGTGCATCTTCTGAAAGCGGGCGGATTCCACTATCTGCCCGCGAAGGCGCATCACTACGCCTACACGGACGCCGCGACGGTCCTGCAGGTCCATGGCGAGGGACCGTTCGACATCAACTACCTCAATCCCGCGGACGACCCGTCGAAGGCTGCCAAGTAACGGGCAGCGCGCTGCCCCGGTCGCGCCCCGGTTCGGGTTTTGCCGGGCGCGGCGACCGATTGGGCGGTTCGTGCCGCGTCATGCGGCGGGAAGCATCCCGCCCACGACGCGCGCGATGCCGGCGAGGTCGTTCCTCGACGTGATGCGGTCGAATCCCGCGTCGCGAAAGAGCGACCGCACCGCCGCCGACTGATCGTGGCCGTGCTCGACGACGAGATGGCCGCCGGCAACGAGATGATCCCGCGCGCCGGCGACGATCATGCGGAGCGCCGTGAGGCCATCGCCACCCGGCGAGAGCGCGCCGCGCGGCTCGAAGCGAAGATCGCCTTCCTGCAGGTGCGGATCGGACCCCGCCACGTACGGCGGGTTCGCGGTGATCACGTCGTAACGCGCGTCGGCGAGCGCGGCGAACCAGTCCGATTGCATGAACTCGACGTTGGGGACATCGAGCCTGGTCGCATTGCCGCGGGCGACGGCGATCGCCGCGGCGGAGAGGTCGACGCCGGTGACTTTCGCCTGCGGGCGCTCGTGCGCGATGGCGATTGCTATGGCGCCCGACCCGGTGCCGAGGTCGAGCACCCGCGAAGGATGCGCGTCCGCCACATAGGCAAGCGCCAGTTCCACCAGCGTCTCCGTTTCCGGCCGCGGGATCAGCACGTCGGGGGTCACGCGGAGCGCGAGCCCCCAGAACTCGCGCGCCCCGACGAGATACGCGATCGGCTCGCCTTCGCGGCGCCGCTGCGCAAGCGCAAGGAATGTGCTCGCCGCCTCGTGCGACAACGGATCGGTGCCGTGCGCGGCAAGCCACGCGCGCGGGACGCCGAGCACGTGCGCGAGCAGCACCTGAGCGTCGAGCGGAACGAGGCCGCTTGCGACCAGCGCGCGGCGCACGGAAAGCGCGTCGGTCACGGCGCCGGGTTGGTCGCCGCCAGGCGGCGCAGGCGCTGGCCGTAGTAATGGCCCCAGCCGTCGTCGACGAGTCCGCACTTGCGGAGCACGTTCTGGGACGCCGTGTTGTCGGGATGGGTGATGCCGATGATCCGGTACATTCCGACCGTGTCGAACCCGTAGCGAACGAGCTCGCGCGCGCCTTCGGTGGCGAAGCCCTGTCCCCATGCCTCGTGCCGCAGCCGGTACCCGACCTCGACCTCGACGGTGCGCGGAATGTATTTCAGCGCGAACCAGCCGATGAAATCGCCGGTGTCGCGCCGCGTCGCGAGCCAGCTGCCGAAGCCGGGATAGCGGCGGTACGCGCGCGGAATGCGCCGCATCGTGCGCGCGATCCCGGCGCGGGTCGACAGACGCCCGTCGCCGATGTACTTCATCACGCGCGGGTCGCGGTCGAGTTGATAGAGCAATTCGGCGTCGTCCGGGACGAACCTGCGCAGGTCGATGCGCAGCGTCTGCAGCCAGGGGGCGGGCGTCATCGGCGCGCCCCTTTCGTCGATGGCGGCGTCACCTCGTACTCATGCCGATATTCGGTCATCGCGCCCTCCCCTGCGTCGTTTCCGCCGGATTGTCGTTCAACCGGTCTCGCCCGACAACGCGGCGAGCTCCTCGGCCTGGTGCTCCTGCGCGAGCGCGCCGAGGAGCTCGTCGAGGTCGCCGTCCATGATCGCGTCGATCTTGTAGAGCGTCAGGTTGATCCGGTGGTCGGTGACGCGCCCCTGCGGAAAGTTGTACGTGCGGATGCGCTCGCTGCGGTCACCGCTGCCGACCAGCGACTTGCGGAGCGACGCTTCCTTCTGCGCCCGTTCGCGCCGCTGCCGGTCGATCAGCCGCGACGCCAGCACCGCCATCGCCGACGCGCGGTTGCGGTGCTGCGAGCGATCGTCCTGGCATTCGACGACGAGCCCCGTGGGCAGGTGCGTGATCCGCACCGCCGAATCCGTCTTGTTGACGTGCTGGCCGCCCGCGCCGGACGCGCGGAACGTGTCGATGCGAAGGTCCGCGGGATTGATCTCGCTCGCGACGACCGGATCGGCCTCGGGCATCACCGCGACGGTGCACGCCGACGTGTGGATGCGCCCCTGCGACTCGGTCTCGGGGACGCGCTGCACGCGATGTGCGCCCGACTCGAACTTGAGCTTCGCGTAGACCCCCTTGCCGACGATCCGTGCGATCACTTCCTTGTAGCCGCCGAGCTCCGCCTGCGATTCGGACACGATCTCGACCTGCCAGCGACGCCGCTCGGCGTAGCGCGAATACATGCGGAACAGCGCGCCTGCGAAAAGCGCCGACTCGTCGCCGCCCGTGCCGGCGCGGATTTCAAGGAAGACGTTGCGCTCGTCGTCGGGGTCGACGGGGATCAGCATCGTCTGCAGCGTGGCCTCGAGCTCGGCCAGGCGCACCTTCGCCGCGGTCACCTCGTCCTCGGCGAACGCGCGCATCGCCGGATCGGCCGCCATCTCGTGCGCCGTGGCGAGGTCCTTCGTCACGGCGACGTGCTCGCGATAGCGCAGGACGATGGGTCCGATCTCGGCGTGCTCGCGCGACAGCGCGCGAAAGCGCTCGAGGTCGTGCGTCGCGTCCTCGGCCGAGAGGAGCGCGTCGAGCTCCTGCTGGCGCAGCGAGAGCTGGTTGAGCTTGGTTTGCAGCGATTCCTTCATGGCACGCGAACGTGAGATCCGTTATGAAGCGATGGCGCGCGGCGCGTGCGCCTCGCGCATGGTGCGGCGGCCAACGGTCGGGGATTCCGGAATGGCGTCGCTGCGTGCGCAGCGGCGCGCCGTCCGGCCCGCGCGGGCCGACGACGGCAAAGCGCTAATGCCGTTCGGGCAGCTTGTAGATGCGCTCGAACAGCGCGACCAGCTCGGCGCGTTCAGCTTCGCCCGCCTGGTTCAGCGCCTGTGTGGGTGCGTGCAGGAACTTGTTCGTGAGGCCGCGCGCCAGGAGATCGAGCACCTGCTCCGGCGGTGTACCGTTGGCGAGGAGCTTCTTCGCGCGCTCGAGCTCGGCCGAGCGCAGCGCATCGTGGTGACCGTGGATCGCGGAGATCGTCGGCACCACCGCGCGGCCCTCGAGCCAGTGCAGGAAGCTTCGCGTCTGCTCGGCGATCATGTCCTCGGCCTGCGAAACCGCCTCCTTGCGGATCTGCAGGTTGCCCTTGACGATGTTCGACAGGTCGTCGATGCCGTACAGGAAGATGTCGTTGAGCTCCGCCGCCTCGCGCTCGACGTCGCGCGGCACGGCAAGGTCGACGATGAACATCGGGTCGTGGCGGCGCATCTTGATCGCGCGCTCGAGCAGGCCCTTGCCGAGGATCGGCAGCGTGCTCGCCGTGCACGTGACGACGATGTCGAACTCGTGCAGCCGGTCGGGCATCTCGTTCAGCGTGATCGCCTCGGCGCCGAAGCGCTCCGCGAGCTGGCGCCCGCGCTCCATCGTGCGGTTTGCGATCGTGATCGATTTCGGTTTCTTCGCCGCGAAGTGCGTCGCAGTGAGGTCGATCATCTCGCCCGCGCCGATCATCAGGATCTTCTGGCTCGAGATCGACGGGAAGATCCGCTCGGCGAGCTTCACCGAGGCGGCCGCCATCGAGATCGACGCGCTGCCGATGTCGGTCTGCGTCCGCACGTCCTTCGCGACGGCGAACGTCCGCTGGAACAGCCGGTTCAGCACGAGGCCGAGCGTGCCCGCGGATTCCGCGTGGCGCACCGCCTGCTTCATCTGACCCAGGATCTGCGGCTCGCCCAGCACCATCGAATCGAGGCCGCTCGCAACGCGAAACGCGTGCGTCACCGCCTTTTCCCGGGGCAGCAGGTAAAGGTAAGGCGTCAGCGTGTCCTTGGGCACCTGGTGGAAATCCTCGAGCCACTGCGCCACCGGCGCCGGCTCGGCACCGTGGATGTAGACCTCGGTGCGGTTGCACGTCGACAGGATCGCCGCCTCCTTGACGTGACGTCGGCCGAGAAGGTCGCGCAGCGCCGTGCCAAGGGATTCCTGGGCGAACGCCACCCGTTCACGCACATCGAGGGGCGCGGTCGCGTGGTTGATGCCGAGGGCGTAGAGAGACATGTCGTGCGATTCCGTAGCCTTAGCTGCGACATTTTAGCCTACGCCCCTCGGTCGGGCAGGACAAGACATTGATTTCCGTCACTAAAGCACGTTGAACGCCGCAAGCCATTGATTTCATGAATATCCTTGGCCAGGTCGCGATGGCCTGAGGCGGCAGGGATTCGCAGAACGCGGAGGCCTTGCACGTTGCGATTTGGCGGACGAACCCACGACAACCAACTGATTTTCAATCAAATAAGCCGCCACGGTCTTCGGGCGGAGGTGCGCCCGCACCGCGATTGATCGGAAGCGCAAGGTCGTCGAACTCCCATTGCGCGCAGGCCCGCACGTTTCCAACCCGGCCATTGCCGGTTCGGGCGAGAATCGGGACATGCCATCACCTTCATCCCGCACCGCGGGCCCCGGCGGGCACGGCCTCCTGTCAGGGTGGAAGCCCGCACTGACCGCGGGCGTCGCCGAGTTCATCGGACGCATGGACTCGATCTACATCGGCACCGCGGATGAAACCGGACAGCCTTACATCCAGCATCGCGGCGGACCGGCCGGCTTCCTGCGCGTCATCGATCCGCATACGCTCGCGTTCGCCGACTTTTCCGGCAACCGCCAGTACGTGACGGTCGGACATCTCGCCGTGAACCCGAAGGCATTCATCTTCCTGATGGATTACGAGCGGCAGCAGCGCGTGAAGATCTTTGGCACGGCGCGCGTCAGCGACGATCCGGCGCTGGTGCAAGCCACGGCCGTCGACGGCTACGACGCCGAGGTCGAGCGTGTGATCGTCTTCACCGTGGGCGGATGGACCGCCAACTGTCCGCAGCACATTCCGCTGCGGCTATCCGAGGCCGCGGTTCAAGCGGAGTTCGCCGATCTGCGCGCGCGCGTCGTGGCGCTGGAAGCCGAGAACGCGACGCTGCGGCGATCTGCCTCGCTCAAGCCTTGACGAACTCCTCGCGGCCCCCGAGCCAGCGCGCGAGGTGGAGATCCGCCGCCGCCGGCTCCCGCTGCAGCAGCGCATCCGCCGCATCGCGCGCCTGCTCGATCAGCGCGACATCCTTGTCGAGATCGGCGAAGCGAAGGAGCGGCACGCCCGACTGGCGCGCGCCCAGAAACTCGCCGGGCCCGCGTATTACGAGATCGGCGCGCGCGATCTCGAAGCCGTCGGTGCTTTCGTAGACGACCTTGAGCCGCGCCTTCGCGGTGTCGGTCAGCGGCTCCTCGAACAAAAGGAAGCAGACGCTCTCGTCGGCGCCGCGACCCACCCGCCCGCGCAACTGATGCAGCTGCGCGAGACCGAAGCGCTCCGCGTGCTCGATCGCCATCAGCGACGCATTGGGCACGTCGACGCCGACTTCGATGACGGTCGTCGCGACCAGAACACCGATCCTCCCCGCGACGAAATCGGCCATGACCTTCGCCTTCGCGTCGGGTTTCATGCGTCCGTGCAGCAGGCCGACCGCAATGGCCGGGCCGAGCGAGGCTTCGAGCTCCGCGTGCAGCGCGACGGCGGTCTGCAGTTCCAGCTTTTCCGATTCCTCGATCAGCGGGCACACCCAGTACGCCTGGCGACCCTCGGCGCATGCCTTGCGCACGCGCTCGACGAGCTCCGCGCGCCGGCGGTTGTTGACGAGATGCGTCGTCACCGGCTGCCGGCCGGGCGGCATCTCGTCCAGCACCGACACGTCGAGATCGGCGTAGAACGTCATCGCGAGCGTGCGCGGGATCGGCGTCGCGCTCATCATCAGCTGGTGCGCTTCCCCCATCGCCTTGCCGCGCAGCTTGAGGCGCTGCGCGACACCGAAGCGATGCTGCTCGTCGACGATCGCGAGGCCGAGTCGCGGCAGCTCGACCTCGTCCTCGAACAATGCGTGCGTGCCGATGGCAAGCATCGCGTCGCCGCTCGCGATCGCCTCCAGCGACTTCCGGCGCTCCTTCGCGGGCAGACTGCCCGTGAGCCACGCGACGTTCACAGGCAGACCTTCCAGCCACTGCGTAAGCTTGCGGTAATGCTGCTCGGCGAGGATTTCGGTCGGCGCCATGAATGCGACCTGCCGTCCGCTTTCGATCGCCTGCAGCGCGGCCAGCGCCGCGACCACCGTCTTCCCGCTGCCGACGTCGCCCTGCAGCAGCCGCTGCATCGGCGTCGCCCGCTTGAGATCATGGCTGATCTCGCGCCACACGCGCGCCTGCGCGCGAGTCAGCTTGAACGGAATGCGCGCCAGGAGCTCGCCGGTCAGCGCACCGGTGCCGGTCAGCACCGGCGCGTGCTTCTCGGCGCGCGCCTTGCGATGCGCCTTCAGCGAGAGCTGCTGCGCGATCAGCTCATCGAACTTGAGACGCGTCCATGCCGGATGCGTGCGCTCGTCGAGCGCGCGACGTGTCAGCGGATTGAGACGGGGCGGCGGCGTGTGCAGGAAGCGCACGGCGTCCGCGAACTTCCACAGGTGCAGCCGCGCCACCAGCCAGTCGGGAAGCGTTTCCGCGGTGAGCGCGGGATCGGAGGCGAGCGTGCGCGCGACCACCTTGCGCAGCGTGTCCTGCCCGAGCCCGGCCGTCGTCGGATACACGGGGGTCAAGCGGTCGGGCAGCGACTCTCCTTCTGCGATCACCTTGAACTGCGGGTGCACGATCTCGCGCCCGAGATGGCCGTCGCGCACTTCGCCGTAGACGCGCACGCGCCGGCCCGGCGCCAGCGCCTTCTGCTGATTCGGATAGAAGTGGAAGAAGCGCAGCACGAGTTGGGCTCGCGACCCGCGCTCCGCATCTTCGTCTTCGATGAGGCACACGAGCTGGCGCCGCGGCCGGTACTGGATGTCGGTACGCACGACCGTGCCTTCGGCCTGCTGCTCGACCCCCGACGCGAGTGCGGCGAGCGGCACGACGCGCGTGTGATCCTCGTAGCGCAGCGGGAGATGAAGCACGAGGTCCTGGTCGCGCGCGATGCCGAGCCGGACGAGCTGGTCGGAGAGTCCGCGTCCGCCGGTCTTTGCAGCTTCGGTGCCTTTCGCGGCGGGCGCCGCCGGAACGAGGTCCGCGATCGAGCCATCAGCCGATGCGCGCCTGCCGCTCTTCGCCTTCACCACGTGGGATCACCGTCCATCGCCGTCCGCAGGCATGACCATGCGCCGCGCCGTCGCGCCGCCCGGTCCCGCGGGAGCAGCAATCAGCCTGTCAGCGCGAGGATGCCTTCGATTTCGACCAGGGCGCCCTTTGGGCAGCGCCGCCACCTGATAGGTCGCGCGCGCCGGATACGGCGACGCGAAATAAGTCGCCATGATTTCGTTGACCTTGCCGAAGTCCGCGAGATCGGCCATCAGCAACGTCAGCTTGACGATGTCGTCGAGCTCGCCGCCCGCAGCCTGCGCCACCGCGCGCAGGTTGCGAAACACCTGGTGCGCCTGCGCCTCGACGCCCTCGGCAAGACTCCCCGTGGCCGGATCGAGCCCCAGCTGTCCCGATAGGTAGACCGTGTTGCCGGCACGGACGGCCTGCGAATAGGGACCGATGGCGGCAGGCGCGTGCTTGGAATGGATGGCGAGTTTCGGCATGACGTGAGTGCTCCGCGAAGGATTTGTCACTCTACCATGCAAGGTTGCGTGCTCAGCGCTCGACGTCGAGCCCCGCGGCGATCCACGCATCGATGCCGCCGTGGAGCGGTCGCACGCGCTTGAAGCCCAACTGCCGCAGCTTCTGCGCGACCCTGACCGCACTCGCCTCGTTCGGGCAGGCGCAGTAGACGATGACCTCGCCCTCGCGGGTGATGCCCTCGATGCCCGCCTCGATCTTCTTCATGTCGATGCGGCGCGCCCCCGGAATGCGGCCGCTCGCGTCCTGCGTCAGTGCCGAACGCACGTCGAGGATTGTCCCGACGCGCTCTTCGTCGATCATCTTGCGCAGCTCGTCGACCGTGACGCGATCCATGCGCAGCTGGTGGACGAACTGGCGGCGGCGCCACCATTTCGACAGCACGTAGGCCGCAAGCGCGACGACGACCAGTGCAAGTCCGTACTTGCCGAGCGAAGTGAGCGTTTCCAGCACATCGACGATCGCGCCGCGAAAGATGCGACCGAGCACCAGCGCGAGCCCGACCCACAGCAGCGCGCCCACCGAATCGAATGCAATGAATTTCCAGTATCGCAGTCGGACCGCGCCCGCCATCGCCGTCGCCACCGACGCGAATCCGGGAATGAACTTGGCGAAGATCATCGACGCCGGACCGAAGCGGGCGAAGATCGTCTCGGTTTGCGAGACGCACGAATCGGGCGACAGCGACACGCGGCACAGCGTGCGCAGCACGCGCATTCCGTAGCGGCGGCCGGTCACGTACCAGAACGTGTCGGCGATGAGGGCCGCGATGACGCCTGCGAGGAGCACCATCGCGGTCGATCCCGGTGTCAATGCAAGGGACGCCCCGGCGACGATCAGCGTCGGATAGGCGGGGACCGGCAATCCCACTTGCTCGATGAGCACGTTCGCGAACACGAACGCGAGCCCGAAATCGCGGATGAGGTCGAGGAGTACCGTCATGGGTTCCCAGTGGCTTGCACAGCACGCCGGTCGAGCGATTATCCGCCGATCGCGCGGGCATCCTGCAAGCCCTGCGTGGGCCAGGCGGAGAGGCTTCCGCCGGCAAGACATTGGGGCGCGGGTCGGGATACCCAAGAGGGGGTTGTCAGACACTTGGCCGTGCCCGCCGCCGGCGGGCACGTTTGCCGCCCTCGGTCGGAGACGCTATAATCCCCCTCCTTGTGGGGACGTAGCTCAGCTGGGAGAGCGCCGCGTTCGCAATGCGGAGGTCGTGAGTTCGATCCTCATCGTCTCCACCACCGTTCAAGAAGGCCTTGAGAAATCAAGGCCTTCGTCGTTTGTGGCCGCCGCCCACCTCGAAGTGATCCATCGAGGTGATCCATCTGGAGACGCGCGTGCCGCACGATCATCTCGTCTGTTCCCGCCACGGCATCTGGTACTTCCGCGCCGTCGTGCCGGCGCGCCTGCACGCGGCGTTTCCGCAATTGCCGCGCGAAATGAGGCTCTCAACTCGAACCGAAAAACGGGGCTTAGCGCTGAGACGAGCGGAAAAATCCTATTTGACATGGACGTTGATCAGATCGACTCTGGAGAACGCCATGGAGCTGCCGCGCATGTCTTCGTTCACGCTCATCGAGCGCCCCTACGGGCGCGAAGTGCACACGACGCCGCACGACACACCGGCGCAATTCGAGCAGATCTTCAAATACCTCGAGCGCACCGGGCACGTCATTCCACCTGCGCTCACGGCCCTGCGCGAAGCGAACGTCCGCTTTCCGGATGGATGACCCTCCACTACGGATCGAGAGTGGCCGTTCGATCGGCCGCGACGCGCGTAAGTGTTGGGACCACGAGCCGAAGTGAAAGCGCAGGTGCGTCGCGCGGCGCTACGCGGCCATGGCGGGAGCGCCTTGCCGAGGTCGCACATCGGACATCAGGCGACGCAACTCCTTCCTGACGACGGCATAACATTCGCAGGCACCGGTCTCCAGTCCGGACCGCTCAAGCACTGAAATGTGGCCTCGGCGGTAACTGATGTAACCGGCGCGCTGCAGTCTCCCGGCGACGTCGGTGATGCTTTCGCGGCGCACGCCGAGCGCGCTGGCGACGAGTTCCTGCGTCATGACCAGGTCGTTCGTGGGCAATCGATCGAGTGTCAGTAACAGCCATCGGCAGAGCTGCTGCTCAATCGAATGGTGCCGGTTGCAGGCCGCGGTCTGCGCCATCTGGGTGATCAATCCCTGCGTGTAGCGCAGCAGAACATACATGGTCGGACCGAAGCGCTGGAATTCCTTGATCAGCAGTGCCGCCTTGAGCCGGTATCCATGTCCCGCCGTTTGCACAACGGCCGAGCTTGGCGTGGTGTTGCCTCCCATGAAAAGGGAAATGCCGAGCACGCCTTCGTTGCCGACTCCCGCGATTTCAGCGGACGCGCCGGATTCCATGACGTACAGCAGCGACACGATCGCGGTGGTGGGAAAATAGACGTGCTGCAACTCGCCGCCGGGCTCGTAGAGCGTCTGGCCCAGCAGCATCGGGACCAATTCCAGGTTCGGGACCAGCCGTTCGAATTCCGCCGCTGGCAGGGCGGCGAGAATATGGTTCTGCATGGGACTATGGGGTGTCGGCATGGCAAACGATCGACATCATGAGCTCCATTTCCGTGCGGCGAGTTCGACGCCGATTCCGCGATAGCCAATGAAATGACATGAGCGGTCGAACATCGGCTCCCCGCTCACCTGAAACCGCTGGTGCGAGCCATTGGCATTGGTTCGGTTCAGGACGAATTCCAGGAAGGGCTGCCGGTCCGCGATCTTCGCCTGCAGCGCTTCCCGCTCCGCCTTGTTCCAGCCCGCGGAACCGTCATCGCCTTTTTCCCCGGTCAGTGTGTCTACCCGGACTCCGAGCATTTCCAGCACGGGACCGGAAACCTTGGTGAACGTCCCGCTCTCGTCCTGCTCCCAATACCAATCGGAGGCGAGTTCAGCGAGGCTGCGGTAGCGCGCTTCACTTTCGCGCAGTTCAGCGGTCCGTTCGGCAACGGTTTCTTCCAGGAGCTTGCTGTAGCCCTCGAGCTGTCGGTACAGCAACCGCACTTCCAGCATGTTGTGGATGCGCGTGGTGACTTCGACGAGATCGAATGGCTTGCTGATGAAGTCCTTCGCACCGGCCTGCAGCGCGCGGCGTTTGTGACCCGGCTGCGCGGTGAGCACGATGACGGGAAGGTAGCTGTCCGCCTTGTTTGTCTTGAGGCCTTCCATCACCTCGAAGCCATCCATTCCGGGCATCTGCAGGTCGAGCAGGATCAGGTCGTAGCCGTTCTTGCGATGCA
Organism: uncultured beta proteobacterium; assembly: GCA_963717695.1. GTDB lineage: Bacteria > Pseudomonadota > Gammaproteobacteria > Burkholderiales > Casimicrobiaceae > CAIWHR01. Next base: position 33,847 of record CAVQWR010000004.1, on the reverse strand, counting down.
GCGCGCAGACTCCCTTCGGGTTCATCGTCGAGGCAACGCGCGTGTAGCCGGCTTCGCCCAGCAGCTGCTCGAGCAGACCGACATTGGCCTCCTGATCGTCGACAATCAGGATGCTGGCGTCGAAAATCTCGGTCGCGCTGACCATCAGGCACTCCTTCCCGATAGTGCAGCAGCCGGGATGGCTGCCGCATGTTTGAAGGCCACATCGAGCGTACTCATGAACTCGTTGACCTTGATCGGTTTGGTGAGGTAACGGAAGAACCCCGCCTCCAGTCCCTTCGCGATGTCGCGGGGGATGGCGTTGGCACTGAGCGCGATCACAGGGATGTGCGCCGTTGTCGGATCCAGTGCCAGTATCTTCAGCGCGGTGATGCCGCTGATGCCGGGCAGATTGATGTCCATCAGGATCACGTCCGGTCGCGAGGCACGCGCAATTTCGATGCCGCGGTCGCCGTCCCGGGCGCTCAGCAGGCGTATGTCGGGCCGGCGCGCTATGAGATCCTCCACGAGCATCAGGTTGGCCGGGTTGTCCTCGACGTAGAGGAGCGTGTGTACCTGCGCGCCGGCCCGAATCTCGGCCGCGGCGACAGCCTGGAAATCCACCGTGCCATCGGCAGTTCTCGGTTCTGCCGTAAGGTTCAATTCGATCCAGAACACACTGCCCTTTCCGACAGTGCTTTCCGCGCCGATGACGCCTCCCATCAATTCGACCAGCCGCTTGGCAACCACCAGCCCGATGCCGGTGCCTTCCTCGGTGTTCGATTCCTGTCCGAGACGATTGAATGGCTGGAACAGTTGCGCCAGCTTTTCCGGAGGCAATCCTTCGCCGGTGTCTTCGACACGGATGCGAATGTGCTTCGGGCCGCTTGCGATGCAATCCACGACGACTGTTCCGCCCACCGTGTTGTATTTGATTGCGTTGGAAAGAAGGTTGATGAGGACCTGCTTGACCCGTGTCCGGTCCGCACTCACAAAGTTTGGAATATCGATATTGGGGAATGTCACCCGGATGCCGCGCTTTTGCGCCTGCGGCTCGATCATGGCCTGGCATTCGTGCATGACGTCGGCCAGCGAAATCGGTTCCAGCGAAAGCGACAGCCTCCCGGACTCGATCAGCGCGAGATCGAGAATTTCATTGATCAGATCGAGCAGGTACCAACCCGCCTGAAGGATCTGATCGATGCTTCGCTTCTGCGATACGGTCGGCAGCGGCGTGCCGGATTCCATGAGCTGGGCAAATCCAAGAATCGCGCTTAACGGAGTCCGCAGCTCATGACTCATGCTCGAAAGGAAATCCGATTTCGCGAGGTTTGCCTTTTCCGCGACGGCCATCGCGTCGTGCAGCTCCAGCTCGACCTGCTTGCGCACGGAATTGTCGGCTGCCGATCAGCAGGTATCCGATGACGTCGCCGTAATCGTCGCGCAGCGCGGTGATCGATACGACGGCCGGAAAGCGCCCGCCATCCTTGCGGATATAGGTCAATTCGTAGCTGTCTTCGATCCCGCGCGATGCCTTGAAGGCCAGTGCCTGGAAGCCCGGCTCGATGGTCGTGTTGAGTTCGAGACTGAGCGCCTGCGCGCGCGCCATCACCTCCTGCGGGTCGTGGATGTCGGAGGGGCTGATCTTGTTGACGACTTCGGCGGCCAGATAACCCAGCATGCGCTCGGCGCCGACGTTGAAAAGTTGAATGATGCCTTTCTCGTCGGTGGCGATGATCGAGAAATTGGCGCTGGTGAGAATGGCATTCTGCAGGGCGCCTGTCTTGAGCAATGCTTCCTGACGCCGCACCTCGCTGATTCCATCCGCTCTGCCGTCATCGTCGGCGAGGGCGGAAATGATTGCTGTGTTGGCCATGGCGATTTCCGTAACAAATGCGAATGGATCTGGCGGGCGGTTTGAGCTCGTCCGCCGACGCCGGGAGATTGCGGCCTTCCGCGACGGGCAAGCGCCCTCCTCTCCCGCGAAGTGGGGGGATATTCAGGCTCTATTCGATGACGGTCTGTGCGTCACAGCACACAGGCCGGCAAATGACCTCTGGCCTGTCTGGATCTCGCCCCGTTGCAGCGACGCAGAAGCTCTCCCTTTCGCAACGACGAAAGAGGGCCGCGTACAGAGACTGCGCGCGATAGTCTTGCGTCGAACGCGCACTGTTAGACTGTCCCATTCAAAGGGGTGAGCCGTGATGGACGTCCTGGAGTGTTTGCAGAAATACGGTCAGCGACTCGACCTGGAGATTGCCAAGGAGACGGGGGTCCCGCTGACAACGGTCCGCCAGCGGCTGGCCAGCCTGGTCGCGACGGGGGAGATCCTCACGTGCAATTTGACCCGCTTTGAACACGGCAAGCGGATCGACGCGTGGCAATGCCGCATATCGGGATTCATCCCGTCGCTTGCGCCTGGGCGGAAGGCGAAATCAAAGCCATAGACGGCCATCCGATCAGCAGGCATGACGGCTCCCAGGGGGAGCCGTTTTCCTTTTCCGCCCGTAATGCGAACCAACCGCACATCGCACGACGGTTGGCGAATGGCTGCCGTCGGCGAAGACCTGCAATAACGCGATGACCGAAGCAAGGCATCGGTAAGCACGGCCTGCGGCACTGGGTGCGTCCCCGCACGTACTCTATGTGCGGACGCGCACAGACCAGATAGGGTCTGGCAATTGAAGATATTGGTGAGTAATCGGACACAAAGCCCGAGAGCGTGAATCCAACGCGCCAGAGCGGCGTCAATTGAATGACCAGAGCTTCGTTTCGGAATCTACCGAAGAATCAGCGCGAAATCAGGCGCGGCCGATTGCAGGAACCTCCGACGAGCACGCGATCATGATCATTCGCTACGTCGAGCAGCTGTCGGAACCTTCCCTCCATGGGGAACGAGGGGTATCGAGTGTCCTTCTGTTCGATGCTGACCGCGGGGGAGCCGTAGGCTCATGAGAGTGCGTTTCTGGGGCACACGAGGTTCGATTGCCACCCCTGGGCCCGGCACGAACCATTTCGGCGGCAATACCTCGTGCGTCGAGCTGACGACCGCCGGCGGCGACCTGCTGATCTTCGACTGCGGCACCGGTGCGCGCGGGCTCGCAGCCGACTTGATGGCCCAAGGGAAGCGAGCGATCAACGCCAACATCCTGCTCGGGCATACCCACTGGGATCACATCCAGGGGTTCCCTTTCTTCAGCCCGGCCTTCGTCAATGGAAACTCTGTCGCAATTTACGGCCCTGAAGGCAGTCGCGGCCCGCTGCATGAGGTGCTGGCCGGCCAGATGGAGTACACGTATTTTCCCATCGACCTGAATCAGCTTCCGGCGAAGATCACCTACCACGACCTGACTGAAGGTATCCATGCGATCGGAGGCGCGCGAGTCGTCACGCAATTTCTCAACCACCCGGCCATGACCGTGGGTTACCGAGTGGAAGTCGATGGCGTTGTGATGGTCTATCTCGTGGACCATGAACCGTTCTCCGACGAGCTGTGGCGAGCCGGCGCCGAGGCGGGCCACATTGAATCCATTCTTCACGACGGGGATCGCCGGCACGCGAGATTCATGGCCGACGCCGATCTCGTGATCCACGACGCGCAGTACACACCCGATGAGTATCCGTCGAAGAAGACGTGGGGTCACAGCACGTACGACTATGTGGTGCAGATTGCCGCCGCCGCCGGCGTGCGGCGAGTCGCGCTCACCCACCACGATCCGGGGCATGACGACAAATTCATCGCGGAAATCGAGCGCAATGCCCGCAACCTTGCCCTCCACCGCGGGACGGGACTCGAGGTCTTTTGCGCCTTCGAGGGGTGCGAGCTCGTCCTTGAGCCGCGCTCCCCTTTGAAGCCGTTCGTCGCACACGCTCCGGTTCAGACGTCCGTCGCGCAGCGCCGCTTTCGCATCCTTGCGGTCGACGATCAGCCGGATATGCTCATGATGATCGTCCGCGCACTCGAGGCGGAACAGTACATCGTCAGCACGGCGACCAACGGCCCCGACGCGCTCCGGATGATTGGCGAGCGAATGCCGGACCTCCTCGTGCTGGATTACAAGATGACTGGGATGGACGGGATGGCGGTCATGAAATCGCTGCGGGCCAATCCAGAGACGGGGCGCCTGCCGGTGCTGATGCTCACCGCCATGTCCGATGAGCCAAGCACTCGCGCCGGATTTGACGCGGGGGTGACGGACTATGTGACGAAGCCGTTTTCGGTCCCTCAACTTACGGCACGTGTTCGCGCTTGTCTCACCAGAATCACCGTGCAGTAATCATCTGACGGGCTAATCGTAGACGATCTCGACACGATCCAGGTACTTGGACAATTCACCCACCAACTTGCGCGATCCCTCGTTGTCTGCATTCACGGCCGCCCGCTCGAGGGCCGCGCCGATGTCGGTGATGCCCTGGAACCCCCAGCTGCCGCCTGAGCCCTTCATGCCGTGCCCCAGATTCTCCACGATTGCGAAGTCACTCCCCTCCAGGGCGTCGAGCATTGCATTGACATCATGTCTGCGGTTCTGCAAGAACCCGGGGATCAGGTCGGCGAGCATCGGATTTGCACGCACAAGGATGGTGTCACTCCGGTCGCGCGCCCCATTCCTTGGCGGGGGCACCGCCATGGAATGTTCCTTTATCGCCTGCAGCAGAACATCCTGCTTGATCGGCTTCGTCAGATAAGCCGTGCACCCGGCCGCGACAAATTTTTCCTGATCGCCCTTCAAGGCGGAGGCCGTCAGCGCGATGATCGGCGTCGGCGGCCGATGGTTCGCCTGTTCCCACTCTCTGATCGCCCGTGTCGCGGTCAAGCCATCCATAACCGGCATTTGCCGGTCCATAAGCACCAGATCATATTTCCCGGCAGTGAACTTCTCGAAGGCGATAGATCCGTTTTCGGCGATGTCCACCCGGTACGGCGTGTCTCGCAGATACGCCACCGTAATCGTCCGGTTGTCAGGGGAGTCCTCCACCAGAAGAATATGCAATTCTGGCAGCGGCAGTTCGGTGCACGCCCCCACCGATACCGTCGCACGACCTGCTGCCCCAGCCCAGATTCCGAGCGGGACCACGAAGGAAAACACGCTGCCCTTGCCAAGCCCGCTCTCGACGGAGATGCGCCCGCCCATCAGTTCCACCAGCCGCTTCGAAATCGTGAGCCCGAGGCCCGACCCGCCATACTTGCGAGTGGTAGACGAGTCGGCCTGCGTGAATCGCTCGAACACCGCACCCAGCTTTTCGGCCGGAATTCCGATGCCGGTGTCCGAAATCGTAAAGCGGAGTACGCCCGACGCGGATGCCTCCACGTCAGGTGCGACTCGCAGGGTCACTTCTCCGGACTCGGTGAATTTGAGCGCATTTCCGACCAAATTGAGCAACACCTGACGCAATCGTGTGGGGTCGCCTATGAGGTTACGCGGCACGTCCGGCGCGATCTCGCACACCAACTGCAATCCCTTCTCCTGGGCTCGGCCCACCACCATCTCCGTCACCTTTTCCAGCAGATCGTCGACCGAGAATCTGGTTCGTTCGAGCTCGAGCTGCGAGGCTTCCACCTTGGACAGATCGAGGATATCGTTGATGAGATGGAGCAGGTTATCGCCAGCACGGCGAAAGATCTGCACGTACTTGTCCTGCTCAGATGAAAGGGGAGTCTTCGCAAGCAGGTCCGCAATGCCGATGATCGCATTCATCGGCGTCCGAATTTCGTGGCTCATGCTCGCAAGGAAATCTGACTTCGTCTGACTGGCGCTCTCGGCAACCGCCTTGGCCTGCTGCAGTTCCGCCTCCACGCGCTTGCGCTCGGTGACATCGCGCGCTGACGCAAAGACGCCCTGGAGCGTGCGATCCCGGTCGTAGAACGTGGTCGCGTTGTAGGACACCACCGTATGCTTCCCGTCGCGGGCGCACGCCGTCAGCTCGTAATCCGTGACCTTCTTCTCCCCAAGCACCCGCTTGATCCCCGCTTCAGCCCGCTCTGGATCGGTGAAGTAGTTCTTGAACGGCGCGCCGATCAGCTCATCACGCGTGCACCCGGTCAATGCCTCCATCTGCTTGTTGACATCCGTAATGATGCCCGCGGGATCGGTGGTCATTAGCGCATCGATGTTGGATTCAATCAGCGAGCGCGTGTAAAACTGCTGGTCGCGCAGACGCTGGTCGAGCTTGCGTTGCTCGGCCTCGACCAGCTTGCGCGCGGTGTTATCTGTACCTATCAAAAGGTAGCCGATGATAGCGTCCTGCGCATCGCGCAGCGCCGTGACAGATACCATCGCCGGAAACCGGCTGCCATCCTTTCGAATATAGGTCAGCTCATAGATGTCCTCGATTCCGCGTGAGGCCTTGAAGACGAGTGCCTCGAATCCGGGTGAGATCGTAGTCGAGAGTTCGATGCTCAACGCTTTGGCCCGTGCGATCAGTTCCTGCGGGTCGGATATGTCGGCGGGAGTGATCTTGTTCATCACTTCGGCGGCGGCGTAGCCCAGCATTCGTTCGGCGCCGACATTGAAGATCTGGATGACGCCATTGGCGTCGGTGGCGATGCTTGAAAAATTGGCGCTATTGAAGATTGCACGCTGCAGAGCGCCTGCCTTCAGCAGAACCTCTTCTGCCTTCTTGCGCAAATTCACATCGCCAGCATTGTCGCCGGCAATGTTCACAATCCGCGTCGCGCTTTTTCTGATTGCCATGGTATGGTCTCGGTGAGCCGAAGCTTGCCGCCACCGACGCGAGTGCTACTTCCCCAGGTGGAGGAAGGGCGGCGAAGCACGACGCATCGCTTGACCAGGAACGGAACGCCACTCGGTGCGTCGCATTTGTACGTATTGGTGACCCTTTGCCGTCACGGTGACGACGCGCGCCAAACCTACCTCGGAATAGCCGCCTGCGACTAGCGCGTCGACAATCTCCGACGCCTCGAAGCGCAATGAAATGCCCTTTGCGCAACGAGTCAAGTATTCGAACTGTTCGTCGGTTAAATGAATTGTGAACGACGCGACGGGTTCCGACGATTCACCAAACGACAATGATTTCAACACGCAGCTATTCTTCATATTTGGGCCTGTTGTGGCTGAACATTGGTCCTGCATTCGATAGGGCGAATTGATTCTGCGGCGGATCGTTAGCACGGAATCAGGTGATTTGCACCGCCTTGAAAGACAGCGGCGTCCAGCAGTTCATCGTCGATTGACGTGCCCGACACTTTCGGACGCTTCGAGGTATTCGGACAAACTTGGCGCTTCCTGTGCCGGAGGCGGATCGGTGTCGGGAAGGTTCCCTTCCCAGCGGCATAAGAACGATTGACACCTATACCGACGAACGGGATAGACGAAACTGACGAGCCGGTCGACGAATCGGCGGGGAATCTGAACCACCGAGTGGACGCAAAGCGGACAAGTCGCCGGACCATCTGGCACCCCTTGCGGGGTTGGCCTCGCGCTGCATGTGTCGGGGTATCGAGGTCGGAACTCCGATTGATTGCGAATCATGGCGTCAACGAGTCCGATTGAAAGCGGTGTACCAGGTGGGAAGATACTGTTGTCGGCGGCGGAGATAGTCCGTGCGCCAGCGCACCTAGACTGCCGTTCGCACGGCAAATCGCGGTACGATGTGCATATGGCCAAGACCATTCTTCTGTTACGCCACGGCGAAGAACCAGCAGCCAAGCCAAATCTCGACCTCTCCGGCGACGGCCTGAAACGTGCCGAGCGACTTGCCAAGTTCATTCCGAAGGAGTTTGGTAAGCCCGGATGCATCTTCGCCGCGTCACCGTCGTCATTGAGTGTGCGCAGCTATTTGACGATGCGTCCTTTGGCGGCCGCACTCAAAGCAACGATTGATGCGTCTTTCAAAGGCGAAGACTACGCACCATTAGCGTTCAAGTTGCTGGGTGATCCATCACTTCGAAACGAATTGATCGTCGTGTGCTGGACGCACAACGAGCTGCCATCGCTGGCCGCGTATCTCAACGTGAGACGGGGCGACTTTCCCACGCGGTGGCCGGACGAGGTCTACGATCTGCTTTTCGTCCTCACATATAAGAGCGGCATTCGGCCAACGGTAAAGGCAATTGCGCAGCCGTTCTAGTGGAGCGACGTATGACCGCTGGTCGGGAGCGGGCTTCGAGCCAACCGAGGTCAACTGGCGCTATCGGCCAATATCGGACGGCCGGATGCGAGCCGCACATGCTAGTTGCAGACCGTTCCGCCCTCGGCCGCGAATGGGAACCGGGTGATCCGCTTGGACTGCGTGACCGGACCGGGCAATTGTGCATTCATCACCGTGTAGCCGAACGTCGCGTCATTGCCGTCGGCAAAGGTGAAGGTTGCGGTGCCCACTGAACTCGTCACGACCCTGCTCGTGTCGTACGCGTCGAAACGCGGGCCGGAGTTCTGATAGATCGGCCCGACATAGACGTTCCCCGCGCCCTGCCGCTGAACCAAGGCGGCCAGCCACAACGGCGTGTGGTCGGCGTTATAGGTGTACCAGGTCGCAAACAGGCTGTTGCCCTGGTGCGCGAAATTGACACCCCAGCCGGATTCGGCCCCATTGGCGACCCACCAGAGATCCTGGTAGTTGGTCGCCGCGGCGAAATTAGGAGTAATGGCGCTGTAGATGCACGTCGGCTGCACGCCGGTGCCGAGATCGAAGCGCGTGATGGATTTGGTCTGCGTGACGCCGTTTACCGTGTACGTGAAAGTGCCATCGTTGATGTCGGCAAAATTCAATGTGCCTTCGCCGATTGCAGTCGGGGTTCCCGTTCCGACGAAATTGCTGAACGGCGGTCCGGTGTCCACAACAATTGTTCCTGCGTAGGCGTTGCTAGTGGGCGAGGTGCGGGCCGCGAGCATTGACAGCCACCACGCTCGGCCAATCGTGTCGTATGTGTACCACGTCGCGAATATCTGGTCGCCCGAGTGTGCGAAATTGATCCCCCACCCCGATTCGGCACCGCCCGGCACCCACCACAATCCCTGGTAGTTCGGCGGGCCAGGGTAATAGGCAATCACATAGAAATCATTCTTCAGGACATCGGTGCCTAGGAAGCCGTTGCCGAAGGAGAAGCTCCACTCGAATCCGGTGGCTGGGCCATCGGCCTGGCAGGGAGCCTGGATCGTGTCGCCCTTGCAGCTCCAGTAGAGGTACGGCTGCATATGGGTGAACGCGCCCACGAGGATGTTCGGCGCCGCAACGACAGACGCGCCCGGAGTAAGGCCCAGCTGCCCGTAGAACAGCTCGCCGAGCGGGTCGCTGTCGGACGTGCAGTGATACGAAACCCCGCAACTCAGGTCCATCGGCGGCAATTGCCAGTTTGTCTGGCCGAGGTAACCGATGCCATTGTACGAATTCATATTGGCGACGAACTGGTCGGCCGAATTCCAGTCCATCGCGCCGTCAGCGTTGACGCACAGCTTCGGAATGCCCGGGCTCGCACAGCGTGGGAGTCCGAAGGTGTTGCTCGCGGCCAGATTGGCGTTCGCGAGCCAGGTCACGTTCATCACGGGGTCGTACACAGTCTCGCCGTCGGGATTGACTTGCAGTCCGCTGCCGGGCGCAGGAGGCGTCCCGGGCAATTTGCCCGGATCATCGGCAGCACATAAAGGAAATTGGGGGCGGTATTGCTTCCGTGGAACCCGGAGTTGAAGGAAAAGGTTCCATAGCCGATGCCGCCGGTGCTCGTCTGCGACCAGTACAGATAAGGCTGGAAATTGCTGAACGGACCGACCGCGTTGTTCGGGATCGGGACGGCGGTATCGGGCGCGAACAGGCCCAGTGCGTCGTAATAGAGCGAACCGAGCGCACCGCCAGTGCAATTGAAACCGAACGAATTGCCGTTAGGTCCGGTAAACGGGCAGCTGCTGTCGGTGGAAGGCGTCGTCGGCAGCTGCCAGTTCGTGTGCCCAAGATAGGCGGCGGCATTCATGGCCGCAACCCATGCCGCCGCTGCCTGGTAACTCATCGATCCGCCCGGATTGACGCATGACTTCGGATCGGCCGCGCCGTCGCACGCCGCAAGGCCGAATCGATTGGTCGCCGCCAGATTGGCGTCGGCGAGCCAGTTGACGTTCTTCGCGGTGTCGAACACAGTGGTTCCGTCCGCGCTCGGAACCAGCGTGGCGACCGACTGCGCTGCGTGGAAGCCGGCGGCACCTGCCAATGCCGCCGCAAGCATCGTCCTGAACCACTCCACGTGACCCCCTGCCGGATGATCGACCCGGACATGCGACCGACGCCCGCGCAAGTCCGGATACAGTGTGACAGCGGATCATGGCATGCAATCCTTTCGGCAGGCTGTCACAGGTACGGCCCCCCTCGGAGACTCTTCTGAACAACGGCCTATCGATCAAATGAAGCTCGTCACGCTCACCGGCGGTCCCGACGGCCAAAGACAGCACGGCGCGGCATGCTGCGCGCGAGCAAAGATGATGCGCTGAAGTCCACTTCCGGCCAGGAGCAGTCGGTGGCGGCCGCGCTCGAAAGCGGACGGTCGCGGCGCATTTCGCCCAATGTAAGATAGCCCATTCGGTAGTCAGCGGTTGCGGCGCGCTCGCAAGGCGATGACTGCTGATTCACTCGCAAGGATTCATCATGCGTTCTACGTTGGCCATCCGGTGGGCAGAGCGGTTGTCTGTTTCCGCTCTGGCGGTCGCGGCAATCGCCTCCGCTCATGCGGCACCCGCATCGCCCACTGTCGATCGTCCGGCGATGATGCGTCTCGTCGCCGACAGCTGGCTCCAAACGCAGGCGGCGGACGGTTCCCTTCCATACGGCTTTGATTTCCTGGCCGACAGGCCCACAGGCGTCGAGGGGAAGCCCTGGGCGTTCATCGTCCGCCAGGTCGGTTCCTTTTACATGCTGTCCGAGTACTATCGATACTCGGGCGACAATCGGCTTCGCGAGCCTATTCAGCGTGCGTTGGCCGCGTTCGACCAGCACTCGCTCCCCATCGGAAAGGGGCGCGTCCAGCGGTTGATCGAGGCAACGCGAATTCTCTCGTTGCCGGTTGCACGGTGGAAGCTCACGGCGACCCTGGACCGCTTCGGATTGCTGTACGAACGGTCGGGTCCGGGCAAGGTTGTCAGTCCGGATGGGCGTTACGAGAGCGCCCTGGTCGGCGCCGTCGCGGTCGCCCTGTTAACGGAACTGATGTACTCGCGCGTGTCAGGCGACCAACAGTTCGCCGGCCTGCGATCGGCGTGGCTGGCAGGATTGCTCAGCCTGCACATTCCCGGCGGCGGATTTCGCGAAACGCCGACCTCGATCGATGACTCGGATTTCAATAACGGTGAGGCCTGGCTTGCACTCGCCGTCTATTGCGACATGTACCCCGAGGACACCAAGACGGCAGGAATTCTGCTCGAGGTTGATGACGCGATGATGGAGCGGTATTCGGCCAAGCCCACCGTCAATTTCTACCACTGGGGCGCGGTGGTCGCGGCACAGCGGTTCAGGACCACGGGCGATCCTCGTTTTCTGCGCTTCCTGAAGAACCAAGCCGAGATCTTTTTCGATCGATTCGAGCAACGTCTCGACCCCGAGAGCAACAACTGTGCGGAGATGGAAGGTCTCGCCGCTACGCTCGCGACGCTGAACAGACGCGGAGAGGCCGATGCTGTACTGGCGGAACGGATTCGAGTCCGGTTGATGGCGGAGGCTGCCAAGCTGCCGCGGCTACAGATCCAGCCCGGCCAGACAACCCTGGCTGTGGGTGGCGAAGCAGTTCTCACCGCACCTCGGCTCGCCGAGTTTGGCGGCGCATTCCTGACGGGCCAATATCAACCGTCTACGCGCGTCGACGCCGCCGCACACTGCCTGATGGCCATGGTAATGATAGAGCGTGACGGGTTGCTGCCAACATCGAAGTAGGCACGATCCGTCATCTACCGCAGGTTTGCGTGACCAGGGCAGTGCGCGGCGTATTTGATGCCGACGAGCGAGGTGATACTGTCGAATTCCGGTGGCCGGACTACCGCTTCAAGGACGTTATTTTCTTCGCCCCACCCAGCGCGCCACCAGCATGGCAACGGCGCCAACGCCGAGCAACGCGAGCGTCTCAGGCTCGGGTACCTGCAGATCACCTGTCTGCAGATCGGCCCAAGCTACCGCAGGTGCCGCAAAGCTGGACACCAGAAACACGGCCTTTGCAGTTGCGTTTGACGCCATCCGCGAGACTTCATTGCCTTTCATCAAATCCTCCCTTGTAGTGAGCAACTCATCGACGGGCTGCGCCGTGGCTATTCGAGCTGCGCAGCACACGTGGCTGGCCAAACCGCCCTTGAGGTATTAGCAAGAATCGTGTCAGCCGAGAATTGCTAAATACATTCAGGAGTTGGAATTCTCACGTGAACGGGGAGGTGCGCTGAGTGTAAGAATTCTCGACTAATTTCTGCTATCAACGCGGTCAGAGCTCAATGCCTAACCGATGCCAACGCGGTGCCGGGATTTCGCACCGCTGCATTTCTGGACCTCAATATGGCGAAGCGTGCAACAGGATGTGGCCGCAAGCTCATCCAGAGCCGTACCACTTCGTGAACCTGCCCCGCCGCGATGGCGGATTTTTTCAAGTCCGGAGCGCACGGCATGCTGGACCGTTTGCTCAAAGTCTGCTTTCCGCAACGCAAGAGGTCCGCTTAGGGTCGAGGCTGTGCGGAAACGTCCAACGTGCGTGATCGCGCCATTTCAGCGCACTCGGAAGTGTTCAGGAAGGTCGCCGCCGCGTTATACGCGACTGCGGTTTTATCGAAGTCGTTTCGAGGTTGTTTCTTAAGTTGCGCTGCAGATGCGCCTGGCAGTTCGTCCAGTGGGGCGTATTGCGCAGGGAAGAAGGGCCTCAGGCCCGCATCGCTTGCATCAGCGGCCCGATGCCCAAGATCTGCATCACGCGCTTGAGGTTGTAGGCCAGCACATGCAGACTCATCTCGGTACTGACGCGAGGCAGGCGCTTGGTCAGGAAATGCGTCGCGCCCATCCATGCTTTGAGCGTGCCGAAAGGATGTTCGACGGTTTGCCGGCGTAACTTCATCGCATCGGGCTGGCGGTCCAAGCGATCCTGCATCGCCTCGAGGACGGCTTCGTGTTCCCAGCGCGCGATGCGCCGGTAGTCGCTCGTCGTGCATTGCGCTTTGAGTGGGCACCTGGGGCACGCTGAGGACCAGTACTTGTGCTGGGTCAAGCCGTTCTCGATAGTGGTAAAGCGCTTGATCGCCCGTTGGCCGGCCGGGCAGCAGTACTCATCGTCTTCGGCGATGTAAATAAAGTCGCGCTTGTCGAAGCGACCGTCGGCCTTGCTGTTGGAGGTCAGCGGCTTGGGCACCAGCGGGGTCAGGCCAGCCTGGTCGCACTCCAGAATCTCCGGGCTGTTGAAGTAGCCGCGATCAGCAACGACCGTCAGGTCTTCCTTTCCCGTCGCACTGCGCGCCTGCTTGGCCATCGACGCAAGTTGGGTGCGGTCATGGCCAATGTTGGTCACCTCGTGGGCGACGATCAGATGGTGCTTGGTATCGACCGCGGTCTGCACGTTGTAGCCGACCATGCCGGTGCCGCGGCCACTGGTGGCCATCGAGCGCGCATCCGGATCGGTCAGCGAGACTTGCCCGTCGGGGGCTGCTTGCAGTTGCTGTCCAATCTGCTTCAGCTGCTCCATGTGCGCCTTGACCGTGGCGACCTTCTCCTTGAGCCGCGACACCCTGCCTTCGGTGACCAAGGTCGGCTCCCGATCCGCGCGGTCGAGTTCGGCCAGGTAGCGGCTGATGCTCTCCTCCAGCTGCTGCCATGCGCTTCTGGAGCTTATGGGGCGTGAAGTTCTTGTCGCGATTGTTCACCGCCTTGAACTTGCTACCGTCGATCGCCACGATCGCTTCCGAGAACAGATTGAGCCGACGGCACAGCACGATGAATTCGCGACAGACGCTGCGGATCGCCTTACCGTTGTCCTTGCGAAAGTCGGCGATGGTCTTGAAGTCCGGGGTCAAGCGTCCAGTCAACCACATCAGCTCAACGTTGCGCTGCGTCTCCCGCTCCAGGCGTCGACTGGACTGCAGACGGTTGAGATACCCGTAGACGTAGATCTTCAACAGCACCGCCGGGTGGTACGCCGGACGCCCAGTATCCGCCGGCGCCACACCGTCGAACCCAAGGCCAGTCAGATCCAGCTCGTCGATGAACACATCGATCACCCGCACCGGGTTGTCCGCGACGACAAAATCGTCAAGACACTCCGGCAGCAACGTCACCTGGCTTCGGTCCTCGCCTTCGACAAATCGCTTCATGCTGCCGCCCCGAAGAAATCACCTCTTCCAATATAGGCAATCTTTCCGGTTCGGCAACCTTTGCGTTTTCACACAGTCTCGGTCGAGAGCCGAGATACGTTCTTGTGGGTCAACAACCGGCCACAACCGGACCTTCGATTCCGTCCTCCAGGCGAACTGTCATCAGCGCCAGCTGGCGACGAGCAATCCATCGCTTTGCCACCCCGGTCGAATCTTTCTGAATCGCACTGGGCTGCGGAAGCCGCTCGCCCAGAGCCATGGACGCCATGGACGCCATGGGGGCACGACGCGGCACGTGGATATTCGTTGACATTCAATCGGAACAGGCCAGAATGCGAGACCCCTTCGGGTAACCAGGAGCGCATCGCATGAATCGGTCACCCGCGTGGACTTCGCTTGCCATCGCCTTCTTCGCGTTGTTCACGGTTCCGGCACTAGCCGCGACATTTACCGTCACTAACACGAACGACACGGGCGCGGGCAGCCTTCGCCAGGCGATCATCGACGCCAACACCGCCGCCGGGCTCGACACGATCGCGTTCAACATTCCGGGGGCGGGCGTCCACACCATTACGACGCCTACGATCGACCTACCAGACATCACCAGTCCCGTTCTGATCGATGGCTATACACAGCCCGGGGCGTCGCCAAACACGAATGCGCTGAACGCCGGCATCAATGCCGTGCTGCAGATAGAACTCGTCATGTCGGCGGGAGGAGACCTGCATATCGCCGCGGGGGGCGACGGAACCACGATTCGCGGACTCGTGCTTAGCAACCAGTTCGATGAAATCTCGGTCGCGGCCAACAACGTCACCATCGCCGGCAACTTCATCGGCACGAACCCGACCGGAACGCTCAGCAAGCGCAGCACGATCGGAATCGTCGTGATGGCGACGGCCAGCAATCTGACCGTCGGGGGACCCGCCGCGGCGGACCGCAACCTCATTTCAGGGCACGTCTTTTACGGCGTGCAGCTGCCGTCCACGAGCACGACCGGTCATCTGATACAGGGCAACTACATTGGCACCGATGTCACCGGAACGCTGAGCCTCGATTCGCCTACGAATTTGCAGGGAGCACTCGTCAACATGGGCGGGGTGAGCGTGCTCGACAATCTCATTTCCGGAAACACCGCCGGCGGCGTGCATACGGTCAGCAGCACCACGCTACGGGGCAATCTCATCGGCACGAAGCGCGATGGCACGACTGCGCTGCCCAATGGCTACGGCGTGCTTCTCCAGGGCAACGGTTCGACCGTTGGCGGATCCGCGGCGGGACAGGCGAACGTCATCGCGTTCAATACCGGCAACGGAGTGAACGTGAATTACACCGACTCCGGCAACCGGATTTCGCAGAATTCGATCTATTCCAACACCGCCCTCGGCATCACCCTTACCGGGACCGGGGTTCCCTTGGCCAACGACGCCGGTGACCCGGATTTGAGCGGGAGCGTCGGCAATAACGGCCAGAATTACCCGGTGATCACGTCGGCGCCCATCGCCGCGGGCACGGCCACGATCTCGGGCACGATCAACAGCAACCCGAGTACTGCGTTGCACTTGGAGTTCTTCTCCAGCGTCGTGTGCAATGCATCGGGCTTTGGCGAAGGCCAGACGTTCATCGGCGCGATCGACGTCACCACCGACGGCTCCGGCAACGCAGGCTTCGGTCCACAGGGATTTGCGGTGCCGGCGGGCCAGACGGTCATCACGTCGACGGCGACCAACGCTGGCGGCGACACCTCGGAATTTTCGCAATGCCTGACCGCGGGGCCGGGTCCCGGTGCTAGCTCGACTGCCCTGGTTTCGTCGCTGAATCCGTCGCTGGTCGGCCAGTCGGTCACCTTCACGGCGACGGTGACCGGTGCCAGCCCCACCGGCACCATCCAGTTCAAGGACGGCGCCGGCAACCTGGGCGGTCCGGTAGCGATGGCGGGAGCTGTGGCCACGTTCACCACCTCCGCGTTGACGCAGGGGACGCATCCGATTACCGCGGTCTACGGCGGCGACGCCAACAATCTGACCAGCACGTCACCTGTGGTGCAGCAGGTCGTCAACGCCGCGGGTGCTAGCTCGACTGCCCTGGTTTCGTCGCTGAATCCGTCGCTGGTCGGCCAGTCGGTCACGTTCACGGCAACCGTGACGGGTGCGAGTCCCACCGGCACCATCCAGTTCAAGGACGGCGCGGGCAACCTCGGTGGTCCGGTAGCGATGGCGGGAGCTGTGGCCACGTTCACCACCTCCGCGTTGACGCAGGGGACGCATCCGATTACCGCGGTCTACGGCGGCGACGCCAACAATCTGACCAGCACGTCACCTGTGGTGCAGCAGGTCGTCAACGCCGCGGGTCCGCCGCCACCGCCGCCGGCCCCCGGCCAGGCGATCCCCACGTTGAGCGAACTCGCGTTGCTGCTGCTGGGCATGCTCGTCGCGACAATCGGGATTGCGCGAGTCAACCGCTCACGTCGCTGACGGGACCGCCGCCAGCCCGACAGGGCGTTCGCTGAAAGCGGACTATGCCGCCCGGCGGACGCTCGCGTGGGCGGGTGGCAGCTGCTCGGCTCGCGTCACCCAGTAGCTCGCCCCGATCTGCAACGCATCGTCGTTGAAGTCGTAATGCGGGTTGTGCAGGTTCGGCGTGTCGGGTCCGCGTCCGCCGTCCAATTAGATGTAGCAGCCGGGCTTGGCCTGCAACATGAACGCGAAGTCCTCCGAGGCCATCGACGGCTTCGGATTGGTATCGACGTTGGCGGCGACCAACAGCGCCGTCGCGACGCCTTGTATTCTTACATCCCTTTGACACGCGGCCATGGACGCCTGCGCCAAAATCGCCGCCCATCCCAGGAGGCGCCGAATGCAGGTGAGGCAGCGATCCCGATTTGGCTAAAGCGCTGCCCTGCGCGCGCCTGCCACGGCGTGTTCCGGCCAAGTACCGATGGACACTCCACTGCCGGCAGCTCCTGTTCGAAACTTGATGGTCTTCGGCTCGGCGCCCAAAAGCAAGTCGCCCTCGCGGGCGACTTGCTTGCTCCCATCCATGTGGTGCGCGACTGGGCGCTGCCGGCAATTCAAATCCAGCGCCTCACGGATTCGGGCCGCTGTGACAACTCCAGCAGGTGACGCGTTCGTTTGCGGCAAACGTCTTCGTCCGGCCGTCGTCGATGCTGAAGGTCTTGGCAACCTTGACGGTGGCCAGCGGCGAGCCTGTCGAAGTGCTCCCGTGGCAATACTGGCAGCCTTTCACGGTGCTGCTGGTCACCGCGTCGTGGTGATCCCTCACCCACGACGCGCCAACCGTGTGCATCCCGTGCGGGCCGCCGGACGTCGTGCTGGGAATCGTCGCGTGGCAGCTCTTGCAGTCCGAGATCGGACCCGCGAAGCCTTGCAGATCGATGGACAGCGCGTTGTCCTGTGAATGCGAGCTCGGGTACTCGGCGTGGGTTGCGCCATGACATGCCTCGCACTGCAGGTTGCCGTGCCCCTTGCTGAAGCGATAGAGGCTGTAGCCTGCGGCCGGCGTGTTCGGATTGCTGGCAAACCGCGTATCCGTCCAGGTCTTCGGCAGGCCGTTGGCATCGACGCCCTCGATTTCGCGAACGCCGTCGTGATGGCACGCCTGGCAGGTCGGCTGCGACAACCAGCCCGTGCGTGCGGTGTTGCCGACTGCGGTCATGTTCCCATGGCAGCTCTGGCAGTCGATCGCCAGGTTGCCGGCGCCATCCTTGGCGTTGCCCATGACGCCCCGCAGGCACTGCGTTACCGACCCGGGGTGACAGGCGTAGCACGCGGTGCGGTTGTCGATTGCCGTCAGTGTCTGCATCGACGCCGGATCCACGACGTTGGCGTGCTGCGTATGCAGCGCATGGGTCAGCGCGCGCACCCTCGGGAACCCGCTGGTGGCAAGTGCGTTGGACGAGTGACATGCAGCGCACAGCACCGGGCCGCCGGCGGGGCGCGTCACGGTCTGAAGCAGGCCCGCCGCGTCGTAGCCCATCGCATCGAGGGTCTTGCTGTAGAGACCGCTCCTGGTCGGGTCGCCGAAAATCTTTTCGTCGTGCAGCCGCAGGATATTCTTCTTCCAATCCTTCTCCGGAGCCGGATCGAAGACCCAGCCTGCCTGGGGCCGCGCCGCATTTGCGGCGACGTTCGTCGAGGTGGTCGACTTGTGGCACGCGACGCATGTCATCTCGTCGCTGACCGGCAGGACGGTGCGAGCAGTGGCAAGCACCTGACCTGCCCCGTTCCTGGCCGTCACTTTCACCATTGGATAGAAGTTCTTGCGGCCCTGGTCATCGACCGGAGTGATCGGCAGACCTTCGGCCACGAACCATCCATTGGACGCTGCGAACGACATCGGCTGCGGCGACAGCGACGGCGTTCGATTGCCCGGCAGGCCCGACAGGTTGAGGCCGACATCGGGTGCCGGACTGGCACCGAACAAGGCTCCGACCCACGTCCAGAAATTGGTCTTGGACGAGCTGATCGTGTTGATCGATTGGTAAAGGGGATCCGTCGCCGGCAGCGTGGTGTCGGGAACCGACTCGTAGGTCAGCGTCACCCCGCTCGTCACCTGCTTGCCCGTGCTCTTGTCGACCAGCTGCGCATGCAGGTTGTTGTACGGGGGCAGGATCGAGAACACCGAATAATCCTTGCCGTCGACGCAATGCATGCCGAGGTCGTTCCAGGCGAGCACTGCGAATCCGCCGATCGTGGCGACCGCGGAACTCACCACGGAGACCTGGGAAACCGCGCTCGAGTAGGCATCCCTCGCCGTGATCGTCACGGACCCGACCTGCACTCCGGTGACCGTGGCCACACCGCCGGCATAGGTCACGGTGGCGATCGTGTTGTCCGACGAGGTAACCGTCACTGTGCCGATGGAGGACAACACCGTGAATTTCGTCGGAGTTCCGGTGGTGACGGAGGCATAGGACGGCGTCAGCGCGATCGGTGCAACCACCGTGATCGCCACCGCCCTGGTGGTGCGGCTGTCTTTCACCGTGACGGTGGCGGTTCCGGCGGCGACGCCTTTGACCGCCGCCACCCCGGCGGCATACGAGACGGTGGCGATCGCCGGATTCGACGACGCGGCAGCCACTGTGCCATTCGGGTTGGTCACCGTGATGCCTGCCGTGTTGCCGGCAGCCACGGTAAGCGAGCTCGGCGCCACGCCCATCGGAGCAAATACGGTGACGGCCACGGACAGCGTCGTGTAGCTGTCCTTGATGGTGACGGTCGCCTGGCCGGGTTTGAGCCCTGAAATGGCGACCGTCGGGCTGGCATAGCTGACAGATGCGACGGTGCTGTCCGAAGAAGCGGCCGACACGGTGCCGCTGGCATTGGCCACCGTCACCGCAGCCGTCGCGCCAACCGCCACCGTTGCGGTCGTCGGCGACACGGTCATCGGGACTGCGGGGGTGACCGTGACCGGAACGCTGACAGCGCCGCTCCTGTCCGAGATCCGCACAGTGGCCGTTCCCGGTGCCACGGCGCGAACATTGACGGCGCCCCTGCTGGTCACGCTCGCAGTGGCGACTGCCGTCCTGTCCACTGCAACCGTCACCGATCCGGCAACGCCGCTCAGCGCCAATTTGGCGCTTGCGCCTGTCGTCAAGCTCAGCGAAGTCGGCGTGGCTTGAATCGCATGGGCGGCAGGGGAAAAACCCACGCTAAGCACGGCGAAAATGAGGGCCAAAGTCTGCTGGCATACGGCGCGGATGTTCATTGCAATCCTCCTTTTGGATAAGCGAGCAATTCGACCGGTCCCCAGCCGGCCAGCCCGCAGCACACCGAAATCGGTTTGAAGCGCTCGTTCCTTCTCGCAACCTTGGTATGACAAATGCATACCAGGCGGAACGTACCCGAGTTTTGAAAATGGTTATGTGACTTAGGTCACACGGCTTTGGCCGCTCACTCGATCAAGGCGATCGAGACCGCCTGCCTCGAACGGTGGCGCCGCGAAGGGGTCACCCGGAATCCTGGCACCGAGTCGTAAATCGGGCGGGGTCTCCGCCCGGCAAATGTCCGGAGCGGGCCGGTCGCACGGGATTGGTAATCACGGGCTCCAAGTCCGTCGCGGCGCCCCGCGGTTGCGCTGATGACTTTCCGAGGGATCTGCTGCGGCCCTGACCGAAAATGAGAAGGCGTAATGTGAACGGCGCTGCAGCAGCGGATCGCCGCAATGCCGGCACGCGCTCTCAGCAGCCCGCAGCGATCCGCATCAGGCGGGCGGGCGAATTGGTCGCAGGCTGCGCGCACACCACCAAAGCTCAAAAGCCAACGGTTCTCCGTTGGCCTTTTGTCTGAGGTCCCGCGACCACGCGGGGAGGTGTACGAAGGGCAAAGGATTCTGGTCGGGGAGCGCTTCGATCCGAGGTCCAGTGTTCGCACGGCATGAGGTGCAGCCTGCGCCTAGGAACGCAACGCGCCGATGCGGCGCGACAGATCTAGGGCAAGTCCGGTGAATGCCGCTGCCCATGCGGCGAGCGCGATGTAAAGAAACGTCGATGGAAGGAACCCCAGGAAATCGAATCCCATCGCCGCGATCATCTCGTGGGTGCCGGCCGCGTACATGCCGAGCGGAAAGACCGCGCCCCAGTACAGTGGGTCGTATCTGATCGGAAAGCGGCTGTACACGTGACGCCACACGGCGAGTATCACCAGCATGGGAATCCACCATGTGCCCGTGGCCCAGTAGAAGACCGTAAAGCCCTTGACAAATGGCAGCAGCGAAATCAGGAATGGCGCGTCGCTCGCATTGATGATGAGCAGCGACCCCGCGAGGGTTGAAATTGCCATTGCACCCATGTTGATCCAGTACGGTGGCGACAGGTCGCCGGGGGAAAGCGGAAAGAACGTGTAGCGGTAGAAGATCAGGGACATCATCCATATGTAGAGCATGCCGCCCCAAAGCCACATCGAGAGCGCAAGAAAGTTCAGTTCCAGCTTGTAAGGCTGTTCGACGTGAGCCGCGAGGAGCGCGCTGAGCACCGCGATCGATTGCGTCGCCACGACGGCGAGCAGCCACGCGCCACTGATTCCCTGATCGAGCGTGGGTTTTTGCTTCTTGATCGTGAATCCCGCAAATACGGTGTAAGTCAGCAGGATCCAGAGCAGGATCGCCACGGCCCAGAGCGCGGTACCTGCGCGATAGTCGGCGGCGAGCAGTATGAATTGGCTTCCAAGGACACTCGTGCCGGCCACGGTCGTGAAGAACCCGGGGCCGCGCAGGTGATCGACCATGTCGTCGAAGAACCGATTTCGGTAGCGGGCGATGCGAAGCACTGTCAAGAGCCACAGCACGCCGAAGACAACCATATTGAGCCGAAACAGTACCTGCGCGATGCGAGGCATGCCAAGAAGGTGGGCAGCAAGCGAGACGATGCCCGTTGCCATGACCATGCCGAAGTAGGCAGGCGACAGATCGGCCAGGTCGTCGCGAAAGCGCCTGCGCAATGGCTCACGCCGAACCGACGGATCGCGCTCGTCGGGAGTGGGCTTCATCGCGCCGCCATTCATGGCTCCGGGCTCACTCAGGTTGCGCTGCTGCCCGCCGAGAATATCGAGCGTGCCTGCTCCTGCATCGTACGATAGGTGGTTTCCCATCCGCCGTTGCGCGGATTGGTGCACGCAAGCCGGCGGACGAGCGCCTCCAGTGCGTTCGCCCGCCGACGCGCAAT
The DNA here is from genome assembly GCA_963717695.1 of uncultured beta proteobacterium. Classification (GTDB taxonomy): domain Bacteria; phylum Pseudomonadota; class Gammaproteobacteria; order Burkholderiales; family Casimicrobiaceae; genus CAIWHR01. The sequence goes on along the minus strand of CAVQWR010000004.1, from coordinate 11,917 downwards.
GTCCAGTTGCGCCAAGGCCTCTTCATGTTCGAACGCATAGACAAACTCGACCTTGCGGTCTTGGCAGACCCCGATGCATGTCTGTGGCGCCTCGATTCTTCCGCAGCCGATGCATTGCCAGGCTTTTACGTAATCGTTCATCGCTTCTCCGTAAGCACTCGGAGCGGGCTTTGCCTTTACTTCTTTTCGAAGTCGATGACGATTGCACCCGGATCGCGTTGGATATACCGAATGGTGACCGCTTCGCCATATCGTGCCGCGAGCTGGTCGAGTAACGGCAGCGGGTCATGATCGTTGACAAAGCGCATGGTCTCCCCGCGATTCAAGGCGTCGAGTGCCCCGAAAATCGCTGCATGCCGGAAGCGCTTGGCGACGCCGCGAGCGTCGAACGGATAGATTGCTTCGGGTGAGAGGTGAACATGTGTGGCTTGGGCCATGATCTTGACTCCTGTCATGGTGGGTCCTGGGGGGCGTCGGTCATGGGTCGCGGCGTGAGAAGTGTTCACTCGGACTCAAACCAGTCGCGATATCTCATATCCTCGTAGGCGAGATGCTCCATCAATGCGCGGGAGACATTGAGCCCCCTGGCCAGCCGGGTCAGGCTCGCAGGCGTGTCGGCGAATTTCTCCACTGCGTCGGACAATTCCGCGATCAGCGTCTCGTGCACGAGACGGTGTTCTCCGGCCTTCGGGTAGCCTCGGTCGCGCAACAAGCGCTCCTCGTTGGCGAAGTGCGTGGCGGCGACGTCCAGCAGGCGGTGCATCAGGCGCAGGATCTCCGCGCTCTCAAGTTGCGCCACAAGGCCGGCGTTGAGTTCGTTCACCTGCTGAACCAACCGCCGGTGCTCAACGTCGATCTGGGCGTCGCCAATGGAAAGGCCGTCGCGCCAGGTGATCTGCAAATCGGAGTCGTCAACAAGTGTCATGGGAAGTTGCAGTGAATTGTCGGACGCGGAGCATCCCACGGCAGCCGCCGACTCTGCCAGTCGTCCGTACATTTAGGTTGACATCAATCAAATTCGGAAAGACCTGGAATTCGACGCGTCGTGTCCTGCAACTGCATTTGCCCTAGGTCAAGGAACGCCAGGCCGATTCCAGGACAATAGATATATTCTACATACATCTTCGGACCGGCCTTGGAGCCGACAATGTCGCTGGGCACCGCCAACACCAGACTGGACGTTCGCGCAATCGCAACCCGCGAGCGGCATAGCGCCATCTTCACAACGTTCAATGACCTCGAAGTCGGCGCCGCGCTCAAGATCGTCAGTGACCACGATCCCAGGCCGCTGTACTGCCAGTTCAAAGCCCAACTGCAGGACAACGTCTCGTGGATCTACGCGAAGAACGGGCCGGATGTGTGGCGCGTGACTATCAGGGAGCTGGCGCAACCCCAAAGCGCCGGCGGATGTTGCGGCGTATGTGGTGGCATTTGACAATCGAATCCCGCAATTATTTCGCGAAGCATTTCGATGCAAATTGACAGGACGCCATGAGACTTACGTCATTCACCGACTACAGCCTTCGTGTACTTATTTACCTCGCCGCCGAGCCGTCGCGGCGCGCGACCATCGCCGAAATCGCGAACGCGTTCGATGTATCGGAGAATCATTTGACGAAGGTCGTGCACCTTTTGGGCAGGCAAGGATGGATCGAGACGGTGCGGGGCAAAGGCGGCGGCATGCACCTTGCCAGGAAGCCGCAGGACATTCGTATCGGCAAAGTGGTTCGAGACACAGAAGGAGCCGCCATGCCTGCCGAATGTTTCGCGGTGGATGGCGGCGATTGCGCGATCTCACCTTGCTGCAAGCTCAAGAAGACTCTTGCCGAGGCGGTGAGCGCGTTCTATTCGGTGCTGGACCAATACACTCTGGCGGATGTTGCGCGCAACCGCGGAGTGCTCAGCAGGGTTCTCATGATTCGGGCTGCGTGAACTGGCATGGACGAAGTACTGGACCTGTCCGCCGATGCGCCATACCCCTATTCGGGGCCCCAGGAATTCCAGTCATCCATCGAGGCGGCGCTCCGGCAAGTGGTCGACCCGGAAATCGCGCTCAGCATCGTGGACGTCGGCCTGGTCTACGCCGTCAATGTGAGCGACGGGCGCGTGCACGTGCGGATGACAATGACCTCGGCCGCATGCCCCGTTGCCGATCTCATCGTGGCCGATGTCAGCGCGGAACTGGACCGCGTGCTGCCCGCGGATTTCATTGTCGACGTCGAGCTCGTCTGGGAGCCTTCTGGACCCCTGACCGCATGAGCGCGCGAGCGAAGGACATCATGGGCTGGTAGGCCCGTGCAGCGGGCCATGCGCAATCCATCGCAGGTTCATATGCCATGGCTGGTCAAGGCATTGCGCGCGGCATTCCTGTTCGGCGTTGCGTTGTTGCTGGTGACAGGCATCATCGGTGGTCTGCTGCGCGCTGGCGTTGCCGTGCCGCTACCCCGCAACAGTGCGTGGCCCGGGCAGGCCGTGCTGGCGCATGCGTTCCTGATGACTTGCGGATTCCTGGGAACCGCCATCGGGATTGAACGAGCCGTTGCGATCAAGGACCGCTTCGCTTTTGCAGCGCCCGGCGCCTCCGCACTCGCCGGTCTCGCAATGCTCGCGGGCCTTCCTAGCCTGGCCGCGTGGCTTGCCGTGGCTGCCGCCGTCGCATTCATTGCCGTGAACGTCGTTGTCGTCGAGCGCCAGCGCGCACCGCACACGATTTTGCTGCTGACTGGTGCGGCCGCCTGGCTGGTGGGCAATCTGCTTCAGGTTCTTGGTACCCATTCGGCAGCGGTCATCCCCTGGTGGTTCGCGTTTCTCATACTCACGATCGCGGCCGAACGGCTAGAGATGACCCGGCTGATGCGTCGCCGCCGCGGCGCCGCGGAAACGCTGTACGTTTGTCTGGGAGCCCTGTTGCTCAGCTCGGCCACGTTCGCGCTGTCGCCGGTGTGGGGCGGCATTGCGTACGGGGCGTCGCTACTGGGCCTTGCGGGCTGGATGATTGTCTTCGACATCGCGCGCCGCACCATCACAGCTCACGGATTGACCCGCTACATGGCCATCTGCCTGCTGCTCGGCTACGGCTGGCTCGCCGTTACCGGTGCAGGCTGGGTCGCCACGTCATTCGGGCTCCCGCTCAGAGATGTGGCTCTGCATGCGCTCGGCCTCGGTTTCATTTTTTCCATGATGCTCGCGCACGCTCCTGTAATCCTGCCGGCTGTGACGCGCGTCAAGCTGCACTTTGGCCGGTTCTTTTATGTCCCCTTGGCCGTGCTTCACGTGTCGCTTGTCGTACGGCTCGGCTTCGGCCAAGTTGACGTCGACATGCTGCGCCTCGGCGCCGAAGGCAACGCACTCGCCATTGGGCTTTTCATCATGACGATGGCGGGCTCGGCACTCGCCTGGCGGATGCAGCGTCCGTCCGCAGGTTCAAGCCCGGCGTCCGTGCGTCACTGACCATTCTCACGCGTCGCTCGTCGCTTGAGACTATCCGGACCTTGCGGCAATCCGCAGGCGTCCGCAATTGGCTGCTAGGCGAAATGGTTTCGGGTACGCTTGCAGCACCAATATTTCAAGGCAAACGGTGACTTGCAGCTCTTGGACGGTACAGCGCTATTCGGCGATGGGCTCCTCTCAATCGTATACGCCTGTCCCTTCGGGTCCAGCATTCCAAGAACGCGTCGCCCACCGCTTGTGTCCATGCGCTGGCACTCTGCTCACGCACACGCGGAACCGAGCGCGCGACCATTGAGCATCGTCGCATTCGAATGCCGATGATATGCGCGCAAAGCGCCCACTGCCACCGAAATGTCGCGATTGACCCATGCCGTTGACCCAGCCAAAATCACGTCCGCGATCGTTTCTTCCCGGCAGGGAGCACTCTGAGGACTAATCGAGCATTCTATCGTCGCGAGGTACCAAGGTTGGATTCGGCCGCACAAGAAGCGGTAACTTTTCATGCCGTCGACGGGTTTCCGCTTGGTGGAACCCTGTATTCGTGCGATGGGCGCCATCCTAGTGGGGCAGTCGTGTTGTTTTCGACCGGTGCCGGAATTAAAGCCCACCATTATCGTTACTTCTGCGAATTCCTCGCACGAAACGGCTTTCCGACGCTCGCCTATGACTATCGTGGCATCGGCCGGTCTCGGACTGGGTCGCTGCGCGGCATGGAAGCGGGTTTTGAAGATTGGACGATTCTCGACGCAACCGCAGCGCTTCGCTTTCGCAGGGCCGTTTTCTGCGGGCACCGGTAGCGAGCGTGAGCCACTCAATCGGCTCGTTGATATTGGTCGGAGCGAACGGGGTTAAGGCAATCTCGCAGCACGTCTTCATAGGCCCTCATCTCGGACGGAAGGGCGACTTTCAATCGAATTGGCTCCGTATGACGGTTCTCCACTCCACGATCATGCCAATCACCACGCGAGTGCTCGGATATTTTCCCGGTCAAGCCTTCGGGTTGAGCGACGATCTGCCGCGCAGGGTCGCCCTGCAATGGGCGCAGCGCAACGTTCCTCCGTTGAACGCTCCGGCTATCTCTCCCTACGAGAGCCTTTGGGATGTGACAAGATTTCGCCGGATGACGGCGAATGCGAAAACCGCAACAGGCCCCGCTTTGATCCTTTCCATATTTGACGACCCGTGGACCTCCGAGGAGGCCGTGCGACGATTCCTTTTCACCGCGCCCAACTTGAGTCCGGTGCGTCGAATGATTGAGGCCCACGAGGTCGGACACCGCGAGGTCGGACACTGGGGATTCTTTCGCCGCGACAACGCGCCTAGTCTCTGGCCAATAGTGACGGGTTTCCTGTCCCGTGGTTTATAGACGACGGCAACTCTTCCGCTGATACACCCCCATGCCAAGCTATTTGCGTCCCCATACGGAGTACATGAAGCTTGAGAGCATCGACATCGATGCCTCAGCAACTTACCCTGATTTCTTCCAGGGAATGGTCGACGCCGCACGCGGCGACGGCGACATTGTGAAAGCCATTGACTCAACGGTTCGCGGGCTAGGCTTCAATACGTTCATGTACGGTTGCGCAGCAAGCTGGCGTCCCAATTGCGAGTGCAAGACGTGGACCTTCACGACGCTACCCGCGGAATGGGTCCAGGAGTATCAGGAAAATGCATACATGGAATTAGATATCCGCATTCAGGGTCTGTTTGCGAGCTCAATTCCGGTAATCTGGGATCAGTCCGAACGAGGCAAAAGCGAACGCGTGGATGCGTTCCTTTCGGCCGCATCGCGTTATGGGACAAGGAGCGGCATATCTATGCAGGTCCCTGACAGTGGAACATTCACTTGCATGATTTGCTTCAATTCGACGACTCCACTGCTCGATGCCACTCGACGGCGCATGCTTATCCGCCAGCAGGGCGATCTGCTGGCGTTCGGAATTTATTTTCATCAGTTATTCATGAAGCCACTAATTCTTAAGGGTCTCGCGCCCACACTCCAGGGCGCACCTCTTTCAGTTCGCGAACGCGAGACGCTTCGTTGGCTTGTACAAGGCCTTAGTCACGAAGAGGTGGCGGAGCGCATGGGCATTACATCGCGCACGGTTCAAGCCCATACCGATTCGATTAGGAGCAAGCTCAACGCCAGCAGCACCAACGAAGCGATTTTCCTGGCGACTAAGGCCGGGTTGCTCGATTTGGCGAGCTCGCCCCGAAAGAAGTACATCGACGCCGCGCGATCCGGCTAGGTTCGCAATTGACGAGTTGAAAGCTCGCGTCGCCAACCACTCCGAGGGCCGGGATCGCGCGGCTATTGGCGAAAAATACAATTCCAAACCCGGGCCGGGGGCATCAGTGTTAGGGCAAAGTTCCGCAATATCAAAGTATTAGTTTCGCCCTTCTCCGCTTCCATGGGTCTTAGTGCCTCGTCGAAAGGGTCGTTGATTTTGACATTCCGAAAAATGCCGAGGTGCGTTAGCGTGTTTCCATGTCGTCAGAGAGGGGGAATACCGTGACAACAGACCGCCCTACATTGTCGCCCCAGAACCGCATTGAACGGTCTCGCGAAGCAGGGTCAGCTCGTCTCTCAAAAAGAGAGCACCAATGCCTGACACTTGCAACGCGTGGGATGACGAGTGCCGACATCGCTTTCAAGCTCGACATCAGCGCAAGAACGGTGAATTTTCATTTTTCCAATATCATGCAAAAGCTTGGTGCACTTAATCGCTATGAAGCAATTAGTCTCGCACTGTCGCAGCGCTTGATCGTTGTCTTTGAGGACGTGAATACGCCGGTCTGAATTTCAACAATTGCGGGCGCGGTCTACATTGGGCCGAACTCTAGCGCGCCGCGAACAGTGGCACCCCGTCGATCCGCTCCGCGCCGTTCGGTTCGCGGCGTGCAGCGTATCGGCATGGCGAACGATCTTTGCCAGCCACGTTGTCCGAAAGCGTGAATACGGACCAGCACGATGAGGCGACGGAACATGAGTGCGCCGCGCTTCCACATGTGCGCCAAGCCGGTTCGCCCTGGTCAAGGCAATGCCAGGCCGATACACCTTGACCTGGACGATCTCTTTATCGCAGATTCGAAACGTGCCAATTATCATGGCGCGCTTGCGACGCAACTCTGGCAATAGCACGGACTTGACCACGTGCACGTCCTACTCGAGGCACCAGCGTGAGCGATGACTGCGAGGTACGACAGCACAATTGCGAGCCATGGTTCGATCGACCGCACCTGGTTAGCACATCGAGGACGCCCGCTCCCGGACTTATCTTTGGCGTCGATTCCAGTGGGCGTATAAAGGCAAGACGCGACGTATTGACCGCGCTCATTATGGGCGCGACATTCCAAGTTAGATTTGCACCGATGAGCCATCCCAAACAATGGAATCTGGGCGCCAAGCTGACGCTTGTCGCCGTTCCGTTCCTGCTCGTCGCACTGCTGATCATCGCGATCACGCTGTGGGTGTCGTGGCAGCTCGAGGGCGGTGCCGCAGCCGTCAACGAAGCCGGGCGCATGCGGATGCAGACGTACCGCCTCGCCCTCTCCATCGGCACCTCGGACACCAAGGCGATGCCCGGACAGCTCGCCCAATTCCAGAAGAGCCTCGCGCTGCTGCGCGACGGCGACCCCGAGCGCCCGCTGTTCGTGCCCTGGGACGAGGCCGTGCGCAACGACTTCGCGGTCGTCGAGCGCGACTGGTCACGGTTCCGGGCCCAGTGGATCGACGCCCGGCCCGACGGGGTCGACGGCCTGCGCGCCGATGCGGCAGCGTTCACCGCGCACATCGACGCCTTCGTGGCTGCGATCGAGTCGCACATGTCGCGCTGGACGGCGCTCCTGCACCTGCTGCAGGTCGCGATGATGTCGCTGGCTGTGCTGGGCACGGCCGTGCTCGTCTACACGGGTTATCGCTTCGTGCTGGAGCCCGTCGGACAGTTGAAGGAGGCGACCGAGAAAATCCAGCGCGGCGATTTCGGTGCGCGCGTTGAGCGCATCACCAGCGACGAATTCGGCACGCTGGCGAAGGGCTTCAACAGCATGGCGGAGCACCTGCAGTCGATGTACCGCAACCTCGAGGCGAAAGTCGCGGAGAAGACTTCCGAGCTGCAGGAAAAGCGCGAACGCCTCGAAGCTCTCTACGACGTGACCACGCTGGCGGCGAAGGCAACGACGCTCGACGAGCTCGCCGCGGGGTTCACGCGGCACGTGCGCAGAGTCGCGCGCGCCGACGGCGTCGCGCTGCGCTGGTCGGATGAAACGAACCAGCGCTTCCTGCTGATCGCGTCCGACGGTCTGCCTGTGGCAATGACCGAGGGCGAGCAATGCATCCGCGCCGGCGACTGCTTCTGCGGCAGATCGACTGTAAACGCGGGCGTGCGCGTGATCCCGATCCATGCCTCGCCGTCAGCGCACCTACCCCACTGTGCCGATGCTGGGTTCGAGACGGTGGTGTCGATCCCGATCCTGCAGCACGATCGGATGATGGGCGAAGTGGACCTCTTCTTCCACAATCAGTTCGACCTGACCCCCGCCGAAAAATCGCTGCTGGAGGCGCTGACGGCGCATCTCGCGGGCGCGATGGAGAACCTGCGGCTCAACGCGCTGGAAAAGGAGGCCGCCGTGTCGCAGGAGCGCGCATTCCTCGCGCGCGAGCTGCACGACTCGATCGCGCAGTCCCTGGCGTTCCTGAAGATCCAGGTGCATCTGATGCGCGACGCCCTCGCCGACGGTGACGAAGCCCTGGCGCGGGAGACATTGGCCGAGATCGACACTGGCGTGCGCGAATGCTATGGCGACGTGCGCGAGCTCCTCGTGCATTTCCGGACCCGGGCCAACGCCGAGGACATCGAGCCTGCGCTGTTGACAACGCTGCGCAAGTTCGAGCACCAGAGTGGCCTCAAGGCCGTCCTGCGGATCGAGGGTCAGGGAATGCCGCTCGCGCCGGTCATGCAGCTGCAGGTGCTGCACATCGTGCAGGAAGCGCTGTCCAATGTGCGCAAGCATGCGCGCGCGACGCAGGTATGGCTCGACGTCCAGCAGCAGCCGGTCTGGCGATTCGAGGTCCGCGACGACGGCGAAGGCTTCGCGCGCGATGCCGGCTCTCCGGACGAGACACACGTCGGACTTCGCATCATGGCGGAACGCGCGGAGCGGATCGGCGCCGTCCTCGACGTGATCTCGACCCCCGGGCGCGGCACGTCGATCGTGCTGACGCTGCCGCCCGCGCCGCGAACCATGCCGGACGCGGCCGCCGCCCGACAGGTTTCCACATTGAGCTGATCGATGGAAACGCCCTCGAATCCGCCGATACGAATCCTCGTTGTCGACGACCACACTCTGTTTCGCCGCGGGCTCATCGCGCTTCTCGCGCGCGACCCGCGCTTTTGCGTCGTCGGCGACGCCGCCGACGCGGGCGAGGCGCAGCGGCGCGCGCAGGAGCTCGCGCCGGATCTCATCCTGCTCGACAATCACCTTCCCGGTGTCAACGGCGTCGACGCGCTGCCGGCGCTGCTCGAGGCCGCGCCCGCCGCGCGCGTGCTGATGCTGACGGTGAGCGAGGACGAAGCCGATCTCTCGGCCGCGCTGCGCAACGGGGCGGCCGGTTATCTGCTGAAGACGATCGAGGGCGACGCGCTCGCCGCGGCCATTCTGCGCGTGATGCGCGGCGAAGCCGCGATCGCCGACGAGATGACCGGCAAGCTCGTCGCCGCCTACCGGGGTGCCGCGGCGACGCCCGCCGCGGCGGCGCCGCCCGCCTCCCCCATCGCGCAGCTTTCGCCGCGCGAGCAGGAAATCCTGCGCGGAATCGCGCGCGGCGCCAGCAACAAGACCATCGCCCGCGAGCTCGGCATCGCCGAGACCACGGTGAAGATCCACGTGCAGCACGTGCTGCGCAAGCTCGACGTCGCCTCGCGCGTGCAGGCTGCGGTTATCGCAACCGAGCACGGGCTGGGTTGATCTGGATCAACTCCGCCTGAGTCTTCCGCTCCGCTAGTTCCACGGAACGATGCCGCGCCCGCGCGGCATCGTTCTTCCGCTCTTCCGGCGCGCCCCCATCGGAGGATGCTACGCACCTCTCCGCGTTCGCATACTGAGCGCATTCACACGGGAGGGGTCGTTGTCATGAGCAAGACGGGACAGGCGCTGTCGGTGCTGATCGTCAGCACGCTGGCGTTCACGGTGTGCTTCATGGTCTGGATGATGTTCGGCGTCATCGGCATCCCGATCCGCAAGACGCTCGACCTCAACGCCACCGAATTCGGCCTGCTGACCGCCACGCCGGTGCTGACCGGATCGCTGATCCGCGTGCCGCTCGGCATGTGGACCGACAAGTTCGGCGGCCGCATCGTCCTCTTCATCCTGATGCTGCTGTGCGTGGTGCCGATCTGGCTGATCGGATACGCGACGCAGTACTGGCAATACCTGGTGCTCGGCCTTTTCGTCGGCCTCGCCGGCGGATCCTTCTCCGTCGGCACACCCTACGTCGCGCGCTGGTTCCCGCGCAAGCGCCAGGGCTTCGCGATGGGTGTCTACGGCGCCGGGAACTCGGGCGCGGCGGTCAACAAGTTCGTGGCGCCGGCGCTCGTCGTCGCGTTCGGCTGGACGATGGTGCCGCAGGTCTACGCGGCCGTGATGCTCGGCACGGCGCTCCTGTTCTGGTTTTTCAGCTATTCCGATCCGCATCACCTCGTGGATTCGAAGATCACGTGGCGCCAGCAGCTCGTCGCGCTGAAGGACCGGAAAGTCTGGAAGCTCTGCCAGTACTACTCGATCGTGTTCGGCGGCTACGTCGCGATGAGCCTGTGGATGGTGCAGTACTACGTCGGCGAATTCGGTCTCGACATCCGCGCCGCGGCACTGCTCGCCGCGTGCTTCTCGCTTCCGGGCGGCGTGCTGCGCGCGTTGGGCGGCTGGATCTCGGACAAGTACGGCGCGCACAGCGTCACCTGGTGGGTGCTCTGGGTCAGCTGGTTCTGCCTCTTCCTGCTTTCCTACCCGCAGACCGACATGACGATCACGACGGTCGATGGGCCGAAGACTTTTCACGTCGGCCTCAACGTGTGGATCTTCACCGCGCTGATGTTCATCCTCGGCATCGCGTGGGCGTTCGGCAAGGCATCGGTGTTCAAGTACATCTCCGACGACTACCCGGTCAACATCGGCGTCATCTCCGGCGTCGTCGGTCTCGCCGGCGGCATGGGCGGCTTCATCCTGCCGATCATGTTCGGCGCCCTGATGGACCTCACGGGCATTCGCTCCTCCGCGTTCATGCTGATGTACGGCGTCGTCTGGGTCTCGCTCATCTGGATGTACTGGACCGAGGTTCGCGGCGCCGAGGTGATGGGCAGCAAGTCGAAGGAATTCCGTCTCAACGGCTGATACGCCATTCGTAGAACAGGGAATGCCAATGAACACCACTTCGAGCGCGGCTGCGGGCGTCGTCCCGGCAGCGCAGATTCGCCACGGCGACGTCGCCGACTGGCGTCCCGAGGACAACGAGTTCTGGGAACACAAGGGCAAGAAGATCGCCTACCGCAACCTCGCGCTCTCGGTGCCCGCGTTGCTCTGCGGCTTCGCCGTCTGGGGCATGTGGGGAATCATCACCGTGCAGATGCTGAATCTCGGCTACCCGTTCACACAGGCCGAGCTCTTCACGCTGACGGCGATCGCGGGAATCGCCGGTGCGACGATGCGCATCCCGGCGTCGTTCTTCATCCGCGTCGCCGGCGGCCGCAACACGATCTTCCTGACGACTGCGATGCTGCTGGCGCCGGCGATCGGGACCGGCATCGTGCTGCAGCACAGGGACTGGCCGCTGTGGGCATTCCAGCTGATGGCACTGTGGTCCGGCGTGGGAGGCGGCAATTTCGCGAGCTCGATGTCGAACATCAGCACGTTCTTCCCCAAGCGCCTGCAGGGCACCGCGCTCGGAATCAATGCCGGCATCGGCAACTTCGGCGTCACCAGCATGCAGATCGTGATCCCGCTGATGATGACGCTCGGCATCTTCGGTGCGCTGGGCGGCGAACCGATGACGCTTCTCAAGGACAGCGGCTGGATCTTCGGCAAGATTCCCGCAGGCACGCAGACGTGGATACAGAATGCCGGCTTCGCCTGGGTGCTGTCGCTGGTGCCGCTGTCGATCCTTTGCTGGCTCGGCATGAACAACCTGAAGTCGGTGTCGCCGGACACGGGCCACCCGATCGTGGCCTTTCTCCGGATCACGTGGCTCTACACGCTGGCGTTCATCCCGTCGATTCTCGGCCTGTATCTCTACCTGCCGAAGCCGACCGGACTCGGCGTCATCAGCATGTGGGTCGCCATTCCGCTCGACATCATCGCCGCGCTGGTGGTGATGCGCCTCGCCGCGTTCGGACCGATGAAGGAGGGCGTTGCGAAGCAGTTCGCGATCTTCCGCGACAAGCACACGTGGGCCCTGACGGCGCTCTACATCGTC